>NZ_KB899969.1 GCF_000378485.1 Flavobacterium rivuli WB 3.3-2 = DSM 21788 | reverse complement strand
AGGTTTACGCCTGCGGTGTATTTTGTACTCACTCCTGTTAATCTAAGATGGCAAATTAAAAATTAACATGCTTTTAGCCCCGATAGCAGCGGCACCACGCCAACCGTAGGGCGGCGTGTACAGCGGATAGCGGGCGCGACCACTGCTAATATGCGCATGCAACAACTGCTCCTTATATATAGGTGTGCTATTTATTACTCGTAACGGAGTGCCTTTACCGGAGAAATTTTTGTAATAATGTATGACGGAATGAGTAACAGCGCCAGGCATATTACAATTGTGCCTGCATTAATAAGTAATATTGCGGGTACACTTATGCTTACCGGAGCTACGCTTACATAGTAGTTTTCGGGGCGCAGGGTAATTACGCCAAAATATTTTTGTATTAACAGCATACTTATACTTATAAGGTTGCCCCAAAAGAGCCCTTTTATTATAAGGTATGCGGCGTTGTATAAAAATATTTTTCGCACTCGCCAGTTATTAGCACCCAGTGCCTTTAGCATTCCCACCATTTGGGTGCGTTCTAATATAAGTACCAGCAGCGCTACTACCATATTTATGGTGGCCACGATGATCATGATAACAATGATGACAATTATATTAACGTCGAATAGTTTTAACCACTCAAAAATATTTATATATTTTTCTTCTATAGTTATGCTGTTAAGGGTAGATGGTATCGCTTTATATACTTCTTCGCCCTTTTCTTTAAGCTGGTTAAAATTGTCCAGGAAAACTTCAAACTCCCCCACCTGCTCCGGCGACCATTTATTCATGCGCTGCACGTGGCGAATATCACCTATTAAATAAGCCGAATCGAATTCCTGAAAACCCGATGTATAAATACCTACTAACTCAAACCTTCTTAAATTAGGCATGCCGTTGCCGCCTTCTTTCATAAAAAAAGTGTTGAATTTATCGCCCACCTTTAAATCCAGTTTATTTGCCAGGTATTGCGAAAGTATAACCTCTGTATTAAGGTTCGCCTTTAGGTTAGGTATACGTCCGGCAACAAGGTACTCCTGCAGCTCGTTCCACTTATAGTCTTTACCTACTCCTTTAAAAATTATACCTTCAAAAGATAGCGCGGTACGAATTATACCCGCCTTAGATGCTACTGCCTGCACATGGCTTATACCTTTTACCTTAGTAAATTTAGGATAAAAGTCCTGTTTTATAGAAATAGGCACTACACTAACTTCTGACTGGTTATCGTCGAAATTTGTAATAATGATATCTCCGTTGAATGCCGATACCTTTTCGCGGATCTTTTCCTGCAGGCCCACACCGGTAGCAATGGCAATGACCATCATAATAATGCCTATTGCTATGGCAATAATGGCAATTTTTATAATTGGTGCAGATATACTACTTTTATGGTTCTTTGCAGTAACCAGCCTGCTTGCTATAAAATATTCTAAATTCAACGTGTATGGTGTCTTTTTCGTTTTTCAAAAATACAGTTTTATTCTCATTAATACTGGTGGCTGCCTGCGGAAATTCTGTTAAGGGGAAGATAAATAGTGGCAGTGAGAAGATTACAGATGATAGACGTGAGATAATAGACAACGGGCAAAGCGCAAGAGGCAATGAACAACTAACAGACAATGGGCAATTAGCTATTGGCAAAAAAAATGAAGGGCTAAACATAAAAACCGGCGCCGATAATTTTGAGAAATACCTCCCATTACTTAAAGGTAAAAAAGTGGGTATTGTGACTAATCAAACGGGAACGATTACTATAAATGGTAAAACCGAAAATATTGTCGACTTTTTAATTAGCCAAAAGACCGACCTTAAAAAAATATTTGCGCCCGAACACGGCTTTCGTGGCACTGCCGATGCAGGCGAGCATATTAAAGATGGCAAGGATACTAAAACCGGGCTGCCTATAATTTCGCTTTACGGTAATAATAAAAAACCAAAACCGGAGCAACTTGCCGGAATAGATGTTTTAGTTTTCGACCTGCAGGATGTGGGTGCACGTTTTTACACCTACATATCATCACTCCATTATATAATGGAGGCTTGCGCCGAAAATAACATTCCGCTGATTATTTTAGACAGGCCAAACCCTAACGGTGGCATAATTGATGGGCCGGTTTTAGAAAAGGAACATACAAGTTTTATTGGCATGCACCCCATACCTACCCTGCACGGCATGACCATAGGAGAATATGGCAAAATGATTAATGGAGAAAAATGGCTTAAAGATGGCGTGCAGTGTAAGCTAACCGTAATACCGTGCACTGATTATAACAGGACAATGCCCTACAGCCTGCCTGTAAAGCCATCGCCTAATTTGCCTAACGACCAGGCTATAAACCTGTATGCCAGCCTATGCTTTTTTGAAGGTACTAACGTGAGTATGGGCCGCGGTACGAATAAGCAATTTCAGTTATATGGGTCGCCCTATTTGCCTAAAACCGGATTTAGTTTTACGCCAGAGCCTAACGAGGGTGCTAAAGACCCACAATATAAAGGTGTGCTTTGTTATGGTGAAGACCTGAGTAAAGCGCCGCAAGTAACAAGGATAGAATTAAAGTGGCTGATTAAAGCTTATAACGCTACCGAAGATAAATCGAAATTCTTTATTCCGTTTTTTACCAAGCTTGCGGGCACAAAAGTTTTGCAGCAGCAAATAGAGGCCGGCAAGACACAATGGGAAATTAGGAAGAGCTGGGAGCTTGGTTTAGAACAATTTAAGACAATGAGGAAGAAATACCTTATATATGCGGAATAAGGGATAAACCATTTCTTAATTTTTATACAAAGTGTTTTAGTGTACCAAAAGGGTTTCGTAATTTTCAGGTATTATAAACGACTAAAACAAAGCGCCATGAATATCACCGAAAAATTAAACGACGTTGTAGAGTACATCATTCAGTTTGTACACAAGATAAAAGGATATATAGAAGACATTATAGCATTCTTTGAAGACCTAAGGGATAAAATAGAAGGATTGCTTGAATATATAGACGGAAAGATACAAACCATTGAAGGTTTTGTAGGCGAGCTAAAACAACACGCCGATAATGAAATAGCTGCTTAAGGCTTAGGGCCTTCCTGATTGGGGAGGCCTTTTTTACGCGCCGCTATTGCCTTTTTAGCCGCCGACCGTGCAATTATATATACAATGAGCAATAAAACAAATATTATAATGGCTGTTGTAAAAATTTCGCCAATAATATCTGCCCACGAAGAGCGTATTACGCCAGCCGTAACATAATACATCAATCCGGATATTGCCAGCGAAAGCACCGCCAGCATTACAATGCGCATTAGTTTCATTCTTCTTCCTGGTTTATGGGTTGCCCAAACTGCAGTATATAATCGTTATTATCATAAATGGCAAACTCACGCATACCATATTCAAAATTTTCTATGGGGTAGCAAATGTTGCAGGTATCTTTATAAGCTTCCCACAGTTCATCTACATTTGTAGTATTTATGTAAAAAGACCCGGTAAACATAGGACCGTTAAAAGTAACATGTTCATTAGGGTACGCCAGCATTACTTCTATTTCGTCACGCAGCAATACCGCCCAGCCTTCTTCAAGCAGGCCACATTCAAAACCCAGCACATCGGTATAAAAAGCAACTGTTGCTGCAATTTCTTTTGTCCAGAACATTGGGGTGAGAGACGTTAGCTTTGCCATAACTTAAACTTTTAAGTAATTATCAATGTCTTTAAGAGGCTTATAGTTCTTTAAAACTGCATTATAATCTAATTTGGAAATGTAATCAGCTGCTCTATTTTCTTTATACCTTTCAGAAGTAACCCTAATCAATTCTTTTTTAGGATTATTAATCGATAGTGGATTACTAAAGTTCAACTTCAAATTAAATATCTTATTAAGACTAACAATGTCTGAAAAGAATATAGATTCTAAAGCGTGAATGTTTAATAAAAATAGTGAATCTTTTTTAAAGTGCAACTTGTTAGCAGCAAACCATTTTTCTCTTACTCTAACTTTATCAGCTTCATTTTCAAAACCATCTAAATCTCTAATAAAGATAAGTAAATCAAAATTATTATTTCTAAGTTCAATTTCTAACAAGGCAGTAAACTTAGCATTATCTAACTGACCACCCTTTCTTCTTTTTAATACCGAAATGTATTGATGATTATATTTTAAGCTTAGTAAATTAGCTATAGATTCTGTATCGTTTGGATTTTCACCTATTAGACCTACTCTCATCATATTAATCTTCTAAATCAGAATGAATCCAGTAATCGCTCAAATCCATTTTTTCCATATAAGCCTGTGCTTTTGCAATTTGCTCTGGCGCTAAATGTTTTAATTGAGTAGCTCCATTTTCTATACTTGAAATTATAATATTGTCCAATTCATCACTATTCAAAGTATTCAACACCATAGGAGAATGGGTAGTTATAATAAATTGGAATTTCTCTGACGCTTCTTTAATAAATCGCATTAAATCATAAAGCTGATGAGGGTGTAATCCCAGCTCCGGCTCTTCTAATAATACTATAAAACGGTCGTTATAGGTAATCTCAGAAATAATGTAGAACAACCGTTTAGTACCATCAGAAAGCTGATTGAATGAAAGCCATACTCCATTTATATTGTATTCTAAATAAAGATTATTAAAATAGATTTCATTTTTATCTGAATTATCTAAACCGAAATTTTGTCCAATTCGTACTCCTTCTATATTTGAGTATTTAGTGAGATTATTATTTAATGAATTTAAAGATTCGTTAATGTTATACGATTTAGTACCTTTGGGAATTATACTATGCAATTTGGTAAAATAGTGTACTCCTATCGCAAATGCCAGCGAACTGTCAGTATCTGGAAAAACAGTATAACCCTCAGGTATTTTCCTAATGACATCGTTAATAGGTTCTTGGATAATTTTAAGAGATTCCGGAATACCGTGACTAATCTTTAGAGGGATTATAAAATCTAACGTACTAATTTCATTTAAATTTTCCCCATCTCCATTTTTCAAGTTAACAACTTTATTATCTTTCAACGACAGATTCTTAAAAAAACCATTATTTTTAACTTCTTTTAAAAACTTAATATTTTTAATTTCTTTTAAAAAATTATTATTGGAAGATTTAAAATAGATGTAACTATGATTATTTTTAATTGCTTGATTTTCTGACAAACTATCGGCCAAATAATTTATAAAATTAGTCTTGCCTGTTCCATTCTTACCTATAATGATATTAATATCTTCATTAAAGGTAATATCTACATTTTTAATGGTAAGGTAGTCTTTAAGTATTGCTCTTGTAATGTATGCTTTTTTCATATCAAATTTGATATATCAAATATATGTTAATAATTTCAATTCTTACACCGGCAACTTCTTTTTCATTTCCTCCACAATATTATAAGCCGCGGGGCAAATGGCAACATTTTTAAGGGTAAGGTTAGATATTTGCTGAAACTTCTTCCTGTCGGTGTGCGGGAATTCCCGGCATGCCTTGGGGCGTACATCATAGATCATGCAATAATTTTCAGCATCGAGGAAAGTGCAGGGTACACTTTGCAGCACATAATCGTTATCCTCATCTATGTGCAGGTATTTATCTATAAACTGCTGTGGTTTTTGCCGAAAATGCTTTGCAATTCTCTCTATATCGGCAAGCGTAAAGAGTGGGCCGGTAGTTTTACAACAGTTGGCACACGTAAGGCAATCTGTTTTTTTAAACTCGCGGTCGTGCAGTTCTTGCATTACGTAGTCTAAATTTTTAGGCACCTTCTTTTTAAGCTTGTCAAAAAACTTTTTATTCTCGTTATGCTTATCTTTGGCGAGCTTAGGAAGCTGTTTTAAAAAATTCTCCATTCCACATTACATTTATCAATCTGCCGCAAAAGTATAAAAAAATGAAAGACCTTTTTGGGAAAGCCATACTTGATTATCAAACCGGGAATGCTCCGGAAAATTTAATTACCGAAACATCAATATCTGAAGAGGATGAAATGGATGTTTCTTACCTCTTTAGGAGCTATGATGCCATGCCGGCTTTAGAGCAAAAGGCATTGCAAATGGCAAGTGGTAAAGTACTCGATGTGGGCTGCGGTGCCGGAAGCCATAGCCTATACCTGCAAAATGAGCGCGGTATGGATGTTACGGCTATAGATATATCTGCAAATGCCATAGAAGCCTGTAAACGAAGGGGGATAAAAAATACCATTGCCGGCGATGTTATGGAACACGAAGGCGGTTATGATACGATACTTTTACTTATGAATGGTGCCGGAATGTGCGGCAAGCTAAAAAGAATATCGGGATTTTTGTATAAATTAAAATCATTACTCAATGAGGGCGGACAAATTTTGCTTGATTCATCTGATATAATTTATATGTTTGATGAAGACGAAGATGGCGGTAAGTGGATTCCCAGTGACATAGACTACTATGGCGAAGTGATTTTTAATGTAACTTATAAAGGGGAAAAGGAAAAACCTTTTAACTGGATGTATATAGATTACAATACATTGCAAAATGCGGCGCATGGCAATAAACTGCAAAGTGAGCTAATTTTAGAAGGCGAACATTATGATTACCTTGCAAAGCTTAGCATATAAAAACACAAAACCCCGCAATGCGGGGTTAGTTATTTTTAACAGTGATAGGATTATTCACCAGAATATTTCATCATGATACCTTGCAGGCTCTGGCCCCACTCCATACCGGCAGCCTGGCCTTTCTCTAAAAGAACTCCTGCTTTAGAAGCTGCTTTTTTACCCACTGGGCTCTCATAGTATTTAATCATTGTTTTTACATCTTCCGGAGTAAATTCCTGCATGTAAATTTCTGCAATTTTATCTGTAAGCCCTTTTAAAGACTCTGTAACTTCTTTTTTAAAATCGGCTTGCTTATCAGCAGGTGCACTTTTAATAATAGGGTTAATTAATGCTTCATACTGTGCATTAGTACCACTAAGCTCAAGCAGCCTAAGTACTTCTTTTTTAAATGCAGGGTCGGCAGCTTTAGTAGTTGCAGTTTGCGCCATACTTACCTGTGCTACAAACATAAAAGCTACGGCAATAAATAATTTTTTCATCTTACAGTTGTTTTGGTTTATTATTAAGGTATATTTAAATACTTATGTGTTTGTAAAGATACACGCCATTTAGGATTTTGCATAACATAATCAACAATAAGTGGGGTTATCTGTTCTTTTTTACTCCATTCCGGCTGGAGGAACAATATTGCATTACCATTTACTTTAGCAGCCTGTTCTTCGGCAAAAATAAAGTCGTGCTTATTGTGTATAATCACTTTAAGCTCATGTGCATTATCATAAACAGCCTGGGTGGGTAACTTATTCTTTTTTGGCGAAAGGCAAATCCAGTCCCAGTACCCGCTTAACGGGTATGCCCCGGATGTTTCTATATGTACCTTTAACCCTGCCGCCTTAAGCTTTAAGGTTATAGGGTCCATATTCCACATAAGCGGTTCGCCACCGGTAATAACAATAGTTTTACCCCATTGGGCAGCATTGGCAACAATAACATCAGTATCTGTTGGTGGGTGCAGGTCGGCATTCCAGCTTTCCTTAACATCGCACCAGTGGCAGCCCACATCGCAGCCTCCCACACGTATAAAATAGGCAGCAGTACCGGTATGATAACCCTCCCCCTGAATGGTATAAAACTCTTCCATTAAGGGCAGCATCTCACCTTTTTCTACTTCTATCTGCGTTTCCTTCTTCAGCATCTTAATTTCAAATAGTTTGCAAAGATACATATTTAATTACAGGCAGTATACAAAAACACAAAAACCGGCTATGTGCCGGTTTATATGTGTAATTATAAGGTGTTAAAGTTTTTTAACCTCACCTTTTGCATACGTATCGTTAGGATCTAAAGCTATTGCTTTAGTAAAATAATCTTTAGCTTTTGCTTTATCTGTAACAGCATAGTAAGCACCAGCATTATCATAAGCCTCTACAAGGTTTTTAGCAACAGCCGGTTTAGATGTTTCTGCAGTACCTAAAGCAGTTACTACCCTAATGTAATTATCATAAGCCACAGCCATTTTAGCATAGGCATCATTAGAGTTAAGGTTTTTGTTAACCCTTGCTTTAAACAGGTATGCATCCTGAGCATCCGGAGACAACTCTAATACTTTATCAAGAGCTACATCTGCCTTAGCAAGCTGCTCTGCATTTAGCTTTTTATCTGCATCCGATTTATTTACGTGATCGTAGTAAATAGAGTATGCAAGATAAAAGCTATCGTAAAATAAATTCCTGTTAGCAGGGTTCGTTGTAGCAATTTCAAATACTACAGCAGCAGGGCCATATAGTTTTTGAGAGAACAGTTTTTTACCAATTTCGTTAAACTCATTAGTAATGTTAATATCCGTTTCAGCTGCCTTTTTAATATCTGCAATAGCACCGTCAAATTGAGTTTTATCTGTAATAACGCTGTTACCTGCGGCATCTTTACCTACAGAAGTTGCAAGTTTAGCAAGGCCAAGGTAAAGGTAATCTCTTGCAATTACACGTTTAGGATCTGCTTTAGTTATAAACTCAGTCATGGCAGTTAAACTTGCAGGATAGTTACCATTTTCGTAAGCAGCATAAGCAGCATAACGCAATATCCTTGGGTTAACCTTATCCATTTGCTGCATTTTCTGAGCTTCAGCCTCAAGCGATTTGTAATCGCCTGTTAGTAGAAGGAAGTCAGCATGCCTCATCCTTGAATCAAGAGAGTAATCTGTTAAGCCCATGTATTTTTCGTAGTAACCAAGTGCTTTAGCATTGTATTCTGTCTTCTTGGCACCATCAGTATTACCCCAAAGGTAGTACGTCTCGGCAAGCTCTCTGTATACGGGGCCATAGTTAGGATTAACAGCAATAATACCGTCAAATGCTTTTATAGCTTCCGGGAAAGCGGCACGGGTATTTTTAGTAATTACACCAAGCTGAAGTTTAGCCCTAAGAAGGCTTGGGTCAAGCTCTGATGCTGTACGGAAATTTTTATAAGCATTGTTCTGGTCCCTGTCCCTGTAATAAGCTTCACCAAGGTAAAGGTATGCCTGTGCATATTTAGCATCTTTTGCAACAGCTTTGTTAAGTACTGCAATCGCTTTTTTATAATCCGGAGTATCGGCATAAATGTAAGCACGGCCTATGTAAACCAGTTGCTCTACATCTTTCTTTTTAAGGTCTTTTTCTACCGCATCAAATTTTGCCTGTGCAGCGGCGGCATTACCACTATCAAGATCCAGTTCTCCTAAACCTATAGTATTATATTCGGCATTGTTTTTTACGGCTTTACCTTTGTTAAAGTATATAGCAGCAGAATCCGGGTATGATTGTGATAAGTATATATCGCCTAATAGAAAATAGTTCCTGCCTTCATCCGGGGTAGATGAAATAAGCGACTTTAAAATTGTTTTTGCTTTCTGGAATTGTTCTGCGTCAATTGCTTTCTTAGCTTCGTTGGCATCCTGTGCGTTTGCCATTCCGAAAAGCAACAATGATAAACCAAGGAATTTAAATTTTTTCATTTTGATCATCTTTAATTTCTCCTTTAATATTTAGTAGTTATTTTATAATTCATTACGTACTTCGATTTCCCTTGGCGGGATCTCTACCGGCAGCAATCCGGATTTTAGAATTATCCTTTGCCCTTCCGGTGCATTTATATAATTTGCAAAACCCATGCCTAAGCCCGGCCTGCCCTGGTAATTT
This sequence comes from Flavobacterium rivuli WB 3.3-2 = DSM 21788, assembly GCF_000378485.1. Taxonomy (GTDB): domain Bacteria; phylum Bacteroidota; class Bacteroidia; order Flavobacteriales; family Flavobacteriaceae; genus Flavobacterium; species Flavobacterium rivuli. The sequence goes on along the minus strand of NZ_KB899969.1, from coordinate 429,887 downwards.
AACAAATACAACTTACGGGTAAGCGGATAAAAACCCGTAGATATATTGCTTTGCGAAGGCTTAAAATATTTTTTTCTGCCCTTGTTAATTTTAACATTATCTACACCAAGAACCGTTAAATTAGCCACATCCTCTACAAGTTCCTGTGGAGGCTGTACCAGCCAGTTTACACCAACAACCCCAATAGTACCAGCATTTTGTAAAACAAATTTAATTACTTCCTGGGTGTTGTTAAGCGAATATACGGCATTTGCAGGAATTTTTGTAACCCCAGCATTTTTCATTAACATTTGCAGGGCACTCGAATTAGGGTTATCAAACACCAGTTTCTTTACTGTGGCAGCCTCTTCGCCGCGCATAACCTTATAAACATCTTCAAGGTTAACAACAGTGTCAGTAGTTGATTTATTAGTGATTAATGCAAGAGCGTCAGTAGCAAAATGGGTAATGCGCGGCTTGATGTTGAATTTATCAAAATGCGCCTTTTCATTTTCTGCAAGTTCCCTTGTAAGCACTACAACAGCACTCGAATCGCGCATTATGGCATTTACAATATCGCTCTCGCTACGGTTAACCTGCAGTATGTGTGCCTTAGGGTAAACACTTTTAAACACGGCAAGCACATCTTCTACAATGGGCTGTACGGTAGCATCTACCTGCAGGTTAAGGTTACCCGCAATAGTTGTTTCATCTGCAACTTCTATTTTAGATGCTGTATCATTTTTGCATGCAAAAAACACGCCCGAACTTATTATAGCTATCGCTAATAAGGCATACGTATATTTCATTTACTTAATATTTAAAGTCAGCGGTAACTTATATGACGCCCTTACAGGTTTGCCATCAATAACACCGGGAGACCATTTTTCTTTAATCGTTTTTAAAACCCTGATTAGTTCGTCGGCCATACCATAACCTGGGTCGTTTAATATATGGTAATTACTCATGCTGCCATCTTTTTCTACAACAAAGCTTACATAAACCCTGGCAGTCATACTGTCTTTAACCTTAGGTAACCTGTAGCGTTTGTTTATAAAGCCGTAAAATGCATTTACACCACCGGGAAATTCAGGCTTTATATCTGTTTCAACCGCCCAACCCGGAGTTTCCTGCTCTGTAAAAGAAGGAAGCGCAGGGGTTTGCCCTTGTGCTTTAGCACTAAGTGTAAACAATACCGTAATTAACGTAAGTATTAGTATTTTCATTGCCTGCTGCTTTGTAAAAGTCGTATAGCCCTAAACGCTCCATAAATTATTACCAGTATGCCAAGTGTTACCCTGCCGTTGTAAGTAATGTTAATAGGAACCTTATTAGTAAATATGAGCATAAAACCAAAAGCAAAGTACAACATAAAGAACACTATGCCTAAAACGAACAGAAATCGCTGTAAAGGCGATTTCTGTGTTTCGTAGCGGGACCTTCTTCCAGTAACCATCGCTAAATATTTTAATTAAGATTTTATATTAATCGTAATAGGAAGGTTATAAGAAGCCCTTACCGGTTTACCGTTCTGGATACCCGGAGACCATTTAGTTTTTAACGATTTTAATACTCGTTCTGCTTCTTTACCTAATCCGTAACCCGGATCCCTAAGTACTTTAATAGCCGTAAGCGTACCATCTTTTTCTACAACGAAAGATACATATATCCTTGCTGTCATGTCCTGGTCAAGCTCCGGAATCCTGAAGTTCTTGTTTACATACGTATAGAAAGCTGCAATACCACCAGGGAATTCTGGCTGAACCTGTAGTCCTGCCGAATTATAAATTGTATTACTATTATCTACAGGCTCTACACCTTTATCAAGGTCACCAGATGGTTTGGCAATGTTAATATCACCTGTAGGGCTTGCCTCTGCGTTACGAGAACTTGGATCGGCATCTTTAAACTGCTCCACTTTAGGAGGATCTTCCGGCACATCTTCTTTCTTTGCTGCTTCAAGAGGCTTAAATTTAACCTCTTCAACTATCGATTTTGGTGCCTGGTAAGCCTCAACCGGTGGCGGTGGTGGCGGTAACGCAGCCTCAACAGGAGGCTCCGGTATATCAACCACTTCTATAACTTCTACTTTTTCTGTATCAGCAGTATCATCGCCTGATTTCATGTTACTGATAATTACAGGAGCACCAATAGCACCTGCAAAAAGTAATGTACCAAGGATAATGGCTACTGTAGTAGTTTTTGGATTTTCTGACCTTAGCTGATAAGCGCCATAACTTTTATTGCGCCCCTCAAAAACAAGGTCTATCCATTGTTTGTTAAATATACTTGACATATAATTTATATTTTATAGTTAATAGCCAAAGCTTAATATAAACCTTTGTCTTTTAATAGAGTAACTTCTTCCGGAGTGATATCGCCTATAGCATAAAGCTGTACTTTATTTATAGCCATCTCATCAAGGATGTCTACAAGGTTTTTATAGCTTGCAGCATCACTTGCCTTAATGTTTACAATAAGCCCTTCGTCAGCCTTATCAGTAAATTTCTTAGCGTAGGCGGTATTTTTAAGGATTTCCCTTCTAATTCCATCTTTACCAAAGGCAGCTTCTGTAGGCTGAATCCTTGGCGTTTTAAGTATACCCATATACCAAAGTATCTTATTATCCTTACCTATAAGAATTGTCATCATCCTGTCTTCAGGGATAGGAGTCCTATCTATAACCTGATCTTTGGGGTTTTTATCCGGCATAGCCAGAGGCATAGACTGTGGTTTAGACAGCGTAGTGGTAAGCATAAAGAAAGTAATAAGAAGGAAAGCTAAATCTACCATCGCGGTAAGGTCAACCCCGGGATTTGATTTTTTACTTCTTACTTTCTTGCCGTCGCCACTGCCGCCGCCGGTATTTAATTCTGCCATTTTATATTATTTTATAATATTAAAAATCTTTGTTACGTAAACCTGTAATTAAAAAGAATCTATTTTTTTTCTGCTCCTGCAAAATATCAATAATTCTTTTTACGGTCATAAAATCTTCTTTAGCATCACCTTTGATAGCGATACCAAGATCTGCTTTTTTACCAAACTCTTCAGTATTAATTTTACCTGTTTGCAGTTGGTCTTCATAAATTGCTTTATGCGCTTCCCTTGCAAGTTTAACCCAGTCAGACAACTGGTCGTTAATAGTATCGTAAGGAATACCTATCTGGACACCCGGAGCGTTTCTTACAGCAGAAGACTTAGATAACAAACTCTTCAACTGGTTTAAAGGCACTCCAAAACCATCCATACCTTCAAAAGCCTTATATTCTTTTTCTGTAAAAGTAAGACCTTTTTCCTGGCTTATACGCTCAAGTGTTCCCCTGCGCGAAGCTCTTGGTATGGTAAAAAACACCTGCTTATCTCCTACTGTAATGGTAGCCACACCTTCTTCGGGCAGCTTATCAATAATAGTAGATGCCGGCGTATCAACCGGTTTTGGTTCCGGCTGTTTTGCAGTAGCAGTCATAACAAAGAAAGATAACAAAAGAAATGCCACGTCGCACATTGCGGTCATGTCTATCCTTGTACTTTTCCTGGATATTTTATGTTTAGCCATTATTATATTTTATTTAGCCAAGGCACCCTGAAAAGCGCACCATTAAAGATACGCTTTCCTGCCTTATTATTTTAAACTTTAACTATCTAATTATGCGTTGTTTGCACGAGCTCTAAACCTTCTGTAAGTTTGAGCAATTGTGAAACCTGCCTCATCAATAGCGTAAGTAAGTTTGTCAATTTTAGTAGTGAAAAGGTTGTAAGCAATAATTGATACTGTAGATGTACCAATACCTGTAGCAGTATTAATAAGTGCCTCAGAGATACCTACGGCAAGCTGAGCTGAATCTGGAGTAGAACCAGCACCCATCGCAGAGAACGCCTTGATCATACCAGATACTGTACCAAGTAGACCAACAAGTGTACCAATAGATACAAGTGTAGAAAGGATTACAAGGTTTTTCTCAAGCATTGGCATTTCAAGAGACGTAGCCTCTTCAAGCTCCTGCTGAATTGCAGCTTCTGCTCTTTCGCTGTCAAAACCTTCGCGTTTTACTTCTTCATATTTTAAAAGGCCTGCTTTTACAACGTTAGCAACAATACCTTGTTGTTTGTCGCACTCAGCCATAGCCTCGTTAATGTTACCACCTTTAATTTGCGCCTGTACTTTAGCAATAAAAGCCTCTACGTTACCTTTACCGGCAGCTTTAGATATTACCATGAACCTCTCTATAGAGAATACAAGTGCCATCATTAATAAACCAAGAAGCACAGCAACGATAACTCCCCCTTTGTAAACAGTACCTAAAAATCCAAGTGGATGCCCCTCTGTAGTTCCACCTTCAAAGTTAGATGGGCTACCCATTATAAACTTCCATACAAGGACACCTACAAGAAGACATACAACAATTGCAAGACCTGCAAATATATTAGACCCTTTAGAACCTTCCTTTTTTTCAACCTTTTGAATAGATGCGTTTGCCATTTTTTTTAAAAATTTAGTTTTCTGATTTTTTAATAATAATAGTTTCTTATTGATATAATTTATTCGGCATAAGATTGGCAAATTTATATTATTAGGTGGTAAAAAAAAATAAAATGATTTTTTTTATCAATTCTTAACAATAATTTATCCCAACAATAATGGCACGGAAACATCCCATTGCAGGCATTTACTTAAACAAAATCAATTTTTAGCAACTCAAACCTACTATTCATTAATAATTATTTGAAATTAATATACATTCCTATAAATAACACAAATCACACTTATTTATTGTACACTACCCATAAATAGCCTCAATTTAATTAAAACTATGCTTTTTTTGGCAGGAATTTAAATACAAAATATAATTATTGTAATAATAATACTACAAATTTATGAGCGAAAAACGTTTTAGTTACCCATTCTTATGGTCAAACTAACATACTTTAAATTTAAAAAGCGCGGTTTATTGTACACATAGGAAGCAATAAATTAAATGGCAGAAAAAAGTTTTAAGAAACCTTTTCTTAACCTTAAAGTTGCTACGTTTTTAAATCAGGATGTTCAATTATAAAAGATAACTAAAGAGGCAATTTTCGTTATATTAATATGCCACACCTATTAAACGAAAATACATAAAACACTAACAAACAACGTATTGACTAAAGACAAAGAAATTAAATTATTTCCTCACACAAAAGCTTGTTATATAAATCTGAAAAGAGATAAGAAAAAAGCGTAAAAATCACACTTATTTTGTCATACGCAACATTAAATTGCTACACACTATCTTTATTTTAACTCTGTAATAAATACTGCTGAGCAAAAACAGCAATTACATGGCACCCTTTTGCTTTTCGCTAAAGCGGTCGGCTTGCAGCTCTAAAAGCTCGATCGCTTTCTTTTTCTTATAATTGTATAGTTCACGGTCGTTTCTTATTTCGGCATACACATCATCATAAATGCCGGCATCTGTAGTGCGCATAAGTTCGCGCTGGTGGTTGCTCTGAGCAAGGTTTGTGCGTATTCCGGCTTCGCCATCTTCTATCTTAAAATCATACTCCCCTTTAGGAGAAAGTAGCTTAGCAATAATGGGAGATGTTTCTATAGCAAGAAAAAGAAGCATTATAAACAGCGAAGGCAAAAACGGCAATTTATTGAGCGCATTAATACGCGCCATAAGTCCGTCGAACCCATCAATAACAGGTTGCGTATCGGCAACCTTCTTGTCAAGGCTGGCTTGCAGGGTAGTACCCAGCTTTTCTTTTTCGGCAATCTTTGCAAGATTAGCTTTGCGCAACGCATCCAACTCTTTAAGGGCAGCATCATGCTTTTGTCGTTTCTCATTATACACAGGGCCTTTACCCATTTTAAGGGTACCTTTAGTACCTTCTGCTTCGGTAATATAAGTGGCGTACAAATCGTTAACCTCTTTCTCTTTTTTAACGATGTCCGATTTTAAACTATCCGTTTGCGCCTTGTTCTTGTCAAGGTCGCCCTGAAAAAAGTTTGCCACCTCTTTTTTATTGGCAATTGCCATAGCATTTTTTTCTTTAAGCAAAACCGCGTTAATCTCTTTTTCAAAAATCTTAATTTCTAACGGTTTAGAAATTACAATGGCAATAATTATGGCCAGTATAATACGTGGTGTAGCCTGCAAAAATTCCTGCCCAAAGCGGTCGCGCTTGCGAATGGTAGATACTATAAAACGGTCGAGGTTAAAAATAAGCAGCCCCCATATAAGCCCAAAGAATGTGGCGGTATATATACTATCAAAAACCGTATAAAGTGCATAAGAGGCCGCTATCCAGGCAAGGAGTGCGGTAAAAAAAACAGTAGCACCTATACCGGCATACTTGTTTTGCTCGCCGTTAGAGCAGGAGTAAATAATGGTTTTATCTGCCCCGGAGCAGGTAATAAAAAATTGTTTCAGCATGGTATTCGTTTTTGATGTGATGATTGATGTGCCTGCTGCAAAAGCAGGTTAATAATAACAACTGTGTGATTAATACAGCGGCTACAAATGTAACGCCTTTTTTAATACAATGTTGTTAACGGGCTGGCATGTTTTGATTTACAAAAAAAATCCGCCACGGTGGGCGGAAATCTTCTAACTAAAGTAACTCAAATTTATTTTTTGGCAGTAAAACTAATGGGCAAATGGTAATTGCAACGAACAGCCTTATTTTCTACCGTTGCCGGAAGCCATTTTTTTGTTTTAGTCAGCGCGATAATCGTTTCTGTACCTAAATTAAGGCCTACGGGTTCGCGCATTATCTTTATAGTACTTATGCTTCCATCCTTTTCTACAACAAAAGACACGTATACCCTTGCGGTTTCTTTAAGCCCTTCAGGAGTTTTTATTTCTTTAGCAATATCTGCATAAAATGCAGGAATACCTCCGGGATATTCGGGCTGAACAGTAACCTGCCCTGCAGAATATATTTTATCTTCCTGATAAACGGCAGGAACTTTCGGCAGCTCTCTTTCGGCAATTATTTTAGCTTTTAATTGATCTTTCTTTGCCCTTTCGCTATCTATTTTTGCACGGCGGCTGTCATCCATTATTTCTGTTCTTGAGCCGTTAACAGAATCTCTTTTAGCCATCATTTCACTTCTCTTCTTATCAATTTCAGCTTTTTTAGCCATTATCGCGGCTTTTCTTTTTTCAAGCTCTGCCTGTAGCATTTCTTCCCTTGTCTTTTTAACAGTGTCATTTTGCGCTATGGCCTTAACAGCTATCAAATTTTCATCCTGAATTTGTTTTTTTGGCTCTTCCCCCGTTGTTTTTATTTCAGGTGTATATTTACCCATTACAACCGTAAAGGTGTCGCTGCCATATTTTTTATGAGAATTTTTAAGTGTTTTATCAAAATAAGCCGGGGTATACAACGTAAACTGGTAAGGCTGCGGAAATGCTTTACTTCGAGCATTCTTTGAAACTGAACTTCCCTGATAATAGGCAAAGTCTCCTGGCTTGTAATTGTTGAGTTCTTTATTATCTACATGCTTCCCATCTATCCAGATGGCATATTTACTTTTGTCTTTATAGTCTGTAAATTGTTTTTCTGTAGGTTGTTTGTTTTGTGCAGGTTTAGGCACAGGAAAAAGGTACTTGTCCTTTTCTTCTTCGGTAAGCTGTTCATATAACTTATCTACTATTTTAATCCTGTCATGGTTTAGCACAACAATTTTTACACCTGCATAATAACTATCCCGGTCGCTTGTCTTAACAGTGGTAGTTTGTTGCTGTGGCTCATATTCGGCAACCGCTTCAACCTCCGTGTACTCGTTAGAGCGCGCAACAGTTTCTGTACAAAGGGCAAAAATAAGTGCTGCAATAACAGGCAGCGAAGCAAGCTTAAGCAGGAGTGCTTTACTTTTTGGTGTGGCTTTTGTCATCATGGTAAAACGTTTTTTTGTTACACTAAAATTCAGGCTGCTGGCAAGGTGGTACTGCGTAGCCGGTACTGCTTTTTGCAACAGCAGTTTTTGATAATTTACAACATTATGCGTGTGGGATACCACACCCTCATCGGCCAGGAATTCATGGTTAAGCTTTATGGCCTTTTTATAAAAATACAGCAGCGGGTTGAACCAGAAGGCCGTTAACAGTACTTCTACAAATAATATATCGAGCGTATGTTTCTGGGCTACATGGGTTAGCTCGTGGGTAAAAAGTTCGTCTTCTATAAGGCGGTCTTCGTATTCCTGTTTATTAATAAAGATGTAATGCAAAAATGTGTGCGGCAATACCTTACCGGGCAACAGAACCAGCACAGCATTTTTATACGTTACCGTTGCATTTGCAGCTATTGTTCTTTTAAAATGCAACAGGTTATTTACAAACCTGAATATGAGTACCAATGTTATTGCCAGATAGATCCCTAAAAGTAGGTAGGGTATGTAGTTTACAGGTTCTTCAACCGGCATTACATTAAGTTGCTGCATGGGTATCTCCTCAACAAAAACCGGCTGTGGTTCTGCTGCAACTTCCTTATATATGGTAAATGCCATAAAAGGAAGTGCTAACGCGAATACCAGGGCACAAAGCAGGTAAGCACGGTTAAAGCGGTGCATTTTTTCCTTTTCTAAAAACAGGTGGTAAATGGCCAGTAACACCACCATTGCAGTGGTAGATTTTATAAGATAATCGGTCATGGTGTTGTGGTTTTGGTTATTATTTCAATTGATGGACCTTATTTATTTCTTTACAGAATCGTTCTTTTTTAAATTTTTGAATTCTTTGATATACTGTTTCTTGCTAAAGCAGGTTTACCATTTTTAGCAGCCTTTAATTTTTCCCTTTGCTTTAAAAATTCTTTAGTCCCCATGTGCTCAGGTAACATTACAGGCTGCAGTTTTCCTGTTTTATCATCCTCAAGCATTATGGCTGTATAAGTTTCAAATTTGTATTGACTATTTTCGTTTTTTACTTCCTTCTCATAATAAGCATTTGTAAGCAACAAATAACCCGGAATTTTTAGTTCCTTCCCATAAGCGGTAAGATCTGCATATACAGCAAAGTCTTCTGCATTATATTTACCAAGTTCCTTGTTACTTACATTTTTAGAATCAATAAAAACCACACACTTTTTTGCCTTTTTTAAAGCTTCAAACTCTTTAGCCGTGGGTGGCATTTTCTTCATTGGTTCGGGTACGGGCGGCAGGTATTTATCTTTTTCTGCCTCGGTAAATTGTTCATACGGTTTATATAGTATTTTAACCTTGTCGCTGTTTAATACACGCACCCTTACACCTTCAAAATAAGTATCCCTGTCAGAATCCTTTTCAGAAAATGCTTTTTCAGCAACCGGCTGTACCTTTGTTTGCGCAACGGTTTGTATACATAGTGTAAAAACAAGTGCAGCAATAACAGGCAATGCAATAAACCTAAGCACTGTGGCTTTACCTTTAGGTGTATCTTTTGTCATCATGGTAAAACGCTTTTTTGTTACACTAAAATTCAGGCTGCTTGCCAGGTAATACTGCGTGGCAGGTACCGCCTTTTGCAACAGCAATTGTTGATAGTTAATAACATTATGAGTTTGAGACACTACTGCTTCATCGGCCAGAAACTCATGGTTAAGCTTTATGGCCTTTTTATAAAAATACAGTAATGGGTTAAACCAAAAAACCGTTAGCAATGCTTCTATAAACAATATATCGAGCGTATGCTTTTGGTTTACATGAGTAAGTTCGTGGGTAAAAAGCTCATCTTCTATAAGGCGGTTTTCATACTCTTGTTTATTGATAAAAATGTAATGCAGGAATGTGTGGGGCAATATTTTATCATTTAACAGAATCAGCACAGCATTTTTATGAATAACCGTTTTATTGGAGCGTATTGCCTTTTTAAAATGCAACAGGTTGTTTACAAACCTGAATAGGAGAACAAGCGTTATAGACATATAAATTGCCATAAGCAGGTAGGGCATATAGCTTACAGATTCTTCAACCGGCATAACAGTAAGCTGCTGCATTGACATTTGGGCTGTAGCAACATTATCCTGAACGCCTGCAACCTGTTTATAAACTGTAAAAGTTATAAAAGGCAGGGCTAACGAAAACGCAAGGGCAAACAGTAAATAAAACCTGTTAAATCGATGCATTTTTTCGCGCTCTAAAAACAAATGATATAACCCAAGCAGCAATACCATTGTAACAGATGACTTAATTAAAAAATCGGTCATTGCTTCTTCTTTTGAATTTCCGAGTCGATAATCTTCCGTAGTTCTTCCAGTTCAGTGGCAGTCATATCGGTTTCTTTTGTAAAGAAGGAGGCAAACTGCGATGCCGAATTATTAAAGAAACTTTTTATCATTCCGTTTACCTGTTTAGAAAAGTAATCAGATTTTGGCACAGCCGGATAATATTCCCTGCTTTTGCCATATTCGGTATAGCCTACAAATCCTTTATCGGTCATTCGCTTAAGCATTGTAGCAACAGTTGTTGAGGCGGGCTTCGGGTCTGGGAACGCATCCAGCAGGTCCTTCATAAATGCTTTTTCTGCTTTCCACAAAAATTGCATGAGCTGTTCTTCGGTTTTTGTTAACTGCATGTTCTACAAATTTAGATTATGTTCTACAAATGTAGAATAAAAATTAATCCGTGCAACTTTTTCTAAAAAAATTTTAGTTAGCAGCCTGATATTTAACGTTTATTGCAGATATTAGCCTCTATTAGCAGACTAACATGAAGCACATTACCTTTTTTCTATTTATTACTACATTGGCTTTTGCCCAAAAACAGCTTACCGTGCTCGATAGCGTTACTAAAATCCCAGTGGCCTATGCTGCCATAAATCTTAATAATAATTATGGTATATACAGCGATGCTAATGGTATGGCCATAGTGACAGATACACTCGTAAATATTGTAACGATATCATCTATTGGCTATGCAGATAAAACCGTTACAATACAAAGAAAGATGCAGGTGGTTTACCTTGCGCCAAAACCCATACAGCTTAATGAGGTTATAGTAACACAGGCTAAAAAAATTAAACGAAAAGAGCTGGTGGTTAAACCAAAAATACACAAGGATACCCGTGCCTTCGAAATGTCGCGCGCCACTGCACAATATGCTTTTTTAGTTCCTGCTGCTAAAACAGACGCTTACATTACCGCGATTACACTGCCGCTTTTTAAAATTGCCTTTGAGGCAGAAGGATACCCCGGCGTATTTGAAAAGATAGTGTTTCGTACACTGGTAAGGGTAGAAATACTGGCTAACAACAATGGCCTGCCGGGCGAAAAACTAAATGATTATGAACAGTATGCTGTAATAACCAACAATATAAATGACAAACAGTTTGATTTAAAACTTGACGAAGAACTACCGCTGCCCGCCAGTGGCCTATTTGTACAGCTTACCATGTTAGGCAAAGCCGATGAAAACGGCAATTTAAGCAAGGAACTGCCTTATACAAATGTTGATCGTAATGGCGATACAACCATTAAATTTTTTAAATGGATGCAGCCTAATTTCCCGCTAACAGAAAGGCCAAAAGGAACACTAACCTTTGTGAAATTTCCTTTTATGGAAAATAGTAGCTGGCAAACTATTAATGAACCTGCACTGCACGAGCAAAAAAAATATCCCGATTTTAATATCGGCTTTGGTTATACTACCGTTAGCTATCAATAAAAAAATCCGCTTTTTTTAGAAAGCGGATTTTTTAAAGTAAGCAGTCGCAGTAGCAGTTTTCAGGTTCAGGAGCACTGTAAACTGTGACTGCGACTGTAAAACTTATATAAACTCTATTTAGAAAGTTCTGTAAAATATTTGTAGAAATAAGGTATTGTTTCTATTCCCTTAAGGTAATTAAAAATACCAAAATGCTCGTTAGGGCTGTGTATAGCATCGCTGTCTAAGCCAAAGCCCATCATGATGGTTTTGCTTTTAAGTTCTTTTTCGAACAATGCCACAATAGGGATACTACCACCGGAACGTACCGGGATAGGCTTAACGCCAAAGCTCTCGGCATAAGCCAGTGCCGCAGCCTGATAGCCTATACTATCTATAGGGGTTACATAAGCCTGCCCACCGTGGTGCGGTGTAACTTTTACTTTTACACCCTTAGGTGCTATGGCAGTAAAATGCTTGGTAAACAGTTCTGTAATTTCGTTCCAGTCCTGGTCCGGCACAAGGCGCATAGATATTTTTGCGTAGGCTTTACTGGCAATAACCGTTTTAGCACCCTCGCCGGTGTAGCCGCCCCAAATACCATTTACATCGAGCGTTGGGCGTATAGAGTTACGCTCGTTAGTAGTATAAGTTGCTTCGCCATATACATCTTCAATATCAAGTGCTTTTTTATATGCATCAAGAGAGAAAGGCGCTTTAGCCATCTCGTCGCGCTCTTCACGGCTCAGGTCATGCACTTTGTCATAAAAACCAGGAATGGTAATATGGTTATTATCGTCATGTAACTGGGCTATCATTTTAGCCAGTATATTAATAGGGTTTGCCACAGCACCGCCATAAAGGCCGGAATGCAGGTCGCGGTTAGGGCCTGTAACCTCAACCTCAACATAGCTAAGTCCGCGCAGGCCGGTAGTAATAGATGGCTGCGTGTTAGATATCATCCCTGTATCAGATATAAGGATAACATCGTTTTTAAGTTTTTCCTGGTTACGCGCTACAAACCATGCAAGGCTTGGCGATCCTACCTCTTCCTCCCCTTCTATCATGAACTTAACGTTACACGGCAGGCTGTTGCTTTGCACCATATATTCAAGCGCTTTTACGTGCATGTACATCTGGCCTTTATCGTCGCAGGAGCCACGGGCAAATATGGCACCATCAGGGTGTAATTCAGTTTTTTTAATGACTGGTTCAAACGGTGGCGATGTCCATAATTCTACCGGATCGGCAGGCTGAACGTCATAATGGCCATAAACAAGTATGGTGGGCAGGTTTTTATCAATGGTTTTTTCGCCATATACAATAGGGTAGCCCGGCGTTTCGCAAATTTCTACAAAGTCGCAACCCGCTTTTTCAAGCCTGCTTTTAACAGCATCTGCAGTATTAATTACATCCTGAGAATAGGCACTATCTGCACTAACAGAGGGTATTTTAAGCAATTCTATAAGTTCATCTATAAATCGATCTTTGTTTTTATCGATGTAGTTTTTTATGTTATCCATTATAAATTAGTGATATACGATTGAGCATCAAAAATACGAAAAAATAAAATGATAAAAAGTTCGGTTTTTAATTTGAAAGTTCAAAAACAGTCGTATATTTGCATCCGTAATAATGAAACAAATTATCGGTTACATTATCTGCCTGCGGGTGTGGTGAAATTGGTAGACACGCCAGACTTAGGATCTGGTGCCGCAAGGTGTGTAGGTTCGAGTCCTATCACCCGCACAACAAAAGCTTCTGAGAAATCAGAGGCTTTTTGCATTTAGTGAAATTTTATTCGGTTACCTTTTCTGTATAAATTTTATGGATTGCAATAAACGAAGACATGATACCTAAAAGCACTATTAGCGACCGTAACCAGTTCATCGAGCTCCATTCCGACGCTAACCTTTTAAGGGTTTCGGTATCCGGTAGTTTTTCAGAGAGAAACATTATATCGTTTCGGGGATGGAAATAGATAAATGTAAATACATCTGCCGACATATAAAAGAGCAATGCGAGTGCCAAAAACAACCGCACTGATGGCGATCTTTTCCAAAATAAAATAAGGGATACTAACGCTAACAACTGGGTAAGCGGAGAAAATATCTTAAAGAAATCTCCCGGATTTACTGTTTTAAAATATTCTCTCGTGGCAATTACCGATGACGGAATATCGCTTTCGACAGCAACAGCATTAACCAGCGAATTATAAATATTTACAAAGAGAATGCCGCTTGCAAATGACACAGATGCCATAACCACTATTTTTTTCATATACTGTTGTTTTATTATTACTGTCTTATTACACTTTATAAACATGAATGCATTGCCATGCGTAAACTGTAGGGAATGTACAAAAAATAAGTTAATCATCTCATTATCAAAACAATTAAAAGGTAATTTCTTTTTTTTGCAATAGCCGTATAATGACAATAACCTGATTTTAAATCCTCAGACTGATGGCCGAAGACTACACTATTATTATTTTATTATGCTTTTCTTTGAAAATTAAAAACTAATTGTATCTTTGCAGCCTTGTAATGACGCAAGATACTATTTTAGTATACCCGCGGGTGTGGTGAAATTGGTAGACACGCCAGACTTAGGATCTGGTGCCGCAAGGTGTGTAGGTTCGAGTCCTATCACCCGCACAAAACTAACTCCTTCAAAATCATCGATTTTTGAAGGAGTTTTTATTTGATATCACTACAACTTTGATTCTTTATTATTAATCTAAGCACATGGATTGTATAAGATTGCTCATACTACACATACTTTTATGATGTCCTTTATCCATCAATACCATTCATAGTACTACCAGATGTTGACATTAATTTTTTATAATCTCTTGGAGAGTGCCCCGTTTCGCATTTAAATGCTTTTGAGAAACTTGAAAGGCTCCCAAAGCCTGTGCGTTCTGCAACGTCTGTGAGTGACAGCGATCCTGAATATATTATGTGCTTAGCCCGCTCTATGCGCTTTTGGATAATATAAGCCTGGGGCCTTATACCCATGTGTTTTTCAAAGAGCCTCGAAAAATAGCTCGGATTGCAGTTGTATCTATTGGCCAGGAAATCGACGGACAGATCCTGTTGAAGATTTATTGAAATAAAACGGATCGCGTCTACTATCTTATTAGGATTATCTTTGACCTTTTGATTATAATAGTGTTGCGGCTTTGAAAACCTTGAAATTAGCTGCAGCAAAATACCTTGGGTTTCTATAAAGTCCGTATGGCTCTGTAGGTCGTTAAGTGACTGGTATTTTTGATAGTAGCTGTGTTTTTCGTAAATTTCAGGATCATCGGAACGATCAAGGCCACGACCGGGATTGATTTCTACAAGCCGTTTAAAGTTTATAATGTCAATTTCCCGCGCTGCTACCTTGCAAACAAAATGGGAATTATCAAATAATGATGTGCCGTCTTGAGACTCTTCAAAAAATTGAACAAAATATTGACTTAAATAACTTTCGCAAACAAGGTTACACAGTGTATAACCCGGTATTATATATAAATAACCAGGCTCTAATGTAAAGATATTCTCCTGATCTTCTACTATGCCATTACCACTATCAATAAAGTAAATCCTATGGTACGGGCTTATAACATTTTTATAGTTCCATCTATAGTCCAATTTTACGTAATCGGTATTGAGTAGTGAAAGAAATTGCTTTAAAGTTCTTTTAGTCTGCATATAATATTAAATAGGTTGTATCATGACAAATAAAAGTCTTTTTAAGACAAATTTACAACTTTCTGCTTTACTACTTTTGCCTCATCGCTGTTATAGCAATTATTTACTTTTTATGAGAAATACAACTTCACTTTATATAATACTGTGCCTGTTTGCATTAAATGGTCACGCACAAAAAGTTGATAAGCAACTTAAATATAATTATAATCCTATTCCTTCCATTCCTGTTAAACTTTCAACAGACAGCATTCCCTTAGGAGATTCTAAAACCTTTCCCGAAGTACAACTGGACATTCCTATTGCTAAAGGCCCCTTTGAACCTAACTGGGCATCTATTGAAAAAAACTACCCCGGTGAACCTGACTGGCTAAGAGACGCAAAATTTGGTATCTGGGTGCATTTTGGCCCACAGGCGTCAGGAGAAAGTGGCGACTGGTATGCCCGTAGAATGTATACTCCGGGAGATCTTGCATACAAAAATCATTTAAAAAAAGAGGGGCATCCATCAGAATCAGGCTATAAAGAGATACTGAAAGACTGGAACCCTAAACAACTTGACCCTGCCAAGCTTACCAAAATATATAAAGATGCCGGTGCGCGATTTTTAATGATACAAGGCGTTCATCATGACAATTATGACCTGTGGAACTCAAAATATCAACCCTGGAATTCAGTTAATGTAGGGCCAAAGCGCGATATAATTAATGAGTGGGCTGTTGCTTCCCGGGCTGCCGGTATAAAATTTGGAGTAACTTTTCATCATGAATATACTTGGTGGTGGTGGCAAACGGCTTTTGGCAGCGACACTAACGGAGCCAAAAAAGGAATACCTTATGACGGCAATCTTACCCTGGCAGATGGCAAAGGGAAATGGTGGGAAGGGCTCGACCCCAAGCTTTTGTACGGCATTGATCTACGCGAATACAAAGGTGTAGCGGCCGCGGCCGCATCTCCATGGTCGCCTCCGGAGCCGGGTATTTTTTCCAGACATTTAGCTTATAACAAATGGTATGTTACTAATTGGGCACTGCGAATGATGGATGTTGTGCAGCATTATGATCCGGATTTTATATATACCGATGGTACCGTTCAGGGACCATTTACAGGCGATGGCACCGGCACCGGGTATAAAGCTAATGCAATGCAAACCGTTATTGCCGATTTTTATAATCGTACTCTGGCCAAAAGGGGAACCGTAAATACTTTTAGTATCGTAAAATTCAGGAACAGAACAAATGGCACAGTAACCACCGAAGAATTTGGAGTTCCTGCAGATATAAAAACCGATCAGCCATGGATTGCCGAAGTACCTGTAGGTGACTGGTTTTATGCACCGGGCTTCACATATGACTCTGGTATGATGATAAAGTATATCATCGAAGCCATAGCACGGGATGGTAATGCTGCTATCTGCATTTCATTACTTCCTGACGGCTCATTAGATAAAGGGAGCGAAAAAATGCTGAAAGAAGTAGGTAACTGGATGCGAAAAAATGGAGAGGCAGTTTATGGCAGCCATGCATGGAGTATTCCCGGCGAAGGCGAACATATTAATGGTAAACTAAAAATGTTACCCGGTGGCAAATTAGAGCGCAGGCAGGCAGAATTTAAATTTAGCGAAAAGGACTTTCGCTTTACGGTAGGTAAAAATGGTTCTCTGTACATATTTAGTATGACCATTCCTAAACCAGGTGCAGTACTCACTATTGAATCATTAGGAACGGAAGCTAAACTTTTCAATCATCCGATAAAAAATGTTCGAATATTAGGCTATAATGGCAAATTAAAATGGCAACAATTGCCCGAAGGCCTCGTAGTAACCTGCCCTGAAGCAATGCCATTTGCAACATCTGTTGTGTTTAAAATAGAATAAATACATATCATTTAAGTAATTGTTTTGTAAATGATTTGAGCCCCACTTTTTCTTCAAATGTTACCACTAAGTTATAAAACACAAAAAGACTATGGCGGTATGCGGCGTGTGCCTTATCTTGCAATTATTATTTAAGCACTACCTATTTCCCCTATTTTATGACTACTCAGCCTACTAAAAAGTATGACCGCCCTATTATAAAACTTAACCAGCCAGACGATAACTATAAGGCCCTTATATTACAGCCTGCCATAGATAACTACCCTTACCACCTTAACCTGGAAAAATTTGCGGAAGTTTCGCCCGATAAATTCAGTTTCCAGATGGTAGGCGATACCGGCGGTATTCGCTACCCGGAAGGCCAACAAAAAATTGCCCGCCAACTGATACAGCAAATTGCCGGTAGCGACGCCTTAGAAAAGCCGGCATTCCTTTATCACTTGGGCGATGTGGTATACCACTATGGCGAGGCAGAACAATATGAGCAACAATTTTTTAAACCTTATAAAGACTATCCGGGACCTATATTTGCCATTGCCGGTAATCACGACAGCGATGTTAACCCCACCAACCCTGTACCCTACCACAGCCTCGATGCTTTTAAAGCGGTATTTTGCGATACCGAAAGCCGGCACATACCTTTTGCCGAAGATGTAAACCGCAAAAGCATGACGCAGCCTAATGTATACTGGACGTTTGATACTCCTTTAGCAACTATTATAGGACTGCACAGTAACGTACCTAAGTATGGTTTTATAGGCGAAGACCAGCGTAAATGGTTTATAAAGGAACTTATAGCCGCCGGCAAAGAACGCCCAGATAAGGCAATAATTGTAACCATTCATCATGCGCCCTATACTGCCGACGAAAACCACGGTTCGAGCCTTGCCATGATAACATTTCTTGAAGATGCTTTTAAAGAAAGCGGCGTGCGCCCCGATATAATTTTTAGCGGCCACGTGCACAATTACCAGCGTTTTCATAAAACATACCCGGACGGTAAAATACTACCGTTTGTAGTTTGCGGAGCGGGTGGTTTTGATGAGTTGCACTCTATAGTAAATGTAGGCGATAGTAATTACAGCCCTAATAATCCTTTATTAGACAATGTGCATCTTGAAAACTATTGCATCATGAAGCATGGTTTCCTTAAAATTACTTTAGAACGCACTACCACAGGAATAAACCTGTCGGGAGAATATTCTATAGTAGACAACCTGAAAGAAATCGATGTAAAAGATACCTTTAGTTACACGCTGTAAGCTCTACTCTTCCCACCCATGAACTTATACTGCCAAAAGGCCGGTGTAATACACTTTGGGTATACTTTTTGTTTTGTTACTGTTACACAAAAACATAATTGTATGGATTATGAAAAATTTATTTTTTGCCTCGAAGCGGTTGCCGATGTGGAGACTGACAGCACTACCGAAGTGGTAAAAAACCTGGAAGACCTTGCTTTTAACCAGGGCATAGACAGCATTTACAAAACCTGCGACACTATAGAGGGATTAGAGGAAAGCCTGAACGCCTTGTTGTATGACGACCACAACTTTAAAAACTACGAAATAATATACCTGGTAATGCCGGGCGAGGCTAACAACATTCGCATTAACAATTACTACTATAGCCTGGAGGAAATAGCAGAGCTTTTTGAAGGCAGGATGAAAGGAAAGATACTGCATTTTGCAAATGCCAAAATATTAGACCTGACAGAGGAGGAAGCACAATACTTTTTAGACATCACGGGTGCCAAGGCAATATCGGGATACGGTGAAGAATCGGTAAAAGTGAGCAGCAGCGGGCTCGACAAAGCATTCTTCAGCCTGTTTGAAGATACCGATGATGTTGTGGAAATTGTTGAAGAGCTGCATCAAAAATATTATACTGCCTGTAAGCTGTTAGATTTTAGGTTATACTATTAAAAATGATGCAATTAAGTAACAATTCGGCATTTTTGTATCGAAATTTAAATCACAAGGTTAACAAATTGCTAATAGTGCTAAAGTTTTATTAAGACATATCTTCTTAAAAAAGATTCTCATTACTTTTATCTGAGAGGTTGAAACCTGTTACATTAAACATGGCATTTTACCCGCTAAAAAAGTAACTGATAACCAAAAAAACTAAAGCTATGCACATCACTATTTTTAGAACTTTGTACAAACATGTTATAGACCACGACCTTATAGAGCGCATGCTAAAAAGAAACAATATAGCCTTTGAAAGAACAGGCTATGATGCCGGCTCACGCTATAAAATAATATCTGATACGGAAGATTCGCTTAACAGCTTCAAGAAAAGATTAAGGGAAATTTACCCGCAAATATCGCTTAGCGCATAGTAAGTTTGTTCTGTACAGGCATTGCCCTGATTAGAAAATTGTTACAGCTACAATAAGGATAACCATTCCTTTTTGTTAATAAATGCTTGCCTTAATATTATTTAGGCAGGCATTTATGCGTTAGTTTTGGGGCATATAAAAGAGAATCGCAGCTATAGTAAATTAAAATTTTGCTGCACAATTTTGGTAAAATACAGTAATTATGGGGATGTTTGTAATTAGCAAACGGTATAACGGAGAGTATAAATTTGTTTTTACATCGAGAAAAGGAAAAACCATTTTTACAAGCATTAGCTGCAAGCAAAAATCGGATTGTGAAATGATGATAGCCGCAATACGCGATAACATTGCGCTTTTTGCCTTTACAAAAAATGGCAATTTAGCCCGGAAATTCTTTTTCAGGCTGTCTAAAGGGGGGCTGGTACTGGCTACAAGCCGTAAATACAGCACAGAGCTAAGCCTTAAAAAAGGCATTAACGAAATTATGCTTTATGTAGAGCGCGCAGAGATACTTGATTTCTCTGAGGATGAAACGGTTTTCCCACCTGCCGACGAGGTTTTTATATAACTCTTCCTTTCAATAAAAAAAGGGTTTATAAAATTGATATTTACAATCATTTTATATACCCCGAATATTATTCGTTAAACCCCGCAGGTAATAAATTTAGTTTTCTGATGCCACTTCATACGGCTCGCCGCTTACATACCACTGCCCCTTAACTTCTATAGCACTTGGTATGGTTAATACATATTTTTGGTTACCGGCTGTAAAATGAATATTTAAAGTAGTTGTTTTAGCAACTCCGTTTACCTGTCCGCCTTCGCTCATATCTATATCATTAGCCTTTGTTTCTGTTTTTGTAACGGTGGCTTTTTTAAGGTCGATACCTTTTTGAGACAGTACATCCTGTAATTCAGAAAAACTTGCCACAGCATCGTTAACGCCCTTCAAATAGGCTGTTTTAAAAAACTGGTCGTCAAGTTTAGCGTTGGCATCTATACCACGTATGTAAAATGATAATGTTTCTGCCGTAGGAAACAACTTTTTATATCCCTCTACATTATTATCAGTGGTTATTTTAATAAAATGCGATGCCAGCTCCTGAGACGTTTTTTGTGCAAAACAAAAAGTGGTGGTGTATAGGTAAACAAACAATACGTAAATAAATTTCATGTAAGGTATATTAATTGGTTATCATTACAAAACGACAAAATATTAACAAAAATTGCATGGCAAAACACGATGTATAAAAAATCCCTGTAATTTTATTTACAGGGATGACTCTATATTATAAATAATACATTAAAAAGCTGTGCTGATGTTTAATGTAAAACCGGTACTCTCTGGCACAAAGCGGCATACACCGCCCACACATACAAGGCCACCACGCTGCCTGCCGTAGTTTGCAGCAATGCGTGTAGCACCTATGCGGTAGGCACCGCCAAAATTGTAATAGTGCGTTTGTTTTTTAGGATCGTCGTTACCGTAGTTATAAATATCCCAAACATATATTGAGTAAGTATCATTAAGGTTAAACTCTACGGTGCCACCCGCCCAGTTCTTTTTATCGGCATCGGCCCACATGTGTTCTGCCTCCAGCCTTATAGATGTTTTAGGGTTAAAGTTATAGGTAGCTTCGCCGGTAACAATATTTGTTTTTACTTTATCTCCACCCTCAAGCCACTCTTTATTATAAAACTGGTTTATGTAATAAAATGCTGTATGCCATGACTCGCTCCATTGCTTGCGTATCTCCATATTATAATCAGAGAAATACTTTTCTCCTACGCCAAAAAACTTGGTATCATATTGCGCCGGCGCCAAGCGGTATGTACCCGCCAGGTTGTACCAGCTGGACACATTTACTGCCAGTTTAGTACCATATTTACCCCCTATAGCAGTGCCTTTGGCAAAATCATAAAACACATCTATCTGCCCACCGGTTTCGCCCGCTTTTAGTATTTGCGTGCCAATAAAATCTACCTTACTTTGCGCCTGAAAAACATAGATATTTGCAAGGTTGCTGTGGTGCTGTTTAGTAAGTGCCGGAGTAAAGTTTAATACCTTATCGTTATAATTTAAGGTAGATGACGTAGCATCTACAAAACCGGGTTCCCTTTCGCTAAGAAACTTAAAATTCTCTGTACGGCGCAGTGTGGCATCTATACCAAGCCCCTGTTTAGAGTAGCCCAGGTTTACAAGCACAGCACTACCGGGCTTTACAAAATTGTTATCAATTTTATTTTGCACATCCAGTACGCCATCTTTTTGCTTGTAATTATATTCTCCCGATATGTAAAAGGCATCATGTATAAAGTTTACCCGGCCACCTACAGCATTTGTAAGCGCATCAAAATTAGGGTTTGGTATATTTATCTTTTCATAGCGCCCCACGTATGTAGTACCAAAAGAAAGATCTGACTGTTCAAAATTAAACAGTTTACTCAGGTTAAAATCGGCATCAAAACCATAAATATCTCCATTAGAAACACCAAATCCAGATCGTTGCCTGCCGTAAAGAGCGGTGAGCTTAACATTGTCTGACACTCTATAAAGCACACGCCCACCACGAAGAGCGGTATTTATACCAAGGGCGCGGTCTTCCCAGGCACGAAGCAATAACCCACTGCCAAACTGCTCATAAAAATAGCCGCCTGTAATTTCCAGCTTAGCAGTTTTATAACTGGCATACCACGTACCCACATTAGTACCTTTAAAACCGGGGTTGTAATTAAGCAGAGCGTAAGGCTCATAAGCTTCGGCCTGAATACCGGCACTAAAGCCTTTATACTGGTAATTAACAAGCAGGTAACTGTTAGAGCGAATGGGTTTACCGTTTATAGGGGCGGCATCCTGGTTTACACCGGTACCTTTATCGTTTAAATACCATTGTGAATTAGACTCGAACCCACCATAAATTTTTCCGTAATCTTTTTTAGGCAGGCTATCATTATCCTGTGCCGTTATTGTGCCGGCAGTTAACGTTAAAAGCAGCAGCGATACTATTTTTTTCATTACCTACAGCTCCTTCAGTTTATTATACAATTCTATTTCGCCTCCCTGGCTGTAACCATTATGTATGTAAACCACTTTTTTATTTTTTACAACAATTGTATAAGGTACGTTAGCAATGCCAAGAGCCCTCTTTACATCCTGGTTAGCATCCAGCAATACTGTGTAAGGCCATTTTTTCCCGTTAAGCAAAGGTTTAACGCGTTTTTGTGTACGGGCATCATCTATAGATATGGCAACAACCTCCATATTAAGTTCTTTACTCCAGTCGGCATAATGCTCATTAATAGCATCGAGCTCATTAATACACGGTACACACCATGTAGCCCAAAACGAAAAAATATATAATTTATCTTTTTCGCTAAAATCATTTTTAACGTTAAGCGATTTATTGTTTACTGACTGTATGGTAACGTTAGGCATCTCTTTTTGCGCCCACGCCGTTCCCGACATTAATAGTAAAAGCAGTAAAATTTTTTTCATTATGTAATATTTTAAGTAAAAAATTGTTGTGTGGCAATATTAAAAAAAAATTATTCTAATTATCTGTTTTTAAGGAAAATTATAATCCTATGGAGTTAGTAGAATTATTAAAATGCCATTTTTACAGCATAAAATTAAATCATACTGCATTAATAATGATATTTTAATAAAAATTAAAGTATCAATGAATATTTTTATTGAAATATTCTCAGTTAACATTTTTTTTACATAATTTTCGGGTCTATTAAAAAAACATAACTAACAAACATTTACTTACATGAAAAAAACTCTACTTAGCGCAATGCTGGTATTTGCGGGTTTAACTGCACAGGCGCAGTTAGCAAATGGCAGCATAGCCCCCGACTTTACCGCTACAGATATTAATGGCGTACAACATCATTTGTATGAATACCTGGATGCAGGAAAAACAGTTATTATAGATATTTCTGCAACGTGGTGTGGTCCTTGCTGGGCATACCATGGTACAGAAGCCCTTGCCGACTTACATGAGTCTTACGGCATGGGAGGATCTGAAGAAACTGTTGTTCTTTTTATAGAAGGCGATCCGGGTACATCTGTAGAAAGTATTTACGGTACTAATATACCATCTGACACAAGGGCTACCAGGGGCGACTGGACACAACACTCGCCTTACCCAATTATTGACGATACGAACGGAGATATATCTGTAGCATATAATTTACAATATTTCCCTACTGTATACATGATATGCCCCAACTACCAAACCACAGAACTTACACAACCCACAGCTGTAGAGTTAAGAAACCAGATAAATAGCAACTGCGCCGCAGAAACAATGTTGGGCATTAATGATAAAGGAAGATTTACTGATCTTGCCGCCGGATATTTTTGCCAGGCAGATGGTGTTTATAAAGCTAAAGTAAAAAACCTGGGTACAAACCGTATGTTGAGTGCAACTGTAGTACTAAAGGAAAATGGCAACATACTTTCTACCAAGCAGTACAGCAGCTCTACCGGTATAGCACAATATGGCACAACCACTATTACTTTTGACAGCTCAACATTTACAGCCAATGCAGCGCATACTGTAGAGGTTACCAGCATTAATGGTATGACTCCGCCGTACCCAGCTTTACTAAACGAAGAAGTTGATATTGAAGCATTTCACGCTGCTCAAACTAATCGTGAACTGGAAGTAAGAATACATACTGATGCTTATCCAGGAGAAATTTCATGGAAAATAAGAACGGCGAGTGGCACTGTAGTTGCAAGTGGCGGACCTTATACACCAGGCCCTGCCTCTGCGGGTGGAGCAGGCGGACCAGATGCCAACACAATGATATCTACAATGGTAACATTACCGGAAGGCGATGATTGTTATAAAATAGAACTTAGGGATTCTTACCGTGACGGATGGACATACAGCCTTACAGCAGATGAAGTGCATGGTGTAGAGATATATAATGGCGACACACAAATTTATGAATATTTAGATGGCAACTTTGGCGCATCAATTATGCTCGATGCAGCCCTGATAACATCATCTGTAGCTGCTACACCAGGTATTGATAGCAAACATTTTGCTGTATATCCTAACCCTACAAAAGGCATTCTTAATTTTACGACTCAGGAGCCTGTAAATATTACTATTATGGATCTTACAGGAAAAATTGTACATACTGCAAAAAACATTACAGACGGTAACAGTATAAACATAGGCGGCCTGCAAAAAGGTATGTATGTAGCACAAATAAAAGGTGCAACTACACAAAAAACAGAAAAAATAATTATTGAATAAGCATAAACTATTTTAACAAATTAATTCCACAAAAAAGCTATCGGAAACCGGTTATCTGGTTCCGGTAGCCTTTTAATTACAAACAAATTGCAATTTATAACTACTATTACCATGAAAAAAATTATCCTTTTAGCATTATTCGCCATTAGCGCATCAGTACAGGCACAGGTTGTTTCTATTTTAGGCAACGATGAGGAAATTACCGAAGGGCAAACATTTACATTCAGTAACCTTACAGAAAGGGCTAAAATTAACCTTGTTGTTACAAACCTGTCAGATGAGCCTATTAACCTAAAGCTAAAAGCAAACTCATTGAGCAACCCTACTAATATGAACATACAGTTTTGTTTTGGTACAGAATGCTATTTTAATATTTCTGCCGGGTCTACAGTGCCTTCAGATGTTGCCGGGTTAACATTACAGCCGGGCGAAACAAATCCTGAAGGAGATCATTTTCAAAATGCGAATCCGGGCAATGGTGTAGATCCTGTTACTTATTCTTTAAGCCTTGTAAAGGTGAGCGACAGTGGCGAGATCCTGGAAGTATTAAGAACGTTTAACTATGTATATTCTCCTGCTGCCAGCCTTACCGATTTTTCTGCTTTGCAAAACATGGGCATTACTGTTAAAAACACTGTAGTAAAAAACCAGCTTGAAGTAAGTGCAAATCAAACTGCAACATTACAGGTAGTAAACATTAACGGACAGGTAGTAAAAACAATTGCTATTAAAAACGACAACCAGGTTATAGACCTTTCAGGATTAACATCGGCTGTATATTTTGCACGTTTTACAACGCAACAAAATAAAACTGCACAAATTAAAATTATTAAAAACTAAAGTAGCAAATCTCTTAATGCACTTAAGTTTAAGATTACCACAATTACACATTAAATGAAAAAAGTATTTGGCTTTATTATCGTGAGCGCCCTTGCATTATGGGGCTGTTCGTCTGATTATACCGTTTTAGAATCTTCAGACTCTGTAATACTTACAGCAGATAGTTCTGTGAAACGTTTTGGCGATACCATAACTTTTACAGTAAGGGACAATAATGGTATAGAACACACTAACGACGCTGTTTTTTATGTAGATGGTACTGCCATAGAAGGCAATAAACTTACATCTGCAGTAGTAAGCACGCATAATGTTAAGGCTACTTACTATGACCTTACATCAGATAATGTTGAAGTTTCTTTTGGCGATGGTACAGAACTTAATTTCCGCAAGAGGGTACTAATAGAAGATTATACCGGTACATGGTGCGGCTACTGCCCGCGTGTAGCTTATGCCATAGACCTTGTACACGGCCAAAGCGACGATGCTGTTACGGTTGCTATACACAGGCCATCGAGCGATATGCTTAGTATTGTGTATGACCCTTATAATTTTGATGCGTCTGAACTGGAGGCTACTCTGAACATACCAAGTTACCCTAAAGGGTTTCTTAACAGGAAGGTTTTATGGACAAGCCCCGAACCAAACAATATAGCACAGGCTATTGCCTTAACACAGGGTGCCAACCCTAAATTAGGCCTTGCGCTTAAGCCCATTGTTAATGGCAACAACCTTACGCTGGATGTTAGCGCACAATTTGGTGCTGATTTTAGCGGGCTAAAGCTTGTTGTTTATGTTTTAGAGAATGGGTTGTTATATGAGCAGCACAACTATACAAGTTATTTTGATGGTGTAGATGTTTTAGAAAATTACACTCACAACCATGTATTACGTGCCTGCCTTACCCCTATTCTTGGTGAAGCAGTTCCTGATAGCGAAACAAAGCTGTACGGCATATACACCAAAACGTTTAATACCACCTTGCCGGCAAATATTAGTAATGCTGCTAATGTAGAGTTTGTAGCGTTTCTTGTAGGAGCCGATGGTAAAGCAATTAACGTACGTAAAGCTGCTGCCGGCGATGCACAGGATTTTGAAATGCTTTAGTTAAGTTTAAATTATAAACAAAAGTCGTCCTTTCAGGACGGCTTTTGTTGTTTTAGGACGTGTAATTATTTTTTGAAAATTATTGAAATATCCCTATTAATGGGTATTGACAGCCATTCTATTTTGCTATACCTTGCCGCCTGTTAATAGTGCAGCATGCCATTGCTGTAACTGTTTAGCTTTCTGAAAACAAAAAACCACCACCAACAATTATTACACCCATCCCTTATACCTCAGTATAAGGGATTTTTTTATTTTCAAAATAGCAACTTTAGTAAATTCGGGTATTATAGATAGAGCAATACAAAGTATTATTCTTCGCTACTACTCTGTATTTTCGAGAACTCTTCGGCGGCTTTTTGTTGCAGTGCTTCATTATCAGGATTTTCATCGGCAGCTTTAAGAGCAATTACATAGGCAGGATAACCCCTGTATCTAATTTCGTTTACAAGTGTTGGATAAAATACAAGTAGTATAGCAGGCACTCCATAAATCAGTATCCGGATAATAATGTTACGATAGAAAATTTCTTTGGTGCTAAAAAATTTAACCGTTGCTGTTATAGCTATTACCGTAAGCGGTAAAAGCCCTGCAAAAAGCATTGCCGAACTTCCCGGCCATGACATAAATTTAAATAACAAACCTATCACCACCACCGACAAACAAATACCGGTACATACAGCCCCTATAATACGAAAGGATTTAATCCCTTTATAACTTTCACTTTTAAATATACCCCTAAACCTTATACTATTAATAAGCGCGAAGCTGAGAAATAAATATAATATTGCCAACAATAAAAAGGAAAGTATTATGGTTATGCTTCCTCCCGGAAATAGCTTTAAACTTAAAACTACACCTGTTAGACCAAATCCCCCAAGAATTAATTCTACGTTTTTCATAATTTAATAGTATATGTTTCCAAATCTACTCAAATATAGTAACCTGCTAAATAAAATTATACCAGCAGTCCTATTATAATATTTTTTTTGAGTAAAAAACCAAGGCAAACCCATATCTTAAATCTTCTCTTTAAATACACTACTTTTGCTGTTTTTGAGTTTATATTTCTGTGATGCTTAAAAACAGGCTTTTATGGGTGCTTTTATGTTGCGTTTCTGTCGTTTACGGGCAGGAAACACCTACGCCCTATAAAAACATAAAAACCGCTGCCGTGCGCGATACCATACGTATAGACAGCGTGAGCATAAACCCTGCTTATTTTTCGCTTCAGGATTTAGCAGGCAAAACTATAGATACCAGTTATTATAAGGTTGATTATAATATCGGGCTCCTCACTTTTAAGAACGGCTTTACCACACAGGATTCGCTTACTGTAAACTATCTTGCTTACCCCGAATACCTTACTAAAAAATACAGCATATATAACAGCAGCCGTGTGGTGCCTAACGATGCAGATACCGGCCAACGCTATACTGTTGTACAGGACCCACTAAATACTTTTAAACCTTTTAGCGGGCTTACCACATCGGGTAGTATTACGCGGGGCGTTACCATTGGCAATAACCAGAATGCGGTTGTAAACTCTAACCTTGACCTGCAAATTACCGGAAAACTTAGCGACAAGGTTAGTCTGCGCGCCTCTATACAGGATAGTAATATACCCTTGCAGGAGGGCGGCTACTCGCAAAAGCTCGACGAGTTCGACCAGATATTTATAGAGATTTTTAGTGATAAATGGAACATCCGCGCAGGCGACCTTTTTCTCGAAAACCGGCAGTCGCGCTTTCTTAACTTTAATAAAAAGGTGCAAGGCTTATCTACCACATTCAGCTTTGGAACGCCCGAAGCCAAAACTAATATATTTGCCGCCGCGGCCCTTGTACGCGGCCAGTATGCCCGCAGCACATTTACAGGCACAGAAGGCAACCAGGGGCCGTATAAACTTACGGGCAATAATGGCGAATTGTATGTACTGGTAGTATCAGGGTCGGAACGGGTGTATGTTAACGGTATTTTATTGGAACGTGGCGAAAACAACGATTATGTTATAGATTATAATGCAGGCGAAATAATTTTCACCTCCCTGTTCCCCATTACGAGCGAAATGCGTATTAATGTAGAGTATCAGTACTCGCAGCAAAATTATACCCGCTTTGTTACCTATGGCGGTGTTACCCATGAGCGTGAAAAATGGAGCATCGGCGGTTTTGTATATTCTGAAAATGATATGAAAAACCAGCCACTCCAACAAAACCTTACACCCGAACAGGTAGCAATATTGCAGCAGGCAGGAGATAATACCGGCCAGATGATAGCGCCATCTGCATACGTAGATACCTATACCGAAAACAAGATACTATACCGAAAAATAAACAACGGCAGCATAGAAATTTACGAGTACAGCACTAACCCGGATGATGTTCTTTATAATGTCCGTTTCTCGTTAGTGGGTACTAACCAGGGTAACTATACGCTTAGCAACGCCGCAGCTGTGGGCAAAATTTACCAGTATATTGCCCCGGTAGACGGTGTTCCACAGGGTAATTATGAGCCGGTCATCAGGATTACTGCCCCCGAAAAAATTCAGATAGCCACAGTACTGGGCAAGTATAACCCAAGCGAAAAAACGATTATAGATTTTGAAGCAGGCATTAGCAATAACGACCTTAACCTGTACTCGCCTGTAGATGATGGCAACAACAACGGCATTGCCGGTAAGCTTAATGCAAAACAACGCGTGTATACAGGCAGCTGGCAGCTTGATGCGTTTGCCAATTACCAGTTTGTGCAAAAAGATTTCAGGACTATAGAACGCCTGTTTAATATAGAGTTTAACCGCGACTGGAATCTTAACAACCTTATTACTACCGATGCTAACCAAAGTTACCTTACAGCAGGTACAACTTTTAAATTGCCTAAGAACGGACAGGTAAATTACCAGTTGGAAAAGCTCGATTTTTCGAGTGCGTTTAATGGCACACGCCATGTGGTAGACGGGCAAATAAAATTTGGAAACTTCTTTATACAAAACAGGGGAAGTGTGTTACAGAGCGATGGTAACTATTCTAAATCAGAATTTGTAAGGAATGAGGCGTTATCCAAATATCATTTTGGCAAAAACTGGGTAGGCGGTACGCTGCGGCTTGAAGACAATAAAGAAACTATAAAGTCTACAAACCTGCTTTCTACGCTTAGCCAGCGTTTTACAGAGTATGGTGCTTTTGTGGGGCGTGGCGACAGTACTAAAGTATTTGTAGAGGTAGGCTATTTGCAACGGGCTAACGACAGTTTGTTTAACGGGCTGCTGCAAAAAGTAAATACCTCGCGCTCGTATTACCTTAAGTCGCGATTAATAAAAACAGAAAAAAGCGACCTGAGCCTTTTTGTAAATTACCGCAAGCTAAAATTTGAAGATCCTTCCATTGCCAGTGAACCCTCACTTAACTCACGATTGCTATATAACGACCGCTACTGGGATCAGTTAGTACAGGTTAGTACGGCTTATGAAACATCATCGGGCAGGATTGCGCGGCAGGAGTTTACCTACCTGCAGGTAGACCCCGGGCAGGGTGTGTACCGCTGGAATGATTATAACGGTAACGGCATACAGGAATTGCAGGAGTTTGAAGTGGCTCCCTTTCCGGACCAGGCTATATATGTACGCGTATATTTACCAAACCAGGTTTATATAGGAACCCACCAAAATAAATTTTCGCAATCGCTTACCTTGAATCCTAACCAGTGGCAGAGCAAGACCGGTGTAAGAAAATTACTTTCTTATTTTTATAACCAAAGCTCATTTTTAATAGATCGTAAGATTCAGCGCAAAGCCGATAATTTTGACCTCAATCCTTTTTCTACCAGCGAAAACGACTTGCTTGGGCTAAACTCATCGTTTAGAAACAGTTTGTTTTATAACCGCGGTAAGCAAAATCATTCTGTTACTTATACCTATTTAAGCAACCGCACCAAGAATTTGCTTACAGTAGGTTCTCAGGATGCAAAAATACTGTCGCACCAGTTGCAATATGCCCACCTTATACAAAAAACATGGCTGCTGAGTGTTGCCGGACAGGAAGGAAAATCATCAAGCACGGCAGAAGATTATGCCAGTAAAAACTACACCATAAACAATTATCAGGTGGGGCCTAAAGTGTCATACATATTTTCGCGCAACGCAAGTTGGGATGTGTTTTACGAATATCAAAACCAGGAAAATAAAATTGGCGAAATGGAAACGTTGCATCAGCAGCGTTTTGGCACATCGTTTAGTTATGCATCGCAAAAGCAGTTTACCGCCAGCGGCGAATTTTCGCTATATAAAAATGATTTTACAGGAAACCAGAACAGTGCCGCAGCCTACCAAATGCTTGAGGGTTTACAGCCCGGACAAAACCTTACATGGCGCTTACTCGTGCAAAAAAACCTTACCCAGTTTCTCGATATAAATGTAAACTACCAAGGGCGAAAAAGCGAAACCAGCAGTACCATACATACGGGTAATATACA
The DNA here is from genome assembly GCF_000378485.1 of Flavobacterium rivuli WB 3.3-2 = DSM 21788. Classification (GTDB taxonomy): domain Bacteria; phylum Bacteroidota; class Bacteroidia; order Flavobacteriales; family Flavobacteriaceae; genus Flavobacterium; species Flavobacterium rivuli. The sequence goes on along the minus strand of NZ_KB899969.1, from coordinate 398,686 downwards.
GCTTAGGGCATATTTTTAAACACAGAAAAGGCCCCTTAAACAGGGAGCCTTTTCAAAAAACTAAAAACCAAGAGTTAGTAAGTATTATTTATTGCTTTACCACTTTTACAGAAGTTGTACGCCCATCGGCAGCAGTAATTTTAAACACATAAGTGCCTGTAGATAATCCGGATATATTGACCGGAACAGCGGTATCATTTGCTTTTTGCGATACTACTTCCTGACCTAAAAGGTTAACAACCCTTATCTCACTAAGTAATGCTTTATTTTTAACAGTCACTATGCCCGATGCCGGGTTAGGATATACCGTTAATCCTTCAAGGCTAAGTGCATTTGTAGCCAAAACATCGCTAAAGGTATTGCTCAGCCTGTAGCCCCTGTTTCCGCCATGCCCTTGTAATGTAAAACCTGCCGATGTACCGCGGGCATAAGCAAAGTCGATACTTTCGTTATCATAATTAAAAGTATAATCGTTAGCTCCGGCTGTAAAAGCCCTTGTAGCTACGATGGTTCTTACGGTTCCTGCAACCGTGTTAGAAGTTACCGCCCAGTTATTCGTATCGGAAGAAGGTACAGCACCAATACCGTTCATAGTGCCATCTACCAGTGTAGTGCCATTGTAGTACACCATATCCTGGCCCGATTCCATACCCTGACCATCGGCAAAAGAACCAAATTGCAATGCAAACCACCTGTCAGATGGGCCGGTAAGGGTTAAGGTAGCAGTAGTTGTGGTACTATCCAGCATTAACGTAGCGGTCATGCCCGTCATAAGGCTTACCGATCCTGTAGATTTTGCCTGTGCATTTACCCCCGCAGCGGTAAGGAATAATAAGGAAACAAGTAATAATTTTTTCATAGCTTATTTTTTTAGAAGGTTAATAATTTCATCATTTTTAGTAAAAAGGGCATAATCGTAAGGGGTTTTACCCTCTTTATCTGCCGTTAATGGGTTTGCTTTATATTGCAATAATAATTTTACAAGCTCGGTTTTTTGAAATTGGGCTGCGTAAACCAGTGGCGTAACACCCAGGGTATCGGCAATATTAGGATTGGCTTTACGCAGCAGTAATGCTTTTGTTACAGCCACGTTTCCTTTTATAACAGCCGCAGCAAGTGCCGTACCGTTAGAGCTGTTATAGTTTACATCTTTTACATTTTGTGCTAAATATTCGGCTACGGAGTTGTTGCCACGGTAACACGCAAGAATAAGTGGGGTAAAACCGGCGGCATTTACAGCATTGATAGTATCCTTGTTTTTTTGTACAAGCATTTTTATTTCGTCTACGGTACCGCTACGGGCAGTATCAAACACATCCTTAGATTGTGCATTACTAAAGGCACTTATTAATAGCAAAAAGGCAATTATCTTTTTCATAGTATCCTTAATTTGTAAGTTGTAATTTATAGCTAACCTCTATTTTATCGGCCACTTTTTTACTTACCACAGACGGTATTTCTATAGCAAAATCTTTAGGCTGTACCTGGAAACTTCCTGTTATTGTAATTGTATTTCCTGACTTAGAGATCTTTGCCGAATCGGTCACTTTTACGGTTTTACCATGCAGGGTTAAATCGCCGGTAATAGTATAAGGTTTTGCATCTGTTGTAAGCTTTGCAACATCCAGCCCGTCTACCTTACCTTTAAAAGTAGCCTTTGGGTATTTGTCAGACTCTACATAGTTCTCATTAAAATGCTCTTCCATTAATGCCACTTTAAACCTGAATCCTTTCATAAGGGCAAGCACGGCAATATTACCGGTTACTGGTTCCAATATAGCCGAAGCCGTTTTGTTCTCTCCCGCCACTTCTTCAAACGAAGGTACCGATGCCTCAAAACGTATCACGCCGATTTTCGTGCTGTATTTTTGTGCATAAAAGCAGGTGCTTACCGCAAGCATCAGTATTGTAAATACTACTTTAATCTTTTTCATAGTAATCTTAATTTAATTTTCTAAAAGCCCGTCGGCATTCCATTGCAATATCAGGTCTATATTATTTTGAGACATACGCCCCGTAGCAGGCATAATGCCCTGCTCGCCGTTTTGCCGTTGAATCCTGTCCAGCAAATCGGTGTTTTGTACAGCATCTTTAACCTCGGCATAATTGGTAAGCGGCCTAAAGCCTGCGTTACTGCCGGGAGAGTGGCAACCGGTACAATTTGCATCTATTATTGTTTTTATTTGTGCGTTGTAGGTTACGCTGCCGTCTACAATTACAGGCACCTCTATATCTTCATACGTGTGTGTATCGCAACTGTATAAAGCCATGGCAAAAAATGGTATGTATATAAACTTCTTCATCATTATAAACTTTAAAAAACCCTGTATAAATTAAACCCAAAGAAAAAATCGCCTTTGCCCCAGTTACCGGTTGCATTAGTCAGGTATCCACTCTCTGTCATAGACTGCGAGTTGGTAAATATTAACTGGAAAATATGTCCTCCTGTTTCTATATCTAACCCTACAGATAAAGGGTTTACATAAAAATCAGGCTGGTCTGCATTGTAAACATATTCTACATTTACAGATAATCTTTTAGTAAGTTTCATCCTGCCGCCGGCACCTAAAGAAAATTGCCTGTCGTTCTCTAAAGCGAGATTATACAAGTTGCGGTGTATGTAAGACGGCACCAGTTCCAGCGAAAAGCGTTCTGAAAACTTACGCGATATAAGCAACTGGCTCACATAAGTAAGCCTGTCGCCAAAGGTAATTTTGGGGTACTGCTCTTTTTCTAACTGTGTATTAATATCAATCGTACCATAAGCTGCAACGTCTACCGGGAAATTTGCATTTTGGCGTACCAGCCTTACCTTAGCCGATGTTTCGTAGGTTTTAAGCATAGTATGACGTGATGCACTTAGCGATAACCAGTTAGTAACACCATACACACCACCAAGTTTTGTGGTGGCACCATCAAGCCCAAAAAACTCATCGATACCGTTCTTAACCGTACCAAACCGGTGCGACACTAAAAAATAAAACTCTTTTGCAGCAGGCATCTTGGTAGTTTGCAAGGTTACAATTTGTAGCCCCTTAAAGGTTGCCGTAGCATAAGTGTCCTGTACCTGTGTAGAGTCCAGCTGGGTGAGTAGGTCATCCTGGGCATAGATGGCCACGGAAAGAAAAAAGCAAAAAGCGCTTAAAAAAAACTTCATATTACATTATGGTTTAATAGTACACTGATCCAGTTTTACTTCGTTAAATAATTCGTCATAGCCTATGCACCTGCCCTTTATGGTTATTATTTTAGAGTTTGCCGGGGCATTAGGCTTTTCGTCAAAACAGCATACAATTAGCGAATTGATAGTTACAACAGAGTCTGAAACCTGTGTAACATTCCCTGTAATTTGTATGGTTTTATTTAAATAATCAGCATTTGCCTGTTGCTGGTTGTTGGTATATTGGCTTACCAGCTCATCTGCCGTAAGGGTATAAGCCGGAGCTTCTTTGCTAATGTTTCTTACCTCTTTATACAGGTAGCCTTTGTACAGCCAGACCCCGGCTAACAGTACGACAGCAATAGTAATTATGACGACTTTTTTGCGCATGGTTATTTATTTTCCTGCTCAAAAGTATTTAACCATAAGGCCCTAAATTAAAAATATAAGCCAACGGCGGCTTTGATTTAGAATTTGCAGGCTCTTACCGAGAATTTGCATTTACGACAAAACGGGACAAAAAAAATACAGCCTAAGCTGTATTTGATGTATTATATTTATGATAAATGTTAATTGAATGCTATTTTCTCTTTAGCCTTAAAAGCATCACATTGCATGATGTATGCTTTGGTAAACGCTTTTAAATCATCCGGTTGAGAAGCATAATTTTTTATAAGGAATGCTTTATCTTCTTTAATATCTCCAGTATAACCGGTTATCCAGGGTACATTATCCTGTATGTTAAGGCGAATAAGCCGAGCCTCATAATTATCGGGTGCTTTTTTTATGGCAAGCTCTAATAAAGAGGTACCGCGGTTAAAAAGGCGTGTTTTACTAAACAGGCCGCTTTCATACTTGGCTAATAGTACTATAGATGCTGCTTTATAAGCTAAAATAGTATGATTATCGTGGTTTTCGTTTATGTTTTCGAGGGTTTTATAAAAGGCATCTGCGCTTACCTGAGATGTTGCTGCGCTAACATAATGTGCACGAAGGGTAGACAACTCCGGGACAGGGTTTATAAAAAGCAACAGAAAACACAGCGACGCTAATTTCATAAAATTAAAAGTAAGGTTTTTATGGCAAATAAACGCAATCATACCAAGTTATACTACATTTGAGTTTAAATTATTTATTTAGTAATAACAATTACAATGCCATGATAAAAACCTTTGCCTGTATCCTGTTGCTTACCACATTTATATCTTACGCACAAGTTAACAAAAGCGACCCAAATCTTTTAAAGAAATACAATAAGGCGCTTAAAAATTACAATAAAGAAAATGACTCTGTAACAAGCCCTGCCGAATATTATTATAAACGTGGCGGCCTGCGCCAGGACTATTTTGACCTTCAGGGAGCTATTACAGATTATAATAAAACTATAGACATTAATCCTGATTATATAAAAGCATGGTACAACCGTGGCCTTGCAAAATTAGACCTCAGCCTGCTTAAAGAAGCTGAACGCGACTTTGATAAGGTTATAGACCTTGACCCTAAAAATGTATATGCCTATAATAATCGCGGGATATGTAAAAATTACATGCTTAATTTTCAGGGTGCTATAAGAGACTATTCTGCCGCAATAGATTTAGACCCTAAGTATGCCGAGGCTTATAACAATCGTGGGATAAGTAAAATTAAAATGGGGCTGAATGATGAAGGCTGCGAAGATTTACATACAGCGCTGAAACTTGGTGATGTAAAGAGTGAGCGGAATATAAAGAAGCTTTGCAATAAAAAATAAATCCCGGCTGGTTTGCCGGGATCATTAATTATAGTGAGTTAAGGAAAGCCAACAGGTCTTCCCTGTCTTTAGCCGATAGTTTCTTAAATTTTTGTTTAGCTTGTTCTGCCTCGCCACCATGCCATAGTATAGCCTCGGTAGCATTGCTGGCACGCCCATCGTGCATAAGCGTGGTATGCCCATTTACAACCCTAACCAGCCCCATACCCCATAATGGCGGGGTGCGCCACTCGCTGCCGGTAGCAAGAAAATCAGGGGCATTATCTGCAAGGGCAGTCCCCATATCATGCAAAAGCAAATCGGTATATGGCCTAATGGTTTGGTTACGCATGCCTGTAAGTACATGGTCGTTACCGGTTTGCATTTTAGGTATATGGCAGGCCACGCAATTTAGCTCTCCAAAAATTTGCTTACCCCTTAATACATTCTGGTCATTATAATTGCGCCTGATAGGCACAGATAATACCTGGCTGTAAAGTACAACACGGTTAAAATTAAGATCGGGAATTTCGGGGCTGCCACCATTAGGTATAGCGCCACAATCAACACCGGGCGGGCATAGTTCGTTAGGAAAAAGATATGATGTAATACCTAAGTCTCCGGAAAATGCTGCAGCAACCTGTTGCTTTACACTGGGCTGATTTGCTTTCCAGCCAAAACGTCCCATTTTTAAAGAATTACTCTCTATATCATACACATAGTTTGCACGGCCGGATATACCATTGCCATCACTGTCAAACTCATCGGCAAAGCTTAAAAGTGTTGCCTGCGGCACAGCCTCCAGAAGGCCAAGTCCTACAATCTGATTAGCTATACGGGGCGAAAACAGCACTCCATTATCAAGGTTGCCATACCCTAAATTATCTATACGATATATTGGTTTTTGTAAATTTACAGTAGTACCATCGTCAAAGGTTTCCACAATGGTTTGATAGGTAATACCTATATGTCCTTTTACAACGGGGCCTATAATGGCATTGTCCTGCAACTGATGCCCATAAACAGGATCTGGCAGTGAGCCGCCATGAGCATCCATACCCGGCATGCTAAGGCGCAAAAGCAGGCCCTTGCCAAATTCGCCATCAAAGGCAGGCGGGCGGCCGCGGCCATCTTTAAAATGACAGTTAGAACATGAGGTAGCATTATAAAAAGGCCCAAGCCCGTCGCGTGCGGTGGTAGATGATGGTGCAGAAACCCAACTTAAGCGAAACAATGAGTTTCCTACACCAAAATCGTCCTGCTGAGAAGATGTTAATGTGGTACTTGCAAAGCCAAAAGCCTCCTGGGTGGCATTTCGTACAGTTGATGTCCCTCCGGAGTATTGCTCACCTTCTTCTGCAGTTAGCGGCACATACTCATCTTCATTTTTGCTGCATCCCGTAATATAAAAAGACAGGACTAACAGGCAGGAAATCAGTTTTTTATTCATGGTATTAAAAACACAAAAGAGTGCCGCAAATATACGGCACTCTTTTATTATAAGCTAAAAAAAATTATTCTGCCGGATTTACTTCAAGTCCAAGGGCAAATGCCCCGGCAAGGAAGTTTTGAGACATTGTGCGTATTTGCTGTGCAGCAACCTTTACCTTAGCACCTTCTACAGATGTTTCACCACCATCAATTGCTAAGTCAAACGGTATTAATATTGCAGAAACTTTAGTTTTTGCACCGGCTATGGATGTATCTGTAGTAGTCGAAATATCATTATTTGCAGCCTTAACAAGGTCTTGCAGAGAAGGCCCGTCTATATTGCCATATTTACCTTCGTAAACATTAATAATGCCTTGCAGGTTAAGTGCAATATCACGGTGGGTATTATCGCTAAAGCAAGAATGCTCATCTTCCTGGCTTTGGTTAAGCAGGGCAACCGTCATACGTTCTGTAGGAAGTTCAGAGTCAGACAATGTTACAATACCAAGGTATATATTTACAAGGGCCACATCTTTATCAAGGGCAAGAAAAGTTGTTCTGTAAGACCCACCCGGTTTCCATTCCTGCACTAAATAATTAAGGTTATCAATTAGTAAATCTGCACAAATATTAAGGTAATCACGTCTTCTTCCTTCGTTATCTGCTGTAGTACCATTATCTACATAATCAGTATAAACCCTTTGTCCGGGTTTATTTTCAGATGGTGCCGTTAAATCCTGGCCCCATAGTAAAAACTCTATAGCGTGGTAACCCACACTTACACTTGCTTCACTTTCTGCACCGTTAAGCTCTTCAAGTAATTGTTTAGTAATGTTAGGATATAAATCTGCCCTATTAATAATACCGCCATTCTCTATTGTATTCGTTTCGGTATTTAATACATAATCAATATAATTTTCATCAAGCGGCCATGAGTTAAGCAACCCTTCCGGAGCATCATACTCAAGTTCGTTATCAATGGGGCCATTAGCAAAACGAAAAGCCTCTGTAGTACCATAAGTTTCTCTTGATTCTCTCCATTTTGTTTTTGCAATAGTAAAATTAGCATCTGTAGGGCTTGCCGTAAAAGCGTTGATTGCAGTTTTAAGTTCTACCGCATCATCATAAGCATCTTTATAATTTGCATAAACAATGTTAGCATAGTTTTCTACAACTGTAGCTTTTGTAGCATCGTTATTTGTAATATTATTATTGTCGTCATCACTACATGCAGCCACAAACAAGCCGGTTGCAGCAAGAAGCGTTAGGCTAAGGGAAATTTTCTTCATGGTTTTGTGTTTTCTTATTTAGATTTATTAAAAACAACGCAAAATTAGAAACTTTTAATACATGACCAAATAAAAGACTCCCAAATTTTGCCTCTAAGGTAAAATTATTTAGAATTAATATACATAAGTACATGATGTTTCATACTTTTGCCAAAATTTTTACAATGAAAAAATTATTTATAGCGTTTGCAGTCATTGCATTTGCAGCAGGATGCTCCTCCGGCGACAGTAATGAAGCAGTTACATCCGGCAGTTACGACAGGACAGCTTTGCTAACTGGCTGGGCAGATAATATTATTATACCTGCTTTTACAAACTACCAGGCTGAAGTAAATGCATTATCCGAAAAAACAGCTACTTATACAACTACCCCTACTACAGAAAACCTAATAGCATTAAGGGCATCATGGCTTGCTGCTTATAAGGCATACCAGTATGTAGGCATACATGATATAGGTAAAGCATCGGAACTTTACTTAATAGAATCTACCAACATCTTCCCTACAGATGCCGCAGGTATTACTGCAAATATAGCATCGGGCAACTACGTGCTTACACAGCCCGTACAGTATGCCAAACAGGGCTTTCCCGCATTAGATTTTTTAATAAACGGCCTTGGCACTACAGATGATGCTATAGTTTCTTTTTATACTACCAATGCCCGTGCAACAGGCTACAAAAAATATGTTACCGATGTGGTTGCCCGCATTAAAACTACCGCCGATGCTATTGTAGCCGACTGGAATGGCGGTTACCGTGCAACATATATTGCAAACACCACCACCTCTATAAGTGGTGCAGTAGGACAGACAACCAATAATTTTATTAAAAATTACGAAAAAGATGTGCGTTTCCCTAAACTGGGCGTACCCGCCGGCCTTTTTAGTAATGGTACTACCTACCCAGATAAAGTGGAGGCATTTTACAAAAAAGACGTTAGTAAAGAATTACTGCTTGATGCCATTAAAGCATCTCAGGACTTTTTTAACGGCAAAAACTTTACTACCGGTGCAGAAGGGCCGGGCCTTAAAGGCTATCTTGATGCTGTAAGTGCAGGCGGCAGTACACCGCTTAGTGGCGTAATAAACAGTAAATATGCTGCTGCCATTACAGCCGTAAACGGATTAAACAATAACCTCTCGCAACAAATTACTACAGATAATACTGCTGCCGTAAATGCTTACAATGCTGTACAGCAGGTTGTAATATTTACAAAAGTAGACATGCTTAACGCACTGCATATTCCTATTGATTATGTAGATGGCGATGGCGACTAAACCATGCTACACATAAGGGCATATTTAAACACTTACACTCATGCTGCTACGCTGGCCTTTTTCAGGCTGGCGTTTGGGCTTATGATGTTTTTTGGCATTGTTCGTTTTATGAGCTATGGCTGGATAGATAAGTTTTACATAAAGCCTGTTTTTCATTTTACTTACTATGGTTTTAGCTGGGTAAAACCCTATGGCGTGTTTACTTATGCAGCATTTATAGTATGTGGGCTATCGGCACTTATGGTAGCGGTGGGTTATAAATACAGGTTATCTATAATATTGTTCTTCCTCACGTTTACCTATACCGAGCTTCTTGATAAGACCACGTACCTAAACCATTATTACTTTGTATCGGTAATAAGTTTTGCAATGATTTTTTTACCTGCTAATGCTTATTTTTCGGCAGATGCCTATAAAAACCCAAATAAGGCTTTTACTCAAATTCCGCGCTGGACTACCGATATACTTAAGCTGCTACTTGCCATAGTATACTTTTATGCCGGCCTTGCCAAGCTTAATACCGACTGGCTTATTAATGCCATGCCGCTTAAAATATGGCTGCCCGGCAATGCCGATCTGCCTGTAATTGGTCCGTTGCTTACTAAACAATGGGTGGCTTATACCTTTAGCTATGCAGGCGCTGTTTACGACCTTGGTATTGTGTTCCTGCTGCTTTACAAACGCACACGTTGGTTGGGGTTTGCACTGGTAGTGATCTTTCATATCCTGACAAAAATATTATTCCCTATAGGTATTTTCCCGTATGTAATGATCGTGGCGTCGTTACTGTTTTTCTCTGCCGGTTTTCATATAAAAGTGTTGGGCTACATTGCACAGCTTTTAAAATTACCATTCAACCCTTCGGCGGAAGCCAGAATAAAAGTTGCAGCCAATACACCCCTTTACAATTTTAAGATTGCTTTCCTGGCTGCCTTCATTTTGCTGCAGCTGGCATTCCCTTTCCGCTACCTGTTTTACCCGCAGGAATTGTTCTGGGCAGAGGAAGGCTTTCGCTTTTCATGGCGCGTTATGCTTATGGAAAAAGCAGGCTATGCCGAATTTATGGTATCCGATCCTGTAACCGGAAAAGGGCTTACGGTAGATAACAGCAAGTTCCTTACACCGTTTCAGGAAAAACAGATGTCTTTCCAACCCGATTTTATACTGGAGTATGCCCATTTTTTACATGACCATTACCAGGCACAGGGCATGCATGACCCCGAAGTACGGGTAAGCAGCTATGTAGCGCTTAACGGCCGCCTGAGTACATTATATATAGACCCAAACGTAAACCTTGCTAAACAAGATGAATCATTTTTGCATAAAACCTGGATACTGCCGTTTCGGGATACTATTAAAGGTTTTTAGCTGCCTGCTGTTATTACTATCGGTTTCAGGAATGGCTCAATCCATTACGGGAACGATAACCAATAGCGATGGCGAAAAGCTGGCACAGGCCGAGGTTATAAACCGCACTACAGATAGCCGCGTTACTACAGGTAGCGATGGCAGCTTTACTATAACCGTTATACAGGGCGATAACCAGATAGCGTTTTATAAAGACGGGCATTTATTTCAGGAACAAACCATTTCATCTTCTCAAAGTAATATAGCTATTGTTTTACAAAAGGTTATAGAGCTTAATGAAGTAGTTATACAAAAGGAAAAAGACAAATTATTTGCGCTGAGCCACCTTAAAGATATTGAGGAAACTGCAATATATGCCGGTAAAAAAACAGAGGTCATTGTACTCGATAAAGTAATGGCCAACAAAGCTGTAAATAATGCACGCCAGATATTTGCGCAGGTAGTGGGGCTTACTATAAACGAATATTCTAACGGGGGGCTGCAGCTAAGCATAGGCGGCCGTGGCCTGGACCCTAACCGAACCTCTAACTTTAATACCCGCCAGAACGGTTATGATATGAGTGCCGATGTTTTAGGCTACCCCGAAAGTTACTACACCCCTCCTACCGAAGCATTAGAAGAAATTCAGGTAATACGCGGTGCGGCATCATTGCAGTACGGTACACAGTTTGGCGGGCTTATAAATTTTAAATTAAAATTGCCCACTGCAAAACCCATAGAGGTTGTTACAAGGGCAACGGCAGGGTCGTACGGGCTGCTTACCAATTTTACATCGGTTAGTGGTACAAACGGCAAGTTTAGCTATTATACATTTTTTAATTACAAAGAGGGCGATGGTTTCCGTGCTAACTCGGCGTTTAGCAGCAGGAATTTTTTCATCAACCTGAACTACCAGTTTACGGCAAAAACATCGCTGCATTTTGATTATACGCTGTTTGATTATCTTGCAAAACAACCCGGCGGACTTACCGATTATATATTTAACCAAAATATGTATCAGAGCAACCGGACCCGCAACTGGTTTGACGTTAACTGGAATTTATTTGCCCTGCGCTTAAAGCATAAATTTACAGAGCAGTCAGATTTTTCGTTGCAGCTCTTTGGCCTTGATGCCAGCAGGAAAACGGTGGGCTTTCTTGCAAACCGCGTAGTTAGTACCGATGTACCCAATACAGAACGCGACCTTATAACCGGCAAATTTGTAAACTGGGGTGCAGAGGCACGCTATCTGCAAAAATATACTATAAAGAATTATACCAGTGCCCTGCTGGTAGGCGCTAAATATTATCAGGCACGTAATGCCGCAACACAGGGGCCCGGCAGCGGTGGCACCGGTGCCGATTTTAATCAGGACAACAATACCTTCCCACTATACAAGAGCCAGAGCGATTATACCTACCCTAATATAAATTTCTCGTTTTTTGGGGAAAACCTGTTCAGGCTATCCAATAAATTTACGGTAACACCCGGTTTTAGGTTTGAAACGATACGCACGCAGGCCGAAGGCTATTACCGACAGATAAATCTTGATAACGCCGGCAACGTACTGCTTGATGAACGGCACGAAGAAAATGTAGTAAAGAACAGGAACTTTATATTGCTGGGAATTGGCCTAAGTTATAAGCCTACGACCAACACAGAATTTTATGGCAACATATCGCAAAACTACCGATCGGTTACGTTTAACGATATCCGGACGGCAAATCTTGGCGTGGTGGTAGACCCCAACATTACCGACGAAAAAGGATTTACAACCGATGTTGGGGTGCGCGGTAAAATAGACGATCGCTTTTCGTTTGATACCAGCATTTATGCATTGATGTATAATGACAAGATTGGCGAGTTTCAGGCACGCAACCCTAACGGCGGCGGTGCACCCGTGCGCTACAGGACAAACATAGGCACCGGGATTACCTACGGCTGGGAAATTATGGCCGACTGGAATATTGCAAAAACATTCTTTAAAGAAAACGAATCTTTCTCGTGGAATGTATTTGTAAACAATGCTATTACAAACTCTCAATACCTAAAAAGCAGAATTGCAGATGTAGACATAAAAGGTAATGATGTAGAGTTTGTACCGTTGCTTAATTTAAAAACCGGTACTACCGCAGGCTATAAAAACTTTATAGCAAGCCTGCAGCTTACTTACTTATCCTCTCAGTTTACAGATGCCGGCAACACGCCAACAGATAATTCTCAGGAAAATCCGTACGGTATTTTTGGGGAGATACCATCCTATTATGTCGCTGATTTTTCGGCATCTTACAAGTGGAGGCGCTTTAAACTGGAGGCCGGCATCAACAATTTTACCAATAATTATTACTTTACCCGCAGGGCAACGGGGTATCCTGGGCCGGGCATTTTACCGTCAGACCCGCGTACGTACTACACTACGCTTCAGTTTACTTTCTAAATCCGAGCTGTTTTGCATTTCTTAAAATTTACTTAAATTTTTCCAAAATATTTTTTGATTGGTAGGAAAACATTTCCTAATATTGTAAAATAATTTAGAATCAGTTTAAATAAAAATAATGTGATTATTTAATCACGCATTACATAACCTGCTATGATAAAAAAATTACTTAACTGCACATTTACTTTACTGCTTACTGCTACAACTTTGCAGGCACAAACTATAGTAACTGTAGGCACCGGGTCGGGGTCAGGTACATCTGCTCCTATCGCATCATGGTATGAGTCATCGGCTACAGAAAGTATTTATACCGCTACAGAGATAAACGCTACGGGCAATATAACTACCCTTGCGTACCAAAAAGCATCGGGCAACAGTACTGTACCACCAGCAGTAAAAATATACCTAAAAAATACTACAGCCGCCGCAGTAGCTGCAGCAAATTACAGCATAGGAGATGGCTTTAACGGTTACACGCTGGTTTATGACGGTACATTACCTAATAACTCCCAAACAGGCTGGATGCAGGTAACCCTGCAAACACCATTTGCATTAACTGCAAACTCTAACCTTAGCATATTAACGGTAGGTTCTACCTGTATAGAATCGGGCAGGCCTCAATATACGTACACAAGTGCATCGGGTACTAAAATGTCGGCAGGATATAACGATGGTTCTATAGGCTGCGGAGGCAATAGCCCGTGGGACCCGGCATCTGTAATGCGTCCGGTTTGGGAACGCCCTAACGTAAGGCTAAGCATAACAAGCCAACTTTCTACAGATAATGTTACTAAAGCTAATAATAGCGTTATCGTTTACAATAATGCCGGCAAACTGACTGTAAAATCAGCCAATACAGCTATAAACAACATAACTGTATATGATGTGCAGGGCAAACAAGTATTTAATACTTTAGTGAACAACAACGATTATGTGCTTGATGCCCTTGCCTCTACAGGACAATTATTGTTTGTAAAAGTAACCGATGCAAACAACGCTGTATCTACTACAAAAACAGTATACTAATGCAGGCTTTTAAAAAATTTATATTCCTTGCTGCATTGCTGTGTTTTGCAAACAGCTACAGTCAAAACTGGGTAACCAGCCTTGACGAAGCTAAAGCTATCGCGCAAAACGAGAATAAAAATATTATCCTCGTTTTTTCGGGGTCAGACTGGTGCGCACCATGCATAAAGCTGGATAAGAACATCTGGGCATCGGACGATTTTAAAAAAGAAGCCGCGGCAAACTGGGTATTGCTTAAAGCCGATTTCCCAAAGAAGAAAGTTAATGCCTTACCCGAAGAACTGCAAAAGCAAAACGGGTCGTTATCTGACAAATACAACAAAGAAGGCAACTTTCCGCTTGTGGTAGTAATGGATAAAAACGGTAAAGCCCTGGGCAAAACCGGGTATAAAAACATTGCGCCTGCTGCTTATATAGCCCTTTTACATTCTTTCGAAAAATAAGATAATGAAAAACGTATTGCTTCTTTTCATGGTAGTGGTGTTTACTGTTTGCAATGCGCAAACAGTGCGCAAACGTACTCTTATGCTTATGGGCAGCCGTTTTGATATTACCATTGTAGCTAAAGATAAAGAGACTGCCGAAGCTTACATAGACTCTGCAGTTACTGAGATTACCCGCATAGAAAACCTTATAAGCGAATGGAGGCCGGAAACGCAGGTATCAATAGTAAATAAATATGCAGGCATACAGCCCGTTGAAGTAGATAAAGAATTATTTGACCTTACCGAAAGGGCACTATACTTCTCTAAAATTACCGATGGAGCTTTTGACATTAGTTTTGCGGCAATGGACAGGATATGGAAGTACGATGGATCGATGACCGAAATGCCATCCGCGGAAGCCATAAAAAAGTCGGTTGAAAAGGTAGGTTACGGGAACATTATACTGGATAAAGAAAAGCAAACGATCTTTCTTAAAAAAGAGGGTATGAAAATAGGTTTCGGGTCGATAGGTAAAGGATATGCCGCCGATAAAACCCGCGAACTACTGATGGAAAAAGGCGTTACTGCAGGCATTATAAATGCATCCGGCGATATGAATACCTGGGGCAAACAGCCCGATGGCAAGCCATGGACTGCCGGTATAACCAACCCTATAAATAAAAACAAGGTATTTGCCGTGATCCCGCTTGATAAGGAAAGCGCCATAGTAACGTCCGGCAGTTACGAAAAATATGTAATGCTAAATGGCAAACGCTACACGCATATAATAAATCCGGTTACGGGCTACCCTGCAACGGGGTTAAGCAGTGTAACAGTGGCCGGGCCAAGTGCCGAAATGGCAAACGGTTTCAGCACCGCGATTATGGTACTGGGCAAAGATATTGGCCTGAGCCTTATTAACCAGTTCCCGGCACTTAAATGCATTGTTGTTACAGATGAAGGTGCCCTATTTTCGTCTAAAAACATCGACCTTAAAAAATACAAACAATAACTGTACATGAAAATACTATTACTATTGCTTTTATTAGGCACCCTTAGCCTGCAATCGTGTGTGGCGGTAAAGGAGTACAAAAAACAATATATAAACGACCCCGATATGGCGCTTAGCGCAAAACCGGCAGAGCGTTACGAAACTAATTTTCAGGTATACCGCGAAGGCGCATCGGGCGCTAACGGAGGTAAAACAGGCGGAGGCTGCGGTTGTAACTAAGTTATGAAAATACTACCTGCCCTTTTACTGCTTTTATGCTGTTGCCCGTTATTTGCCCAGGAACCTGTGGCAGATACTACTGTTGTATTTAAAAAACGCGTACTCGAAACTATCGAGGTAGACCTGCTTTCCAGTTACTACAAGCAGGAGGGTATACACTCTGCTGTAGGTGGTGGCCTTGGTACCGAGAAGCTTACCGATGTTGCAGCCGACATTATTGTGGCTGTGCCGCTTAATGACGACGATGTGCTTACGTTTGATGCCGGATTCTCTGCATACACCTCTGCTTCTTCAAGCAACATCAATCCGTTTTTTACCGACGGAACGTATAGCAATACCAACAATACAGGTGCATCCCGCCGTTATGCAGCAGGTGCTGCAAACCGCGATGGCGATGATGACGATGATTACGAAAATCCGGTAGCTACCCCTGCCCCTTATGGCAGCCCCTGGATACAGTCTACCGGAGCATCAAGAAAAGATGTGCTTACTACATTGAGCGTAGTGTACAGCCATAGCTCTGACGACAGGAATACGATATGGAATACCAATGTTTCGGGCTCTAACGAGTACGATTACCAGTCGTTTGGCTTTGGCGCAGGCCTTGCAAGGCTGTTTAATGAAAAAAATACCGAGGTTAGCCTTAAAGCAAGTGCTTACCTTGATAAGTGGAAACCCATTTACCCAACAGAGCTGCATGAATATGCCCAAAATGGTTTTAACTTTTTAACCCGTGGTTATTTTAATGGTGTTACCATTTATGACCAGAACGGAGTAGAAAGCTCTAACTACCTGCCATCGGCTTTTAAAGAATTCAGCAATAAAAAAAGAAATTCATATTCGGTGTCCTTTGGCTTTACCCAGGTACTGACTAAGAAGCTGCAACTATCTTTATTCCTGGATGTGCTGTATCAGGAGGGGTTACTTTCTACGCCATACCACAGAATGTATTTTGCCGATAAGGCTAACTACTACATAGGCCAGGCACGCTATATACCCGTTTACAATACGGCAGATAATAAAGGCATCTTCAGGCTTGCCGATGATGTGGAACGCCTGCCGGATACCCGATACAAATTCCCCATTGGCGCAAGGCTTAACTACTACCTTAACGACTTTATGGTACTGCGCACCTACTACCGCTATTATACCGACGACTGGGGGCTGCAATCGCACACTGCCAGTATAGAAGTGCCTGTAAAACTGGGAGGGGGTTTTAGCATAATGCCTATGTACCGTTTTTATACACAGGTTGCCGCAAAGTATTTTGCCAAACAGGACATGCACTACTCTTTCGAGAAATATTACACATCTGATTATGACCTGTCTTCTTTTGACAGCCACCAGTATGGCATGGGTGCATCGTATACAGATATTATGCAGGGCTTCAAAATATTATCTATGGGGCTAAAAACCATCGATTTTAGATACAACCATTACCAGAGAAGTGATTCGCTTGAGGCGGATATATTTAGCCTTGGGATAAAATTTGCGCATTAAAAATTACCAGAACAATCAAATATATAACAAAATGAAAAAACAATTATCTTTAGTATTTAGCCTCGTGGCAGCGTTTCTTATACTGATAGGCTGCAACAATGACGATGACAGCCCTGCTACAGCAAACCCTATTATAGGCACATGGAAGCTTACAGAAGTTTACCTTAACGGACAGGCTGTGGCTACAAACTCCTGCGAACTTGAGGAAACGTACATTTTTGGCGCAGACCAATTTACACACGAGCTTTACGGAAACTCCGGAGCAAGGATAGCAAGCAACTTTAGAAGTTCCATGGGCCATGACGACAGCGACGAGGATAGTGATGAAAACAGTGATGAAGACAGTGACGAGCATAACGATGACAGCGATGAAGACACCGACGAAACCCCAACCACGCCAACAGATCCTACTACACCAACAACAGATAATGATACTGATGAAGACAGTGACGAAGGATCTGATGATGATAATGGCGGTGGCAGCGGTACATGTGTAAACACTGAGAGAATTTTAGGGTACTGGACAGCCCAAAATAATGTTTACTCGCTTACTACAAACGATACCACAACACAAACTACAATTGTATTTGAAAACGGAAATAACCGTATGTATTATGAAGTAACTACAACAGTTAACGGCCAGGTACGCACAAGGCGTTACGTTTTCCAGAGGCAATAAGTATTGACAGCACCTAAAAAAGGGCGTACAGGTTACGTCCTTTTTTAGGACTAATTTTTCAATTTATAATTAGTTTAAATAAGAATAATAAATTTATAACTATATTCCCCAATATACAAATGAATACTAAAAACTACCAAAGCTATTTTACAAGGGTGTTGCTCCTTATGCTCTTATTTAGCACTAAAAGCATTTTAGCACAAACTACGGTTACTGTAGGTAATACTGCCTCTACAAGCACTACAGAAAAAGTAATAAACAGAAATTACAATTATTCAGCCGAAGAAATAATTTATCTGTCAACAGAAATACCTACTACGGGTAATCTAACAAAATTAGCACTATATAAATATAGTGGATCTAACGTTACAGCTATTGATGCTGTTACAATATACCTTAAAAATACAAGCGCTGCTACATTAACATCGGCGGCAATAGGCACTTCAGATTTTGCAGGATATACACAGGTATATACCGGTTCGTTTCCTAACGCCACAACGAGCGGATGGGCAGAAGTAGAGCTGAATACCGCATTCTCTTACACTGGAAACAATCTCTCAGTACTTATTATTAAAGGAAATCAAGCATATTTGTCAAGTGGTTATCCAACCTATCAGTATACTAGTACAAGCAGTGTAAACCGCACCCGTTACTATCAAAATGACACTGCCGCCTGGACAGCAGGTACATCTATGACCGTAACTGGTAATCGGCCAAATATCCGTTTTACAATTGCATCGGGCAACGGTTGTAATTCTCCCACAAATCTTGCCTCTTCAAATATAACAGCTACAGCAGCTACATTATCATGGGCTGCCCCATCTGCAGGTAATACACCAGAAAGCTACCAGTGGGAAGTACGTTCTGCCGGTACAGCCGGCAGTGGCACTGATGGTTTAGTAGCTAACAATCTTAACGCTACAACAACCAGTGCAAATATTATTGGGTTAACCGGCAATACCCTTTACAGTTACTATGTTCGTACAAATTGCGGCAGCGGTACTTACAGTACATGGGCAAGCGGTACATTTACAACACAGTGTGGCGCTGTAGCGGCACCTTACAGTCAAAATTTTGATAGTGCTACAACACCCGCCCTGCCATCGTGTTTTACTACAGAAAATGTAAACGGAGACAGCTCTACATGGAAAACTTATGGTTTTACAAATAACTCTGCTCCAAACTCTGTTTACGTTCCATCTGCATCGGGTAGTAATAACGATAATTTATACACTCAGGGTATCAGCTTAACTGCAGGCTCAACTTACAGGCTTTCATTTAAATATTACATACCCTATTCATTTAATTACAAAACAGATTTTACTGTCAAATACGGAATGAGCCCATCGGCAGCCGGAATGCAACAAACATTATTATCACTAACAGATGCTGTGGGTATTTCTGGCAACTATGCCTTTACAACATATTTGGGCGATTTTATACCTACACAAACAGGAACATATTATATAGGCTTCCAGGCACAGGACCAGGGAGAAATATATGTAGATGATATTTCACTCGTACTTATTCCGCCATGCACAACTTTTACATTTCCAACAACTGCTACAGCCACAGTTTCTAAAACCACTATATGCAGCCAGGAATCTTTAAGCTTTAATTTAAGCACACCAATGCCAACAGCAACAGGAATAACATATCAGTGGAAATCATCGCCGGATGGTGTAACGTATTTAAACGAGGGTTTACCAGCAGCCACACCTGTAAGAATAATGACCGCTAACACAAATGCGAACTACTTTAAATGTGATGTGCTTTGTAATGGTACTGTGGTATTAACATCTGCACCCATCGAAATAAACATACAGGTATCTGTGTTATCAACAACAGAAGGTACAGGCTGTGGTAATACACCAATAAACCTTTCGGCAACTACACAAACCGGTAATACTCTTAAATGGTATGATGCAGCCACGGGTGGCACAGCATTAAGCACTGGTAATATATTCACTATCGACTCATTAACACAAACAACAGATTATTATGTTGCGGCTACAGGAACCGAAAGTAATATAACTACAGGTGCTCCTGACCCGGCAACACTTGGCAGCCTGGGTTCTACTAATAATGGCGAAGCAGTAATTTTTTCTGCAACGTCTGCTACAAAATTACATTCAGTTACAATTTACCCAGTAGATTCAGGAACCAACAATAAGATAATTCTAAAAAATTCTGCGGGGGCTACCCTTCAGGAATACACATTTACTATAACTCCAGCCGAAGCTAACTCAACAAACTCATCGGTTGGATCACCAAAAGTAGTAACACTTAACTGGGATATACCTACCGGTACCGGATACCAGCTTAAGTGGGATAATCCCGGCGGCGCGACAGTGAACCGTGTAATGCGAAATTTAGGCGGAGCAGCAAATTATTACAATCGTGCAAATGAGAATATTACTATTACAGGTAATACCGCTTCAACAAGCACTTCATGGTATTATTTTTACAATTGGCAGTTTATCAATGGCTGCGGAGAGTCGGCAATACGTGTGCCTGTTACCGCTACTGTAAAAGCAGAGTGGACCGGCGATGCCGACAGCAACTGGAGTAACCCTGCAAACTGGTGTGGCAATGCGCTGCCTACGGCGGCAACAAATGTTACTGTAAACACATCATCTCATAATCCTGAAATAGCCACGGGTACTGCTTATGCCAATAGCCTTACATTACAGCCAGGCACAGCATTAACCGTAAAAACAGGTGCAACCCTAAGTGTAGAAAATACCCTTACAACTACAGGCGCAACCCTTACTGCGCAAAATAATGCTGCCCTTTTGCAGGGAAGTTTAGCCACTACAAATACAAATGTGGGCAACATAACAGCTATTAAAAACAGTAATTCTTTATACAGGCTGGATTATACACTATGGTCGGCACCGGTAAGCGGGCAAAACCTGCACGATTTTTCACAACAAACTGTTACAACCCGCTTTTACGAATATAAATATGTTGAGCAGTACAACCAGGAATATTACACTACTGTAGACCCATTTGAAACATCGTTTGCAACAGCAAAATCATACCTTATACGTATGCCCGATACTGACAGTACCCCTAATTACAATAACGGCACAGCACCAATTAGCTTTGCAGGTACCTTTACAGGCGCACCACACAATGGTACAATAACGGTAGATGCTTCTGTAAACGGCAGGCGTTATACAGCCATAGGCAACCCTTACCCATCGCCTATAAGTATTGCTTCGTTCTTTACCCAAAACTCCGGCGTGCTCGATCCTGCTTCGGCAATATACTTCTGGAGAAAAAAGAACAATGCCTCTAAACCATCTTATGCTACCATAACAAGAGCCGGATACATTGCAAATACAGCAGGTGGCGGTGCAGGCAACCAGTTAGACTTTTATGGCGACCCCGATAATTATGCCAACTGGCTTATAGCACCGGACAGGGATTTATTGTGAGAACAAAAGTAAACCCGGAAAATACGCAGTTTTTATTTAACAACGCCATGAGAAGGGCTGCCCGGCCATCTGGTACGCAGGGGTTCTTTAGGACAGCACCTACAGGAGCATCGCGCTTTTGGTTAAACCTTAACGCTGCCGAAGACAGCTTTAGCCAGATGGCTGTTGCCTATACTGAAGAAGCTACTACTGGTATTGACTTTGGTTTTGACGGAAGGGCTTTTGCCGACAGCGATAACATTGCATTATACACAGTAGCCCAGGACATTAAACTATCTATACAGGCAAGGCCATCTTTTGCAGATACCGATGTTGTTGCTATGGGCTACAGGGCTACTGATGCAGGTAACTATACCATTGCCATAGACCATACCGATGGTGCTTTTGCAGGTGAACAGGCTATTTTTATTAAAGATGCTGTTTCAGGAAACGTTCATAACCTTAAAGAAAGCAATTATACATTTGCTACCGAAGCCGGAACATTTAACGACCGTTTCGAAATTGTATATACCACAGAGGCTCTTGGCACCCATAATCCTGCGCTTACAACTGATAACGTAATAGTATTTAAAGAAGGTAATGTTATTAATGTAGCAGCCGACAATGCTGTTATAACAGCTATTAATGTTTGCGATATTAGGGGCAGAAAGTTATACAACAACCAAAACATTAATGCAGTGCAAACTACTGTAAAAGAGCTTACTGCACAGCAACAGGTTCTTATTATAGAGGTCACTACCACCAAAGGAAAAACCAGTAAAAAATTAGTGTTCTAATATCCAAACCAACCAATTAGTTTTTTCATTAAATTCCCGTTGCAGGCTGTTAAGGTTTGTAGCGGGAATTTTTTTTGATACGTCTAAGTAAGAATTTATTTTTAATAGTAAAAATCAGTTTTTCTTTAGCCATTCCCAACTATCGTTGTATTTATGTTTAATAATGATACTAAAGGCGATACATTTTCATCTACACTTTTGCTTCAAATATATAGATAAATAATTGTTCTTATCCTTAATCGGGCATAGTACGGCAAGCAGCTCATTTAACCGCTATGTGCACTATGCCCAAGCTTATATGGATAGAGAAATTGATAAGGCGCATGGTAAACTTGAGGTTTATAGTATGTAAGTATTATCGGCACGAGCCAAGAAGCTAGCTCTAGTAGGGAATTCCGGAAGTTGAAATCATTTACTTTCTATCCAATTTAGTCAATTCTGTAAATGTATATCCGGGATATTCATTAGTGTAAACTAGTGTTAATTTACCTTCAATTTTTTTGACAACTAAATATCTATATCTTTCATAAATATACTCCTCAATATGTAATAGATTATTATTTACATTAAAAATGTAACTATCCGGATTATTGGTTATAAAAATTATTTTTCCAAAAACTGAATTTATCTTTTCATTTAAAATATCGTTAAAAACTATTTCCTCGGAAGTAACTTCTTGCAAGAATATTTTATCACCAATCATTGAGTTTTCAAATATAATACATAGAGACAGATGAAATTTGGACTCGCTTCTTTCTATTTCAAATTCTTTCTTGAACTCACTTTTGTCATAATGAAATTGGCCAACAGATTTATAAGAATTTAAGAAACATAATATAAGTATAATTGTGATTTTACTTTTCATTTTTTATTGATTAGGTATTACTATTTCATCTTTACTTGGAGTAAGTTTAACTGCTTCTTTACTTTCGTAATTTTCCTTACCTGCCATAATATTCTCCTTTATTGATTTTAATTGAGCTGCATTTAGTAAAAAATCTACTTTATTAGATGAAGATTGAAATAAATTATTAACCTGATTATTAACATCAATTTTTCTTCGTACTGATAAAACTGTGCTTCCTTTTTTATCGATCATACGATTAGAATCGTCACCGACGGCAGGTGGCTTATGATCTTCAGTTCCTTTTATTGTTTGCGAAATTAAATGAACAAAAAATTCATGAAAAATTGTAAACGCAGCATTTAATTTTTCCACTTTATCTCCATTAACTCTAGTTACACTAGTCGATTCACTTTGTAGGGAAGTATTTTCTGATTTTATAAAAACTGAACCAGTAATTGAATTACCTTTTTGAGATTGAGGTGTAATGGCAGCGCCACTTGCATCTGCCTTACTTTCAACAGTATTAAATATCTTTGGACCCTTTTTTACAGCGGTTTTTTGAAAAGAATCAACTATATAAACGTTAATTGTGGCTTTTGGATCATACGTAGCGGAAAAACTTATATAATCACTATCTGTATCAAAGCCATTAAATTGTTTAATATCTGTTGTAACTTGAAAGATGATCTTATTTAAATAATCTTGTGAAATAACAAAATCTTCCATATTATTAACTATTTTAAATGCAACACTAATATGCCATCCCTTTTCTGTTTTTTTAATATCAAATTCACGTCCTTCCAATTCAACACAGTCAATAACCCTATTTTCGCTGAATGCATAAGGTGAATTATGAGGGTATCTTGGTGATAAGGGATCTATCGCAAAAAACCTGCCAATTCTTGGGTCATGCATCCTAAAGGTATAATTAATACTATTACCTTCCCCTTTTATTTCATCATACATTTCCTGCCCCTGGTAGCCGTAGCGGTAATCTGGTGTATTAGCATGCCTATTAGGTACAAGCATCCCGAAAGGATAGTAATCCTGTAGCCGATATTGTCAATATTTGCAGGATCTCCCGTTAAAAAACTTCAGGCTAAAATTACAATTAAAACAAAACCCTCACATTTAAAGTTTTACCCTCACACTCTTGTTTGGCTTACAATATACAATTAAAAAAAATTATATTTGCTGTATGGATAAAAGCACAAACCCCATAGGATTATATCGACTCCGGTATAGGTGGCACGTCTATATGGAAAGAGATACACCGCCTTTTGCCTAACGAAGATACCGTTTACCTTGCCGACAGTAAAAATGCCCCTTGCGGACCACGTTCTAAAGATGAGATATAGACCAGAGCACTTTAATATACCTACTATAATCATGGTATTTTAGCCTGCACAAAACCGGCAGTTGTTCATATTAAACAACACTATCCCATTATTAACAATTATTACCGGCACGAGCCAAGAGGCTCGCGCAAGCGGGGGAGAATTCTATAATATGTTAACCATCTCTTCCTGCCCCACATAAATCTTCTTTTTCAACACCTTCTAAATAAATTTTCAACTGATTAATGCGCTCTTCAGTCCAATCCATTAGCTTAGAAAATCTACATAATGGTTGCATTGAACCATAAAAAACTTGTGAATCGGCATAATTTGGAAAAAAAGCTTCTATCTCCAAATCTCTCCATTTAATCCATTTTTTTTGGGCTTTTTTAAAATTTTTTAAAAATAACTTGTCATTGTTGCTTTTCTTGATAATTTGGTTATAAATATTTACCATTTGAATATTCATTTCTTCATATGATTTAAATGCATTCAAATTCATTTCTGATTGAGTGTCACCAACAAAATCTCTCGACTGAGCAATAGCATTTGTGTTTAAAAATATTAATAGTAAAATAATTGAATATTTCATAATGTTCTAAATTTATTGAGCTCTACAAATAATTACATCTATAATTAAAATCCAAACGGTAATTTGGTTTCTTCCCCCGCTCGCCCGAGCCATAAGACTCTGAATGCGAAGGAGGTATAATATTTAATTAGGTTTGTTTTGCAAAGTAGATTAATATTATTGAAGCCTGAATGATTGTTATCAAAATATAAAAATGACTCAGTTTAAAATTAATGTCAAAAAAAATATCAAAGGGATTAACAACTTTATTATCGAAAGCATTTGAAATTAAGGAGAGAACTTTATTTAAAAATCTAATCAAAAATGAAAATGAAATCAAGAAAAAGTCAATATTTAAAATCATGGGTATAATTCCTTTGCCTTTAAAATCGATTGTAAATACCGCAATGCCTATTGAAATTATTAATATAACAAATCCAATTATATAAAATAAATACTTTGGAATAAAATTGTTTTTAAGTATAAAAAAATAAACTAAATTTTTCACTAAAAGACCTAATAAAAAAAGACTCTCTAACATATTAAAACTATTTTATCGTTGCAAATATCTTCTATCTCTTTAAAAGAGCTTTATTACTCCCTCAAAAAAATCAAATACACACAATACTCTTCATCATATTATTTAACAGCAAAAAAAATTATATTTGCTGTATGGATAAAAGCACAAACCCCATAGGATTATTCGACTCCGGTATAGGTGGCACGTCTATATGGAAAGAGATACACCGCCTTTTGCCTAACGAAGATACCGTTTACCTTGCCGATAGTAAAAATGCCCCTTACGGGCCACGTTCTAAAGATGAGATAATAGACCTGAGCTTTAAAAACACCGATTATTTACTGAGCAAAGGCAGCAAAATAATTGTGGTTGCCTGCAACACCGCCACTACAAATGCCATTGAAGAGCTGCGTGCCAACTACGACGTTCCTTTTATAGGTATAGAGCCCGCCATTAAACCCGCGGCCATACACACTAAAACTAATGCTATAGGCATACTTGCCACACAAGGAACACTATCGAGCGAATTGTTTAACAAAACCGTTGCCGGCTTTACTAATGTAGATGTTATAGAACAGGTGGGCACCGGACTGGTGACCCTGATTGAAAATGGCCAGTTAGAGTCGGAAGAAATGCATGAGCTGCTAGAAAAATACCTGCACCCCATGATAGCCGCTAATATAGACTACCTTGTTTTGGGCTGCAGCCACTACCCTTACCTTGTACCGCAAATACGCAAAATAGTACCCGAGCATCTTACCATTATAGACTCCGGCGAAGCCGTTGCAAGGCAAACAAAAAAGATCCTGCAAAAACACGGTCTGCTTAATACTAAGGAGCACAATGCTTTTCAGGAGTTTTATACGAATGCTAATCCTGCTGTTTTACAGAACATTATTGGCACTGAATATTCTGCTATAAAAACTGACTTCTAAAACACTTACTTAACCCAAGAAGAATACATAACATAATTGTTAGCTATTCTTTCTATTTCGCCGGCAAAGTCGGATACATTAATGTCTTTTACTTTTTTTGCGGGTACACCGGCATATATAGTGCCCGATTCTACCACGGTGTTCTGTGTTACCACAGCGCCAGCCGCTATAATGCAGTTACTTTCTATAACGCAGTTGTCCATTACAATAGCACCCATACCTATAAGCACATTATCATTAACGGTACAACCATGCACAATGGCATTATGGCCTATAGATACATTGTTGCCTATAACTGTGGGGTGTTTTAAGTAGGTGCAGTGTATAACGGCACCATCCTGAATATTTACTTTGTTGCCTATTTTTATGTAATGCACATCGCCCCTTAATACGGCATTGTACCACACGCTGCATTGCATGCCAAAGGTAACATCGCCTATTATGGTTGCATTCTCTGCCACAAAACAATCTTCAGGTATTTGCGGGTATTTACCATTAACTTCTTTAATCAGCATAGCTTTAAAATAAAAACGTCCCAATAGAGTATATCGGGACGGAATTAATAATAGGTATATTATATTAGTTAACTGCCGGACAGTGGCAATCGTATTTATCTTTTTTACAGTTAAGGTTAAGACCAATAGTAATCTGGTGGAAACCGCTGTTATCAAACTTAACATCTCCCGTTAGGTAGCTGTAAGTATACGAGAACATAAAGCTTTTATAGTTAACACCTATAATAGGAGTTATGTATTGCAGGTACTGTTCTTTAACTGTACCGCCAAACCTATCCTGGTACTGTGCACCTTCTAAGCCCCTGCGGTAAGACAAACCTCCCCAAAGCCTTCCAAAGTCCATTTCCCTGTATGCTTTAAGGTTAATATCGATAGTTTTTTCTTTAGTCTCACTGATAGCCTGGAACATTACCGATGGCTCTAATGACCAAATATCATCGTTAAGGCCAAACACATAACCTAAAGTAAATAAGTATGATGTTAAGTTAGAGCTTTCTACATCTGTATAAAGTTCCCTTTTACTTTTTATAACGTTCTTGGCAGTAAAGTGAGCATAAAAATCAAGGTAGTGGTATGATGCTCCTATGTCAACATTAAAGTAAGAATCTTTTACAATATCGCCACCGCGTATAGCAGGGTCAAAACCTTCAAATTCTGTTTCGTCAAGGCGGCTTTGTACAAGGCCTGCACTCATACCAAACGAAAGCTGGTTAAGATCGTAATCACTTCTCGAAAAGCGAATGTGGTGGGCATACGTTAATTTAGCTCCGGTTTGAGAGTGGTAACCATTTTTATCATTAAATATAATAGCACCAATACCCGAATTTGATCCTAAAGCCGTATTAAAACTCACGGTTTGTAACTGCGGAGCATCATCCTGGCCAAACCATTGCTGGCGTGCCGTAACCCTTATCTTGGCACAGTTTGCCGCACCCGCCATAGATGGGTGAATTAGATAATAGTTATCTGACAAATAATCCGAGTAAACCGCAACGCCTTCCTGGCCGAAAGACATCTGGGCTAAAAATAATCCAAAAATGAGATAAATCTTTTTAAAATTCATGTTGACCTTATCGTTTAATGAAAAATGCGCTATTTAGTTAGACCTTTGGCAATTATTGTTTAATAAGCTCATTTCATATACAGGCTTGCACCCATCTTAATATGCTTACCGTCCACTAATTTTCCATAGCGGTCAAATATATAAATTTTTATATTAGGTTGGTTACATAAAATAAATATTATTCCAAAAAATACTGCGTTCTTTGTCAGCATTTACCGTTTATACCTCTGTTTTAGCATTTCGTAGATAATTAGATGTTAAATTGTTTTTATATACATATTAACTTAGTCTATAAAGGCCATAAAACATCCTTTTTATGCTTATTTTAAACTTAAAAACACCTGTAATTTCTTACAGTTTTATAAAAAAACGTCAGGTGTAATCATTTTACGAATAATTACCCGCAAAACTATACCTTATTATAGTATATGTAAACAGATAGGTCTCAAAAATATTATGTAAGCTTTTTTACTGTAATTTTGCAGAAATTTTTTGACGTATGGAAACGATAACTATAAGGCCTACCCAAAACGCTTCGATCGTAAAATTCGAGTTTAGCGATTTTATAGCCAACAATAATAATTACGAGTACAAGAATATAGACGAGACTGCAAACTCTCCGCTTGCCAAACAATTGTTCTTTTTACCGTTTGTAAAAACGGTATACATATCGGGCAATTTTATTGGTATAGAAAAATACTCTATCGTAGAGTGGGCAGATGTTCAGGACGATGTTGCAAAACAAATTGAAGATTTTGTAAACAACGGCGGTGTTATCCTGGCAGAGAATGCACAGACTAAAAAGAAAGTGCCAAGCACAGTATATGTAGAGGCTACACCAAACCCGGCAACGCTTAAGTTTGTAGCCAACAAGCTACTGACAAAAACCAGTGCCGAATTTAAAAATATAGACGACACTGCGGCATCGCCACTGGCAAGGGAACTTTTTAAATTCCCGTTTATTAAAGAGATATTTATAGATGAGAATTACATATCTATAACTAAGTATGCCATGACCGAGTGGGATGAGATAACGCCGGAAGTTCGCAGCTTTATTAAGGTATACCTCGAAGAGAGTAAACCGGTTATAGATGAGTCGCTGATACAAAAATTACCACAGGCCGAAAAACAGCAGGAGGCATACTTTGATGCGCTTGATACTACATCGCAGCAAATCATCAACATTCTTGAAGAGTATGTAAAGCCGGCAGTACAGGCCGATGGCGGAAACATTGCCTTTGAAAGTTATGATGAAACCGAAAAACGTGTTAAAGTAGTACTACAGGGTGCCTGCAGCGGATGCCCAAGCAGTACTTTTACCCTTAAAAGCGGTATAGAGAACATGCTTAAAGATATGCTTAACGATAACGACATTAAAGTAGAAGCTATTAATGCTTAACCTTTAACTTACACTTACAAACACAAAAATCCCGCCTTAAGCGGGATTTTTTATTAATGTGAAGTGTGGTAAAACACTATCCTTTTTTCTTTTTATCTTCCTGTTCTTTTTTCTCTTTCATGTTTTCCCTTTCTTTCTTAGTAGGGTTTCTTTTTTCTTCCTTTACAACGGTATTGGTCTTTTCGTTATAAATAGCATCAGTAATTCGTTGGCCGGTTTTACTAAACACTTTAATTTTAGGAGCTTCGTGCGTACCGGTTACCACGATAGGTATACCTATAAGCCCGCCCGGTGGCAACCCAAGCCTTATGCGTATATCAAGAAGCCCGTCAAAACTGGTTGTCCCTTTTATAGTGGGCCTGAATAAGGATACTTTAAAATCGAACGGCTCTATACGTATAAGGTTATTGTTAATAGTGGTTTTTATATCAATACCTTTTAGGGTAGGGTTGTTTAGTCCATCCTGGCCTGTTTTTTCGCTAAGCCCGTTAAAAAGTTTTAATCCGCTTACCTTAACATCGCGCAGGTTTATGGTACCGCCACCTTCCAACGATTCATATATAGGCCCCATATTTGCATTAAGGTCACCTTTAATTTTATAATCTATAGATATTATACCCTCTGCTTTCTCTGCCGCAGTTACCATATCATGAAACATAGGTATCTCTTTATAGGCACGCTGTACGCTAAAATCTTTTGCTCTTAAATGGGCATCAAAGTTTGCTGCGGTAGGCGACTCATCATCATACCTGGCATCTATACCTACATTGCAGCCTATAATATTAAAAGTAGTATTTTCAAGATACAATTCGCCTTTGCCAATACCCACTTTACCAATAAGGTTGTTAAGTACAAGCCCGTTATATTGTACCTTATCAGCATTGGCAACTAACGATACATTAAGGTTTGTAGGCAGTACCACTACTCCGCTTGCTTTAGGGTTATCTTCTTTAGCATATTCTACAGCCGTTTTGCGATCTTTGTTCTCGCCCTCTTTTAGTGCCATAAACTCATCTACATTAATAAGTTTCGACTTTACATTAAAGTTACCGCTTAGTGTACCGCGCGATTCTAAAAAGTAATTGATGGTGTTAAGCAGATAACCGTTTATGGCAAAATCTGACTTACCGTAGCTTGCCCCAAATTTTTCGAACCACATTTTTTCATTCTCAAACCTAAACAACCCTTCCTTTATAAAGAATGCTTTCGGGAAAAGCTCGGATGTGGTTTTTATATCTTTTAATAAAATGGTGCCTTTGTTATCAAGCTTACTGTACTGTCCGGTTGTAGCATAGCTCTGGCGGCCTTTAAGCGAAAGGTCGGCTTTGGCGTAACCGGTAACATCCAGCCCTTTTTGAGAAAACACTTTATATATCCTGCCTATATTAAGTTCCCCTTTTATAATGGCATCATAAAACATATCATCAAAATCAGATACCGATGCGTTTACATAAACAGGATTTCCTTCAAACTTAAAAGAGGCAGGAGTTACAGCCACCTTAAGATCCTGAAACGTACCGGAATTATTTATAACCTTGGTTACAAAAGTAATATCGGTAATAGGGTTAGGATAGTAGCTTGTTTTTAGCCAGCCTTTTTGCAGGTTTATACCACCTTTGGTTTTTGGGAACAGTTTCTTTTCGGCACTATAAGTACCGTTAGCGGTAATATCTGTTTTAAGGCTGCCTTTAAGATCAAAGTCTTTAAGCCCAAGTGCAGCATCTACCGTTTGCAGGTTAAGCGATCCTTTTATGTTGGCTTTAACCGCCATTTCACTTAAGCCTTTTGTAATAACAAACGCTTTAAAGTAATCTTTATCGCCAACTTTAAAGTCAAACTTTTTAAGGTTTACCTGTAGTTTTTCTACATCAAGGGCAGGTAAGTAAGCAGCCATATCTACCTGCATATCGCTTATAGGTACGGGAGCTCCTTTATACTCTACACCACCATCATGTACCTGAAATTTAAATCCAAGGTTAGGCTGCAATTTTTTTGCCACATTATATTCTCCCTGAAAGCGGAACATTAAATCGGCACGGCCTTTTATTTTTGTTTGCTCCATCCAGGTTAAATACTGTGGCGGTGCTACAGATAGCAGGTCATCCAGGGTAGTGTTTTTAGATGATGCATCGATATTTATCTTATAACCATCGCGCAAAATGGTAAAAAAACCTGTAAACTCTAACGGAAGCTCATTTATTTTAAGCTCGTTTTTTTGCAATATAAACGATAATGCATTGGTATTTATACGGGTAATAAGATCGGCACGAACGTGTTTTTTCTTAAGGTAAGGTACACGGTCGTAATAAAAATCAATAGAATCTATACGGGCGTCGGTTTGTAAATCAAATACATCTTCGCTCAGGTTGCCTTTACCCACATAATTAAAGCCCTGCGCATCTACCAGTATTTTAGCCGAACGGTCGTTGTATTTTATATGGCAGTTTTCAAAATCTATACGGTCCAGCCTTATAGCCGCACCTTCGGCAGTAGTATCTTTAGGCTGTTCATTTTCGGGCACATAAATATTATAATTAGCCTGCCCTTTCTCGTTAACCATTACATTTATAAAGGCATCAGAAACATATAGCTTATCTATTTTAATAATGTTATCAAAAATCAGTCTTTTAAGGTTAATACCAAAAGCAACCTGGTCTGCATTAAGCAGCGGCTGGTTAGAATATGGTGCCGAACCGGTTACCGAAATACTATCAAGCGAAACAGTTAACGACGGAAAATGAGTAAAGAATGACAGTTTAGACCGCTTAAAATCCAGTTTGGCATCAAGGTTTTTGTTCGCCACGATTTTAACCTGCTCTGCTATGGTACCCGGAAAAAGAATGGGTAACAGGAACATAAGCAATAGTATAAAAGCGATAAAGATACCCGTCCACTTGAGTACCTTAAGGGTTATTTTTTTTACAGACACTTTCATAATATGCTTTTTTTTTAAATACATAAATAAAAGTAGGTTTTACCTGTCAATATAGTATTGTATTTAACGAAGTGTTAATACATAAGGGTTTGTTAAGAGACGGAGAAATTACAATGGTATTAAGTTAAAACCAAATGATCAGTATTCAGGAGATTACGAACTAACTAATACTGTATCGATATATTTTAGCCTTATTTTTTACTATCCTAATGTCACGCAAAGCTGTATGCCAAAGTAGGTTCCGTTACAGCGACTGATAAGTTGATCAGTCGCTTTGTGGGTAGGATTGTGTACCTAGCTTTGCGTCTTCGCGCCTTTGCGTGATAAATTATTGAGACTGCTTTATATCATTATTGGTATAGCCTGAAGATTTTTTAAACCTCTTGGGTGGAATACTTAAAACAACATTTATCAATGGCACCCGCAATCGTCGCCACCGCAATTGCCGGCTTTCTTTTTCTTGAAAAAATATTTTTTAACCAAAAAAGCTGTTGCAGCTGCAACAAGCAGGTATACTATAATTTGCTGAATATCCATAAACTTTACTTTAATAACTGGTATGTTATAAACGACACTATGTAAGCAAAACCGCTCATACCCACCAGTTGTATTATAGGCCATTTCCAGGAATTGGTCTCTTTTTTAGTAATTGCCAGCGTGCTTATACACTGCATGGCAAATGCATAAAAGAGCAATAATGATGCCCCGGTTGCAAAATTAAAAATTTTCTCTCCGGTTACAGGGTTTACCTCAGCAGCCATACGCTGGCGTATAGTTCCTTCGTCTTCATTTTCGGCACTGCTGCCTATGTTGTAAATAGTGGCAAGCGTGCCCACAAACACTTCGCGCGCCGCGAATGACGATACTATGGCAATGCCTATTTTCCAGTCGTAACCCAGTGGGCGTATAACAGGTTCTATACCTTTACCGGCAATACCTATGTAAGAATTTTCTAACTGGTAAGCCGCTATGGCATCATTAAGCTGGCTCTCTGTTAAGGTTTTACTCTGCGGCATTGCCGTAACAATAGCCGGGGCATCGCTAAATTTTTTGCCCGGGCCGTGCGACCCTAAAAACCATATTATGATAGACAGCGCCAGTATTATCTTACCGGCACCATATACAAATGCCTTGGTTTTTTCTAATACGGTAAGCCCGATATTTTTAAGCAGCGGAAGTTTGTAGTTGGGCATTTCGGCTACAAAAAAGCTTTTATGTTTTATATCCAGCACTTTGTTTAATATCCAGGCCGAAAGTATTGCCCCGGTAAACCCAAGCAGGTATAGCAGCATAAGTGTGAGGCCCTGCAGATTAAATATACCAAGCACATACCTGTTAGGGATTATAAGCGATATTAATATGCTGTATACCGGCAGCCTTGCAGAACAGGTGGTAAAAGGTGTAACCAGTATGGTAATAAGCCTTTCCCGCCAGTTCTCTATATTTCGGGCAGCCATTATGGCGGGAATGGCACATGCTGTACCCGATATTAACGGCACAACACTTTTACCGCTAAGCCCAAAACGTTTCATAACATTGTCCATAAGGAATACCACGCGGCTCATGTAACCGGTTTCTTCCAGCACCGATATAAAGAGGAACAAAAATGCTATTTGCGGAATAAAGATAACCACACCGCCTATACCGGGAATGATACCCTGTGTTATCAGGTCGGTTAATTTGCCGGGCTGCATGTGCTGTGATGTAAAGGCAGACAGCCATGCAAAACTCTCGTCGATAAAATTCATAGGTATTTCCGACCATGAAAATATAGACTGGAAGATAAGCATGAGTATCCCGAAGAAGATAACGTAGCCAAAAATCCTGTGGGTAAGCACCCTGTCCAGTTTAGCACGTAAATCATTTGCTTTACTATGGTCTATAACCTGCCCTGTTTTAAGCACATCGTTAATAAACTGGTAGCGTTTTATGGTTTCTTTTTGCTGAAGCCTTTTTAGCTCTGATTTTGTTTTGGTAAATGCCGTACCCTGAAGTTCTTTAAGGTCTATAAGCCCAAAGTTTACATCCTGGGTGATTACAAGCCACAGCTTGTACAGCAACTGGTTAGGAAAAGTCTGCCGAAGTTTATTAAAATAGTCGGGGTCTATAGACGATGCATTGAGGCAGGGCTCTGTAGGCAATGCTGCGTAATTAACGATCAGCTCTTTAAGATGGTCTATACCCGTACCCTTGCGCGAGCTTATTAATGCAATACGTGTTTTAAGGTGGCTTTCTAAATAAGGTATATCTACTGTTATGCCTTTTTTATCCATTCTGTCGGCCATATTAATAACCAGTATAGCAGGTATTTCAAGATCTTTAATCTGGGTAAAAAGCAATAAATTACGCTTTAGGTTCTCTACATCGGTTACTACTACGGCAACATCCGGGTAATCTTTGTCATTTTTATTAAGGAGCAGCTCTATAACTACATTCTCATCCATAGAGCTGGCATTAAGGCTGTAGGTTCCGGGTAAATCAAGTATGGTGCCCTTAGTACCATTAGGCAAACGGCACGAACCTACTTTACGCTCTACAGTAATGCCGGGGTAGTTACCCACCTGCTGGTTAAGGCCGGTAAGCAGGTTAAAGACAGATGTTTTTCCGGTATTCGGGTTGCCTATCAAGGCTATTTTTAGGGAGGAGCCAGCCATTAAATTAGTCCGTTATAATTATAACGTCTATTTCGGCAGCTGTTTCTTTTCGAATTGCCACATGGCTGTCGTTAACGTTAATGTAAATAGGGTCGCCCATAGGGGCAGTTTGTAAAAGTTGCACCTGGTTGCCGGGCAGGCACCCCATTTCAAGCAGCTTTAATGGTATCGCATCCACATTAAAGTCGGTAATAATGGCTTTTTGCCCTTTTTTAAGAACTGCAAGAGTGGTTTTCAACTTTTATTTAGAATCAATTAATATTACAAAAGTACTAATAAATATCTACAACATGCTTAATTTTCATTTTCAGATAACCATTTAATATCTTCCAGGAGCTGTTTCACGTTTTTTGCATCTTTATCAGGCCTGTCCAGGTTAGTACCATCATAAAATCCGCGTATCCTGCCTTTTTTATCCACCAGTATAAAATTTTCTGTATGCACCATATCGTATAGTTCCGATGATGTTGTGGTCTTAACCGCCAAATATGATTTTCGTGCTATATAATAAATATCTTTTTTATCTCCGGTAACAAGGTTCCACTTACCATCTATTGCGCCTTTTTCATCGGCATAAGCCCTGAGTACAGGTACCGTATCAATATCCGGCGTTACCGAATGTGACAGCAGCATAACACCGGGCATACTCTTTATTTGTTCCTGCAGCCACGCCATGTTCTTTGTCATCTTAGGGCAAATGCTCTGGCAGGTGGTAAAAAAGAAATCAGCCACATATATTTTACCCTCATAATCTTTCTGAGTAATGGTCTTGCCATTCTGGTTGGTAAAAGCAAATGGGGCAATATTGTGATGGTGGGCAACGCTTTGTATGGTGCTATCGGCCAGTTCCGGGTTTACATCGGCGGGGCTGTATATTTTAAGTGTTTTTTGTGGTGTAAGCGCACTATTAAATAATGCAAGTATGACTGCCGAAAGGATAAGGAAAACTATGAAGAACAGTTTATATTTTTTAAAGAAGGATAACATGGGCAAAATTTTTGCAAAATTACAAAACAACAGGTTGCATACAGGCTACAAATTGCACTTTTATCAGCCTTAAAGTGCTTTATAACGATATTTAACAACAATTGGAAAGGTTTTTGCCTTTCATACTTTTATATTTGTAAACCAAAAGTTTAAAATTAAATGAAAATAAACATCAATGCTAAATATGCTGCGGCTGCCCTTATACTGGGTACCGGCATGAGCAATGCACAAACTACACCCGCAAAACAGGAAAAACCGGGCATTAACCTGCAATACATGGACAAGAGCGTTACTCCCGGCAACGACTTTTTTAGGTATGTAAATGGTAAATGGGTAGACAACACAGAGATTCCCGGCAACAAAACCCGCTGGGGAAGTTTTGACGAACTTCGTGAGCGTACTAACAACGATGCACTTGCCATACTTAAAGAGGCTGCGGCCAATAAAAGCCTGGCAGCAACGTCAGATCAGGGTAAGGCTGCTGCATTGTATAATACCATAATGGATACCGTAGCCCGTAACAAGGCAGGTGTTACCCCGCTTCGCCCCTACCTTAAACAAATAGATGGCGTTAAAACCGCAAAAGACCTTGAGGCACTTATCATTCAAATGGAACCGCTTGGTGGTATTGGCTTTTTTGGCACTTACATAGGTGCCGATGCTAAAGACAGCAATAAAAATACTGTATATCTTGGTGTAGCCAGCCTTGGACTTCCTGACAGGGATTATTACGTATCTGAAGATGCCGACTCTAAAGAGAAACGCGAAAAGTATGTAGCACATGTTGCTAAAATGCTTGGCTTTATAGGCTATGACGGTAAAATTGCTACTGAGCAGGCTAAAAAGATACTTGCGCTTGAAACTGCTTTTGCACAGCCTATGATGGACAGGGTAGAAAGCCGTGACGACCGTAAAAGCTACAACCCAATGACCGTTGCAGAACTGCAAAAACTTGCTCCTGCCATTAACTGGACGACTTATTTTACAGGTATTGGCGTTGCAAAACCACAGGAAATTATTGTTAGCCAACCTAAATATATAGCTGCGCTTCAAACTATACTGGCTAAAAAAGATGTTGATTCATGGAAAGCATATTTAAAATGGACACTTTTAAGGAGGTCTTCATCGATGCTTTCTACTAACATTGAAACTGCAAACTGGGATTTTTACAGCAAAACGCTTAGGGGTGCGCTTAAAGAAGAGTACCGTGATAAAAATGCACTGCAAACTATAAACAATAGTGTGGGCGAAGCTTTAGGTAAACTATATGTTGAGAAAAAATTCCCTGCCGAGGCTAAGGCTAAAGCAGAGAGCATGATTAACAATGTTATTAAAGCTTATGAAAACCGTATTAACCACCTGCCATGGATGGCTAAAGAAACTAAGCTTAGCGCTATAGATAAACTGCACAAGCTTAGCATTAAAATAGGTTACCCGGATAAGTGGGAAGATTATAGCGCGCTTACTATAAAAAGCCCTGCTCAGGGAGGCACTTTTTTCAGCAATATGCAAAGTGTTTCGCGCTGGGAGCATAAAAAAGACATGGATAAACTGGGTAAACCGGTAGACAAAACGGAGTGGGGCATGGCACCACAAATTGTAAATGCTTACTTTAACCCGTCTTATAACGAAATTGTATTCCCGGCAGGTATATTACAGCCGCCTTTTTATGACTACAGGGCAGATGAAGCCGTTAACTATGGTGGTATAGGTGCTGTTATAGGCCACGAAATTTCGCATGGTTTTGACGATTCGGGTGCGCGTTACAATGCCGATGGCAACCTTGTTAACTGGTGGAATGACCAGGACCTTACACAATTTACAGGCCTGGGTGGCGCCCTTGCTGACCAATATAGTAAGCTACAGCCGCTACCGGGTATTTTTGTAGATGGTAAGTTTACACTTGGCGAAAACATAGGCGACCTTGGTGGTGTTAATGCTGCTTACGATGGTTTACAGCTATACCTTAAAGAAAAAGGAAATCCGGGATTGATAGACGGCTATACACCAGAGCAGCGTTTCTTTATTTCGTGGGCTACTATATGGCGCACAAAAGCAAGGGATGAAGCTATTAAAAACCAGGTAAAGACAGACCCACATTCGCCGGGAGTATACAGGGCTTATGTACCATTACAAAATGTTGATGCTTTTTATACCGCTTTTGGCATTAAACCGGGCGATGCTATGTATGTAGCACCGGATAAACGTGTGAAAATCTGGTAAGTACCATACTATTTTCTCAAAAGCCTGCGTTGTATTTTAAACAACGCAGGCTTTTTTTGTTTAATACTGATAATTTACTCAAATTTGTATTTTAAATGATTATTTAAAAATTAACTTTGTGTTGCTAAAACGATTGCTAAGTTTTGAAGAAGAAGTTACATGTATTTGCTGTAGATGACCACGAGGCTATACTTGATGGTTACAATTTTATGTTCGAAAATATCGAATACAATCAGGATGAGCTAATGTTTACTAAGGCTTCTGACTGCGAATCGGCATTCAACAAAATTAAAGAACATACCGAAACTCCGTTTGATATTGCCCTTATAGACTACAGTATACCCGCCTTTGCAGATATGGATTTACAATCTGGCCGGGACATTGCAATGCTTATAAGAAAAACAATGCCCCATTGTAAAATTGTAGTGTTAACCATGCACCGGGAAGTAAGCATATTAAGTAACGTACTCCTTGCGGTAAACCCGGAAGGTTTTATAAACAAAAGCGATTGTAATATAGACGACCTGTGCGATGCCTTTACAAGGGTTTTAAAAGGCGATACCTACTACAGTAAAACAATAGTAAACTACAGTAACCGCAAAGAAAAAGGGATTACCCTTGAGGATATAGATGTACGCATTATTGTACTGTTAAGCAAAGGGATAAAAAATAAAAACTTAAGCAGGTACATACCACTTACAGACAGCATTATAGCTACACGCAAGCATAAAATTAAAAAACTGCTTAAGGTAGAAGGCGATGATAAAGACCTCATTCATGTAGCCAAAAGCCAGGGGTATATTTAATAGTTTGTTATCTGGTAATTTGTTTATTTGATTTGTAGTGAATGATACTTAGTGCTAAAGCCTATATTTCTACAAAAAATTTAAAGAAGATTTTTATACTCATACCCCAATACCTCAACCACTTTATTGCCCGATACAGTTTTACCTGTAGATGGTTCACTATGATTAAATTGTGGCAGAGGCAAATTTAATTGAGACGCTTTAGCCGTATAATATGCTTTGCGCGAAGGATGATGTGGCGATACACCATTATAAACTTCACCCCAACTATCTGCTGTTATAATCTTAAGGATAATACCAATGCAATCGTCCTGATGGATTAAATTTACAGGAGCATCAGGGTTGGCAAGATTCTCTTTTCCGGCAAGGAATTTTACAGGATGCCTGCCTTCGCCTATCAGTCCGCCAAAGCGAATTATGGTAGTTTTAAAAGCTGTGGCTTCCTCAAAAAGCAGCTCAGCTTCTAACACCTGCTTACCACTTTCGGTATCAGGCACAGGTAACGTAAATTCTGTTACCAAAGTGTTATCATCGGCATAGACCGAAGTAGAACTTACAAACAAGACCTTACTTATCCCCTCTTGCCCTATGTAGGGCAATAACTGACTTAATCTATCAGCGTAGGTTGCCTCGCTTGCCTTTACACGTGGCGGAATATTAATGATAAGTATATCGCTTCCGCTTAAAAATTCGGCGGTAGTATCAGGAACATAATTTTCAACGTCTATAAGATAAGGATCAATCCCGGCATCTTTAAGCAGGGTTAACTTAGCGTAAGTAGTTGTAGACCCTTTTACACTAAAACCTTTAGCAAGCAATGCTTTGGCAAGCGGCAGCCCCAGCCACCCACACCCCAATACAGATACCTGCATCAGGTTGCCAATTTATGGTCAACAATTAATTCATAAGATATACTGTAGTTGCGACCCACAATTTTTTTACTGCGTTTGGGATACTTTCTTTCCATTACCCTTTTACCTGTCTTTTAGTAGATTTTATTTCAGTTCCTGTTCCTGTAGGCTTTGGCGGAGTAGCGCGGGGTGCACGCGGGGTGTTTGTAGCACGTGGTGCTGTAATAACCTTTACAGGTGCAGGAGTTCTCTTTGCCGGGGTAACCTTTGTAGTACCCGTAACCCTTGGCGTTCTGGCCGGTGCAGGCTTTAATGGCTTAGGTATCTCTATACCCTCCATATTTATTTCGGCAAGGCTCTCGCTTTTAGGTTCGGGTTTGGTTACCGGTTGTTTTTTAATGCGGTATAAGTCCTGACGGCGGTCTTTAAGTATTCGCACACTACCAAACTCATGCAGCTCCTTAAGCAAATCCAGGTCTACGTCTACAATAATGGTCATCTCTGTATTAGGCGTAGCCTCTGCTTTTATCCCGTTAGACGGAAAAGAAAAGTCAGATGGGGTAAACACTGCTGTTTGTGCATACTGAATATCCATGTTGTTAACGCCGGGAAGGTTACCCACACAGCCCGCAATAGCAACATAACATTCGTTTTCTATGGCGCGTGCCTGTGCACAGTGTTTTACGCGTGTGTAACCATTTTGGGTATCGGTAAGGAACGGTACAAACAGGATATCCATCCCTTCATCTGCCATTAGCCTTGCGAGCTCGGGGAACTCTACATCATAACATATCATGATGCCTATTTTGCCACAATCGGTATCAAAAGTCTTAATTTCGCTACCGCCCACCATACCCCAGTAGCTAACCTCGTTTGGTGTAATGTGTATCTTGGTATACGTTTCATACGTACCATCGCGTTTGCACAAAAAGCCCACGTTATACAGGTTACCGTCTTCTACCATGGGCATACTGCCGGTAATGATGTTAATGTTATATGATATTGCCATTTCCTGGAAACGCTTGCGTATGGGTTCGCAATAACGCGCAATTTCCCTAATGGCATCAGCCTCGCTAAGATGGTTAAAGTCGGCCATGAGCGGTGCCACGAACAGTTCCGGGAACAGTGCAAAGTCGCTGCCGTAACCCGAAACGGCATCTATAAAAAATTCAGCCTGTTCAAATAACGCTTCTACATTTGCCAGCGGGCGCATTTGCCACTGCACCAGTCCTAAACGGATAATACTTTTACGGGTATTAATAAGCGAAGGGCTCTTATCATAATAAATATTGTTCCACTCCATAAGCACAGCATAGTCCTGAGAGTCTTTATCGCCTTCAAGGTAGTTGCGCATTACTTTAATAACGTGAAAATCGTTACTTAGCTGAAAAGCCATTACAGGATCGTGAATTTCTTTAAGCCTCACTTTCTCTATATATTCTTTTGGGGTAGTATCTTCGCTATGCTCACTATAGTTAGGCATCCTGCCAGCAAAAATTATGCTTTTAAGGTTAAGCTGTTCACACAGTTCTTTACGCGCATCATATAGCCTTCGGCCCAGGCGCAGCCCACGGTAAGCAGGATCTATAAAAACATCTATACCATATAGTACCTCAGCATCATAGTCGTGGGTACTAAAGGTATAGTTGCCGGTAATTTTCTCGTATGTGTGGTTTGCCGTTGCTTTTTTATAGTCTACAATTAATGACAATGCCGAGCCTACCACTTTGCCGTCTACCAGAACAACCAACTGTCCTTCGGGGAAAATTTTAAGGAGGCGTTTTATATCCTGCTCGCCCCAGTAGGGTTCTTCCATATCCATATCAACTTCCTTGTAGGCGTGCTGCATGGTAAGGCGCAGTTCTTTATAATCTTCTACACGTAAATTTCGTAGTTCTACTTTATTTATTTCTGTCTGCATAGTATACTTTCTTCTGTGTATAAATATACAAAAACCGTTCCGTTTGTAAGAGTTTGTAAATGGTTAAGGGGGTGTTAATGATTATTAGGTTACAAGAAAAATGCAGAATAAAAAATCTCCAATTACGAAAAATTTTAATATTCTGCATTTAATAGTAACTATTTTATTTATAGCTTTAAATAGCTTTGTTTTATTTAAAATATGTCATACATAAAAGAATTGCCAATAATATATGTATAATATAATTCCCTGTATCCCTAATGCTAACGTATTTATAGATATATCCAAGATTTGATATCATCATAACGAGCAGCAATAATTTAAGGTCATTACCTATTTTACCAATCATAAATGAAAAATATGATAATACAATAATTAACGACATCATAAAACCTCTTAAGAAATCGAAAACAGTTAGTGCAGTATTTTGTTTTAAAATTATTCCTTTCAATGGAAAAAAATAAATAGCTAATCCTAAACTAAAAAAAAGGTAGATTACCTGCGATAGATTTGTTTTAAGTAGTAAGAAATAAAAAACCAATATAAACCCTAAGAAAAAAATCTCTATTTTTTGTACTTTAATCATTTTCATTTCTTTAAATTATTTGGTGTTACTTCCCTATCTCAAACACAATAGTTATATTTTCTTCAAGTAGAGTATTGTTATTATTTTATTTTCCACTTACAAACGCTTACAAACACCTACAACAGAATGTAAGTAGTTACTAACCGGTTAACAGGTAATGCCTGCCGCATCTTTTGCAGTGTAGAAAATTACAACAAATAACAATAACTCTTAAAAATTTCTATATATGAAAGATGGAGTTCCGGTTAGGGCATAAAACACCCAAGCCTTCAGTTTCCTGAAGGCTTGGCTATCAATACCAACGCTTTTTAAAATTACAAACCACCTTAAAATTTCGGATTATATTAGAAAAAATAACGAAGGCGAAAAAGTTAGAGATGGCAGCCGCAACCAGCCACGACCGCATCCAGAAAAACACAAACAAAGATTTGTCATTGCAGTTTATACCCGCCAGTACCAGTGTTATAAAAAAGGTTACTGTGCAGTTGCGCAGTACAATTTTTAAATTACCACTTGTGTTGCCTGATAACCCTAACGGTTTAGTTAAGGTTGATGATCTGCGGGCCAAACTCTTCATAAAAAATGTTGTCTTTATTTATATTAAGGTTTAGCAACGACTGGTATTGCGCCTTAATAAACAACTCAGGGCCGCATATATAATAGTTGGCATCGTTTAGTAAAATGGCATCTTTGCATTTGTGCAGGTCTACCCTGCCGGGCAGCACATTATCGCCGTGGTTTTCGTGTGCATGTATAGTGTCATAAAAGGTGTATGTTTCCAGCCAGTGTAGTTCTTCCTTAAGTGTAGTTAACTGCTCCCTGAATGCGTGAAGCGAATGGCTGCGGCAGCCATGTACCCATACTGTTTTGCTGTTTTCTATATTTGCTTTGTTAGTTTCGAGCATGCTTAGCATAGGCGTAAACCCAACACCGCCGCTTATAAGTACCAACGGACTTTTAGCCTCTTTGTGCATGTGGAAAATTCCTGCGGGTGCCGATAGCATTACGGTATCGCCCTCTGATTTTGTGTGCAGCGTTTGCGATACCATACCATTAGGATTAGGCACTATGCCTGTTTCCCGTTTTACCGATATCCTGTAATATTCCGGGTTAAAACCACTCGAAAGGCTGTACTGCCTTGGTTGCAGTAATTGCAGCTCCGGTACAAAAACCTGAACGCTTACATACTGCCCGGCTAAAAAGTTAGCTATGGCACCGCCATCTTCCGGGTACAGGTAAAACGACTTTACCTCGTCAGACTCTGACACTATTTTTTTAATTACAAACTTTCGCCAGCCATTCCAGCTTCCGGGTTTTGCGGCATTCTCGGCATACATTTCCTTTTCAATGTTTATCATAATGTCTGCCAGCTGATAGTAAGCCACTGTCCATGCCTCTAATATTTCCGGTGTGGCAGCCTCGCCTACTACTTCTGCTATAGATGCAATTAAATGGTTGCCCACTATTTTATATTGTTCAGGCTGTATGTTAAGGCTTCTGTGCTTAGTGCTTATTCCTTTTAAAGCACCTATAAGTACACCGGGATTTTCTATGTTTTCGGCGTATGCCAGTACTGCATTTGCCAGTGCCGATTTTTGCCTGCCATTAGCCTGGTTGCCCATGTTAAAGGTGTTTTTTAATTCGGGGTGCGCTTTTAGCATACGGGCATAAAAATAATTAGTAAGTGTTTCTCCTCCAGCCCTTAATATAGGCACTGTAGCTGTAATTAGCTCTTTTTGCTTATTGGTCATATAAATTTATATTGGGTAGTAAGTAATTTAGATAAGTTCGTGTATGTTTAATGCAATACACAATAGACTGGTAACTACACTAATGGTAAGTATGGCAAAAGAAACGCTGGCTTTTTGCTGAGACAAAACCGCCCCGTTATAGATCATACAAAAAATGGTTACAAAAAACAGTTGTACCATTTGTAAAAGTGTGGTGCCACCCATAAGTACAAACATAGCTGCTATAGAGCCTAAACAGCTCTGGCCTAATATGCTTATTGTTGCAAAACCAATAATACCGTGTTTATAATTTTCCTGATATTTTAAATAAGTGTTCATGATTAAAGTGCTTTAGTATTTATATATGTAAAGGTAAATACACATACAGGGAGCACTTTATGACCCAAATCATAACAGTAAAAAAAACAGGATTTTTTTAAGTGAAAAATTTTAGCGGTATACTTTACGGTCTTCTATTGTAAGAAAACCTTTTTTCTCTAAAGCTTTTATAGATCGTATTACGGTTTCTACACGCAGGCCGGTAAGGTCGGCAATTTGCTGGCGCGTAAGTTCTACCTTATACCTGTCGGCAGGCTTAAGCTTGCTTACAGTTTCTTTAAAATAATCAATAAGCTTAAGGATACGGTGCTCCGGTTCCTGCGATGAAATCTCTGATGCCATAACCGATTTAAAGTACAGCCGCTGTGCCAGGTTAACCGTCATGCTTAAGTGTGCTTCGGGGTGTACAAAGAGCAGTTTAAAAAAAGCCTCTTTAGCAATGGCATAAATTTCTGAATCTAAAATTGCAACGCCATTTGCCGGATAAGGTTTATCTATAAATAAAGGCGGCTCGCCAAAGCAGCTGCCCACAGCAAATATACTTTGTATAAATTCCTTGCCCTCATCGTTATAATTATTCATTTTAACTTCGCCCGATTTTATCTGGTAGAAATATTTTGCCGTGTCACCTTCTTCAAAAAGCACATCGCCTTTTTTTATAAATATGATACCGGCACCAAATTGTTCCAAAAGATTTTCATCGATCATTATAATTGAAATTATACACCCAAAGTTACAGATTAGAGGTTTATGTATGTAAAAAATTATTTATAATCCATAAGTGTTTCTATAGGGAACAGGATGCAAAC
Source organism: Flavobacterium rivuli WB 3.3-2 = DSM 21788 (assembly GCF_000378485.1). Lineage (GTDB taxonomy): Bacteria > Bacteroidota > Bacteroidia > Flavobacteriales > Flavobacteriaceae > Flavobacterium > Flavobacterium rivuli. The sequence continues at coordinate 353,908 of NZ_KB899969.1, read as the reverse complement.
GTATAGTATTGATATACGACACAATAACATTATGTATCTATAGTTAATAATGGTAATCCTTATTGTATGAAAAAAACTGTGACTCTAATTGTATCCTTATTTGGTTTAGTGTTTTTTAGCACTTTAATTACGGCTGTGGGCATAGAGATATATTATGCGAGAAAATTTAATGCTACCGATATTAATGTACCACTTGCAAACCTTAGAGAAAATTGGGGCAAAGAGGATAAAAGCATTCTATACAATGGTAAAATAGTCATTTTTTACAAAAGTGGATTTCTTGGCGACTCTTACGTTTTTAAAATTAATGCTGATACACAGATTTTAAACAGCAAATTTTTAGATGATTAAATGCCACAAAAAAGAGGCCTGAGCCTCTTTTACTATTTTACTAATGCAGGTGTAACCCATTTAAATATATGCGCTTCCTGTGGTATAACCAGCCTTTCGGATATTTTTGCCATCCTGTCCGGTAATCTCATAAGGTAATCACGGGCTTTTTCTGCCTCGGCAGTTAAGCCTGTAATTTTATCTATCTGCCATTTTTCTACCAGCTTGCGCAATATGTCTACATAATCGGCAGCGGTGTATACTCCTGCACGTTGTGCCGAATCGGAAAACTGCTCGAAAGCACTGCTTATAGCATTACCCGATTCTCTTAAAAAATGGGCAGGCATTACAATTTTTTGTTTCATCATGTACTGGAAAGCCAGCATCATTTCGCTTGGGTCTACCTTAAAAATCTGGTCTACAAACTCGCTGTAGGCCATGTGGTGGCGCATCTCGTCGCCGGCAATAAGCCTGCACATTTTAGACAGTTTATTATCGCCATATTTTTTAGCCATTTGCCCCACACGGTTGTGCGAAATATAGGTAGCAAGTTCCTGAAAACTTGTATACACAAAGTTTTTATACGGGTCGCGGCCTGTACCAATATCAAACCCGTCGTTTATTAAATACTGCGTAGTAATTTCTACCTCGCGCATGTTTACACGGCCACTTAGGTAAAGGTATTTATTAAGTACATCGCCGTGGCGGTTTTCTTCGCCCGTCCAGTTACGTATCCATTTGCTCCATCCGTTACCCACATTTTCGGTTTGGTGCACACCCTCTACATCCATAAGCCACGACTCATAGGTAGGCAGTGCCTCCTCTGTAATGGTGTCGCCCACAAGGGTAACCCAAAAATCATAAGGCAGGTCTTTAGCAATTTCGCGTAGTTCTTTTACCTCTTCATAAAAGTTTTCGTTTTGCGAATCAGGCAGCAAATCTGTAGGCTGCCATATCTTTTCCACTGGTATAAGGTAGTTATCCACAAAAGAATCTATGTTCTTTTCAAGGAACAGCATTACCTCCAGGCGGACGTTTTTTATAGACATAGTATATTTTTAATTTTTTATTCCTTGTATTACTGCGTTCTCTGTTCTCTCCATCACTTCTTCAAACGGAATATTTTTTATGGCAAAAGGTTCCTGAATGGTAAAAGTTAGCCGGCTGCCCAACCCTAACGGATACTGGCCAAAGCGCACTATCTTCCATGAGTTGTTTATACTAATAGGTACAATATACGCCGATGGGGCATATTTACAAAGTATTTTAAGACCGTTTTCACTAAAGCGTTTGGGTACTCCGTCTTTGCTGCGTGTGCCTTCCGGAAAAATAACAGCGCTCCTGTTATGCTTTTGTATATATTCGCCAAGGCCTTTTATGGCGGGTAATGCCTGCTTGGCATCTTTCCTGTCTATTAAAACGCTGCCCCCATGCCTTAAATTGTAAGACACGCTGGGTATTCCTTTACCTAATTCTTTCTTGCTGATAAATTTAGGGTGAAACTTGCGCATAAACCAGATAATGGGTGGTATATCATACATGCTCTGGTGGTTTGCCACTATAATAAGCGGCACACCCTGTGGTACTTTCTCTATACCCTTAAATGCAATAGTAGTGCCAAGAATATGAAGGCTCCTTACCAGGAGGCTGTTTAGCACATCGACACTTTTTTTATGTGCCCTGTACCCAAAAACATTAAAGCACAGCCACTGCACCGGATGAAAGATGAGCAGGAACACCAAAAACACCAGGTAAAATACAACAGATACGAAATAAGAGAGTACCTTTTCCATTTTGTTTATAAAAAATCCGCGTAAAAGTACTGTCTTTTTATGGAATAATAAAAACTTTTAATATACAGCGGTAATTTAGCCTCTCCCAAGCCTCTTCAAAAGGAGAGAGGACAGATTTACTCATCCCATTACTCGCAATAATAGAAATTTAGAGCATTGCCTGTAATAATATTTCTAAGAGTTAGCAAATCCGAGTGAAGCTAAGGCCTTAAACTTCGTTGCGTTAAGCAAATTATAAGTTGAGTCGTTAAAAATCATTTGCTGTTTGAGCACAGCGAGTTCAAATGATTTAGCCGAAGCTTGTAATTTGTAGCATAAGAAGTTAGAGCCTTGTCCCGATAGCTATCGGGATTGCTTCTTTTGTTTCAGGACAAAAGAAGATGCCATAAAAAAACCACGCCGTTGCGTGGTTTTAAAAATTGTAACTCTAAAAAGATTAGCAATACTCGTCGTAAGCATCTTTAAGGTTTTCAGCAATCATCTCCGCAGGACGGCCTTCAATGTGGTGACGCTCCAGCATGTGTACCAGCTCGCCATCTTTAAATAAAGCCATACTTGGAGACGATGGAGGAAAAGGGAACATAAGGCTGCGGGCCTCATCTACCGCTTCTTTATCTACACCTGCAAAAACAGTGATAATATTATCAGGGGTTTTGCCATTAGCAAGGCTCATTTTAGCGCCCGGCCTTGCATTACGTGCTGCACAGCCACATACAGAGTTTACTACCACAAGCGTAGTACCTTTTTGTGTTAGCGCATTCTTTACCTCTTCGGCTGTATATAAATCTTTAAAACCTGCATCCGATAGTTCGGCACGCATTGGTTTTACCAGTTCTTCAGGATACATAATTTTACTCTTTAAAGTTAAAGGTACAAAGGTAAATAAAAATTAATCAACTACTATAACCGTAATCTTTATTATTACATATTTAATATTCGCTGCATAAGCGCGCTTATAAACAAGCCTTTAGGGCATTGCCAAATTACCTCAAGGTCCTGGGCAAAAGTAGTTTCCTCGTCCAGAAATTTAAAAATGTGTGCTGCCCTGCCGTCCTTAAACATGGCACTAAAAATACTGCTGCCTTTATGGTTTTTCTTTGCCAGTATATCCAGCAGCAGTAAATCGTAAAACCAAAATTTATTTTTTTTATACAGCCTGGTAAAATCGTCCTGCTTTTGCAGAAAGCTTGCTAACTGTGCCGATTTTTTGTCGGCATTTCTAAACGTGTAGCCGGTGCTGGCTTTTGTCCACCCGCCTGCCGACCCAATATGGAGTACGTTTTTACTGTTGTTTTTCCAGAACGGGTAAGATGTCATCGGGATGCTGCCACGCTCTTTATCTACAATTTCATACTCTGTAGCCCCTTTAGTCACTAAATACTCTTTTATAGCATCCTCATATTCTGCTTCTGGCAAAAGGTCTTTAGAAAATAAGGTGTACTCTACAATAGCCTCGGTTTCAGAAAATGGCAGTACATACATAAAACGTGTATTGCCACGTTGGGCAACACTAAAATCCATAAACGAGGGTAGGACAGGATTAAACACAGGTATCGTTGTTTTTACATGCCAGCCTATAAAATGCTGTTGCAGCACAGGGTATTTAGTTTGGCTTGCCGCCAGTGCCGGATTGTAAATACTGTTTAGCAGTTTATTGCAGGTATAACTTTCGGCTTCGGCCTTTACCAGCACATTAAAACCGCTGTCTTTAAAATCGACTACTTTCTGGTTAACGAATTTAATATTAGGATGCTTCTTTAATTCGGAGAAAATAAAGGTATAAAAGTCGATACCCTTAATCATGTTATAGCGGTACCCCTCAAAGTCAAGGTTGGTAGTAAAGCTTTCGTTGGCAAAAACAGCGGTATCCCACTTTCTGTAAACAATACTTTGCCATGCGCTGCTACCTTGTTGCCAGAAACACCAGGTACGGTCATTTGCCTGCTTGGTATCGGGGTCAATTAGTAATATGCTCTCATCCTTAAACGCCCCCGATGTTGCCATGCGATATACCGTCATTAAACTGGCAAGCCCCGCCCCGGCAAAAATGTAGTGGTAGTGTTTCATCAACCCAAAAATAATCATTAATTGCCACATCATTATTCCGTTAAATATAATAGAGTGTTTTTGTATCCGTTTATTATTTAATAGATTTGTAAGGAGGGGATTAATCGCATTGATAGCACTTTCAGGCTTCAATATAATTTAAACCTGCAAGGCCGGGCGAAACCTGAGTGCAGCTCAATCTAAAATCTACAATCTGAAATCAAAAAATGATCAACAAGCGCCTACTCATAAAAAACCTGCTCGCCCATAACGACGAGAGCAGTTTTTATGACAAAAAGCGCCAGCTAAACCTGCATACTAAAGAAGGTAAGGGCAAATTTGTAAAGCACATTTGTGCGCTATCTAACTCTAACCCTAATAACAACTCATATATTGTTGTAGGTGTAGAAGACCATGACAACGAAATTATTGGCACCGATTTTTACGACGACAGCCGCATCCAGAACCTTGTTAATGCCTTTTTAATCAATCCGCCACGCATACAGTATGAGAACGTGCCTTTTCCGCATTTGGCTAAAGACCGCGTAGTAGGATTGGTTACCATAAGCCCTAATGCTAAAACATCTTACTTTAAAAAGAATGTGCATACCATAACCGCAGGTACAGTATTTATCCGTCGCGGGAGCAACTCACTACCGGTAGATACCGATGATGTTAACCCGGAAAATACCCAAAACACCGATACGGTTACCGCTATAGAAAACAGTTCGCACAATAGTATAGAGTATACCCTGGAAGGCGTGATGGATTTTATAACCAACCGCCATAAAGACATGACGGCTAAGTACAAGGTTTTTAAAGAGCTTTTTATAGTATGCTGGGCAGGGCATAAAAAAGTGGTTAAAGGCAAAACCTACTTTAGCCGGGTAGATATTGAACTAATAAACGAGCAGGTAAAACTATTTTATTCTGCGCTCGATGAAGTAAGCATAGAATATACCGATGATAGTTTTGTAATAACCGAATATGTAGCCCTGGGACTTAACGACAAGACCAGCTATTACCCTTTAGAACAGGTAAGCATAAACTTTCAGGATAACGGGTATTATAAAATTGAGTCGGCTTTGCTATTCGAGCCCCCACAGTTTAACCGTAAGATGATGTTTCATATTTACAATTCTAACCTTGTATTGCTGGATAAACTGCAAAAGGGAATACCATTATCTGAAAGGGAAAAGAAAGACATGCTAAACCTGCCGCACACCCTTATGGTGTGTTATCTTAACGGTTTTACAGAGGCGCGCTACAAGCTTATAGATGCAAAACCATTGCTAAAGGCATACCATGAAGAAGCCGTTTATATTTCTTTTAAAGAGGCCATGCGCGTTATGCGAAAAATGAAATATGACCGTGCGCAGTAAATATGCTGTTGATTATTTCCCGCACCTCTTACTGCAAAGAACATTAACACTATTTATACAAACTTTAATGATGTCACGCAAAGGCGCAGAGCCGCAAAGCATAAAATGAATATTTTCTGCATTTCAGCGACTGTTAAGTCGCAAAGCTTTGCGACTTAACAGTCGCTGAAAAATGTAAAGTTAGGATACAAACTTTGCGGCTCTGCGCCTTTGCGTGACAAAAATGTGAAATCTTAAATAGTTATAATGCTACATGAGACCTTTTTATTTTACTGAATGCAGTTTAAACTAAAAATTGCCAATGTATAGCAAAAGTATTTTTTGATACCAAACAAAACTTCTACCTTAGCCTTTTGTCATAATTTCACTTTAAATGAGCAGGACCCTTGTTATAGGCGATATTCACGGTAGTTATAAAGCACTGTTGCAAATACTGGAACGCGCAGCTGTTACCCCTAATGACCTTTTGGTTTTTCTTGGCGATTATGTAGATGGCTGGGGGCAGTCGCCCGAAGTAATAGACTACCTTATAAGTCTTAAATCGTCGCACAACTGTGTGTTTGTACGTGGTAACCATGACGAGTTGCTGCATAACTGGCTTACCACAGGCGAGTACAGCGAGCAGTGGTTTAACCACGGCGGCCGTATTACTATGGACACTTATAATGAACTGACCGAAGAAAAAAAACAGTTGCATACCCTGTTTTTAGAAAGTCTTGAAGACTATTATTTAGATGCAGATAACCGCCTGTTTGTTCATGCCGGGTTTACTAATATGAATGGTGTAACGAGCGAATATTTCCCTAAAATGCTGTATTGGGACCGTACCCTTTGGGAAACCGCCCTGGCACTCGACCCTTCAATTGATATTTTACATCCTTTTTACCCAAAACGTTTTACGCAATATAAAGAAATATTTATAGGCCACACCCCTGTTACCCGCATAGACGAGACCACTCCGGTAAACAGGGCTAACATTTGGAATGTAGATACCGGCGCAGCCTTTAAGGGCCCGCTTACCATTCTTGATGCTGATACTAAAGAGTACTGGCAAAGCGAACCCGTACAGGAATTATACCCGGAAGAGAAAGGGAGGAATTAATATATATCAGATTTAAGAAGGTAGATTTTAGATTTAGCTTTGCCCGCCTACTTAAATAAAAAAATGTCTTGTTTAATTATTGGAGATTTCTCCTTCGTCGAATGGAAAAGCGCTGTGTTCCATTTCGACAGCAGCGTAGCGAAGTGAAGAAATCTCAGAGTTAATATGATAATAAATTATTTCCACTACATAATTTCTAAACCGTATAAAGTTTAGGTTTATTCCCGGATTAGTCCGGGAACTTTTTTATTATTTAGATATTATGGTTTGGCTTACAAGCCTGCTACACTTTAGCATCAGCTAACTACCATCTGCAATAATGCCCCAAAAAGCCCTTTGCAGGTATCCCACAAAAAAATACTATCTTTACCCACAAAATCGTTTTTTAATAACACGCGAATCGTAGTGGCTAAGCCACGATCTATATATACAAAATAACACTATGGCATGTACAAACTGTTCTACGGGATCTAAAGACGGAACCCCAAAAGGATGTAAAAATAATGGGACCTGCGGCACCGATAGCTGCAACAAACTAACTGTTTTCGACTGGCTTTCTAACATGACACTACCCGGGGGCGAAGCTCCGTTTGACTGTGTAGAGGTGCGTTTTAAGAACGGAAGAAAAGAATTTTACCGCAATACCGATAAACTTACCCTGAGCATAGGCGACATTGTTGCTACTGAAGGCTCGCCGGGGCATGACATTGGTATTGTTACCCTTACGGGCGAACTGGTAAAAATGCAAATGAAGAAAAAAGGTGTTAAGCCACACGGCGAAGTGCCTAAAATATACCGAAAAGCATCGCAAAAGGATATAGATATCTGGAGTGATGCCCGCGATAAAGAAGAACCCATGAAGGTTGTAGCCCGCGAACTTGCGATTAAGCTAAAACTGGAAATGAAAATATCGGATATCGAATTTCAGGGGGATGCATCAAAAGCTACGTTTTATTATACGGCTAATGACAGGGTAGATTTCCGCCAGCTAATTAAAGATTTTGCCCGCGAATTTAGCGTGCGTATCGAGATGAAGCAGGTAGGTTTCCGTCAGGAAGCATCGCGCCTTGGCGGTATAGGCTCTTGTGGCCGCGAGCTTTGCTGCAGCACCTGGCTAACCGATTTTAGGAGTGTAAATACATCTGCAGCGCGTTACCAACAGTTATCGTTAAACCCACAAAAGCTTGCAGGACAATGCGGTAAGCTTAAATGCTGCCTTAACTATGAGCTTGATACGTATCTTGATGCCCTTAAAGGCATACCTGATATGGATACTAAGATATATACCGAAAAAGGCGACGCTGTATGCCAAAAGGTGGACATTTTTAAAGGCCTTATGTGGTTTGCCTACCTTAACGATATGGCACACTGGCATATTATTAAGGCAGAGCAGGTTAAAGAAATGGTAACGCTTAATAAAAATAAAGAGCGTGTTACAGCGTTAGAAGACTATGCTGTAGAAGTTGCCGCTATAGAGCCGGAGAAAAACTTCCAAAATGCTGTAGGCCAGGATAGCCTTACCCGTTTTGATGCGCCTAAAAATAAAAAGAGAAGGCCTAATAACAATAAAGGTGGTGGCGATGGCAGCAACAAAATTGTTGCTAAAAGCGCAGCCGTGGCAGAGGGTGGTAATAAAATTATTGCTAAGAACAATCAACCCCCTGCAAAAGAAGGCGGTAATATTATTAAGCCTAACAATGGCAACCAGAATAACAACAGGAACAATAACAATAAGAAAAAACCATCAGGCCCGCCTAAAAGTGGCCCTGCAATAACGCCAAACAACAAAAATGCAGATAATAAAAATTAGCCTGCTGGCCCTGGGGCTTCTGTTTTTAGTTTGCTCCTGCGATAAAGCAAGGGTTTTTGACGACTATAAAGAATTTGACGGCAAGTGGAATAAAGACGCTGTTGCCGCATTTACATTCGAGCAAAAAGATACTACATCGCTGTACAATCTTTTTGTAACAATGCGCAATAACAATGATTACCCGTACAATAACATATACCTTATTGTACAAATGGAAGAGCCGGGAACTAAGATTACTAAGGTAGACACCCTTGAATACCAAATGGCTAACCCCGATGGAAGCCTTATGGGCAACGGTTTTAGCGACATTAAGGAAAGCAAGCTTTGGTATAAAGAAAAAGTACGTTTCCCTAAGGTGGGTAAGTACACTGTAAAGATACAGCAGGCCGTAAGGCAGGCCGGGCAGGTACCCGGTGTGCAGGAGCTGGACGGGGTTACAGAAGTAGGATTTAGAATAGAATCAACACAATAGATTAAAGACTATTATGGCAGTAAAAAACAATAGCAATTCAGCACATGGTAATTCGTATTACGTTAAAAAGTTCTGGCAGATATTCGGTATCGGGTTTCTTTGCGTAGTGCTTTTTTTCCTGCTGGCTTCGTGGGGAGTATTTGGCAAAATGCCCTCGTTTGACCAATTAGAAAACCCAAACTCTAACGTAGCTACAGAGATCATTTCGTCTGACGGTGTAACAATAGGTAAATTTTACCTGCAAAACCGTACACCGGTTAAGTATGCAGAGTTGCCAAAATACCTTGTAGATGCACTGGTATCTACCGAAGATGAACGTTTTTATGACCACTCCGGCATTGATGGCCGCGGCACCCTTAGGGCAGCTTTAAGCCTGGGCAGCAGTGGTGGTGCAAGTACCATAACACAGCAGCTTGCAAAAAACCTTTTTCATGGTGAGGGCTCTAAAAACCTTTTAATGCGTATTGTACAAAAAGGCAAGGAGTGGATTATAGCTACCCGCCTGGAACGCCAGTATACTAAAGAAGAAATTATTGCCATGTACCTTAACACGGTAGATTTTGTTAATAACGCTGTAGGTATACGATCGGCTACTAAAACTTATTTTGGCAAAGAGCCTAAAGACCTTACGGTAGATGAAGCTGCGCTTATAGTGGGGATGCTTAAAAACCCGTCGCTATATAATCCGGCAAGGGAATCTAAAAGAAAACTGGTAACCGACAGAAGGAATACCGTTTTAAGCCAGATGGTTAAAAATGAAAAACTTACCGAGGCCGAAAAAGCTAAATATGAGGGAGAGCCTTATAAACTGCGTTTTTCGCCAGAGAGCCACCAGGACGGTATAGCTACCTATTTTAGGGAATACCTAAGGGGTTTTATGGATAAATGGGTTAAAAGCCACCCTAAAGCAGACGGTAGCGAATACGATATTTATACCGATGGCCTTAAGATATATACTACTATCGACTCGCGCATGCAAAAATATGCCGAGGAAGCAGTAGATTCGCACTTAGCCAACCTTCAGGAAGAATTTAATATTGAACAAAAGAAAAACACCAATGCACCTTTTGTAAATATCTCTGAAAAGGAAACACAAGGCATTATCAACAGGGCCATGCGAAACTCTGAGCGCTGGAGAATACTAAAAGACCAGGGAAAAGACGAAGATGATATTATAGCATCGTTTAGTAAAAAGACAGACATGACCGTATTTACATGGCATGGCGACCGCGATACTATAATGACCCCTATAGATTCTATACGTTACTACAAGCACTTTTTACAGTCGGGTGTAATGAGTATGGAGCCACAAACAGGTTTTGTAAAAGCATGGGTGGGTGGTATAAACTACAAGCACTTTCAGTACGACCACGTAGCACAGGGCGCAAGGCAGGTAGGCTCTACCTTTAAGCCATTTGTATATGCAACGGCTATAGAGCAGCTGCACATGTCGCCATGCGATACTATACTCGATGAGCCATTTAGCATGCCTAAAGGTAAATATGGCATAGATGCCGACTGGAACCCGCAAAACTCTAACGGACAGTTTAGGGGTATGGTTACACTTAAACAGGCACTGGCAAACTCAATTAATACGGTATCCGCCAAGCTTATAAATAAAGTAGGGCCAAAAGCGGTTGTAGATATGACCCATAATCTTGGGGTATCATCTAAAATTCCTGAGCAGCCGGCTATTGCACTTGGCGCGGTAGAGATTACCGTAAGCGATATGGTTGCTGCATACAGCACCTTTGCTAACCAGGGTATGTATGTAAAACCAAGCGTTATTACAAAAATAGAAGATAAAAACGGTGTTGTATTGTACCAGAATACCCCGGAAACACACGAGGTTGTGAGTAAAGATATTGCTTATGCCATTGTAAAACTGCTTGAAGGCGTTACCGAAACCGGAAGTGGCGCACGCCTTAAGTGGGGCGGCGGCGGTGGTACCGGTTACGATCGTATGACGGGTTACCCCTATAAAATTGTAAACCCAATTGCCGGTAAAACCGGAACCACACAAAATCAATCAGATGGTTGGTTTGTAGGTATGGTACCTAACCTTGCTACGGGCGTATGGGTAGGTAATGAAGACAGGTCAGCTCACTTTAAACGCCTTGTTTATGGTCAGGGTGCTACAATGGCTTTACCTATATGGGGTATTTACATGAGAAAGATTTATGATGACGACAGTATGGTGTTTAAAGTTTCTGAAAAACCTTTTGAACGCCCTGCCAACCTCTCTATAAAAGTAGACTGCTGGAAACCTCCGGTAAGGGACACTACCAAAGTTGATAGCCTAAGCATTGACGAATTTGGAATATAATTTAAAAAGACCTTCAATTGAAGGTCTTTTTTTATATATTTATATGCCAATTTAAAATAAATTGTATGATTAATAAAAAAGTACAAAATGTGGGCGAAGCCCTTAAAGATGTAAATAACGGCATGACCATCATGCTGGGCGGGTTTGGCCTTTGTGGTATCCCCGAAAATAGTATTGCCGAACTGGTTACTAAAGGCGTTACAGATCTTACCTGTATCTCTAACAATGCCGGTGTAGACAACTTTGGCCTTGGGCTGCTTTTGCAAAAAAAGCAGATAAAAAAAATGATATCGTCTTACGTGGGTGAAAACGCCGAGTTTGAACGCCAGATGCTTAGCGGCGAGCTCGAAGTAGAACTTACCCCACAGGGCACGTTGGCCGAAAAATGCCGTGCTGCACAGGCTGGTATTCCTGCTTTTTATACTCCCGCCGGTTACGGTACAGAAGTTGCCGAGGGTAAAGAAGCCCGTGAGTTTAATGGTAAAATGCACATTATGGAGCATGCCTATAAAGCTGATTTTGCCATTGTAAAAGCATGGAAAGGTGATGAGGCCGGTAACCTGATATTTAAAGGGACAGCCAAAAACTTTAATGCCTGTATGGCCGGTGCTGCAAAAATTACCGTGGCAGAGGTGGAAGAGCTCGTGCCTGCCGGAACCCTTGACCCTAACGAAATTCATGTGCCGGGAATTTTTGTAAAAAGAATTTTTCAGGGAGAGAAATATGAAAAGAGAATTGAGCAACGCACGGTAAGGACAAGGTAATTCGTTAATTCGGTTATTTGTTAATTTGAAGGAATACTCCAAATTGACAGATAAACAAACTACAAATCAACATAAAAGATGGCTTTAGATAAAATTGCAATAGCGAAACGTATCGCAAAAGAGGTTAAAGACGGTTACTTTGTTAATCTGGGCATAGGGATACCTACACTGGTGGCTAACTATGTAAGGGAAGATATTAATGTAGATTTTCAGAGTGAGAATGGCGTGCTGGGCATGGGCCCGTTCCCGTTTGAAGGCGAAGAAGATGCTGATATTATTAATGCCGGAAAACAAACCATTACCACACTGCCGGGCGCATCATTTTTTGATTCGGCTACGAGTTTCGGGATGATTCGCGGGCAGCACGTAGACCTTACCATTCTTGGTGCTATGGAAGTAGCCGAGAACGGTGATATTGCCAACTGGAAAATTCCGGGCAAGATGGTAAAAGGTATGGGCGGCGCTATGGATTTAGTAGCATCTGCCGAGAATATTATCGTGGCCATGATGCATGTAAATAAAGCCGGTGAGAGCAAGCTGCTTAAACGTTGCTCACTGCCATTAACCGGTGTAGGCTGTGTTAAAAAAATAGTTACAGAGCTTGCCGTTCTTGAAATTGTACCCGAAGGGTTCAAACTACTGGAACGTGCACCCGGCGTTACTGTAGAAGATATTAAAAACGCTACCGAAGGTACTCTTATTATAGAGGGCGAAATTCCGGAAATGGTTATTGACTAACTTATAAAATACAACCCTGATTTGTAAAATACTATCAATATTTAAGAATATTGTGTGATACAAATCAGGGTAACATTTTTAAACAGACCGGGCTACACTATTTTGCCAATAGTATTAGCTTTACTATCTAATCTCAATATCAAGCTGTCGGCCTTCGTTAAGTGCTTTTTTATCCATACCGGCACCTACTGCTAAACCCATGGCAATACCAAACGGAAAACCTATTCCTAATAGCCCCATGTTACCCAACGATAACGCAATGGCAACCCCTATAGGTAATCCGAAAGCAGACAAGCCCAGTGCGAGCCAAAGATTGCGGTAATAATTTTTGGGCACTACCTTAAGTTGCTTCTCAACCAGTTGTATAATTTTTGTCTGTTTCTTTTTAAGTGCTTTTATCAGTTCTACACCTGTAGGCAGCTCATTAAGGCTTTTTACCTCCTCATTAATATATTCTGCAACAACATCCGGAAGTTCTCTTTTTCTTAATTCGGCAATAAGTGCCCCGAACTGAGTATAACTATTTTTCAGTTTGATATTGTCATTAATGTCGTTTCTTTCTTTTAATTCTATTGTGTTCATAAGGGTGTGGTTTATAGTTAGTGATATATTAAACCTTAATTTTTAAGTATTTTTTGCATGAACAGTGTGCCATTGGTCTCTATTTTAATAAAATAAATACCATTATCATAGCCCGACATATCTACCTGCATAGCTGCAGCATTATGTGCCGCACTATAAATCTGTTTGCCTAAAACATCAGTAACGGTTACAGTGGCATTCGCCGAATTTAAATCCTTTCCGATAATTGTAAGCATGTTTGTTACCGGGTTAGGATACATTGTAAACAAAGCTTTTTGAAACCCTGTTGTGTTTAATGCATTATAATCTAAACGGGCAAGGCTCATTTGTGGTTGTCCATCATAATTCCTGAACCATCCACCCACAAGCAGTTTACCGTCATCCTGCACTTCAAGGTCAAACACTGTACCATCAAAAGGCGCTATAAAAGTATCATCGGTACTGCCATCTTCATTAAGTCGAGATAGGTATACGGGCACGCTGCCATCCGGATTTCCTTCAATATCTTCCATAGCGTCATTAAACATTCCACCCACAAGTATTTTGCCATCGGGCTGTACAATTATATCATAACCCATAATGCCATCTTCGGGAAGGCCGATAGTAGATGTGTAATTAAAAGTTGTATCTAAACTTCCATCGGTATTAAGCCTCGCATTAAGATGCTTCGCTACACCGTTAAAACTTTCAAACGTACCCGAAATTATGTATTTACCATCGGGCTGAACTGCCATTCCCCTAATTGTGCCCGCAGCACCTGTACCCGCATTAAAAGTTGTATCTAAGCTGCCATCTGCATTAAGCCTGATAATATTAGGCACTGCAATGGTATTAAAATATGTAAATGCCCCGGCCAGTATAATTTTACCATTGGGTTGTACCAATACCTGTACATAAGTAGTGTTAAATAATTGTGTTTGGGAAAAAGTAGTGTCTAATGTACCATCATAGTTTAAGCGTGCAACATTAGTATACAGTACACCTGCATTACTATAAATAGTAAAATCGCCGGCTACAATATATTTATCGCCCTGCTTTACAATCCTGTAAGGACCGTAACCGCCAAAAGCAATTCTTGTAAAAGAAGTATCAATAGTTCCATCCGCATTGTAACGGTATAACCCGCCTCCGGATGCTTGTGTAATTAAAAATTTGCCGTCCTCCTCTGTAAGCATGGCTTCAACAGGCCCCGCTAAATTGGTGCTAAATGACGAGTCGTAAGTTCCATCGCTATTAAGGCGCGCGATCCTGCCGGCAACATTGCCGTTATAATTAAAGAAACCTCCGGCAATAAGTATCTTACCATCGGCGAGCTGCCTTACGGCAAGTACCGATTCGTCCGGGCCGGTGCCCGTTGTAAATTGAGTATCAAGCGATACCTGCTGGGCAACTGCCGCAACAGTAGTTGCAAGAAATAGGGCAAGAGTAATTTTTTTCATGGCTGGTTTTTATGTATAAGACGCAAAAATGTTATGTAAGTTACGCAAAGTGTGGTTATTTTTTTTGATGACTCTGTATAAATAGAATTGAGTACAGCTATATTGTGGCATTACAGAAAAAACTATCTGAGGTATGAATACTATAGTAACGATTACCCCCGTTATACTTAAACAACCACTAATTACCTGCTATATGAACACTTATAAGCTTTTTATTCCAGAGCCTTGCCATGAAAGCTGGGAAGGTATGACCCAAAACAACCAAGGCAGGTTTTGCAGCCAGTGCCAAAAAACCGTAACCGATTTTACCGGTATGACCCCTGAGCAAATTAGTACTTATATGCTGCTTAACAGCGGTAAAAAAGTATGCGGGCGGTTTGAAGAAAAACAGTTAGAAAGTGTTGTTATACAAATACCGGCTAAGGTTATGTACTCTCAAACCAGTTTTAGAAAAGTATTTATGCTGGCACTGCTTGTTGTTATGGGCACAACGTTACTTAGCTGCTCTGACGATTTTGGAAACAAACATCCTATAGAACAGGTCGTGGTTGCAGATACTGCTACTTTGGGCAGTATAGACAGCATTAATGTACCATCTGCCAGTAGTGAAAGATTTTTAATGGGTGCAATTGCGATTAGTGAACCTGACACGTTATTACCGCCTCCGCCGCCACCGGTAAAAGCTTATGCAGCGCCTAAGAGCATTATTGATGACGTTGATAATGATCCTCAATTTACAAACACTAATAAAAACAACTAATTATGAACTACACACTTACCATACCTAAGCCCTGTAATGAAAACTGGAATGGCATGACCCCCGATGCACAAGGCAGGTTTTGCAGTAAATGTGCTACCACGGTAGTAGATTTTACCACGATGAATGCTGCCGAAGTGGAGGCTTTTTTAAATACCACTACCGCTACAAAAATTTGCGGGCGGTTAAAGCCGGAACAAATGCTGCGCAAAAACCGCACTGCAAAAATGGCTTTGGCAAGTCTAATCATTGCTGTGTCTGCCACATTTGTAGGATGCAAACCCAAAGATGAAGGATTCCCTTTAGGAGAATTAGCCTATCCGGAAGATACCATAAAAAAAGAACAAACAGCTAAAGATACACCTGCCGTAACCGGTAAAGTGCACAACCACACCGCTGTGCAAAAAGAACAAAAACCTTTGCCGCCACCACCGCAATACACAACAGGCGACGTGGTTGTAACAAAACAACCATCAGACAGCATTCCTAATAAATAAAGCTATCTGTCATTAAGCGTAAAGCGTATAAGGATTTAGGGTTTCGCTATTCGGCACATTGGGTTACATATATTATTGTAAATTTGCTGTAATGGAAAGCAACTTACTCAACACCATACAAACCCCTGCCGATTTACGGAAGTTAAATCCTGCACAATTGCCGCAACTGGCACAGGAACTGCGTGATTTTATTATAGATGTGGTATCGGTTAAAGAAGGGCACCTGGGCGCAAGCCTTGGCGTTACAGAGCTTACGATTGCCTTGCATTATGTGTTTAATACCCCCGCCGACCTCCTTGTGTGGGATGTAGGCCACCAGGCTTACGGACACAAAATACTTACCGGCCGTAAAGATAGCTTTGACACTAACCGACAGTTGGGTGGTATCTCGGGTTTTCCTAAACGCAGCGAAAGTGAGTATGATACCTTTGGCACAGGGCACAGCAGCACGTCTATTTCGGCAGCACTGGGCATGGCAATCGCTTCACAGATAAAAGGAGATTTAGAAAAGACCCACATAGCCGTTATAGGCGATGCCAGTATAGCATCGGGTATGGCATTTGAAGGGCTAAACCATGCCGGCGTCACAGATGCTAACCTGCTCGTAATACTTAACGATAATGCCATAGGGATAGACCCCAGCGTGGGCGCGCTTAAGCATTATCTTACTCAGGTTAAGGAGGGTAAAAACCCGCGGCAGAACAACATGATAAAGTCGCTTAATTTTGACTATACCGGCCCTATAGACGGGCATGACCTCCCCCTGCTGATTAAAGAACTACAAAGGCTGAAAAATAAAAAAGGGCCTAAGTTTTTACATATAACCACCACCAAAGGCAAAGGTCTTAAACAAGCTGAAGAAAACCAGGTTAAGTACCATGCCCCGGGCAAATTTGACAAGCTTACCGGCGAAGTTCTGGCAATTGCCGATGCCCACCTGCCGCCTAAATACCAGGACGTTTTTGGGCTTACGCTTGTAGAACTTGCCGAACAGAACGATAGAATTATAGGTATTACCCCAGCAATGCCAAGTGGCAGCTCGATGAAATTTATGATGGAAGTTTTTCCTGAAAGAGCTATAGATGTAGGCATAGCAGAACAGCATGCCGTTACCCTTGCCGCCGGTATGGCTACGCAGGGTATGGTGGTATTTTGCAATATTTATTCTACATTTTTGCAGCGTGCTTACGACCAGGTTATACACGACGTGGCATTGCAAAACCTGCCAGTTATATTTTGCCTGGACCGTGCCGGCATTGTGGGCGAAGATGGTGCCACTCACCACGGCGTGTTTGATATTGCATACCTTAACTGCATACCTAACCTTATTATTTTTGCGCCGCTTAACGAAGCCGAACTTCGCAACATATTATACACGGCACAGCTTGGGTTGCCCCACCCCATAGCCATACGTTACCCACGCGGCAGGGGCGAAAATGTAAATTGGCAACAGCCGTTTAAAAAAATTGAAACAGGCAAGGCATTGCAATTGCAGCTGGGTACAACAACAGCGATACTTTCTACAGGGACTATAGGCAATAATGTTACCAAAGCATTGGCGCAGGTTGATAATGCTGCTATATTCTCACATTACCATTTTGGGTTTGTAAAACCGCTTGATGAAAACACACTGCATTCTATATTTAAAAACCATGCTAAAATTATAACAATCGAAGATGGTTGTGTTACAGGAGGCTTTGGCAGTACCATAATTTCTTTCGCAGCAAAAAACAATTACAACCTAAAGATAAGCACATTAGGGATTCCGGATGAATTTATAGAACATGGTAGTACAGCTCAGCTGCAACAATACTGCTCTATTGACGTTAATTCTTTAAAAGATATTTTTTCCTTGTGCTAAAAAATGCGATTTTTGCACTCGGAAATTTAACTAAACCGTTATACATGAGAATTAAAGCCTGCCTAATTGCCTTACTACTTGTTGCTTTTGCACATAAGAGCCAGTCTCAGGTACTCATAACCACTACCCTGCCCGATACTATAAGCCATTGGGAAAAGACCAACACCGTAGGCCTGGACATTAACCAGATAGCTTTTGTAAACTGGAGTGTAGGTGGTAATAACTCTGTGAGTATACTTGCTAAAGGCCACTTTATACGCAAATATGCCTTTAAAAATATTAGCTGGAATAATGAGCTAATAACTAAGTACGGGCTTAACAGCCAGGAAGGCCAGGAAACACGTAAAACTGATGACCAGATACAGTTTAACTCTACCTTTGGATACCGCAGGGACACCGTTTCTAACTGGTATTATGGCGCTAAGTTTAACTTTAATACACAGTTTGCAAACGGGTATTCGTATCCTAATACTACCGATGAAATTTCAGGGCCTTTTGCCCCTGCTACAATTTTCCTGGGAGTTGGTGCCGAGTATATTCGTAAAGACCTTGGGCTAAATGCTTACTTTTCTCCACTCACAGATAAAACAACGCTTGTTCTTAACCAGACCCTTGCCGACAGGGGTGCCTTTGGGGTAGAGGCCGCCGTTAAGGATGCCGACGGAAACATTATTATTCCCGGTAAAAATTCGAGAACAGAGGTGGGTATTTTAATTACCAACCAGTTTAAAAGGCAGGTGTTTAAAAACATAATGCTCGATCAGCGTTTAACTTTATATACAGATTACCTTAATAATTTTGGCAATGTAGATGTTAACTTTCAGGTGCAGCTGGACATGACGGTAAACGAATATGTTAAAGCAAATATAGGCACTAACATTATTTATGACGACGATATTAAATCGACCAGGGAAGTTGATGGCGCTGTTGTACAGGGAGGCCCAAAAATTCAGCTTAAACAAATGCTGGGCGTAGGGTTAACCTATACTTTTTAAATTAGATTATTTGATTTTTAGATTGTTAGAGAAAACAATAAAAGAGTCGCCTTTCTTAATTATGAAGAAAGGCGACTTTTATATATCAAATAATCTTACAATCTAATCATTAGGTTTTCTACTTTACCCCTGCCGTAATTGTATTATACAACAGCAATGCTTTACCATCTGTAAGTGTACTCACAAAGTGGCAAATGTGCAGCAGGCGATCGTAAAGATCCATTTTTTCGGTAATGAATTTTTCGGGTAAAAGCTTTAAAATAAGCTTGTCATAGTTACCTTCCGTACCTTCAAATTTGTTGTTATAAGCCGTACAAAAAGTGTCTAAAAGCGTGTTGATAATACGGTAGCCTATTACCTCTTTCTCTATCACTTCACGGCTCTGGTAAATATTTTTAATGCTTATTTTAATTATATCATTCATCTGGGCGGTATAATTACCCCTGTCTGTTAAAGCATACGGATAGTTTCCGGCAAGGATGGCCTCTTCGTTTTCTATAAACACATTTACTGCATCGTTAATAAGCGTACCAATGGCCAGTGCACGCAGGTAGCTTATACGGTCTTCTTTAGTGGCAAGTGTCTTATACTTTTCTACCTGAACATTATCCTTAACCAGTTTTATAAGATATTCCAGCGCATAATCTTCAGATATGAGTCCAAGATTAATACCGTCTTCAAAATCTATAATGGTATAGCAAATATCATCCGCAGCTTCAACAAGATAAGCCAGCGGATGGCGTTCATAACCCACATCTCCATCACCTTTATTAGGCATCATGCCCATATCTTTCGCTATATCCTGAAAAGATGCCACATCGCTCTGAAAGAAGCCATACTTTTTATCGGCAATATTAGCCGTAGGCTTTTTGGGCAGTGACTCTTTAGGGTATTTCATAAACGCGCCAAGTGTAGCATAAGATATCCGTAGCCCGCCCTCTATGCCCGGGCGCGATGCTGTAAGCAGGTTAAAGCCGTTTGCATTGCCTTCAAAGTCTATAAGGTCCTGCCATTGCTTGTCCGTGAGCAGGCCCTTGTATTGCTGCCCGCGGCCTGTTTTAAAATATTCGCCTATGGCTTTCTCTCCGCTGTGCCCAAAGGGCGGGTTGCCAATATCGTGCGCCAGTGCTGCAGCAGCCACAATGGCTCCAAAATCGTTCATGTGGAAACCGTGGATATCGTGCAGGTGCGGGTGCTTTTCTATGATCTTTTTGCCTACGAGCCTGCCCAAAGACCGGCCTACTACCGATACTTCGAGACTGTGCGTAAGGCGGGTGTGCACAAAATCGGTCTTAGATAGTGGTATTACCTGTGTTTTATCCTGAAGGCTCCTGAAAGCCGACGAAAATATTATACGGTCGTAATCTACCTCAAAGCCCAGGCGCGTTTCGTCCTGCTCCCTGCGTAACCGCTTGCTTGTATCGCCTTGCCTTTTTAAAGACAGCAGCTGTTCCCAGTGCATCATTTTTTATTTAGAATTGAGATGTGAGATAATAGACGTTAGATAATAGATAACTGATATCAGACTGAACTATATTCTTCCTGACAACTAATAACTATTAACCAACAACCAAACTACTTCTTAAGGTTGAATAAAAAGAAATCCCTTGATTTTTTAGGATAACGCTCGTGGCTTATATCGCTTGGGTTTTCTATAACCGATTTGATTGTTATTTTATCGCCCTCTTTAAAGCTTGCCATTACATGCTGGTAATCCAACAAGTACTCGCCGCTAAAAAAATTGCCGTTCTCGTCTTTTTCTATAATCCCAGTGTGTACACCTTTTGTATCTTTACTCATTTTGTTCTATTATTTGTCGGCTTCTTGTTCGCCTATCGTATCTATGCTATCCTTTTTGCGCAGTGCGCTGTTGTATTTATTAACGTCTACCACAAGTGTTTTGCTAATTCTGTCGTGCCATCCTACGGCAAACTGCCCAAACAGGAATGACAAAGCCTCAAGAGGTATCTGCCTGCACAGTGTGCGTATAAATATTGCGGTACTATCCGGCTTTGTACCGTCGCGCATTACCACTTTTGTATCGGTTATATATTTGGCAGGTGTTCGCGACAGTAGCGACTCAAACAAACCATAAAATATTATCGATACAAATAATTGTAAAAGATCAAACCTGAAATGATTCTCCCCCATAGTAGTAAAATCGCCCACAGCAAGGCCATTATAACCATACGTATCATAAAGCCAGTTACCCAACAATCCTACTCCTATGGAGATGGTAATGCAAATAATGTAATCTACAACAAGGTTCCCAATTCTCTTGCTCCTGTCGGCCAGCATATCATAGGTAATCTCTACATTCCCGAAATTCTCTTTGGGCATAATTAGTTTGTATTATTCGGTAAAAATAACAAAAAAAGGAGCATTGCTGCTCCTTTTCTTTTATCTATATGTAATGCCATAAGTTTAATTGATTTGTTATAAAATCTAAAAACTATTTATCTCAACACTTTTTTTATATTTATAGAAAATTCTCAGAGTGAAATTTCCTTATTATTCCCTACAGCTTATAAAAGAAACTAATAATCCGCATAACCGATTTATAGCATATCCTACAGGAGACTATGCAAAGATTGTTATTGAAAGTATAACTGTTGAGGATAATAGCGCACATCCTTTTTTGCATTATAGCAAAGAAACATTTTATTTTACATCTTTTGGAAAGATAAAAAAAATCCACACTTTATCCGGGCATCCTGAATTTTTAAAGGAAAACTTTACAGATTATGAATATGACGATTTACATAACAGAATAAAAGAAAATGGAGAATCCTGTCTTTATATATATAATGGAGACGGTAATTTGATGAGTAAATGGTTTGAGAAATCGAATTTAAAATTAACGATTTCATATGATGATAAACAACGCATGATTAAAACTACCACGTTGGAATGTAATCAAATTGAGTCGTACACAGAGTACAAATATGATGGCCTTGACAGGGTTATTGAAATTTTAGAATATGGATATCCTGAAGATGAAGTACAGGAGTATCGGGAAAAAGGCATAGTCCTTAAATACCGGGAAACCATGTCGTATATTGAAGCAGAAAATAATCAAACCGTTTGTACTTATGAAAATCTTGACGTTTTGGAGGATTTTACATCAAGGGAGCAATTTATTATTGATGCCAATGCTTATGTACTTAAGCATCAATATGTAAGGCAAAACGGTAAAGTTTCTACAGAAAAAGTGTATACCTATACATATACCCGCAACAGTGATATTGAAGAAATACTGGAAACGCAAATATCATATCATGACTATGCAGAAGGGCAGGTAGCCAATAAAAATAAACATATTTATACCTATCAGTAATGTTTATTGTAACAAAAAAAGGAGCATTGCTGCTCCTTTAGGTGTTTTTATATGTGTGTGGCCAATTAAGACCCGCACATTTCGCAATCGTCCGGTTCGGCATTGCGGGAACGTTCTATCATTGCCTGAAACTCGGTCATCTCTACGGCAGATACTTCTACAGCAGGAGTAGCAACTTTAGGTTTTACAACACCTGTAGCGGCAACCTCTGCAACCGGCTCTTCTTTTTTATCGTTATTAAGGGTAAATTTAATAGCATCTACAGCGCTCTTAGTCCTTAAATAGTACATACCTGTTTTAAGGCCGCTTTGCCATGCATAAAAGTGCATTGATGTTAGTTTAGAATATGATGCATTTTCCATAAACAGGTTAAGCGACTGGCTTTGGTCTACAAAGTAACCACGCTGGCGGCTCATGTCTATAATATCTTTCATACTCATTTCCCACACGGTTTTATACAGGTCTTTAATATCCTGAGGAATAACGTCTATATTTTGTATAGATCCGTTTGCCCTCATTACCTCCTGCTTAAGGTTCTCACTCCACAGGCCAAGCTCTACAAGGTCGTGTAGTAAGTGTTTGTTTACCACAATAAACTCTCCTGATAGTACCCTGCGTGTGTAAATGTTAGATGTGTAAGGCTCAAACGCTTCGTTGTTACCAAGAATTTGAGACGTACTTGCTGTAGGCATAGGCGCCATAAGCAGCGAGTTCCTTACACCATGCTCCATAACCTCTGTACGTAACGAACCCCAGTCCCAACGGCCGCTCAGGTCACTGTCGTTAAGGCCCCAAAGGTTGTACTGAAATTCACCCTGAGATATAGGCGACCCTGCAAACGATGAGTATGGCCCTTCTTCTTTTGCCATTTCCATAGAGGCGGTAACAGCTGCGAAGTATATGGTTTCGAATATTTCCTGGTTTAGTTTTTTAGCCTCGTCGCTGGTAAACGGTAAACGAAGCAATATGAAAGCATCGGCAAGGCCCTGAACGCCTAATCCTACAGGGCGGTGGCGCATGTTGCTGTTTTCTGCCTCAATAACAGGGTAATAATTCCTGTCGATTACTTTATTAAGGTTTTTGGTAACGCGTTTAGTTACCTGGTATAAGAAGTCGTGGTTAAAGCTGCCGTTATCTACAAACATTGGCAACGATATAGAGGCAAGGTTACACACGGCAATTTCATCTGCCGATGTATACTCCATGATCTCTGTACACAGGTTAGACGAACGGATGGTACCAAGGTTCTTCTGGTTCGATTTCCTGTTAGCTGCATCTTTATACAGCATGTAAGGCAATCCTGTCTCAATCTGAGACTCTAATATTTTTTCCCAAAGCTCACGGGCCTTAATGGTTTTACGGCCTTTGTTTGCCGCTTCGTAGCTTAGGTAAAGTGCATCAAACTCTTCGCTGTGTACACTGTAAAGGTTAGGGCACTCGTTAGGGCACATCAATGTCCAGGTGCTGTCTTCCTGTACACGTTTCATGAACAGGTCGGGAATCCACATGGCAAGAAAAAGGTCGCGTGCGCGCATTTCTTCTTTACCGTGGTTTTTTCTCAGGTCAAGAAAGTCAAAGATATCGGCATGCCACGGCTCTATGTAAACCGCAAAGCTACCTTTACGCTTGCCCCCACCCTGGTCTACATAACGGGCAGTATCGTTAAATACACGAAGCATAGGCACAATACCGTTAGAGGTACCGTTGGTACCACGAATGTAAGAACCTGTAGCCCTTACATTATGTATAGATAAACCTATACCACCGGCAGATTGTGATATTTTTGCCGTGCTCCTTAGCGTATCATAAATACCGTCTATACTATCGTCTTTCATAGAAAGCAGGAAGCAAGACGACATTTGCGGCTTAGGTGTACCGGAGTTAAACAACGTAGGCGTAGCGTGGGTAAAGAATTTTTTAGACATCAGCTCATAGGTTTCTATGGCCGATGCAATATCGTTAAGGTGAATACCTACAGATACGCGCATAAGCATGTGCTGCGGGCGTTCTACAATTTGTCCGTTTATTTTAAGCAGGTAAGAGCGCTCCAGTGTTTTAAATCCAAAATAGTCGTAGTTAAAATCGCGATTGTATATAATTTTAGAATCCAGTTCTGCCGCGTTTTCCATTATCACGTTATACACTTCGTCGCTTAGTAAAGGCGCCTCCTGGTTAGTGCGTGGATTAACATAATGGTACATATCGCTCATGGTTTCAGAGAACGATTTCTTGGTATTCTTGTGCAGGTTACTTACCGCAATACGGGCTGCAAGCTGCGCATAATCAGGGTGCGAAATTGTCATAGACGCAGCAGTTTCTGCCGCAAGGTTATCCAGTTCAGATGTTGTTACGCCATCATATAACCCTTCTATAACACGCATTGCCACTTTAACCGGGTCTACAAGGTCGCTAAGGCCATAGCATAAAATCCTTACTCTGTCGGTAATTTTGTCAAACATTACCGGCTCTCTTCTTCCGTCTCTTTTTACTACAAACATAAGGCAAATATTATTAGTTGGTTAAGGCATCGCCGTGGGGCGCAGCCTGCAAAATCAATTAGTTGGAATCTTTATTCAATTAAAAATCAGCATCAAAGCTAATTTTTTGTGCATCTTCGCCGTTGTTAATAACACCTGCTTTCTGGTATTCTGACACTCTTTTCTCAAAGAAGTTGGTCTTACCCTGCAGCGATATCATATCCATAAAATCGAACGGGTTGCCACCATTGTACTGCCTTTCGCAGCCCAACTCTACAAGAAGCCTGTCGGCTACAAACTCCAGGTACTGTATCATTAATATAGAATTCATACCAATAAGGCTTACCGGTAACGACTCTGTAATAAACTCACGCTCTATAGCAAGCGCGTCTATAATAATTTCTTTTATCCTTGCTTTAGGCACTTTGTTAACCAGATGGTGGTTGTGCAGGTGCACGGCAAAGTCGCAGTGAACACCCTCATCTCTCGATATTAACTCGTTAGAGAATGTAAGCCCCGGCATAAGGCCACGCTTTTTAAGCCAGAAGATAGAGCAAAATGCACCCGAGAAGAAAATACCCTCTACGGCAGCAAATGCAATAAGCCGCTCTGCAAACGAGTCGCTCTCTATCCATTTAAGAGCCCAGTCGGCTTTCTTTTTAATAGCAGGAAACACATCAAGCGCACGGAAAAGCTGGTCTTTTTCTACCTCATCTTTAACATAGGTATCTATAAGGAGCGAGTATGTTTCGCTATGGATGTTCTCCATCATGATCTGGAAACCATAAAAGAATTTCGCTTCGGCATATTGTACTTCGTTTACAAAATTCTCAGCAAGGTTTTCGTTTACAATACCGTCAGACGCGGCAAAAAAAGCAAGAATGTGTTTTATAAAGTACTTTTCGTCTTCGTTAAGCTTGTTATTCCAGTCGTTAAGGTCCTGGTGAAGGTCAATTTCTTCGGCAGTCCAAAAACTCGCTTCCATCTTTTTGTACCATTCCCAAATATCATGATGTTTTATAGGGAAAATTACAAAGCGGTTTTTATTCTCCTGAAGTATTGGCTCGATTGCAGACATAGTATATTGACGTTTATTGTATTAGAAATTGTTGCGTTATTTATAACGCGGATTACAAAGGTTGGCATTTAGAATAGATATTCAAACACATAGTTATCCACAATTGCACATAGTTTTTAACAACGTTAAAAAAATGTGAAAAGCATTATCAAAAATTGCATACTTCTGAAAAACAGATACATACAAAATTTATTAATTACTAATAATTATAAGAAATCCCTGTGATAGCGGGGGTTGCAGCGTGGTTTTAACGCCTCCTTTTTTGCATTGGGTTATCCTTAAGTTCGGCAGCAACTTTTTCGAGTTCCATGTACCAGTCTTCGCCAAAGCGCCTTATCAGGGCTTCTTTTACAAACTTGTAAACGGGCACTTCCAGCTCTTTGCCCAGGGAGCATGCAGGGCTGCAAATATCCCAGCGGTCGTAGTTAACCGCGGCAAAATCGGTAAAATCTTTTACGCGTATAGGGTATAAATGGCACGAAACGGGTTTCTTCCATTTAACCAGGCCCTGGTTGTAGGCCTGCTCTATACCGCAAAGGGCGGTTTTACCATCAAAAATTACGTAAGCACAATCCTTATTGTTAATAAGAGGAGTTTCCAGGTCGCCATCGGTACCTTTTATCCAGGTTCCCTGTGCCTCTATCGCTGCAACACCTTCTTTGCGAAGAAATGGCTTAACAATGGGGTATATCTCCTCCAGTATTTTGGTTTCCTCTTCATTAAGCGGTGCACCGGCATCGCCATCTACACAGCATCCTCCGTGGCAGGCCGAAAGGTTGCACACAAATTCTTTTTCTAAAATGTCTTCAGAGACAATTGTTTTACCCATTTGAAACATGCTGCAAAGATAAATAAACTTACTTCATTTAAAGTATGCACAATTGTCCTTAACATTATTTGAAATGATTATAAAATGAAAAAACGCTTTCGTAAACAATATAAAGATGTTATTACACAAGATGACACAAAGATTCGCAAAGAGAAAAGTACATTTATAACATTATCGGGAAACGTTTATTATCACAATATCCTGATAAATGAAAATTTTATTGGTACATGCCTTATTTATAGGTAATTTTGCACGCACTTTAAACTAAAATAGCATGAGTTACGACTGGATAAGCGGCTTTAACTGGAGACAGGTCTTTACCATAAGCATGGTGCTCTTTGCAGTTATAGATATTGTAGGGAGTGTACCCATTATTGTAGACCTGCGTAACAAGCTGGGGCACATACACTCAGAAAAAGCATCTATCGTGGCTATGATAATCATGGTGGCCTTTTTATTTGTGGGCGAAGAGATCCTTAAGCTTATAGGTATAGATGCATCATCGTTTGCCGTGGCGGGATCGTTCGTGCTGTTTTTTCTTGCGTTAGAGATGATACTGGGCATCCGCCTGTATAAAGATGATAACCCAAGCACTGCATCTATAGTACCCATAGCCTTTCCGCTTATAGCCGGGGCGGGTACCATGACTACCCTGTTATCGCTGCGCGCTGTTTATGATAAAGTAAATATTATTGTTGCCATATTTATAAACATCGTTTTAGTGTATACAGTGTTAAAATCATCGGCTAAAATAGAGAAGGTTTTGGGCAATAACGGCCTTGGCGTAATACGTAAAGTGTTTGGCGTGATACTTTTAGCCATTGCTGTTAAATTATTCGCATCCAATGTTAAACAACTGTTCATATAAAACTTATTATTATTAATTTTGGGCACTGATAACCTGTTTATCAGCTAAACATACTACCTAATGAAGATTTCTATTTACGTCCTGATGGCGCTCGCAACCGGCATCATCATCTTTAACATTACCCAACTGGATTACAATAACTTATTTGAAGGCAACAGTATTATAGGCCTTATAGGTATAGCGGCATCGCTTTGTGCATTGCTAATACTGGCTATATTTAGAAGTGCCCGATTAATTGACGAAAAAACTTCAAGAAGATAAATACTATGTATGATGTGTTAATTGTGGGCGGAGGCGTTTCTGGCGTTTCATGTGCCCTTATTATAGGTTCCGGCCTTAAAAGACCTTATGCCCTTGGCAAAAAAGTAGGCGTTTTTACCCACCAAAAAGCTTCATCGCTGGCTAACGGCGTTTACAATAATGCTTACGGAATCCCTGCCGGTACCCTTGGCGCCGACCTTATGGAAAGTTCGCTTGCACAACTGCAGGCCCTTTACCCGGAAGTGGAACAATTGCCTGCCGAAAAACTTATGAAAGTGGAAGGCGAAGCCGGTAACTTTACCGTTACTACAAATAAAGGCGAATATCAGGCAAAAAATGTAGTTATAGGAATAGGATCTGCCGGTAGCTTTGATATTGAAGGGCTTATGGAGTATGTTATCCCTAACAAAAAAGCCATCCCCGAAAAAAACCGCATACAGCTTGTTAATGACGACCATGTTGTTAAAGAGGGCATATACGTAGTAGGAACCCTTGCGGGCCACAGGAGCCAGCTTGCTATCGCAGCAGGCAGCGGTGCAGCCGTAGGTGGTGATATCCTTACAATATGGAATGAGGGTAAACATGCACAATCTCACGATAGTGTGCCTAAATAATAATTGTAGATTTACACCTATACACCAGAGGCTGTTCAGTAACGAACAGCCTCTTTTATTTTAAGAGAATAATACGTGGACTATTTTCTCTATTACGATAATTAAAAGCTTGGTCATGGTCTTAATTTATTGGTTGATGCAGCAAATATCGATACTTTTAAAATAAAGAAATTGTAAAATTGGGACATTTTGGCAATTAATCTGCAATCATACATTTAATAGCCTGAATAATTTGTCACGCAAAGGCGCAGAGCAGCAACGTTTGTATGCTAAATCAGCAACGTTTTCCAGCGACTGATATACCAAATAAAAAATATAATATAGTTCAAATATTTTTTCACGCAAAGTCGCGAAGCCGCAAAGCTGTACTATTTAATAAGTTGGAACAAAAGCGACGGTTAAGTCGCAAAGCTTTACGACTTATAGTCGTTGGGGTAAACTAATTTATTCATTATCCTGCTTAGCGTCTCTGCGCCTTTGCGTCACATTAGACATTATTAGACACCTGACTATACTATTTCTAAATGGTATTAATCTTCAAAATGCCAGTACACATCCTGGTTACCCAGTTGGGTAAGCTTAGATAAAAGTGCTTTAGGCGACTGTTTGGTTACCGCCTTAAAATGCTTTATGTAATGTGCCTGGTCGTAGTAAAGGCTATACAAAGCCACATCTGTTAATGAATGGCCTGCCTGCTGCGAATAATTGAGTGCATTGCGAAACATTACCAGCTTTTTATATTCTTCTACCGATGCGCATAAATGCTTTTTAAAAAGCCTTAATAGTGTCTTTCTGTTTACGCCTGTAATTTCAGAAAGGTCTTCTACACGTACACTGCCATTGGTATTTAATATTTCTTGAACTGCCTTTTTTACAACAGGCTCATCAAACCCTGCATAGTGTTTCCTGAAAAAGACATCGAGCGTCGCGGCTTTATCTTCGTAACCAGATGGCTTGGATGATTTTATACTATTTTCGAACGCTTCGCCAAAATAAGTAAATTCAGAAAATGAGGGCGTAAAAATATCACTCAATGGTTTATTTATAAAGTGGTTGATACCTAATGGATTAAACACCACCCCAACTTTATAAAACGTACCTGACAGGTTTACATCAAAACTCTGATGGGTATTTACAGAATATAACGCTGTGAATTTATCTGAAGTTGAAGGACGTATTGATGTTCCGGAATCGGAAAGAGAAACATCAGAATTGAGATATACCGTTAAAGCATGTTTGTAATTAGGGTAAAAAGCAAACTTATTATTAAATTCCGGATCATCAGACGTGTGAAAATAGTAGTAGTCGATGTGCTTACCCACTACCGGATCTTTACATTTAACCGTTATAAAATTTCCTTTACGCTCCAATGTTTACAGGTGTTTGGCATAAAAATAAACATTTATATTACATATACTAATGTATAATAGGTTTTAAATGGTAAAATACCTGTACCAAAGGAATATGCCCTAAACCTTTAATATATGTTTAGGGTAGGCTTAACAAAACATTTTAAATCTGTGCAGTAGTTTCGCATAGAAATTAAACCACATCACAATGAAAAAACTAATTTGCTCAATGGCCTTACTGGCTTTCGGATTAACACATGCACAGGAAACAACTACCCTTGGTGTACCTGCAAGCAACGGTTTTAATAACGGCGATTTATTTATTACAGGTTCTATAGGAATAGGGTCTGAATCTACCGGAGACAATAAAACTAACTCTTTTAATATCTCGCCTAAAGTGGGTTATTTTGTAACTCCTAATATTGCTTTGGGCGTTGCCTTAGGTTATACTCATGGAAAAGAAGAAGCTCCTGAAACTGCAGATATTAAATCAACCGAGTTTGCAGTAGGTGTATTTGGAAGGTATTATGTTACTCCTGCAAACAGCTTTTCTGTATTTGGAGAACTTGGTGTAGACTACATACACTCTAAAATTGAAGCGGTTACAGAAGACAACAGCAATGCACTACGCATAGCTTTAGCACCGGGTGTAAGCTACTTTATCTCTAAAAACTTTGCCTTAGAAGCTAAATTTGGGATATTAAGCTACAGGACAGACAATCCTGATGCAGACGGCGTTCAGAACACTGACCAGTTCAATTTTGGATTAAACCTAAGCGATATCAACATCGGGGCAATATACAGATTTTAATACGCAAATTCATTCTGCATTATAGCATACAAAAAGTCCTTACGAAAGTAAGGGCTTTTTTTTGTTGCCATACATAACCAATCTCAATACAAAACAACATTAACCTAATTTTAAAATTAAATTTATCATAAATTATTTTTAGTCTAATCTAAATTTATACTTTTGTAAAACTAATTATAAACTTAGAGATGAAACTATTTTACGCGATCGTGTTGTTATTCAGCTTTTCAGCCTATTGTCAAACGGGCAGTATAACCGGTACAGTGACCGATGGTAATGGCCCCGTCCCGGCAGCACACATAATTGTGAGTCCGCTTGGCAAAACTATTGCCGCAGATGAAAATGGCATGTACGCGGTAAATGACGTGCCTTACGGTAGCTATGAAGTTATTGTAAGCACTGTGGGTTTAAAGACCGTGAGAAAAAAAGTAAGTGTTAGCAACGCCACGCCGGTAACCCTGAATATCGTTTTGCAGGAAGACACGCAGGCACTGGAGGAAGTAGTTATAACCGGAACCATGAAAGAGGTAAGCCGCAGCGACAGCCCCATACCTGTAGAGATAATCACGCCAAAGCTGTTCAGGAAAAACCCAACTCCAAGCCTCTTTGAAGCTGTGGGAATGATAAATGGCGTACAGCCTCAGCTTAACTGCAATGTTTGTAACACCGGAGATATACACATTAACGGTATGGAAGGGCCTTACACTATGATATTAATAGATGGCATGCCCATAGTAAGCTCATTATCTACTGTATATGGCCTTAGCGGGATACCGAATAGTATCGTAGAACGTATAGAAGTGGTAAAGGGGCCGGCATCATCGCTATACGGGTCTGAAGCTATGGGTGGTATTATTAATGTTATTACCAAAGCGCCCTATAAAGCGCCCCGCATAAGTGCCGATTACTTTTTTACGAGCTGGGGCGAGCAAAGTGTAGATGCTGCCATAAAATTTAAGGCGGGAAAAGCAACGTCGTTACTGGGCGTTAACTATTTTAATTACAATGTAAAGGCAGATAAGAACAGGGATAACTTTACCGATGTTACCCAGCAAAACCGTATCTCTGTTTTTAATAAATGGAATTTTGACCGTAAAGAAAACCGACAGTTTAGCCTTGCCGGCCGTTACGTGTATGAAGACCGTTGGGGTGGCGAAATGAACTGGACAAAACAGTGGCGTGGCAGCGACAGTATTTATGGAGAAAGCATTTATACCAAACGTGCCGAGCTTATAGGGCTGTACCAGCTGCCCACTACAGAGCGTATTTTTACGCAGTTCTCTTACAACTGGCACGACCAGGATTCTTATTATGGCAACACGCCTTACATGGCTACACAGCAGGTAGGTTTTGTACAGGCGTACTGGGACAAGCAATTTGGCAGCAGCCATAACTTTTTGTTAGGTGCCGCCATGCGATACACCAAGTATGATGATAATACTCCGGCTACGGCAAGAGAGAACGGCACTAACATGCCGCAAAAAACGCCGCTTCCGGGCTTTTTTATTCAGGATGAGTGGACAATAACCCCTAAACACATGCTGCTTGGCGGTTACCGTTTTGATTATGACAGGAACCACGGCGGCATACATTCGCCACGGGTGGCCTATAAGTTTGCGCCCAATAAAAATAATACGGTGCGGGCAAGTTTTGGTACGGGTTTTAGGGTGGTAAACCTTTTTACCGAAGACCATGCCGCACTTACCGGTGCCCGGGATGTTATTATTGCCGAAGCACTAAACCCCGAAAGGTCGTACAACAGTAACCTTAATTACGTACTTAAAATCCCTACCGAAACAGTATTGATCAATTTTGACATTACCGGTTTCTATTCTTACTTTACCAATAAGATCGTGGGCGATTTTGATACCGACCCTACAAAGATTATTTACGACAACCTTAATGGGCATGCTATATCGCAGGGGGTATCGTTAAATACCGACCTTGTTTTTCCCTTTCCGTTAAAGGTTATGGCGGGCATATCCTATATGGATGTTTTCCAGAAAGAAAAAGATGCATTAGGTATGGAGACTAAAACACAGCAGTTGCATGCACCAAGATGGTCGGGTAATTTTATAGCAAGCTATAACCTGCCCAATAATTATAGTGTAGATGTTACCGGAAACTGGTACGGCCCTATGCGTCTGCCGGTATTGCCTAATGATTATCGCCCGGCATACTCACCGTGGTTTTGTATTGCTAACGTGCAGTTTACAAAAAAAATGGATTTCGGGCTGGAATTTTATGGCGGTGTAAAAAACGTTTTTGATTTTGTACCCAAATATGCTTTAATGCGCCCGTTTGACCCGTTTAATAAAAACGTAAACGACCCGGTAAATAACCCTAACGGTTATACGTTTGATACCAGCTATAACTATGCATCATTACAGGGAAGAAGGGTATTTTTAGGGGTACGCTATAATTTGCTCTAAATAAGCACAGTTTTCAGTCGCCGTTTTTAGTGCTATGAGCATGCAAACTGCAACTGAAAACTGCCAACTAATTACTTGCTTATAGCAATAGGTTCTTTATTCTCGTTTATAGCCACAAAGGTAAAGTTACCGGTTATGGCTTTTTCGCGCTTAAGCGAGTACATATCTTCTACATAAATTTCTACGTGAACCTGCATACTGGTATTACCTATGTGGCCCACTTTACCTATAAATTCGGCAAAGGTGCCGGCAGGAATAGGCTTTTTAAAATCTATACGGTCGCTGCTCACGGTAACTACGCGCTGGCGGCTAAAACGGGTAGCGGTAATAAAGGCCACCTCATCCATTAAATGCATTGCTGCCCCACCAAAAAGGGTATCGTAATGGTTTGTAGTATTAGGGAAAACGGCTTTAAATATATGTGTCTCTGCAGCGGCGATCTTTTCTTCTAATGTCATTCTTTAGTTTTGCTGTGTTCTTAAATTACCCCAAATTGCATAGCTGGCTCCCCATGTAAATCCTGCACCAAAGGCAGTAAATAACACTTTATCGCCGGCTTTAAAATCATTTTGGTAATCCCATAGAACAAGCGGTAAAGTAGCAGCAGTAGTGTTGCCATAACGCTGAATATTTACTTTTACCTTTTCTTTTGCCACGCCAAGATTTTGGCCTACAGCATCTATAATACGCAGGTTTGCCTGGTGTGGCACTACCCAGTCTATATCATCGGCAGTAAGGTTGTTGCGTTGCAACACGTCGTTACAAGCAGAAGTCATGCCTTTAATAGCACTTTTAAATACAGTGCGGCCGTCCTGCTGCACGTAATGTTGTTTATGATGAACAGTATCTTCGGTAGAACCTAAAGACGACCCTCCGGCAGGAACCGAAAGGAACTGAACGCCCTTACCGTCTGTCCTGAAAATATTATCTTTAATACCCAGGCCTTCCGTATTCGCTTCTAAAAGCACAACACCGCTGCCATCGCCAAAAAGGATACAGGTATTACGGTCTTCATAATTTACAATGCTGCTCATTTTATCGGTACCGGCAACCAGTACTTTTTTGTACCTGCCCGACTCTACAAAGGCAGCCCCTGTACTAAGGGCATATAAAAAGCCGCTGCATGCCGCATTAAGGTCGAAACCAAAGGCATTAGTAAGCCCGGCTTTTTCGCAGGCTACTACAGCAGTTGGGGCAAGCACCCTGTCGGGTGTAGAAGTTGCAAGCACAAGGCAGTCAATCTCTGTAGGATCTATGCCTGATTTTTCTATAAGGTCTTTAATTGCAAGGGCTGTCATGTCAGATGTTGCCATGTTTGGGTCGCTGGCAATCCTTCGTTCATTTATACCGGTGCGCGCCACGATCCATTCGTCGGTAGTTTCTACCATCTTCTCAAGCGCAGCATTATCTAAAATAGTATCGGGCACATAACCCCCTATGGCAGTAATAACTGCATGTGTTGTATTCATTATTGGGTATTGTTGGAAATGCAAATATACCAACATTCTTAGTTAAAAGAAAGATAAAACAGTTTTGAAACGATTTGTATGTAAAATTTCTGCCTTATTTTGTAGAATCGGGGGGATAAAAAGCCGCTTACACAACCTGCCCGCTAAACTTTTCCCGGTACATAGTTGGTGTCATGCCCACCATCTTTTTAAAGAGAGCCCTAAACGTTTTAAGGTCGTTATACCCACTCTCCAGCATAACCTCCAGGATACTGCAGCCTGATTGTTCCAGCATTTTCTTGGCAGCTTCTATACGTGTTTTCTGTAAATATTCTATAGGTGTAATACCGGTAACCTGCTTAAAGCGGCGCACCAGGTTACGGCGGCTGGCGGGCACATCGGTAATCAGCTCTTCTATAGTATTAACGCGGCTAAAATTCTTTTTAATCTCTTCCTGTGCCTGTTTTACTAAAGTATCGCCATGATCCTGTGCCGGTGCAAAGGTGCCAAAGTAAGTCTGCCGGCTACGGTCAAGGTCTATGCTAAACACTTTTGCGGCGCGCACGGCTACCTGTTTACTACAGTATATTTCGAGCAGCAGCATAAGCAGGTGAAATGTATTGGTAGCCCCGCCGCTGGTATAAATCCTGTCCTGCGCCGTTACAACAGCATCTGCCTGCAACTGAACCAGCGGAAACAATTTTGCAAAAGCACCTTCGGCATTAATGTGTGTAGTTGCAGGGCGGTTGTTTAGCAAGCCGGTAGCCGCCAGTAAAAATGCCCCTGTGCAAAAGCTTGCCACGGCAGCACCATTGGCATACTGGTTTTGCAGCCACGGTATCCACGACATGTTTTGCTGTAACGCTTCGCCTATAGCTTCATGGTTAAAAGAGGGTATAAGCAGCAGGTCGTACTGCACATCATCGTTCAATATTTTAGGGTTGTAATTTTCAAACAAAGGCTTTTCCTGATTGTGCTGATAAAGTACGCTTATGGTAAAAGGCGCAGTTTCGTTATCGTCTTCATAAAAACGATTGGCAGTCTCAAAAACATCCAGTAGTGCAGCAGCGCTAAGCAGGCGGTGGCCCTGTGTTAAAATAACTCCTATTTGCATAATATGGTAAATGTTTGCTTAACAAATATAGAAATGTTTTTTGTCCTGAATACCCCCTCATAATGACTTTTTAGCAAGACCTAAAATATAACGTATTGATTTATATTTGTATTTACAGAAAGGTACTGAGGACCTTAGTAACTTAGGCTATTAAATTTTAAACACATAATCCACACAAACAATGACCATCCTGACCATCATTCTAATTGTAATTGCAACCATAATTGCCATACCTCTTGCCATAGCACTTTTTGTAAAAAAAGCATATTATATAGAACGCAGCATTATTATAAATAAACCCGTAGCCGACGTTTTTAATTATGTAGCACACATAAAAAACCAGGTGCATTATAATATATGGGTACAGGCCGACCCCAACCTGAAACAGGAATTTATTGGGACAGATGGTACCGTTGGGTTTATAAACACATGGAACGGCAATAATAAAGCGGGCGAAGGCAGGCAGGAAATTACCAACATTGTACCAAACGAACGTGTTGATTTACAACTGCAATTTATCCGCCCGTTTAAAAGCACAATGCTTGGCAGCACACTAACACAAAACGTACAGGGCAACAGCACTAAAGTAACATCTATAGTAAATGGTAAGAGCAAATACCCTATGAATTTAATGAACCTGGTTATGGACAAAATGCTGGGCAGGGATATGGACACCAACCTTTATAACCTGAAAACAATACTCGAAAAACAATAAGACCTATGGAGAATATAATATTACCAACTAATCCTGATCATGTTATAGAAAACTACAGGGAAGTTGAAGCAAACATACATACCTTATACAAAGCCATTACAAACCCCGCACACCTTGCGAGATGGTGGGGCCCAAAAGGCTTTACCAATACCTTTAATGAATTCGATTTTAAGCCCGGCGGGCGCTGGAGTTTTGTAATGTACGGCCCCGATAAAAGCAACTACGATAACGAATGTATCTTTTTAAAAATAGAAGAGCCCAGCCTCATTATATTCAACCATGTTTCGCCACCGGAGTTTCAGGTAGTACTATCATTAACCGAAATATCACCTTTAAAAACGGAGATAACTTTTCAGCAGGTGTTTAAAACAGCCACTGCCTGCGCAAAGCTGAAAGATTTTTGCCTCGAAAAAAATGAGGAGAACCTTGACCGGCTCGAACAGGAATTGTTTACAATGCAAAAGCAATAATTACGAACAAACAAAAACCTATAATTATGACCTTAGTAAACCCCTATTTAAATTTTAATGGCACTACCGAAGAAGCGTTCAATTTTTATAAGTCGGTTTTTGGTGGAGAGTTTGCCATGGTAATGCGCTTTAAAGATACGCCCGGCTGCGAAAACATGCCCGAGGTAGAGCAGAACCATATTATGCATATAGCCCTGCCCATAGGCAGCAATGTAATTATGGGTACAGATGTGCCTAAAAGTATGGAGCAGGTAACATTTGGCAGTTCGGTTTCATTGTCTGTAAGTGTAGACAGCCGCGAGGAGGCCAACCGTGTGTACAACGCGCTTGCTGATGGCGGCAAAGCAACCATGCCCATGAACGATATGTTTTGGGGTGACTACTACGGTATGCTCACCGATAAATTTGATATACAATGGATGATAAGCTACAGCGAAAAATATGCTAACCCTGCGTAATGTTCCTGTTTTGTAACATAAAAGTTAAACCTAAAACTACTACAATGTTTAAAGATGTAAAAGCATTTAGTGGCTATTCTGCCAACGATATTGGCGAAGCCACAACGTTTTATCGTGATATTTTAGGCCTTACTGTAAAAGAGGGCATGGAAGGTATCTTAGAACTGCATATTGCAGGTAGCACACCTCTTATTATTTACCCAAAGCCTAACCATGAGCCTGCAACCTTTACGGTACTTAACTTCCCGGTGCCAGATGTAGAGGAAGCTGTAGCCGAACTAAAAAGCAAAGGAGTAACCTTTGAAAGCTACGACCTGCCGGATTTTAAAACCGACGACGACGATATTTTTCGCGGTGGCGGCCCGGTTATAGCATGGTTTAAAGACCCTGCAGGTAATATATTATCGGTTTTAGAGGAATTGTAATATAGTTTTCAGTCGCAGTCACAGTTTTCAGTCGCGGTTTTTTAATTTCGGACCGAAGCGCAGCGGGTAATCTTTAATAATTAAAGAGCGGATTTCTACTACATCGAAGTATAAAACAACATTAAACAAAAAAATCAAAATTTATTTGGCTGCATTAAAATAATTACTACATTAGCCAAATAACAATTACGCAGTAATGAACACGACAATATTTTTTAACACCTATTTTTATTTCTTCTGGAATGAGGACAGGGGTTGTATTGTTGTATAAGAACTTAAAAAGAAAATAAAACAATAGATATAATCCCGATGTAAGTCGGGATTTTTTTTTGCTCAAAATTTATGGAAACAAAAATTGCTATACAAGGTATAAAAGGGTCTTTTCACCATCAGGTGGCAGGCGAGTATTTTGGCACAGATACCATCCTGGAAGAATGCATGTCGTTCCCCATCCTCGTACAAAGCCTATTACAAAGCCGCACCGGGCTTGGCATTATGGCACTCGAAAATTCTATTGCCGGGTCCATAATTCCTAACTATGCGCTTATAGACCACAACAACCTGCACATTATAGGCGAGCATTACCTTAACATCCACATGAACCTTATGGCGCTGGAGGGGCAAACCGTAGAAGATATTACAGAGGTGCACTCCCACCCTATGGCATTGTTGCAATGCAGCGATTTCTTTGCACGCTACCCGCACATAAAACTGGTGGAAAGTGTAGATACCGCCGAAACTGCCCAACGCATACACAACAACAAAATAAAAGGCATGGGCGCCGTGGGAAGCCCCATTGCCGCAGAGATGTTTGGCTTGCCCATACTGGCAGCGGGCATACATAATATTAAGAATAACCAAACGCGCTTTGTTATCCTTAAAACGGTAAACAAGGCAATACCAAAAGAGGAGATCAATAAGGCATCGATAAAATTTGAGCTTGACGATACTCCAGGCAGCCTGGCAACATTGCTTAATGTAATGAACAACTGCAAGCTTAACCTTACCAAGATACAAAGCATGCCCATTGCCGAAACGCCTTTTAAATACTCATTTTTTGTAGATGTAACTTTCGAGAAATACAAGCACTACGAAAAGGCAAAAGCAATAATAGAACTAATGACCACCCACTTTAAAGTACTGGGCGAATATAAAAAAGGAAACGCATGATAGCACCCGCACAAAGGCTTGAAGAAGTAAAAGAATACTACTTTTCGGCAAAACTAAGGGAAGTACGCCAAATGGTAGCCGATGGCAAAAAGGTAATCAATATGGGTATCGG
This sequence comes from Flavobacterium rivuli WB 3.3-2 = DSM 21788, assembly GCF_000378485.1. Lineage (GTDB taxonomy): Bacteria > Bacteroidota > Bacteroidia > Flavobacteriales > Flavobacteriaceae > Flavobacterium > Flavobacterium rivuli. Next base: position 315,046 of record NZ_KB899969.1, on the reverse strand, counting down.
CAGCCCCGATATGCCACCATCTGAAGCAGTGATAAATGCCATAAGTGCATCCCTGCACGATGCTAAAGCCCACGAGTATCAAAGTTATCAGGGATTGCCGGAACTGCGCGAAGCTATCGCAGCGTTTTACAGCACGCACTTTGGCGTAAGCATTAACCCGGCAAACGAAATATTGCCACTAATGGGAAGTAAAGAAGGGATTATGCACATATCTATGGCTTTTTTAAACGAAGGCGATAAGGTGCTGATACCTAACCCGGGTTACCCAACGTATACATCGGCCACAAAACTGGTGGGTGCAGAACCGATTTTCTATAACTTATCTGCCGACAACAACTGGGAACCTGATTTTGAGGCTTTGGAAGCATTAGATTTATCATCGGTAAAAATAATGTGGGTTAACTATCCGCACATGCCTACAGGTGCTAAAGGCAGCAGGGCAATGTTTACAAAGTTAGTGGCATTTGCTACAAAACACAACATACTATTGGTAAATGACAACCCGTACAGCTTTGTGCTTAATGATGAGCAGTTATCTGTTTTCCAGACAGACGGTGCAAAAGATGTAGCGTTAGAACTGAACTCGCTTAGCAAGACCTTTAATATGGCCGGATGGCGCGTAGGTATGGTAAGCGGTAGTGCAACGTTGATAGATGCAGTACTAAAAGTAAAAAGCAATATGGACAGCGGTATGTTTTACGGCATACAAAAGGGTGCCATTGCTGCCTTGCAAAGCGGGCCGGACTGGTTTGCATCGCTTAACGCTGTGTATACCAAAAGGCGCGACCTTATTTTTAAACTGGCCGATTTGCTTGGCTGCACGTACGACCGTAATACGGCAGGGCTTTTTGTATGGGCAAAACTACCGGAAGGTATAGAAGATGCCGAAAAATATGTAGACAGCATATTGTATGACAAGCACATTTTCCTTACACCGGGAACGGTTTTTGGAAGCGCGGGAGAATGTTACGTACGCTTTTCACTGTGTGCCGATGAAAATATAATTTCTCAGGCTATCGCAAGGTTTGCGGTTTCAGAACCTGAAACTTTAAACTTTAAACCTGAAATTAACGACTAATGAAAGTATACGTAATAGGCTTAGGCTTAATAGGAGGTTCGCTTGCGCTGGACGTTAAAAGGGAATTCCCTGAAGCAGATATTTTTGGTATTGATGCCAATGCACAGCATGTTGAGGAAGCGACCTCGCTTGGTATAATTAGCAAGGCTGCTGTAATAGAAGACCTTATACATGCCGACTGGGTAATTGTTGCTGTACCGGTTAATTATATTGCGCAATTGCTGCCACAAATACTGGATAACATAAGCGAACATACCATAGTTTTTGATGCAGGCTCTACAAAGGCAGCCATTTGCAAAGCGGTAGAAAACCACCCTAACCGCAGGAATTTTATTGCCATGCACCCCATTGCAGGAACAGAGTTTTCGGGGCCATCGGCAGCGATAACGGGATTGTTTAACGGCAAGACCAACATTATTTGCGAGGTAGAAAAAACAGCCTTTAAGCTACAGGAAAAAGCACTGGCATTGTTTAACGCCATAGGCATGAGGATACGTTACATGGATCCAATTTCGCACGATACGCATATTGCTTATGTATCGCACCTGTCGCACATTAGTTCGTTCATGCTGGGCAAAACAGTTATAGAAAAAGAGAAAGACGAGCGCGACATTTTTGATATGGCAGGCAGCGGTTTTGCCAGTACGGTGCGCCTTGCCAAGAGTTCGCCCACCACATGGGCATCAATATTTAAAGAAAACAAAACAAACGTAAGCCAGGCATTGCAGCAGTATATTGCTAATTTACAAAACTTTCAGCAATTGCTGGATAATGAAGATTACAACGGCATGTTTGATGAAATGGAAAATACCAACAGGATAAAGAATATACTGAACGGGATAAGTTAAGACAGACAAAAAGATGATAGACGTTAGACAGAAGACGTTAGATGATAGATAATAGACATTAGATAAAAGATATAAAAATAAAGCATTATGGAAAATAGCACCGCACTACGCACATGGTTAGACGATTTCAAACTGGAACACCCTCTTGTAATTGCCGGGCCATGCAGCGCCGAAACCGAAGAGCAGGTATTAAAAATTGCACACGAACTTAAAGACAGCGATGTAAGCATATACCGCGCAGGCATCTGGAAGCCCCGCACCCGCCCGGGAGGGTTTGAGGGTGTAGGCGCCATTGGCCTTAAATGGCTGCAAAAAGCAAAAGCAGAAACAGGCCTGCTTATGGCTACAGAGGTGGCAAATGCTACCCATGTAAAACTGGCTTTAGAGCATGATATAGATGTATTGTGGATAGGTGCGCGCACTACGGTTAACCCTTTTGCAGTTCAGGAAATTGCCGATGCCCTGCAGGGAACAGATAAAATTGTACTGGTTAAAAACCCGGTAAACCCTGATTTGGCTTTATGGCTGGGGGGTGTAGAGCGTTTGTACAATGCAGGCATTACAAAGATTGGCGTTATACACCGTGGGTTTTCTACGTACGAAAAAACAAAGTACAGGAACATCCCGGAATGGCAACTGGCTATTGAGCTGCAAAATAAATTCCCTGATTTGCCGCTTATCATCGACCCGAGCCATATTACCGGCCGCAGGGACATGATTCAGGAGGTGTCTCAGCAGGCACTCGACCTTAACTACGACGGACTTATTATAGAAACCCACACCGACCCTGATAATGCATGGAGCGATGCTGCACAGCAGGTTACCCCTACCCGCCTTAAGCAAATTTTTGAAGACCTTAAAGTGCGTAAAGAAACCGGGCAGGGTGCTGATTATGACAGTAAAATGGCGGCATTGCGTGTAAGTATTGATGATTATGACAACAAAATAATAGAGATACTGGGCAAGCGTATGGCTGTAGCCGGCCATATAGGAGCTGTAAAAAAAGAATTTAATGTTGCCGTTTTACAAAACAAACGCTGGAACGAGATACTTGATAAAATGACGGCACAAGGCGCAGAGAAAGGTCTTACCGAAGATTTTATTGTAGATATTTTTAAGGCCATTCACCAGGAGAGTATTACGCATCAGGAAAAGGTGATAAACCAAAAATAATATTTTCTTTACAATAAAGATTACCCGCAACGGTAGCCTTTATTTTTTTAAAATTATTTAGCAATAAGGCTGTATCTATATTATTATCTTTGCAGTATGACAGGATTGGTATATAAATCTACGGGGAGCTGGTATACCGTAAAAACAGATGATGGTACTGCATACGAATGCCGTATAAAGGGTAAGCTGCGCATGAAGGGCATTAAAAGCACGAACCCCGTTGCCGTGGGCGACATAGTAGACTTTGACCTTGAAGAAACTACCGATACTGTTACCGGTATTATTACCGGCATACAGGAGAGGGAAAATTACATTGTACGAAAATCAGTGAACCTGTCTAAGCAAATGCACATTATTGCGAGCAATATAGACAAGCTTTTCCTATTGGTCACCATAAACAACCCGCCTACAACTACCAGTTTTATAGACCGCTTTCTTGTTACTGCCGAGGCTTATGGCATAACCGCTATTCTTGTTTTTAATAAAATTGACACGTATACCGAAGAAACGAAATACGAGCAAATGTACCTTGAGCACGTTTACAGTAAAATAGGCTATAAAAGCTTGAAGGTGTCATCTGAAACCCGCGAGGGGATTGAGGCGCTAATGGCAGAGATGAAGGATAACGTGAGTATGTTCTCCGGCCATTCGGGTGTGGGCAAAAGCACACTGGTAAACACCATTCAGCCGGAATTTAACCTTAAGACCAAAAAAATATCCGAACAGCACAGCCAGGGGCAGCACACCACTACTTTTGCCGAAATGTTTGACCTTGATTTTGGCGCAAAAATTATAGACACTCCCGGTATTCGCGGTTTTGGTATGGTAGATATGGAAAAAGCCGAGATAGGCCACTATTTCCCTGAGTTTTTTGCCATAAAAGACCAGTGCAAATACCACAACTGCCTGCATAAAGACGAACCCAATTGTGCTGTTAAAGAAGCCCTGGAAAATGAAGAAATAGCATGGTCGCGCTACCGCAGTTACCTGCAAATGCTGGATGGCGAAGACGAACATTACCGTACCGATATTTATGCTGACGGCAGAAACAATGATGCTGAATAATGAAAGCCGTACTGCAAAGGGTTAGCGAAGCATCTGTAACTATAGATGGCCATAAAGTAGCAGCTATACAAGCCGGCCTGCTTATACTTATAGGTATAGAAGATGCCGATACACAAGATGATATTTTATGGCTTACACAAAAAATTGCTAAGCTCAGGATCTTTAATGACCATGATGGCGTTATGAATGTATCGGTTCAGGATACCGGCGGCAATATTATTGTAGTTAGCCAGTTTACACTACATGCAAGTACTAAAAAAGGCAGCCGCCCTTCATACATTAAGGCTGCCCGCCCGGAAGTTGCAATTCCTCTTTATGAAGCATTTATAACACAAATGGGACACGAAACAGGAAAAAAAATACAAACAGGCCGCTTTGGTGCCGATATGAAAGTGGCTCTTGTAAATGATGGTCCTGTAACTATTATTATTGACACAAAAAATAAAGATTAAAAACGTTGTAGTTTATTAAATTCTTCTATTTTTGACCCAAAATAGAAAAATTAACATGATTTTAAGAACTGCTCTTCTTTTCATCGCGCTACTGCCTTTTAACGTTTTTGCACAGGAAAATTATAGCGTTGCCACCATACCTGCAAACCTTACAGAAAACACCAATGCTGTAATACGTACGGACCAGACCGATATAATTATAACGTCGAGAAAATTGATGGTTATAAAAACGGTACGTGCCGTTACGGTACTCAATAAACTGGGGCTACAGTATATGGATGATGGCGAATATTTTGATAAATCCACCACCATAAAAGCCATAGAGGTAAATATATATGACGAAAATGGTGCGCCCATTAAAAAAATAAAGCGCAAGGACTTTAAAGAACGAGCATTATCTGAAGGTTCTATAACCGATACTAAAATATTGTACATGGACTACACACCGGTGCAGTACCCTTTTACGATATTGTTTAACAGTGAGGTAGAAACATCAAACACTGCATTTATACCGCGCTGGTCGCCACAAAAAGGTTCGTTTGTAAGCACACAAAAATCGGGCATCAGTATAACCTGTCCGCAGGATCTTGGCTTCAAATATAAAGACTACAACTTTGGCGATGTTGCACTTAACAAAACACAGGCGGGCAATACCTTAAACCTGAGTTCAGAAAACATTCCGGCATTTCGCAGCGAAGATTATTCGCCATCGTTTTACAAAATCACACCGCACGTGCTTTTTGGGTTAGAAAAATTCCATCTGGAAGGTGTAGATGGCGAGGCAGCAACCTGGGGTAGCTTTGGGGCATGGGTATACGCCAGCCTGCTAACCGGTACAGACGAACTGCCGGTAGAAACCCAGAATAAAATAAAAAGCCTTGTAAGTACCGAGACTGATGTGCTTAAAAAAGCAAGTATAGTTTATAAATATGTGCAAAGCAAAACGCGCTACGTTAGCATACAACTGGGCATAGGCGGCTGGAAACCCATGCTGGCTAAAGATGTAGACCGCCTGGGCTATGGCGATTGTAAAGCCCTTAGTAATTATACCCGTGCACTGCTTAAGGTTGTGGACATAGATGCTTATTATGCCATTATTTATGGCGACACAAACAAGCGCGACATTCGCGAAGATTTTGTGAGCATGCAGGGCAACCATGCCGTGCTTGCAATACCTTACAACGGGCAACTGGTGTGGCTGGAATGCACAAGCCAAACGGCCCCTTTTGGTTTTCAGGGTGATTTTACCGATAACCGCATGGCACTGCTTGTAAAACCGGAGAAAGGCGAAATTGTGCGCACCCATGTATATAATGCAACAGGCAACACCCAGATAGCTAAAGGTGCTTATACTATTACAGATGCCGGCCTGTTAAGCGGCGGTGTGCAAATAGTAAGTAAAGGGTTGCAGTATGATGATAAGTATTATATGGAAAGAGAATCGGCAGAGGAGCTGGACAAGGCATATAAATCGCGTTTTAGGAATATCAACAACCTTAAGCTTAAAAAAACGGGCATTGTAAACAACAGCGACACTCAGGAACTTACCGAAGATATTACCCTTGAAGCAGAAGGCTATGGTAATAAAAGCGGCAACAGGATACTTTTTGCCATTAATGCCTTTAACCAGAGCAGTAGTGTACCGCAGCGTTACCGCAGCCGCAAACTTCCTTTTGAGATACGTACCGGCTTTTATGACCAGGATGAAATTACTATAAACCTGCCGGCAGGCTTTACTATGGAGGCTAAACCGGAAAACACGACCATTACAGAGAAATTTGGCGAGTATAAAACCGAGTACAAAGTAATAAGCCCTACCCAAATGGTTTATAAGCGCACACTGATTGTTAACGATGGTTCTTATGCCAGCAGCGAGTATGAAAACTACAGGCTGTTTAGGGAAAAAATTGCGCGTAATGATAATGCCAAAGTGGTACTTGTTAAAAATTAATACCCCTTAAGCTGATTGCAATTACTGTTGCTAAAGTTTTTACCACAAAGAGCACAAAGTTTTCACAAAGAATACAAAGCGATGTAATAAATATAATATGCACATGCCGCTGTGAGCGGAAGGACACAAAGCTAATACACAAAGCCTTGTGTTCTTCAATCCTGATAATCAGGATTGTCATGTATACCAAAGAATTGAGTTTGACTTAGTGTCCCCTCGTGAAAACTCAGTGCCCTTTGTGGTAAAAAAATTAAAGCAGATAAAATAAACTATTGTATGGTAATAACTGATAAGATGAAAAAGACGGTAATAGCACTCCTGCTCATAATTAGCATGCAGGGTTATGCACAGGTAGTTATTCCGGAAATACCTAAAATAACAAAAGAAGACCTTGCCGAAAAAGTGCATCCGCAGGATAGTGCCGCCAGCGCGGCTTATTTATATCGTGCCGGTAAAACATGGTTTGAGCTTAGTGGCAATACCTGGTTTATGAAAACCGAAATATTTACACGCCTTAAAATATATAAAAAAGAGGGCTACAGCTATGCCAACCCCCAGATTACATTTTACAGCGGAGACCGTTTAGCCACAGGATATTTTGGCGAAGCCAACACCTACAACCTTACGGGCGGTATCCTTGAAAAAGCGGCACTAAAAAAAGACAGTGAGTTTGCAAAAGAAGTGCGTAAAGATGTTACAGAGAAAAAAATAACACTGCCCAATGTAAGGGAAGGCAGTATTATAGAATATAAGTATACCATAACAACACCCTATTTTTCTGACCTGCGGGATTTTTATTTTCAGTTTAATATTCCTGCAAATAATGTACGGTATGATGTATGGGTACCCACTTACTTTTATTACAACATCTTTATAAAGAACCCCAAAGTAGTTGTAGAATCGGAAAGTAAAAAGGTTTACAACAACCGGACAGATAGTAATGAAACGTACCGCTATTATACCTCAAAAAATGTGAAGGCCATTAAGGATGAAGCCTATGTAGATAATATAGAGAATTATACGGCTACCGTACAACATGAACTTGCGGCAGTATCATTGCCCAACCAGGAAGTAAAGTATTACAGCAACGACTGGAAAACAGTTGCCAAAAAAATATACGAGAACAACAGTTTTGGCTGGGAGCTAAGGTATGATTCTTATTTTGAAGATGATATAGACCCATTGCTTACTAAAGGCATGAGCAACACAGACAAAGCTACCCTGATATTTAACTATGTAAAAGCCCGCATGAACTGGAATGGCGAATTTGGCTACCTGTGCGATACCGGTGTAAAAAAAGCCTATGCTGCCAAGGCAGGCAACGTAGCCGAAATTAACCTTATGCTTACGGCAATGCTGCGCCACGCAAAGCTGGATGCCAACCCTGTATTGGTAAGTACCCGTGCTAATGGTGTGGCTATGTACCCTACCCGATCTGCCTATAATTATGTAATTGCTGCGGTTAAAATAGATGATAAGATGGTGCTTTTGGATGCCACTGCTAAATATACCCAACCTAATATTTTACCCATCAGGGCTATTAACTGGGTAGGCAGGCTTATAAAAAGAAATGGTGAAACAGAAGAGATAAACCTTGTACCTAAAACGGTAGCTAAAGAGGCTGTAACCTTAATGTGCACCATTAACCCCGATGGTACGGTAGCCGGTAAAATACGCGACCAGTACATGGACCATAATGCCTATTTATTTAGAGATAAATATACCGGTATGCAGCAGGATAATTACCTGGAAAATATGGAAGATAAATATAAGGGCATTACCATAAACGATTACAAGATAACCAATGAGAAAGATGTAACCAAACCACTTATAGAGGAGTACAGCTTTACCCATAATAATGTTGCCGATGTTATAGGCAATAAAATTTACCTTAGCCCTATGCTGTTTTTTAAGCGGCACGAAAATCCTTTTAAACAGGAAACGAGAGAGTACCCTGTAGATTTTGCTTTCCCGTACCAGGATAAGTATGCTATTAACTTAAAAGTGCCCGATGGTTACACCATAGAGTCTTTGCCAAAACCCATATCAATTACTATGGAGGAGAACATTGGCAATTTTAAATACAACATCCTTGTTACCGGCAATAACATACAGCTATCTGTAACTTTCGAGATAAACCTCCCTAATGTATCGGCAGATTATTACAAGACCCTAAAAGATTTCTACCAAAAAATGTTAGAAAAACAAAATGAGCAAATAGTGCTTGTAAAAGCATAAAACCAAACAATTACACCAACAAACCACCACCCATGAAATCGATTAATTTAGTAGTGTTGTTACTACTTGCAGGCTTTGCAGCCCATGCCCAAAAGTATGAGCTGGGCGTTGTTACAAAAGAAGAACTTGAAGAAAAAGCACATCCGCTGGAACCATCTGCCGGTGCTGCAATTTTATACAGCAAAGGCTTGTCAAGAATGGTATATTCCGACAGGGATGGCTTCAACCTTATTACAGAGGTGGAAATGAAGATCAAGATCTATAATAAAGATGGCTACGACTGGGCAAATAAATATATAGCCTTTTATAGTTCTGACACCGATAAGGAAAGTGTAGATATAAATAAAGCCGTAACCTACAACCTTACAGGCGGTGCTATTAAAAAAACAAAATTAAAGAGCGAGGGCGAGTTTACAGAAAAAGTAAATAAGAATTGGAAACAAAAAAAGATAATGATGCCCGATGTAAAAGAAGGCAGCATTATAGAAATTGAATATACTATAAGGTCGCCATTTATAAGCGTATTGCCGGAGTGGCGTTTTCAGGAAAGCATCCCCGTTAACCACTCAGAGTATGCAACAAGAATACCTGAATACTATACCTTTAACCCTAACTTTAGAGGCTATTATGTTCCTAAAATTACAAAATCGTCGGGTACTGCCTCTATAACATCCATTAACAAAGAGCGCACAGGGGTATATGCAACTAAAACTACATTTTCTACCGATAAAACAGATTATCAGGAATACACTACCGTTTATTCGCTCGATAAACTTCCATCCATGAAAGATGAAAGCTATGTAAACAACATCGATAATTATTCGGCCAGTATAGAGCATGAGCTATCTATGACAAAATATCCTAATGCACCGGTAAAAACATACTCTAACAATTGGGAAGATGTTGCAAATACCATTTATAAATTTGACGATTTTGGGCCGGAACTTAAAAGGACGGGGTACTTTGAGGCAGACGTTACGGCGCTGCTTGCAGGTATTACATCTCCGGCAGAGAAAGCAGCTGCAATTTTTAACTACGTAAAGAACAGGATGAACTGGAATAAGTTTACCGGTTACTCGTGCGATACCGGTGTTAAAAAAGCCTATACAGATAAGGTGGGCAATACTGCCGAAATCAATCTTATGCTTACGGCAATGCTGCGCTATGCGGGGCTCGATGCTAACCCTGTACTGGTAAGTACCCGTAGTAATAAAATTGCGCTTTTCCCGGCTCGTACTGCTTTTAACTATGTTATTGCCGCCGTTACTATAGATGGTAAAACGCTGCTAATGGATGCCACTACAAAATGGGGTACGCCAAATATATTGCCCATGCGTGCCATTAACTGGAATGGCCGCCTGATAAGAAACGACGGTACATCGGCAGAAGTGGGCCTTACCCCAAATGCAATATCTAAAGAGGTAGTGAGTGTTACAGCAACGTTAGATAAAGACGGTAAAGTAAGCGGCAAAGCGCGCGATACTTATTTTGATTATAATGCATTCCTTTTCAGGGAAAACTACAACGGCCTTAGCCAGGAAAGCTACCTCGAAAAACTGGAAAGCGGCATTAAAGGTTTAGAAATAAGCAATTATAAACTGAGCAACGAAAAAGATCTTAGCAAACCCGTTGTTGAAGATTATGATTTTACAAACAATAATGTGGCCGATATTATAGGCGATAAAATATACATAAACCCTATGTTGTTTTTAGCAAAGGCAGAAAACCCTTTTAAGCAGGAAAAGCGCGAATACCCTATAGATTTTGTTTTTCCGCACCAGGATAAATACACCATAGGCATTAACCTGCCCGACGGTTATACGGTAGAGACTTTGCCACAACCCATTGCCCTTACTATGGAAGACAATATGGGCAGCTTTAAATATAACCTTGTTGCAAACGGAAGGCAAATACAGGTTGCCGTAACTATGGATATAAATTTTGCCACCGTGGGCGCTGATTATTATGCCACACTAAAAAGCTTTTACCAAAAAATGATCGAGAAACAAAACGAAAAGATCGTGCTTAAAAAATCGTAAGGTTTTAAAGAGTATTTTGTCATACTGACGAAGGAAGGATCTCTTAATTATAAATAATGGAGATTCTTCGACTGCGCTGCGCTGCGCTCAGAATGACACAGTGCTTATAACATAGAGTATGTCATTCTGACGAAGGAAGAATCTCAAAATTTTTAAGCTGACATAAGATGTATAAAACTTTAGGTACGCATAACTATTACGTGTATATTTTGACTAATATACATTGGCGTTACAAACGAACTAAGGGAGCGTTTATATACCCATAGAAATCCAGATGTACTTTCTAAAGCGTTTACAGCAAAATATAAATGTTATTATCTTATTTATTGGGAACAATACTCAGATATAGATACAGCAATAGACAGGGAAAAGCAATTAAAAGGATGGACAAGGAATAAAAAAGATAAGCTAATTTTAGACTTCAATCCTACTTTGAAATTTTTAAATGACGAAATTCAAGATTGAAATTCTTCGGCTGCGTTGCACTTCGCTCAGAATGACACCTTAGATACAGTCTCTTTTTATAAGAAATCCTTACTTTTATAACCTCAACATTACACCCATAAAATGAACATACAAAACGCACAACTGGACGTAGACAACTGGATAAAAGAGCATGGCGTACGCTACTTTAACGAGCTTACCAATATGGCTCAGCTTACCGAGGAAGTAGGCGAAGTTGCCCGTATTATTGCACGCCGCTATGGCGAGCAAAGCGAAAAGGAAAGCGACAAGAATAAAGACCTGGGCGAAGAACTTGCCGATGTGGTTTTTGTAGTATTATGCCTCGCTAACCAAACAGGTATTAACCTGCAGGATGCCTTTGATAAAAAGATGGACTTAAAAAGTGGCCGCGACCATGACCGCCACCATAATAACGAGAAGCTTAAATAAATTTCTTATTTTTGGCTTAGCGGCATATTTTGTCCGGAAACGATTATGGATATTACATTACAATTACACAAGCCTGTAGCATCTGCAGCAATTACAATAACGGGAAGCAAATCAGAAACTAACAGGCTGCTGTTACTGCAGGCGTTGTATCCCGGCATAAGCATACAAAACATATCAGAGTCGGATGATAGTATTGCCATGCAAAATGCACTGGCAAGTACGGGTAATGTTATAGACATTCATCATGCAGGTACCGCCATGCGTTTTCTTACAGCTTATTTTGCTTTGCAGCAAGGCCGTACGGTAACCCTAACAGGGTCGCAGCGCATGCGCGAACGCCCAATAGGTGTATTAGTAGATGCCCTGCGCAGCCTTGGTGCCACTATAGAGTATGTAGAAAATGAGGGCTTCCCCCCTCTTAAAATAACAGGGCAGCAGCTTACTAAAAGTAGTGTTGCCATTAATGCCGGTGTAAGCAGCCAGTACATTACCGCGCTATTGCTTATAGCAGGCCGCCTTGAAAACGGACTCGAACTTACTCTTGAGGGCGAGCTAACGTCTATCCCGTACATTAAAATGACATTGGGGCTGCTGAATGAAGTGGGTATAGAAAACAGTTTTGAGGGAAATACCATTACTGTAAAATCAGCAATGGGCAATCAGCAATGGGCAAACCTAAATGAGGATAAATCTCAAAATACAAATACCAAATTACAAACCGAAGAGAAATCTAAAATAGCTGAGAGTGAAGCTCAATCTGACATCTCAAATCTGAAATCTGAAATCTCGAAGGAATCTGAAATAACTGTGGAGAGCGACTGGAGTTCGGCTTCCTACTTTTATTCGATAGTGGCATTGGCTGACGAAGGTACAGCGATAACCCTGTCTTCTTACAGGCAAAACAGTTTACAGGGCGATAGTGCCCTGGCAGAAATCTATAAGGAGCTGGGTGTGGAAACTGTTTTTAGAAATAACTCTATTACGCTAACGAAGCTGAACTATCAACCGGCAACCATCAACTTCGACCTTAACAACACTCCTGATATTGCCCAGACTATTGCCGTAACCTGTTTTGGTTTAGGTACAGGTTGCCACCTAACAGGATTGCACACTTTAAAAATTAAGGAAACCGACCGCCTTGAAGCCCTTAAAACTGAACTGGAAAAATTTGGTGCAACAATATCTGTCACAGACCATAGCCTGGCTTTACAGCCACATAATTTATTCAACCCAAGTGAAGCTCACTCCCTCTCCTTTGGAGAGGGCCGGGGTGAGGCTGCCGTTTTTGTAGCAACTTATAACGACCACCGTATGGCTATGGCATTTGCACCGCTTGCCATTAAAACCCCCGTAGGCATTAATGATGCCGGCGTAGTATCTAAATCGTACCCTACATTTTGGGACGATATGAAGGTGTTGGGGTTTGAGGTTGACACTTTGTAATCGTGTAAGTTGGTAAAGAGAATAATTGTTTGTGGCCCGGGTTATTTTTTTATTTGGTAAAAGCCTTTTTCGGTATTCCAGACTAAGTTGTTATGGTTTTTATCCCAAAAATTTCTCCACCAGTTAGCGTCTTTATTTTCGTCAGTCTTCTCATCGCCAAATAGCATCCCTAAATAAGACAAGGTGTAGGTATCCGGGTTACAATAGTTCGCCGATGATGTTTTGTCTTTTGGCATCTCATCAAGATTGTAAATATTTTTTAGACACTTCTTAATAATATCAGTTTTTAGAGGGTTTTCCTGTAGTGATATTATTAACGCTTTTGTCGCTTCAGGAGCGCTTATTTCAGCAATTTTTGCATTCTTAAATTCCACAGGTTTAAACTCTGTAACAGGTTTATTAGACAAAAAGTCTAACCATTTATTTTTAAGTATAGAAAGTTCTTTTTTGGTTGTGTTAATTGTCACAAAGCCAAAGTTTTTCTTTGTAAGCGATTGCAATATTTGGTTTGACCTGCCTGCCACAGTAAACAAATCATTATCCATAACAAGGCCTTTCCCTTCAAATATGATATCGCCGGTAGTTATCCTGTCCCAAATTATTAAACGGCTCGTTCCTTTTAATTTTGTTTGCTTATCATTGGCAACCTGTTTAGCCAGTTCTTTAAGGTAAAGCGTATCTTTAGTGTAATTATTTATAGAAGCGTTTAATGTTAAAAATACTTCTGCCCAGCTTTCATCATTTACATTCTTTGCCAAAAGCTCCTTTGAAGTTAACTTTTGGGCATCGTTATACATTTCTAACGTATAATTTTCAATATTTTGCTGGCTCCACGACATTAATAACTTTTGGCAAAATAAGTTACTGCTGCACAATAATATCATAACTAAAAGTATACCTTTTTTCTTCATTCTTTTATAATTATAATTATTAGTTTTATCCAAATACCCCAATTAAATAAGCACTTACTGAAGCTTATTACTTAAAAATTATTACGAATTTATTTGTATATAATTTCTTTTATTGTAAATATATTGCAAAACACTTGACAACGCCTCCTTTGCAGTAGTATATTTGCATACATTTAAACGTATATATGAAATTATCAAACTTCAATTTCAACCTGCCCAAAGAGCTACTGGCAGAATATCCCTCAGAAAACAGGGATGAGTCAAGGTTAATGGTTATAGACCGTAAAACCAAAACCATAGAGCACAGGCAGTTTAAAGATGTTATAGATTATTTTGGCGAGGGCGATGTAATGGTGCTTAACAACACTAAAGTATTTCCTGCCCGCCTTTATGGCAATAAAGAAAAAACCGGTGCCCGTATAGAGGTGTTCCTTTTAAGGGAACTAAACTCTGAACAGCGCCTGTGGGATGTTTTAGTAGACCCTGCACGTAAGATACGTATTGGTAACAAACTGTATTTTGGCGACGACGACAGCCTTGTAGCCGAGGTTATAGACAACACTACTTCCCGCGGAAGGACGCTTCGATTTTTATACGACGGTTCTTACGAAGAATTCAGGAACAAACTTACAGAGCTGGGAGAAACCCCAATACCTAAATACATAAACCGTGAGGTAGAGCCTGAAGATGCAGAGCGTTACCAAACTATTTATGCTAAAGAAGAAGGTGCTGTTGCAGCGCCTACTGCTGGCCTTCACTTTTCTAAACACTTACTTAAAAGGTTAGAGATTAAAGGTGTAGACTTTGCCGAAATCACGCTTCACGTAGGGCTTGGTACTTTTAACCCGGTTGAGGTAGAAGACCTTTCTAAACATAAAATGGATAGTGAAGAGCTTATTATTACCCAAAAAGCCTGCGATATTGTAAATAACGCTAAAGCTAAAAAAGGTAAGATTTGTGCTGTAGGTACTACAAGCATGAGGGGCATGGAAAGTTCGGTTTCATCGCAGCGCACCCTTAACCCGTATGTGGGGTGGACTAACAAGTTTATTTTCCCTCCGTACGATTTTAGCGTGGCAGACTGTATGATAACTAACTTCCATACGCCAAAAAGTACATTGCTTATGATGATATCTGCCTTTATGGGCCACGACCTTATGAAAAGAGCTTATGAAGAGGCAATTGCCGAAGGTTATAAGTTTTACACTTATGGCGATGCAATGCTTATACTATAATTACATTTTTATGTAATGCAAAAAAGCGGCTTTAATAAGGCCGCTTTTTTTTGTAATATACTATGTAGTTCTAAAATTTTGAACAAATCTGTGTCATTCTGAGCGGAGTGCAACGTAGCCGAAGAATCTCAATCTCTAAAATAGATTCTTTCTTCGTGTCACGCAAAGGCGCAGAGCCGCGAAACTGTCTGGAGAAATTGTTATTCAGCGACTGCTATGTCGCAAAGCTTTGCGTCTCTGCGCCTTTGCGTGATAAAAATATCCATGTCAGAAATAGCACGAACAAGGCAGCAGCTATTGACTTTGTAAAGTAAGTTATTTATAGGTTTAAATGTCACGCAAAGACGCAGAGACGCAAAGCGGGGAATCAATATACAGGAGTACTTCAGCGACTGTTAAGTCGCAAAGCCTTGCGGCTCTACGCCTTTGCGTAGCAAAAATTGGGAACAATTTATAGTTCTAATAATTTTGAGATTTCTCCACTTCGTTGCACTACGGTCGAAATGGAACACAAGCTCTCACATTCGACGAAGGAGAAATTCATAACAATTAAATACGGCAGTTCTTTATCTGCTTCGTTTTATTTACAGATAACAAAATCAATCCTCCTTACTAACCTCAAGTTCCTTTATCTCGCCGGTGTTTACATCGCGCAATACCAACTTTGCCATCTGGCTTGCCGATTTATGCGAACTCGTTAGTATGCTGCATACATCTACCCCTTCGTAGGTTTTACCATCAAACTGCAAGATCTCGTCGCCGGGTAAAATAATGTTGTTCCATAACTTGCCCCATACAATGCCCACTACCAGCTTGTTATTTTTAACGGTTGGGGTAAAAGGCCAGTCGGTAGCTTCTAAGTCTATCGCTCCTGTTTTATACGGTTCAAAATAAAAGGTTTTGTTTTTATAATCAAGCGTTACCAAACCATGCTTAAATAAATTAGCCCCAATGCGCGAACTGTCGCCATAAGTAGTCTCGGTGGTAATATCTTTAAAAGCAACACCGTTTAGCAACAATTGCGGAGCGGTAACTTTATAGTAATTTTCATCTACGGCAGCACCGTTAAGCCCTATGGTAAAACTCCCTACAGCCTCTGCCTGAAGTTGGAATAAATTTATAGGTTTAAAAACCGTTTGGTAGGCTTGCATGCTCAGGTCATAAAAACTATCCATGCCCGAATCGAACAGCACGTGGTCCCTGCCTTTACTCTTGCCGTTAGACAACGCTATCCACACATACGGGTTGCTTTGCACAGGTGTAAGCTGCATAGCAGATGCATACTTTTTATTAAGTGCCAGTTTTTTAGGGTCATCTGTAAGTGTGAGCGTATGCGTTTTAGACGAAAACTGCACAATAGAGTTGCGCAACAGGTTGCTTCCTATAAGTCCGTCTACATTAAAACACTCAAAAATAGTGGCATCTTTTACAACCACCGTAGGGATATTGTTAAACACCACGCTGCCCAGCTTTATGTTTTGTAGTGCCACCACCTGCAGGTCGTCTACAATACCCGCCTGGTCGCTAACCGGCACATTGCTAAGTACGGCAGGGTGCAGCTCGTTAAATACTTTTGGGGTAATGCTCATACCGGCACCGGTATCTACAATAAAGCGGTAGGGTTTACCCTGTATGGTACATGCCACAATTACTTTACTTTTTACCTCTGTATACGGTATCTGGGTAAAATAATTTTTTTGGCTTGTACCCCCCTGGTTAAGGCTGCCTATGCTTTGTGCCAATAAAATATTCCCTTTAATAAGGAGTATAAAACAACAAAGCCTGAGTAATTTTTTAAGCATAAATAGTTTATAGTAAGTTGTGCGAATGTACTATAACTTATGCCAATAAAAAAAACGCGCGGGCCTTTACCATGTTTCTAATTTGTAGGCACTGTCCCAAAAGGCAAATTCCAGCCTGCTTGCCGTTATAAAAGCTGCCGTCATGGCTTCCTGTTGGGCAGGTGTGGCAATAGCAGCCGCTGCATCGCACAAGGCAATTGCTTTATCTACAATACCTCCAAACTCTTCTCCTGCGTAAGTAGCAATCCAGTCGGCATACGGATTTTCACCTTGCGATTGATGTTGCAGTATATGGTCGCCCACCTTTTTATAGATCCAGAAACACGGCAGCACGGCCGCCATGGCAACAGCGACATCTGCCCCGTAAGCCATGCTTTGCATAAAGTGTACATAGTGGTGGCAGGTGGGCGATATTGGCGCACGCTCAGCTACTTGATACTGTTTAAAATAACCGTCGTGCAGCGCGCGCTCTACTACTATGGCACCTTCGGCAAAGCGCACAAAGTCTAACATAGTGTTTACATCAGTTACTTTTGCTGCAATTACCGATAGTGTACGGGCAAAGTATTCCAGGTAATGCGCATCCTGCTGCATGTAGTATTTAAACTTTTCGAGGTCGAGTGTCCCCGCGGCCAGTTCTTTTATAAAAGGCATTGCCGTAATAGTATTATATATGGGCAGGGCTTCATGCCATGCGGTGTTACTCCATTTCATTAGTTAATTTAGTTTAGTTTAAATATTATTGTACTATATGCAACCATTTTAAAAGTTTTAGCGTCTATAATTATATAACCGGGCCTGTGCTTTTAAGTTTCTTTCTAACCAATTAATAACCAATAAACCATGAAACAATTTCTTATACTGTGCGTTTTTGCATGTTATTTTTGTGCCTGTGCACAACAAACTACTGAAAGTAAAGCAACACCAACCAATGTAAATATTGTAAGCGTTGACAGTAACGATATTTATAAACTGGCACAACAATCTGGCAAAAAGAATACCCTGTTTTACACCTTTGGCATTTGGTGCGAGCCGTGCCGCCTGCATTTACCTACAGCAATTAAAGTGGCTAAAGATTATGATCTGGACTTTTATGTGTTACTGGTCGATCCGCAAAACAGTAATAAAATTATCGGCGCAGTAGATTATCTGCAAAAACTCGACAAGGATATTAAAATCGCTGTTTTAAAAGATGCTGTGTATGGCGATAAAACCCAAAAACGAAACACGAAGTTTGTTGCCGAAATTACACCACCACAGTTTGAAATGATTGATGATTATTCTAAATATATTTTACTTAACAACGCAGGCAAAGTTATAATGGTTACTAATTGGCAGGACAATCCTGATAGTTGGGAAGACGACAGCGATATGGTACAAATTAAGATCGTTCCTTTAATAAAAAATTAAGTTTTAAAAATTATCATTCAACATTAAGTATCATTTTTTGAGGGTTATAAAAGTGGTTCAGCGGGCCGTGGCCTTTGCCTGTGGTAACATCTTTACCGTGTAAAATAGCACCGTGAACATAGTCCTGCGCTAATGCTACGGCCTGTGCTAAAGTTTCGCCACGTGCAATATAAGCAGCTATGGCCGACGACAATGTGCAACCCGAACCGTGCATATTTTTGGTTTCAATTTTATGAGATGTAAAACGCTTGATAGTTCCATCGGCGGCAAAAAGCAGGGAGGTAAGTTGGTTTTGCTGCAGGTGCCCGCCTTTAAGCAAAAGCGCCTTGCAGCCCTGCTCCATTATTATTTTACCTGCTGTTTCCATATCGTTTACGGTTGCTATTGGCATGCCCGCTAATAATGCCGCCTCATCAAGATTTGGTGTAATGAGTGCAGACAGCGGAAAAAGTTCAGATACTAAATGCGTAACGGTTTCCTGCGCTATAAGCCTGTCGCCGCTGGTGGCTACCATAACAGGGTCGAGTATTACGGGTATATCAGGATACTGGCGTAGCGCATTGGCAATTACAACAACCAGTTCAGGGCTGTGTACCATCCCTATTTTTATGGCAAGAGGGCGAATGTCCTGCAATACGGCATCGAGCTGTGCTTTTACAAAGGCTGGCGGTACGCTGTGTATAGCTGTAACTCCAAGGGTATTTTGTGCCGTTAGGGCTGTAATAACGCTCATGCCATAGCAACCTAAAGCCGAGAACGTTTTTATATCGGCCTGGATGCCCGCCCCGCCACCGGAATCAGATCCTGCAATGGTAAGCACCGCAGGGTACGTACATTTTTTCATAATGCTTTTTCTATTTGATTGCGAATGGCTTCGGCGGCATTCGCCGGATCTTCTGCCCCGCATATTGCCGAAACTACTGCAATGCAATCGGCTCCTGCGGTAATAACACCATAGGCGTTATCTGCATTCATCCGGCCTATGGCTACAAGGGGCTTATTTGTCAGCGTTTTTATTTTGGCTATGCCTTCAAGTCCCCACTCTGTAACGGTGTTGGTTTTTGTGGGTGTGCTAAACACCGGGCTAATACCCAGGTGCGTTGCGTGGCTAACCTCATCTTTATACAATTGCTCAATATATTCTATAGAGTAGCCCAGCATTGTACACTTCGGCCATTGCTGCATTACTAATGATGGTGGCAAATCTGTATTGCCCACATGCAGGCCACGGGCACCGCACGCAAGCGCAACATCTATATTGTCGTTTATAATTAAGGGTACGTTGTAGTTGTCTAACATGTTTTTTAACCTGACTGCCACTTTTGCAAAGGCTTCAAAGCTTTTATGCTTTTCCCGTAGCTGTACCACCTGCACACCACCTTTAATGGCTTGTTCTGTTACCCAAACAATATCACGGCCTTTACAATCGGCTTCGCTTATCACTAAATATAACCGGTAAGGGAAGGCACTATTCATTAAGCTGTTGTGCATTTACGGTTTGGTAAAATTCGGTTTCAGTAATATTATAAAGTTTATCGAGTAAATTTACCTGTAAGCTTCCCGGCCCTGATGATTGCTCTTCGGCTAACTGGCCCCCTACACCCAGCAGTGCCATTGCCGCCGCCGTAGCCTTAAAAACATCGTGTGGCTCGTTACCCACAAATGCAGCTACGAGCGCACTTGCTGTGCAGCCCAGCCCGGTAACCTGCTGCATTAGCGTATGCCCGTTTGTAAGTAATATCTGGGTACTGCCATTTATAATAACATCTGTAGCGCCAGATACGCATATTACACTGCCAAAATTTGCATTGAGCCATTTGGCGGCCACAATAGCATCGGTACTAAGGTGCACACTATCTACACCCTTTGTTTTTTGCCGGCTCATTTTGGCAAGAGCCATAATTTCTGAAGCATTGCCGCGAATAACCGTGGGCTTAAAAGCTAACAATGCTGCAATCGTTTCGTCGCGATAGGTGGTTGCGCCTGCCCCAACAGGGTCCAGTACCCAGGGCTTGTTACTTTCATGTGCCTTTTGTGCTGCAAGAAGCATGCTTTGTACCCAGTACTCATCGAGCGTGCCTATGTTTATAACTGTGGCACTGCAAAGGGTAACCATATCTTTAACTTCGGCATGGGCGTGTGCCATTATGGGCGACGCACCCGCTGCCAAAAGAGCATTGGCAGTATTGTTCATTACCACATAGTTAGTAATGTTATGTACAAGTGGAGAATTTTTTCTTACAGAAATGATGGATTGCCAAAGAGACTCTTTCATATTTTTTAAGTTTAAATAAATATGGCAATAGAGCCTCCTGTAAAAATGGAGTTAGGAACGGTGTTCCTGCGCTTTTCCCTACGACGGTACTAACCGCGTCAGGTTCAAAGGGACTCTCTCAATTCTTTTCAGAATACCCCTAAAGCCAAAGTGTAAATATAAGGATTGTTTTTTTACAATGCTAACAACGGTCAAAATCGTGAATGGAAGATATCCATCCTTAACTGCCGGAGGAATTATTGCAGAGAAGAAAGCTACTTCGTTACTTCAAATGTTTTAACCTCGCCTGTTTTAGCATCTTTAAGTACAAGGGTTGCTTTTGTAGCCGTTGAAACCTGCTCTGCAACCATTGCTTCGCATATATCGGCATTTTCATAATTAGTGCCATTAAAAGAAATTATATAGTCGCCCTGATTAATTTTACCCTCCCATTCTTTATCCCATACCAGCCCTACTACTATCTTGCCATCTTTTGCAGTAGGTATAAACGGCCAGCTTTTTTCGGCAAGGTCTTTAGCTTCATTAACAAATGGTTCAAAATAGAATTTGTTATTAATATAATCCAGTGTAACCGTGCCGTATTTAAAAAGTTCGGCACCAATGCGCGACGATGAACCATGTGTAGTGATGGTAGTTACATTTTTAAAGGTGTAACCATTTATTTTCAATTCGGGGGCAAGCAGCCTGTAGCTTTCCTCATCATCAGATATTCCGTGCAAACCAAATGAATAACTCCCTACCGCCTTTGCCTCTATTGTTAACAGGTTTACTGTTGCTAACACTTCTTTAAAACCCTTATAAGAAAGGTCGTAAAAACTGGCCATTCCACTATCAAACAAAAGATTATCCGTTAGGTGCATTTCGCCATTAAGCACGTCAATTTTAATAACAGGGTTGCTTTGCCCCTTATCTGTAAGCATTTTAGAGGCATATTTGCTTTTAAGGTTAAGCTGCTTTGGTTTATCTGTAATGGTTACTAACCGGGTTTGCGATGCAAATTGCACTACAGAGTTGCGCAGCATGTTACTGCCTATAAGCCCATCTACTTTATAACAATCAAACAGTTGTGTTTCTTTTAATACCATTGCAGGTATATCGTTAAAAGTAACATCGCCCAGTTGTACACTATTTAATGATACTATCTGCAGGCTATCTGTCTTGCCACTCTGGTCGATTACCGGAATATGGTTAATAACCTGCGGGTTAAGTTCTTTATACAATTTTGGTGTAATGGTAGTTGCAGCACCGGTATCTACTATAAAACTATAAGGCTTGCCATTTATATGGCATTGCACAATAACTTTTGTTTTAACGTCTTTATAGGGTATGGTTGTAAAATATTTTTTTTGCTTTGTGCCCCCTTTGTTCATTGTGAAATTTTTTTGGGCAGACAAAACAGTGGTGCTTAACAGTGCCGCAACGAAAAAGATTTTAAGTAATAATTGTTTCATAAAGGTGTGGTTAATGTATAGTGGGAATATCAAAAGTTACGCCAAAAAAAACAATTGATTAGTGATTATGGTTTCATCCCAATACGGGTTTTAAGTCCGCAATCCGGGTTAACCCAAAGGTTATACCAATTATTAATATAATCCAGTCTAAATAATTGTCACGCAAAGTAAAATTAAATAGCAGAAAAATCAGGCTAATATATATTCATAAATGGTATTATCTGCCGGGATACGTTTTCTGCAAAAAAAATCCCATTCCGATGAAACAGAAACCCGGTTTTTGCAGAGATTCCTCCTTCGTCGAAATGGAAAAAAAGTATAGTTCTAATATTTCAGAAAATTAAAACCTGTTATCGCCATCGAGCAAGTTACCCAGGCCTCCCAGTATGCTGCCTTCGCCACGTTGCTGCCCGCCGCCCTGCGGTGCAGATGCATATATCCTGCCGGCAAGCCTGCTAAACGGCAACGACTGTATGTATACAATGCCGGGGCCGCGCAGTGTGGCATAAAATAAGCCCTCGCCACCAAAAACAGTATTTTTAATACCGCCTATAAATTCTATATTATAATCTACCGTTTGAGAAAAGCCTACAATACAGCCGGTATCTACCTTAAGCACTTCGCCGCTGCCCAGCTCTTTACGTGCCAGTGTACCGCCGGCATGTATAAAGGCAAGGCCATCGCCTTCCAGTTTTTGCATAATAAAACCCTCACCGCCAAAAAGCCCACGCCCCAGGTTTTTAGAAAACTCTATACCCACGGTTACGCCCTTTGCAGCACACAAAAAGGCATCCTTCTGGCAAATAAATTTACCGTTAAACTGCCTTAAATCTAAGGGTACAATTTTACCGGGATACGGCGATGCAAAACTTACCCTACGCACGCCTTTATCCTGGTTATGGAATACTGTCATGAAAAGGCTTTCGCCGGTAAGGAGCCTTTTGCCCGCCGAAAACAGCTTGCCCATTAAGCCCTCATTCTGGTTAGCGCCATCGCCAAAAATGGTGTTCATTTGTATGCCGTTGTCCATCATCATAAAGCTTCCTGCCTCTGCCACAACAGCCTCCTGTGGGTCGAGCTCTATCTCTACATATTGCATTTCTTCACCATAAATTTGGTAGTCAATTTCGTGTGATGTCATTATATTGGATTTTTAGATTGTATGATTTAAGACTATTAGATGATACCAAGCCGTTTTTGTTACACCTATCTTACCCAAATTTTAGGCAGGCTTACATCATTTGTAAATTTATATTCCAATGCATTTAAGAATGTCACGCAAATATTTGGACGCTTAACTTTGGCATTAATATTCTCCATTTACATAATACCAGCTACCACCCTCTTTTATAAATGCCGATTTTTCATGATGCACTTGTGCATGCAGTAAATTATCAAAGTAATAGGCTTTAAACTCTACAGTGGTTTCGGTTGCATTTAGTACTTCCAGCTTAAGCCACCGGTTGCTTTTTGCCCATTTTAAAATGGCTGCTTTGCTATGGTGCCTGCGTTCTTTTGGCGCCGTGGTTTGCCATAAATAATGGGCATCATGCACGGCATACGCGCTATACCGGGAGCGCATTAAAGCCTCGGCCGTAGGCACAGCAATTACTCCTTTAATATAAGGTTGGCAACAATTATCAAAAAAAATTCCCGAACCGCAGTAACATTGTAAAGCCATATTTTTATATTGTAAAGCAAAGGTATACAGGATTTACATTTAAAACTTATTAGAGTATAGTAAACATTATTGTATCTTATTACATAACGGCAACGCAGATTGTAGCCATTATCTTATAATAAAAATAAGGTAGGCTATTTTGTAAAAAAGTATTATTTATTTTATAGTTATTTTTAAGCAGAAGTGCTGTAAATACAACCATAATTTATTTATTTTGCATCTTTTTTTGGTTTGTAAAACCTTAAATTTGGGAAGAAATTAAGAATATTTATTAAGTTTTTAAATCAAAATAAATCTTATATATGGATATACCTACTATTAAACAAAGTATTGCCAACTGGCATAATGTGTTAAACAATACTCCTAAACTTCTTGAGTATTTTGGACAGGGCAACTGTTTTCTTTACAATTTTGTACAGGCAATGGGCACAGGGTCAGATTATGTGCATGCCTACCCTGCAGTAAAAAACGGGCAGTTCATTTTTTTAATGATACCGTCTAAGTACGATACACCTGCTTATGCTGCCACAATTAATAATTATGTAACCGAATGCGATGTGGCATTGCAGCTAAAAGACAACCGTATATCTAAAAAGGAAGCGTCAAAGCGCATTACTGCATGGAATAATAATTATACTACATGGACACCTGCACAGGTGGCATCGGCAGTAGGAATGTTTCAGGCATTTGCCATACATGTAAGCGATTTTGAGCCTGCTGCTAACCCTACCAGGACAATTAATTTCGGCTTAATAGCTCAGCCAACGCTGGCACAGCAATTTACTGCCGACCTTATTGTTACCAATATAGAAATGACGGCTACCTATTATGATGATATGGTCGAGTCCGTACCGCCTTTTAGCACAAGTGCTGCCCAGTCAAGTTTTTATTTATTACAACTTTAAGTATTAATGACATTCTCTAAATTTGCATCTTATCTGGGCTACGTAAGCAGTATAGCATTAGTTATCGGTTTAGTAATAGGTTTTTTGTTTTACAAAAAATTAGATCGGTTACATAAACGCATCCTAATTTATATGGCACTTATGCTTGCAGTAGATATTGCATGCAGGATTTTGCAATATTACAAACATCCTAATATGATTGTTCTTCCCATATTCAGTTTTGCTGAGTTATTATTTTTTGTATATATATACAATAGCTATTTGCTTAAAAAAGAAAGTAAAATAATAATAGGTTTGGGTCTTTTAGCGCTGGTATATATTATTGCAGAGTTTTTACAATATTTTGTTTTTAATACACTCAATTTAAAACAGTTTCAGCCATATTGCAAAATAACTGATAATTTTGTTATAATTATTATGGCATTAGCCTTTTACTATCAAAAGATGAACAGCTTTAATGAAACCAAGTGGAACAACTTTAGATTGAATACGGCCATACTTATTTACTTTACTATAAATACAATCATTTACATACCCTTCAATTTTATTATAAATGAAAATATCGGCGTGAGGTTCTATATATGGATGGTAAATATTGTAATCATTTTACTATTCTATAGTTACCTGAGTATTTTAATCTGGAAAAACGGCAGGCGAGTCATTGCGAAATCTTAACAAAGCGATAATCAACAAAAGCAGGCTGGTAATTACTTCGCCTGCTTTTTTATGTTTTTTCAACTCATTGTTGAATTTGTCAATGTTTATTGTTTATTTCGCGGCCTGATAAAATTAGGATCTCACCTGTAAGAAAGCAATATGAGTTTGAGAGATTTTTCCCATTACCTTGGGTATGTAAGTACCGCAATATTATGCATTGCCATGCTACGAACAATGTTCTTCCATAAAAAAATGAATAATTTGCATAAAAGCATATCCTGCTATTTATTTTTAATGCTTTGCATAGATGCAACCTGTAAAATAATACCCTATTTTATAGGCTCTAATTTAATTATGCTCCCCATTTTTAGCTTTATCGAGCTTTTGTTTTTCGTTTACTTCTACAATAAACATTTATTATCTAAGCCCAATAAAATAATAATAGGTTTAGGCCTGCTCGGAATGTCGTATATAATTACAGAGTTCTTTCAGTACTTTGTATTTAATACCATTAATGTTAAGCAGTTTCAGCCTTATGCTAAAATTACAGATAACTTTATAGTAATTATTATGGCGTTGGTTTTTTACTACCAAAAAATGAATAGCTTTAACGAAACATGGTTAACAAACTTTAAGTTAAATACAGTAATACTGCTTTACTTTACTGTTAATGCAATTATATTTCTGCCCTTCAACTTTATAATAAATGCATCGGGCAATGCTAAATTTTATATCTGGACAATAAA
This sequence comes from Flavobacterium rivuli WB 3.3-2 = DSM 21788, assembly GCF_000378485.1. Classification (GTDB taxonomy): domain Bacteria; phylum Bacteroidota; class Bacteroidia; order Flavobacteriales; family Flavobacteriaceae; genus Flavobacterium; species Flavobacterium rivuli. Next base: position 288,792 of record NZ_KB899969.1, on the reverse strand, counting down.
CGTGTTTTTCATAACATCCTTTTATCTTTACTTAACAATCCTTATCTGGAAAAATGGCAGCAATAAGTTGCAAAGTATTTTTGAGTAGATAACTACCGTTTAGCAACTGTTACAAAAACATCTATTTGTATTCATTCCTGTTATATTTTAATTTAACTTTATAGAGGCAAGGTCATGCTTTAAGCATCCTGATTTATTTGCAGTTATATTTAAAGGTAAAATGGATCTAAAACTATTATCTATGGCTATAGGGCACTTGTCCTGTGTCGTGTTATGTATTGGTATAATTTTAGGCATGCTGTTTTATAAAAGGCTAAGCGGCCTGCACAAATGCCTTACGTGTTACCTTGCATTAATGCTGGCGGTAGAAGTTGCAAGTGTTGCAGTAATGATGTATTGCAGCAGTAATTTAATTATACTGCCCATTTTCAGCTTTTTAGAAATGCTCTTTTTTGTTTATTTGTATAACAGGTATTTACTGCCACGGCCAGATAAACTACTGCTTGGGTTAGGGCTTGCAGGTGCTATATTTATTATAGCCGAGTTTTTACAAAACTTTGTTTTTGCCACAGTAGCCATTAAAGATTTTCAGCCTTATGCTAAGGTGGTCGATAATTTTATTATAGTTATAATGGCCTTGTTTTTCTTTTATCAAAGGGCAAACAGCTTTTGCGAAACCATGTTTACTAATTTCAGGCTTAATGCAGTAATCCTTATTTTTTTTACCATAAATGCCATTATGTTCCTGCCCTTCAATTTTTTTATTAACGATAATACGGGCACCCAGTTTTATGTATGGACTATTAATGTTGCAGTAATAGCGCTGTTCTATACATACCTTGTGTCATTAATTTATACATGCGGTATTAAAAATAAATGCCATATTGCTTAATTTTAAAGCATAGGGAGCCAAATGGTTATAGAATAAGCGGCAGGCAGTGTGTTTTATAAAGAGCAGTTTGTGGCAAAATTGTATATTCCCGGTACACATCTGCATCATTTTGTAATCACTTTAACTAATTTATTAAGTACTTTTGCGGCTTAACCATCGATGAAGTTTAGCGTAGTGATATGGAAAAATGGCAGGACCCACAGGTAATTGCCCTATGGATAGCAATTATTGTTGTATTGGTTTTTACCATACTCTTTTTTGTGATATGGATAATGTATACCGGTTATAAACGCATGACCGAGGCTAACCTGCGCGAAGCACAAACGGCGCTGGAACATCAAAAAAAATTACTGGAAACCAACTTACAGGCACAGGAAAAGGAACGCGAGCGCATTGCTGCCGATTTGCACGACAGCCTTATAGGCAAGCTTAGCGTTATACGCCTTAAGAGCCAGACAGGTGTTGCCATTAACGATATAGATGAAATGCTGGGCGAAAGCATTGCCGAAGCCCGCCGTATATCGCATGACCTTACACCACCGCTCATAGCATTTTCTAATATAGAAGACCTGATAGATAATGTGGTAAGCCCGTGGCAGCAAAAGCTTAATATTACCTATTATAAAGATGTGCGCACTGCCGCTGCCTTATCTCCCGAAATTAAAATTCAGCTTATTCGTGTGGCTCAGGAGCTGGTTACAAACATTAATAAACATGCTCAGGCAACAGCTGTGGTTATCCACTTGCGTCATACTAATAAAAATTTTATATTGCTTGTAAAAGATAATGGTCGCGGCTACGAAGCCGGACAATTAAAAAAAGGGCTTGGCCTGCACAGTTTAGAGTTACGAATGCAGTACCTTAACGCAAAATACCGTGTTACATCTGCCCAGGGCAAAGGTACAGCTACTTTAATTGTAGTTCCTGCTACATAAATTTAAAACCTTACCATGGAAGATATTACTATTGCCATAACCGATGATGATGCCCTTATTGTAAGCCTCCTTGAGGCATACCTGCAAAACTGTGCAGGTATGAAGGTGTTATTTACCGCAGGCAATGGTAGCGATTTGTTTTCTCAGCTTGCAGGGGCGGCAGTTAAGCCGCATATATTATTGCTCGACCTGCGCATGGACGGTATGGATGGCATAGAGATAACAACACATCTTAAAACCATTTACCCCGATATTAAGGTTATAGTAATATCATCGCATTACCAAAAAACCTTTATGGGTTTTATGCTTAAAACCGGTGTGGCTGCCTTTTTGCCAAAAGGTATATCGCCCGCGCACCTTACAGATGTTATAAACACGGTGCATAAACAGGGCTTCTATTTTGAAGGCGACCAAATGGAGGTACTTCGTGAACAGATAACATCTAAGTCGCCTAAGCCGGTACTGGATGATGAAGAGGTATTATCTGAAAGGGAACTGGATGTATTAAAACTTATTTGCCAGCAAAAAACGGCTAAAGAAATAGGAGAGATACTTTTTATTACACAACGCACAGCCGAAGGGCATAAAAACAACCTGTTTGCTAAAACAGGTGCGAAAAATATAGCAGGCCTTGTAATTTATGCCATACAGCACACGATTATAAAGGTGGAAGACCTGCCAGTTATATAATAATTACGTTGTTCTTAAATTTGCAAATTACCTTATAATGTTCTGTTGCATTATTTTAAGTTGTATTCTTAAAACTACATCAATTTATAGCGCGTAAAACTACCTGTTTGTATAAATCAGGTAATTTCTACCTATGTACAGCACTTGTTTAAGCGCATCTTTGTATCAGAATAATCGGCGGTAGTAATTACAAAATGATTATTCATGTTAATGCAGTATTAACTGTAATTGGTTAATAGCGAGCATGACATTTTAAAAAAGCCTGTAATGTAAAGACTAATTTAAATTTTTTGGCCCCCTCAAAAAACAATGTTGTCTTACCAAATTATTTCTTTTAACCAACAGGCTTTTTTTTTCTTAACCATGGCATCTTAATTACTAAAGGTATTTTTATTTTTTAGCCCGGGAGCGGCAGGCGTGCTGCTCCCATCTTTTTTCATCGGCAAAACATGAGTTTTTAACGAAATTTTTATAAGATTTTACGCTTGGTTCTTAATGCTTAATTTTTTATTTTATATTTGACTTATGAAAAAGAACGGCGATATCATAATCATTGAAGATGATGCAGATGACAGGGAGATTCTCGCCGAAGTTTTTGAGCAGGTCTTACATGAAAATAACTACAGCAACCGGTTGGTAATGCTCGAAGATAGTGCCAAGGTAATAGATTACTTAAAAGAAACGGGTACAGAACCTTTCCTTATGCTATCTGATATCAATATGCCCAAGGTAGACGGCTTTACCCTTCGCGGCCGTATTTTTAATGACCCTGAACTTAAAGACCGTTGTATACCGTATATTTTTTTAACTACATCCGGCACTAACCAGGATTACATACAACAGGCATATCAAATGTCTGTGCAGGGATATTTTTGTAAACCCGTAAGGTTTGAAGATTACAAAAAGCTTATTTCAGAAATTATTTCCTATTGGAAATCAAGCAAAGCACCATCGTAGTAAACGGGTACTTTGCCCTGATATATAACAAGCAACACCCCACTTTTGTATTTAAAAGTGGGGTGTTGTTTCATTATTCTTTTACAACACGTATTGTCTTACTATTATTGCCTGCCTGTATTTTTACAAAGTAAATACCGCTATTTAGTGCAGCAAAGTTTAAAAATACTTCTGTAGTATTTACAATATTGTTTAGCACCTGCTGCCCAAGCGTATTATATATTGCAATATTGTTTATATCTATTGTATTTTTAATGCTTAACGTGTTTTTAACCGGATTAGGATAATAGGCAAGATTTTGCAATGTATTAGTATTTGTGCCTAATATCAAACTTACGGTAACACCAAGGCGTTGTGAACTGCGAACATCGTTTACATATTGCTCGGCATAATAAGTACTGCCATCTGTTAATAAAGTTGTTATCGGCAACATAATATTTCCTGTGAGTGTGGTATACCATTGTATATTTTCGCCGGTAACCTCAAGGTTAGCAAGGGTTTCTCCGGCTGTAAATGTTTGCAGCCTTTCTCCTGCAGGAGGGTTAGCTGCCACTATCTCAAAAGATAAAACAATTTGATTACCGCAGGCGTCCTGTACCCGTGCCTGATGCGCACCGGGAATAAGGTTAGTAAAAATATTAGACTCCTGATACGGATTAACATCCATAGCATATAAAAAAGGTGCTACACCTGTTGCCACTAAAATAGCAGTCTGATCATTAATCCCCGTTTGCAGGGTTAATACATTTGTGCCTAAATGTTGCGGTACTGCCCTAAAACATGTGGGCACGTTAGGGTTTGATGTTTCGTTTACAACCCTTAACCATACGGTAGATGCCGTGGTAGTGTATGAAGCAGGATCTGTAATAAGATTTTGCTCCATCAGGGCATCATCTTCGGTTGCATAATAACTTACTGTATAAGCAGGGTTAACTAAGTCATTATTCAACGTAAGGTTATATGTAGGCTGCCCCTCGCAGTTAGACGGGTTGAGGGTAGGCAGATTCCCTACTACGGCAGACGGCAGCACCCGCAACGGCAATGTGGTAACAGCATAATTAACGGGGTTTGCAATTTGGGTAACCCTGATATATATTGTTTGTGTGCGTGCAGGCGAAAATATGTTGGTATATGTTTCGGGCTCCTCAATAGCATCCGTATTATCCTGAGCAGATTGTTCGGTTTCATGATAGGTAACCGCATACTCGTTGGGAGGCAGCACGCCTAATACAATCGGGGTATTTACAGTAAGGTCAAACATTGTAACACCATCATTGTTGGGGTCGCATAAAGCAAATTCAGGAAGCGGCTGAACTTCTAACTGGGCAAAAGCTGCCGTGCTGAATAATAAAAAAAGTAGTAGTTTTTTCATTGTATGGGGTATGCTTACTGTAGATTATGTTGCGTATTATTCCTTCACAACCCTTATTGTTTTACTGCTTTCACCCGCCTGTACTTTTACAAAGTAAATACCATTGCTAAGTGAAGATAGGTCAAGATTAGTTTCGGTGGCATTAATTGTATTGTGCATAACCTGCTGCCCAATTGTGCTGTAAACTGCAATGCTGTTTATAGGCGCCGCATTTTTTACATTAAGCATATTCTTTACAGGGTTGGGGTAATACGTAAGCGTTTGCAGAGCATTGCTGTTGTTACTTAAAACCAAATGTACCGTAACAGCAAGGCGCAATGCTCTCAGCCTGCCGCCTGCACGTTCCGCATAATACGTGGTACCGTCTGTAAGCGGCGTAGTTATAGGTAGTACATTGCCTTCCGTAGCTGCATCATACCACACAACGTTATCGCCCGAAACTTCCAGGTCGGCAAGAGTTTGCCCTTCAGTAAAGGTTTGCGAAGTTTCTCCTGTGGGTGGTTCTGGGCTTGCAACTATCATAATAGAATATGTATACATATTGCCACAATAATCTAACACTTGTATGCTATACATACCCGGAGCAAGGTCAGTAAAAACGTTTGATGTTTGAGCAGGCGTGGGATAAGAGCCTTGTTGAGGACCGCTAATTATTGAATAACTAACCGGAGTACCACCTGTAGCTATAAAAGTTACAGTATTACCTGCAACAACTGCACTTAATTGAAGAATGCCATAAGGATTAAGCCGCTGTTGCAAAATTATAAAACAGGCAGGCGCAGTTGCTACCGATGGAACACTTGCTACCCTTACCCATACACTTTGCTCATTAGTAACATAAAAATCTGGATTAGCTATTGCATTTGTTCCAGCACTGGCATCAGTTTCTGTTGAATAAAAAGAAACTTCGTGCAGTGGGTTATGTAGACCATTATTTAAAGTTAAGTCATACTCCGATCCAGTACAATATAAAGAGTTTATAACAGGTAAGGTTACTGCATCAGGTATTGGAACTACCCTTATATCTAAAATTGTACCAGCAAAATTATCTGTATTAGCAATCTCTGTTACCCTTGCAAATAGTTCCTGGGGTGTGGCCGATACATAAAGGGTGTATAAGTAAGGCAGTACGGATGTATTATGCCGTGCATCATCTTCTGTAAGAAAATAGCTTACTGAATATTCTTCAGGGTTGTTGCTTCCTAAAATATAAGCATTATAATCGTTCAGGTCAATTGTTACGGTACCATTGCCATCCTGATCGCAATAATAAGATGGGGGTGGTACGTTAATTTCAATTTGAGCAGTAGCAGTAAAAGCCATAAGGCTTAATAAGAAAAGGTAAAAGTGTTTCATATTGATGATAGTATATGTATTCGCCAAAAATATAAAAACAGCCTTACAATTAGTGTTTTACAGGGTTTTATTTTAAGTAAAAACAAAAATTAGCGTAGTCTATAATGGCTTTCCCTTTTATAAGCACGTCTGCCCCTATAATACCGTGTACGGGTTTTGCTTTATACTGGCGCAGTGCCTCATTAACATGCGACATATCAAAAATAACAAGCCCAAAACTTTTGTTTTTCCAGCGGCCCATTTTCAATGTATTTTTTAAAGATGTTTGTGTTAGCATCCCCGTTCCCCCGGCACCGGCAGCACGGGTATCAGAATCGGCTGCCGAGAGCTCAAAATGGGTTATTCCTGCAAAATCTACACAACTGTTAGAGGCTCCGGTATCAAGTATAAAGTTGCCTTCTATGCCATTTATTTTAGCTTTTACAAGCAAGTGCTGTGTTTTGCTGAGTTTAAATTTTATGCGCCTGTAGCCTTTGCTTTTTAAGCTGCTGTAAAGATCCTGCATGGGGTATAATGTATTGAATCTCAAAAATACTTAAATTATCATATTAAAAATGTAAAAGCGGTGCCAACTTTGTAATTTTGCGGCTTACTTACAAAAGCTATGATATTTACAGATACCCATACCCATATATACAGCGAAGAATTTAGCAATGACCGCGATGCTATGTTTCAGCGTGCGTTTGATGCCGGTGTGCAACGCCTTTTTGTGCCCTCTATAGATTCGGGAACCACCCAAATTATGTACGACCTCGAAGCGCAATACCCGGATAATGTTTTCCTTATGATGGGGCTGCACCCTACGTATGTAAAAGAAAACTATCTGGAAGAGCTTGCCCATGTAGAAGCCCAACTTGCAAGCCATAAATTTTATGCCGTGGGCGAAATAGGCATAGACCTTTTTTGGGACAAAACCCGGCTTAAAGAGCAGCAGCATGCCTTTAAGCATCAAATTCAGCTTGCTAAAAAGTATAACCTGCCCATAAACATACATTGCCGGGATGCTTTTGATGAAACTTTTGAAGTACTGGAAAGCGAAAAAGCAGACAACCTGTACGGAATTTTTCATTGCTTTACCGGAGATTACGAGCAGGCTCAAAAAGCCATTGGCTACAATATGAAGTTAGGCATAGGCGGTGTGTCTACCTTTAAAAACGGTAAGATAGACCAGTTTTTGCACGATATAGATTTACAACATATAGTCCTAGAGACAGATGCTCCCTACCTGGCACCGGTACCTTACAGGGGCAAGCGCAATGAGAGTGCTTACATACCCTTAATTGCACAGAAACTTGCAGATATTTATGGGGTTACCATACAGGAAATTGCTAATGTAACCACGGCTAACAGCAAAAGCGTTTATGGTATTTAACAAAGATTTTGAGTTAATTTCAATAAATTTTTGTTCTTTTGCAGATAGTTTTAACCTTAAAGAAGTACATGTCGAAATTTGATCATATCAGGCCTTTTTATGACAGCGAAGTAAACGAGGCACTACGTAGTGTAGCACACCACCCTATGATGAAAGCCCTCATGAGCTTTACCTTTCCCGATGTTGAAGAACCGGTTTGGATAGAGCAACTTAAAAAAACGCATTCTAAACGCGATTTTCAGGCAAATTTTATATATAATGCGGTACACCAGGTGCTTAAAAAAAGCTCTGATGGGTTTACCACATCGGGTTTTGAGAAACTGGACAACCACACCCCGTACCTTTATATTTCTAACCATCGCGATATTATACTCGATACGTCGTTGCTTAACGTGGCGCTGTTAGACCACGGCCTTATCATGACGGCATCGGCCATTGGCGATAACCTTGTTAAAAAAACATTTTTACAGGTACTGTCAAGGCTTAACCGAAGCTTTTTGGTGCAAAGAGACCTTACCCCGCGCGAGTTGCTGCAAAGCTCTAAACTAATGTCTGAATATATTTACCAGATGCTTAGGCGCGAAAACCGCTCTGTATGGATAGCGCAGCGCGAAGGCCGTACTAAAGATGGTAATGATGCCACACAGCAGGGCGTGCTTAAAATGCTTGCCATGGCAGCAGAAGGCGTGCCGCTTATGGAATACTTTAAGAAAATGAAAATCGTTCCGGTATCTATTTCTTATGAGTATGACCCTACAGATGCGTTAAAGATGCCGCAATTGCTGGCTAAAGCTAATGATGAGGTGTATGTAAAAGAAAAGAATGAAGATTTTAATACGCTTCTTAGTGGTATTATGGGCCAGAAAAAGCGCATTCACCTGCATGTGGGCGATGTACTGGATACCGAGCTTGATGCCATTGCAGCAGAAAGTGAAAATAACAATAAGCAAATACAGTCGCTTGCACAGGTTATAGACGATTCTATATTAAGCACCTACAAGTTGTGGCCTACAAATTATGTGGCTTATGATTTGCTTTACAATACTAATCAGTTTGCTGATAAATATACCGAGAAAGAAAAGCAGATTTTTGAACGCAGGATGGAAATGCGTATAGATGTAGATAATAAGATTTTAAAAGAGGGTATTCTTAACATTTATGCTAACCCGGTGGTTAACAAGCTAAAATACAGCAATGCCTAAACCTAAAATTTTATTGTTATATACAGGCGGTACCATAGGTATGGTTAAGAACTTTGAAACGGGTGCGCTCGTGGTTTTTAATTTTAAGGAACTGCTGCAAAATATACCCGAACTAAAACAGCTTGACTGTGATATCGAAACTTTCTCGTTCGAAAAGCCTATAGATTCGTCTGATATGGATCCTGAAAAATGGGAAAAGATGGCGACTGTAATCAAAGATAATTATACAAATTTTGATGGTTTTGTAATACTGCACGGGTCAGATACCATGGCATACTCTGCATCGGCGTTAAGCTTTATGCTGCAAAATCTTGATAAGCCGGTTGTATTTACCGGGTCGCAATTACCCATAGGCGATTTGCGCACAGATGCCAAGGAAAATCTTATTACAGCCATACAAATAGCATCCCTTACCGAAGGTGGCGAGCCTGTAGTGCGGGAGGTATGCCTCTATTTTGAATATAAGTTATACCGCGGCAACCGTACCACAAAAATTAGTGCCGAGCATTTTAATGCTTTTACATCGCCTAACTATCCTGCATTGGCAGAATCGGGCGTGCATTTAAAAGTAAGTAAAGAGCAATTTTTACCCAGAAGTATAAATAAAGATCTTGAAGTAGGGTTAAATTTTGATGGTAATGTAGCTATACTTAAAATTTTCCCGGGATTAAACGCACAGGTGCTTACTGCCATTATAAACATACCTACCTTAAAAGGCATCGTACTCGAAACCTACGGGTCTGGCAATGCGCCGTCTGCCCACTGGTTTATAGGCATTTTGCAAAAAGGCATAGAGCGTGGCCTGCATATTGTAAATGTTACCCAGTGCTGGGGAGGCCGTGTAAACATGGGGCAGTATGAAACCAGTACTATGCTTAAGGAAATTGGGGTAATATCCGGAGCTGATATTACAACCGAAGCTGCCATAACAAAGATGATGTACCTGTTGGGTCAAAACGTTGCACACAGCGATTTTAAGCAGCTGTTTGAAACCTCACTGCGCGGAGAATTGTCGTAATTAGTTTTAGCAATCCATTATTTAATACTATTTTTGCACCCGCAATACCTTAGAGAGGTGGCCGAGTGGTCGAAGGCGCACGCCTGGAAAGTGTGTATACTCCACAAGGGTATCGAGGGTTCGAATCCCTTCCTCTCTGCAAATACCCTGTAAATTAATTATTTACAGGGTATTTTAATTAGGACATATAGGCTCTTGTATTATAACATTATTTTATTTTAATTACTACTTTACCTTTTGCACGTCCGCTTTCAACGTATTTCAGGGCATCATTCGTTTTTTCAAACGCAAATACTTTATCTATCACTGGTTTAATAATATTAGCTTCAATTAGTTTAGTGATTTCCTGTAGCTGGCTTCCTTCAGCCCTCATAAAAAGGAAAGAATAATCAACATGATTTTTTTTAGCTTTACTTTTTATGCTAAAACTAATTAGTGTCAAAATTATCTTCAGGTACCAGGGCAGCCCAATATCGTTTGCTAATTGGGGTGTAGGAGGGCCTGAAATTGAAATAGCCTTACCGCCCGTTTTTAAAATTTTAAGTGATTTTTCGAGTGTTTTAGTATCCTGGCTGTTAAGTACTACATCATAATCTTTAAGGATGGATTCAAAATCCTGCGTTTTGTAATCTATTATTACATCAGCACCCAGGCATTTAAGTAATTCAAAACTTTTATTACTAGCGGTAGTGGCGACGGTTGCACCCAGATGTTTTGCCAGTTGTATGGCTACAGTACCTACGCCCCCAGAGCCCGCCTGGATAAATATTTTCTGCCCTTTTTTTAAATTAGCCCTTTCTACCAATGCCTGCCATGCTGTAAGTGCGACCAATGGCATGGAAGCTGCTTCTTCCATACTTAGGTTTTTAGGCTTAAATTCCACATACTTTTCATTTATCGAAATATATTCTGTAAACGTACCTATATGGTAATCTGGCGTGCGGGAATATACTTCGTCGCCAATTTTAAACCTGGTAATATTTTTTCCTACTTCGGTAATGATGCCGGCTACGTCATGCCCCAGAATTATAGGGAATTTATAGGGAATCATTAATTTGAACTCTCCTGTTTTAATTTTTGAATCCAAAAGATTAACCCCTGCCGAGTGAACCTCTACCACAACTTCATTTGCGCCAACCTTTGGAGCAGGTAAATCTGCAAGTTGTAGGCTGTCTTTGGTGTATTTATTTATTATAAATGCTTTCATCTTATTTTTTTAAAAGTTGATGGCTTTTCGCCGGATTAATAATCTTAAAGGCAAATTTTGGGAGAAATCTGTTAATTAGGTTAAACAATTTTGCATCTCCCACTCTTATAGTATAATTGTTTTTTTGTAAGCCGTTAATAAGGCCTTTTACCATTTCTTGGGGAGATATTTTTTTATCATCTCTGTCTGCAGTCATTTCTGTAGCAACAAGTGGTGGAATCAGTTCAAATATCTTCACGTTACTGCCAATGATTTTTAAATGCTCACGAAGTGATATGGTATAAAAAGCTAAAGCCGTTTTAGAAGAAGAGTAGGTGGCTTCGATTAATGACGGAGCCTGACTTAATATAGAAGTTGTATTGATTATTGCAGCTTCTTTTTTAGATTGTAGCATGTCCATAAAAATGTTATTTAGCCTTATCACACCCAGATAATTAACTTGTATTTCGTAAGCAGCGCCTTCAATATGTTTCTCGTTGGCTATGCCTAAATTTGATGGAGGAATGAGCACAGCAGCATTGTTATATAAGATATCAATACCTCCCAGTGCTTGTACTTTCGTAAAAAGAGCTTTCGTTTCCGCTTCACTTCCGGCGTCACTTTGTATTACAGTTAAAGCCGGATAGGCTTTTTTAGCAGCATCTAATTTTGCCTGATTTCTTCCGGTAATAATTACTTTAGCACCAATGGCTAAAAATTGTTTGGTGGCTTCAAGGCCTATACCCGATGCACCACCCGTAATCAGGATTGTTTTGTTTTTTAAATCCATGTTATTTTGTTTTGATATTATTACTAATCAGTAAGCGTTCAGGTAGTGTTTTACATAAAAAAATTAGTTTTAAAATATACTTTTTAGTCTATTTTATAATAAAAAAAATCAAACCGTATATTGATCTAATTCTGCCTTTAAATTTTTTATTAATGATTGCATTGGTTTCATGGTATTCATTGTACGGCACATTACAATGCCACCTTCGGTAGCAGCAACAAGTTTAAATGCCATAACAACAGGGTCAAGCTTAGAAGAAAATTCTCCATTTTCAATACCTTCTTTTAATATATTGGTAAGGCCCTCTTGTCCTAACCGGAATACGGTTGCCACTTTTTCTTTGATTAGCGGAAAATTATCATCTACTTCAACTGCAGTGTTAAATATTGGGCAACCACCTGATATATAAGTATCAATTGGGTCTTTATAGAAGTCAAGAAAAGCAAAAACTTTAGCCCTTGCAGTTTTAGCATTTGCTACGGCCTGGTACACTCTATCAGAAACCTTTTTCAGCATCAGGTCAACAACCTGTACGGTAAGATCGTCTTTGTTTTCAAAATGTCCATACAGGCATCCTTTTGTTAATTTAGTTTCTGCAAGCACGTCATCTATATTTACGCCAGAAATACCTTTTTTATTATAAAGAGGTGCTGCTGTTTCAAGTATAAACTGTTTTGTCTTTTCTGCTTTTGTTAACATTGGTAAATATTTACGTTGCAAATATACTAAAAAGTATATTATGGAAGGTGTTTAATAGTGTTTAAAAACAATAAAACAGGTATAAGGTGTTCGACTGGAGTCCCTCTCAGCCTGCAAACACCCTGTAAATTTGTTATTTACAGGGTGTTTTATTTGTTTTAAATATATCTGTTGAAGTTAGATTAATGCGCCGCAGATTTAGAAAAGAAATTTAAAACAACTACCCCAGCTATAATCAGTACAATACCAATAACAGCAGGGAGATCAAGAGACTGTTTAAAAATTACCACTGATGCTCCAACCGTCAGCACAATACCCAATCCTGCCCATATTGCATAGGCTGTGCCCAACGGAATATGTTTTAAAGACATTGATAAAAAGTAAAAACAGGCAACGTAAGAAAGTATTGCTAAAGAAGAAGGTATAATCTTCGTGAATTGTTCACCAGCCTTTAATAAACTTGAGCCAGCCACTTCCAGTATAATAGCCAGTGCTAAAAATACATATTTCATACTTAGAATTTTTTTAGTTGTAAGAGGATATTTTGTTTCTGTTCTAAACTTATAGGGTAAATATTCAACGTATCCGAAAACCACATACCATCAGCAACCAATAGTGTGATTATTGATGTGACACTTGTTTCTGTAAAGTCGGTTACAAGGTTCTCTGTAACCCACTGTTTCCACTTTTGGCACAAATGAACGTTATTAACAGCGCCTTTTAAAATAACATTCATGGTGTTTAAATAGTGGTTGTCCTGTATATCACTAAACACAATTTTTAAATAGGCGTATGCAACATCTATCCCGGGATAATCTTCTGTTTCTTTAGTTATCAATTCAGAAAGTTCTAACAAACTCTGATCAAAAAGATCATCGAGTAATGCCTCTTTAGATGGGAAATGATGAATAATTCCACCCTTGCTTATACCTGTTTTGTTTGCTATTGCCTGAAAAGTCACATTACTCCATGAGTCGTTTGCACCAATTTCAGCAGCGGCTTCAAGAATTAGCTTCTTATTAGCTAAGGGTTCTTTTTTACGTTTATAAGGATTTTCCATTCTACAAAGATACCGAACAATTGGTTTGTTTAAAAATATTTGTTTAATATTGTATAAAAAAATTATGGATACTACTAAACCTGTTAGCATACAACATAGTCCGTATTTACCATTAGATAAAAATGTAGCCGATTATAATATAGCTTTTGAGCATTTATCTCCATACAGTTTTTCCGGCTTTAAAAAGGAATCGCTTTCCTGGAAGAAAACCTGCTACCTTCATGCAGGGCTTAATCCGTCGTACCCGTACAAGATTTCCGGTCCCGATGCTTTAAGGCTATTTTCAGATACCTGTGTAAATGATTTCAAAACATTTTCAGAAGGTACAACACGCCATGCCGTTATGTGTAATGCAAATGGGAACGTAATGTCTGACGGGATACTACTAAGTTTAGGCAATAACGAATACATGAGTTATTTTTTAAGTCCGTACATTAATTATTTTGCAGACAGCGGTAAATATAATGTGCAGGCGGAAGACTTAACCGGTAAAGTATTTCTGTTTCAAATAGGCGGCCCACTTTCACTTAAGGTTCTGGAAGCTGCAACGCAAAGCAGCCTGCGCGATATTGAATTTTTTCATCATCGCCCGAGCCAGATTGTTGATAGTGCAACAGGAAATACAAAATATGATGTGCGAATATTGCGTATGGGTGTTGCCGGCACTTTAGCTTATGAAGTGCATGGTGCAATTGATAATGCAGAAGCTGTTTACAATGCAATACTACAAGCTGGAGAGCAATTTGGGATAGAGCGTTTAGGTATGCAGGTTTACGGTACGAACCATACAGAGAATGGTTTTGTACAGTCTTATATACACTTTACCTGTGCGTTTTATGAAGATGAGGATTTCATGGCCTATATTGGAAATGCTTATAATAATGTACTAAATAATGTGGCGGGGAGTGCAGGGAATGATATTGCCAAAAGATATTTAAATCCAGTTGAAGCAGGTTGGGAAAACCGTATTCATTTAGATCATGATTTTACAGGGCGTGATGCTCTGATAGAGATTTTGAGAAACCCAAAACGTAAAGTAGTAACATTGCTTTGGAATGCTGAAGATATTATAGATGTATATGCCTCTCAGTTAAGGGAAGGCGAAGAATATAACTATATGGATTTGCCGGCTAATGCAATATGGACTGCTAACAACACGGCGGTACATTCTGATGATGTTGTTAAAGATGGTATTGTCGTAGGAATATCCAGCGGGCGTGTGTATACTAATTATTATAAGGCAATGATTTCATTATGCATTATAATTTTAGAACATGCTAATATAGGCAATGAAGTAGAAATTATTTGGGGAGAGCCGGGCACAAAACAAAAAAACATCAGGGCAACCGTTTCAAAATTCCCTTATCTGCATTTGCCTCGTAACAAAGATATTAGTGTTAAGTAGGTGACCGTCTTATGTGTTTCTGATTATTTAATCGTTTCAAAAAACATCAAAACAGGTATAAGGTGTTCGACTGGAGTCCCTCTCAGCCTGCAAATACCCTGTAAATTCATTATTTATAGGGTATTTTTACTTGTAAGAAATTGAATATCATATCTAATAGCATAATTTTAATTCCAAATAATTAAAACATTCGATGCTAAAGCAGGAATACAATTGTTTCCCCGTAATTTAGATTTGAAAATAACCTACTCCAGTATATGATCTTCGAATTTACAACGGCCCCGGGCTTCGACTTCATTACATTTTTTGCAAAGCATATCAATGCTGTTGTAAGAGATAATTTCATGGAAATCCCAACTGAAATGGGAGAAGGTTATGTGCGTAAAGTAGGTTTTGGGAGCGATTTTAAATTAACTATTCATAGCTATATCTTAAAGGAAGATTTAGTTATTAAGCGTAATCCTTCCCCTGAAACCAGCAGTGTGCGGACTTTTTTCTTTTATAATACCCAACAGGATCTTGAAGTTAAATATGAGAGCGAAGAGAATATCCCATTCTCACAAAAAAATGATGCCTCAATACTCTTATCTACAAATGACCTGAAGACGGAAATCTGTTTTCCTGCTAACAGTATTATACAATATGTGGTAGTTGCAATTGCTGCCGACAGACTACGCTCAATACTCTCCATTGAAAACCCCAATAACACAATTCAAACCATTACAGGCGAAAACGCTTCATTTCTCTTTTTCGAAAGCCTGGATACTGAAATGCAATTGCTTCTCAAAAATATAGTTTCAGTTGACATGAACAATTCTATGAATGGTTTCTATATACAAATTAAAGTTCAGGAATTGATGTACCTGCTTTTTAGTAAGCTGTCACTTAGGGAGAACACTACTTTTAAAAGTATAAACAGCAACGATGCAGAAAAGCTTTTGGTAATCCGCAACGAGATTTTACGTGACCTCAGTACGCCACCGGTTTTAAGTGAGTTGGCCATTATTGCATCGATGAGCGAGACCAAGCTTAAACAACTCTTCAAGCAGACATTTGGAGATACAATCTATAATTATTACCAAAAGGCCAGAATGGATGAAGCCGCTTTTTTACTGAAACAGGCTAAGCATTCCGTTTCGGAGGTTGGCTATGAGTTGGGATTTTCAAACCTTAGCCACTTCAGCAGGCTGTTTGAGAAGCGGTATGGCATCACCCCAAAGAAGTTTTCTTATACGGTATAATCTTATAGCCAATATAATTCTCTGCCGTCGGATAGGACTATTCTTGTGTCTTATCCGGTTATTTTACCCATACAGTAACTTCTACATTTGTCTATATAAATAATATGACACAATGAAAAAGTTATTCACTCCTTTTGAGAAAGGCACTTTAAAATTAAAAAACCATTTGGTAATGGCTCCCATGACCCGAAGCAGGGCTATAGGCAACCTTCCTAATGAACTTATAGCAACCTATTATGCGCAACGCTCCGGCGCAGGCCTGATCGTTACCGAAGGTACGTCGCCAAGCCCGGAAGGGCTGGGCTATCCCCGAATCCCGGGAATTTATTCAGAAGCACAGGTTGCAGGCTGGAAAAATGTAACGGAGGCGGTACATCTAAACGGGGCAAAAATTTTCCTGCAACTCATGCACACCGGCCGTATCGCCAATGTAGCGAACCTGCCCGACGGGTTACAGCCGGTAGGCCCATCTAATATTAAGGCGGCCGGCGAAATCTTCACTGACACTCTCGGTATGCAGGAACATTCTGTACCGGTGGCCCTTACACAGCAAGGCATAACAGGCGTGATTGCCGATTTCGTGCAGGCTTCTAAAAATGTCATACGTGCCGGTTTTGATGGTGTAGAGCTTCACGGTGCCAATGGGTATTTATTGGAACAATTCTTAAACCCCAATGTAAATAACAGGGCGGACCACTATGGTGGCGACCTTATAAACAGGAGCCGCCTTATTGTAGAGATTACCGAAGCGATTGCAGCTGCTATTGGCGCAGATAAAATTGGCATCCGGTTTTCTCCTTTTTCTCAATTAAGCGACCAAAAGCCGTACGATACTGAGGAAGTGCACCAGACCTACACGTACCTGAGCAGCGAACTGGACAGGATAGGGCTCGCCTACATCCATCTTTCCCTTAACCCTGACATTCCTGAAAAAACGTATAAATCTATTCGTACAGTATTTAATAATACGATCATATACTGTAATGCCCTGACCAAAGAATCGGCAGAAGAACTGTTGCAGCATAATTCTGCAGACCTTGTTGCTTTTGGCAGAGGATTCCTTGCCAATCCTGATTTCGTTAGCCGTAGTGAAAAAAATGTCCCCCTCAATGATGTCGATTTCGGCACATTGTATACTCCCGGCGAGCAAGGTTATATTGATTATCCACTTTATACTTCAAAATAATGAAGGCCATACAATATAAGGATTATGGAAGCTCGGATGTGATTGAGCAGGTTGAGGTCCCTAAACCATCAATCCAAATTGAAAATGATGTTTTAATCATGGTTAAGGCGGCTGGTGTAAATCCTATAGACATTAAAACACGAATGGGAATTATGAAAAAAACCCGTCCTGTTCAGTTACCATTTATTCCGGGCGGTGAGGCTGCGGGAGTAATTGCTGCTATTGGTAGCAATGTGTCAAAATTTAAAGTGGGTGATGCCGTGATTGCCCTCACCCGTAAAAGTGCTTATACCGAGTATGTTACTGCCAATGAGAACCTCGTTGTACTCAAGCCACAAAGCCTGTCTTTTGAAGCCGCAGCATCAATAGCGGTTACTATAGGGACGGCACAGTCAGTATTGTTTACAGAGGGCAAATTAGAAGAAGGTCAAAAAGTGTTGATCCAGGGAGGCGGTGGCGCAGTTGGGGGTGCTATGGTACAAATGGCAAAAGCTGCCGGGGCCTACGTTATTGCCACGGCATCCGGAAAGGGTGTGGCGCTGGCAAAAAGCCTTGGCTCCGATGATGTAATTGACTATAAGTTTCAGGATGTGGCGGCTATTATCAATGATGTTGACCTGGTAGCCGATACCGCAGGTGGCGAAGCGCAGGTAAATTTATTCCGGGTTTTAAAGCCCGGTGGCACGTTATTGAGCATTGCAACACCGCCATCGCAGGAGTTGGCAAGGCGTTACAATGTGGAAGCCCGGTTTGTAGCTTCCAATATAACATCTGAAACCTTACAAAATGGCATTGACTTAATAGATGCAGGAAAGTTCAGGCCAGTTGTTTCCAAAACCTTTAGGCTGGAAGAAGCAGCCAGCGCTCAGGATTTTGTAACCGCCGGAGGCGTAAACGGCAAGGTTGTGCTGCTTGTAGAATAAAGAAGTAAATACAATTTAAACATAAAATGAATACTAAAAAAGTTATAGTTGCCGGTGCAACCGGAATGCTGGGTAGCCAGATTGTAAAAGAGTTGCTTGGGCAGGGGGCGGAAGTTACGGCCATGGTAAGAGCCAGCAGTAACAGGGATGCACTCTCTAAAATGGGGGTTAAAAATTTTGTTGTGGCGGATATGATGGATGCAGCTTCTTTAAGGCAAGCCTTTTCACCGAAGCACGGTTTTGATGTTGCAGTGGCCAGTGCGGCCGGCTACACGCGTCGGAAAAAAGGGGACAGCGCAGCAACGGACACTATAGGGTACCGGAATTTGGTAGACGCCACTAAAGAAGCAGGGATTCCCCGTTTTGTGCTGATCTCCATCCTCGAATCTGACAAAGCCCGGTCGGTGCCTCATTTTTACAACAAATTCCAGATTGAAGAATACCTGAAAGAAAAAAAACAGCCTTACATCGCCCTTAGGCCGGGAGCCTTTTTGGATCAGACACCTGATTTTATAATTGAGAAAATTAAGAAAGGAATACTGCCTACTTTCCTGACCGGGACGTATGGTATTATCTATACACCACAACTGGCACGATATACCGCCCTGGCGGCTGTAGCGTTACCTGATACAGAGCTGAATACTTCTATAGATGTAGGTTGGGACAGGCCGGTAAACGAAAAAATACTGGTAGCGGCCTTTGCAAGTGTCCTTAAAAAGAAAATTGATGTTAAGCCGGTTATCCCTCCATTTGCCATGAAATACATTCTGCCGATTATAGCCAGGTTTAGTGATAATATTAAAGATATGTATGAAATGATAAAATGGATCGATACGGGCGTGTACATAAGCAAGAATCCGCAACGACAAAAAGAACTTTTTGGTAAGCTCCCAACAGTAGAGGAAAGCGTGGCACGGTATTGCCGTGACAAAGGTCTGATTTAAGTTGGATTTTATGTTATATACAACATGTTGATTACAAGACTAAAATTGGCATTAATATTTTTTGCTGCTTTGTTTTTAAAAAATTATATTTATATATAAAATCTTATTTTCAGTTATTTAATTCCATCAACAAACATCAAAATTGGTATTAGGTGTTCGACTGGAGTCCCTCTTAGCCTGCTAAAGAAAATTATGCTCCTTAAAAAGGAGCATTTTTGCTTTATAGTTCGAATAGGCCGTTGGCATTTAAAAGAACATTTAGGAGTATCTAAAACATCAAACAGTTATGGCCCTTACACCATCAAACATTACCAAAGTTTAATTTATTTTAAAAATTTTCCCTTAAACAATCATCTGTTATACAATGTATAACACCCACTCAGGATTAAATTTTCTTCAAATAAAGCTTAAATTTAAAAACATTTTCGCAAATAGTCTTGTTATATTCAATAATGGTTGTATATTTGCACTCGAAACAACGCGGGATAGAGCAGTAGGCAGCTCGTCGGGCTCATAACCCGAAGGTCACAGGTTCGAGTCCTGTTCCCGCTACTAAGTTTACAAAACGGTTTTAAAGAAATTTAAAACCGTTTTTTTATGTGTTTAATTTACGGCTCTTTATACGTGTTTTACGGCTTTTCAACTTGAAGACTTTTCTGAAGCCTTTAGAGGAGTATGAAGTTCGATGCATAACAACTCAAGTGAGCTTTTTGTAAAGAAATTAAAGGAAAAATATCCAACCCGCGAAGGCTTACTCTTTAATACCAAAAAGAGCGAATGGCCTAAACCCGATGTAATTGCTTTTAAAACGATAGTCTTACAATGAAAAATATGACCCTTTCAAATTTTAAAGAACAGCTTGAGAAAGTCATTCAAAAATTGCATCTTGAACTTTCCGCAAATTCTAGTAATCCAAATATTTTCTACTTAGAAAACGTTAAAGATTTACGCATTGCTTTATTAGAACTTGAAGAGTCAAGCTATTTTATTAATGAATTGAACCCACTGAAGGAGACGGTCATTTATTCCTTAGGATCGGATCTCGAAACGTTATCTACTAATCAGAAAGATACATTAGAAGTTGTGTTATTCAATTTAAGATTTAGACTTGCTAATCTATTGAATTTACTAAATGGGTTTGTTCTAATTCAGTCTGAGGAATCGATAAATATAAAGCTCCCCCCCATCGAGAACTTAAAGGATATATCAAAATACACCAATGATCTGCACAATGCAATTAGTCAAATTGTGATCAATGACGATATTAAAGGCTCTGAAAAAGTTGTTAGTGTGGAGAATGGATCTATATGGTTTAACGTCTTAGTAGGCGGCGGAGGAGTGGGATTGATAAGCAGTGTGGTTTGGGCAGCTTCAGCAGTTTATAATTTTGTTTTAAAATGTAGGATTAGTGAAGAACATTTGCGAACAGTAAGTATTCAAAATGACGCACTACAGCATATTGTGGATCTGAACGAAGCAGCAATAAAAAGAGTGATTCAGACCGAGGCAGAGTATATAAACTCACAAGCTTTCAAGGAAAATGAACCTGAAAATATCGAAAAAATTAAAAATTCTATAAAAACATTTGCCGATATAATAATGAAAGGTGGAGAAGTAAGACCCGCAATTAATGCTCCAGAAGATATAAAAGAACTTTTCCCAAGCAATCCTGCACTCATTGAATCTAAGGCTATAAAAAAGATTGAGAACGAATAAAGATTCGTTCATTTGCAATCTGAACAGGAATAAGAACACTTTTCCTATAATCTTGAAATTTTGAACCCTCTAAACTGGGTGAAAATATAGCATAAAGGGCAGGAACATGGCTTGTTTCGGGTTACGTTAGAACTCATAACCCGAAGGTCACAGGTTCGAGTCCTGTTCCCGCTACTAAGTTTACAAAACGGTTTTATTTTAAGGTAGATCTTAAATACCAAAATCAATAACTAACACCACCATTATGAAAAAGTTTTTAATAGTATGCTTTACCGCATTAGCATTAACAGGATGCGGAAACGATGACGACAGGACAGTTACTCCCACCCCATCGAGCCCTATTATTGGCTCATGGAAACTATCTACCTATACAAATAATGGCACCCCGGAAACATTGAACGACTGCAGAAAGCAAAGCACTATAACATTTAGAGACGAGCAAAAAGCTTTTACTGTGACAGACTATGCTTACTTACAGAGCGTGTGCACCTCCAGTAGTTTTGATGGCACCTGGGTAAATACTGCAGGTAACGCTTACACAATTACCACACAGGGGGGCACACAGGATTTAGAGATTACAGTATCCGGAAATACGCTTAGTATAACGTTTAACGACGGCACAGAGGCAAATCCCTATTATGCTGTATCTGCTTACACGAAGATATAAGACTTAAAGGAGTAACAGGTTTATCGGGTTATTATCCTATCTTTGCCTACAGAATAGTAATCTTTATTGCATTGCTAAATCGAGCCCATCAGTACTGATGGGTTTTTGTTAAACATTTATTTCAGGTTGTATGGCACATAAAGCAGGTTTTGTAAACATTATTGGTAACCCAAATGTGGGCAAGAGCACCCTTATGAACGCCTTTGTAGGCGAACGTTTGTCTATCATTACGTCTAAAGCACAAACTACACGCCACCGTATATTAGGTATTGTAAACGGCGAAGACTTTCAGGTGGTCCTAAGCGATACGCCCGGTATTATTAAACCGGCTTACGAGCTGCAAAATTCTATGATGGATTTTGTAAAATCTGCCTTTGAAGATGCCGATGTACTTATATATATGGTAGAGATAGGTGAGAAAGAGCTTAAAGACGAAGCCTTTTTTAACAAAATCGTCCATGCTAAGATACCTGTACTTTTATTACTTAATAAAATAGATACCAGCGAGCAGGAACAATTGGAGCAGCAGGTAGCATTGTGGACAGAGAAAGTGCCCAATGCCGAAATTTACCCTATAAGCGCCCTTAAAAATTTTAATGTAAAAGAAGTTTTTAACCGTATTATACAACTGCTGCCGGAGAGTGAGCCTTATTACCCTAAAGACGCCCTTACAGATAAGCCCGAACGCTTTTTTGTAAACGAAACCATTCGCGAAAAAATACTTATCAATTACGATAAAGAAATTCCGTATGCTGTAGAGATAGAAACAGAAGAGTTTATTGAGGATGATAACATTATACGCATTCGTGCCGTGATCATGGTAGAGCGCGAAACCCAAAAAGGAATTATTATAGGACATAAAGGATCTGCCATTAAACGTGTAGGCATACAGGCCCGCGAAGACCTGGAGAAATTTTTTGGCAAGCAGATACACATAGAAATGTTTGTAAAAGTAAACAAAGACTGGCGCAGCAACAGTTACCAGCTTAAAAGGTTTGGGTATAATAACAGATAGAATTTCAGATCTCAGAGGGGAGATTTCAGATTTAACTTCACTCTGATGGAATTTAGGTTGAACATTATAACATATTTAACTAATGACGGCAGATCAATTAAAGGTAAGGACTAAATTATATTCCCTGGCAATTATAGATTTGGTTGAAAAGTTACCTATTACCACTGCTTCTAAAATTGTTGCTTACCAAATTGCTAAAAGCGGAACATCTGTTGGTGCAAACTACAGGGCAGTATGCAGGGCAAGGAGCGATAAAGAATTTATAGCCAAAATGGAGATAGTGCTGGAAGAGGCAGACGAGACGCTATTTTGGCTTGAAATAATTATCGATAAAAGCTGGATCAATAAAACAATCACAGAACCTATTTGGAAAGAGGGCAATGAATTAACTGCTATTTTTGTCAGTTCCCTTAAAACAGTAAAAGCAAAATTATTATAAGTTTGTTACGAATTATAGTCCGGCACGGATATACAGTCACTTCAGAATGAGGTTTATTTTGTGTTCATAAATCTGAAGTTCAACTGGTGAAGTTCAATCTGAAATATGAAATACGAATATGAAATCAACATCTCATAAGAGTGTATTTCAATCTGAAATCTAAATTCTGAAATCTGAAATTACTTACTTTCAACATAAAAGACTACTTTTGCAAAAAATTAAAATAAGTTAATGAATAATATTGTAGCCATAGTAGGACGCCCAAATGTAGGGAAATCTACTTTTTTTAACCGGTTGATACAGCGCAGAGAAGCTATTGTAGACTCTGTAAGCGGCGTTACGCGCGACCGGAATTACGGCAAAAGCGAATGGAACGGAAAAGAATTTTCTGTTATTGATACGGGAGGTTACATTAAAGGATCTGACGATGTTTTTGAAGGGGAAATTCGCCGCCAGGTAGAACTTGCCATTGATGAGGCAGACGTTATTATATTTATAGTAGACGTAGAAGAAGGTATTACCCCAATGGATGACGAAGTGGCAAAACTGCTGCGCAAAGTTACCAAGCCGGTGCTTCTTGCTGTTAATAAAGTAGATAACTCTATGCGCGAAAAAGACGCTATTGAGTTTTACAACCTGGGCCTGGGCGAATACTATACCATTGCCGGTATGAGTGGCAGCGGTACGGGCGACCTTCTTGACAAACTGGTAACCTTATTGCCGGAAGCCGAAGCTCCCGATGAAAATGCTGTGGCACTGCCGCGCTTTGCTGTTGTGGGCCGTCCTAATGCTGGTAAGTCATCTATAATCAACGCCCTTATTGGCGAAGACCGTTATATTGTGACTGATATTGCCGGTACCACACGCGACTCTATAGATACTACCTACAACCGTTTTGGTTTTGAGTTTAATCTTGTAGATACTGCCGGTATACGCCGTAAAGCTAAGGTTAAGGAAGATATAGAATTTTACAGTGTTATGCGCTCTGTTCGTGCAATAGAGCATAGCGATATCATTATACTTGTAATAGATGCCACACGTGGTTTTGAAGGCCAGGACCAAAGCATCTTTTGGCTTGCCGAAAAAAACCGTAAGGGTATTGTAATCCTTGTAAACAAATGGGACCTTGTAGAAAAGGATACCATGAGTACCCGCGATTATGAACTTAAAATACGCGAAGAGCTGCAGCCATTTACAGATGTACCTATTCTTTTTGTTTCGGCTGTAAATAAACAGCGTTTGCTTAAAGGCCTTGAAACTGCTGTAGAAGTTTTCGAAAACCGCAAGCAGCGCATTGCAACCTCTAAGCTTAACGAGGTTATGCTGCCTATTACAGAGGCTATGCCACCACCTGCACTTAAAGGCAAGTATGTAAAAATTAAGTTTTGCATGCAGTTGCCTACACCTACCCCTCAGTTTGTATTTTTTTGTAACATGCCGCAGTATGTTAAAGAACCTTACAAGCGTTTTCTTGAAAACAAAATGCGCGAAATATACAATTTTGAAGGCGTGCCTATAGATATTTACTTCCGCCAGAAGTAATAAAAACAAAAAAGCGAATAATTTCTTATTCGCTTTTTTGTTTTTATAGATTTTGTTTTACAAACTCCATGTTCAGGGCTCTCTCATGGTTTAGGGTAAAGCCTGTAATACTACCGGTTTCGCTTTTTATAAAAGTCACTTCGCCGTGGCTGGTAGAAAATACACCTTCGCTATCGGGCGGGCTCGCAACATGAGAATCGGCTTCGTTACCCAATTTATATCGCAGTATGCCATTCTCTGTAAAGAAAGTTATTTTAGAATTTAGCGACTTGCTAAAAAATGTACCGATATATTTATCATACAATGTAAGGTCAGGGGCTTTATCAAGGCGTTTGTAAATGCTGTCTTCACTGGCGGTTACAACTCGCAAAGTTGCAGCTTTACCCGATGTAAAATCGCCAAAAATAATTGTGGCACCTTCAATTGCAAAATGATGTACCTCTTTAACGGGAGGAAAAAATAAGTTAACGCCATCCCACATTTGGGTTAGTTTTAGTTTGCCCTTTTCGTTTGTGATGCCTATTACATAGCCGGGAGTCAGCTCATAGTTACCGGTGTAGCTTTCCAGCAGCGCAGCGTCAATTGTTACAGTTTCGGGTACAGCCACTTCCTGTGTGGCAACATTGGCTTTTGCCTTTGGATATTTATATTTTTCGCCTAACAGCAGGGTTGTAGCTGCACCTAAAATATCGTAGCGCTTAAAATCATCATCGTTAGACAGGACTACTACAGTAACTTTATCATCCGGAAAGTAAGCTGTTATAGGGTGAAAACCCACCACGTCGCCACCGTGGTTAATCATGGTGTGCTTAAGGTATGTAAAATTAAACAAACCTTTAGTGTATGTAAACCCTTTGCCCTGAGCCGGATTTTCGGTTATCATTGTGTTCCAGAAGGCATTGCCAAAAACGCGGTGCGATTCCATTTCATTCATCCATTTTTCAAGGTCTTGTGCCGTACTGTAACCACCTGCTCCACCTATAGAAAATTCGTCTACCTCACTTGCAGTGTAACCTGTGCCGTCAGTCTGGTAACCTATAGCGCGGTTTTTAAGTTTATTATTGGGCCTCGTTACATAGCGGGTATTTTTCATTTTAAGTGGGCGAAAAATATTTTTATCTGCAAATGCTGCCACACTTTGTCCCGATACTTTTTCTATTATCTGGGCCAGGCACCAGTAGCCGGAGTTGCTGTAACTCCAGTTTGCTCCCGGTATATCGTTAAGTTCCTGTGCTGTAAGCAGGTCTTTTATAGCAGCAGCATTATAATTATCAGAATCTTCACCCCTAAGCATTGCAAGTGCGCGGTAGTCTTTTAAGCCACCGGTATGGTTAAGCAACTGGTTAATGGTAATTTTTTCGGCGTATGCAGGAAATTCGGGAATATATTTTCTCAGGTTATCCTCAAAATTTAGCTTGCCCTGTTTTTGCAGTACTACGATACAGGCAGCTGTAAATTGTTTTGATACAGAAGCCAGTGCGAAAACAGACTTATCGGTAATTTTTTCTTTTTTTTCGAGGTTGGCATAACCTGCCTGGTTGCTGTAAACGGTTTTACCATTTTTAGTTACACGTACGCTAAAACCGGGTACGTTTTTGCCCTCATACAGGTGTATAATAGAATCTATGGGTTTAAAATAGTCTTGCGATTGCGATTTAAATGTAACTAAAAACACTACCGAAAGTAACAGAAATTTGATCATTTTTATGATTGATTTTTGATTGTTGATGGGGCAAATATAAAAACATAATATTTTTTGGAATTACCGTTCGTCATAATCCTGAAAAAATGTGAGCATAACTTTCACAAGCATTTTATGCAGACAATTTGAGGGTAATTCTTCTTTTTTTGTGAAAAAAAAAGAAGAATTAGTTGTAACAATAGTAAGGTTTTACATACTAATATAAAAAATATACGTTATTACCTTACAACCATCAATCAATCATTAATGTACAAATTACTTACTCTGCTATTATTAGCCTGCACCACCATGGGCTTTAGCCAAACCATTACCCTTAAAGGAAAGATTACAGACCCTGATAATTTCCCGCTCGAATCGGCTACCGTTTACCTCACATCGGTTAAAGATTCTGCCATGGTAGACTACACGATTACCAATAAGAACGGAAATTGGGAACTGAAAACAAAAGCCATAAATAAAGCTGTTTTCCTTAAAATATCTTTTGTAGGTTTTGCAGATTACAAAGAAAAATTTGACGCTATTACCGAAAGTAAAGACTTTGGCACCATGAAAATGGCCGATAAGTCTACAAACCTTAATGAGGTGGTTATACAGGGAGAAACCCCGCCAATACGAATCAAATCGGACACGCTAGAGTTTAATGCCGAATCATTTAAAGTGCGGCCTGATGCTAATGTAGAGGCACTGCTCAAGCAGCTTCCCGGTGTAGAGATAGATCCCGAAGGTAAAATAACAGTAAATGGTAAAGAGGTAAACCAGATACTTGTAAACGGAAAGCCTTTTTTTGATAAAGATGGTAAGATAGCCATACAAAACCTGCCTGCAGATATTATTAATAAAGTACAGGTTACAGATACCAAGAGTAAGAAAGAAGAACTATCCGGCGATAAAGCCAGTGGCAACAACGCCAGTATAAACCTTACTATAGACGAGGAAAAGAACAAAGGTTTCTTTGGGCGCGTTATGGGCGGCTACGGCACTAACGACCGATACGAAAGCAGTGCTATGGCAAATTACTTTAAGGGTAAAACAAAAATAAGCCTCCTTGCATCGTCTAATAATATTAACTCATCCGGGTTCTCTATGAACGAGATCTTTGATAATATGGGTGGTGGCCGTAACATGAATGTATGGACGGGCGAGAACGGGAGTTTTGGCATAAACGGTATGCAGTTTGGCGGTGGCCAGGGCATTACGCAGTCTAATATTATTGGGCTTAACTATGCCGATGAGTGGGCCAAGGGTTTTGACGGGAGTGCCAACTATTTTTATACATCGGCAAATACAGATAACCGTAACCGCACTAAGCAAACTAACTTTTTACCGCTACGCGAAACAGCGCCAAACTCTGGTACTTTTTTAGATGACAGCTACACGCTGAATTCGCAATCAGTAACTAAAAACGATAAGTATGCCCATAATGTCAATACAGAGTTTAATATCAAGATTGACTCTACATCATCTATTTATATTGCGCCAAAATTCAGCAAAGCAAACAGCTCGGTAAGAAATACCTCATCTCAGGATTCGCGCAGGTTAGCAGATGGTACATTGCTTAATGACAGCGAGGGCCTTCGCCTTGATGATAATGACAATACTGCTTTTTCTAACGGGTTTAACTACAGTAAGGCTTTTAAACGAAAAGGCCGCTCTTTAGATGTATGGATAGAAAACCAGATACGTAAAGATGATGGTTCTAACCTTAACAAAACAGTTACAAACAAATACAATTATGCCGATGACGGCACCCGTACGGTAGAGGTAGACAACCGTAACCAGATACGATATAACAAACAAAAAGATGACAGCCATACCATTGGTATAGAATTTTCTGAACCAGTGCCGGACTCCCTTAGCCTGCGCTTAGGTGTTAATTATGAATACACAAAAAATACACAAGACCGTGATGGTTTTGATTTTGATGCTACTACAGGCCGTTACACCTCTTATAACGATTTACTGTCTAACAACCTGTCTTCTAAAAAAAACACCTTAAAACCATTTGCAGGATTTCAGGTTAACAAAAGTAAATTATGGGCGTACTTTAGGGGTGGGCCAAGCATAGTACATTTTAACAACGATGGCGCATACAGGGGTACTACCTATGCTGTTAATAAAACATATATGCTGCCAAATGTAGAAGGTGGTATGAACTACAGCTTCTCTAAATCAAGATCGTTGTGGGTAGGCTACAATTTTGATGTTAACTTTCCGCAGGCAAGCCAGGTGCTGGATATTGTAGACATAAGCAACCCCCTTAACATACTTACCGGTAACCCTGACCTTAATCCCGAAAAATACCACAACTTAAACATAAGCTACCGCGATTTTGATTATGCCACACGCTCCGGCTATAACTTTTATGCAGGCGGGAATTATTATGAGAGTGCCATTGCAAATTTTACAGTGGTTGATAATAGTGCCATTAGTACAACCAGCTACAAAAATGTATCGGGCAACTACCGGTCATGGTTTTATGCCAGCTGGAGCAAGTCTATAAAAAAAGAAGCCCATACCTACAGGTTTAACATAGGGGTGAACGGTAATTACGATTTTAGAAAAGGCTTTATTAATACCGAATTATTTAGTGCCAAATCTTTAAGTATTAGCCCTAAAGTAAACTTTACGTACGAGTATGGTGAGCTACTTACCATAAACCCGTCGTATAATTTTACATACAGCGACACGAAATATACCAACTACCCTATAAAAAGCGCATCTAACTTTGTACACAAATTTAACCTGCAAACCACAAGTTATTGGCCAAAGCATGTTGTTTTTGGTAACGATTTTGGCTACAACTACAATTCGCAACTTGGTGCCGGCTTTAAAAAAGACTTTTATTTATGGAACAGCAGTATAGGCTACAACTTTTATAATGACAGGCTGCTCTTTAAAGTAAAAGTATACGATTTACTGAACCAAAACCTTGGCACATCAAGAAGCATCTCGCCTACCAGCATTACAGATCAGGAAAACATAGTGCTTAAACGCTACGTAATGTTCTCGCTTACCTTTAAGCTAAATAAATTTGGCGAGAAGAAAAAAGAAGACAACGGTGGTGGCTTCTGGTGGTTTTAGTACAGTAGTTTACAATTCTTAAAATATATTTAAGCCCGCAGGTTAAACCTTCGGGCTTTTTGTTAGTCATAGGGTATACACTACCAACAAATTACTATATGCAAAAAATAGTTACTATACTGCTACTGACCTTTACCACCCTGGGCTTTAGCCAGACTATTACCCTGAAAGGCAAAGTAACAGATCCTGAAAACATCCCCTTAGAATCGGCTACCGTATATTTAACATCTGTTAAAGACTCATCGGTAATAGATTATACCATAACATCAAAAAATGGCAACTGGGAACTTAAAACCCGTTCTACCACGCAGCCAGCAGTACTTAAAATATCTTTTATAAGCTTTGCCGATTATAAGCAGCAGCTTGAAACGGTTACCACCGATAAAGATTTCGGCACACTTAAATTAGCCGAAAAATCGACCAACCTTAATGAGGTGGTCATAGAGAGCGAGACACCGCCAATCCGCATTAAAAAAGATACACTGGAGTTTAATGCGGCATCATTTAAAGTGCGCCCGGATGCCAATGTTGAAACCCTGCTAAAACAACTGCCCGGTGTAGATATAGATGCCGACGGTACTATAACGGTAAACGGTAAAGAGGTAAACCAGATACTGGTAAACGGCAAGCCTTTTTTTGATGCTGATGGTAAAATTGCGCTTAAAAACCTGCCAGCCCAAATTATAAATAAAGTGCAGGTAAGCGATACAAAAACCAAGGAGGAAGAACTTTTAAACAAAAGGGCAAGTGGTAACAATACCAGTATAAACCTTACTATAGACGATAAAAAGAACAAGGGTGTATTTGGCAAGATAATGGGTGGCTATGGTACTAACGACCGGTACGAAAGCAGTGCCATGATTAATTATTTTAAGGGCAAGCAACGCATAAGCATACTGGCATCTGCCAATAATATAAATTCTACCGGTTTCTCTATGGATGAAATATTTGATAGTATGGGCGGCGGGCGCAATATGGCCGGTGGTGTGGGCAATGCCGTTCGGCAGGCCGGCACCGGCACCGGGCAGGGCATTACACAAAGCAACATGATAGGCGGCAGTTATAACGATGAGTGGTTTAAAAACTTTACCAGCAACATAAATTACTTTTATAACAGTGCTAATACGGCTAATGAGAACCGCACCCGCGAAACTACCTTTTTGCCCGATGAAAACGGCCTCGCTGCTAACAGGAGCCTTACTACAACATCATCATCTAAAACAGATAATTCGCGCTTTGTACACAATGCCAACACACAGTTTGAATGGAAAATAGACTCTACAGCAACGCTGGTCATGCAGCCCAAATTTACGTCGGGTAACAGCAGGCAAACATCGGCTTTGAGCCAAAACACGGTAGACCAGGACGGCAACCTTTCTAACGAGAGTGAGAGCAATACGCTTAACGATACAGATAACCGCAGCTTTGCAAATACAATTCAATACCGCAAAAGGCTTTCTAAAAAAGGCAGCATGGTTAGTGCGGTGTTTAGCAACACTAATAATCTTGACGACACTTCTACCTTTAATAACCAGTCTACCATTTTTTATGAAGATACTAATGATGACGGTATCATAGACCAAAGAGCCGATATACGTAACCAGGTAAGGTATAACAAGCAAAGCACCGACTCTTACAACGGCAGCCTCGAATATTTAATGCCAGTTACAGATTCGTTAAGGCTTAGTGTAAAGGCTAACTACAACAATTCTGCAAATACTCAAAATCGTGTGGGATATGATTATGACGATGCCACCGGACAATATTCTATACTTAATGATGCCCTTACAAATTACTTATCATCTACTACAGGTACTTTTAACCCTACTGCCGGTTTCGACCTTAACCTTAACAAATATGACCTTAGCGGCGATTTTGGGCAACGAATTATAAAATTTGACAACCACTCAACGTATCTGGGCGATAATTATGACCTTGCTAAAAATTATGTGCTGCCTTACGCCAGTTTACAGGGAGGCATTCATTTTAGCAAATCAAAAACATTAAGGCTAAATTATAATTACAATACTTCGCTGCCGTCGGCTACACAAATACTCCCTGTAGAAGATATCAGCAACCCCCTTAATACCATTAAAGGTAATCCGGACCTTGATCCTAACAAGTCGCACAACGTAAACTTAAACTTCAGGAATTTTGACTTTGCCACACGGTCCGGCTACAATATTTTTGCAAGTGCAAATTTTAACGACAGCCAGGTAGTATCTTTTACTACCATAGATCAAAGCGCAAAGAGAACCACAACCTACCAAAACATTTCGGGAACATACAATATGAATCTGGGCGGCAACTGGACAAAGACCATAAAAAGAAATGCACATAGCTTTAGGCTTACGGCAGGCCTTACATCCTCTTACGGACTTGCAAAAGGGTTTACTAATGCGCAGTTGTATGAAGCAAAATCATTAAGCTTGATACCCCGCATAAACATTAATTACGATTATGGCGAGCTGCTTACCATAGCACCTAATTACAGCTATACTTATAATCAGAGTAATTATACTAACTACCGCGTTAACCAGGCGTCAAATTACGTGCACCGCATTAATCTTGTTACTACCAGTTACTGGCCTAAAAAAGTAGTTTTTGGCAACGATTTTGGCTACACCTACAACTCTAATATTGCCGATGGTTTTAAAAAAGATTTCTATTTATGGAATATGAGTGTAGGTTACAATTTCCTGAAAGACCATTTAATGTTTAAAGTAAAAGTATACGATGTACTTAACCAAAACCTGGGTACATCGCGCACCATTACCGCAACGAGTATTCGCGACGAAGAAAATATTGTATTAAAACGTTACGCTATGTTCTCGCTTACGTACAGCTTAAAACAATTTGGCCCTGCCAAAAAAGCCGAACGCGGCGGTGGAGGAGGACGTGGCGGAAGGCCTTAACATTTATAGTAATTATTACTATATAGATTCTATGGTAATAATTACTTGATAGAAAACGAAAAGGTAACTTTAAACACCGTATTATCGCTGTCTTTATCATAAGCATAAGCACCATAACGGTAAAACACTCCTGCTCCTATACCCAGATATCCCACATTTAGATAATTCACTTTCAAGATATTATCTAACTGCAAACCCGTTTCGGCAAATAATTTGTCCTTCGTTTTATAGGTAATAAAATAGTGCCCGGCACCGTGGCGCAAATCGCCCCAGCCAAAGTTATTATGCAAAACCAGTTGCGGCTGAAACCACTCAGTTTTAAATAATAAGCCGCCAAAGTTGTGCGATGTAAACAGGTTTACATATCTGTCCGACAAAAACTCATAGGGTTTCATGGTCTGGAAGGTGTTTTTCATTATAAAGGCATAATCTTTATCGTGACTGCCCTCTCCTGTAAACTGCATTCCATAAGGTACTGCTTTGTCTATATAGCCAGCCTCTAACCTGTAGCTTGTCGTGCCTACATTCTTGGTCAGGAACGTTTGTTCTACTGCCGCTTCTATTTTATTATAATCAAAATCAGCGTCAAAAAGGCCTTTAAGTCCGCGGGAATAATACACATACAGCGTTGGGTACTTAGTACCCATGCTTACATTTTGCTTAAAGGCATTTACAATACGCTCTTTAAACGCGAACTTCATGTTTATGCCAAGCTCAGTATTATCGTAACGTGTAAACACCCTGCTATTGCGGGTAAAAGTATAGTCGTAAAGTGGAGTTGTACGCCCACTGGTAAGGCCTATATTCCATTTGGTATACCTAAATGCCCTAAAACCTATCTGGGCACTTGCCTCCTGTATCCTGTCCATTTGGTAGGCAATAATACTGCGGTAATTATACATGTTAGGCTCAGGAAAAGTGTAACCGTGATTGCCCGTTTCTACAAGGTTATCCTGGTATTTGCCTGTAAAGGTAAATTCATGTTTTTTAGAAAGCGTGTATATAGCCTCGCCGCCATACTTCCACTTATAATCTTTAGTGCCATAGCCTGCAAAACCACCCAGAACCAGTTTATCAAAAACCTTTTCATTGGTATAAACACCCAGTCCTAAACGCAAGCCTTCATATTTATTATAAACCAGGGTTTTATTAATGTCTATATCTACAGGGCCTACAGGTATACGGCCATAAGCAATCTTTTCGGTTACGGCTAAAAATTTATCAAAATTATATTTCTGCCCCAGGCTGTCTATATAATGATAGGTGTTTTTCTCGTAGGTGTTTAAAGGCTCTTTACGAATGTTTACCCAATACAAGCTGTCCTTCTTACCGGCATTATCATCCATACGTACGGTTTCGAGGGCAAAATCGCGCTTGCGCAAAGGCACGTTAAGCACTACATTATCTATATAGCTTTTGCCCTGTGCCATCATCCTTCCCACTTTAGGGTTAGGGTGCTGCGCCATACTGAACACATAATTTAACTGCTCCGGAAACCAATGCCCATCTATAAATGCATACTGCTGCTGTATGGTAATGTCCATTTTACCTTTCTCAAAAGGTGTGGCGGTTACATTTTGCACGGCATATTTATTAGTATTTATGTAGAGTAAACCGGTAAGCCCTTCAAAGTTTTTGCGCGGCAATGGCTTATACGAAAGCACATAAACAGTATCCTGATTTTTATACAGCGTGTCCTGAATGGTAAATTTATATTTACTGAGGCTGCCCTTTGTAATGGGGTTAAGATAATTGATGTTAAAAAACGGAATGTTGTCTTTATAAAACGAGAACGGCTGTAAATCTGTAGCCAATGATGCAAAATGCGGGTCTTTAAAACCGGATGCCTTAGTAGCAATTACAACCTCCTCGCTTACATCGGGCTTAATAAATTTACGTTCGGATACTGATTCCATCATGAACAAATGCCCGTTGAGTTTCTTTTTAAGAGCAATGCTGTCTTTGGCATCTTTAAACTTCATATCAAAAACCGTTTTGTTGTAAGAGCGGTAAGTAAATGAGGCTATCCGTTCGGGGTCATTCAGTTCTTTATTGGCAATAACCTTGCGCATTATGGCATTCGCCGGATTTTCGCCATTGGTAATAACCACCTCTTTCAATTCGTTCGATGCAAAGGCAAGTTTGATGTCGAGGTTTTGGCTGTTAGCAGCATTAACCGCAACAACTTTAGCTTCGTAGCCTACATAACTACACGCAAGAGTGGTAATTTTTTTGGAAGATGTAAATGTAAACTTACCATCAATATCAGTAGTGATGCCTGTACTATTATCATTATTAAATACAATACTGGCAAAAGCGAGTGGCTCTTGGGTAGCTGTATCGGTTACTTTTCCGGCAACGCGGTTTTGGCTGTAGGCAAGGGTAGTGCAAAATAGCAGCACCAATAGTGCATAGCTATTTAGGGCTATTGAAGGTTTTGATTGAGTAAGGTGCATGAATGGTGATTTGTATGTTATAGTAACGCCACAAAAATGGATATAGTATTTGCCATAAAATTGTATAATTGGGACAACATGCCATAAAAAAACCCGCAAAATGCAGGTTTTTAATATATAAATTTTGAATTTTTACCAACTACCACCCGAACCGCCGCCGCTAAAGCCGCCGCCGCCGAAGCCGCCGCCAAAACCGCCGCCGCCGCCGGAACTACCGCCACCAAAACCTCCACCGGAGCTTCTGCCCAGGCTGCCTAAAAGCATGCCTGTAAGAATGGATGAGCCTATATCGTTGCTTCTGCCACCGCCAAAACCACCACCACGGCCGCCACCTCCACCACCCCTTCGGGATATAACAGAGATAACTATGATGATGATTACAATAAGAACAAGTACACCTGCCCCACCGCCGGAGCCTTCGCCTTTTCCACTTGGTTTTGCATCGGCCTTATATTTGCCGGCAAGCATTTTTATAATAGCATCGGTACCTTTATCAAGGCCGCTGTAATAATCGCCACCTTTAAATTCGGGAATAATAACCTCCCGTGTCATCTCGCCTACTTCTCCCGCTGTAAGCCT
The DNA here is from genome assembly GCF_000378485.1 of Flavobacterium rivuli WB 3.3-2 = DSM 21788. GTDB lineage: Bacteria > Bacteroidota > Bacteroidia > Flavobacteriales > Flavobacteriaceae > Flavobacterium > Flavobacterium rivuli. The sequence continues at coordinate 253,452 of NZ_KB899969.1, read as the reverse complement.
GTCTTCCACACCATAACCGGGAGAGATCCATATTTTGCGTTCCTGCTGTGCAAGGAGTATAAAAACCCCATTATCTTCTTTAGCTGTGCCACCTATGCCCCACTCCTGGGCCCATTTAGGCGTAAGCAGCCCAATGTTCTCCCCTTTAATTGTAGGCACAATGGCAACTACTATCTGTGTAGAGGTACTATCGGCATAGTTTATAAGCTTTTGTTCCAGCTGTTGCTTTTCAGATGCCGAAAGTAAACTTGCATAATCATAAACGCTGGTTTGCAATTCAGGTTTAGGGGGAATATCAAATTGTGCAAATCCTGCCTGCGGAAGCAATAAGCTTATAAACAGGAACAGGAGCCATGCTGTACATATTTTTTTCATTATCCTTTAGATATGGTATCCGGAAGTTCATTTTTATCGTCATTGGCATAGGGAAAGTATTGCTTAAGCCTTTCGCCGGCCCTGAGTATGCCTGCCACAAGCCCATCGGCAAAACGGCCCTGCTTAAAATGGTTTATAGCTGCATCTTTAGTACAATCCCAAAAATCGCTTTCCACCACTTTATCAATGCCCTCATCGCCCACAATGGCAAAAGATTTATCGGTTACACCCACATAAAACAATACCCCATTACGGGCAGTAGTTGCATGCATCCCTAAAGCAAGAAAAACCTCCTGTGCCCTTTCGAGCGGAGGTTTTTCTGCATGGTTTTCTATGTGTACCCGTATTTCGCCAGACGTATTTTTCTCGGCCTGCTGAATAGCGGCAATAACAGCCTCTTCTTCTGCCGGAGTTAAAAATTCGGTTACTTCAGGCATGGGTTACTTAATATTAAAGTTTACATCTACCGGTTTATCTGCACCTTCTACAGCATTAAAATATGGTTTTTCTTTATAATTGCCTAAAAACATAGAATTAGGAAATTTAAGTACGTAGTTATTATAGCTCTCTACACTCTCATTGTAGCGCGTTCTCGATGTCTGGATAGAATTCTCTGTAGAGGCAAGTTCATCCTGCAACTTTAAAAAGTTCTGGTTCGATTTCAGGTCGGGATAATTTTCAACCGTTACCAGTAATCGTGATAATGCCGATGTAACACCTCCCTGTGCTTTGCTGAAAGCTTCAAGTTGTTCTGGTGTAGCGTTAGCAGGATCTACCTGAACCGATGTAGCTTTAGATCGTGCCTCGATAACCGCAGTTAAGGTGCCTTTCTCAAAATTTGCAGCACCTTCTACTGTTTTTACAAGGTTGCCTATAAGGTCATTCCTTCTTTGGTATGACGTATTAACATCGCCCCATGCTTTGGCTACCGCCTGGTTTTGCGTTATAGCGCCATTTTTAATGCCCATAGACCAAAAAAAGCCTATTACAACAAGTGCTACAATAATAAGAACAGGAATAATCCACTTTTTCATTTTCAGTATTTTTTAAAGTTCGTTTTTAATATTTATTAAGTTGGTTTTTATAGCTTCTAATTTACGGATAATTTCAAACTTATCAAGGGTTTTTTTCTGTCCCTCCTTTAAATGAGTTTTGGCTCCCTCAAGGGTAAAGCCACGTTCTTTGACCAAATGGTAAATAAGCTGCAGGTTCTTTACATCATCGGGCGTAAACATGCGGTTGCCCTTGGCATTCTTTTTTGGCTTAAGCACATCAAATTCTTTATCCCAAAAACGTATAAGGGAAGCGTTTACATCAAAAGCTTTGGCAAGTTCGCCTATGCTGTAATATCGTTTTTCGGGGAGTTCTAAATGCATTAATCGAGAGATTGGTTTTCCTGGTTAGCTAATTTAGAAATTAAAATGTATTCTTTAGCAGAAATGTTTCCGTAATAAAAATTTAGCGGGTTTACCACCTCGCCATTTCTATGCACTTCATAATGTAAATGGGGTGCTTCGCTACGGCCGGTGCTGCCTACATAGCCTATAACATCACCACGTTTTACCTTTTGCCCCGCCCTTACTTTGTACTTGCTTAAATGCCCATAAAGCGTTTGGTAACCATAGCCATGGCGTATAACAATGTGGTTGCCATAACCCGATGCTGTGTTATCTGCTTTTTCTACCACGCCGTCGCCGGTGGCATAAACAAGTGTACCTGTGCGCGAAGAAAAATCCATCCCGGCATGAAATTTCCGCACTTTGGTAAACGGGTCTGTACGGTACCCAAAACCCGATGCCATCATTTTTAAATCTTCGTTCTTAACGGGTTGTATGGCAGGAATTGCTTCAAGTAATTTCTCTTTATCTTTAGCCAGCTTGGCAATTTCATCGAGCGATTTACTTTGTATAACCAACTCTTTTGCCAGTACATCAAGGCGTTTTGTTGTTCCTGTAACCAGCTGTGAGTTATTATACCCTTCGAGCCCTTTATAACGGTTTACCCCACCAAAGCCTGCCTTACGCTGCTCTTCGGGTATTGGGGTGCTGTTAAAATAAGTACGGTATACGTTATTATCGCGGTCTTCTACGCTGGATAGTGCTTCCTCTATTAAAGCCGTCTTGCGGTTGAGCAGTTCGTACTGAATTTTCATGTACTCTATCTCTCTGGCCTGCAGCCTGTCTTTAGGCGTTTCGAAAAACGGCGTGTTAAGCAATGCTACAAAACACAGGAAACCAAAAAGGCCTGCTGCCACTAAAAACAGCACTACCACACCTATTTTTTTGCCTTTTTTTGTCTTTATCTTATGAAAGGCCAGCTTTTCGGGATCGTAATAGTATTTTACCTTCGCCATGTTCTTAAATTATTCTATTTTTGCACCTTACAGAAAAAAGCCTGAGGCAACTGTAAAACCATAACGTACAAATGTAACAAATGTTACGGTTTTTAGCTGCTTTTTTGATTTTGAAAGCCAACATCTGTGCCAAATTTAAAACATAAAACTAACTTTCATACCCATGAAAAGCCAGGATATAAGAAAACAATTCCTACAATTTTTTGCCGACAGAGGCCACCTTATCGTGCCATCTGCACCTATTGTTACTAAAGACGACCCTACCCTGATGTTTAACAACAGCGGGATGGCGCAGTTTAAAGAATATTTTTTAGGCAATGCCACGCCTAAAAGCAAGCGTATTGCTGATACCCAAAAATGCCTTCGCGTAAGCGGAAAGCACAACGACCTTGAAGATGTGGGCTTTGATACCTATCATCATACCATGTTCGAGATGCTGGGTAACTGGAGTTTTGGCGACTACTTTAAAAAAGAGGCTATTAACTGGGCATGGGAACTGCTTACAGAGGTATATAAAGTACCTAAAGATATTATATATGTTTCTGTTTTTGAGGGCAGCCCCGAAGAGAACGTACCTTTTGACCAGGAGGCGTATGACATTTGGAAAGAACTGATTGACGAAGACCGCATAATTCTGGGCAACAAGAAAGATAACTTTTGGGAAATGGGCGACCAGGGTCCGTGCGGGCCGTGTTCTGAAATTCACGTAGATATTCGTTCAGCTGACGAGAAAGCATTGATTTCGGGCAAGAGCCTTGTGAATAACGACCACCCACAGGTTGTAGAGATATGGAACAACGTATTCATGGAGTTTAACCGTAAAGCCGACAGGTCGCTTGAAAAACTGCCTGCGCAGCACGTAGATACCGGTATGGGCTTTGAGCGCCTTTGCATGGTGTTACAGGGTGTACAAAGTAACTACGATACTGATGTGTTTACCCCACTTATTGAAAAAATTGAAAGCCTTACCGGCAAAAAATATACTATTAAAGCGGCTAACGACGAGGAAGAAAAAATCAATATCGCCATACGTGTGGTGGCCGATCACGTTCGTGCCGTGGCGTTTGCCATTGCCGATGGGCAGTTACCGTCTAACGGTGGTGCAGGCTATGTTATCCGCAGGATATTAAGGAGGGCCATCCGTTACGGATTTACGTTCCTTGATATTAAAGAGCCGTTTATTAACGAGCTTGTAGGGGTACTCGCTGCACAAATGGGCGAGTTTTTCCCTGAAATTAAATCGCAGCAAAGCCTTGTTACCAACGTAATTCGTGAGGAAGAGGCATCGTTCTTAAGGACGCTTGACCAGGGGTTACAATTGCTGGATAATGTTATTGCTCAAACCCAAGGTAACGAGGTATCGGGTGCTAAAGCATTCGAACTGTATGATACTTTCGGTTTCCCTGAAGATCTTACTGCGCTTATCCTAAAAGAAAAAGGACTGGATTACAACAAGGAAGAATTTGACTTTGAATTACTAAAACAAAAAACCCGTAGCCGCGCAGCGAGCGAAGTAGCTAAAGACGACTGGGTAATTTTAGTTGAAGGCAACACCGAAAGTTTTGTAGGTTACGACCAGCTTGAAAATGAGGTGAAAATAACCCGTTACCGTAAAATAGATTCGGCAAAAGAGGGTGTGCAGTACCAGCTCGTGCTTAGCGCTACGCCTTTTTACCCTGAAGGCGGTGGCCAGGTGGGCGACCGTGGTGTACTTAAATCGGCTAACGAGAGCATCGAAATAGTAGATACTAAAAAAGAAAATAACCTTATACTGCACATTACCAAATCGCTTCCTGAAAATGTAGAGGGTGGATTTACGGCTGTGGTTAATGCTAAGCTTAGGGATGAATCTCAAAGCAACCACACCGCTACGCACTTACTGCACCAGGCATTGCGCAGCATACTAGGCACGCACGTAGAGCAAAAAGGATCGTTAGTTAGCCCTAACTACCTGCGTTTCGACTTTTCGCACTTTAGTAAAGTTACCGAAGAGCAACTTAAAGAGGTAGAAGATTTTGTAAACGCACGCATACAAGAGCACCTGCCGCTTATTGAGCGCAGGAACATTCCGTTTAAGCAGGCGGTTGAGGAAGGCGCTATGGCATTGTTCGGCGAGAAATACGGCGACAGTGTACGTGCCATCAAATTTGGCAATAGCATGGAACTTTGCGGTGGTACACACGTAAAGAATACTGCCGATATATGGCACTTTAAAATTATTAGCGAAGGTGCTGTAGCAGCGGGCATCCGCCGAATTGAGGCTATAACCGGTAATGCGGTTAAAGACTTTTTTGCAGGCCAGGAAAAAGCACTGGACGAAATTAAGGCCACGCTTAAAAACCCGCAGGATACCTTAAAGGCCGTTGTGTCTTTACAGGATGAGAATGCTAAACTTAAAAAACAACTTGAAACACTACTTCGTGATAAGGCTAAGAACCTTAAGGGCGAGCTGGCTACGGAAATTCAGGAAATAAACGGCGTTCAGTTCCTTGCCAAACACGTGCCACTTGACCCTACAGGGGCTAAGGACCTTGCTTATGAGCTAGGTACTTTAGGTACTAACCTGTTTATTGTACTGGCTACTGCCGAAGAAGGCAAACCTATGCTTACCTGCTACATCTCTAAAGAGCTTGTGGCAGCAAAAGGGCTTAACGCCGGTACGGTTGTTAAAGAGCTTGGTAAGTTTATACAGGGCGGTGGCGGTGGCCAGCCGTTCTTTGCTACTGCCGGAGGTAAAAAACCCGAAGGCATTAACGAAGCACTGGAAGCAGCTGTTAATTTTGTGAAGTAAGTCTATCAAATAATTGTCACGCAAAGGCGCAGAGTCGCAAAGCTGTCTGTAGAAATTGTTATAAATATTAGTCGTGTTATAAGGCGCGAAGTTAAAATGCTAAAGCATTTTTAGAAACTGTGTGGCTGGGCGCGTTCTTAAAAATTACGAAGTAATTTGCTTCGCGACTTATTAAGGGTAGAGTGTACGGCAATATAAACACAGACAGCTTTGCGCCTCTGCACCTTTGCGTGACAAAATATGCCTATTAGAAATGGTATGAATAAGACAGTAACTATTGACTTTGTGAAGTAAGTTTAAATGTCGAGCAAAGACGCAGAGGCGCAAAGGTATCCGGATATTGAATACACAAACATGCTTAGATAAGGCGCAAGGTTAAAATGCTAAAGCATTTTTTAGAAACTGTGTAGCAGGGTGCGTTCTTAAAAATTACGAAGTAATTTGCTTCTCGACTTATTAAGGATAGAGTAGTACGGCAATATAATCACAGACAGCTTTGCGACTCTGCGCCTTTGCGTGACAAAATATGCCTATTAGAAATGGTATGAATAAGACAGCAACTATTGACTTTATTAAGTAAGTCTATCAAATAATTGTCACGCAAAGGCGCAGAGTCGCAAAGCTGTCTGTAGAAATTGTTATAAATATTTAGTCGTATTATAAGGGGCGAAGTTAAAAATGCTAAAGCATTTTTTAGAAACTGTGTAGCTGGGTGCGTTCTTAAAAATTACGAAGTAATTTGCTTTGCGACTTATTAAGGGTAGAGTGTACGGCAATATAAACACTGACAGCTTTGCGACTCTGCACTGCGTGACAAAATATGCCTATTAGAAATGGTATGAATAAGACAGTAACTATTGATTTTATGAAGTAAGTTTAAATGTCGCGCAAAGACGCAGAGGCGCAAAGGTATCCGGATATTGAATATACAAACATGCTTAGATAAGGCGCAAGGTTAAAATGCTAAAGCATTTTTTAGAAACTGTGTAGCTGGGTGCGTTCTTAAAAATTACGAAGTAATTTGCTTCGCGACTTATTAAGGGTAGAGTGTACGGCAATATAAACACAGACAGCTTTGCGACTCTGCGCCTTTGCGTGACAAAATATTATATACCAAACAGGATAAAATAGTTATCATGAACGAAAATGAACTTTCTAAAATAATTGTAGACGTATGTTATAAAATGCATGTTAAGCTTGGTCCCGGCCTTTTAGAAACTGTTTATGAAACTATTTTATTTTACGAATTAACCAAATTAGGTTTAACCGTTGAAAAGCAAAAGCCATTACCATTGTTGTGGGACGATCTTAAAATGGATGTAGGATTTAGAGCTGACTTAATAGTTGAAGATAAAGTTATCCTCGAAATTAAATCGGTAGAGCAAATTGCACCTGTTTATGGCAAACAAGTACTTACATACCTAAAAATAACAAATTGTAAATTGGGATTACTGATCAATTTTAATGAAATATTAATTAAAAATGGAATTACAAGAATTGTAAACAATTTATAGGTGTACATTCTAAATTCAAATTTTATATAGCAAAACATATTGGCATTATCCAAAAAGCTCCGGAGGAGCGGCACATTTTTACCCGCCGTTTCTCCGGAGTTTTTTTTGTGTTTGCTGCAGGCAGCTATCAATTACAAATCGACGAAAATTTCTATTCCTTCTCTTTTTTGCCTTTATCCTTACCGCCCAGTTTTACTTTTACTTTACCATCCTCGCCGTCTTCAGCAGTAAGATGTATTACAATACCCCGATTTCTGCGTTTGGCAAGTTCCTCTTTATCTTCAATGTCTTTATCTTTTTTAGGATTTCGAAGCGGCACATCGACATAAATTTTTGTGCCCTTGCCAAAAGAGTATAAACCTTCTATATCCATATTAAGTACACTGGAGTTTATTTGCATAGGGTGTATGGTAACACGTTCTCCCTGTACATCAAACTTGCCTTTAAGGTCGTAAAACTCTATGTTTTTCATATCCCTGAAAGGAAAAGCAAATTTACCCACATTGCGCACCGGCTCAAAATCGTACAGCCTGCCCCTCTTAAGGTCGAAATTTACAGTACCATACATAGAACGCGGTACAAGCTTGCCGCTATCTGTAATGCTTCCTGTAAGGTTTGCTTTTGTACTAAACAGCCCTTTAAGGTTTTTAGAGGTTAGGGTTTCCATACCAAAATTATCAAAGGCTTTCATAAAGGTGCTAATGTCTACATTAGTAACATTAGCATCCAGCTTATATTTATTAAGGTTGCCCTGGGCCATACTGCCATTTATAAGCAGCGTGCCGCCGGCATGGTTAAAACCTGCATTTTTTACAAGTATATTTCCGCTATCAGTAAGCAGTACATTTGCATGTGCATTAGTAGCATAAAAATTGTCATAATAAAGCTTATCCACCTTAAGCTTCATGTCTACATTGCTTTTCTCAAACAGTTCGTTAAGGTCATCAGTATAATTCCCTTTACGGCTCTTTTTAATAGCAGCCTGTGTTTTTTTACGCGTGCCTAAAAAGCCCATAAACTCGCCTAAGTGCAACTGCGGACTGTACATATTCCACTCCAGTACCATTTTTTCCGGGGCGGTATAATACAGGTTTAGGAAGTTTTTAATACTACCTTCCATATTTACAATACTCTTGCCGGTTTTTAAAATGATCTCACTTATATAAAGGTTTTCATTACTGAAATTAAGGGCTACGCTTACATCTTTAAATTCCAGCTTGCGGGGTATATAGCTTACATCGGCATTCTTAACGTTTATAAGGCCGCTAAGTATGGGCTTATTAATTTTATAGTTAACAATATCAGCCTTAAAGTTTACTTTTACGGTGGCAGTACCTTTTGTAAACTTCAATAAATCTTCATCTACCAGGCCGCTTAGTCTTGGCATATCAAACTGCGACGAAAAATCGCCGGTAGCGATAGGTTTTTCGAGGTTAAGAATAAAAGCCTTTTTCATTACAAAAGGCAGGTTGGCATAAGTGCCGTTAAAGTTAAACAGCTTTATGGCCGAATTAGCGTCGTTAAAACCTTTCTCCGGAATATTGTTGTTCGTGAATACCCCAAAAAAGTTACAGTTTGCCACATCGCCGCCGGGAGTGGTAAGCACATTGTCTTTTACAGTAGCATTAACCCTTATAAGCGGATCGCCCTGTGCATTAAAATCGCCCACGATATCGCATTTTACCGCAATAGGTTCGCTAAGGTTAAACATCATTAGCTTACTGGTAATGTTAGGCGAAAGCAAGTTAGCGGCATTTTTCCATAAAATATTTTCATTTTCTATATTTATAGAAAACTTACCCGATTCTCCTACGCCAATGTTCGCCGCAATATCAAAACGTTCTCCACCTATGTACAGCCGTTTTTTATTAAACACTATTGTTTCTTTATCTTCATCGTACACCACATCAAAACCGCCATCAAGACCTTTATCTTTTATAAAACTGCCACGGGCAGTATTAAAAGCCATACTATGCGCTTTAGCCTCTATAGAAACATCGGCCTCCCAACCCGAAAAATTGTAGTCGACAGCGGCTTTAAGGTTGTTTATAGTAAATTTATATAGCTTGCTGGTCTTGCGGTTATCGGCAATAAACGTTACATCATCCAGCGTTAATTTTTTAAGCTTAGGAAAAGTCCCATCGCCTTTTTCTGTTTTTTCTTTTTTTGGTTTTTTTCTAAATATAGAGGTATTACTATAGCCATTAGCATCGGTATACAAATCTATAATGGCATCGCTAATCGCAATTTTTTTTATTACAACAGTACCGCGCAGCAGTGCCATAACATTAATAGACACATCTGCCTGCCCTGCCGTGAGCATTGTTCGTTTATGGTTTGTATAGAGGCTGTCGCGCAATACAACATTTTCCAGCCTTAGTGCCACATTTGGGAAACCGCTTAAAAATGTGGGCTCTATATCACCTATGTTAAGCGTGCCGGCAAGACCATCGTTAAGCTGTGAGGTTAATGTGGCGAGAACTTCTTTTTTATGGGTATTAATGTACCATGCAATTCCTGTAAACAGCAAAATAATAAGGAGGATTAATACGCCGAAACCACGCAGGATAATGCGTGCCCAACGGGATAATTTTTGCGACCAGAAATTTTTTAGGGAAGTGTAGTTTTTGTTCATATAGCTGCATAAGGCGCGGACATCTAATTTAACCATTGCCTTACGGAAAAGACTATATTCTTTGTTAAATTAAACAGGCACTTTTACACTATATATATATAAAAAGAATGCGGGCGTATAAACGCCCGCATTGCCCCCAGAAATAAACACACTAAAATCGACAAATAGTGTATTCTAAAAAAACACATCCCACAATTATTCAAGAATAAAGAGTAAATGGTTTGCTGTGGCAAAAATATGGTTTAATCCCGTGTTTACTGGCTTTAAAAGTATAGACAAAGTATAGACAAGCCAAGATTATGCGTGATTTAACTACTAAAAACACTTAATTTCGCCACGGCTCCCAACCAATACTTTGTAATATTTTACTTATGCTTTAATTTTTTTAATGTATAAACGCATCCTTATTATGCCAGATTTTTTTTACAAATTTAAATTTAATTACCGTTTTTTAAAAAGGGTAATTATGGTAGCCCCAAGAAAGAGTAAACTGATAAAAAAGCTCTACCTGAATTATGCCGATTCTACATTAAATAATAATGGAGGAAGGACTATAAAATACAGATTTAGAAATGCCTTATGGTATACCATAAATGGCGAAAAAACTTTTGATAATGTATTTGCGCTGTCTAAAAATATAAGCGAGGTTTCTTTAGTTGTACATGGGCTTCATGAAACCTGTACGTATATGCTTTTACTAAAACCTGAGTATATAGATATTGTAAAAGTTATCCGCTCTAAACCTTAATAACTGTTTAACAGTTACTTTAAGCAGTATATCGAAAATCTAAATATTTAGCATCCTCATATTTAAATAAGAATTACTTTGGCTTACCTTAATTATTTAATGCATAACGAATATGGAGAATTCAGTAAACAAATTCGACTTTAATTACCACGTTTTTAAAAGAATATGCACAATAATGATGCGCAAAAGCAAAAAGATATCTATGCTATATATAGATTATGCTATAACGGCTTCCGGCAACGATAACGAAGTAGAAATTAAGTACCGGTTTCGCAATGCGCTTTGGTTTACAGCAAATAATAAAAAGACTCTTGCAAACAGGATTGCTTTCCCTAAGCAGCAAGATGGTAAAGAAGTAAAGATAACAGTACAGGGTTTATTTAGGAAACAGGAATATAGCTTCAGGCTTATGAATGACCATATTATAGTACTTAAATAAGCACCCAAAATTATACTTGCCTTAAAACTAAATGGTATGCCGCAACAGAACCTGTACTTTATAGCAATTATCCCCCCCATCGATATTACTAATGAGGTTACCGCATTCAGGACTGATTTTAAAGATAACTATAACAGTAAGGCAGCTCTTAAAAATATGCCGCATATAACGCTTAAAGCTCCCTTTAAAATTGATGCTGCACATCATACAGAAGTTTTGGAGTGGTTTGCATCATTACCTGTTCTTAAAGAGCCGTTTGCTATACAACTACATAATTTTGGTGCTTTCCCAAATCCCAATAACCCCGTGGTATTTGTACATCCTGTAATTACACCGCAACTAAAAGCGTTGCAGTCCCGGATTATAAATAGCTTTGAAACTCTATATCCAAATATACCACTTCATTACCATGAACGCCATTTTGCTCCCCACATGACTATTGCCTACCATGATTTAGCTTTCGACGAATTTAATAAGGCCTGGAAAGAGGTATATTGTGATAAGGAGTACAATGCCCAATTTGAAGTTGCAGGTTTTTACCTGCTGCAACATAATGGTGCCGAATGGAAAGTTGCCGCAGAACATCGTATTGATTAAAACCTGATGATGATGTTTCTTAACCTCTTTATACGGGTAGGTTTAGGTTTTTGTGGGTACGCACTACCGCCTGCCGGTTTTTGTAATCTATCCACTGCTGTCCTTTAAAACGGCGCATGGCATTGTCAAAATAACGCATGATGGTAACATTGTAAACTGCCTTAAGCAAATTAACCGGCCTGCGCGGAAACGCACGCAAGCTCATAGAAAATCCGGGTGTAACGTACTTCATATAATGCCAGTAACCTTCGGGCATGTACAGCATTTCGCCATGCTCCAGGTTTGCCACAAGCCCCTTTGCCTGTTTAAGTGCCGGCCATTTTTGCATATCGGGATTATCAAAATCAATATCCTCGCGGGATATTAGTGCATGAGGCACTTTGTACAAATAGGGTGTCTGGTCAGGAGCAAAAAGCACACAGCGTTTTTTACCGTTAAAATGAAAGTGCAGGATATTACTAAAATCTATGTCGTAGTGAATAAACACTTTAGAATTTTCGCCGCCAAAAAATAACATGGGCAGCTGCTTTACCAGCCTTAGCCCTATATCCGGCCAGCGAAAATCTTCCTTAAGAGAAGGAACCTCTTTCATAAGGTTGTATAAAAATATCCTGTAGTTTGTGGGTTTACTCTCAAGGAGGTCTATATAATCGGCCATTTTCATGGTGGCGTGTGCCTCATTAAAACCATCTTTATGAGATACAGGCCTGTCGTCATACAGCGGTACGGTTTTATCTCCGGCAATATTTTTTATGTAAGCGAGCTTCCACTTTGTATAGGCGGGCCAGTCTTCGGTAAGTTTTTCTATTACAACCGGCTTTTGTTTCTTTACATAATTGTTATAAAAATCTTTTTTAGATATAGATTTTACGCGCTCAATTTCTGTTAAGTGTAATGACATCTGTAGCTGTTTAGCAACACAAAATTAATAAAGCATTAGCAAATTGTAAAATGTATATTTCATAAATTTTACACAATAAATAGTGGTAAAAGTTGTGTATTGCAGCATTTGCAAACATTTTGGCTGCTTTTTTTATGTTGCCGTACAGTATTCTTAGCTATATAAACGTGCTATTCGCCGCCAGTCTTATGCCATCTGCCGATAGTTGATTATTTAAAATATAAATAATAGTAGCTTTGAGTATCTGATAGTAATTCAGGTGTTTATTAACCCCCCAAAGTAAACCTGCTAAAATTATTGTGTTATGAAAATCATTAAAGTTAAAACCCTGCACATCTTCAATAACAATTGCGAGATATTAAGAACTATAAAAGTTGTAACCCTTTTTGGAGTTACATTATTTACAAAAACCGTGGGTGAAACCATGCTATAGTTAATTTTATAAATGCAAACAGCCCCGCAAATTGTGGGGCTGTTTAGTTTACCAATTGCGATTATTTTTTTACTATAATAAAATCTACACGGCGGTTTTGCGCATGCTGCTCATCGGTACAATTATCGCATTTAATAAGAAGCTCGGTCTCGCCATAGCCTTTACCGCTTATACGATCTGGCGCAATACCCTTAGATATTACATACTGCACGGTAGATTTTGCGCGCTCGTCTGACAGTTGAAGATTATACTCGTCGCTGCCACGATTGTCGCTATGTGTTTTTATAGATATTACCATGTTAGGGTACAGCGTCATGGTTTGTACCAGTTTATCCAGCTCAAAAGCAGCCTCCTGGGTTATGTTGCTTTTATCAAAATCGAAGTAAATATTTTTAAGCGCAATCTTGCCATCTACAATAATGTTTGCAAGCGGGTTTAAATTAGCAGTAATATCAATGGTACCGCCTTTTGTTTTAGGCAATGTAACCGAACTGTTCTCATATCCCGTTGCCGATGCCTGCAATATAAATGCCTTATCGCAATCTACACTGTAGTTAAGCTGTCCGGCAGTATTGGTAATTTTAGTCTCAATAACATTATTTTTATCGTCCAGTATGGCAACTTTGGCATTGGCCAATACCTTTTTTGTAGAAGCGTCTATCACGGTAACAATAGCCTCAACTCCGCAAATAGGGATAGCCTTATACATATTATCTTTACCCGCCTTGTTACTGGCAAAAAAGCCTATATTCTTATCGGCATTAAAGGTAAAGGCAAAATCGTCTTTAGGCGAGTTTACCGGAAGCCCCACATTTATGGCCTCGCCATCATGGGCAAGGTCTATATAAAAAATATCGAGCGCCCCGAAGCCCTTACGCCCGTCTGATGCAAAATAAAGCTTGTTGTCATCGGCTATAAAAGGGTAATTTTCATTTCCCTCAGTATTAATTTTCTTGCCCAGGTTTACCGGCTCGCCATAGCTGTTGCCGCCTTTAACATCTACTTTCCAAATATCTGTACCCGCACCTATAGAGCCTTTCCTGTTAGATGCAAAGTACAGCGTTTTACCATCTTTAGATACCGACGGATTGCCGGTAGACCACTTAACATTATTAAATGGCAATGCCACAACATTACCCCATTTGCCATTTTCTTTAGTGGCTTTATACAGGTAAATAAGGCTGTTCTTTTGCCCTTTGGCTTTTTCAGAATCGCCTTCCCTAAAACTTTCACTGGCAAAATACATAATATTACCATCGCCGGTAATGGCAAGAGGACCATCATGGTATTTAGTGTTTAGTTCGCTTAAAGGTTTAGGCTCGCTTATGGTACCGTTATCACTATAAGTTGCAGTGTAAATATCCATAAATGGCTGCTCGTCGCGCCCATACGTTTTGCGCGATGTATTGCGCGAACTGGCAAAGTAAAAGCTGTTATCGTTTAATACCACAGCCCCAAAATCGCCATACTTTTTATCATTAATGTCTAATATTTGTTCGTCAAACAATTTAGTCTGGCTACGCAGTTTAGGCAGGTAATTAGGGTCCTGCTTAAAGGCAATGGCACGCTGATCTTTAGGGGCTATCGATGCAAATTTCGCCATTTGTGTATTGGCTTCTTCAAATTTGCCTTCTGCTTTTAGCATCTGTGCATACTTGTAATATATCTCTGCATCCTGTTTTGTTTCAACAGCTTTGGCATACCATATTATGGCATCTTTACTGTTGTATACATTGTAGTAACTGTCTGCAAGCTGGCGGTATACGTATGGGTCTTTACCCTTTTTTGCCACCTTTAAATATTCTTTGGCGGCATCTACATACTCAAAACGGGCAAAAAGTTTATCGGCAGTTTCGGTAGCGGGGCTTTGTGCCCAGGCATGTGTAGCCACAAAAAAGCCAAGTGCTATATATAAGTTTTTCATGGTTTAGAAATAACGTGGTGAACGTGATACTTTTTTCGGGAAGTTAAGGTCGAACAGCAGCATGAATTCGTGCGATGCAGGGGTGGTTACCTTTAGGTCGCTTGTTATGTGGTCATACGCATAGCCTATTTTAATGCTCGGGGTTATGGCATAGTTTACCATTCCGCCAAAGCTGTCGTCTATCCTGTAGGTGGCACCTATCTCGAACTTATCGAAGAACAGCGCGTTAAGCGAGCCGTCTATTGATGGGTCTACCCCAAAGGCTGACTTTACCATGAACGATGGCTTTAGCTTAAAGTTATCGCCTATCTCGAATACATACCCTCCCGTTAAGAAATAGTGTGATTCTTCAGAGCCGAACTTATAGCCAATGTTATCTCTCCTGTAGTCAAGGTGCTTGCTTTTTAGCATATTGGGCACCGATAGGGCCAAGTAGTATTTTTGGGTGTAGTAAAAGATACCCGTACCTACGTTAAAGTAGGTCCTGCTGATGTTTTGCCCAAAGGCCGGGTCATCGGGGGCCGGTACATAACCATTTGCTATATCGTCAAACAATCCTACCTTATGGAAGGTTGCGCCTGCTTTTAAGCCTAATGCTAAACGGTGCTCTCCGCCCAGCTTAAGGGTGTACGAGAAATCGGCATATACGTTGGTTTCGTTTACCGGGCCTATCTTATCGGTTATGGCCGATAAGCCTAAGCCTACATTTTTACCCACAGGGCTGTGGCCCGAAAATGTCCCGGTGCTTGGTGCTCCCGAGATATCTACCCACTGCTTGCGGTACAAAAGGCCGAAGGACAAGTGCTCTTTTGACCCTGCATACGCCGGGTTAATAACATTCATGTTGTACATGTACTGTGTGTAGTGGGGGTCTTGTTGTGCAAAAGAGTTTGCAACACTAAGCAATGCTACTACTATAGCAAAGTAAATTTTCTTCATTTGTGTTCCTGTTTTGGTTAAAGCATTATAAGACAGCTATAGCAGGCCGGCTAAAGATAATTATTTTTCTCTATTAACTTTTAGTTACGAAAAATTTTAACGGGTGGGAAATACCTAATGGTATTGTGGTTAAGAGTGAAGCTAAGGCCTTAAACTTCGTTGCGTTAAGCAAATTATATGCTGAAGCCTTAAAAATCATTTGCTGTTTGAGCGCAGCGAGTTCAAATGATTTAGCTGAGGCTTATAATTTGTAGCACAAAAAGTTAGAGCCTTGAATTTTTGTTTCTTTTGTTTCAAGACAAAAGAAAAGATAAAGCACCCTTTACATATCCAAGGCAATGCCAAATGAGATTCTTCGACTACTCCACGCTCAAAATTACAAATTATTCTAATATTATATAAACGACAGGTAATCATATAGCGAAGTACCCTCCGGCAGTTCCATTTTTGTAGCGAGTCGTTCTTTACGTTTACGAATGGCTTCGGCAGTAATGTTAAGCATAGAGGCTATTTCTTTAGTATTGAGGTTCATATAAATATAGGTTATAAAACGCACATCGTTAGCTGTAAGAGCAGGTTGCTTTGCTTTAAGGCGGCTAAGAAAGCCCTGGTTTACCTCTTCAAAATGGGTAAGGAAACTGTCCCACTCATCGTTAGTTTTAAGGTGCGTTTTTAAGGTTTTTATATGCCCTGCAAGTGCCGGGTTTTTAGACAGCTCTGTAGTACCCGATACAGATGACAGTATATCTTCTATAAGCTCATTTCGCCCGGAAAGATATAATGCTTTTGCCGATAGCTTTCGGTTACGCGCCTCTATTTCGCCTTTAAGGCGTTCCTGCTCTAAAAGCCCTGTAGTTTCGCGCTCTTTTATTTGCTGCTCCAGCAAGAGGTTCTCATTCTTTTCTTTTTCCAGTTCCAGCGCCATTACCTTTTCGTTGCGCTCTGCAAGCAGCTGCTTTTGCCTGTGCTTTACAGACAGGTTGCGCAATGCAAGGATAATTATGAGCACGACTGCTATGATAACAGCAATGACGTAGTAAAAAAGCTTGCGCTCTGCAGCCAACTTTTCAATATTAATGGCTATCTGGTTTTTATAATCCTGAATTTCAAACTTTACACGGCTGTTGTTGTATAACTGGCTGTTCTTTATTTTATACAGTTTTTTCTCTGCTGCTATAACAGAGTCTTTATATTGCAATGCAGCATTATACTGCCCGCTTTTAGAGTAAGTATCGCTTAAGAGCCCAAATATTGTTTTCTTAATTTCGATATTAGGTTTGGTAGCCAGTATCTTATTGGCAGTTGCTATTGCTTCGGGGTACATTTTGTCTTTTGTATAACTTTCTGTTATAACAAGCATTAACGACAGCCAGATATCATTGGTTTCAGCATTTTGTATCCGGCTCAAAATAGAACTGGCTTTTTCACGGGCCTGGATGCTGTGCCCCATAAGCAGATCGTTCTCTACAAGGCCCGTTTCTGCCATCAGGTACATATCAACATTATCCTTTAAGTAAGGCAGAGACTCAGTAAAAAAGCTACGGGCTTCTTTAAAATTGCCGGCTTCGTTGCATACATTGCCCA
Source organism: Flavobacterium rivuli WB 3.3-2 = DSM 21788 (assembly GCF_000378485.1). Classification (GTDB taxonomy): domain Bacteria; phylum Bacteroidota; class Bacteroidia; order Flavobacteriales; family Flavobacteriaceae; genus Flavobacterium; species Flavobacterium rivuli. The sequence continues at coordinate 236,219 of NZ_KB899969.1, read as the reverse complement.
GGTTCATGGCATAAAGGCCTATTTTAAAACTGTCTTTGTTTTCTTTGGCAATATCATAAGCCTTTTTAAAGTATTCTTTAGCCTTAGCATAGTCTTCTTCTTTGCTGTATAAAATGGCTATATTGTTAAGCACTACCATTTCGTACTTAGGCTCCAGTTTTTTTACAGCAATGGTATAGCTTTCAAGGTAATAATTTAATGCTTCGCCATAATCTAAGAGCGAGTAATAGTTAGCCCCTATATTATTTGTAGCTAAGAACTGTTGTTTGTACCAACGGTTCTTTTCGGCCATAGAACGCGCCTCAGTAAGAAGTTCGAGCGAGCGTACATGGTTTTTTTTCCACATGGCCTTTATACCACGTTGTATAAGTGTGTCGCAATGCGCAGTATTACCGGTATCTGCACGCAAGCCTGTACAAAAAAACAGGCACAGCAGCAGCAATAGTGCAGGGAAGCTATACGATATTTTTTTAGGCATGCGGCTACGTATTTTTATAGCCAAATATAAGGATAAAATGTAATTTTTAGTTTACGGGTATATTTTGCAACATCTTTATATACAAAACATCCCCGATAAGTTAAAACTCAACGGGGATATTATTATGATAAAGCAGATAACTGCTATTTATTCATGTGTTGCATTTCGTATACAAAAGTGTCGCTGTCTACGTTAAGTACCAGTAGCGATAAAGCTTTGTCTACTATATAGCTCACGTTACCCGGCGTAAACCCAAGGGCAAGTGCAAAACGTGTAAGTATTTCTTTTTGCTTAGGTCCAAGTATATGATCTGCATATACCATACGGCTCAGGTCATACAAACGTTCCAGTCGCTGCGTGTGCAGGTAAGGCGGGTTTATAGGGTAGCTAAAAGGGCTTGCAAGAATCTCTTTATATTCGGCATCGGTTATATCAAGGCGAACAGCAAGTTTGTCAAGAAAGTGTCTTTCTTCTTCACTCAGGTGGCCGTTTTCCATGGCAACCCTTACAATTGAGGCAAAATGGCCTTTATTCCTGTCTTTAAAACCGCTATCGAACAAATCTGAAATGGACATAGTACTATTACGCTAAAAATTTTTGCAAATATACCGTTATATTTTAGGATGTAAATAATTTTGGCAAAAGATTTTATGCTATACTTAACTATAACGTGTTGGTGTTTTATTAATTCTGCAAAATAATGTAAGTTTACGCTTAAATTATATGCTATTGCCATGACCGATTTTTGGTTGTATTTCAATATAGGCCTTCACCACGTTTTAGACATACATGCTTACGACCATGTAATGTTTCTCACGGCACTTACCGTGCCTTACACTTTTAAAGACTGGAAAAACATACTGCTACTCGTTACCCTCTTTACCATTGGGCATACTACCGCACTGGTATTATCTGTTTACGATGTACTTACAATAAACAGTACCTATGTAGAATTTTTAATACCCATAACCATACTGGCTACGGCGTTGTACAACCTGTTTACATCTGCCAAAAAAGCAGCCAGTGCCGGCAGCATTAATTTTATAGCACTTACTACATTGTTTTTTGGCATTATACACGGGTTGGGCTTTAGCAATTACTTTAAAATTATAATAGATAAAGGCGATAGTAAATTGCTCCCCCTGCTGGAATTTGCACTGGGCATAGAGGGCGCACAACTTATTGTAGTGCTTACCGTTCTTGTACTGTCGTTCATGCTGCAACGCTTTGGTAAGCTTAGTAAGCGCGACTGGGTATTGGTAACATCGGCATTTGTAGCGGGTGTTGTATTACCTATGATAATAGAAAGCGAAATTTGGTAATTAATTAACTAAACAAAGGCCTTTGCCACACTAACTTTAGGCAATGGGTTTCCTGATACTATAATGACAGAAAAACTAAATAAATATGACAGGGCTTATTTGCGCATAGCGCGCGAATGGGGGCAGCTGTCGTACTGCGTGCGCAGGAAAGTTGGCGCAATTATTGTAAAAGACAGAATGATAATATCCGACGGTTATAACGGGACACCATCGGGTTTTGAGAATTGCTGCGAGGATGAAGAGAACCTTACCAAATGGTACGTACTGCATGCCGAAGCGAATGCTATATTAAAAGTTGCCCGTTCAACACAATCGTGCGAAGGCGCAACACTATACATTACCATGTCGCCCTGCAAAGACTGCAGTAAACTAATACACCAGTCGGGCATTAAAAGGGTGGTATACCAGCAGTCTTATAAAGATAGCTCTGGTATAGACTTTTTAACGAGGGCGGGCGTAACGGTAGAGTGTGTGCCTGACCTGGACCAGATATAATGAAAATAAATAAAATTTACATTCCCTTGCTCCTGGCAACTGTGCTTGCCATTGGGATGCTTTTGGGCAGTTTTCTTAACTTTCCTGCACAACAGGCAGGGAAGATGGGTATGGCATCTACCGGCTCTCATAAGAACAAGCTTAACAAACTGCTTGATTTTATAGATAATGAGTATGTAGATAAAGTAAACACCGACTCTATTGTAGACCTTACTGTAACCAATATTCTCGAAAAGCTCGACCCACACTCTGTATACATTTCTAAAGACGAAATGGCGGGGGTGGCACAAAGCATGAAAGGCGACTTTGTAGGTATTGGTGTTAACTTTTACATGTATAAAGATTCTGTTGCGGTTATAAAACCCATTCCCGGCGGCCCAAGCGATAAGGCTGGCCTAAAGGCTGGCGATCGTATATTATATGCCAATAACTTTAAACTCTATGGGCGAAAGTTAAACAACGATACGCTTTTCTCTAAACTTAAAGGCGAAGAGGGTTCTAAGCTCACGCTAACTGTTTTTAGAAAAAGCGATAAAAAACAATTTAAGGTAAATGTAACACGCGATGTGGTACCTATAAAAAGTGTTGATGCCGCTATCATGTTAAGGCCTTCCATAGGGTATATTAAAATAAACCGTTTTGCCGAAACTACGTATGACGAATTTCATAAGGCGCTTGTGCAGCTTAAAAAAGACGGTGCAACGTCCTTAGTGGTAGACCTTCGCGACAATGGCGGAGGCTATCTTGAAAAAGCGGTAGAGATTGCCGATGAATTTTTGAAGGACGGGCAACTTATTGTAAAAACAAAAAATAAGAAAAACCGGGTGGATGAAACCGATGCCACAAGCAAAGGTATTTTTGAAACCGGGCAATTATATTTGCTTATAAACGAGAACAGTGCTTCGGCCAGCGAAATATTGGCCGGCGCCATTCAGGATAACGACCGTGGTATTATAGTAGGCCGCCGTTCTTATGGTAAAGGATTAGTGCAGCGCGAAATGCCACTTGGCGATGGTAGTGCCGTGCGCTTAACGGTGGCAAGGTATTATACGCCATCAGGAAGGTCTATACAGCGCAGTTATGCCAATGGCGACGAGGCTTATTTTAATGATTTCCAGAAACGGTATGAAAGCGGCGAGCTGTATGCTGCCGACAGTATAAAAGTAGCCGACACTTTAAAGTTTAAAACGGTAAAAGGCAGGACTGTTTATGGTGGTGGGGGTATTGTACCCGATGTGTTTGTTCCGCTTGAGGGCAAGCACGGCGACGAAGCTATTGCTATGGTAATGCAAAGCGGTATAACAAGCTATTTTATTTTTGAACAGCTTGATAAAGAACGCAAAGAATTTAGTGGCCTTTCGGCAGAAGGGATCGCTAAACAGGTTGCAACCGGCGACACATACTTTAAAGCTTTTAATGCCTACCTTTTAAAGAACGGGCTTGTATTTAAACTGGAGCCGCATAAAGAAAAGGTAAAACGGTACCTCGCTGCAGAATTTGCCCGCCAGGTTTTAAGCGATAAACCCTACTACGAAATGATACTTAAAGAAGACAATATGATTAGGGCTGTATTAGAGAAAAAGTAGTTTGAGTCGCAGTTTGCAAATAAAGCTTTCACCCCGCTCTTTAGGAGAGGGAGCCGGGGTGAGAAACGATAACTATTTAATATCCGTTATGGGGTGGGTTTGTCCATTGATATAGGATTAGTTCAAGATTGTGGTGGAAATTGGGCGTCTTATATTTTACCAGCATTTAATTTAGGATTTTCAGAAGGCACTATCTTTAAAATGGGAAGTATAATACCCAATTAATAATGAATTATGTCTCGTATTGACTGTTATTACATTTTAATATTATATATAATGCAAAAAAACATAACGCGACATCTACAATTATCGATGATTATTTCATTAATATTTTTATTTGGTTGTAAATCAGAAGGAGATTTTACCAGATATATTAATAATATGAAAAAATTAGAATATCAAGGTAATGTTGAAAGAAAGTTTGTAGATAAATATGAACATAATTTTCTTACGATACAACTGTCCAATGGAAGGGAACTTGTTCTATGGCCAACAGAATATTATAGTATCAATACTGGAGACAGTTTGTCAAAAACGAAAAACTCTACAATTTTATCAATTTATAGAAAGAATAAATTGATAAAGATCGATCTAAGAGAAAATATTCGATTCTTTAACGACAAGTCTTAACTAAAAATCTACTCTAATTCTGACTTTTAAACGATTATGACAATATTTTTACTTTAGAACAGCGTTCTGAATTAAATAAAATTCTAATAGATTTTAGAGCTTATACGTATTCATCCTCGCCGAAATAACAAACCCGGTTTGAAGAAATCTTTTAAAGATAATTTATAAGTAATGCCATAAATGCGCTATTACATATTAAATTCGTAATTTTACATTAGTTAATAACAAAAAACAACATGAGCACAGCCATAACAAGTAACCCTCTTATAGACCGTTTGCCCACACATTTAAGGCAGTTTATAAAACCACAGGATTATACCGACTATACTCCCATAAACCAGGCAGTGTGGCGTTATGTAATGCGCAAAAATGTTGATTACCTAAGCCGTGTAGCACACAGCTCGTATCTTGACGGCCTTAAAAAAACAGGCATAGAGGTAGATAATATTCCCAGTATGTATGGCATGAACCGCATACTGCAGGAAATAGGCTGGGCTGCTGTAGCGGTAGATGGTTTTATTCCGCCTAATGCGTTTATGGAGTTTCAGGCATATAATGTGCTTGTAATAGCGTCGGACATTCGCCAGTTAGAACATATAGAATATACCCCCGCACCCGATATTATTCACGAAGGTGCCGGGCATGCGCCCATTATTGCAAACCCTGAATATGCCGAATACCTAAGGCGTTTTGGCGAGATAGGCTGTAAGGCAATATCATCGGCCAGGGATTACGAGATTTATGAGGCAATACGATTATTATCGATACTTAAAGAAGCTGAAGGTACGCCACAGGCTGATATTGATGCTATAGAAAAAAAGGTAGAGGATTTACAGAACGATCCTGTAGAGCCATCTGAAATGGCATTGATACGAAACCTGCATTGGTGGACGGTGGAATACGGACTTATAGGCGAAGTTGAGAACCCTAAAATATATGGTGCCGGTTTGCTGTCGTCTATTGGCGAAAGCGCATGGTGCATGACCGATAATGTTAAGAAAATACCTTACAGCATTGATGCTGCTTACCAGGGTTTTGATATTACAAAATTACAGCCGCAACTTTACGTAACACCCGATTTTGCTTACCTGAGCCAGGTGCTCGAAGAGTTTGCCAATAAAATGGCACTGCGCACCGGCGGGCTTTCAGGTTTGGAGAAACTTATAAAATCTAAAGCTTTAGGAACAATAGAGTTAAGCACCGGTATACAGGTATCTGGTATGTTTACTAATGTTATAGAAGAAAATGGAAAGCCCGTTTATATTCAGACAACCGGTAAAACAGCATTGTCTTATCGCGAAAAAGAACTGGTAGGACATAGCGCCGATTATCATGCCGAAGGTTTTGGCAGCCCTGTGGGCAAGCTTAAAGGCATTAACCTGGCTATAGAAGATATGAGTCCGCTCGACCTTAAAGCTTACGCTATTTACGAAGGCGAAAGGGTAACGCTGGAATTTGAAGGAGGGGTTACTGTAACCGGAGAAATTATTACCGGTACACGAAATATACAGGGCAAAATAATCCTTATCAGCTTTAAAAACTGTACCGTTACTCATAATGATACTGTATTGTTTCAGCCGGAATGGGGTATTTATGATATGGCTGTGGGTAAAAAAGTGATCTCTGCTTATTCCGGCCCTGCCGATGTAAATAGCTTCGATATGATATCGCATGTACCATCGAGCAAAACCATCAAAGCAAAACGTTCTGCCGAACGCGAAGAACTGGAAAACCTGTACCAGACTGTAAGAGATATCAGGGCTGGTAAAACGGCAACGCTTACCCTTGATAGTGTATTTACAGAATTGCAGCAAAACCACAATGACGACTGGCTACTATCGGTAGAAATTGTCGAGTTGCTACATAAAGAAAACAATGCCGATTTGCTTGATAAAGTAATGAAGCACCTTGACGACTTAAAGAACAGGAGGCCTAAAATTGCCCATCTTATAGATGGCGGCCTCGAACTTATATTTGAAAAAGAAAGCGTGAATTAAAGGCTGGCAAATTTTAAATAAATGTTAATAACGGGTTTTGTACATAAACTTAATCCTACATTTATTTAAAATTTGAAAGCTATAGCATGAACGAATTTCTGGATTTTTTTAAAAACCAGCAGCAGGATATATCTTTGGTAATCTTCCTGATGTTTTTTTCCTGCGCTATAGCAATATTTCATACCCTTATTGTGGGCAGCCTTTTAAACATAAAGCTTCGCCCTAAATGGATATTCTTTGCGCTTAATCCTGCAATTATAGGGCTTGCCTCTTTACCGGGTGCGGGTTTTGGGTTGCTTGCTTTTATTGTACTGGTTGCATCGGTATTTATATCAGGCATCATTGCCGGGATTTATACGGCAATAAAAGGCAATGACGAAGAGAAAGCGTTTTTAAGGCAATACCCTAAAGCAAAACAACCCCTCTGGAAAAAGATATTAGCTTTTGCAGCGGTGCTAATTTTGGGGCCGCTGTTCTTAGCATCAGGGCCGTATGCATTTGTAATTATTATTGCTTTTGCCATTATAATGGCAATGCTTCCCAGTTCTAAAAACCGTTTCAAAAAATACCAGGCTACACTGCCTACATCAAAAATAAGGTCTATGGCTATGGGGCTCGTAGAGGTACAGGGTACGCTTACAGCAAAAATCCAGATGACCGCCCCAATAGATAACATTCCCTGTATAGGCTATAAGTATGTGGTAGAACGAATATCTACCGATAAGGATGGGCGCGATAGTTATACCGAGATACTGTCTGAAACCCGCTGTAACGAATTTCTTATTCAGGACGACACAGGAAGCGTACCTGTTACTCCCGACAAATTAGAATTTATCTGGGTAGCGCAGGACGGCCGCTACACTAACAGCAGCAAGCGCTATACCCAATATTTAATAAGAGAAAATGATGAAGTACTGATAATTGGCAAGGCATCACTCCGTGAAAATAATGAAACCATCATAGAGCATGAAAGTGTAAAAGATGTATTTGCCATAGCGCCAAAAAGTGCTGTTACTATGTATAATCAAACGAGGCCTTTAATAAACTCGTTTATAGTGTTTTCTTGTGTACTTGCATTTTTCACTGCAGTTGTGCTTATATCTGCTGTTACTATAAAGGGCGACACAGTAGTGGTTACGCTAAATTCGGCTATGTTTAACTGGGATGATTTTTTCTCTAAATTCTAATAGTTTATGAATCCAATAATTGCTTTAGTTATAATTGTCCTGCTTGTTGTAGGATTAATAAGTGTAATCATATCTTCATACAACAAGCTGGTTATGCTGCGGTTTAATACCGATAAAGCTTTTGCCAATATAGATGTGCTTTTAAAGCAGCGTGCTGATGAAATACCTAACCTTATAAAAGTCGTTAAAGAATATCAGGGCTATGAAGCCACTACTCTTGAAAAACTAACCGAATTGCGTACCCGTTTTTTAAATGCAACAAATGCTAACGATAAGGTGGAGCTTTCTAACCAGATGGATAAGGCTATGAAATCTGTCTTTGCAGTATCTGAAAATTACCCGGTGCTACAGGCTGCCCAAAGCTTTACCGAATTACAAAACAGGGTGTCGGGACTGGAAAATGCCATTGCCGACAGGCGGGAATTTTTTAACGAGAGCATAAATATGTACAACATAGGCATAACCGAGTTTCCTCCCGTTATACTGGCTAAGCTATTAGGTTACAAAGAAAAAACACTTTTACAAATATCAGAACAGGAAAAAGAATATCATGGAGTTCAGTTTTAAACTATACGATTTTATTAAGGAGATAGAAGCTAACAGGCAGTATATTGTAATGTGGTCGGCCTTTGGTATGCCATTGCTTATCCTTGCCCTTACGTTGCCTTTGTATATCTTAAGGAAAATCGGGCTGTACCCCTACCTTAAACCTTTTTACTCCATACTGTACGGCTCACTGCTTATAACCTGGATAATAGGCTTTGTGGCAATGATGATACTCTTTTTTACCGAAGTATCGGGCATAAGGATGTTCATGATATACGCGCTCATTTTTATAACCTATATTTTCTTTACCATCTTTAATTATAAAAAATTAAATACGCTTATAGACGAAAAATCAAAGTCGATAAAAGACAAGGCTAAAGCTTAAGTTCTTCGGTATTGGTAATTACATTGCCGTTATATTTTAACTTCCAGCCCATCGTGTTGGTAAGTATCAATATTTTAGAAAGTTCACTTATCAGCCTGTTTTGCGCATTTGATTTTAAAGACGATTTCTCAATTTTCTTGGCAAGGCTTTCCTTTACAGTTTTGTTTATCTTGTTGTAATCATCGCCGGTAAACTCGTTAAGCTTGCTTTGCTGCACATCATAAAACTTAATGTCGGGGCTTATTTTTATCTCTTCTTTCGGGATATTTTTAATGGTAATGGTTTTGGTAACCTCATTAATATCATATTCTATTTTGCTCAGGTCGTAAGCTACAGTAACATCGGCATTTACTATCACAACCGCTTTCTTCTCGAAAGACATCATATCCAGAAAATACTTTTGCTGGTCCTTGTAGGTCATTACCTCGCTAAAATGCCCTTCGGTAACTACCAGTTTGCCCACATTTTTTATCTGTTCCTGTATAAGGGCAGTTTCCTCAATGGTAGTGCTATCGTCGTCCTTCTTAAATTCGCAGTAGCGAAAAGCAAGAAAAACCCCAACAACAATAACAACTACTATAAGTATCTTCTTAAGCATTTAGTTTTTATTTAAATGTACCAATAATTGCAGGAAACTATGTTATAGTAAGCTTAAAAAGCAATGTGCGGATACTGCTTTTGCAACAGCAAAATTTTATCGTTAAGCTTAGATAAAAATGCTGTATGCTGTGCCGAGTTGGGATTAAACGACCTGTGCTGCAATCCTTTCTGTATAGAGTCGACAGTCTTCATCACACCTTCAGAACCTTCCGAAACCCATGACTGCGTAAAGCGTTCCCAAATATAATCTATAGCCGTCTGGCTTGGGTGTATCATGTCTTCGGCGTAGTAGCGGTAATCGCGTAGCTCGTCCATCATGATCTCGTATGAAGGAAAATAGTCAAGCCCCCCAACCCCCGAAGGGGAAGTTAGTAAAACCTCATGCAAAGCTGAAATGAGGTTTGCCTTGCTCCATTGGTTTTGGGTAAAGCCGTCTTTTATATGCCGCACCGGCGATACCGTAAATATAATTTGCGCTGCCGGATTTACTCCTGCAACCATGGCAATAATATTCTGCAAACTTTCTTTTATGGCATTCGCCGAAAGCAGTTCTTTGGTAAATTCTTTTTGGGGTACTTTGTGGCAGTTGGCAACCAGTTCATTACTTTGAATATTTCTGTAAACCCAGGCAGTGCCCAGAGTTATAAGCATATGTGTAGCTGATTGTAAGTGCGCATGTGCTAAAGTGGTTGCCGCGTTAAGGTTAGTAAGCAAAACCTCTTTATCAGAATGGCTAAGGTCGGAATGTGCATCAAAACAATGCCAGCGTTCATTATGAAAAAAAATGTCGGCTTCGGTAAATTGTTTTTGGTGTACTGCAAAGCCTATAAACTTTTGCAACGCCTGCGGATGAAACAGTATACCAAACGGGTTTGTACTATTTCTGAATTTAAAATAGTCCAGTTTTTGACCTATGTTTACCGCAAAGCACGATCCTAAAGACACCACCCGTGAGGTATGGTCAATTTTAATATCGCCCTGCGGTATGGGTATTTGGGTTGAAAACTGCATATTGTAAGGTTTAGTTGCAAGTTCTAAAAAGAGACTGTCCCGAAAGCACTTAAACGTGCTTTTCGTCATCCTGACGAAGGAAATATCTCTTAATTATCAAATAATTGAGATTCTTCACTTCATTGCATTACGTTCAGAATGAAACCTTTGGAACAGCCGCGTTGGAACTTAATTAATTCGCAATATCTTTAGTAACAATCTGCATTGTTTCGCGGCTTAGTTGCCTTACTAATACTTCTTTATTTTTTGCAACTGCATCTCCCGATTTTTCATTAAAATGACGGATGGTATACAGCGATACATTATCGTTATACGTAACGTGGAATTTTTTAGACAGGATACTTTTAAGTTCCGGGAAGTTACCAAATTTATCATCTACACAGACAGAGAAGCTTATAGCCGTGTTTTGTATAAGGTGCACTTTTATTTTATATTTATGCAGCAACATAAATATCTCACTTATATTCTCCTCCATGATAAAAGAAAAATCAAGTGATGATAATGATATAAGCAGCTGGTTCTTTTTAACAATAAAGCATGGTGTTTGCGGCTCTAAGTCGGCACCCTTGCTCACACATGTACCCGGTAACAGTGGATTTATAAACGATTTTACATACAACGGAATTTCCTTTTTTTGCAGTGGCTGCAATGTTTTAGGGTGAATAACCGTAGCCCCGTAAAAGGCAAGTTCTATAGCCTCGCGGTACGATATCTGGTTAAGCAGTATGGCGTTTTCAAAATAACGCGGGTCGGCATTAAGTACACCGGGAACGTCTTTCCAAATGGTAACATTTTCGGCATTAAGGCAATATGCAAAAATAGCCGCCGTATAATCAGACCCTTCTCGGCCTAAGGTAGTCGTGAAATTATTATCATCACTGCCTAAAAATCCCTGAGTTATATTTAGATTCTTTTTCTTAACATTTTTAGAGATTGCTTTTTGGGTAGATTCCCAGTCAACAATGGCATCACGATAGGTATTATCGGTCTTGATAAATTCGCGCACATCCAGCCAGTAATTCTTTAAGCCTAAATAGTTAAAATAGTGGCTTACAATAGTGGTTGAAATTATCTCGCCAAGGCTTACCACCTGGTCATAAACAAAGTTATAGTTGGGCGATTTGTTGTTTTTAAAGAAGCTTTCCAGATCGGTAAAAATTTTGGTTACTGCCGTGAAAACCGGATTAGCCTCTTCGTCAAACAGTTCCATTAAAATCTGGTTATGGTACTTTCGTACTTCCTGTATAGATGCCTGCAACTCCGGCGACTTATCAAAGTAGTTCTTTATAACCACTTCAAACGCATTGGTAGTCTTGCCCATGGCACTTATCACTAACAGCACATCTTCATGGCCTACTTGCTGTAACAGGTTGTAAACGTTTTTTATACCCTCGGCATCTTTTACAGATGCACCTCCAAATTTAAATACTTTCATGAATAACCCTTTATTTCTATTTCTTTAATCAGTATACTTTTCTCTTTATAAATTAGCTGTAAACGTAGTAATTCCTTCCTCGTTCATTTGTGCCACACGCCAGTCGGTAAATACTGTAGCACCTGTTTTTTCGTAAAAATTAATAGCCGGGGTATTCCAGTCCAGCACTGCCCACTCTACCCTTCGCACCCCTTCGGTTTTCGCAAATTTAAAAACTTCTTTATACAGCAGGCTTCCGGCACCGGTACCGCGCATGCTCTCTGTAACTATAAGGTCTTCCAGATGGATGGTCCTGCCCTTCCAGGTAGAATACCTGTAATAAAACAGCGCCATACCTATTATTTTACCGTTAACCTGGGCAACAAATGTATTAAATAAGGGGTTGCTGCAAAAACCGTCACGTTCAAGGTCTGCTACCGTTAGTACAACAGCATCGGGCTCGTTCTCAAAAACGGCCAGTTCTTTTATCAGTTCCAGCACGGCAGGCATATCCTGTACTATTCCTTTACGAATGATCATAAACCAAATTTGCACAAAAATACGGTCAAAACCACTTCCAAATAATAATTTATTTTCATATCACAAAAATTTGGATATTTGTGCGTAACCATAACTATAACGAGATTAGCATGGAAGAAAGGAACAAAACCTTAGGAGAATTTATTATTGAGAAGCAGGAAGAATTTAAATATTCTTCGGGAGAGCTGTCAAGGCTTATCAACTCCATACGCTTGGCGGCAAAAGTAGTAAACTACAAAGTGAACAAAGCAGGCCTTGTAGACATTGTGGGCGCAGTGGGCGAACAGAACATTCAGGGCGAAGACCAGCAAAAACTCGACGTATTTGCTAACGAAACTTTCATTCAGACGCTCATAAACCGTGAGATTGTGTGCGGCATTGCAAGTGAGGAAAACGACGATTTTATTGTTATTAAAGGCAAAGATGAGTGCCACAATAACAAGTATGTGGTCTTGATGGATCCGCTGGACGGGTCGAGTAATATAGATGTAAATGTACCTGTGGGTACCATTTTTTCTGTTTACAGGCGAGTTACCCCAATAGGTTCTCCAGTTACTATTGACGATTTTTTACAGCCCGGCATTGCGCAGGTAGCCGCCGGATATGTTATTTATGGCACCAGTACCATGCTGGTGTACACTACCGGGCATGGCGTTAACGGTTTTACGCTTAACCCTGCCATAGGTACTTTTTACCTGAGCCACCCTAACATGCAGTTTCCTAAAGACGGAAACATTTACTCTATAAACGAGGGTAACTATGTGCATTTTCCGCAGGGCGTAAAAGATTATTTAAAGTACTGCCAGCGTGAGGAAGACAACAGGCCATATACATCGCGCTATATAGGCAGCCTCGTGGCAGATATCCACCGTAATATGATAAAAGGCGGCATTTACCTGTACCCTACAAGCTCTAAGGCACCTAAAGGTAAGCTAAGATTATTGTATGAATGCAACCCAATGGCTTTTATTGCAGAACAGGCAGGCGGCAGTGCCAGCGACGGTTTTGGCCGTATCATGGAAATTATCCCTACAGAACTGCACGAGCGTGTACCCTTCTTTTGCGGAAGTACTAACATGGTAACAAAAGCAGAAGAGTTTATGGCGAAGTACAGAAGGTAAGAAGCCTTGAAAGTATCAAATAAATTTATGGTAAGCCACAAACCTGCTTTCAGGTTTTGTGGCTTATTTACTTCCCGCCTTGCTTAAAATAATGTAATAATATAGTATCATTCCTGATTTCCATCAGACCGTGCAGGTATCTGTTTCTTGTAGCAAATTTAATTGTTTTGTTACGATATAAGTTGCGGTACTGGTTCGTGTATCTTTTTGTATATAAGTTACCAATATTTGCTACAGGAAGTAATTCTTTGCCTTGTGCCTTTGCAATGTATGTTTTAGAACTATCGCTTACAACAAAACAAATATCATTATTATGTATAAAAGATGGACCTATATAAAATGAATTTTCAATTTCATACGTGATTTTGCGCCTGAAAATATTATTTAAACCTTCGTTTTTATAGGAATGCTCACGGCTATAAAAAGCTCCTGCTTTCTTGTTACCAAAAAAACTTTTGTAAGCACCCTTGCCTGCTTTTTTTAATAATTTAGGATCACTTACACTATTAATTTCACTTGGACTTATCAAATAATATATACCTTTAAATTTTTTAATTTCGGGAGGCAGTATCCCTGCAATCTCATATTCAGTACCGGTCTTTTTATCCTTAAACCAGGTAGCACTACCCCATTCGCCAAAGTCAAGTGAAGTAACATAATAGTCAGCATCCTCAAAAATTACATCATCAGCTTTTATTGTTTCCCATTTCTTATTCTTTTCATCCAGATAGGAAGAGGAAACAGCATCGAAAGCAGATTTAACAACTATGCTGTCATGACGTACATGCATATCATTCGTACCAAAGTCTGTATAACCCGGCGTGCCCTCAACTTTTTTTACATTGTAGAGTTTATCTATTATATAAAAACTATTAAAACTGTAATCGTCCGAACTATCTTTGCTATATGACAAGCAGTAATAGTTATCGCCATACTTTAACTCTGGTACGATGTTTTCATTTTGGTTAATAGTTATAGTGTCGGTTATAATTGTAAAGCCGTTTATATTTATGGAAGATCCGGCAGTATATGTAGCCTTACCATCGTTATTGCGGCAGGAAATTACAAGTAATACAAGCAGTAAACAATAGTATTTCATATATGTAAATTACTATTACAAAGTACAGTTTTTTATGAACTTTTAATAATCTGCACTTAATAATTGTAAAACATTTGTACTATGAATTTCTTAATGCATCATCGCTTTTTCCCCGGCTGTTAGCGGTACAAAACCTTGCGCCGTTTTAATAAATACTACAGTTGCAAGTGCCCCGATAAGTGCCATACCTACACCCACAAGGTTAGGCGCGGCATAGCTATACCCATAAACAATGGGCAACCCGCCCAAAAATGCACCTAATGCATTACCTATATTAAAGCTTGCCTGTATGGCTGCCGAAGCGATCATCTCTGCACCTTTGGCTGTTTGTATCATCATCATTTGCACAGGTGCTATAAGCGCAAACGCCGTAAACCCTGTAAGGAATACTAATGTTAAAGACAAATACTGGTTAGCCGATAAAAAGTATACCCCCGTTAGTATTGCCCCCATACCTATAAGTACTGCAAACACGGTATGTGCCGGAGAAAATTTATCGGCAAGGCGGGCACCCACAAGGTTACCTGCTACCATGCCTACACCTGCAAGCATTAATATATAAGGTACATTCTCTGCATCAAAACCGGAGATATCTGTAAGTAACGGTGCAATGTAGCTTATCCAGCAAAAGAGGCCACCGCAGCCTATAGCCGTTATAAACATTACCAGCCATGCCTGCGGTTTACTAAAAAAGGTAAGCTGAGTTTTTATGTTTGTAGTTTTTCCTGTTTCTATTTTAGGCAGGTAGGCTATTAACGATATAAATGTTATGAGCCCGATAATGGCTATAATAACAAAAGTGTAGCGCCAGGTAAAATTATGGCCTATGTAAGTACCTAACGGAACTCCCACTACGTTTGCTACCGTTAGCCCGCTAAACATTACGGCCACACTTTGTGCTTCTTTACCCTTAACGGCAAGTCGGCTTGCTACCACAGCACCCACCCCAAAAAATGCCCCGTGCGGCAATCCCGACAAAAATCGGCTCACCAGCAACAGGTTGTATCCCGGTGCAATTATAGACAATGCATTAAAAACGGTTAGCATTGCGGCCATAGCCAGCAGCATTTTCTTTGGCGGATAGTTGCGCCCTGCAATAACCAGCAGCGGTGCACCTACCACTACCCCTATGGCGTATGCCGATATAAGGTGCCCGGCAGTAGGGATAGATATTTTAAGGTCCTGCGCAATATCGGGCAGGAGGCCCATCATCACAAATTCGGTTATACCAATGGTAAGGCCACCCAGTGCGAGCGGCAGTAAACTTAATTTCATAGTTGTAGTGTTCTAAAGGGGATTAGAACGTGCAAATTTACTATACAGGACCCTAAAAAACTTGTATATTTATGACACTTAATTGTAACTTTGCTTCATGAAGAAGCTCAACCAGTTTGACACCCTTGTAATAGATGAGTTTGAAGAGGAAAAATTTCACCTGCCCGTGCACAGCCATACCTATTATGAGCTCATTTACATTATAAAAGGAAGCGGCATCCATCACCTTAATAAGAACCTCATCCCCTATTGCGAGGGCGACCTGTTTGCCATTTCACCCGACGATGAGCATTACTTTGATATTCATGACAGTACCCGTTTTGTTTTTATTAAGTTTACCGACAGCTATTTCAGCCTGAATAAAAACCTGGCTACCGATGATATGCTGTACAACACACCGGAACAATTTATGCGTGAAAAATTGCTAAAGGAAACCGTCCTGAAACTCGACGAGCCCTGCCGCACTATTTTGCACAATACCGTACGCAACATTACGGCTTATAACAGCCGTAAAGATGTGTCGGTTTCACCCATAGTATTTTACCAGGTGCTATCTATTTTTGGGCTCATCCGTGAGGCCATGAAAACCATGGAGTTGCCTGCCAAGGGCTACGCCCCCGACAATAAACAGGTTATTGCTTACATTCACCAGCATATTTACTGCCCAAACAAGGTTCAGGTTAAAGCTATTGCCGCCCATTTTAATATTGCACAAAGCTATTTTAGCGCCTGGTTTAAGCGTAACTTCGAGATTACCTACCGCGACTACATAAATAACCTGCGTACCCAACTGATAGAAAAACGTATTGCCGGAAAGCGTATACCCATTAAGCAAATTGCTCACGAGTTTGGCTTTACCGATGAAAGCCACCTTTCTAACTATTTTAAAAAGAGAACGAATATGAAACCGAGTGCGTATGGGAAGTAGTTTGATTTCAGATTTCTGAAGGTGGATTTTAGATTCAACTACACTCCTGCCGGATTATTTTGATGCGTTATTCTCAATGTTTGCACATGTGAAGTTCAATCTGAATTCTGAAATCTTAAATTATCAGGTGACCAATCTTAAATCCCTCTACCCCAGCTTCACTTCACCGGCAGGGGTAAAAATCTTATCGGTGCCGGCAAGTCGTTTACGAATAACAATGCGGTCGCATAACCATTCGTTTTGGTATTCAAAGGGGGTAAAGTCTTCAATTTTTTCTAAGTCGGTAAACGGGATATTGCGCGCAATGGTAATATGCGGAACCATAGTTAATTTCTTAGGCTTATCTAAAGATGGTTTATCAATAATGCTGGTTTGGCGGTTAACAATTTTAGGAACGCGTTTCCTGTTGGGTCTTTTAATAGCCGATACAAGATCGTCTACCGGATGCGGGTTTTCTATTTTAAGGTAAAAAGTACGTTCCTGCCCATGTTCAAATTTATCATACCCGGCAACTTTAATGGTAAATTTTGTAAAACCGGAAACCGCTTTTTTAATCTGGTCTTTTACATCGGTAGATTCAAAGGCTTCCATTTTTAGCAGTGTAATGTGCGCTATAGATTTGCGGTCACGCTCGGCAATGCCTATAAGTTCGTGCAGCTGCTGCTTAATGTTGTCTACATCTTCCTTTATAGCATCGCTTGGCGAAAGCAGTATGTGGTATTCATACAGCGTTTCGGGAAATAAGCTAAACTGGTCCGGATTCTTTTTGGGCATTGAGTAATGTTGTTGCACAAAAATACAGTTTCTTTTGTAATTTAGTGCTTTCCCATAACCTGAAACATGAAAACTGAAACAAAAACCACCGACGTACCCGTTAAGGTCCTTGCCCGTAAAGACGAAATTGCGGCCAACTTTGTACACCTTGCAGAGCAGCACCTTACCGACCTGATGAACGGCACCGCTACAAAACGATTTCATGCCAGCGACTTTGCGTCAAAACTTTTTATACATCCGCGGCACCTTACCACCACGTTGCGGCTTGCTATTAATACATCGGTATGTGATTATATGGAGGAGCGCATTCTTGCTGAAGCCCAAAAGCTGCTTAAGGAAACGACGCTTTCTATTGCCGAGATCGGCCAGCGCTTTGCCTATGATGAGCCTACTAATTTTACTAAATTTTTTAAAAGCATGGCAGGCGTAACGCCTTTGCAATACAGGAAGAGTTCTTAGTTGGCAGTGATCAGTCTCAATTTGTAGTCAGGAAGATTTTACAACATAGATACATAGGCTTTAGTGTGCAACAAGGCACTATAGTTCCGCTTTGCGAAAACATAGGTTTGTTAACCAGCATTATCTATGTAAGCTATCCTAAGCATAGCTCTTAACTTTATAACATTCTGCGCCTATACCTTTATGTGGTAAAAAGATAAAACTAAATACTGAAGAGTACACCATTTTTAGCCCTTTACCCTGCCGTAACTTTGTAGTATAAAAATTTAATAACAACAATAATATATACAAAATGGCACAATCTAAAATTGCACTTGTAACCGGCGGCAGCCGCGGACTTGGGAAAAATATGGCTTTGGCAATTGCCAAAAAAGGGCTTGATGTTATAATTACTTACAACAGCCAAAAGGGAGAAGCCGATACTGTGGTTTCGGAAATTGAAGCGATGGGACAAAAGGCTGCCGCATTACAACTTAATGTAGGTGAAGCTGCCAGCTTTGACGCTTTTTATGCCGAAGTCAGCAAAACGCTTATCACTACTTTTGGTACAGATAAATTTGATTATCTGGTTAACAACGCAGGCATTGGTGTTCATGCATCGTTTGCCGAAACCAATGAGGCAGATTTTGATTCCCTTGTAAATATACAATTTAAAGGCCCGTTCTTTCTTACGCAAAAAGCATTGCCGGTTTTAAATGATGGCGGCGGTATTGTAAATATTTCTACAGGACTGGCGCGTTTTTCGTCACCCGGATATGCAGCTTATGCCTCTATGAAAGGCGGAATGGAAACCCTTACAAAATATCAGGCTAAAGAACTTGGTGCACGCGGCATTAATGTAAACATCGTGGCTCCCGGTGCCATAGAGACGGATTTTGGCGGCGGCATGGTACGCGACAATGCACAGGTAAACACTTTTCTTGCATCGCAAACTGCCCTGGGCCGCGTAGGCCTGCCGGATGATATAGGCGGCGTAGTTGCTTTTTTGTGTACCGATGATGCACGATGGATAACCGCACAGCGCATAGAAGTTTCGGGCGGTATGTTCTTATAAGATTATTAAAACGGGCTAAGGCCCGTTTTTTTTATGCATTACAATTTTAACCTCGTTTATAAGTAGTGGCAACAGGATGTTTTTTATATTTATGCCCTCATGAACGAGCCTTATAAATCATATACTGTAGAAGAAGCAAAACGCAAACTGGAACACTATTGTGTATACCAGGACCGCTGCCATGAAGAGGTACAGCAAAAACTAAAGAGCCTTAACATGATACCCCAGGCGGCAGATGCTATAATTGTACATCTTATAGAACACAATTTTTTAAACGAAGAACGTTTTGCCTGTAGTTTTGCCCGTGGTAAATTCAGGATTAAACATTACGGTAAAAGGCGTATTGTTAACGAACTTAAAATGCGTGGCATATCTAAATACAATATAGATAAAGCCTTAAAAGAAATAAGCGAGGATGAATATATTGATACCTTTAATGCCCTTGCCGAAAAGCAGTGGAACAGCATAACCGGCAGTAGCATTTTAAATAAAAAGAAAAAGGTTGTTGATTATTTATTACGGAAAGGCTTTGAAAGCAACATTATATACGACAAGATTAACTCCTTAGGGTAGTTTCTATATTAATTTTTTAGATATTTCATAATTCATAAAATTTTGTTAATTTGGCTTTTGGATATATTCAAATGTGAATATCGAAAAGACCGAATGCCAATGCACTACAAATTTTATCTTACCCTTTTATTACTTACCACGTTAGGCTTTGCACAAAAGCCGGATTATGATTTTGTAAAAGCCGAAAGAGACTGCCGTAAACTAATTTATTCTAACCCCGACAGTGCCGTTGTGGTCATTAAAAGAACGCTTGCACAGCGTGGCGACCTTCACGATACTATTTATGGTAATACGTATGCCTTATATGGCTTGTATTATAACATGAAGGGCAAGCCGGATTCTACCATTTATTTTTTAAGAAAATCGCTGACATATCTTGACAAATACCCCCGCAATAAAACAAGGAGCCTTGTTAATCTTTCTATGGGCTACAGGGCAAAAGCAGATTATAAGGCAGCCATAGCATGCCTTAACGAAAACATTGCCATAAACACTAAAGAAAAAAATGACATTGGGGTTGCCATAGCTTATGGCGAAATGGCAAGCAATTATAACCTCATGATGGATTACAATACATCTATAGATTATTTGCTTAAAGCACAGGCCATTTTAAAAAATGATAAAAGAGGCGCTAAGCAACTGCCTGCGGTTAAACAAAAACTGGCCAACACCTACCTGGCCATGAATAATTTTAGGTTTGCTATAGACCTGTATCGCGAAAGCCTCGTATCTTTTAAAGAAATTGGCCAGCTTAAAAATTACTACCTTACACAGGTTAACCTTGCTGAGGCGCTAATACATGTAAATGACTTTAATGGTGCAAAAAAAGCCCTAACTGAAGCTATTACAGGCCTGGAGAAATTTGGCGATAAAGAGATGCTCGGTATTTGTTATTCTAAAATAGGCAACCTTGAGTTTAACCAAAAAAACACCACCAAAGCCATTGCCGCTTATCAAACTGCCCTAAATAACCTTATACCCATACGCTCTAATCGCGCCATACGTATTGCGGGCGAATATATAGACCTGCTTAATAAAGAAGGCAACTATACAAAATCGTTACAGATAGTTAAAGCCGTAGATAAGATAAATGTATTTAACCTTGCTAACCGCGAAGACCAGTCTATATATAAAAATGCCGTGGCAGATGCTTATGATGGCACTCATAATGATAAGGAAGCCCTTGCAGCATACAAGAATACTATAGATATTATGGATTCGCTATCGGCAGATGACCGAAAGATCGCAATTAGGGATATACAGGCAAAATTTCAGACAGAGTTACAGCGCGAAAAAAACCTGGCACTGGAAGCCAACAACAAAGCACTTAAAAACAGCATAAAGGCCGATGAAGACCGCGAGTTTATGTACCGCATTGCACGATTTACTGTTTTATTAATTGTACTGCTCATAACGAGGGGCTTTTGGCTAAAAAACCGTTTACAAAAAGAATTGCTAAAAACGGTAGAGGCAGAGAAAACAATGCTGGAGCAACGCCACCTGCATGAGCAGGAGCTTAGCAATGCACAGCGCGAAACTATTAAAGAAAAACAACGGGAGCTTACATCTACGGCGCTGCGCATGGCGAGCTACCAGGATGCTGTAAATGAAATTATAGAAAAGTGCGACTCTAACGCACTATCTAAAATACCCGATGTAAAAAAAGAGCTGCTGCAACTGGTGCGCCAACAGGATTACTGGAAACAGTTTGAAACCCGTTTTAACAACCTTCACCCGGAGTTTGGCACATCGCTTACAACTAAATTTTCTAAGCTTACAAAGAATGATATAGAGTTTTGCTCCCTGTTAAAACTCAACCTTAGTAATAAAGAGATAGCCTCGCTCCTACAAATATCCCACGAGAGTGCCATTACTAAAAAGTACAGGATAAAGAAAAAAATGGAAATTAATGATGATGATGCTTTCGAGAAACTTTTAATGGAAATATAATTGCCTCAACAACATTACAACAGCCCCAACCCATAAAAATGAGTTGGGGTTTATTTATTAAAACATTTTTATTTCTATACATTTTATCAGTAAGAAGACGCTTATCACGATTCTGCAAATTTTATTAAACCCGACGAAATGCACACTGAACATTTGTTAACCTTATTTAACATTTAAGGTAGTATTTGATGCCGTAATAATCTAAAATCTGCATAACAAAATATAGACAAACATTCAAATAACTAACTGTCAAACAGTTAAATTTTAAAAATTATTAATTTGTCTATATTTTGTCTATTAAAAAAATGTTAAAAACCAGCATTTATGCCTTTACTTTGTACCGTTATCTAAAGCAGATGTTACGTTAAACGATTTTTATTAACCGTTCGTCGATAAAAGTCAACAGCCCGTCGTTAGTTAAACAACCCCTAACGAATAATTGTAAGTAAAGCTGTATGCACAACGTATCTTTGTATCAGAAAACGAATAAGTATTTAAATTATAGTTCTCGCACATTACTAAGCATCCATTACTAAAACACTAAAACACAAAGTTAAATTATGTACCTGATTAAGAAATCTCCGTAAAGCATAACAGCGCCCCTAAGCCTCTAATGCTGTTTTAATATAAAAACCGGGCCCCCAGTTTTTATATTTTTTTTGACCAAAAGTGAATTTCATCGATTAAATCGTGATTTTCAACGAATAAAATCAACTACAACGTAATAGTTAATAACTTTTTCAAAATAGTTGAAATTAATAAAATTTAACAAATATTTCTTAGAGGGAAAGCAGTACATTTGCCCCCGCAACCAAAAAAAGTTATGCCCCCCATAACTATCTAAAATTTAACTATTTACTAAAATGAAAAACGCAGTATTACTACTATTGCTATTGCCTTTCTTTGGCTTTTCTCAAACAACTATTGTTCGCTGGAGAGGTTTCCAGTCATCTGCAAATGCTACAATTTACAACACAGATGCAACAAGCGCAGCCTTTACTACAGCTGGCATAAACGTTAACAACGACGGATGGAACGGAATACAAACAAGTAACTGGTCTACAGGAGCTTCGTTAGATGAAAACAAATACATACAATTTACAGTAGCACCTGTAAGCGGTAAACAAATTACACTTGGCAGCCTTAACTTTCAATACCAGGCAGATGGTCAGGGAGCTCAAAAAATCACAATTAAATATTCTTTAAGTTCAGATTTTAGCAACCCTGTAACCATATTAAATAACGAAACACCAGTATTTAATAACTATACAGATAAGTCTGTTTCTTTTAGCAACGCTGTTGTACCTAATGGCAAAACAGTATATGTACGCCTTTATGGTTACCAGCATTCTAACGCCGGTTATATGAGTGCCCCTTACAGGTTTGCAAGTGTTAACGGCAATGGCGGTTATAACCAGGGTTATGGCGAGGGTATTGCCATTACAGGAACAATTGCAAATGCTGCCGCTGCAGTAATGACAGCTAATAATGACAGCTACACTGTTAACTTAAATACAGCTACACCTCTTACAGTATTATCTAACGATGATAGCATAGCCGATGTAACAAGCTTAACAACTACAAACCCTGCACACGGTACACTTATAGTAAACCCAAACAGGACAATAACTTATACACCTGCTGCAAATTATGCCGGTACAGATAGTTTTACTTATACCATTACAAACGGCACAAACCCTAACTCTACTGCCACAGTATCGTTAACAGTAAGGGCTGTTGCCCCTACAGGAATGCTAAATGGCACTTACCTTGTAGGTACTAATGGCCACTTTACAACTTTAACATCTGCGGTTACTTACTTAAACACTAACGGCATATCTGGCCCTGTAAATTTTTTACTTACAAATGCTTCTTACAGCACTAACGAAAGTTTTCCGCTTACCATTAACACAATAGCAAGCGCTTCGGCTACAAACACTGTAACATTTAAACCATATACAGGTGTTTCTCCGGTAATTACAGCAACAAACGTAAATAATTACACTGGTATACCTGCAATATTTTACATTAATGGTGCCGATTACGTTACTTTTGATGGCAGCAACACCGCTAACGGTGCAACTAAAAACCTAACTCTTGACAATCAGGATTATATAGATTATATACAAAGAAGTGTGTTTTGGGTAGCAAGCAACGGTACAAACGGAGCTACGCACATTACAGTAAAAAACTGTAACATTAAACAAAATGCCAAAAACCAAGGCGGTAAATTCTCTGTAGGTGTATATTCCGGCAACAATGGTACGGGCGAAAATAACACAATGGTTATAGCAGCTGCAACTGCAAACAACAGCGATCTTACAGTTACTAACAACGACTTTATGAAAGTTAAACAAGGTGTTTATGTAAACGGTGGCTCTGTGCTTACTACAGGTGTTACTGTAAATAAAAATGACCTTGGCTCTGATACAGTTACAGAAGCAGAAACAATTATAGCACCGGCAACATTTATTAACGTAAATGGTTTTGAATACAGCGACAACTTTGTAAATAACCTTTACAGAAACACTAACGACGGCGACCTTGTATCTGCAGGTATATATGTTACAGGAGCTTCAAAAAATGGAACTATTGTAAGGAACATTCTTAAAGACATTACCAAAACAACTACTAACAGCCAGATATTTGGTGGTATAGTACTTGCCTCTACAGATTTTAATGCTAACATACTTGTTGCAAACAACTTTATACTTAACGTATCGGCAGATGGTAACGGTGGCGGATACTTAAATGGTTACGGTATTGTTGTAGACAATGGTGGTAAATACAAAATATATAATAACACTGTATCTCTTAACACTAACCAGGCACATGGAGGTTTCTCTGCAGCATTTTATGTAAATACACCTGCACGCAACCTTGATGTAAGAAACAACATATTTGCTAACAACCAAACGAGTACAGCTACAAGAAGGTCTGCAATAGTGGTTAACAACACAGTAGGTAACATAAACGCAGTATTTACTAATCTTGATAATAACGATTACTACAGTAAAGACAGGCTTGGATACATAACAAATGTAAACAGTGCAGGCCAGATTGACTGGGCCGGTAACGGTGTACCGGGCGCTTATGAGGACAACGCAGATTACACTTATACATTACAACAATGGCAGGGTGTTACTCTAAGAGATGCACACTCTGTAAATGTTAACCCTGTGTTCGTATCTTCATCAGACCTTCATATTAACACAAACGCTGCTAACGCAGGTATTGCAGATGGTGGTGTAGCACTAACAGAAGTTACAAGAGATATAGACAACCAGTTAAGAAATGCAACTCCGGATATGGGTGCCGACGAATTTGGCCCATCTACAGCAATGCCTACAGCCGGCGATGCTACAGGTATATACTGCGACAGTGCTACAACATGGAACGGTACAGCATGGAGCAACGGTAACCCTGATGCTACTAAAGACGTAATATTTAATGCTGACTTTACACAAAACGGTGGTAACTTTTATGCTTGCTCTATATATGTACTTGCAGGTAAAAATGTAAACTTTACAAACAACTCTAACACTATAGTTACACACACTGTAAACGTTGCAACTACAGGATCGCTTACTTTTGAAAGCAGCTCTAACCTTTTACAACTTACAGATGATGCTAATACAGGTACAGTAACGGTAAAAAGAAACGGTTCTAACCTTAAAAAACTGGATTACACAATGTGGTCTGCACCGGTTCTTGATAAAAGGGCTACAGGTTACCAAACTTTACAGTCGTTCTCTCCGGAAACAGTTGCTACACGTTTTTATGAGTACAGCACTTCTACAAGCTACTACATGACGCTTCCTGCAGAAACTACTAAATTTACATTAGGAAAAGGTATCCTTATCCGTATGCCAAATACAGACCCTACACCGGGTTACAATGAAGGCACTGCACGCTTAACATTTAAAGGAGCATTTACAGGAACACCTAACAATGGTACTCTTAGTGTACCGGTTGATAATTCAGGAAGAGGATTTAACGCAGTAGGTAATCCTTACCCATCTCCTATAAGTGTAAAAGCTTTTATAAATGAAAATCTTAATGTTATAGATGGTACTATATGGATATGGAGAAAAACTAACGACCAGACGGTTTCTTCATACTCTACAGTAAACTTAACAGGATACTGTGCTAACGTAGCAAGGGGTGGAAATAGTACTGACGGTAACAACCTTATTGAAGACCCTTACGCAATAGACCCTAACGGCAGCCTTAATACAGCACAGGGATTCATTGTAAAAGCAAAAAGCAACGGTAGCATTACTTATAAAAACAGCATGCGTTTACAAACACATTCTAACGCATTCTTCAGGACAGCGGCTACGCAGGCAACTACAGATCGTTTATGGATAAATGTTTCTAACAATGCAGGAGAATTTTCTCAGTCGCTTATAGGTTACAACGAGGATACAACATTAGGTTATGATAATGGTTATGATGGTAAAGCTCTTATAAACGGCAACTTAAACCTTTATACAGTAGTAGAAACAGCTAACGATACATTAAACCTTACAATACAGGCCCGCGGCGCGTTTGCTAATACAGACAGAGTTAAATTAGGTTACACAGCAGAAGTTGCCGGATCTTTTACATTATCTTTAGATCACGCAGACGGAAGGTTCTCTGAAGGCCAGGAAATCTATATTATAGATAATGTTACGGGAATAACTCATAATATTACTGATGCAGCATTTACTTTTACATCAGAAATTGGTACCTTTAACGACCGCTTTACAGTAGCTTATGCACCGGATGGAGCACTTGGCACAGAAACACCGGTACTGCAAACTAAAGAAGTTATAGTTTACAAAAGCGGCAAACAGGTTAAAATAGAAGCTCCGGCAGATATTAATACTGTAACTGTTTATGACATGCTTGGAAAAACATTATTCCAAAAAAGCAATATAGATGGCATAAGCTTTGCTACTACCGATATTAATGCAACAGAACAGGTAGTAATAGTTCAAATAACTTTAGATAACCAACAGGTTATATCTAAAAAAATAATAATGAATTAATTACGTTAGTAATACAGTCTTATAAAGCCCCGTAAACAGTAACATCGGGGTTTTATAAAGACATAAAGCATAACAACCCAGCAACGGGTAACCGCAATTATAGCGCGTAGTAAACGTTATAATTTTTAGTAATTTTTTAGTTGGATGCACGGCCCCGGGTTGCTCCGGGGCTATTTTTAAAAAGCTCTCCAACGCCACAAACCGGTAACACTTTATATTATATATATTGTATTGAAGAGAATATAACGCGTAGTAAACGTTATATGTTTTAGTAATTTTTTAGTTGGATGCACGGCACCGGATGATTAGTAACATCCGGTGCTATTTTTTTAGGGCAGTAGCTAAATTATGATTATTGGGTTATTATAAACAGTCAGGCCCTTTGCAATTGCAAAGGGCCTGACTGTTTATAGTTTGGTTTACTGTACTATTTACTTATTAAAACACTTACCGCATTGCCGCCAAAGCCCACAGCGTTAACCAGTATTTTACGCAGTGGCCTGCCGGATGGTTGCGGTAAAAACGGTGATGGTATAAAATGATTGTGCTGCAACATAAGTATTGCTAACTCCAGGCTAAGAAGGCCGGATGCGCCAAAGGTATGCCCTATCTTCCATTTGTTTGTAGTAAGTAGTGGCACGTTGCTGCCAAATATTTTCTGGATGGCATTATATTCAGAAAGGTCGCCTTTAATGGTGCCGGGTGCATGCATTACAACTGCATCAACATCGGCTAAATTAGTATCCTGCAATGCCATGAGCATTGATTTTTGCATGCAATCAGCGTCGGCAGATATCGATACGCTGTGTTGTAATACCTCGGTAGCATATCCTATACCTTCTATATAAGCAAGGGCATTGGGCAAATGCCCAACCTGCAAACAAGCCATTGCAGCCCCTTCGCCCAGCACCATGCTGTTCATGGTTTTGGTAAGGTCTAAAGCACGGCAGGGATACTCATCATCAATAGATGAATATATTTTCATGGCCTGCATCTGCGCAATGGTAAAAGGCGTTAAAGGTGCCTCGCTGCCTCCCACCAAAAACTTATCTGACATTCCCGCCCGTAGCCATGCTACACCGTTTAGCAAAGCATGCAGCGCAGTAGAGCAGGTTATAGAGTGCGAAATATCGGGCCCTGAACTCTTAATGTCCTGCGCCACCCATGATGATATATTGCCCAGTGTAGTTGCCGGAGATGCCTGCACCGCAGTTTTACCCGTCTCAATAAACTCGGTAAAATGTTTTTCAAAAATATCTGTCGCACCACGCGACGAACCTATATTAACCCCAAAAATATCATCTTGCCCCCAGCCTGCTTTTTGTACTGCCTGCCTTGAGGCAAGTAATGCATAAAGTACAGAATTGTCGAGGTATTTATAATGAGCATTAGACGTCTTTAAATCTTCTGCCTGCAGCCTTAAATCATCTGAGAGCGAAGCCGTGGGAACAATTTTACCCCCTATAGTTGTAGAATGTATTAATGACCTATCGCTAAGATAATTCTCCCAAACGCTATCAGGGTTGTTACCCAAAGGCGAAAAAGATGCAAGAGATATGATGGAAACCGGTGTTGCCAAAGTAATGTAATTTTATGCAAAAATACGGCAAACATAAAAAAATCGGCTTAACAAGCAGCATTAATTATACATCTCTGTATTATAGTGGCTTTTTTATAATCTGCTTAAGAGAGTTTTATAATTTAAAGAGATAACTTTACTACAAATACCATCAAAATGAATAACTTACTTGTACAACTGCGCGTTAACAGCAAACTTGACAATACTAATGATAATGACAGCCGTGATTTAAAAATTGTTCGGTCCTTATTAGAAAAGATACACCTTAACGTGGTAGATCTTATTAAATATGAGTACGAAAGCAGCCATGACCTTAATGATGGCGAGCGTAACAACCGGCCTGCACTTTATAATGATGAAACCATAGTATATGTGCGCCTTGCTGTAGAGCCCGAAAACGAAACTTTCTTTCAGGATGATGGCCACAACCTGTTAAAGTATATTGGCGATGCGTTAGATTTCAGGCCATCGCGGGTATTAAATTATACCGAAAGGCTGGATAATGGCTTTACGGAAACTACAATACAAATTACCATAGGTGAGATTATAGACGGTATAGCCCACAATAAATAATTACAGGTTTAATAAAGTTTCCCTGAAAGTATCGGCATAATCAGCAATTACATTCTGGTCAAAATAGGGCTCGTTTTCAATCCTGCCTATCATTGCCAGACCGGTCTTTTTAAGGATTATACTTTCTGAAGCTCCATTTTCATCACCGTTAAAAATAATCCCGGCAATAGTAATCCCTCTGTGCTTTAAAGCTTCGACCGTTAACAGCGTATGGTTAATGCTGCCCAGGTAATGCCGCGATACTACAATTACCTTATAATCAAGCTTAATCAGGTCGGCAATGGTATCGTTATCATTAAGCGGAACATAAATTCCTCCTGCACCCTCTATAACAAGATGACGGTTATTTGTTCTGGGTTCAATTATTTGTTCAACATCAACTATTACATTATCCAACTCTGCTGCAAGGTGTGGGCTTGCAGGGGTCGTAAAAGCATAACTATTAGGATGAATTACCGTTATAGCATTAGACAAATATTTTTTAATCTTATGGCTGTCAGAATCTTCAAGGTCGCCGGCTTGTATGGGTTTCCAGTAATCAGCTTCAAGAGACTGGGTTACAATTGCAGCGGCAATAGTTTTGCCTACATCGGTACCTATGCCGGTAATAAATAATTTCATTGTGTTATAATATTGAATGCTTTAATTATAAATATGGCAGGCATTACAAAGTTAATAAGACTATATCACAAAGAGGCATAATAATTATATTTTTAGGAATTAACTATAAAAAAAGAAAGGCAGCCTGTTAAAGGCCACCTTTTGGTTTATAAGGCTTTAAATAATTATTGTTTAATTACAGTCAGGTTTTTAACTGTATTGCCGGTTCTAACTCTTGCAATGTAAGTTGCAGCCTGCAGATTGCTCATGTTAAGTTTACCGCTGGTTGTATTCCAATCAGCTTCATACACCAGTTTACCATAAAGGTTGTAAACTGCAATGTTAGAAATTATTTGGCCCGACTCGAAGTTAAGTTCGTCGGCAAATGGGTTAGGATAGAATTTTGACACGTTTTTAACTACATCCTCAACACCCAAAGCTACTGTTGTGGTAACCGCTAAAGCTGTTGAGCTTGTGCAGCCGTCTATAGTCTGGTTTGCGTAATAGGTAGTACCACTAATAAGTACAGTATCGGGAGATATCGCATTGCCGGCTGCTATTGCTTCTGCCTCAGCAGTATACCACTGAACGTTTGTACCCGTAACATCTATGCCTGATATTGTGGCATTGGCTGCACTTATTAGTTGTTCGGCCGCGCCCGTAGGCGCAGGAACAGAAATAACCGTGACACTCACCGCACTCCTTGGGCCTTCGCAACCATCTAAGGCTTGGCCGGCATAATAGGTGCCGTTTGTTAAAGCATCAGTTAAGGCAAGTACTGTACCGCCTGTCGGGGTATTGTACCACTGTATGGCTGTTCCGGTGGCTGTAAGGCTCGCCACAGTACTACCGTTGCAAAACGCCTGTTGTGCAGATGCGGTGGGCGCGGGGGTATTGCAGGGCTCATCTCCATATAAGCGGGCTACACTATTTACGTTAACACTGTTGTATGTTACAAAATAACCTCCTATTAAAACTTTATTATCCGGTTGCAGCACAATAGATAAAATAGTGGATGCTGCCCCTGTACCAATGTTAAAGGTGGTATCTAAACTTCCATCAGCATTCAGGCGGGCAATATTACTGCGCGCCACACCATCATAAGTAAGGAAATTGCCCCCTATAAATATTTTGCCATCGGACTGCGTGGCAATAAATTGAATGGCAACAAGCCCCGTGCCGGGAGTAAAGGTAGTATCCAAGCTACCATCAGCGTTTAGCCGGGCTAAACGTTGCCTTTCAGTACCATTGTATGCACTAAAACTACCCCCGATAAGCACTTTACTATCAGGTTGAACAGCAACAGTAAAAACAGGGCCGTCTGCTCCCGTTTCCGGTTCAAAAGTAGTATCAAGGCTACCATCGGCATTTAAACGAACAATACGGTTACGAGATATTCCATTATAGCTATCAAAAGCTCCTCCTATGAGCAGTTTATCATCGGGCTGTACGACAATAGAGAAAACATCTTGCTCTTGATGACTAAACAAACCAGTTCCCACGTCAAAAAAACCATCGAGGCTACCGTCGGCATATAAACGGGCAATACAGTTGCGCGACAATCCATCGTAAGTGTCAAAACTGCCTCCTACAATGACCTTGCCATCAGACTGGACACCAATAGAAGTGGTATTGTAATATCTGGAGTTTATCACACCCGGACCCGTACCAGGATCGAAGGTAGTATCAAGGCTTCCGTCGGTATTAAGGCGCGCAATCTGGCTGCGGCTTACCCCATTATAAGTTGAAAAATGGCCTCCTATGAGTATTTTGCCATCGGGCTGCAGCGTAAGAGCATAGATGTCGTCATTTGGTCCTGCGGCAGCATTAAAAGCAGTATCAAGACTGCCATCTGCATTAAGCCGTGCTAAGTTAGTGCGTGCTACACCATTATAGGAGGTAAAAACACCTGCTATAATTACTTTACCATCGGGCTGTAAGGCCATATTGTGTATAGTGCCATCTATTCCTGCACCAACATTAAAACTCGTATCCAGTTCGCCGGGTTGTTGTGCATTTACTATAACCCCAAGAAGCAGGCACAGCCAAATTGTTACTTGTTTTTGTGTAATTTTAACGTTCATACTTAAGTATTTATTAATAGGTTATTTAATGTCAGGATATTGTTGTAGTGTAATTTGTCCGGCAAGGTTTAATCAGCCTGGTTTTAAACCCAATTGATATGTAAGCAGGATACATAAGCCATAGTAGATATCGTAAGGATTATCCTGTAGCGTGAGGTTGGTTTTCAGGATGTAAAAATATCAACTTTATACGGAAAAGACCCATGATATTTTTTTAATTTTAATATAATATTACCACAATAGGCAATTGTAATTACTAATTTTGAGTAGAACCATCATAATTTAACATGTTTTTACTTATATGGAAACGCTAAAAGTACCCAACTACATAAAAACGGTTTTTATAGCCCTGCTCATTATTATCATTGTATTTTTTATGATAATAGCAAAAGCCATATTAGTACCCCTTCTTATATCTGGCTATATAGCCATGCTGCTAACATCGTCGTGCAACAGGCTGGAACGCCGAAAAATTCCCCGATCTATAAGCGCAGCCATTTGCCTTATCCTTTTTATTACAATTATTGGCGGGATATTTTTCCTTATATACCTTCAGCTCCGCGGCTTTATGCACGACCTGGGCGGCGACCTTACCACAAAGCTAAACTCGTTTGTAATACTTGCCAATAAATGGTGTATGGAAACCTTTGGGTTTGACCTGGGTATGCCAAATGGTTTCGAATTTAAAAAAGCGGTAGACATGGTAAAACCGGTAGACGGCACTGCAACCCAGTTGTTTGTTAACATGCTCAATACACTATCTAACGTTATTTTACTACCCGTATTTATTTTTTTCCTGCTTATATACCGCGACCACCTTGCCGTGTTTGTAACTAAAGTATTCAGCAAACAGGACAACAACTTCCTTTTAGACAAGCTAACGTCTATTCGCAAAATTGTACACTCTTATATATTTGGCGCCAGTAAAGTAATGGGCATACTGGCTGTAGTTAACACAGCAGTACTGTTTGCATTAGGCATAAAGCACGCTATATTTTTTGGCGTAGTGGCGGGCATGCTTAATATTGTGCCATATTTGGGGCCATCGTTAGGGGTTATTATGCCGTTCTTTTTTGCACTTATAACAAAAGACAGCCTTTTTTACCCCATAGCTGTTGCCGTTTCGTTTATATTTATACAGTTGCTGGAGGGTGCTTTTCTTACCCCAAAAATTACCGGCGGTAATGTAAACCTTAATGCACTTGTAACTTTTTTAGGATTGCTTGTAGGCGGGGCTATATGGGGAGTATTGGGTATGATACTTATTATACCCACGATTGCCATACTTAAAAAACTCTTTGAGCTGAGTCCTGACACACAACCTTATGCATACCTTTTTGGTGAAGAAGATGACAACTGGTTTAAAAAGCGCAACCGGAAAACCAAAAAAGCAAAGATTGAAAAGGAAAAAGATAAAGAGCACGATGCCAAAATAAAAGACATTATGGATAAAGGAGAGAATTAGCGAGCAACTCTACTACCTGTGTAACCTGTTCTTTTGTATTATAGGCATGCAGGCAAAACCTTAGCCGTTCGTGCCCCTGCGGTACCGTGGGCGATAATATAGCTTTAACGCTAAAACCATATTGCTGCAGGGTAGCTGCTATTTGTTTTACCTTTTCGTTACCGGGAATTACTGCGCATTGTATAGCCGAATTGCTTTCTATGAAACCAGCTAAGCCTAATCTTTCTATTTCGGCGTTGAAAAACAGGATGTTGATTTGCAGTGTTTCTTTCTCTAAAACCGATGTATCAAGATAGTTGTAAGCGGTAAGTATGGTTGCCAGTGAATGTGGTGGCAATGCGGTGGTATATATAAAGCTTCGGGCAAAGTTTATAAGATAACTTCTTAGCGCTGCCGAACCTAAAATTGCGGCACCGTGACAACCCAAGCCTTTACCAAAAGTCATTATTCGGGCAAAAATAACATCCTGCAAATTGAGTAATTGAATAAGGCCTTCGCCTCTATGCCCAAACACGCCAAGGGCATGCGCTTCGTCTACCACCAGCCTGCAATTATTGTCAGCACAAAAGGCAGCCATAGCATCAAGGTGCGGGCAATCGCCATCCATCGAGAAAACAGATTCGGTAACTACATACACCTCATTAGCCCTGTCCCTGTAGCGCTTTACAAGACCTGTAAGCACTTCAATATTATTATGCGCAAACTTATATGCCGTGGCATTACTAAGCCGTATACCGTCGCGTATTGATGCATGGATATATTCGTCATACAGCACTACATCTCCCTTTTGAGGCACACAGCTAAAAAACCCTACGTTAGCATCATATCCTGAATTGAATATAAGCGCGCTTTCGGCATCATGAAAGTCGGCAACTGTTTTCTCAGTAATTTCATAAAGGCTGTGGTTGCCGGATATGAGCCTTGACCCTGTAGAGCCATTTACAATTATATTATTTCGAATAAGATAATCATGTGCACCATCAAAAATGTCTTTAGATACCGATAATCCCAAATAATCGTTAGATGAAAAATCGATCAATGCATTATCTGTGCCGAGTTGTCTAAGGGCATTGGCATTGATACGTTCGGCCAGTTTATCTGATAATGATTTAGGAAGGCTTTTCATACTTCAAAAATAACAAACTAAATAACGAACAAAAAAATAATTAAATATTTTTTTACAACTATTAATTATCGTTTATCAATAATTTATATATTTGTTGAAATCTAAACTACCAAATATATGAAACGTCTTTTCCTATTACAGATTCTTATAAAGGTTCTCCTCATTGTTAACTTCATGTTCGTTATTTTATTTGCTCCCTTCATCATCGCATTAAAAATAATGGGTAAAATTCCGTTTAAAATAGACGACGAGCCTCTTGTAGAACTTAATGTATGGTTTATATTTATGATACTTTTATTTTACACTGGGTGCTGTTTTTTCACCTATGCCATTTACCTCTTTAGAAAAACACTTTTATTAATCTCGGAAAAAATTATATTTGACGACAGAGTTGTTAAAATATTAAACAATACCGGAAGATATTTGCTTGCAGCAGCCGCACTATGGATAATACCCAGCTTGGTAGCTGAGGCATACGCCGATGGTCCGAAAATAGGTTTAGCCTTTAATGGCTTTAATACCGGGATGCTGGTTGTAAGTATTAGCGTATTTTTCATGGTACTTAGCGAAATTATGCGGATTGCCATAACCATTAAAGCAGAAAACGACCTTACTTTATAAATCAAAATTATTTAAACATGAAACGCTTACCAATACTCCAGACATTTATAAACATCCTGTTTATCGCCTCAATAATAGTGGTCTTCCTTGGGCTCCCATTTATAATTACCGTAGCATTTATGCCCGGCAGGATACCTTTTAAAATAAACAATGAACCTGTTACTGATATTAATACAGAGGTTATAATCCTTATGCTGTTGTTTTATACAGGCCATTGCTTTTTTACCTATGCTATATACCTGTTTAAGAAGACATTATTCCTGTTCTCTAAAAAAGTAATATTTGATGACAGGGTTATAAAGTTTTTAGATCAAACAGGTAAGGCTTTCCTTGTAGCGGCAGTACTGTGGCTTCTTCCTCCATTTGTTTTTAAAACCATTTCGCAGGGCCACGTAAAAATAGGGTTAGGTGTAGACGGTTTTGGTTCAGGATTATTTACCATAAGCCTCGCACTGTTTTTTATGGTACTTAGCGAAGTATTTCTTATGGCGAAAACCATTAAAGAAGAGAATGATTTAACCGTATAATCATGCCTATAATAATAAACCTTGATGTTATGCTGGCCAAACGCAAAATGCGCAGTAACGAACTGGCCGACCGTATAGGCATGACCACGGCTAACCTCTCTATACTTAAAACAGGCAAAGCCAAGGCGATACGCTTTAGTACCCTTGAGGCTATTTGCGAGATTTTGAATTGCCAGCCCGGCGATATTATGGAGTTTGTAGAAGATAATAAGTTATAATTTATCGTGTAATGTAAGTTGCAATGGCCTTTTACACGTTGCTGCAGTCTTATCATAAAGTGATTATCAATGTAGCTTAAAATTGTGGTAAGATATTTGTAAGTCTTTTCGACATAATAATACCCTTATGAAAATAATACAACTGATATTACTTCTACTGTTCACGGCTCATGGAATTAAAGCACAGGTAAAATTGTCATTACAGAACAAAACAGGAGAAAATTTATATGATGTTAAACTCTGGAATAGGGAAATAGGGACGATTGAAAAAGATTCGATTAAAATTGTAACCCTTGAAAATATTACTACGCGTGACGGATCACCTAACCTTAATCTTTCTTTAGTTTATAAAAACTACCCCCTTAAAAACAATCAGCCCGGAGCGAGGTGTGGTAATTCTTTAGCAAAAACAGTATATAATGGAGATTATATTTTCGATATTAAAATACTTTCATATAAGCCTGGGCTTTATAAGCTTGAAACACCCCGTCATTGGAACATGTCTGTTAACAATATTCCAAAAAGGCACTAAACATCAGATAAAGAAATAATACTTACCGCAATCCTCTCTTATTTACCTTAGCAGCAGGCAAACCCCAGCTTTGGGTTTCTACAAATGGTGTAATCCATATTTTGTTTTGAGAATCGGTGGCGTCTAAGAGTTCTACCCTTGTGCGCGATGCAATGTACAAAGCCATATCATAAGCCGGCTTTAACTCCGGTTTGGTATAAATTGTAAAATGCTGGTTAATTCCATACCACACATTTACGTTAAATACGTGGCCATCATCTTCACCCGGTAATGTAACTGCCTGCTTAAAAACCGACACATAATCTATATCCGGCAATTGCTGCCACTTACCAAAACGAACAAAGCCCACTTTATATTCTTTTTTATAACGCCGCCCAGCCATATCAAAATATATACTGGTTATAACAGAGAACCGCAAGCCAAAAACCAGCATAAATACCGCGCAGTTAAAAGAGCTCACAAAAGCTCTGAATCCCTGCTTGCCGGGATAGGTATATAATCCAAATATCATCAGCCCTACAAACATAAACATCAGCGCATAGCACAATGCTGCCAATACACTTTGCCAGCGCGGGCGATTACGTTCACTAATTATAATGTCGTTAGTAGTGTTTATCATGATTTGTCATTATGGTTGCACATCATCATTTCTATATGATAACTCTATCCACTCTTTATTATTATGATCTGTAGCATTTAGCAAGTCGCATTTAAGATAACCAGCGAGCTTTGTTGCTACCTACATAGCTGACTCAGCATTATACTGACTACACAATTTTATATGTTTGTTTCCATACCATGCATTTACATCATATATATAAGAATAATCTATATTACCGGCATTGTCGCTATCGCTTTGCAATTGGCAAAATGCACAAACATAATCAATTTCAGGTAAGGTTTTTTTTGGCAAAGCAATGCTAAAAAACATAAAAATATACTCTGTATGCATTGTTATGCATTTTAAACCTTTAGTAATTACCAGCATTTTTTTAGGTAAAAAGGCAATCGCAAATACTAATCCGGGGCCAATGGCTTTAATCGCCATTACATAATCAGACGAGCCTATCCAATATACTTTATTGCAAAAAAGCACAATTATAATTATAGATATTAATGCTACAACGAGACCGGCAATGCCTAAAGTGTATTGGGCCTGAGATGGTTTATATTGCTGAAAGTACATTTTCATGCCATTAAAGATAAAAACTTTACCTATAAAAAAAGTCCCCATGCTAAGATAAGTATGGGGACTTTTAGTGTATAGATGAATTTCTAATCAACCAAAATAATAATTTTATTGTCGTTAAGCTCCAGTGTGCCGCTTGATATAGGCAAAAGGAACTTTTGGTCCTTGTCAGATTTTGTAAAACGCTCGCTAAAAGCTGCATTTGCCTTAAAATCAGGAACCGCTATCTTAATGCTTCCCTGCGCCAGTATTGCAACAATATTAGCGTGGTGGTTAAGCATCTGGAATTCGCCATCTACACCCGGCACCGTAACAGATGTTACATTGCCTTTAAACAAATGGCCTTCCGGCGATACTATTTCTAATGATAACATATCTTTTAGTTTTAAGCTAACAGTTAACGGTTAACGGTTTAGCAACTGTAAACTGTTAACCGTAAACTGTAAACTGTTTTTATACTTCAGCAAGCATTTTTTGTCCGGCCTCGATCACGTCTTCAATGGTACCTTTAAGGTTAAAGGCAGCTTCAGGAAGGTGGTCAAGTTCACCGTCTATAATCATGTTAAAGCCTTTTATAGTGTCTTTAATATCTACAAGAACGCCTGGTATACCTGTAAACTGCTCTGCCACGTGGAATGGCTGAGAAAGGAAACGCTGCACACGGCGTGCACGGCTTACCGATAGTTTATCGTCGTCACTTAGCTCTTCAAGACCTAAGATAGCAATGATATCCTGTAGTTGTTTGTATTTTTGCAGAATTTCTTTTACCCTTTGTGCACAGTTGTAGTGCTCATCGCCAAGAATTAGCGGGGTAAGTATCCTTGAGGTTGACTCTAACGGGTCTACCGCAGGGTAAATACCAAGCTCAGCAATTTTACGTGATAATGATGTTGTAGCATCAAGGTGGGCAAAAGTTGTAGCCGGAGCCGGGTCGGTTAAGTCATCCGCAGGTACGTAAACCGCCTGAACCGATGTAATGGATCCTCTTTTTGTAGAAGTAATACGCTCCTGCATAGCACCCATCTCTGTAGCAAGTGTAGGCTGGTAACCTACCGCTGCAGGCATACGGCCTAACAGACCAGATACCTCAGATCCTGCCTGTGTAAAACGGAAAATGTTATCTACAAAGAAAAGTACGTCTTTACCTTGTGCTTCACCTGCTCCGTCACGGAAATATTCGGCAATGGTAAGTCCCGAAAGTGCAACACGTGCACGTGCTCCTGGCGGCTCATTCATCTGTCCGAATACGAACGTAGCTTTAGATTGCCTCATACCGGCTTTGTCTACTTTCGCAAGGTCCCATCCGCCTTCTTCCATAGAGTGCATAAACTCGTCACCATATTTAATGATGCCTGATTCAAGCATTTCACGAAGAAGGTCATTTCCTTCACGTGTTCTTTCACCTACTCCTGCGAATACCGAAAGACCACCGTGACCTTTTGCTATATTGTTGATCAACTCCTGGATCAATACGGTTTTACCAACACCGGCACCACCAAATAATCCAATCTTACCACCTTTTGCATAAGGCTCAATAAGGTCGATTACTTTAATACCTGTGTATAAAACCTCTGACGAAGTTGAAAGGTCTTCAAATTTTGGAGCCGAACGG
Organism: Flavobacterium rivuli WB 3.3-2 = DSM 21788; assembly: GCF_000378485.1. Taxonomy (GTDB): domain Bacteria; phylum Bacteroidota; class Bacteroidia; order Flavobacteriales; family Flavobacteriaceae; genus Flavobacterium; species Flavobacterium rivuli. The sequence goes on along the minus strand of NZ_KB899969.1, from coordinate 197,633 downwards.
TGAATAGGTAAACCATCCACGCCTGCTTTAGGCAGGTTGCCAAGGCCATCAATAGCGTCGCCTATTACATTAAACAAACGGCCATAAATGTCGCTACCTATAGGCATCTGGATAGGAGCGCCTGTAGCGGCAACATCTGTACCCCTGCTCAAACCATCGGTAGAGTCCATTGCTATAGTACGAACGGTGTTCTCGCCTACGTGCGATTGTACCTCAAGTACCAGTATTGAACCATCTTTTTTAATGATCTCTAATGAATCGTAAATTTTTGGAAGCTCAGCATTTTGGGTGTCAAACACCACGTCTACCACTGGTCCGATAATCTGTGCAACTTTTCCTATTACTTTAGACATTGCTTATGTATTTATTAAACAGCTATTTATCGACTAAGAAAAAACCTCTTTTTTCCGAGTGCAAAGATAGTTTTTTAAATGTGAATTACGCAATACCCAAATTACGTTTTTTTCAATAAAAAGGAGGTTTCTCACAAAAACGGATAGGGAATGCTATTAAGTTAGGGTTTGTTTTGTTGATAGTGGGGATAGCTTAAATATTATAAGCTATTAATAAGGCTGGTTGTAAATTTTATTTTTGTATATGTATACAAACAAATATACACCAAAAAACATTTGAAATAGTAATATGCCGTTAATAGGTTCCCAAACTGAAAAGAACTCTCTTACCCTATTCGAAAACACTAACTGTAAAGAATACACAGCAACTAAAAAAATATTTGTAAACGCCGAAAAAACGTAGAGAAAATTACTTAAAGCACTCGCCTTAAATTTACTAAAACTTAAAAAAAGCGAAATTAAGGCAAGAAATAAAACAAATAGGGCACTAAATAAATAATCAATATACAGGGTTAAGCCAGCCATGAAAGAACGGTCTGAATAATAATCAAAAAATACGTATACACACCAAAGTGTAATTATAAAAAATGTTGTTGAAAGGTGTTTGTAAAATTTCATATTCTTCAAGAGCTTATATGCTACAAAAAAGTCAAGCCAATTCGTTTATTAAGATTAACTTCAAAAAATCCTGATTAATGTAGATAGCTGTATATTTCCTTTACCGTTCTCAATTTTTGAAATGTAACTTTTCTACGTTCCCGTTTTTTCGGCTAACTGCTCCTGTGTAAGGTTAACATCTTTACGAGCTTCTTTAAGCATCTCACTTATAATAAACATTTGCGAATGTTCCTCATATACATTTCCGCTTTCGGTGTCAATTTTTCCATGCTATAAATCAATAAGCTCGTCAAATGATTGTATGTTGTTGTAGTTTTTCATGATAGTATTATCTGGTTTTGTATCCCAGCTCTACTAATTTATTTTTAATTTCTTTATCGACTTTAGACTTAGTCGTATAGAATCCGACATAACTCAAACTTGTAGGTAAATTCTGGTTTATAAATGAATTAAAATTAACATCCGTCTTAGAAATAATAATTTGCTTCAATACCTTTAAATTATTAATACCATTTATGTAATTAAGTTTTTTACAATTTAATATTTTTAAGGACTCTAAAAAGGGAAATTCTATATCAAATTTAATGCTTTCTAATTGAATATTATCTTCAATAAGGAAGTTCTTTAAGTTTTTGAAATTTGAAATGCAACTTAGGTCGTTAAAACCTCTCACCCAAACAATTTCGAGATTTTCAATTTTATTTTCATCAATTTCATTAATATTATTTCTGCTCCCTAAAATTAATTTTAAAGTTTTGAGGTTAATTAGTTTATTGACAAATGATATTGAAACTCTCTTAACTGAATTCAATGAAAGAAACTCCAAACCTACAATTTCTCCAACCGCATCAATATTTTTAGTATGTCCACAAATTATCAAAAGCTTTAAATTTTTATAATCTCTTAAGTAATCAAGATTCAAAGCTTTAGTTTTAGTATCGGTCAATATCAACTCTTTAAGTTTTTTAAGATTACTTAGATTTAATATTTCAGTCTCTTTAAGTTCAAACACCCCCAACGAAAGTTTTTTTAAATATTGTAATTCTGAGATTACTAAGATATTATGTGCATTTATCATACAGTCCACGGATAGGTATTTTACATGAGGAATTTTTAATAATGTTTTGAAATCAAATGAACCTGAATAATTTCCATAAAATCTAACACCAAAATTACTGTCATACTTATCACATAATTTATCTAATTGGGAAAGTATGGCATCAGAAAATGTCAAGTCGGAAAATTGCACTATGACGTCCTTACCATCTCTCAATTCACTATCTATATATTCAAAATTTATCTCTTTAGGATTATTTATCCTATTTTGCCTATAATTAATCATCTAATAAGTCATTCAATTATTAATATTAAATAGTGCAAAAACTAAACATTGAACAATGTACTATCAAGTTTATTTTTAACCATTCCTAATAAAACTTACCCCTTCGGATAAAAACACATCTCTAACATCTTAAAAAGTTCAGGGTGTTTGCTTTCCAACAAATCGGGGCGTTCAAAAAAGTATTCCGATACTACCGCAAAAAACTCTGCCTGGTTGGTACCGCCATATTCCCTGATATCCGATTTATCATCATTTATCTCTTCCATGGTTTTGTGCATTAAATTTACCCACGGTATAACGTAGTTTTGCCCCAGCAGCCTTTCGGGGATACCATCGGTAACGCCGTCCATTTTATCAATCAAATGCACAAACTCATGTATACCGGTATTACTTTTATCGGTAGTATTGGTAAAACCATGATACAATGCCCTTTTGCTCAGTATCATTTGCTTTTCAAACCTGCCGGTACCCACCAGCCCGCCTATATTGCGCATTTTGTCGCTATCGGCAAATTGCAGGTCTTCGTCAAAATAATCCGGGTACAGCAACACACCGCTCAGGTTACTATAATGCCATTCTTTAAAGCCAAAAACCGGTATTACGGCACTGCTGGCAACAAGTAGCTTATCAAGATCGGTCAATTCCATTTGCACACCCTCTATATATACTTCGCTTAAAAACTGCATAATGCGCTGCCTGAATTCAGGCTGGCGCTCCGCAGGTAGCTCACGATAAAAATGCACATTCTCCTCCAGCAGGCTTTGCCACTGCGCCGGAAAACCCGTAACCGTCTTGCTCTTTGGCTTTTTATACAAAAAGAATCCGGCGGCAACAGCTACCACCAAAAAAATAACAAAAACCATAATTTTTTATTTGTTGTAAAGATAGATAAGAATAGATTAAGCAGAAATTACACATCCCTCAAAAAGTTATTATAATATACAATTTGGTGGCCTTAGCTATTCCTTGCTACGGTGTAACAATAAATCATTTTCAACCCAATGATATCTGAATCCAAAAGAATCCCATAAAGTTTTTACCGCTTTGTAATGATCAGGGTTATCACTTAAAAATATAAAATATTCAGAATAAGGTATATCCCGGCGCAGTTGTCTAATAGCATCTTCAATGCCGGGATATTGTTCATTAAGACTTTCAAGCATAAACTGGGCATCCAGTAAATTTACGTATCTGCGTCGTTGTATTCCTGCAATAATTTCAGGTATTAATGGTTTTACAAATATAGAATCAGGCTCATCACTATAGCCGTACGCTTCTTTCATTTCACCTTCAAATGTGTCTCTTAAAATATCGCCCGTACCCGAAAGCTTGTACTCTCCGGTATTCTTATAGAAAACTAATGGACCTACACTTACACGGACAGCACGGTCGTCATCTTCATCATATAATTTGTGTTTGTAACTTACAAAAAAGTAGCTTTTACTCTCTTTTTCTTCTGTTGCAATATATTCGCCTTTAAATATATCTTCTATAATCTTTTCTGCGTGTTCCCTATTATAATCATGCATTTAACAAAAGCTTTTCTCAAATATACAAAAAAGCCGCTAAGAAATTATTCTCAGCGGCTTGCATGCTCTATTATAAACAGGTTACTCTACCGTAACCGATTTTGCTAAATTTCTTGGCTGGTCTACGTTACAGTTACGCATTACCGCAATATGGTAGCTTAATAACTGAAGTGGTATGGTAGCCAGTAATGGTGATAAGGCATCACTCGTTTCCGGAATTTCTATAACGTGGTCGGCAAGGGCTTTTACCTGGGTATCGCCTTTTGTAACCACGGCAATTATCTTTCCGCTACGGGCTTTTATCTCCTGTATGTTACTTACAATTTTGTCGTAATGCTCCTGTTTAGGTGCAATAACTACAACCGGCATACGCTCATCTATAAGCGCTATAGGGCCGTGCTTCATTTCTGCAGCAGGGTAGCCTTCGGCATGTATGTACGATATTTCTTTTAGTTTAAGTGCGCCTTCCAGTGCCACAGGGTAATTATACCCACGGCCCAGGTAAATACAGTTAGGCGCATCTTTATAAATAGCGGCAATAGCCTGCACATTATCGTTAGATTTTAAAGCCTCTGCCACAAGATCCGGAACTAATTCCAGTTCCTGAAGGTAACGGTAATAATCTGCCCTTGCCATCGTGCCTTTAGCACGCGCTATGCGCAGTGCCATAAGGGTAAGCAGGGTAATTTGTGTAGTAAATGCTTTTGTAGATGCCACCCCAATTTCAGGGCCGGCATGGGTGTAAGCACCACTATGTGTTTCGCGGGATATTGATGACCCTACTACATTACACACACCAAATACAAATGCACCACTCTCTTTAGCCAGTTTAATGGCAGCAAGGGTATCGGCAGTTTCACCCGACTGAGATATGGCAATAACCACGTCGTTAGGGCGAATTACCGGATTACGGTACCTAAATTCTGATGCATATTCTACTTCTACAGGTATACGGGCAAACTCTTCAAAAATATATTCGGCCACAAGGCCGGCATGCCATGAAGTACCACAGGCAATGATAAGAATCCTGTCGGCATTCATAAATTTTTGCAGGTTATCTTCTACACCCGATATTTTTACAATACCCTCGGCAACGCGAAGCCTTCCTCTAAAAGTATCTTTAATAGCATTGGGCTGCTCATAGATCTCTTTAAGCATAAAGTGGTCAAAACCGCCTTTTTCTATCTGTTCAAGATTCATTTGCAGTTCCTGTACATATGGGTCTACTAACGAGTCGTCTTTTATTTTACGTATGGCAAGTGGCTTGTCCAGGCTTATAATAGCCATCTCCTCATCATCAAGATACACGGCATTAGCAGTATATTCTATAAACGGAGAAGCGTCTGACGAGATAAAGAATTCATCTTCGCCCACACCTATGGCAAGGGGGCTACCCAAACGGGCTGCCACAATTTCATCGGGGTTTTGTTTATCAAAAACCACAATGGCATAAGCACCCACCACCTGGTTAAGGGCAATTTGTACCGCTTTGCCCAGTTTTATATGCTCCTGTTTTTTTATTTCTTCAATAAGGTTAACAAGCACCTCTGTATCTGTATCGCTCTTAAAAGTATAGCCCCTTTTTATAAGCTCTTTTTTAAGCGGGTCGTAATTCTCTATTATACCGTTATGTACAATAACCAGGTTGCCCGAGTTACTGTAATGCGGGTGCGAGTTTACATCGTTAGGCACACCATGTGTAGCCCAGCGAGTGTGGCCAATACCTATAGTACCGGTAGTGTCAAGTTCCTTTTCGGCCTTAGCCTCAAGGTCGCTCACTTTACCTTTAGTCTTGCAAAGCTTAAGTTCTCCCTGGTCATACAGTACCACACCGGCACTGTCATAACCACGGTATTCCAGCCTTTTAAGTCCTTTTATAATCACGGGATAAGCCTCTCTGTGGCCTATATAACCTACAATTCCGCACATACTCTATATTTATTCAGGTTTCGTGTAAAAAATCTCAAGCTTTAAACGCTTGTCATAATCAGGGTCGCCTGCAGGTATGTTATTACCATACAGTACAGTTCCAAACTCATGCATTACAGATGCTGTAGGCAGTGTACTTACCCTTACAAAAGGCTGCACCGGAAGCACTGCGCCCATCCACGGCTCATTTTCAAAGGGGTTCTTTAAAGCCGCACTTGTAATAGTGTTTATATCTTCGGTAACCACTAAGCCCAGCTTAACGTTTGTAGAATCTTTATTAATAAGGTTGTTAATATGGTCTGTAATCCTTATTTTATATTGTGTACCCCTACCGCTGGAGCGTTCCAGCAATCCGCCGTGTACATATTTAGAGTATTTAGTGTTAGACGTTACCGTAGTACCATCTGTATAATAATCATACAGAGGCCTCTTATTATTTACATCATACAAAAATATACGTATAGGCTCTTCAACCCGGGCATTATTAGCCGCATAAATATCCTGGACGGGCTGCATTTTAACCTGGTCTACATAAAACACAAGGTTAGCCTCGTTAACAAGAACGCGCTCTCCTGTGGCGGCAATGTTCCTTAAAGAGTCTATCGTAGAATTTTTAATGTCTAACAAAGCCATAGATCCCTCGCCACCTTTTACATAAAGCCTGTTATCTCCCAGTACAGCATCGCTGGTTGCAATTGCCGATGTGAAATCACTTCTGTAGTCGTTAGTAAAAAAGTTTATTCTATTACCGGTGAGGTTTAATGTAAGCGTTTTTTTAACCTGAGTCCTGCTGGTAGTTGTAATAACACTATCCCTGTACTTCATGGTAATTACACCCTTTGTAAAATCAGGTGTTCCCATAACGCCTTCGCCATTTTGCTCTACATCAAAATAGATACCCCTAAAATAATTAGTAAATACAGAGTTGTTAAGCAGGTTACCGGTACCACCCGCAGCAAATATGAGCGTCTCAAAAGTCGATTTTTTAAGAGGAAAATACATCCCTGGGGCAAGAGTTTCTCTGCCGCCTATTTCAGTTGCACCCTCAGTTTCCGGTGTGTATCTAAATTCGCGTTTTACCACACCTGCACTGTACCTAAATTGCTGCACCTGGCCGCCTTCAAGTATACTTTCGCCTGGAGAGCCTACAATTGCATCCCTGTCATCAGAATAATATTTTTGCCCGGCTGTACCACCGGATGATGCATCGCTATCCCTTAAATAAAAATTATTTCTTTTAATATCAAGCTTAAAATAATTAAGGGTATCGCCATACACACCGCTAAGCGTATATTTTGCAGTTGAATTAGTTGTAGCAGATGCCGTTAAAGTACTCGTGTATGGAATGTATATATACACAGAGTCTAAAACCGGCGAAACAAACGTAGGGTTTAAGTTTGCCGAGGCAAGCTGTACCTGCGTTACATAACTTGCAGTAGTCTTACCAAACACAGGGTTATTATAAACACCAAGGGTATTTACAGTAAGGTTATTACTCTGCACAGCACCTGTTGCCTTATCATAAGCAACTATAGGAGCTTCTAATCGTATAAGGCTGTTATGTATATCGCCATCTACCACATTAGCGCCTATCTCTGTAAAATCGGTATCGCACGACACAAAAAAGACTATGGTTAAAGCAAGAAAAAATCTCTTAACGAGGTAAATAGTATTCATACAATTTTTTTGAAGGTTTTACTATAAAACCTGATTTCTATAGAAATTAGTATACACCGATGCAAAATTATCTTTAGATGTAAATGGCAGGAACGGTTTTCCCGATGCTTCGATAAAGCTTACAAGCTCATCTGATAAATTTTCTGATGCTATAATAACCGCGTCAGAGTGTGCTATGGTAGCCTTCATGATGTTTGTATAATCAGGTACGGCAAGCATGCTCACATCTGCTTCGGGCACATTATCAAACAATACTTTTTTAAGCATGTTCTCATCAAGCGTACCATCAAAAGACTGGTTGTATACAGATGTTACTATTTTAGTGTCGGCAAAAAGTGCTTCATCTTTATAGTAATGCTTCATATAAACAGGCAACATAGCGGCAAGCCAGCCATGTACGTGTATAATATCGGGCACCCAGTTAAGTTTTTTAACGGTCTCCACTACCCCTTTTGCAAAAAAGATAGCCCTCTCGTCGTTATCCGGGTACAGCACACCATCCTCATCGCTAAATGTGGCTTTCCTTTTAAAATATTCGTCGTTGTCTATAAAATATACCTGTATGCGCTCTTTTGGTATAGAGGCTACTTTAATAATAAGCGGCATATCCATATCATTTACCACAAGGTTCATACCTGAAAGCCTAATTACCTCATGCAGCTGGTGTCTTCTTTCGTTGATGTTGCCGTAACGCGGCATAAATATCCTGATCTGACCGCCCTGGTCGTTAATCATTTTTGGCACATCATACGACATTAAAGACACTTCATTCTCAGCCAAATAGGGCACAACTTCAGATGATACGTACAATATCCTCTTATCCTCCATCTTCAATACTTAGTTTTATTTGGTTCTAAAAACATGCAAAATTAAACATTTTTGGTCAGTTTATAACTATATATTAAATTTGCCCCTATATTAATACTGCGCAAATGCTCATTTTCAATAAAAAAGCCCTCCTTCAGGACCATCTTGCCACTGCAATTGCAGCCGGAACTTCTATAGGGTTTGTACCCACTATGGGTGCGCTGCACAGCGGCCATCTGTCTCTTATGCAGCAATCCGTAAACCAAAACAAAATAACTGTAGTAAGCATCTTTGTAAACCCCACACAGTTTAACAACCCGGACGACCTTAAAAAATATCCGCGCACGCTGGAGGCCGATGCTGCCAAAATAAAAACGCTAAGCGATGATATTATTGTGTTTGCACCAGAGGTTGATGAGATGTACGACGGTAACACCACCTCGCAACACTATAATTTTGACGGGCTGGAAAACCAGATGGAAGGCGCACACCGCCCCGGCCATTTTGATGGCGTGGGCACTATTGTAAAAAAACTGTTTGATATTGTTACCCCCACCAATGCTTACTTTGGCGAAAAAGACTTTCAGCAATTACAGATTGTGAAAAAACTGGTGGTAAAGAACAACATGCCCATTAATATTGTGGGCTGCGCCATAAGCCGTGAGCCTAACGGCCTTGCCATGAGTTCGCGCAACGAACGCCTTACCGCTGCCGAAAAAGAAGATGCCGCCTTTATATACCAAACGTTGCAGGAAGCTAAAAATAAGTTTGCAGAAAGCTCTATAACTACCGTTAAAGATTATGTGGCACACGCTTTTGCCGCACACCCCGAATACAAAACCGACTATTTTGAAATAGCGCCCGAAGATACTTTAGAACCCGCAACAGTAAAGGAAAACACAAAATACAGGGCTTTTATTGCAGTTTTTTTAGGCAATGTTAGGTTAATAGACAATATTTCATTAAATTGATTACCTTTGCGCCATGCAAATTCAAGTTGTAAAATCCAAGATTCACCGCGTTACGGTGACCGGAGCCGATTTAAACTATATAGGCAGCATCACGATAGATGAAGCACTGATGGAAGCTGCCAATATGATTGAGGGAGAAAAAGTATCTATCGTTAACATTAATAATGGCGAGCGTTTAGAAACTTATATTATAAAAGGAAACAGGAACAGCGGAGACATTACCCTTAATGGCCCTGCGGCACGCAAAGTACAGCGCGGCGATATTATTATAATTATATCTTACGGCATCCTTGATTTTGAGGAAGCTAAGACTTTTAAACCTGCTATTGTTTTTCCTAACGAAGCAGATAACTCGCTAACATAAGTTTTGAAAAAAAAAATAATCCGTATTTTAAGCATAGTACTCCCACTTATACTGGGAGTATTTTTAGTTATATATGCCTATAACCAGCTTAGCTCTAAAGAACTTGAAGAAATAAAGCGAAGCTTTAAAACTGCCGATTATCTTTATGTGGGCCTTGCTTTATTTGTAGGTGTAACGGGTTATATTGCACGCGCCTACCGCTGGAAGTATACACTGGCACACATGGGTTACACTGCCCCTTTCCCTTTAAAGTTCTCGGCAGTATGCATAACCTATCTAATGAATATTACCATACCACGCAGTGGCGAGGTAAGCCGTGCACTGGTTTTAAAACGCTACAGCGATGTACCTTTTGATAAGGCTTTTGGTACTATAATATCAGAAAGGGTTATAGACCTTTTCCTGCTAATTATTTGCCTTGGCGGCACTATAGCATTACAATACAGCGCACTAAAAGAATATGTAAGCACTAATGTGCCCTACGAAAAACTATTGTTTTATGCTATAATTGCTCTTATACTTTTTACAGCCTCTGTACTTTTTTACATGTATTCGCGCATGGCGTGGCTGCTAAAACTCAAAATAAAAATTGCCGGGCTTGTAGAGGGCGTTTTAAGCGTGTTTAAAATGCCTAATAAATGGCCGTTCCTTATTCTGTCGGTATACATCTGGTCTACTTATATACTAATGTTTTATATTACCATTTTTGCCCTGCCGGAGACTTCGCACCTTAGCTTTAATGTTGTTATGCTCGCTTTTGTAGTGGGCAGCCTTGCCATAACTTTTAGCAATGGAGGCTTTGGGCTATTTCCTATTGCTGTGGCAAAACTGTTAGAGGTATACGGCCTGCCCTATGCTGCAGGTACCGCTTTTGGCTGGATAATATGGGCTTCGCAAACCGGACTTGTAATTATTTTGGGCGGTTTCTCTTTTTTACTGCTCCCATTGCTTTACAGAAAGAAATAATTAGTATCTTGCCTGTTGATTTTATCCCCTTAAAATTGTAACGCCATGAGATACATTACTTTACTATTGCTGTTTATTACAGCAAGCCCTTTGCTTGCCCAGAAAAAGACTGAAGAGGTTTTCTCTGAAAAACTAAATGCGAAAAGATCTATTACCGTAACATTACCCCCTCTTTACGAACAAAATAAAGACAAAAAATACCCTCTTATACTGGTGCTTGACGGTGAGTATTTAACCGGCCCTTTTGAAGGTACCCTTGCTTACACAACTTACTGGGACGAACTGCCGGAAGCTATTATTGTGGGGGTTGCCCAAAATTATGGCAACCAGCGCGAAGACGACTCACGCGTTAGCGAGGAAACCGGATTGCCGGAAACTACCGGAGATAAGTTTTTCCAGTTTATAGGCGAAGAGCTTGTACCGCACCTTGAAAAAACCTACCGCATTTCGCCTTATAAAGTAATTGCCGGGCATGACGTTACTGCAACTATGGCAAGCTTTTTCCTTTACAGGGAAAAATCGCCTTTTACTGGTTTTATAGCATTTAGCCCCGTTATGGCTACCGATATGGAAACCCGCCTGCCCGAAATGCTGGCATCGAGCACTAAACCGGTATTCTTTTATTTATGTACTGCCGAGGGAGACTCGCCTAAACTGCGCAAAGCAATAAAATCTTTAGACGAAAAAATTAAAGCTGTAAGCAACCCAAATGTAAAATACCTGTTTGAAGATTTTATTACAGGCTCGCACTACTCTCTTGTACCTTATGGTGCACCGGGTGCATTGTATAATATTTTTGCATCGTACAGACCTATTTCGCCTATTGAATATAAAGATAAAATAGAAACCCTAAAATCGGGCTATGTAGATTATCTTAAAAACAAGTATGACATTATAGAAAAAGACCTTGGTGTAAAAATGGTAATTCGCCTTGCCGATTTTAAAGCTATAGAGGCTGCCATACGCAAAAATGGCATGTATGACGAGCTTAGGGACCTTGCTGCACTGGCTAAGAAAAATTACCCTAAAAAAACCATTGGCGAGTACTATGATGGTATGTATTATGAAATGACCGGCGACCTTAAAAGGGCTAAAAAATCGTATATGAACGGTTACGGGTTATCGCCCATAGGTGAGTACACTAAAGATTTTATGATACAAAAGGGCGAGAGCATTAACCAATAATTATTGACACTACCATAAAATATCCGGGGCATTACCTGCTAATATCTTTTTTGATATGCTGTTGTGCAGGTAATGCCCAAAAAGTGAACAGCCTTGAAACCCTCAAATATATTGATACGGCGTTCCTTAAAAGCGAGCAGGAATATCTTGCTAATGTAAAGGCGGTTACACTTGCAGACAGTATATTAAACTCAGACCTTAAAGATATATTAGATCTGGTTAAGCCTGAACTTGCGTTGGTATTCCATGACACCATTGGTTCTGATATTGGGCATCAAATAATTTACGACAGTAATTTTGGAGACTTAAACATACGCTACGATTCGGCTTTTAAAATTATAAAGCCTTTTGATTACGCTATAATTCCATGCTATGTTTATAAAGATGGCCGTAGCTGCACATTTATTAGTGAAAACGAAGCCATATTCATTGCTAAAAAAGCTTTTAAGCATAAAAAAGGTGTGGACTTAACAGCCTCTCTTATCTTTGACTATAAGCGCAAAAAGTATCAATATGATATTTTTAATAAACTTAACCCAAAAGAAAATAAAGCAGAAGTTGTCATTGTTGATTCTGAAACCGGCAAAATTATCTCGCAAAAGGTTCGTGAATACGAAACACATCAAAATGGCGTAGGTACCGAATTTGTTGATAAGATGGATTGAAATGTCAATTCCGGCTCACAAATTAACAGATCAACAAAACTCCCGGGTTACCAAATAACAACAAAAAAAGCTATCTTTGATTTTTACCTAAAAATAGTAAATGGCCAAAATTAAAACTGTTTTTTATTGCCAAAACTGTGGTGCCCAGTATGCCAAATGGCAGGGACAATGCAACTCCTGCAAGCAATGGAATACCATAGTGGAAGAACTTGTACAAAAAGAAGAGAAGCCGTCGTGGAAACCGGCATCATCTGAAAATAAAAAAATACCCAAACCCCTTCGCATTGCTGAGATCGATTCTACAAACGAAATTCGGCTCGACACCGGCGACGGAGAACTTAACCGCGTTCTGGGCGGAGGGCTTGTGCCGGGGTCGCTTACCCTTTTGGGCGGAGAACCCGGTATAGGCAAGAGTACGCTGCTGTTGCAAATATCGCTTAAGCTGCCCTACCGCACCCTTTATGTAAGCGGCGAGGAAAGCCAGAAGCAGATAAAAATGCGTGCCGAAAGGATTACGCCTTCGGCAGATAATTGTTATATCCTTACCGAGACTAAAACCCAAAATATATTCAGGCAAATAGAAGCTATAGACCCCGAAGTGGTTATTATAGACTCTATACAAACCCTGCATACCGATTATATTGAGAGTACCGCAGGAAGCATATCGCAAATACGCGAAACTACTGCAGAACTGATAAAGTTTGCTAAAGAAAGCAATGTGCCCGTTATACTTATAGGCCACATTACTAAGGATGGCAGCATTGCAGGACCCAAAATACTGGAGCACATGGTAGATACCGTACTGCAGTTTGAGGGCGACCGCAACCATGTGTACCGCATACTGCGCTCGCTTAAAAACCGTTTTGGCAGCACTGCCGAACTGGGAATTTATGAAATGCTGGGCACCGGGCTGCGCGAAGTGGCAAACCCCAGCGAAATACTAATATCGCATAAAGAAGAAGAGCTAAGCGGCACTGCCATAGCCACCACTATGGAGGGCATGCGCCCCATAATGATAGAGGTACAGGCACTTGTAAGCAGTGCAGTATACGGCACACCACAGCGCAGCACCACAGGCTATAATGCAAAGCGCCTTAACATGGTACTTGCCGTGTTAGAAAAAAGGGCGGGTTTTCGCCTGGGTGCAAAAGATGTTTTTCTTAACATTACCGGTGGCATAAATGTAGATGACCCTGCTATAGACCTTGCTGTTGTAGCCGCCATATTATCATCTAACGAAGACATCCCGGTTAATAAAGAGTATTGTTTTGCGGGCGAAATTGGGCTATCCGGAGAGATACGACCTATAAATCGTGTAGAACAACGCATACTGGAAGCCGAAAAGTTAGGATTTTCTGCTATTTTTGTATCTAAGTACAACAAGATTTCATTAAAGAACACGATGATAGATATTAAACTGGTGGCAAAAATTGAAGATGTTGCAGGCCACCTGTTTGGTTAAACTTATATATGCGTAAAAAAATAAATTTCAAAAAAATAGCCCTCTGGGTAATCTCGGTATTCGCTGTAGTTTTTATTATAGCGGGCATATCGTTCTTTGCCTTTAGGGATAAAGCCCTGCAAAAGGCCGTTGCAAAGGTTACCGATAAAATGAGCCGCGACTACAACTCATCGTTCAGTGTTAAGGAAGCTAAATTTAACGGGCTCTCCGGCATAGAGATGAAGGGCGTTACCATAATACCTAAAGATGCCGATACGCTATTACAGGTTAAAGAAATAAGCACCAGCGTAAACCTGTCGCGCCTGCTTATGGGCGATGTACAATTAGGAACCCTTAAAATGAGGGACGGTTTTGTACAACTGGTAAAAAATAACGAGGGGTGGAATTTTAAATCGTTTCTTCACAGCAAAAAAGACAAAGAAGATAACGACGACGATGCCCGCCGCAGCTATGCAGAACGTGCCTACCGCCTGCTCACTAAAGTGCTTAATCTTGTGCCTACAGATATGGCACTGGATAACCTTAACTTTCGCGTAGACGATATGGGTAGAAAACTAAGCATGAACCTTAGCAAAATGACCCTTGCAGATAACCAGCTTGAAAGTAACATTCATGTTGTTGAAGATACTATAATACAAAACTGGAAGGTAAAGGGTTTTGCCGACCCGCGTAACCGCAAAGCCGACCTTAAATTTTTTAATACCGATACATCACGCATTGCCGTACCTTACATTAGTGAGCGTTACGGACTTAAATCGGGGTTTGACTCGATACATGTAAACCTCGAAAAAATAGAAATGGAGAGCGGCGAACTGCATGTAGATGGATATGCATCTATACGCAACTTTATGGTTAACCACCCTAAAATTGCCCTTAAAGATGTAGTTATAGACAATGCCCGTTTTGATTACCGCGTGCTTTTTGGCGACAGATATATAGCGTTAGACAGTACCTCTACCGTACAGCTTAATAAATTAAAAGTAAAACCTTTTGCAAAATACAGCGTAGAGGCCGATACTACATACCAGATAAAGGCACACATACCTACAATGCCTGCGCAGGATTTTATAACCTCGCTGCCTAAAGGCCTATTTACCAATTTTGAAGGTATGGAAGCCGAAGGCAATTTTAGTTATAACCTGGATTTTTTAATGAACAAGAACAAGCCTAATGCTCTTGTGTTTGACAGCAGCCTTAAAAAAGATAATTTAAAGATTACAAAATATGGCGCCGCCGACCTTGCCAAGCTAAACGGCAGCTTTGTATACAGAGCTATAGATCATGGCCGAGCACAGCGCCCGGTACTTGTGGGCAGTGGTAATGCCAACTACACCCCAATAAGCCAGATATCACCTTACCTGCGCAAGGCTGTACTTACCAGCGAAGACCCGTCGTTCTTTTCGCACCGTGGCTTTATTACAGAGGCTTTTAGGCAGTCCTTAATAAAAAATATTAAGACTAAAAAATTCTCACGGGGCGGCAGTACTATAAGTATGCAGCTGGTTAAAAATGTATTTCTTACCCGCGAAAAAACCCTTTCGCGCAAGATGGAAGAGATACTGCTTGTATATATATTAGAGAACAATCACATAGCAGGCAAAGAGCGCATGCTGGAGGTTTATTTTAATGTAATAGAATGGGGACCGGATGTATATGGCATAGGCGAGGCTTCACGCTACTATTTTGATAAAAGTCCTGCCTCCCTAACCCTCGATGAATGTGTGTTCCTGGCAAGTATTATACCAAGCCCTAAAACATTTATGTACCGCTTTACCGGCGAGGGCGACCTGAAAAGCTATGCACTTAAGCACGACAATTATATTAAAAACATCATGCTTAGGCGTGGCTTAATTTCTGCCGAAGATACTATTGCCCAAAAAGGCCATGTTAATGTTATAGGCCGTGCCCGTGGCAGGCTTCGCCTTAATAAAGAAAACATTTTTGCTAACGACTCTTTAGATATTGATGAAATTTTCTTTAACCTCAGCAAACAGGCTTTTTAAAAGAAACTGATATAAACAAGAAATGGCTCCGCAATTACGGAGCCATTTCTTGTTTATAGTTGTGATAGCTTAATTGATTATAAGCTTTTGCTGCGTCTTATTACCCGATACATTTATTTCAAGAAGGTAAATACCTGCCTGTAAAGCCGATGTATCTATACTGTTTAAATTAGCAGTAAGCGTTTGCTGCGCAAGGCGTTTTCCACCAAGATCATATATTGTTGCCTGTGAAGTTGTAGCGGTATTCTTCATATCAACAAACACTTCATTATGTGCAGGGTTAGGATATACAGTTACACCGGATGCACTAACCTTAGCTATACCTGCGGTTGCATCGGTAATTTTGTAAATAGTCCCGTTACTGCCACCGCCTATGTAAAGTTCGCCGTTAACATCTTTCCCAATTGTGGTAAAATTACCTGCAAAACTTTCAGACCATGTTATAGTTCCGGGTGCCTCAGTATTTATCCAGCCAATTTTATTAGTGCAATAATCTGCAAAAAAGTATTTACCCTGCATGTTAGGGTATTCTGTGCCACTATAAACATATCCTCCTGTAATAGAACAACCCCCCGATTCAGCATGGGTATATTGAACAAAAGGAAAGGTAAGTGTATTATCATCCGGGCATCCGTCTGAACTATCATATGCAGAGTTACCCTCATAACAAGTCCAGCCGTAATTAATGCCTGCCTCTGTTGCACTTACTTTATCAATTTCTTCATTCTGGCCTTCCCCTACGTCGGCTATCCATAAATTATCTGAAGTATCAAATGAAAATTTCCAGGGATTACGTAGCCCATATGCCCAAATTTCATCTGCACCCTCTGTATTAGCAAATGGATTTGTAGCAGGAATGCTGTAAGGAGTACCATTATCAACATCTATGCGTAATATTTTACCAAGCGTAGTAGTAACGTTTTGTCCATTACCGCTCACACCACTATCGCCACTCGAAATGTATAAATAACCATCAGGCCCAAAACGTAGGCATCCGCCCTGGTGACGCCCATTTATCTGAGTTATACCCAATATTAACAACGCACTGTCAGGATCGGCAATATTTGGATTAGCTGCATCACGGGTATAACGGGCCACAACTGTATTACCCTCGTTATTAATATAATCTATATAAAAATATCCATTAGTAGCATAATCCGGATGAAAGGCAAGGCCAAGCAGGCCTTGTTCGCCCACAAACTGCATAAGTGAGGAGATATTAAGAAATGGCATTGCATTAGCAGATCCGTCGGCCTCCAGTAGTGTAATAACACCATTTTGTCCGGCAACATAAATCTGGTTGGTTCCGGCATTTACAATCTCGACAGGACTGCTAATATTTGTTGCAAAAGTTTCAAGTTCTATGGTTTGTGCAAAAGCGGCACACCCCAATAAAAGGATGGGTAACAGTAATCTTTTTTTCAAAGTAAAAGGTTTAATTAGTGGTTATTTAAAGTTTGCAAATATACTATTATAATCCTTGTCATATAGGAGATATAAGCAGCCCAAAATGTTAAAACCGTAAATTACCCATGTAAAAACAGCAAGCTCCTCATATAGTTGATTTATTAATATAAAAAATGGCGCCACAATTATATGGCGCCATTTTTATACTTTGCTATATTGTAATTAATTAATAATAAGTTTTTGTTGGATTTTATTACCCGATGCATTTATTTCAAGAAGATAAATACCTGCCTGGAAAACAGACGTATCTATACTATTTACATTTGGAGCAATTGTTTGTTGTATAAGGCGTTTACCCCCCAGGTCAAAAACAGTTAACTGTGCAGTTACAGCCTGATTTTTCAGGTCTATAAACACTTCGTTGTGGGCAGGATTTGGATATACTGAAATTCCTGATTTAGCAAACTGCTCCATACCAGCAGTACTATCGGTAATTTTATAAATAACACCATTGGTACCACCTGCAATGTAAAGTTCGCCATTTACATCTTCGGCAAATGTTGTAAAATTGCCTTCAAAATCTTCAGTCCAGGTAATATCGCCGGGAGTAGTACTATTAACCCAACCAATTTTATTACTGCAATAATCGGCAAAAAAGTATTTTCCCTGCAGGTTAGGGTATGCCGTACCTGTATATACATAGCCGCCTGTTATAGAGCAGCCACCTTCGGCATGGGTATATTCTGCCACCGGAAAAGTTAATGTGTTACTGTCTGCACATCCTGCATTGTTATAAACCTCATTACCCTCATAACACCTCCAACCAAAATTTAAACCGGCATTTGCAGGGTTTACTTTGTTTATTTCTTCTATAACACCCTGCCCCACATCTGCTATCCACATAGAGCCATCGCTCCTGCCAAAGGAAAATTTCCATGCATTACGCAATCCGTAAGCCCAAACCTCATCAGCACCATCTTCGCTTTGAAATGGGTTAGTACCCGGTATACCATATTCGACATCTACATCTACATCAATACGCAGCATCTTGCCTAAAAGCACATCAATATTTTGGGCATTACCATTAACATCGCCACTACCGCCACCATCTCCAGATGATATGTACAGGTAACCGTCAGGCCCAAACCTCATACAGCCTCCATTATGGTTTGTATTACCCGGATGCGGTATTGTAAGAATTGGTAATGCTGTAGTTGTATCTGCCGCGTCAGGATTTGCAGTGCTGCGGGTGTACCTTACCACCGTATTATCTCCCGTGCTATTTGTATAGTACACATAGAAATAACCGTTAGTTACATACTGCGGGTGAAAGGCCAGCCCAAGCAAACCTCTCTCGCCGTTGTAATTAACTACATCGGTAATATCTAAAAACGGAATTTCGCCAATTGCGCCATCTGCTTCAAGCATGCGCACTGTGCCTTCCTGCTGCACTACATAAAGGCGGCTGGTGCCGGCATGTACAATCTCTGTAATGCCGTTAAAGCCAGATGCAAATTGTACCGGTGCTATAGTTTGTGCAAAAGCCGCACAACCAAATAAAAGAAATGGTAATAGGAATTTTCGTTTCATAGCAAATTGGTTTATAAGTTGTTAGGTAAATTTATACAACAATTGTACTACTGTAAGAAATATTAGCATTTTATTAAGTTTTAATTAGACCCATACACAAAATAAGAGTGCTGCCTAAAAAGCGCTTAGAAGCATTTTGTCATCCTGACGAAGCAAGGATCTCTTAAGTTATGCGAGATTCTTCGACTCCGTTACACTTAGCTCATAATAATACTTTTTAGACAGCCATATTAACAACATACCCCCAACCCCTCTCAAGAGGGGAGCCAGCTGCATTACAAATATTAACCTCTACAAATTATCTATATTACGGTCTTTAGGGTATTTAACTTTATAACTTATGCGCACTTTCTTAGCCTCGCCGGGAGCCAGTTTAAGTTCCCACGTAAGCACTCCTGTTTCGGCATTAGCTTTAGCTTTATCACTTTGCAACAGTTCCACTTCAATTTCTTTATCTGTACTTACAGGGTACTGGTCCTTAAGAGTAAGCTGCACCGCCTCTTTTTTATTATTGCGAATGGTGGTTTCATAAGTAAACGTTTGTTCCTTATAAGACGACAGGAATTTTGTGCCCGATTTCTCTACCACTTTTTCCCTCTTGATGGATATCTTTTTGTCGCGACCCATACTAAGATTAAGCGTGTCCGACGTTTGGTTGGGGTCAATAAAGGTTTTGCCTATATACATGCCTTCAAAAATAATATTGGCTTCGCCTTTAAGCAGGTTGTATTTAGAATAGTCACTTATTTCAGCCAGAAGAAATGCTTCTTTGTCTGCTTTTGGTACAGCATAATGCCTGTAGGTGGCGGGAAGCTTAATATCTTTAAGGCTCACGCTGTGCTGTTTACCGTTAGATAAAACATCGTACGGAATATCAATATCAAACGAAACCGAAAGCTGGTTCTCGTTGATGGTGGTATAGTTGCTAACAGTAGACACTTCAGATTTAGCAACTGCATTACTGCTGTAGCCGGAACTGCTTAAGCCTCGTATGCGAATAGTATTTGCCGCACCGGGAGAATATGCTAAAGCCGGATTAATTCCAAACCTTAAGAACCACGCACTAAGTATTGGTGCCTGGTTGTTCTGGTTAGGGTTACCACTACTTAGGGTTAGTTTTACTTTTTTCCAGTCGATGCCGGTTTGCTGTACTACCTGTGCTTTGTAAAGCATGTTTATAGGGCCCGATGTATTCTCTGCCCTGAGGTCGTAAAATGGCGACCATGACGCGCTTGGCGACAAGTAGGTAATATCTAACGGAACACTTCCCGCCTGCTCGTTCATTACCTGGAGCACCAGTTTGCCACCCGATGTTTTCTCAGCCTGTTTGGTATTGGTTTCCAGTCGGCTGTTTAGGCGCGACATTATTTCATTAAGCTTTTGTTCCCTATCAATGAAAGCATTATAGGCGGTCATGGTTTCGGTATACTTTGCTTTAGAATAATCGGCAAGCTTGATAAGTTCCGCTACGCTAAGTCCCGTATTTTGCCCTGCAACTACAGTATTTTTATCTAATAGTTCAAGTGTTTTTAACTCCGAGTTTTTAAGCACCCCGGTTTTTTGAATTTCCTTTTGTAACAGTTTAATACTGTCCCTCACTTTTTTAATAAGTGGCGAAGTTTCATCGGGTTCAAATTCTGATATATAATCACGTGTAAATTGTACCGATAATACCGTAAGCGATGCCGGCGCACCTATTTGAACTGTATTCTCGTTAAGATAATCAGCAACGTTTTTTACCACAATTTCAGATGTGCCTGCAGGAAGCGTTACCGTGGCTGCCTGTGTAATTTCGGCAGCATTAAAATATACTGTGGCAGCTTTTACCTTAGCAGTGGTAAAGACCGGTTTTTGCGCGTTTACAATGCCGCTTAGCAGCAATAGCAACAGGAATGCTCTCTTCATATAAATCAGATTTTATCTTTTTATATAAAGAGCATATTATTACTGCAAAGGTTGGGATGGGAATTAAATTATTTTTTAAACTTAAACTTTGAACATTAAATGGCCTTCCCTAATTAAAGGAAGGCCATAAAAGTTTTATTATTTTCTTTTGTCTTGAAACAAAAGAAACAAAAATTCAAGGCTACATCTTTTTTAGCTACAAATTATTTCGCTTCGGCTAAAACATTTGAACTCGCTACGCTCAAACACCAAATGTTTTTAACGCCTTACCTTATAATTTGCTTAACGCAAAAAGATGAGGCCGCCTTAAGCTTCACTCAAATATGACATGTAAACTTGCAGACTCTTAAATTATTCCACCACTATTTTTTTAGAGCTTTTGTTAACGCCCTGTATAACATTTACAATATACACCCCGGACTGTGCACTTAGTTGTACCGGCTGCGACACTAACCCTGCCGATGGCGCATTGTCCTGATTATAGATCATCCTGCCGCGCATATCGTAAACGCTTATAGCTGTAGGGGCATTGCTAACAGCATTGTACTGTACATTAAAACTGCCGTTGTTTGGGTTAGGATAAATCATAAAGTTTATCGCTTTATTTTGGGCAACGCCTGCAATATAAGTTTCAAGGCCGCACAGGTTAAGGCTCCAGGCAGTAAGTTCGCCGCCATCGCCACCTTCTTCGTCATCTATCTGTAAAGTCCACGTGCCATTTACCTGCTCCTGCAATAACCGGCTTAAAGTTTCGGCAGGCGCAAGTAAACCCCTTACAGAGGCATCGCCACCCTGGCAGGTAAGCGGCGCACCATCATCGCTAAAAGTAACGGCTGCGTTATCGCCATCGCCACACTGCCTGCTAAAAAGGAGTGTACGCGTACCCGCAGGGCTAATAAGTGTTGCCACGATATCGCCTATCCAGCTATGTGTAATATTAAGGCTTACCTGTATGTCCTGTAAAGTAAAATTGCCATCTACTTCTATAGTTGTAGATGCAGTAGAAGGATCCCCCCATGATATGGGCAATGGAACATTGGCAGAAGTATAAGTATTGCAAAATGCCGTGCCTGTGGTAAAATCATGGCTGTTGCCAAAAGTACCCTCGCAACCCGCATTAGCCCCTACTACCCTCCAGTAATAATGAGTCGTTTCGGCAAGCGTGGCAGTGTAATTACTTACCGGTGTTACAACATCTATTACAATGGTATTAAAAGCAGCATCTGTAGCAACCTGTAAATGGTATGAAGATGCAATAACATCGTTAGACCAGTCAAAACTCACTTCGGCAGGAAGTGTGTTCGCGCCGTTTTCGGGGGTAAGCAATTGCAACTGGGCAAAATCGGTACTTAGCAGGTTAAGGTGTAGCGTAGCCCTTTTTACCTCTGTACCGGATGTCATTGTAACCGTCATAGCATACAACCCCGGAGGCGAAGTATTGGTAGTACTAATTGTTACCTCAACCTGCCCATCGGCATTTAGCGATGTTGGCGAAAATGTAACGGTTGCGTTTAAAGGGTAATCTGCCAGGGTAAATAATGTAGTGCCTGTAAAACCGTTTATAACCTCATAATCTAACATGTATGTTACAGTAGCACCTTTACAGGCCTCTATTGTTTGCGCACCATTTACAGTTGCAACAAATGTGCTGCCTGCAGGCGTAATGGTAAAATTTGTATTTGATATATCATAAAAGATATTGTTGTGCCCACGTACCATAATACGCCCCTGTCCCGGCAGGTTAGGGACTATGATACTCTCGCTCCCGTCGTTAGGCACTCCGGCAGCAACTACTACGGGATAGGTAAAGCCACCATCGGTAGAAAGAAGAATGTCTACATAAGGGGTGTTAACGCCATTCTCTGTAGTTCCGGCTACATTCCACGTTACATTGTGGTTAGTACCCGCCTGCCATGTAACAGCAGCATTGGGCGATGTTACCACAAAAGGGCCTGCCGCCTGAATAACATCTATATGCATATAATCGGTAGCCGATTCGCCACCATTGATGTTGTTATCGCGTACGGTAAAAGCAAAATCCAACGATCGGCCTACGGTAGGTATAACTTCCCAAGTGGGAAAAAGGTTGTTCTCTAATACATCCTCAATACGTGGCATAAAGCGGTTGGGAGAATCGCTTATGGGCAGCGAACGAAAGTTAGGCCCGCCTGTAGCAGTAGGCAAAGGTGGCTGCTCGCTTATCTCTTTGTTCATTTGTTCCCAGTCGTAGGTTAATGCATCATTGTTAGCATCGGTAGCTGTACCTTCCAGTATAAAAGCAGTGCCCATGGGTATTACATAATTTGCACCGGCATTTGCCACAGGCGGTATATTACCTGTAGGTACAAGTGGCACACAGTTACTCTCGTTATTTATACGGTAACGCATTTGCTCTATGCTAATGGCATGAAATTGGGCATCGCTAAAATATTGTATATTAGGATCGCACACACCTGCATAAGCCATAATGGTGGTGCCACTCCCTGGTTCGTAAGCAAGATCATCTGCACGGTTACCGCCGCACAAAATATTAAAGGTATGGCCTGCACCAAACTGGTGCCCCATTTCGTGAGCTACATAATTAATATCGAAACCATCGCCCACGGGAGAGCCCAGCCCCGTCATGGCACCCGCCTTAAAATCTGAACAGGGGGCCCCGGCAGCAAGCCCGCCGCCTGCAGTACCAAAACTGTGTCCCATATCAAAATTTTCTGCACCAATGGCGGCATATATAACTGCATTGCCTTCATTTAGTAAAGCACCGGCATCTTCGTTATTAAGTTCGTCTTCGTCTATAAAAACAACAAGGTCGTTATTAGGCACAAGCTGTAACGAAACCGAAAGATCGCGCTCGAACATACTGCTTACACGGGTTAGTGTAACGGTAATGGCCGCCAGTACAGCTTCCATTTTTTGTTCGTAGGTTCCGTTTTGCAAACCTGCCTGCTCTATCTGGAAAGCAGAATATTCTACTGTTGTGGCAATGGCAACACGGTACGTTCTATAATTACCATTATCCTGTGGCAATGCCTGCGGAATAATTGCGGGTGCTAACCTGCGTGCAGCGTTATCTTCATCATGCGTATGGCAGGCAAAGGTTTTACTGGTCTGCAAATCGGCAAGTTTGTATACTATATAATTTTGGGCATCTTTAGTGTATGGGTCTATATACCAGGTGCCGTGGCTTGTGGTTAATGCCATAGCATGCAGGCCAAAAAGCGTGGTGCTAAACCTGAGTATACTTGCTGGCTGCTCTATGCACTGCCCCACGTAAGATTCTATACCAGGGTATTTAACTGAAAGGCCTTTGTGCATTACCGGGGCTTTGTATACACGAAAATGCAGCACATTCCCTTCGGCATCGGGCATTGGTATTATTACAGCCGATGTTTGACCACTACCGCGCAAAGGCACACCTGCTAACTGGCTTTTTAATGCATCAAGGTTAAGGTGATACAGCAAAAAAGATGTAGGGTTGCTGTCTCGTAAATTTTTAGGCAAGGCGGCAACATCTGTTTTACTGATAGATTGCCAAAGCTGTTGCTGCGAATATGCAGTACAGCACAATAAGATTGCAATAAGAGAAAGTAAAGTTTTTTTCATGCAGGGTAGTTGTAGTTGTATTATATTTAGGACGGCACAATTACGCACATATTTTCAACACCCGCAATACTTTAACTATTGTTGAATGTTTTAAACGGAAATATAATTAAATTATTGAAAACCTGACAACTTAACTACTACAGGCAACAGTTTCAACAATTATTTGAGGCTAACCATTCATTACACTAACGTTAAATAAACAGCCTTTCCTGTCTTTTGGCACGTTATTTTCATATATCTAAATTAAATATTGCATACTTAACTGTTTTTATACTAATTCGTTTACTTTTGCGTTGATATTAATACTTCAGCATACAAAGGTTTCCATTACTTATAAGGCATTCGCCCAAATAAAAACCTTAGCCACCTAACCAACGTAAATAATAAGATTGGACAGTGAAAAAAAGTTGCAGCTATCCTCTTTTATTATGAAATGTAAATTTAACACTACCTCTAAGTGCCAGTTTTTGGCCACTACCCGCCTGCGCGTAGACCAGTATTTTAAAGAAAGTGGCCAGTCGCGCAATGCCAATGGCAGCATGTGGATTAAAACTGCTGTGTTCCTTACCGGATTTGCATTGCTTTACGGGCTTATAATAAGTAACTTTTTTAATGCCTGGGCAATGCTGGGCTTAGCCATGGGGCTTGGCGTTTTTAGTGCCTTTGTGGGCTTTAACGTGTGTCATGATGCTATACATGGCTCTTTCTCGGCCGATAAAAAAATTAATAAAGGTTTTGGGCTTATATTCAATTTACTGGGCGCAAGCCCTTATGTATGGAGTATTACCCACAATGTAGTACACCATACCTACACCAATATTCCCGGCCATGACGAAGATATAGACGTTGCACCCGGCCTTATTCGTATTAGCGGCGACGAACCCGTAAATAAGGCACAGCGCTACCAGCATCTTTACGCTTTTCCCCTGTACGGACTGGCATCATTATCATGGGCATTGCGTAAAGATTATAAGAAATTCTTTCAGGCAAAAGTGGGCCAACAGGTAAATAATCATCCAAAGGCCGAATATTTTAATCTGTTTTTTTACAAAGCTGTGTATTACTTTTTGTTTATAGCATTACCACTATTGGTATTAAATATTACATGGTGGCAGTTTATAA
The DNA here is from genome assembly GCF_000378485.1 of Flavobacterium rivuli WB 3.3-2 = DSM 21788. Lineage (GTDB taxonomy): Bacteria > Bacteroidota > Bacteroidia > Flavobacteriales > Flavobacteriaceae > Flavobacterium > Flavobacterium rivuli. The sequence goes on along the minus strand of NZ_KB899969.1, from coordinate 172,135 downwards.
TTGGTTTCCTTGCATTACAATTTGCTCAGGGTTTTACCATGGGATTAGTGTTCCAGTTAGCACACGTTGTAGAGGGCACTGATTTCCCTATGCCCAATGACGATGGCAATATAGAAGAGGCATGGGCCGAACACCAGATGCGCACTACTGCAAATTTTGCTACCCATAACCGTTTGGCCGCCTTCTTTTTAGGCGGGCTAAACCGCCAGATAGAACACCACCTGTTCCCTAAAATATGCCATATACATTACGGTGCCATTGGTAAGATCGTAAAGCAAACAGCTCTGGAATTCAACATACCCTACAATGAGAACCCTACATTTACATCGGCCTTAAGGTCGCATTACCGGATGCTGAAAAAATTTGGCAAGGATGCTTACCTTCCCGCTCCGGTAGTTGTTAAGGTGGCATCATAGCGCAACAAAAGCCTGATTTTACATTCTTAAGCATATTTTAATGGTGCTATACAGTATATTAGGACTTAAAATTATATTTTTGACTGATATTTAATAAACAGGCCGCCTGAATGAAGATTCCGAAAAGTATAAACAGAATACGAAGAAAAGCTACACAAGGCTTAACAAAAAACATAGGTAATTCGGCACAAAAGCAATACAGCCCACTACCTGCCGGTGCTACCATAAAACGTATACTGATTAGCCGCCCTAACGGAAGGCTGGGCAACCTCCTGCTCATTACACCTTTATTACAGGAAGTTACTGCAACGTTTCCTGACTGTACTATAGATGTTTTTGTAAAAGGCGGCCTTGCACCCATACTTTTTAAAAACTACGAGAATGTAAATTTTGTAATACAGTTGCCCGGAAAGCCTTTTAAAGACCTGTTTAAATACATAGGCAAATGGGTATCTATAAAAAAACACCGTTACGACATTGCCATTAATGTGGTAAAACATTCGTCATCCGGACGCTTATCGGTTCAATTTGCCAATGCTAAATATAAATTTTTTGGGGATGATGCTACCGATGCCGTTATAAGCCATCCTGATTATGGGCACATGGCAAAGTATGCCGTATACAACTTCAGGCATTATATAAGCCAGTTAGGTTTTCCTGAAACTGACAGGCCGGTACCTTTATTAGACCTTAAACTAAGCACAGATGAGCTTGCCAACGGTAAACGCGTATTGCAAAACATTGTAAAGAACGATAAAGAAACCATTTGTGTTTTTACGTATGCTACGGGCGCCAAATGTTTTCCGCCGGAATGGTGGGAACCTGTTTACCAAAGGATGCTTGCCGAATATCCCGGGTACAACATTATAGAATTGCTGCCTAAAGAAAATGTGTCGCAAATAGGGTTTAAAGCACCTACTTTTTATAGCATGGACATCAGGGAAATGGGGGCAGTTTTAGCACACACTAAAGTGTTCTTGGGTGCCGATAGCGGTGTTATGCATTTAGCAAGCGCATCGCAAACACCTACAGTGGGATTATTTTCGGGCAATAACCAAAAGGTATATGAGCCCTATAATTCCGGCAGTATTGCCATTAATACAAACGAGAATGGTATTGACGATATAATAAATACAATTAATGCCATACTGAAAACAAGTTAGTTACAGTCTCATAAAAATTCATAGGGATTTCGCCCGCAGCATCACATTTAAAAAATTAAAATTATACTTTACAAATATATTTTTATTCACTATATTTGCACCCTGAAAATAATGGCTTCGTAGTTCAACGGATAGAATGGGAGTTTCCTAAACTTTTGATCCAAGTTCGATTCTTGGCGAGGCTACAAGACCGGAAAGGAGTGAGAAATCATCTTTTTTCCGGTTTTTTTTATTCCATAACTCACTGTTAAACAGAAACATAAGCCTTGCCGCTTCGTTCACTCTAAAAGTTCGATATTCAGTTCCGTCAAAACAAATCTTTTCAGGAAAAATCGAACTAATGATCTCTCTTTTCTTCCTAATATCACCCTCTTTATAGATTAAATCGAGCCTAGATAGCACATTTACAGCGACATTGAGTAAGTTCGATATAGTTCGAGAATTGTTTTGTCTTCCAGATGCCTCAGAAAGCTCAGCTTCTAATCGGTTGATCTTATTTTCGCATTCTGTTTTAATCTCTTTATATTCCCTTCCCTCTATAGTTTCAGATAATAACAACTCCCTTGCTTTAGACAATCGTGCGTTTAGCTTATCAATTTGCTCGGCTATATCCTTTGTCCCATTCTCCTGCTGTCTGGTGCGCCTCTTATACAGATCGTTTAGAATAACCTTGTACAAATCTTCAATGGCAGGGTGAGGTATATATTTTTGCAGTTCTTCCTCAAAAATCACATTAAGCTTATCAGCCCTGTATCTAAATTTACATGGAGAAACACAATGGTAGTAGTAATAAAGGCTATACATGCCTTTAGATGCACTCCCTGTAAGCATACGGTCGCAATGAGGGCAAACCAGAAAGCCTCTTAGTGGAAAGTTCTCTTTTACTTCAATAGTCGTTCTTATTCTCTCTTTGCGCTTTTTACCATCTAATAAATCCTGTACTTTATAAAATAGTGGTTCCGAAATAAGCGGCTCATGCAGACCCGGTACGAAGTGAGCATCTTCGTCTTTATATTTTGGGATAAAGATTTTACCACAGTAAACCGGATTGCGGACAAGCATCCAAAAATTGGCGCGGCTACAAACAAGGCCTTTCCGATTTACTTCTTGGCGAACTTGGTCGGCAGCAAGAATCCCTTTGCCAAGCTCCTTAAATGCCCAAATTATAAGCGAAGCTTGCGGTTCTTTAATTCCTATGTATTTTTTTCCATCGTCGCTTCTTAAATTTTTATAGCCTAACGGTGCAATGCCAAGGCAACGCCCTTCTTTTTTAGCTCTTCGCATTCCGTGGAACGTATTTAATGCCCTGCGGTCATTTTCCACTTCAGGAGCAGCAAGATAAAAAGCAAGCATCATTTTGTTTTCAGGTACTGATAAGTCTAATGGCTGCTCTATTGCCTGTGGTTCTACGCCGTATGACCTTAATTTATTAATCATTTGGTAAGCGTCTCCCGCATTACGGCTGAACCTATCCCATTTGGTAAATAAAACCAAATCAATTTTACTCATGTATTTTTTTAGGTTAGTCTCCAGTTTTTTCCACTCTGGCCTGATAAAAGTTTTAGCAGAATGATCTTCGTAAATTACATTACGAACCTGAATGGAATTAATCTCACAGTACCTTCTTAATACTTCTTCCTGATTACGTTGTGAATACCCTTTATCGGCTTGCTCATCTGTGCTTACGCGCACGTATAAATCTGTTTTTCTCATAATTTAATTTTTTAATCTGTGTTTGTAATAACCTCAATACTCACGTGGGAGTTTTAAATATTTTGTAACAGCGATATCAGCGATCAGGTAAAGAAAACTGAGTACTGCTACTGCCTGCTCCTTTGTTACATTTAGTCCTTTTCTCCTGAGAATCTGCATAGCAATTTCAGGAGTAATTTTGTCTCTTTCATTTTCCATTGCTCACCTCCGTTCCCATTAAATGAAAAAAGACCGTGTAACGGCCTGTTTTTCTGATATGTAATTAACTCACTCTTCCATAAAATATATCTTGCTTGCTTGTGTTTTCTTAAATGATGGCTTATAGATAATATACCCGTAGTCACTTAGCTCCTTGATACATCTAAAATAGGTAACATGTGATTTTATTTTTGAAGTTTTCATTATATCCCGGCTAAATGCAGATAGAGGATTTATACTACCCTCTATATACCAGTGATATATAAGTGAAACAAAAAGCGCAATATGGGTTATCCCTATGCGGCCATCTTTTTGCTGAGCCTTAAAAAAAGCGCAAAGTACATTCATCTCTTTCATCTTCCTCTTCATTAATAATTGTACTACAAAGAAAATGCGTGATAAATCACGCAGCAAGCGCAATAAAAATTGCGCCCTAAGTTGTGCCCCAGCAGTTTGTCTAAACAACCCAAAGTTATTTTTATAAATTTACGAAGTCTTTTTTAATTTATCCTACGCAAAATTTGTCTAGGATAGGGCGGCAAGCAAGATGTTATAGAACGTGGTTAGCAACTTATTTTATTCTGATTTTTCTTTTAGCTTTATATGAAGTTTATAGCATTCATCCAGTATCTGTGTTTCTTCAAGAGGTATCAATTGCACAGCAATTGCAAGTACATTCGAAATATTCATGCTTGATGCCGACATAGAGGTTTGGGTCAGGTGTTCTTCCCCATCGAGCGCACTCATACAGACTCTCATAATATCCATGACTGTTAACATGAGGTCATTATAGCCCGCAAAGCTCAATTCAGCAGCAAAGCTATCTTTTCTATAACGGTGAGTAAACAAATTGAATTGCTGAGCTTTTTCAAGTTTATCAGCGAAGTCATTGACTTCTTTAATTTTATCTGTTTCCATAATTTATAATATTTGGTGTGATTACATCTTTCTTTTAAATTTAAGCATCCTGTTTTGAAATTAGGTAATCATTTAATTCAGTAAGTGTCTGTCCGGTATCGCCGGGCAGCAATTTTTTTACTAACTCAAGTACACTTACAAGTTTTTGGGTTGGATGTCTTATCTGACCACTGTTTTCAGTTCCTGAATTATAAAGTGTGTGTAGTGATATTTCAATCAGGTCTTCAATAACTACAAACAAATCAAAATAATTATCAAATTTCAGTTCGCAGGTATAATTACCATCGTCAGTCATCATATACGTGGGAAGTACTGGCTTATATGAAATTTGTTCCTTCTGCTTTTCCTCTTCCTTAAAGTTTTCTATATCGGTATGAGAAACTTTATCAGACTCATCCGCTTCCTCACTTTCCATTTGAATTTTTGCCTTTTCATAGCAGTTCGCCACAGCCTCCTTGAATAGCTTTTCCACTTCTTGCCTTAGCCATTGGGTTTTAAACAGTAGTTTTTCTAAGTCTTTACGGGTAACATCAAAGCGATCCTTATTCGATATGCTTGATACGCAGAAAAGATTAATTTCTGTAAACGGGTTTCCTCTTCATCAACCGCATTAAATAGCGTAGCTAGGGAGGGAGCAAAACGAGAAAGCTCAGACTGGTGTTCAGCCATATCTTTAGAGAAAATTTCTTTACCTAAGATAAATGATTCGGCAAACTTAAATAGTTGCTCTATCATTTGATGGAGCACATATGCCCCATCGAGGAACTTTTCATATTTAAGGCATTTCGGAAAATTGGCATACCTCCCGTCAACTTTTGCCATAGCGCGTTTAAAATGTTTTTTTGCCCTGGGCAATAGTAAACCTGCAATTTCTCCATCAGGATCCACCTTATGTGTGGCTGATGGATTTGAATAGATCATAATGCCTAAAGTACAATGCCGCAGGAAATATAAGTTTCCCTTACGCACTGCATCTGCCGCATAATCGCACGAAAATATCCTGTATGCAATCCAATTATAGTTTGAAAAGATACGGTTTAGCGGCAGGAGTAATTCATTATCAATACGGGTATATGTCGTATCAATCAAGAAGGTGAAGATTATTTCTGGGTTTCCGTTATCCACAGAGATATAAGCCTCTCCGACATTAACAATATCAATAACCTGATTTGTGATCTGTTCCAAAAGGTGCGCATGTGAATGGCCTTCCGGAATTAAGGTGTAATGCCTCATAATTTAAAGATTTGAAGTGGTACATAATTGAAAAATTGTATTTTTGTATAGTACACAGCAAGTAAAGGAGTTATGGTAGCGTACCGAACCACAGGCACTTGTATCATACCAAATACAACTTGTATTTTACCGACTAAAATTATTCTTACAGAATTTTCAATATCTTTGAGTTATGAGCACAGCAACTAAAAACCATATAGGAAGAAAAATAAGCCGCATCCGTGAACTTCGCGACATGAAACAAGAAGCATTAGCTGCCGCCCTTGGCATCAGCCAACAGGCAGTTTCTACCATCGAAAACAGTGAGACTATTGAGGAAGGTAAACTTGTAGAAGTTGCAAAAGCATTAGGAGTTAGCGTGGAAGCAATAAAGAATTTTTCTGAGGAAGCCGTTTTAAATATTATTGGTAACACTTATCATGTTGATAATTCTTCGGCTGTAAATTATGGATGCACTTTCAATCCCATGGATAAATTAATTGAAGCTTACGAAGAAAATAAAAAGCTTTATGAAAGGCTTCTTCAAGCAGAGAAGGAAAAGATTATCTATTTAGAGAAATTAATTAATAATAGATAAAAAATATTTTAATATACCTATATTAATTTATGCTCACAGATGTAATGTTAAAGAATAGTGTAGGTTTGATGAGATTATATCTTTCAAATCTTTTTGAATATATTACAGAAAGTGATTTTCAACAATTTATTCAAAAAGCATACTCTTTCACTGTACAAAATGAAGGAGTATCTCTGGGTAGAAATTTCGTGTCAACTTTTTTTGAATTATTGAGAGAGCATAGGGAAAATAATGAATCAATAATTAGAAATGAGTTTAGTTATTTCAATTTTCTACTAGGAGGATTTTTACAATACGGCAATCATAAAGAATTTCGTTGTTTATTAATAGCGACATTACTTAATTTTAAATCAAATAATTTTCATCACGTTTTAGGTGAAATTGCCGCTTGTCGAGATTTATGTGAAAGTTTCATATTTCATAAATACGAAAATATCTTACCTAACTGCAAAAGTTTAGACTTTAGATTTTCAGATTTGGCAGGTAATATTTTCTTTGTTGACGTGGTTACAATTGAGTACGATATTTCAAAATATGAGAAAGAAAATTTTGAAAAATTTATTAAAGGAAGACTTGCTCAAAAATTTAACAGTAAAACGGTAAATCTTGAAGAGAAGGACAAAAAAAATATATTTATTTATCCTATTCTTTTCGGATTTAGCACTGATATTATTATTGAGCATTCAGAATTTTTAAAGTCACTACAATACCTTCGATATCCGGAATATAATTTTCAATGTTTTTCTCCTAAAGCATTTGGTAACATTCAAGGAACTTTTTTTAATATGTTTTCTATAGATGAAATTGTAAACCCAGTGAGGTACTTTAGAAATTAAATATTTTAGCAATCATATATTAAATGCAGTAAATTTATATTATAATATTAACATATATGATGGCAAGTTTATATATTTGCATTAGTGTTCTTATGGGACTAACGGATTGCACGACTGTTCACTGGTAAATTCCTTTGGACTAGGTGTAATTGTTCTTCTAAAAACAGTTATTAATTAAGAGCTTATTTTTAATTGTGTATTCCGTGAATTTGTCTTGCCTTGGCAGGGCATTTTTGTTTTATTGTTACCATATGGAGAAATTTTTACTTAAAGACATAGAAAAACAAGCGAGGGAACTCTGTGAGAAATATAACACATATCACAATTTTCTTCATTTGTCGATTGAACGGAAAAACAAAATTTATTTAACTCCTTTCACGAAAGATGTTAGAATTCCTAAAGAGTGGAATGAGGATAATAAATATAATCCATTCTACGTCTATAAAAGAAGGGCACAAATAGCAAAATCTGTTAGTCGCAAGATACTTAATGGAACATACCTTCCCAATGCGCCTATATTAAGGGAAATACCAAAACCGAACGGCGGAAAAAGAACAATAAGTATTTATCAAATTCAAGATTCCGCGGTATCAGACCGTTTTTATCATAACTTACTAAGCAAAAATAAACATCGTTTTAGTTCTTTAACGTATGCTTATAGGAATGACAGAAATATTCATTATGCCATTCAAGACATCGCAAATGAATTGAGACAAGTTCCTCGAATATTTGTTGCAGAGTTTGATTTTTCAGACTTTTTCGGATCGATTGATCACGACTATCTATTTAGCCAATTGAATCAAAACGCTTTTTTGTGGAGCGACCGAGATATGGAAATTATAAAAGCATTTTTAAAGGACCGCAAAAAAGGAATTCCGCTTGGTACGTCAATTTCACTATTCCTTGCAAATGTGGTTTGCTGGAAACTTGACAGAATGTTAGAAGACCAAGGTGTAAGATTCGCAAGATACGCTGACGATACAATAATTTGGTCTAAAGATTATTCTAAAATAACAAAAGCATTTGAAATCATAAATAATTTTTCACAAGAAGCAGGAATTGATATTAATTATAAAAAATCTGACGGAATTTCTTTATTACAAAGTAAATATATAAAGTCTGAATTTTTAAATACGAAAGAATATGTAGAATTTTTAGGTTACAAAATATCTACAGAGAAAATCAGTATAAAAGACCAATCCATAAAGAAGATCAAAAAACAAATTACCTATTTGTTATACAAAAACCTCTTACAACCTTTAAAAGTTCCAGTCGTGCATAATTACAACTTTCCTGTAAATGACATCGATAAAAATTTTTTAAGCGCCATTTCTGAGGTAAGGCGCTATCTTTATGGTAATTTAACTGAGTCCTCGTTAAGACGTTATCTAAATGGAACATATAAAATGCTTCGATTTAAAGGCATTATGAGTTTTTATCCACTAATAAATGACATAGAGCAACTTCAATATTTAGATAGATGGGTAATCTGTACTATTATGAACATATTAAAACGGCGTGAGAGAGAATTAAACCACTTAAATCCTTCTTGGCCTAACAATCAATTCCCTTTTAATTTAGACAAAGATGATCTTCTGAAAAAGTGTAAAACTACAGTAATTAACGGACAAAAAGGGCTTTTAGAAATACCAAGCTTTCTTCGTATTCATAATGCAATTCAGAAGGGTTTAAAAGATAACGGAATCGAGAAAGTAATGAATCCACACTCCGGGTATTATGAATAAACTGTGTCCCATTTTATTTTAATATAACAAAACCTTCCGGCGCACCGTCAGGATTTGTTTTTGCCATTGTTTCAAGAGCATGCACTATAAGGCATGCACTTGTAGCTCTAGGCCATTCCTGATTGAATCCAAAATGACTTAAAGACAACTTTTACTACTTATAGTTTTTTACTCCAAACGGATAAAAAGGCAGCTAAGTTAGCGTGCGTCGCAGCTGCGCGCGCATAATGGTTCTGCTCGTCCCTCACAGCCCCACCCTTCGGGACTTATAGCGCTCCACTTTGCTTACCGCCCGCTTTCAACTGGCTTTCTTTTTTTCCGTTTTTTGTTTTGAAAAACTTTTGTTTTTTATGATAGCAGACGGCTTTAAAAGAAAAGTGATGAATTCGTAACACGTACATTTTAAACTTTTAAATCTTAGAAATCATGGGGCACAATCTTAATTTCAACGAAAGCACAGGCCGTTATTCTTTTTTCAGTGTAAAAGAAAAAGCCTGGCATAATTTAGGGCAGGTAGTAACCGATTACCCAACAAGCGCAGAAGCCATAAAATTTGCAGGGCTGGATTATGACGTAGTTAAGTCCCCACTGTACACCACAGGCGGTGATTTCATACAGGCTGGTAAGAATTTAGAAACTGCCAATCCACAAATCAGTGTGCCGAATTACTTTGCCAACGTCCGCAGCGATAACAATGCAGTATTGGGTGTAGTAGGTAAGGATTACCATATTATACAAAACCGTGATGCGTTCGCTTTTTTCGATGCTATTGTAGGCGGTGAAGAGGGTATTTTATACGAGACTGCCGGAGCATTGGGTAACGGTGAGCGTATCGTTATTACGGCAAAATTGCCGGGCTATATCCGTGTAGGCAATGGTGATGATGTGACTGAAAAATATCTATTCCTTACTACCTCGCACGATGGCAGCGGAAGCATAACCGCAGCCTTTACACCCGTTAAGATTGTCTGCCAAAATACTTTGAACGCATCCTTAAAAAGCATGACCAATGTAGTCAGGATCAAACATACTTCGGGAGCAAAACAACGCCTTGAGGATGCCCATAAAGTTATGGGACTGGCCAACACATTAAGCAGCCAATTGGAGAATATTTTTAATAATTGGGCTACCATTAGGGTAAAAGATAGCGAAGTAAAAAAGCTTATACAGTTAGCACTTTGCCCTAACAAAGAAACCTACGACCTATTAAAAAAAGGTGCGGAAGATGAACTTTCAACCGCTTTTAAAAATATCGTTGAAGATGCCTTTGCCTACGCTATGGTAAACGACACCCAACAGATGGAAACCACTAAAGGAACTTTATTTGGAGCTTACAACGCCGTGACTGGTTACTACCAAAATGTGCGCAACTTTAAAGATAGTGAAGCCAAATTGCAATCCATAGTCATGGGTGGAACGGCACAAGCCAAAGCCCAAAAAGCATTTGAATTGTGCAGCGACTATGCTAAAAATGACAACGGTATTTTTCTTTTAAACTGATACAGGCTTCTATTACATTACAACTCGACAGGCTTTCACGCCTGTCTTTTTTTATGATCCTAACCAAAATTTGTCTAAGATTGGAAATCTGCTTCTATCCTTCTTAACTTAGTATAAAGCATAAAAAGTCTGCCGGAGTTTGCCTCTTTGAAGCAAACAGCAAGATGAACGGTTGTTAAACACAACCGACATCTTGCCGCCCATACTCCGAAGTCGTGGGCGGGGACACTGGAATGTTTTAAAGCTGTTGAATGAATGAAAATGATATAATGATGAAAGCAGAAAATTCAAACAGGACACGCATTATCGGGCTGCGCCTGACACCCGGCGAGTATGCAACAATAGAAAAGAAATGGAAATCCAGCGACTGTCATAAGCTGAGTGATTATGTACGCCACGTACTATTCAATAAGCCAGTTACTACAACTTACCGTGACCAGTCCACTGATGATTTAATGGCGCAGGTAATGGTGACACACCGCGAAGTGAATGCCATTGGAAACAACTTTAACCAGGTGGTAAAGAAGCTGCATACACTTCAGCAGCTTACCGAATTCAAGCAATGGTATGCTGAATACCAAATTCACCGGAGGATACTTTCTACCCAGATAGAGACTGTGAAAAACATGATGCAAAAACTAATCGAATCGTGGTTGCGATAATTAAAACCGGACAATCCATTCACCGCACTTTCAATTACAATGAGAATAAAGTAAAGGAAGGTAAAGCGGAATGTATTGGCGCGGGAAACTTTGGAATGGATGCCGATAAGCTGACTGATACTATAAAGCTCAACCGCTTTACAAAGCAGCTACATCTGAATGAAAACGTAAAGGTTAATACGGTGCATATATCCCTAAATTTTGATGTGTCGGAAAGTAACATGCCAAAAGAAAAGCTGTTAGAAATTGCAGATACCTACATGGATAAGATAGGCTTTGGCAACCAGCCGTATTTAGTGTATCAGCATCATGATGCAGGGCATCCGCACCTGCATGTGGCGACTATAAATATTCAGTCCGATGGTAAGCGGATTGACTTGCACCATTTAGGCATCCGCAAGTCGGAACCGGCTCGAAAGGAAATTGAAGAATTATTTGGCTTGGTGAAAGCCCAAGATCAAAAGAAGAAAGAGTATAATCTTGAACCGATATCTCAACGGGTGCAATATGGAAAACTGGAAAGCAAAAAGGCCATCCAGAACGTATTGAATTTTGTAGTGAAGAATTATAAATATACAAGCCTGCCGGAGCTTAATGCTGTATTGAAGCAATATAACGTTTGGGCAGATAAGGGTACTGAGAATTCAAGGGTAGCGCAGCACAACGGCTTGCTCTACCACATACTTGATGCAGATGGGAAGCCGATAGGAGTTCCTATAAAGGCCAGTAGTTTTTACAATAAGCCAACCTTGGAAAACCTTGAAAAAAAATATAGCACTAACGAAATTATGCGCTCGCCGAATAAATCAAGAGTCAAAACTGCCATTGATATGGCTTTTATGAAAGACAACATTATTGTGCTACCCCAATTGATTAACGCTTTAGAGAAAGAAGGAATCGACACAGTCCTGCGCCAGAATAACGATGGCATACTGTATGGTATTACCTATGTTGACCACAAGACTAAATGTGTCTTTAACGGCAGTGCTTTGGGTAAAGAATTTAGTGCAAAAGGAATTCAGGAAAGATGTGCCATGAATATTACCGGCGAAAGAAAGGAGAATCAAATAGTGAAATCTCACACAGCGGAATCATTAATAGATATAATGGAGGAGTATAAAGGCGTGCTTTCTATTGCTGATATAGGTAAAATATTGGATGCATTAACTAAAGTTGAGTATACTTCTGATTATGTGCCGAGAAAATTTAAATCTCAAAAGAAGAGAAAAAGAAATAGGAATAATTTATAGAGAAGAAATAGGTTAGCAGAAGCTCAATAATGGCTTTAAAATTCATCAACTAGCAAATATAACTTTTCAACTTTCCTGAATTTTAAAGGATCAATGTGTGTTCCATCGGGATCAATTAAAATGGCAGGATTCAGCATACAATACACATCTGGATAATTCTCCATGAACGGGTCGGTATTTATAAATATGCTAGTCCTTGGGTCGTATTACCTTGCACCATAATAATAAAACCCAGTCTCGCTATCCAGTTCTTTACCGTTAAATTTATATGGCGTTTCATAATCTTCGGTAAGGCTATGCTGCTCTGCCATGGTTTCACCAAAAGGCAAATTTAAGAAAAACTGGTACGGCTGCACATTTATATCGGTTAAATAAGTACTGCTGCCCAAATGGTCCGGGTGAAAATAATATATATTACCCGGCGGTGGTGCAAGTGTCGCTGTTGTATTTAAAGATTTTTCTGTAGCATCTTCCTTTTTATCATTAGTTTCGGGCTCATACTTTTAAAGACTGTATAGCATCTAAATCTCACACATATTGCATAAGTCTAAAGCTTAAGCAATATGTGAGGGATAAAATATTTTTTTCAAGCAGGCTCATGTGCAGTATAGCCTAACACTGAATATTAAACTAAATAATTTTTAAAAATGTTTTGGGATACCTAAAAAATCAATTATATAAAAAGTATAGTTTTGAAAAAAAATTATAAATAAACCTGAAAAAATTACACTGTATAAAAAAACTTTTGAAATCCATTTACCGATTATGTGTTTACTAAATCTAGTTGATAAACCAATTATAAACGGTATAAATATCATAAAAAAAGGAAACATAAAATATGTTCCTAAGGGATATGCACTAGTACTAAATTTGTAATCAATATATAAAACACTATAAATTAAAAATGATACGAAGAACCCATATATACAATGTTTTACTTCAATATTTTCTTTTAATGTTGATTTTATAATCATAATAATCGATATCAAAACAAGGATAGCGTTCATTATTAGAAAAGGATAAATAATAATTCCCATTATTGTTTTATTTAATAAGATTTAAAAAAATTAAAACTAAAAATCTCTTGGTGAAATATGGATAATTTTATCATCCCTATTACCACTATGAACTGTATTCTGCTTGTTAGATTGCATTCTACTTATCATTGTTCCAATTAAATGACCCGTAATGATATTACTGAATAGACCACCGTTTACAATGTACTGTTCACCTGTTGGTTCTATACCTACGGCTCTGCCGCCAAGAACTTGGATTCTATTTAATGGGTCACTTTCGTGTATATAGTTCCTGCGATAATTACCTTTTTTTAATTTATTATTTTTACGTTTTTTTTTGGTTGCATTTGATATCCATGCAGGGTTAAAAGTTACAGAAGACCTTCCAGTTCTTAATGATGCATAATTTGCCAATCCTCCTCCTAATGAATGACCTACAAACGTCAATTGTTGGTCACCTATGTATTGTTCCATCTGCTCCGCTACTAATCCAGCTCTGTGATACTGATCCGAAAAGCCAACAACTTGAGTTAAATCATTTAAACCATCCTTTTCTATTTCCTCAGTTCCAGCAAAAACAAATGCATATTCAGTGACTCCATCCTCTTTAATTCTTTCATACATAGTTCCCTTTAAGCCGGTTTCTTCTACATTTAAGTTGAAACCGTACATGGCTGATTGTTGCCAACCACCCGCAAGATTACCTGTATTGCTATAGACATCCGAAGCCATTAATGCAGCCTCAAAAGGGGTTGGGTCTTTGCCATCTGGATCAACCAATACAACTGGATTCTGTACACAGTACACATAAGGATTGACATTAGGGTACTTCTCCATCAACGGGTCAGTACTTAAAAATATACTTGTCCTTGGATCATAGTAACGCGCTCCATAATAATACAGGCCGGTTTTGCTATCCTTTGCCACCACACCACCTGGCCCATTAGCTAAAACAGCCCACCGGGCTGTTTTTAACGCTATGTCGTCATTAAAATTTTAAGGCGTAGCATAATCTTCGGTAAGGCTATGCTGCTCTGCCATGGTGTACCTCACACAATATTATTTTGTTTGGTGTTCCATGAATCTCCGCTTTACTACGATTCGCCAAAAGGCAAATTTAAGTAAAACTGGTAGGGCTGCCCATTAATATCGGTTAAATAATTGCTGCTGCCAAATGGTCCGGGTGATAATAATATATATTACCCGGAGGTGGTGCAAGTACAGCCGCCGTTCTATGCGAATATTTTACAGCAAATCAGTTTTCCCTATCGCTTTGTGGATCATAATTTTTTTAAAAGTGTAACGGTTCGGTTGCCCTTTTATAGAATACTCAAACAATTATACTTTAAAATTTAATATCATTCATGTAAGAGTCTCATTATATTGTCCTACAAAATATGCACAAGTAAAGAGCTTTGAGAGTAGCAGGAGTAGAACTATACATAAGTGTGCTAATCAGAAATTTTAAAATACTTCTTTTGATAATTTATACTATCTCGTTTAATTTTAGCTACGAATAATGATTTAGGTATATCTATTTTGTAAAAAAGGTTATCAACATTTAGATATTCGTATTTTTTTGTGTTCAAATATTGTTCAAACTTTAAGATTTTATATTCTCGATTATAATAATATCTATTACTATACGAATATATTCCATAAACATTCTCAATACTTAAAAAATTACCGTCATTAAGTTTTATAATATAAAAATCATGTCTACCGTCAACACATTCATAAGAATGACGAAATTCATCTTTCAATGCCAATATTATATTTTCTCTTGTCATATCTCCGCAGAGATCATCATCATAATCAATTTTTCTCTTGTATCCATCTTTATCCTTTACTAATTTTTCAGTTAAAATTATTTTGTTATTTTTTTTACTACTGAATGTAAGAATCATTGAATCACCATGATTATGTATTTTAAGAGTTCTATTAATATTACTCTTCAAAGTAATAAATTCGTCAACATTTTTATCACAACTTGTTAAAAAAAATATTAATACTATTATAGAGTAGTAAGTTTTATTTCTTTTCATATTTGGCATATTTTTCTTTGTAAAACTTATCTTTAATTTTAAAAATTTCTTCAAATTTTCGATATCTTTTTATTAGCTCATTTTTTGACTCCGTATATCTTTTATATCCTCTATGACTAGTATCATTGTCTCGTATTGCAACATGATCATTCTCATTATTTTTTTGATAATCAGCATACCAGGTTTGGAAGCCATCAGCACCAAGTTCTTTAAATTTAGAGACAAGCAGATCCACTATATCTCCATGAACAAGTAATTCATGTCCAATAGTTTCGACGAGTTTCTCTTCTGAATATAATCCATCAATTACCATAGTAAACTCCAATTTCCCGTCATTAACCCTAGCTGAAAACCAGGCCTCAGCTACTGTACCCATGATTGCCCCTCTTTCACCACCATCTTTAGCGGCGTTTTCGAATACCAGCATTTTGTAATCTGAATATTTACCATCACTATCGGCTGTGTATCCAAAAGCTTTGTCGCCTTTTCCCATAAATTGAGATACAAAGTTCTTTCCATGAGAAGTGCCCATAAATTTACGCATTGCATTATTAAAAGTTCCTCCAGAAAAACCAAGTTTAGCGACTTTTCTTAACCCTACAAAATATACTAGGTATGTTATAAAGTCCCTACCATCAGGATCAATCAAATTAATAGGATTCTGTACACAGTATACATAGGGATTCACATTAGGATACTTTTCCATCAACGGGTCAGTACTTAGCCATATACTTGTTCTTGGGTCATAGTAACGCGCTCCATAGTAGTATAATCCTGTCTCGCTATCAAGTTCCTTGCCGTTAAACTTATATGGCGTTGCATAATCTTCGGTAAGGCTATGCTGCTCTGCCATGGTTTCGCCAAAAGGCAAATTTAAGTAAAACTGGTAGGGCTGCCCATTAATATCGGTTATATAATTACTACTGCCCAAATGGTCCGGGTGGTAGTAATATATATTACCCGGTGGTGGTGCAAGTGCTGCCGCCGTTGTACTTAAAGATTTTTCTGTAGCATCTTCCTTTTTATCATTAGTTTCCGGCTCATACTTTTTAAAGGTTGCCTTGCCCAGTTTGTCTTTTGTAAGCATTTGCGAGAGGTCAGCTATTTGTAGCTGGCGCAAAGCGTCTTCATCAAAACTTTCGGAGTTGTTACTTTCAGTATTATTACTCTGGCTATTACTGCTGTCCTGCTGAAGCGCTGTACGTGGCAATGCACTGTTAAATATGGTTATGGGCTGGTCGCCTATCCTGCTTACTATGCGCTGGCTGCCGGCATAATAATGCTTGCTGTAGTTCCCGTTGCTGTTTACTACTATAAACGCACTTGGATAAGTAGTATAAGCACTAAAACTTATACTGCTGTTTACCGGTGTACCATTCTCGTATACCGATGACATTAACGAGGTAGCTTTTAGCACCCTTTCTCCGCCAGCGTCATAAATGTAATGTTGCATGGTTTGGGTATCGCTGGTAACGCGAAGGCGATTGCTTTCGTCCCACACAAAAGTGCGGGTGTTTTGGCTTGGGGCTGTTTTAGTCTTTATGTTGCCGTTTACATCATACGTAAAGTTCTCTGCAGTTGCTGTACCTGCATTAATACTTTGCAGTTTGTGGGTATTAGCAATATATGTATAGTTGTTAGTATATGTATTTGCGGCTACCGCGGTATTATTTTTATTATGCCCCTGTGTCTTTTTTTCTATGCCATGGGTTGTTTTATACACCATAGCAAGGCTATAGTTGGCTTTAAAATCGTTATTATTTGCCTGCTGGGCAGTATTGCCTGTAAAATCTCCTGAAGCACTAACTAACCTGTTTAGTGTGTCGTAGGTGTAATTGTTTTTATAGGCACCGCCCATTTGGTTCGTGGTATTTGGCACGGCAGTATTGTTAATACCCATAATATTGCCCACATAATCGTAAGTATACGCATTATTAAACATGTTTTGCCCTGATGGCGTTTTGGCAACCATATTTGTCATACGTCGCAAATCAGCACTATAAGTATAATTAGTTACCGTATTGTTACCGTAGGTTAACTGGGTGCGCTGCTCATAATAATCGTACTGTATATCCTTAACATAAGGGTATGCGGCACCATTCATTGTCCCTGCTACAAAATTAAGGTTGCCTCCCTTATCATATTGATAAGTTACTTTTTCACCATCCGGATAGCCGATGTTTTTAATCCTGTTCCAGCTATCATAATTAAAGGTAGTAGTAAAGGTGCGGGTAGGTATATTAGGCCCTACAACCGTTCTTGTATTAGTTACAAGCTCTCCCATAGAGCCGTAAGCAAAAGTTTGGGTACCTGTTGCATCTTTTTGTGAAACAATCCTGCCCTTATCGTTACCTGCAGTGCCATAATCATACTTTACATTTGCAACGTTAAGGTTAGCCCCTGTGTTTGGATAATTAACCTCTGTAAGATGGTTAAAGTTGTACTTATATTTTATAAACCTGTCTGCAACCTGTATGGCTGTATTTGCTGCCAGAGTTGCTGTTTGCAGCTGTGTAATATTTCCTGCAGGAGCATATGTATAAGTTGTAAGGCCATTGTCAGGGTGCTTTAGCGATATTTTACGGCCAAGAAAATCATAGGTATACGTTGTACTAATGCCTGCATCATCTGTATAAGTTAATAATTCGCCTATAGCATTATACACAAAACTTGTTTTTATGGCTGTATTGCCTAAAAAATTTTCTGTTTTAACAATTCTGCCGTTTGCATCACTATAGCTGTTTGTTTGTTCTATCGCTGTAGCATTTTGGTCGGTAACTGTAGAAGTGCGCAATTGAGGATAGGTCCCATTGGTTACTACAGAATAATACATGTAAGACATTTTACCTGCCGGATCCTGAGTATTTGTAACGCGGTCTGCTATGTCATAATTTGTTATTACTTTGTTAGGCGAATTGTATTCGTTTACAGCATTATTTATACTGCTGCTCTTTGCTTCATAATATGGATGGAATTGCTGTATAGCCCGCCCATATAAATCGTACATTGTCTTTCCTGATATAGACATGGCTTCAACCACCCCACTACCCGTATTAGTCTCTATATCCTTTTTAACCTGTACCACACGTGCAAGGCCATCTATAAAAGTTATAGTTTGTATGTCGTTACCGGCATGATCACCATCATAGTGAGATGTTGTAGCAAACGGCATAAAATTAGCCTGGGTAACCCCCTGTCCCGCTACATATAACGGATTGTAGGTAAAAGAGATAGTATACGGCAACGAAGCTGCTTTTTCTTTAGGTGCCAATATAGTTTTTAGCCTGCCAGAAGCATCATAAGTATACTCCATTTTATTACCCGAAATATCTGTGCTTACAAGTACCTTATCAAAATTATAATCGTAGGTAGATGATGATTCGAATGGTGTTGATGATGCATAGTTAAACCCATCTACAACTTTAGTAAGGTATTTATTTTCTACTGTGTCATAATTATAATTGCGTACTACACGTTCTGAAGTGCTGGTACTATTACCCGGTAATGTTATCATGGCAAGATTACCATATTCGTCATACTTCATATCGGTTATTGCATCATTTGTGCCATCTATTTTAGCAGTAATTGATGTTACATATCCTGTAGACTCATCTACCACTGTAGTTCTTTCCCTTTTTATAATGTCAGTACCGGAAGATGTATCATATACACTAACCTTTTTAGGAACATTTATCAGATTTTTGGTTAAAAGGGCCGCAGATGAATGGTACTCAATATCGGTGCGATAATCGTCTGACAGGTCATTAACATTGCCCTGATAAGTATATTTTACCACGCGGGCATAAGTATCATATTCCATTTTAACACGCGATGCAACAGGAGTTGACCCCAGTTCATACACGTAATTGTCTGTTTGTGTAAGCAATACAACAGCACTTCCGCGTCCTTCTGTACCTCCTTTGTCATAAGCAATCGGTGTCGAAATGGTAGGATCAAACGCACCATTTACCATTTTTTTAACCTGGTAGGTATTGGTTGTTTTATTAATAAAATTCTGCCCTGCGTTAATAACATATGTTTCCAGTAATAGGCCATTTACATAATAACTGCTATTATGGTAACTTTGTACACTTACCCTGTAAATCTGTCCGGCAGTCGCTGTATAGTCTATAGTGTTAACGGCTGCAAATCCATAAAATTCCCGTTCGCGGCGGTCATAATAGCCCCCCTGATATTTAAAGCTTTTAGTATATTCATCTATACCATCGTTTACCCTGTCATATCCATCCTTTACAATCAGCTGCTTCATTACCCAATGCGAATTAGGGTCGGAATACGTTTTTATGCTTGGCTCATAGTCCACTACAAAACTTCCCCCTAAAGGATTTTTAACCGTTTTAAGCATGTTAGTACGGCCTATTGCAGAGTAGTTTACAGAGAAATTGCCATCAGTAGCTGCTGAGTTACCAGAATATTTTATGAAGTCAACATAACCGTCGCCATCAATATCCTTAAATATTTTTTTTGTCTGGTTAATGCTCAGGCTGGTAGTTGCATCGAAAGTACCACCGAATTTTATATGTAAAACAGGTAGTAATGGACAACACAAGGGAAAACCTATGTACGCCCCAACGGTTCCACTCAAACTCAGGGCCTGGCTGTTAGAATCTGAATCAAGCGTTAATGGTGTGCCACCGCTTACTGTTAAAGATGTTGCGGTTCCGAAGCCAGTACCTGTGTTATATTTTACAGTAGTACCCTCTACCCTGTCGGGCAGCCCATCACCATTTACATCAATGTAACTACTTTTAGTATTTCCACTACTGGCACTATATCCTGCATTCCCGGATACAGACCCTCCACCAAAAAAACGACTATTTCCAAGTAATGCTTGTGCTGTGTCTGCAAGACCAAAATTAACACTTGCCGTTCCGGGCGTTGTTTCAATATTTCCCAACGCATTAAAGCTTATATAGTCCTGGGAATTAAAAACATTTTGCCCTCTGTTAAGTTGAAATTTAAAACCACTAATATCATCAACCCTATCCTGCAGGCCATCTCCATTAATGTCCAGCCAGTAGCCATTCACTTTATCGCTACCGGCAAGGTTAATACCCAGACCTATGCGGCTCGAAGCAGGGCCAGCTTCATACTGTCCCGATTTTGTTTGTGAAGTACCATCTCCGGAAGTTCCCGATTTATTACTAATATTAAACTCACCGGTTTTTCTACCGGAGAGCAAATATCTACGCGAACCCGAAAGCCCTGTAACACTACTCTCCTCTTCCGTAATATTACCCGTCCCAGGGTTAGCTGTAGCAGCAATGTGTCCACCCAGCATGTTTGTTTTTTGTAGTGCATCTGTGGTTACAATATCCGGGTATCCATCACCGTTAAGGTCAACAAAATCAGTAACGGTATGGCTGTATGAACTGTTGCTGTTGCTTAATACTCCTCCCACACCTGAGCCACCACTCCAACCCACACTGTTGCTTCTTGCAACACTTCGGTGTATTTTATTGATAGCCTTCATACCCGTAGAGAGATTAGGTAAAAGTTGTGATGGCTCGGCATCTGCAGTAAGTTCCGGATAACTTAACCCTGACCCTGAAGATGATGAGCCTGGATTAATATCCTGACGCCCGCCTGCCCTTAGTTTATTGTATTTTATATATTGGCTGTTATATAATCCGTATGAAGTATCTTCCTGATAATTATAACTTTCCCTTACATGCTTCAAGGGCAATACAGCCATATTAAAAGGGAGGTTATCTGATATAGGCTGAACATTTTGAATTATCGTATCAACATTAGCAGGATCTATAGTTGACCCTTCGGCAGGTATATTACCAAATGTTGCTAGATAATTTTGTACACACTGTTCATAATTAGATGCTGCCGGATCGCAACCTGTATTAAAAAGAGGATTGTTATTTCTAATATCTGTTGTGTCAAAAGGTTGCGTTACAAGCTGGTCGTTAATAAGTTTACTGCTAAATGCGCCCGCGGGAGTATTGGCGTTAGTATCATATTCATCATTATACATAAACTGTCCCCACCCATTTTGCATATATCCGAAATTTTCAAATTCATTTTTATAATAGACCGAAACCGCTTCTGTTTTCATCGTGTCAGATGGGTTTGACTGATAGCCTATTACTGCAAGTTTGTTACCTACCGCTTGGCGGTATTTCTCAAAAAGTTCAATATTTTCTTTATCGACAAAGTAATAAAATTCTAAATTTCTTAAGTAAGCACTATTTGTTGTACCGTAATGAAGAAAAAAAGGTTCTGCACTGTCTATAGAGATTACTCCACTGGTAATTGTTACCTTACGTATTCTATAATCCTGATAAACCATAAAATTAAAAGAGCCATTATCTATGGATGAAAGGGCTGTATTATCTATAATCTCAATATTAGGTTTTACCCAGTAGTTATCAGCTGTAGCTGGTGGATTCCATGTAGGATGTGTAGGATCTGTTGCAGGTGGAAGAAGACAAAAATTTCTTTTTAAGGAAGCTATTCTATACATCGGAACTTCTGGTATTGGATATATAGTAAATCCTGAAGAGTTATTTAAGTTATCACTATCAGGAACAAAAGTCAGCTTTGGCTCCCAAGAGTCATTGAAAAAGATTGGATTATCATTAGATGAAGCTGCATCTAGAGTCCCGAAATAAAATGCTCCTTCGTCCGATATCTTAAACAAAAATGACGTAGTCGGATCTGTGACAGGTATATTAATTAAATCTGCTGTAGGACTTATTAATGCCTCATCTCCCCAAGGTATTTGTGGATTAGAAAGAGGATATATTAAAACATCTGTATTTACTCCCTGTGCATTGGTAGTTCTTTTAAAAATTTGATACATGTTGTCACAATCTGCAAATTGATTGTAGCAAGCTGCGTAAAATTCTTCCCATGTTATGCTTACTGTACCCGATCCAGGCATCGAAACAGGGTTATTATCCTTAATTGTAAAAGAACGTCGATTCGAAAAGTGGTCTTGCGGTGGATAATAATCCGGTCGATTAGTATACTCTAAATAAGGATTATCATATGTTAAAAAGTATATTGTTACATCAGTATTAACTATAGGGTTAGCCATATTCTTGTTATTATGAAACCTAAAATAAAGCCTATCACCTGTGGTTACATTTAGTAATCCTGAAGAAGGATCTTGCGGTAAAGGAAGTGTATAACTGTTTGTTATTGTTGCCGAGCGTAAAAGACTTACTGTACCATTATGAAAATGCTCTAATGTAAAGTTTGCTGATCCTGCAGACTCATTTATAAACGTTGCATCTATCTTAATTTGTCCCGTTGCAGGTGCCATCCAAACTTTAACCACATCATAACTATCATTAAATTCTTCCTCTTCTTCGGGTTCGTCTATCTCTGTCTCCTGTACACTTGGCCCGGGTTCTCCCACAGGGCTTATACCGCTGAGAACCATATTAGGCGTTACATTACTGTTAGAAGTAAATGTAGGCTCGCCTGTAGCGGTGTCAATACGATTAAAATTTACTACTCCATTATTTACGATATCCATTAACCCATCGCTGTTGGCGTCGGTAAAGTAAATTGTAGATTCTGATTTAGATTTTGTGCGCTCAGTACCCGCAAAAAAGTTTAAAAAGGTCACGTCCCAGGAGTCTCCAAAAATAGTTTTTGTGTTGGCCTTGGTAAAAGAGAAGTCGCTGATATTATGCATACTTTTACTCACACTCGCAAAACTATTGGTTCGCACACCCTGGCTACTTATTGTTATCCTGCCGGGATAGTACTGCAGACCATTATTTGTCTTGTAAACAATATCGTCTATGCCGTCGCCGTCTACATCCACAAGGGTTACCTTACCACGGCTTTTAACATTGTTCTCTCCAAACGGGGCACCAACCAACAAAGTTCTGTCCGGGCGATTTGTACTTCTTAAGGGCCAGATCTCTATACCAACACTGGGTTTAATAGAATATCCTGTCTCTGTACTTTGTGCGCTATTAATCTTGGAGGCATGCAGCAAATTGCCAAACTCCAAAGAATAGTCGGCCGATATCGTAGGTGTGCTAACCGTTTGATCTGCTTTAAACAGCCTACCTCCATTTGTTGCTACATCATCATAATAATCAAATGTATGAGCATGAAATATTACATTGTTCTTGTCTTTTTCTGTAACAGATTTTAATAATCTTTTAGAAAATGCCCCAGGGTCATATGCAAACAGATATGACCTTATTAAGGTTGTATTATACTTAATATCTATATTATTCAACACGTAAGGGTCCGCCTGTTTTAAACCCAGTCTTGCTGTAAAGGTTGCATCTGTCCGTATCGTTTTAGCACTACCAGTTAACGCATAATTAAAAGCTACCTGATATTTGCCGTGACCGGCATTGCGGCCCGTATAATATATATTTTTTATATAAAATGTATTACTGCCATTAAGCACTGCATTTTGTCCGGTTAGCCCTGTTATGTTAGCATTATCATATTCATATATTATGTTGTTGCCAAAAACATCTTCTACCATATATAGTGCCCAGTGTACTATTCTGCCACTACTATCCTTAATGACAGTATTTTCTAAAACATCATCATCTACGTATCCTCCATACCAGCTTATTGTACCATCTGTGGCCGTTACTTTCCAGTAATAATTACTTGGAGAGTTACCCTTGCGTTCTATTTTTGCAAAACTACCTTCTTTTCTTAGCGTAAATTTTTTATTCGCCGATCGCGCCTGGGTTTGAGGCACTGGAGTTATATTATCAATAGTGCTTATTTTATGGCGGTGTGGCAAAAAGTCACTTGGATACATTAACTGTTCACCGTTTAGTGAATAAAGTTCCGATTCGTTTACAGGGTCAAACGATGGCACGCCCCAGCGTGTGTCTATAGTAATTGCCGGAGTACTAATATTCCACCCCTGCCCAAGCCAGCCACTGCCGCCATTGTTACTGTATTGTAAGTTTACCTGTGGCTGCATACCTTTACGCCCGGCCGGTATTTTAATAGGGTACGATATATTTGCATCTCCTTTTTGTGATGCCTGCGGAGGGCTTATTAACGTCATTTCTGCAGATGGGTCTGCCGCCTTAATATCATTCATCATATTAGGCATAAACGCACTCGTTTCGGGGCTATCCGGCGACTGTATTATACCATTTATATAATCTGTAAAATGAGTGGTTTTAGATATGATTTTAAAATTTTTGTTATCAATACTGTCTAATTGCACCACTTTCCAACTTTTGGAATCTGTATCAAAGAAATAGGTTTTAATATCTTTTGGTGTATACCCTGTTGGCAGCAAGAGCGTATCATAAGCAATACCAATAGTTACAGGAGCATTAAATTGTGTTCCATCGGGTAAAAAGCGGTATGCGCTGGCCCCTTTTGTAACATTAATCATCCCCGATTCCATTGGTGGGATATCTATACCACGCAGTTTGGTTACAGAAAGTGTTTTGTCTGTTACTAATGCACTATCATTAAGCACTAACGAAGCTCCCTCTGTCTGGAGGGATTCATTAGAGTTTGCTTTGAAGAATTTTGAAAAATTAAGTTGCTTATCTTCTATTTTAAAAGCGTTGTCGGCTTCTGTTATATTGTCTATAAATAGGAGCTCCTGCCCTAAAAGTCCCTCTTTGTTTAGTGCTTTAACTACAATAAATTTATTTATTTTTATAGCGTCTGTAATAGGCACTATGCCCTCAAATTCATTATTGGTAATATTTAATTGTACATCGCCCGCATAGATCTTAGCATCACTATTATCTCCCCTTAAAAAACCTTTTACATATATTTTATTATCCTTACTAAGCAAAATACTGCGGTTTGGCAACACCATCAATGGGTTTACCTGTGCCGTTTGTTCAATTTCTAGAGTAAGGTTTCTTATTTTGTACAGATAATTAGCACCATCAGGGACTGTAAATAATATAGTGTTCTGCCCTTTTTTTAACCATGCGACATCTATCTCTTCTTTCTGCACAGACCAACCCGGCTGGGCTTTAATTAAATACCCTCCGGTAGATAGCCTTTCGTTAATGCTTCGCGCTACAGACTGATGGTCATTTAATCCATAAAGTTCATACGTTATATATACTTTACTGTTAAGTGTGGGTAAATCGTTTATTGTAACTTTAAAAAGATTATCTGCCGGATTATCTATAGGCATCTCCTGAGATATACCTATAATGCCTTCTTTCAAATCAGCAGGAAGAATTTTCTTTAAAACCCTGTTTACATTATCATATATAGCAGGCTGTACTTGTTTTATAAAAGATGGATTTAAATTTGCATACGGCTTTTGGCCCAGTGTTGCAGACTGATTTATGATTTCAGGTAAATTTTTAGAGCCATCAGTATAGCTGTAGATAGTATGCCTGTCCCTTTTATTAATATAAGCGTTTATAATGCCTTGCGCAGGTGCTACAAAGGTACTATGCAGCATTGCTACTAATACTACACGGTGAATTAAGGCAATAAATTTCCCTTTAACTGTAAAGTAATTTTTATTATATTCCATTAGTAAGGTGTTTTGTAATAAGGTAGTGTTAGAAAAACTATTCTATAATAAGTTTTACAGCCTCATCAATATTGTTTATTGTTGCTGTGATCAGGTATACGCCTGCTGTTAATAAAGAATCTGTATATGTATACTCTTTTATGAGGCCAAGATCTTTAACTACATAAGATTTACCTTCCATAGAATTTATTTTAACAGTTACCTTTGCTTCTTTGTTAAGGTTAAACCTAATGTAAAATGGCTGAGAAGCTTTAGTAGGATTAGGATATGCGGTCCACCCAGAATTTACATTAGCCGCTGGTAAGACTTTAAATGGAAATTCTTTTTCACAGCCATTATTGTTTGCTATCTTCAATAAATAGTCGCCTGTTTGTACCGCAGTAAATTGTTCATCGGCAGAATGAATTTCTCCATCTTTTAGCCATTTGTAAGTAAATTTTGTTTGTATATTTTCGGGGGTTATGGCCGAAACCTGTACCTGCTTATTATTGCCAAGATACCATGTTGATTTCAAGGAGAGGTTTATATCGGCAAAACGATCAAGGCTTATATTTAATGTCTTACTATTTTTTTTACTATCGGTAACGGTAACTGTATAATTATCGGCGGGTAAACTTATAAACCCATAATTTTCTCTAGTAATTATTTGCTTCTTACTTACAGCTTTAGATGTTACTGCAATTTCATAAGGAGGCTTGCCGCCCGCGATAGCAACATTGATAGCACCCGGCAGCGGTAAAGAACAATCTGTAAGCGCGTCTGCTTCAAAAAAGAAATCAGGGCCTTTTATGAAAGTAAAAATATCGGTTCTATCATTATCTAAATCCCAAGCTACGTCATTAAAATAGATAAACTCCTCATCCTCATTAGATTGCTTAATATAACGCGCTGTACCATAATTAAATGTTGTGGCCGCATCATCATTTATGGCAAGCCAGATGCTTTCGCTATCAGTAGCACCCGTCCCGGTAAAAGCAATTTCACTTTTATTAATGCGCACCTGGGTGTTAATAGTATGAAAACTCTCCTTAAAAAAACATTGCATTTTCCAGAGACGTTTCATTACTTTTATATCATCATTTTTTTTAGATTTATTAAACGACGTACTCTCTCCACTATCGCCCCATAGTAAAAATGTATTATTATCAAAAGTGTTTTTATTGCCTGCATTGGTAGTATCAATTATTCCCAATCCAATGTAAATTCCATCCTTTTCAGCATTGCCCGATTGCTTTTGGTAAAGTCCTGAAGCGTCATCCCTGCCAATACCTGTTACCCTTTTGTTAAATACTTTATTTTTTTTGAAATCCCAGATGGTGTCATTTGCAGTGTTTGTGTAATTAAAATCTCCAACTATGGAAAGCCCGAACTTAATTGAAAGGTAGGTTTCCACTTTTTGCCTTTCAAGCCTGCTCAATATCCTGGGATAATAAATTACCTCCATCAGCTGATGCTTACCATCCTCATTGCTTGTAAAGATATCTTCAATAGCGATGCTATTATTTTTTTTTCCTTTTTCATCTATAGCTGCAACAAAGCTTAAGATAATTCCCTTTTTAGAATCCACTTTCTTGTAAGGCATTTCTAAATCGGTAAGAACTTCTTTATTAGTGATAAATGTAGTGGTTTTGCCTTTATTTATATTTATTAAAGATTCCTCCTGATCAGTATCTGATTTAAAAACTGCAAAAAAAGAATACCTTTCCTCTACTACATTTTTATAAAGTTTATTTTTTAAATTTTCAAGATCTAATACTTTATTAAAATTAAAATGAGTGGCTTTAATTGTTTCGGGGTCATTTTTGACTTTCGCAAGTGCAATGTCATTAGATAAATCTGATTTTAGCCATAAGGTATGTCCATCCACATCTCCAGGGCTTTGGGCACTTAAAAATGTAGTAATGAAACACAAAAATAGGCATAAGCAATTTTTATGCATGAGCTTGTTTTGTTGGTTGGTGTGCCCAAATATATTTATATTATTTCATTAATTAACAAAATTTTATAAATTTAAAACAAAACAAATGTTATGTTAATATAGAAGTTATCTTAATATTTTAGTTTCTCAAGAGCAATAGTTATAAAAGCAAGGAAATTAAATCCTATCCAACTTGTCAATGTAGTGTCGAACCTATTAAGAATTGAGCAGTAGCTGTCCAACCAAGCATTAGTCCCTTCGATAGCATTGCGTTCTTTGTAAAGCTATTCATTTAATGAGCAATCCGAATCCTTGCTGCTATTCCTTTCTATTATACTCACTGTTAGCTAATATTTCTTTCTGCTCGCAATTTCGAATCAAACCTTGCATCTGCATTAATTAATATACCTTTTACGGAATTTCTGACGATTCAAGTGTTGCCGTTAAAACTTCAAACTGAAGTTCAATGTCAAATAGGTCATTATGATTCAAAGATGTGGATATATCCAAATTAAGTGTTTGAATATCATATAGATATAGAGTGCTAATTATTTTCTTTTTTTTCTTCCCTTATATCTGACCTCTTCACCACTAAGTGAAGCAGTAGTATAGCTACCATTTAAATCTGCACTTGACAAGTCTAATGAAGACTTATGTTTTTTAAGTAGTCGTATCCAACATATTTTCCAAGCCCATTGCTTACACAAGTCTCTATAATGCCCAAAGACTGTGTTGTAGCTAAGAACTTGTGTGCTAAATAAACTTTTAACAGGCAAAAGATGCCATTCCCCACCTGTTTTTAGCTTATTAAGAATGCAGTTTATTATCTATGAAACAGAGAAGTCTGTTTATAACCGCGTTTGCATGTAGTAAATTTGGAATTATTTCCTGTTCTATTGAATTTTGCTCAGTAATATTACATAATTGGGTTGTATTTGATATAGTTCGCAAAACAAATATCGGCAACCCTTTTTATCTTTTACATATTTTAAAAAGTCTAGACGACGTCACTAATATCTTCTCACACAAACAACAGAATAAGACATTAATTATTTTACTTATCATAAAAAAGCAATTACTTTAAATGAATCCATTATTTCCTAACTTGTCAAGATATTCTTTTTGCTGTTCCAATAATATTTTTTCTATTCCCTAATCGGAAATCAATATTTATCCTGCCATCTTTTACATACTTTGGAGTGTATTTTTACAATACCAAAATAAATATTTTTACCCAGCAATATCAGCCAAACGCTCTAAATCTTCTAGTAAATAGTTGGATTTAAATTCAGAGGGGGCTACAAGACCCGCTTCATGCAAATGGAGCGGTTTTTTTGTTTATACAAGTTGCATAACTGTAAAGGCTTATGCGAAACTTGAGGCATTGGAATTACTATAAGAAGTGTTGGCAAATATTTTCTGTAATTTCTTGTTTGACAGGGATTTGAAAACAACTGGACAAATGATAATTGAGGTCAATGTATAATACTATTCTTATGCCTTTTTTTTTAGATGCATAATTAAAATTATAAATGTTAAAATTATATTGCTTTCTGTTAAAATTTTTCTTAAAATTGGTATAACCAAACCAACAATAAGTAATGAAAAATATTGAAGCACAAACCTTAAATGTTTACACATCTAAATCAAGGGCAGATAAAGCAATAAGCTCTTTAAAAGGTTTATTAATCGGGATAAATTTAGATGGTGAAGTTAACGAAGCAGAGATTAACGAACTTAAGCTCTGGGCAAATAACCATAAAGAACTCATAAACCGCAATCCGTTTAAAGAATTTATGGATGTAATAGATTGTGCTGTTACAGAAAAAATCCCTTCTAAGGAATGCATTGAGGATTTATACTGGCTGTGCCAAAAATACGAAAATGATAATTACTACTATAATACTGTAACATCTGATTTGCAAATCCTTCAAGGTATTTGCCACGGTATATTAGCCGACGGCGTTATAAATGATAAAGAAATTTATGACCTTAAGCAATGGCTTAACGAAAACGAGCATCTTAGTACCTATTACCCTTATGATGAGTTAAGAAGCCTTATACTTTCGGTTTTATCTGACAAGAAAATAGATGAAGAAGAAAGAGTTGTGTTAATGGCGTATTTTAAACAGTTTGTAAATATACATAGTAAGGAAATAAGTTCTAAAATTAATGAGCAGACAAGCGATGTAAATATTTCCGGATTATGTACCAGCGACCCTGATGTGGTATTTGAAGGGAAAACGTTTTGTATAACTGGAGTTTTAAAAAGGGGTAATCGCGAAAACCTGCATCGTGATATACTAAAGTTAGGAGGCATACCTACAGATAGCATTACTAAAAAGACAGACTACCTGATTGTGGGCGATAATGGTAACCCCGCATGGGCATTTTCATGCTACGGCAGAAAGGTTGAGAAAGCGGTTAACTTAAGAAAAGACGGCCATACAATAATGCTTATTCATGAGTTTGATTTTTCGGATGTTATAGACGATCTATTGTCTTAGTTCCCAAATTGTAACTTAAAAATCAATTACTACTCATGGATGAATCAATTATAGATGTTACCGGCCAGTCATTTACTTTGCCGCAAAGTAATTCTGCAAGTCGTCGCGATGTTCCTTATTGGGGCCACGAATATGTGTCTTCCTATGCCGAAATAAATAATGCCGGTAAAGAGCAGCGCACTTTTTATAAAACATTCAGGGCAAATTTCCTTGGTGAGATCTATATGGATATCCAGGGTAATAGCAATTATGCCTTTATATTACTTTTCGATCTTTTAAACGACTATGAGAACCATAAAGATGCTGCCCGTTTAGAACTACAATTAAAAGTACTGGGTACGCATTACCCTAAAACAAAAATATATGGTATTAAATTTTTAATCCAGAAACTGAATGCAAGAGGCGATAATGATGCTATTGAAAGATTGCGGCGTGAAGAGAATTTTTATGAAGGGAGTTATAACGAAGATTATTGGAAACTGGGATCTAAATATAAAACCAAACTTAACCTGGGAAATGATGATGTAGTTTTATTAAACAAATTGTACAACCCTGACAACAATTTTTTTAATATCGAATTTTGTGGCCTTGAAGTTTTAAAACTTTATCTTGTTGCAATTAAGCGGCTTAATGAAATATACCAAAAGGAAACTTCGACGCTGGATGCTGAGCTAATTAAAATAGCAGATATAATAGCTATACAACATTTTAAATTTGTAAAAGGAAGCGGTAACTATAAATACTCTTTAGAAACAGTTGTGAATGAAATGCATTCAAATATTTTTAAGCATTGCGAAAATGCCGTAAGAGAGTATTATGGGCACAAGCGCAAATTAAACACCGATATAGCGTATACATCTATAGATATTAATAATGAATATCACGGCAAGCTTATAATACGATTACAAAAAGCACTGGCAATTTATGCGCCTACGCTATCTTACCCCAACCGTGATGCAGAACTGGAACTGAATGCCCAAAACCCAGCCCGATGGAAAATTAAATATGACGAACTTACTAATGTTTATAAAGGCGATAGTAAGCAATTTGTAAGTGATTTTATTATATTAGGCAACCTGAACAAACGCAACCCTGCGGTAGAGAATATTTTTTACGAAGCGTCAAAATTCATGGCACAGTATGATAAAATAGCTTCGCTAAGGTTATATATTTATTACTTGCATTACGACCTGAAATCTGTAAAATTTGACAATAAACCATTAGCAAAAACAATACAAAAAAGCTTGTTTACAACCAATGAGCAGCTGCATAATTTCCAGATTATAGTTAGTGAGATGGTTAACGATAAAGAACTTGACAAAGCACTAAATGCTATACCCAAAGTGTATGCCGCTAAACGCAAAAAAATACAGATAGACAGAGATGCCATACAGCAGGTACACGAAAAACATTCCGGTACTGTAGAGCTGCTAAATGAGTATCTTAAAGATGAATATGAGGATGAAACCACTGCATTTAAAACCGAAGAAATTAATGCTGATGAAATGGTTATGGAAATAACATCCAAAACTGCCGGTCAGGAAATTTCAGTGTTTAATGCCGGTATAAGCCTTACCCAAATACAATGCGAAATACTGGAACTGTTTGTAAAAGCAAACTTAACGGTTTATCACCATGATATAGAAATTTTTGCGCGCTCTAAAGGTGTTTTTAAAAATCAGTTGATAGAGAGTTTAAACGAAGCGTGCTATGATACATTAGACGATGTATTGATTGAAGAAGAAGATGAATATTATACAATAACCGAAAATTATTACCAAACAATAGTAGCAAAATGATAGATAACATAAAACCCAAAGAGGCAACAGCCATTATAAACTCTCTTATAGGAGGCGTAGTGCCTAAAATAGGAGTGCAGCATATTACCGTAGGCAGATCTGAAGAAATTAACGCTGTTGTAAATGCTTTAGATGATGTAAAGAATGGCCACAGTATGGTTAAATTTTGGATAGGCGATTTTGGTTCGGGTAAATCGTTCATGCTCCATTTGCTTAATACAGTTGCCTTAAAGCAAAAATTTGTAGTAGCAAATGCCGATTTTACGCCGGATAACAGGCTCTACTCTACCGATGGAAAGGGCGCAGCGCTTTATGCTGCTATAATGGATAATGTAGCAATACAAACCAAGCCCGAAGGTGGAGCACTACCTACGCTTTTAGAAAAATGGATTGAGCAGGTAGTTATGAAAACCGCCCAGGACAACAATATACCACTGGGAAACATAAGGGATGAACAATACCTTAACCTGATCCGAAACAATATTATAAAAACCATTAATGAGATAACCGAAGTTGGTGGTTTTGATTTTGGTACCGTTGTAATGAAATACTATGAGGGTTACATAAAAAATGACGAGCAGCTAAGGAGAAATGCTTTAAAGTGGTTAAAAGGCGAATACAATACCAAAACTGAAGCAAGACAGGATTTAGGAGTTAGGGAAATTATAACCGACCTTAACTACTACGATATGCTTAAAAACTTTTGCAAGCTGTTTGTTAGCATGGGATATAGCGGCTTTATGATAAACCTGGATGAGGCAATAAACCTTTACAAGATATCTACAGCAGCAATGCGTGAAAAGAATTATGAAAAGATACTTTCTATTTATAATGACTGTTTTCAGGGCAGGGTAAGCAACCTGTTTATAAATTTTGCCGGGACTAAAGAAGTATTAGAGAACGAACGCAGGGGGCTGTTTAGCTATCATGCCCTTAAATCGCGTTTGCAAACCAATAAATTTGAAACTGCCGAAATACGTGATTTTGCACAGCCTGTTATAAAACTTTTCCCGTTAGACCATAATGAGATTTTTGTGCTGCTAAAAAAGCTAAAGGCCATTTTTGATATTAATTATAAGGTTACAACAAATATTACAGATGATGATGTACTTGGCTTTATGGAAGAAATGTTTAATAAACCGGGAGCATCAGAATTTCTTACACCACGTGAGGTTATCCGTGATTTCTTAAACATCCTTAATATCATCAGGCAAAACCCTGATCTTGACAAGGCAAAATTATTTGGCGATATAGAGATTTCAGACGAAAGGCCGGATAAGGTTTTAATGGATAGCATAGAAGAATTATAATGTCGTTCGATCTGTTATCAGAACCCATCCGTAAATACATAAGAGATAAGCAGTGGGAGCAGCTGCGGCCTATACAGAGTGTTGCAATACAGCATATATTATGCACAGATAACCATTATATTTTAGCATCGAGAACAGCTTCGGGTAAAACCGAAGCTGCTTTTTTGCCTATCCTTTCAAAAGTTAACTTTAACGATCCGGGTGTACAGGTATTGTATATTTCGCCCCTTATTGCCCTTATAAACGACCAGTTTTACCGTGTAGAAGACCTGTGCAAAAGCATGGAGGTTACCGTGACTAAGTGGCATGGCGAGGCAAACAAAGGGCTTAAAGAAAAGCTCATTAAAAATCCATCGGGAGTTGTTTTAATAACGCCCGAATCTATAGAGGCAATGTTTGTAAACAAGCCTTATAATGTAAAGCAGCTTTTTGCCAACTTAAAATTTGTGGTAATAGACGAAATTCACACATTTATAGGCTCTGATAGGGGCATACAGCTTAAGTCGTTACTTTCAAGGCTTCAGGATATTAATGTTGGTTCTTTCAGGATCATTGGTCTCTCAGCTACTATAGGCGACTATAATGAGGCTAAGAAATTTACTGGAAACGAAGATAAAACAGTTGTATTGCTTGATAGAACTAAGAAAGACATAAATGCTGTGTTTAGATATTTTGAAGCAGATACTCCGGGTATGACACCCCTTGCACTGCTAAAAGACCTGTATGTAGAAACCTGTAACAGTAAAGCATTAATATTTCCTAACAACAGGGGGCGTGCAGAAGAGATAGCGGTAAATCTTAAAAAAATATCAGACAGGGTAAAAGGGCATCCTAATTATTTTTCGCATCACTCATCTGTGCACAAAGAAGTAAGAGAATATGTAGAGTATTTTGCAAAAAACAGCAACCATCATAATTTTTGTATTGCCTGTACATCTACATTAGAACTTGGTATAGATATTGGCAATGTAGATGAAGTTGTACAAATAGATGCTACAAATAGTATAGCATCGTTAATACAGCGTGTGGGCAGGAGTGGCCGCAGGGAGGGAGCTACAAGTAACCTGTTCCTGTATGCTACCGAAAAGTGGAGTTTATTACAATCTGTAGCATGCTGGCTGTTATATAAGGAAGGGTATATAGAGCCGCCTGCCATTTGCAAAAAGCCTTATGACTTATTACTGCACCAGGCGCTTTCTATCGTAAAAGGGCATTCTGGTATATTAGTATCAGAACTAATTTTAAGACTAAAAGGCAATTTTGCTTTTAAGGAGATTGAGGAATGTGAGATAATAGAAATTATAGGCCATCTTATTGTAAACGATATGCTGGAAAAATTGCAGCATGAAGTAATTATAGGTGTTGAGGGAGAAAAGATAGTTAATAGTAAAGATTTTTATACTGTCTTTACCATAGAAGAAAGTTTTAAAGTAGTAAATGCCGGATATGCTATTGGCGAGATACCCTGGTCACCTCAAATTAGGGAAGATGAGAATATCCTGCTGGCTGCCAAGATATGGAAAATAATATTTGTAGATTTTAAAGCAAAAAAGATTGAGGTACTTACGGCAAAAGACGGTAAGCCTCCTAAATTTTTTGGAGGCGGTGGCGTTACAGATGTTAAAGTACGGCAAAAGATGCTGCAAATATTATATGATTATGATGATTATGATTTTTTAAATGAAGCCTGCCTTAACAAGTTAAAAGAAATGAGGGATGATTTTGCTACTTTTAAAATTATGGATATTGATAATGAGAGGCCAATGCTCATCTCAGAAAAACACTTGCGCTATTATACTTTTGCCGGAACAAAGATAAACCGAACATTAAATTTGTTATACAATATGCGTGACCTCGATGCTAATTATGATGAATATACCAGCAGTTTTAAATTTGATATAACCGCTATAGCGTCACATCATGAGCTTTTGCAATTGCCGGGACAACGGGAGGACTGGGATAGTTATATAGGCGATAGGATCTCTAATGGGATTTTGCCCGATTCTAAATGGGGAGGATTGCTACCTCATAAATTTCAGATTAGTATAATGCGTCAAAAATATTATGACATAGACGGGGCAATGGATTTTTTAGAACATATAAAAATAGTTAGTAACCTTTAATTTAATCAAATTTACTTGTAAAAGGGGGCTCTTTAATTTGGGGGCAATATAAGTTTGGATAAACGTTCCAAATCTTCCTCAAAATAGTTCGGCATTTGCTCGGATGAGGCTACAAGACCCGCTTCATGCAAATGGAGCGGGTTTTTTTGTACTATAATATTGCATATTATTTTTTGTCTATAAATTTTATAGCTTCCTGGATATTTTCATCTGATAACAGATCGTCAAGATTATCCTTTTTAGAAATAGCAATGTCCGGGACAATGTGCTCGTAAAAAACTCCGTTTCTGTCACAGTCGTAGGCGATGCTTAAAACCAGTGTAGCACCATAGGGCAGCGACCTCATAGAATTTGATGTTGTCATTCCCATTGTTTGCTCGCCTATAAAGATGGCATTTGGCCGACCTTTAAATGCCATAGCTGTTACTTCGCCCGAACTTGCCGTTAAGCTCCCTGTTATTACAGCCACTTTTGCTTTATCAAGCAACACTCCTTTTGGGTCTATGTAAGATACCTTGCTGGAATTATCTATATACTTACCTCCCGATAATTCTATTGTACCTATCTGTTTTTTATTAATATCAAGCGTACCCCAAACGTTGTCATCTCCTAATAAATCATATAGAGCGAGCAACATAGGGTAAATATTTCCGCCAGTATTAAAGCGTAAATCTATGATCCAGCCTTCAATATTGTTTTGTGTTTTAAGGGCCGCTATTTTATCATACAGTGGCTGTGC
The DNA here is from genome assembly GCF_000378485.1 of Flavobacterium rivuli WB 3.3-2 = DSM 21788. Taxonomy (GTDB): domain Bacteria; phylum Bacteroidota; class Bacteroidia; order Flavobacteriales; family Flavobacteriaceae; genus Flavobacterium; species Flavobacterium rivuli. The sequence goes on along the minus strand of NZ_KB899969.1, from coordinate 135,972 downwards.
TATTTTATGAATATTTTTAGAACTAACATCGCTAAACGTTATGGCAGGTATTAAAATATAAGCATATTTACCGTCGATCACTTTAGCTTCAAAGGCAGGCTTAGAGGCATATTTAGCTTTCCATTGATCGCTAAAATTTTCAGGCAGGAATTTTACCGGCACACTATATCCTTTATCCTGATAAAATACTTTACAGTGTGTTGCCTCAATTTTACCAAACAATACTGCCACCTCTTTTAAAGACTCTTTAAAATTTTCATATTGCAGTAAATTTTTATTGGTTTCGGCCTCAACCACTTTCCAGTCTGTTTTATCTTTATACAAATATTCCTTTTTTAAGGCCGAGAACAACTTACCATAAAATACCGAAATACTATCCTTAGATGCTGACGTTTGTTGGGCATTTAAATGAAGTGAGAAAATAAATAACAGTGCGAATACTTTTTTCATAAATTACCGTAGAATTTTAGTTGAAACATGCTAAGTAACATTAATAGACCAAAAAAGACTGCAATTGTTACACTTTACGGTGTCCTTATTTTTTATTTAACTTACTACACAGCTTTTTGTTTATATTCGTTCAAACAATAAACTATGAACGCAAAAAGTACTTGTACGATAGGTTTAGCATTTTTCTTACTAAGCTATATACTATTTTCTTTGGGCTCTAAACAAATGTATTTTCAGAAACCGATAGATTTTGCACACTGGTTTAATCTAATTGGGGCAGTGTTGCTGTTTTCATTCAATAGGGTATTTCCAAAAAACACCCTTAATTCAGTCGCTTCTTTTGTAACAACATTAGGTATTATTGCCCACGTAGGTTTGTGTACCATAGACTTTATTATGTGGAGTTTTGGCAATAACGATTCAGCCAAAGTAGCATTAAGCGAACATATAAGCAATACCCCGGCTATTGTATATCCCTTTGTTATTATTGGCCCATCGCTTCTTTATATAGGCCTGGCATTACACGCAGCAAATTTTATCAAAACGAATACCTTAAGTGCGTTAATGGTTATAGCGGTTGCCCCGGCAGTAGGCATTTCGTTTTTTGTATTGAAAAACGGAATTTGTATGGTAGTTAGCTGCCTGGTTTTCGCTTTAGGATTACTTTTACTGCTTAATAGAAAAGAAGCTGATAAAACTATTGCTTAGAAACTTATACGGCTACAAAACTAAAAGCAGTACAGCAATGTGCTGCTTTTTTTTATCCAATTATTTATTTTTCAACTTCTTACATTTACTCAATTCTAAAATTTTACTCATAAATTTATGAAATGCCGTAAAGTGCTAAATTTTCAAAAAAACATAAACAATTGATTTAAAGAATCTTAAGAGTATGGTTTATTTATTGGAATACATATAGCAACCAATATACCACTATGAAAAACAAGGCTTTAGTAATCTGTTTATTCTTGTTAGCATTTACAGCAACAGCACAAACACCCGAGGAGATACTTATTGCAAAAAGGATTATACTGCCTGCTATACCAGCCTCTATAGGCACTTACACCAGTGTTGTAAGGGTTGGCAATCTATTATACCTGTCAGGCAGAGGCCCGTTGCAGGAAAACGGTCAATACACAACCGGTAAACTTGGTAAAGACCTGACTACAGAAAAGGGCTATGCCGCAGCAAGGCTTTGTGCCATTGCGCAAATAGCCGTTTTAAAGGCAGAACTGGGCGACCTTAAAAAAGTAAAGCATATTGTAAAAGTCACCGGGTTTGTAAATGGTACTGATATTTTTATAGACCAGCCTAAGGTAATTAACGGATTTTCTGACGTTATGGTCGAAATCTTTGGCACTAAAGGTATCCATTCAAGGTCGGCGGTTGGGGTTGCATCATTGCCACAGGGCTGGCCTGTAGAAGTAGAGATGATCGTAGAGATAGAAGATTAAAACAACTATAAACTTTAATACATAAAACCAATAAAAATGAAATCAACAAATCGCTTCAGTCAGCTAAAAAGAACATTTTTAGCCGCAACATTAATTGTTGCCTCGTTATCAACTACAAATGTGGCAGCACAGGCTGCCCCTAAGGTAAAAAATATTGTAATAGTACACGGCGCCTTTGCCGATGGTTCAGGCTTTAAAGGGGTGTTTGATATTCTTACTAAACAGGGCTATAATGTAAGTGTGGTACAAAACCCCTTAACATCATTACAGGATGATGTAGACACCGCAAACAGGATAATAGACAAACAAGACGGGCCTGTAATACTTGTAGGCCACTCGTGGGGTGGAACGGTAATAACACAAGCCGGTAACAACCCTAAAGTTGTAGGCCTTGTTTATATTGCTGCATTTGCTCCCGGCGATGGCGAAACTACATCACAATGGGCATCGTCGCTTCCTGCAGCACCAGAGAATGGCATACTGCCTCCGGATGAAAAAGGAGTAATTTATTATGATAAAGCTAAATTTCACGCTGGCTTTGCCGCCGACTCCAGTAAAGAGCTTGCTGCCTTTATGTATGCATCTCAGGGGCCAATATTTGGCAGGTGTTTTAGTGATAAAGTAACTACTGCTGCCTGGAAAACCAAACCAAGCTATGGCATTGTTGCTACCGAAGACAAATCTATCAACCCGGATATTGAACGCAATATGTACAAGCGCGCTAATTTTAAAGTAACAGAGGTTAAGGGCAGCCATACTATATTTATATCTCAGCCTGCTAAAGTTGCCGCAGTCATTGTTACTGCTGCCACAAGCACAAAATAATAAACCTTAAGGTTAGTTTAGTCAATGTTTTTTTTCTTAAAGCCCGGTGTGCGTAACCGGGCTTTTTCATTTTAATTTCGGTTATAACTATAAAAGTCGGCTATCATTAGCTTAAGCTATTAAACGGCGAATTTCACCCCTTTAATTTTCCAATATACCACCCATAATCCCAATAAAATTAAGTTTAATTTGCCTCACTATAACGTTATAGTTATTTTCACTATAGCATTCCCATATAGTTACACACGAAACCAAATTAAACCAATTATGAAAAAAATTTTTACTTATTTATTTGTGGCCGGACTGCTGGCATCTTGCAGCGACGATAACCAGCCTAAAGAGGTTAATGCAGATGTACCTGAAACACTTGCAGCATCTGATACGATAACATCATCTACCAGAAACTTTAAGGGTGTAAACTGGGCAGATACCAGGGATAACTTTGTTGATAACTGGCTTATCCTTTCCGGCCTTGAAATGAACGATAACGAGAGCACCATAGCAACCAAAACAACCACTATACTCTCCGGCTTTAAGGCAAATGGTGCCAATACGGTTCGCTTGCCCGTTAACCCACCAACTGTTTTACAAAATTACTGGCCTAAATATGCTTCTGTAATCAGCCAGACGGCAGCATCAGACATGAAGGTTATTGTGGCATACTGGGAAGGTAATTCGTCTAAAGATGGTAAGGTAGACGGTACCGGCAGTGGCTTTTGGTCTATGTGGGATAAGCTAGTTGCCAAGTATAAAGGCAACCAGAATGTGTATTTCGAAATCATGAACGAGCCGCACGGTTACAGCGAAGCCGACCTTAAAGGGCTTTATGCACAATGGCTTGAAAAGTACCCTGATGTACCTAAACGCAGGATACTTTTAGACGGTACCGGCTATGCAACAGGGGTTAACGAAATAGGAAATGATGCGCGTTTTAACGGCTGTCTTTTATCTTTTCACTATTACACATGGTTTACGGGTGCCTACCAAACCACAGCCGACTGGGAAAGGCCTGTATTAGATATTGCCCAACCTGAAAGAACTGTAATGACCGAGTTTGGCGTACCTATGACAAATGGTAAAGCATTTACATCGGCTCCGGGTTATGATAATGAGGTAACCTACCTTCAGGGCATTACGGCACAGCTTCATGACAAAGGCATGGGCAGCGTGTACTGGCCGGGACTTCGCACAAACGATTCTTACAGTATGTTTACTTATAATAACGGCACACTTACAAAAAATAACGAATCGGGGCTTAGCAGGCTGCAGTATGCATGGGGCAGCGGCACGGCAAATCCTTTTTATGCAAACTTTTCAGGCAGCGATTTTTACAAAATAGTAAACAGGAACAGTGGCAAATCAATAGATGTTAATGGCGGCAGTACAAACAATGGCGGTAACATTATACAGTGGGATTACTCTGGCGGCAACAACCAGCAATGGAGTTTTAACAGTACAGGAAACGGTAACTTTTCTATAATTAACAGAAACAGCGGCAAGGGCTTAGATGTAAACGGAGGTTCTACAAATGCAGGTGCAGGTATAATACAGTGGGATTATTCCGGCGGTAACAACCAGCAGTGGCAGGTTACAGATATTGGTTTTGGCTATTACAAAATAATCAACAAGAACAGCAGCCAGTCGCTCGATGTTAATGGTGGTTCTACCTGGAATGGCGGAGACATCATTCAGTGGTACTGGAACAACGGCTACAACCAGCAATGGACAATAGCCACGCCATAATATAATGAACTCATCTTGACTTTTTTCAATTGGCTGCAAAATGATCTTTTCGCTTCAATCAAAAAAGTCAAGACGAGTTCTATAGCAAATAACAATAAATACAAAAAGAGAGACCGTAATGATCTCTCTTTTTTCAATTAACTTTGTTACTTAACTTATTTATGGCACCGTAAGTTACACGGTTTCTTCTTTTATAAATTCACCATTGCTTTTGTAGTAAGCTGCAACGTCTTTACCGTCTTTAGTAAGTACCAGTTTATAGTTGCTTCCATCTTCTGCAATTAGCGCTTCTACAAGGGCATAATCTTTATATTTTGCAACAGCTGTTTTAAGTACTGCAGGTGCAATTTGCGACTGCTCTATTTTATTATAATCACCCTGGTCTGCCGTTGCTGCCACAGGTTGTGCAGTTGCCGTAGCATTTGTCTGGGTGGTTGTAGCAGTTACTCCCGGCTGTGCGGTTGCAATTGTTGCTGGTTGCGCTGTAGTTGTTGTAGCCTGTTGGGTTGTAGTTGCAGGTGATGTAGTTTGTGTTGCTTTATCGGTTTGAGCTGTGGCTACTGCTGTAAATGCCAGCATGAAAGCACCTAAAAATAAATTTTTCATGATGTATAGTTTTATTGTTATTTCTGTTTAAGTAAATGAAAGAACCATACCAAAATCGCTAACCGTCTATTAGTACACTGATTTTATGCAACTTAACCTTAAAAGCTATACTTCTGAAAAATTGAGGAATTCCACAGTATGTGGAGCATAATCCACAAAAATTCATATTTCTTTAACAAAATAAATTGTTCGGGAACATCCTGAATACGGCTTTGATTAAATTTAAGCACGCTGTACCTTTACATCACTGATTAGTTAATCCATTCAACCTAAAAATATATTAAATGAAAAAATTATTTACAATGGCATTGCTGATTTGCTTATTTGCCTGTACTACCAAAACAGAAACACCCAACGGTGATGTTACTAAAACCGGGGAACCAACTATTCCTGTAACCAATAACAATGATACCGGCAACGACGAAGCGATAACAATGCTTAATTCTTTTTATAAGGAATATGTTACGGCTTTTGCCGACACTACACATACGAGTGCGCAGCAAACAGATGCTGTTATAAAAAAATACTGCACGCCACAACTTACTAAAAAAATAGCAGAGGCAAGTTTAGATTCCGATCCTTTTATTAATGCACAGGATGGTGACATTTCTATACTGAAAACGCTTACTATAAAACATACTAAAAAGGATATATACAAAGCCTGTTATACAGAATCTTACAGCAATACAACCAATTGTACCGATGTTACCGTTTCAAAAATTGGCGATGCTTACAAAATAAGCCATGTGGTACTCATAGAATTATAGGTACTATACAGCACTTTCTTCTTACAGTCAAAAGCTTAGATTCTGTAAAAAATATCAGATATTTGTGCCATAATAACGATACACTACAATTACACCTTACATAATGAACTACAGAAATTTTAAGGGAGAAAATATAGCCGAAGTTGGATTAGGCACTTGGCAGTTAGGCAGCGCCGACTGGGGTGTGGTAAACAGCGACCAGGCTTTTGAAATATTACAGGCATATACAGATGCCGGCGGAAACTTTATAGATACTGCCGATGTTTACGGCATGGGGGTAAGCGAAAAATTTATAGGCGAATTTTTAAAAACGTCTCCTAAACAATTATTTGTAGCCACAAAACTGGGCCGCAGGCACGATGCGCCTAACGGCTGGCCACAAAACTTTACTTATGATGCCATTAAGCGCCATGTAGAAGATTCATTAACGCACTTAGGCGTAGACCAATTATTTTTAGAGCAATTGCATTGCATCCCTACCGAAGAATTACGCAAAGGCGATGTGTTCGATCATTTGCGAAAGCTGCAAAGCGAAGGCCTTATAAAACACTTTGGCGTAAGTGTAGAAACTGCCGAAGAAGCACTTATTTGCCTGGAGCATGAAGATGTTGCATCACTGCAAATTATATTTAACCTGTTCCGCCAGCATTTGGCCAACGAGTTTTTTGATACCGCACAGCAGCAGGGTACAGCACTTATTGCACGTGTACCGCTTGCAAGCGGACTGCTAACCGGTAAGTTTAACGCCAATACCATCTTTGCAGAGAAAGACCACCGTAATTACAATGCCGATGGCGGCGCATTTAATGTGGGCGAAACCTTCTCGGGCGTTGAATTTAAAGAGGGCGTTGCCCTTGCCGAAGAAATTAAGGCGTTATTGCCCAAAGGTAATTTGGCACAGCAATCTATCCGCTGGATATTAGACCACCCAGCCATAACAACCGTTATACCGGGCGCAAGCTCTGTAAACCAGGTTCAGGGTAATGTGGCAGCATCTGCATTAGTGCCGCTTGGCAATGATGTTCATACCCGTTTACGCAGTTTATATGATGCTAAAATAAAGCCGCAAATAAGAGGTGTTTATTAGTGAATTTTCAGGCTTAATTTCTTAAAATTTACAATAAAATTATAATGGATACTTTGTTATGTGCCTTATCTTTGTTAGGTAAGGCATAAATTTATCAGATTGCTAAAAAAGCGTCTAAATATATTATTTTTGCCTATCAGCAGTACAAAACAAACAAACTTACAGCCATGATAATTTATAACGTAACCAGCAATGTAGACGAAACTATTCACGACAAATGGATGGCGTGGATGATGGAAAAACACATACCTAAAATTATGGAAACCGGTAAATTTTACAAGATAAAAATTGTAAAAGTACTGGTAGACGAAGAGCATGGTGGCACCACATACTCTGTACAATATTTTGCCGACAGCCGCGAAAAGCTTGAGGAATATTATAAAGAGCATTCTCCCGAGTTACGTGCAGAATCGCAGCATTTATTTGGAGACAAAGTACTTCAGTTCCGTACAGAGCTGGAGATCATAAAAGAATTTAAATCGGTTTAAAAGCCACTTGCCCGGAGCCTGTTATGGTACGGGCTGTTATACTATACCATGGATAAAGTTAAAGCCAAAAAACACCTGGGCCAGCATTTTCTTAAAGATGAAGGCATTGCCAGGGATATTGCCGATACACTCTCGCTACAGGGATACAGCAAAATACTCGAAATAGGCCCCGGCATGGGCGTACTTACTAAGTACCTGCTTGCAAAGGATACTGAAACATTTGTTATTGAGATTGATACCGAATCTGTTGAGTATTTGCATGCGCACTACCCTAAACTGGAAGGGCACATTATATCAAAAGATTTTTTGCGCTACAACTTGTCCGAAGATTTTGGCGATGAAGAGTTTGCCATCATAGGTAATTTCCCTTACAACATTTCTACCCAAATTGTTTTCAGGACCCTCGAAATGCGCTACCGCATCCCGGAGTTTGCAGGCATGTTCCAGAAGGAAGTAGCCGAACGCATCTGCGAGAAAAAAGGCAGCAAGGCTTATGGAATACTATCGGTACTGGTGCAGGCATTTTATACTGCCGAATACCTTTTCACGGTAGATGAGCATGTGTTTAACCCGCCGCCAAAAGTAAAAAGTGGTGTGCTGCGTTTAAGGCGAAAAGAAAATTACCACCTGCCGGTAGATGAAAGGCTGTTTTTCAGCGTAGTAAAAATGGCGTTTAACCAGCGCAGGAAGACATTACGTAACAGTTTAAAAACATACAACCTTTCGGATAGTTTAAAGGAAGATGTTATCTTTGACCTCCGTCCGGAACAACTTTCGGTGGAGCAATTTATAGACCTTACCCAAAAAATAGCGGCCAATGGAGTTTAAGATCAGCAGGGATTTCATAACCCAGATAGAGCAGTACGTTAGCGAGAACAGGGAGAACGAGCTGCACGCTCTTCTGTCGGATATTCACTACGCGGATATTGCCGAGATAATGGGTGAACTGGATGACGCTGATTCTATTTACATTTTCCACATCCTTGACAGTGACAAAACTGCCGAGATACTTCTTGAACTTGATGAAGAAGTAAGGGAAAAGATTCTTAAAGGCTTATCGCCAAAAGAAATTGCCGAAGAACTTGATGAGCTTAGCACCGATGATGCTGCCGATATCATCTCTGAACTGCCCGAAAGCAGGCAGGGAGAAGTAATATCTGAACTTCTTGATGTAGAGCACGCTAAAGATATTGTAGACCTGCTTCGTTATGACGAAGATACCGCAGGTGGTCTTATGGGTAAAGAGCTTGTAAAGGTTAACGAGAACTGGACTGTACTTACCTGTGTAAAAGAAATGCGCCTGCAGGCCGAAAATGTGCAGCGTGTGCACTCTATTTATGTGGTAGATGATGATAACCGCCTTAAAGGCCGGTTATCGCTTAAAGACCTACTTACTACAAGCACAAAAACCCACATAAGCGAAGTTTACATACCCAAGGTAGATTATGTAAAAGTGACTACGCCCGATGTAGAAGTTGCCCGTATAATGCAAAAGTATGACCTTGAGGCCATACCGGTTGTAGACGAAATGGGCCGTCTTGTAGGCCGTATTACCATTGATGACATTGTAGACGTTATAAAGGACGAGGCCGATAAGGATTACCAGTTGGCTGCGGGTATCTCTCAGGATGTAGAGGCCGATGACAGTATTTTAGACCTTACTAAAGCGCGCCTGCCGTGGCTGGTGCTTGCCCTTTTGGGTGGTTTTATAAGTGTAAAGCTGCTTAACAGCTTTAGCGGTGCCATGCAATACCATAAGGAACTTTTCTTTTTTACCCCGCTTATTGCCGCAATGGCCGGTAATGTGGGTGTACAATCATCGGCAATTATTGTGCAGGGTCTTGCTAACAACAGTATATCGGGTTCGTTATGGAACAGGCTTATTAAAGAGGTCATGCTAAGCCTCTTAAACGGTGCCATACTGGCCAGTATACTTATTGCAGGGAGCCATTTGTTGCTTGGTGTAAGTTATGAGGTTGGTTTAACAGTAAGTGTATCATTAGTTTCGGTTATTATAATAGCCTCACTTATAGGTACTTTTGTACCTATTTTACTTAATAAATTTGGCATTGACCCGGCACTTGCCACAGGCCCTTTTATTACTACCAGTAATGATATTTGTGGGATACTTATATACTTTTCTATTGCTAAATTGATACTTGGTTTTTAATTTTTGAGGTTAATACACAAAAGTAAGGACACAAATTTTCACTAATTCTTTCACTTTCGCTGTAAGCTAAAGCTATTACACAAAGTCGCACAAAGAAGGCATAAAATTGCACAAAGTGTAGACCATCATCCTCTTCACGCACTGTCACCGCGAGGCAAGAAGCGGCCTTATTAATCTGTGTTTAAACTATCGTAAATACAACACACCCGCAACCCCACTCAGAGCTATCGTGTGGACACATCTCCATAACCATTCTTTTTGACCTTACCCCCCAACCCCTCTCCGAAGGAGCGGGGAGCCAACGAACGGGTATCTTACAAAATTTTTGAGGTAAATATTTTAAAAATGCAATTTACATATCTGAGTGTAGCTACTCCCTCTCCTTTGGAGAGGGTGGGGTGAGGTCGATAAATGTGTCCACACGATAGTATCAAGAGGGGAGTCAGCTACACTTGTACTGAATGAGACTAAATTAATATTTTATTCTACTCAACACCTTCCATTTTCACTTCCCCACATTCTCTAAAAATGCCGCAAAGTTATCTTCACCCGCTACATTCAGTTTTTTACGGATGCGGTAACGGGCATTCTCTATCCCACGAAGGGAAATACCTAATAATGGCGATATCTCTTTGTTGCTCAGGTTCATTTTTACAAAGGCACACAGGCGCAGTTCACGCTTAGTAAGCGTAGGATTAAGTTCCTTTAGTTTTTCAAAAAAGTTGTGATGAACCTTTTCAAAATTCACGTCAAACACTTCCATGTACTCCTCGCCTATTTTATGGCGGTCGAGTTTCTGGAAAATCTCCAGCAACTTTTTACGCGACTCTTCGTTCCTAACGTGGTCTTTTAATTGCTTTAGGTCGTCAGTAATTTCGGCAAACATATCTTTCTTTTGCACCAGCAGCATAGTAAAGTTAGCCAGTTCTTTACTCTTATTAATCACATCTTCTTCAAGGTGAATTTTATCGCGTCGTATCTCTTCTTTATCGCGTTGTAGTTTTAATTGCTCCAGTTCAAGCTCCAGTAGTTTACGGGAGCGTTCTGCCTCACGTTCACTTTTCTTGCGTTCGTGGCGTATGCGTCTTTTTACCAGCAACCTGATACCCAACACCACTAAAACCGTTAGTACACCATACAATACATAAGCCAGTGTAGTTTGGTACCATTTGGGCACAATAGTGAACGTATAATACGTAGCCTGGCCTGTAAGCCCAGCGGTATTGCGGCTTTTTACTTTAAAGGTATATGTACCCGGTCGCAGATGAGTGTACTCTTTATAAGGAATATTTTGCCACACACTCCATCCGGGATCAACATTTTCCAATATATAGCTGTACTGTATCTGGGTGCCGTGTGTCATTTTTGGCGCGGCAAAATCAAAACGCAAAATATCGGTCTGGTTAGGTAATGGTTGCGGGCGGCCAACTACGGTCGTTAGCGACAGCAACTCCTGCTTTTGGTTTCGGGAAAAAGACACCTGTGTTATAATCGTTTTTATATCAGGGCTGGCTGTGCCCTGGCTAATATTGTAAACAAAAAGTCCATTTGTAGTACCAAAAAGCATTTTATCATTGGGTAACGGCACAAGGCACTCCATACCGCGGTTAAAAGTCCCCTTAAGGTTTAAGAACAAGTCTTTAAACAACTCTGGGCTTTTACTGCTTGTGTAAAAATAACCAGCCTCGTCGTCCTGTACAAACCATGTGCGGTTACCCTGTTGTAATAATTTGCGGGTATTTTTAGTCGGGTCCAGTATGTTATTCAGCCTCTTGTGCGGTACAAATTTATTGAGCTGTTGGTTAAACGTATAGATGCCGGTATTAGTAGTAAAAACCACTTCGCCCTGCCAACGGGTAACATTAACATTAAACGAATTTTTAAGCCCGTTATTAGTAGTAAAATGGTCTACCGCGTTAACACGGTTGTAGGTGGCATTAATATGAATTTTAAAAATACCCTGATACCCATGGCATATCCAATAGCTATCCGGTTCATCCGCGGCAACGATATCACGCGCCGACTCATTAAAACCGATTATCTTATCGTGCAATATCCAGTTGGCATCTTGTTTTTCTAACAGATAAATGCCATTGTAATGCGATGCCAGGTAAAAGCTTTCCCGGTTTTTAATAGGCGTCACTTTCCAAAAGTTACTCGCCGTACCAATCTTTACAGCTACGTTAGCAATAATTTTAAAGAGCCCACTATCGTGAGAAACAATAACATCGCCCTGAAGTAATTGTACAGACCATGCCTGCCCCTGCAAACCTGATATTTTTTTAAAATCAGAAGTGGTAGTATTAGTCGCAGCATCGTAAGCTGCAAAATATACGCCTTGTGTAGTGGCAAGATATAGCTGTTCATTATGTACCAACGCATCATAGACCGATGCTTTGTTAAATAGCGATGTGTAGGGCGATTTAAAATCTACATAGGTAAGTCCATTATTTTGCAACACCCAAATGTTATTATCTCCGGCATTATACAAGCCGTGAATAACCGATTCCGGCGATGTTTTAAGCAGTGCAGGGTTGGGTACTATTTGGGCATTGGCATTCAGAGTAATTATGCCTGAGCCTACGGTACTCACATAAATGGTTCCACCCTTTTGCTGTATAACTCCCGAAACCTGGTCGTGAATATCATTGCCAAAAATATCATTAAGCAATTGCATGCTCCCTGTTTGTACATCTGCCTTATAAACAGAACCTTGTACGGTAATAACAAGCAGGCTATTGGGAGTTGTTCCGGGCAGGATAGCTGCTACTTCCTCATTATTATATTGCGCCGATTTAAAAATCAGGTTAAGCTGCCTGCCTGTAGTATCAAGCCGCAGGATGCCATGATTGCTTTCGTGAACGTAATAGCTATTGCCTACTAACCCCGAATAGCCAAACAGTGTGGTGGCAGGCAAATGTGTAGCGGTTTTACCGGCTGTAATAATAATTTCATGGTTCGCCCTGAAGAGCGTTTTATTGCCCAACACCCTTATGTTCCAGATGTTCTCTATATTATGCCCTTCCAGTTGCAGATCATGAGTAATGGAAGTATAATAATAATTACCGTTTTTATCTTTTTGTACTGTACCTGCTTCGTTATAACCACCCGCATAAATCACTCCATTGCTGTCTTTGCTAAGGCTACGTACAGATGAATTATTAGGCAGGATAACTTTTTGCCAATGCTCACCGTCAAAAATTACAACACCATCGTTATTGCCAAAAAACATAGTCCCATCATTGCCTTCGCAGGCAGCCCAAAACTGTGGGTCGGCATTAAAGTCGGTTTTGGCATACTGGCGCATTTTTATAGTGTTGCTCTGTGAAAAGCCAACGCATTGCAACAGCAGCAATAAAAAAAGATATAGTAAACGTTTACTCAAAAGAAATTAGTTAATTATTTGATTGCGAAAACGATATAAATTTACACGTTTTCTACAAATTTTAAGATCCAAAATTACAAAAAAGTGTATAAAAAATAACTTTATATTTTTTTGACTTTCAAAACATTAAAAATAAAAAGTAATATTTTGAGTAGCATGTTTGAGTAATGGCGTAACCAAAGTGTAGCTTAAATTTTTAACACAGTGCTTTATAACCTTAATTTAGCCTTTGTGAAATTACTATCACAATCATCATCAAACACAATAATCAATGTTTTCATTCAAAAAATTAGCCGCGTTTTTTAGCATTATACTACCGGCAGCTATATTACTTACAGGTTGCGGAGCTGCCTCGGTATCATCATCCGATGCAAAGCTATGGGTTACCACACCAGATAAATCAATGCTTTTACAGGAACAATCTTTAACCTCATCACCGTCGGCAAATAACGTACAGCTAATTATCAATGCTAATACCACCTATCAGGAAATGGATGGTTTTGGGTATACACTTACAGGTGGCAGTGCATTGCACATTGCAAAGATGAGTGCCTCCGTACGTGCCCGATTATTGCAGGAACTTTTTGGCACAGGCACTAATGATATTGGCATTAGCTACCTGCGTATAAGCGTGGGCGCGTCTGACCTTGACGAAAAAGTATTTTCGTACAACGACCTGCCTGCCGGCGAGACCGATGAGGCTATGGCAAAATTTGACTTGGGTTATGATAAAAAATACCTCATCCCGGTATTGCAGGAAATTTTAAAGATAAACCCTGCCATAAAAATATTAGGTTCGCCGTGGTCGCCACCCGTATGGATGAAAACCAACGGCGATACCCGTGGCGGCAGCCTTAAGACTGAATACTACCAGGCGTATGCTAAATACCTGGTAACCTACATTCAGCAAATGAAGAAAAATGGCGTTATCATAGATGCCTTAACCATACAAAACGAACCGTTACACCCGGGTAATAACCCGAGTTTATTAATGCCAGCAGAAGACCAGAAAGCATTTGTAAGAGATGCTTTAGGGCCAGCCTTTTCCAAAAACTCTATCCAAACCAAGATCATTATTTATGATCACAACGCCGACCGTCCTGACTACCCTATCTCTATTTTAAACGATAAGGAAGCAGCCAAGTACATCGACGGGTCGGCGTTTCACTTGTACGGAGGGAAGATAGAGGCATTAACATCGGTACATAATGCACACCCCACAAAGAACCTTTATTTTACAGAAGAATGGGTGGGCGCTCCCGGAAATTTTGCTAAAGAACTGGACTGGCATGTTACTAACCTTATTATTGGTGCGCCGCGCAACTGGTGTAAAAACGTATTGGAATGGAACCTCGCAGCCGATGAGAACCAGGATCCGCATACCGATCGTGGTGGCTGCGACCGCTGCCTGGGAGCTATTACCATAACAGGAGACACCGTTACCCGCGAACCTGCCTATTACATTATTGCTCATGCCTCTAAATTTGTAAGGCCGGGATCTGTAAGGATAGCATCTGAAAATGCAGGCGAAGTACTTAACGTAGCCTACAAAACACCGGAAGGAAAGATAGCGGCTATAATCCAGAACACATCTAAAGAAGTAAAAACCATAGATGTATCCGCAGGAAATAAAAAAACAACCTTAACACTAAAACCGGGTGCAGTAGGTACCCTTGTATTATAATTATGGCATCAAACATTAAATTATTTGTTGTGGGCGCATTTGCTATTGCAGGCTTTACAGGCAATGCCCAGCAAAACCAGGCAGATATAGATAAAAAAGTAGAAGCGCTTATACGTAAAATGAGCATTGAGGAAAAAGTGGGCCAGATGGCACAGATAACCCTCGACGTTATAGGCAAAGGTGGCGATCGCTACAGTGCCGCACAACCCATAAGCCTTGACGCTGCAAAAATGCAGGATGCCTTTGCTAAGTACCACATTGGGTCGGTACTAAATGCCGCAGGAAACAAGGCACTAACGCCGCAAAAATGGTTTGAGGTAATAAGCGAAATTCAAAAAACATCGCTAAAGACCGACCGTAATAAAATACCGGTAATTTATGGCGTAGACGAAATTCACGGGGCAACCTATACCGTAGGCGCAACTATGTTCCCGCAGCAAATAGCACAGGCAGCAGCCCGTAACCCAAAAATGACCGAGCAGGGTGCAGCTATTACAGCTTATGAAACCCGTGCAAGCAACATTCCGTGGAACTTCTCTCCGGTGCTTGATTTAGGAGGCGACCCACGATTTTCCCGTATGTGGGAATCTTTTGGGGAAGACCCCTATCTATGCTCAGTATTGGGCGTAGCCATGATAAATGGCTACGAAGGTTTAGATAATGATATAGCAAATCCGCAAAAGGTTGCCAGCAGCCTTAAGCACTTTTTAGGCTACCATGCCACGGTATCGGGCAAAGACAGGACACCGGCATATATAAGCGAAGAAGCATTGCGCGAATACCACCTGCCATCGTTTAAGGCAGCGGTAGATGCAGGTGCGCATACCATAATGATCAATTCGGGCATTATCAACGGGGTTCCGGTGCATGCTAATTATAATATCCTTACCAAACTTTTAAAAGAAGAGCTGGGCTTTAAGGGCCTTGTGGTAACCGACTGGGCAGATATTGAAAACCTGAACAGGCGCGACCGTATTGCCGCTACGCCTAAAGAAGCCATTAAACTGGCCATTAACGCCGGCATAGACATGTCTATGATTCCTTACCAGTATGAGGTTTTTTGTGATAATTTAATACAACTGGTAAAAGAAGGTGGTGTAAAGCAGGAAAGGATAGACGATGCCGTTCGCAGGATACTTAAAGTAAAGTATGCACTGAACCTTTTTGATAAACCGAACACCAACCCGAAGGATTACCCGAAATTCGGCAGTAAAGAGCATGAAAAAGCAGCTTACGATATGGCCGCCGAAGCAATCACGTTACTTAAAAATGAAGGCAATGTGCTTCCGCTAAAAAAGAATATAAAGGTATTGGTTACAGGCCCTAATGCTAACAGTATGCGTACCCTTAACGGGGCATGGACCTACAGCTGGCAGGGTGACAAAACGGAGGAATTTGCCCAAAAATATAACACTATACTGGAGGCCGTCCAGAACGAAATAGGCAAAGCTAATGTTACTTATGTACCGGGTGTGAGCTACAAAAATGACGGCCACTACTATGATGAATTTGCTGATAAGATGGACGAGGCTGTTGCCGCAGCCAGGAATGCCGATGTGGTTCTACTTTGCATAGGCGAAAACAGTTATACCGAGAAACCGGGCGATATGAACGACCTGTACCTTAGCGACCTGCAAACGGAACTGGCTAAAAAACTTACCGCTACAGGTAAAACCGTAATTTTAGTATTGAACGAGGGCCGCCCAAGGCTAATAAGCAAGTTTGAGCAGGAAGTAAAAGGCATTATACAGTCATACCTGCCGGGTAACTTTGGTGGCGATGCTATTGCCGATGTGCTGTTTGGCGATGTAAACCCATCCGGTAAACTGCCATACACCTACCCAAGGTATCCTAATGCCACGATATCTTACATACACAAACCGAGCGAAGAGCAGAAAAAGGCCGAAGGCGTATACAATTATGAAGCAGATTATAACCCACAATTCCAGTTTGGTTTTGGGTTAAGCTACACAACGTTTGACTATAAAGACCTTAAAGTGAGTAAACCGTCTATTAAAAAAGGCGAAAAAATAGGTGTAACCGTTACTGTTATCAACACCGGTAAAGTAGCCGGTAAAGAGGTGGTGCATTTGTTTACAAGCGATGTTTATGCAAGCAGCGTAACACCCGATGTTAAGCGCCTGCGCCGCTTTGAGAAAATTGAATTAAAACCGGGCGAAAGTAAAACGGTAAGCTTTGAGCTGGAGCCGAAAGACCTTAGCTACGTGGGCCGCGACGGGAAAACTATCCTTGAGGCAGGCGACTTTGAAGTAATGATAGATAAACTAAAATCTACATTCGCAGTATCTGAATAATTATTGTAATCATATAATTAGAGTTTTAGGTTAGTACTTAGAAGGGCCGGAGTTGTTACCGGCCCTTTGCTTTTTGTGCTTTTTTCCGGACTCGAATTTTATCAATACCGTTTGTAGAAATGTTATAGTTGATGTATTTAATAATGTCACGCAAAGGCGCAGAGACGCAAAGCGGGAATGATTACATTTGTATACCCAGCGACTGATAAGTCGCAAAGCTTTGCGACTTATCAGTCGCTGGAAAAAGATGCAGATTTAGGGTACAAACTTTGCGTCCCCGCGCCTTTGCGTGACATTATTACCACTAACATCACGAACGGAATTATTGAAAATTTGTATAATTGGTGTAAAACCCATACCCAAAGAAATTGTATTTTTATATCCAAAGAAACCGCAATGAAAATCTCTGTTATACAAACTTCCCTTATCTGGGAAAACCCCGAAGCTAACCGTGCCAACTTTACCCAAAAGATAAACAGTATTACAGGTCGTACCGACCTTATAATCCTGCCGGAAATGTTTGCGACTGGTTTTACCATGAACCCGCATGCTGTGGCTGAAGCTGCAAACGGAGCAAGCGTACAATGGATGAAGCAAACCGCAGCGGCTAATGATTGTGCCATTACCGGAAGTTTGGTAATTGAGGAAAATGGTAACTATTACAATCGCCTGTATTTTGTGTTGCCCGATGGCGAAGTTAAAACCTATAACAAACGTCATCTTTTTAGCTTTGCAGGAGAAGATAAATTTTATACCGCCGGAACAGAAAAACTAATTGTTGATTACAAAAGCTGGAAAATATGTCCGCTTGTGTGTTACGACCTGCGTTTTCCTGTCTTTGCGCGCAATGTAGAAGAGTATGACCTGCTTATTTATGTTGCCAACTGGCCGCAAATACGCACCCTTGCATGGGATTCGCTTTTAAGGGCACGTGCCATTGAAAACCTTAGTTATACAATTGGCGTAAACCGTGTAGGCGAAGATGGAAACGGGCATGCCTATAGCGGCCATAGCCAGGTTATAGATGCTTTGGGAGGTTATGTTACTGAACCTTTTGAAAATGATGATATTGTTACTGTTGAGCTTAACAGGGATACCCTGCTTGAAACCCGCAAGAAATTTGCATTTTTAAACGACAGGGATAGCTTTGAAATAGTATAATTTTGTTGCATTTACCACAAAGGACACCACATATTTACACTAAGGGTACGAAGCGAAGCGTACAATAATGATAATAATTTTATAAAAGAACACAAGGCTTTATGAAATATTATTCATAAAGCCTTGTGTTTATATGTAAAGCAGGTTCTTTAAATTACTGCCCGCCACCATCAAGTTCCTGTTCAACGTCCCACATTTCGCGGACATCTATCAATACGTCATCTTTGCCTTTAGGCCCATGGTAATAAATTACCTCTTCGGGTTGTATTTTTTGCAGGTAATCTCCGGTATCCCACTCACGGTTTTTGTTGTCGTCATATATTATCCTAAGTAAATACTTATTAGGCAATATAGCGTCGAAGTTTAGGTTTGTTTCTTTATCACTGTAGGCACTGGCATACACTTTACCTTTCTCATCAGTAATTTCTACAATAACAGGAAAGCGCTTTACTTTTAGCAGTTTAACGTCAAGGTTAGCATAATCTGCATACGTTCGGGTATTCAGCTTATAGTTAAGGGTATCATTTTCTTTACCGTAAAAATCAGTCAGCGCACCCGGCATCAGGGTCATAGTGTATTTTTGACTTTCCTCTTTAGGGAAATCAAAAACAAGCTGCTGCTTCATATCGTCATAAACCTGAGTAAAAGCCACAGCGACGGAATCTTTATTTACCAGCGTTATCTTAGAAGTATCTATACTAACAATAGGTGTACTTGCCGTTAGCGTAAAGTTTTCCCTAAAATGCAGCCCGCCTTTTTGCACAGCATCTACCTGCAAGGAGTCCTTAGATTTCATTTCTTTAAACTTAACCACAAAGTTCTGAACAACATCATTGCGGCTAATCTGTACTTTTAACGAATCGGGCTTTAGCTCCCGCGGCAGCCAGAGTTGCAGGGAATCTTTATCGGCAACCTTTGTGAGCATCGATTTTATTTCCTCTGTACCCGTACCGTTTTTAACCGTAGCCTTCATGCCTTTATAATCGCCTTCATAGCCCACATATAACCTATTAGACGATGTTTGCGTAGGTTTAACAGCCTTATAAGTACCTTTCTCCTTAAACAGTTTAAGCTGATAGGTAGTGTCGTTAGGCACCGTAATAGTTTTATTAAGAAATGCCAGTTTATCTGATTTTGGATTGTACAAATAATTACCGCCCACATCCTTAACAGCAAACAGGTGGTATTTACCGGCCTTAAGGTTCTCTAACGAAAAGTTAACCATACTGTCGAGAGTATTGGTTACATACCGCGGCCTTTCTTTATAAATGGTACTGTCGTTAAAGGTTTCGTTAGCTTCATACAGCATTACTGTCACAAAATTATCGGTCTTTATGCTGTATGCATCTTTAATGCTGCCTGTTTGTGCAAGCGAGTCGATGTAACTCCCGGTAGAAAACACAAACTTAAATTGCGAGTAGGGGTTGCCCTCGTTATTATCGGTAATACTTTGCCCAAAGTTAAAGCTGTAGGTAGTATTGGGTTGTAAGGTATCGCGAATACTAATATTAATAAACTTACTGGCACTGCCGGCAGGTACTATATTAGGCTGGTTTTTTAACGGTGGCGAAATAATAAGCTGCTTATTAATATCTTTAATTTTAATGTATTCGCTAAAATTAATACGTATCTCTTTACCGCTAAAGTTAGTGCTCATATTTTTAGGCGAGCTGGTTACAATAACAGGCGCAATAGTATCTTTAAGACCGCCGGTAATGCTGCCCTTTTTTGCACAGCTTACAGCAGCCAGCGACATAAGCACAATAAGAATGAGTAATTTAAGCTTTGGCATATAATTTTTTTAACTGTACAAAATAACAATTATATTTAGTGGTATTAAAATGTTTTTGCCGGAAATTAAGAATGCGCATAAGCAATGGTTACAATGCTCACTTTAGCATTGGGTATTTGCAGTAATAATTTTCCGCAGGCCTCCAGTGTGGCACCGGTAGTTATAACGTCATCCACCAGTAAAAAGTGTTTGCCCGCATCGGCATCTGTATACTTTACATCAAATGCGCTGTTTATAATGCCTGCACGCAGCTCGCGGTTCTTTTGGGTTTGCGTTTTGGTATAGCTGGTACGCAGTAAAATAGCCTCGTTATAATGCACGCCCATACCTTGGGCTACTGCCCTGCCAAATTCTGTAACCTGGTTGTAACCCCGCTCCCTTAGTTTTTTTGGGTGCAGTGGCACAGGTATCACATCGGTTACGGTTTGTAACGCGGCAACATCTTTAAGTTGTGGCGCATACCACTCGCCCATTAACCTGCCCACCTGTTGCTGCTTACGGTATTTAAGGTTGTGGATTAACTCCTGAACGATTCCTTCTTTATGAAAATACACCAACGCCGACGCGTGCTCTAAATGCAGCCTGCCGTAAAATTTCTTAGCCGTTTCGTTATGTACATCTACATGATGCTGTGTAAAAGGCATGCTGTGCCTGCAGGCGGTGCACACTATGGTTTCGCCCTCCAGCAACAGGCCATCGCAGCCGGGGCAGGTAACGGGAAACAACAGGTTAGCAAGGCTTTTAAGCATGGGTAGGTTTTGGGGCTAATATAAAATATTTGACTGTAAAATTTATACACTTTATCGAACAAAAAATTTAACCACAAGGTGCACAAAGATTTCACTAAGTGCACAAGGCTAACCACCTGAAGGTGGAAGGACACAAGGCTGCATGACAATTACTTTAGGTAAAGCTTTGTGTTCCTTTAGAGCAACTTGTTGCTGCTTTTGTGAGTAATACAAATTGATTATACCTTGTGATCCTTGTGAAATCTTTGTGCACCTTGTGGTAAAAATTAATTAAAAGCCGATTTTCTTAACAAATTATGCCACACAATAATCCCTTTTTATATTTTTGCAGCATGGCAAAACAAGAAGATCAATTTAAGAACGTTATTTCGCATGCAAAAGAGTACGGATACATATTTCCGTCGAGCGAAATTTATGATGGTTTAAGCGCAGTATACGACTACGGGCAAAATGGTGCCGAGTTAAAGAAGAACATCCGCGAGTACTGGTGGAAAAGCATGGTGCAAATGCACGAAAACATTGTGGGTATAGATGCCGCAATTTTTATGCACCCAACCACATGGAAAGCCAGCGGACACGTAGATGCGTTTAACGACCCGTTGATAGACAATAAAGACAGTAAAAAACGCTTTAGGGCCGACGTGCTTATTGAAGACCACGCCGAAAAAATATACCAGAAAGCGCAAAAAGAAATAGAAAAAGCACGTGCTAAATATGGCGATGCTTTTAACGAAGAAGAGTTTAAAGCCACTAACGGCCGCGTTAAAGAATACCTTGCTAAAAACAGGGAGATACTGGAACGTATGGCACGCGGACTTGAAACAGAAAACCTGGCCGATGTAAAAGCCCTTATTGAAGAGCTCGAAATTGCCGACCCTGATACCGGATCTAAGAACTGGACAGAGGTACGCCAGTTTAACCTTATGTTTGGCACTAAGCTGGGCGCCGAGGCTGCAAACGCTATGGATTTATACCTGCGCCCGGAAACGGCACAGGGTATTTTTGTAAACTTCCTAAATGTGCAAAAAACCGGCAGGATGAAAATTCCGTTTGGTATTGCACAAACCGGTAAGGCATTCCGTAACGAGATCGTGGCACGCCAATTCATTTTCCGTATGCGCGAATTTGAACAAATGGAGATGCAGTTTTTTGTAAAGCCCGGCGAAGAAATGAAATGGTATGAGTACTGGAAAGAAACAAGGCTTAAATGGCACCTGTCGCTTGGGCTTGGTAAAGAAAATTACCGTTTTCATGACCATGATAAATTAGCACATTATGCTAATGCCGCTGCCGATATACAGTTCAACTTCCCGTTTGGGTTTAAAGAGCTTGAAGGTATCCATTCGCGTACGGATTTCGACCTTAAGGCTCATGAAGAGCACAGCAGTAAAAAATTACAGTATTTTGATACCGAAGAGAATAAGAACTATACCCCGTATGTTGTAGAAACATCGGTAGGGTTAGACAGGATGTTCCTTTCGGTTTTTGCAACGTCGCTTAAGGAAGAAACGCTTGAGGATGGTTCTGTGCGTACTGTCCTTAGCCTGCCAAGTGTATTAGCACCTACTAAAGCTGCTGTATTGCCACTGGTTAAAAAAGACGGACTGCCCGATGTGGCCCACCAAATTATAGAAGACCTTAAATGGGACTTTAACGTAACCTATGACGAGAAGGATGCCGTAGGCCGCCGTTACCGCCGCCAGGATGCACTGGGCACGCCTTTTTGCATAACGGTAGACCACCAAACGCTGGAAGACCAAACGGTAACCATTCGCCACCGCGATACCATGAAACAGGACAGGGTTGCAATATCTGAACTGCGTGGTATTATTAACGAAGAGGTTTCTGTAAGAAACTGGTTAATGAAGATGTAGTTATATTTTATTTGATATATGAACGCCTTCCGGATTTTTCGGGAGGCGTTTTTTAATAATTTAAATTTAAATATGGACAAGAGATTAGTTTACATTATCGCAGGAATAGCTGCAATCGGAATTCTTCCAGTCATTTTTTTTGTAGTGAATTTTTATTCTTTAAGCGTATCCAAAGATATAACTCAATGGGGAGCATTAGGGGATTATTTTGGAGGCATATTGAATGCTCTCTTTTCATTTTTATCCTTGATTGCAACAATATATATTGCCTATATATTGACAAACATTGAAGAAAAGCGTAATCAACAAAATTTAAAGTTTGAAAAAGATAGGTTACTTAGAGAATTTAGAGAGAGTGAATATAAGAGGATAAATTTCGAATTGCAAAAAGTATGGTTGTCCTTAATTGAGCCAAATCCTGAAATAGCAAATAATATAATACATAATTGTATTTGGCAATATAGATATTTTCGCACTTCAAACATGCATTTATTTCCCTTTCTAAAAGATGAAGAAGTTAAAAATTTAGGGAAGTCTTTAGAAAATATTTCCGAATTACTCGACACTAGAGACTT
The DNA here is from genome assembly GCF_000378485.1 of Flavobacterium rivuli WB 3.3-2 = DSM 21788. Taxonomy (GTDB): domain Bacteria; phylum Bacteroidota; class Bacteroidia; order Flavobacteriales; family Flavobacteriaceae; genus Flavobacterium; species Flavobacterium rivuli. The sequence goes on along the minus strand of NZ_KB899969.1, from coordinate 112,847 downwards.
AAGCAATAAAGACGAAATTTTACGGATGTTCATACAAAAATTAGATTTATTTAATCAAAAAATTCAAACTTTTTTATTGGAATCATAGTGTTAATTTACTAATGCTAATTTTTGTGTCGACCAGATATTTTAACATCGTCATAAACTCGCTCGAACGCAGCGCAGTTAGGAATCTTAAACAATAATAAGAGATTTCTCCCTGCGGTCGAAATGGAACACACAATTCTCCGGTAGAGACGCAATGCTTGCGTCTCCCATAAAATTTTCCATCAGTATGCGAGACGCATTCAATGCGTCTCTACGGTAAAAGCAATGTATCAAATTGTTATCTTAGCCACAATCAATTGAGTAAATTGCTAAACCGCATATATCAAACTAATATGATATTGAATTTTAAACGCACGTCCATTACATTTGCTTATTTAGCAGCTTTCGCATTTTTAGTTTCATGTAATAATAGCAGCAACAATAATTCTGACAACACTACTCCCAAGAGAGCAGGCGTTAAGGCAGACAGGCAATTAATTATTAAAGAACTGGGAAAGCTTAAAGCAATCCTTGCCTCTAAAGATAAAAATAAAATAGCAGGTGTTTTTAATTTTCCGCTTTCAGATTCGATACAAATTTATACTGACAGCGAAGCATTTCAAAAAGAGCGACAACTTAATGAGGATAAGGTTAGCAGGAAACTATTTCTTAAATATTTTCAGGAAATATCTAATGATATTCAAATAGAACAGGTAAAAGAACTATTTAAAAATATAAACATTACTGGCCTGCTGCAAAAAGACACTTTAGAATACAAAAACCTTATAATTACAGAACCCTGTTACAGTTTTTATGGAATAGAAATTAAAAACGACCGCGTTACATTATCCGTTGGATCGGGTTCTAATGAAGATTACAAAAGTGAAGTAGCCGAAGACGAGATTCCCGAAAATTCATCTGAATTTTGCGAAAGCGTTATATGGTGGATTTTTAAATTTGAGAATGGTAAGCTTCAGCTTGTAAATATAAACGGCGCGGGATAACAATAAATAAGAACATAACCATGAACATACACATAATAGGCGGCGGCAACCTGGGCAGTGCCATAGCCATAGGCCTGGCACAATTTACCACGGGCAATAACATAACTGTTACAAGGCGTAATGTACAACTTATAGAAAATTTAAAACAGTACGACATAGCAACATCTGCAGATAATACTGCGGGTATAAGCAGGGCTGATATTGTTATCCTTGCTATAAAGCCATGGCAGGTAGATGCCGTATTGGAGGAAATACTGCCGCTTGTAAAGGGAAAAGTAATCGCATCTGGCGCGAGTGGCGTTACGGTAGACCACCTCAATCAAAAAATCGCCGGCAGCAATGTTGTGGTACGCATCATGCCAAATATTGCGGTGCAGTATGGTGCTTCGGCTACGTGTATATCTGCCGCTGCGGATGATATTAAGAACACCCAAACAATTGTAGAACTTTTTGATAAAGTGGGCACCGCAGTAATTATCGATGAAAAATTAATGGATGCAGCAACGGTACTTGGCGCCTGCGGTACCGCATTTGCCTTGCGTTACATACGCGCGAGTATGCAGGCGGGTATAGAGATAGGCTTTGATGCTAAAACTGCGCTTGCTATCGCGGCACAAACGGCTTTGGGAGCCACGCAAATGCTATTGCAGGAAGGTGCGCACCCGGAACAACTTATAGATAAAGTTACTACACCACAGGGATGCACCATTGCCGGACTTAATGAAATGGAACACGAGGGTTTTAGCTCATCACTTATAAAAGGCATTAAGACTTCGCTGCATAAAATTAAGGGGTAAAGTCAATAATTATTCAATTTTTAAATAATTATTGCTTTCAACACAAATTTTGAGGGAGCATTATTCAAAATTTAAATAATTTAATTATTATATTTGCGACTGAATGATACACAATTTAGAAAATGCATGTAGTTTATCGACTAAATGCGCTTTTTATCTAAAACATTTTGAAGCAACGTGACTTCCGTCTATGTTTGCATCAAAATAGCATTAGTAAAATTAAATTTTACGGTATTTTTGGGGGCCGAAAAAGGGAAAACTACACGTTTTCCCTTTTTTATTTTGTAAAACCTCAACCCTTCAACAAAATTTCACATTACATTTCATACAGATTTTATTGCAGGCATACTTTTTGATTTATATGAAATATCTTATATTTGAGCTAAATTGACACTATATGCGTTTAAAATCTAACAACCCGTTTTTAAGAAGCAAATCGTTTGCAGAAAAGAATACAACCCTTTATGATAATGATGGCCGTCCGGTACAAATTATAGACTATAACAATACCATGACCGTAAATGGCGCGGTTACAAAAACCTTTATACTTTTCGCCCTTTTGCTGGCAGGTGCTGCCACAACATGGTATTCTGCCTACACAGGACAAAACCCTCTTGTATTAACTATTGGCGGAGCAGTTATAGGTTTTATTATGGTTATTGCTGCCACCTTTTCTCCTAAAAATTTACCATACCTTGCCCCTGCCTACGCTTTGTTTGAAGGGTTGTTTATAGGCGGTATATCTGCCATGTTCGAGGTCATGTATCCGGGCATTGTTATGCAGGCCGTGTTTGGCACATTGGTAACCTTTGGCGTATGCCTTGCCCTTTACAGGTTTAGGGTGGTTAAGGTTACAGAACAGTTTAAGGGCATTGTAATTGCCTCAATATTTGCAATAGGTACTTATTACATTATATCAATGCTATTCTCTTTCTTTGGCGTGTCATTTTTTCATCATGGCAATTCGCTTATGAGTATAGGCTTTAGCGTGGTAGTAATTGTAGTGGCCGCTTTAAGCCTGTTCCTTGATTTTGATATGATAGAACAGGGCGCACAACGCAGGTTGCCTAAGCACATGGAATGGTTTGGCGCTATGGGCCTCATTATTACTTTAGTATGGCTTTATGTGGAATTTTTAAAATTGCTTAGTAAACTGCAAAGCAGGGATTAACTCCTACCATATAATATATAAAAGCCCCAAAGTAATTGTACTTTGGGGCTTTTATAATTATGTACCGGGCTTAAGCAGGCATTGTTAATGAGCCTTCACCAAAGCGCTGTAATACATCATCGAGGGTGTTGTAAACATCCTGGGCGGCATCCTGAGTAACGAGTTTTTGCCTGTATTCTTTAAAGTTTGGTATTCCCTTAAAGTAATTAGTATAATGCCTGCGGGTTTCAAATACACCAAGGCGTTCGCCTTTCCATTCTATAGCCCATTGCACATGGTTACGGGCAGCTTCTACCCTATCGGCCATTGTAGGTGCCGGTAAATGTTCTCCGGTAGCTACATAATGTTTTATTTCATTGAATATCCACGGATATCCTATGGCGGCACGGCCTATCATTACACCATCTACGCCATACCTGTTTTTATAATCTAAAGCTTTTTCGGGGCTGTCTATATCGCCATTGCCAAAAATAGGAATGTTGATGCGCGGATTGTTCTTAACCCTTGCAATTTCGGTCCAGTCGGCTTCGCCTTTATACATCTGTGCACGTGTACGGCCATGAATGCTTAGCGCTTTAATGCCTACATCCTGCAAGCGCTCTGCCACCTCATATATATTAATAGAATCGCTGTCCCAACCCAGGCGGGTTTTTACGGTAACCGGTAAATGGGTACTGTCTACCACAGCTTTAGTAAGGCGCACCATAAGGTCTATATCCTTAAGCACCGCAGCACCGGCACCTTTACACACTACTTTTTTAACGGGGCAGCCAAAGTTAATATCTACAATATCGGGGTTTACAGCTTCAACAATTTTTGCCGAAAGTGCCATAGCCTCTTCATCTCCACCAAATATTTGTATACCTACAGGGCGCTCATAATCAAAAATATCAAGTTTCATTCGGCTTTTCATTGCATCGCGAATAAGCCCTTCGCTCGATATAAACTCACTATACATAAGGTCGGCACCATGTGCCTTGCACAGCCTCCTGAATGGCGGATCGCTTACATCTTCCATCGGGGCCAACAAAAGCGGAAAATCCGGCAGCTCTATATTACCTATCTTAACCATTGGTATTCATTTTGTGCAAAATTACACTATTTTTTGCTAACGGATAAGCCTCCTTGTTGCGGGTTTGTAGTGATGATAAATAATCGTAGCAATTACGGTAAACCATAAAAAATTGAACAACGGCATAAACGCAAATGTTAAGAAGCACCTGTTAACAATATTGTAAGGTATTTATACCTTAATTACTTATAGACTATTTTAATTAAAAAGTAATTAATAAAAAGAAACCATAAGGCGGGTAGCCCTCAGTAATTAATCCGTAGCTTCGTCATACTTATTTACCTGCAAATGATATGATACTAAGCCCCCATAGGTTTTCTTATAATAACCGGTTAAATAAGTTATATTCCTTTGTACAGCGCGTAATCCCACTATGCGCTGTACTTTTTTTACAACTATAATTCATTAATTATAGCAGTGCAAAACTGCCCATTTTATATAACTCAAATCAAATTTTAAACTGCAATTTCCTGTAACTAAATATGTGTTAAACCACATTATGTTAATGCAGTAAAATATGTAGTCTTATTCTTAACAGTGTTTAACTCGCGCCCAACAAAATATTATTATTTGATTATTGTCCTTTGCAATACACTAAAAAATAATAAAACATGGAAGCTAAAAAAATTACCTTACTAAAAAATGCGCCATACCTGTTGTTACTGTTTATTCAGACAACTGTATATGCACTATCGCCGGTTACTCAGGCACCTTTTAACCAGATTACAAATGCTGCATCTGCAGTAACAATTACACAACAGCCGCAAACTGTAAACACCTGTACAGGCAATACAGCAACATTTACAGTAGAGGTTAGCGGAATATTTAACCCTATGTACATTTGGCAAAAAAATGGCGTTGCCATTTATGACAACAACAATGTTAGTGGCACAGGAACGCCTACCTTAACCATTACTAATAGTACGATTGCAGATGCCGCAGCTTACACCTGTTATATTTATGACAGCGCAAGTAATAGTGGCACTCAGTCTGACGTGGCTTACCTAAACGCAGGTATCTTAACCCAAAACGGAGCCACAACATGTTCCGGCACCGGTACGGTAATAACTGTTTCTGCTGTAGGAGAAAATGTGCAGTACCAATGGTATGCAAACGGGCAGGCCAACAGTAATGTAAACGGTATTGCCATTGCAGGTGCTACGCAAAGCGTATATGCACCACCGGTAGACCAGGACGGTACTTTTTACTATTATGTAATTGTATATCCTGCGGGTTACGAGTGTGCTGCAACAGTTTCTAACCCTATAGCTGTAAATATCGGCAACACATCGGCAGGGCAGGCATCGCCTAACATTATTGTATGCCCTAACGGTAGCGGTACAGTAAGTGTTACAGGATCTTTTGGTGCCATACAGTGGCAACAATCTGCAGATGGGGCAAATAACTGGGTAAATGTTGTGGGTGGCAGCGGTGCTACTACACCAAACTATATTACTCCTAACCTTAGCGGAACAATGTACTACAGGGCTGTTGTGGGTAACCTTACCTGTGGCATAGACTATTCTGAAACTATTGCAGCAACAATAACACAAACGTATGTATGGACAGGGAGCGTGAGCACCAACTGGCACGAACGCGGCAACTGGGCGTGCAACATAGTGCCTACCATAAATGAAAATGCAACAATACCGGCAATACCTGCAATGCAGCCTATAGTGCCTGACGGAACGGCAACGGCAAAATCTATAATTGTAGAAAATGGTGCTACACTAACTGTAAATACAGGTGCCACATTATATATAGCCAACAACGTTATTGTAGATGCAGGCGGTACTGTAACCATACAAAATAATGCCGCGCTTGTACAGGATGCAGATACTAATAATTCCGGCTTAATTACCGTGATAAAAGACAGCAACCCGTTATACAGGCTTGATTATACTATGTGGTCATCTCCGGTAAACGGGCAGGAACTTCTTAATTTCTCGCCAAACACAATAGCAACACGTTTTTATGAATACGGCTACAGCGAAACTAATAACGGTGAGTTCTACATACCGGTTTCAGCAACTATAAATTTTGAGGCTGCTAAAGGTTACCTTATACGTATGCCGGATACAGACCCACTTGCAGGTTATTATAGTGGCAATGCATCTATGGCATATACAGGTAACTTTACCGGCACTCCTAATAATGGTGAGGTTACAATTGCAGCCTCTGTATTAGGCAACCGCTACACTGCTGTAGGTAATCCTTACCCATCGCCTATAAGTGTTGCCGATTTTTATGAAGCTAATTCTAACACTCTAAATCCGGGGTCGGCCATTTACCTCTGGAGGAAAAGAAATAATGCTGAGGCTCCCTCGTATGCAACTTTAAATAAAGTAGCTTATGTTGCTAATACTGCCGAAGGCGGAGGATCTGAACAGGCTGGATTTTATACTGCGGAAACTCCGGGCGACTGGATATTATCTCAGGGACAAGGCTTTATAGTAAAAACAGCAGAGACTCCCACAGTTGCAAACATAACCTTTAACAATAGCATGAGAAGGCCGGCAAATGCCAGCGGTGGTCAGCCGTTTTTCAGGCAGGGCCAAAACCAGATGTCGCGTTTATGGCTAAACATTACAGGAGCACAAAACAAATTTGCCCAAACTGCAATAGTCTATACACCCGAAGCCACTCTGGGCTTAGACTACGGATATGACGGACATCTTTTAAATGATAGTGCTACTCTGTCTTTATACACCTTGGGTGCAGATACCAAACTGGCAATACAGGCAAGGCCGGCCTTTACAAATACCGATGTTGTGCCTCTTGGCTACATAGCTAACAGCGCAGGCGAATATACATTATCGCCCGACCATGCTGACGGAACATTTACGCAGGGGCAAACTGTTTACTTAAGAGATAACCTTGTAGGCACAACTACAGACATTGCAAATGGTTATACTTTTACTACAGAGGCGGGTACATTTAATGACCGTTTTGAAATAGTTTACACAACCGAAGCTTTAAGTACCAATAATCCTGCGCTTGCAGCCAACACTGTTATTATTTATAAAGATGGCGCCACACTAAACATAACTACCGGTATTGCAGAAATGACAAATGTTACAATATATGACATTCGCGGCAGGGCCCTGTATAGCCAACAGGGTATTAACAACACAAAAGCTATTGTTACCGGCTTACAGCCACAACAGGAAATGCTTATTGTAGAAGTAGATACTGCCGGTGGCAAAGTAAGTAAGAAAGTAGTATTTTAATATTTACTAAAAACTAATCAACAAAGCCCTGCGCACCAGCGTGGGGCTTTGTTGATTAGAATAGTATTTCAATTACATGAACAAATGTGACCTGAAATTTGAAAATACTACAAAAATTAAACAATCTTAAACATCGATATTTTTTGTGATGATATTGTTATATATATAACCAAACCTTATTATGTTTGTTATATAAATTTAGCACAAATAATAAACATTTACAGTATATTTTTTATTATAAATCAAAATATAGCAAAAAAAGTGGTTTTTTAGCACTTATTTATGCTAATTATTCATTGCTTCGATTTAAAATTTTTAACATGATTATAAATATTTGGTATTACAGTACTAATAATTGATAAATCTTTTGCAATTAATATTTACAAATACCCTTAAAATTTAATTATTCTGTAATTAATCATAACAAAGATTTAACAGTACTATTAATTTGTATTTTAGAAACACAAATTATACAAACTTTCTATGAAAAACAATTACAAATTATTACCGGAAGGTGACAGCAGCTTTTTGCCGCCACCGGGAAACAATGGCAAGCGACTTGACAGAATGTTTCCTACCATTCTAAAAAACAGGATGTTTGCCTTAATGGCATGCCTCTTTATGTTAACCGGCGCCCACGTTTTTGCCCAAACCGGCGAAACCTGCGCTACGGCCATAGACCTTACCAACTTAACAAGCCCGATAAACGCTACAACTGTTGGCGCGGCTAATGATGTTAACCCCTCATGTATGGGCGATACCTCGGGTCCTGATTTAGTTTATTCTATAACGGTACCTAATGGCTATACTATAATTATAGGGCAAACGGTAAATGATAATAACGGTCAAAACTACGACTCTGTTCACTCAGTTTCTTATGGCACCTGTGCATCGCAAACAGTTATAGCATGTATAGATGATCCGGATACTATTATAGAAGGCCCGGAATCTCAGGTAGAATGGGAAAACAATACAGGCAGCACACAAACAGTATACTGGTATCAGGATGGCCTTGACCAAAACAGCCAGGGCACATTTACCTTAGCCTGGAGCTTACTGCCCCCACCTGCCTGTAATGTACCAAGGACTGTAATGGCAACATTAACAACGGCTACATTAGCAACTGCAAGCTGGGTCATACCAAATACAGGCACAGTTGTTAACTATGAATATGCCATAACAAACTCTGATGTTCCGCCTGCAAGCGGCACTATTACCACAGCAACCACCGTTACAGGTATAACCGTAGCACCAAACCAGCAAATGTATTTATATGTTCGCACAAACTGTGGCGTTACAAATGGTTATAGCGAATGGGTAGTTTACCCTTTTTATTCGGGCATTTGCATCCCTACACCAGAGTTTGCAGATGAGGGTGGTATTGTAAATGTAACCATAGGCGGAGATATTAATAATACTACCGATGCTACCAATGCATATTACACCGATTATTCTGCACAATCGGCTACCATTGGCCAGGGAGATATAAGGCAGTTTAGTATAACAATGAACACTTTTAGCCCGTACAATATAAAAATGTGGGTAGACTGGAACAACAACCTTGCGTTTGAAGATAATGAAGAGGTTTATAGTACAACATCGCAGGGTACGGAATTTAGCACAGTACGTGGTAATTTAACAGTACCGTCAACTGCAGCAGTAGGCAGCCATCGCTTAAGAATTGGTGCCGTACCCAGCTGGTTTGGTCAGCCTAATGCCTGTTCTACAGAATATTTTGGCGTTTATGAAGATTACACTATAAATGTAACAACCCCTCCAACTTGTTTTGCGCCTTTAAACGTAGCATATCAAAATGTAAGTTTAGGTATAGTTAACATTAGCTGGAGTGCACCGGCAACCGGCACTGCACCCGCAGGTTATCAATATGCAATAGATACTAACTATGCTCCTCCTGCAACCGGCACTAGTGTTACAGCCACAAGTGTTTCGGGCATTTCTGTAATCTCAGACACCGAGGCTTACCTGCATGTAAGGACAAATTGCGGCGGCAGTGATTATAGCCAATGGAATACTATACCTTTATATAACGGATTTTGTACCCCCGCACCAGAATATGTAGATGGTGCCGGTATTACTAATGTAACCATAGGGACCCTAAACAATACCACCGATTTAGAAAACAGCAACTACGGCAACTTTACAAACCTGGTTACAACTGTGGGCCAGGGTGTAACGCAACCCTTTAGCATAACACTTAATGTATATGACAGGTACCACGTTAAAGTATGGGTAGACTGGAACGACGACCTTGATTTTACAGATGCCAATGAGGAAGTGTACAGCGGAACCTCTCCATCAAGAGAAACGACTACCGTGTTTGGTACATTTTTAGTACCTGTAACAGCCGCTTTAGGTAACCACCGCTTAAGGGTGGGTGTAAGCCCTAACTTTGAGAACAACCCGGATTCTTGTTTTGGGAACGTAACTTATGGTGCTGTAGAAGATTACACTATTAACGTTACTACGCCTCCTTCATGCTACACACCTACAAACCCTGTAGGGGTAAGTGTATCATCCGGAGTTGCAAACATAAGCTGGACAGCCCCAACGCTGGGCGGCACTCCTGCAGGGTATGAGTATGCCGTAACAAGCACTGCCACACCGCCGGCAACCGGTACAGTTACTACAGCAACATCTGTTGCAAATGTAGCGGTTACTGCAAATGCTGTAAGCTATATCCATGTAAGGACAAATTGCGGCAGCGGCAGCTACAGCCAGTGGTTTACTGCCACTTATTATAACGGACATTGCCAGCCGCATGCAAATTATGTAGATGGGCGCGGCATTACAAATGTAATATTAGGTACAATAAATAATACTACAGAAGATGAAACAGACAATTATGGCGACTATTCTGCGCAGGCTGTAACCGTAGGCCAGGGTGATACACAACCTATAAGGGTTACCCTGTCGCTTAATGCTTCTTACACATTTAAAGTCTGGATAGACTGGAACAATGATCTTGACTTTGATGATGAAGGCGAAGAAGTGCTTCAAACAGAATCAGAAAATGTGGCACACGCTGTAATAACAGGCACTATAAACATACCGTTAACGGCACCGCTGGGTAGCCACCGTTTAAGGATAGGCGGTGTTCCCGGCTTTGAAGAATCGCCAATATCGCCATGCTTTGATGATTATTATGGTACTTTTGAAGATTATACCATTACCATTACTGCTCCTCCTGCCTGTTTTAAACCTCTTAATTTTGAGGCTGAATCATCTGGAACAGGTCTTGCAACTTTAACCTGGGCAGCCCCTGCAAGCGGCACGCCAACAGGATATGAATATGCAGTAACCTCTACATTCACTGCGCCTGCAGCAGGCACGGCAACTACAACTACTACGGTTACAAATGTTGCAGTAACACCTAACGTTACAGTATACCTGCATGTAAGGACAAGCTGTGGCGGTAGCTTTAGTGCCTGGACAACCATACCTTTTTATAACGGTGTGTGTGTACCAAATAACAATTATGTAGACGGCGACGGCATAACAGGCTTTTATACCGGCAGCATAAGCAACAGTACAGAAGAGGAAGAGGGTAATTATGGCGACTATTCTGCACAGGTAGTAAATATTGGCCAGGGTGTTGTACAACCATTCAGGCTGGCCCTTAGCACTAATGTTGCTTACCATGTAATAATATGGGCAGACTGGAACAACGACCAGGTTTTTGATGATAGCGAAGCAATATATACGGGACTATCAGAAAATTCTGCGCTTAGCATAATCAGGAGTAATTTTACAATACCGCTAAATGCTGCATTAGGCAATCACCGTATAAGAATAGGTATATCACCAATTTTTTCAGACCCTCCTACACCATGTAGCGTAGATTTTGCCGGTGCATACGAAGATTATACCATAAATGTAACTACACCGCCTACATGTTACATCCCAGTAAACCCTATTGGTGTTGCAACAGCCTCTGGCATAGCAAATTTAAGCTGGAGTGTACCTTCTCAGGGTGGCACACCTGTGGGTTATGAATATGCCGTAGACACAAATAATTCTACTGTACCGGCAACCGGCACCGCTGTAACAGGCACTACCGTAACCGGTTACACAGGATTTACCGATAATGTTTACTACTACCTGCATGTAAGGGCAAACTGTGGTGGTGGAGATTTTAGCGAATGGATAACATCAGAGCCTTTCAGGTATCTTCAGGGAGACACCTGTGAGAGTGCAATAGACCTTTCTACATTAATAAGCCCTTATACTTTTAATACTACAGGCGCAGATGACAACTATGAAGTTCCGTGCGATTCTTTTGGCACTGCACCTGATTTATTTTATTCTATACAGGTGCCTGCGGGCTATACACTTGATATAGGATTAACGAACACCGAGTATTTTTCTGTGTACTCGTTATTTTACGGCAGCTGTACCTCTCAAACTTTAATAGCATGTAATACTGATGCTTCCGTACCGGCAACATGGGAAAATTTAACAGATACAACACAAACAGTTTATTGGGTTCAGGATGGCTTTGGCCAAAATGATGGCGAATTTACATTAGAATGGTCGCTTACACCCCCACCTGCATGTAATAAACCAAGAAACCTTGCTGCTGTTTTAGCATCATTAACCACAACAAATATAAGTTGGTCTGCGCCTAATACAGGTACACCGGTAGGCTACGAGTATGCCATTACACAATCGGCTACGCCTCCGACAAGTGGTACATTTACCTCATCTACATCGGTACCAAATGTTACGGTAACACCAAACGTAGATCTTTACCTTCATGTACGTACCGTATGTAACGATGCAGATGGTAACAGTATATGGGTAAGTTACCTGTTCTTTAATGGATATTGTGTGCCAAGAAATATAGAATCTACATCTTACTATATTACAGGTGTAAGCACTACGGGCGGTACTACAAACTTTAGCAGCACAAGTACCAGCTTTAGCGCGTTTACAGATTATACCGCTACACACTCTGTATCTACCTATCCGGGTGGTTCGTTTAGAATACAGGCTACTACGCCAAACACTACAGACCAGTATATATACACTGTATGGATAGACTGGAACAACGATTTTGATTTTGATGATACAGGAGAAAGGATGATAAATACAGGATACTTAAGATCGCCTGTAGCTGTTGGTACTGTTACTGTACCAGTAACAGCAGCACTGGGCAATTATAGGGTGAGGATAAGAAATGCCCGCTTTGGCGCTCCGGTGCCGGCATGTGGCGAGCAGGGATCTGGCGAGGCAGAAGACTACACATTACAGGTTGTAGCCGCACCAAGCTGTTTCCCTCCTTACAACCTTTCTATTACACCTACAGACCCGGGTTATGCTAACCTAAACTGGAGTGTACCATCGTTGGGCGGTATCCCTACAGGATATGAATACGTACTTAGCACATCTTCTACGCCGCCAACAGGTAATGGCACACCAAGCCCTACATTCTTTGTAGGCGATGTAGCGTATGACACTACACAATCTGCCTATTTATTTGTTCGCAGCAACTGCGGCGGCGGCGATTACAGTACATGGGCTACGGTGCCTCTTCTTGGCACAGACTCTCCAGACTTTCTTGCTAACAGCGTAATTGTTTATAAAGAAGGCAGTGCAATCAACATTACATCTGGAAGTACATTAATAAAAGGTGTTACAATTTATGACACCCGCGGCAGGAAACTATACAGCCAGGCCGATATTAATAATACAGAAGTGGCACTTACCGGCCTGCAAATACAACAGCAGGTAGTAATTGTAGAGATTAATACTACAAGGGGTAAAGTAAGTAAACGAATAGTTTTCTAAACATTCTATAACTTTTTGTAACCTTAAGCCCCACGCAAATGCGTGGGGCTTTGCTTTTAATGGGTTCATATAATCCTGCAACTTTAATTTAGAGTACATACTTTAAACCGCACTTTTTTTATAGTATTTGTATGCCTATATTTGGCAACATCAATCATCTAATTTATTATGTGCAGTAATCTGTTTAAAAAGATTATAATTTGCCTGTCCCTTATTACGGGCATGCTTACATACGCACAAGTACCTGTTAAATATTGCGATTCTTTAATAAAAGAAGGCATTAAACAAAACGAGAAAAAAGACTACTTAAAGGCCCTGGAACTACTTACAGAGGCACAGGCAATTGCTAAAAAAAATGGCTGGGGCAACCAGCTATATGGTGCCACTATAAACATAGGCAATTGCTATGGGCAAATGATGGATTATGGTGAAACTTTAAAATACTATCTTGAAGCCTACAACATTGCCGTAAAATATAAATTTAAAACCCACGAGGTTGCTGCCATTAATAACATAGCTATATTTTATACCAGAGAAGGCGAGTTTAAAAAGGCGCACGATTATTTTAAAAGAGCCTACAACATTAGTAAAGAAGAAAAAGACTCTGCAAACATTGGTATATACACCCTTAACCTTGGAATGGTTATGGGCGAAATGAAAAACTTTAAGCAGGCGTACACTTATTTTAACGAAGCCCTGCTATACACACAAAAAAACCCTCAAATTGAAATGGCTGCTAAGTCGGGTATTGCAGAGATTGAGATGGATATGGGGCATACACAAAAATCTAAAGCAATAGCTCTTTCTTTACTATCCCAAATATCTGATAAGTATGGAAGCGAAGCGGCAATTTCTCTGCAGCTTAATGTAGCAAAAGCCTTTTTGCAGGAAAATAATTTCGACAAAGCCAAAGAATATGCCTTACAGGCACTAAATAACAGTACCGACCTTAACAGAAAAAGGACTATATATGCCGTTCTCTCTGAAATTTACGAGAAAAACAACCTGCTTAGCCCCGCACTTCAATACAGGGATTCAGTATATGCGGTGCAGCAAAAACTTAACGATATAAAAAATGGCCGTACTTACGAGAGTAACCGTGTTAAGTTTGAAGTACAGGATTATAAAAATCAGATCGCAATAAATAATGCCACTATAGCAAAAGACAGAAAAATATTTTATGCAATAACAGCCTGTATAACTTCTTTACTGTTGCTTATAATATTTATTTACAGAACACTGTCTATGCGGCACAAGCAAAAAAAACTTATTGCCGAGAACAACCAGCAGGAAATGGCTTTACAATTGGTTAGACAGGAAAGCGATGCCTTATTGCAGGAAAAAAACTTCAGGGAAAAGCAGGACGAAATATTAATGGAAAAAGAACTGCTTAAAAATGAAATAGAGCATAAAAACAGGAAACTGTCTTCGCAGGCTCTATACACATCCGGCAAATACCAAATGATAGAAGACGTTATTGGCCTGCTGTCCGATCAACCCGAATTAGCACAGGTGCCTGCAGTTAAAAAACACATTCGTTTTTTGCGCAACTCTTTAAATAACGATAATGAATGGGCCGGTTTTTTAACTCATTTTGAAGAAGTAAACCACGGTTTTTTAACCCGCCTTAAAACAGCACACCCAGACCTTACCGCAAACGACATCAGGTTTATATGTTATGTGTATATGAACCTTAATGCAAAAGAAATTGCAGGCATGCTAAACATATCTTTAGACGCGTGCCGAAAAAGAAAAGAGCGCATATCGCAAAAAATGGGCTTAAAAGACAGCTCCGCCCTATACAGCCATCTATATGATATTTAGTTATTTATAAATAATAACTAATAATGTCACAAATTTTCCGTCACGTTTTTTTAATAGTTAAATAACATTACAGACTTTTATGCCACTACCTTGAAGGTGGTACAAAACCAATAAAAGATGTTGTTAACTAACTAAAAAAAATGCGGTCAAAATCTTAATATCATCTGTTATCTAATGCTATCTCTTAGGTATTGGTATTTAAAAGTGATTTCGGCTGTTTTAATATATCCCAATTTTAAGACACTAACAGAGCCACAATTATTAAGATCAGGAATCTATTATCCAGTTTAAGAAACAGCATTGAAAAAACTATGAATACACTATTACCCAATAAATAACTATGAAAAAGAATTATCCAAAATCTGCAGGCAGCCTCTTTAAGCTGCCGCAAAGCAGCGACGGCGTTACAACACGCCGACATTTGTACTTTAAAATAGTACCCGCAGCATTTATTTTGTTGTTAAGCACAATAAGCAGCTTTGCACAAACTTATTGTACTCCCACCCCGGGAGCCGTAAATGGCGATGGTATTACCAATGTTACCTTGGGCAGTATCAATAATAATACTGTAGCCGAAACCGGCAGTTACGGAGATTATACTGCACAGGTTGTAAGCGTGGGTCAAAGTGTAGAACAGGCTTTTAGCATTACCCTTGCAGTAAATGCAAATTTTAGTGTTAAGGTATGGGTAGACTGGAACAATGACTTTGACTTTGATGATGAGGGCGAAGAAGTATTTTCCGGCAACTCTCCATTTGATTCGGTAGTTACCTTAACGGGTGCTTTTACAGTTCCTGCTACTGCCGCGTTAGGCAACCACCGCATTCGCATAGGCGGGGCACTACTGGGCAGGGGCACACCCCCTACCACTCCCTGCTATAGCGGTTTTACGGGTGCCTTTGAAGATTATACAATAAACGTTACCCCTCCACCCACATGTTTTGTACCTGTGGCCTTAGCCACTACAAACGTAAACAGTGGTACTATAAACGTTAGTTGGGCGGCATCATCTCATGGTAACACACCTGTAGGCTATGAGTATGCTGTAGATACAACTCTTGCGCCTCCTGTAAGTGGTACTGCCGTAACAGGCACCAGCGTTGCCGGGCTTACAGTTCCTTTAAACGGTTACCTGCACGTAAGGTCTAACTGCGGCGATGGCGATTATAGCCAGTGGGTAACAATACCTTTTTATAATGGCTTCTGTATTCCGGCACCATCGTATGGAGAAGGCAATGGCATAACAAATGTAACTATTGGTACCATAAACAACACAACGGTTCAGGAAACGGGTTACTATGGCGATTATTCGGCACAAATAGCTAATATAGGCCAGGGTGTTACCCAGCCATTTAGCATTACCCTTAGTACAAACTCAAGCCCTTTTAACACAAAAGTATGGGTAGACTGGAATAACGACCTTGATTTTGATGACGCAGGCGAAGAAGTTTATAATGGTACTTCTCAGGCGCTGCCCGTATCAATACTTAACGGCACTTTTACAGTTCCGTCAACCGCCACACTGGGTAACCACCGCATAAGGGTAGGCAGCACAATAACGTGGAACGCGCCTGTTACTACGTGTAATTCGAGAGATAATGCTATCTATGAAGATTATACCATTAATGTAATTGCGGCGCCAAGCTGCTTTACGCCCACAAATGTTACAGGCGTAACTACAGCCACGGGAGTTGCTGCCATAAACTGGACAGCGCCAACGCCTGGCGGTACACCTTCGGGATATGAGTATGCTGTTACCGCATCTTCTACACCTCCCGAAACAGGTACTGCTACTACAGCAACATCTGTAAGCAATATTACTGTAGCGGCAAATGCCACAAGCTACATACACGTAAGGACTAACTGTGGTAATAACGATTTTAGTAATTGGTACACGGCACCTTATTACAATGGCTTTTGTACACCACGCCCATCATTTGCAGATGGTACAGGTATTACAAACGTTACTATAGGAACTATTAACAATACCACCGTTAGGGAAGATGGAGATTATGGCAATTACGCTAACCTTATTGCAACTGCAGGCCAGGGTGTCGCACAGCCATTTAGTGTAAGTATGAACGTTTTTTCATCATATAATACAAAAATATGGGTAGACTGGAATAATGACCTTGATTTTGACGATGAAGGAGAAGAGGTTTACAGTGGTGCCTCTCAGGAAGGTGTAACCTCTACCATTACAGGCTACATAAATGTGCCTATTGATGCTATTATGGGCAATCACCGTTTAAGGGTAGGAATAGTTATTAGTTTTAATGCGCCACCATCTCCTTGCCAGATAGGCGAAAATGGTGCTTATGAGGATTACACACTAAACGTTACCGGGCCGCCTGTTTGTTACACGCCAACAAACTTTGCCGCACAAATTACAGGATCCGGCATTAACAGTTTAAGCTGGACGGCTCCTGCCTTTGGTAATACGCCTACAGGTTATGAATATGCCGTTACAGCTACAAGCACGCCTCCTGCAAATGGCACGGCTATTACCGGTACTACTGTTGCTAACGTAAGTGTTACTGCAAACACTACCAGCTACCTGCATGTAAGGACAAACTGTGGTGATGGCGAATTTAGCGAATGGGTAACCATTCCATTTTATAATGGCGTATGTATACCCCGCCCAAGTTATGCAAGTGGCGGCGGCATTACAAACTTCACGGCAGCAGGTATAAACAATACTACTGCACGCGAAGAAGGCGAATATGGTAATTTTTCTAATCTTGTGGCTACTATTGGGCAAACCGTTTCCCAGCCTTTTTCAATTGGCCTTAATGTATTTGTTTCCTTTAATGTAAGAATATGGGCAGACTGGAATGATGACCTTGATTTTAACGACGCAGGCGAACAAATTTATGCAGGCGTATCAGCAAATGCCGAATCGACTATATTAAGAGGAACATTTACAGTTCCTGCTACGGCAGCTTTAGGCAACCACCGTTTAAGGATAGGAATAAGCCCAGGCTATTCTACACCACCTACTCCATGCAGTGTAGAATCTAACGGTGCTTACGAAGATTATACCATTAATGTAACTGTACCGCCTACCTGCTTTATGCCAGGGAGTCCTGCCGGTATGGGTATAGCCCCGGGTACTGCAAGCCTGAGCTGGACAGCCCCTACACTGGGCGATGCTCCTGCCGGCTACCAATATGCGGTAGACACTAATTTAGAAAACCCTGCAACGGGCACCACGGTTACGGGTACTACGATACCAAATTACACAGGTATAACAGATGCTGTTTATTACTACCTGCACGTAAGGACAAGCTGTGGCGATAGCGATTTTAGCGAATGGGTAACATCTGCCCCATTCAGGTATTTTGCCGGAGACAATTGTGAAACAGCTATTAACCTTGGTTCACAGCCAAGCCCTTATACATATACCACAGAGGGTGCTGCGAACGACTATGCGAGTGCATGTACAGGAGACAACGTGGCACCGGACCTTTACTACTATATTGATGTGCCTAACGGATATACTGTAGTTATAGAGCAGGCATCTGAAGAATATGACTCTCAGCACTACATGGGTTACGGCGGGGCATGCCCCGGCCAGACACCTCTTTCTTGCGGAGATGAAGAACGCACAACAACTACCTGGGAAAATATATCAGGTGCTACAGTAAGGGTGTACTGGGTTCAGGATGGTTTTGGGTCTACATCGGCAGGCTCATTTACACTTAACTGGTCATTACTACCTCCTGCATCATGCGACAGGCCAAGGGCACTTTCAGCAAGCGTAACATCGCTTACAAGTGCGGTAGTAAGCTGGAATGTACCTAATACGGGAACGCCTGTGGGCTATGAGTATGCTGTTACAGCATCATCAACAGCGCCAGAGAGCGGCACCTATACAACAGCAAGATCGGCCACGGTTACTACACTTATACCTAATACTATCAGTTACCTGCACGTTCGCACAATATGCAGCGAGGCAGATGGCAACAGTATTTGGGTAACGTACCAGTTCTTTAGCGGATATTGCGTACCTACAAACCCCGACTCTACAGAGTTTTACATAACAGGTGTAAGCACAACAGGAGGAGATACAAACTTTAGCAATACAAGTACAGGCTTTAGCGCTTATACCGATTATACTTCTCAATATTCTGTAACAAGTTATGCCGGTGGGGAGTTTAATATACAGGCCACAGCACCTAACAGTGAAGACACTTACCTTTATAGTGTATGGATAGACTGGAACAATGATTTTGATTTTGAAGACAATGGCGAAAGGGTAATTAATACTTCTTACTTAACATCTCCGGCAAACCTTGGCGCTATAACTATACCAACTACTGCGGCTATAGGAACTTACAGGATGAGGGTTCGCAATGCACGCTTTGGTGCTCCGGTACCGGCATGTGGCGACCAGGGATCGGGCGAGGCAGAAGATTATACGTTAAATATTGTTGCAGGCCCTGCTTGCTTCCCTCCTTTTAACCCAACTATTGCACCGACAGATGCAGGCTTTGCCAATTTAACATGGGGAGTACCTGTATTAGGAGATACACCTACAGGCTATGAATATGTGCTTAGTACAACTTCTACAGCGCCTGCCGGCAATGGTACAGCTGCAGACACAAACTTTGTAGAAAATGCAGCATACAACCCTGCACAATCTGTTTACTTATTTGTACGCAGTATTTGTGGGCCTGAGGAGCACAGCACATGGGTACCTGCTGCCCTGCTTGGCACAAATACACCTGAGTATCTTTCTCAAAGTGTAATTGTATACAAAGAGAACGGAACAATTAATATTACAACAGGAAACACGTTGATGACAGGTGTTACTATTTATGACACCAGCGGCAGAAAGCTTTACAGCCTAACCGATATTAATAATACCGAAACTGCAATTGCTGGCCTGCAAATACAACAGCAGGTAGTTATTGTAGAGGTTACAACCGTAAAAGGTAAAGTAAGTAAAAGAATCATTTTTTAATATTGTGTATTGAGTTTTACCTAAATCCCCACGCATTCCGTGGGGATTTTTTATTGGCATAATCAGCTCTGATATTAAAAACTTTTAAAGAAAACAGTAAGGCTTACACTATCTGCCATGCCTAATTTTTTTCTTAAGCGGGAACGTGCCACTAATATACTGTTGCTGCTTTGCTGGGTTATTGCCGATATTTCTTTAGTAGAAAAATTCATCTTGGCAAAAGCGCATAAGCGTATTTCGTTCTTGGTAAGTGTGGGGTACCGGGTAAGCAGTTTTTTATAAAACTCTTCGTCAGTTTCTACAAATAATTTTTCAAATTCTTTTTTATTAAACGACTGGTTACCCTTTTTAAGATCGGATATTATCTGGGTCAGCATTTTATTATTAGGAGTATCTATTACGGTTTTAAGCTGGCTTAACCCTTTTTGCGTATAATCCATTATTTCGCTGGCCTGCATTATCTGTATAGCATTGCTGGTAAGCTCTTTATTTTTACCTTCCATTTTTTGCAAAAGCAATTCGTTTTCAATTTTCCGCTGCCTGGTTTTTATCCGCTGCAGCCTGTACATTAAAAATCCTATTATAGAAACCGGTACAAGCAATATAAAACTAAAAGTAAGCACATTTTCTCTCTTCTGGGCTGTTATCAATGCTTCCTGCTGCTTGATTTTTTGATTGTTTTCAAACTCTAAAAGTTCGATCTTCTTTTTGTTTTGCTGGCTTAATTCCTGTTCTGATAGTGAGTTTACAATGTGCAACAAATAGTTAGACCTTTGATAATTATCTCTCTGTTCATATAAATTAGCAAGGGCTTTTGCCGACGATAATTTAGCATCATTTAAATGTTTTTTACTACCTAATGCAAATGATTTCTCTAAATAGAAAATCGCCGAATCTTTAGCAGCAAGGGTATCGTTCATACCACGGTTATGGTATAGGTATGTCAATTCTGGCAAGCGGTTAGATTTTATAGCCAGGGCAATCCCTTTGTCAGAATAAAACTTACTACTGTCCGGTTGCTTAAGGCTGTTATAAACGGACGCTAAATTTTGGTATGTAATTATTATGCCCGATGTATCTTTTAACCGAACACTTTGCTTATTATAAATATACAGCATCTGTAAAGCTCTTGTATAATTTTCATCTTCCATCTCTATAACTATAAGATTACTATATACAAGATATGCCTCAACCTCCTTTTCTTTAAGTGTACCCTTTGCAATAGACTGTTTTAAACCCTCTAACGACTTATTTAAAAATTTTCTTGACTTTTCTATATCCTTAAGCTGCATATAAGCGCACCCAATATTATTGTATATAAAATGCATTTGCGAAGGGTCTATTTTTTTTTGAAGTGCCAGTGCTTTATAGCCGTAATCTATAGCCAAAAGATTAGCCTGATGGTTAATACAGGCAACTGTAGCTATTTTATATAAATACAATAACTGCTTGTCGCTAATGTCGTTTTTATACTTTAATGCTTCATTAATATAGGAAAGGGATTTAGCAGGATCTGAAAAATTAAACTTGCCTGCGTTTTTAAGTAATGCATTAATTGAGGCTTTAACTCCGGGTTTCTGTACGCCGGTTTGCCCCACAACACCATTACATGTTATTAATAAAATGTAAAAAAATATGATTTTTATGGCACTTTTAGGCACTAACATTTTATTTCAAATATATAAAAAAAGGAAAAACCAAAAACACAACTTTAAAAAGAATAAATACTTAACAATCAAATACATAAAAATAATGTAAATAAAATGTAAGGTATAAATGTAATATTGTAAATGAATTGTAAGGTGTTTTTTTAAGGTTTTTTTTTGATGCTGCTCTACATTTGGATTCTATTAAAACACAAAAAATTATGAAAAAAATTTAATTATCAATCCTTTTTGCTTCTGCTCACATATAACAGTACTTAAAGGCAGCGTAAAAAACCACTAAATGTACAGTAATTACACAACTGTTTACTGTTGCAGCAAGTAAATTAAATTATTGTTGCGCTATGATTACTTTATTGATTGCTGTTTTTTATATACAAAGCAGCAAAATATAAATGCCCTGTTTACCTTAATTACACAAACAAATTGAGACCACTAAAATTTAAAATGAAAAAAACTTACGAAACAAAAATGGAGTTTTTAAAAAACTCCCTGCGGCAGGCAGGTAGCAAAACAGGCTTTGTGCTTGCTTTTGTCTTACTTGTTATAAACGCAGCTACAACATTTGCCCAAAATGGCTACACGTGTGCCACGGCAATAGACCTTGCTACTTTAACCGGCCCGGTAAGTGGTAACACGACAGGAGCCGGTAATGAAAATTTACCAACGTGTAATAACTGGGGTACTGCCCCCGATGTTTATTACTCCATATCGGTTCCGGTAGGCTATACCCTGACAATAGGCCAGACGGCAAGCAGCTATGATTCTGTAAGGTCGTTATTTTACGGTTCATGCGATTCTCAAACGGCTATTGCGTGTATTGATACCGAAGTAACGAGCAACACCTGGGAAAATACTACGGCAGCGACCCAAACAGTATATTATGTTCAGGATGGCTGGAGTGCAAATATGGGTACCTATACTTTTACATGGTCGTTAACGGCCCCACCTGTTTGCAATGTACCAAGAAACCTTGGGGCTACATTAACATCGGCAACGCTGGCAAATCTTAGCTGGACCGCACCTGTTACAGGTACAGCCCTAAATTATGAATATGCTTTAACAACAACTGCAACGCCACCGGCAAGCGGAACCGTGACCACGGCAACCGAAGTTTTTGACACTGCTGTTACGGTAAATGCGACAAACTATTTACACGTACGCACTAATTGCGGCACTACAGATGGTTATAGTACATGGTCTACCTATTCGTTTTATTCAGGTATTTGTATACCGGCACCGTTAAGCAGAGATGGTAGCGGGATTACTAATGTAACATTAGGAAGTATAAATAATACTACAGAGGGAGAAACCGGTAACTACGGTAACTTTTCTACACAAATTGTAAATATGGGCCAGGGTGTCAGCTATCCTTTAAGCATAACGCTTACTACCAATAGTGCTTATAATGTAAAAGTGTGGGTAGACTGGAACGACAATCTTACTTTTGATGCCAACGAAGAAGTATTTACCGCTGTTACAACTGCTGTAAGAACAGCTACTGTAACCGGTACTCTTACCGTGCCTGCAGGTGCTATATTAGGTAACCACCGCATGAGGGTGGGTGCCGTAGCCACATGGAACACTATAACCCCATGCTTTGCTGATTATGGAGGCAGTTTTGAAGATTACACCATTAATGTAACTACACCGCCAAGCTGCTTTATTCCGGCAGGGCTTGCCGTTGCAAATACAGGGGCAGGAATAGCTACCATAAGCTGGACAGCACCCACGCAGGGAGGAACACCATCAGGGTACGAATATGCTATTACAGCTACAAGAGCCACTCCGATAAGTGGTGTTGCTGCAACAGGCACACAGGTTACAGGAGTTACTGTACCTGTAAATGCCAACTCTTACCTACAGGTAAGATCAAACTGTGGCAATGGCGATTTTAGCGAATGGGTAGCATTCCCTTTTTATCATGGCGTATGTATACCGGCACCTACAAGCACTAATGGCAGCGGTATTGTTAATGTAACTATGGGTGCTATTAATAACACAACGGTTGCAGAGGCTGGTAACTATGGCAACTACTCTAACCTTGTAGCAAACATTGGCCAGGGCGTTACACAACCGTTTAGCATAAGCCTTACTACTTATACAGCTTATAACACTAAAATTTGGGTAGACTGGAATAACGACCTTGATTTTGACGATGCAGGCGAAGAAATTTTTACAGGCATATCTACAACACTAAACGTATCTACACTTACAGGCTCGTTTACTGTACCTGCAACAACAGCTGTAGGGCAATACCGTTTAAGGGTAGGCGCTACATCTATCTACAATGGCCCAATTGCTCCTTGTTACACAGGTGCAAATGGTACTTTTGAAGATTACACTATTAACGTTACCCCTGCACCTACATGCTATGCTCCTACTAACGTTGCAGGTCAGTCATTAGGATTAGGTACTGCAAACATTACCTGGGCAGCACCGGCTCTTGGTACAACTCCTGCAGGTTACGAGTATGCTGTTACAGCTACTGCAACACCACCAGCAAGCGGTACCGCTAACACAACCACAACGGCTACCAATGTTACGGTAACAGCGAATGCCGTAAACTATTTACATGTACGTACTAATTGCGGTAACGACGATTTTAGCGAATGGACAACGGTTTCGTTTTATAACGGCTACT
Organism: Flavobacterium rivuli WB 3.3-2 = DSM 21788; assembly: GCF_000378485.1. GTDB lineage: Bacteria > Bacteroidota > Bacteroidia > Flavobacteriales > Flavobacteriaceae > Flavobacterium > Flavobacterium rivuli. Next base: position 88,640 of record NZ_KB899969.1, on the reverse strand, counting down.
GTACACCAGCACCTACATTTCAGGGAGGTACAGGTATTACTAATGTAACATTAGGAGCCATTAATAATACAACAAGCGGCTCTGTTCCTTATACAGATTATACAACGCAGGCAGCAACAATAGGCCAGGGCGTTACACAGCCACTTAGCATAAGCCTTTTTGTTTATGACAGCTACAGCACAAAAGTTTGGGTAGACTGGAACGACGACCTTGATTTTGACGATGCAGGCGAAGAGGTTTTCAGCATCTCATCTCCCGCTTCAACAAGGGCAACTGTAACCGGCACTATCACTGTTCCGCTTACGGCTACGCTGGGCAATCACCGCATGAGGGTGGGTGCTGTGCCGGCAAGTGTTGGCAGTGCTACACCGTGTTATTTTATTGGCATGGGATCGTTTGAAGATTACGCACTAACAGTATCTGAAGCACCAAGCTGTTATGCACCTACTGCTTTAACAGCGCAATCTACCGCAGCAGGCGTAATAAGCGTTAGCTGGACGGCACCTGTAAATGGTGGCACCCCGGCAGGTTATGAGTATGCTGTTACAGCAACTAACGAAGTACCATCAGCAGGCACCGTAAACGCTACAACCAGCGTTGCAAACGTAACTGTAACCGTAAACACTACAAGCTACATACATGTGCGAACTAATTGTGGTAACGGAGACTTTAGCGAATGGGCAACCATACCCTTCTACAATGGGGTATGTATACCGGCTATAGAATATGGCAACGGCACAGGCATTACAAACGTTACAATAGGCAGCATTAATAATACAACCGTTGCCGAAACCGGAAATTTTGGAGATTATTCTGCACAGGTGGTAAACATTGGCCAGGGCGTTACGCAGCCGTTTAGCCTTACAACGGCTTCTTTTTCTGCAAATAATATAAAGATCTGGATAGACCTTAATGACGACCTGGATTTTGAAGATGAAGGTGAATTGTTATACACAGGGCTTACTGCAAATACCAACCCTGCTACTTTAACAGGTACGTTTGTACTACCTGCTACTGCTGCACTTGGGCAACACCGCTTAAGAATAGCTAACACACCTTCTTATAATGCGGCACCCACACCTTGTGGGCCAATGTTATACGGTGCGGTTGAAGATTACACAGTAAATGTAACAACACCACCATTATGCTTTACCCCTACAAATCCTGCAGGTATTGCGGTTGCTGCAAATACTGCTAACTTAACCTGGACAGCGCCGTCTCTTGGCACAACTCCTGCCGGTTACGAGTACGTTGTAGATACCATAAGCAACGTATCTCCTGCAAGCGGTACGGCTGTTACTGTACCATTTGTAAATGGTTACACCGGCATAGCCGATAATACTTTTTACTACCTGCACGTACGTACAAGCTGTGGCAATGGCGACTTTAGCGAGTGGGTAACATCTGCCGGGTTTAAATATTTAGCCGGAGAAACCTGTAACATTGCGGTAGACCTTGGTGCACAAACAAGCCCGTATAGCAGTACAACAGTAGGTGCAGCTAACGATTTTATTGCGTCTTGCGCAAGTTCAAGTACTGCCCCCGATATTTTTTATTCTATCGAAGTTCCTAATGGTTATACTATAAACATTGGCCAGACAGAAAACGATTATGACTCTGTACACTCTGTATTTTACGGTAGCTGCGATACCAGAACCCTGATATTATGTGCCGATGAAGATTTACAAAGGGCATCATGGGAAAATCTTACAGGATCGTCTAAAACAGTTTATTATGTACAGGACGGCTGGGGAACCAGTGCAGGTACCTTTACATTATCCTGGACACTTACCCCTCCGGTAGCGTGTGATATTCCAAGAACACTTGATGTTAACCTAACATCTACTACAAGTGGTACAGCAAGCTGGACCGTGCCAAATACAGGATCTCCCGCAGGTTATGAATATGCCGTTACAACATTGGCTACACCTCCTGCAAGTGGCACAACAACTACAGGAACATCTGTAACCGTAACAGGTATGGAACCAAATACTAACAGTTACCTTCATGTACGATCTGTATGTGGTAACGATGGTACAAGTGTTTGGGTAACTTATGCATTTTTTAGCGGTTACTGTATTCCTGAAAGTACTACATCTACAGCGCACTACATTACAAGTGTAAGCACAACCGGCGCATTGGTTAATATTTTAAACACAAGTACAGAGTTTAGTGCTTATACAGATTATACAGCTACACAATCTGTTACAACATACCCGGGTGGCTCGTTTGCAATACAGGCTACAGCATCTGTAGCAGCAAACCAGTACCTTTACAATGTATGGATAGACTGGAACAACAACCTTGATTTTTCTGATGAAGGCGAAAGGGTAATCAGCACAACACGATTAGTGTCTCCGGCAGCTTTAGGTAACATTGCAATACCGGCAGGCACACCACAGGGCACCTACAGAATGAGGATAAGAAATGCCTTTACAGATACTTTTATCCCTGCATGTGGCGACGTAACATCGGGAGAGGCTGAAGACTATACTATAGTTGTGGGCGCTGCCCCTACATGTTTCCCTCCTTTTGGGCTTACAGTAGCACCATCAGACGTTACAACGGCAAACCTTAGCTGGAGTGCCCCATTGTTAGGAGGTACACCTGCAGGTTACGAATATGTATTTAGCCCAACAGCTACTGCCCCTACGGGTAACGGTACTGCTACCACGGCAACATTTATATTTGATGAAGTATATAACCCTGCCGTTTCTAACTACCTTTTTGTTCGCAGTACCTGCGGCGAGGGCGATTATAGCGAATGGGTAAGCAGGGCGGTTCTTGACGTTACATCGCCAGAACTTGCTGCAAATAATGTTATAGTATATAAAGAGGGCAACGCCATAAACATAACTACAGGCACCACGTTAATGACCGGCCTTACTATATATGATATCCGCGGAAGCAAACTTTATACGCAAAGTAACATTAATGCAACTAATACGGTAATTACTAACCTGCAAATACAGCAACAGGTAATTATTCTAGAAGTAACAACTGCAAAAGGTACAGTAAGCAAACGAATTGTTTTTTAATATTTGTTGTTTGTATTTAATTTGTGAAATCCCCACGCTAACGCGTGGGGATTTTTTTGTTTACATGAAAATACATAGACTACTAAAGGATTATTTAGCTTAATTAAGGATAAATAATTATAGCTGTAAGCTTTACAAATATATTCTTTAAATACATGTCACGAAATGTCACGATGCCTGTCACGCTTTATCACATAATAAAGCACATACTCATTAGTTTTTATATCTAATTTTATCCGCGCCTGAATATAGGCTTTATGTGTAAACCGTACTTTACGGAATCATAAATTTATATTTAAGCACAAAAAAAGAAAACAAAACAAACATGAAAAGACATTACAACTTAGCAAGCCAGGGTTCCGGCACCTCACCTACCCTATTGGCTGGCATTAACCGGCCAGTTGCCCGGTTTGCAAAAAGGATGACACTTGCAATGGCATCGCTATTTATTTTTAGTTCTGCACAAGTTTTTGCACAAACAGAACTATGCATACCAGCTCCGGATTATGTAGATGGCGATGGAATTACAAATGTAAATATAGGCAGCATAAATAATACTACCCGGTTAGAAACACCAAACTATGGCGACTACACATCGCAGGTTGTAAACCTGGGCCAGGGAGTTTCATATCCTATAAGTGTAACTATTGCTACCGGCTCCGGCTACAATGTTAAAGTATGGGTAGACTGGAATAATAATAACATTTTTGAAACAGGCGAGCAGGCTTTAACAGAAATAACCGAATCTACCATTACAGCAACAGTAACAGGAAATATAGCGGTACCTGCAACGGCTACGTTAGGTAATCACCATTTAAGAATAGGTATAACCCCAGATTATGCAGCTCCTGTTCTACCTTGTTATACCGGGTTTAATGCCGCTGCTTATGAAGATTATACAATTAACGTAACTACAACGCCCACTTGTTTTTTACCACGCAACCTTGCAGTAGTTAATGCCGGCCCGGGCACAATAAACTTAAGTTGGGCAGCACCGGCTAACGGTACTACAGCAACCGGATATGAGTATGCTATTACCACTACGGCTACGCCACCTGCAAGCGGTACCGCTGTTACGGCAACATCTGTTACCGGAATAACAGTACCATTGGATGTAACGGGATATATTTACGTTAGGTCAAACTGCGGAAACAACAACTATAGCGAATGGGTAGCCGCCAGTTTTTACAACGGCGTTTGTGTACCTACACCCGCATTAGTAAACGGGGAAGGCATTACTAATTTTACATTTGGTACTATTAATAATGAAACCCTTACTGAAGACGGTAACTATGGCAATTTTACAAATCTTGCAGCAAGTGTTGGGCAGGGTGTTACCAAAACATTTAGTGTAACCCTTAGTACAGGAACTTCTTACAGGGTAGGGATATGGGTAGACTGGAACAACGACCTTGATTTTGACGATGAAGGAGAACATGTATATGCCGGTACCTCTGCTAACAGAGCTGTAGATGTATTATCGGGCACAATAACCGTTCCTGCGAATGCTTCGCTCGGTGCCCATCGTTTAAGATTAGGTGGCGGCCTTACCTTTGGCCAGGAACTTGTACCCTGTTATACCGATTTTTTAGGAACATTTGAAGACTACACTATAAATGTTACAACACCCCCAAGCTGCTTTACACCGTTAAACCCTACGGGTGTTAGTGTAGCAGCAGGAGTTGCAAACATAAGCTGGACTGCGCCATCACTGGGCACTGCACCGGCAGGTTATGAGTATGCTGTTACAATAACCGCTACCCCTCCTGCTACCGGCACAGCTGTTACAGCTACAAATGCTAACAATGTTACTGTAACGGCAAATGCTGTTAACTATATACATGTAAGGACAAATTGTGGCGGTAACGACTATAGCGAATGGATGACAGCTACCTATTATAATGGGTACTGCACGCCGGAGCCGGGATATGTTGATGGCGATGGTATTACTAATTTTACAATTGGCACAATTAACAACACCGGCACTCCATCTTCGGTGCGTTATGAAAACTACACAGATCAGGTAGCGGCAATTGGGCAGGGAGTTAGTAAGCAGTTTAGCATTAGTTTTAATACTGCCAATAACGCTTACACTACAAAAATATGGGTAGACTGGAACAACGACCTTGATTTTGACGATGCAGGCGAAGAAGTTTACACCGGCACATCGGCCAGAACAGAGCGTGCACTATTAAATGGTTACATTACAGTACCGTTAACAGCAGCTTTAGGCAACCACCGTTTAAGGATAGGTGCCCTTCCTGCAGACCGCCAGGGTCCCGTGCCATGCTCTAATAATAATTATGGCGATTTTGAAGACTACACCCTAAATGTAATTGCACCGCCAAGCTGCTACGCACCTGCAAATTTTGCAGCAGTGTCTCAGGCATCAGGATTGGCCACTGTAAGCTGGACAGCCCCTGCATTAGGCACCGTTCCTGCAGGATATGAGTATGCCGTTACAGCTACCAGTGAAGCCCCGGCAACAGGTATTGTGACAACAGCAACCACCCTTAACAATTTAGCAATTACACCAAATGCCACGAATTACCTGCATGTAAGAACAAGTTGTGGAGGTAGCGATTTTAGCGAATGGTTAACCATATCCCTTTACAATGGTTATTGTATACCGGCGCCACAAACTGTAGATAATGATGGTATTACAAATGTTACCATAGGAAGTATAAATAATACAACTGCAGATCAGGAAGTTTATAGCGATTTTAGTGCGCAGGTTGTAAACATTGGTCAGGGAGTTACGCAACAATTCAGTGTAAGTTTGTTTACCAATACCCCATATAACGTAAAAATGTGGGCAGACTTAAACGATAACCTTATTTTTGAAGATAGCGAATTAATTTATAATGGCATCTCTCCGGAAGGTGTTACATCTGTAATAAGGAGCACTTTTACCATTCCGTTAACTGCACCGTTAGGCAACCACCGCTTAAGAATAGCAGGAACTCCAGGTAGTACCGAGGCTACACCGTGCGATATAATTTATTATGGCGCTTACGAAGACTATACTATTAATGTTACTGTACCACCCACTTGTTACACGCCACTTAGCCCGGCAGGAAACGTAATAGGATCTGGCAACGTTAACTTAAGCTGGACGGCACCTTTACTTGGCCATACTCCGGCAGGATATGAGTATGCCGTTACAACAAGTACTACATCTCCATCAGCAGGAACTCCTATAACAGCTACATCTGTTACAGGCTATGCTCTTGCAGCAGATGACACCTACTATTACCTGCATGTAAGAACAAATTGTGGCGATAACGACTTTAGCGAATGGGTAATTTCTGAAAGGTTTAAGTTTACACGTGGCGATATATGCAGCGATGCAATAAACCTTGGCACACGTACAAGCCCATTAGTAACAAGTACAGAAGGCGCAGCAGACGATTATGAGCCTACATGCGGCAGCGGCTCTGGCCCGGATATTTACTATTCTATAGAGGTGCCTAATGGTTACACTTTAACTATTGGCGTAACAGATGCCGGCTACGATTATGCGGGAGCCGCATTTTATGGCAGCTGTGCCAACCAGGTATCTTTATCATGTACCAGTGTGGGCAGCGAAAATCCAAATACAGTGTGGGAAAACATATCAGGGTCTTCTAAAACCGTATATTGGGTTCAGGATGGTTTTAACGGAACTTCGGGCGCATTTACTTTAGCGTGGTCATTAGCGCCTCCTGCTGCCTGCGACAGGCCAAGAGAACTTGATACGTTTGTAACATCGCTTACTACAACAAATGTAAGCTGGATGGTTCCTAACACAGGAGCACCGGCAGGTTACGAATATGCCGTAACAACATCTGAAACCCCACCGGAAAGTGGCACATATACTACAGAGACATCGGCTACGGGGGTTGCAGTAAGCCCTAATGTAGATAGCTTTTTACATGTACGTTCTGTTTGTGGAGAAGATGGAACCAGCATCTGGGTAACATTCCCGTTCTTTAGCGGATATTGCCTGCCTACAAATACAAACTCTACAGAATATTATATAAGCAGTATTAGTACCAGAGGTGCAGAAACAAACCTATCTAACACGAGTACCGGATTTAGCGCTTATTCTGATTTTACAGCTACACAGTCGCTGTCTACTTACGCGGGAGGCTCATTTGTAATAACTGCAACTACTCCTAATCCTTCAGATACTTACCTATACAATGTATGGATAGACTGGAATAGTAATTATGATTTTACAGACAATGGCGAAAGGGTAATTAACTCAGGCTATTTAACATCTCCGGCAACTCTTGCCAGTATAACGGTACCTTTAGGAACCCCTGTAGGATCTTACAGGATGAGAATACGTAATGCTCATTTAGGAGTCTTAAATTCTCCGTGCGGCGATCAGGGATACGGCGAAACAGAAGACTATACAATTAATATTGTTGCTACACCAAGCTGCTTCCCTCCATCTAACCCTGTTATAACAGTTGCTGATGCCGGCTATGCAAACCTTGGCTGGAGCCCTCCGCAATTAGGCGGTACACCTTCAGGTTACGAATATGTATTTAGCCCAACTGCTACTGCCCCAACCGGTAGCGGCACATTTACAGACACTTTCTTCGTGGGCGATGCAGAGTACGATCCGGCACAATCTGTTTATCTTTTTGTACGCAGTGTTTGTGGCGGTGGCGAATTTAGCAACTGGGTAGGTAATCAGATTCTTGGCACAGATAACCCTCAGCTTAACGCTAACAATGTAATTGTTTACAAAGATGGCAACGCAATAAACATAACGAGCGGCACTACTTTAATGACAGGTATTGCAGTTTATGATACACGCGGCAGGATGCTTTACAGCCAGGCAAACATTAATAGTACACAAACAACTGTTACAGATATGCCCATACAACAGCAGGTAATTATAGTAGAAGTTACTACTGCAAAAGGAAAAGTAACAAAAAGGATCGTTTTCTAATACCTTTTTTACTTTAAATATTATCATGAGCCCCACGCTATGCGTGGGGCTTTTGTATTTTTATAGCCTCTTATTTAAACAATTATAATTAGCACCCCATAAAACACTTAATTAATTAAGAGATTAACAAAAATATCCTTAACAGCCTTATGCATTAAGAAAAGTACTATTAATAACACATTAAATTTCATTACTTTAGGGCACAATCAACCAATAACCAATGAAAAAAAATTATTTTATCAATTTTAAAAAAATCTCAATCCTTACCACACTACCGGTTAATATGTTTAGGGCTACATACAAAATCCTGCTTTTAGCCCTGGCCCTGCTAAGCCCTTTATTTAGTAAAGCGCAATCTGGCGAAACCTGTGCCACGGCCATAAACCTTGCAACCCTTATAAGCCCCTACACATCCAGTACTACAAATGCAGGCAATAACGCATCGGCATCGTGCGGTGGTGGTACTTCTCCCGATTTATTCTATTACATATCTGTGCCCAATAACTATATACTCACAATAGGCCAGCCAACAGCAGGATATAACTTTGTTAATGCTACATTTTATGGCACATGCGATAATCAGACACAATTAAGGTGTACTAATTTTTCTACACAAAATGTTGTGTGGCAAAATTTAACCGGAACTGCACAAAACGTTTACTGGTTGCAGGATGGGCTTTCTGCCTCGGGGTCTTTTACCCTGCAATGGACACTATCGCCTCCGGCTACCTGCCCTACTCCCTTAAATGCAGAAGTTACTGTAAGTTCTCCTACAAATGCTGCAATAAACTGGCAGGTTCCTAATACCGGTACAATAAGCGGGTATGAGTATGCTGTTACCACAACAAATACTCCACCGGCAAGCGGCACTTTTACTGCACAATTAGCAGTACAGGATATAGCAATAACACCAGATGCCTATAATTACCTGCATGTACGCTCTGTATGCAGCGAGCAGGACGGCAATAGTGAGTGGGTAACTGTATCTTTTTATGGCGGATACTGCATACCATCAAACACGGCATCGTCAGCTTATTACATAAGCGGGATAACTACCGCAGGCGGCGAGACTAATATAAATAATACAGGCACGGGGTTTAGCGGATACACAGACTATTCTGCAAGCCATTCGGTTTCAAGTTATCCCGGAGGTTCATTTTCAATTACCGCGACCCATCCGTCCGGAACTTATTTATATGGGGTTTGGATAGACTGGAACACCGATTTTACTTTTTCGGAAAACGAGCGGTACATTTTTACAGGCGGGCTAAATTCTCCTGCTAACCTTGGTTCTATACCCATCCCGGCTAATGTTACGGCAGGGCAATACAGGATGAGGATACGCAACGCTTTTCAGGGCTCGCCCGAACCCTGCGGGGAACATTCATGGGGAGAGGCAGAAGATTACTCGGTTACTGTTATTGATGCTACCGGATGTTTTACCCCTTATGCCCTTTCTGTAACACTATCTGATTCGACACATGCTAACTTAAACTGGAGCGAGCCCATATTAGGCGCAGCACCCACGGGTTATGAATATGTTTTTACCACAGTACCCGGCCCACCCACAGGTAATGGCACCCCGGTTACAGATAACTTTACAAGCGATGAGCCCTACGACCCTGCACAATCGGCTTACTTTTATGTTCGCACCGTTTGTGGCGATGGGCAATACAGCGACTGGGTAACCTTTGAGGTTTTAGACGCTCATTCGCTACAATTTACCCCTAACACTATTATAGTTTTTAAAGAGCAAAGCACATTACAAATCACATCCGGAAATGCATTAATTACAGGGGTGGCTATTTATGATACAAGTGGCAGAAAACTTTACAGCCAGGCCAATATTAATAGTACTAAAACTGCCGTTACAGGCCTGCAACTACAACAGCAGGTAGTTATAGTAGAAGTTACAACTCCTAAAGGAAAAGTGATCAAAAGGATCGTTTTTTAATTTTAGGCTACCTTTTTACACAAATCCCCATGCCAATGCGTGGGGATTTTTGCATACTTTAAATAACAATCATTTGTTCATTACATCAAACCTGTATTTATGTTACATTTATACCCATGATAAATCAGGGATGGATAAATTAACCATCGTGCTTTAAATTTTATGCTTAAAAAATATAAATATTACCTATCGACCGTATTAGTTTTCTTTGCCCTTTTAATGGCAGGTAAGGCAAATGCGCAGGATAAAGAAATAACTCTGATTCAAAAAATAGAGCAAAACAACAAGTTGTACCAGGTAAATATTGACAAAGCTTTCGAGCAAATTGACGGTTTGGTTTATGAGGCTGTTAAGGCCGGCGATTCTTTATCTGAACTTGTTTTACTGGACAGGGTTTGCCGTTACTATTACAGCAAAAACGATGTTAATAAACTTATAGACTCTTCAGACAGGTTAAAGAACAAATCTGTTATTTATAAAAACAGTAATTATGAGGCAATGAGCCATGTATATATGGCAGAGGCATATTCTATTAATTTACTCACTAAAAATGCCCTTAAAGAATTAGACAAAGCCATGTATATTCTTGATGCAAATCAGGAGCCAAACGCAAAAACTTTTTACACAAAGTCTAACGTTTTAATTAGCCAGGCTAACATATACAATGACCAGAAAAACTATGATAAGGCAGTACAAAAAATTAAGCTGGCCGTTAAAAGTTTTCCCGGAAAAAAGGGGTCTGAATCCTACAACAGTTTTCAGTATGTAAATTATTCCAACCTTGGTGGTATATATGTTAACCTAAATATAGATTCTGCAGCTTACTATGCCTTAAAATCTGTTAAGCTTTCGCCCAAAGAACAGGGCGATGATAAAATAATGTCTCTTAATTACTATGTTTTAGGCAAAGGCCATCTTGCACACAAACGTACCGATGAGGCTTTGCAATATTTTTTAAAGTCGGATAAAATAACCAAAGAAAACGGAGAGTCGTCTAATACCGCAGATCTTTACCAAAACATAATTTCTATATATTCCGGCCGGGGAGATTCTTTAAAAGTAAAGGAATATAAAGATAAATTACAGGAGTATGAGTTGTTTGTATTAAAAAGTAAATACAATTCTTTACAGAAAGTTATCAGCAAAGAAATTGATGAAAAACCTGATGATAAAAACAATTTACTTTTTCTCTTGGGTAGCGCAGCGGTATTAATTATACTTATATTAATAGCAGTAATTATTTACCGAAAAAGAAGAACGCTAAAACAAAATGAGCCAAAAGATGATGTAATTAATAATAAAGAATATGAGCTGTTGTTAGAAATGATAAAGAAAGACGACTCCTCCTTTATATATACTTTTGAAAAAATTTATCCTGATTTTTCTAAAAAATTACTAAGCGCATGCCCGCAGCTGGTTCAGACGGAAATTGAGTTTTGTGCCCTGCTAAAAATGAAATTATCTACCAAACAAATTGCCCATCTAACCTTTATTGAGACACGTACCGTACAAAATAAAAAGCACCGCATTCGCAAAAAATTAAATTTACCTGCAGATATGGATATTTACCAATGGTTCGACACCTTGTAATTGTCGATTTTAAATTATTGACAATCAGTATAGAGTATGTAATAAGTACCTTATAAAACTGCAAAAGTAATATTTTGTGTAGTTTTTAATCTTTATAAATTTAACATTGTTTTTACATTTGATGAGTAAACGATTTTATTGTCATTATGAAAAAACTCTATAATTTAAAAGCGCCACGATTACTTAGTAGTGCCTTTACAAAAAAGCTTTTATTTACCGGTTTGTTATTGGTTATAAGTATAACATCTATTGCGCAAACTGCATACTGTGTACCCGCACCCACATCTGTAGATGGTATAGGGATTACCAATGTTACTATTGGCGCAATAAACAATACCACAACAGACGAAGAAGGTAACTATGGCAACTACACTGCACAAACGGTAACGGTGGGCCAAACTGTAGTGCAGCCTTTTAGTATTACCTTTAGTACGGGTTATGAGTACAATACCAAAATATGGATAGACTGGAACAATGATTTTGATTTTAATGATGCAGGCGAAGAAGTTTTTTCGGGAACCTCATCGTCAGATAACCCTGCAACAATTACAGGCACTTTTACAGTACCTGTAACAGCAAGCCTGGGCAACCATCGTTTAAGGATAGGTGGTGTTTACGGAGACACGGCAACTCCCTGTTACGATTTTTCATACGGCTCTTACGAAGATTATACTTTAGTAGTTACCACACCACCATCGTGCATTACGCCAACTAATGCGATAGGTACAACGACTGCGCCAGGCAGCGCAACTTTATCCTGGACGGCTCCTGCTATAGGCAATGCGCCCGAAGGTTACGAATATGTTGTAAGCACAAACAATGCTTTACCTACTGGCAGCGGCACACCCACTACTGCTACAACTGCAACAGCAAGTATAGATAACGGAGTGTTTTACTACCTGCATGTAAGGGCTAATTGTGGCGATGGAGATTACAGCCAATGGATAACATCTGAAAGGTTTATATATATCCTTGGGGATACCTGCAGTACCGCTCTAAACCTGCAAACATTAACCAGCCCTTATACCTCAAGTACTATTGGTGCTAACAACGATTATTCTAATTCATGCAACGATACCCGGGGAGCAGATATATTTTATGCTATCGAAGTACCACTGGGTTATGTATTAAACATTGAGCAAACAGATAGCGATTACGATTCTGTACACACTATTTTTTACGGCAACTGCAATACCGGTACTACCCTTGAATGTATTGGCTACGGAAATTCCGGTACGGTATGGGAAAACACAACCCTGGGTACACAAACTGTATACTGGGTTCAAACGGGCAATTTCGGCAGTACGGGTACATTTACATTAGATTGGTCTTTAACTGCGCCACCGGCATGTAACATACCCCGCAATGTTACCGGAACAATGACTTCGCTTACTACTGCAGATGTAAACTGGACACTTCCTGTTACAGGAAACCCAACAGGTTATGAATATGCAGTTACCCAAACCGAAACTCCTCCGGAATCTGGCACACTAATTACAGGTTTATCTGTCTCTGGTGTTACAACTGTAGCAAATGCCTATAATTATGTACATGTAAGAACTAATTGCGGTTCCGATGGTTTTAGCGATTGGGTTACTTATGCTTTTTACTCCGGCCACTGCATGCCTAACTCCTCGTTCCTTAATTTTTACAACATTATAAGCTTTAATACATCTGATAGTTCAGGAACAGATATTGCAAATAACACAGCGCAAACACAGGCTTACACAAATAATTTTAACACTATGGCTGTAAGCCAGTTGCCGGGCAATCATTTTGTTTATACGGCACAGGTAGACGATTTTACAAGCCTTGGAATATGGGTAGACTGGAATAACGACCTTGATTTTAGTGATGAAGGAGAGCTTGTAGCAAGTCATAGTTACCAAGGGGTAACAGAGATATATACAGGTACCATTACAATACCGGCGGCTACAGCACCGGGTAATTATAGAATGCGGGTACGTTCGCGCAATACAGTAGGCACTAACCCCTGCTCTACTTACGAGTATGGTACTGCACAGGATTACGCAGTTACTGTAGGCAACCCGCCGCTATGCTTTAACCCGGTTAATCTATCAGCTGTGGCATCAGCTCAGGGAACGGCCAATTTAAGCTGGGATGCAGAAAGCCTTGGCACTACTCCCGAAGGATATGAATATACCATTACAACAACTGCAACGGCTCCTGAATCCGGTACGTTTACAACTACAACAACAATTCAGGACTATCCGGGGTTAACAGTTGGTACTTACTACTACCTTCATGTAAGAACAAGCTGTGGCAATGGTAATTATAGCCAATGGGTAACTTCATTAAAATTCAGGTATTTTGAAGGCGACACCTGCGACACTGCCATAAACCTTGCTGCATTTACAAGCCCCTACACGCATACTACCGTAGGAGCTGCAAATGATTATACCCCCGCATGCGACAGTTTTGTATTTGCACCCGATCTATTTTACTATATAGAAGTACCTAACGGATATACTCTGGTGGCACAATTAGATTCGAGCGATTACAACTCTAATTACTCTCTGTTCTATGGTAATTGCATCAGCCAGACACCAATAGTATGCCTGCAATCGGGTGGGTTCCCGGTGCCCTGGGAAAATATTACCGGCAGTGCACAAAATGTTTACTGGGTTCAGGATGGCGGTAACAACAGTGAAGGCACATTTACAATTTCATGGCATTTACTACCTCCTGCCGCCTGCGACAAACCTCGAACATTAAATGCAAACCCAACATCAATTACAAGTGCAACCGTAAGTTGGGCTCTGCCTAATACAGGTGCCCCTGCCGGTTATGAATATGCAGTAACACAGTCTGCAACACCACCGGAAAGCGGAACCTTTACTAATGTAAGGTTAGCAACGGTTACTAATGTGGCTGCAAATGCAAACAATTACCTTCACGTTCGTAGTATTTGCGGCGAAGATGGTAATAGCGTTTGGGAAACAATAACATTCTTTAGCGGATATTGCATTCCCGAGAATACTCAGGAAGCTTACTATATTACAAGTGTAAGCACAAGCGGTGCCGAAACAAACTTTAGTAGTAATGATAATAGCTTTAATGCCTATACGGATTATACGGCACAGTATGCCGTAACAAGTTATCCGGGAGGTACGTTTAACATGCAGGCAACTGCGCCTGTGACAACAGATACTTATTTGTACAGCGTGTGGATAGACTGGAACAACAATTTTGATTTTACAGATGCTGGAGAAAGGGTTATAAGTACCGTAACCTTAGCATCGCCTGCAAACCTGGGTAGCATAACCATACCTGCACAAACACCATTAGGGTCTTACAGGATGCGTATAAGAAACTTATATACAGGATCTCCGGTAAACTCGTGTGGCCTTGGACTTGGGGAAGCAGAAGATTACATTATAAACATTGTAGCTACGCCTTCGTGCCTGCCACCCTTTAATCCATCTGTAACACCTACAGATGCAGGTTATGCAAATCTTAACTGGAATGCACCACAGCTTGGAGGAGCACCTACAGGATATGAGTATGTATTTAGCACCTCATCTACTCCCCCAACAGGTAGCGGTACACCAAGTGCCTCATTCTTTGTAGGCGATGCACCGTATGATCCTGCACAATCTGTATATCTTTTTGTTCGCAGCGTTTGTGGCGATGGCGATTACAGTACGTGGGCAACCATGAATATTCTTGGTGCAAATACTCCGCAACTTCTTTCTAACAGCATAATTGTATATAAAGAAACCGGAGGTATAACTATTACATCTGCCAATACTGTTATAACAGGTGTAACAATTTACGATACACGCGGCAGAAAACTATACTCTCAGTCAGATATAAATAATTCCAAAACAGAAATTACAGGCTTGCAGGTACAGCAGCAGGTACTTATTGTAGAGGTTACCACTACTGCCGGAAAAGTAAGTAAGCGAATTGTTTATTAGCATTTGTTGTTGTCATTTATTTGTAAATCCCCACGCCGTAGCGTGGGGATTTTTCGTTTATAGCAATCCCTTTGTCAGGGAATATAAAGTAAACATAACGCTGCAATCAGGATATCATACAAAATGTAATGTTTAAACTCCTTATGCAGGATCATGACAGTTAATACTTTACAAAACATTCAGTATAATGTCACAAATTTTCCGTGCTGTTTTTTTATTGCTGACATAACAATACAGACTTTTACGCCTGCGTATAATATTTAGCTATGAAACTACTTCTGCATTACCGGTGTATATTAAGCTAAAAAGAATGTGCACTATGTAAAAACACAACTGAATACCAATAAAAATTAACCATTAATACGATTGCCCATTACAAAAACTATGAAAAGAAAACATCAAATTACACAACTTTTATCGCAGGGCAGTACCTCAAAACTGCCACGCAACAATTACAGTGCGCCGCACCGGGCTGTACATTTTATTACCCATAATATGGTTGCCCTCTTTATAATGTTAACCGCCACTTACAGTTTTGCGCAGGAAACTGCATACTGTATACCTAATACAGGAAGCGTAGACGGGCAGGGTATAACAAATGTAACCATAGGCACCATTAACAACACAACAACTACAGAGGCTGGCAACTATGGCAATTTTAGCAGCCAGATTGTAAATGTTGGCCAGGGAACCGCACAGCCATTTAGCATAAGCCTTTTTACTTATGAAGGTTACAGCACAAAAATATGGGTAGACTGGAACAACAATTTTACTTTTGAAGACAGCGAACAGGTTTATGCTATTGTTTCGCCATATTCAACAAGGGCTACGCTAACCGGTACATTTACAGTACCATTAACTACTACACTTGGCAACCATCGCTTAAGGGTAGGTATAGTACCTGAATGGTTGGGTACTGCAACCCCATGTTTTACAGGAGACTGGGGCGCATTTGAAGATTACACAATAAACGTTACCCCTGCCCCAACATGTTTTTCTCCAACTGCTATAACAGGAGTCAATATTAATGCAGGTACTATTAATTTAAGCTGGACAGCACCCACCCAGGGCACTATACCTGCAGGTTACGAATATGCTGTTACTACAACCCAGGCCGCGCCCGCGAGCGGGACTACAGTTACCGGCACAGCTGTAACCGGTTTAACGGTTACACCAAATGCGGTGAACTACCTTCATGTAAGGACAAATTGCGGCAATGGCGATTACAGCCAGTGGACAACCTTACCGTTTTTTAACGGTGCATGTATACCGGCCCCCGGCGACGTAGATGGCCAGGGGATTACAAATGTAACCATTGGTACCATTAACAATACAACAAACCGCGAAGCAGGTAATTATGGCAACTATGCTGCACAGGTTGTAAACATCCAGCAGGGAGTTAACCAGCAATTTAGTGTTTCGCTTGCCACTTTTGTTCCCTACAACGTAAAAATTTGGGCAGACTGGAATGACGACCTTGATTTTAATGATGAAGGTGAACAAATTTACAGCGGCCTTTCGGCAGATGCAGGCAGTACCACATTATACGGAATATTTACCGTTCCTGTAACTGCAACATTAGGCAATCATCAGTTAAGAATTGGCGCTGTTCCCGGAGGTGGTGCAACACCATGTATAACGGGAGGTTATGGTACTTATGAAGATTATACTATAAATGTAACTACGCCACCTACATGTTACAGCCCGGACGATGTTAATGGTGTTGCTACAGCATCCGGGACTGCAAATTTAAGCTGGTCTGCTCCGGCACTTGGCGAAACACCCGCAGGCTATGAGTATGCTGTTACTACAAGTGCAACGCCACCTGCAACCGGCACCGCTACAACACAAACATCTGTAACAGGATACACAGGACTTATTGATAATACCTACTATTACCTACATGTAAGGTCTAATTGCGGTAATAACGATTTTAGCCAATGGGTAGTTTCATACAAATTCAGATATCTGCAAGGGGATATTTGCAGTACTGCTGTAGATCTTGCTTCTCTTACAAGCCCGTACTCATTTAGTACAGAGGGAGCTGAGAATAACCATGCCCCTACATGTGGGTTTGGCGCAGCAGCGGATGTTTTTTACTCAATAGAGGTACCTAACGGATATAGCCTTTCTATAGGCCTTACTGCCAGTAATTACGACTTTATAAGCTCGTTATTTTATGGTGGCTGTACCCAGGAAAACAGGACAGTAGTATTTTGTACAGATACCTTTAGCGAAGTACAATCTACAATTTGGGAAAATACTACCGGCAGTGCACAAACATTGTATTGGGTACAGGATGGTTACGAAACCTACTCTGGCACCTATACTATAAACTGGTCGTTAATACCACCTGTAACCTGCGATAAACCAACACAGGTTACAGCTACTGCCACCTCGCTTACAACAGCAAATATTAGCTGGGCAGTACCTAATACAGGTACGCCTAATGGTTACGAATATGCTGTTACAACAAATGAAATACATCCTGAAAGTGGTACATATACAACAGCACTATCTATAACAGGCATAGCCGTTACTCCTAACGTTAACAGTTACCTGCACGTACGGTCTGTATGTAGTGCCGAAGACGGAAACAGCGTTTGGGTAACATATCCGTTCTTTACAGGATACTGCGTACCTGTAAACACGGCATCTACAGAGTATTACATTACAGGGATAACCACTACAGGAGGCCAAACAAATTTTTCTTCTGCAAGCCCTGATTTTAGTGCTTATACTGACTACACGTCTCAATACACTGTAACCAGTTATCCGGGTGGGTCGTTTTCTATACAGGCTACTGCTCCAAACGCTACAGACACGTATTTATATACCGTTTGGATAGACTGGAACAATGACTACGATTTTGATGACGAGGGAGAAAGAATAATTGATACCGCATTATTACGATCGCCTGCTGCAATAGGCAATATCACTATCCCGGCAGGAACACCTGTGGGCAGCTACAGGATGAGGATACGCAATGCACGTAATGGCGCTCCTATTCCCGCTTGCGGCGAACAGGGATCGGGCGAGGCAGAAGACTACACCCTGAATGTAACAGATGCACCCAGCTGCTACCCTCCGTTTGGCCTGTCAGTAACTGCTGTAGATACTACAACTGCCGAACTTAGGTGGAGCCCGCCTCTATTAGGCGATGCACCTACGGGGTATGAGTATGTTTTTGGACCATCGGCTACGCTGCCCGCAGGCAACGGTACAACAACTACAGATTTTTTTATAGACGATGCCGCATATAACCCTGCACAGCCGGCTTACCTTTTTGTGCGCACTAACTGCGGCGCAGGCGAATACAGCACATGGGAAACCGTTTCCCTGTTAGGCACAAACACACCCGAACTGCTTGCTAACAGCGTGATAGTATATAAAGAAGCTAATGGCATAAACATAAAATCAGGTACTGTTTTAATGACAGGAATATCAATTCATGACATACAAGGCAGGGTGCTATACAGCCAGGCCGATATTAATAATACACATGCCGAAATTGCCGGCCTGCAATTGCAACAGCAGGTACTTATAGTAGAAGTTACTACTGTAAAAGGTAAAGTAAGCAAAAGGATCATTTTTTAATTTTGTGCAGAGAGTTTTCTCTGGAATCCCCACGCCGTGCGTGGGGATTTTTATTTGATGTAAAGGCTATTTCGCAACTCGCTAACTTTAACTATATTTGCCGATTAATACGTACCTTTACTGGTATGCCCCGCGTGAGCGATAGAGGCGGTATCCCCGTAGCGTAGCGAAGGGATAAAGCCGAAAGCGCGACGCCGGAATGTAATGGAGGTGGTACGCCCTAAAAAATTGATATACGAAGAAGATGAAGCATATTAGGAATTTTTGCATTATTGCACATATTGACCACGGAAAAAGTACCCTGGCCGACCGCCTGCTGGATGCCACACAAACGGTAACAAAGCGCGAAAGTCAGGCGCAGTTGCTTGACAACATGGACCTTGAGCGCGAACGTGGTATTACCATTAAGAGCCACGCCATACAAATGGAGTACACCTATAAAGGCGAAGAGTATATACTTAACCTTATAGATACCCCAGGCCACGTAGATTTCTCGTATGAGGTATCGCGTTCTATTGCGGCCTGCGAGGGTGCACTGCTTATTGTAGATGCTGCACAAAGCATACAGGCACAAACTATTAGTAACCTGTACCTTGCCTTAGAAAATGACCTGGAAATTATCCCGGTACTTAATAAAATAGATTTACCAAGCGCAAACCCGGAAGAGGTAAGCGATGATATTGTAGACCTTTTAGGCTGCAAGCTCGAAGATATTATACCTGCCAGCGGTAAAACCGGCCTTGGTGTAGAGGCTATACTTGCTGCTATTATTGAGCGTATCCCCGCACCAAAAGGCAACCCGGATGAGCCGTTACAGGCACTGATATTCGACTCGGTGTACAACCCGTTTCGTGGTATCGAGGTTATCTTCCGTGTTATTAACGGATCGATTACTAAAGGCCAGAAAATTAAATTTATGGCTACCGGCAATGAGTATTATGCTGACGAGATTGGTACGCTTAAACTTAACCAGGTACCCAAGCAAATTGTAGGTGCGGGTGATGTGGGTTACCTTATTTCGGGTATTAAAGAAGCTAAAGAGGTTAAGGTGGGTGATACCCTTACCGATGCCAAAAACCCTACCCAAAATATGGTAAGCGGTTTTGAAGATGTAAAACCAATGGTATTTGCCGGTATTTATCCGGTAGATACAGAGGATTATGAAGAGCTGCGCAACTCTATGGAGAAATTGCAGCTTAACGATGCCTCGCTGGTGTTTGCACCGGAGAGTTCGGCGGCACTGGGTTTTGGTTTCCGATGCGGGTTCTTAGGGATGCTGCACATGGAAATTATCCAGGAGCGTTTAGAGCGCGAGTTTGATATGACAGTTATTACTACGGTTCCCAACGTGTCGTACCTTGCCTTTACCAAAAAAGAGCCTGAAAAAGGCTTCATAGTTAACAACCCGAGCGACCTGCCTGAGCCGTCAAGACTGAGCCATGTAGAGGAGCCGTATATTAAAGCTACGATCATTACAAAGTCGGACTTTGTGGGTAACGTAATGGGTCTTTGTATAGAAAAGCGCGGTATTATTACCCACCAGACGTATCTTACTACAGAGCGTGTGGAGCTTAACTTTGACATGCCGCTTGCCGAGATCGTATTCGACTTTTACGACAGGCTTAAGACAGTTTCTAAAGGCTATGCTTCTTTCGATTATTCGCCTATAGGTATGCGTACCTCAAAACTTGTGCGCCTTGACATACTGTTAAATGCACAGCCGGTAGATGCACTGAGTGCACTAATTCACGAAGACAATGCCTACAACATAGGTAAAAAAATGTGCGAGAAGCTAAAAGAGCTTATACCGCGCCAGCAGTTTGATATTCCTATTCAGGCAGCGATTGGGGTAAAGGTTATTAGCCGTGAAACGGTTAAGGCATTACGTAAAGATGTTACCGCAAAATGTTATGGTGGAGATATATCGCGTAAGCGTAAACTTCTTGAAAAACAGAAAAAAGGTAAGAAACGTATGCGCCAGGTAGGTAATGTGGAAATTCCGCAGGAAGCCTTTATGGCGGTGTTGAAGCTGAATGATTAAATCTTAGATTTTTAGATATAAGATGATAGATAATGGATCCCGCTTTTTGGCGGGATTTTTTGTAAGCACTACACTCTAAAAGTTTCCATATACATATTAAATAATTTGTCTCCGTTTTTATCTAAATCAGATTCATTGATTTTTACTTTTTTGACACTTGAATTTGTGCTTATTTGTTTACGTATGTTAACAATTTTAATTTTAATATCACCCCCACTCTCTGACGATTGCTCAACAAGGCTAACTAAATCTTTATTTTTAGGATTGATACCCTTTAAAATTCCTTTTTCAGGAGCTCTTAATAAAATATTACTTTTGTATGCATTTGTTTTACCAGCAAAATTTTGAAACCCTTCATACATAGTCTTAGGTTTATCAAAAGGATTTGGTTTTTTAACTTCAATATTTATATAATTTATTTTATTTTCATTATCCTTAGCGAGTTTCCAAAAATCTTTTTTGTCGAATACTTCAGTAATTTCGATATTTAAAATTTCTAACTGCAAATGCCTCCTAAAGACAGCAAGTAAAATATTCTTTGTAGAATTTACAGTTTTGAAAATTTCAGCCGCTTCACTTATAAATATAAATTGAGATTTTGGATCATTGTCCACAACTATATATACATACGGATTACTTTGTATTGTTGTCTTCTCAAAGTTATCATCTACTATATGGGCATTTTTTTTATTAGAGATTTTAAAAAGATATAATTCTTTTTCACTATCAACTAATTTGAACATATTCTTATCTGATTTATGAGTACTCAAAGATAATAAGATAGAAGAAAAAACCTTGTTCCTATCTTTTTTCAAAGTAAAATCAGGGTCTTCGCCTTCAAAATTAAAGCTCAAATTTTTATTTTCATACGGCAACAAGTTAAACTTATAAGCACTAAAGACAATTTCCTTCGACATAAATTCTAATTAAGTAATACTAAATTATAATATTATATGGGATGATTTAAATTCCGATAATAATTTTATTAACAGAACTTGGCATTTACGAAATGATACAAGCCTTCCGTAAGTTTAAGGCATGAGTGTAGTTTGTCCTGCAAGGTTTTAAAATCCTTGTAGGTCTAAAAAATTAAACCTACAAGGTCTCGAAGACCTTGCAGGTTGTCGCGATGTTACACGTTGTACCTATTAAATCAGTCAACATCTCAAAAATTCAGCCGCATCCCATCATCCCCACACATTTATTCGTAACTTTTCGTAAATAAAAAATGCCATGCCTAAAACAGCCATTATACTTGGTGCCAGTGGTGCAACAGGAAGCGAACTCCTGCAACTGCTCCTGGCAGACAGCCGCTACAGTACTATAAAAATCTTTGTAAGGAAAAGCCTTAACATAGCCAACCCTAAAATAGAGGAACATATAATCGATTTGCTGCAACTGGAAAAGTATGCGCCTGACTTTACCGCCGATGAAGTGTATTGTTGCATAGGCACCACCAAAGCTAAAACGCCGGATAAGGACGAGTACTATAAAATAGATTTCGGGATTCCTGTAACGGCAGCTAAGTTGTCTAAAGCAAATGGTATAGATACGTATATTGTGGTATCTGCTGTGGGAGCCAATAAAAGCAGCAGCATTTTTTACAGCCGTACCAAAGGCGAAATGCAGGAAGCTGTACAGCAACAAAATATTGCCAACACTTACATTTTACAGCCGTCGCTTATTGTGGCGCAAAGGTCAGAGTCGCGTGTAATGGAGCAACTTTTTATTGGGTTGTGGAAGTTAGTTAACCCGCTGCTTTGGGGTGGTGCTGCCAAATATAAAAGCGTTACCGCCGCTAATATTGCAAAGGCTATGGTATGGCTGGCGAATAACAACTACCACGATGTTATTGTTACGAGCAATAAAATAAATGATTTGGCGAAGAAAGTATAGGCTATTGGCAAGACGAACTTTGTAACTTTGTATTTTCATAACCTTGCTGCTCTGTAACTTTGCAACTTAAAATGGACGATACCCCAAAAAAATTCGACCGCATAATAGCCATCCTTATCCAACTACAGTCTAAAAAAACGGTACGGGCGCAGGAGCTTGCCGAACGTTTTGGCGTGAGCCTCCGCACCATTTACCGCGACATGCGCTCACTGGAGGCTTCCGGAGTGCCGTTATATGGCGAGGCCGGTACAGGCTACTCTCTGGTAGATGGCTACAAACTGCCACCGGTTATGTTTACAAGAGAGGAAGCGGCCAGTTTTATTGCCGCCGAAAAACTGGTGCAAAAATTTAGTGATAAGGCATTGGGCGGATCGTACAACAGCGCGATGTTTAAAATTAAGTCGATCCTTAAAAATGAGGATAAAGACTGGCTGCAAAGCATGGAAGAAAGTGTGCTGATGCAGCAAACTCAGACTATAGCTCCCGACCCTGTGCCTAACGTGCTTGCCGAGCTTATGAAAAGCAGTGCCGAAAAATACTGTGTTACCCTGCAATACCAGGCTATGGATGCCGAAAGCATAAGCCAGCGCCTTATAGAGCCCGTAGGCGTTTTTCATGATTACAGCAACTGGTATGCCATAGGTTTTTGCCACTTGCGCAACGATTACCGGCAGTTTCGCACCGATCGTATATTTGGCATAAAGCCAACGGAGCAACCTTTTACCCATCAGCACCAGCCTTTAGAACATTATCTTAAAAAAGATCAGAAACCCTGCGATATTACTAAAGTGCGCATGCTGGTAGACCCTAAGTTTGCACGTTACCTGAGTACCGAAAAATACAACCACGGCTTTGTATCTGAAGCCGTAACTAAAGAGGGTATAGAGATGCTGTTTATGGCACGCGATATAAAACAATGGTTCCCGCGGTGGTACATGATGTATGCCGATTTTGCCACCATACTCGAGCCGCAGGAACTTATAGATACTGTAGCCCAATTGTTAGAAAACTACAGCAACCGCCTTATAGCAAAACATCCCGAAAGCATGTAGCCTTCGGGATGTTTGAGTTTACAATTAATAACGGTCCCAAAAGAACGGCGGCTCTATACCCAGCGCCCTAAGGTACACATAACCCTGTGCGCGGTGGTGTATCTCGTTATCTATAAAATAAAGAATATTTTGCAGGACAGGGAAATTATATTGCCCAAAAAGATTGAACATTTCTTCAAATTGTTCTTCTTTAACCCCGTCCCAGTCACGGGTTATAGCATCTGTAGCGGCATCCCACGCTGCTAAATAATCGGCCTTTGTGGTAAAGGTGGCTGCCTCTTCATTAAAGGTCGATGCGCTACGCTCTACAATAGCTTTAATGCCGGGGGCACCTATTGCAAGAAGTTCTGTAACCAGTTTGGCAAATGGCCTCATTCCCCCAATAGAAAATTCGAAGAAATCGTTCTCAGGAAATTTATCGATAACCTTGCGTGTAAGGGCACGGTGGCCAATCCAGTGGTTTAATAATTCCTGCTTGCTGATGATTTGAGTTGTTGTTTCCATAATAATTTGCTGTTATTGATTTATACTGCAAATGTATTTTACGGTAATGACAACAGTATGTCAGCAGGAAAATGGAAACAGTATTTTTATATACCTACCTACTACCAAAAGAATTTAACCACTATGTACACAAAGTTTTTCATGAAGGCCACAAAGCTGTACATACAATTTGACACAAGGACAACAATCCCAATATCGGGATGAGGCGCACGAAGCTTAATAACCAACTTTGTGTACCTCTGCCTTAAGGCAGTTAAGTTTAAACTGGCACCCGGTTGTCTTCACTTAGCCTTTTTACCTTTGCGAAAACCGTGGTGGCCTTTGGTAAAAATTCTTATTTCAGAAAATAAGCAAACTAACTATTCCTTTGTTTGTGCCCTGAAATTAGGAAAAAAGAACGAACCCGGTTTTTGCTTAAAGTACTTCCAGATGGCTTTTGCAATAGGGCCAAGCTCTGTTAGGGGGATATTTCGCGAACGGAATGCCAGCCCCATTGATAGCCCAAAGCTAACCATAAAGTTTACCAGCCCAATGATGCCTATACCAAACACGCCCCACACGATCATATCGGTAGATACATTATAGTTGGCACCATACAGCCCCAGGGCAAGGTTGCCACTGGCAAAGGTAATGTGGCGAACATCAAGGTCGAGACCTAAGAAGAATCCTATGGAGGCGGTAGTCCCCATAAAGACACCAAACCAAAAGTTAGACACAATACCTGCCCATTTACTTTCGAATAGCTTGGCAAGCTTTTGTGCCTTTACGCGCCCAAAACTCTTTTTAAGCAACGGATGTTCCTGTATGCGGTAGTATACATGGCGGTACTTGTCGCGGTTGGCAACACTACCGGCTATAATTCCTGAAAGGAACAGGAACACACCGGCAATGGCGGCATGCAGTATTGCAGGCGACTCTATAGGGTTAAGGTCTTCTATAAGGTGGTACCACTTGGTAAGCGCCAGGTTGTAATTAAATATCATGTCTATAGCCCAGATGCCCAGCAATGCCACCGGAAATGCCATAATTACATTACCTACAAATGCTATAAACTGCGACCGGAATACCCGTGCAAAAAATTCGGCAAAGGCTTCATGGTTCTCTACTTCGCCAGAATGGTGCTTTTTACGGCCTTTTTCAAGGGCACGTACAAGTGCGGCAGCGGTCATGGCGGGCTGTTTTGTGGCTAATGTAAAACCCAGCACATAAATAGCTATAAAGCCCATGGCGTAGTTCATGCTGTAAAAAAAGGCATGCCCAAAGGCACTGGTATCCATTTTAGATAAGAACACCTTAATGATACATAATATACCTACTATAATACCCCCACCGGAGGCATTCCAGAACATCCTGAAATACTCTTTACGATCTTTAGTAATGTAATGTTCGCCTGTATCGGCGGTATGTTGGGTAATTTCGTATGACAGCAACTGCGTGCTTTCATTTATCAGCTTGCGCACATTGTTCTTATCGCAATTGTATGTAATCAGCTTAACGGCTAAATCTATACTATCTTTTTTAGCACCTTCGGTTTCGTCTATAACAATTAAAGGCAGCAATACCGCAAGGCGTTCCAGTTGCTGGCGAATGCGCAGCAGGCTCTGGTTTACCCGCAATGATATACCGTGTTTTGCACTGTTTTTAAACGCCAGCTTTACATAATCGGCACATTGGGAACGGAGTACTAAAATTTGGCGATAGCCAATATCATTGGGCGATACGTAATTGCGGTTTTGCTCCAGTAGTTTGTCTGATACCGTGCCAAATTCCTTTTGTATGGCAAGGAACGGGCTTTCGAGGTTTTCGTACTCCGGCACCATTTGTATAACCTCACTCTCCAGCGCACGGCCGGCAATACGATGAATAAGCACCTCCATGGCAAAAATAAGTTCGGCCAGCGGGCTGCGCGATTCGGTAGATGCATATAACGACCTGAATTTAAGCATGTCAAACATCTGTTCCAGTTGCTCTTTGGGTATCGTTTCTATCCATTGCGGGTCGGTACGAACATAAAATACCTGGTTAAGCACATACTCTAATGTATCCTTTTGTGGCTGGTCTGGTATTAGCTTGGCAAACATCCGCTTGCGCACCTCAAAGAAAAAAACGGCGTCGGTAAGAATACCGGCATCGGTAAGTATATGGCTAAATTTTTTGTTCTTAAGAATACCTTTAAGGTACAGCGATAGCCCGGTACAATACTGCGCATTACCCTGCAATATTTGTAATAGTTCTGTAAGGTCTACACTGGGCATAACTTTATACCCCCGCGGCCGGATGATGGCTACGAGATCGGACAGTAAGTCGGTTTCATCGGCTTTGTATTCCCAAAGGCTGTTTTCGTCAAAGTTTAGTTTGAAGAATTCGGGCAATGTAATGGCAGCTTTGGTTTTACGGAACTTCATGGGCAAATAAGGGACTTAATTTGTAAAAATACAAATAGATGTTCAGGAAACGTTATGGTTTAATGACTTTAATATAGGTTTAAGAGAAGAACACTATATATATTTTTTTTCTAATTCAATTCTTTCCAATATTTGATCAGCATCATAATTTGTTTCTAAAAGCACATTTGGATAGTAGGTAGATACCTTGATATCATCAATTAAAATATCATTAGGAATATTTTTAATGAAATTAAATTTAGTGATCAACCTGTCA
Source organism: Flavobacterium rivuli WB 3.3-2 = DSM 21788 (assembly GCF_000378485.1). Taxonomy (GTDB): domain Bacteria; phylum Bacteroidota; class Bacteroidia; order Flavobacteriales; family Flavobacteriaceae; genus Flavobacterium; species Flavobacterium rivuli. The sequence goes on along the minus strand of NZ_KB899969.1, from coordinate 61,421 downwards.
TTAAAATTTAAAACCTCAGAACTTTTGCCGATTTTTTCTAATTCCCAAGACCTTCCCATTGTTGAAATACTATTTAAGAAAATTAATCTTTGTTCAAACGTAGATATTTGAGCTCTTAAAAGTTTTAGATTTTCATATTTTTCCCCGAATTTGAGTTTGCTATTATTTATATAAATGATACTTTGATAAATGTGCCTGAAATAATGACCTAATCTAAATTGATGACCACCATAGTATTTATTGATGTTAAAATTCTCATTATTAACTGGTAGTAAAATTGATATTATTTCGTAATGTCCTTTGTCAGATATAGGGTCTAACCCTTGACGCACAACTTCATTCCATGCGTCATCAAATTTTTTGATTTTATCTCTAACAGTAAGTTTGTTAAATGACATCCATATATCCCAACGTCTTGACTCCTCCTTTGGTTTAAGTGACGCAAACATTATAACTTTCTCAATAAATTCTCCACGGTATCTCGCGTTAAAAATATTTTTTAAAGCAAGCCTATCCTGACTACTTAATCCAAAAAATATTATACAGTAAATTATATCTATTTTAGCATATTCATTAAGATTGATATTTCGTTTACCTAATATCAAATTTTCTTCTAAAAGTTTTTTATATTTTTTTTCATATATTTCTGATTCATTAAATAAGAAATCTAATTCTTTATATAATAAGGTAAAATCATGATAAATTATTTTCATAACTTTTCTACCAACATATTTGTTCTTAATTTTTTCTACTCTATATCCAGAATAAGGTAGTTCTTTAACAAGTTGTTTTTCAGTATAAGTTAATTCATTTACATTTTCTTTATAAAGCTTAATCATTTCAAAGAATCGAGTTTCTAAACGTTCTTGTTCGAATGATTTTCTTTGCTCACTCAATGTTATATATAAAAAATAGAAACCCGCCACCGTAAAAATAGTGCCAATAACACCGCCTATAAAATCGCCAACTTGGCCTGTTATCGCGTAATCAATATCTGTATCACAAATATTAACCCCATCTGCTATTATTCTTTTTATAAAAACAGCCAATAAGAGGAAGGCTACTATTATAGTCGCCCATAGCACTCGTTTTGATTTCTTATCCATCTGAAATATTTATGCACGAAATATACAAAATCCTCTCCCTATAATTCCGTAACTTGCCATTACATTTTACAATAATATGATAGAGACAGAACGCAAGTTTTTAGTACTTAACGATAGTTATAAGCAGCAGGCTTATACACAAAAACGCATTGCACAGGGTTATTTAAGTTCGGTGCCCGATCGTACCGTACGCGTGCGTACCAAAGGCGACCAGGGATTTTTAACCATAAAGGGCAAAAGCAACGAGAGCGGCACGAGCCGTATGGAGTGGGAAAAAGAAATTTCTGTAGCAGATGCCGAACAGCTTCTTGCCCTTTGCGAAAAAGGCGCAATAGATAAAATAAGGCATGAGGTAAAAGTGGGCAGCCATGTTTATGAGGTAGACGAGTTTTTTGGGGATAACGCCGGACTCACAGTTGCCGAAATTGAACTTGCCGATGAGAACGAAGATTTTATAAAACCCGAATGGCTGGGCGAAGAGGTAACGGGCACAGAACGCTACTACAACGCTTACCTGAGCCGCAATCCCTACAACACATGGCAATAAGCAATTTTGTGTATGATGTTATCATCATTGGCGGTGGCCCCATAGGCCTTGCCTGTGCCATAGAAGCACAGGAGAAAGGCCTTAGTTATGTTGTTTTAGAAAAAGGTGCTCTTGTTAACAGCTTGTTTAATTACCCGCTGTACATGACGTTTTTTTCTACTGCCGAAAAGCTTGAGATAGGCAATGTGCCTTTTAGCTGCATTGCACCAAAGCCCGGCCGCCAAGAAGCTTTGGAATATTACCGCAACGTGCACAAGCATTTTAACCTGCACATTAAAATGTTCGAGAGGGTTATCTCTATAAACAAACAGGGGTCGGGTATGTTTGTAGTACACTCCAGTAAAGATTGGTACAATGCCCGCAATGTTGTTATAGCTACCGGTTTTTATGAAATTCCCATTTATATGAATGTTCCGGGAGAGAACCTTCCGCAGGTACGCCATTATTATAAGGAGGCTCACGAGTATGCTTTTAGCAAAGTGCTGGTGGTGGGAGCCAACAACTCATCTGTAGATGCTGCGCTGGAATGCTGGCGCAAAGGTGCCGAGGTAACAATGGTTATTCGTCGTGACCAGATAAACGACCGGGTAAAGTATTGGGTTAAACCCGATATAGAGAACCGCATTGCCGAAGGCAGCATTAAAGCCTATTATTATTCGGAGGTTACCGAAATTCGGGATGGAGAGGCAGACATTTTTACGCCGGATGGTACCGTAACACTTGAGAATGATTTTGTACTGGCATTAACAGGCTACAGGCCGGATATCGATTTTCTTAAAAAATCGGGCATTAATGTGAGCGAAGGATTAGAATGCACGCCACAATATAACCCTGAAACTATGGAGACCAATGTGCAGGGGCTTTACCTTGCCGGTGTGGTTTGCGGCGGACTGGAAACCCATAAATGGTTTATAGAAAACTCCCGCGTACATGCAGGCATGATCGTAAATGATATTATAAGCAAGCAGTAATTATATTTTCGGGCTTCGCGCTAAAAACAAAAAGGCCTCACATTGCTGTGAGGCCTTTCGTTTTACTTGTATAGCAGACTGTGTATACTATTACTAAGTCTGTACAATGTTTTTAACGGTTGTTAATTATTCAGTGATACGAACATTAACTGCTGTTAAACCTTTTTTGCCGTTTTCTACTTCGTATTCAACAGAATCGTTCTCTCTAACCTGATCTTCAAGTAATCCTGAAATGTGAAAAAACACATCTGCATTACCATTAGAAGGTACAATAAATCCAAATCCTTTTGCTTCGTTGAAGAACTTTACTTTTCCTGATTCCATAATATATATTAATTACCGCAAAAGTGTAACAATTAAATGAGTATACCGCATGTTTATCCATTTATTTTTTGTCAGAATGTAAAGTTTTCCTCTTTTACATGTTAAATTTAGGATATTTACAGTAAAATAGTGCTTTTTACAGCAACCTCTTGCCCATCGATTCTGAAAAAACAATGTAATAAAATTATTTTAAATTCCATTTTATCATTATCAGGACGATAATATTACAGAGAAATTAAGATTATTCGGTATGGAGCAACCAAAAAAATGATATGCAGCAGTGAGTAATGTACCTGTTTACCTAAACTACTTATGTTTATATTCCTTAAACCAGTCCTCAAGTACAGGAAAGATAAGGTTAGAAACGCTAAGTACCGGATAAAAGAAAACAGACTCGTCGAGGGTTTTCTTTTCGGCAAAAGCGATAGTGGCGTTTAGTTTCAGGAAAAAGTTAAGCGATACACTTAATATAAGTACCATTTTCATAAGCCCGAATAAACCGCCAAGCAATCGGTTTACTAATCCTAAACCAGTAGCGCCGGCAAGTTTAGTAAATACTTTTGCAAGTAAAATTATCCCTACAACCACTCCTATAAAAGTAAGGGCAAAGGCAGTCATGCTTACATATTTAGAATTTTCCATGTGGCCGGCAAGCATGGTGCCCACATAACCGGAAAATTTTATGGCAATAAAAATGCCTATAAAAAGAGACACAAGCGCAGCAAGTTCTGCAATGAGCCCTTTCCACAAGCCTTTTCCTAATCCATACAGCAGCAGGCCGCCTAATATTAAATCTATAAATTCCATTACAGGCAAAGGTAGGGCTATTCTAATTTTGGCAAAAGCCAAATTAGTTCAAATTATTAACGTGCTGAGCTATTGCGTTATTACGCGTAACTATACTCATGTATAGTGATATAGAGGTGGTTGTGGCGTTATTTTAAGATTACGTTAAGATTAACAATTGTGCTTTAATGGGTAAATTTGCAATTGTTAAATTTTGTTGCAATGAAGATTACCCTACTGGGCGCAAGCGGGAAAATAGGTTCTCAACTGCTTGACCTCGCCCTTAAAGATGGCCACGATGTTGTGGCTTATGTGAGAGACAGTAGTAAAATTAAAGTATCGCACCCACACCTTACTACTGTAGAGGGCGAGCTTAATAATATACCCCGCTTAAAGAGTGTTATAGAAAACAGTGAGGTTGTAGTAAGTACACTTGGACCACCACGTAAACGATCCTACTACATGCTCCCGGTGTATGATGGACATAAAGCGGTTATGAGCCTCATGAAATGGAGTGGTGTAAAACGTTTTATAACCATAGGTACTCCCAGTATAAAATTCAGGGAAGATAAGGCATCGCTTACCACTACAATTCCCGGGCTTATAGCAAAGTTTGTGTATCCTAAACCTTATAAAGAAGTAATTAGCATAGGCGAAGTGGTACAGGAATCTGGACTGGACTGGACAGTTGTGCGCTTTATTGCCCCAATAGATAAAGAAACCAAGCCTGCCAAGGTAACGTTTGGCGATAAGCCTGTATCATTCAGCATTTCCCGCAAGCGTATTGCCGAATTTTTGCTGCACGAAATAGAAGATCCGCATTATATAAGGTCTATGCCTATTATAGGGAGTTAAGAATAAACTATTCTTTATCTATAGAAATTTTTTACCACATAGGCACATAGATTAGCATTGCCCAAGTAGTAAAGATAGAAAATAAATTTTTCACATAGTTGTACGCATTTCGCTCTGTTTCCTATTATATTCTTTGTTGAGAACGAATATCTATGTACCTATGTTGTAAAAATACTTGAGTACTAAAAGTCGAAATACTCATTAAATTGTAAGTCACTATCTTTGCCGGATAAAATATACCCATGTCCAGAGACGAACAACTTAAAGAACGCTGGCAACAGCTTGTAACCATATTATCTGAGAGGTTTGCCGATGGCGATACCCTCGACCTTGATGCTATAATTTACCTTATTGGCGTACAGGAGCTAGGCCAGTTTAACCGTAAATTTAAAAAAGACGAAAAGCTGGACCTTATGCATATTGCCATTTGCAGGCTGCTTGAACCTTATGGTTACTACGATTTTGATTATTTTGATGCTGCCGGATGGCCGCATTATACTGTTAAAGAACAATTACCACCACTAAAGGCAGGTGAACAAAGCATACTCATGAAGGATGCTATTGTAAGCTACTTTTTAGAGAAAGGATTGATAAAGTAATTTATATCCTACAAAATGCAGACTCCGCAGGAATAGTGATGCTTTTCCTGCGGAGTTTTTTATTATATCTGCATTTTATATTACTATAATTGCAGTAAAGCCGTATACCGTTTTATAATATGTTTTACAAATTATACAACAAAAAGTAGTGGCATGGCAATTTTAAAATGCCTAAATTTGCAGACTTTTAGTAAAGAGTAATGATAGACAAGATTAAAGAGTATATAGCCGAAGCCGAAGCATTTTCTACACAAAATAAAGAAGAGCTGGAGGCTTTCAGGATTAAATTTTTAGGTAAAAAGGGAATTTTAAATGACTTTTTTGCCGAGTTTAAAAACGTGCCCAACGACCAGAAAAAGGAATTTGGCCAGGTTATAAACAACCTTAAAAAAACAGCCGAAGATAAAGTTGCCGCTATTGCTGAAGCTTTTGAAACTACGGAAGTAGCTAAAGGGGTTTATGGCGACCTTACCCGTCCCGGCGAACCTTTTACAGTAGGCTCGCGCCACCCTATATCTATAGTTAAAAACCAGATTATCGATATATTTTCCACCATTGGGTTTAATGTATCCGAAGGTGCGGAAATAGAAGACGACTGGCATAACTTTACTGCACTTAACCTGCCGGAATACCACCCGGCACGCGATATGCAGGATACCTTTTTTATCCAGACCAACCCCGATGTGCTTTTGCGTACGCATACATCATCGGTACAGGTTAGGTATATGGAGGAGAACAAACCGCCTATCCGTACCATATCTCCCGGAAGGGTGTTTCGTAACGAGGCTATTTCGTCGCGTTCGCACTGCATCTTCCACCAGATAGAAGGTTTATATGTAGATAAAGATGTATCATTTGCCGATCTTAAACAAACACTTTTGTACTTTACTAAAGAGATGTTTGGTAAAAGCAAGATACGCCTTCGCCCGTCATACTTTCCGTTTACAGAGCCAAGTGCCGAGATTGATATTTACTGGGGGCTTAAAACAGAAACTGACTACCGTATTACAAAGGGTACCGGCTGGCTGGAAATAGGCGGCTGCGGTATGGTAGACCCTAACGTACTTAAAAATTGTGGAATAGATGCTACTAAATATAACGGTTTTGCCTTTGGTATGGGAGTAGAGCGTATAGCAATGCTACAATATGGAATAGGAGACATACGTATGTTCTATGAAAATGATGTTCGCTTTCTGGAGCAATTTAAAGCAAGTATATAATACAGAAACCCACCAAATTTGGTGGGTTTTTTGTTTATGATTTAATAGTGTTATAACAAAAGTACCTGGTTGGCGTTTATAAATAAAGTCTCTATTTATGGAACGAGTATTTAAAATACCTCTAAGTTTTCTTTTTTTGTTACCTCTACTTTCATGGTTGTCAATTTACACATTTGTTTTATTTGCAATTATTACAAAAGGAACTCCACAATTTTATGATATAGATCCTAAAGAAATTGGATTCAACGGCTTACAGGACATTGTTTTAGTATTTACTGTTTCTGGAATAATGGTAATCCCTTTTTTAATTGTAGTATTACTAAAAGATTTGTTACAATATAAAATACAGAAGAGGCAAATTTTACTATTGCCGGTTAAATTGCTTTCTTTTATGGGTGTCGCCCTATTAATTTCGACATTCTTTTTTGATCCGGAACGCTATCTCTTTTGGTTTTTTGATTAAGGCACAAAAAAACTCTTTACCTAAGCAAAGAGTTTTTTGTTTACTGTACTTTATGTAAAAAATATCTTGCAGGTGGGCCTCCCTGTTCTTCCGCGCCGAATTTGTCCAGCTTTTGCAGCATGCCATCGGCTCCATCATCAATGATTTTAAATTTCAGGTGATCGCCTTCAGCATCAAGCGTAATAATGCTTGTTGCTTTGTCCAGGTAATAGGTGCCATTATAAAGAGCAGGTTTCGCATCGCGGCCTATAGCCTGAGATGATAACGCATACGTTTTATCAGCCTTTAATGTAATCTCGGTTTTAATTCCTTTGCAATCGCCGCCGCAGGGCAAAACTCCGGAATAATTACCCAGTCACTTAGGTGCAGTCATGCTGTCTACCGCAACAGTATCCGGCGTAGCAGGTTGCACGGTATCCATAGCTGTGGCATCGGGCAAAGTGCCTTGTTCGGTTTGTTCAACAGTAGGATCTGCAGGGGTGTCTTTTTTACAGCCTATGGCAAAGCTTAGCAGTGCCGATAGGCAAAGTATCTGGATGGTTTTCATGGTTTTAAATTTTAAGATTAATTGTAAAGTTACTAAAAATGGGGGCCGGTGTTTATTAACAAAATCACAAAGGTGTCTTAAACCATTCTATACAAGTGTAGGAATACCCTAACTAAAACAAAAATTTTATAGCTTTGTTACCCCTAACATACCCGGATCATTATTCGGGAAAATAACGCTCAGCAAGATGAAGAAAGATATAATAATACCGCAGGTAGAGAACGTATATGTTGCTGCCGTACAGGAATGGAACGACGATTTTATGCAAAAAACCTGGTATGCCTACCTGGTTAACGATGGCGATTATGACCTGGAGTCGGTCCTGGTGGTAAGCAATGCATCAGGCATTATAGATGGCGAAGAGCGCAAAACAAGTATGCTGCGCCACGCTTTTGTAAAAATAGAAGGTGTAAGTGTGGTAAAAATAGAACTGATAGAAGATAGTGTTCTGGTACTGGATAACTCGTTTATGGTTACCTTTTTTATAGGCAACACCCTGTATGATAAAAACTACGTTTTTAAAGCGGGAACCATTAACGAAAACAATACTGTTGAGGTGCCTATCTTATTTAAAGAAGGAGTAATGATTGGGTAGTTTTTACCACGAATTACACTAATTTCACAAATCATAATACTGCATCAAATTCTACAGAGTACTAACTCATCAAAAAAAATTGGTGTTAATTAGTGCAATTCGTGGCAAAAAAACAAAACCGATGAAAAAAATATACCACTTAGGCACCTGCGATACCTGCCGAAAAATAATTAAATCGCTCCCATCTACAAATGGTGTTGTGCTGCACGATATTAAGAAAGAACCTATGAGCGAGGCTGAAGTAGACCATCTTAAAGATATGGCAGGCAGTTACGAGGCATTATTCAGCCGTAAGGCTACCCTATATAAAGAGCGAGGATTAAAAGACCAACAGCTTAGCGAAGACGATATTAAAAAACTTATCATGGAACATTATACCTTTTTAAGCCGCCCTGTAATTGTTTTGGGTGATAAGGTATTTATAGGTAACAGCCCTAAAACGGTTCAGGCTGCCATAGAGGAAATGAACAAATAAGTTGATCTGTTTATTCGGTAATTCGTCTAATTTGCATCAAATAAAGCCACTCGGTTATTTTTATTATCTTTGTGTTATATAACATACTGAATGATACAGTCGATGACGGGTTTTGGGAAAGCATCCCTGCAACTGCCCACAAAAAAAATTACCGTAGAAATTAAGTCGCTTAACAGTAAAGGTCTCGACCTTAATGTAAGGATGCCTTCTGTTTTTCGCGAAATGGAGCTTGGCCTTCGCAACAAGATCGCACTCAAGCTGGAACGCGGTAAAATAGATTTCTCCCTTTTTGTAGAGGCTACCGGCGAAGAAACATCGTCTAAAATTAATGTGCCTATTGTTAAGGCTTACATTAAGCAGATGAAAGAAGTGGTAGACGGCGATGAGACCGAACTGCTTAAAATGGCAGTGCGTATGCCCGATGCCCTTAAAACAGAACGCGAAGAAATAGACGAGAACGACTGGGCACAAATACAGGGTGTTATAGAAGATGCACTTCAAAACATATACAACTTCAGGGTATCTGAAGGGGTATCTCTTGAAAAAGAATTTTTAGTAAGGATTACAAATATCCTTTCGTTAATGAATGAAGCTGTTGCGCTGGATGGCGAACGTATACAAACCGTTAAAACCCGCTTGCTTGCAAGTATAGAGGAACTTAAAGTTAATGTAGACGAGAACCGTTTTGAGCAGGAACTTATCTTTTACCTTGAAAAGATGGACATTACAGAGGAGCAGGTGCGCCTGCAAACCCACCTTAATTATTTTTTAGAAACCGTAGCGGGTACAGAGGCTAACGGGCGCAAGCTTGGCTTTATAACCCAGGAAATGGGCCGCGAAATAAACACTATGGGATCTAAATCTAACCACGCCAAGATGCAAAAGCTTGTGGTGCAGATGAAAGACGAACTCGAAAAAATAAAAGAGCAGGTGCTGAATGTGCTGTAAGGAAAATTTCAAATAGCAATTTTTAAATACCAAAACAACAAACTAAATAATACTGCAACTATACTCCTCTCTTTTTAAGAGAGGCTGTATGGGTCTATACAATACAACTAATGAAGAAAGGAAAATTATTAGTATTCTCGGCGCCTTCAGGGTCGGGTAAAACCACTATAGTACGTTACCTGTTAGAGCATCCGGAGCTTAACCTGGCATTCTCTGTATCTGCCGCCACGCGCGATGCCCGCGATGGCGAAATTCATGGGGAGCATTACCATTTTATATCGCTTGAAGAATTTAAAAAGCACATTAAGTCGGAAGATTTTGTAGAGTGGGAAGAAGTATACCGCGATAATTTTTACGGTACATTAAAAAGTGAGGTAGAGCGCATTTGGGCCGAAGGTAAAAATGTAATTTTTGATATTGATGTGGCAGGCGGACTGCGTATTAAAAAGAAATTTCCTGAGGAAACCCTTGCTGTTTTTGTTAAGCCACCCAGTATAGACGAGCTTAAAATACGCCTTAAAAAACGCAGTACAGAGAGCGATGATAAAATCAACATGCGTATTGCAAAGGCATCTGTAGAGCTTGCTACAGCACCACAGTTTGATACCATTATAAAAAACTACGATCTTGATACGGCCAAGAAAGAAGCATACGAGCTGGTAAAGAATTTTGTGAGTGGAGATTAGTTTTTAGTCGCAGTAGGCAGTAGCTATGGCAAGCATTACAGTTTAGATAATACTATCAGATCTTCTTTAGGAATTTTTAGACTTCGAGTGTCATTCTGAGCGAAGTGCAACGTAGTCGAAGAATCCCTAATTTAAAGAGATTCTTCCTTCGTCAGAATGACATAAATGCACTTAGGTATTTACATAATTATGAAAATAGGCCTTTACTTCGGGACGTTTAACCCCATTCATGCAGGGCATCTTATTATTGCTAACCACATGGCCGAATACAGCGGCCTCGACCAGATATGGCTTGTAGTTACCCCGCACAACCCGCTTAAAAAAAAGAGCACCCTGCTGGATGACCATCATCGTTTACAAATGGTATTCCTGGCTACCGAAGATTACCCTAAACTTAAACCGAGCGATGTAGAGTTCCGGCTACCGCAGCCAAGCTATACCGTAAATACGCTGGCACATTTGCAGGAAAAATTCCCCATGCACGAGTTTTCGCTTATAATGGGGGAAGACAACCTTAACTCCCTGCATAAGTGGAAAAACTATGAAGTACTACTGCAAAATCATGATATTTATGTATACCCGCGCATAAACACCGAAGTTATTAATCCGGATATTGCCGCCGCTGCACGCATTCATAAAGTAGAGGCACCTGTTATAGAGATATCGTCTACGTTTATTCGCAACAGCATAAAAGAAGGTAAAAATGTGCGCCCTTTATTGCCGGAGAAAGTATGGCAGTATGTAGTGCATAACCTTTTTTATAAGAAGTAATGCTAACACTAATATGAAAAGACTATTATTTTATCTGGCGATATTTGGCTGGCTAAGTTCTGTAACAATAAATATTCTTTCTGTTCAAAATATAGATGTCCAGCAAACTATACCTTTTATTTATATATTATATGTTGGCGCTCTTATAGTAATATCAGCCGTCATTTTAGACCAACAAAACGATCCAGATTATATAGCACACAGGCAATCGGGAATTCTTAACCGCATGAACCCGGTCTCACAATATAAAATTCTATTCAAAAATACGCCTGTCTGGATTGTAATAATTACAATGGCATGCGTTGTATATGCATTTATAAACTTTATACAGTTTGATTTTCATCATAGCGGAGTTGTTCACATAAATAATGGACAATATTGCTTAGAAAATCGAGGTGAACTTATAAGGGTGCTGACGGAAAAAGAATACCACTGGTACAGAGCTCAGCAAACTAAGAGTACTTCTTCCATGTGTATGGTATTTTACGGTGTCGCCGTCGCAAAACTCTTTTCTTATGCCGGAAGAATTCGTGTTGGCAAGGTATAATTATGAAATCCTTATCATAAGTGTACACTGCTTTTAATATCTTTATACTATAAAAGGCACTCATGCAAAACATGAATGCCTTTTAAAAAACACCAAAAACAAAAAATTTACTAACCTTGTTATAATCCTCCAGATTGTAAACAAAATTCTATAGGATAACGCTGTGCAAGAAGTATCATTGTATTTCTTTTCATAATATAATGTTAATATTTATTATGATATCATTGCATATAACAACAGTTTATGGAGTTGTGTTAAATTTGAGTACTTTTGGCCTTTAGAAACAACTTAAAATAATGAGTGATACTCCTAAGTTCGCGGTAATAGGCGGTGGAAGCTGGGCAACGGCAATAGCCAAGATGCTTTGTGTTAATGTAGATAAAATTGCGTGGTATATGCGCAACACATCTGCCATTGAGCATATTAAACTACAAAAACATAATCCTAATTACCTGAGCTCGGTAGAATTTGACACCAATAAACTCCTGCTTACTAACGATATTAATGAGGCAATTGCGTATGCTGATTATGTAATTTTTGCCATACCATCGGCTTTTTTAAGTACCGAACTTGAGAAACTTACGGTAAGCCTGGAAGATAAAATTATATTTTCGGCCATTAAAGGTATTGTTCCTGAAACCAGCCTTATTGTGGGCGAGCATTTTCATGACACTTACAACATTCCATTTGATAATATAGGCGTTATAACGGGCCCATGCCATGCTGAAGAGGTAGCCCTCGAAAGGCTTTCGTACCTAACTATTGCCTGTGGCAGTGAAAAAAAGGCAAGCACAATGGCTAAAAATCTTAACAGCCATTATATTAAAACAAAAATATCCGACGATATTATTGGCACAGAATATGCTGCTATGCTTAAAAATATTTATGCTATTGCTGCGGGTATGGCACATGGCTTGGGCTATGGCGATAACTTTCAGGCATTGCTTATGAGTAATGCCGTGCGCGAAATGAAAAAGTTCATTCGCAAGGTGCATAAAATGAAACGTAATATCAATGATTCTGCTTACCTGGGTGACTTGCTTGTTACGGGTTACTCGGTATTTTCGCGTAACCGTATGTTTGGTAACATGATAGGAAAAGGGTACACCGTAAAAAGTGCCATGATGGAAATGAGCATGGTTGCCGAAGGTTATTATGCCGCAAAAAGTGCCTATAAGCTAAATAAGGAATACAAAGCTAAAACACCAATCATCAACGCCGTATACAATATTTTGTATGAAGGCGGCGATGCCAAGCAGGTGTTTAAAAAACTGACCGATAAACTGGATTAAAACTATAAGCTATGAACCACGACCACCTGATAAACCATCCCGGCATTTTAGCTTTATTTGGCATTACAGTAGTGGTTATGCTGTTGCTCGACCTTGGCGTGTTTAATAAACACAGCCATGTAGTAAGCAGTAAAGAGGCTTTAGCATGGTCTGTAGTATGGATATCACTATCCATGGTATTTAGCGGGGTTATTTATTATGTAATGGACTTTGAAGCCTTTACAAAATTTCAGAGTGCCTACTGGATAGAGAAAGCCCTTTCTGTAGATAACCTCTTTGTTTTTATACTTGTCTTCGGGTTCTTTAACGTACCTAAAGAACTGCACCATAAAGTGTTGTTCTGGGGTATAATAGGAGCCTTATTTTTTCGTGCTATATTTATATTTACAGGTGTAGAGCTTATTAACCTTACCTATTTACCACCAATAACCATCTTTGGCGAAAGCAGGCAAATTAATGCCGTTCTAACCATTTTTGGTATCTTTTTAGTTATTGCCGGTATAAAATCTTGGGCATCTCATGAAGATGATGATGAAAATAAAGACTTTACAAAAAGCCCGGGTGCAAGGGTAATTTACAAGCTTTTTAAGGTTACAAAAAACTATGTTGGCGGTCGCTTTTTTGTAAAAGAAAATGGCATACGCATGGCAACGCCACTGCTTGTAGTGGTTGCTGTTATAGAATTTACCGACCTTATTTTTGCGGTAGATTCTATCCCCGCTATATTTGCCATTGCCCCTAACGACCCGCTTATACTTTATACATCAAATATATTTGCCATACTGGGGCTGCGTGCCTTATACTTCCTGTTGGCAAATTTTATGCACATGTTTAGCCGCCTGCATTATGGGTTGGCGGTAATACTGGCGTTTATAGGCGTAAAAATGCTAATAGGGCCTTTTGTACACATTTCTTCGCCCGTATCGCTGGCAATTGTGGGAGGTATATTAATCGTGTCTGTAATAGCTTCATTTTTATTTCCCGTTAAAAAGTAATCTTAGATTTCAGTCTATTTTGCAGAACCTGACCTCAATACCTAATGCAGGGTTTAGGAGGTAATACCTTTTGACGAAATATTATAATATAATATGTTCAGGAAGGTCACTCAAATATTTAGGCTATTAAAACATTTACACCTGTAGAATAAAATAAAAATCGTATCGTTCTGGCAAATGTAAATCCCGCTATAGCCCTAAAAAATAAGTGGCCGGGATTTCTCCCGGCCACTTTTATTATAATATTGTATATCGCAGTTTAGTTAACTACAATATCATCTATTTGTATTGTAGTAGTAACTGCACCACCACCGGCATATTCTAATACAAAGAAACCATTACCTGTTAAGGCAGCCGGTATGCTATAAGTACCTGCTGTAGTAAATGTACTTTCTGATGCTCCGGTTGCAGGATACGTTAAGCCTGTAAAGCTCGATGTAATGTTTGTAAAAGTATTTACATCTATTACACCTCCGGGAGTATAGTTTGCAGCTGTTGCATAATATACTTTAAACGACTGGCCTGCCATATATCTTATCTCTTTTTTAAAGGTAAAAGTGTTTGCTGCTGTAAAATCAACAGGAACTATAAAGTATGACCTTGTAACAACACCTGGAGAGCTACTGCCTACATAAGAAGTCATCTCTATATATTTATTACCTGTATTTGCAGGGAATTGCTTTACCTGCCAGTACCTTGATGCACCAATAAAATCGGTGATATATTTAGGGTATGTATTTGCGTTTAGCGCATAGCTTTCAAAATTTTCTGTAAAGTTACCGCTGTATGTTATAGCAGTACCGCCAAGAGGGCCGCCAGAACCGGGTGCTATAGGCTCTACAACACGAACAAGCCTTCCTGTTTCGCTAATAACTTTAACATCTTCAGAGTAACGCGGAAGAAACTGGTAAGAATCCCTGTATTTTGTAAGTACGCCTCTTACCTTTAAAATCCCCTGTTTTACTTTATCTCCTGCAAAGTTAGCAAAGCTGCTTGTCCTGAATATTATAGTACGGCCATACTTATCTTCCAGGTTATGGTTTGTACTGCCGCCAATAGTTTGTGGGTTACCCGCTGCTGTAGGCGCAGTGCTGTCATAAAGGCTGTAGCCAAAAGAAGCTGTAGTAAACTGAACGCTATCAAGCTCTATAAGCTTGTTAATATTTTCATCGCGTAAAGCCTGAGTAATAGTCATGTGTTGTACAAGTTCTTCTTCGTCTACTTTTGTACAGCCCACAATGATATTTTTAGCATAATCACCTTCGGCTATCCTGCCTACAGTTGTGTCTTCAAAAAGAGCGCCTACTTTAAGGGCATTATATTCGTTAGCATAATACAGGCTGTCCAGCTTTACAAGTACTTTGCGGCCCGGTGTAAAACCTTTACCAAAAAGACCGTTAGCATCTATGGCAATACTAAAACCCTTAACGGCAGACCCATCTGTAGGTTTTGTTTGTAGTGTTACCACTTTAAAGAAAGAACCCCTCTCATCGCTTGATGTTACATATCCTTCTATGTAATCGCTTGGGGCACCTGCAGGTACTGTATATAATCTTGGTGCCGTTGTAGCGCGCGCAGTAAGTGCGGCAACTGTAACATTTGGCGTTATGCCGGTCTCTACACACTCCTCATAAGGAGTGCTGTAATTATCGTCGTTAGCACATGCAGTAAGCAATAGTGCCGCCGTACCAATAAAAAGCGATTTTATTAAAATTGATTTCATAGTCTTTTATTTTAATATTTTAACGTTGTCTATCTGGTAGGCACCATCAAGAGTTAAATCTGTTCCTGAACCTGTTACTTTAAATGCTATATGCACGTTGCCGGAATATGCAGCAAGGCTTATGCGGCCAGAGCTTACAAATAAATACCAGTCTGTAGCAGCTGTAGGGAAAGTAGCCGTAAGCGGTGTCCATGTTGCAGCAAGAACATTAGTACCATCATAATTTGAAGATACAAGTACCTCAATTTTATTAGCAGGAACCTCAAGGTGGTGCTGTGCCGTTTGAAAGGTAAGTACCTTACTTGTACCGTCTATATTTACTGCCGGTGTAATTAACCACCCTACGTTTACAGGGTCTCCAGATCCAAAAGTACTAAACTCTGCATAACCGTTACCGGTAAATACTTCCTCGTTCCATTTTTTACGCCCGGTTTCATTAAAATTAGTCCATCCCGGTAAATCAAGAGTAGTACCATCTACTGCATCCTGAAAACCTTCAGACCATGCAGGCTCATCAAAAGGAGCAAGTTTATAATCGTCATCTCCTACACAACCCGTAGCCAGTACTGCGGTAAACAGCCCAAGCATAATCGTTTTAATATTCTTTTTCATAGTATGTAAAATTAGAAGTTTATATACAGGTTAACAAAGAAAGTCCTGCCGTAGCCATAAAAATATTTAGAACCAAAAGATGGTGTACCGCTGCTCTGGTCCTGGTCAAGTTGTGTGTAATTTGCATTACGCGACTGCTCAAAACCACCTGTTTTATATGTTTTATCAAACACGTTGTTTACACTTGCAAAGAAACCTACGGTTTGTTTACCTAATCTCCATGATTTACCACCCTGAAGGTTAAACAGGTAAAAATCATTAAAACGCTCTTGTTTTAACAGTTCTCTCGCCCTTGGTGTGTTAGCACCATCTATAGTTTGTCCTGTTACAGGGTCTTTAAAAAAGTTTGCTGTTCTTAATAAAGCAGAAACATCTATATAATTTTGTGCAAGGTAGTTAGCGTTAGCACCTATCCACCAGAAATGAGGGTCACGGTACTCTAAACCTAAAGAGTAAGCCTGTTGCGGCATACCTGCAAGTTTATAATCTTTAAGGTAAGCTTTACCAAAATCTACAATTGTACCGGTATTTGCACCTACTACAGATGTACCATCGCCCTCTACAAGGCCTACAGCAAGGGCATCGTTATTAACACTTACGTTAGGGTTGTTTGTATACGTATACTGGCCAAAAGCAGCAGAAGCGTTTACTTTAATAGTCTGGGTAATGTTGTACTCTATACCAAGTTCTCCACCCATCATTTGTTTATTAATACCGGTTACAGTTTCGGCAATAAATGCGTTACCGCCGTCTCCGCCATTATCATCAAATACACCTTCGCCAAAGAAGAATGAAGTCTCTGTAGAATTTTGTATTGTAGAATAGTAACCTGTTATACGTGCCTTAAGCTTAGGAGTCCTTATAACGTAGCTTAAATCTGCGCTCGATACAAGTTCGCTGCCTATGTTGTCTACGATAACATTATTAAGCCTTGCATTAGGAAAAGTGTTCCTTAATGTAGGAGCTTTAGTCATACGTGCGGCATTAACCACGATCATGTTCCTGCCATCAAGCTTATAGGTTAAACCACCTTTAAAGCCATAGTTCTCAAAAACAGCCTTGTTGCTTTTTCCGTAAGAGTTATTAGCATAAAGACCATTCCTGTAAAGGCCTTCTCTTTGATACTCTGAACGTGAGAAGTTTTGTGCAAGGTAAAAATCAATATTACTGTAGCTAAATTTAAATTGTGTAAAAGCATCAATGTTATTAGCAAACAGGTTATAGTTATAACCATAAGTATCGCCTACCCTTACCGTCCTGTTAGGATTGTTAAGGTCGCTCTGAGAGTAAGAACCAGTGTAGTAATTATCAAAATCTTCAAAGAACTGGCCACCTAAAAGGTCTAACAGGTTCTGGAAATTGTGCGATTTTACATGTTTGTAAGTAGCACCTGCATTTAATGAAATGTGGTCTGATAACTGCGAGCGTAATATAGAGTTTGCTGTAAGCGTTTTATCATCTGTACGGTCTTCATACAATACATAAGCACTACGGCCATTTGCAGTATTGCTGTTAGTTTGATAAAGGTTGTTCCAGTCTATTTGCCTGTTAGTTAAAAAAGGTGCATTTTTAGCAAGTGCAACATTTTCATCACTTCCGCCAATGAAAGTAGCCCCATCATACATAGATGTAAAATAGCTTGGCAGGTTCCTGTAATACGTAGGGTCCGGGTTAGGTGCATTTTGGTAATCCAGCCTGCTGTTACCTATTTTACCAAACTGGTAAGCAACGTTAGTGTTTAATGATGTGCTTTCGCTTATGTTCCAGTAGTGGCTAAGCATAAAGATAGGCTCTTCCACATCCTTATCGCGGGAGTTGCGTTTGTCGCCATTTTGGTAACCCCAGTAAGAGTTATATTTCTCGCCGGCTATACGGGTCATCTCATCAGTATTAGGAGAGTTTTTCCCTCTGCTGTTCTGAGCATAAATACCTGTAAAGTTAATACTGTGCTTGTCGTTTATTTTTTTCTCTACACTTGCAAAAAACGAGTTTGCTTTATAGTCTGTACCTTCAAAATAACCTTCGTTAGCCATACGTGTAGAGGCAGATATTACATAAGCCCACCCGTTCTTATCCATACCGGATGCATACGTAGCCATAGCCCTCCAGTTGTAATTTGTATTAGTACCGGAGAATGATATCCTGCCACCCGGGCGAAATATAGAGGCACGTGTATTAATTTCCTGAGTACCCAATATACTACCAAAAGTATAATCAGATGCTGCAGTACCCATTGTAAATTCCTGGTTACGTGTAGCATCGTTAAGGCCACCCCAGTTGCTCCAGTTGGGCCTGCCATCATATAATTTATTCATGGTAACACCATTTATCATGGTTGTACCATATTCGTTATCTAAACCACGAATCCTAAAGCGCGCCATACCCCAGTTAAAGGCAGCGGCCTGCTGGAAAATATCTCTCGATGCCTGTAAAAGACCCGCTGTATTTTCAGATCCGCTGTTGTCATCACCAAGGTCGTTATCTGTAATGGTAATTAAACTTAATTGCTGTTCAGATGTAATATCATATTCAAGAGATACCACACCAATGTCAAGGGTTTGCCCGGCGGCTACCTCTAAGGTAAAAGTTTGGGTAACAAACCCGGTGCTGCCCACGGTTACAACATGGCTTCCTGCAGCAACATCAGGAAACACAAATACACCTTCGGCATTTGTTAGCGCTGTTGCTCCTGTAGCTTCAAGAGTTGCAACAACATTTTCCACGGGTTTTTGCGATTTAGAATCGACCACCTTGCCCTGTACAGATGCTTGTTGTGCCCAGGCACATACTACCTGCATCACAAATAAAAGACTGAGTACTAGTTTTTTCATAAATAAATTTTAATTATTCCAGTTCGGCATTAAGTTAAATATTTCTTAACGGCGGCAAATGTATAACATTTAAAAATATTATCTACTTTTGGCATCCCGTTTGTTACAAAACTTGATGTTAAATTAATATTTGTTATATATAATGAACAAGACACTCAGTATGCTCTTTTTAATCCTGCTTAGCGTAGCAGGTAATGCCCAGGACAAAAAATTTAAGGTGCATACCATTGCCTTTTATAATGTCGAAAATTTATATGATACCATTAACGACCCAAAAGTTAATGATGAAGAGTATCTTCCAGACGGTAAACAGCACTGGACCAGTGCAAAATACAAAAAAAAGCTGGCAAATTTATCGCGCGTAATCGCCGAGATTGGTACAACAAATAACCCAAATTCGCCTACCATATTAGGCGTGGCCGAAATAGAGAACCGCGGCGTGCTGGAAGACCTTATTAAACAACCGCTTTTAGCCGATAAAGGATATGGCATAGTACACTTTGACTCTCCCGATAAAAGGGGTGTAGATGTAGGCTTGCTGTATCAAAAAAAATCGTTTAAACCTACCAGCTACAAGGCATTCCCGCTTATTATTTATGATGAGGCAGGGCTTAAGGCAAAGAAAAAAGCCGAAGCTGATAAAGTTGCAGGTAAAGAAACTGAAGAGGACAAAGAAACCGAAGGCGTAATTATTAATATTGATAACAGCGGAAGGCGCTATACACGCGACCAGTTACTTGTTACGGGTATGCTTGATGGCGAAGAAGTAAGCTTTATTGTAAACCACTGGCCATCGCGCGCAGGGGGCGAAAAAGTAAGCAGCCCTTTTAGAGAAGCGGCAGCAGCGCTAAACAAAAAGATAATAGATTCTTTATATGGTGTTAACCCCAAAGCTAAAGTTATTACAATGGGCGACCTTAACGATGGCCCTTATAATAATAGCATTAAAGTTGTTCTTGGTGCCAAGGCTCTTAAAGAAGATGTAAAACCGGGCGGATTGTACAACCCTATGGAAGAAATGTCTAAAAAAGGTATAGGTACGCTTGCTTACCGCGATGCCTGGGATTTGTTTGACCAGATGATCATGACAGAGCCACTTGTAGAAAAAGACTACAGTTCATACCGCTTTTGGAAAGCCGGGGTTTATAACAAAACATTTATGACCGAAGTAAGCGGTGCTTATAAGGGTTATCCGTTGCGAAGCGGTAACGGCAAAGTAGGCTTTAGTGACCACTTTCCGGTATATGTTTACCTTATAAAACAAATATAAAAAGCAATATTATGCTTGTAAAAGGTTAGCTTAGGCTAACCTTTTTTGTTTTACCATTTTAGTTAAATGACTTTATGTAATTATTTATTTATCAAAGTATTGACTCTAAAAAACTATCTTTAGATTCATTCTAAACAATGCTTTACTTGCCTTTTAGCATAAGTTTAGTGCACTTTCTATTACAGGTTTTGTTTATATTTGCTTTCTTCAATATCACAAAACTATGTATTCATCCATTAAAGAACTGCACTCTTATTTTGCTTTTGCAGTACTGGGTTTATTAGTACTAACAATTTTAAATTCGTTTGTAGGGTTATCAAGAAAGAGGCCTTTTAACCTGCAGGACAGGCGTATTGCCATGATAACACTTATTTTCTCGCACATGCAACTGGTGTTCGGGCTTATATTACTTTTTACATCACCTTACTTTGATGCTGTTAAGGCAGGTGGTATGGGTGCTGCAATGAAAGACAGCACTTTAAGGCTGTATGTGGTAGAGCACCCGCTTATAAATATTATTGCCATTGCCCTTATAACCATAGGTTGGTCCAAACACAAAAAAACAGAGGAAGACACAAAGAAATTTAAATCTATTGGAGTTTTTTATGTCATAGCATTATTATTACTGCTAAGCAGGATTCCATGGTCACAGTGGTTAAATTAACCTTATAAGCCTCGATAGAGGCTTTTTGCTTATATGGCATATTTGTTGGTAAGTAAAAAAAATACGAACACAAAAAAATATAGTATTATGAGGAATAGTAGTATTATTTTCAGTACAGCCGTATTGTTATTTATTATCTCAGGGTTTTCGCAGGGTAGTACACCTATCCCGCAGAAACCAAAAGGAGTAGTTGCAGCCGTAGCCGCAGACTCCACAGAAACAAATGCGAAAATTACAAAATTAAGCACGCCAAAGCTTACGCTCTATAAAAAAGGCGCATTGGCTACTTACTACGCCGATAAATTTAATGGCAGGAAAACCACCAGCGGTGAACGTTTTCATAATGCAAAATATACTGCGGCCCACATGAAACTGCCATTGGGTACCTTAGTAAGGGTAACTAACGAAAATAATGGCAAATTTGTTGATGTTAAAGTTAACGACCGTGGCCCTTACAGTAAAACGCTCGAAATAGACCTTACCAAAAAGGCATACATGGAAATTGCTTCCAATAAAAATTCAGGCAGCTTTAAAGTAAAAATTGAGCTTTTAGATAAAAAACAGTCATGATAAAAAGGATTGCATTTTTACTGCTTATAGCAGCCGTACTTGTTGCCTGCTCGTCGCGTAAAGGTTCTTTTAGCTCTTACGATAAGAAAGCGGTTGCAAGCTATTATGCCGATAAATTTAACGGCAAAAAAACGGCCAGCGGAGAAACCTTTAGCAATAATAAACTAACGGCTGCGCATAAAAAACTACCTTTTGGCACTAAAGTAAAGGTTACTAATTTAGCAAACGATAAATCGGTAATTGTAGTGGTAAACGATCGCGGGCCCTTTGGCGGCGGGCGCGATATTGATCTTTCTAAAAAAGCCTTTATGGAAATTGCCGACAACAAAAACCATGGCGAGTTAAAGGTGTCTCTTGAGATAGCTAAATAGTGACCGCATAACAGTATTCAGTGGTCAGTCACAGTTTACAGTCGCAGCCACAGTTTTTCCGACCTACATCAAAATAAACAATCCTTTCTTCAGGTGCCGTCATTGCGAGGCACGAAGCAATCTTATTAGTCATCATAGTCAAAACAATAAGCCACGAATTACGATAATTCCACACTTATGTGTGGTAATTATGTAATTCGTGGCTTATTATATTATGGTTGCGGCTAACCGCGACTGATCACTAATCACTATAATTTACTCATACCCCATTTTCTCTCTTACCCTTCCAAGTACTTCATTGGCTACAACAGCAGCTTTTGCAGCACCGGTTTTAAGTAAAGCATCTACCTCGGGTAGGTTATTAATGTAGTAATTATATTTCTCGCGTTCGGTTTTAAACTTCTCTATAATCAATTCGAACAATGCCTGCTTGGCATGGCCATAACCGTAGTTGCCACCCGTATAATTGGCACGCATTTGTTCTATTTGTTCCAGTGTACCTAATAGTTTGTAAATAGCAAATACATTATCGGTATCCGGGTTTTTAGGCTCTTCCAGTGGTGTACTGTCGGTTTGTATGCTCATAACAGCTTTGCGCAACGCTTTATCATCAAGAAAGATATTAATAAAGTTATTGCGCGATTTGCTCATCTTCTCGCCATCGGTGCCGGGAATTATCTTGGTATCCTCATTAGATATTGCTTCGGGCAATACAAACGTTTCTCCCATCTGGTGGTTAAAACGGCTTGCCACATCGCGTGTAATCTCTATATGCTGTAACTGGTCCTTACCTACGGGTACAAACTCGGCATCATATAAAAGTATGTCGGCGGCCATAAGCATGGGGTATGTAAACAAACCTGCATTAACATCATCCAGCCTGTCTGCCTTATCTTTAAACGAATGCGCCAGTGTAAGTCTCTGGAACGGAAAAAAGCAGCTAAGGTACCATGACAGCTCTGCCGTTTGCGGTACATCGCTCTGGCGGTAAAAAACCACTTTATTAATGTCCAGGCCGCAGGCCAGCCAGGTTGCTGCAACGCTATAGGTATTTTCGCGCAGGCTTTTGCCATCCTTAATCTGCGTTGCAGAGTGTAGGTCGGCTATAAACAGGAACGATTCATTTTCGGGTTTGTTGGCCATTTCGATGGCCGGCAGGATAGCACCCAGCAGGTTGCCCAAATGCGGGGTTCCTGTACTCTGAATGCCGGTTAAGATTTTTGCCATTGTTTACAAATAGAATTTGCACAAAGGTAACGGTTTTGATATTATATTAAGGTTTGAATTCTTACATTTGGGCTATATGAAAGTGGTAAAGTATTTTTTATGGACGCTATGGCGCATTTGGTTTTATATAGTTATGGCTATACCCATACTTCTGCTTTCTCCATTTCTTATTTTATCGGTATCGTTTGATGCTACCTATCCCATTTTTTTTGTACTGGCACGCTTTTGGGCAAAGTTCATACTGTATGGTATGGGCTTTTACTATAAAATTGAACGCGAACAGCAAATGGTAAAAGGCAAAAGCTATATGCTGGTGGCTAACCACACCTCTATGACAGATATTATGCTGATGCTTGTAATATCTAAGAACCCATTTGTTTTTGTGGGCAAGGCAGAGCTGACAAAGATTCCCGTTTTTGGCTTTTTTTACCGCAAGAGTTCTATACTTGTAGACCGCAATAACTCTAAAAGCAGGGTAGATGTATTTGCCCAGGCGCAAAACAGGCTAAACCGAGGGCTAAGCGTTTGTATTTTTCCTGAAGGCGGTGTGCCTGAAGATGAAAATGTGTTACTGGACGAGTTTAAAGACGGCGCGTTTAGACTGGCAGTAGACCACCAGATACCTATTGTACCTATGACATTTGCCGATAATAAAAAACGTTTTTCGTTTACCTTTTTTAGCGGAAGCCCCGGCATTATGCGGGCTAAAGTGCATCATTTTATAGAAACTAAAGGTTTAACGACCGACGACAGGAAAGAACTTAAAGAAAAGGTAAGGCAGGTTATTTATAACCAACTTGTGGAATACACAAAGCAATAATTTGAAAATTTGAGGCTTGTTTTATGATAATAAAGAGAATTTGACAAGTTACAAACGCAGCAACCTAAATTTACTTCATATAACTCGCCGTCATTTTTTTAATTCTGTCTGCAAGTGTTTCGCTTGATAATTTTTCGCGAAGCCTGTCAGTAATTACAGGAAAACTGAAAGGTGTGGGCTTTTGGCACGGTTTCCATACAATTTCCTGACGCTGAATGCGCTCCAGTGCCAAAAGCAAACGTCCTTCTTCGAGCTGGTGTTCAAAAGTTTCGCGGTATGCCTGCCGGAATAAAAGATTGTCCGGCTCATAATCCCTGAATACTTCAAATATCAGTTGCGACCCGCTTTGCAAATGTTTCGTTTTAACCACCTTGCCGGGATAACCTGTAAATACCAATCCTGCAATTACGGCAATATCCCGAAACTTTCGGCGTGCCATCTCAGTTGCGTTAAGGCTGTGCTGCAAATCGGCATGCAGGTGGCGGGGTGTAAAAAGGTCGTTATCCAATACCTGCTGCATGTCTATTTCCTGGTCGCTCAGTAATTCAAAACCATAATCATTATATGCCAATGAAAATGTGATGGGAGTAAGCAAACTTATGCGGTAAGCCATTAAGCTCGCCAGCGCCTCATGTACAAAACGCCCTTCAAACGGGTAAAATATAGCATGGTAACCCTCGCGGGTCTTAAACGTTTCAATTAAAAATTGGTCGGCATTGGGCACTATACTTTCTTTGCGCTGTCGGGTAAACATGGGGGTAAGCGCGCGGAGTTCGCGGGTCATGGTATCGGTATTGGCGGCATACAATTCTTCCCGCAGCAGTTCGCTCATTTGTGCAGATAGTGTTAGCCTCCCTCCCATCCAGCTTGCATGCATTGCCTTAGCACCGGGGCTTGCCATGCGTACCAGTACTTCCATATTTTTAACACGGTAAAGCTCCAGTTTTCTTCCGGCAAAAATAAAGGTATCGCCCGGGTTTAGTTTAGATATAAACCATTCCTCTATACTGCCAAGGTAACCGCCGCCAAGAAACTTTACATTCATTACAGAGTCGCCCACAATAGTACCCATTTGCATACGGTGGCGCAGCGCAATGGCCTTGCTGTTTACCTTAAAGGTACCGTCGGCCTCTATCTCTACCTTCTTGTATTCGTCATACGCCTGCAGGCTCTGGCTTCCCTGCGTTATAAAGTTGAGGCAAAACTGCCAGTCATCTTCGTTCATCCCCTGAAAGCAGAAGGTACTTTTTACTTCATGAAATATCTTATCGGGATAAAACCCGTCCGACACTGCAAGGGTAACAAGGTACTGCACGAGTACATCCCAGCTATTAAGGTAAGGCACGCGGTCTTCTACTACCGTTTCCTGCACGGCACGGCGTAATGCAGACGCTTCTACCAATTCTATGGCATGGGTTGCCAAAAAGTAAATGTTGCTGTCTTTACCGGGGCTGTGCCCACTACGGCCGGCGCGTTGTAAAAATCGCGCCACACCCTTAGGCCCGCCTATTTGCACTACTGTTTCTACAGGGGCAAAATCTACCCCAAGGTCAAGGCTTGATGTGCAAACCACCGCACGAAGCTGCTCATCGCGAATGGCCTGCTCTACCCACTGCCTGCTGTCGCGGCTTATGCTGCCGTGGTGCATGGCAAGGTCGCCTGCAAATTCCGGGTGCTTGTCTAACAATGCCTGGTACCAAAGTTCGCACTGGGCGCGGGTATTGCAAAACAATAACGTAGTGCGGCTCCCTTTAATTATCTTCGCCGCCTCGTCTATCAGGTGTAGCCCCATGTGCCCGCGCCACGGGTAGGCATCCATTTTATCTGGTATTACAGATATTACATTTATTTTTTTATTGATGTGCGCCCGTATCATAACGGCATTGTTTAATGCTTGAGAATGCGGGCCTAACAATACTTCCATTGCCTGCTGCAGGTTACCAATGGTTGCCGATATCCCCCAAATGCGCATTTTAGGTGCGATGTTACGTAAACGGCTTAGGCCTAATTCTGTCTGCACACCGCGCTTGGTCCCCAATAGTTCATGCCATTCGTCTATTATAATCGCACCACAGGTTTTAAAAATGGTTTCGTAACCCTTTGTTGCTAACATAAGTTGCAGGCTTTCGGGCGTGGTAACGAGCAAATCGGGCATTGACTTTTTTTGTTTGGCACGCTCAGCGGCAGATGTATCTCCGGTACGAATTCCTACGGTTAGTCCTGTGCCCAAATCGTCAGCCACACGTTCGGCCGCCTGTTTAATCTCTACTGATAATGCCCGCAGCGGAGTGATCCAGATGGCTTTAAGCCCGGGAGTACGTTTGGTTTTATAGTTGGGGTTCTTTTTAATATAGTCGAGCACCACAGGCAGCCACAAGGCATACGTTTTCCCGCTGCCCGTAGGGGCATTAAGAAGTCCGTGTTTGCCCTGCAAAAAAGCCGTCCACGTTTGGGTCTGGAACGGAAAAGGTTTCCATCCCCGGCTCTCAAACCATCCGGCTGCTATATCAAAAAGCTGTTCCCTGTTCATATTTGTTGTTGGTTGATGGTTGTAGGGCTTACTCTGCCGCAGTCACCTCAAAAGAAGAAGCGGTGTTCCATGTCGAATGAAGTGCAACGCAATTGAGACATCTCTTATAGGCTAATCTTGGACTTTAGAGATTTCTCGACTTCGCTGCGCTGCGGTCGAAATGGAAAACGCACTCATCATTAATTGGTGCAATTCGTGTAATTCGTATCTGATTTATTTCGGAATCATATCCTTCAAATCCTGTATACTGTTTGCCTCATCTATCTTTTTGTCGTGCCGCCAGCGGAGTATCCGCGGAAAGCGTGTTGCTACGCCGCTCTTGTGCCTGCCGGAAAAAGCAATGCCTTCAAAACCTATCTCGAAAACCAGTTTAGGGGTTACGCTTCGCACGGGTCCGAATCTGTCCAATGTATTTTTCTTGATATAATCGTCTACCATCCTGAATTCGGCATCGGTTAAACCGGAATAGGCTTTTGCAAACGTAACCAACTCGCGGGTGCCATCTTCTTTATCTTCCCAAAGCGCAAAAGTATAATCGGTAAAGAGGGTAGCACGGCGGCCGCTGCCCCGCATAGCATACGTAAGCACAGCATCGATACTAAAAGGTTCGAGTTTCCATTTCCACCAGTCGCCTTTTTTGCGGCCCACGAGGTAAGGTGAATCCAGCCTTTTAAACATCAGCCCCTCGCTGCGCAGTTCGCGCGATTTTGCTTTTTCGTGCATGGCATCATCCCAACTATCAAATGTTATTCTTTCAGATAATTGGATGGGTAACTCGTAATCCTTAATACCTTCGTAGAGTTGCTCTAAAATCTTTCTGCGCTCTATATAAGGTTTCTGCCGAATGTCTTCGCCCTGCCATTCTAAAATATCGTAGGCTTTAATAATAACCGGGGTCTTTTTAAGCAATGCTGCCGATACGGTTTTTCGGCCGATACGTGTTTGTAAATCGTTAAACGTACCCACAGCACCCTCTACCCACGGCAGTATTTCGCCATCTATAACTGTACCATCAGGAATAATGCCCAGCAGTTTTTCAAATTCAGGATATTTATCGGTTACCAGTTCTTCTCCGCGGCTCCATACATACATGTGACCATCGCGAATGATAGTTTGCGACCTGATTCCATCCCATTTATGCTCGGCACTCCATTGGCTTACATCGCCCAGGCTTTCGGGTTCGCCCTCCAAACCATACGCCAGATAAAACGGGTACGGTTTAGAGTATGCATCCTGCGACCTTTCGTCTATAACAAGGCTTTGAAAACTGATGGCTTTCGGATCCCAGTCGCCCATAAGCTTATAGGCCAGTATATCTTCGTCTACCCCCGTTGCTTTGCTAAGGGCTCGGGTCATTAATTTCTGACTCACACCAATCCTGAAACTTCCCGTTATGAGCTTGGTAAATACAAAACGTTCGTAATAATTAAGCGCCAGCCAATTGCTGTGCAGGTAATCGCGCTTTTCATCGTCGGTCTTTTTTTTAAGGGATATCATTTCCTCCACAAATTCCGTAAGGCTTTTGTCTGATTGGTTTTTTGTGGTAGGAATAACCAATGCTATAGTCTCGGCAAGGTCGCCTACAATATGGTACGACTCCTCAAACAACCATAGCGGAATGTTAGCCAGCTCAGTTGCCCACATGCGCAGCAGCGTAGTGTTAACCGGCCTTGGCGGGCGGCGGTGCGAAAGGATCGCTATGGTCCACACCCTGTCGGTATCGCTGGCATTGCGAAAATACTCTGTAAGTGCATCTACCTTAACCGATGTTTTGTTAGAGCTGTCGAGGGCTTTTATAAGTTGGCTGAAATTTTTCATTTATTTAGACCTCACCCCCAACCCTCTCAGAAGGAGAGAGGAGAGAGCTACATTGAGTTAATTCTATTTTATTAAACCTCACCCCCAACCCCTCTCCGAAGGAGAGGGGAGTAAGCTGCATAGTGTGTATTTCATTCTAAGCGAAGCGGAGTCGAAGATCTCAACAAAGATGCTTCCTTCGTCAGCATGACATAAATGCTTGAAGTCCTCTCCCCCAGCCCCTCTCCGAAGGAGAGGGGAGCGAGCTTCACTTATGGTGGCTTAAGCATCGGACATCAAACTTTTTAAACATCCGACTTCAATTACAACTCTTCATCAGCTATTTCGGCCGGGGCTCCACTGTTATCTGTTTCGCCCTCATCACCTTCATATTGTGTTTTTTCGGTACGTGCATCATAGCCCTGCTCCCGCAGGTAGGCACTAAAAATGTCGCTGTAGCCGTGGGTGCAAATAATCTTTTCGGCACCGGTAGCCTTAATGCTTTCCAGCAGTCCCTGCCAGTCGCAATGGTCGCTCATTACAAAGCCTTTATCTATAGCGCGCCTGCGCCTTGCACCGCGAAAAGCCATCCACCCGCTTGCCGACCCTGTTACGTAAGGCGTCATTTTTCTAATCCATGTACTGCCGTGTGCGCTGGGCGGGGCAAGCACTATACTGCCCGGAAAAGTATCTTTCTTTGTTTCGCTGGTTATCCTTTCGGTAGCAGGAAAATCAACAAATTGCCGCAGCACCTGCGTCATGTTCTCTACCGCACCGTGGGTATAAATCTTGCCAATATTGGGATCAAGATATTTAAGCAAACGCTGTGCTTTGCCAAGGGTATAGCCAAAAAGCACCGATGTTTTACCTTCGGCCCTGTTTTGTGCCCACCAATTGTTTACATCGTCCATAACCTCAGCCTGCGGAAGCCACTTAAACGCCGGCAGCCCAAAGGTATTCTCTGTTATAAAAGTGTTGCATTTTACGACTTCATAGGGTACTGAAATGCCATCGTCTTCAGTCTTATAATCGCCCGTAAATACCCAAACCTCGCCTTTATATTCTACCCTTATCTGGGCACTGCCTATAATGTGGCCGGCAGGATGCAACGAAAACATAACCCCGTTTATGGTAAAGGTTTCGCCCCAGTTTTTACCGGTAACGTTAATTTCGCCCAGGCGGTGCCTAATAATGGGCACATTAGTATGATGCGTAATATAATTTTTATGGCCCCAGCGTGAGTGGTCACTATGGCCGTGAGATATTATGGCATTATCTACCGGGCGCCACGGGTCGAGGTATACGTTTGCCTGGGCGCAGTAAATGCCTTTATCGTTAAAAGCCAAAAGGGGCTGTTTCATATTATGAAATATATACTTATAAAGTTACACAGTCCTTCTTTTTAATGGTGTGGGATTGAGGGAAGTTTAACGTTTGTGGAATAGGATTTCTATGTACAAATATTAAAATTTTCTTAAACAGGAGCTTTGCCCAAAAAGTGGCGCAGTTTTAGGTAGGGTGTAAGAAAGACTTACAATTACATTTTACAAAGTTTAATAACCTTAAAAACAGAAAGGCCATGAAATCAGTCAGAAAATTACTTTTAGGTTTAGCGCTCTTTATGGGTGCTCTTGCACAGGCACAGGTATCTGTAAATGTAAATATAGGCGCGCCGCCGGTGTGGGTTGCCGAAGCCGCCCCTACCGCCCGCTACTATTACCTGCCCGATATTGCTACGTATTATGATGTTAGTGCTAACCAGTATGTGTATGTAAGCAATAAACGATGGATACGTTCACGCGCCCTTCCCCCTACCTACAGAACTTATAACTTTAGGGGCCCTAAAGTAGTTGTGGCTAATTATAATGGCAATGCGCCTTATATACACCATGCTGCTTATGTAAAAAGATACCCACGCGTTTACAGAACCGGCAGGCCTGTTGCCTACGTTTCTGGCCCAAGGCATCATTACAAAGCTGTAAAGCATCATGGCAATCCCGGCCATGGTTATGGACATGGCCACCACGGAAGGCATTAAAAATAGCAACCACTCATTTACATATTAAGCAAGTTCTTACTAATTTTTAGAGAACTATAAAATTTAAAACTTAACTTCATACTGATTTTCACACAGTACAACTAACAAAATTATTATTATGAAAACTTTTAAGTATTTAATTTTGGGGTTGCTTTTTATAAGTACTTCCTTGTCTCAGGCCCAGGTGTCTGTTAATGTTAACATAGGTTCGCCACCGGCATGGGGACCTGCCGGATACAGCGATGTGCGCTATTACTACCTGCCCGACATAGATACTTACTACGATATTAATACATCTCAGTATATTTATGTAAATAACGGAAACTGGATTCGCGCCACTGCGCTGCCGCCTGCCTATAGAACATATAACCTTTATAATGGTTACAAGGTTGTAATTACTGATTACAGAGATGCAACACCTTACGTATATTACAAGACCCATAAAGCTAAGTACCCTAAAGGATATAAGGGTCCGGCACAAAAAAATATTGGAGTACCTCCGGGACTCGCTAAAAAAGGTGTTACCCACCACCCCGGTAACGTAAATGCAAATAAAGGCAACGGCAAGAGCAAAGGAAATGGCAATGGTCACGGAAAAGGCAAACATTAAAATATTTATAAACCGGCGAGAGCTGGTTTTTTTGTGCTAAACGCTAACCGAAAGGTTGGCGTTTTTTGTTTATGCCATGTTTTCTTACAGTAAATTTTGTTGATATATAAATTTTTATGAGGCCAATAGTAGGCGGGCCGATTGACTCATTGTTTAAACTTCTTCAATACCTATATTCTTAAAAAACTCAAAGGTACCATCATATATGTAATTTGGCCTTGTGATATCTTCCGGGTTACCATCTGGAATGTAAATTATCATTCCCTGTCTCGCTCTTGTTAGCAGCACTCTGTATGAATTTATAAGATAATTTATAATATCAGGACTACTAATATTTTGCCATTTCGTACCCTTAAATTTTCTATAATTCCATTTGCTATTATCATAGAAAAGATCACCGTCCCAAGCTACACAAGTCCAGTCAAGCTCTAATCCTTGTATATCAAATTCTGTAGCAACCTCTTCAAGAAAATAGGAAGATCTGATATCGTCTTTATCATTAAGAAACCAGATAGGTGCATCTATTTTAGCTTTGACATTTAAACCAAATGGCCTTAAGCGTATTGCTCCAGAAGATGCTACAATACCTGTACGCTCCGTACCTTTTGCTTTATTTCTTAACCAATTTCTTGCAGTATCTAAATTTCTCGTTATAGCTATTGGATAATCTTTTTTAATAAATTTATTGTAAATATCTAAAGCCTGAATAGCGTTGTTGCTTATAATTTCTTGAATAAAATTTGAAAGTTGAGCACTCCTGAATGATCGTAATGATACTGATAAATGCAATTCAGCTTTTTTTGTAGCATTTCTGTTTTCTAATATAGTAAGTGTATTTCCGTCTCTGATATAATTTGCATCTTCAGTTATCTTAGAGGAATAGTAAATGTTCCAATCAACAAATGACTTTCCAAATGGCCTTATCCACTCTTCTAATCCTGCCTCACCCGTATTTATTTCCTGACCGCCACCAATCAAGCAAACTATTGTACACCAATCTTTATGTCTGTTCATTACATCTATAAGAAATTCGGGTTCTGATTTATTAAAATCAGGAATTCCTTTATTTCGCTTCATGAAATTAGATGCCTGCTCTTGTGTCCATGCCCGTTGTGCTTCATCAAAAATTGTTACTTTTTCAATTGGAGGATTTAGCATATCTCTAATTGATGCATCCCTAAAATGATGAATGTTTTGTATAAATGATTTTACCTGGGATGATGCAGCAGATTTTGTAATTGTAAGATTCTTTTCTTTACCTGTTTTAACTTTATCTCTTGCTAATGCTTCTCTTAAAACATCAACAAGAGGACCGTTACCCGATAAAAACACAGCATGTTCTTCATCATTGTAGTTAGTTCGCAAATTCGCAATGTTTAATCCTGCTAACGTTTTGCCTGCGCCAGGAACGCCAGTTATAAAGCAAATTGATTTCCTATTATTGACTTTTGAAAAATCAATGATCTCAGATATACATTCTGATGTAACTGATAAATTTTCGGCTCCCGCATCACTCCTTGAGATTTCTTCTACATTATGTTTTTTGTAAAGCGCCGTAGCTGCCTCTATAATAGTTGGAGTTGGTTTGTATATTGAGTTTTCCCAATAATCTACATCAATCGTTTCACTATCTTTAAAGTATGATAATGTATCACTTATAATTTTAGATAAATTGGCCGAATTAGAATTAATAGTATCGTATAAATTATCGAAACTTCTATAATAGTTATTATGAAATTCCGGAGCTATGTCGGCTACGAGAATAGGAACTATAATTTTATTATGGCTACCTTCATGAAAGTTATTCATATCAAGCCCATAATTAAAAGCTTGTTCTTTGGCGTAATTATCGTAGACAGCCGAGCCAATTTTAAACTCGATTATAAAAATACAATTATCAATTATAACGATGTTGTCAACACGCTTGCCCATGCGCGGAATGGTAAACTCAAAATAAATCTTTCCTTGAAAACCCTCAAGAGCACCTTTAAGTATTCTTATCTGACTTTTCCATGCGTTAGATTGCTGAATAGACTGGCTATTTAAATCGAAATTTCCAGAGATTTTTCCGTAAATATTATCTGAATCTTCATTGAAAAAGTCAATTATCGGAGCAATATAGTAAGCCCTATTCATCAAATAAGTCTCTAATTGTTACACCTAAAGCATTGGCTAATTTTTCAATGACTATAATTGAGACATTACGTTCACCTTTTTCTATTGTTGGTAAGTATGTCCGGTCAATCTCAGCCAAGTTAGCAAGTTTCTCTTGAGAAATGCCTTTTTGCTTTCTTAGCTCTTTTATTTTAAGTCCGAATTTTAGCTTTACATCCATATTAACAAATGTTGAAAAATGCAGACTATAAAACAACGGAGTCCAGTCAGGGTATTTCGTATCTTTGATGGATATAATATAAAGTAAGAACAGCCATGCCCACCAATATAAAATTCAATTACCTATACAGAGACACAGGTAACTACAAGCAGTTTGGCAATATCATTTTATCAAATCCAAATAACATATCTACAGCTTTAATTACAGATATAGTTAAAAAGAATTTGATTGACAGAGAATTTTTTGAGACTACTAAATGGGGAGTGCCATCTTTATTTTTCGATACGAAAAATGAAGATGATCATGAATGGCATGAATTTGAAAATATAGAAATAACAGAAGAGCCGCCTTATTCAGGTTTAGCTATTGAAGACTTATTAGACAGGATATTATTAGATTAATTAATCTTTCCCTACTGCAAATCAATCCTCAACTTGTTCAATGTAAAAGCTTCCATAGCGGTAACGTAATCTATTTCGTCCCAGTTGGTGTCTTCGTGCACGGTTTCAAACTCGTGGGCCCAACGGATAAATTCGGCAATATCTTCGCGGGAGTCGCCCGATGCAAAACCTTTTTGCCCGGCAATAAAGGCAATATCGGCAATAGCTTCAAATAGTTTATTAGCTTCTACGGTGTTTAGTAATTCGTCCATACCTACATTTATTTGATTGCAATAATTACGTGCAATATTGTAAAAAAATCGACATAAAACGTAACCATTTTGTTAAGTTATTAACTTTTTTATGCACGCATAATACAGATGTATTCTCTTACGAATTTGAAATTTAAATGGTTAGCCTGAATATCACTAAAAATTCGTTAACTTTATTCATTCGTCAGTGATATTCCTGAATCTAAAAATCCAATAATATACAACTATAAATTTAGACCCCATAAATTTTACCACTACTGCAACTCTTTAACTTAATTTTTATATTTTTGACCCCATAAATTTATAGGGTATAATGGAAAAACAACTTGAAAAACGCTGGATAGTAGCTTTTGCAATTACTGCAGCCGTAGCCATAACAGGTTTATTTTGGGATCACGCCGCAATTAGTGCGCCAAATGCTGATTTTAACAGCACCGATACTATTGTTCCTGCCGATGTTGCCTGGCTGCTTACGGCTTCGTGCCTTGTGCTGCTCATGACACCCGGCCTTGCCTTTTTTTATGGCGGTATGGTGGGCCGAAAAAACGTAATAAGCACCATGCTTAAAAGTTTTATCTGCCTTGGTGTTATCAGCCTGCTGTGGGTAACAGTTGGTTTTAGCCTGTCATTTGGCAGTCCACTTGGTATCACTATAGACGGTACACATTATGGCCTTATAGGCAACCCTACCGACTTTGCTTTTTTTGATTATGTAGATGAGCACCCCAATTCTAAAATGGCAACTACAATTCCGTTTATATTGTTCGCCCTTTTCCAGATGAAGTTTGCAATTATTACTCCTGCAATTATTACAGGTGCCCTTGCCGAACGTATCCGTTTTGTATCATTCCTGTTATTCATTTGCCTGTTCTCTATATGTATATATGCACCGTTGTGCCACATGGTTTGGCACCCTAACGGGCTTTTAGGCAGCTACTTTCACGTTAAAGATTTTGCCGGAGGTACCGTGGTACACATGAGCGCCGGGTTTGCCGCCATTGCCGGGGTACTTGTTATTGGCAAGCGCAAGCATTTAGAATATATACCTACTAACATTCCGTTTGTGCTGTTGGGCACCGGTTTGTTATGGTTTGGGTGGTTTGGGTTCAATGCCGGTTCGTCATTAGCGGCAAACCATACTGCGGCTATGGCATTTGCTACAACAACCATAGCATCGGCTTCGGCAATGCTTACGTGGGTGTTTTTTGACCGTATTAACGGGCGCAAGGTTTCGGCACTTGGGGCTTGTATAGGGGCAGTGGTAGGGCTTGTGGCTATTACACCCGCTGCGGGTTTTGTATCGGTGCCTAAAAGCATGTTTTTTGGCTTTATTGCTGCGATTGTAAGCAACATGATGGTAAACTGGAAGAGCCTGAAACGTTTTGACGATACCCTCGATGTTTTTGCCTGCCACGGTGTGGGTGGTATTATGGGAATGATACTTACCGCTATTTTTGCAGAAGGCGAAAACGCAAGCCTTATGCATGGCGGCTGGGATATCTTTGGCCACCACATGGTAGCTTTGGTACTGGTTGCTACCTTCTCGTTCTTTGGGGCAATAGTATTGTATAAAGTAACTAACTTCTTTATTCCGCTACGGGTATCGGAAGAAGCCGAAGAGCAGGGCCTTGACCTATCGCAACATAATGAAATGCTGGGGTAAATAGAGGCAAGAATTTGAATAATTACCACGAATTTTTTTGTGTAAATTTGTGAAATTAGTGTCAACACTTATATTATGAAAAAACTAATCCTGCTTACTTCAGCCTTATCCATAGCGGCAACATTGTACGTAAACCAACCGTCGGCTACTAATACTAAAGACGAAACTGCAACCATAAACACGCTGCTAAACGATTGGCATGCGGCAGCAGGAAAAGCCGATTATAATGCTTATTTTGATAAGATAGCTGCCGATGGACATTACATGGGCACTGATGCTACCGAGAACTGGAGTAAAGAACAGTTTAGTGCTTTTGCAAAACCGTACTTTGACAAGGGCAAGGCGTGGAACTTTAAAGCACTGGAACGCCATGTATTTTTTGATAAGGACGGAAAAACGGCCTGGTTTGACGAGCTGCTTGATACCCAAATGAAAATTTGCCGTGGCAGTGGCGTTTTAAAAAAACAGGGTAAGGACTGGAAAATAAAACACTATGTGCTTTCTATGACGGTACCAAACGAAGTTTTAAAAGAGGTACTGCCTGCTAAAGCTAAGTATGAAGATGCGATTATAGAAAAGCTACGCTCAAAGTAATAGCTCTATTTAAATTTAAAAGGGGATAATGTATGCATAGCATAGACATTATCCCCTTTTTTTACTGCTGCGAACTGCGACTGCGACTGAAAACTATCTTAAATGCTCCAGCATATCTTTAGTCATTGCTTCCAGGTCAAAATCATGCTTCCAGCCCCAGTCTGTACGGGCGCTGTTATCATCAATACTTTGCGGCCAGCTATCCGCAATTTTCTGGCGGAAATCAGGCGCGTAGTCTATAGTAAAGTTGGGGATTTCTTTTTTAATAGCATTGGCAATCTCGGCAGGTGTAAAATCCATAGCCGATAAATTATAAGCCGAACGTATCTTTATGTCTTCTGCCGGGGCTTGCATAATTTCTATTGTAGCGCGAATGGCATCATCCATGTACATCATTGGCAAACGGGTTTCTTCGCTTAAAAAGCAGGTATATTTACCATCTGCCAGGGCTTTGTGGTAAATATCAACAGCATAATCTGTAGTGCCACCGCCGGGAGGCGTACTCCAGCTTATAAGGCCGGGGTAACGTATGCTGCGCACATCTACCCCATAAATATTGTGGTAGTATTCTGCCCAGCGCTCACCACTTTGCTTAGATATTCCGTACACCGTGCTTGGTTCCATAACGGTAAACTGCGGTGTATTTTGCTTAGGCGTAGTAGGCCCAAAAACGGCAATGCTGCTTGGCCAGAAAATCTTTTTAATCTTACCGGCTTTGGCAAGGTTAAGCACATGGAAAAGCGAATTCATATTCAGGTCCCATGCAAAGGCAGGATTTTTCTCGGCAGTAGCCGAAAGTAATGCCGCCATTAGGTACACCTCATCTACACCATGTTTTTCTATTACGTGTTCTACCTGATTATAGTCGAGCGCATTAACCACTTCAAACGGACCTGAAGCCACAAAAGCAGGGTCGCCTTTACGTACATCGCCCGCCACAACGGCATCGCTGCCATAAATACTGCGTAGTTTTTTAGTAAGCTCTGTGCCTATCTGGCCACATGCACCAATAATAAGAATTTTAGACATGGTAATAGTGTGTGTTTTATGATGCAAATATAAGCGATTACAATTATCAAATTCATTTTTATATCATCCTATTATAACAATGTATTGAAAGATTGTGATGCATAATAGAGTATTTGATTGAAATCTATAAAATTGAGATTCGTAACACCTATATTTCTATATAATTTTCAAACATAAAAAAACCTGCACAATGGCAGGTTTAGTAACTATGTATGTTATAAATTATTCTAAAATTTTAAACAACTTATCTGATAACCTTATCCTGAAAGGTAGGTTAAAAGTAACTTTATCACCCGCGGTGGCAACGCTGCCCTCCTGCCCGTTTACACGAAGCGCGGCAACAATTAGCTGTTGCTCTCCGGTGCTTGGGCCGGATATAAGTATACGGTCGCCTATTTTAAGCTCGCCCTGCTCTATGGTAAACTGCCCCACCTGTGCTTTAGGATAATAGTGTTCGCCTTTGCCTATAAGGGTTTTCTTAATCCTGGTGCGGGTTCCTTTAACTTTTGGAGCAATGGCAAGAGCCACATCGCTAAGTTCGCCACTTTGTTTAAACTGAAGTTTGTCAGATTTTCCTTTTCTAAAAATCATATTGCCTTTGTTAATGCCACGGCGCAGTGCCTTTTGCTCCTCTTCCGGCAGCTGCACAATTTCAAGACATTCGGTACTACAGGTATTGTGCATGGCATCTTTGCACTCGTCGCACTGAATAAACAGTAAATGGCATGCCTCGTTAGCGCAGTTAGTATGGTTGTCGCATGGTTTGCCGCACTGGTGGCACTGGGCAACAATATCGTCGGTAATGCGCTCGCCAAGGCGGGCATCAAACACAAAGTTTTTACCTATAAATTTACTTTCAAGCCCTTCGGCCTTAACCTGGCGTGTATATTCTATAATACCACCGTCAAGCTGGTACACATTTTTAAACCCTTTGTGCTTAAAAAAGGCAGATGCCTTTTCGCAACGAATACCCCCTGTACAGTACATCAACAGGTTTTTATCTTCTTTATAATCGGCAAGCTGGTTCTCTATAACCGGCAGCGACTCTCTAAATGTTTCCACATCGGGCGTAATGGCATTTCTAAAATGTCCTATCTCGCTCTCATAATGATTACGAAAATCTACAACAATAGTATTTGGGTCTTCCAGCATCTGGTTAAAATCCTTTGCCCCAAGGTGAATACCCTTATTGGTAACATCAAACGAGGCATCGTCCAGCCCGTCGGCCACCACCTTATCGCGCACCTTAATGGTAAGCTTAAGGAAAGACAGGTCGTCCTGCTCTACCGCAACATTAAGGCGGATATCTTTTAAAAACGGAATGGTATCTAAGTGGTCTTTAAACTGGTAAAAATGATCTGCCGGTAGCGATAGCTGGGCGTTAATACCTTCTTTGGCAACGTATATCCTCCCTAAAACCTCAAGTGGGTTCCAGGCAAGAAAAAGCGAATCGCGAAATTGTTTGGGATCTGTAATGTGAGAATAGGCGTAGAAAGACAGCGTAAGGCGCTGTTTGCCGCTATCTTCTATAAGAGCGGTTCTTTCTTCTGCGCTTAAAGTGTTGAACAGTTGCATGCTATACAATTTTTAAGTAAGAAATATCAATATGTATGGCTCCTGATGGCGGAACCGCTGCAAAGGTAGAAATTTTTTAGGATGGGGCAAATTTAAATTGTACCGGCAATTTCAGAAGTCCAGTCCTCTAAATTAATGTTTGTTATTTGCCTGAAATGTTTTGTATTATTAGTAACCATTGTAAGCTTATGAGTTACTGAAGTTACACCAATTAAAAGATCGAAATCATCAATAGGAGTTCCCGCTTTTTGCAGCCTTGCTTTTTCATCTGCATATAAATCTAATGAATGAAATATTGGGAGTATCTGTACACCAGTTAAAAAGTCATTTAAAGCTTTTTTATTCTTTTCCGGCTTTTCACTTTTTGCAACTCCAAATTTCAATTCTGCCAGTGTGATTTCTGAGATGTAGCAATCGTCAGATGATAACGCATCAAACTTTTTATTAAGGCTAAATTTGCCTTTCATATAAAAGATAGCAATATTAGTATCAATAAGGTATTTCAAAACTCTTCAATCTCTCTGGTTGATAATCTGCTTGCCCGAATTTCTTCAATAATTTGTTCTGCACTTTTTTTAGAATCAAATGCGCCAAAAGCCTTCCCAAACGAAGTTTTTTTCCTGGTAAGGTCGGTTTTTATAGATTTGGTTAGTTTAGATATAAGGTCAAGTTTATTTGCTGTGCTTAAGTTGTCTAAAAGCCCAACATAACCTTCTATAATACTTGTATTTATTTCTGCAGATTTCATATAACGAAGATACAAAAAATATTTATTGCCAGATTAAGTATTTGCACCCTCTCCTTAATCCTGTCTTAACACCCAAAACTAAACTTTTTCCTATTTTTGAATTTCACATTTTTCACATGAAAAACCTTAAACTCTTTATAACCGCCTGTCTACTATTTACCCTTACAGGCTTTGCGCAAAATAATAACTGCGTTATTGCCCACCGTGGTGCGTGGAAAACCAACAACCTGCCCGAAAACTCTATAGCATCTTTAAAGCAGGCAATAGCTTTGGGTTGTTATGGGTCTGAATTTGATGTACACCTTACTAAAGACAGCATTATTGTAGTGAACCACGACCATACCTTTTATGGCCTACCCATAGAAACCAGCGCCTATGCCGAACTGCTTACCAAACAACACCCCAACAGCGAAAAGATACCCACACTTGAAGCCTACCTGCGTGAGGGATTAAAGCAGAAAAAGACAAAGCTTATACTGGAAATTAAAACATCTGAAGTTAACCCGGAGCGTTCCTCCCTGCTTACTAAAATGAGTGTTGCCGTGATAAAAAAACTAAAAGCCGAAAAGCAGGTAGAATACATTTGCTTTAGTTATGATGTAGGCAAACTGGTGCATCAGCTTAGCCCCAAAGCTCAATTGGCCTACCTAAACGGAGACGTTGCTCCTGCACAGGCCAAGCAGGATGGCTATACCGGCCTTGATTATCATTACAGCGTTTACAAAGAACACCCCGACTGGATTAAGGAGGCTAAAGCGTTAGGCTTAACCATTAATGCCTGGACGGCTAACGACAAAACCCAAATGGAAACATTATTAAACCAAAAGGCAGACTATATCACTACGAACGAACCGGAGTTGTTGTTTGAGGTGATGAGGGAAAAATATACTAAACCGTAAAAGTTTTGTGTTTAAATGTACCAAATTTTATTTCTCAAAATTGAATATCATTAAATTTTTCGTTCATTCTGCATCCGGCATGCTACCGATGCAAAATCAAGCAATAAGTCAATTTCTAATAATGATATTTTTTATTCTTCAAACTGACAAAGCTCAATCTGCCATTGAGTGCATTAAAATATTCCGATTGTATTTATTCTAATAACCTAAACCAGTCTCGAACACTCAATTGTAATCTTAATTGCTCATCTTCAGCTAAAGAAGTACAATGTGCGATTGGACCTCTTAAAGTATTTAAACTAGACATTACTTTTTCAACAGCCCTTACACTTTTAAAAAGCAATGAAAAACTTACCCAATTAGATTTTATTATATCTGTTAATTCACCAAAAGTAGTAAAATCTAAAGGCTCTCTTGATCTTAAAGTAACACCGGAGTCGATTTCTTTCTGCATTCTTTTTTTAACTTCATCTTTAACAACCTGAGTTACTTTTACATCCCACCAATTTTCACCATATGGAGTTTCCATAGTCGTAGTAATCAAATCTCTAATAGATTTTTCTAAGCAATAAAATATCTCGTAATGTTTTGCCATAGATTGCGCTTCTTTCCTAATTTCAAAATCAAATTGCGGGTAATATGTTGTATCTTTCTTTATCTTGGCTTTTTTGCGACCCAAATCAATATTATATTTTTCCTCAATTTTGTCAAGTTCAAGCTCAACAAACTGATTAGTAACACCAAACACTTTGATTAAATTTTCTTCTCCTAAGTTTTTCATTTTTTAAGTAGATGTTCTTTTAAACTTTTA
Source organism: Flavobacterium rivuli WB 3.3-2 = DSM 21788 (assembly GCF_000378485.1). Classification (GTDB taxonomy): domain Bacteria; phylum Bacteroidota; class Bacteroidia; order Flavobacteriales; family Flavobacteriaceae; genus Flavobacterium; species Flavobacterium rivuli. The sequence continues at coordinate 20,325 of NZ_KB899969.1, read as the reverse complement.
AAAATCGCATTGAATACAGCAATATCCGAAGTTTCAGGCAGGTTTAGATTAATAGTGTATGACAGATTAATAGAATCAATGCTATCATCCTGATGTGAAATTTTTGCTGTATTTTTTTTTACTTGAGGTTCTGGCTCTGGCTCTTTATTTTCCAATTCAGTAACAACCTCATTTAGTTTTTGAGATAAATTTTCAAAATCAGTGTATTTCTTAAGAGTTTCAATCGTACTTATTAATTTTTTTAACGCTTCATTTTTAGTATCTAATTCTAACTTCTCGACTAAGAAATTTTTTAAATCTTCCTTTGATAATTTGTGCCAATATTCATTTCGAGAATATAAATCCTTATATGCAATCGTAAATGCCTGAGCCATTGCATTACCGGAAATTTTTATATCTGGATTTCTAAATTGTTTGTAAATTTCTGTGGGAGTACCATCATTACTTATAAATCCTATTCTTTTCAGAAATGGTATAAAAGGTATTGTACTGCCGGATTTATTAAACTTTAAATTAGTAAATAAAAAGTCTTGACTAAATCGTGATGGTGGCGGAGCCTCTTGTATTTTTTTAAATAGTTCTTGAAGTAGTCCTGTTGCACTCACATACGGAGGAAGTTCTTTTGCCATGAATTGTTAATTTGATTTTGTTAAATTAACAAAAAAATCCTACTAAAATACATACACACAAATATTTATTCACACACCTTAATCTGCTTTGCCACCCCAAATAAAATCCTTAATTTTACATAAACTAATGTAAAAGAAATGAGCGCAGAAAAAGAAGCGAAACTAAAGGCATTACAGCTTACGCTGGATAAATTAGACAAGGCTTACGGTAAAGGAACGGTTATGAAACTGGGCGACCAGGCTGTAGAAGAGGTAGAAGCCATCCCTTCCGGCTCTCTTGGGGTAGACCTTGCACTTGGTGTAAACGGGTACCCTCGCGGCAGGATAATAGAAATATATGGCCCGGAATCTTCGGGTAAAACAACATTAACGTTGCACGCAATTGCAGAGGCTCAAAAAGCCGGTGGCATTGCTGCTTTTATAGATGCAGAGCACGCTTTTGATCGTGGCTATGCCGAAAAACTGGGTGTAGATGTGGTTAACCTTATCATCTCGCAGCCGGACAATGGTGAGCAGGCACTGGAAATTGCTGAGAACCTTATCCGCTCCGGCGCGATAGACATCGTGGTAATTGACTCTGTTGCGGCCCTTACCCCAAAAAGTGAGATAGAAGGCGAAATGGGCGACTCTAAAATGGGCCTTCATGCCCGTTTAATGAGCCAGGCATTGCGTAAGCTTACAGGTACAATTAGCAAAACTAACTGTACGGTTTTCTTTATTAACCAGCTACGCGAAAAAATAGGTGTTATGTTTGGTAACCCGGAAACTACTACGGGTGGTAACGCGCTTAAGTTTTATGCATCGGTACGTATAGATATCCGCCGTTCGTCTCAAATTAAAGATGGCGAGAATGTTATTGGTAACCGCACTAAAGTTAAGATCGTAAAGAACAAAGTAGCACCACCGTTTAAAACTGCCGAATTTGACATTATGTATGGCGAAGGTGTAAGTAAAACAGGCGAAATACTGGATCTTGCGGTAGAGTTTGAAATTATACGTAAAGCAGGTTCATGGTTTAGCTACGGCGACACCAAGCTTGGCCAGGGCCGCGATGCGGTTAAGGCGCTTATTAAGGATAACCCCGAAATGGCCGACGAGCTGGAACTGAAAATAAAAGATGCCATTAAGCAAAATATGGCTTAATACTAAAACCCGATTTATTTCGGGTTTTTTTATACCTTGTAACGCAACCTTTTAGTTTTTTTGCATCTAATGCTTGTAAAGGAAACTATATTACCATTGAAACGATTTATGAAAAAGTGTTTACTTCTCCTTGCCGTGCTGCTAATGCTAACTTCATGCTCTGTAGATAATGAGCCCAAGGTAAATTTTGACATTGTGTTTATACCTGCAGATAGTATTACCACTCCCGCATCGGTCACGCCCGGGCGCACCTATGCTATGGATATGTATTACAAAAAACCAAACGACTGCTTTTATGTTACCGATTTGTACAAGGAACCAAGCGGTTACACATTAACGCTTGCCGTACAGGCGTATTTTATACAGGATGCCACCTGTGCAGAGTCGTTAAATGTAGTGCCGGAAAAGGCTACCTATAATTTTCAGTGCCCATTAAATGCTACAGATAGTTATAAGTTTAAGTTTTACAAAGGAGATGATGCAGCAGGCAACAGTCAATTTATAGAGGTTGATATACCTGTAAGACAATAATATATAAACAGGAAACTAATTGGGTTTAGAACAGCTCATAAAAGATTGTCAGGAAAACAGTATAAAAGCACAGGAACAATTGTACCGCCTGCTTGCCCCCAAGCTGTTTGCGGTGTGCTTAAAGTACTCCCGCAGCCGCGTTGATGCCGAAGATAATTTACAGGATGGTTTCCTTTTAATTTTTAAAAAAATAAACCAGTACCGTTTTGAGGGTTCTTTTGAAGGATGGGCAAAAAGGGTAATGGTAAACAATGTATTGCAAAAGTACAGGACAGAGGGTATCTTTGAAATAATAAGCGAGAACATGCCCGAAGAGGCCGAAGTGGAAATAGAGGCTGATGATATACCAATGGAGTACCTCATGGCTATTATACAACAACTGCCAGACAGGTACCGTATGGTATTTAACCTGTATGTTATAGATGGGTATTCGCACAAAGAAATTGCTGCAATGCTTAATATTACAGATGGCACATCTAAATCTAACCTTGCAAGGGCGAGAATGATACTTAAAGAAAAAATTGAAACCCGCCAGGGTAATACCATACCTACCGCAAAATGAGCGAGAAAAAAAATATAGACAGGCTTTTTCAGGAAAAGTTTAAGGACTTTGAAGCCAACCCGCCCGAATTTATCTGGGATAATATACGGGAAGAGCTGGAAGAGAAGAAAAAAAGAAGAGTTGTCCCCATCTGGATAAGGCTATCCGGTGTAGCTGCTATTGTAGTAGTAGGGCTGCTGCTTGGGCTTTTCTTTAGTAATGGCAATACTGGCACAACAAACAACCCTGTTGTTTTAGATAATGCATCTGATAAACCGGCAGCATCACCATTTAAAACATTGCCTACAGATAAGTCTTCGGGACATGATATTAACTCGGGCAATGTATATGACCGTTCTAACAGGCCAACGGTAAATGACAACATTGTTGTAGATGCCAATAAAAAAGACACAAAAAACAATAATGGTTATGATAATGCAGGTAATGGTAAAACTGTAAAATCAGAAACAGAAGATGCGAGCACCAAACCTTTTAGCACCCCTGCAAAAAACGCTGTGGTTTATGGCACTAAAAACAACAAGGCTAACAGCACTAATACAACCGGTATTGTTACACAACCCGGCAAAGCCGTTGTAAGCAATACATCGTTTAAAAATAATAATGGCAGTAAGAACGGTGGTGCAGCTACATCTGCTTCAGGCAAAATTGCTAACCCTGATACCTATAAGCAAAATAATGCGGTGGCAAATAATCAATCGGCCACTGCCAAAAATAAGGCTGCCTTAAACAAGGGCAATAAAAACAGGTTTAACAATAATGCTGGTCAGCTTAATAATAGTGCTGTAGCAAACAATACGCCACCTGCAGGTACATCTGGCAAAGCTTCAAATAATAATAGCGGCACTGCACTAAATAACCTTACTCAAAAAAACAATGCTGTTGCAGGTAATGCGGCGGCATCTGTAAAAAATAACAGCAGTAACAATAATAACAATAATAACAATACTGCTATAGCAGCTACAGGCACAGATAAAGAAATACAGCCTTTAAACAATATAACACCTCCTGCAACTGTAAATAAAGACATCCCTTTAACCGAAACTGCCATTGCAGCTAATGATACCGTTAAACCGGAAAACGAGCTTGAGAAGCTTTTAAGAGAGAAAGAAGCAGGTAAGAAGGAAGAGAAAGCCCTTGCCGAAAATGCTAAAACCAATAAGTGGAATGTAAAGCCGCAACTGGCTCCGGTATTTTATAATTCATTGTCGCAGGGGTCGCCTATAGACGGGCAATTTGCAGGCAATGCCAAGAGTTACGAGAACGACCTTAGCTATGGTGTAGGCGTTAACTATGCCGTTAGCAAAAAGATTACAATACGATCTGGGGTTAATACCCTTAACCTTAATTATGAAACCCAGGGTGTAGAGTTCTATGCCTCGCTTAATAAGTCTACAACAAACGTAGCTGCCCGCACCAATGGAAACATCGTAGTACAAAACCAGGGCACCGGTAGTAACGCTACCCCTAACGCCTTTAATGAAAACCAGATGCCTGCAGGAACCTTTAACGGCTCTATGATGCAAAAAACGGGCTATGTAGAAGTACCTGTAGAAATGGCTTATGCCCTACTCGACAAAAAATTCGGGATAGACATTATAGGTGGTGTGAGCACGCTTTTTCTTAATGATAACAATGTAAGCGTAGTTTCTAATCAGGGATATGCAACTAATGTGGGCCAGGCCCAAAATCTTAATAGCATTCACTTTAGTACAAACATAGGTGTAGGTTTTAAATACCGTTTCTTTAAATCGTTTGAAGCTAATTTTGAACCCATGTTTAAATACCAGGTAAATACATTTAGCAGAGATTCCGGTAATTTTAAACCTTATTTTATAGGCCTTTATTCAGGCATAAGTTTTAGTTTTTAGGCTCTTGTTGGTTAGAGCTTAAGTTAAGTTAAAAGCATTCCGGGAGGGAGTGCTTTTATTTTTTTATACCTTTCTAAACATGGCTGTAGAGGCTGCTGCAAAGTATTTAAAATAATTATCTTTGCAGTAAAGAATGAAAGAGATTAAATGACTTTAGAAATTCAAATTAACCACCGCGACTTTGTACTGCATTGCTCCGGTGCATTATACTGGGTAGAAAAACGCATGCTGCTTATATCTGATGCGCACTTAGGCAAGGTATCACATTTTCGTAAATACGGTTCGGCGATACCGGGCGGTGCTATCCACAAAAACTTCCTGAAACTTAACGAAGCTGTAGCCTATTTTGAACCCGAAAGTATTTGCTTTTTAGGCGATCTTTTTCACAGCACGCTAAATAACGAGTGGCATTTGTTTAAAGAATGGGTAGAAGGCGTAGCTATTCCCATAGTACTTGTAGCCGGCAACCATGATATTATTTCGCCCACTAAATACCACGATATCAATGTAACAATAGTAAGCGAATGGTCTCTGGACGGTTTCCTGCTTACCCACCACCCCGAAGAGCGCAAAGATTTCTTTACCCTTTGCGGGCATATTCACCCATCTATACTATTAGCCGGTAAGGGGCGGCAGTTTTTAAAATTGCCCTGTTTTTTTCGTTCCCCGCATCAAATGATCCTTCCTGCCTTTGGAGAATTTACAGGCACGTATACCATGGAACCTGCAGAACATGATGTTGTATATGTAATTACTAAAGACGATGTGGTAGAAATAAGAAAGAGTTTATAAATGCAAAACTCCGGCAGGCGCTTATTGCACCTGCCGGAGTCCATATTTTTAACATGCTTATCTATTTCAATTCGCCGGCTTCGGCAATCCTTATGCCACCTGATGCCGAATTAGTAACCAATTGAAAGTAAACTATAGTACCATCTTTCTTTTTAAGGGCGTACACTTGTACAGGATTGTTCCAGTAGTCTAACGTGCTACCCAGTTTACCATCATATTTGTCCAGCTCTGCTTTCTTTATCTTGTCATCAAAGATCCTGACAGCACCTAAATCTGTGATTTTTTTTGCGTAGCTATCTTTAGCATAGGCCTGGCTCCATGGCTGTTCTTCCTTTACTTGTAAACCGGCATTAAATACTGGCCCTTTTACAGATACAAATACGCCATTTAAAGGTACAAATGTTTCGTCATAAATTTTTTGTTCGCCTTTTCCGTTCATATATTCAAGTCTTTCCGGCAGGGTTACATACGGGAAATCACCTACATCCTTAGTAGTAACCGGAATAGTTGCAGAATCAAAATCCGAACTCGCGGTATCAGCTTTCTTTTCTGCTGCAGGGGTCTCGGTAACAACAGTCGTAGAATCGGTTACAGTTTTGGTCTCACTCTTTTTATCTTTGTTGCAGGCCACTAATAATGCCATGGTAAGGGCACATAAAAATAATTTTTTCATTGTGATTGGTTTTGATCAAATGTAGGATTTTTAGTGCTTTGAGATAAGTTCAATTAACAAGGGTTTAACGGTTTTTACTCCAGGCGATACTGGTGATATTAACCTTCCCTCCTCAGCTTTTCCCTATGCATGGTTCCCCAATCGGCTAAAGAGCTAAGGACGTCGCCAAGCGTATGTGTATAATCAGTTGGCTCATACTCAACAACCACAGGTGTACCTGTATGTACAGTACGTTTTACAAAGCCATTTATTTCGAGGTCCTTTAACTCGTTGCTAAGCATCTTTGCCGAAATACCCTTTATAGCGCGCTGTATTTCGTTAAAGCGCCTGTGCCCTTCAGATAGAGCAATGATAATACGCAGTTTCCACTTACCGCCTATTACATATAGGGCATCGCCTACAGCATTTAATTTGCCATTACATTCCTCTACCGGCCCGCGAGGAAATCCTATTTGTTCTTCCATCCTTTTTAAGTTTACTAACCTGAATGTTACTAGTAACCTAAAGTATACTACTAACATTTGGTTAGTAAATGTACGTAATTTTGGCCTGTAATTAATACAAACTAAAATTTAAACCATGAAAAATATATTGCACATAATCAGCAGCACACGTGGAGAAGAGTCTGTAAGTACACAACTTGGCAACGCAATTGTAGAAAAACTAAGGGCAAGCGATGCAGGAATATTGACAACAACAGACCTTGAAAAATTCCCGTTATCGCACCTTAACGCGAGCCGTACAATTGCCATGCGCACACCGCAGGATTTACGTACTGCAGAACAAACAGAACTTTTAAAAGAATCTGACCAGGCTGTAGCTACTGTTTTTGCGGCCGATATAATTGTTATAAGCACACCACTTATAAACTTTAGCATCCCGTCATCATTAAAAGCATGGCTTGATAACATTGCCCGTGCAGGTGTTACCTTTAGCTATAGTGCCGAAGGGGCAAAGGGCCTTGTTACCGGCAAAAAAGTATATATAGCACTGGCATCCGGCGCCATTTATTCAGAAGGGCCCATGCAGCCGTACGACCATGCGGTACCTTACCTAAAAAGTATGCTGTCCTTTATTGGCATGACAGATATAACGGTTCTTCGGGCAGAGGGCACCAGCATACCCGGCATTCAGGATATTGCTTTAGAGAAAGCCATTGAGAGTTTTGCGGTTGCAGTGTAACCATATCTTAAAATGCATTGAAAAGCTTTTATTACCTATATGTGGGTTGTAAAAGCTTTTTTTGTTGAGGCATCCTATGGTATTATAAAATAATTATAGGATGCAACCAATATTTATATTTAATTTTGGATTATAACGATTATCAATTCTAAAATGAAAAACACCTTTCTATCCATCCTGTTCCTTACAACCACTTTTGCTTTTGCCCAAAAGCAGGAAATGCAATGGCTTAACAAACCAAAGAATATTGAAGGTAAAGCCGATAAGCTAACATTTACTGTAGAACCTGGTACTGATTTTTGGCAGGTTACACATTATGGTTTTAAGCGCGATAACGGGCCCTTTACGTATATTGAGGCAGATGGTAATTTTGAAGTAAGCGTAAAAGTTACCGGAAATTATAACGAGCTATTTCATCAGGCGGGATTGATGATTCGCATCGACGAAAAAAACTGGATAAAAACCGGGATAGAATTTGTAGACGGCAAACAGAATGTAAGTGCCGTGGTAACGAGGGATGTGTCCGACTGGTCGGTTATTACCCGTAAGGACAGCCCAAAATCGGTTTGGTTAAAGCTTTTGCGCAAAGGCGATTATGCTGAAATAAAATATTCGTTTGACGGTAAAAATTATGAGATGCTGCGGCTGGCTTATTTTCCGCCAAATGTAAAAGTGCAGGTCGGCATGGTAGCGGCTGCTCCGGGCAAGCTTAGTTTTCCTGTAACTTTTGAGAATTTCGAAGTTAAGAAAGTGGAGTAAGGATGGACACGTACGCTTCCATTTCGATTGAAGCGCAGCGTAATAGAGAAATCTTGATGAAATATAGAGATTTCTCCTTCGTCGAAATGGAACACCAACTATTTGATAGATTAACTACGGCACCCATATCATTCGAGTCATAGCGCTAATGTTACGGTTATCTCCAGATGCCGGTATGCCCGCTACAATACCTAAACTTACCTTTGGCGAGAACGCCACTTTAAATTGAGGGCGTACTACAAAAGAGGGTTTTTGTTCAGAGAATTCCATATTGGTTTCCAGCCCTATAAAGTTACCGTTAGTAAACACATAGTGCAGGTTGGCGTTTACTTCCATTACGGTATTCCATGTTTTGGTTTCAAAAAGCTGTTCCATAACGGGGCCGGTATACAGCAGGGTATGTATGTGCGGTGTAAGCCTTTTGGCTGCAATAAAAATGGGGTTGTAGGTGGTGCCTTCAAACAATTTTCCATGATGGCCAATATCCGGCAACGAAGAAAATTCCATTTCCTGAATGTACCCCACAGCCATAGAGGTCTGGTATTTTTTAGATACCAAAAATGTGTATTGCGTGGCAAGTTTAATACCCTCTACACGATTGCCGGGTAGCGGGTCACGTGCATCATTAGCGGTATGCCCGTACATTTCGAAAGGAACTTCCACTTCCAGTCCCAGCCTGTTGGCTACGGCAAACTCATATTCGGCAAAACCTTTATAGGCTACGTATTCTTTTTCGTCGTTTATGCCAAAACCCACATTAAGTTCGTGCTCGCCTTTGCGTGCACCAAGATCTCGGATGAGGTCTACATACAGCGGTTCGGCATGGTGTAGCTTTAATGGTTTCGCAGAAACATCGTTTTTAGCAATGGTGTCGCCCAGGACTTGGGCATGAGTATTTATCGAAATTAAAAGGAGCGTTATGGCAGTAAATAAAATCTTCATAATCGTTGTATTTGCTCCAAAACTATGGTTGCAAATAGGAAACAATTAGGAAAAACGAGCTATCCCTAAAAAATGGGAATTGTTTAACACGCCTGTTTTTAAATTCTGAAAGGGTTATAAAATCGTAGTACTTTTAAAATTTACACAAAAAACCTGCAAAATTTCTAAAAGCTTGCAGGTTGATTTATGTTTGATAGACTACTTAACCAAATGAAGTTCGTTAAGTAAAGTAGTAATAAAACTAAGTTCTTCTTTGTTGAGTTTAACATCTACCGCCCTTGCATTTTGCACCGATTGTTCGGCATTACGTGCTCCGGCCAAAGCAATGGTAATGGCGGGCTGCTCTATTGTCCAGCGCAGTACAAGCTGCGATAATGTTGCATTTTTCTCTGCGGCAAGCGGACGTAGTTTATCTAAAAACTCATTCGTTCGTTTTAGGTTCTCGTCGTTATAAAAGTAAATGTTAGCACGATGGTCGCCTTCTTCAAAGGTGTAACCGGGTTTCATTTTGCCGGTAAGCAAGCCTCGTTCCAGCGGGCTGTAAGCAATTATTGATTTTACAGCTTCGAGCGAATAAGGCACTAATTCCTTTTCTATATCGCGCTTTACCATGCTATATGGCACCTGGTCGCTAACAATATCTACATACTTATTAGCTTCTGCAACCTGCTCTGCAGTATAATTACAAACCCCTGCATGGCGCACTTTACCCTGTTTAATAAGTTCGGCAACGGTTTCCATGGTCTCCTGAATGGGAGTGGTTACATCCGGCCAGTGAATTTGGTACAGGTCAATATAATCGGTCTTTAACCTGCGCAGGCTGTCTTCGCACTCTTTTATAATGCTTTCCCGGCCTGCATATTTGTAAATATCAATATCGTTGCCGCTGTTGTCTTTGCTTTTCATGGCAAGGGTGCCTTTGGCAAGATCCCAGCGCATACCATATTTGGTAATTATCTGTACTTTATCGCGTGCAATACCCTGCAGTGCTTCGGCAACAATTTCTTCGCTGTCGCCCTGCCCGTAAACAGGTGCGGTATCTATAGAGGTTACACCCTCGTCGTACGATTTGCGAATGGCATCAATAGAGCCGCTACGTTCTGTACCACCCCACATCCATCCTCCGGCTGCCCATGCGCCAAAGGTTATTACTGATAATTCAAGATCACTATTCCCTATTTTCCTGTATTCCATTTTATTTAGTTTTCAGTCTCAGTCCCGGTAGGCAGTCGCTACAGGGAGACTAAGAATTATTTATATGTATTTTATCTGAGTGAAGTTCCTGTAAACTGCGACTGCGACTGTGACTTTCTGCCTACTGCCACTAATCACTATTCTATCGCCTTAACCCTGTTTACTAAAAAGGCAATGCCTATGCCAAATATTCCTATCAGCGCAAATGACATTTTAAGCCCTACTGCGTGGGCAATGTACCCAATAACAGGCGGACCTATTAAGAACCCTAAAAAGCTAACGCTCGATACTGCCGTTAGTGCCTTACTTGGCTCTATGCCCGGGGTTTTACCTGCAATGCTGTATACGCCCGGTACCACGGTACTAACACCAAGCCCCACCAGCATAAAACCTATAGCTGCCGGAATTATATAAGGCAAAAATACCGCAAGGTACATACCACCCGAAATCAACACACCACTTACCTGCAATACCCTTTTGCGGCCAAAACGTGCCGTTACCTTATCGCCTATAAAACGGCCCGATGCCATCATGATCATAAAGGAAGTATAACCAAGAACTACAAGCGATTCCGGTGCTTTTACCACTTCTTTAAAATATACACCGCTCCAGTCGAACATTATACCTTCGCTTACCATACTGCAAAAACCTATAACTCCAAGCCATACCAACGCGGGGTTAAGTTTGGGCAGGAAACTCCTTTTTTTCTCCGCTTCTATTGCCTGTGGTTTTGCAGGCCTTGTTTTTACAAGATGGCGAAAGTTTAAGGCAATAACGATATATAGTATTAGTGCTACTATGGCAAAGTGAATACGCGGTGGCAGGCCAATATTCATCATTAGTAAACCTATAAGCGCACCTGTAAAACCGGCAAGGCTCCACGCGCCGTGAAACGACGACATGATAGGTTTATTGAAAATACCCTCGGTAAGTAAACCCTGTGTGTTGACAGATATATTAGTAAAATTACTAAATACTCCAAAAAAGAACAAAGACAGCATAAGATGCCAGCGCTCATGGCCAAACCCAAGCGATACCATGGCAGCTATATACATAATAATGCCCGCAACAACAGTTTTACTGCTGCCATACCGCACTACAATTTTAGCAGAAAAGGGCATCATGAGCAACTGCCCACAGGGTATAGAAAATAATACGGTACCAAGATCGGCCTCGCTAAGGTGCAGCGTTTCCTTAATATCGGGTATTCGGCTTGCCCATGTGGCAAACGTAAGCCCCATAGAAAAATAAAAAAGCGATACGGCCAGGCGCATGCGGTTAAGGTAGCTTTGTTTTGCCTCTTTGTAAGCTTTAAGCGGCTTGCGAACCTTGCGTGATAAGTTTATTTCGGTATCCATAATTTGCAAATATACAACACCCTTACTTCTTTAAAAACTCTTTAAACGGGCCAATAAATTTATCGTAAGCCTCTATGTGCGGCAGGTGGCCCACATTGTCTATTTCTACTAAGGTAGCGTTTTTTATTTTCTTTGCAGTCTCGCGGCCTAAAACGGGATAGTTGCCCAGCTTTTCCTGAACGTCTTTTGGCGCTTTGCCTTTTCCTAAAGCCGTACGGTCGCGCTGGCCTATAATCAGCAACACCGGCATTTTAAGATTCTCAAATTCATATACTATCGGCTGGGTAAAGATCATGTCATAAGTAAGCGCTGCATTTTTTGCAATTACAGGATACTCTTTATTCAGCGTCCACCCGGCATTAATGTTTAGCCAGCGGTCATATTCCGGTTTCCATTTGTTATCGTAGTAAAATTTAAGCTGGTAGTCTTTCATTTTTTGGTAATCCTGTTTTAGCTCGGCGGCATACCAGTCGTCTACGCTTTGGTACGGCACAACGGTTTTCCAGTCTTCCAGCCCAATGGGGTTTTCCAGGATAAGTTTTTCTACCGTGTCCGGATACATCAATGCAAAGCGGGTAGCTACCATACCACCCATCGAGTGCCCCAAAAGGTATATTTTAGATACTTTAAGCTCATCTAATATGGCTTTTGTATTTTGTGCCAATAGCTGAAAGCTGTACTGTATATCAGTAGGTTTGGACGATTTACCAAAACCTATCTGGTCGGGCATGATAACGCGGTAGCCATCTTTAGACAGTGCATTTGCAGTTTGCTCCCAGTATGCCGCGCTAAAATTCTTGCCATGCAAGAGCACCACGGTTTTACCATTAGGCGTGGCAGGCTGTATATCCATATATGCCATAACCAGTTTTTGTCCCTGTATGCTGAGGTTTATCTCTTTAACCGGAAATGGGTATTTAATATTTTCGAGCATAAGCCCCGATGCTTCAAGAGGCTTGTCCTGTGCGTGAGCCGATATGGCCATTGCCACAAGGAGGATAAGGTTTAGTATTGTTTTCATTTTTTAATAATTTGCGCAAATGTTGTGATTGTTCACGTAGTTGCCAATGCTATTTATCATACACCTCCGGGTTAACACATTTAACCAGTTTCTCACCTTTAAATGCTGCTATAACATTTTTTGCAGCGAGCACTGCCATAGCATCGCGCGTTTCCTGCACCGCCGACCCTATATGCGGCAGTACCGATACATTAGGCATATCAAGGAGTGGATTATTTTTATCCATAGGTTCGGGGTTGGTAACATCCAGCCCTGCTCCCCAAATGGTGCCGTTCTCTAAAGCCTCTCTAAGGTCGGCTTCATTGTGTATTCCACCGCGTGCTGTATTGATAAATATAGCATTAGGTTTCGTTTTGGCGAAAGCTTCCTTATTGAAGATGCCTTTAAGTTCATCGGTTAAATTAGCATGTACCGATAGTACATCACTTTGCTGTAATAGTTCTTCAAATGAAACCTTTTTCGCATCCAGTTCTTTTTCGGCCTGTTCGTTATTGCTGCGGTTATGGTAAATAATGTTCATACCGTAAGCACTTTTACAAAGCTTCGCCATTTCGTAGCCTATATTGCCAAGGCCTAATACGCCCAGTGTTTTACCATGAATATCGATACCCAAATCGGCAGTAGGGGAAAAGAAATCCCAGTCGCCCTTAGCAATCCTTTTATGATGGTAAAATGCTTTGCGCGATGTAGCCAGCAACAGTAAAAAAGCAGTATCGGCAGTAGCTTTGCTCAGTACATCGGGCGTATGCCCAATAGGAATCTTAAACTTGGTGGCCGCAGCTACATCTACATTATCATACCCAACAGAAAATAACGAGATCACTTTTAAATGGCTGCAAGCTTCTAAAAAAGCCGTGTCAACCTTTCTGCGCCCCGATAGTAGTATACCATCGGCAACTTTGCAATCGTCTATAAGTTCTTCCTGCGTAAGTTCCCTGTCTTCGCTCCATTGGGTTACTTTATAACCTTCAGCTTCTAAGAGGTCTATGCCTGCCTGCGGCATTTTGCGTGTTGTAAATACTTTCATAATCGTTAGTTCCTGCAAGGTTTCTAAAACCTTGTGGGTGTTTTATAAAATGAATAATGTTAAACCTACAAGGTTTTAGAAACCTTGCAGGTTGGAAGAGTTACCACGCACTCTCCTGCGTTAACAGCTCAATTTCGTGGGCGGTTATAGCAAGGTCTGGTGCCTGGATGATGCTTTGCAGCTGCTCTATACTGGTAGCACTTACAATAGGCGCTGTAACCGACGGGCGGTGTATAAGCCACGCCAGTGCAACGGTTGCCGGATTAGAGTTCAGGGTTTTAGAAACCTCATCTAACGCTGCAAGGATTTTAAAGCCACGGTCGTTAAAATGTTTATCCATATCGCCGCCGCGTGCACTTTTGCCAAGATCAGCTTTTGTGCGGTATTTACCGGTAAGGAATCCGCTGGCTAAAGAAAAATAAGTAATAACCCCAAGGTTATTGCCGAGGCATAGAGGCTCTATTCCATTCTCGAACTTTTCCCTTTCGTACAGGTTATATTCCGGCTGAAAAGTCTGGTACAGCGGCAGGCCGTTTGCAGCAGCAATTTCTAACGATTCTTTAAGCCTGTTCGGCGAAAGGTTAGAGGCACCAATGTGGCGCACTTTGCCTTCTTTAATCAATTGAGCATAAGCTTCAAGCGTTTCTTCAATAGGTGTGCTTTCGTCGTCAAAATGGGTTTGGTACAAATCGATATGGTCAGTCTGTAACCGTTTAAGCGAATCTTCGGCAGCCTGCAAAATGTATTTTTTGGCAAGGCCTTTTTTACCGTTGCCCAGGTCGCTGCCCACTTTAGTGGCAATAATAACCTCGTTGCGGTTCTTGTTCTTTTTTAACCAGTTGCCTATAATGGTTTCACTCTCTCCGCCTTCGTTACCCGGTTTCCAGCGTGAATATACATCGGCGGTATCTATAAAATTAAAGCCTGCGCCGGTAAAGGCATCCAGTATTTCGAACGATTTTTTCTCGTCTATGGTCCACCCAAAAACATTACCGCCAAAGGTTATAGGGTATACGTGCAAATCGGTAGTGCCTAATTGTCTTTTTTCCATGATAATAAATCTTATATTATAACTTAATCACGCGTTTTTGTTCGCTGCTTGCGCTGGCAGCATCTATAATTTTCATTACCCTCAAGCCATCCTCGGCAGTAACGGGTTCCGGTTTATCTTCGGTAATAGATTGGTACAGTCCATCAAACAAATCGTAGTAATTGCCTTGTAGGGTAGGGATAGTTTGTCGTATTACCACACCATCAACCTCTGTATGTAACAGGCCCGATTTTTCTATGGGTTCAGTACCCCAGTCGGTCAGGTTAGGTTTTGCTCCTGTTTTAAGAGTGTCTTCCTGTATGTCTCCGCGGTCTTTAAAGAAACTGCCTTTACGCCCCTGGATGATGTAAGCCGGAAGTTGCTCACGGTTAAAGAAACCCGCATGCAGGCGAACGCGCTTATCAGCATAAAATAATGTAATATCTATATTGTCATCTACCAGAGATCCCTCCCTAAGTGTACGAATATCTGCCGAAACCGCTTCCGGATACCCGAAGAGGTAAATGGCCTGGTCTATAATATGCGGGCCAAGGTCTTTTAATACACCCGCACCGGCATTGGCGCCCTCTTTCCATGCTTTAGGGCTAAGGTTAGGATTATAACGATCAAAACGTATTTCGGCTTCCACTATCGCACCCAGAAGTTTCTGGTCGAGCACACTCTTAACCGTTTTAAGGTCAGAGTCCCAGCGCCTGTTCTGGAAAACGGTAAGCTTGAGTCCCTTTTCTTTGGCAAGGTTAAGCAGCTCTTCCGCTTCGGCGGCTGTGGTGGTAAATGCTTTTTCTACCAGGGCATTCTTTCCTGCCTCCAGTACTTTTTTGGCAAATTCGTAGTGGGTATCTACCGGTGTGTTTACTATTACAAGTTCGGCATCGCTGGCTAAAACTTCCTCTAAAGTGGCATAGCTTTTAACTTCGGGATAATCCTGCTGAATAAGTTGTTTACTGCGTTCCCAGCTTCCTAAAAGTTCAAAACCTTCATGGAGTTGTAAAAATGGTGCATGAAACACTTTGCCCGACATGCCGTAAGACAGCAGGGCTGTTTTGATTTTTTTTTGCATTGTAATTTATTTTAGGTACACCGTGATCCCTTTAAGGATGTTGGTGGACATATTATGGCATATAAATTTTACCACATAGATGCATAGGTTTTATAGTTTATCTGTTGAAGAAAAACATAGCTGAAGCTACGCTTCTGCTCCTCCCTATGTGAAAAATTTATTTCTATCTAACCTTTAATACAGTTTGGCCTATGTATCTATGTGTTAAAAATTATTCAGTTGTATGATATGTTCACTTGCTATAATGAACTAAATTTCTATAATGAATCCCTGATAAAGCAAGAATCTTAGAGATTTTTCGACTTCGTTGCACTTCGCTCAAAATGACAATCGCTCATTAAATTATTTTATAAATATGCTATGTCATTGTAGCGACGGAAGAATCTATTTTAAAAATTCGCCGCTATTGTTCATTAATAAATAAGCATTCCTTGAAAACTAAAACGCCCTGCCCTGTTTTTGCATGGCTCTTTCGTATTGCTTAGGCCAAAGTACATTTACATCGAGCTCATGGGCAAACCGTAGCGGAAGGTTAGGGTCGCGTAACGATTCGCGGGCGAAAAGCACAAGGTCGGCTTCACCATTATTAATGATGTCTTCGGCTTGTTTAGCATCGGTAATAAGGCCTACGGCACCCGACAATAATCCCGACTCATGTTTAACACGTTTTGCAATAGGTACCTGGTAGCCCGGGCCAACAGGGATTTGCTGGTGCGATACCGCCCCGCCCGATGAACAGTCTATAACATCTACGCCGGTATGTTTTAACCTTTTGGCTAATTCAACCGATTCGTCCTCGTTCCAGCCGCCCTCAGCCCAGTCGGTTCCGCTTATACGAACAAATAATGGTAAATCTACAGGCCATTCGCTTTGCACAGCATCTATAATTTCCAGTAAAAAACGGATTCGGTTATCAAAACTTCCGCCATATTCGTCGGTACGCTGGTTACAAAGCGGCGACAAAAACTGGTGTATAAGATAACCGTGTGCAGCATGAATTTCTACAACTTTATAGCCCGCTTCAAGTGCCCTTTTGGCAGCAGCCTTAAAATCGGCTATTACTTTCGCAATACCTGCCTTATCTAACTCTAATGGTGGGTGCTCTTCATCTTCGCTATAGCGAATGGGGCTTGGGGCAACGGTGCGCCAGCCATTTTCTTCGAGCGTAAGCTTGCGGCTGCCCTGCCACGGGGCCGTTGTGCTTGCTTTACGGCCTGCATGTGCGAGCTGAATACCGGGGAATGCGTTTTGCGCCTGTATAAAAGCAGTTATCTGTTTGTATTTTTCAATGTGCTCATCGCTCCATATACCCAGGTCTTCGGGCGAAATCCTGCCTTCGGGCGATACTGCCGTGGCTTCCTGAATAATAAGGGCAGCCCCACCCACAGCACGCGCACCAAGGTGTACCAGGTGCCAGTCGTTAGCAAAACCGTCTTCGGCGCTGTACTGGCACATAGGCGATATAACAATCCTGTTCTTTAATATAATACTCTTAAGCTGGAGGATAGAAAATAGTGATGACATAATTTAGTGTTTTAGTTTATGGTCTATAGATAAACGGTTGGTTTCAATATGGTTTAGTAAGTAAGCAGCAATAGCGCCGTGAATAAGCTGCGAGGGTATGGCGCTCCATTCCTCAATCATAGACGAGCCAAATATCAGCACAAGCATAATACCTGCCGCCGCTACAAGTGCTGTGCGGGTAAACAATCCTGCAAGTAATAGTATGCCAGTTAGTAATTCGGCTACCGGCAAGACGTAACTAAAGGGAGTAACCAAAGCCTGAGGCAGCATCGATTTAGAGAACGACTGCACCATCCACTCACTAAATTTGGTAAGTTTGGGCAGGCGCACCAGCCCGTGGCCAAAAAAGCTCATGCCCAGTAACAGCCGTAATAATAAGTAAGGTAAAGGCTTTATCATAATAGCAGGGATTTAAGGTGAAACCCAAAATATTTCCGCATGAATAATCTTACGGATTAAATTTAATAATTGTAAAGTTACCCCGCAATGTTTAATTGCAAATTGCATTCGTCATTATTAACAAACATTTAAATATCTGCTTCAAAATTTAAATAGTAGTAAGTAAATCAGAAAACACTATTTTTGTGCGTTACTTTGTTGAATTAAAACTTAAAAATGGATACACTTATTCAGATTGCCCAGTTGGTATTAATGTTGTCTATACTGGTAATACTGCACGAATTTGGTCACTACATAACCGCAAAAATGTTTAAAGTAAGAGTAGAGAAATTCTACCTTTTTATGGATGCGGGATTTTCATTATTCAAGAAAAAAATAGGCGAAACAGAGTGGGGCTTAGGCTGGCTGCCGTTAGGAGGATATGTTAAATTATCCGGAATGATAGACGAAAGCATGGATACGGAGCAGCTAAAGAGCGAGCCACAGCCGTGGGAATTTCGTTCTAAGCCGGCCTGGCAGCGCCTTATAATCATGATGGGTGGTATTATTGTAAATATATTGCTTGCATGGTTAATATTTACTGTAGTATACAGTACGTATGGTAAAAAATATATTTCTACAGAGGTTACCCAGCAGGATGGCCTTGCCTTTGGCGAAACCGGAAAAAAAGTAGGTTTTAAAGACGGCGATAAAATTATTAAGGCCGATGGCAAATACCAGCCGCGTTTTGACAGGATGGTGCTTGATGTGCTGCTTGGCGATAATGTTGAGGTACTGCGCGACGGTAAGCCCGTTACCATACCGCTTAGCGATGAGAGTAAAAAAATGATACTGGAAACCGAAGGCCGCGATTTTATGCACCCTATGGTTAACAGAGTAACGATAGATTCTGTTTCTCCATCATCTGGCGCTGATAAGGCCGGCCTTAAAGTGGGCGACCAGATAGTCGGAGTGCAGGGTAAAAAGTTTATGTACATAGGGCAGCTTAGCGAGCAGGCTTTTAAACACAAAAAAGGCGCTATAGAGCTTGATATAGTAAGGGGCGGGCAGCCGCTTAAAGTTAACACCGGCGTAGATAGCCTGGGTGTAGTAGGCATCATGCAAAAACCTACTGTAGCGAAAGAATATATAATTAAAGAGCACTACAACTTCTTTTCGGCCATTCCGGTTGCTATGCGCGAGTCTTACGACCTTATAGTGTATAATATTAAGCAGTTTAAATTAATCCTTCGCCCAAGTACGGGTGCCTACAAGCAGGTAACAAGTGTTGTGGGTATAGCATCTAAGCTGCCTACTTCATGGAACTGGGAGTTTTTCTGGAACTTTACCGCGCTTTTTTCTATAGGGCTTGCCTTTATGAACATCCTTCCTATACCGGGCCTTGACGGTGGCCATGCCATATTTACCATTGCCGAAATGGTTACAGGGCGCAGGCTGGGAGACAAAGCAGCGGGCGTTGTACAAACCGTTGGTATGGTTATCTTGTTAAGCCTTATGGCTTTAGTTTTTGGTAAAGACATCTACCAATTGATCGTGAATTAGGCCTCGAAAAAAAGTTTAATTTTTTTTGATATTTTTTTTGCGAAACTGAAAAATGGTTATATATTTGCACCGCAATAAAGGCGAAACATTAGCCTTTAAGAATGAGAAAAACCAGGTAATTTTAAAGAGGTTTTAACCTTATAAAAGTTACGAAACAATATACAGTTTCCTCCTTAGCTCAGTTGGTTAGAGCATCTGACTGTTAATCAGAGGGTCCTTGGTTCGAGCCCAAGAGGGGGAGCTTAAAAGCCTTACAGCAATGTAAGGCTTTTTTTATGCTTATGATTTTCGCTCAATTATGCATTACGTTTATATTTTACATTCCGATAAATTAAACAGATACTACACGGGTTATACATCAGATATAAATACCCGCTTAGAATTTCACGAAAATTCAGATTCGCGAAAGTTTACGTATAACGCAGATGATTGGGTACTCGTATTTTCTTTAGAGTGCGAGAACAAAACACAGGCTCTGGCAATAGAGAAACATATTAAGCTCATGAAAAGCAAGACATACATTCAAAACCTGTTGATATATCCTGAAATGGTTACAAGGTTGAAGGAAAAATATAAACCTTAGTCCAATTGGTTAGAGCATCTGACTGTTAATCAGAGCCCCGATGAAAAGCAAGACATACATTCAAAACCTGCTAATATATCCTGATATGGCTACAAAGTTGAAGGCAAAATATAACCCTTAGTCAAATTGGTTAGAGCATCTGACTGTTAATCAGAGCCCCGATAGCTATCGGGGTTGGTTCGAGCCCAAGAGGGGGAACTTAAAGAAGCCGTCTCAATATTCAATTGAGGCGGTTTTTTCATTTTTAGCATTATTATATTAGGCTATTATATTTTTCAGGTCAGGATATTTTTCAAGTGGCTTACGCCGCTATTTTCTTTCTCAGATTGTGTGCTAAGGCCATTAATCCGAACTCTAATTCTACTTTTTCAAGTCCTTTTAAAGTAAACCTCTTAAAATTGTTATTGTGTTTGAGATGTGCGAACACAGGTTCTACATCGGCAGAGCGCTGTTTTCTTTTTTGTAACCCTTTTTCGCTTAAAAGC
>NZ_KB899968.1 GCF_000378485.1 Flavobacterium rivuli WB 3.3-2 = DSM 21788 | reverse complement strand
TCAATCTCTCAATGAACTTGTGCTTGTTAGCGGGTGCAAAAGTAACACTTCTTTTGTCTTTTCAAAGACTTATTTCTTACTTTTTTTATTCTTTTTCTTAACTCTTTGTTAACGTGAAGCTTGGAAACGAAAGTTTTTTTGTTTCAAAGAGGTTATTGCGCAAAGTTGCGCGAAGAAGGCACGAAGATGCGCAAAGATTTACTCTTATATATAAGGTGACACGAATTGCACTTATTTGCACGAATTCGTAACTATACATAAGAAAGGAGCCAGGACGGAATTGCAAACACAAAATCCCGACGGCTTATAGCCCCGATGGAGCCGGCAGCCTCGAAGCCTGCCTGCCGGTAGGCTGGCGCAGCGCAGAGCTATAGGCGAGAGCGGGACCGGCCATCGCAAATATGCGCTTGCCTAAACCGCTCCTTATATATAGGTGTGGTTATATATAAAGAATAATTACATTTTTCCTATTCGTAATAATAGCGGGAACGTTACCTGTTTATCGCTTTTTTCCCAGCACGATTGCAACTCTCCGCAAATAAGATCTACAGGGTTAGTGCCTTTTTGTTTTATGTAGTGCTGTACTGCCGACCATGTTTCTAAATACCCTATTAGCTGTTCGAACGTCCAGGTAAAACGGTTAGTGAATTTTTTGGCTTCAATTTCTTTAAACGGAAAAGGGATCGTAGTGTAATTCTCATCTATATAGCTACGTTCAGGATCCCAATACGAGCCAATGATATCTTTGTAGAAGTGGTTAATTATAACATCTGTTTCAGGATTGGTAGAAAACAACCCATAGCCCATTACTACAAAAATACCATCGGGTTTTAGTATCCGTTTTACTTCGGCATAAAAAGCATCAAACTTAAACCAGTGTATAGCCTGGGCAACGGTAACAAGGTTAAACTGTTCATTATTAAAACCGGTATCTTCGGCACTTCCTTCCTTATATATAAGATTAGGTGCCGGTATGGCATTTTGCAGTTGTTTTGCGCTGATATCTGTACCATACACCTCTTTAAAATAAGGTGCAAGGGCGGCAGCTACCTGTCCGTTTCCTGTGGCAACGTCAAGAGCAGTATCCTTATGTGGCACTAAACTAACTATATAGGATATCATTTCGGGCGGATAGTATGGCCTGTACTGTGCATAGGCTTTTGCCTGTGTAGAAAAATTGTCTTTCATTATATTTTGTAACTATATATAAAGGTACAAAAACCGGGCACGAGAATACGTAAATTTAATATTCGAAATAGTGATATTTAGTGTAAAAGCTTCCATAATTTAATCAGATTGCTATCTTTGCCCTATCACAAATATCGACATGAATACTTTACAATCTATTATAGAACAGGCGTGGAACGACCGCGCGCTTTTACAGGAAGAAACAACTACAAACGCTATCCGTGAGGTTATAGAATTATTAGACACCGGGAAACTGCGTGTTGCTGAACCTGTTAACGGCGGATGGCAGGTTAATGAGTGGGTTAAAAAAGCGGTGGTACTTTACTTCCCTATCCAGAAAATGGAAACTCTTGAGGCCGGTATTTTTGAATATCATGATAAAATGCTTCTTAAACGTAACTATGCCGAAAAAGGAATTCGTGTGGTGCCTAACGCTGTAGCACGCTACGGTGCTTATATATCAAGCGGCGTAATTTTAATGCCAAGTTATGTTAACATAGGTGCTTATGTAGACGAAGGTACTATGGTAGATACCTGGGCTACGGTAGGCAGCTGTGCGCAAATAGGTAAAAATGTACACCTTAGCGGCGGTGTGGGTATTGGCGGTGTGCTCGAGCCACTACAGGCTGCACCGGTTATTATAGAAGACGGCGCTTTTATAGGCTCCCGTTGTATTGTGGTAGAAGGTGTTCGTGTTGAAACCGAAGCTGTGCTTGGAGCAAATGTATGCCTTACTGCAAGCACTAAAATTATTGACGTTACCGGAGATGAACCTGTAGAGATGAAAGGTATTGTGCCTGCACGCAGTGTTGTTATACCGGGCAGCTATACTAAAAAATTTGCTGCCGGAGAATATCAGGTTCCGTGTGCGCTGATTATAGGCAAACGTAAACCATCTACTGATTTAAAAACATCGCTTAATAATGCCCTGAGGGAATATGATGTAGCTGTTTAATAATGAACAGTAACCCCACTAAAATATCGGCCCTTGCCATAATTTATAATGAGGAGCATAATATAAGGGAGTACCTGCAAAACATGTCGTTTGCCGACGAGATTGTTGTTGTAGACTCTTTTAGTACCGACAGGACTCCGGAAATTATTAAGCAGGAATTTCCGCATGTAAGATTTTACCAGCGGGTATTTGACGATTTTTCTTCTCAACGAAATTATACCATAAAACTGGCCACTAATGACTGGGTGGTCTTTTTTGATGCCGATGAAAGAGTATCGCAAAAGGGAATAACCGAAATTTTAAAAAAAATAAACAGTGAGCCGGAGGAGGTTGCTTTTCTTGTAAAGCGTACCTTTTATTATGAAGGCAAACCACTTATAAACAATAGTTTTAATACTGATAAAACTATAAGGCTTTTTAGGACATCTAAATGCTGGTACTCTAAAAAGCTGGTTCACGAAAAGCTTATTATTCAGGGTAAAACCGGCTTGCTTAAAGCGGCCATAGACCATTATTCTTTTAAGAACAAGGAAGAGTTTTTAAGCAAAAGGCTTATGTACTCTAAACTTAAGGCTAAAGAAGTACTGGATAAAAACATTACCCCAAACTTTTACCATTTTAGTATACGCCCCAGGTTTAGGTTCTTTAAATATTTTGTTTTAAAACTGGGATTCCTTAACGGAAGGCGCGGGTATGAAATTGCGAGCATATTAAGTACCGATGAGTATATGCGCTACGTGTACCTGGTAGAAATGCAACAGGCAGAGCCGCAATTACTCAAGCTGAAAATACTGGTTATTCAGCAAAAAATGATAGGCGATGTACTGGTGAGCTCTATAATTTGCAATAATTTAAAGAACATCTATTCGGCGTCGAGTATAGAATACCTTATCTATCCGTTTACACAGCCGGTTGTAGAGAACAATCCCAATATAGACAAGGTTATTTTATTTGATAATAAGTACCGCAGGAATAAGTGGCTTTTCCTTAAGTTTCTTTTTGAAACCAGAAATGAAAAGTATGATATTATTATAGATGCTTACGGCATCCTGGAAAGTAACCTTATTGTTGCATTTTCGGGCGCGAAGAAAAAAATAGGTTTTTATAAAAGGTATACCAGTTTTCTCTACACCCATACGGTTAAAGAACTAAAGACCCCTCTAAGCAATGCCGGGCTTGCGCTTGATAATCGCCTGCAATTACTAAAAGTATTACAGCCGGATGCTCCTTTAGTGAGCAAGCCTGTTATATATATGACAGATGCAGAGATTGAAAGCGGTCGTGTTATTGTTGCAAAGAATGGGCTTAACAAAGCATCAAAACTTTACATGATTGGCGTATTGGGCAGTGGTATAAACAAAACATACCCTGCGCCTTACATGGCCCAGTTGCTCGACGTTATTGCGCAAAAAGATGTTTGCCTGCTTTTTAATTATGTACCGTCTCAAATAGAGCAGGCTACAGAAATTTATAATTTGTGCCAGCCGCAAACGCAAGCTAAAATTAAAATGGATATTACACCGGGCAGTATAAGAGAATTTTTATCTATACTATACCATTGTGATGCCCTTATTAGTAACGAGGGTGGCGCTGTTAATATGGCAAAGGCTATTAATATACCTACGTTTACCATTTTTTCTACATGGATTAATAAAGATGCATGGAACTCGTTTGATGATGGTATTAAAACAGTATCTGTACACTTAAATGATTTTAAACCGGAACTGTATGGAGGTAATTCGCCAAAAGAAATGAAAAAAGAGGCATTGCGGTTATACAAAGATTTTACACCAGACCTTATATTGCCCGCACTTAAAAAATATACAGACCTTAATTAAAGTCTATACCTGTAGTAGTGCGAACTACTTTATTTTTCTTAGTGTACTCCCTTATATCATTATTCTTTTTCCACATCTCCGGGTTTACATAGCCTCGGGCATGATCTAAGTGTACGCAAATGGCGCTGTACCTTATTTGTTTAGATTTTAAGCCTTTATTAAAAAGCCTCTCTCCCATTTCGCGGTCTTCGCCACCATATTGCATTTCCTGGTTAAAACCGTTTACAGCAATAAGCTCTGCTTTATAAGCAGATGCGTTATGCCCGTTCCAGCTTGCTTTTGTAGGTGTTAAAAGGTTTAGTAATTTTTCTTTTAAACCTTTTGCAGAAAGTTTTAATGTGCCCGATTGTAACCCTCTCTCTTGAAGCCACGTTACATTAAAACAATTTTGGGCAGCTATATCTTCTTTAGTTATAGCTTTGCTAATATCCATAGGGAGTTTAAAATATCCACCCGATAAAAAATAACCCTGCTCTTTTTTTGCAAGGTGTGTAGCCACAAAATCCGCGCGGGGTATACAATCGCCATCGGTAAAAATAAGATAGTCAGACGATGATGCTACTATAGCTTTGTTTAAAATTTGTGTTTTCTGGAAACCGTTGTCTTCCTGCCATACGTGTATTAGTGGCATTTTGATTTCGCCCCTAAGCCTGTCAATCAATTCTTTTGTTTTAGGGCCAGATCCGTCATCTGCAATAATAATCTCGAAATCACTTTCGGATTGCACACTAAAGCCCCAAATAACTTTTTCAAGCCATTCTTCGGCGTTATAGGTACTCATTATAACAGATGCTTTCATGTATAAACTTTTAAGAAAATTATGCTTTTTTAAATTTTAGCTTCTTTTTCAAAGCTCTTTTCCTCCAGAATTTTCTTTGAAATTCGGACGTTTTATGCCAAAGGCTTTCAAATATCTCAGCTTCGGACTTATTGTAATATTTAGCGTACTCGTTACTCATAACAGCTACCATTTCCTGCTTTGGCGTAAGCCTTTTTAGGTTTTCCATTCGCAGGTTAAAATTCATGCTGTCATGAAAATTCATACGGTTAAGGTCTACCAGGTAAAAGTTATACTTGCCATCTGCCACTTTTTTAATCAGGGTATTGCCGGGAGAATGGTCAGTAAATTCTACACCTTTTTCATGTAGTAAAAAACAAAAATGGGTAAACTGCCTTAGTATGTTTTCGTGGTCAGGAAAATCAGGAATCTCTACCAGCTCCCTAAAGGTAAGGTCGGCAAAAAGATGCTCACTTATGTAGTAGCTGTCTGTTAACCCTAAAATATCGTGATTTTCAAACCATGCATACGGCTGTGGTGTGCCTATGCCTTTTTCCTGCAGTTTAATAGCATACTCGTAAGAGCGCTTAGCTTTAGATTTCCTAAAGTACCTGTATATAAGCTTATTTAATACATTAGGTATTTTAAAAGATTTTACAATAACCTTATTGCCATCTACATCAAATTCTTTTATAATATTCCGTGTACCAATAACAAAATCTTTGCCCTGATCTTTAAAATTATCAATAACTAAAATCAGGTTTTGAGTAAGGTTTTTAAAATCCTGGTGAATCCGGAACTGCATAAAAATAATTTGAACAAAAATAAGTATTACTGGGCAGTGAATCTAAATTAAATGATATTTTTACGAAAAAAAGTTATGAAATCTGTTTTTCTGGAATCGCATAATATGAAAAACCGGGCCGGTGGGCTTGGCACTTTTAATTATGAACTTATTAAGGCTATTGCCGGGAAACCGCTAACAGATCTTGAAATTTACTTAAACCTGAAAAACCCGCAAAAGGCCGCTGAAGAGTTTAAAGACATCTTTAAATATAAAAAATACACCAGCCTGCAACGCCATGCTATGTTCAGGATCAGGCAAAAATTTGATGTGTGGCACAGCCTGAACCAAAATACTAAAGTAGAACCCATGTTTGCCCCCGGAAAATATATCCTGACCATTCATGATGTAAATTTTATGGAAGAGCAAAACGAAATAGAGGCCGAAGCTAACATTAAGATATTTAAAGAAAAATTAAAGCGTGCAGATGTTATTACTTATATATCTGAATTTGCAAAGCAACAGGCACATAACTACTTCCAAATTCCGCATGTAGAGCAAACGGTAATTTATAATGGTAACCCAATTTCTACCCTTGTAAATTTTGACGGCTACAACGCCGGAATACCTACAGATAAACCTTTTTTTTACAGCATAGGCGATTTCGTAGAACGCAAAAATTTTCTCTCCCTTGTAAAAATGATTGAAATTACCGATGGTTATAACTTAGTTATTTCCGGCGGGAATGATAAAGCCTATGGACAGGAAGTAAAAGAGTATATTAAACTTAAAAATTTAGAAAACAGGGTTTTCCTGACGGGAAAGGTAAGTGAAGAGGGCAAACAGTATTTTTTAGCTAACTGCGCAGCCTTTTTATTCCCGTCTATACGCGAAGGGTTTGGACTGCCGCCTGTAGAAGCCATGCGTTTTGGCAAACCTGTATTTTTAAGTACGCTTACATCATTACCGGAAATAGGCGGCGATGCTGCTTTTTACTGGGATAATTTTGAACCGGAGTATATGAGGGATTTTGTCCTGCAAAAATTAGGCGAGTTTAAACAAAACCCTGATTTATACCTTACTAAAATAAAAGCCCGCGCTGATTTTTTTAGTTGGGATAAAGCTGCCGAAGAGTACATTTCGCTTTACCGGTTGTAATTCATATCATTTATGAATATATATTAGACCGATATGCGATCATTTTATGCAAAGTTTTACCACAAAGCACACGAAGTTTTTCACTAAGAACACAAGGCTACATGAATAAAAGCATGCCTCTATTCCGCCATGGGCGGGGGGACACTAAGCTATACTATCACATAAAGCCTTGTGTTCTTCAATTCTGGTTCCCAGGATTGTTATCATTATGCAAGTGTAAGGCTTACTTTGTGTCTCTTCGTGAAAAACCTTGTGTGCTTTGTGGTAAAAATTGATATTATGCAGAAAAGCCGCTTTCTAAATCAGGAAGCGGCTCTTTTGTATTTGATATTGCCTAAAAATACTTCTCGTAATCGTGGTTGGTTTTTTTAGTTAGAAATTTAAACCACTGTCCAAAGTTTTTCTTCCATAGGAAAAAAGGTGTTATTTCCATCTCCTTAGTTTCGGCAAAATGGCGTTTAATTTCGTCCATTTTCTTTACCGGTACAAAACCTAACTCCTTCCATTGTGTACCATTCAGATAAAATACATCTTTTATTTCCTGGTAATTATCTTTATTAGCCCTCTTCCATTTATCCATAAATTCAGGATTTACCTCATCACGGTGACCCCAGTTGTTAATCTTATTCTCTAAATCTTTTTCAGATCTTGAAAGCGATTCATGAAATGTAAAACCATCTAAGTAAATAATCCTTTCGCGTGTTTGCCTTGCCTGCTTGTAATTAGGATAATTTGTGGCATACAGCGCTTTACAGGTGTTTTTTACATACAATATACCCTCATCTACATACTTATATATATCTATATGAAAGCCTGATAATTGTACAGGAGTCTTCGCCGGATTATCTAAAAACGAATCATATTTTCGCATTTGTTTTACAAAACTGCCAAAATCTACAAAATACTCGTCGCTGTCTATTTGAATCAACCAGTTGCCTATTCCCATTTTAAGCGACAGCATGTGCCTTTCTCTCGTATCGTTTTGTATAGGAGTTATTGTAGGTATATAAAAATTATCCCTGTATATTTCTATCTTATTATCAACGTCAAACTCCTTAAGCCATTCGAAAAAGGCAGGGTCTACTTCAAATTTATTACCAGACCAGGTTAAAAAGTTTTCGTCCTGCGCTATAAAAATCCTGTCGGCATGTTTATATACCGGTGGGATAGATAACCGCAGTTTATCGAAATCATAAGAAAGTAAAAAACCTACATGGATTTTTTTCATAGGGGTGCAATTTTGATAGCAAAGTTAATATAAATAATTTGCGGTCAAAGACTTTTATAGTTACTGTGTTACAGCCGCCGCCTTCTATTATTTCTTTAGCTTTGGCAAAAACAGTAATATAACCGATATAAAATTCTTTAAAATTCTCCAGGCAACAGGATATTTCTGGATATGGAAAATTTGCTGTACCCGCTTAGATGTAAGCAACGATATGTCTACATAATCATCTTCAAAGGCGGGAAAGTATTTTTTTATACTGTCCAGTTTTTCTTTTGCGAGCAACTCAGATTGGGTTGACGAAATTCCTGTAAAATCGTAAATTGAGATGGTTTGGTTTAGGTATTTATATGGTACGTTTTGCAGGCAAATAGCATACGCAAAAAATTCCCAGTCGGAGGCTATCTTGTAATTTTCATTGTAGTAAAAGATATCATCAAACAACGACTTTTTTATAAAAGTTGACTGATGGTTAAGCGAACTCGAATAAAAAAATGAAAAATTAAGTTTTGCAGGATAGGTCTTTAACCTCTCTGAAGAGGGGCTTTTTTTAATGTTGTTCCCATAGTAAATTGCATATTCGGGAGTTATTAGCGGGTATGCATTTTGTAATACATCTGCATCAAAAAACACATCGCCGGAGTTCATGAATATCACAAAATCTCCTTTTGCTGCCCTGATGCCTTTATTCATAGCATTGTAAACACCCGTATCTTTTTCGCTTATCCAGTACGAAATTTTATCCTTGTGCTGCTCTATAATATTCGTACTGGTATCGGTACTTCCACCATCAATAACTACAAAATCAAAATCAGCATAGGTTTGAGAAAAAACGCTTTTAAAGGTTTTCTCTAAGCCTGCCGCGTTATTGTAATTAACTGTAATTATCGAAAATTTCATGTGTGGTTTGTATATAAATCCTATTATTTATTTTGAATTGCTGCTTCTTTATATATAGCAAAGCATTTTTCTGCAGCGTCCATCCATGTAAATTTTTGTACCTGTTGCAGGCCTTTAGCACTATACTCTGCCCTCACATTTACATTATAAGTAACCCATTCTATTTTTTCTTTCAGATCTGACATATTGCCCAACTCATAAAAAATACCGGCATCGCCTGCCACCTCAGGAAACGAACTGTTATTGGTTAAAACTATGGGGCAACCGCAGGCCATTGCCTCTAAAACCGGTATACCAAAACCTTCATAAGCAGACGGAAAAACAAAACACTTTGCTTTTTTATAAAACTGACCTAACTCATCTTCCTTAAAACTTTTTTGTAATACACGGCCGTTAAGATCATATTTTTCAAGCAATTCTATTTCCTTCGTGGTAAACATTCCGCCACCGGCACAAACTAATTGCAGGGTTTTATCTTCTTGCAATAAAGATGCAATTGACGCTATTAAAAAATCAAAATTTTTATAGTGGTCCCGCACACCTACAAACAAAATGTAGTTATCGGGTAAATCAACTGCTTTGCTTTCAGTAATATTAATAGAACTCCCATGATACACCACTTCTATTTTAGAGGCATCAATATCCGGGTAGAGCTTTATTATATCCTTTTTAGTATTATGCGAAACAGCAATAATTTTGGCAGCTTTTTGCATGAGCAGCAACTTGTTTGCAACTATCTCTTTTGCATCGTTAAAATACTGCGGAAAAAGCTCATGAATCATGTCATAAACAGTTAGCACATAAGGATTACCATTTATATAATCTAAAAAATAAGTGTCGTAATAAGTAGGTATAAAAATATCATATTTTTGTTTTTTGAGCGCAGTAATTGCTTTCTTTTTACTCCTCTTTTTTACCATCTTCCGGGTGCTTATACCCAGGTTAGACATTAAATTAAGTATGGCATTAAAGCGCCTGTGCTCCTTTTTATATAAGCTGCTAATTTTTAAATACTCATTCTTAGAAAAAAAAATGGGTATCTCTATCTGCACGCCATCTTTTGTGCTTAATTGCGAAAATACCTCTGTATAGTACCTTGAAACACCCCCATAAACCTGAGAATTATATATTTGAGGGTCTACAAGAATTTTCATTTAG
Organism: Flavobacterium rivuli WB 3.3-2 = DSM 21788; assembly: GCF_000378485.1. Taxonomy (GTDB): domain Bacteria; phylum Bacteroidota; class Bacteroidia; order Flavobacteriales; family Flavobacteriaceae; genus Flavobacterium; species Flavobacterium rivuli. The sequence goes on along the minus strand of NZ_KB899968.1, from coordinate 451,695 downwards.
TATACATTTTATTAAGCACCTCATCTACATAAGTGTCAGACGGTGCTTTGTAAGCCAAAACATCTAAAAAGTAAAATGTAGAGTGCAGGTTAGTTATTTGCGAACGCTTTATATACTGGTTAAATTCATGAATTTCATCTACTGATGTAACTTTTTTCAGGAACGTACCAAAGTTATCAAACAGGGCAAAATTAGTATAGCCCAATTTACTAATACTGTGTAAAGCATCCTTGTATTTATTAATAATCTCGTCCCTTCCATCAATATCCTTTTCGCGGTTATTAAGAAATGTTTGCATTTCAAAAAAAATAAATTCAGGAACATTAGCATCATCCTTAGCAAATTCTGAGAACGATTTTAATATATCCCAGTCAAAACCATCAGTATCTATCTTTAAAATATCAAATGTCTGCTTTTTTTCTGTCGGAATAAGATCCATAAGTTCAGAAAACGACAGCGAATTTATAGCAGCCCCGTCCTCTGCTTTTTCAATAGATCCTGTAGAAAGGCTCTTACTTTTTTTAACCACAAAATTTCCTGTTTGGGTAGTAACAAACTTATTTATACCCAAAAACCTGTGAGACAAACCATTAATTTTTATATTATGAATACACTCATTAAAAAACAGCTTATCCGGTTCTACACCTGCAATAAATGCATCGTTGTTCTGGGCAAAAATAGCAATGCTGGTATCGCCTATATTAGCACCAATATCTACTATAAGCCCTTTAAAGCCTGAGCATAACAATGGCAGGAAACGATCGTATAGCGGATATTTTTCCATATACTTATCAAGCACGTGGTGCTTGCTTAATGAAAGTTTATACTTCCCAAAATAATAATCCCTCTTCGCATTCGTCTTGAGAAATAAACTCTTTATCTTCATCTAAAATCCCTGGTATATTGTTAAATCTTTCAGCTTACGACAATTTATGTAATTTTCATTACATACCCCTAAAATGCGGATGGCAAATATAGAAATTTCTGTATCAGCACGACCACAAGTTTATGTAAACTGCTTTAAATCCTAATACTAAAAGCCACTATTTTTTCTTTAATCTGTATTTAGTACTTTTATACCATGATAAAATTTCTCGACCTTTTACAAGTAAACCTTGCCCACCAACAGGAAATTGAAGAGCGTATGCTAAAAACATTTCGTAGTGGCTGGTATCTTTTGGGCAACGAGGTAAAAGGCTTTGAGCAAAACCTTGCAAAATATATTGGGATTAAACATGCCATTGGTGTAGCAAACGGGCTCGATGCCCTTCGCCTTATATTTAAAACATATATAGAACTTGGTATCATGCAACCGGGAGACGAAGTCATTGTGCCTGCTAACACCTATATAGCAAGCATTTTAGCCATTACAGATAATAACCTTACCCCTGTTTTTGTTGAACCTGATATTGAAACGTATAATATAGACCTGAATAAAATTGAGCAGGCAGTTACTCTTAAAACCAAGGCTGTAATGATTGTGCATTTGTACGGCCAGGCAGTATTTTCAGATGGGTTAAAAGCATTGGCACAGCAACACAACCTCAAAATTATTGAAGATAATGCACAGGCCATAGGTGCCGAATATAAGGGCACTAAAACCGGTAACCTGGGCGATGCTGCCGGGTTTAGCTTTTATCCAGGAAAAAACCTGGGCGCACTGGGCGATGCCGGTGCTGTTACCACAAACGACGATGCTTTAGCACAAACCATACGCACTCTGGCTAATTATGGCAGCGAAGAAAAGTATGTAAATAAATACCAGGGGTTAAACTCAAGGCTCGACGAAATTCAGGCTGCTGTGCTGGATGTTAAGTTAAAATATCTTGATGCAGAGAATGACCGCCGCCGCGAAATAGCAAAGTATTACATAGACAACATTAACCATCCTGATATTATCTTGCCACTATACCCGGCAGATGAAAACGCGCATGTGTGGCACCTCTTTGTTATACGCACTAAAGAACGCAACAGGCTGCAGCAATATTTGGCATGGAATGATATCCAGACATTAATACACTACCCTACCCCGCCTGCCAAACAGGAGGCTTATGCCGAGTACAATCACTTAACGTTTGCTGTTACAGAACAAATTCATGAAGAAGTTTTAAGCCTTCCAATAAGCCCGGTACTTACTGATGATGAAGTTAAAACGATTGTAAATACTTTAAACACTTATAAATAAACCCAAAATAAGCTTACCATACTATTTAGTTTATTAGAAGTAAGTAAAGATTTTCAGGCTAAAAAAATGAGTGCACCTTATATATGTTAAGGTAGTAAGTACTACACACTATTATCAGGAATACCTAATTTAACAAAACCTTTTATAAAATTAGATTTTATGATGCTAAATTAGCATTATAAAAAAAATTATATGTCAGAATTTGTAGTTGTTGCACACGGTATTTCTATAGCCTCACTCAGGGATTATCTTTTAGCTAAAAAAATAGATAAAGGCGATTCGCTTATACTTAACCCTGCCGATTATGAAACGATACTGGAAGAAATACGCAACTCTGACGAAGGTATAGACATACCGTTAAATATTTTTGGGGTACTACTTATTAAAGACACTACAGATACTGTACCTGCAGGCAAACTGCAAATAGTGGAAACAGATAAACTGTAAAAAATATATCTTACTTATTAATTCAGGAAGAGCTTCGGTATATTACCGGAGCTTTTTTTATGACTTATCTTTATGTGGGCTGTTAGAATATTCTTTATTGTAAACTATTTGCCCTATTGTGTGTATTGAGAGCCCTGCAAACTCACTGCTTATAATTTGCTTTGCCTCGCTACCGGATACTTTATCATCCCTGAGTTGTTTATAACGTTCTATAATTTTTGTGTTCCTTTCTTTCAAAAATTCGCTAACTGTCATGTTCTGGTATTTTGCAAATATTTTCTGTATATTTATAAAGTTAAATATAGAAATTTAAATCGTAAAAACAAATAAAATTCTTTTTATAAATAATTAATATGCCCATCAAGAACTACATAGGATTGAATATTAAATATCTATGCGAAAACAATTTTTTATCGCAGGATGACTTTGGTGCTAAATTCGGACTTAAAAAAAGTGTTGTAGGAACTTATGTGCGTGGCATTTCTTACCCTAAGGTTGAAATAATGCAAAAAATTTGTGAGGAATATAGCATTACCCTCGACGAATTTGTAAATTTAGACCTCTACTTAAAATATAAGGGCTATACCGCTACAACAAATTACACTACCACAGTTGCTGAGCCCGCCTTATCTGATTATTCTACCGAAAAAGATGCCCTTCTTAAAACCATTGCTGCGCAGGAACAAACCATTGCCGCGATGCAGCTTACCATAGATACATTATTAAAGAAATAGCATTATAAAGACTTAAACTTTATGGCTATTTTAAGACCCTGATTAAAATATAATTAATAATTTGTGATTGTTTCTTAGTAAGATAATTACCTCTAAGAAATATAAACTAATATTAATTAACCGGGCTTAAAATATACCTGCCATGAACGAAAACCTGAACACCATACACGAGGCTTTTAAAAAATCAGGGATAGAAATATCTGCGGCACAATACAGTATTACAGAGTATTCTCTTAATACCGATTTGAGCTTTAAATTTACAAACCTTGCCGAGTTCATTACTTTTCTTGATATTGAAAACGATGCGGCCAAAACAGAATTAGTTAAGGCTAAGGTGGTAGAGGCAGGCGTTAACCCTGATTCCTTTTTTTATGTAAATTTTTATAAACCCAAAGTTGTCGAACTTTAAAATTAAACTACCCTTACCATGGATTTAGGATACCTGAAAATAAAAATTGACATAAAAGCCGAACACGACGAATATAAAAGGAAGTATGAGTACAAGCGTAAAGAATTAAAACGTGAAGAAATAAAAAAGATATTTGACGGTTTTAAAGAATTTTTTAAAGCCGATGGCCATTTTAAGTTTAAAGAGAATGAGCACAGCATTGCGGCCGAATATAGAGAGCATTCCATAAAACTGGATATGGACATTTATAATAATACCGATAGTGATGATTTTAAACTATCGGGAGTAATAAAAACATTTGAGAAAGACACTTACGAATTTATTGTTGAAGGCATAAGCAATACAGAGCTTACCCTGCCCCCACCCGATATTACCGAACATGATCGTATGGTACACGATACCCGATATTATAAAGATTTTTTAGAAGGCGACCTAACGTATACCTTTGATTACAGGATAACCGGCCGGGAAGGTAAATACATAAACATGGCGGGATTGCTTACTGCTTTATAAAAAATAATTCTTTAAAACTAAAATGCCCCTTGCTTTCGCAAGGGGCATTTTTAAAATTAAAAACACACAAATATTTATTTTACAATTAATTTTTCTGTTAGTTGTTTACCATCGGTTTTAAGGGTCACGAAATATAGCCCGCTTTTTAGCGATGTTATATTTACCGTAGCCTGTGTACCGCTAATAACATCTTTAAGTACCGTTTTGCCCAACACATCGGTAATAGTTACAGCAGTTGCATTAATAACATTATTAAGCTCAAGGTTTACAATGCCTGTAGCCGGGTTGGGGTATATTTTAAAACTATTATTGCTTACAGTATTTAAACCTGCAACAGCCCTTACCGTTGTTGTGGCAATATTGGTTATAATTGCTTCATTAAAATCAAAGTAAATACCTGCCTGCGCCGTCATTACATCTCCTATTGCTATAGTAGCTTTTGGTTTTATGCGGTAGCTTACAGATCCGTGGCTTGCAGGTTCATCGGCACTTTCATAAGGTAACTGTATACCCTCAAAACTAAAATACACATCCTGTCCTGTACGATTTGCGCGATACGTATGGCTTGCGCCCACAGGTTCAAATGTTTCCCAGTCAAGATTAGGATCGAGGACCGTAGCTATCCTCACATTAGTAGCATTGGCAGTACCCATATTTTGGAAACGGATGGTATATTGCAGATAGCCTGTAGCCTGATCTAAAGTAATGAATTCGCCTTTATCTACCGTTATATCATTAGGGTCGTAAGAGTTAACAACAGTTTGAGTTAGCGTGTATGTATTGTTTTCCGGGTAAGTATCCTCTGTCAGCGGTGTAATCGAAGCACTCACCACAACCTCATCGCCCAGGTTAAGTACCGGCGGCTGGGCAGCTGTAAAGTCGGCAAAAATATACCGTTGCTCTCCCGGTAACAGATTGGCATAATCAAATGTTACGGTATTTCCTGATACCGTTCCGGTTTCTGATGAAGACAGGAAGGTATATTTAGAACTATCAAAAGTAAATGTAACCTGGCCACTCTCTACATTAGTGCCATCATTGTAAATGGCTATATAATATCCTGCCGCAAACCCGGGCACAACTGTGGTAGACGGCCATATAGCAACAGATACATTTGTAAAAGGATCTATAGGACTAACGCAAAAATCAGCTGTATAAGGCTCATTACTTATTACAACATCATACCCTGCCGGCGAAACATTATAAACATTAGTATTTACTGCACTTAGTACAACCTCTCCTGAGCCGTTAGTTATATTGTAAAAAGCATACTCTCCCGCTGCATTGGTAAAAGTGTTATAAATAACGTTGCCCATAATAAGACTTACCTGTGTGCCTGCAAAACCCGCATCATTACTATCACATCCGTTAGTATTTGCGTCATACCTTACTATTCCTGTAAGTACAGAGTTTGTACACTCTGTAATAACTAAATTGAGCGCAAGGGTATAGTAACAATTATCCGGAATGGTAACTCCCGCATATATAGTTGTTGATGGTGTAAAATAAGCATTGGCATTCACAATAGGATTAGTATTCGTTGCGGCATCCATAGGAGTTACAAAAAACTGCACCCTTGCGTTAGGTATGGTTTGCTGTATTTGTGCGGTAGCCTGTGTAAGATCGAAAGTTGCAATACCGGTGTCGTTACCACAGGCAGTTAGCGGCGTTAGCTGTATGGTATCGCTTGTAAGTATGGTTATAACAAATTCGCCCTCTATAACGCAGGCACCATATACAAGATATAAATAAAGTGTTTGCGATGTTGTAATAACAGTGCCTGCCGGCACTAAAACTCCGATGCCGTTAGGCCCGTCAGGGCTTGTGTAATATCCACCAGCCTCTAAGGCAGGCAAAGTGTAGGATCCACAAACCGCTACATTTTCCGGGTCTATTGCCATTGTGGGCGATATAGTTACAGTAAAGCTATCTTCATCTGTACAGCTTTCCTCCTGGGCAAACACATATATAGTTTGTGTACTTGTAATAGTTGTGCCCGCAGCAATTTGCGTACCTGCACCGTTAGGTGCAGTATAATAATTACCTACAGCAAGTAAGGGTAATGTATACGATCCGCAGGCCTGTACATTTTCTATTGATGGTAATGCTATAGCCCCAATAGTAATTACAAAGACAGACTCTTCGCCACATAATGGGCTATATACGTAAATTGTTTGCGAAGATGTAATTTGAGTGCCGGCATACAATTGAGACCCTCCGCCATCTGTGGCAGTCCTGTACTCATTTCCGGAATTTAATGGAGCCAGCGTGTATGAAGTACAGGCATGAACATCAGGAAAGCTTTGTAATTGTACACTGTTAATTACTACGTTAAAGGATGTTATTGCAATATCATCATTAGTTACATTAGCAACCTGTATGTATAGTACCGGGTTAATCATAACAGGTACATAAACCGTCGGATTTGTAATAGCATTCCTATTATACTGTGCATCGGCATACGTTTCAAAATAAGTAACACTATATAGCCCCGGATCCTGATCGCCCAGCACAATAGCATCCTGTACGGTAAGGTCAAAAATTTCGTAATTGCATTGTACCAGGTCTGGCACTGGGTAAGCCGTAGCCTGTGCAAATGTGCTTGTAGCCATTAACATCATGGCAAAAAGCATGAGTATTTGTTTTTTCATAAGAGAGATTGTTTGGTTGCTGTATGTTAAACATTTTTAAAAATAAAAACCCTACCTGCTGTTTAACAAATATTTACGTTATAATAAAATTATATGGTTAAAATGAAGATTAAATTAAAATGGTTAAAGTGAAATTAAAATTGAAATATTTAATACTACTTTTCTCTATTTTTGTTGTGTAATCCTTAGAGCATACATGAAGAAAGTACTACTCACAATTTTTTTAGCCTTTGCAGGTTTTACAGCACAGGCACAATTTGGAATAAAAGGCGGGTTTAATTTTGCGAACCTAAAGGGCGATGGCCCCGATAATTTTAATGTTCTTACAAACTGGCATATAGGTGTATTATATGAAGCCGATTTAAACAGCTTTATAAGCGTTCAGCCGGAATTTTTATACTCTGCACAGGGTGCAAAGTTGCGCAATGAAGAAATTAAGCTTAATTATTTTAGTGTTCCCGTATTGCTTAAAGTATACGTTACAGATGGTTTTAACCTCCAGGCAGGCCCACAATTTGGGATGCTGCTAAGCGAGTCGGACAATTTTAGCCGGTACAATAGTGAAACATTTGATTTTGGGTTAACCGGCGGACTGGAATATTTTATTACCGATGGCTTTTTTGTACAGGCACGCTATTACCAGGGTACTAAAGACGTAACAAATAACACAGATCTTAAGAACACCGTTGTTTCGGCTTCTTTAGGTTTTATTTTTTAATTATAAACCAACTTAACTATTTTTAAAACCATGAAAAAATTTCTTTTAGCAGTAGTATTGCTTGCAGGCACATTTGCCACGCAGGCACAAGGATTAAACTTTGGTATTAAAGCAGGAGCTAACTTCTCTAACTTTCAGGGCGATCTTGATACTGACGGAATTACCAGCTTTCATGCCGGTGCAGTATTAGAACTTAACATTGTGCCTACATTCTCTGTACAGGCAGAAGGGCTTTTCTCTTCTCAGGGAGGTAAAGCTAAATATGAGGCAGATGGTGTGGTAGGTGTAGCAAGAGATATTAAACTTGATTACATATCGGTACCGGTACTGGCTAAATTTTACATATTGCCTAATACACTAAGCATTACTGCAGGACCTCAGTTCTCATTCCTTGTTAATGATGCCGATGACATTTTTGAAACTAAAAAATTCGACCTTGCCGCTTCCGGTGGTTTAGAACTAAAAATTATTGCAGGCCTTTTTGCTCAGGCACGTTACAACATTGGCCTTACCAATGTTAATGACAGCGAAGTAAGAGGCGATGTTAAGAATGGTGTATTCCAGTTATCTGTAGGGTACTTTTTCTAAAAATTTTAAATATTATACAAAAACCGGTTTGTCTTTAAGATAAAACCGGTTTTTTTATTGGCTTATATGTTAAATTTTTTATTAACCCATATACATCCATTTCAGTTAATACTTACATTTACTTTAAATTAATGCACAAATGAATATTGTTATTATTAACGGCCCCAACCTTAACCTTTTAGGCAAAAGGGAACCCGAAATATACGGTGGCCGCACGTTTGAAGATTATTTTGCAGAGCTGCAATTAAAATTTCCCGGAATAAAATTACATTACTTTCAAAGCAATATAGAGGGCGAAATTATAACCAAAATACAGGAAACCGGATTTAATTATGATGGTATAATACTAAATGCAGGTGCTTATACCCACACATCCATAGGTATAGGCGATGCTGTTAAGGCCGTAACCACTCCGGTTATAGAAGTACATATATCTAATACATTTTCGAGAGAAACCTTTAGGCACCAGTCGTTTATATCACCTGTATCTGCGGGAGTTATTATTGGCTTTGGGCTAAAAAGCTATGAGCTTGCATTACAATCATTTTTATAAAAATTACATGAAACACGCTGCCGTTATTATATTGTTCCTGTTTGCCCTGCCTGCCTTTGCGCAGCTTAAGGGTAAGGTAACCGCTAAAAATGGCGAGCCTGTTGCTTTTGCATCTATTACTGTAGAAGGTACTTATACCGGCACCTCTGCCAACCAGAATGGGCAATATAGCTTTGCAGTTGCTAAAGGCAAACAAACGCTTATAGTAAGATCTATTGGCTATAAAACTAAAGAGGTGGCAGTTACCGTTAGCGGCGCATCCCAAAATCAGAATATTACGCTCGATCCCGAAAATTACCAACTTAAAGAGTTAGTGATAGACCAGGGCAATCCTGCCAATACTATTATTGCAAACGCCATACAAAACCGTACTGCCAATGCAGAAAAAACTGCATTGTATGAAGCTGATTTTTACTCGCGTGGTGTGGTTACATTGAAAGACCTGCCTAAAAAAATACTGGGTCAGGAAATAGGCGACCTTGGTGCATCTGTAGACAGTAGTGGTAATGGTATTTTATATTTATCTGAAACAGTTTCTAAAATAAAATACGAACGTCCCGGTAAAATAAACGAGCGAGTTATTGCCAGCAAGGTAAGTGGCGAAGCAGGTGAATTTAGCTATAATAATGCCGATGCCGCCGACTTTGACTTCTATGCTAATTACCTTCCGTTTGAAGTTAGCGTTATATCGCCTATTGCCTATAATGCTTTTGATTATTATACCTATGCCCTTGAAAGTACTTTTACTGATGCCGGCGGACAGACCATTAATAAAATAAAGGTTATGCCTAAACGTGAAAACCAGGCATCGTTAGACGGATATATTTATATAGTAGAAGGCACCGGAGAAATATCGGCAGCAGAACTGGGCATTGCAGGAAGCGCCATAAAACAGCCCCTGTTAGACCGTATAAACATAAGGCAGACTTTTGGCTACAATGCCAAAGAGGAACTGTGGAGTAAAAATGTTCAGGTTATAGATTTCCACATAGGTTTGCTGGGTGTAGAATCTGACGGAACGTTTAGCTATGTGTACAGTAATTATAATTTTAAGCCGGGATTTAATAAAAACTGGTTTAGCCCCGAAATACAATATTTTGAACCTGAATCTAATAAAAAAGCTGCTGCTTACTGGAACACCATTCGCCCTATTCCTTTAACAGCACAGGAGCGTAATGATTATTTCAGGAAAGAAAAACTGGAAGAACTGCGTAGTACTAAAGCCTACCAGGACAGTACCGACAGGCAGCGTAACCGTTTTAAATGGACGTCTATACCTGTAGGATATACCTACCACAATACTGCCGAAAACTGGGAGGCAAGCTACACAGGCATTATACGTCGTTTAAGCTTTAATACGGTACAGGCTTATGCTTTTGCACCGGGTTTTTACTATACTAAATTTCACCCCAATAATACCTACACTACCATTGGCACCGATCTTAATTATGGTTTCGCCGAAAAACGTTTCAGGGCAACGGGTACCATTTCGCATAAGTTCAACAATTTCAGCAAACGTATTGTTACCCTTACAGGCGGTAGCAGCATAGAACAGTTTAACCCCGAAAACCCTATAAACAAGATTGTAAACAGTATTAGCAGCCTTTTCTTTAAGGACAACTATATGAAGCTGTTTGATAATAATTTTGTTCGGATTAAGTATGAGGAAGAGGTGCTAAACGGTATTAAATTATTTGGTAGTTTTGAGTATACACGAAAAAAATCGTTATTCAACAATACAAATTTTAGTACGCTTAAAGATTTATATGACCCGTATTTGTCTAATAATCCGTTATTGCCGGAAGACCATGATGCCCCGGCTTTTTTAAAGCACAATATGCTAAAAACATCTGTTGCAACGCGCATAAACTTTGGGCAAACCTACCGCACAAGGCCTGACGGAAGGGAAACGATAAGTAATGACAAGTACCCAAGCCTGTACCTTAAATATGAGAAAGGCTTTGCTGCAAGTATTAACGATTATAATTTTGACCATCTTTCTACACGCGTAACCTACGACCTTGCTATGGGCGATGTAGGAGAACTGGGCGTAAATCTAAGGGCGGGTAAATTTTTTAATTCGAAAAATATTGCCTTTACAGATTACAGGCACTTTAACGGTAACCAAACGTATGTGGGTAAATCAGAGCGGTACTTAAATGTATTTAACCTGCTGCCCTACTACACACACAGTACTAACGATCAGTATTTTGAAGCCCACTTAGAGCACAACTTTAAGGGGTATTTAACGAACTCTATACCTGTGCTTGAAAAGCTGAATTACTATCTTGTAGCAGGTTACCATTTCCTTGCAATACCGGAACAAAAACCTTACATGGAAACTACTATAGGCTTAGACAACGTGGGTTGGGGTAAATTCAGGCTGCTGCGTATAGACTATATTCACTCGATAAATGGCAATAGCAGATCGAAAAACGGGGTAATACTTGGGCTAACTTTTATAGACTTTTTGGAATAGATTTGATTATTAATTAAAATTGATGATTACTTTGATTGAATATCAAAGCAACGATTTCTATGAAATTATTTTTCATTTTATAAATCATAGAAATATGTTCGTTAACAACACATTTATGTAAATCAGTAATTTTTGATACAGGACAGATATGATTATGAATTGAGATTTTATTTAAAAGATCATTAACCTGACTTTCAAGCAGCTGCATTATCTTCAAATTCCACTTTTCGTAAACCTGCTCAAGTATATCTAAATAATTGATTTCAGAGCACTTATAGACCATATAATATTCATTAGCGATCTTTTAAACTTTGAATTTTAGTCTTAACTGAATCCATCACTTCGGCATTTGTCCTGGTCTTTCCATTTCTAAGATCTTCAAGACCTTTTTCGATAGATTGCTTTTGGGATACCGAAAGCGAAGAATACCAATCTGCGTTATCCTCTACCGTAATGAAATCAAAATTTCTTATCAGTTCTAAGAAAAAAGACAGTTTATTGTCTTTTACGTTAATTACTAATTGTTTCATGATAATATCGCTTTAATTAATATCAGCATACCAAAGATAATAGTTTAATTACTAACTTAAAATTTCAAATCTGATTTTGATTATGAAGGTATTATTTATAATGTGAAAGATTAGCAGTCTACTTCTTCTTCCTTGTCTTAGCTGCAGGTTTTGCCGTTAATAAACTTTTATTTTTCAACACGCTCCCCCTAAAATCTTCAAGAGGCTCTTTTTGAAGAAAGCGTGTAATATCTTCCCATGTAGCACATTTTACATTATAAGTAAGCTCATCTATAACCATGGGCAGGGTAACATATTCTACACCTGTTAAGTCTTCGCTGAGGTAATCGGCCATATCTTTAATGGAGTAAAACCATTCCCTGTCAAACTGTACTTTATTAACGGAGCTGTCTTTCCTTAATATCTCCTCATTAACTTTCCTCTTCATGCTGTAAGGCAATTTCTTTTGTTATTTATTTTTTACAAATACATGCTTGCGGTTGCTTTTTCCTGTATCGCGCTCATCTACCTCAAACCTGTCGATGCTTTTTATAAGCGCTATCATTTTAGGGAAACCATAATTACGCGGGTCAAAATCTGGTTGTTTTTTCAGGATAAAATTCCCAAGGTCGCCCAGGAACGCCCATCCATCCTCACCGGCAAGGTCGTTAATGCTGTGGCTTAAAAGCTTTATAAGTTTTTTATCTACAACACTTATAGTTTCTTTAGGTACAGTTGGCGCGGCGGCAGTACCTTTCTCGTCTCCCGAGTCTTTATCCTCTCCGTGCTCCTTTTCATCTTCATGTTCTTTTTCTGATTTACCCAATATCTCAAGGTAAATAAACTTATCGCAGGCAGCTATAAAAGGGATAAGAGTTTTCTTTTCGCCCATACCAATAACCTTCATACCGGCTTCGCGCAGTCGGGTGGCAAGGCGTGTAAAGTCGCTGTCGCTGGAAACTATGCAAAAGCCATCTACCTTACCCGAATATAAGATATCCATAGCGTCGATTATCATGGCGCTGTCGGTAGCGTTCTTTCCGGTGCTGTAACTGTATTGCTGTACCGGCGTTATGGCATTTTCCAACAGCACTTTTTTCCATCCCGAAACGGTTGGCTTGGTCCAGTCGGCATAAATGCGTTTAAAGGTGGGCGTACCATATTTAGCGATCTCCGCCATCATACCTTTTACATTCGCATAAGGCACATTGTCGGCATCTATTAAAACGGCCATCCGGAGATCTTCTATATTGTTCATGGTATAATTTTATATAAAGGTACAAGATTAATTTTAATCCCGTAGAAACGTTGCAATGCAACATGCCTACAATGGCCTGTCGCCGCTGATAATCTTGGAGATAATACCGCGTTCTTTAGTACCATCGGCTATAACAACTCCCACAAGGTGTACAGCAATGAATGCTATCATATAATACAGTGACAGTTTATGAATTTCTTCGCTTACATCGTGTATGCTGTCCGGGCCAAATTCTATTATAAGGCCTGTTACCAACGAGCCTGCAAGGCATATATAAAATAGTACATATACCCACGACTTGAATTTCTTATAGCCGGACAATCCTGCTTTAAGCGGACTCTCAAACCCAAAGCCCTGTACAAAATTAATTATCATCCTTATAACATAGAGGCCTACCAGAACATAACCGGCAATGGTATGCGTTTCCCACATTGGCCGGCGCACTTTTTTGGCAAGCGTTCCGGCGGCATCCTTATCTAAATTAATGCCGTCCTTGGCTAAATTCTCCTGTATAATATCGCCCATGTGGCCTTTGTTCATCCACCCCAGTCGAAGTAATACCGTTAGTAAAATATATAAAAAAACAAAAGCTATAGCCCAGTGTATAAGGCGGCTGGCAAGGTTAAAACGTGTTTCTCTCATAAGTGTGATTTTAGTGTATAGTACCGGCTGGCTCTATGTGTATGTTTATAATGGCAAATTGCGGCAGTTGTTCCTGTATGTGGTCCTGCACGGCATGGGCTATGGTATGCCCCTGCTCTACGGTAAGGTCTTTATTTACCCATACGTGCATATCGGCATGGCTTTTAAGTCCCATTTTGCGTATGTAGCATTTTTCTATAAATTCTACACCCGCTACTTCGGCAGCCAGTTTTTTAACCTGCTCGTTAAGTTGTGGCTCAAGCTCTTCATCAAGCAATTCGCCTATGGCAGGGCGTGCAATGAGATAAGCGTTAATTGTGATGATGACACCCGCAAGCAGCGCAGCCCAGTCGTCGGCCACTTCATAGCCGGGGCCTCCCCAAAGCCCTATAGTAATACCTATAAATGCTGCCCCCGATGTTATGGCATCACTACGGTGGTGAAAAGCATCAGCCTTAACCGCACCGCTGTTTATCTCGTTGCCCGTTTTAATCACGTAACGGTACAATAATTCTTTGGTAAGGATAACACCTCCAAGTATTAAAAGGGTAAAAGCCTTTGGCGACTCGTGTGGTGTGCGAATGTTATGTATACTCTCTATACCTATTATTACGGCTGCAATTACCAGCGCAAGGGCAATACCCAATGCAATAAGCGCTTCGGCTTTGCCATGCCCGTAAGGGTGTTCTTTATCTGCTGGTTTAGACGACCAGGTAAGGCCTATGTACAGGAGGCTCGACGTTATAATATCGGTGGTAGACTCTATCGCATCGGCAATAAGCGCATACGAATTACCGAATATCCCTCCCAATGCCTTAATTACAGCCAGTGCAAGGCTTACAATAATACCCGTAAGCGTAGTTTTCAATGCTGCCTTGGTAGCAGGGTTGTTAACGGGTTGTTCCATAACAATGGTTTTAATAGTTTAATAATTTTTATGTGCCAATATAAGGGCAGTAACTACAAACTATGAGCAACAGGGAGGCCTGAAGTATATGGATGATGCTGTTTCGGGAGCAAAAACGGGTTGGTAAGGTATATCAATTATGGTTTCGGCAAATGCCAATGGTATCGTGTAATTATGCTGCACCGGCACAAAAAGCAGATTGGGGTGCGAGGGCGCATGGTAGTTTTTAAAAGGCAGCTGGTTGTCTTTTTTATCGTCATTATCGTTAAGGTCGTGCCCTAAATAATGCATGACAATAAAATCTTTAATGTTTATAGTAGCCTGTTGCTCTTTATGTTCGGTATAATGAATAAAGAACGCGGGTAATTTGGCAAGCTCATACAGGCCTGTATTATAAGCGGCAATAATTATCACTAAAAAATACAGCCCTATTTTTTTCATTCTGCAAAAATAAAAGTAAACGGTAACAATTTCAAGCTATGGCACACAAACTTTGCAATTAACATCTATTTTTATGCAATAATTTTTTTTGTAAGAAAATAATGCAGGCTTCGTTATACAATAACCAATTATTTTTTAACGTACATGCAACCTTTTGTTAACACAAAACGTCTGTACCATTATACCAAGTAACCAATCTTAATCAATAAACACAATGTACAAATTTTTAATCGCATTATTACTGCTAACAGGACTGGCAGGCAGTGCGCAAATAAAGGGCAAAGTAACATCGGCCACCGGCGAGGGAATCCCCTTTGTAAGCATCACGATAGAGAATACCTACACGGGTACAACATCTAACGAAGAAGGCACGTATGAACTTAACCTGCGCCAGACCGGGAAGTACAATGTAATATTCCAGTCGATAGGTTTTAAAACTAAAAAAGTCCCTGTAAATATCGCTTCATTTCCTTACGCGCTGGACATAAAGCTTGAGGACGAAAATTATGAGCTTAACGAGGTGGTGATCTCTAACAGCGAAGACCCTGCTTATGCTGTAATGCGCCAGGCGATTGCCCACAAAAAAGAAAATTCTGAAAAGACGGGTAAGTTTGAAGCCGACTTTTATTCTAAAGGTATCTTTAGGGTAAAAGACCTGCCTAAAAAGATATTCGGGCAAAAGATAGAAGCTCCCGAAGGTATGGTAGACAGTACCGGCAGTGGTATTTTATACCTGAGCGAAACCGTATCGCACATTATTTTTGAGCAGCCTAACAATATTAAAGAGCGCATAGTAGCCTCTAAAATAAGTGGTAACGACAGGGGTTTTAGTTACAATACCGCCCTTGGAACGTTCTATAATTTCTATAATAATTATGTAGACTTTAACATCAATATGGTATCGCCACTATCTAACAATGCCTTTAACTATTATAAGTTTAAGCTTGAAGGGACATTTTTTGACGAGAACAACAACCAGATAAACAAGATAAAACTGATACCACGCCGTGATAAAGAGCCTGTTTTTGAAGGGTATATTTATATTGTAGAGGGCAGCTGGGCCATTTATGCCATAGATGTAGATATTAAAGGCTACCGCTCGCAACAACCTGTTATGGAAACGCTAAACCTGAAACAGAATTTCAGCTACAATACCACGAGCCGCATCTGGGCAAAAAACTCACAGAGCTTTGATTTTAAAGCAGGTATGTTTGGCATAACCTTTACCGGTAAATTTACCCACGTATATACCAACTATGTTTTTCATGACCAGTTTGATAAAAAAACCTTTGGCAAAGAGATCGTTTTTGTAGAGGAAGGGTCTAACAAAAAAGACTCAACATATTGGAATACTATAAGGCCAATACCATTAACGGATGAAGAAGTTACAGATTATGTAAAGAAAGACAGTATACAAACGCTACACACCTCTAAAACTTATATGGACTCGATTGATAAAAAGTCGAATAAATTTAAGGTTTTTGATGTACTTACAGGCTATAGCTACCATAACTCTTTTAAGAAAACCCGTTTTACGTATGACGGGCTTTTAGATATTGGTTCTTTAAGTTACAATACGGTGCAGGGATGGAGCGTAGGCACAGGATTCTCTTTTAATAAATATGACGAGGAAACCGGAAAGTACACCTACATAGGCACTAAATTTAATTACGGTTTTGCTGAAGACCGCCTGCGTGTGCAGGGTAGTTTTAGCCACCGCTTTAACAGGAAAAACTATGCTACTATAAGTGTTTTTGGAGGTAGCGTGGCAACACAGTTTAACCCTGCCGAACCTATAACACCTCTTGTAAACTCTATAAGCACGTTGTTTTTTAAAGACAATTACATGAAGCTGTACGATAAAACGTTTGCACGCATACAATATAGCCAGGAAGCTTTTACAGGCTTAACGTTAACAGGTTACGGTGAATTTTCGCGCAGGAAAGCGTTGTTTAATAATGCCGACTGGGTTTTAATTAAAGATGCTAACGATGATTATACATCTAACAATCCGCTGATGCCGGAAACAGATGAGTTTGCCGCTTTTGATACGCATCATTTAGCGAAAGCCGGTGTTATTGCAAACATCCGTTTTGGGCAAAAATACATTACCCGCCCCGATGGCAGGCTTAACGTAAGCAATAGCAACTACCCTACCTTATCGTTGCAGTATGAAAAGGCTTTTGCCGGAAGCGAAAAAAACTATGAGTACGATTTTATAGCAGCACGCACAACATACAATACTACTATAGGTAACAAAGGAGATTTTGGCATCAACTTAAAGGCCGGTAAATTTTTTAATGCCGATGGGATATCGTTTGTAGACTACAAGCATTTTAACGGTAACCAGACCCATATAGGTATGACAGAAAGATACCTTAATGTATTTAACCTGATGCCGTATTATACCCACAGTACTAACGATGCTTACGTTGAGTTACATGCTGAACATAACTTTAAAGGCTACATTATGAACAAGATACCGGTACTTAATTTGCTGCAATGGAATCTTGTTGTGGGTTACCATGCCCTTGCTACTCCCGATAATAAACCATACCAGGAATTTACCGCCGGGTTTGATAACATAGGCTTTGGAAAATTCAGGATGCTGCGCATAGATTATGTGCGTGCTTACCAGGGCGGTTACCAAACTGATGGTATTGTTTTTGGCCTTAAATTTTTAAATATACTGGAGTAGTGATATCCAGATAATAAACAGGAAATGACAGACATATCCTGAAAGATTAAAAAAAGGCCTGCAACTTAATAATTGCAGGCTTCTTTAATTTTTTCTTATGTTAATTATACTCAAACCAAACCGTATTACTGCCATGTAATTTTGCATACTCAAGAAAACGTTTAAAATTACGCAGGTCCTGCCCAAAGTTATTACCTATGTACCCTTCACCTTTATCAATATTGAAATCGGCAAAGTAAGTTGCGTTATTAAGGGTATCTACATCCGTTTCCAGTAATAAATCCGGCAGGTTATCTATGGTGCTTAACCGCTCTATAAGTACTGATAGTATTTGTAAGATCAAATCTATATTGTTACTTACTTTGGCTTTATCAGTTTCGGCTTCGGCTAAAATTTGCATGCGCTCCTCTTCGCTTTCGGCAGTTTCAAGAAAAAACTCCAGGCCTTCCTGGTCAGGGTATGCCTCCATATCATAAAACGGAATGATGTCTACTCCTGTTATATTGCCTATTTGATCCAGCTCGGGTGTATGCTCTACAATTACCCTGCGACACATAAAGTCGCAAAAGGTCCTGCTCAGGCTGTGCTCATTAGAAACATCAGTATACTCATTTACATGTCCGTTAACAATCTGTTCAAAATTATCTGTAATTACTAAAATATCAAGTCCCATAATAATTTGTATTAACGCCAAAGTTATAAAAAACTACGGGTTATAATATGCTTTAAAAACATAGGACGATGTAGAAAATAAAAACTACGTTTGTCTTGTTAAATCTATTGTAAATTAGAGGTATTAAGCCCGCTTTAGGATTTTATTAGAGCTTTATTACCTTATTTTCGCAGTAAATAGTTGGAGGGATATAAAATGACATTACATTACAGGCTGCTAATACTGCTGGCGTTTTTTGCCATAGCGCCCCTGCGGGCACAGGACAAGCCTGTACAACCTAAAGATACCGTAAAAGACAGGCGCGACCAAATGTACCAGCAGCTGGAAGATTACAGCAAGCGCAAAAAATTTACAAAGTTTTTACACAAGTTAATATTCAGGTCGGTACAGCCACAAAAGCTTTCTACAACACGTAAAAACATAAAAAATAAAACTCCGGAGCTTTTAAACACTTATGAAAGATATGAGGGTAAGATAGTGCGAAAGATAATTATCGAAACGCTCGATCCTTTTGGTAACTCGGTTACAGATACTACACGCAAACCAAATAATGGTGTTGAACGATTTGGTAATCGTATACATTTAAAAACCAAGGAACTTACTATACGTAACCTGCTACTTTTTAAACGTAATAAACCACTCGATTCACTTCTCGTACTCGACTCTGAACGTTTAATACGTAAGCAGCGCTATGTAAGGCGGGTTAACATTACACCAAGAACAATCGCCACTACTAAAGATTCGGTAGACGTTTACATACGTGTGCTCGATTCCTGGAGCCTTATCCCCAATGGGTCGGCATCCAGCTCCGGCACCTCAATTAAAATTACCGAAAGGAACTTTTTTGGCCTTGGCCATGAGTTCGAAAATGATTTTGACAAGCGTTTTAATACCGGCGAGACAGCATACCTTGCCCGGTACAGCGTGCCCAATATCATGAACACTTACATAAACACCACCGTACAATACCAGATATGGCAAAGCTATAATTCACTTAAGAGTATTGATGTTGAGCGCGACTTTTATTCAGCCTATACCAAGTGGGCAGGCGGGGTTTATGTAGAGTCGCGGTTTCAGCGCGACTCATTACCTAACGCGCAGGAAGAGTGGAAAGAACAGGTTTTTAAATCTAACATGCACGACATTTGGGGTGGTTATGCATTCCAGATCTATAAGGGCGACGGCGAAGAAAACCGTACTACAAGGCTTGTAACAACGGCCCGATATTTTGCAAGACTATACAGCGAAAGGCCAACTATAGAATATGACTCTATAAGTTACTACTCTAACGAGCGGTTTTATATGGGCAGCATAGGTTTGACATCGCGAAAATTCGTGCAGGATAAATTCCTTTTTAATTATGACATTGTAGAGGATATACCTATTGGTAAAGTATATAGTGCAACCTTTGGTGTACAGGATAAAAATAACGAGCGGCGCCTTTACCTGGGCGGGCGGTATGCCTGGGGTAACTATTACAAGTGGGGATTTTTTAGCGCTAATATACAAGTAGGCTCCTTTTTTTATGGCGACCGTACCGACCAGACTACCCTTAGCCTGGAAATGCTGTATTTTACCAATATACGTAACTGGGGTAAGTGGCGTTTCAGGCATTTTATAAAACCGGCACTTATCCTGGGCGATCATCGCCTGCCCATAATTACAGATCAGCTTAACCTTGTAAATGAGCTGGGTATTTACCAGAGCGAAAAGCAGGTACAGGGTACTAAAAAATTTGTGCTTACGCTGCAAACACAATCCTACTCTCCGTGGAATGTGCTTGGCTTTCGTATAAATCCTTTCGCAAATTTAACTGTTGGAGTACTTAGTACCGAAGCTAAGAAATTTTATGAAAGCCAAGCATACGGTACAATAGGCATAGGAGTCCTTATTTATAATGACTACCTTATATTCAATAGTTTTCAGCTTTCATTTTCTTTCTCGCCAAACTTACCGGGGCGTGGTTACAATGTATTCAGGACAAACACATTGCAAAACAATGATATCATACTGCCTGATTTCCAGGTGGGCAAACCCGATGTTGTGCCATATAAGTAGTTATTAGCTGATGGTTTGTGGTTTGTAGTTTGTAGTTGCTGGAACTTTTAAATTGCTTATTGTCTATTTATTGCCAATTGCTTATTTCTTATTGCCATCGCTTATTGCCAATTGTTTATTGCCAATTGCTTATTGCAAATTATTTTATTTTAACAAATATCCGTAACAAAAGTGAGGTGTTATCGTCTAACCTTTAACAACCAATAAATCACACATTTTGGAAACGATATTATCAATTAGCGGACTTCATAAAAGGTTTGGCAAAATACACGCTGTAAACAATGTTTCTTTCGAGATACAAAAGGGCAATGTATACGGCATTTTAGGCCCTAACGGTAGTGGTAAAAGTACCACCCTGGGTATAGTGCTTAACGTAGTAAACAAAACTGCCGGTACTTACAGTTGGTTTGGCGGCACTACAGAAACGCACGATGCCCTTAAAAAAGTGGGTGCCATTATAGAACGCCCTAACTTTTACCCATACATGAGCGCTTATGATAACCTAAGGCTGGTATGCAAAATAAAAGGTGCGCCCGTAAGCAAAGTAGACGAAAAACTGGCTCTTGTAGGCTTACTGGAACGCAAAGACAGCAAATTTCGTAATTTTTCATTGGGTATGAAACAGCGCCTTGCCATAGCCTCTGCCCTGCTTAACGACCCCGAAATATTAATATTAGATGAGCCTACCAATGGCCTCGACCCACAGGGCATTCGCCAGATAAGGGATATTATAACACTAATAGCCTCTCAGGGAACTACCATATTACTTGCTTCGCACTTGCTTGACGAGGTAGAAAAAGTGTGCAGCCACGTAGTGGTATTACGCAAAGGAGTGATATTGTATACCGGTACTGTAAACGGGATGATTAGCAGCGAAGGATTTTTTGAACTTCAGGCTGATGATAATGCACAGCTAACCGCGTTACTACAGCAGCATGCAGCGGTAGATAAAATAGAGCCACACGACGGTAAACTTACCGTATACCTTAAAGGCTCTCTTGAGGCTGCCGAGCTTAACCGCTATTTAGCAACTAATGGTTTATATTTAAATCATTTGGTTAAACGCAAAAACAGCCTCGAAGAACAATTTATCCAGTTAACATCTAACCAACCAGAAAAATAATTTACCGCCATGAAACGACTAATCAGTATAGAATTCCAGAAACTCTGGAAAAACAGGTCGAGTAAAGT
Organism: Flavobacterium rivuli WB 3.3-2 = DSM 21788; assembly: GCF_000378485.1. Classification (GTDB taxonomy): domain Bacteria; phylum Bacteroidota; class Bacteroidia; order Flavobacteriales; family Flavobacteriaceae; genus Flavobacterium; species Flavobacterium rivuli. The sequence goes on along the minus strand of NZ_KB899968.1, from coordinate 430,041 downwards.
ACTTATACTTTCTTATTTTATAATCCTATCTTTTATAGCGCTAATTGCATCTGTAAAACTGGATTTCTTTGGAATGGAATTTAAATTAGCCGATCAGGGTATTTTTAACTTCCCTTATATATGGCATTTTAATACGTATGTGGCTGTATACTTAAAGGCATTTCTTGCTATAGTAATAGTGTCTATGATGGCTAACGAATATACTTATGGCACGCTAAAACAAAACCTTATAGACGGGCTAAGCAAAAAAGAAATTATACAATCTAAATTCCTGGTAGTTTTCCTGTTTGCGCTTTCATCTACAGTCTTTATTTTTCTGCTTACACTTATACTGGGGTATAGCTTTTCGTCCTTTACAGAAATCTCTATAGTATTTCAGGATATTGCTTACTTAGGTGCCTTCTTTTTAGACCTGCTGGCATTCTTTTCATTTTGTCTTTTTGCAGGTATATTAATAAAAAGGTCGGCATTTGCTATTGGTTTTATAGTGGTATGGTACTTAGCCGAGTGGATTACATACGGTTTCTTACTTAACAAAGTATTCAACAATATGGACCTTACAAATAAGGTAACAGGATACTTTCCGTTAATTTCTATAAGCAACCTTATAGTAGAACCTGTTACACGTTTTAAGGCCTATAAAGCTATAGAAACACAAATGAATGCCAATGCCCTGCCTAAAGACTACAGTATTCACTGGGACAATGTTATAGTAGTTATAGTATGGACCATTATATTTATGTTAATGTCATATAGGATTTTGAAAAAGAGGGATTTGTAAAGTATATTTGCGCCCTCTATGATTACACGATTTCACTACGGCATTACGCTGCTGCTTTTAGTGTTAAGCACAATAGCATCAGCACAGTACATACAGGTTAACGACACTTATACTCCGCAACAACTTGTAGAAGATGTGCTTATAAATAATGCCTGTGCATCGGTATCAAATATTTCTGCTACAGGTTTTACAATTAATGGCGCGCAAAGTTATGGTTACTTTTCCGGCAACGGATCGGGTTTCCCTTTCGCCAACGGTATTATTTTGAGTACGGGCAGGGCTGTTATGGCACAGGGGCCTAACACCTCACTATTAGACGATGGTAACGACAGCAGCTGGGTGGGCGACCGCGACCTTGAGGCAGCGTTAGATTTAAATAACTCTGTAAATGCAACAGTATTAGAGTTTGATTTTATTCCACTCTCTAACCACATTAGTTTCGATTACATGCTGTCGTCTGAAGAGTATCATGATAATGCACCCTGCCGCTATTCAGATGGGTTTGCATTCCTGCTTAAAGAAGCCGGCAGTACAAATCCATATCAAAACCTTGCGGTAATACCGGGAACAAATACACCTGTAAAAGTAACATCTGTTCACCCTGATATTCCAGGCAATTGCCCGGCAATAAACGAGCAATATTTTGGAGCGTTTAACGGGCAGGAGCATCCTACAAACTTTAATGGGCAAACAGCAGTATTAACAGCAAGCGCAAGCGTAACCGCCGGAGTACGCTACCATATAAAGCTTGTAATTGCCGATGAAAGCAACTACCGCTATGATTCGGCCATATTTATAGGCGGCGGCAGTTTTAATATGGAGACAGAACTGGGAGCGGACAGACTGTTAGCTACATCTAACCCCCTATGCGATGGCGAGGTCTTTAACATAGATGCTACAACGGCGAGCGCAACCGGCTATCAGTGGTATAAAAACAACACCGCAATAACCGGAGCTACAAATGCCGTCTATACCGTAAATCCTGCTATAGATGCAACGCCGGCAGGAGATTATAAGGTAGAAGTAACTTTTACACCAAGCTGCATTGCAACGGGCAACATTAAACTGGAATATGCCCCTGCAATAGCCCTGGGCACCTATACCCTTTTACAATGCGACGATAACAATGATGGCCTTACAACATTCAATTTAATAAAGGCCGGCGAACTGGTACAGAACAGCGAGCCCGGCCTTAGCAGCGTTAACTATTTTGCAGGGCTTAGCGATGCTCAGGCTAATACTAACGAATTGCCTGCTAATACCCCATACCGCAACACAAGCGCAAATCAGGATATTTATGTAAGGATGCAAAACCGCTATGGCTGCGTGGGTATTGCTACGGTAACACTGGCAACATCTGCCAATACGGTTACTGATCCTGACGTGGTTGAAGAATGCGATACCGATGGTAATGATGATGGTTTTACAACCTTTAACCTTACCACTACATCTGCTCAAATTACTGCTGCGCTACCGGCAGGCGTAAACGTAGATTATTACCCAACTTATAATGATGCTCTAACGTTTACAAATCGTATTGCAAACCCGCAGGATTTTACAAATACTATTGCATACAACCAAACACTATATGCCCGCATAAGCAGTGGCAGCGATTGTTATGGTACTGCACAGGTTAAACTTGTGGTACATTCTTTTGGTACTTCCCTAAGGGATGAAGAGCTGTTTTTATGCCAAAATGTAAATAGCATCTTGTTGGATGCAGGCTCAGGCTTTACATCTTACACCTGGAATACCACCCCCCCTATATTAAACCAAACACTTGCCGTTGTACAGCCCGGAACTTACATAGTTACGGTAACTAATACGTTTAATTGTACAGGAACAAAAACCTTTACAGTTAAAGCATCAGGACAGGCTACAGATGCAGAAATAAGGATAGATGATTTTACGGGCGATAACAACACTATTACTGTTACCCCTCAGGGAGTTGGCACTTATGTGTATTCGCTTAATGGTATAAATTATCAGGACAGCCCCGTATTTAATGACCTATCGGCAGGACAATATACAGTATATATAAAAGACGAAAATGGTTGTGGCCCAATACTAAAAAAATCAGTGATCGTATTAGATTACCCTAAATACTTTACACCAAACGGGGATGCTATAAACGAACTGTGGACACTTCCTTTTATGAGGAACCGCCCCGGAATATCTGTAATAATATATGATCGTTTTGGCAAACTGATAAAAAACTTTAATGGCTCGTCATTAGGTTGGGACGGTACTTTAAACGGGAGCAAACTCCCCGCTACAGATTATTGGTTTGTTATTACACTTGAAGACGGACGTACCGTAAAAGGGCATTTTGCGTTGATACGGTAATTTCTATTAAAGTTGGTTTATATTTAAATCTTGCTATATTCGCATCAAATTTAACTAACCAGTTTTTATGAAGAAATTACTACTTATTTCCTTACTCGCCACCCTGTTGCTTTGCAGCTGCACTCAAAAAATGAAGGAATTTGAGGAGGAAGCAAATCAGAAATTTGGCGACCAGCATTTTAAAACTGCCATATCACTTATCGAATTATATAAATTAAGGCATGGTTATTATCCGGCCTCGATGGATAGCCTTGAATTTAAAGGTGACTGGGACGAGATGGCTGTTAATTCTACAGAATACAAAAAACTTAATGAGGGGTACGAACTAAACCTTACAAATGGCTGGATGGGTAAACCGGATAGCCTTCAATTAAAATATCCGGCAGGTTTTTGGAAAGGATTAGGAATACGAAAATCCAACTTAAAGGTAAATTTTACGAAAAAAATTTCAGGTAGCAAGTAAACATCTCCTACTTCTCATTTAATCAAAACCCGAAAATATATAAAAAAAAGTCCCGCCAATGGCGGGACTTTTCAATATTTATAATCTAAAAGATTAGAATTTGTAACGTTTCCTGTCGGTTTCGCTCAGGTAAATTTTACGAACCCTAAGACTCTTAGGAGTTACCTCTACATACTCATCTTTTTGGATGTACTCTAAAGCTTCCTCAAGAGAGAAGATAATTGGAGGGATAATCCTTGCTTTTTCGTCATTTCCTGAAGAACGTACGTTAGATTGTTTTTTCATCTTAGTTACGTTTACAGTCATATCATCGCTACGGCTGTTTTCTCCAATAACCTGGCCTTCGTAAATTTCGTCGTTAGCGTTAACGAAGAATTTACCACGGTCCTGTAATTTATCAATAGAGTAAGGAATAGCTTTACCATTCTCCATAGATATTAATGAACCATTGTTACGTCCCGGTATTTCGCCTTTGTAAGGCTCATAGCCAATGTAACGGTGAGCCATAATAGCCTCACCTGCAGTAGCTGTAAGCAATTGGTTTCTTAAACCAATAATACCACGAGATGGAATATTAAATTTAACGATCATACGCTCACCTTTAGCTTCCATAGAAAGTAGCTCTCCTTTACGGATAGTTACAAACTCTACAGCACGGCCAGAAAGGTTTTCAGGTAAATCGATAGTTAATTCTTCTATAGGCTCAGATTTTTTACCGTCAATTTCTTTGATGATAACCTGAGGCTGACCAATTTGTAGTTCGTAACCTTCCCTTCTCATCGTTTCGATAAGAACAGACAAGTGTAGTACTCCACGGCCAAAAACCATAAATTTATCAGCAGAGTCAGTTTCACCTAACTTCATCGCTAAGTTTTTCTCTAACTCTTTGGTTAAACGATCCCTAATGTGGCGTGAAGTTACAAATTTACCTTCTTTACCAAAGAAAGGCGAATCGTTAATCGTGAACAACATACTCATTGTAGGCTCATCGATAGCGATAGTTTGTAATGCTTCAGGATTTTCGAAGTCAGCGATAGTATCTCCAATTTCAAAACCTTCAACACCAATAATCGCACAAATGTCTCCTGCAATTACTTCCTGTACTTTTTTACGCCCAAGACCTTCAAAAGTGTGTAGTTCTTTAATTCTTGATTTTGTAACCGTACCATCCCTTTTTACAAGAGAGATAGGCATACCTTCTTTTAAAACACCTCTTTCTAAACGGCCAATAGCGATACGGCCTGTAAATGCAGAAAAGTCTAATGAAGTAATAAGCATCTGCGGAGTACCTTCAGATACTTTTGGTGCAGGTACATTATTGATAACCATATCAAGTAATGGCTCAATGTTCTCGGTCTGGTTCCTGAAATCATCAGACATCCAGTTGTTTTTAGCCGATCCGTAAACAGTTGGGAAATCCAATTGCTCTTCGGTTGCACCTAATTCAAACATCAGGTCAAATACCTTTTCATGTACTTCTTCCGGAGTACAATTTTCTTTATCTACTTTATTAATAACCACGCAAGGCTTAAGGCCAAGGTCTAACGCTTTTTGAAGTACAAAACGCGTTTGTGGCATTGGGCCTTCAAAAGCATCCACCAAAAGGCAAACACCATCGGCCATGTTAAGAACACGCTCTACCTCACCACCAAAGTCGGCGTGACCCGGGGTATCAATAATGTTGATCTTAGTACCTTTATATACAACAGAAACGTTTTTAGAGGTAATGGTAATACCACGCTCGCGTTCCAGGTCATTGTTGTCAAGTATCAGGTCACCTGTGTTCTCGTTATCACGGAACAATTGGCAATGGTACATAATTTTGTCAACCAGCGTAGTTTTACCGTGGTCAACGTGGGCAATAATTGCAATGTTTCTAATATCAGCCATCAGTCTTTTTTTGAAGCTGCAAAGGTACATATTTTTTCGAGAAAAAAAACTTTAATGCGAGTGTATTAGCTTAGGGTTATCATATTAGTAATAAATGTATTGCGCCGGCACACATTTAATAATGGTTTCTTTACACAAACAGTATTTATAAGACTCACAAATAAATTTAGAGTACAGTGTAAATTGTACATAAAATTAAAGTAGAATGTATTTATCAAATTTTATTTTAGCTCTACATAGGGTACCAAGTTGCTGTATTTCATTAGTTTAAAATTCACTTAAAAACATTAACATTTTTTTTACAAAACCGCCCTCTGTTAAATATCGTAAAAACTATAAACAACATGTATGCATCCCTCAAATGCAGGCATGTTTAAATAAAAATACAGATATATCCTGACTAACTACCGGATTATGATCTGTAAAAAAGTAACCATTTTATTAACCTTACAATTAAAACGTTACACAAAATCACCACCATCACTATATTCCAAAATTAGTAAAAGCTGTATAGCTATCCGCCAAAATAATCACAAAAGCAGAACAAAATGAATGATAATTTAATACATTTGTTTAACTTTTACCCTAAAAGCATGAACACTCCAAAGAATGTATTTACTATTAAAGACCTGGAAAACCTGTCGGGTATTAAAGCACACACCATACGGATCTGGGAAAAAAGATATAACATTCTTGAACCTATGCGTACAGATACCAACATAAGGGTATATGATATGCATAGCCTGCAAAAGCTGCTTAATATATGCGCATTGCATTCTTTTGGGTACAAGATAAGCACCATTGCAAAGTTAGCCGAAGAAAAAATACCTGTAATGGTAAGGGAAATACTCTCTAACAAAACATTAAACAGCCACGTAATAAATAATTTTAAACTGGCTATGATGAATTTTGACCAGGCATTATTTTTTAACACCTATAACAGCCTGCTTAACGAAAAATCGTTTAGAGAAATATTTTACGGCTGTTTTATACCGCTACTGGAAGAAATAGGCGTATTATGGCAAACAGACACTATAACACCGGCTCATGAACACTTTATAAGCAGCCTCATTAAACAAAAGATTGCGGCAAATACCGAAAAGATACAGGCTACCCCACCCATAAAAACAGACAGGGTGTTTGCATTGTATTTACCGCAGGGTGAGGTACATGAAATAGGCCTTATGTTACTTAACTACGAACTTATACTTAACGGATATAAAGCCATTTATGTAGGACAAAATGTTTCTATAGCAGGGGTTAAAGACGTTAAAAACTATTTTGACAATGTTACCTATATTACATATATTACGCTGGAGCCCAACCACGCAGAGGTAAATCGGTATATTGAAACAATGACAAAAGAGGTGCTTAACGACGAACATACAGAGTTATATGTATTTGGAAGAACAGCTACCGGCGTAGATGCAAAAATTAGCACTAAGATTAAAACCTTTAATAATATAAAAGATTTTGCAGACACCCTCTAATTAACAAACATTTAAGCAACATTTGAATTGTTTTGTTTAACAATTAACCTATTTTTGCTAAACAAGATATGAAAAGAGATATAAAAATAATTGGCTCAGGATTTTCATCTTTAGCGGCAGCATGCTACCTTGCTAAAGCAGGAAATATTGTTACAATATACGAAAAAAATGCGACAATAGGTGGCAGGGCAAGACAACTAAAGAAAAATGGTTTTACATTTGACATGGGCCCTACATGGTACTGGATGCCCGATGTTTTTGAACGTTTTTTTGCCGATTTTAATAAGACTCCGCAGGACTATTACAGCCTTATAAAGCTGGCACCTGCATATCGCGTATATTTTGGCGATGGCGACTTTGTAAACATTGCCGATAGCCCCGAAGCTATTGCGGCTACTTTTGAAGCTATAGAAACCGGAAGCGGTAAGGTGCTTTTGGATTTTATGGCCGAAGCTAAAAGTAATTATGATATTGCTATTAAAGATTTGGTTTACCGTCCCGGAGAATCTGCTCTGGAATTAGTTACGCCAAAAACAATTACTAAAGCAGGCCAGTTTTTAAGTAATATATCGCGCGATGCTAAAAAGCGTTTTAAAAATGAAAAGCTGGTCAAGATAGTAGAATTCCCTGCGCTTTTTTTGGGCGCTAAACCCAGCGATACCCCTTCTTTTTATAGTTTTATGAACTATGCCGATTTTGGCCTTGGAACATGGCATCCTAAAAACGGAATGTTCAGCGTAGTACAGGGTATGGTTAAACTGGCTAAAGAGCTTGGGGTAACTATTCATACTAATGCTAATGTAACAAAAATACATAGTATTGATGGGAATGTAAAATCTATAGATGTTAATGGTGTAAGTGTACCAGCAGATGTTGTGGTATGCGGAGCCGATTACCATCACGGTGAAACGCTGCTTGATGAAAGTGACCGTACCTATTCTGAAAAATACTGGGACAATAAAACCTTTGCCCCATCATCGTTATTGTTCTACGTGGGCTTTGGCCGAAAAATAGATAATGTAGAACATCATTCACTTTTTTTCGATACTGATTTTGATGTTCACGCAAGGGATATTTATGATACTCCACGCTGGCCCGATGAGCCTTTGTTTTATGCAAGCTTTCCCTCTAAAACAGATGAAGATGCAGCACCGGCAGGTCAGGAAGCAGGAATTTTTCTTATCCCTCTTGCACCGGGAATTGAAGATACACCGAAATTAAGGGAACAATATTTCTTGAAAATAATTACACGTTTTGAGAGGCTTACCAACCAGAAAGTACAAGGTGACATATTGTTTAAGGACTCTTTTTGCCTTAACGATTTTGTAAAAGACTACAACTCTTATAAAGGGAATGCATACGGTCTTGCCAATACTTTGCTGCAAACCGCCTTTTTAAGGCCCAAGCTTAAAAGCCCTAAAGTAAAAAACTTATACTTTACAGGGCAGCTTACTGTACCGGGGCCGGGCGTGCCCCCTGCCTTAATTTCGGGCAAGCTGGTTGCAGGACTAATAAATAAGCAAAATACCGGATTAAGTAAAAAAACCGTAACTGAATCAACAGTATGAAATCTATTTTTGACACTATATCTTTTGATTGCAGCCGGAATGTAACCCGTGCCTACAGTACCTCGTTTTCTACGGCGGTAAAAATGCTATCGCCTAAAATAAGGCAGGACATTTACAATATTTATGGCTTTGTGCGACTTGCCGACGAAATTGTAGATTCTTTTCATGACTACAATAAGGAGTGGTTGTTTTCGCTTCTTGAAACAGATCTTGATGACGCATTGAGAAATGGTATTAGCTTAAATCCTATTCTCAATGCATTTCAGTTTACCGCTATCCGCTATAATATTCCGCGGGAGATGGTTGATGCTTTTATGAAGAGTATGAAGCAGGATCTGGTTAAGAAAAATTACAAAACATTTGCCGAATATAACGAGTACATTTACGGCAGTGCCGATGTTGTGGGGCTTATGTGCCTAAAGGTATTTGTAGCTAATGACGCTGAACGTTTTGAAAAGCTGAAAGGCCCGGCAATGAGATTGGGATCAGCGTTTCAGAAGATAAATTTTTTGCGCGACCTTAAGGCCGATATGGAAGGGCTGGAGCGTAACTACTTCCCTACCCTTAACCTCGACGAAATTAACGATGCCACCAAAAGGGCTATTGTTGAAGAAATTGAAGCCGACCTGCACGAAGGTTATAAAGGTATTGTGCAGTTGCCTGCCGAAGCTAAATTTGGTGTTTATACCGCTTATGTATATTACAAAAAGTTACTTACCAAGCTTAAAAATACACCGCCACTGGAAATTAAAAATACCCGAATCCGGGTGCCTGATTACCAAAAGCTAACATTGCTTGCTAAATGCTATCTTGATTACCGTTTTAAATTTATTTAATAGTTACCGCTATGTGGCTTTATATATTAGTTTTTTTCCTCACTTTTTTCATGATGGAATTCATGGCTTGGTTTACCCACAAGTACGTTATGCACGGCTTTTTATGGAGCCTGCATGCCGACCATCATCGCAAAGACCACGACTCCTGGTTTGAACGTAATGACACTTTTTTTATATTCTACGCTGTTATAAGCATTGGGTTTTTCCTGCTATGGCAGTATGATGTTTTAAAAATAGGCCTTGCCATTGGGCTGGGTATTTTTGCCTACGGCCTTACCTATTTTTTAGTACACGATATTTTTATACACCAGCGTTTTAAAATATTTCGCAATGCCACCAGTCGCTATGGCAAGGCCGTGCGCCGTGCCCACAAAATGCACCACAAGCATTTAGGTAAAGACCAGGGCGAATGCTTTGGCATGTTGATGTTTCCGCTAAAGTATTTTAAGAAGTAGCAAGCTAATTTATCAATAGATTTTATATCTTTGAATATGAATTTTATACAAAATCATATAAATGCTATTAATAAACTTTGTAAAAGTCACAAAGTTAAATCTTTATATGCTTTTGGATCTGTGCTTACAGACAGATTTAATGATGATAGTGATATAGATTTGGTTGTAGATTTTCAACCACAGGAAATTTTAGAATACGGAGATAATTATTATGATCTTAAATTTTCCCTACAGGAAATTCTTAAACGCCCTGTTGACCTTCTTGAAGAAACAGCTATAAAAAATCCATACTTTAGGCAAAGCCTTGAAAAAGAACGTCAGTTGATTTATGGATAAAGATGTTAAAACCTGGCTTTTTGATATCCACAATTCAATTCTCGAAATTGAAAGCTTCTTTATAGATATTCCTCATGATTTTAATTATTACAAAAGAGACATCAGGACAAAACGGGCTGTAGAGCGAAATCTTGAAATTATCGGCGAGGCTATGAGCCGTATACTTAAACAATCAGACACATTAGATATTTCAAATTCCCGAAAAATTGTAGACGTAAGAAACAGGATTATTCATGGATATGATTCCGTATCAGATGAAACTATTTGGGGCATTGTAGTCAAACAAATTCCTATATTAAAAACTGAAATAGAAAAACTGCTTGAGTAATGATTGCATGTAGTCAAAAAACTAAATATATTACTTTCAATTAATTTTGTATTTTTGAAAAAAAGAAGTGACCATGGATTTACAATCAAGAAAAATAGAATTTGTGCAGGCATTCCTTAAGCTTCAAAGCGAAGAGGTAATTATCCAACTTGAGAAATTACTTAAAAAGGAAACCAAAAAATTCAGCCTGATTTTAAACCTATGACAGTTGAAGAATTAAACAGGCGTATTGATCAGTCGGAAGATGATTTTAAGAATGGAAGATTTAAAACTATCGAAGATTTGAAAATTGAAATTAGAGATTGGAAGTAAAATCGTTCTATCCCAAACAAAAAATCCCCTGCAACTTTAATTACAAGGGATTTATTATATTTTAAAAAATCTATTTTCGTTCTATCATTGCTTTTAGTGGCTTAAGCTGCTCCATATCAAGGTTGGCTTTTTGCAGCAGGCCCACTATAGTCATCACATTATTTGGAGTCATATTCTCTCCGGTAACGCGCACCACACCAAAGCCATTAGTTTTATCATTGGCAAACAAAACCAACTCTTCTATATCCTGGCCTTCGCCCTTAGTGTTTATAGAGGCACCGGTAGCACCACGGTTAAACTTAATAAGCTCCTCATAACTATCGTCTTTTAAAATCTTTTTCACATCTTCAAGCTCCTTTTCATAAGCACCCACGTTTTTATCATTGGCTTTAAAAGCTATAATGTTAACGTTTTTAAGCGATTTTAATGCTGTCTCCTCCTCTGGTGTAAGCTGTAGTTTATCGGTCTTAATAAAGCTTGGCGAAATATCTACCGCTAAAAAGTTTTTGTCTTCGGCTTTATCTACAAAATACTTTTGCAGCGTGGGCTTACCGTTGCACGATGTTAATAATAAGGCAGTAAGGGCTAATAAGGCTATGGTACGTTTCATGATGTTATTGTTTTTTAGCAGCTGCTTTTTTAAGTTCGGGGCCGCCGGGCAGGCTCATTTTATCGGTAAGTACAGATATATCGTTAAGGTCAAAATTTCCGGTAAGCGACATTAATACCGTGTTTGCCTTACCACTGCCATCCATAAACATAAGCAACTCTTTTACCTGAGATGATGATGCACCGCTTTTTATAAAGATCTTAATATTTTGCCCATCTTTATTAATACGCATTAGCTCTTCAAGCGGGTTTGCCTTAAGGTAGCTATCTACGGTAGCTTTCATTTCGTTGGCATTTTTAGTGTTTGTGGTGGTAAACACTTTAAGGTTATCCAGTTTTTTTACCATATTAAGGTACTGCTGAGCCTCTTTATCTTTAGGATCCATTTTCATTTCACCCATAAGCTGGAACATCTTTTTGTTTACAATTACCGATGTAATATCTGTCTTATCCTCAAATTTTGTAAATGCCGACTGGGCATAGAATATAGTTGGGATAAGAAGGAATACAAAGGCTACAAATAATTTTTTCATTGTACAGATTTTAAAATAGTTTTTGTTTTGGGGCAATAACCCCGGTTGCCTTTTATAAACAACCGGCTGGTTATTTAATTACTTAAGGCCATTAAGGTCTATGTTGCCGCTAAAGGACATGAGCACAGCCTCATTTTTTTTACCACCCTGCGAAAATAGCAGGAATTCTTTAAGCTCAGATGCTTTTTTGCCAGATCTTACGTAAAGTTTGGTTTTAGCACCGCCATCGTTAAATGTCATAAGCTCTTCAAGCGAATTTTGTTTTAAATAGCTGGCTACCGTTGTCTCCATATCAGCAATATAGTTAAGCTGTGTGGTAGTAAATATTTTAAGGTTATCAAGGTTTTTAACCTGTTTAAGGTATTTATCTGCCTTTTCGCCACCGCCGCTGGTTTCTATGCCTCCCAGCAGTTCGAACATTTTTTTGTTTACGGTTACAACGTCTATACCCTCTTTACCTTCGTATTTTGTAAAAGCGTTCTGGGCAAATGTTACTGCAGGCATAACAGCTAACAGTAAAGTGATTATGATTTTTTTCATGATTATTGATTTTAAATTTGATGATGACTTTTATTTATTTTTTGTTTAAACCCAAGGTACCTGTAAAAGATATAAGTACCGATTCATTTTTTTGTCTGTTTTCTACAAACAGCAGCATCTCTGTAATATCAGAACCTGATGTGTCTTTTTTCATATAAATGCTTATACCAGACCCATCCTGTTCAAAATTTATTAGCTCTTCCATTTGCTTTTCGCCTAAATAATCCAGCATGGCCCTTTTTATAGTTCGAGCATGTTTTTTCTCTGACGATATAAAGACATTAAGATTATCAAGATGGCTTGCACTACTTAAATAATCTCGGGCTACACTACCTAAAGCCACCTTATCTTTATCGTTAAGTGCATTATAACCGCCATTGCTTACATTTATAGCGGCTATACCATCAGTATGCCTAAGCTTTCTGAAAGCTTTTTGTGCAAATGCTACAGTAGGTAATACTGCAAGTAATAGAACGATGATGATTTTTTTCATGAGTAATTGTTAATTGATGAGTGATTTATTACTCTTTAAAAATTGTTTTTCTTGATTTTTCGTATTCTCCAATGTAGTTCATGCTGTTTACCCCTACGTTTACGTTTTTAGAAACCATGTTAAGCGCTTTTTGCGTTTCCCTAAAGGCAACTTCAGGGTCGTTGTAAGTGCCCAGGTCATTGTCCTGGCTAACGGGTTGGTAGTTAAAGTAAAAAAGCATTCCCATCATGAGCACAAGGCTTGCTGCCACCGATATCCATTTGGCATAATGCCTTTTGGTTTTTAATGGTACGGTTTTATCAAACTTATGCGCTGCCTCATGGGCAAAGTACCCAAACATAGGCCTGTACTGCTGCAGGTGCGGCGCCACACCCGGCGAAGAGAAATACTCCTTAAGCTGATTTTCTTCGGCAGTACTGGTTGCTGCGTCAAAGTATTTATCCAGTAATTGTTCAATTGTTCTTAATTCCATAGCTGTGTGTTTTTGTCAATTCTTCTCTCATTGTTTTTCTTGCCCTGGATAGTGCCACCCGTACGGCAGTCTCGTTCATATCCATTATTTTGGCAATTTCCTCAAATTCATATTGTTCTATATCCCTCATCTGCATGATAAGCTTTTGCTGTTCGGGCAGGTTTTTCATTATCTTTTCGGCCCATTCCCAGCTGTCACGGTCTTCCGTTTGCTGTTGCAGCCCTGCCTGCCTGTCGGTATAGTTGCTGTGCACTATACGCATCTCGCTGGCTTGTTTACTTTTAAGGCGGTCCAGGCAATAATTTTTTGTCATTGTCATGGCCATTGCCTCTACACTGCCGTAGCCCTGCAGTTTTTCTTTGTTATTCCATAATTTTACCAGCACCTCCTGGGTGGCGTCTTCCGCTTCTTCAATGCTCACGAGCAGCCTCCTGGCCAGCCGGAACACCTTGTCTTTAAACGGGGAGATGGTTTTTATAAACTCCGCCTGATTCATTATTGGGTTGGTTTGTTATTGGTTTATAATATGAAGACGAATAGTGATTATTTTTGTTACACAGATATTAAAAATAATTAAATTTACGTTTTATAAACAAAACTGCTAAATGAAAAAAATAACTGTATTACTGTTTTCGCTTGCTATGGCTGCCGTAACCTTTCAGTCATGCGAAGACCAGGATGATAATGCTGTTCCCGTAAACGATTTTATATGGAAAGGCCTTAATGCCTATTATTTATGGCAGGCCGATGTGCCTAACCTTGCCGATGAGCGCTTTGGCAACCAGGAAGAGCTTAACAATTTCCTGCAGGCATACAGCAGTCCCGAATCGTTGTTTGAAAGCCTGCTTTACAGGCAGGATGTTTTAGGTAATAAAATTGACCGCTTTAGTGTAATATTTCCTGATTTTCATGTTTTAGAAAACGCCCTGCAGGGCGTGGCTAAAAGCAATGGTGTAGAATTTGGCCTTACTTATGTAAATGCGTCAGATGAAGGACTTTCTAATGTACCTATTTTTGGGTATGTAAAATATATAATGCCTGATAGTGATGCCTCCGGCAAAGACATAAGGCGTGGCGACCTTTTTTACGCTGTAAATGGCGTATCGCTTACATCGAGCAATTACCAGTCGCTGTTAAATAGCGACAACTATACGCTTAACCTTGCTACCGCTGTAGATGGAGGCATAGCGCCAAACGGAAGATCTGTTGCGCTTACAAGGACAGAGTTTTCTGAAAATCCTGTAAATACAGTTACTACCATTACCCGTGGCAGCCACACCGTAGGCTACCTTATGTATACCGGTTTTTACAGTAATTATGATACACAGCTTAATGCTGCTTTTGGTGAGCTGAATTCGGCTAATGTAACAGATTTTGTACTCGACTTAAGGTATAACGGCGGTGGCTCTGTACGCACAGCCACTTATCTTGCCAGTATGATTACAGGGCAGTTTGGCAACCGCCTTTTTGCAAAACAACAGTGGAATGCAAAATTACAGGCAAAGTATGAACGCGAAAACCCTGCGGCAATACAAAACTTATTTGCATCACAATTGTCAGACGGGGCCGCTATAAACAGTTTACGTCTCAGAAAGGTATATATATTAACATCTGCCGCAACAGCATCTGCCAGCGAGCTTGTTATTAACTGCCTTAAACCTTATATAGAGGTTATACAAATAGGCGATAAAACAGTGGGTAAAAACGTAGGATCGGTTACGTTATACGATTCTCCCGATTTTTCATCGCGCGGCCGTAATGGGAGTCATACCTATGCCATGCAGCCTATTGTTATAAAAACGGTTAATGCACAGGGTTTTGGCGATTATACCGATGGAATAGAGCCATCTACACTAAACCAGCTTAAAGAAACTGTACGTACACTGGGTACGCTGGGCGATCCTAATGAGCCATTGCTTGCCAAAGCATTATCAATAATTGCTCCTGGCGGACGATATGCTGCCCCTGATTACAGTACAGATTTTAAGCAATTTAAAGACCCAAGGAGTACACGCCGTTTTGGTAACGAAATGTATATAGAAAACACACCAGAAGGTTCTGGCAGCCTTATTAAAGACCTGCAATAAAACTATAGTTTTTATAAACTAAAAAAGGTTGCCTTTATACAAGGGCAACCTTTTTTAGTTATTAGTGGCTCAAAGCCTTTTTAATATTTGTTATTCTGCAACGTATGCAAGACATCCCTTAAGCTCTGGCCTGGCGGTAGTAAAACTATATAGCCAGTTCACTAATTGTTCAAGCTCATAAGGCAGCAGCATTTTTATTGCTTTTTCTACTTCCTTGCTAAAAAGTTTTGGGTCGAAACTTACACTTTCCAGCACGGTTTTGGTGTAGCTAAACATAGATGCGGGCATAATTCTCTAAGTAATTAAGTTATAGGTGATTTGTAATCTACAAACAAATGTATAGATAAATATTTAACTACAACGTTTTTTTAGATACTTTTAGCATATCGACTTTCACGATATAATAATTTTTTAACAAAAATTTATCATTTTACTGCACGTAGCATTTCGCGTTTACCAGGTGGACCCGGCAGCTTAGTTGTTGTAAAACTCGCTGCCTTCATATTGTTTTTAATAATTGATCGGCACGCATAGGTTACTAAAATGCCTCCCGGTTTTAGAGCTGTATACATTTTAAAAAATATTTCCTCGCTCCACAAATGCGGCTGCGATGGATAGCCAAAAGCATCAAAATAAATAAGGTCGTACTTATTTACATCGTTTATATCTTCAAAAAACTGTTTGCGCTTCGTCAGTTTAAAGTTGTCATTCAGGGCAATTTCAGTATCCCACGGGCTGCTGTGCATCTCGTTAAAGGTGTCAAGATGTTGTGCAGCATCCATTTGGACTACATAATTAAGTAGTGCGCTATGTTCCGGCGCTACGGGGTATGCCTCTACCCCGGTGTAATTTATAACCTGGTTAGTTGCAACCGACTCTAAAAATGTGATGAATGCATTAAGGCCCGTGCCAAAGCCAATCTCTAAAATGGAAATGGGCTGCCCTTGTTTTAAGTGCAGCCCATTTTGTATAAACACATGGTTAGCCTCTTGTATAGCACCAAATTTAGAATGATAGGTTTCCTGCATTTCGGGCAGGTATATGGTAACAGAACCGTCATTGGTAGTTATGATCTCTCTTTTCAAATTATATGTAATGTTTATACAAAGTTACAACTACAATCGGCACTAAGATTAACAATATACTAATAAAAAAGTTTAGTTGATTATCTTCTAATAATGATGTGTAACTCCTCTTTTTCCATAAAAATAGCTAACGTAATAAAGCTCCGGAAAAGCATAGTACTACGTTGAATAAAACTCCAATATAAATCCTCCAAAAAATTCCATCTAAGGCTATTTTATATACAATTTTTTAATGCGTGGTATTGGCCCTTCACACTTACCTTCATGGCATTGCACGCAACTGGAAACCGCATCGTTAAAATGTTGTTTGGCATTAGCCGAGTCGCTGTAAATAAGTTGCTGCGCCTTTATAAATTTTGCAGCCTGCTCTTTAAAAAAAGCATCGTTATCATCTTCATCTGTCAATGCCGACGTATGAATGTTTAAAATGTGTTTAGGGAATGCACCTATGGTATCGCCATTGGAAATACGTTCTTTAAGGCGCTGGTTATCTACATACATTTGCTCCATGAGAGCAGCCATCTGGCTCATCTCATACATTTTAAACTCCTTTTTTTGAGGTTTGGTGCATTTGGCGGCAGCCTCTTTTTCAGGTTCGGGTTTAGCTGCTTCCTTTTTGGTACAGCCAGTAACAAAAACAATTATTGTGAGCACAATGGCTATGCAACTATTTTTCATTTATTGATATAAAAATTGGCTATTCCGGAGATTCTTCAACTCCGTTGCACTTCGTTCAGAATGACATAGCGGCTTCCGCTCAAACAACAACACAAAATTGCATTATGCTTATTGCCTATTATTTATTGCTCATTGCCCTTTGCTTGTTGCCTGTTACTTACTTATAAGTACGCCATCGGCAAGAAAACCATACGTTTTTTTAGGCTCGGTAATTTTATTTATTTCGGCATCGCTTTGTCCGCCATCTTTAGCATAGTGCTTTAACTGCGCTACAGAAACTTCGCTTACAAATGCCTTGCCACTTACTACCGCATCCTGCCCTGCTGCATTAAGCGGAACAAAAAAGGCGTAGTCCTTAAACTTCACAAACGATTCTTTTTCATCGGGCAACTGCAAAGCCATCCAGCAGCCTTTCTTCTGGCAAACGTCTTTAATTTTGGTCTTAAACTTAATGTTTACAGTATCGCCGGTTTTAAGGCTTTTATATTTGGCAAACATCTGCTCCTGGCTAAGTGCTTTATCGGCTACAATTTTATCGCCAAAGGCAGCATAATCTACTTTTGCATCTTTAGTCACCGTTACGCTAACTTTTTTCTCAGCAGCTTCGGGCTTTTCAATTTTCTCAGCTTTTTCCTTAGCTTCAGTGGCTTCCGGTTTTTCAGCAGCTTCCGGTGCTTCCGGTGCTTCGGGAGTTTCGGTATTGCTTATAGTATCAGTATCTACATTAAGAGTATCTGTGGCGGTTTCTATTACGGTATTTTCGGTTTTAACTTCGGTTTCTTTTTTGCAGGCAGCAAGGGTTAAAAGTGCCGCTCCTATTATAAATGTCTTTTTCATTTTTTAACGAAAATTAAAATTAATGTGACAAATTTATACAGAAACTTTAAACCCTGCAACGCAACGCCATTATTTATATCTCTTTGTTTCAGCATATTAATTTTTTAATTTTCATTTTTAATTTCTAAAAAGCCCTTTAAGATGATTTTTTAGTAAATTTGCCATAACACGACTAACCATTAACTACAAAAAAATCCTGATGAGCGAAAACCCAACTTACACTATTAAAGTAAATAAAGCTGAAACATCAAAGATAGGTTCGGTTAATTTTGACGACCTTCCTTTTGGCAGCATCTTTACTGATCATATGCTGTATAGCGACTATAAAGATGGCGCATGGGGCGATCCGGTTATAGAGCCGTATGCACCTATGCCTATGGATCCTTCGTCGAGGGTATTTCATTACGGGCAGGCTATTTTTGAAGGGATGAAGGCTTATAGGGACGAGAACGATGAAATTTGGCTTTTTAGGCCCGACCAGAATTTTGACCGCTTTAACAAGTCGGCTACAAGGCTTGCTATGCCCGAAGTTCCTGAAGAGATTTTTATGGAAGGCTTAAAACACCTTATTAATATAGATAAAGAGTGGGTAAAAAAAGGTAAAGGCAACTCGCTGTACCTGCGCCCCTTTATGATAGCTACAGGCCATGGCGTTATTGCAGCACCATCTGCCCAATACCGTTTTATGATCATATTATCGCCTGCACGCTCTTACTACCAGGGAGAGGTTAAAGTGCTTATTGCAGAACATTACAGCCGTGCGGCAAATGGCGGCATAGGTGCTGCGAAAGCTGCAGGTAACTATTCGGCACAATTTTACCCTACAAGGCTTGCTAACGAAAAAGGCTTTCAGCAGGTAATATGGACGGATGATGCCACCCATACCAAACTGGAAGAGGCAGGGACAATGAACGTTTTCTTTAAAATAAACGACACCCTTTATACTGCCCCCGCAGGCGAAAGGATACTTGACGGTGTAACCCGTAAAAGTATTTTAGAACTTGCAGAGCGCGAAAATATTAAGGTAGAAGTACGATCTGTATTGGTTGAAGAACTTATTAACGCTGCGAAAGACGGCTCGCTAAAAGAGATTTTTGGCGCAGGAACTGCCGCAGTTATTAACCCTATTGTAGGCTTTAGCTACCAGGATACGTATTATGAGCTGCCAAAACAGGACAACCCCATATCGTTACAAATAAAAGACAAGCTTACTAACATACAGCATAAACTTGCCGAAGACACCTTTGGGTGGACGGTTAAGATATAATTTTTTGATTTCAGATTTTAGATTTTAGATTTCAGATTGAACTACACTTTTTCTTATTTAGAGTGATGCTAATTCTGAAATCTGAATTCTAAAATCTTAAATATCTCCCTTAAGTATCTTAGAAAAATCGGGCTTAAAATAATTAGGCCCCTTCATTACCTTACCGTCTTCGCGGTATATGGGCAGGCCTTCGTTATCCAGCTTACTCATGTTGCTGCGCTGTATTTCATCAAAAACCTCTTCTATTTTATATTGCAAGCCATGCTCTATAATGGTGCCGCACAGTATGTACAGCATATCGCCCAGGGCATCGGCAATTTCTACAATATCTTTATTTTGCACTGCCTCCAGGTATTCTTCATTTTCTTCTTTCATAAGGTTATAGCGCAATAAGTTTACGCTTTCGCCCAGGCAGTCTTTTGGGGTTTCGCTCATACCCAGTTTAAAGGATGTATGAAACTGCTTAACGGCATCTAACTGTTTTTTCATAATTGCATAAATTGAGGCCTAAAAATAACCAAAAATAAAGGTGTAATACCTTAACTTTGCAAAAAATATTTTTACTATGTTTAGTACCGGGCAGCTTATTTTTGCAGTAGCTTTTATAATTGTTTTTGTAACCGTTTTAATATTTGTATATAGGAAAGATTTTGTAGTACACAAAAAATATTACAAGGGCACTTACCGCATACTTATTGCCTTTTTAGCTTTTATAGCGGTGCTATTCGCCATTAAGTTGTTAACAAAAGATAACTCTTAAATTTATCTTGAAAAATAATTAAAAAATCCCCATTAATGGGGATTTTTTAATTCAATTAAGTTACTGTAATTTGTAGTATAAATCAGTAAATTTAACAACATGAAAGTATATTCAGGATTTGGGTATTTTAATGGCGCTGCAAAAACGGCAAAGGTAGAGATATCGCTTCCACTGCCGGTTACACTCCCCGCAGATGGCTATAAGTAT
This sequence comes from Flavobacterium rivuli WB 3.3-2 = DSM 21788, assembly GCF_000378485.1. Taxonomy (GTDB): domain Bacteria; phylum Bacteroidota; class Bacteroidia; order Flavobacteriales; family Flavobacteriaceae; genus Flavobacterium; species Flavobacterium rivuli. The sequence continues at coordinate 409,668 of NZ_KB899968.1, read as the reverse complement.
GAGTGCAAAAATATCTCGAACGCATCATACAATGCACTGCTCATTTTTATTAAAAAGAATACCGACTCCGGCACTGCGCTGGCATCGGCCAGTTTAAACTATGAAACAATAGATATAAATCTTGACGCTGTACCCCTATTTACAGATACAGGACTAACAGCCTCTGCCTTTAATTATGCTAATAATTTTATTTTGCTTACCTTCCATGAGGCAAACCCGGCAGTATACCAGGCTATTGCAAAGCTAATATTTTTAGACCTTAACACCATTGGTACTTCAGCATCTCTAACTGTAACTGCTCCTGCCGCCGCATCGGGGCCAAGTAAATCAGGGTTAGGCGCTCTAAAAAAAATGTAAGATAAAATATGAAGATACTATTAAGAATAGCCCTTTTTACCTGTTTATTATACGTAAGCAAGGGCTATTCTCAATATAACCAAAAGTTACTGCTGGCAGAAAAAAACATTAAAGATTTTGAGACTAACAAGGCCTCAACATTGCTTAAAAGTATAGATACTGCAAAATTATCCCTGCCAAATAAGGCTTTATATACTTACATAAATGCAGGGATTTTTGAACAGACAGAACAAAACACGGCATTGAGCTATTACATACAGGCAAAAAAATTATTCATAAAAGCAGACAGTCTGGAAAAAGCTATGGATATTAACCTGGATATAGCTTACATGATAGACTCTCAGGAAAAGAACACTACAGAATACTGGCATTATATAAACGAATATTTATCGTATTGGGTTAAAACAAAAAATGCATCAAAGATTGCACGCGGCTATGGTTATGTAGCTGTATTTAAGCAGCGGGCGGGTAAGTATGACCAAAGCCTTATGTATTATAAAAAAGCACTGGCTTTATTTACTGATGGGCATGACGATAAAATGAAGTCATCTTTAATTAATAATCTGGCAAATTTATATTTTGAAAACCTAAAAATGCCTGACTCTGCATTATTTTACCTAAAAAAAAATGCAGAAGCAATTAAAATAAATGGTAATGACCCAGACGATCTTTATTATAATTATTTAAATCAGGCCGGGGCATACCATCACTTAAAAAATTATGCTAAGGCTTTAAAACTATTACATAAACTGGATAGCCTGCCCTTAAAGAGCGATCCTTTAAAGTACAAAGAAGCTGCGTATGGAGCCATGCATGTTAACTATGCCGAACTAAATAATTTTAAAGAAGCCTATAAATATTTAAGGCTTGAGCAAAAGCTTGCCGACAGCATTAACGTAACCGAACAAAATGTTGCAATAAACGATATACAAACAAAGTACCAGACTAAAGAAAAAGAATGGGAAAACAGTGTTTTAAAAAACAACATGAAATTTAATAATATAGTGTTATACATAATAATAGGCTTATTTATAGCTTCTCTTGTAATAGGGATATTAATTGTTATGAACTCCCGCAGAAAAGAAAAAATAGCTTTGCAGCAAAAACTTATAGACGAGCAGCGGTTTGAAAAAGCCCTTAAAGACTATGAACTTAGCAGCATTGATATTATGCTTACGGGACAGGAAAAAGAACGCCAGCGCATTGCTAACGACCTGCATGATAACCTGGGCAGCATGCTGGCTACCTTAAAACTGAATTTTGAAAACCTGAGGCTTCGCAAAACAGACCAGGGACAGGAAGAGAACAAACTCTACGAAAAAACAGACGAGCTTATACAGGAGGCTTACCAAAAAGTGCGCCGCCTGGCACATGCTAAAAACGCAGGGGTTTTTGCTAATGACGGGCTTATACCTGCCATAAAAAAACTTGCAGGAAAAATATCTATTCCCGGTAAACTGCAAATTAACGTAATACCCTTTGGCTTTACAGAAAGACTGGATAACACGCTGGAAATTGCCATTTTCAGGATGATACAGGAATTAGGCACCAATATTATTAAACATTCCGGTGCTACAGAGGCTACATTGCACCTTACACAACATGATACTAATATAAACATTATCTTTGAAGATAACGGTGTGGGTATGGATACCAGTAAACTTACCCGTGCCGATGGTATGGGGCTTAACTCGATAACAAAAAAGACCGAACAACTGGACGGTACCCTTACAATAGACTCTACCCCGGGGCGGGGTACAACCATAATTATAGACCTGCCAATATGATAAATCTTGTAATTGCCGAAGACCACCAGTCGCTTATTGATGGGCTCAAGGTTTTTTTTGAATACGAAAGCGATATAAACATTGTAGGCGAAGCCAACGATGGCGAACATTTGCTGCAAATAGTGCGCCACCAAAATCCCGATGTGGTACTTACAGATATACGCATGCCTAAAATGGATGGCATTGCGGCTACCCGCATCATAAAAAAAGAATTTCCGGCGTGCAAAGTAATTGCCTTTAGCATGTTTGAGCAGGATGAGGCTATGCATCAAATGCAGGCAGCAGGGGCATCTGCATACATACTTAAAAATTCTTCGTTAAAAACTGTACTTTCAGCAATAAGAGCGGTTTACAGGGGGGAAACTTTTTTCGATGAGTCATTAGACCCTGCTAATATGGCTATAGAGCAGGAAGTGCACCTTAGCAAACGCGAAGAAGAAATTGTAAGGCTTATAGGCCAGGGAAAAACATCGCTGGAAATAGCCGAACTGCTGTTTATTGGAAAAACCACAGTAGATACACACCGTAAAAACATCCTGAAAAAATTAAACCTTCAGGGCAAAAGTGAACTTATTAGATACTCTATGGAAAAAAAGTACGAATTTTAACATAGTGCATTGCCTCCAGGCCTTAAAAATACCCATTAGTGGGTATTTTTTTGTTTTAATATATTCCTCACATTTGCACCAGGCTTACTCTTTTAAAGAGCAGGTAGACTAAAATTTTATTTTAGTTATTTGTAGTTGGTTTAGGACAAAAAAATACCCTTCGGGGTATTTTTTATTTATACTACTTTTTACACTTCTTAATAGTGGCACATTGTTTGTATTTGTAGTTATATTAACACAAATTTTTTAGTTACTTTTGAATACCCATAACCAAATAAAACGATCATGAAACACATTTCTCTTTCCCTTGTAGCGGCTTTAGCATTATCTCTTTCTCTTACAAACTGCGGAAGCCCTAAAGTAACCCGCGTTAGCGACACTACCGTTACCGACCTTAGCGGCCGCTGGAATGAAACCGACTCAAGGCTTACCGCCGAAGAAATTACCGCAGAGCTTATGGACCATGCATGGTACAGTAGCTATGCAGCCGAAAATGCAGGTAAAAAACCCGTTATTATAGTAGGGCTTATTACCAACAAATCGCACGAGCATATATCTGCTGAGACTTTTTCTAAAGACATTGAAAAAGCAATTATCAATTCCGGCCGTATTAAGCTTGTTCAGGCAGGTAACATGCGCGAAGAAATCAGGGCAGAAAGAGCCGATCAGCAAAACAACGCATCTCAGTCTACCATGAAAAAATTCGGACTTGAAAACGGTGCCGATTTTATGCTTCAGGGTACAATAAACTCTATTACAGACGAGAATAAAAAAGAAAAATCAGTTTACTACCAGATAGATCTTGAGCTTACAAACATCCAGACAAACGACAAAGTGTGGATAGGCGACAAAAAGATCAAAAAAATGATAAAATAAGCTCAGGCTAATTCATCACTATATGAAAACAACCAATAAAACCGTTGCCGCTTTACACAAAGCGGCAATTGTGTTGCTGTTGTTTACCCTGCCGGCCTGTAGCACTTACAACACTAAAACTGCCAATATTGAGAACGAGCTTGTAACCGGACAGTTTCAAAAAGCTTCAGAAAGTATCGATGCCAATAAGTTTCTGAAAGCAAAAAGGAACAGGCTGCTTTATCTTTTTGAGAAAGGCAAGATGGAACACCTTAGCGGTAATTATGCCGAAAGCAATAAGCTGCTGGAAGAAGCATACATACTTATAGATGACAGGATACGTACCAATGCGGGGCAGGCAATTGCAGCAAAATTTACAAACCCCATGGCAGAGCCTTACAAAGGGGAAGATTTTGAGAAAGTGACCATACATTATTATATGGCACTTAACTATTTCTTTTTAGGCCAGCCAAACGAGGCGCTTGTAGAGGCAAAAAGGATAAACATTAAACTGTTACAGCTTAACGATAAGTACAAAAACAACAAGAATAAATATGCCGAAGATGCTTTTTCGCAAATACTACAGGGTATTTTGTATGAAGGTACCGGCGATATTAACAATGCCTTTATTGCTTACCGCAATGCCGAAGAGATTTACACCCGTAATAACGGCACTTACTTTGGCGTGCCCCTGCCGGAGCAGCTAAAACAAGACCTGCTTCGCACATCAAAACAGCTTGGCTTTACACAGGAGTACAACGATTACCTTAAAAAGTTTAACCTGCCTGCACCTAAAGCACCACTTGCCCCGCCTACGGGCGAAGCGATTGTGTTTTGGGAAAATGGCCTTGCCCCTGCTAAAGACCAGATCGTTATAACAGCATCGGGCGCGGGGAGTTTTTTCTATGCAAGTTATTTTGACGATGGCATTGCCCAGGACATTTTGATTCCTATTCCGTCCGGTATTAATATAGGAAGCGTTAATGCCATTGCCATACCTAAATACCGCCGCCGCCCAAGTTATTACAGCAGAGCGGCACTTGTTGTAAATGGTAAAGAACAATATTTTGAGCCCGCACAGGATTTTTATACCGTGGCTAAACAATGCCTTAAAGACCGCATGCTTAGGGAAACCATAGACCTTGTAACGCGCTTTGCTGCAAAAAAAGGAGGTAGTGCGCTGCTTGCTGCCATTGCTAAAGAAGCTTTAGGAAATGATGCCGAAGATATTGTGCGCTTTAGTGCCGATGCCGCCGGTGCCCTTACCGAAAAGGCCGATACACGCAACTGGCAATCGCTACCGGCTACGATAGGTTATGCCAGGGTACCGCTTACTCCGGGTGCAGAAAATACTTTTGTAATTAAAAAATATGGCCCGCAGGGTATTGATACCGATACTATTGCGATACCTTACAAACGCGGTTTACAAATAGTAAATTACTTTGATTTAGGCCGTACCCAAATTTTACCTGCTACCACCGCCGCACCGGCACCGGTAACAACTGCAAAACCACTGCCTGCTTTAGATAAAAATAGTGCCGGTAAATATGATAAATGGATTACTGATGCAAGCGGGATTAACTATAAAGTATCGTACTTTAGTGAAGTTAAAGATGGTATAAACCAGTATGGTAAAAAAATATTCTTTACATCTGATAAAGAGGCGACCATAACCTATACTGTTACAGAGAAGCCAATTACAGCCGACTATAAACTGGTAACACTGGATGAATATGAAAAGCTGGAAGATGACGGCAAGCCTGTTACAAACCTTTACTATACGCTTAAAGACAAGGTAAAACCCGGTAAAGAAATTACCGGCTGGTACCCATTTGTACAAAAAAGCGCTGATTTTTATGTAACTATTGTAAAAGTTGAAACTTTATAACCACTGCTATGAAAAAGATGTTACTGTTACTAATTTTTGCAATAAGCTGCAACACAACCTTTGCGCAGGTTCAGGATGGATGGGACGAATGGCAAAAAACAAGCTGCTACAGCAACATATCGTTCAGGCTTAAGCATGAGGGCAAGCGTGGCGAGCAGCATGTATGGCAGGTGCAGTTTAAAAATGATTACAACAGCCTTATTTCGTTTAACTACCATATAAGCGAAACATCTGGCCAGTATGATACCACTACCCACAGGAAAACATTAAATAAAGCCGCACTAAGCGAACCGCTTGAGGTTTTTACTGCCGGAGAAGATATATTTTTGCTTGTAGATAAGGTAAGCCTTTCGCCTTACCCTAAAGATTATATAAACTGCGACACACGCTGAAAAACATTATATTGTATTATATAAGTTCTTTTTTTATATCTCATAATTATTCCTAATTTTACGACACCGTAAACTTTCCTTACATGAAAATTGTAAAATATATATTTTTGCTCCTAATATTGGCCACCATAGCTGTAACAGTATTTATAGCCACACAGGAAGGAAAATATAACATAAAGAAAGACAAGGTAATAGGTGTATCCAGACAGGTGCTTTATAATTATGTAAACGATTATAAAAACTGGGAAAACTTAGGCCTGTTTGCTAACGCCGATACAACGGCAACGTTTACCTTTTCGGGCAATCCTGTGGGTAAAGGTGCTTTTATATCGTGGACAAAGGGAAGCAACAATGGAAAGATACAAACACTCAACACGGCTGCCAATGATTCGATAGGGCAAAAAGCAACTATAGATGATTTAAATTCCAATATTAGCTGGTCTTTTAAAGATACCCTTAACAGTACCAGGATAAGCGTATCGCTTAAGGGCAGCCTTACTTTTAAAGAAAAAGCTTTTGCTTTGCTTAACGGTGGCATAGACAATAAAATTGAAAGTTCTTTAGAGCGCGGGCTCGATAACCTGAACACTTTTTTAGTAAAAGAGCTACAGGTATATAAAGTAGATGTTGCAGGCCTTGTTACTAAAAAAGGTACATTTTATTTAGGACAGTCGGCTACATCGCCATTGGCAGATGCCAACCAAAAAGCGTCAGCTTCCTTTGGAAAACTTACCGCTTTTGCTAAAGAAAATAATATTATAATTAACGGGAGGCCATTTATACTTTTTAAAAATGGCATTGCAGATAAGGAAAATGTAACCTACTGGTATTGTATACCTATAAGGGATGAAATGTTTACCTCTCCCGGAAGCGATTATGAAGGTGGTAAATTGCTGCCTTTTAATGCTGTAAAAACAACTCTTAAAGGCGATTATTCACATATCCCTAAAGTATGGGAAGTTACTAAAAGGCATATCAACCAAAAGGTTTTACAGGAAAACACCACAGGTCAGTATATAGAAGTATATGCAAAAGGTAGCGACCAAACCCGCAGGCCATCTGCCTGGGTGACGGATGTATACACACCTATAGGAACACCTACCATTACTGTAGACAGTATTGCAGCAATATCGGCTGCAGCCGTGCCTTTACGTTCTCCTGCAAATAATGCTGCAAAGCCAACATCAGCAACAGCAAAATCAGGTAATGCAGGAAACACTACTGCCAGGCCGGCTACACAAGCATCTAAACCGGGAGCTACTGGCGTAACCGCGCCAAAGCCTGCAACACCAAATAGTGGTACAAAGCCTGCTGTAACGTCTCCTAAACCAACAGGAAACAAACCGGCAACAACAGGTTCTACTTCAAAACCGGCTACTGGTGCACCTAATACAACTAAGCCATCAACAGCAACGGGCACAGCAAAACCTTCAGGCAATACCGGTGTAAAGCCGGTAACAACGGGTAATGCAGCAACAAGTAAACCAGCCTCTGCCACAACAGCTAAGCCCGGATCTGCCACCGCAGGCAAGCCCGCTGCAACTACAAAGACTGCAACGGCAAAGCCACGCACAACAACTGCTAAAAAAGCAACCGGTAGTGACGACCTTAACCCTCCCCGCGAAGAAAAATAAGATTTTAAACAGGCTCCTCCATCCTGTCCTGTAGCTTTTTAAAGTAAGCAAAGGCTTTCACTATCCTGCTCCCATACCAGCTAAACATTTCGCCATCTACAAAAATTGTTTTGGCGTGGTGCGTGTGTCGGCCCAGCTCAAAAGCATCTTCATCTTTAAAAGGAAAGGGTTCTGATGATAAAAATACAACCTCAGGATCGCCCTGTATTTTCATTTTCTGAACAATTACTTCCGGGTAACGGCCTTCTTTATTTTCATAAATGTTTGTAAAGTGGTTCAGCTTCAGCATTTCGTTTATAAAAGTATCCTTGCCGGCTGCCATATAGGGGTCTTTCCAAATAAAGTAAGCCGCTTTTAAAAATGGCTTGTCTTTTATAAAAGCATTAAAATCCTGAAGGCCAAAGTTTATTTTATTAACCCATTGCTGTGATTGCGTGCGCACTGCAAATATCTTCCCAAACTCTTCTATCATGGCAATAGTATCAGCTATGGTAACAATGTCGCTGACCCATACCGGTGCAATTTCGCGCACAGCTGCCACAATCTCTGCTGTGTTCTCCTCTTTATTGGCAATGATGATATCCGGCTGCAGCAGGCGGATTTTTACGGCATGTACTTTCTTGGTACCTCCTATTATCTTTTTAGTCGATTTTAAGTGGTACGGGTGCACACAAAACTTGGTTATACCTACAAGCCTGTCTTCCAGCCCTAAATCGTACAGCAACTCTGTTAACGAGGGCACAAGGCAAACAATACGCATTGGCGTTGCTGGTAATGAAATTGTAGTGCCGGTTTGGTCTGTATACTGTTTTTCGGTTGCCAAGTTTTTTATTTATCAATGATTATATACAGTATGTCATTCTGAGCGAAATGCAATGAAGTCGAAGAATCTCTTTAGTTATTGAGATTCCTCCTTCGTCGGAATGACAGACCGCATAATACTATTCTTGCTTACTTATTCAATATCTCTTCCATTTCCTTCTGCACTTTCAAAGCCTCTTCCCTCGCTTTTTCGGCAAAGTCTTCTCCGCTTGAAGCATAGATAATAGCACGCGATGAATTTACAAGCAGGCCAACTTTATCGTTCATACCATATTTGCAAACCTCTCTAAGGCTTCCACCCTGCGCTCCCACACCGGGAACAAGGATAAAGCTATCAGGAATAATCTTTCTAATCTCCGTAAAATATTCGGCTTTGGTAGCACCAACTACATACATTAGGTTTTCGCTGTTTTTCCATGTTTTAGATGTTTCTAAAACTGTTTTATATAACTCAACGCTATCAACTTTTTTAGTCTGGAAATCAAAAGCACCTTCGTTGCTGGTTAATGCCAGCAGTATGGTAAATTTATCTTTAACAGCAAGAAATGGCTCCACACTATCCTTCCCCATATAAGGTGCTACGGTAATAGAATCAAAATCCATGTCCTGTAAAAATGCTTTGGCATACATAGCCGATGTGTTGCCTATATCGCCACGTTTGGCATCGGCAATTGTAAATTGTTCAGGATGCTTTTGGTTTAGGTATTGTATCGTTTTTTCAAGCGAATGCCAGCCTTTAAGTCCGTATGCCTCAAAAAAAGCAGTGTTGGGTTTGTAGGCCACACAAAGATCGTGGGTAGCATCTATAATGGCTTTATTAAATTCAAAGATAGGGTCTTCGGTAGCCAGTAAATGCTGCGGAATTTTGGTAAGGTCTACATCGAGGCCTACGCTTAGAAAAGATTTTTTTTGTTGTATTTGTTCGTATAACTGTTGTGTAGTCATGCTATGCAGTTGTATTGTTTGTAGTTTGTGGCTGCAAAAATACGTTTTTTGTTTGAAAAGATGGAACCTTAACAAAAAATGGAACGCGGATGACGCGGATTGAACGGATTAATGCGGATTTTTCAGGGCACGAACATATTACATTGATTTGCTAAATAAAATCCACGCTAATAAGTATTTGCGCAGCATCCGCATTCCTTCTTCCTGAACGTAGAGAGCAAAAAAAATCCCGCCGAAGCGGGATTACTATAATTAATAAACTTCAGTTTCCTTAAGTTTCTCTGTATTGTTTACAAGCTGTAGCTCATCGATCATTTTATGGATGTTACCATTCATAAACCCATCAAGGTCGAACAGGTTAAGCCCTATCCTGTGGTCTGTAATACGCCCCTGAGAATAATTGTAGGTACGTATCTTAGCCGAACGGTCGCCACTGCTTACCTGAGAGGTACGTGTAGCTGCATCTATTTCCTGTTTTTTGGCAAGCTCCATTTCATAAAGGCGCGAGCGTAAAACCTGGGTTGCTTTATCTTTATTTTTGTGCTGCGATTTTTCATCCTGGCACTGAGCGACAAGGCCTGTGGGTAAGTGCGTTAAACGTACCGCCGATTTAGTCGTGTTAACCGACTGCCCACCGGGACCAGACGAACAGAAGTAATCTATACGTACCTCGTTCATATCAAGCTGTACATCAAACTCCTCAGCTTCCGGCAACACCATTACCGTAGCAGCAGATGTGTGAACACGCCCCTGGGTTTCAGTCTGCGGTACACGTTGTACACGGTGTACACCGGCTTCAAACTTAAGTGTACCGTAAACATCTTCGCCACTTACTTCAAATATTACCTCTTTAAACCCGCCCGATGTACCTTCGCTTACGTCTACAACACTGGTTCTCCAGCCTTTATTTTCGCAGTATTTGGTATACATCCTAAAAAGGTCGCCTGCAAATATACTGGCCTCATCGCCACCGGTACCGGCGCGGATCTCTACCATTACATTCTTGGCATCCTCAGGATCTTTAGGTATAAGCATAAACTTAATCTCATCCTCAAGCTCCGGAAGCCTATCTTTAGCTTCGTCAAGCTGCATTTTAGCCATTTCTACCATTTCGGCATCGCTGCCGTCGGCAATAATTTCGTTGGCCTCATTAATATTGGCGGTAAGGGCAAGGTATTCTTCCCTCTTTTCATTAAGCGCCTTAAGTTCTTTATATTCTTTATTTAACTGCACATAACGTTTTTGGTCAGATATAATATCCGGCTGGATAATAAGGTCTGAAGTTTCGTCAAAACGCTGTTTTATGATCATTAACCTGTCTAACATAGTCTTTTCCCTTTAATTGGAACTGCAAAATTACATAATTTTTTTGATACTCAATATAGTATATACTATACAAAAAGTGTTCCGTTTGCTAACAATTTTTACAATAGCCCGTTACCCAGCTGCTAATGGCATTCTGTCGGTAGCCTTGTGGCAGTATAACCTGTACCTGCTGTTTAAGGCACTCTACCTTCTGGCAACCTAAGCAGCGAAAATGAAAATGGTCATGGTCATGATTTTCCTCATTGCAATTTAGGCACAGGGCAAAGTAGTACTTACCATCATCTGCCAGTATGCGGTGGGTAATACCGTCTTCACAAAAACGGTTCAACACCCTATATACCGTAACACGATCCATCTCCCCCTTTACCTCAGCTTCTATACTGTCCTGGCTCAGGGCCGATTGTGCCTGTTGCAAAATATTTAGTACCGCAGTTTTAGCAGGTGTGTTTCTTCTTTTCATTTTATTAATGCAATTATGTTGCAATAATACGAAATATATTTATATTTGCCAACATAAAAGAAAAATGGAACGCGGATAAAACGGATGCTGCGCAATCGCGGATCTCACGGATTTGTCGTGTTAAAATCCGCGCAAATCTGTTTTAAATCCGTGTCATCCGCGTTCCCTCATCAATAAATGAATAAAATGAAAAAAGACTACGAGGTAATTATTATAGGCGGTAGTTATGCAGGCTTATCGTCAGCTATGGCATTAGGCAGGGCATTAAGAAGCGTTTTAATTATAGATGCCGGCGAACCCTGCAACAGGCAAACACCGCATTCGCATAATTTTATAACACACGATGGCGAAACCCCGGGGACAATTTCGGTGAAAGCTAAAGAGCAGGTACTTAAATATCCTACTGTTACGTTTTTGGAAGCTAAAGCTGCTCAGGGTTTAAAAACAGATGCCGGTTTTGAAATTATTACCGATGCTAACGAAACTTTTTCAGCCGGAAAGTTGTTGTTTGCCACAGGTATAAAAGATATTATGCCGGACATTGATGGCTTTGCGCAATGCTGGGGAATATCTGTAATTCACTGCCCATACTGCCACGGCTATGAGGTTAAAAACATGAAAACTGCCATACTTGCCAATGGCGAGGCGGCTTATCATTATGGTTTTTTACTAACACAATGGACAAAAGACCTTACCATTTTTACCAATGGCAAGGCGAATTTTACAGACGAACAGCTTGGTAAACTAAAAAAGCACGATATATCAATTATAGAAACCCCGGTTACCTCGCTTAACCAAACCAACGGCCAGCTTAAAAATATTGTTTTAGCAAACGGCGACATCCATAACTTTACCGTTATGTACAGCAGGGTTCCTTTTGTACAGCATACCAACATTCCACAACAATTGGGCTGTACAGTAGACGAAAATGGCTTTATACAAACTGCTGAAATGCAAAAAACCACTGTAGCAGGTATTTATGCCGCAGGCGACTGTACAACCATGATGCGATCTGTAGCTGTAGCCGTAGCAGATGGTATGCGTGCCGGTGCTTTTATAAACCATGAAATGCAGGCGGAAAGTTTTTAAATAGCTGACAAAAATCATATTGGGATATCAAAAATTTTGGTTAATTTGCTTATAACCAATGAACCTTTTTATGAAAACAAAAACCTTATTAACCGCCATTACCCTGACTGCATTTTTTACCTCATGCAGAAATAATGATACGCCCACTAAAGTACCACTTAGCGATGACGTTAAAACTACGCAGCGTTATGACAAAATAAAGGAGTTTGCCTGGCTGGAAGGTACTTGGGAAAACCTGACTAAAGACGGTTTGTATACCGAAAAATGGACAAAGGTTAACGACTCGGTTTTTACAGCTAAAAGTACTGTTACAAAGGATAAAGACACCTTGTTTTATGAAACCGTTGTGCTCGACCAAAAGGGCGACTCGCTGCATTATATTGTTACTACACCTAAACAAAATGACGCTAAGCCGGTATCATTCACGCTAAAAAGTTTTACGGCAAACACTTATGTTTTTGAAAACAAAAAGCACGATTTTCCGCAGCGCATAACCTACACAAAAATAACTAACGACTCACTTATGGCAGAAATATCAGGCACACAGAATGGTAAGCCTGCGGTAGAACAATTCCCCATGAAAAGGAAAAAATAACGGTTTTTACTTCTTATTTTAGCGGTACAAAACCACCTCATGGATATTATAGAAACTACCGTTTTTAAGAAAGAAGATTTTAGCCGTAATGCCCTGGCCTATGGCGAATATGATAACTGCACTTTTACAGACTGTAATTTTACCGATGCCAACCTTACCGGTTTTATTTTTACCGAATGCCGTTTTGAAGACTGCAACCTGGGTATGGCGAAGGCTAAAGGCACCGCTTTTAAAGATGTAACTTTTGTTAACTGCAAGCTGTTGGGTTTTAACTTTAGTATTTGCGATCCTTTTTTGCTATCCTTAAAATTTGAGGGCTGTAATATGCAGCTCGCCTCTTTTTACAGGTTAAAAATTAAGAATACTAAATTTATAAAATGCGGCCTGCAGGAAGCTGATTTTAATGAAACTGACCTTACTGGTGCTACGTTTAGCGATTGCGACCTTAACAAAGCTATCTTTCAGCAGGCGGTACTGGAAAAAGCAGATTTCAGGACGGCATATAACTATAGTTTTGACCCTGAACTTAACCGTATTAAAAAGGCACGTTTTAGCCGAGAGGGTGTTGCCGGATTGTTGATGAAATATAATATTAGCATAGAATAAACATTACATTCATAATCATGTATTAAATGATATATTTGTAAGTATCATTCACTCAATCATAATGGCAAAAATTACTTATTATTTAGGCGCGGGGGCAAGTTATAATTCATGTCCAATATTAAATCAGCAAGCTGAATTGATGATGAAATTATCTCAATATGAATTAAATTTTAGAAAAACTAATTCCTTTACAATAAATAACGCAACTCTCACACAAAAAAAAAATAGTAGATATAATTTTGAAATGAAAGAATTTCAAAATTTAGGGAATGAAAAAGAAAAAATTTTATGGTACATTGGATATTTTGGAAAAAAAGCATCCGAATTCAACACAGTAGATACATATGCAAGGAAGCTCTTCTTGACTGAACAAACTGAAGAACTTAGATTGTTAAAAATGTCAGTTAGTGTATTTTTTGACCTTTGGGAAAATTTTTATGAATTAAGATATAAGGACTTAATACCTGAGAAAATTTATAAGCCGATTGATTATAGATACACAAGCCTATTTTCTATTTTACTGAAAAAAGGTTTAGATAATAAAATTAAAATGAATGATAGTTTCAAATTTATAAGTTGGAACTACGATTTGCAATTAGAGAAAACATTTAAATCTTTTTTGAAAGACGATGAGGTACAAAGTCTTGAAGACCTAAACACATTTTTTTTTAAATTCAAGATTGATAATAATTTAGCTAATGATGTATATCATCTTAATGGACATAGAGGATTTTTTCTCGACAGAAAAAAAGGCACATTTGAGTTAAATATCGATAATGATTTTACAGCTTATTGGGATCATATTACAGGTCTTTTCGAGGACACAAAAAGAGGTTCGGCAGATTTTGATCAATATATAAAATATGCATGGGAACATAATTTAAATAGTGAGCTTTATAGAGAAGTTGAAAAGGTTATGTATGATACAGAAATACTTATTATAATAGGATATTCATTTCCGACCTTTAATAGGGAGATTGATCAACATTTGTTTTCCCATTTAAATAATAATAGGATAAAAAAAATCATCTATCAGGATCCTAATGCTAATTCAGCAATAATTGAAAATTTGTTTCAAAACCCTCGTAACTATAAAAATAAAATCGAAATAATTAATGAAGAGAATTCATTGACTTGGTTTCATTTGCCAAATGAACATTTTATAACACAAAAATCAAATTATAATATGGGAACTCCTGGCGTTTATTAATACAAGTATTAAATATGCCATGAATGGGTTACCGGCTATTAATGAAATATAATATTAGCATACAATAAACATTACATTCAAAGATTATTCTTACCTTCATACTACAAACAACCAACTGTAATATGAAACAAATATTTTTATGTACTGCTTTATTTCTTAGCCTTATTGCCTGTAAAAAAGAGCAATCTGCAGAAACTACAACCACCCAAATAGAGAAAGACAGCACCACTACTGTAACTACACCAACTGCAGGCGCGGCATCTGAAAATGCCACTTTTGATATAAATACCATTCCGGTATCGGATAAAGACTTAGGGAAATTTCCGTACCTCAACGCGCCCGATACTTATAAGTACGGATATGGGGATGATGGTATTAAACCGGGCGAAATATCAGATTATGACAAAGAATACTTTGCCGTGAATGGTAAGCTTATACCTCAGGAAGGAAAAACCTGTAAAGTACGCATCGAGAAAAAACAGGGAACCGGCTCTTTTAACAGCCTTGTGGTAGAGAAAAGCTACGAAAAAGCTATACTTGCATTGGGCGGCGTTCAGGTTAATAATGTACCGGTACCACAATCGGAAATTGACCGCATTGGCAATAAAGAACTTGTTGACAAAAAGTACGGCCACTCTATAGATTTTAATTTGCTGGATGATGTTAAAACATTTGTTATCCGTACTAAAGATAAAGAAGTGTGGATCCAGTTTAGCCTCATGAATAATGAAAGTGGCACCATTACCATTTTAGAAAAAGGCAACCTTGAAACCCTTGCCGTTACTAAAATTACTGCCGAAACCATTAAGAAAGATATTGATGCTGCCGGTAAAGCGGTACTGAATATCAATTTTGATACCGATAAAGCCACTCTTAAAGCCGACGGACAGGAAGTTGTAAACGAGATTGCTGCTGTGCTTAAAGCTAACCCCACCCTGAAATTATCTATAGAAGGCCATACCGATAATACAGGAACGCCCGATAAAAACAAAAAACTATCTGTAGACAGGGCCACTACGGTAATGAATTATCTTGTTGCCATTGGTATCCCAAAAGCCAATCTTAAGTCTACGGGCTATGGTGCAGAAAAACCGTTGACACCTAATACTTCTGACGAAAACAAAGCCAAAAACCGCAGGGTTGAGCTGGTTAAATTTTAAACTAAATAACAATCAACATAATTTTTACAATCACAATGAGCAATACAGATATAAAAAAAACATTTACCATAGGTGGCGACCTAACCATTAACCGCTTAGGCTATGGTGCAATGCGCATTACAGGAAAAGGCATTTGGGGTGAACCCGAAGACAGGGACGAGGCTATAAGGGTACTTAAACGCGCCGTAGAACTGGGGGTTAATTTTATTGATACTGCCGATAGTTACGGCCCGCACGTATCTGAAGAGTTAATTGCCGAAGCTCTGTACCCGTATCCTGAAGGGCTGGTTATAGGTACTAAAGGTGGATTACTTCGCACAGGCCCTGACCAATGGCCGGTAGATGCCAGTCCCGAACATTTAAAAGAAGCTTTAGAGGGTAGCCTGAAACGCCTTAAGCTTGACAGGATAGATCTTTACCAACTGCACCGTATTGACCCTAAAGTACCGGCAGGAAAAACTTTCGAGTTTTTAAAACAGGCGCAACAGGACGGCAAGATTAAACACATTGGCCTGTCTGAAGTTAGTGTGGAAGATATTAAACATGCACAGCAGTATTTTGAGGTGGTATCTGTACAAAATATGTACAGTGTAGACAACCGTAAATGGGAAGGCGTACTGGAATATTGCAAGGCCAATAACATTGCTTTTATTCCGTGGTATCCGTTAAATGCAGGTAATGTAAAAGCGTTAGAAGTTTTGCAGACAATTGCTCAAAAACATGACGCTACACCGCAGCAAATAGCATTGAGCTGGTTGTTATACCATGCCGATAACATTTTGCTTATTCCCGGAACATCAAAAGTAAAACACCTTGAACAAAATTTAGAAACAGGTTCAATAAACCTAACCGAACAAGATCTTGTTGAATTAAACAAGCTTTAATCTTTAAACTTATAAAAAAAACTGTTCACGACTGAACAGTTTTTTTTAAGTTTTATTTAAAATATTTTAGCAATTAAGACTTCATAAATGCATTCGCTTTGCTATGTGCAGATAAAAAACTTATATCCGTCCGTAATACATTGCCTTAACTATACCATCACTCAACCCTATTTTAGGTACAAAAATATTTCGTGCACCACTCCATTTCATAGCGTTAAGATATATTCGGGTAGCGTGAATAATAACATCTGCACGATCGGGGTTCAGCCCAAGGTCAGATATGCGTTGCTCATAGCTCATACCGTTTAAAAACTGGTATTGCGAGTGCACATAAAAGTAAGACAAAGGTTTGTCCTGCTTTTTACCGCTCATTTTAAACAACTTGTTTATATTACCGCCACTACCTATAAGATTAATATTTTCGTAAGGTTCGGTAACGGAATGAATCCATTTTTCTATTTCGTGCCACACCACATCGTTAACCATGTTATTAAGAAGCCTTACAGTACCGTTTTTAAACGATTTACTGGCTACGATCTTACCATCGGCAAACAGCGAAAACTCTGTACTGCCACCGCCCACATCTACAAAAAGGTAGGTTTGGTCGGGTTTCATAAACTCCTGCAAATCTGTAGATGCTATAATAGCAGCCTCAGTTTTTCCGTCTATAATTTCTATTTTAATGTCAGCTTCCTGTTCTATAATTTTTACAACCTCTTTGCTGTTATAAGCCTCCCGCATGGCCGATGTTGCGCAGGCCATATAACGCTCTACGCCATGAATTTTCATGATAAGTTTATAGGCTTTCATGGCATCAACCATACGCTCTATATTCTCATCTGTAATTTCGCCAACTGTAAAAGCGTCCTGACCAAGGCGAATAGGCACACGTACCAGCGAGCTCTTATTAAATTGCGGTTCTTTACCATCCTGCTCTACAATATTAGATACAAGCAATCGCATGGCGTTACTTCCAATATCTATAGCAGCATATTTTTTTATGTTAATCATTCTTTCAGGAGGGACTAAGAGACTAAGAACCTGAGGTTCTAAGGCTCTAAGAACCTTTTATAATTGTTCGTAAATAACTTCGAGTTTGTTCCTGTAATAATTGTAGGTTTCTACCTGTGCCCTAAACGGTTTTGCTTTAGGCTGCTTGCGGTATTTGTTCTCTAAATTTTCGCTTTGGTAGCGGGCTTTTACATTGCCACGCCATCCCAGTTCAAATATATCTAACAGTTCCTGCTTAACATCAGCATCATAAATAGGACAGCTTACCTCTACCCTTGAGTCTAAGTTTCGCGTCATAAAATCAGCCGAAGAAATGTAAATATCAGGGTCGCCGGCATTAGCAAAAATGTAAATGCGCGAGTGTTCCAGGTAATTATCTACTATACTTATAGCCTCTATATTTTCGCTCATACCCTCTACTCCCGGTATAAGGCAGCACATACCGCGTATAACAAGCTGTATCTTAACACCTTCCCTGCTTGCCTCATACAGTTTATCTATCATCCTGAAATCGGTAAGGCTGTTCATACGTAATTTTATGTATGCTTCTTTACCGGCAATGGCATGAAGTATTTCCCTGTCTATCAGTTTATAAAATCGGGAACGTGTATAATGCGGCGACACTATGAGGTGCTTATAGCGGTGCACACGATAGTTAACATCAAAAAAGTCGAATATCTTGTTTGCTTCCTTCAATATTTCCTGATGCGCCGTAAACAGC
This sequence comes from Flavobacterium rivuli WB 3.3-2 = DSM 21788, assembly GCF_000378485.1. Classification (GTDB taxonomy): domain Bacteria; phylum Bacteroidota; class Bacteroidia; order Flavobacteriales; family Flavobacteriaceae; genus Flavobacterium; species Flavobacterium rivuli. Next base: position 391,318 of record NZ_KB899968.1, on the reverse strand, counting down.
GTAACATCGGTATATATTTTGGCGGTGCTTTCGTTAAAATTGCCGGTAGATATAAAGCCATAACGTTTTATCCTGCCATTTTCAAGGCGTTCTACAGAGCATATTTTACTGTGCACCTTAAGCCCTTTAACCCCAAATATAAGGTTAATGCCCTCGGTTTGCATTTGCTCTGCATACGTAATATTACTGGCCTCATCAAAACGTGCCTGCAGCTCTATTTGTACCGTTACTTTTTTACCATTCTTAGCCGCATTTATAAGCGAACTAATTATCTGCGAGTTTTTCGCCAGCCTGTACAGGGTAATTTTTATAGTCATTACCTTAGGGTCCAGGGCAGCCTCACGCAAAAACTTAATAACGTAAGCAAACGACTGGTAAGGCGCATGCAGCAGGTAATCTTTTTTCCTTATTTTTTGCAGTATACTACCCTCAAGACTTAGGCCTGTTACCGGTAGCGGCACATTGTGCTGGTACAGTAAATCCTGCCTGCCCAGGTTGGGGAAGCCCATATAATCGCGGCGGTTGTGGTAACGCCCGCCCGGTATTATACTGTCGGACGAATCGATGTGCATATTGGTAAGAAAATACTTGAGCGTATCTTCATCTATAGCCTGGTCGTATACAAAGCGTACTGCCTCGCCTATGCGCCTGTCTTTAACACCCGTCCATATTTTCTCCATGAGGCTCTTGCTTTGGTCGCTGTCAAGGTCCAGCTGGGCATCGCGCGTTATCTTGATCATGTGGGCAGATATGCTCTCGTACTTAAATATATTAAAAATGTTGTGCAGGTTAAACCTTATAACATCATCGAGCATTATAATGCAGTGTTTATCCGGCTGCGATGGCAGTTGTACAAAACGGCTTATAGTACGCGGCATCTCTATAACACCATAACGTACCTCCTGTTTTACCTCTATACCGTCCGGCCCTTTGTAGCGCTCCCTCACTATAAGTTTTACTGCAAGGTACCCTGCGGTATCTCTTAACAGCGGAAACTCTTCGAGGTCGTTAAGGATTATGGTAACCAGCTCCGGGCTTACCTTTTGTATAAAAAAGTCTTTTATAAAATGTTCCTGCTCCTGGTTAAGCTGGGTTTCGTTAAGCATAAAAATATTTTCACGCTCCATCTCCCTTTCTATAACGCTAAGTATACGAAGGCTTTCTGACTGTTGTTCTATAACAATCTCTGTAATTTCGCTCAGCAGTTTATGGGCAGAGTTATTTGCAGGCAGCTCTTCGCTGGTAATACCCTCCAGGCTAAGGCGGCGTATAGCAGCATAGCGAACCCTGAAAAATTCGTCGAAATTATTAGAAAATATCCCTAAAAACCTCAGCCTGTCCAGCAAAGGCACTGTTTCATCGGCTGCTTCCTGTAATACCCTGGCGTTAAATGCAAGCCAGCTTTTCTCCCTGTCAATATACCTGTTTACCTGTAAATGGTGGATCATATTTTTTTAAATCGCTTGGAAATAGTACTGTTTCTGTCGTTCCTTTTGTAATGTCGCTCCAGTCATTCCCTTCAAAAGAAAGCGACACAAAGCCCGCTGTAGGTACATTTTCTACAGCGCGATTGCCAAAGGTATTAACAAAGTTAGTAATCGCGCCATTATGACCAAAAAGAATTAGGTTATCAAATTGGTTATTGCAGCTTTTTACAATGTCGGCAAGGTTTTTTTCGTCAAAAGTGTATAGGTCGTCCTTAAAAACTATGGTATCCTGGGGTATCGAAAGGTTTTCGGCAAAAATATAAGCGGTATTTTTAGCACGCTGCGCAGTACTGCTCCATACCACATACGATTTTGGCAAATGCTCCTCTACATGGGCAGCCATAAGGTGCGCATCGTTTATGCCTCGTTTAGAAAGTGGGCGGTCTTTATCTATTAGCGGAGCATCCCAGCTGGACTTAGCGTGACGTATCAGAATTAAATTTTTCATACACTCATATTTCAGTTACTAAACTTAAATATATAGAAAAATTTAATGCGATAAATTTAAAAGTTGTTAATGCGTTCTTAAAATTGAAGAAAATAAAGTATTATGCAACAATTACATACATTGTAAACTGCTGCATAAATACTTTAAAACATACATTAATAAGGATATCCCACCCTATTTGCTATTTTAGCTACTTTCCAGTAACGCACGATATCTGACAGCAGGCTTTGATACTCTGTAAAATCATTTGGCTTGGTAAAATATCCCTGAATAGATAAGCCATAAGCCTTTTTCATGAAATCTACATTATCTCCCGATGTGGTAAGAAAAACGTAGGGTATGCACTTATCATTTAAATCCTGGTCTTCAAATATTTGCTGCCTTAATTTAAAGCCGTCAAGCTTAGGCATATTGATATCTGATATTATGAGAAATGGCGAATCTTTAGTCGATCTTAAATAATCTAAAACTGCAGTGCTATCCGGTATCAGGACTATTTTATTGTCGTAGTTATTTTTTTCTAAAACTTCTTCTAAAAGTTCCTGAAGGATATCCCTGTCTTCCTGGTCGTCTTCAATAATAATGATATCGCCGCTTAAATTCATAGTGCTGTAGTTGGTAAATGGTGTTTTTACAAAAATAAGTATATTAGATTATAAACAAATGTTAAAAATTAACAGGAGTAAATACCCTTTAGAGATAAATAAAAAAAACCACTTATTAAGTGGCTTAAATTGTCTTCAAATATGCTAAGGATTTCCGAATACCCATCTGCGGATCATTTAAGGCGCCAGCCTTTCAATTTTCCAGCTCAGGTCTTCCTGCTCTGTAAATCGTATTCTGTCGTGCAGCCTGTTAGGCCTGCCCTGCCAAAACTCTACCGAAAGCGGGCGTACTAAATACCCACCCCAATAGTCCGGACGTACAATTTCTTTGCCCTCCAGTTTGGCTTCAAGTTGTTTTAGGTTTTCTTCTAAAAAATCACGCGATGGTATAACTTCGCTTTGCGGAGATACTATGGCTCCCAGCCTGCTCCCTTCGGGGCGTACATCAAAATACCCATCAGAGGCATTCGCCGAAACTTTTTCTGCAACTCCTTTTACAATTACCTGACGCTCCAGCTCCGGCCAGAAAAATGACAAACACACATTAGGGTTGGCCGCAATGGCTTTCCCCTTCTCCGACTCATAATTGGTAAAAAACGTAAAGCCTTCATACGTGTAACCCTTAAGCAATACCACACGCGCCTTTGGGAAACCGTCGAGCCCAAAAGTAGAAACTGTCATGGTATTTACCTCATGCTTATGCACAGCTTCTTCTGCCTCTGCAAACCACGTTTTAAAAAGTGCCATTGGGTCTTCGGGCAGGTGTTGCTCTGTAAGTTCGCTTTTTTCGTATGATCTTCTATAGTTGCTTAAGTCGGCCATTTTTAGGATAATTAGATTTTGGAAGATTTGATTTTTAGATCATCCACAAATTTACAATTGTTTTTCCTGATTTTACTGAAACGACTATTACAATAAAATTTTGCCACGAATTCCACAAATCTCACAAATTTTGAGTTCGTGTCAATTCGTGAAATTCGTGGCAAAAAAATTTAAACTATCGCTGAAGCCATTTCTTCAGTAAATGCTGTAAAGTGGTATACATACAGCTTTTGCAAAAATCGCTCAATTTTGACCAGTTCGTGTTCAAAGTGGTTTTTTGTTGTCTTTTGCATGTCGCAAATTACCGTTAAAAGCCCCTTTGCACACAACGCAAAAAACACGAAATTACTGCTAAATTGTTATACACACCTATATGTTAAATTTTATAGTATCTCTTTTAAGTGTTTGTAATTCGATTTTACAGTGTCTAAAACTTCGTCCATTTTTCCGCCCAAAATTAGCTTGGTCATCGTAGTGGTGTAACCCGCCATTTGTTTCCACTCTATTTTAGGAGGCATGGCAAGCGAGTCCGGGTTTGTCATAACATTCACCAGTACCGGCCCATTAATTGCAAAGGCTTCAGTCAGGGCATTTTCAAGATTATCAGGCTCATTAACAGTAATGCCCCTAAAGCCCATGGCAAGTGCAACCATAGCAAAATCGGGGTTAACCATATCCGTTTGGTTATCAGGTAATCCGGCAACTTCCATTTCCAGCTTTACCATCCCTAACGACCTGTTGTTGAACACTATAATTTTAACAGGCAGTTTGTACTGGTGTATGGTTGCCAGGTCTCCAAGCAGCATAGAAAGGCCACCATCGCCACAAAATGCAATTACCTGTTTATCAGGATGGCTAAGTGCCGCACCAATAGCCATAGGCATAGCATTTGCCATAGAACCGTGGTTAAAAGAACCTAACAGCTTACGCTCTCCCGTAGCGTTAAGGTAACGGGCACCCCACACACAGCACATACCGGTATCTACCGTAAAAATAGCGTTTCTATCTGCCAGCCTGTCAATGGTATGCGCTACATATTCGGGCGAAATTTTATGGCTCTCACCGCTGTCTTTTACATAGATATTAAGGTTGTCTTTTACCTTTTCATACAGCGCCAGTTGCGCCATTAAAAAGGTATCATCCTGCTTCGTTTCGATTATAGGCAACAATGCTGCAATGGTATCTTTTATGTTACCGCAAAGGCCAAGTTCCAGTTTGGCACGCCTGCCTAAACGCTCCGGTTTTAGGTCTACCTGAATGATCTTTTTATCCGCAGGCATAAACGCAGTATACGGAAAATCAGTACCTAACAATAATATCACATCGGCCTCATGCATGCTGTGATAGGCAGATGGCAAACCCAGCAAACCGGTCATCCCCACCTCATAAGGGTTATCATACTGCATACCCATTTTACCCCTAAACGAATAGCCTACAGGGGCTTTAAGGGCACCCGCGAGTTCTACTACTTCGTCATGGGCTTCATCAGCTCCGGTACCGCAAAAAATAGTGACTTTAGGCCCGGCATTTAAAATTGCAGCCATTTGTGCAAGTTCATGATTATTAGGGCGTATAACCGGATTGTTACGGTAATTTTTCTTTGCCGCCACAGGCTCTACAGCATCCATAGCAGATACATCTCCCGGCAATCCTATTACGGCCACGCCCTTGTGATGCAGTGCATGCTGTATGGCGCTTTGCAGCATTGTAGGCACCTGCTCCGGTGTGCTGGCTACCTCATTGTAACAACTGCAATCATCAAACAATCTTGTGGTATTTGTAGACTGAAAATAATCTACCCCATACTCAGGAGTATTTATGGTTGAGGCTATTGCAAGCAGTGGCACCCCGCTACGGTGGGCATCATACAGCCCGTTTATAAGGTGCACATGGCCGGGGCCACAACTACCCGCACATACCGCAAAACCATCCAGTTCGGCTTCGGCGGCAGCGGCATAGGCACCTGCTTCCTCGTGCCTTACATGTATCCATTGTATGCGACCATCGCGGCGCACGGCATCGTTAAGTTCGTTAAGGCTGTCGCCGGTAACGGCATATATTCTTCTTACATCATTATCTGCAAGCATTTGTACTATTTGGTCGGCTACTTTTTTTCCCATTGTGTCGTGATTTATTGATGCCACAATTTAGGCATTAAACGCACCTGCCTGTAAACAATTAACGCATCTATAACGCTCTGTGTTAAAATATGTTAAAGCTGCTTTATACGTACTTACGATTGTTAAATAATTAGCATAAAATATAGCTTTTAATAAATATGCTGCGCTTTATAAGCCACAATAGTAAGGTTTGTCATAATCTTATATTAAACCATAAAGTAATGCCCTTTTTTTTATTAAATTCGATGTCTAAACACCAAACTACTACCTTAATGACTCCTAAAATTATCTCTCACGGTATAGTGCGCGCCGTATTAACGCTCGGTGCAATTTTTATACTGCTCTTGTTTTTAAACCAAATACAAACGGTTCTTATTTACTTGTTTGTAGCTCTTATATTAAGCATGGTAGCGAGTCCTGTTGTATTCTTTTTAAAACGAAAACTGCGGTTTCCGCACATCTTAGCCGTCATATTTACACTGGTACTTTTTCTTGGTTTGCTTGCAGGCTTCATCATGATGTTTGTGCCACTTATAGTTACCCAGAGTGAAAACCTGTCCCTGCTGGATACTGCCAAACTGGAAACGGATGTCATGAACATGGTGCATAGCGTAAACGACTATTTTGGCATAGATACCCAAAAAATGATCAAAGAAGCTAACCTTACCTCTAAACTCAATTTTAACTTTATACCCGCATTACTTAATTCGCTTATAGGCATACTAAGTGGTTTTGGTATGGGGTTAGCATCGGTAATGTTTATTACCTTCTTTTTCCTTAAAGACCGCAAGTTATTTTTTGCAGGTGCCCGCAAATTATTACCCGATGAGCATGAAGACAAAATACTTAACTCCCTGCGCAAAGTAAATTACCTGCTTAGCCGCTACTTTATAGGGCTTATAGTTCAGCTTGCGGTACTCTTTAGCATTTACCTGATAGTACTGCTTATATTTGGGGTTAAAAATGCATTTATAATTGCATTTATAACAGCGCTCCTTAATATTATACCTTATATAGGTCCTGTAATTGCCACCGTTTTAGTAATTGTACTAACTTTGCTGGGTAACATTGGGCCGGAAACACAGGGAGAAATGCTATCTACCACTTTATACGTAATTATAGGTTACAGCATAGCGCAGTTTATAGATAATAATGTTAGCTCGCCGCTCATATTTTCAAATAGTGTGAACTCGCACCCACTGGAAATTTTTATAGTGATACTTGTAAGCGGTTTTGTATTTGGCGTACTGGGCATGATAGTGGCCATACCATTATATACTGTGCTTAAGGTGGTTGCAAAAGAATTTTTCCCTAAAAACCCTGTTGTTAAAGCACTTACTAAAGATATATAATCTTGCTCTCAAATTTATTAAAGCCTGAAATACAGGCATACATTCGCGAAAATACCACGCAGCCCGTTACCCAACTGGCACTGCAAAAGAACCCTTTTCCGGATGCTGACTGGACAGAAATACTAAACCAGATTGCTGCACGCCAACGTGCTAAAGACAAACTGCCTACGTGGTATGCAGCTCAGGATATAGTTTACCCTTCTAAAATTTCAGTTGAGCAAACCTCATCAGAGGCTGCGGCATTGTATAAATCAGGGCTTGTTTCGGGCGAACGCCTAATAGACCTTACCGGGGGTTTTGGTATAGACGATTACTTTTTTTCGAAAACCGTGACCATTGTAAGCCATTGCGAACTTAATGCAGAGCTTTCGGTTATTGCCCAACATAATTTTAAGGTGCTTGGCGCAGATAACATACAGTGCATAGCGGGCGACAGCCTTGATACCCTTATTAATGCCGATAAGCAATGGGACTGGCTCTACGCCGACCCTGCCCGACGCAGTGACACCAAAGGCAAGGTTTTTATGCTTAAGGACTGCCTGCCAGGCGTTCCTGATTTACTCGAAACTTATTTTAAATACACCAATAACATACTTATAAAGACTGCTCCCCTGCTTGATATTACTGCGGGGTTGGGCGAGCTTCATTTTGTAAAAGCTATACATATTGTGGCTGTAAACAATGAGGTTAAAGAACTGCTTTGGATGCTTCAAAAAGGCTACACCGGCACTCCTTCCCTTGTTGCTGTAAACCTGGCTAAAGAGGGCATTGATACTTTTGAAACCTCATATGATAATGATACCGAAGCAGTTTACGGGCTGCCCCAAAAATACCTGTATGAGCCTAACAGTGCCATTATGAAATCGGGGGCTTTTGATGCTGTAAGCACAGTATACAGCCTGCAAAAACTGCATAAGCATTCGCAGTTATACACTTCTGATATTCTTATAAACTTTCCCGGACGCAGGTTCAATATTAACCAGGTACTTCCTTACCAAAAAGCCGAAATTAAACAGCATATAGAGGGCAAAAAGATGAATGTAACGGCACGAAATTTCCCGCTTCAGGTAACGGATATCCTTAAGAAATGGAAAATTAAAGACGGCGGCGATACATACGCTTTTTTTACAACCAACCTTAAAAATGAAAAGGTTGTTTTACTATGCAGTAAAGCGTAAGCATTTGTGGTGGTTACTCGCCTTTTTTTAATTACCGAGTGGTTTTTTTTATCTGGCATTAAAGGCAGCTAATAGCAATCTCTTTAGTTTCGGCATTTGCGTATAGCCCGCTCACATTCATTTCGGTCATCTTCCATGTGCCCTGCAGTTGTTTCTCTATTTCAGACTGAGCAACGGCTACTACCTAAAAGCAGCATACTACAAAGGCAATGAGGAGATTTTTCATGGCGATTGTTTTGATTTGCGATTAATATACAAATTTTACAATACCGCGCTAATTTTTGTTGTAGCATTTTTATGTAGCTATCTTAAGGCACGGATGCAAAAATAAAACACCCAAAACCCCTTTGCGGTTATAGGGTGTTGTTTTACAAATTTCTTTACTGAGAGGTCTTACATTTTGTACCAATTGTTAAGCGTAATACAATATTATTCTATCAAATCTTATTTTAAGATTAAATGCTAAAGATTAGTCTATTACTTAGAACTTAAATTATCCCTATTTAAAATGAATAAAGGTGAATCTGTAGCATAAGGTACTTGACCTGAAGGGACGTGTTTAGATGTTTCAATTAAATGTATTTCCTGATCATCAAAAAAGATATGTGCTCCAAATGCTTTCAATATTTTATCTTTTGATAACCCACCTAAAAAATAAGCCTCATCCACATATACCCCCCAATTTCTAAGTGTTTTAATAACTCTCATGTGTGAAGGTGCACTTCTTGCTGTAACTATAGCGATTCTTAACGGGGATAATTCTATTGATGTAGGAAGTTCTTCTTGAATTTTCGAAAGTTTGATTAAAAGTTTAGCGAATGGACCTTCACCTAAAGGATCATTTTCATGTTCCTTTTCATATTTATGAAATTCCTCCATTCCCTCAGTTTTATATCGATGTTCAGATTCTCCCGAAAAAAGTACTGCATCTGCATCAAATGCTATTTTAACTCTATTATCAACTGGATTAAATTCAGTCGGCGGATCATATATAATCGCAGCTGCGCATTCTTTTGAATCAATTACAGATTGTACGTCGTTTAAATCTCTACTCAAAAATAAATCTATATCAAATGCATCAATATAAGGGGCTAAAGGCTCACCACCACTCAATGCCATCCTCGTAATATCCAATTCATAATGTTGAACTGAATTCATAATTCTAACACCAGTTTCAGGACTATTTCTCGACATAACGATCACTTCAACAATTCGTTTTTTAGCATCTTTGTTTAGATGTAAAAGGCTTTGTACAAGATGAAAAGCTGTTCCTGGTTGTAAAACATCGTTTTCATGTAACTGTTGATAGTCTCTATAACTTGTTATTCCTTCATTGTCAAAAATTTTATTTTCACTTTCTAAGTCGAAAAGTGATCTACTTGATACACCAACAACTAAAATTTCCGAAAAATCTACTGCCATAATATTATTTAATTATTATTCGTTCAATACTTAAACCACTATTAGGCCCATTCGGAAGTCCAAGTGCAGTGTCTATCCCAATATTCTTTCTTAGATCATTTAAAACGTCTGTCGGATTTATTAATTTCCCTAACAACTCTTCAGAACCAGTTCTTGGTTTTTCTGAGTTTCTTGCCCTATATGCTGTCACAAATTCGTTGTTTGCTATTGCTTTTCGACAAATAGCTCTAATATAAAATCTATTAAATTCACCTTCAGCAAATGTGACGTTAGCAGTTACTGGAACTTTAACAGATATTACTCCATTTTTAGAATTACGATCCTCATATTCATTAAAACATTCAATAGTCAATGCTGTTGCCAAAGTTTCTTCATCTCCATTAGTAATGGATTGTTTAAAAAAATCAGGATACTTTTCTATTCCATAAGCACTAAATCTTTTACTGTTATACAATAATTCTGAAGTAACATCAAAGTCAAATTCAATCTGCATCAATTGTCTGATTTCAGCATCTAACTCTCTAAAATTAAATTTCATTTTTTTGATAATTAAGGGTTTAAACATTTCACAATCTACACCTTTTCCTACAACACACCTATACCCACTATTAGGTATTTTTAACATAATTTTAATAGCTGCCCATTCCGCAAAAATTCACTATTTTAGCCTTATAATACCATACAATGATATCTGACAGTCAATTCCAGAAAGAGCTCGATATAATAATTGCAAATGCTATTCGCGAAGACGTAGGCCCGGGCGACTACAGTTCGCTTGCCTGCATACCCGCCGGCGCTACAGGCCGCGCTAAGCTGTTGGTTAAGGATAACGGCCTGCTTGCCGGGGTGGCTTTTGCCCGTCAGGTGTTTGCTTATGTAGACCCTGCCATGACATTTGAAGTTTTTATACAAGACGGTACACCCGTAAAATATGGCGATGTGGCTTTTCATGTACACGGCAGTTCGCAAAGCATCCTTAAGGCCGAAAGGCTGGTGCTTAATGCCATGCAGCGCATGAGTGCCATTGCCACCAAAACCGCTAAATACGTTAAAATATTGGAAGGTACCGGCACCGGGGTTTTAGATACCCGCAAGACCACGCCGGGCATTCGCGCGCTCGAAAAATGGGCTGTAAAAATAGGCGGCGGCGAGAACCACCGTTTTGCCCTGTATGATATGGTGATGCTTAAAGACAACCATATAGATTTTGCAGGTGGCATTACCCTTGCCATTACTAAAACGCAGGAATACCTTAAGGCCAATAACCTGGATCTTAAAATTATTGTAGAGGCACGCGACCTTAATGAGGTGCGCGAAATTATGGCCAACCCCGGTGTGCACCGCATACTGCTTGATAATTTTGACTATGCCCAAACCCGAGAAGCTGTACAACTTATTGGCAACTATTGCCAAACGGAAAGCAGCGGCGGCATTAACGAAGATACCATGCGCCATTATGCCGAATGTGGGGTAAATTATATTTCGAGCGGGGCACTTACCCACTCTGTTTATAATATGGATCTTAGCCTAAAAGCATTTTAATGTCTCAGGCGCTCGAACATAAACTCGAAAAGGTACCGGTACTAAAATACCTGGTGCGGTTTGGCAAAAGCATAAAGTTGCCGTACAGCGATGGGCTTACGCTCTACCACCTTGCTGAGCTTTATATTACGGGCATCCTTAAAGGCGATATATCCTACAGGGCGGGTGCCATTGCATTCAGCTTTTTTATGTCGCTGTTCCCTTTTGCACTTTTTATCCTTAACCTTATACCCTACATTCCTATCGAGGGATTTCAGGAAGATTTTATGCAGTTTGTGGCAGATAATGTTCCGCCCACAACCTACGATGCCATATCGGGCATCCTTACCGATATTTTACTTAACAGCCACAAGAGCCTGTTATCTACGGGTATCTTACTTTCCATACTCCTTATGAGTAATGGGCTAAATGCCATACTAAGCGGTTTCCAGAACAGTATGCACATTACTATAAAGCGCACTTACTTTAGGCAATATGGGGTGGCCATTGCGCTGTCGCTGGTGCTTACGCTGCTGCTAATTGTTACAGTGGCCTCTATAGTAACGTTTGAGGTGGTTATACGCAGCCTTGCAAGCCGTGGCATTATTAGCCAGGATGATTTTTTACTGCAATTGGGGCGTTACCTGTTCCTTATCCTTATGATACTTACCACTACGTCGCTGTTGTTTAAATTTGCAGCTAAAGAAACCCGCGGTGCCGCATTTTTTAGCTATGGGTCGGTTTTTAGTACGCTGCTTTTTGGTGTAACATCTTTTGGGTTTAGTATTTATGTGGTGCGTTTTAGCAAGTATAATGAGTTGTACGGGTCTATTGGCACGCTACTTGTATTAATGCTATATATATGGATAAACTGCTTTATTTTGCTCCTGGGGTTCGAATTAAATGCGCTTATTCATAAATTAAAGCGGAAAAATTTGTACATTTAGAATTAATAACAACTTTAAATTATGAGAAAATATTTATTTACAGTATTATTTATTGCCGTGGCTGGCATGTTTAGTACACAGGCACAGGTTACCGGACGGTGGAAAACCATAGACGATGAAACCAAGGAAGCAAAATCTATCGTAGAGGTTTACGAAAAAGACGGCAAAATTTATGGCAAGGTGGTAGAGATACTTAACCCCGCCAAAAAAGATTCTAAATGCCAGAACTGTAAAGGCGAAGATAAAGACAAACCCATACTGGGGCTTACTATAATTAAAGGCCTTAAAAAAGATGGTAACGAATATACCGATGGTGATATCCTTGACCCGCAAAAAGGCAAGCTGTACAGCTGCACCATTAAGCTTGATGGTAACGATAAATTAAGTGTTCGTGGTTACATGGGCATATCGCTTATAGGCCGCTCCCAAACGTGGTACAGGGTTAAATAAGTGTTTAGTATTAGTCGCAGTTATAAGTAAGCACAGTACAAATATCAGAAGGAATCTCAAATGAGGTTCCTTTTTTATTTTTGATATACACAACTTTATGCGCGCATACATCTTTAAATCAAAGGATTATAATTGCCCTTAAAATCAAATATTTAGCTTAACAAACCATTAACATCTTACAGCAAACATACATTGGGATAAATGTTGTAAATTGGGAATTAATTAGTAGTCCCTTTAAAAAGAGCATATTGGGTAAACTCTAAAAAAAAACGGTTTATAACATCGTGTCGTTTTAGTTACAAGATTGCGCAATAGAGCATTTAAGTTAAAATTATGATGTAATTTCGCCAACAGTATAAATATATATTTAAACCTATTAATGACGTATCGCAGACCATATTCAGTACCCGACAATGAACTCCTTAGGTTAGAAAAACTTAAGGACTACCAGATATTGGATACCCACTCTGAAGATACCTTTGATAAGCTCGCACTGCTTGCTGCGCAAATTTTTAATACATCTAGCGCGTACATTAACTTTGTTGACAAAGAGCGCGTGTTTGTAAAATCTAACGTAAGCATGCTATTGATGGACGATGTGCCAAGGGCCGAAAGCCTTTGTACCATTGCCATAAAAAATGATAATGTTACTATTTTTACAGATACCCTTACTGTTCCTGAGCTTATTAGCAATCCTGCCCTGCCTATAGACGATGTACGTTTTTATGCCGGTGCACCGCTAAAATCGCCCGAAGGCCATAATGTAGGTACCATTTGCGTGGTAGACTCTAAACCCGGCGAGGCTACAGAGGAGCAGTTAACAATGCTTAAAACACTGGCATCTATAGTTATAGATAAGCTGGAAAACAGGCTGCGCTACCGCAAATCTATAGAGTCTCAGGTTAACCTGATGAACATTACACTGCACGAAATTAAAAATCCGCTTGCCTCTATAAAACTGGCTAACGAGATAATTTCTAAAAGCCCGCAAAGTGTAGAGCGTATGACAGAGAATATTTACTCGTCGGTATCGCGCATACAGTCTAAACTTTCCGAACTTTTAAAACAGTCCGAGCTGGAGGATAAAGACATGATGCTCTCTGTTGAAGAAGTAGACCTTAAAGAGATGTTTGTAAGGCTGCTTAATAATTTTGAACTTTTAGCACTGCGCAAAAAACAGGTTATTGAGTTTCATTGCGATGAAAACCTGCCTAAAATTGAGGCAGACCGCACAAAAATATCTGATGTATTGCATAACTTGCTTAGCAATGCCATTAAATACTCGTACCACGATACTACCATAAAGGTTACTGCCCGCGAAGCCGGAAATTATGTACACATAGAGGTTAAAGATGAAGGCCAGGGTCTTAATTTTAGCGATATGCAAAAACTGTTTACCAAATTTGCCAAGCTTAGCTCTACCCCTACCGGTAAAGAAACATCTAACGGATTGGGACTTTCTATATCTAAATCGTTTATAGAGCTGCATAATGGTAATATTTATGCCATGAGCCCCGGTAAAGATAAAGGCACAACTTTTATAGTATCTATACCTTTTAAATTTAATAAGACAGAGGAACTTACCGAAATATCAGAATATAATTAGCAATACCGGATTCAAAATTTGCCAACCGCAAAACAATTGACCGAGGAATTTAACTCGCAAAATTTTTCTACATCGTTTTATATGATTAATTTAAAGCCGATTTAAATTGATGGTATGAACAATCATAAAGCATTATTGGCAACTCCTTCGCTTACCGGCGAAAAGTCGTTAAAGACACTTGTAGAAAACAGAACAATTTATTCTTTAGATAATTGCGAGCTTAACCTTTTCGAAACGTATCAGGAAAGCGTACTCGTTCCACTCAAGTTTAACGACCTCGTTGTTACCAGTATGTTGCGGGGTAAAAAGGTAATGCACCTGTTTGACGATCCCGGTTTTGAATATGTACCCGGAGAAACTGTTATTGTACCCGGAAATGTAGAAATGAAAATTGATTTTCCCGAAGCTTCGACTCAAAACCCCACCCAATGCCTTGCACTTGCCATAGACCACGATAAAATTACTGATACCCTTAACTTTTTAAGCGAGCGCTATCCTAAAAATGACAATACGAGTTGGCAGCTTAATAACGAGAATTACTTCTTTTACAATAATATAGAGCTTGCTGCAACGCTTAATAAATTGGTGCGTGAGTGCATGGGTACATCAGTCACTAAAGATGCCCTTGCCGACCTTGCCCTGCAGGAACTGCTAATACGAATTATACAAACACAAACGGTACAGGCTGCACACCAGGATAAACTATCTGACAGCAACAACGCAATACATGCTGTTACAGATTTTATAAAAGAGAACATTAATAACCCCATCAACCTTAAAGCACTTAGCGATAAGGCAAATATGAGCACTACTTCTTTTTACAGGTATTTTAAAAGGGAACTGGGTATGAGCCCTATTGAATTTATACTGAACGAAAAAATTAAACATGCCAAGCAGTTGCTTAAAAACCCACACATACAGGTAAACGAAGTATGTTTTATGAGTGGTTTTGAAGATTGCAATTACTTTATCCGACTCTTTAAAAAACATGAGGGCATAACACCTAAACAGTACCAGATGCTGCACGTTGCATAAAAGCAGATTTGGTTATTTGTATTTCTGTCTATTTGATAGCCTCAAAATCCTATATTCAAAACCCATCACTGGCAACTAATACCCAACTACTAATCTTCTGCCAGTCGTACCGGCTCTAAATCCAGTTCTTCCTCCGGTGTAAAAATGCGGTAATTAATTTTAAACGATTTACCCCTGGGCGATTCCAGCGAAAAGCCCCCTGCCCCAAAAGCATCGGTAACATCAAGCTCAAAATGGGCATGCTTCCAGTATTCAAAAAGGTCGCGGTCTACCCAAAAATCAAAGCCTTCTACCTGCCCTATACACACATCGCGGCTGCGCAGGTAATAGCCGCCTTTTTCAAAACATTGCGGCTGCGTGCCTTCACAACATCCCCCTGCCTGGTAAAACATCAGTTCGCCAAAATCTGCCGATATTTCGTGTACCAGCTTTTTTGCCTTATCTGTACTATCAAGTCTTTTAACCATGATTATTAATTTTAATTAATATAACAAAAAAAGCAGGCTGCCCTAAAGCAGCCTGCAACCCCTTAAAATTAATCTTAGAAAAAGCCTAATTTCTTTTTATCATAAGATATGAGCATATTTTTAGTCTGCCTGTAATGGTCCAGCATCATTTTGTGGTTCTCACGGCCAATACCCGACAGTTTATAACCTCCAAACGGAGCGCCCGCAGGATAATTATGGTAGTTATTTACCCAAACACGCCCTGCTTGTATACCTCTTGGTATCTGGTAGAGTTCGTGGGCATCGCGTGTCCATACGCCTGCACCAAGGCCGTAAATAGTATCGTTTGCAATTTCCAGTGCCTCTTCAGTAGTTTTAAAGGTAGTTACTGCAAGTACAGGCCCAAAGATCTCTTCCTGAAAAATGCGCATTTTATTGTTCCCTTTAAACAAAGTTGGCTTAATATAGTACCCTTCTTCAAGGCCATCTACATGGTTAGCAGCACCACCTACAAGTACCTCTGCGCCTTCTTCTTTACCAAGGGCAATGTAGCTTAATATTTTATCGTATTGAATTTTAGAAGCCTGAGCACCCATCATCACCGTAGGGTCTAACGGATTGCCTATCTTAATAGCTTTTACACGTTCTATAACGCGTTCTATAAAAGCATCATATATATCCTCATGCACTAATAAACGCGACGGGCAGGTACAAACCTCTCCCTGGTTAAGCGCAAATAATACAGCACCCTCAATAGCTTTATCAAGGTAATCATCATCGGCATCCATAACCGACGGGAAGAATACATTTGGCGATTTACCTCCCAACTCTAATGTTACCGGAATTATATTTTCTGTAGCATACTGCATCACCATACGGCCGGTAGCCGTAGATCCGGTAAAGGCTGCTTTTTTAACTTTAGGGTTTGTTACAAGTGCTTTACCCAGCTCTGCCCCAAAACCGTTTACAATGTTAACCACACCTTCCGGCAATAAATATCCTATAATTTCAAAAAGATATAAAATTGATATTGGAGTGCTTTCGGCAGGTTTTAGCACTACGGTATTACCCGCAGCAAGTGCAGGTGCCAGTTTCCATATAGCCATAAGGATAGGGAAATTCCACGGAATGATCTGTGCAATAACACCTATAGGTTCATGTATTATTAATGACAGTGTATTTTCATCAAGTTCGTTAGCCGATCCTTCTTCTGCACGCAGTACGCTTGCAAAATAACGGAAATGGTCTATGGCTAATGGAATATCTGCATTCAGGGTTTCGCGTACAGCCTTGCCGTTATCATACGTTTCAACAGCAGCTATGGCTTCAAGGTTATCCTCCATAAGCTGTGCTATTTTAATTAACAGATTACTCCTGTAAGTGGGCGATGTTTTACCCCATGTTACAAAAGCTTTTTCGGCAGCGTTTACAGCGAGTTCTAAATCTTCTTTAGAAGAATGTGCCGCCTGAGAAAATTTTTTTCCATCTATAGGAGAAATAACATCAAAATATTTTCCGTTTACCGGAGCTGTCCATTTCCCATTTATATAATTATCGTATTTACTTTTTAGTTCAGGAAGCTTAACTAAGTTTTCCTTTTTTGGTTCTGCTACTGTGCTCATAAGTATAAAAGTTTAATTTTTATACTTTCAAAGTTACTAACTACATCGTTTTAATAATAGCATAAATCGTTCAAATGATAGCACAAAATTGCCACATTAGTTTTTTTAATGTCGATTTATTGTAAATCTAAAGGACATGGAGATGGAAGATGATAGATGATAGATGATAGATGAAAGACTTAGTGGATTGGCAATATGCAATTGGCAATTTTTAAAATTACACATTGCCTATCGTCTATTGCAAATTGCTTATTAATATTGTCCATTAAATTAATTCCATTCTACGAGTGATACCCCTAAACCAACAGTAGTTTGCCTGTTATTATAATCTATTAGTGTTTCGCCATAGCCGTGCGTAATTTGCAGATAGCCTTTAAGATTCCCAAATAGCCTGTACGACCATGAAGCCTCGGCATAGCCGCTAAAATGGCTGTTAAAAGAAAAGTTTGTACTCCCGGTAAATGATATTACACTTTTTCCCATCGTATAAATTACCGTAGCGTCTCCATTACCAATCCTTCTTATTATATCCGGGTTATCATCGTCATCATCTGCCATCCGTATCCACGGGCGAAGGTATACCTGCCAATTATCCCTCTCGAAACCCGCATGAAAAATAATCCTGTTCCAACTGCGCGATAAAGGCATATCGCGCCCATTACTCTGGTGATTAAAGCTTACTCCCGCCATACGGTTTGTAAAGCCGAACATTTTAATGTTCGTATTAAAGTTGAGGATTACTTCGGGCTCGTAGTTAGTTTCCCTGAATGGTCGCGACAGGCTTTGATTATAAACCTGCCAATGCGATTTTTGTGTGTATGCTACCCAAAGGTCGCCGTAACGTCCAAAAATTGCCTGTAGTACCTTTACTTTAAAACTAATCTGAAATTTAGTTTCCAGGTGGTTATACTTTTGGGCATCATCATCGGGCACTATATAACCCTCGGCAGGGTTGCCGCTGTAAGGTTGGTCATTAGGCTGGCTGGACCATCGCAACGGTAGTATGTAAATGGGTTTATAAGGGGTAATAACGAATGTTCCGCCAGATGTGAGCGTATCCAGCTCCCAGCGTTGCGACATGCTGCGCGGGCGGCTGTTATTAAAAACCGAACTTATTTGCGCATGCAGCTGCACACTACAAAAACAAAGAAGTATTATAAAGTAAAGCGGTGTAATTCCGGTTTTGCAGGTGCGCATAAGTTGTAAGTAAGTTATTACCAAAGATAGCAGTATACCTACAAAAAAAATATAGCCGTTTTGTTAAAACGGCTATAAATTATTATATGGATATGCTTAGATTCTTAGAGACTGAGAAACTTAGATTTTGTAAGTTTAACCCATTAAATCCGAACAAATATTCAATTTATATTATTTATAATCCAAGAACTTTATTTCTGTAAATAGTTCCTACTATAAAAGTCATTAGCCCTGTTAAGAAAAATACACCGACAACTACGAAGCCTCCAATCCTGTCTTTCTCAAAATTATAATTTAAAAATTTTTTATTTTTTATATTAAAATTATATAGAGGTATAAAAACTAAAAAAACCACACCAAATAAGTAAAATTTATTGACAAAATGAGGAAAAAAATCCAATAATAGACATAAAAAATAAATCCACATAATATTAAAAACAGTTAGTACTGTTACAACACACGCCGTACTAAAAACGAGAAGGTTTTCAGTCTCGTTTTTACCGTTGTCCCTATAATAGGTATAAATTCTAAATAGAAGATAATTATATGCCTTCATAATTATTTTTGGTACCCCCTTGTTATTTAGACATTCCTAAGTATCTAAGAAACTCAGTACCTCAGCCACTTATTTTGTAAACAACGAAACCACGTAATACATGATCATTGCAATAACCGCAGATACCGGTATGGTAAGCACCCATGCCCAAAGCAGGCTTATAGTTACGCCCCAGCGTACGGCAGATACCCTTTTTGTAATACCCACCCCTATTATAGATCCTGTAATAGTATGTGTTGTAGATACCGGTATGCCTAAATGCTCAGATGCATAAAGTGTAATAGCACCTGCAGTTTCGGCAGCAACACCTTCCAACGATGTTACCTTTGTAATTTTAGAACCCATGGTCTTTACAATTTTCCAGCCACCACTCATAGTACCAAGGCCTATCATCATAAAACTTGCAAGTGGCACCCAGTACCAGTGTTGCACGAAATATTTAAACGGATCTTCGACAAGATAGTTAGGATCCAGGTCAATTTTTGTATGGTAAAATATTACCGCTGCTCCTATAATACCCATTACTTTTTGGGCATCGTTAGCACCGTGACCCAAACTAAACATAGCCGACGAAACCAACTGTAGCTTCCTGAACCACTTATCTGCCCTTGACGGGTTTGCATTACGGCAAATATTAAGGATAAGGATAGTTATAAAATATGCCACAACCATACCTATAAGTGGTGCAGCAAAAATAAACAGTATAATAGGAATAACCTTAGTATAGTTAATAACGGTATTTAGGTCGGCACCCGGAATTGTAAATGCATGTGCCATTGCTGCTCCCATAAAGCCACCTATCAGCGTATGCGAAGATGATGATGGTATACCCAGTTTCCAGGTAAGAAGGTTCCAGGTAATAGCCGCTACAAGGCCGGCAAGGATAACTTCTAACGTAATAAAATCTTCAGAAACGGTTTTAGCAATTGTGTTACCAATTTTAAACTCGCCCACTACATACATCGATATAAAGTAAGCAAGGAAGTTAAAGAACGCCGCCCAAAGCACTGCCTGAAAAGGAGTAAGCACCTTAGTGGCTACGATGGTAGCAATAGAGTTGGCTGCATCGTGAAAACCATTGATGAAGTCGAATATTAAAGCTAAAATAATAATAATGATAAGAAGCGTCATAAAAATAGCTTAAGAGGTTGTGTTATGAATGTTTAACTGCGATAGACTCCAGTACATTCGCTACACCTTTACATTTATCGGCTGCAGATTCAAGGGCCGATAATACTTCTTTATATTTAATGATGTTCTTAGCATCTGTTTCATTCTCAAAAATATCGGCAACAGCTTTATCAAAAACGTTATCTGATTTATTTTCAAGTTTATTTATCCTTATACAAGCCTCAGCAATACCTTTAAGGTTTTTCATATCCTTAAGGTCGGCAACGGCAAGTTGTATCAACTGGCAGCTTTCAAGGGTAATTTCAGTCATCTTACGAATAGATTTCGTAATTTTCTCAACCTGGTACAACCTCATTCTGTTTGCAGCACCATAAAGGTAATCGGCCACATAATCTATCGATGAAATTAGCGCGTGTATATCTTCCCTGTCAAAAGGGGTAATAAAGTTACGGCTAAGTTCCAGGTTAGTTTTATGAGCTATATCTTCAATTATAGCTTCAAGTTCCTCAATTTTCTTAAAGTAAGCTTCCCTTTCTACTTTTGGCGCATTTACAGCCTCATGAAGTGTTTGTGCAAGAATTACAAGGTTTTGCGTAGCCTGCTCAAAAAGTGGAAAGAATTTCTTGTCTTTTGGTACAAGGAACTGGAAGATGCTGTTTATAGACATTTACATATAATTTGATGCTGCAAATGTAAGTGGCTAATGTTAAGAAATCATTAAGTAATTATAAATTTGAAGTTATTAAAGCCGCTGAATAAAAAATGAATTTTTTTAAGGTTATCTCAAAAATTTATTTTAATTACAAACGTTTTCGTATTTTAGCGAGACCAAAGTTACAAATATTTACAATACTATAAAATATCATGGATATTAACTTTAATAAAAACGAAGACCATAATAAGCTTTTACTATCTGACCTGAAACAAAAACTTGCCAAAGTAAAATTAGGCGGTGGCGAAAAACGTATAGAGAAACTGCATGCCGAAGGTAAAATGACTGCCCGTGAGCGCATTGACTATTTGCTGGACGAAAATGCCAATGCAATTGAGATTGGCGCTTTTACAGGAGATGGCATGTATGCAGAGCATGGTGGGTGCCCAAGCGGTGGCGTGGTTGTAAAAATAGGCTACATACGTGGCAGGCAATGTATTGTAGTAGCTAATGATGCTACCGTTAAAGCAGGTGCATGGTTTCCTATTACAGGTAAGAAAAACCTGCGCGCCCAGGAAATTGCTATGGAGAACCGTTTGCCTATAATCTACTTAGTAGACAGTGCCGGGGTTTACCTGCCTTTGCAGGATGAAATTTTCCCCGATAAAGAGCATTTTGGCCGCATATTTCGCAACAACGCAATAATGAGCAGTATGGGCATTACCCAGATTTCTGCGGTTATGGGTAGCTGCGTGGCAGGCGGGGCTTACCTGCCTATTATGAGCGACGAAGCTATGATTGTAGATAAAACGGGAAGTATTTTTCTTGCAGGGAGCTATCTTGTAAAAGCGGCTATAGGCGAAAGTATTGATAACGAAACTTTAGGCGGTGCTACAACACACTGCGAAATATCCGGAGTGACTGATTATAAAGCTAAAGATGATAAAGATGCTTTAGACAGGATAAAAAATATAATAGATAAGATAGGCGACTATAATAAAGCAGGCTTTAGCCGCGAAAAAACTGTTAAGCCAGCCCTGCCACAGGAAGATATTTATGGCATATTGCCCAAGCTTCGCAATGAGCAGTATGACATGATGGAAATTATTAAACGCCTGATTGACAATAGTGAATTTGAAGAATACAAGGCGGGTTATGGACAAACCATTATTACAGGCTATGCCCGTGTAGATGGATGGGCAGTGGGCATTGTAGCTAACCAGCGCAAGGTGGTTAAAACCAAAAAAGGCGAAATGCAGTTTGGCGGTGTTATATATAGTGATAGCGCCGATAAGGCTACCCGTTTTATAGCAAACTGTAACCAAAAGAAAATTCCGCTTGTGTTCCTGCAGGATGTTACCGGGTTTATGGTAGGCAGTAAATCAGAGCATGGAGGTATCATAAAAGATGGTGCTAAAATGGTTAATGCAGTAAGTAATTCGGTAGTGCCTAAATTTACTGTAGTTATAGGCAACTCGTATGGTGCGGGTAATTATGCCATGTGTGGTAAAGCTTATGATCCACGCCTTATTGTGGCCTGGCCAAGTGCCGAGCTTGCCGTTATGGGCGGAACCCAGGCCGCAAAGGTACTGGCACAAATAGAAGCCTCATCGCTTAAAGCAAAAGGTGAAGAGATCACGCCGGAAAAAGAAGCAGAAATGTTTGATAAAATAAAGGCAAGATACGATGCTCAAACATCTCCTTACTATGCCGCTGCACGTTTATGGACAGATGGTATAATAGACCCTCTTGACACCCGTAAATGGATATCGTTAGGTATAGAAGCAGCTAACCACTCCCCTATAGAAAAACAATTTAACCTTGGGGTTATACAGGTATAATATCAATATTATCCAAGTTAAATAAGTATGCCGGAAGTTGTTTTCCGGCGTACTTATTTTATATTTTTAAATCTTATCGAATCCACTCTTACACATGCCTTTGTAATGAAGAAGCTTTTTACACTGCTTTCTATTATTTTAACGGGAATTATTATCGCGAGCCTGTATGGGATAATTCATGATCAGATAACTTTTAGTATATCTCCAGAATATTACACAAAATTCAAATTTTACCAGTTTGGGCTGATGCAATCTCCTGAAGATCTTATAAAAAATCCAAGGCAAATGGCAATTGTTGTTGGCATTATGGCAACGTGGTGGATGGGTTTGATAATAGGGCTGATATTCAGCTTCATTGTCTTCAGCATTAAGCCTTACAAATTAGCCATAATTACTGCTCTTAAAGCTATGATATTTACAGTATTTATTACTTTTCTGACGGAATTATTGGGGTTAGCGTATGGTTATATTTTTCTCGCAGGCCATTCTAAAGAAAACTTTGAACAGTGGTGTATACCGGATACTATTACCGACCTGAACAGTTTTATAATTGTTGGGTCTATGCACAACTTCAGCTATCTTGGAGGACTAATAGGTTTAATAGTAGGAATAATTTATCTCGTAAAATTCAAAAGAAAGCATGTCTTGAGTCTATCTTACACCGATAATAATTATTGAAGTAACCCTAACAATTATAGGCAAATTTAAAGAAGAATTATTACTTTTTACTTTTCTTAGAGAATCCGTTAGACACAAATAGCACCAATTTTGCTTTTCGCTTTTTGGCAAAAAATTCCCAGTTAATTATAACACCCGTTACACAAATAGCCATGAGCGTTACTAACAGCGATATATAAATAACGTCATTAAGATTGTTTATGTAGGATAATTTTAAAACAAAAAAATACAATGATATAAAAAATACCACTACAGATAATATAAGGGAAAATAATTTCATAGACTTTTTACTTAAGCATTAAGTAAAGAGCAATTATACGGCAAATTGGGCAGAAAATAAATATTATATTACAGGTAATCTCCTCAAATTGCTACGGTTACAGGCAGCTGCTCTTTCATTATTACGCAGGCGTAAAGGTACTAACTTTTTTAAGTTATTTTTAACACAGCCGTTTTTTATTTTATTGTGTAAAAAGGTAATTATTTATCCTTTACTATTTTTTTGCCTGTTTTTTACCATCGGCTTTGGCAGCCTGTTTTTTATATAATGGTATAAAGTATGACAACGTATAGTTTAATCCTACCCCGAAATTACCATCATAAGTACGGTTAAAACCCGGTATATAAAGGTTATCAAAGTCTGCCGGCTTTTTTTGGGTAATCAATATATTAAGACGAACACTTACCCCAAGGAAAAGATTATCAAAAAGCTCTGCCTTTGCACCGCCCACAAGCTCTAACCAGTGTGCCGAAAGCCCGCTGTAATCGCGGTTAGCCTGCACTGTAACTTCTTCTAAATAATTAGTAGGTGTTACAGTAACAGATGTATCGTCTAACGTAGAGTTTTGATATACCTTATATGAATTTAACTTTTGGCTAAAATTAGAAAAGCCATAACGCCCCCCTATGTAGATCATGTTCTCCATGTCGAGCCAGTTAGTGTAAGCATTGTAATCGAAGCCTATTTTAATATAATTACCGGTAGTGGTAAAATTTAGCTGGGTATCATCTACAGTATATTTCAGGTTACCCAGCTCTGCGGCAGCATATATTTTTTTAGTAAGCCTGTAGTCGCCCACAAGCTCTATACCCCTGTAACCATCATCAAAAAAAGAACGGGCAAGCCGGTATGCATCTATACCTACACGCAACCCATAGCGGTCTGCTTTTACCGGTACAACTGTAACTGTATCCTTAGCGGGATCCTGGTTTAAAGGTTTAGCCTGCGGCTTGCCAGCCTGTTGAGAAAATGCCGAAAACGACACGAGCAGCATTACACTAAAAATAGATCTTAACATGTGCTTTATTTTCGTTTTCTATATTTTTGTTTTCTAAGGTAAACTCATCTATCCAAAAATGGTTCTCGCCCGGTGTATCTGTTAAAACTGGGTTTGGGTTAGCGTTTAAATTATCATCAAGTGTAAACATTACTTTATAGCCACACGCACGAGATACATATTCTTCTCTTGTGGTATATTTAAACTCTATAAAATCGGTATCGGGTATTACACCACCGGGAACAGATTGCGATGTCCTGTTAAATATTAAACCCCATCGTGTAGCAGTAGCATCTGTGCGCAATGGGAGGGCAATAGAATCTGTAGTACCTAAAGATACGGTATCCTTTCCTTCCATAAATACCTGCAAATTAATCACACTTTTTCGAGACACATGATTATTTGTATCGTAAAACCTTATAATAAGGCTTGGAGTTGTGGGTGTACTTTCGGGGCAAATATCATCTTTTTCGCAGCTCCATAAGTAACCGCAAATTAGGAGCAAAAGTGTAACAGAACCTATTAATCTTTTCATTAGGCAGCGCCTTTTTATTTATCGTTTTTGTAAAAGTACAACATTTTCTACGTGGTGCGTTTGCGGAAACATATCTACCGGGCGCACACGAACCACTTTATATACCTCATCCATAAGGGCAAGGTCGCGTGCCTGTGTAGCCGAATTACAGCTTACATAAACCACTTTTTCCGGAGCTATACGCAATATCTGTTCTACCACATCTTTGTGCATGCCATCTCGCGGAGGGTCGGTAATAATTACATCTGGGTGGCCGTGGGTGTCAATAAATTCTGCATTGAAAACATCTTTCATGTCTCCTACAAAAAACTCACAGTTTGTAATATTATTGCGTCTTGCGTTTTCTTTAGCATCCTCTATAGCTGCGGGTACAGATTCTACGCCTATTACCTTGCGGGCATCTCGCGACACAAACTGGGCAATAGTACCAGTACCCGTATAAAGGTCGTACACAAGCTCGTTACCGGTTAGTCCTGCAAAATCGCGGGTTATGCTGTAAAGTTCATACGCCTGGTCACTGTTTGTCTGGTAAAAAGATTTAGCGTTAATACTAAAGCTTAACCCTTCCATAGATTCAAGAATATAATCGCGCCCTTTGTACAGCACAATATCCTGGTCGTACAAAGTGTCGTTAGCTTTTTGGTTTACACAGTATTGCAGCGATGTTATAGATGGGAATTTATCTGCAAGGAAATCCAGCAGCATTTCCCTTTGCTCCTTATTATCATCAAAGAATTGTATAAGCACCATTATTTCGCCGGTTGAAGCCGTGCGAAGCATGAGCGTACGCAGCAGGCCACTGTGTTCGCGCGGGTTAAAAAAGTCCAGCCCGTGCTCATTAGCAAAATCACGAACGGCATTACGTATTAGGTTACTTGGGTCTTCCTGCAGGTGGCAATGGGTAATATCTAAAATTTTATCCCACATGCGCGGGATATGGAAGCCCAGCGCATTACGGTTATCAAACTCTACACCGCTTTGCACTTCGTTATCGGTCATCCAACGCGCGTTAGAGAAAGAAAATTCCATTTTATTGCGGTAAAAAAAGTGTTTATGGCTGCCTTTTATCGGCTCAAATTCCGGCAACTCTACTTTACCTATACGTTTAAGGTGGTTGTATACCTCTCGGTTTTTATAATATAATTGCTTTTCGTAATTCATATTCTGCCACTTGCAGCCACCACAGGCACCAAAATGTTGGCACGGCGGTATAACCCTGTCGGCAGAATATTCATGAAAATGTACGGCCTTACCTTCGTAATAGGCCTTGCGTTTTTTAAACGTTTGCACATCTACCACATCGCCCGGCACTACATTTGGTATAAAAATAACCTTTCCATCCGGAGCTTTAGCTACAGATACGCCTTTTGCACCGGCATCAAGCACATCTATATTATTAAATACAATCTTGTCTGTTGTCTTTCTTCCCATGGCGCAAAAATAAACTATTTTTGCAATTAATCATTTAGCAAAAATCACATGCCAGTATATTTAGCACTTTTTCGCGGGATAAATGTAAGCGGACATAACATGATAAAAATGGATGCCCTTAAAAAACTTATGGAAGCAGAGGGTTACATAAATGTGGAAACGTACATACAAAGCGGAAATGTAGTTTTTGAAAGCCCGCAAACAAACAGGGATAAAATTGCCAAAGACCTTGAAATACTTATGTATAAAGAGTACGGACACAATGTGGTAATTTTTATTCTTGAAGAAGCCGACCTTGCCAAAATAGTTGCCAATAACCCTTATGCAAAGCGCGAACCCGAAGGACAGGGAGTCAAGAAATTCTTTGTAGCATTTCTTAGTGGTACACCCGGCGGCGCAGGGATAGATCAGCTTAAAAAGTATAACCGCGGTGATGATGTTTTTAAGGTTATAGATAATGTATTATACCTAAAACTTGCTACCAGCGCAGCCGATTCTAAGCTTACCAATGTTTTTATAGAGAACAAAATGAACATTAAAGCCACTACCCGCAACTGGAACACTACTTTAAAAATGCTGGAGATGCTGGAGGGAAGGAGATAAGTTAGAATTAAGATTTTAGATTTCAGATTTCAGATTGAGTTTCACTCCTATTTTTTGAGTTCCCAAAGAACGGCATGTTTATAGAAAATAAGCAAAGACCAACAAAAGAGCTCCGGAGGAGCGGCATAATTATTTCATGCCGCTCCTCCGGAGCTCTATAAATATATACCTAATTATTTTCTCTATAAACATGCCGTTCCTCCGGAACTCACAGCAATTAAGCTTAAGATTTAGTAATTATAGGTTTTAAAATGACATGAGAGTGTAGCTCAATCTGAAATGTAACTTCTGAAATCTGAAATTGATTAAAAAAGCCCTTCAATAGAAAGGTAACGCTCTCCTGTATCATAATTAAAGGTAAGCACCACGGCATCTTCAGGAATTTCGGCCAGTTTTTTATTAACCGCAGCAAGCGATGCCCCTGTAGAAATACCTGCCAGTATCCCTTCTTCTTTAGCAATGTTACGGGCATAATCAAATGCTTCGTCTTTGCCCACCTGTATTACACCATCTATAACATCTTTGTTGTAAATAGACGGTACAAAACCGGCACCTATACCCTGCAAAGGGTGCAGCCCGGGGTTACCACCGCTTAATACCGGCGATGCTTCGGGCTCTACAGCAAATACTTTTACATTAGGGAATTTTTCTTTTACTGCCTGGGCAACACCGGTTATGTGGCCACCGGTACCCACGCCGGTAATTATATAATCTATCCCATCAGGGAAATCGGCAATAATTTCCTGAGCCGTGGTTTTTTTATGAACCTCAACATTAGCAGGGTTATCAAACTGGCGCGGCGACCATGCATTTGGCGTAGCCCCGGTAAGTTCGGCAGCTTTTGCAATAGCGCCTTTCATACCCAGTTCGCGAGGGGTAAGCTCGAATTCTGCCCCGTAAATAGACATTAGTTTCCTGCGCTCTACACTCATACTTTCGGGCATTACAAGTATAAGCTTATACCCTTTTACAGCCGCTACAAGTGCCAGCCCTATACCTGTATTGCCGCTTGTAGGCTCTATAATAACGCTGTCTTTATTAAGCAGGCCTTTAGCTTCGGCATCTTCAATCATAGCCAGGGCAATCCTGTCTTTAATGCTGTTGCCGGGATTATTACGCTCCAGTTTTATGTAAACATTATGGTCAGGAAAAAGCTTACTCAGCTTAACGTGGGGTGTATTCCCTATGGTTTCTAAAATGCTATTGACTTTCATTATATTGATATTTATATTACAAAATTTAAAGGCTCAGGAAACACTTCCCTGCTTTTTACAGATGCTTCGCTCTTGTGGTACACCAGCGAGTTTGCGGGAACGGAATTAGTTATCCACACATTGCCCCCTATTATACAGCCATGCCCTATTACTGTTTTACCGCCCAGTATGGTAGCATTGGCATATATGGTAACCTCATTACCTATTGTAGGATGGCGCTTCACTTCGGCCTCTGCCTTGCTCACGCTTAGTGCACCTAAAGTTACCCCCTGATACATTTTTACATCATTGCCTATTACAGATGTTTCTCCCACTACGATACCTGTACCATGGTCTATAAAAAAGCGTTCGCCAATGGTAGCACCGGGATGAATATCTATACCTGTTTTACCATGCACATACTCGCTAAGCATGCGCGGCAATACCGGCACATGGTTAACCCAAAGCTCGTGGGCAACACGATAAACGGCAATTGCAAAAAATCCGGGGTAAGAAACCAGTACTTCTGTACGTGATTTTGCTGCAGGGTCAAACTCAAAAATAGCTTTGAGGTCATCTTCAAGTTTTTGATGAAGTATAATTGCATTATTATTTAACAAAAAGATTAATGACGGAATTTTATCATTATCAATACCGGTTAATTCAAGCAGTCCTGAGAGTATTTGTCCAAGCTCATTTTCTTTTTGCAAAAAGTAATCGTAGTTGCCGTATTGTGGACCTATGCAAAACAGCCAGTGGAAGAATTCTTCTATCCAGTACTCTACCTGTGCTTTGTCCGGCAATACTCCGGCTTTTAAGTAATTGGCCGTATAAATGGGATGTTTCATAACTAAGTCTTAAAAACTGTATTCATAAAAGCTAATGCCTGTTATGTGTAAGGCTTATAACAGGTAAACTTACAGGGCTTATAATCAAAGTGCCTCCGCAGCAAAAACATGAGGCACAAAAACAAATGTAAGGAAAAAACAAACAGAAGTCTACTAACTTAGTAGATTTATATTGCAGTTAACATTAACACACAAAAGGTATAATAGACTGTAAAAAGCAAATCAAAATTTCTAAATTATGACACTTTATTAGACAATGAATTTAATCGCTACAAATTTTTAAAATAGAAATATTATATTAACAATTACTTTATGTAAATCTATACAACATTTTGGTAAACAATACATAAATATCGTTTAATAGAAATTATCTATGGCTATTCCCGAAACCGTTTTATGTTAATAATGTGTTAATACAGGTATTAAACAAACGTTTAATTTAAACAAGTGTTTAACTTTGTGCTATAATTTGAATATGAGTTATGACGGAGTATAATGATAAACAACTTGAGATATTGCAGGCAGCCGAAAAGCTGTTTGCCGAAGATGGTTTTGATGGTGCTTCTATAAGGCATATTGCCAGGGATGCAAATGTTAACATTGCCATGATATCGTATTATTTTGGGTCGAAAGAAAAACTGCTGGAGGCACTTATAATACAACGCACATCGGGCATGAAAATGCAGCTCGAAAATATATCGAGAGAGGACCTCTCCCCTACCGAAAAGGTAGACCGCCTTATAGATCTTTACATATCGCGCATTAATAAAAACAAATGCATGTACCAGATAATGCACTTTGAGCTTTCTACAAAAAAAAGGATTCTTAACATGGAATCTTTTATGGATATGAAAAAGGAGAACTCTGCAATTTTCAACAAGATAATAGTAGACGGGCAGGAAAAAGGTTTTTTTAGGAAAGACATAAATAATGCCCTTATTACAACTACCATTTTAGGGACGCTTACCCACTTTCATACCAACAGGTTTTATTTTGAGAAAACCCTTGGACTGGACACTGAGGAAGCTTATGAAGCATACATAGCAAACGAATTGACACTACATATTAAACAAACCATTAAAGCGCTTTTAGCACATGAAAATTAAATATCTACTGCCGGGAAGCCTCCTTCTTTTCTCTGTTGCAATGCAGGCACAGGAAAAGAAACCGCTATCGCTGGACGAGGCAATATCTATTGCAGTTTCTCAAAGTACTGAGGCCGGCCTTGCCAACACAAGGGTAACTACCTCCCAGTATGAGGTTGACAATGTTAAGAACACTGCATATCCTGATTTTAAAATTTCGGGGCAATACCTTAGGGTTACAAACCCTACCGTAAATTACAAACTGGCTACAAACAATGCCGACGCTGATGCAGAAGACGGGACAACCACTGCATCGCCAAAGGTAAACCAGGTAGTTTTTGGACAGGCTGCCCTTAGCATGCCGTTATTTGCAGGTTTCAAAATAAAGAACAGCATTGCAGCCAGCCAGAACATGTATAAGGCACAAACGTTTAACGCTGCCAATACTAAGGAACAGGTAGCTATGCAAACCATAATCCTGTATGCAAATTTGTACAAAGCACAGCAATCGGTACTGCTTATAGAAGAAAACCTTAAAAGTGCCAACCAGCGCGTTACCGATTTTACAGCCATGGAAGAAAACGGGCTTATTGCCCGTAACGACCTGCTAAAATCGCAATTACAGGCAAGCAACATCCAGCTATCGTTAGACGATGCCAAAAAAATGGTATCTACCCTAAACTACCAGCTTGTAATATTGCTTAAATTACCACAAGGAACACAGATTGCCGTGAGCGATGCTTACTTTAAAAATGCAGGTGGTATAACACCATCTGTAACCGAAAGTGAAGCCATTGCACAGCGTAACGACTTAGAGGCACTTAGATGGCAGCAAAAAGCGTCTGAAGCTAATATTAAAGTAGCTAAGGCGGCGTACTATCCTTCATTATCATTCTCTGCAGGCTATGTAGCCCTAAATATCCAGAATGTGGTGTCTGTTTACAATGCGGTTAACTTTGGCGTAGGTGTGTCTTATGATATATCTAACATCTTTAAAAACCGTAAACAGGTTAAGGCTGCCGAAAGCAGAAGTGAGGAAGCGAAACAGGAGGTAGAGTTACTAACCGACAGGGTTAAAGTACAGGTACAGGAATCTTTAGAGAACTACAACCTCTCGCTTAAACAAAATAAAGTATATACAGAGGCTGTTGCACAGGCCGATGAAAATTACCGTATTGTAAAAGACAAATATGATAATGGCCTTGTAGATACCAACGACCTGCTTGAAGCCGATGTGCAAAAATTACAGTCGCAGCTTAACCAGGCATTCTCTAAAGCCGATATTACGCAACGCTTTTATGAACTGCTTAACGCATCAGGCAAACTAACTAATTCGTTCAATCTTACCAAAAACAAATAATCAGCCATGGAAACCACGGAAAAAAAGAAATCTAACAAAAAGTTCCTTGTAATACTTATTGCCCTTGTAGTAGTGGGCGGAGGTTACGGAGGTTACAAATACATACACGGGCAGTCTCACGAAACTACAGATGATGCCCAGATAGAAAAAAACATGAGCCCTATATTACCAAGGGTTACCGGTTACATAACTAAGATTTATGTAAAAGATAACGACGTGGTTAAAAAAGGCGATACCCTGTTTACTATTGATGATAAAGATTATGCTGTTCGTGTAGCCGATGCCGAAGCGCAACTTTTAGCAGCACAGGGCAGCTTTGAAGTAGCTAAAGCAGATATTAGCGGTACTGCTGCAGGAGTATCTGTAAGTGATGCTAACATACAATCGTCTAAAGGAAATATCGAAGCTGCTAAAGTAAGGCTGTGGAGAGCTAACAACGACTTTGTGCGTTACCAGAACCTTTACAATAATAAAAGCATTACCAAGCAACAATTTGAGCAGGCTGATGCTGCTAAGAAAGAAGCTGAGGCAGAACTTAATGTTCTTAAACAGGCTGTAGCTGCAAGCACGTCTCAAAGGGCGGCAAGCGTATCAAGAAGCAATGTATCCGGAAAACAGACAGAAGTTGCACAGGCTAACATAAAAAGGGCTCAGGCTGCGCTTGATGCTGCCAAGCTTAACCTTTCTTACACTGTGGTTACTGCCGCTGTAGACGGGCAGGTATCTACCATAGACATTCAGCCGGGGCAATTGGTACAGCCGGGACAAGCTTTGTTTTACATCCTTGATACTACAAACGGATGGGTTGTAGCCAACTTTAAAGAAACTCAGGTTACAAAAATGAAAGAAGGCCAAAAAGTTACCTTTACTGCAGATGCTTACCCGGATGTAGAGTTTGAAGGTGTACTTACATCTTTCTCTCCTGCTACCGGTGCACGTTTCTCTTTACTGCCTCCTGATAATGCTACGGGTAACTTTGTAAAAACAGTACAAAGGCTGCCGGTAAGGATTAATATTACCGAAAACAACGATAAAGAAAAAGTAAAACTTTTACGCTCTGGTATGAACGTAGAGGTAGATGTACACTTAAACTAATACTATGGCAGGAGCAACAGTCCAATCAGAAGACAGTTTGGTTCTATACGGCTTCGATCGCGTTATTATTACAATAACAGCAGTACTTTGTGCCCTGCTCGAAATTGTAGATACCACGATTGTTAACGTAGCGCTAAACGAAATGCGTGGCAGCCTTGGGGCAACATTAACAGATGTTGCCTGGGTAATTACCGCTTATGCAATAGCAAACGTAATTGTAATACCCATGACAAGCTGGCTATCCCAGCAGTTTGGCAGGCGTAATTATTTTGCAGCATCTATTATTATATTCACAGTAGCCTCTTTTGCCTGTGGTAACGCCGATAATATTTGGGAGCTTGTAACATTTAGGTTTATACAGGGTATGGGTGGTGGTGCCCTGCTGGTAACAGCACAGACCATTATTACAGAAAGCTACCCGGCAGAAAAACGTGGTATAGCCCAGGCCATTTATGGTATGGGTGTAATTGTAGGGCCCACCCTTGGCCCGCCCCTTGGGGGCTGGATAGTAGATAACTGGTCATGGCCTTATATATTTTACATAAACGTACCTTTAGGCATAATAGCTACCATGCTAAGCCTTATTTATGTTAAGAGCCCTAAATATGGCGAAAAGCTAAAGGCAAGCCAGGTAGACTGGTGGGGTATCCTGTTCCTAATTGCTTTTATTGGCTCCCTGCAGTTTGTATTAGAACATGGGCAGCAGGATGACTGGTTTGAATCGCATGAAATTGTAACACTTAGTATAGTTGCCGTATTTGGTTTACTTGCATTCATCTGGAGGGAAAGTGTATATGAACACCCTATTGTAAACCTCAGCGTGCTTAACGACGCCAACCTGCGCATAGGTACCATAATGTGTTTTATACTGGGTTTTGGTTTGTATGGGTCTACGTTTGTAATCCCCATCTATACGCAGTCTATTTTAGGTTGGCCCGCGCTTGATGCCGGTATGCTGTTAATACCAAGCTCATTAATGACTGCCTTTATGATGCCTTTTATAGGTAAGATGATACAAAACGGTGTACCGCAAACCTATATGGTTGCAACCGGGTTTATGGTGTTCTTTGGCTTTACCTTCTGGATGTACAGTATTATGACACCAAACACAGGTGCAGAACACATGTTTTGGCCGTTAATACTACGAGGTATAGGCTTAGGTTTACTTTTTGTACCTATTACAACTATGGCGCTTTCTACCCTTAAGGGTAAAAGCATAGGCGAAGGCGCAGCCTTTACCGGAATGATGCGCCAGCTTGGCGGTTCATTTGGTATAGCGCTTATCTCAACCTTTATTACCCGTTTTACACAATCGCACAGGGTTAACCTTGTAGCTCATGAAACTGCGACCGATTTCCAGACACAACAACACCTATTGCAGTTGCAGCGCGGCTTCATGTCGAGGGGATTAAGTGCATCTGAAGCATTAAATAAAGCTTATGCAGCTATGGACGGCGCGGTAATGAAACAGGCCACCGTACTATCATATATGGATGTGTTTTTATACCTGGGCATATTGTTCCTTATCTGTATACCGTTTATACTATTGGTTAAACAGGGTAAGAGCAAGGTAGATATGTCATCGGTACATTAAGATTTTAGATTGTTGGATCATTAGAAAGATGACAGACTGAAGATAATAGACAATAATCTTAAAAACTCAATAAAATTTAACTTTGCCTAACCAGCGCGAACCTGGCACACCCTTAAAAAGTGTGTCAGGTTTTTTTAAAACCATAAATTATGAATGCAAAATATAACCAGTACAAAATTACTTTAGAGCATACCCACAACCCTAAAGATGAAGAGCTGCAACAGCCGGTTGTTGTAGAATTTGATAACCATGATAACATTTTCAACATTATAAAAATAATGCAGGAACGCGACCTTTTTAATGATGTAAACCAGTCGGCAGAGTTTGCCATTGGCTTAAAGCTATTTAGCGAGGTAATGCTACGCAATAAAGACAACGCTTTGCTTGAAGAGTTTCTGCCTGCCTTTAAAGATTTCATGAAGAAATTGAAAGAAGGAATGTAGTTCTCAGTCGCAGTCACAGCTGACAGAATGTGTCGTTCCATTTCGACGAAGGAGAAATCTTAATAATAAATACAGATTTCTCCTTGGTCGAAATGGAATAACTTAAATTACTCCAATATAAAATCAATATCTGTCACCTTATTATCCCCGGATATCCCAAAACGCAGGTTCACTTCGGCTTTTTTCATAAAAGGTGTGGCAAGCAGCGCAGGTTTAATAGTTTTAAATAATTCTTCGGCACTGTCTCCATAAAAATATAGAAAGCCATCAAGCATATCTAATGCCATCTGGTGCCCATCCAGCTCACCGGTACCGGAATTATATAACAGTATCCTCAGTTTGCTTTCCAATTCATGTAGCGGCTCAAGGTTTGTGTGTCCGTAATTAAAAAAGATAACGACTCCCTGCCTCTTATTTTTCTCTGAACTGTCATTGTTCAGTAAATCGTTGAAATTCATGTTTTTTTCCTGTCTTTTATCTATTATCTCAAGTCTTTAAGCTCTATCTCGTAAAAACAAGTGTGTTACCTTCACTCAGCTTTGGGTCAAAGCGGTATCCATCATAATCAAACCCTTTCAGCCCTTTTAACGTCTTTACGTTTTTATCTATAATGTAACGTACCATCATGCCTCGCGCCTTCTTTGCAAAAAAGCTTACCATGCGCAGGTTGCCGTCTTTATAATCTTTAAATTCCGGTACAATAACCGGCACTTTAAGGGCTTTAGCATCTACAGCATCAAAATATTCTTTACTGGCAAGGTTTACAAACAATTCACCATCTTTAAGTTCATCGTTAAGCGATTGCGTAATGATGTTTTTCCAGTATTCATATAAATTTTTGTTCTCCCCTATTGGCAGTTGCGTACCCATTTCCAGTCGGTACGGTTGCATAAGGTCAAGTGGCTTTAATAAACCATATAAGCCAGACAGTATGCGCAGGCAATCCTGTAGTTTGGTCAATTTAGCTACAGGCAAAGTGTAGGCATCAAAGCCGGTGTACACATCGCCGTTAAAGGCATATATGGCAGGGCGGGCATTTTTCGCCGTAAACGGAGTTTTCCACTCCTGGTTGCGCTGCCAGTTAAGGTCGGCCAGCTTATCACTTATGTGCATTAGTTCCATTAGCTCTGCCGGCGATTTTTCCTTAACAGCTTCGTGCACCACTTTAGCATCATTTAAAAAAGCAGGCTGTGTATGTTTTTTTGTGGGAAGTTTAGTTTCAAAATCCAGCGATTTAGCCGGCGATATAACAATTTTCATGTATTGCGGTTTATATATCAAAAGTACTAATAGAATGCTATACCTGCAAGCACGATTTTTAGCCTAAAGAACCTATTGCCACAAAGATTTTCTTAATTCGTTGAATTTGTGAAATTCGTGGCATAAATTTTATCATGCATAAGAAAATTATGTATGTTTGTAATATTAGCCAATAAACCAAAACAAACCATGTCAGAATACATCATCCAGACTCATGGACTCAATTTTAATTATTCTAAACAGCGCAAAGTACTCGACGACGTATCGTTAAACATCCCTAAAGGTTCTATTTATGGTTTCCTGGGGCCTAACGGTGCCGGTAAATCGACCACAATGCGATTGCTTACGGGTATTTTGCCGGAGCAGGAAAACTCCATACAAATTTTCGGCAAGCCATTGGCAGGCCAGTTACCACAGGTGTTCGATAATATAGGGTCGCTTGTAGAGAGCCCTGCACTGTACCTGCACCTTAGCGGTACCGATAACCTTAAGTATATTGCCAAGCTGCGCAACCTGCCCGAAACTAAGATTGCCGAAGTACTAAGCCTTGTGGGCCTTACCCGCGATGCCAAGCGTAAGGCCAGGCAATACTCTCTGGGTATGAAACAGCGCCTTGCCATTGCTATGGCACTGCTAAGCGAACCGCAATTGCTTTTACTGGACGAACCTGTAAACGGGCTTGACCCTAACGGTATGCGCGATATAAGGCAGTTGCTTGTAAAACTGAATAAAGAAAAGGGCATTACCATATTTGTATCGAGCCACTTACTTGCCGAAATTGAAAGGATGTGTACCCATGTGGGCATTATTAGTAATGGCAAATTACGTTTTGAAGGTACTATTGAAGAACTTGGCCAACAATCGGGCACCTGCAAAATTATGGTATCTCTTAAAGATGCCGAAGCCTGGCTGCCTAAACTGGCTATAGACCACCCTACTGCAATACAGGAAAGCCAGTCGCAACTGGTGCTGGAGCTGCCGGGGCGCGAAGCTATACCCGCATTTGCCAAAGCCCTTGTAAACAGCGGTGCCGAAGTATATGAAATAAAGATACTTAACGGCCTCGAAGAATGGTTTATGGCGCTTGTAAATCAACAATAACACCTTACTTACACAACGATGCAAAATTTTACTACAGCCCTCGCGGCAGAACATATAAAGAAAAGAGGAACGGGAATTTACTTATGGTCGGTTATATTAGGTGCGGTATCGCCACTAATATGGATCGCTGTAATGTTTGCCCAGGAAGGCGAAAATAAAGATGCCGGCATACCTTACAATTACTACATTAAATTTATAGAAAGCTGCCTCGACCCTTTCGCGGGTTTCTTTTTTCCATTACTTATTATTATCACCGTAAGCCGTATTACACAGCTTGACCATAAAAATGGCGGCTGGCAGCTTATGGAAACCCAACCCATAAAAAAGACCTCTATTTACTTTTCTAAATTTTTGGTGGTCCTGTTTTCTAACCTTATTGCCATAGGCACGTTAGTAGGTTTAAGTTATCTTGGCGGTTATATTGCTACGTTCTTTTTAGAAGTGCCAAAATCGGCGACGTTTGAATTTGCCTACGCCGAATTATTTTGGTTAGTGGCACGCCTTTTTTTAGCATCGCTCTTTTTTACGGCTTTTCAATACATACTATCCGTATTATTGCCAAGTTTTATATGGTCTATACTTATTGGGTTCTTCCTGTTACTGGCTTTTATATTTTTAAAAGCATTTAATGTAACGCCAGACTGGTACCCGTTAGAACTTTTAAGCAAAATGGCGTCTTACCCTAAAGGCAGCCAATTGGGTTACTGGGTAACTTACTCGGAAACGGCAAGTTTCCTACTTACCATTTTTACGTTATATATAGGTTTCGAGTGGTATAAGCATAAAAGCATTAAACAGGCATTTGCCGGCAATGCAAAACGTTTTGGTGCCCTTGCCGGTGTTACGGTAATTGTAATAGGCTTACTGGTATACACTTTATGGCCTAACACCACAAAACCCCATAACAGAACGGTTGTAACAGGTACTATTAATGGCGAGCATGTTCCGCAAAACATATACTTAATGAATACCTTTTTAAATAACGATACCCTTGCAGTAATACCTGTTAAGGACAATGCTTTTAAATACGTGTTCGATAAAAAACTTCCGCTAATAAAGTACGTGCTTGTATTTAACGAAATGCTTAATGCCCCAATATTAGTGAGTGCAAATGATAGTGTAGATGTAGAAGTTAACTTTTACAAAAAAGGCCAGGACGTAAAAGTTAGGGGTACACGCCTGCCGGAAGAAGAATTTAACTCTAAAGAAAACTTTTCGGGAAGTGCAGTGTCCTATTATATTCAGGAGAATATCTTTATGGATAACCCGGAGTTTATAACCAAAAGACTGGTAAGCGACTGGAAAAGCGCGATGTCCGAATCTACAAGTTTTAAAACAATAGATAATTACGTACCTAAAAAAGACTTTTTAGATAAGAGCAAAATAATGGGTACAATAGAATACTTAAATCTTTGGAACACATTTGTTAAGAAACGTGCCCTTATGTATCCCGGCGAAAAGACTGTTGAGACAGAAGATATTAAGGAAATGAAAAAGAGTGTACCACTTGATGATGAAGGATTGCTGGCTAATCAGGCCTATTTTGACTATGTAAAATCGCAATTGATCGCCCTTGATAAGCGGGACCTTGATGAGAACAGCAAAACACTTGCTGCTATTGCCAAACTTAAGCCGGGATCTTTTAAAGATAAAATGCTTTTTTACCAGTTAAACAACAGCCTTAAAGATGCTTCTACCACTGCCGACAGGACTACGCTGTTAGCTGATTACAGCAATGGCTTTACCGATAAAAAATATTATAACAATACCATAGCCAATAACAAGACTATAGAAAGCCTGGGCAAAGGTATGCCTGCGCCACTTTTTAGCGCTACGGGCATAGATGGCAAACAGTACAACCTTGCCGATTTTAAAGGCAAATATGTTATTATAGATGTATGGGCTACGTGGTGTGGGCCATGCAGGCAGCAATCGCCTTACTTTGATAAACTGGCCGATAAATACCAAAAGGAGAACATTAAATTTATGGCTATAAGTGTAGATAAAAACATTGCCGACTGGGCGATGGAAGCTAAGGCAAAAACTAAAAAGGTCTTGCAACTGCACATTAATAATGATGAATTGTTTGGTAAACAGTATAATGCCGGAACAATTCCGCGTTTTATACTTATAGATCCTAATGGTAATTTTGTAAATGCACAATTACCGCAGCCGGAAGATAAAATATTCGAAAAAGTGCTAAGGGAAACCTTAGGCCTTGCGGAAGAAAAATAGTTTTTTTAACTCCTGATATTAGGCCACGAACAGCATATTTATTAATGCAGTTCGTGGTTTTCTATTTATAGGTATTCCTTTATTCAGGCTTTATAAAAAGGATTATATTTGTATATAAACCTTACAGGATATGGATGCTTTCGAAATGATAAATAAAAACATCAGCCGCTATGTAACTTTTACAGAAGAGGAACTGGAAATATTCAACTCGCTGATGGAACTGAAAAAGGTTCCTAAAAAAACCATCATGCTGCACGAAGGCGAAATGTGCAATTTTGAAGCCTTTGTAGTAAAAGGAGTTGTACGCAAATATTTTGTAGACCCAAATGGCTTTGAGGTTATCCTTCAGTTTGGAATAGAAGACTCGTGGGTGGGTGATATATCATTCAACATTTACGATAAAAAACCCAGTAAGGTATTTATAGAAACGCTTGAAGATTCGGAGTTCCTGATATTCTCTCCCGAAGCAAAAGAAGAATTATACGAGAGGGCACCACGGTTTGAAAGGGCTTTCAGGATATTGCTGCAGCGCAATCTTGCCGCTACACAAAACAGGCTTTTCAATACCATCTCTATGACGGCGTTAGACAAGTACCTTGAATTTTTAGACCTTTACCCAACCCTTTCCCAACGCGTAGCACAACATTATATAGCATCATACCTTGGCATCTCTGCCGAATTTTTAAGCAAGACAAGGGCGAAGATAGCGAAGCATTAAATTTGATTTCAGATTTAAGAATTTAGATTTCAGATTAGCTACCATTTCAGATTTATGATTTCAGATTTCAGATTGAATTACACTCTTGCTCTTTAGAACAACAATTCTAAGCATAGTTACCCATGCGAGTGAAGCTAAATCTAAAATCTGCCCTCTGAAATCTAAAATTTTTCTTTCTTGTCCCAGTTCAATGCACACAACTTTCAATTGGCGCAACTTTGTACTGTAATTAACCAATGAATAATAGTTATGGACAGAAAAGATTTTATACGCAAAGGCCTTATGGGCACTGGTATGTTTATTACATCGGCAACTATAGGCAAAGCCCTCGATAATGATATTGACGAAATAACCCCTTTAGAACCTATTGGCTACAACCACCTGCCTAATGCAGATTCTAAACTTGCAGAAAATTCCGTTTTACATAAAGCTGATACCCGCGGCCATGCCAACCATGGCTGGCTGGATTCGCACCACTCCTTTAGTTTTGCTAATTACCATAATCCCGACAGGATGCACTTTGGTGTACTTAGGGTGTTAAATGATGACCGTGTAGATCCAGGCATGGGGTTTGGCACACACCCGCATGATAATATGGAGATAATTTCTATCCCATTGGAAGGCGACCTGGAGCATAAAGACAGCATGGGTACTACTGCTGTAATTAAAAAAGGCGATATACAGGTAATGAGCGCCGGTACCGGAATTCAGCACAGTGAATACAACAAAAATAAAGACAAGCTTACCAAGTTTTTACAAATTTGGCTGTATCCTAACAAGCATAATGTTACACCGCGATACGACCAGATAACGCTTGATGTTACTGCAAGGCACAACAAATTGAAACAAATACTTTCGCCTAACCAGGACGATGAAGGCGTATGGATACACCAGGATGCATGGTTCCACATGGGGCAGTTTGACAATGGCTTTACAACAAAATACAACCTTAAGAAAAAAGGCAACGGCATTTATGCCTTTGTTTTAAAAGGCGATATAAGCATAGGCAGCATTAAACTTAATGATCGCGACGGCCTTGGCATTTGGGATATTAATACTATTGATATTACAGCCAACTCTCAGGATGCCGAAATATTATTAATGGAAGTACCCATGCAATTATAAAAAAAATATTTTTCTTGTCCCAGTTCAATGCGGGGGGAAGTTTTAAGTCGGAGATTTGCATAGTTCATTTAAACAACACAACTTTTTTTAGAACAAATTAATAAACCATAAAAATTTAAAATTATGTCAACAACAAAATGGGTATTAGACCCAACACACTCAGAAGTAGGATTTAAAGTAAAACACTTAATGTTTACAAACGTTTCCGGTAACTTCACAAAATTTGAAGCTACAGCTACTTCAGAAGATGAAAACTTTGATAACGCTACATTCGACTTTAGCGCCGATGTAGATTTTATAAACACTAATAATGCTGACCGTGATGGGCACCTTAAAAGTGCTGATTTCTTTGATGCAGAAAAATTCCCGAAACTTACTTTTAAATCTACATCGGTAGCAAAAGCAGAAGAAGGCGAATATGTAGTAACCGGCGACCTTACGTTACACGGCGAAACTAAAGTGGTTACCCTTGCTGTAGAATATGGCGGAATCCAGAAAGACCCTTGGGGTAATATTAAATCTGGTTTCTCTGTAACAGGAAAAATTAACCGTAAAGACTTTGGCCTTAGCTGGAACGCTGCCCTTGAAACAGGTGGTGTAATGCTTGGCGAAGAGGTTAAGATAGCTTTAGAGCTTCAGTTTGTAAAACAATAATTTAAGCCCAAACTTAATTTAATTTGCTTTATATTTTGATCAAACCCGCAGTGCTTTGTAGTGCTGCGGGTTTTGTTTTTAGTTACGATTTTGTAAAAAGACACTTAATCCATCTCAAGACCATTGTATGGAAACAACTATTTATTCTTTAAATTAGTGTCCTCTCCCCCAGCCCCTCTCCAAAGGAGAGGGGAGCCAACGGACGGGTACAGTTCACCAAGAATTAATTTAAAATTAAAGCTAATCTATAGCCTAAACATTTGAGTGTAGCTACTCCCTCTCCTTTGGAGAGGGTTGGGGAGAGGACAGAAAGATGTGTCCACATGATAGCTATGAAAGTCTGTAAGTATATCATAAAATAAGCAATTATAATCCTAAAATACATATCTATGTTAAAAAGTGTTTTTTCTCTTGGTCAGTAAAAATACCTTTCATACATTTGAATTATGATTTTACAATCTCAAATAGCAATGAATTTTTGGTGGTGGCAGTCAACTCTCTAG
The DNA here is from genome assembly GCF_000378485.1 of Flavobacterium rivuli WB 3.3-2 = DSM 21788. Classification (GTDB taxonomy): domain Bacteria; phylum Bacteroidota; class Bacteroidia; order Flavobacteriales; family Flavobacteriaceae; genus Flavobacterium; species Flavobacterium rivuli. The sequence goes on along the minus strand of NZ_KB899968.1, from coordinate 349,142 downwards.
TGACTGGTGCCTAACTACGTATATATACTACTTAAGTAAACGGCTTGTCACAATGTGGCAAGCCGTTTTTCTTTTATACCAAAAATTATAATTCCCCTCCTAATGAACATACATACCCAAGCCTATACCTTTAATGCCGATTTGCATACCGCCGTTGGCTTGTACATGGGGTTACGCAACCACTATCGCAAGCCGTGCCTTCTGGAAGGTAACGACTACCACTCCCGCACAGACAGTGCCTCCTTTATCGGGCTCGATCCTATTATAGAGATCATTGTTTATAATAACACTATTACAATAGATGTTGCCGGACAAAAAACGGAACAGCCTATTGCCGATAAACGTAAAGTAACAAACCAGGTTAAAGATATTATAGCGGGTTTCAAATTTGCGGATGCTTTTGCTAACAATGCTTTTCTAAGTTATTTTAGTTTTGAATATTCCCATTTTGAAGAAACAACCGTTAGTGTTCAGGAAGCCGACCTTGATTTGCCGAAAGCACATTTCATACTGTTTAAGTACCTCATAGTGTTAGACCATTTTCATGATACCGGCGAAATACTTTACAACTCGTTCGACGGCAGCAAATTATCGGACAGCCATTTTGCAGATATACTGCGCCGCCAGTCGTTCACATTACTGCCTTTTGAAACACAGGGCGAAGAAAAAACTCCGGTAAGTGGCGGGGCATTTATAAACCTGGTAAACAAAGCCAAAGAGCATATATACAGAGGTGATGTATTTCAGTTGGTCGTATCAAGACCTTTTTCACAGGGCTTCTTTGGCGATGATTTCGAGGTGTACCGTCAACTCAGGAGGCTTAACCCTTCCCCCTATTTGTTTTATGCAGATATGGAATCGTACCGCCTTATGGGGTCGTCGCCCGAAACACAGATACGGCTTAAAGACAGCAAGGCATCCATACACCCTATAGCCGGCACGGTTAGAAAAACTGGCGACGATGCAATTGATGCACAACTTACCAACGAACTGGTGCACGACGAAAAAGAAAATGCAGAGCATACCATGCTGGTAGACCTTGCCCGTAACGACCTTAGTAAATACTGCAACGATGTGCACATAGCCTCTTATAAGGAAGTCCAGAATTTTTCGCATGTTATACACTTAGTTTCTAAAGTTACCGGCGAAGTTAAAGATACCGATGCGCTTACATTGTTTAGCGGAACGTTTCCCGCAGGAACATTATCGGGCACGCCAAAACCAAAAGCCTTAGAACTGATACAGAAATATGAAACCGGAACCCGAGATTATTATGGTGGTGCCATAGGTTTCCTGGGGACAGACGGTAACATTAACCTCGCTATAGTGATACGCAGCATCCTTAGCAAAAATAACGAACTGCATTACCGTGCCGGTGCCGGCGTGGTTTTAGACTCTATACCCGAAAATGAATTGCAGGAAGTAAACAACAAACTTGGGGCCGTGCGCCGTGCTATTGCCGCCGCCCACAACAATATATAGTTATGAAAGTAGGTATTATAGATAATTTCGATTCGTTTGTATATAACCTTGTACGCTATGTGCGCGAGGTAGATAATGTGCAGGTTATTGTGCAGCGCAACAATGATATAGATTATGATGAGCTTGACAGTTGCGATGCACTGCTACTTTCTCCCGGGCCCGGCATACCCAGCGAAGCAGGCGATTTGCTCGAAGTGATAAGCCGCTATTCCGGCAAAAAGAAAATGCTGGGTGTATGTTTAGGTCATCAGGCAATTGCCGAGGTTTTTGGCGGGACGTTAGAGCGTTGCCCCCATCCCGTACATGGCAAAGCCAGTGAAATGACCATTATAGGTTCAGATCCGCTTTTTGCCGGATTGCCCCATACCATGCCTGTAGGCCGTTACCACAGTTGGAAGATCTCGGCAGAAAACAACCCCTTAATTATTATCACTGCCCAAACCGAAGACGGTACTGTTATGGCACTACGCCACGCCTCCCACCGTAGCACCAGCGGTGTACAGTTTCACCCGGAATCGATACTTACGCCACAAGGCAGGCAAATGATAGAGAACTGGATAAGGGAATAATTTTAAATTATGAATTACAAATTTTAAATTACGAACAAGCCGCCTAAAACTATAGCTGCGAACCCAAAAAATATTATCAACGCTACTCCCCTCTCCTTTGGAGAGGGGTTGGGGTGAGGTCGGAATATAAGATCAATACCCTTTCTTTATCTGAACAAATGAAAAACATACTCAATAAAATAATAAACCGCGCCCAGCTCGATAAAGCTGAAGCTTACCAGTGCATGCTGGCTATAGGCAATGGCGAACTGCCCGATGCACAAACGGTTGCTATAATGGCGGGCATACAAATGCGCGGCCTTCAGCTTGATGAACTTAACGGTTTCCGCCAGGCATTGTTAGAACTTGCCCTGCCTATCCATTTTGATGTGGGCGACAGTATAGACGTGTGCGGTACGGGTGGTGATGGCAAGAATACGTTTAATATTTCTACAAGTACAGCATTTGTACTGGCAGGCATGGGCTATAAAGTAGTAAAGCACGGCAACTATGGCGTGAGCTCCCTTTGTGGATCGAGCAATGTGTTAGAGTCTTTAGGCTACACTTTCACTAACAATAAAGATATATTACAGCGCCAGCTCGATGAGGCTAACATCTGCTTTATGCATGCCCCCCTTTTTCATCCTGCACTTAAAGCTGTGGCACCGCTGCGCAAAGCGTTGGGCATTGCCACATTTTTCAATAGTATGGGGCCGCTGGTTAATCCTGCCCACCCTACCCACCAGTTAACAGGTACGTATTCGCTCGAACTGGCCAAACAGTACCAGCATGTATTACGTGCCGATCGTGAAAACTTTACGGTATTACACGGTATGGATGGTTACGACGAACTTACATTTATTGGCGTTACCCGAATATTAGGTAAAGAACGCGACGAGCTTGTGGGAAACAGCCCGTTACAATCTGAAATTAAACTGACAAATATATCCGGTGGCGATACGGTAACCGATTCTGCTAAAATTTTGGTAAACCTGCTACAGGGTATCGGGACCGAACAACAAAATACCGTACTTGCAGGTAATGTAGCCCTTGCATTGCAAACCTTTAACCCGCAGAAGGATTTCGCCTCGGCTTTTGCCGAAGCTCATGATGCAGTACTGAGCGGCAGGGCTATCCACCATCTTAAAAAAATATCGGCATGAATGTATTAGAACAAATAGTGGCTAATAAACGCCGCGAACTGGACGTGCTTCAACAGCAATTTTCTATAGACTACTTTCGTGAGAGCGAAAATTTTGAGAGGGAGTCACTTTCTCTTAAAGATTTTATTACCGAAAAAGACTTTGGTATTATAGCCGAAATAAAGCGCAAGTCGCCCAGCGGTGGCGATATTAAAACAGGGCTTAGTGTAACCGATGAGGCTGTGTTTTATCAGGAAAACGGCGCTGCAGGTATCTCAATACTTACCGATGCCAATTACTTTGGCGGAAGCATTAATGATGTTATTGCTGCCCGCCATGTGGTAAGCCTCCCGCTGTTGCGAAAAGAATTTATTATAGACGAGATACAGTTGTATGAAGCCAAAGCCGCCGGTGCCGATGCCGTACTGCTTATCGCTGCCATACTAAATAAAGAGGAAGCGGCGTTTCTTACCCTCACTGCCCATACGTTAGGGTTAGAAGTGCTGTTTGAAGTGCACACACATGACGAACTTGATAGTATCCCTATGCATGCCGACCTAATTGCTATTAACAACCGCGACCTTAAGGCACAGCAAACTAGACTGCAACATTCGTATGATTTAATAGGCCTGTTGCCAAAACACATCCCGGCAATATCGGCATCAGGTATTAAAACCCGTGAAGATATCATCGCGTTAAAAGAAGCCGGCTTTAGTGGAGCGTTAATAGGTGAAAGCATTCTGCGCGATGGCCATCTGGCCGAGTTAACCAAAAGAATACGCTAATGATAATTAAGGTTTGTGGACTGACAGATAACCAAAGCAGTATGCAGGTAGCTAACCTGAATGGTGTAGACTATACAGGTTTTATATTCTACGAAGGCTCGAAGCGTTTTACGGAGACTACTTTGGCTACAGCCAAACAAAAAGTTGGCGTGTTTGTAAATGCTTCGTTACAGTATATTAAAGAGCAGGTTATAAAATATAATCTTGATGTAGTGCAGCTTCACGGCAATGAAAGTCCGGAATTTATCAGGCAATTTCCGAAAAACATTAAAATAATAAAAGCGTTTGGCATTGCTACCGAAGCCGACCTTGAGGCGACACAACTTTACGAAGGTTTGGCAGATTACTTTTTATTTGACACCAAAAGCGAGAGTCACGGCGGTACAGGTACAACTTTTAACTGGCAGATTCTTGATGCTTACAAAGGTTCTACACCCTTTTTGCTTAGTGGTGGGATAGGATTAGAATCTATCGAAAAACTAAAACAGTTTACACATCCGCAACTGGCAGGTTACGACCTTAACAGCCGTTTCGAGCTTTCGCCAAAAGTGAAGGACCCTGACCGGATTGCAACATTTATAAAATTGCTGAACATGAAAACAACTTCTTATTTAGATACCGATCCATTAGGCTTTTATGGCGAGTTTGGTGGCGCTTACGTACCCGAATTATTACGCCCTAATGTGGAAGAGCTTGATGCTGCTTTTAATTCCTATTGTTTTACAGAGGAATTCGAAAGCGAGTTTAAACAGCTACTGAAAGACTATGTGGGGAGGCCAACCCCATTATATTTAGCAGGCAGGTTATCAGATAAATATGGGGCTACCATTTACCTTAAGCGCGAAGACCTGTGCCATACCGGTGCCCACAAAGTAAATAATACCGTAGGCCAGATATTACTTGCCAAACACATGGGTAAAACAAATATTATTGCCGAAACCGGTGCCGGCCAGCATGGTGTTGCTACCGCTACAGTTTGTGCCCTGATGGGCCTGAATTGTATTGTTTATATGGGCGAAAAAGACATTGAACGCCAGGCGCCTAATGTACAGCGTATGAAAATGCTTGGTGCCGAAGTACGCCCGGCAACATCCGGGAGTAAAACCTTAAAAGATGCGACTAATGAAGCGATTCGACACTGGATAAACCACCCCGATTCGTATTATTTAATAGGCAGCGTAGTAGGCCCGCACCCTTATCCAAAAATAGTAGCCTATTTCCAGTCGGTTATCTCCAAAGAAATTGAGAAACAGCTATTAGAAAAGACCGGTAAGACCTACCCAGATAAAGTAATTGCCTGTGTGGGGGGTGGCAGTAATGCAGCCGGTGCTTTTTACCAGTTTTATGATAACCCTAAAGTGGAACTTGTTGCTGTAGAAGCTGCGGGCCTTGGCATAGATTCAGGTAAGTCGGCGGCAACGAGTGTGCTGGGTACACCCGGGGTTTTGCATGGCAGCCTTACCTTATTAATGCAGGATGCCGATGGGCAGGTAACCGAACCGCATTCTATATCGGCGGGGTTGGATTATCCGGGCATTGGGCCGTTGCATGCGCACACAATCGCTACGGGACGTGCTGTGAGCATTTCAGTTACAGATGATGAAGCTTTGCAAGCAGCATTGGAGTTATCGCAACTGGAGGGCATTATTCCAGCTTTAGAGAGTGCCCACGCTTTATACGCCTTAACTAAATTAGAACTAAAAAAAGAAGATGTTATCGTGGTAAACCTTTCGGGCCGTGGCGATAAGGACATGAATACCTATTTGGAAAAATTCCCAAACCTATGAATCCATTTAAAAAAGATAAAAAGCAGGTCAGCATTTTTGTAACCGCAGGCTACCCAAAGCTTGACAGCCTGAAAGGACAATTATTGCAATTACAGAAACAGGGTGTTGATTTTATTGAGGTAGGCATTCCATTCAGCGACCCAATGGCTGATGGCCCTGTAATACAGGAAACAAGTAGCATCGCATTAGAAAACGGTATGAAACTGGGCTTACTTTTAGACCAGCTAGATGCGTTGAGAAATGAAGTGCACATTCCGTTAGTGCTTATGGGATATTTAAACCCGGTATTGCAATTTGGGCTGGATGCTTTTTTAAGCCGATGCCAGGCATTAAGCATTGCATCGCTTATATTACCTGACCTTTCGGTTGAATTATATGAAACAAAGTATAAGGAGGTATTTGGGAAATATAAAATTCCGGTTACCTTTCTTATAACACCACTTACCCCTAACGAAAGGGTACAACGAGTAGCGCAGGTATGCCAAAACAGTTTTGTATATCTTGTAGGCCAAAACAGTATTACAGGGCAGGGTTATGCCATTAACGAAGGTTTGTCCTCCCGCTACGCAGAACTTAAAAAGCTGTGCGGAGCTACTCCCTTGTTTTTAGGTTTTGGTATTGACTCTAAAGAAAAAAAAGAACAGGCTTTTAAAAGTGTTGATGGTGTTATTATAGGTACAGCCTATTTAAAAGCTGTAAAGGTTGAAGAAGAAGTGAAATTTGTGGAGGGGCTGTTGTAGTTTACACAGCTAAACTTGGGTATATACATTTTTGAAACCTTTATATTTAAAATAACACACCCCCAACCCCTCTCAAGAGGGGAGCCAGCTTCACTCTAACGCATTAGCAACCCACACAATAGGTAAATGGCTTTGTGCCTTGCGATTATGTTGCGTGATGAACAAATTGATCAAGATTCTTCAATTTCGCTACGCTGAATTCAGAATGACATACGCGAGGGCAAAGAATATAATCTGCTCTACTCCGTTAAGGTAAAATTATACTTAATGGTACCCACTTGTGTAGCTGCGGTTCCTGCATCAAACTTAGTGCTCATAGCAGCTTGCTTAGCCTGGTCAAAAAGGCATTGCGCCGAGTTGGTTGTTCCCCTGCCCCTTTCAGCTTTTATAACTTTGCCGCTTTGGTCTACAGTTATTTGTATTACGACAGTACCCTGTTCGTTACATGTATAGCGTGGTGCAGGTTTAGTTAGCACTTTGCGGCCTGCAAGGTTATAGTTACCTACACCAGTGCCACGGCCTGCGCCACTGCCACCACCAGAGCCGCTTCCGCTGCCCGGTCCTGTGCCTGTACCATTACCGCTTCCTGTTCCTCCACCGGTACCACCGCCACTGCCTCCGTCGCCATCATAGCTACCGGAACTAAGGCTACCGTTGCTTTTACCTTTGTTACCTGCCACACCATCATCGCCATCGCCACCTTTATTACTGCCGTTTAAAAGGGCATCAAGGGCAGCATTGGTTTGTTTAGATGGTTTTGGTGTAACCTTAACAGGTTCTGTCTTTGCTTCTTCTTTTTTAGGTTCTTTTGGTTTTGTAGTTACCGGCCTTGTTTTTACAACTTCGGGAGCGTCATCAAGGTCGCTGGCAACCACTTCGTCTTCCTGGGCTGCAGCAGCCGGCTGGGCTTTTACCTTCTCGGTAACTTCGAGTACTTTACTCTCATAATCGGCACCCGATCCTACCTCGCTGTCACCAAAGTTCACCGTAACGCCACCACCCCCGCCGCCGCCTTCAAGGTCGGTCAGGTCAGCAGAGCTGTCACTGTATTTACCAATAATAAGCACCAATAATAACAAACCAAAAGTTATAGTTGTTATTACTAATGATTTCTTTTCCTGTTCGGTATACGTAGCCATAAAAAGTTTATTTTGTTGTGGCTATTACAAACTTAAGTTTAAGCTTAACACCGATTGACAATATGTTTACCATATCCTGTACTTCAAGGTCTTTAGGCAGCCTTACTATTACGGTTTTATCTCCGGTAGCCGCCACTCTTGCCGCCAGTGCGCCTTCTATATCATCAAAATTTAATTGCTCCTTATCAAGATAAAATTCTTTGTTCTTGGTTACAGAAAGGCTTGCATGAGCTTTATCGGTAGTATTGTTACTATCCGCTTTAGGCAGGGCAAGGTCTATAACATTAGGGTTAGCAAGTGTAGAGATGATAAGAAAAAACAGCAGCAAAAAGAACATGATGTCGCTTAGCGCTGACGCGGCAACTTCTGCATGAAAACGTTTATTTCTTCTTACTCTCATTTCCCGGTCGTGATTACATTAACAAATTGTATGATTACCCTTTGTACTTTTAATGAAAAACTGTCGATAACCATATTAAAATAATGGTAACCCGAATAGGCAATTACACCTACAATTAGTCCTAATCCCGATGATATCATTTTTTCGTAAAGACCTCCCGATATACTTCCTATACTGATATTCTCAGTAATAGAGATGGTATAAAATATTTTAATAACCCCCGAAATTGTACCAATGAAACCAAGAATAGGCGCAATACCGGCCACAAGGCCCAGCCATCCCAGTTTTTCTTCCATCTGACCAATCTCTACATTGGTGGTTTTTTCCATCATGCCTTCTATTTCGCTTAGCGGCCTGCCTACAAGGCCAATACCACTTTCTAATATAGCTCCGTAAGCCGTACCTGATTTACTTGCTGTAATCTGCGCGGTCTCTACCTTACCGGCACTTAGTTGATGACGTATCTCGTCTACCAGCCTAACGTCTTCTTTAGTTACTTTTTTATAATAAAGCGCTCTTTCTATAATAACGTATAAAGTAAAAAACAGCAATAGTAATATAGGTACTACCATTACCCCGCCCTTCATGAGCAGCGAAAAATAATTAACCGAATCTGTAGCAGTTGCAACGGCAGCTGTTGCCGTACTATCTGTAGTAGCAGCAGGGATGGTGTCCTGCAGTAATAAAATTAGATTTGTCATGTTTTACTTAAAGTTACTTTTAGTGTAATGGCATCATGCAGATAAGCCTGCTTTTAATGAATAACGAATATATACTTTTTTGAGTATGCAAAGAAATAAAAAACCTGCTTATTTACATAAGCAGGTTTTGTAAAATTATATTAAAAAAGCTATACTGTTGCTTCTTCAGCAATCTGGTTATGCCTTTTTTCGATAGCGTCTTTATCTGCTTTAGACATTGTGTCTACCAATACCGGTGTAGCGATAAATAGTGAAGAATAAGTTCCTACTACGATACCTACCAACATTGCGAAGATAAATCCGCGGATAGAATCGCCACCAAATATGAACATGATAAGTAATACCAATATCATTGTAAGTGATGTATTAACCGTACGCGATAATGTAGTATTTACAGAGTCGTTTACAATTTGTTTAAAGCTACCTTTAGTATTACCTGCTATAAACTCACGTACCCTGTCAAATACAATTACGGTATCATTCATAGAGTACCCAATCACGGTAAGGATAGCCGCAATAAAGTGCTGGTCCATTTCCATGTGGAAAGGCATAAACTTGTAGCAAAGAGAGTATATACCCAATACAAAGATAACGTCGTGCGCTACCGCTGCAATTGCACCAAGGCTGTACTGCCATTTCCTGAAACTTACCATTAAGTAAATAAATACAATTGCCATAGATCCTAAAACTGCCCAGTATGAGTTTGTTTTAATATCGTCTGCAACACTTGCATTTACTTTAGACGCCTGTAAGACACCTAATGTTTTACCTTCACTTGTATTTACAAACTGAGTCTCAGTTATTGGTGTAGAATAATACTTTTTAAGAACATTATAAAGCTTTGTATTTACTTCCTGATCTGCTTCTACAGTATTTTCGTTTACTTTGTATTTAGTAGTAATCCTTAGTTGAGACTCGTTACCAAACACCTTAGCATCTACATTACCATCAAATACAGCTTTATCACCAAGCTCAGTCCTTATCTGCTCTGCATCAACCGGCTTGTCAAATTTAACCTGGAACGTACGTCCGCCCACAAAGTCTATACCCTGATCTAATCCGTTAACAAAGAAGATAGATATAAAACTTACCACTACTACTAATGAAGAGAATATGTAAGTGAATTTCTTAGCGCCAAGGAAGTTAAAGTGAACATTTGTAAACCAGTTTTTAGACATACCAGTAACAAACGTAAGTTTATCTCCTTTTTTAACACTCCAGTCAAGGAACAACCTTGTAATAAATATAGATGTAAATAATGAAGTGAATATACCTATAAGTAGTGTAGTTGCAAAACCTTTAACCGGTCCTGAACCAAATATCAATAGTACTAAACCTGTAAGAACGTGTGTAACGTTAGCATCTGTAATAGATGACATAGCACCTTTCCAGCTAAACGATATTTTAACAGCTTCATCAAGCGTTTTACCATGACGGATTTCTTCTTTGGCACGTTCGTAAATAATGATGTTAGCATCTACCGCAGTACCTATTGTAAGTACGATACCTGCAATACCAGGTAATGTAAGTACAGCACCTAAGCTTGCAAGGAAACCAAAAAGGAACAATATGTTAACTAATAATGCACCGTTCGCATACCAACCCGCTTTACCATAATACACGATCATCCAAAGCGATACTAATAGTAAACCTGCAATAGATGAGTTAATACCATTATCTATAGCTTCCTGACCAAGGGATGGACCTACAACTTCAGACTGAACGATATCAGCTTTAGCAGGTAATTTACCAGCCCTAAGGATATTAGCTAAATCTTTTGTTTCTGTTACATCAAATGCACCTGATATTTGTGAGTTACCACCTGCAATAGGGCCTGTAGTTACACCCGGAGCAGAGTATACAACATTATCAAGAACAATAGCAATAAAGCCTTGCTCCCTGTATGCTTTACCTGTCATTTCTTCCCATTTCTGAGAACCCCTTGTATTCATTTGCATGCTTACAGCAGGTTTGTTCATCTGGTCAAACGTAGCACTTGCACCAGTAATTACATTTCCGCCAAGAGGCGCAACACTTTCTTTGTTACCTTTTAAAGCATAAAGCTCCAGTACACCACGGCTTTTCTTAGTATCTTCTTTACCCCATGCAAAACGTGCAAAACGAAGTTCGGCAGGAAGAAGGCTACGGATATCGGCTCTTTTAAGGTAAGAAGTTATAGCAGCAGTATCTTTTACAGATGCCATACCAATAACAGGGCCACCCGGGCTGATAGCAAGTTTATCAAACAATGGGTTATTACCTTTTACCTTAGCAGCAGAATCATTACTGCCTAAAAGTTTTTCTATAGAATCGTTAGATGCTGCTTTAGTTTCTGTAGCAGTAGCGTTTTTCTCTGTTTTTTTAAGCGTTTCGTTAGCCTGCACTAAAAAACCCTGAAGGTCGTTTACTTTGTAAGCTTCCCAAAACTCTAACTGTGCAGTACTTGATACTAATTTTTTAACACGGGCTTCATCTTTAGCACCCGGTAATTCTACCATGATACGGCCAGACTCGCCTATCTTTTGAATATTTGGCTGTACAACGCCAAATTTATCTATACGCTCTGTAAGTACTCCAAAAGCACTATCAATAGACTCGCTTACTTTTTTCTTTAATACTTTTTTAACCTGGTCGTCGCTCATAGTGGTATTAACACTTTCGCTGCCCATAATTTTATTAGTAAAAATTTCCGGCGATGCAAGTTTTATGCTTCCCTGAGACTCTTTTTCAAAAGCGATAAAAAAAGCATCAAGATAGTCCTGATTACCTTGTCTTTCTTTTGTAGCACGGTCAAGCGCTTTATTAAAGACAGGGTTTTTAGAGTTATTAGCTAAGCCTTTAAGGATATCTTTTACAGACACCTCAAGCATAACGTTAATACCTCCTTCAAGGTCAAGACCTTTGTTGATTTGTTTATCCCTTACTTCGCCGTAGGTATAGCCAAGATATACTACCGAATCTTTCATAGATTCCAGATAAGCTACCTCTTTATCAGAGTTGCCACCGGCCTGCGCCTTAGCATCATCTTCAATCCTGTCTGAAACAAACGTGAAGGAAAGTTGGTAGATACATACTAACGCAAACAAAATTGCGAAAAATTTAACGAGTCCCTTATTCTGCATTATTACTAAAAATTAATTATTCCGATTTTTTAAAAACGAGCAAATATATAATTTACGATAAGATTAACCAATTTATTTGCAAATTATATCATAAAAAAAAGACTGCCTAAAGGCAGCCTTCTATATTTTAGAGAGAAAACTACGCCAGCACTGCCTTTAAGTCGGCATTCATGTTACGCACGGCATCGGCACTTTTAGCAAACTTTGCCTTTTCTTCTTCATTAAGATGTATATCTAAAATCTCTTCCAGCCCATTGGCACCTATTATACATGGTACTCCCATGCAAATATCCCCCTGTCCATATTCGCCTTCCAGCAATACAGAGCACGCTATCATTTTCTTTTGGTCATTAAGTATACTGTCTACAAGATACGCTACCGATGCTCCCGGTGCATACCATGCCGATGTACCTAATAATCCTGTAAGTGTAGCCCCGCCCACCATAGTATCTGCGGCTACTTTTTCCAGCTCTTCTGCCGAAAGAAATTCTGTAACCGGAATACCATTGTATGAGGCAAGCCTTGTAAGCGGTATCATGGTAGTATCGCCGTGGCCACCTATTACCATACCATCAACATCGCCTGCAGGTTTATTTAATGCTTTTGATAAGAAATATTTAAAACGGGCACTATCAAGCGCACCGCCCATACCTATAATTTTATGTTTAGGAAGGCCTGTAGCCTTAAGCGTAAGGTAGGTCATGGTATCCATTGGGTTAGACACTACAACAACTATGGCATCCGGCGAATGTTTAAGCACATTTTCTGCCACGCCTTTTACAATACCTGCATTAATACCTATAAGCTCTTCGCGCGTCATACCAGGTTTCCTGGGCACGCCCGATGTTATAACTACTACACTGCTTCCTGCTGTTTTAGAATAATCGCCGGTAATACCCGATACTTGTGTATTAAAACCAGTATTTGGCGCACACTGCATAATATCCATAGCCTTACCTTCGGCAAAGCCTTCTTTAATATCAAGCAAAACTACTTCAGATGCTATACCTCTGTAAGAAATTACATCTGCACAGGTAGCACCTACGTTGCCGGCTCCTACAATTGTTACCTTCATATTTTATATTGTTAATTGGGTTGATTTAATGTATTGTATATTGTAAAGATACATTACTATTTATAAATTTCCCAAAAGCAAGTACAGTTTGTACATTAAAATTGCCGATATTATATTTAATTGCAGCTTCGCCTATGTAATTTACCCTTGTTTTGTAAATTTCCTTAAGGCGGGTATTAAGGATATATTGCAACGGGATTATATCTTCTATAGTGCCCGTATCTCCGCTTACTCTATATTTAAATTCGCTTCTCGTAACTATAAAACTCCCCATGGCCTCCCATCTACCAAATTCTTTAGAACCACTTAGCTGCCCCTGCCATGTATCTACAAGACCGTTTATCCTGTTTATGCCTAATGTGCCATAATCAGTTTCTACATTCAGGAAATTAACCGATATATCTTCTTTAGAATAGGCCACGAGTGCGGCAAGGTGAAATTTCTTTTGAGTGATAGTGTCAAAATACTGGCTAATGTTATGCTTTAAGCCAAAGCCGTATACCTGGTAATTACTTTTTTTAAGGTTTACCTGCGGCGAATATTTTATAACCAGCTCTGTACCTAAAGGCAAGCCTAAAGATCCCTGAAGATAAGGGTATGCTACTGTTTTCATATTGATGCCCTGCGGGGTTTCCAGCCTTACATCGCTTTCACCAAGCTGCCCGTGCAGGTACACCTGATGTTTATTACCTACCGCTGTGGGCACCGTTGCCGATGTGCCCTCTTCTAATTGAAAAAAACTAAGATCGCTGTTGTGTATGGTAAATGTACGGTCGCTTTGCGGGGTTAAAAAAGCATTTACATGCAACGCTATGGTAGCCTCCCAAAGTTTTGTTTTTTTGGGGCTTGTAATCCATCCCGAAACCGACTGGTATACGGCAGCATCTGTAGCGGGGGTTATGTACTTATCCGAAAAAATAAGGGCATCGTCTATGAGATGCCCTATTTGCTGTAATTCCTGTGCCTGCGCCGTTGCCTTGCCCGTGCAAAGCAGGACGGCTGCAAACATAATATTTAAAACTGTTTGCCTATGCATCAATTCGCGCATAAGACGCATTCTTCTCTATAAATTCCCTTCTTGGTGGTACTTCGTCGCCCATAAGCATAGAGAATATCCTGTCGGCTTCCGGCAGGCTGTCTATACCTACCTGGCGCAGCGTGCGGAACTCAGGGTCCATGGTAGTATCCCATAGCTGCTCTGCATTCATCTCTCCAAGACCTTTATAACGCTGTATAGCGGTACCTCCGCCAAGCCTTTCGGTAATGGCATCGCGTTGCGCTTCAGTCCACGCATATTCTTTCTTGGTGCCCTTTTTAACAAGGTATAAAGGTGGCGTAGCAATAAATACGTGGCCATTCTCTATAAGTTCCTTCATAAAACGGAAGAAGAACGTTAATATAAGTGTAGAAATGTGGCTGCCATCAACGTCGGCATCACACATAATAACTACTTTATGGTAACGCAATTTTTCAAGGTTAAGCGCCTTGCTGTCTTCTGCAGTACCTATAGTAACACCAAGTGCGGTAAAGATGTTGCGTATCTCTTCATTTTCAAAAACCTTGTGGTGCATGGCTTTTTCTACGTTAAGAATTTTACCCCTTAATGGTAGTATAGCCTGGAATGCCCTGTCGCGCCCCTGTTTTGCAGTACCACCTGCCGAGTCGCCCTCTACAAGGAATACTTCGCATTTTGCAGGATCCTGCTCAGAACAGTCACTAAGTTTACCCGGCAATCCGCCACCACCCATAACAGTTTTACGCTGTACCATTTCGCGTGCTTTTTTAGCAGCGTGGCGTGCCTGTGCAGCAAGGATAACCTTTTGCACAATAATACGCGCATCGTTAGGGTTTTCTTCAAGGTAGTTTTCAAGCATTTCGCTCACTGCCTGGCTTACCGGTGCTACAACCTCGCGGTTACCCAGCTTGGTTTTAGTTTGGCCTTCAAACTGTGGCTCCTGTACTTTTACCGATATAATAGCCGTTAACCCCTCACGGAAGTCATCGCCCGATATCTCGAATTTAAGTTTATCTAATAAACCTGAACTATCGGCATATTTTTTAAGCGTATTGGTTAACCCCCTGCGGAAACCCGATAAGTGGGTACCACCCTCGTGGGTATTAATATTATTTACATACGAGAAAATATTCTCAGTGTAGCTTGTATTATAAATAAGTGCCACCTCTACAGGCACCTCGCCTTTTTCGCTTTCCATGCTGATAACGTGCGATATGATAGGCTCACGGTTACCATCTAAAAAACGAACGTACTCTTTAAGGCCTTCATCTGAATGAAAAACTTCCGATACATATTCGCCTTTATCATCCTTTTGCCTTTTATCTGTAAGCGTTACCGTTATCCCTTTGTTAAGGTAAGACAGCTCACGCATACGTGCAGCAAGGGTATCGTAAGAAAAATCTGTAGTCTGGGTAAAAATAGTATCATCCGGGTAAAAAGTCTGGGTAGTACCCCTCTTCTCTGTTTCGCCTATCTGTTTAACAGGATAAAGCGATTTACCTTTTTCGTATTCCTGTTCATAAATTTTACCATCACGAAAAACAGTTGAACGCATGTGGTTAGACAGTGCATTTACCACCGATACACCCACACCGTGAAGACCACCGGAAACTTTGTAAGAGTCTTTGTCAAATTTACCTCCGGCGCCTATTTTAGTCATAACTACCTCAAGGGCAGATACTCCTTCTTTTTTATGTAAATCTACCGGGATACCGCGGCCATTATCCTCAACAGTAACAGAACCGTCTTCGTTAATCGCTACACCAATGGTATCGCAATAGCCACCCATTGCCTCATCGATAGAGTTATCTACAACCTCATAAACTAAGTGGTGCAAACCACGAACACCCACATCTCCTATATACATCGAAGGGCGCATCCTTACGTGCTCCATCCCTTCCAGTGCCTGAATACTGTCTGCTGAATAACTATTTTTCTTTATTTCCTCACTCATAAAATTTTATCTTAACGAAATTTTAAGTTTAACGAACAAATATAAGGAAACGTAAGCGATAATGCTATTAATTGACCTTTTTTAGCATCTAAGTTATTAACATTTTATTAAATTTTATTTTATACTGCGAATACACTAACAGATAAGGTTATTTAATTAAAACTAAGTAGTTGATAAAAACTCAAATCAATATATCTGCTAAAATTCAGGACTTTTTAACCCGAAATATTACCGATTAACAGCGTTTTTAAACAAACAAAAAACGTCCTGCTAACTGCAGGACGCTTCTCCACAAACAAACAAACTAAATTCTTAAACCTTTAGAATTTAAACAACTATCTTAGACTGCGCTATGGCAGTATCTGCATTAACATGGGCAGCATTTGCACGGCCACTCGGGTCGGTATTTGCCTGCCATTTTGGTATCCATTTACGCACGGTTTGTGCTGCATTAACCTGTGGGAAATGCTTAAAGAAAACCGACCTGTAAAAGTACGCCTCCTTAGTAGCCGGGGTGTTGTACGGAAAACGTTCCTCGGCACTATCCAACTGTTCGTCAGTTACCTGGCTTGAGCAGTACTCTATAAGGGTATCTATCCAGTTGTAGCCTACACCGTCACTAAATTGTTCTTTTTGCCTCCACAAAACTTCCTGTGGCAGGTAAGGGTCTTCGGGCGTATCAAACGCTTTGCGAAGTATATATTTTTCTACGTTGTTATACGTTTTTGGCTGTTTTTCTTCCGGCTTAATTTTAATGGCCATTTCAAGGAATGCTTTATCAAGGAACGGTACACGGGCTTCGAGGCCATGAGCCATTGTGCTTTTATCGGCACGAAGCAAATCGGCAGTAGCAAGCTTTTGTACCCTCTCTATTGTCTCTTTCTGGAATTCGGCTGCCGATGGTGCATTGCGGAAATATAAATACCCTCCAAATATTTCATCTGCACCTTCGCCGGATAGTACTACTTTTATACCCATATCGGTAATTGCTTTGCTTAAAAAGTACATGGGCGTACTGGCACGGATAGAGGTAACATCATACGTTTCTAAATGCCAGATAAGCTTATCCAGTATCTCTATACCCTGCTCTATGGTAAAATGTACTTCGTGGTGTTCTGTATCTAAAAACTCTGCTACTGTACGGGCAGCAACAGCATCGGGAGCCATGGCATCAAGCCCAATAGAGAATGAATGCAGTTTTTGCGAACCGCGTTTCATAAGCCTTGCCGCGATAGATGATGTAAGTGAAGAATCCAGCCCTCCCGAAAGCAACACCCCGATGGGCACATCGCTCATAAGCCTTTTTTCAACCGCTTGTGTTAACGACTGGCGAATGGTTGCAAAATCTACCTCTTCCACCGCTTTTTTAGCATCTTCCCACTGTGGCCTGTAGTATTTTACAAAGCCGGTTTTAGGCGTGTAGTAGTGACCCGGAGGGAATGTTGAAAACGTCTGGCATTGGTCGGCAATGGCTTTCATTTCAGATGCAAAGTATATCCTGCCCCTGTCATCCAGTCCGTAATATAGCGGCTTAACGCCAAGCGGGTCGCGGCCTGCAATAAAATCGTCGCCATCTATAACCACAAAGGTAAAAATGCCGTCGAGCATATCGCAAAACTCATAACCGTACTGTTCATAAAGGTGAACAATAACTTCAGAATCTGATGTGGTCCTGAATGTGTGGTGGCTTAGCACAGTATCGCGCAGTTTGCGGTGATTGTAAATTTCGCCGTTGTGTACCATCCATGCACTTTTTGTGCCCTGAATGGGCTGCTTACCTGTAGTTAGGTCTACAATAGAAAGGCGTTCATGGCCCAGCATGTGCCCTTTTTCGGTTACATGAATATCACTTTCATCGGGGCCGCGGTGCGACATCCTTTTAGAAAGTTGCGCTACTAATGCCTCATCTTTTCCTTTTCCTATTATTGCTAAAATTCCACACATCCTGATTCTAAATTTAAGTTCTATGTTAAAAATCCTTATTTGGTTATTCTCAACAAGACAAAATTGCACTTTTAGTTTAAATTGAAAAACATTAAAACACAATATGCTTTTAAATTAAAACTTAAAACAGGATTATTAACACAATTACTAAGCAAGACGATACTATTTGTAGCTGTAAAATTACAGTTCATAAAAAAAACCATCCTTACGGGATGGCTTTAAAAATGCTTCATTTTGAATTTTAACCTATGCAGTTACTGCCAACTGCTACTGGTAACTGAAAACTATATTATTTCCTGAATTAAATATTTAGTTCCGTTTATCTCAAAAGTATCTTCTGCACGCATGCCCATCATTTTAGTGCCAAGTGGCGATTGTGGCGAGAGCGCTATAACCGTAATACCATCTACCGTAATTTTAGGTAACGCGGCGCTTACAAATAAATACATGTTATTGGCTTTTACAAGGCTTCCAAGAGCTACCCTGTCCGTCACCGCCCCGGGGTTTATTTTTTCGAGGATTGCCTTCTGTTCCTGGAATTCAGAAATTTTACGGTTAAGCTTTTCCTGCTCTATGTGCATCATAGACAAGGCTGTTTCATGCTTATCTCCGGCAGAACCTTTGGCATCGTTAGCAGCGCCCTTTGTTAAGGCAGCTATCATATCGCGAAAGGCATCGAGCTTGTCGTTTACCTGTTGCAGATAATACGTAAGTATATTTTGTTTTAAAGCACTCATTTTTATTGGAGTTTAACTCCTGCAAGGTCTTCAAGACCTTGTAGGTATAAATCATTAAGGTGTAGAAAAATTAAAACCCACAAGGTCTTGAAGACCTTGCAGGTTAAATATTGTAAACTAATGCTCTAACTAAAAGTTAAACTTATACGAAGCACCAATTAAAAACTGGAATCCCTGTACCTGGTAGTTTACCCACCTTTGGTAATTTTGATTAGCAATATTGTTTAGCTTAATAAAACCTGTAAGGCGTTCGTTGTACTTGTAACCCACATTTGCATTAAGGTCGAAATAACTTTTAAGCGTTACTAACTGAGTATCAAAAAGTGTAGGATCTGTAAGGTTAGGATTAAACACGCGGTCATACCTGTCGCCTACAAAAAACACATTAGCACCTGCAAACCATTTTTCTGTAATTTTCACATCCAGGCTCGAGCCTACTTTAATTTCGGGTAAGTTCCATGCCTGCTCCTGGTCTGTTGTATAACTGTTGTAAGTACCGTTAATACCAAAAGTTATATTTTGAGAAAAGTCAGCTTTTAATTCTCCAAAGAAGCTAATTGTTTTCAGCTTGTCATAAAGAACACCAAATGAGTTACCATAAGAATATCCTTTAACCTCAGCCTCCGGTGTTATAGCGAATGGGTTGTTACTGGTAAAGAATGCCCTGTCATCTTCGTTCATGTAGCTACCACGAATATTGTATGATACGGCATTGGCCAACTTACCCTTTAACCCTACATATAAATCATATTGCTGGCTTGTAGGCACTACGGCAAGCGTAGGCGATACAAACTGGTTCTGGCCAGCAAGATCGGCATACGAGTTTTGGTTAAGCTTACCCTCTGCACCTGCATAAGCTACCATAAGGTCGCCCACTACTTTATAAGATGCTTTTATTTGCGGGTAGATGTAAAACTTGTTATCGCTGTCATTGTTTTGTTTGCCCATACTGTAAAATACTCCCGCACCCAACTGTACCGAAAGGTCGGCCTGCTGGTAAACAATGCTTGGCTGTATACCCAGGTTAAAGTTGCTGTAGCTTAGGGCATCGGGTGTGTAGTAATTATGTTCAAAATCTCCGCCTACATAATCGGCAACCAGGTCTACCTTAACTTTAGTTTCAGATATATCCACATCAAACGACGGTTTTATAAAGAAACGGTTTTCGGCAGAGCCAAATGCATCCCAAAAGCGCTTGTACTGAGCCGATGCCTCGTGGAAGAAACTGTCTTTAGTAGCAATTTTTCCACCTACATAAAATGTATTGTACGTTTGCTTTTCATCAATGCCGGCAAGTGTAGCATCAT
The DNA here is from genome assembly GCF_000378485.1 of Flavobacterium rivuli WB 3.3-2 = DSM 21788. Lineage (GTDB taxonomy): Bacteria > Bacteroidota > Bacteroidia > Flavobacteriales > Flavobacteriaceae > Flavobacterium > Flavobacterium rivuli. The sequence goes on along the minus strand of NZ_KB899968.1, from coordinate 329,264 downwards.
CAAAAACCTGGTATTCTACCGGCAGCCCGTACCAATTGTAACGCTGGTTCTGGAAACCAATATCGGTATTAAAAGTATAGCTTTCTTTACGGTTGCCATACGTAAGGTCTACGCCCGTTGTGCGGTACGCATCATCAAGCTTTACACCGTCTATACCCCCCTGAGAAGAAAGGTTGCGAAACGTACCGCCTACATACTGGGTATCGTCTATATTTTCTGTAACAAACAACTCTCCGTTAATGGTACCATAGTTACCCAGGCCTAACGTTGCATAGTTTTTAAACAGTTTTTCTTTTTTCTCTTTATCTACCGCAGCAGCCTTACCTTTTGCCGGGGTAAAGGTAGATGCTACCGGAAATGAAAAAATATTGTACTTAATCTCTTCTTTAGGAGCATCCTGGGCATCCTCTATAACAGGTGTTTCTTTTACTTTAAAAGCATCTGATATAGTAGGTGTATATGGTTTTACCACATTTACAACCTCGGTACCTATGTTCTCGTCCTTTTTTTGCGCATAGGTTGCCTGCAGGCCTCCTAATGCAACTAATATGGCTATCTTATATTGAAACTTGATCTTCATGGCTTTCTTTAATTAATTTTGGATGGATGAGTTGCGTTTTCCCTCTTCGGCTTTAATCCTGTCGAGTTCTGTCTGGGCTTCCTGAACCACATCCTGATATGTGGTAAAGTTTTTAATAACGCTTTCCAGTATATAAGTAGCCTGGAAACTGTCCTTTAATCCGTAAAAATTCTTAGCCATTATAACAAGGCCCTTTGCACCAAAATATTTGTATCCGGAATAATCTTTACTCAGCTTTTGCACCGTGGTGTTACTTGCCTCATATTTACCTTCCTTGTTTTTAAAATACGCATCATAATACAATGCCTCTGCAGCAAGTTCCCCTTTTGCAATGGTAAGCAGTTTAGCATAAGCCGCTTTTGCTTTTACCTCATCGTTTGTTTTTATGGCAGATCGTGCCACGATAATCTGTGCATCACTCTTAACCCTGTCTTCTGTTTTAGTATTGGCAAGAACTTTATCTGCATATATTACGGCATTGACATAATCCTTTTGCTCATAATAACTCTTCATAAGGTTAGACTGGGCAAACGTTTTGTTTTGCGGATACTCTCCTTCGCTCTCTAAACGCTTAAGCACCGGTGTTGCAGCAGCGTAATCGTTAGTTTTAAGGTAAATTTGTGCAAGCCTTGCAAGTGCCTGCTCTGTATACTCGCTGCGTGGTTTAGAAATTACAAACTCGTAGTGAGGTATTGCATTTTTCTCTAACGCTTCGGCATAATATGATTGAGCCAGGTAGAAGTTAGCCTTAAGCGACGATATTCCGTTAGGGAATTTAGCCACATAACTGCTAAGCGACGATATTGCCTGCTTGGTATTATTTTGAAGGTATTGCTTTTCGGCAGCTTCAAAAGCAGTATTGTCAAGATCGGCATCACTTACATCTACAAAACCAAGGGTTTTAACCCATGTAGCATACTCATCTGTACGGCCATTGTCTACATAAATAAGGCGTGCAGTTTCTACCGCTTCCATAGCCTCCGGCGTGTTAGGGTATTTAGCTACTACTTCTTTAAACTTAACAAGTGCTTTCTCGTCCTGCTCTGCATTATAGTAAATAAGTGCCTGGCGCATAATAGAGCGCGACACATAAGCACTTTCTTTATAATTAGCAATAAGCTTATCGTAAGTGGCAATAGCCTGAGTAGTTTGCTTCTCTGTTACATACGTGTTACCCAACTCGTACATTGCATCATCTGCATATTGCGATTTAGGATATGTTTGCACAAATTTAGTAAGGTCTTCTATCTTCTTTTCGTTCCTTGCTACAAAGCCATAGCTTATTGCTTTTTGAAACAAAGCATAATCGCCGTCTATACCATTCATTTCTATAGCCTTGTTATAAGCTTCCATAGCCGGCCAGTATTTACCGGTAACAAACTGGCTGTCGCCAAGACGCAGGTACGAATCGTTAAGCCTTACTTTATCATCTTTGGCTGAGGCCGAAGCTACATAATCGCCAAAGTATTTTGCTGCCTGCTCATACTCTTTCTGTTTAAAGTAGGTATAGGCAATGTTGTAATTAATGTGTTTAAACTCGGGTGTAGTTTTAGCCTCTGCAAAGCCTGCAAACTGCTTAAAGCTTATTAGAGCTTCGCTAAACTGGTCTAATACATACTCTGTTTCTGCTTTCCAAAAGGTAGCACGGGCAGTTATCCTTGGGTCTTTTTGCTCGGTTATCGATTTTTTGAATAAAGCCAGCGCGTTTTGATAATCGCCATCGGTATACAATTCCATACCGCGGTAAAAAGTTACCTTTTGATAAGCCAACCTGTTCTCCGGAGACTTGTTTTTTTCTAAAAGCACAAGAGCTTCCTTGTAGTTTTTAGACGTAATATAGGAGTTGATAAGTAAATTCTGAACCTCTGTACGGAACGGCGAAGACGGGTATTTTTCCATAAACGCACTTAGCACTCCCGGTACACTTTGGTACGGGTTACCTATTTCGTAGCTCAGCTTAGCATAATTAAGGTAGGCGTCTTCCTGAATTTTGGCATCAAATTCCATTTCAGATGCATTTTTAAATGCATTGAGAGCCTGTTGTTTTTTATTGGTTTTAAGGTAGCTTTCGCCCAAATGGTAATACGCATTTTGAGCTACAGCATCGTTACCACCTATTATTTTATTAAATTCGGCAATGGCATTTTCATAATCGCCCTGCTTGTAGTAAGCATAGCCCAACTGGTAAAAGTCGGTGTTATTCCATTTGCCTTTAGTGCCCTTATAGTTTTTAAGGTATGGTATAGCCTTGTCATATTGGCCAAGGTTAAAGTAGCTCTCCCCTATTATCTTGTTAAGTTCTGATTTTTCGCTGGCATCGCTTTTAGGTAATTGAGGTACGCCCACATCTATAGCCTTTTGGAAATTACCTTGTTTAAAGGCCATGTCTGCCTGAAAGTACGACAGCTTTTCGCTGTACTTTGCTTTCTCTTCCGTTTGTTCTACCTGCTCAAAATACTGGGTAGCTTTTTTATAATCATCACCTTCATAAGCAAGGAAACCTAAATAGTATTTAGCCTGTGTGCCATATACTTTAGAGTCTTTTACTTTAGTAAGGTACTTATCGGCTTCTTTTTTGTCGCCGTTGCTAAAATAGCTGTAGCCTTTCTGGAAGTTATAACGGTCTCTGTCGGCAGTGCCAAGAGCGCTTTCATCTACCTTATCATACCACTCCAGTGCCTCTTTATAGTGGCCCTGACTAAAGTGGTAACCGGCTACTTCTACAAAAGCCTGGTTTTGCTTGGTACTTGTAGGATAATCTTCTACAAAGTCCTGCATGAGCACATCGGCATTTTTTTGGTTGAGCTTAATGGCACTCACTGCAATGTAGTAAGCACAATCTGCCTGAACATCTGTATCCTGGTTATCTGATTTTGTTTTTTCAAAAAGTATCTGCGCGGCCTGGTATTGCTTGTCGTTATACAGCGAAACGGCCTTGTCGTAGTCTTTAAGCTGATGGGTATAAATGGTAGATTGCTGTGCCGAAAGGCTTAACCCCCAGAATGGTAGGGAGTACAGCAGGGCCCTGTTGAGTCTGCGCATGTGTTTAGTGTTTTATGGTAGCCAAATATAGCACTTCTTATTATTATTTAACGGATGTTTTTACGGTTTTAGTATTAGCCTCCCAACCCCTAAAAGGGGAGTCCTGACTGCTGCAATAACGCCAAACCTACAATTACAGATATAAAAGATTAAAAATTTTAACCTAAGATTAACCAAGCTTCGTAAACTTAAAAGCATAATCTGCACCTGTAAATTTTCTTATTTTACCACATATTTTACCACATAGGCACATAGAATGTATGAGATATTCTCATTAGCATATTTAGGCAACATAGTTGTACCTCCGGTACAGGTACATAGTATAGTTCACAAGATATGCTATGTAATCTAACGCCAAAGGCGTAAAACCTATGTTTTAAAGATTAATATAATCTATGTGCCTATGTGGTAAATTTTTATAATGAAAAGTATTAAGAAGTAGTTACAACTAATGAAACTAATAAAAATTTTGAATACCGCCCTTAACTTATTACTTTTACCACATACTAACATCACATCTATGTCCCAGCCTGTATTATCGCTAAATAACGTTACCATTTTTCAGGAAAACAATGCCGTACTTACTAATATTAACCTTGAGGTAAACCACGGTGAGTTTTTATATATTATAGGTAAAACCGGAAGCGGTAAAAGCAGCCTCATGAAAACCCTTTATGGCGACCTTAAGCTGAGAGAAGGCACAGGAGAGTTTGTAGAGTATGACCTTGCCAAACTTAAAGAGCGCGATATACCCTACCTGCGCAGAAAGATAGGTATTGTGTTTCAGGATTTTAAATTGCTACCGGACAGGACTGTACACGAAAACCTGCTTTTTGTTCTTAAAGCTACCGGCTGGAAAGAAAAACAGGAAATGAACGTTAAGATTAACGAGGTACTTGATAAGGTAGGCATGAAAAGCGCTGCCAACAAGATGCCGCACCAAATATCCGGTGGGGAACAACAGCGTGTTGCCGTAGCCCGTGCCCTGCTTAACGACCCCGAAGTTATCCTGGCAGATGAGCCTACCGGTAACCTGGACCCACAAACAAGTGTGGAGGTAATGCAGCTGTTGCGCGAAATTAACCAAAACGGAAAAACCATAATTATGGCTACCCATGATTATGCCCTTATAATGAAATTTCCCGGAAAAACCCTTAAATGCGATAATGGTACCCTGTTTGAAGTAGTGCAGAGAACAGTTTAAACATCCTACATCTTACGAAATTTCGAAGTAACAATTCATGAAAAGTACTATAGCACTTAAGCTGCAACAGTTAAACAGCTTTATGCTGCGAAGCCCTTTTAGGGCGATAGTACTTTTTAGTATTTTATCCCGGCTTTTTGTTATTGCACTATACTGGAAAGTTACTATTTTTCCGGATAGCGAAAGTTACAGCGATCTTGCCAAACTTTTACTACATTTTAATATTGCAGGGTATGACGGCGAGCGAACTCCCGGATATCCCCTTGTACTTGCAATGGCCAATAACTGGTTGCCGTTAGTGGTAGTCTATCAAATGCTGTTGGGTATCGTTACAGCAATATATCTTTTTAAAACTTTGCGGGTGCTGCAATTCAGCACAATAGCATCTCTATATATCACGCTGTTGCTTAACAGCATGGTACATGTTATTTTTTATGAAACTGCCATACTTACAGAGGTTGTTATAATACTGCTGGTAACGGTTAGTTTTTATCATATATTAAAATTGCTGCATAATGGGCAGGCAGGCTACAGGCAGGTATTTGTAATCAGTTTATTATTAGGGCTACTTACTTTTGTTAAGCCCTTTTTTGTTTTTATGCCTTTTATAGTCTATGGTCTATATACTTTAAAAGATTTCAGCTTCTCAAAAATTTTTAACCGGTTACTTATATTGCCTTTTTTTTCGCTTATAGCTTTTTTAGGCTGGTCTTATGTAAATAAAGTTAATACGGGTTACTTTGTGTCTACCACTTATTATGGCATTACCACCGCACAAAACTGTGTCTATTTTGCTGAGAAAACTCCCGAAAAATACCACCTTATCAGTTCTATATATGTAAAGTACCGTGAACAGGCTATAGCCGAAGATAAAGATGTAGCCATGAGCATTTGGTATGCGCATGCCGAACTGACAGAAAAAACAGGCCTTAATTTTGTTGATTTATCGCACGAATTAAACGAGTTTGCAACGGTAGCCATAATAGACAATCCTGCAGATTATGCGAAACAGGTATTTATATCATGGAAAGATTTCTGGAAAACATCTATATACTGGAACTACAACGACTTTAATGTAACGTATGCCAACAAAGTTTTTTTGGAAGTATGGTATATACAAAGCTTTATACTTGTAACATTAAAAATTATTTTTGTGCTGCTAATACCTTACCACATATTTTTATTCTTTAAAAACAAGAAGATAACACCTCAATTTATTATAGTTAGCTTTATTTTTTCCGCCTCCCTTTTACAGGCTATGGCTACTTACGGCACTAATTCCCGATACAGCTACCCATTTGAATTTCTAATGATCATTTGCGTGCTGACTGCGTTTAAACCTCAACTAAAAAGATTGTTGGCATGAAGGGCATTATCACTTAATACTGAATCGGTAAATATATTTGTTCAGATATGTATCTAAAAAATATAATTATTAGAATGGACAGGCTTTTAATACATTTGTAATAAATTACTTTAAATGTTGTCTATCCTTGTTCCTGTATATAATTATGATGTAACCGCACTTTTGCTGGAATTGCAAAAACAATGCAGTGAAACCGGTACTGAGTACGAAATTATAATTGCCAATGACAACCCGCATACTCCACTAAAAGCCATTTACACAAGCGATACGGCATTGCCCCATTGCCATTTTATACAAAACCCGCGTAATCTGGGCCGCACCCTTACCCGTAAAAATTTGGCTCTTGCAGCACAATACAATACTCTGCTGTTCCTTGATGCGGATGTAATACCTGTAAGCAGCGATTTTATTAGCCGGTATTTACAACATGCCGGTAAGCAAAACCAGGTAGTTATGGGTGGATATGCCTACCAACCCAAAAATCCTGAAAAGGGAAACAACTTACGCTACAAATATGGTATAGAGCGCGAACAAAAAACTGCCGCAGAACGAAGTGTAAGCCCTTATGGAAACATTTTTTCGGGAAATTTCATGATCGATAAAGAGGTTTTTCTGGCAAATAATTACAACGGTACCGATAACTTTTATGGCATGGATATTTACTTTAGTTATCAGTTATATAATTATAAGGCAAACATTATACATATTGATAACCCCATTTATCATTTAGGTTTAGAAAATGATGCTGTTTTTTTTGCAAAATGTATAGAATCGGTAAAAAGCAGGCATCTGTTACTTGTCAATGCACCGGGAATAGAAAATATAAATTCGCTGTTGCGATATTACAAAATATTAAAAAAATACAGTCTTGCAGGAATAGTTGGTTTCTTTTTTAAAATTGGGAAACCATTACTTAAAACACTGATCTTAAAAAAAGACCCTAACCTTTTTTGTTTAGACCTGTATCGCTTAGGTTATATGTGTACTTTATAACGACTTAAATAAAGCATCCCACTGCTGCATTATAACATCAAGGTTATATGCCCGGGAATTTGTTTTTGCCCTCTCCCCCATTTGTGAGCGTAACTCTTTATCTTCAATCAGGGTAATCACTGATTTTGTAAATGCATCCGTATTACCATCCTCAATTAAAAAACCATCCTCATTATTGCTTATTATTTCTGCAGGGCCTACGGGGCAATTAAAAGCTATGCAGGGTACACCACAGGCCATGGCTTCCAAAAGTACCATACCAAAACCTTCATACCTCGATGTCATGAGGTAAATAGAAGCGTTTTTATAAGCCTCTAAAATATTTTTGGTGGGGGGTAAAAAGTTAACGCCATTAGTAAGGCCACTATCAAGCGCTAATTGCCTTATGTTATAATCAGGGTTGTCATCGCCATAAATATCCAGCGTCCAGTCGGGGTATTTATCTATTACCTGTTTCCAGATAGTAAACATACGGTCATAGCCTTTTTCGTAAGCATGGCGGCCTACGGCAATAACCCTTTTTGCGGCAAGATTGCTTACCTCATCTGTATCAAACCATAACGGATTAGGTATAACATCTAAATTTTTACTTTTCCATTCGCTTTTACCCTGCTGCGTAACCACAACAAATTTGTTAAACTGTGCAGCACTATAATCCATAAACCTGTACAAAAGTGTATCAGTAAAACTCTTTAAAGCGTTACCCGAAGCATTTTTAATTTTAACGATTTTGGGAGTATGCCTTTCATAAACAAGTTTGCGTTTTTTTTTGAGTATAAAAGGGAGTAAAAAACTCTTTAAACCATTGTCGCACATTATTATTACGTCTGGGTCTACAGCATTAATACTCTCATTTAAGAGTTTTGCATACGATTTAAAATAAGTTATCCTGTCAGGTTTTGCAGGGCTTATATCAATACAATTTAATAATGGGCTTACAGGATAAAAAATTTGTTTGCCCGGTTTATCGTTCGCACTAATTATAGTAACATTATAGCCCATACGCTCTGCAAGGTAGCCTGCTTTTAACAGCAGTACCCTTTGTAAACCGCCCGCACCGGTTAGCGTATTGGCAATGTATAAAAGTTTCATTGCTTAGATTCTAAAAAGTCTTCGTAGCCACGTATATAATCACTTTCATCAAAAACATCCTGAGCGATTACTAAACACACCGCCCCCGAAGAAAAATTTTGCAGTTCGCGCCAAATCCCTTCCACAATATGGAGGCCTTTACTGGGTTTGTTAAGAGAATAGGTTTGCTTGTTGATCCCGTCGTCTAAAACCACATCAAAACTACCGCTTAGAGCAATTAGTATTTCATGCTGCCGTATGTGCGAGTGCCCGCCTCTTTGTGCACTGCTGGGTACATCATACAAATAATAAATACGTTTAAAAGCATAAGGCACAGCACCCTCCTGTATAAAAGCAAGGTTGCCCCTTGTATCCTCTACAACAGGCAGGTTTATAATTTGTATATCGTTAAGTGTTGTTTTCATAGTAATTTATTATAGGCGGACCTTCCTGCAATTGCGGCTTTAATGGCTGCCACTACATCTTTTAATTTTATTTTTTTTGATTTTAATTCGTATGCTATCTTAAAGAGTACCCATTTGTAATAATCTTTTTTAAACAAGGCTGTAAAAAGTGCACCCTGTACATAGTACTTATCCCAAACAACAATTCGCGCATGCGTATCCTGGACTAAATGCATTGCAATGACACGGGGCTCTACAATAATTTGTAGTCCGGTTTCATAAATCCGGTTTATAAAGAGTGCTTCTTCGCCCATACAAAACTGTGCTCCCAAACCAAAGTTCTCATTAAATTGTATTTTATGCTGCTGCACCAAATCACGGTTTACAACCATTTCTATCGACATAATATTTAAACGATTGCCCATTTTTGTAGCAGTTAACCGCCCTTCGGGATATTTTTTATACAACATGCCCAAAGCCTTTTCTACCCTGAAACTTATAAGAGCCGCCGTCGTGTTCTCATTAAATGCATTTATAATATGGTTGCAGAAATCATCCTTAAAAACCACATCATCGTCTGTAATAACACACAGTTTACCCGTTGCATTAGTAAGGGCAAGATTGCGGCTTTTAGACAGCCCTTTTTCGAACACATTAATTACCCTGACACGAGGATAGTGCGACGTTATCATGGCATCCTGCGTAGTCTGGTTAACAACAAGTATATTAAATTCAGAAAAGTGTTGCATTGGGAACATTGGCACTAAAAAATCAAGCGATTGCCGGTTCATGGTGGCTACCAAAATTTCAATATCCGAATTTTTAAACGCTTGTACCAATTGTTATATATTTACAACAAATATAAAAATTTAAGGTGGTGTAATGAAAATACTTTTAGTAGGCGAATACAGCAGGCTGCACAATTCTTTAAAAGAAGGACTAACCGCATTAGGCCACGATGTAATTGTTGTGGGCACGGGCGATGGCTTTAAACAATATGGAACCGACTATAGTATTGCCGTTAAGCTGTTTGAAACTTACTCCCTGTTGCGGTTTGTGAAACGTATTGTAAACAAGCTAACTAAATTTGACCTGGCGCGTACCGAAAAAGGTTACCGTTTTTACCGGTTGCTGCCCCTGTTAAAAGGATATGACCATATACAGCTTATAAATAGCGATGCGCTTGAAACGCATCCTGCCTTTGCCCAATGGCTTTTAAAAAAACTTTTTGAGCAAAATGGCACCATGAGCCTGCTTGTTTGTGGCGACGAAACACCCGTTATAGATTATTGCCTTGCCGAAAAGTTTAAATATTCTATTCTTACACCTTATTTAAAAGATAAAAGCCTTAAAAAACAGTATGCCTACTCTCTTAAATATACGCATAAAAACCATCGTGAATTATTTAACTGGTTGCAACGCCGTGCACAAAGCATTATAACATCTGATATTGATTACGTGATACCCATGCAGCAAACGGGCTATACAGCACCACTGATACCTAACCCTATTAATACCGATACCATAAAATTTATACCACTTACCATAACTAATAAGGTTGTTATTTTTTTAGGGATTAACAGGAACAGTTACGTTAAAAAAGGCATTAAGTATTTTGAAGAAGCACTGTCAATTATACAGGAAAAATACCCCACTAATGTAGAAATAATTGTAACAGAGAACATTCCTTATAATGAATACATTAAGCTATACGACACTGCGCACATAGTACTCGACCAGGTATTTGCCTACGACCAGGGTTATAATGCCCTTGAAGCTATGGCAAAAGGAAAAGTAGTTTTTACAGGTGCCGAGGCAGAGTTTACCAAACATTATAACCTGACAGAAAGAGTTGCTGTAAATGCTTTACCCGATACTGATGCCCTTGTAAAAGAACTAAGCTACCTTATAGAAAACCCCACCGAAATTATTACTACCGCACACAGGGCAAGGGCTTTTATAGAAAAGGAGCATGATTATATTAAAGTGGCAAAAAAATATCTTGAAGTTTGGGGAATGAATTAGCCAGCTTAAAATGTTAACTATCTAAATTAATTTACCATAACCCATTTTTCAAGCAGTGCCATTTCTCCCTGCCAGTCTCTGGATATGTTTTCCTTTAATAATTTAGCCGGCATTCCGCCAATTAATATATTTTGCCCCAGTGATGAGTAATCTTTATTGCATACCGAATTTGATGCTATAGTGCAGTAATCACCCGTCCTGGTATCTTTCATTACAGAAACAGCGGTGCATATATAATTATAATTCCCTAACTCAATAGTACCATTCATAGGCAAATGTTCACCCGTTTGTGTATCTATCATTTGATGAAAATTAGTATCCATAAATTGGCATTCAGAACCTGAACGTGCATAGGTACCAAATTTAATTTTATTAGTACAAATTATTTTTCCTCTTGATGCCATTGCAGCCATGTGCCCAAACTCAGCATAAGCACCTTTCCCTACAAATATAAAATAATCTTTTGCAAATTGAGCATGCCCATTAAACACCATGGTGCCATGCAGTACTATTTCTGCAATACCTATATGTACAGTATTTTGTTCATATTCCTGGCCAAAACCTATCATTGCACGCTTAATTGGGGCATTAATAATTATGGTACCTTTAATACTGTTAAATTTTACTTTGCCATAAAAATAAACAGGAAGTTGCCTGGCTACAGCAAATGGAAATTTTGTGTAATTAAAATACAATGTTTTAACCCAGTTTACTTTTAAAATTTTTTTAACTGAAGTACGGATTCCCATTATCTTCTTTTTTTTGCGATATAATTAGTAACCAATGCTTTTATATTTACTCTCTTATTAATTTCTGTGTAAGAAAATGTGGCACAAATTGTTAAAAGCAACAATATTATAATATGTTTTGTTATCGGCTCTGCATAGATATTAACTGCAAGCAAAACTGTACACAAAATTAATCCAAAAGAAAACAACTTATAAAAGCTTTTTTCAAACACTAATTTATACCTAAGCTTAGATATAGCATACATTGCAATGCAATGTATAATATAATAGACCATAAACCCTAGACCCAAGCCCTGTAGCCCACCTATGTTATACCCCACAATACATAAGAGTACGTAAATAGTATTAAATATTATAGAAGTTTTCATAAATACTGCAGAATCTGCCCTTGCTATAATAACATAACCCATGCAAAATGATACTGCTTTAAAGTACATTGCAAGGATCATCCAGGATAACATAGGCACTGAACCTTCAAATTTTTTAGTTAATAAGATTTTAATGATAAGTGGCATAAACTCTGTAAATAAAACTATAACAGGCACGATAATAAGTATTGAGATAATAGCCTGCTGATTTACTGCACTACTTTCCTTTTCATTATTTTTGTTAAAACTTACTAACCTTGGATAATATTCCATAGTCATCGCCGTAAAAATAATCCCTACATAAGAATTTATCAGTAATTGGCCAACGTTAAACAACCCAACTTGTACAACCCCATTATTAGAATTTATGAATAGCTGTATAATGTAATTAGATAAAATTGGCAAAAAACCATTTATAGACATAAGACCGCCGAAATATAGAATGTCTTTACCCTCTCTAAAAGATTTTTTAAAACTAATGGGATATTTATCTATATCCATTTTATTATAGTAAATATAGCTTATAATAAAGCTTATAATTGCCGATAATAATATTGAGGGAAGTATTGCATCTATCTTAAAAAAATAGAATAAAGGCAGCGTAAATAACAAGCTATAAAAGTTACCAAGTAAATTAGTTTTAGCTAAGTACTTTAATTTTCCACTTCCCTGCATAACAGCTGTTTGAGCACCAATTAACTGCCTAAAAAAAACTGCTATAGATATCATTACGATGACAACTGTTTTTTGTCCATCGCCAAATGCCCAAAAACTTATTTTGTATGACAGCATCATCAAAATAAGCATACCCACAATGCCCGTAACGATTGATAATTTTATTAAGATCGCAGCAACTTTGTCTTTATCTTTCTTTTCTGTACTCTCAGTGATTTTTTTTACACCTGTTATTTCAATTCCAAAGCCAGAGCCTTGTTTAACAAGGTCGAAGCTTGAATAAATCAAACTAAAGATACCATAGCCTGCCGGCCCCACAATAACAGCAAAAAACTTATGTCTTACAACAGAGATTAGCAAATTAGAAAGCTGTACTATTCCGAAAATAGAAGTAGACTTAATAATATTTTTATATGTATTTTCTTTTTCAGACACGAATACTATTTCCTGTTAAAACATTATTCAAGAGTTCAAAGTTAGCGGTTTCCACCTCATAAAAATCGTGAACCATAGTACGGGCGCCAAAACTTTCTTTCCAAAAGGCAAGACCTTCATTTAATTTACGCCCTTGTTGTTCGTTTGAGATACCAAAATCGAAATATTTTTTACCTGCATATACTGTAGTAATTATTTCATGATATAAAAAGTCGAGGCTTCCGGTATGGTTCTTATCATCATTAGCAGATATATATTGTGCATGGGCTACAGTTTCTGTTTCAAAAATAATAGTACCCGCTGCAATACCTTTATTATGCCACACGGTAAACAATTTTATTGCATGCGGAAACAGATTTTTTAAATGGCTAATTTCTTCCAGCGTATGTACAGGTAAAGTATTATGACGTTTTTGTAAATTAGGTATAAGTACATCATTCCAAAATAGATTGAGATTGTCACTCTCTTCCAGTTTAAATTTATTAATCCTGCCCTTTTTAACGCCTTCCATCCTGCCGGCAGCTATTTTTAACGGATAAGAATTATCTATTACCGCCAGCGAATCACGCCTGATTATTTTAGCATTGGCTAAAAACAACACATACTCCATTTCTTCAGCCGGAACCTTATGGTAAATGTGTGGTATCGCTTTTATATGAAGTTTACTTATGCCGTTTTCATGAAGATATTGTAATAATTGTTTTACAATATTTATTACATTAGAAAGCTTTATTTTATTACCTAATATTAAGCCACCGTATGTAAGCCCCCAATGCGAATAAACTGCACCTTCAACCCTGTGGGCAGGAAGCAGTGCAACAGGATTTTTACCTTCAAAAACTATAAGCGAATAATCTTCAAAACGATCGTTATGGTATTCCATAAAATCACGATGAAATAAAAATGTGCCGTTTTTAGACTGAGCCACAAATTCATTCCATTGGCTAAAATGGTCTTTAGTGTAGGGAGTTATAGTGTACATTAATTATGAGGGCAAAAACGTTTTATAGCGTAGTTTAAAACGTAAAAATAGCAAAAAATATGCGCCATGCTATATAATAAACAAACATGAAGAGATTATGTTGTTGTTTTTGTATAAAAAATTTGCCTTTCGTATATTTTTGTTAATTTTAGGAAAAATTACCTGCTGTGAAAAAAAAACTACATTTAATATTCATACTGCTCTTATTTTCGGCTATCGGGTATAGCCAGGTAAATGTTGGGCTTTATGAGCAGTTTAATGGCCGATATGATTTTACATTTGTAGGAAATACTTTAAACCCTTCCGAAAATAATGGTACTACAGAGTGTACTATAAATACATCCTCATCTGCCAGCCTTAACCTTACCAATAGCGACACCGTTTTAAAAGCCTATTTATATTGGGCAGGCTCCGGCACCGGCGATTTTGACATCCTATTAAATAATGTTGCTGTTACTGCACAACGTACCTTTCCGCTTGTATTTGTAACCGATGGTGTATCAAGAAGCTATTTTAGTGCCTTTGCCGATGTTACAACACAAGTTCAGCAAACCGGTAACGGTGCTTACACCGTATCAGATCTTGATCTTACCCAGTGGGTAGCAAACGACGGTATTTATTGTGCCAACAAAACAAACTTTGGCGGCTGGGCCATTGTTATAGTTTACGAAAATCCTGCCCTGCCGCTTAATCAATTAAACCTGAATGATGGGCTCCAAAACATTCCTTACAGTGTAGATATTAACCTGCCAAGCCTTAATGTAATAGATAATAACGGTGCAAAAATTGGCTTTTTAGCGTGGGAGGGCGATGCCGACCTTAATTTTGGAGAAACTTTACGAATAAACAATAATGTTTTAAGTAATGCCTTAAATCCGTCCGACAATGCTTTTAACGGTACCAATACTGTTACAAACTCCTCTACCTTGTATAACATGGACCTGGATATTTACGATATTCAGGATAACATACACATAGGCGATGAGTCGGCAGATATACAACTTACATCAACAAGAGATTTTGTGATGATCAATGCCATTATTACAAAACTTAACAGCCAGCTGCCCGATGCTACCATTATTGCCGATATTGTTAAGCAATGCGGCTCACGCACTATAGATATAAATTATACCGTTCGCAATGTAAACAGTACCGATGTGTTGCCTGCCGGTACTAATGTGGGCATTTATATAAATGGCGATTTAATCGCTACCACACAAACCACTACCGAATTACCTATTGGCGGAAGCGAGAGCGGTACCATTACACTAACCATACCCGAAAGTTATGGCCGCAATTTTGAACTCCTTTTTTGGGTTGATAATTTAAGAAGGGTTACAGAAACTAATGAGAACAATAATACCTTTACTGTAAACGAATCTTTATGGTTACAATATACCCCTAACCCGGCAGATATACATGCCTGCCAAACGAGCCTGGGCAGTAGCAGGGGTGTATTCGATTTTTCGGTTTATGCTACTTCATTGATGGACGATCCGGACGACGTGGTAACTTTTTACCATAGCGCAGCTGATGCACTTGTGCCACAAAACGCAATACCACTTACAGATGCAGCCGCTTATCTTGCTACTGCAAATCCTGAAGAGATATTTTTACGTATTGAGGACAGCCACGGCTGTATAGCTTTTGCTTCTTTTTTACTGATAACTGATGATTGCCTGTTCCCGGATGGTACTGTAGTTATAGATACCATTGCGCAAACCTGCGACTCAAGAAATATTATACTAACCTATACAGTAAGTAACTTTAATGGCTTTAATATTTTACCGGCCGCCACACCGGTAGCTATTTATGTTAACCAAACTCTTTTAACTGTAACTGCAACAACGGCAGCAATACCTATAGATGGTAGCCTTACAGCCTCAATAAATTTGTCCGTACCTATTAATTTTGGCTTAAACTTTACCATAACTGTAGTTGTAGATGATACTGGCAACGGTACAGGAATAGTAAGGGAACTCAACGAAAACAATAATAGCAGCCTTCCTGTAGCCATTACAATATGGATATCTCCCATATTGCAGCAACCGGCCGATGTAGTTGCCTGCGAAACTTTTAATGGTAGTGGCGTGGGTAGTTTTAATTTCTCGGCCTACCTGCAATCGCTTAAAAATGTACCCTCAGATGTTATTACATTCCATTTAACACAACAGGATGCTATAGATGGCGCTAATGCCATAGGCAATCCTGAAGCTTATATTGGCACCCACAATCAGCAAATATTTGTACGCCTGCAGGATGCTAATGGATGTTATGATGTAAAATCGTTCAGGCTTATCATTAAAGACTGTTACTTTCCTGATGCTACAGTTACTATAGACGATGTTTACAAGCAATGTAATTCGCGTATTATACATGTACATTATACGGTAAGCAACATTAATGGTACCGATGTACTGCCCGCCGAAACACCCGTAAGCATTTATGTAAATGGTGCATTTTTAGACTATACCGAAACTCTTGAAGATATTGCCATTGGCGAAAGCGAGGAAAACTTTATTACCCTTACAATACCTATAGGCATACCGCTTGATTTTAACCTCACCTTTGTAGCCGATGATACCGGAGACGGTACCGGTATTGTTATAGAACTCGATGAAACTAATAATGGCAATACCCTACCCGTAAGCCTTGTATTATCGCCGGTAATAATACAGCCGGAAGATATTGTATCCTGCGATCAGGGTTTTGGCATTGGCACGTTTGATTTTTCTGCCTATGCCAACTCATTAAAGAATTATGATAACGAAACAGTTACCTTTTACCGCTACCAGCAGGGTGCAGACCAGGGCATAGACCCTATTTACAATACAAGCCAGTATGTTTCAACCACAAATCCTGAGCGTATATATGTTCGGTTAGATAATGGTACCTGCCACACTACGGCATCATTTTTATTAAAAACTAAAAAGTGTGCCCCTGTTACCTACAACTATATAACACCTAATGGCGACAATGTAAACGATGGCTTTTTTGTAAAAGGCCTTCGTAATATTTTCCTGAATTTTAAAATGACAATATATAACCGCTGGGGTAATTTAATATGGACGGGATATCATAAAGATGCCGACTGGAATGGTATTGCCGATGTGCAAAAAGTAGGATCTGAAGGAACTACGGTACCGGCAGGAACATACTATTTTGTACTGGAACTTAATGACCCTGATTTTCCTGAACCTATTGTAGGATGGGTGTATGTATCTATGTAACAATACTAAAATTAATGCCGGGACAAACCACTACATAAAACCCTAATACAACTGACATACAATTAATTACAAAATAGATTTATTTTACAATTAATATATACATAATCAGTACAGCTAAGTATGCTTCAAAAAAAAAAGATGTAACCTGCATAAAGCGGTTACATCTTTAAAGATGCGTTAAGCAAAAACAACTAACCTATAGTAAAAAACAATTAATTCTTTTTAGAGCTTGCATTGTCGGCAATTGCCGCAGCCAATTTTGCCTTTGTATGCTTATAGTCCCTGTGTATAGGTATATATATAATAGCATTTTGGGTTACTCCCTGTGTAGCATCAGGATTGTATTCGTAAATGTCTGCAGGTTTTACTTTATATTTCTTAGAGATAAGTGCAATAGTTTCTCCCATAGCCACTTTATGGCTCACCAGCTCTTCATCTTCATCCGGTGTAGCGGCAGTTTCAGTTTTTTCTGTAGTGGCTGCAGCTTCATCCTGTGCGCTGGCATATCCACTAAACAAGCAGGTAAATAATACTGCAATAAGGTATTTTTTTGCTATCATAGGAAAGTGGTTTTTAGGTTGAAATTTTGTGTATTACAATATACGCACTAAATCAAAGTAAATCAACACAATACGTTTTTTTGATAATTTTTACCTAATTATACATTTGGCTTTATAAAAAACCTTTCACGCAAATATTTATGTTAATTTTTTAGTAATATTCTAATAAATTTTACTTAGCGAAACATATACCTAAATTGCATTGAAAGAAAAAGGCTGCTAAATTTATTTTAAATGCACT
Source organism: Flavobacterium rivuli WB 3.3-2 = DSM 21788 (assembly GCF_000378485.1). Classification (GTDB taxonomy): domain Bacteria; phylum Bacteroidota; class Bacteroidia; order Flavobacteriales; family Flavobacteriaceae; genus Flavobacterium; species Flavobacterium rivuli. Next base: position 311,339 of record NZ_KB899968.1, on the reverse strand, counting down.
ATTCAACAGCCAAAAGATACCATTGGGCGTAAAAAAACCGCCATTCGGCGGTTTTAGTTATTATTTAAATAATCAATATTCATATTTTAAATATTATATTATTCCCATTCTATGGTTGCAGGCGGCTTAGAGCTAATATCATATACTACCCTGTTTACGCCTTTTACCTTATTTATAATCTCATTACTTATTTTCATAAGGAAATCGTACGGTAAGTGCACCCAGTCGGCAGTCATACCATCGGTACTTTCTACAGCACGCAATGCTACAACTTTTTCGTAGGTACGCTCATCGCCCATTACGCCCACACTATTTACAGGAAGCAATATAGCACCTGCCTGCCATACTTTATCATACAGGCCATGCTCGCGCAGGCCGCTAATAAATACATGGTCTACCTCTTGCAGTATACGTACTTTCTCCGGAGTTATATCTCCAAGTATACGTATAGACAATCCCGGGCCGGGGAAAGGATGACGGCCTAAAAGCTCCGGGTCTATACCTAACGTAGCCCCTACCCTGCGCACCTCATCTTTAAACAGCATGCGTAAAGGCTCTACCACCTGAAGTTTCATAAAGTCTGGAAGTCCGCCCACGTTGTGGTGCGATTTTATTGTAGCCGATGGCCCTTTTACAGAAACCGACTCAATCACGTCAGGATAAATAGTGCCCTGTGCAAGCCATTTAACATCGGTAAGCTGGTGAGCTTCGTCGTCAAAAACCTCTATAAACACACGGCCTATGGTTTTACGTTTTGTTTCAGGGTCAGATATTCCTGCAAGCTGCGACAGGAAACGATCGGCAGCATCAACGCCTTTTACGTTAAGGCCCATATCTTTATACTGGTGCAATACGCTTTCAAACTCGTCCTTGCGCAGCAACCCGTTATTTACAAAAATACAGTACAGGTTTGGCCCAATAGCTTTATTTAAAAGTACGGCAGCCACGGTAGAGTCTACCCCACCCGAAAGGCCAAGCACAACTTTATCGTCCTGGATTTTAGCTTTAAGCTCTGCTACGATATCCTCTACAAAAGAGTTAGGTGTAAAACTTTGCGGCACCTCTGCAATTTTTACAAGGAAATTTTCCAGCATTTGTTTCCCATCGGTACTGTGGTACACTTCCGGGTGGTATTGAATAGCGTATGTAGTTTCGCCCTCTATTTTATAAGCAGCATTGGCAACATCTTTAGTGCTGGCAAGTACTACACCATTTGTAGGTAGTTTTTTTATGGTATCACTATGGCTCATCCATACCTGGCTATTCTCAGAAACACCTTCAAGAAAAGGTTCGTTGTCCTTAATATAAGACAGGTTGGCACGGCCATACTCGCGTATGTTGCTTGGGGCTACCTCGCCACCATCAAAATGGGCAAGGTACTGCGCACCGTAGCACACAGCCAGTAATGGCAGCTTACCGCGAATTTGCGACAAATCAGGGTGTGGCGCATCATCTGCTCTCACAGAGAAGGGGCTGCCCGAAAGTATTACCGCTTTATACGAAGAAAGGTCTGTGGGTGGGTTATTGTAAGGGAAAATTTCGCAGAAGATGTTAAGCTCGCGAACCCTTCGCGCAATAAGTTGTGTGTATTGCGACCCGAAGTCTAAAATAAGTACGTTGTGTTGCATGTGCAAAAATAAAATATAATTTCGGTAAATGAAAATTAGATTTTAAGATTTTTACGGAGATATGAGATAATAGATATGAGATGACCGACCGCTGTATAATAGAGTCTGTATTTTTGAAAAAACTCTAAGTGATTTAAGAAAAACTGGAATCTCAAAAACATGAGTATCTTAATCGACAAGAAATTTCAAATCTTAAACTTTTAAATATACTTTTTCGGAGCAAAACAAATGCAAAAAATTAGTTAGCATTAGATTAGTATATTAAGCTCTGTTCTTAATGCGATAGTAAATAATGCACAATTAAAATTGCTGTCCCTTTCACTTTAACTACACCTTTTAGCCATTCGGCTATAGACTTTTTGTTTTGGACTAAAAGCCATGTTTAGAGTGTTAAACAAATGGTATTTTTGACTTAACAAGCCGCCAATTAAGATAAAATTATAGTTGTACGCCTGTAACTTTACCATATCAAAACAAAGGTATCATGAAAAAGATCTTTACACTACTTGCCTTCCTGATGGTTTTAGGAACAAGTGCACAAACCGAAACTACCGTACCTGATTATGCCCTTATACAAAAGAACATAAAAGATAAAAATTCTGCTTTTTACTACGCTAACCTTTATGACCGTTATACAAAGGCAGATACAAGCATGACGCTGGAAGAGAGAAGGCATTTATATTATGGTGCTGCCTTTATAAACAAAAAAAATGATATAGAGGCACTTAATAAAACCCAGGTAAGCCTTAGGGAGGTATTAAAAAAAGAAGCCCCTACAAAAGCCGACGTAGAAAATGTAGTTATGTATACTGCTGATCTTTTAAAAGCAAATCCTTTTAGCATTACCATAAAAGAGTACCGCCAGCACTGTTTAAAACAGCTTGGCAGGTATGAAGAGGCTAAAACAGAACGTGCCCAGACTGACATGATTATAGATGCTATATTAAGCAGCGGCGACGGTACTACTAAACAAAACAGCATACATGTTATAGATGCAGGAAACGAGTTTGAGGTGGTAGGCGTTCTTGGCTTTGAGCCGGTGGGCGATGAATATGCCACCAATGGCCAGTACGATTACTTTACAATAAACAAAAATTCATATAACTTACAAGGACTTTACTTTGAAGTTACTGATACTAAAAACCAGGTTACAGGACTTTAAAACATTGGCCTGCTACTGCCTGCTGTACCACTACAGCAGGCATTTTTTGTTTATGCCTCTATGCTTTATTATAAATAAAATAAAAAAATGTAAATTCGCAGCATGATGACACGCGAAGATATTGATACGGTAAAGCAATTGCTTGCTTCGCCAAAAAAAATTGCTATTATACCCCACCGCAACCCAGATGGCGATGCTATGGGCTCTACCCTTGGGCTATACCACTTTTTAAAACTTTTAGGCCATGAGCCTGTTGTTATAACCGCTAACGAATCTCCCGATTTTTTAACGTGGCTTCCTTCTTTTGATACTGTAAAAGTTTATGAAAAAGATGTGGAAGGCTGCAACAAAATATTGCAGGATGCACAAATTGTTTTCACACTCGATTTTAATACTCTTAGCCGTGTGGGCGATTTTATGGCCGAAGCACTCCGCAGGGTACAGGCTCCGTTTATAATGATAGACCACCATCAGGCTCCGGATACGTATGCAGTAGTTACTTTTAGCGATACAAGCTATGGCTCTACCTGCGAAATGGTGTATCATTTTATACAGCAGCTTGGCGAAGGCCATTTATTAAATAAAACGATTGCAACCTGCCTGTACACAGGCATAGTAACCGACTCAGGTTCTTTTCGTTACCGCTCTGTAACAGGCACTACGCACCGCATTGCTGCCGAGTTTATAGACCTTGGCATAGACAATAGCAACATACATAGTTTACTGTTTGACAACCATTCGCACAGCCGTATACAAATTTTGGCAAGGGCTTTGCAGAACATGAAAGTGCTGCCGGCTTACAAAACATCTTACAGTACCCTTAGCCAGGAAGAACTTAATAGCTTTGGGCATAACAAAGGAGATACAGAGGGTATTGTAAACTATGGGCTTAGCATGAAAGATATCGTGTTTACGGCATTTTTTACAGAAAATAAAGATGAGGGTATTGTAAAAATATCGTTTCGCTCTAAAGGTGGCTTTGATGTTAACGCGTATGCCCGAGAGCATTTTAGCGGTGGTGGCCACGTTAATGCTGCCGGCGGAAAAAGCAACGAATCGCTGGAAGCTACCATACAAAAATTTATTGCTACATTAGCGCACACAAAAATAGACTGATATATGAAGAAGATTGTTGTAACACTGCTTACCATAGCCCTTGCCGCTACAGGCTGCTCGCAGCAGCAGGCACGTAAGCCGGTATCGCAAAGTTCGGGTACGTTTATGAGGGAATCTATTAAACGAAATAAAAAACTTGTGGCTAACGAAGAGCAGCAGATAGACTCTATCATAAAAAATAACCCCACAAAAAAATACATAGCATCTGATAAAGGGTACTGGTATTATTACGACCAGGAAGTTACTAACGATACTATCAGGCCAAAACGCGGCGATGTTGCCTATTTTGATTATGAAGTTAAAGATATTAAGGGCAACCTTATATACAGCGAGGCAGAGCTTCGCCCGCAGGTATACCATGTAGATAAGCAAAATATTATGATGGGGCTTCGTGACGGCATTAAGCTAATGAATGAGGGAGAAACAGTAACATTCCTGTTCCCGTCGCACATGGGGTTTGGCTATCATGGAGATAACGATAAAATAGGTATTAACCAGCCGCTTATATGTACCGTTACCCTTAACGACATTAAGCCCGAAAGTGCAGTAAAAGAGAATTAATTTAATATAAATGAAACCAATGACAAGTCTGTTTTTAAGCTTAGTAGCAATTTTATTTTCTTGCAAAAACACGCCACCACCAGATTATGCAAAACTGGGAGATGGGCTTTATGCCGAAATTGAAACCAACAAAGGTATAATTGTAGAAAAACTTGAATACCAGAAAACACCTCTTACTGTAGCTAACTTTGTTACCCTTGCCGAAGGTAAGAACGAAATGGTTGACGCTAAATATAAAGGTAAACCATTTTATGACGGGCTTAAATGGCACCGTGTTATTAAAGACTTTATGATACAGGGCGGCGATCCTGCCGGAGACGGATCTGGTGGGCCGGGCTACAAGTTTGCCGATGAAATTACAGACCTTAAGCATGATAAAGCAGGAACACTATCTATGGCTAATGCAGGTGCCGGTACAAACGGAAGCCAGTTTTTTATTACCCATAAAGCTACTCCTCACCTTGATGGTTTACACACTGTTTTTGGCTATACGGTACAAGGTATCGATGTTTTAAACAGCATAGAGCAAAATGACGTAATAAAATCGGTTAAAATTGTTCGCGTAGGTAAAGATGCAAAACGTTTTAATGCACCAAAAATATTTAAAGAATATTACGAAAAGGCAGCAGCGGCAGTAAAAGCTAAAGAAGCAGCAGCAGCAAAAGCAAAAACAGATAAACTTGCCTATTTTGCCGAGGCTAAAGCTACCGGTACTAAAACTGCAAGCGGGTTAGTATATAAAATATTAGCTAAGGGGCCGGGCCAAAAGGCTCTTGACGGTTCTCAGGTTCAAATTAACTATTCAGGATATCTTGAAAGCACAGCGTTTTTATTTGATTCAAGTATTGCTCAGGTAGCAAAAGATATGGGTAACTATATCCCTCAAAAAGATGCTGCAGGTGCTTACAGGCCAATCCCTTTTACTATAGGTACAAAATCGGGCATGATACCGGGCTTTATAGAAGGCCTTGAAAAAATGAACCCGGGCGATAAGGCAATTATCTTTATTCCATCTCATTTAGGTTATGGCGAAAGAGGTATGCCACAGGGTAAAATTCCGGGCAATGCAAACCTTGTATTCGAACTTGAAATGATAGCTGAATAACTTAGGAGATACTTAGTTTAAAATGTACTCAAAAGGGTTGTAAATATTTGTGCCGCAAGACATAAATATTTACAACCCTTTTTTATTGGGTAGTTCATCATTTAAAAATAACCTAAATTGTTATTATCATAAAAAAATACTATAGTTCTATTTACCCCCGCTAACAGCATTAATAAAATATGGTGAATCATTCCACCGTATTTTTTTATAAGTAGTGTTTTGTTTAAGGCTGTCGGGCAGGCAATGGTAAATGGCACTGCTCATTTTTTCTAACAGTAATTTTCTCGAAAAAGTATCGGCTACCACGAGGCTTATTTCACGTACAGGCTTTGGCTCGGCAAACGGTTTAAAAAGTGTAGTATCCTGTTCATTTAGTACCGATAGTTGCGGCACAATAGCAAAACCCAGCCCTGCCCTAACCAGGTTCTTAAGTGTTTCTATAGAACTTATGTTATAGTTAAAACGATCCCAGGTGCTGGAATGCTCTGTTATGCTGCAAATATCCAACAGTTGGGCATTATAACAATATTCGCTTTGCAGCAATAGCAATTCCGGTCGGTCTTCGGGCTGCATCTCATACACTTTCGCAGCAGCCATAGGATGATCAGGGTATAAATAAGCAACAAATGGCTCATTAAAAACCGGATGTTCTTTAAGCGCAGGGTTGCCCGTAGGAGTTGCCATAAGGGCAATATCTATAACTCCCGTTTCAACCCAGTTCATTAATTCGCCGGTACCGCCTTCGGTAATATTAAAATGCATTTTGGGCGCAACATCTTTCATTGCCTTAATAAACAATGGCATAAGGTAGGGCGATAGCGTAGATATTACCCCCATAGTTACCGTACCCTCAAGGTCATTTTTTTGGTTCACTACAAAATCCCTTATGGCGTCGGCCTCACGCAATACCTTTTTAGCACGCATAATAATCTCAACACCTAATACGGTTGGCTTTAAAGGTACCTTTGTACGATCGAATATTTTAATACCTATCTCCTCTTCAAGGTTTTTTAGCTGAATGGTAAGTCCTGGCTGGGTAACGGCACACTCCTCTGCTGCTTTGGCAAAATGGCGATGATCGTCTAATGCTATAATATACCTAAGTTGCTGAATGGTCATGATTATAATTTTATTTTATAAAGCTACAAAATTATTAATTTGATTCGTAAACAGAACTGCTGTAAATTTGTCTCATCAAACAAAGCAAACTATTTAATTAGGCATTACGAAAGAAATGCAGTACAGAAATAATTTTAAATTAACGACTGCATTTTTAAAATCAATAACTTTACAGGAGCGGCTGTAACGGCTGCATCCACAAATCAATTAAACAATAACATTAAAATTTATTTATCATGAAATTTACAAGAAAAGCAAACACTAACTGGAAAGGTACTGGAAAAGACGGAAAAGGATTAGTTAGCACAGAGAGCACAACGCTTAATAACGCTCAACTATCTTTTAAAACCCGTTTTGAAGATGGTGTGGGCACTAACCCTGAAGAACTTATTGCTGCGGCACACTCTGGTTGCTTTACTATGCAGTTAAGCTTTTTACTTAGCGAAAAAGGCTTTGTACCGGAAGACCTTAACACAGAAGCACAGGTTACCTTTGAAGATGGTACGATAACAAAAATACACCTTAAACTTGAGGCAAACGTTCCCGGGATTACAGAACAGGATTTCCAGGAAACTACCCAAAAAGCTAAAGAAATTTGCCCTGTATCTAAACTGCTTAACGCAGAGATCACTTTATCTGCTACGCTGGTATAATTTAAACCGGTATCGCTTTTTATACAACCCTGCTCTTTATGAGCGGGGTTTTGTGTTTTTGAGCCTTATTTATTTTAACCTGAATTTCACACTTTTTGTGAGAAATTCAGGTTACCTTCATCAGAATTTACAGTGCAATAATATCATTTTAAATCTTTTATATGGGTAAAACACTTAAACTTGCCATTATACTATTTGTAATCAACTTTGCCATTTTTGCTATTGGCGATGCCCTGCACGTAAACGACTTTGTGCTGTACCTTTTCATACTGCCAGTTAGTATTACCGTATCGGTCATACTGCTTATAATTGCCGCGATAAAAAATGCCCGCAATAATTACCTTGCTAAGGATGTTGTACAACGCAAGCGGTCGCGCAAAAAGAGTTTTATAATTTTGGGCTGCGTAGCAGTGGGGCTTTTAATAGCGTACGTAGCTTTTATGTTTGCCTGCGGTTATAAAATTCCGGGGCGCGACAGGCACAAAAACTGGCCCAATTTTCCCGGTAGCAGTAACCCGGAAATGGTTTTGGCACCAATACCCAATCTATATATTTATAACATAGAACCTTTGCAGGGTACACCCTATTACCTTGTGCATTTTACACGTGACAGCGTAATGTTTAACGATGTAAATACCGGCGGCAGGGAACTGCAAAACTTTGGTATTATGGACAATAAGGGTAACTTTAAAATTGAATATCAAAAAACTACTATAGAGTTCATAGATGGCGACCGTATTATTGTAAAAGAGAACGCCTATGGCCATGAACAAAAACTCCCCGAAACCTGTGATATTATAGATATAAAAACATTAACAAAAACGCAGGATCAAATAAATAAAATACCATTACCTGCAACCAGGGAAGAATTTGATGAAAGCTATGGTACAGAGCAGGGACAGGCACACTTTAAAGAAAAATACCAGACCGAATTTTTCAGGAACCTTAGCGGGGTAAGGTCTGTAGAATCGGGAAGCTATTATGATAGCAGTAACTACAGGGGCTACTCCCTTTATAAAGATGCCTCCGGCAAGTTATATAAAACAACATCGTATGAGGATAACTCGCAGTTGGATATGCTAAGCCCACAGGCTGTAGGTTATACGTCTGTAAAAAATACGTACGGAGCTAAAACTGTAGCTCCCAATATAAAACAATCGGGAGAATCTATTGTTTTATATAATGAAGCTAACGGCGGCTATAGCTCTTCAGGACTTTTTTACGAATACCATCAAACGTGGCTGCTGTATTACAGTGCTGCTATAGGTAAAAATGTTACTTCGTTTAAACTGGAGGGCGGCGAAAAGAACAATCCTTACACCACATTTTATCAGCTTAATAAAGTAACACAGGAGAGAGATACACTTGTGTTCGTTGCAGATAATAAAATATATAAGCTGCATAAAAAGTAGATTATATAATACTATCTGTTTCATAAGAGCCAAACGCAGGATAATTTTTAAACCTTGGCTTAACAATTATTCAATACACAAACAAACATTATATTTTACAACTTTTTTTGAACGATTTATTTTTTAAAGTCGAAATTATCATTAAATTCGCAAGAACAAACAACGCTTTAAAGACATTTTACCATGAATAAAAAAGTAGTGATCGTATCGGCAGTCCGCACACCTATAGGCAGCTTTATGGGTGCATTATCTACCGTAACTGCTCCGCAGCTTGGGGCAGCCGCTATAAAAGGCGCACTCGAAAAAATAAATTTAGACCCTGCCCTTGTTAACGAGGTTTTAATGGGTAACGTGGTTCAGGCAGGTGTAGGCCAGGCACCTGCACGCCAGGCAGCACGCCTTGCAGGCCTGCCGGATAATGTAATTGCAACAACTGTAAATAAAGTGTGTGCCAGCGGTATGAAAGCCGTTATGCAGGCAGCACAATCTATACAATGCGGCGATGCCGATATTATTGTAGCAGGCGGTATGGAGAACATGAGCCTTATACCTCACTATGTACACATGAGGGCAGGTACTAAATTTGGCCCTGCTACGCTTACAGACGGTTTACAACGCGACGGGCTTAGCGATGCTTATGATGATAGTGCTATGGGTGTTTTTGCAGATGCCTGTGCAACCGAATATAGCGTAACCCGCGAGGAGCAGGATGCTTTTGCCATTACCTCTTACCAGCGCAGTGCCGCAGCATGGGATGCCGGTAAGTTTAACAGCGAGGTGGTTCCTGTAGCGGTACCTCAGCGCAAAGGCGACCCAATAATGGTTACCAAAGATGAAGAATACAGCAATGTAAAAATTGATAAGATACCGGCACTTAACGCGGTATTTACAAAAGGCGGAACGGTTACGGCTGCTAATGCATCTACCATAAATGATGGTGCTGCAGCTTTAGTAATTATGAGCGAGGATAAAGCTAATGAGCTTGGCCTTAAACCTCTTGCTTACATAAAAGGATATGCCGATGCCGAGCAGGAGCCTAAATGGTTTACTACTTCGCCATCTATTGCGTTGCCTAAAGCACTTGATAAGGCCGGGATAAGCAAAAGCGATGTTGACTTTTTTGAGTTTAACGAAGCTTTCTCTGTAGTGGGTATTGCAAATACACGCATACTGGGCCTTGATGCCGAAAAAGTTAATGTTAACGGTGGTGCAGTATCGTTAGGCCATCCGCTGGGATGTTCTGGTGCGCGTATTATTGTTACGCTTATTAATGTACTGGAGCAAAATAATGCTAAAATAGGTGCAGCAGCTATTTGTAATGGCGGCGGCGGTGCATCTGCCATTGTTATAGAGAGAGCTTAATTTTAAACTTTATAGTTTATTATAAATGAGAGTGCCTGCATAAAATTATGCAGGCACTCTTTTTTAAATATTAATAACTGTTTTAATGTGACAAATTATTTAGACTGCTTTATAACAATAATTGGTATTACTCTGTTTTTAATCCCAGCCCATCAATGTAACCCTTGTTCTGGAAATTGTTTTTATAAAGCGAATTTTCTAAAAATTCGTTTAGTGCCTTTTGAACCTTTACCCTATCCGGCATATTCTTGCGGATATTCTCGTAAGAACTGCGGTCACTATCGGCATATTTTGTAATTAGCGGATAATCTTGGGGCTGCTTAAAGTTCATGATACCACGGGTATTGTCCATTTTTTTGTACGGCCAGTATGCCCAGTTAACCTGGTTTTTATCGAGCAGGGTTGTAAACTGCTTAATCCACTCATCAGTATTTTCTCCCGTTTCGCCAATGTAAATGGGCACATTGTGTTTATCCCGAAAATCAAGGTATTTTTGTATGGCTTCCTGGTTTACATCAAACCAGTATTTATGGAACTCGTATACAATATTATCATCTATAATACTCTCGAACACTCCAAAATCGCCTGCCCAGACAGATCCGTTCAGGAATATAGAGTGCCGCTTATCCGCTTTCCTGATATCGGCAACCATACGCTGGTACAGCATAAAAAGCCTGTGATTGTAATCTTTTATATCGCCGGTAAAGTAATGTGCAAAGGGCTCATTAACCACATCATAACCTATAATCATAGGTTCATTTTTATAACGATCGGCAATTTTAACCCATATTTCGCTCATTAAATCCTGACTTGATTTACTGTAATATAACCAAGGATATCCTGCGCTGTCGTCTATATTATCGCCTGTTTGCCCACCGGGTGCACAATGCATATCCAGCAATACATAAACGTTTTCCTGCCTGCACCAGTTAATTACGCGGTCAAAATATTCAAAGCCGGCATTGCGCTTGCCCATATACAAATCGTTAGTAAACAGCTTGTAATGAAACGGCAGCCTGATGTGGTTACAGCCTATGCGCTTAAGGTATTTAATATCGTCATGGGTAATGTAGTTATCAAGGTATTTGTTCCAGAAGCTGGCAAGGCTATCAGGGCCTACCATCTCGCCAAGCAGCTGGTCTATCTGGTGGGGTGCGCCTACCTTTCCGGTTTTAAACATATACCCTTCAGGAACAAGCCAGTTACCCAGGTTGGTGCCTTTTAACGTAATGGCATTACCATTTGGCTCTAAAATCTGAGTGCCTTTTGTATGTGCTACAGCACCATGTTTTGTAGTTGAACTGCTTTGTGATGCACACGACGCAAGTAGCCCTGCACAGGCTAATGCTGCGAATAGTTTGTTTTTAGATATCATTTTAATACAGATGTTTTGGATATGATAAAACTATGTATTAAAAATCTTAAAAGCAAAAAAAAGTATTATGCAATAACGTGAATTTAGCCTCCCTTTTTACGGAAGATGTTGCCGATACGATGGAAAATTGAACCAAAAAAAGTATGCGTGGGATGGCCAAAAACTACCATTTCCACATCTTCCATAATAAAATCGCTGAACATCGTTATACTATAATCATTTCTGTGATCCAATTCAACATTAATTTTCTTCATGGATACAAATGAAAACTCCAAAATGTCAGCGTTACCTACTTCTATACTGAAAATACCTTCGGAGTCGGTCAGTACAGATGTACCACTATTAAGGCTTACGACATTTACGCCTGGAATAATAAGCCCTGTTTCATCAGTCACAGTCCCTGTAATGACCCTAACCGTTCCGGTTGGAGCAGTATTACTTGTTACAATATCCTTCTCAACCTGCACTGTTTCTGCAATTTCAGTCTGGGCAAAAACTTTACTGTAACCTAATCCTAAAAAGGCAACTATAGCCGCACTTGCCGCCATCCACAATCTGTTCTTTTCTTTAGGAATAACCAAATCTCTTTCAAGCTGTGATTTTAAAAACCGCCCGCATACATCGCCTTCCTTTTTAAAAACCTCAGCAATATGCGTGTCAGATGATTGTGTAAAATCTATAACGCTCTTTTGGCATGAAGCACAAAACCTACCTCTATCGGCAACGGTCATATCCTGCCAGTTTTCATGGCAGGGAGTTGGGATAGATATTTGTGGTTTATTAGGCATAAGCCAAATATAGCCATTTAAAACTTAGCCTCAAAGAAAGCTATTATTTTAGCATACACATCAGCATTGGTAGCTTCATCCCAATCGGCATGGCCGCCATTAGGGTAAAAATTATATTCATTATATACACCCGCAGCATCGAGCGCGGCTTTTAGCCTTTGCCCCTGGCTTGTGGGCACTAAAGGATCTATACCGCCATAAAACATAATTGTGGGTGGCGACTGTGGTGTAATATGTGCTATAGGGCTTACATCCTGAATCATTTGCGGGGTTGCGTTAGGCGTTCCTAACAACGTTTGTGCAGCAAATGCATATAACGGATGGGTTACATAAGCCGGGTCGGCAAAGTCGGCAGGGCCTACAATATTGCAAACCGCCTTAACCTCATGCGCAGTATCATATTTATAGCTGTACAGCATGGCAAGGTGTGCGCCCGCACTGCCGCCTATAAATGCATAATCGTGAGAAATGTTATAATCACTCTCTTTTAAAAATTTTATTACCTGTTGCAAATCCTGCAACTGTTTAGGAAAAGCCGCACTTGTTTGCGTTGCCAGCCTGTAATTAAAATTTACAACGGCATACTCCGGAAACTCCTCTCCCACACCTTCTGCAATGTAGGCCATATCTTCTTTATCGCCCTGTATCCATGCGCCGCCATGCACTACAATAACTACCTTAGTAGCTGTAGTACGGTTTGCAGGCAGGTGCACATCCATTTTTTGCTGAGGGTCGCTGCCGTAGGCAACATCGGTTAAATTTAGTTCGGCTAAAGGTGCGGGTGCTGTAATAGTATCTTCACTTGAAGAACATCCAAACAACAGGCTTATAAACAGTATGGCTATATATGATTTTTTCATAGGTATACATTTAGTAAATTAAGATACAAAAAAAGCAGGTTGTATAACCTGCTTGCAAAATATGTTCCAAAAAAACTATATTATCTTTTTTATAACCCGTAACTTATGGGTATGCCTCTTAGTGTCTATATTATAAATACCCAAATGGTCTAACCTGTCTATACGCACTTTACCGTGGGCATGTATAATATGGTTATCTTCCATAATAATGCCTACATGTATAATGCGGCCCTCTTCGTTATCAAAAAAGGCAAGGTCGCCGGGTTCGCTTTCTTCTATAAAACTTAAAGCTTCGCCCTGGGTAGCCTGCTGCGATGCATCTCTTAAAAGGTTATAGCCATTAAGCTTATATACTATTTGTACAAAGCCTGAACAGTCTATACCAAAGGGAGTCCTGCCACCCCACAGGTAAGGAGAATGCAGGTACATAAAAGCTGTTTCTACTATATTGTGTTTGCTTGTTATGCCGGATGCTTTTAGCCCTTCAAAAACAAAATTATCAGGATTAAGTGCTGGTGTGCTTAAAAATGTGACTGCAGATCCTATAGGGATGCTCATTAAATGATTATCTGGCGTGGCAATGTATTCTATCAAATCGGCATTGAGCACCGGTGCCTCAGCGGCCAGTTTATTGTAATCACTTTCGGTAATTGTACGATACTGCTTGTTATCTATCCAGCCGTTATAATTATCAAAGCCCATTTCTATGCGCGACCATTTTTCGGTTTGCTCTAAAATTTTAAAATGCTCGCCGAATAAAACCTGCGATGTCATTTCGCTTCTGTCATTAGGGTCAAGCCGAAGTGGCACAATGGCAAGGTTACAAATACCAAACATCCTTTTTACTGATTATTTAAATGTTTATTTTTCTACCGGCTCTTAACTGGTGCAGTTTTTACTGTACCGCAAATATAGCAGTTAATTTTGAGGCTTACTTATAGAGCGGGGTACATAATTTTATAAAAATGTTTTGTCATTAATAGAGATTCCTCAACTTCGCTATGCCAGCGTTGGAATAGAATCGCCCAGAATTTAATTAAAACAATTGTTTCCTTTCAACGTTAGAAGAAATCTTAACATTGAAAGAATTCCTCTACTTTGCTGCGCTGCTTTCGGAATAGAAAACAATATACTAAAAACAAAAATGCCCTCACTAAAAGTGAGGGCATTTTCTATTATCTAAAGTATGTTCTCTATTATCTAAAGAAAATTACTTAACTTCTTCGAAGTCTACATCCTGAACGTTGTCACCTTCCGGTTGAGATGCTTCCGGCTGGCCTTGCTGAGCACCACCCTGAGCTTCGCCACCTTGCTTGTACATTTCTTCAGATGCATTTTTCCATGCAGCGTCAATTTTGTCAAGAAGTGGTTGTATAGCACCAGTATCTTTAAGTTGGTAAACCACTTTAAGTTCAGCAAGAGCAGACTCGATAGGCTGTTTGTTGCTGTCAGAAAGTTTATCGCCAAACTCTTTAAGTTGTTTTTCAGTTTCAAAGATCATAGAGTCTGCTTTGTTTATAAGCTCTGCTTTCTCTTTAACTGCTTTGTCAGCTTCAGCGTTAACTTCAGCTTCTTTACGCATCCTGTCGATTTCTTCCGGAGTTAAGCCTGAAGAAGCTTCGATACGGATATCGTGCGATTTGCCAGTACCTTTATCTGTAGCAGATACTTTGATGATACCGTTAGCATCAATATCAAAAGTAACCTCAATTTGAGGGATACCTCTTTGTGCCATTGGGATACCGTCTAAGTGGAAACGGCCAATAGTTTTGTTATCGTTTGCCATTGGGCGCTCACCCTGTATAACGTGTATTTCAACAGATGGCTGGTTATCTGCAGCTGTAGAGAATACCTGAGATTTTTTAGTAGGTATAGTTGTGTTAGACTCAATTAAACGTGTCATAACGCCACCCATAGTTTCGATACCAAGTGAAAGTGGAGTAACATCAAGAAGTAATACATCTTTAACATCTCCGCTAAGAACACCACCTTGTATAGCAGCACCTATAGCAACAACCTCATCAGGGTTAACACCTTTAGATGGTTTTTTACCAAAGAATTTCTCAACTTCTTCCTGGATACGTGGTATACGTGTAGAACCACCTACAAGGATAACCTCATCGATATCTGATTTAGAAAGGCCTGCATCTTTAAGTGCTTTAGCAACCGGCTCCATAGAACGTTTTACTAAATCATCTGCAAGTTGCTCAAATTTAGCCCTTGTAAGTGTTTTAACCAAGTGTTTAGGTCCTGTAGCAGTAGCTGTAACGTAAGGCAGGTTAATTTCTGTTTGTGCAGAAGCAGAAAGCTCAATTTTAGCTTTTTCTGCAGCTTCTTTTAAGCGCTGTAATGCCATTGGGTCTTTACGAAGGTCAATTCCTTCTTCGCTGTTAAAGTCGCCTGCTAACCAGTCAATAATTACCTGGTCAAAGTCATCTCCACCAAGGTGCGTATCACCATTTGTAGAAAGCACCTCAAACACACCGTCTCCAAGCTCAAGGATAGAGATATCAAAAGTACCACCACCTAAATCGTAAACGGCAATTTTTTGGTCTTTGCCCATTTTATCAAGACCGTAAGCAAGGGCAGCAGCAGTAGGCTCGTTAATGATCCTTCTAACTTTAAGGCCTGCAATTTCACCAGCTTCTTTAGTAGCCTGGCGCTGTGCATCGTTAAAGTAAGCAGGTACAGTAATAACGGCTTCTGTAACTGTATAACCAAGGTAATCCTCGGCAGTTTTTTTCATTTTTTGCAGTGTCATTGCAGATAATTCCTGTGGAGTATAAAGACGTCCGTCGATATCTACACGTGGAGTATCATTATCACCTCTTACAACGCTGTAAGGCACGTTGCTTGCTTCTTTATTGCTTTCAGAGAATTTGTTACCCATGAAACGCTTAATAGAAGCGATGGTTTTTGTAGGATTGGTCACTGCCTGTCTTTTTGCAGGGTCACCCACTTTGATTTCTCCGCCTTCAACAAAAGCAATTACTGATGGAGTTGTTCTTTTTCCTTCAGCATTAGGAATAACCACCGGCTCGTTACCTTCCATAACGGCTACACACGAGTTGGTTGTCCCTAAGTCAATTCCGATTATTTTACTCATCTTGTTTATAGTTTATATTTAAATTTTTCGTTTATAATCTCTCGTGTCATGTAGGCAATCATTGTGCCAATACTTAAATGTGTATAAAAATGACAGAAAATAATGCAACTATGACAACATGACACAGCTATAGACATAAATTAGCTTATGTATGCGCTAAATAATTATATATGTAGTTTGTCGATTAAACTGGGAAAATAGCGATTTTAAGATTTTATAAGCATTTAAAAAATTATCTTTAAGTTATTTTGCCGTTTTCTTAAAATGCATAAACGGCAATGCACTATTATAATGATTAAAGATATACCATGATGGTAACTACCGCTTATAAATATAACTTCCCAATTATACTTACAGGAATTTTTGTAATATTTATTGCCGTTACAGTAATGACAGGATGGCTCCTGCACTTAGATGCCATACAAAGTTTATTACCCGGGCACATATCTATGCACTTTAATTCGGCCATTTGTTTTATACTGCTTAGTGTGGCACTGCTGCTATATGTAAAATACAGGAACCGCGGTGGCCACCGGCTAACAGGGGTACTTTCTTTAATTGTATTTTTAGTTGGGGCAACCACCTTTTCGCAAAAAATATTACATAGCGACCTTGGCATTGATTACCTTTTTTTTAAAAATCATAATAATCCTTATTATCCCGGTAAAATGTCTCCTTTAACCGCTCTTTGCCTGGCAATAATGTCTATTAGTACCTTTGGCATCAGCCTTAATACTAATAAATACAAAACCGTTTGCCAGTTTTTGTTTCACTTTGTTAGTGTAGTGGCGTTTATAGTTTTAATAGGTTATTTATACAATGTTCCTTCGCTATATAACTTGTCTTATTATACAACAATGGCATGCCATACTGCCGTTGCACTGCTTTTATTATCTATAGCAGCATCTTTAATAAATCCGTCACTTGGCATTACAGGTATATTTACCGGTAAAAGAATGGGCAATGTTATGGCCCGCAGGCTTTTTTCGCAAATTGTGGTTGCCGTACTCATAATAGGTTATCTGCGTATACTTTCTCACCGCTACCACTGGCTGAGTGCCGATGTGGGCATAGCTTTCCTTATAGTGTCTTTTATATTAGTAAGCCTGTTTTTAATATGGAAAAAAGCCAACATACTTAACAAGCTTGAGGTTAATATGGAAATTGCTCAGGAAAATTTCAGGATTGGTGTAGAGTCTGCACCTTATGCGCTAATCCTGTCAGACGAGACAGGCAGGATAACACAGGTAAATTTTCAGACAGAGAAACTATACGGTTATACCAGCGAAGAACTGATAGGCAAAAATATAGAAATGCTTATACCTAAAGAGCTGCACAAGCACTACAGGCACGATTCTGAATCGTTCTTTACATCGCCGGCAGTTGTAAGCCTGGGTATAGATGACGAGGTATATGCCAACACTAAGAACGGGGCATGGTTTCCTGTAGAAATAGTACTTACGCCCATAACAACACAAAACGGCATATCTGTACTGGCATCTGTTACAGATGTTACCAGCCGAAAGGCTAACGAAGCTATTATAAAAAACCAGGTTAAAGAGCTGCAGCTTAAAAACCAGGAACTGGAACACTTTAATTATATAGCATCTCACGATTTGCAGGAGCCGCTGCGCACAGTATCTAATTATATTATGCTGCTTGAGGAAGATTACCCCGAGCAGATTAATGACGAAATAAGGATGCATCTTAGCACAATGAATTCAGCAGTATCGCGCATGAGCCAATTGGTACGCTCCCTGCTGGATTTTGGCAGGCTTGGCAAAAACCGCAAATTAAGCCTCACCGATTGTTGTAGCATTATTACCAATGTTAAGGCCGATTTAAATGGTCTTATAAAACAGACAAATGCAGTAATTACCATTGTAGATGACATGCCCGTATTGTATGCTTATGAAACCGAGATGCGACAGCTTTTCCAGAACCTTATTAATAACGCCATTAAGTTTACAGATAAGGATACAGCGCCTCAAATTAACATTGGGTGCAAAAAAACCAAAGGCTTTTACGAATTTTATGTATCTGATAATGGTATAGGTATAGACCCCAAGCATTTTAATGATATATTTCATATCTTTCAGAGGCTTAATAAGAACGAGGATTATGAAGGCTATGGCATAGGCCTGGCTAATTGCAGAAAGATTGCCGAGATGCACGGCGGCGAGATTTGGGTAGAATCTGAGTTAGGCAAAGGCAGTACTTTTAAATTCAAAATATTAAATTTTAAGGCATGATCACACAGATTAATTGCATAATGCTTGTTGACGATAATAAGATAGATAACTTTTTTCATGAAAGGGTTATCCGTAAAAATAATGCTGCAAAAACTATACTTACTAAAGAGTCTGGCTTTGACGCTATAGAATATTTAAAAAAAGGTAAAGACGTGGTGCAGCCCGATGTTATTTTTCTTGATATTAATATGCCGGGCATGAACGGGTGGGAATTTATAGAACATTATAAGAGCCTCGACGAAAATTTGCAAAACAGCATGATCGTGGTAATGCTCAGCACATCCGACAATCCCGATGACAGGGCACTGGCAAAAACCCATCAAATTTTATCTGATTTTAAAACAAAACCACTTACTAAAGAAATGCTCGACGAGGTACTTTTAAAGTATAGTCTTAACAGGGTAATTTAATTATTGTTAAAACCGAATTTTGGGAATTTAATGAATTTATGTTGCGAAATAATCATCGAAACAG
This sequence comes from Flavobacterium rivuli WB 3.3-2 = DSM 21788, assembly GCF_000378485.1. Classification (GTDB taxonomy): domain Bacteria; phylum Bacteroidota; class Bacteroidia; order Flavobacteriales; family Flavobacteriaceae; genus Flavobacterium; species Flavobacterium rivuli. Next base: position 292,366 of record NZ_KB899968.1, on the reverse strand, counting down.
CATTATTAGTAAGCAAGATAACTTTGCGTTATAATTCTCGAAAAAAAACACATTCAATTACAACCAATTTTATACATTTAACATCGTAAAATTTTATGATGTTAATAATTACTGTAGCTTATCAATAAAAAGCCTAAGTAAAAGCTATAAAACCTATTGTTATAATATATAAAATAATGAAAAGAGTAATAACCATCACAACGTGTTGTATTTGTTTTGCTTATATTTCTATGGCAGTATATAATTTATATCCTTCTCATTTAAAAAAATTTTATTTAGGTAAAACTTTAGGTAAAATTAAGCATCAAATAGGATTGGGAGTATTATTTGATCGTCCTAACAGTTTAATTGGAAAGTCAGTTATTTACCGTCTATATCAAAACGGTAAGTGGCAAGAAAATCAACAGTTGTTAGAACCTCTTTTTAATGATTATAAAGAAAACGGCAATTTTGCAGCGCTTAAACATTGCCGTCTGGATTCGCAGCTTGCAGGTCGCATACATACAATTGGCAAGCGGCAAGGTATAGAAAAAATGAAGCAAAGTAAAAAATATAAAGAATTCATTAACCATTTAATATACAGGCATAATAAAAATGTAAAACCTGACTCTTTACAAATTTTTTATTACATTAAAGATTACAAAAGTAATAAACTGCACTTGTCATTAAACTTTGTATGCCAACCGTGATTAAAAATATAAACAACTTTTTATCAGGCATTGAAAAGCTAATTATAGACTATACCATTCCAGATAAAAATATTCTATTGTTCAGGCAATGTGTTTACATTTTGCTACTCGCAAAAATACTTTTTATCTGGCCAGAGCTTAATATGCTTTATAGGCATGGTATAGACATTGGGCTTGCATCCCCAATGCCTCATAAATTTATGTATTTACCACTTTTGCATAACTTTTACAACATTTATTGGTTAGTGGCATCTGTAATTGTTGCTATTGCAATTTTTAGCAAAAGGAGTCGATTTCTTAATATCGTTGTAGCTGTAATTAGTATTAATTATCTCGAAGTTATCACAGGGACATCTGATGGAGGTGATAAATTACATAATTTTGTAATATTTATGCTTATATTTATACGCGATGGTGCTTTAAAAAACAGTTTACAACAAATGATTAATAATGCTGCTGTATTTATAATTCAAATGCATTTTTGTTTTCTCTATTTTTTAAATGCATACGGTAAAGTTATACATAAATTTTGGCGCGATGGCTCATTTTTTAATGATGTGTGGCATCTTTCTTACTTTGCAAATCCAAATTTTGTACCCTACTATTTTTTTAATTCTACGGTACAAATTATTACTGCATGGTCTGTAATTTTATTTGAATTTCTTTTTCCAACCCTTATATGGTTCAAACCTTTTAAAAAGCCTCTTATATTTATTGGAATATTTTTTCATTTTGGTATATCAATATTTCTATCTATACCTGATTTTGGTGCAATTATGATAATTGTATATATACTTTTCTATGATTTTAAAAAAGTAGAAAATTTAAAATATTTTAAATTTAAATCCTACAGGTTTCGGTATTAATTCGAGTAAGAATATAAGATTAAATTTTTAATACAATCTAAACAATGAAGATAATTACCAGGCGATTCTAAATTATTGATAACAGGAGCACCAATCACTAAGCAGAGTCTTTAAATCTAAAGATAAAGAGTTTTTTGAAGTAAATTCAAAAAAATGTGACAGGGTATATAATATTTCTTTTAGACCTACTGATTAATATGCAGAAATTCATAATCCAACAATTTTTGATATTGACACGTAAAACACTGAAAATTATATTTTTACAAGCCAATAACCTGAACGAAAATTATAAACAAAAAAGTCGAAAGAAAAATCTTCCGACCATGACAAGCTTAAAAGAAACTTTTTATATTTTAAACAGCTCTGTTAAGCTGCATTCTTGTCTTTTTGTAGTTTTACATAATACGCATAAGCAAAAGCAATTCCTACAATAGCTAACCAAATTAACTTACCGTTTATAGGCGAGTCACCAGCCTCAAGTTCGGGATCTGTTGGTAGTCCTTCTTGGGTCGGATCACCTTGAGCAAAAACAACAAAATTACTTGCCAATATAAAGACAAGCATATACCATTTTAAAAGACTATTCTTCATAATTTCGGGGTTTAAATTATTCTACAAACATAACTAATTTTAATGAATAAAAAAATTTAAAAAAATATTTTTTTACTATAAATTCATATTAATGAAGAGTTTATAATTTCTTTATTCTAAAAGTGGGTAAAACTTAAAATTGGAATATAAAATACATCTTATTTTCATTTGTCTCTCAAATTGTCTTTTTTAGGTTTTACTGCAATTGATTTCAGAGTATATGACATAAAGTTATACATTAATATTGGGGTGTCAAAACCCGACAAAAGTAACCTTTACAAAATCCAGCCCGTATTTAAAAACACTTACCTGCGTTTCTGGACTATTAATTTGATCGGTTAATTTGGCTGTCGAAAAAATCCCGAATTTATATAGTCACAATTTAACTTAAGAAATATTATTTATAAATATAAAGTGTTTTGGATAACGTAATTAAAATTCGCTTGGGATTGACAACAATTTATTGATTAACCTATTTTTAAGGATTACTCATAAACTTAAGATAAAAAGAGTTTTAACTGTTTTCTTCATCTAATTATTGACTAATTTTATTAAAAATAAGCACCTGCTTTTTGTTAAATTTAAAATTGATAGCTATGAAAACTTTACTTTTATCATTATTACTTTGCTTTCCTGTTATGGCACAAACAGGTTTTAAAACCGAGGGCAATAACATTATTTGGCAAGGTGTTTTTAGCACTGAAAATGCCAACATTTTAGCTGTACTTGACAGAGATCCCAATTTAAAGATTTCTAACTTTATGGATAGCATGTACAAAGGGCAGGCAGACGATGTGCAAAATACATGCAATGGCGGAACCGGAATTATGAAAAATAAAATAAAATTTGATTTTGTTATCTTACAAGATCCAGCCGGTTATGTAGTTAAAGTAAGAAACCTCCGAATTATAGAAAAATTTGGTCCTATGCAGGCAAAAACTATTGCTAAAAGATGCGAGAAATATTTTATGGATAACGGACAACTAAATACTCAACCTAATGCTGCCGAGAATATGGCTTGTATGGATAGTTTTTTCAGTAATTTATTTGGTATTCAACCTGCAGTTAGCAATACATCAATTACGTCAAATTAAAAGTTGAAGTAATTGTCGTTTTGTATTACAACATCTAAATTAAATCAATAATTATCCCGCAAAATTTAAGTATGCGGGATTTTTATTTGCATACATCTCTCTAACAAAAGACATTTTAGCTCTGCTTATTAAGCCAGTTAACCAAATCATTAAAGTTTTGTGGCGCTACCCCATGCCCTACCGGATATTCATGGTATTCAACAGGGATGCCCTTTGCCTTCAGATATTCCGGGGCTTTGCGTGCCCACTCTACAGGGATAACCTGGTCTACAACGCCATGCGATATAAAAAAGCTAAGGTTAGATATATCCCTGCTGTTAATATTCTCTATAATATCCATGTTTAAATAACCGCTAAGTGCTACCACACGGCTTACTTTTTCCGGATAGGTTAATGCTACCGCATAGCTTAAGATAGTACCCTGGCTAAAACCAAGAAGCGTAACGTTAGCAGCATCTACAGGATAGGCTCCTAAAACCTCATCTATAAATTTGGCAATAAGGTCGCGCGATTCTGCAGCCTGGACGTTATCGGTAAACTTATTCATATCTGCATCAAAGTCTATAGCATACCATGCGTTGCCATACGGCGGAAGGCTGTAAGGCGCACGCGCAGATATTACTAAATATTCATCCGGTAACTGACCTGCGAAGCCAAAAAGGTCTTCCTCATTACTGCCGTAGCCGTGAAGCAATAACAAGAGCGGATTTTTATCCAGTTTTATTTTAGGTTCCCTTACTAAGTGGTACAATGACAAATCCATTTATTAGAGCTTTTTAAAAAATTTCTGAAAAAAATTACCTATCAACGGTATCGGCGTAGTTTCACCCTTAATGGCTGTAATGATACCGTAGCTCCACAGTACTGCCATAAATATCCAGAAAGGATAGGTAATCATTGGGTCGGCAAAACCACTTATAGAGTAGCCTATCGCCACAAAAAGTATCGACAAACCCATAGCCTGCCTGATGTGGAACGATGCATACGGGTTTTTATGTTCGGCATTCATAGACATAGCTATCAGTGCGCCTACAACAAGTATATAGGCGGTTATAGCCGTGCTTTTTCCTTCTTCAATTGTGTTATTCATTTTATTTTTTGAATTTGATACGCAGCGCGTAGCAATTTAATATACTATAATTAAGACCTCAAAACCAGTTTTCCCCTATTATAAATCCCATAGGCCCTGCCTTTCATTTCCTGTTTAAGGAATGCCGAGTTCTTGGATTTAGAAAGGATGTCTTTCTTTGTAAAAACCCATTCTGCATTTGGGTTAAAAAGCGAGAACGATGCCACAGCGCCTTCTGTAATTGTAGTTTCGGCAAGGCCAAAAATTGCTTTACCGGCGGTTAATTTCTCTACAATAACTTCTAAAGGCAGTACCGTTTGTAAGGCTCCAAAAGCACTTTCAAAACCTGTTGTACCATCTTTAGCAAGGTCAAACTCAAGTTTTTTATTCTCGATATCAATAGGGTTATGGTCAGACGTTATTATGTCTATCGTTCCGTCTAATACGCCTGTAATTAATGCCTGCCTTTCGGTTTCGGGGCGTAATGGCGGGGCAACTTTATAACGGCTGTCAAAATCAGTAAGCACATCATCGGTAAAAATAAGATGGTGTACGGCAACGCTGCAGGTAACATTAAGCCCTTTAGCTTTTGCTTCCTTAATAAGCTGTACCGATTTTGCCGTAGATATTGTAGGGATGTGCAGCTTACCACCTGTATATTCCAACAGGTACAGGTTGCGTACTATCTGTAATTCTTCGGCAAGTGTAGGGATGCCTTTAAGGCCAAGCTTTGTACTTACCTCCCCTTCATGAACAACGCCTTTGCCTTTTATTTTATCATCCTGCGAGTAGGCTATTACCAGCCCGTCAAAATCCTGAACGTACTGTAATGCTATCTTTAGGATCGCAGCATCAGATAATGATTTATTATAATCTCCAAATGCTACCGCACCACTGTTTTTCATGTCATAAAGTTCGGCAATATCCTTGCCCTCGCTGTTCTTTGTAAGTGCGCCAATAGGGTGCACTGCCGTAGCAGCATGCAATGATTTATTTACAAGAAAAGCAATATCTGCCTGTTTATCGGCAATTGGGTTTCCTGTAGGCTGAAGCGCAACATCGGTAAAGCCACTTTTCGCTGCTACATTAAGTCCGTTAGCCAGGGTTTCGCGGTCTTCATAACCGGGTTCTCCCAAACTTACCGAACTATCAAACCAACCGTTAGATATGTGCAGGTTATCAAGCTCAATTACATCAAAGCCATCAGCTTCAAGGTTAGTACCTATGTTTTTTATAATACCGCCTTCCACTTTAATATCTACAGCCTGTTTGTTAAACGGGCTGTTGGCATCTATAATAACGGCGTTTTTAAATATCAGGTTCATTTTACAAATTTTTGTATAAATAATTCAAGTAATAAAAAAATCAGTGTGCCTATAATAAACCACTTCCACATTTCGCTGGCGGTGCGGCCACTTTTAATATCGTTATATACCGTAGCTACAGAATCAGCTTTAGTAAAGTTGCTCAACACAGCAGTATTTTGCAGGTTAAGGTTACTCTCTGTACGGGCATGGTTAAAGCTTATATTCTTAAGGTTATCGCTGCCCTTAAAAATGCCGTAGTTACCCGCCACTTCAGGATAGTCGCCAAAAGACAGCTTCACTTTATTGTTGAGTACCTGCTGCATGGGTATAAAATCGGATTTATCGTTTTTAACGGCAAGCACTTCATCTTTAGAGAGTACTGCATCTAACAGTAAACTTTGGTTTTGCCCTATTTTTATTGCGCTAATACCTGTCTTGCCACTGCTCAATGCCATATTATAATATGTAGGCACAATAAGCGGTGAGTTCTGGAAGTTGCTGTTGGCTTTATTTATAGGTGCAGCAAACACATACACGTTACCCAGCCTGTTAGTTAACGATGCAAGAAATGGTGTACCGTCACTGTAAGACAACACAGGCAGCGCATTGCCAGTTAATGTAAAGCCGGCATTGGTTTTAGGATACTGAAAATTTTCGGTTTTCTTTTCGAATACTGTTTGGTACAGCGGATGGTTAAACGATATTTTAGTAATCAACCTTTCTCCTGTTGTAAACGGTTTATAAACCGTATTGCCAAATGTAGCCAGCAAAGCATTAAGGTTTTGAAGGCTTCCCTGCGCCGAAGGTATGATTACAATATTACCCCCTTTGGCATAAAAATCTTTAAGGGTAGTAATTAACGACTGCGGAATTTCGGTTAGTTCATTCAGTATAATAGCATCCTGTTTTTCGAGGCTGTTATAGTCTAAAGTGGCTAAGGGAGTATCTGTAAAATTAAAATCGTCCGGCGTGTAAATGCGGGACAAAAATGCATTTTTTGCAGCCTCTCCAATAGCAACTACGTTAGATTTTAAAGGTTTAGAGATGCTGAAATAATAGGTATTATCATAATCAAGGCTGCCATCGGTAATGCTTACATATCCGTGAAAATCTTTTTTAGGTATAGTAAATGTGCTGCTTTTCTTTTCGGCATCAAATTTAATCAGTGTTTTTGCTGTCAGGTTTTTGCCATTGTATAAAGCAATGGGCACATCATCTTCAAATTCGCCATACGCACGCATATCTACCTTAACCTCATAAAAGTTATCCATAGTTTGCGATATGTAAACGCTATCTATAGAGATGTTCCTGTTATTTTCTGCTCCGGATGTTATGGCATATACAGGGGTGCCTCCGCCAAATTTGCTTATATCTTTACTGTCGAGGTTCACTGCATCAGTAATTAGCACTACATCTTTGCCCGTATTCGGGTTTTTAGCCTGAGCTTTAGTCAGTAAAAAATCCGGGCGAAAAGGCACATCCGTATACGTAATATTCTGGAGGTCTTTTTGTATCGATTTAATATCGGTATCCCAATACGCATTGGTGTTGGTTACTAACGAGAATTGCTGGCCTTCGGGCGTATTTTCCAATAAATCCTGAACGGCGCGTTTAAGGAGTTCGCCACGGCTGCCTTTAGCCTGCATAGAGAACGAATTATCCAGCAGTATTACCATTTGGTTGCCGGTGTTGGCGTTATCTTTTGCTTTAAAAAATGGCTGTGCAAATGCTACTACAAGGCAGGCAAGCAACAGTAAACGCACGGCAAGCAGCAGCCACTTTTTTATGACCGAGCTTTTGCGGGTTTGCATGCTTAGCTCCTTAAGGAAGCGCACATTAGTGAAATATTGTTTTTGAAAACGGCGCAATTGAAACAAATGTACCAGGATGGGGATTGCCAGCAGGAATAAAAAGTAAAGGATTTCCGGGTGTTTAAACTGCATTCGTTTGAAAGTTTGTCAAAAATACACAATTTTATTGTAAATAAAACCCCAAATGGAGGCTATAAATTTTAGATACTACTTAAAAATTATACATTTGTAGATACTAAATTGCACTATATGAAATCTGTCTTCGCTTTACTCCTACTCACTTTTATGAATGTTTCTGCACAGGATAATTACAACCTTATTGTGGGCACGTATACTAATGCCTGCACGAGTAAAGGTATCTATGTATATGATTTTAATGCCAATACACTCGATTTTAAACTAAAATCCAGCACAGATGGCAGCGTGATTAACCCAAGCTATTTAACCGTTAGTGCCGATAAAAAGTTTGTATACAGCGTTAACGAAGACGGTAAGAACAGTGCCGTGAGCGCTTTTAAATATGCGCCGGCAAGTGGCAAACTGGATTTTTTAGGCAAAAAGGATTCTAAGGGTGCCGACCCTTGCCATATAATTAACGACGATAAAAATGTTATTGTTGCCAATTACAGCGGTGGGACAATTGCCGTTTTTGAAAAGAAAGCCGATGGCAGCCTTAACGATGCTAAACAGGTAGTTAAGCATACCGGCACAGGCCCCGACAAATCGCGACAGGAAGGGCCACACGTACACATGGTGTATTTTTCTCCCGATAAAAAATATGTTTTTGCTAACGACCTGGGTACTGATAAGGTTTATATGTACAGCTACAACCCTAACGGTGGCGATAAAACCTTGGTTTTAAAAAGCACAACATCTGTAAAGCCGGGCAGTGGCCCACGCCACCTCGTTTTTAACCCTAACGGGACATTTATGTACCTGCTTAGCGAAATGGACGGATCGCTTACCGTATTTAGTTATATGAATGACAAACTGGAGCAAATACAGGTATGCACTATAGGAATGCCCGAAAGTTTTATGGCTAAAAATGGCAGTGCCGATATTCACTTTAGTAATGATGGTAAATACCTGTATGCTACTAACAGGATGGATGCTAACAGCATATCGGTCTTTAGGGTTCATGCCAATGGATTGGTTAACCTTGTACAGCAAATAAGCACACAAGGTGCCGGCCCACGTAACTTTACCGTAGACCCTACCGATAGTTACATCCTGGTGGCTAACCAGAACACTAATAACATTACTATTTTTAAAAGAGACAAAAGCACCGGCATGCTTACCGATACCAAAAAGAAAATTGAGCTATGCTCTCCGGTTTGTTTAGTGTTTACTGCCAATAAGTAATTTTGATTTCAGATTTCAGATTTTAGATTGAGCTTCACTATGTATACAAACTAATGGTATTTTGCAGGACTTGAAAAATATTACAAAGCAGTCTTTTATATTGCTTAATCATTAAATCTTAGAGTACTGAACCTATATATAACACAAACGCCCGGCATAGACCAGGCGTTTGTGTTATAATAAAATAACTTTCTACTTCTTCTTTTTACGTTTTGCATCGCGGGTACGCTCTATGCCACGGTTTGTAGGCTTGGTTTTGCGGGGTTTTGTTTTGCCGGGGCCACCAAGGTTTACTTTTTTATTCTTTTCTTTCTTTTCATGAAAGGCACCATCATCCGGTTTTTTAGGCGTGCGAAGCAGTACCTTCATTTTCTTTTTATCTTTCTCAAATTCCAGTAGCTTTTCAGCTATTTCAAGGCCTTCAGGCAGCTCTAAAAATTTAAGCTCTTTTTCCATCAGTACCTCTGCCTCTATTTGTATCTCCTGTTCAGACGGGGCAATAAAGCTTATGGCAATACCTGTTTTATCGGCACGGCCTGTACGCCCAATACGGTGAATGTACTGCTCCGGCACTTCCGGGAACTCCATATTAATAACGTGCGATATATCAGATATATCAAGGCCACGCGCCATAACATCGGTAGTTACAATACCACGTATCTCTCCGGCCTGGAACGATGCCATAGTGTTAAGCCTGTAGTTTTGCGATTTATTGGAGTGTATAACGCCAAACTGCCCGTCGTGATCCTCTTCGAGGGCATCCATAACAAGGTCGGCAGTTTTTTTATTGTTTACAAAAACCAGTACGCGCTCCAGGCTCTCGTCCTGCAACAGGTTTTTTAGCAGGTTTATCTTGGTAAGAAAGTTAGGCACATGATAGCCTAATTGCTCTATCTGGTCTAACGGTGTGCCCGATGCTGCAAGCGAAACTTCTTCAGGAAAATCAAAATAGTCGCTAAGCATATCATCTACATCCTCTGTCATGGTAGCAGAGAACAATATGTTTTGCCTCTTGGCTTTCATCATCGAAAATATGGCAGTTATCTGGGTACGGAAACCAAGGTTTAGTATCTCGTCAAACTCATCTATAACCAGTTTTTGCACCTCATCAAAGCGCAAAACATTGTCAAGAGCAAGGTCCATCATCCTGCCGGGCGTACCCACAAGAATATCAACCCCTTCATAAACACGTGTTTTCTGGGTGTTTATATTAACACCACCATAAATACCTACTGTGCGTACAGACATGTATTTAGTAAGCTTCTCCACCTCTTCGGCTACCTGAACCACAAGCTCCCGTGTAGGCACAATAATTACTACACGTGGCACATGCACTTTTGCAAACTTCCAGTGCTTAAGTATAGGCAACAGGTAAGCAAAGGTTTTACCCGTACCTGTTTGTGCAATACCCATCATGTCGCGCCCGCTAAGTATTACCGGCATAGCGCGCTCCTGTATGGGTGTAGCATTTACAAAACCCATATCATCAAGAGCTTTTTGTAGCGATTTTGGTAAGTCGAAGTCGGTAAATTTGGCCATTACATTTAAATTTTGTGCAAAGATAGCTTAATTAGGCGGTTACCGCATTGAATTTTTAGATTAGTGAATAATAACCCCCTTATTGCTATGCTAAAAATTAAGTACTATTGCCACAATATTAAAATGTTTAAACCGGCTCATTATGATCTTGCTAATAAAAGGTTTCATTCAAAATCTTTAAATTTATCAGAATGACGTAAATTTACACCCAGTTTACTGCAACAACAATTATCATGAGCACACCCGATATAAATACAGAAGTACATAACGCCTTTGAGGTAATAAAGAATGGCGGCATTATATTATACCCTACAGATACCGTTTGGGGTATAGGCTGCGATGCCACGAACCCCGAAGCTGTGGCAAAAATTTATGCCCTTAAAAAGCGCGAAGAAAGCAAAAGCATGATCGTGCTTATGAACAGCGACCGAATGCTATACAATGTTTTTAAGGAAGTGCCCGATGTTGCCTTCCAGATCATGGACCTTTCTGAAAAGCCTACCACCCTAATACTGGATAACCCCCGCAATGTAGCACCTAACCTTATAGCGGCAGATAAAACACTGGGCATACGCATTACTAAAGAGCCTTTTTGCTTTAAGCTTATGGAACGCATGAAAAAACCGCTGGTTTCTACATCGGCAAACATAAGCGGACTGCCTACCCCTAATTCTTTTAAACAAATTGACCGTCATATTTTGGATGGCGTAGACTATATTGTAAATTTGCACCACGAAAAAATTGCCCCAAGGCCATCTACCATCATAAAACTTGGTAATGACCTGCAGGTAAAAGTGATACGACCTTAATGGAAAACAAAACTTCATACAAAGAAGCCCTAAACAACCGCATTTTTGAAATTACCATGCACGCCGCTGCACAACTTAACGTAGACAGTTATGTTATAGGCGGGTTTGTACGTGATTTTTTGCTGCAGCGCGATTTTAAAAAAGATATAGATATTGTGGCTGTGGGCAGCGGTATAGACCTGGCACAAAAAGTGTCGGCCTCCTTACCCCATAAGCCTAAAGTGCAGGTTTTTAAAACCTACGGCACTGCCATGCTGCGCTTTGACGATATTGATATAGAATTTGTAGGTGCCCGAAAAGAATCTTATAACAAAGACAGCCGCAACCCGCTGGTAGAGACCGGAACGCTGGAAGATGACCAGAACCGCCGCGACTTTACCATAAATGCATTGGCACTATCATTATCCGAAAATAATTTTGGCGAACTGGTAGACCCTTTTAATGGCATAGAAGACCTCAAAAATAAAATTATACGCACGCCGCTTAACCCTGATATTACTTATAGTGATGACCCGTTGCGCATGATGCGTGCCATACGCTTTGCCACCCAGTTAGGTTTTACCATTGAGGAAGAGTCGCTTAAGGCCATAGAACGTAATAAAGAGCGTATAAAAATTATTACCGGCGAGCGCATTGTAGACGAGCTTAACAAAATACTGGCAACACCGGTACCGTCTGTTGGGTTTAAACTACTGCACCAAACCGGGTTACTGCATATTATACTACCCGAACTTACCGATCTGCAAGGGGTTGAAGAAGTAGAGGGGCAAACGCATAAGGATAACTTTTTCCACACACTGGAAGTAGTAGACAATATATCTGAAAATACCGAAGATGTATGGCTGCGTTGGGCTGCGCTGCTTCACGATATAGGTAAAGCACCAACGAAGAAATTCAGCAAAAAAGTAGGCTGGACATTTCATGGGCACGAATTTGTAGGTGGCAAAATGGTAAAGAAACTGTTTGAACGCCTGCACATGCCACTAAACCATAAAATGAAATTTGTATCTAAAATGGTAATGCTTAGCTCCCGCCCTATTGTACTGGCGCAGGATATAGTAACCGATAGTGCTGTGCGTCGCCTTGTGTTTGATGCCGGAGAAGATGTAGAAAGCCTGATGACACTATGCGAAGCAGATATTACCACTAAGAACCCCAATAAGTTTAAAAAGTACCATAATAACTTTAAGATCGTACGCCAAAAGATCGTGGAAGTTGAGGAGCGCGACCACGTGCGCAACTTTCAGCCGCCTATTACCGGCGAGGAGATCATGGAGATTTTCAATATTAAACCGGGCAGGGAGATTGGCATCCTTAAAGAAGCTATTAAAGAAGCGATACTGGAAGGCGAAATTCATAACGACTACCAGGCAGCTTATGATTTTATGATGGAAAGAGCGAAGAAGATGGGGCTTACAATAGGCAATTTGCAATAGGCAGTTTCCGCTCGCAACCTGCAAGGTTTCAAGAACCTTGTAGGTTTTACACAGATGGAATGACTTTTATCATATTATACCTACAAGGTCTTTAAGACCTTGCAGGAAATTAAACTTTGCAACTTACCATATGAAAATCAACTTTCAGAAAATAACTAAAACTGCCCTTATCCTTGTTTACTTAGTAATAGTAGCCGGTGCACTGGTGCGCATGACGGGGTCTGGCATGGGCTGCCCAGACTGGCCAAGGTGTTTTGGGTATTATATACCCCCTACAGATATTAAGGAACTGCAATTCTCTCCCAACCATGAGTTTAAGCGCGGGCAGGTCATTATTCAGGATGAAAAATTACATGTTGCCCGAAAAACATTTACAACCGCCACTGCCTATAATGAAGCCGACTGGGAGAATTATACTAAGCATGATTATGCCGAGTTTAATCCGCTGCATACCTGGGTAGAGTATATAAACAGGCTCGCAGGAGCACTGGCAGGTTTAGCAGTATTAGTAATGGCAGGAGCATCTCTTATATATTCTAACAAAAAATCAAGCATAATATTTTTGTCGTGGTTATCGGTATTTTTAATGGGGTTTCAGGCATGGCTTGGTGCAACGGTGGTGTACAGCGTGCTTAACCCGGTTAAAATAACCGTACACATGGTGGTGGCGTTGCTCATTGTTGCTGTTATATTGTATATTTTAGACAGGTCTAAAGACTTTACAAACCATTTAAAAGTGTTTAAGCACGATGTATTGTTTAAGCGTATGTTATGGTTCACATTAATACTTACCCTAATACAAATTGTAATGGGCACGCAGGTACGCCAGTTTGTAGACGAACAGATAAAACTCTTAGGCCATGAAAACATTGCCCTTGTAATGGATGAACCTACGGTTAACTTTTATATTCACCGCAGCTTTTCTATCGTAGTGCTGTTTACTAATATTATCCTGTTTAACCGCAACAAAAAGTTTGCCCTTGGTTATCGTAAAATATCGTGGGTACTGGTATTGCTTTTAATTGAGATAGCTACAGGAATTGCCATGTATAATTTTGATTTTCCGTTTGCATCTCAAACCATACACGTTGTAACAGCCTCAATATTATTTGGTTTACAGTTTTATATGATATTAGAGAGTAATAGGAGTGTGGTAATACAAAAAGAAGTAGGTTAATGAAGGTTGCTGTTTTACTAATATCTTTGCTTTTAGCAGGATGTTATGGCGTAAATAGTGAAACATCTGAAATTGGTAGTTATGACTGGACCTGCATTACAGAAAAGGATCTGCAGGACATTGAGCAGAAACATAGCATAGATAAAATACTGGATCCTGTGTTTATTGATGGCCTGCAAGATGTAAAAAATCATTTTTTAACTCCTGAATATATTGTATATTTTGATGAAACTCCTAAAGAAATAATCGGATTTGACGGATTATCTATTAGGGTTGCTTTTAACCCTGCCATATCATATTCTGCGGTTCATGGCCTCTCTCCGCAACTTTCGGATAGTGAGCAGGTACGTATACGCAACAGGCTACTCCGTCTTTTATGGGAGAAAGAATGTGACAAAGGCAAACTTCGCTTGCAAAAATTTATGAGGGAACCTGCTGTTTTCTCTAAAGAATATTATAAGCATAAATAAAATTTAGCAAACCTTTACATTTTCCTTACCAATAATTTGGCAATTGATGTTGTAGTTTTACAATAGAAACAAACACTAAAAAATATTAGTTATGCCAAATTCAACAGAAATCCAGGGAGGCTGGGACGAGTTTAAAGGAAAATTAAAACAAAAATATGCCGAACTTACAGATGATGACCTGAAATATGAGGAAGGCAAAGACGATGAAATGTGGGGAAAACTTGAACAGAAATTAGGTAAAGCGAAAAAAGAAATTCTTTCTTTATTTCAGTAAACCATTTCCTTTAAGGATATACCGCATTCCCGAAACTGTTCTGTAAACATTTACCTGTTTGCCGAACAGTTTTTTTTTGTTATATACCATACGTAATATTAAACCCCCATCCTTGCTGTTTTTGTAAACAAGCCGGGATGGGGGTTCTCTTATAACACCTTGTATTTATTTTTACTTACCTATAATATGCTTTACAACAGCTTCGGCGGCATGCAGTCCAAACAATGCCGGCATCCAGCTGTTAGTACCAAAGAACGATTTTTTAAAATTAGACCCATCGGTCATTTTAAGACTGCTTTGGTCGGGTGCTTCTGCAGAGTATACTGCCTTTACCCCTTTAGTAATACCTTCTTTTTTTAAACGCTTGCGTATTGTTTTTGCCAGTGGGCATACATCAGTCTTGCTTATATCGCTAACACGTACTTTAGATGCCTCATACTTGCCGCCTGCACCCATGTTGCTTATTATCTTAACTTTTTTACGCCTTGCCGATAATATAAGGTTAAGCTTAGGCGTAATACTGTCTATACAATCAAGTACATAATCATACTCATTAGTTACCAGTTCGTAAGCACGCTCCGGCGAAAGAAATTCTTTTACACGGATTAGGTTAAGCTCCGGGTTAATATCCATAAGCCTGTCGCCCACAATGGTAACTTTAGGTGCACCCACAGTACTGTGTAAGGCAGGCAGCTGGCGGTTAATATTTGTAATATCTACCACATCGCCATCTACAATGGTCATGGTACCTACGCCGGCACGGGCAATAAATTCGGCCGCAAAAGAGCCTACACCACCAAGGCCTACTACCATTACATGTGCATTTTTTAATTTCTCCAGCCCTTCTTTTTTAAATAAAAGCTCGGCCCTTTCTGTCCATTCAGCCATTCTTAAAAATGTTTTTAAAATTTTTGCTTATGTTATTTTTCAAATCCTCAATATCCATATTTCGTGCCAATGCTGCTTTTTCATACACATCGGCAATACCTTCCTCAATAGTATCGGTTTCAAAAAAGAACCTGTCCTGCGGCACGCTTGCAAACACCTCACTTAGTTCGGGGTTACGCAACAGGTATTTACCAAATGAAAGATAAAAACCATTATCCAGCAATTGCTTTGCCACCTGCGCATTTTTAGAAAATCCGTGCACAATCATGGGTACTCCCGGCTGCAGCATACTCTTAATTTCCACCAACTCCTGAAAAGCGGCAACGATGTGCAAAATTACGGGTTTTTGATATTGTTTTGCAAGCAGTAACTGCCTTTCAAAAACTTTTACCTGAACATTTAACGGAATTTCAGTACGCTTATCCAGTCCACACTCGCCAAGGGCAATACAATTATCCTGTTGCAGGCGCTCTTCTATTATAGCAAGATGCTCGTCTATCTTCTCCTCGTTAATATGCCACGGATGTATTCCTGTAGAAAAATAAGGCACATCTATAGCTTCACAAGGGTAGCGGTTTACGATTTCGAGAACATCGTGATTACCGGAAGCTGAATGGGTATGGAGATTGTAGAGCATCGTCAACTAAATATTTAGAGCCTTTTACTAATTACTTTAACTTTTTGCAATTTAAATCTATGTTGTTTAACCTCGTTATATTTATAGGTTAGAACTTCATGTGTATTACCATCTACATTTATAATCCGGCAGTAAATCGTATCTGTTTTATTGGTTTTATATTTTCTGTTTCCACTAATTTTGCGACCGTTAAATAATATATAATCACAGGGAGACGTCCATTTAATATCAAACTTGAGATCATTATTTGTACCAAAATTTCTTTCAACCTGACATGTAGAAGTCCTTGTAATAATATACTCCTTTTGGTTTGACATGGAAACTAATTTAAATACACCATTTTGTAACATCGAACAATCCATTGCCTTACGATCAGTACAACTATACAATAAAAGAAACAATGAGATACAAATAGTAAATTTGAAAGGATTTAATTTCATGTCAGATGTTTATTGCAAATATATAATTTAGAAATAAAAATACTCAATACATCGCTGCATTGAGCATTAAATATATTAGATCGCTTCGCTCCCCGCATTGATGCTGCGATTACAATATTACCACGCTACATCCAAGTTCATCGCCAATATACCCTGCGGTAAACTGGCCTCCGTCAATGGTAGAATTTTTTAAATTTACTGCCGCATCCCATCATAACACAACAAGAGCAGGTAATAACGTTTCATGTGAGTTTGATTTGCGTCTAAAAATATGAAAATTCACACGTTGCAGTTCCGCATTACATTAGAACATTTTACTGCTGAATCTCGTCCCAAACGCCCTCATCTTTTAGTTGCTGAACACGTTCATTAAGTGAGTATTGAGTATCAATAGTTCCGTAAGTTATTTCGCCATCGGCTTTGATTTTAAAATACAGCTTGCCATTACAGTATGATGGCTCTAACGTAAGGGTAGAAACATTGTACTTTTTATTTGTAATAACATATTCCGGTTTTAAGGTTTGGGTTGTATCGGCATCAGCTTCCCAACTATAATCCCTGTCTACCTGAAGCGTATCATAATTTAAAACAACCTTATTATCTAATATTTTATAAGTGCCTCTCATTAAAGATTCGTCACTTTCACAAGGACACACCATTACAAAATTTTCGTTGTCTATAAATAAGAAATTTAAAGTGCAGCAATCACATTCTCCCAAAGCTTCGCAATTTTTCTCATTAAAATGAGGACCAAAAAAGTAAGTAGTACCGCTAAGTTCTATAGGAAGCATAGCAGGTTTTTCAGTTTTTATAGCGGGAGTTGCAACTTTTTCCTCCGGTTTAGAATTGCATGAAATCATCAGTATGAAGGCGATAATGAACAAATAGTACAGAGGTTTCATCAGGCTTTTTTCTACAAATATATTATTTAATCAAATAAAAATACCCAACACATTGCTGTATTGGGTATTTTAAATTTTTAGATTGCTTCGTTCCTCGCAATGACGCTGCGGTTACGATATTACACCGCTACCCACAAGCTCATCGCCATGGTACCATGCAGCAAATTGCCCTTCGGTAATGGCACTTTGCGGCTCTGTAAAAGATATGTACATGCCGTTATCAAACTTGTGCAGCGTAGCTTTTTGCAGGGGTTGGCGGTAACGTATGCGTGCCATGACATCCATAGTTTCGCCATCGGCTATGGCAAGGTCTTCCCGTACCCAGTGTATATCGTTTTCCTGTATAAACAATGCCGTACGGAACAATCCCGGGTGGTTTTGCCCCTGGCCGGTGTAAATGGCATTAGTAGCAACATCTGTAGCTATAATAAAGAGTGGCTCTTTTGTACCGCCTACATTAAGGCCTTTACGTTGCCCAATGGTATAATAATGTGCCCCCTGGTGGCGGCCCACTACTTTACCCATATCGGGTTTATAGTCTATATTTTTTGCCTGATATGCCAGCTGCTCTTTTACCGATGCAAACTGTGGCTTATCTGTAGTATACGTGTCCAGTTCGGCATTAACCTCATAGATAACACCTTCTTTAGGCTGTAATTGCTGCTGTAAAAATTCGGGCAGGCGAACCTTACCAATAAAGCAAAGCCCTTGCGAATCTTTCTTTTCGGCAGTAACCAGCTCCATTTCGGCAGCAATTTCACGAACCTGCGGCTTTAGCAACTCCCCTATTGGGAACAATGCTTTGCTAAGCTGCTCCTGCGACAGTTGGCACAAAAAGTACGACTGGTCTTTATTACCATCGGCACCGGCTAATAGCTGGTGTACCTCTTTGCCATCTACAACAATGGTATCCTTGCGGCAATAATGACCGGTAGCCACATAATCAGCGCCCAGGCTAAGGGCTATCTTCATAAAAACGTCAAACTTAATCTCGCGGTTGCATAAAACGTCGGGATTAGGCGTGCGCCCTTTTTCATATTCACTAAACATATAGTCTACAATACGCTCCCTGTATTGCTCACTAAGGTCTACCGTTTGGAAAGGTATACCCAGCTTTTCGGCAACTAAAAGTGCATCGTTGCTGTCTTCCAGCCACGGGCATTCGTTAGATATTGTTACAGCCTCATCATGCCAGTTCTTCATAAACAGCCCTATAACTTCATACCCCTGCTGTTGCAAAAGATATGCTGCCACACTACTGTCTACTCCGCCACTAAGCCCTACTACAACACGTTTCATCTTCTTGTCTCCTTAAATAATTTATGCAAAAATACGACAAAAACTAATTGGTTGCCTTTTTCCTGGTGGCCGACTTGCGTTTGGCACTCATGTTCTGCTCCTTAGTAAGTTTACCATCGGCATAAAATTTCCATACGCCGGTTTTAAGCCCATCAGTATACGTACCCTGAGATACTACTTTCCCACTTTCGTCCCTGTAAATGGCAGGGCCATTAAACTCGCCGTTTTTATAAGTAGCCTCTTCCAGCACTATACCTTTTTCTGTAAATTTTTTATAAGCACCGTCTTTAATACCGGCAACGTAATTAGTTTCTTCGGCAACAGCTCCTTTGTCATAAAATACTTTGCGAAGCCCATCAAGCTTTCCCTCCTTATATTTTTCTACACTCATCAAGGCTTTAGAGTTGTTGTGGTAATATTTCCACTCGCCCTCCTGCAGGCGGTTAACCTCGCGGCCCTCGCTTACTTTATTACCGGCAGGGTCTATAAATATGGTGTAACATGAACCGTCTTTTTCAAACTTGCGTGTTGCCATTAACGACGACGTGGCATCATCTGCAAAAAATTTAAAGGTGCCGGTTTCCATGCCGTGGCTAAAAGTACCTTCATAACGTGGTTTTTTAGAAGGCTCATAAATACCTTTCCAGGCACCGTGGCGTTTGCCATCGTTATCGTGTTTGTTTAAGGCCTGCGCCATCATACCGGTAGAAACAGCAAGTAAAAACAAGAAGGTTATAAGTCTTTTTTCCATTATTAAAGTGTGTTTATCAATTAAACCCGAATATACTTTTTTTATTGTTTCAAAAAACAGGCATACCAAATGAAAATATAATATGGTTCAAATATTTTTTCACGCAAAGTCGCGAAGCCGCAAAGCTGTAGTGTTTAATAAGTTGGAACAACAGCGACTGTTAAGTCGCAAAGCTTTGCGACTTAACAGTCGCTTCTTCCACAAAAAATATTCCGTTTTAAACTTTGCGGCTTCGCGACTTTGCGTGACATATAATCCCAATTGAAACATAATACATAATCAAATGGCAGCATTAATATTTTACCATAAACTACTATAAAAAAAGCACCCCGGAGAGTGCTTTTTAAGAAATTATTTTTTGCCGGCCGGCTTATTTTTTTGCTGCTCCTGTGCCTGCTCCATCATCTCCTGCATTTTTCGCTGAAAACGGCCCTGTGTTTTAGGCTTGGTTTTGTTGTTCTGGATAAGGGCATGTATCTTATCTTCTTTTACAATGTGGTTTTTAATTACATACATAATACCTATTGTAATAAGGTTTGATATAAAGTAATATAAACTTAAGCCCGATGGGTTACTGTTAAAGAATACAAGCATCATTAGTGGCGATATGTATATCATTATTTTCATGATCTTGCTCATATCCGGCATGCCTTCCTGCGGTGGTGCAGCCATACTCTGGTCGCCCGATGTCATCTTCATGTAAAAGAAGATAGCTACAGAGGCAAGTATAGGAAACAAACTTACGTGGTCGCCATAAAACGGAATCCTGATGCCGTTAGGAAAACGGTATACAACATCATAAGATGACAGATCGGTTGCCCAAAGGAAACTTTGCTGCCTAAGATCGAAGAACGACGGGAAGAACTGGAATAGTGCATAGAACACCGGAATTTGCATTACCGCCGGTAAACAGCCTGCCATAGGGTTTACGCCTGCCGTGGTATACAGCTTCATGGTTTCCTGCTGTTTTTTCATCGGGTCTTTTTTGTACTTCTCGTTAAGCTCTGTAATTTCCGGGCGAAGCACTTTCATTTTTGCCTGAGACAGGTATGATTTGTACGTTACCGGAGACATTAACAACCTGATTATTATAGTAAACACTATAATAGAAATACCGTAAGGTAAAAATTTAGCAAGGAATGTAAATAGCGGTATAAACGCAAAACGGTTTATCCAGCCAAAAATACCCCAACCCAGTGGTATAACCTCATCAAGGTTACGGTTGTAGTCGTTAAGTATTTTATAATCGGCCGGGCCATAATACCAGTTCATGTTATAGCTTAGTTCTCCACCTTTGTAAGCAAGAGGCATTTTAGCTGTAAAGTTTTTAGTAAAAATAGTGTCGGTCTTTTCTTCCTTAACAAGATTTTCAGAGGTAAGGTCGGCAGTTTTAAAAGGAGTATCAGTAAGTAGTATCGATACGAACAAATGTTGTTTAAAAGCAACATACGTTACATCATCTACAGTTTCTTTATCATCTTTACCCTGGCCCAGCTTATCGTCTTTACCACCTTCAAATTCATAAACAAGATCTGTATAACGGCTTTCATAGCTTACACTTTTTTCGTTCCTGTATGATTTTAGCTGCCACTCAAGATCTATTGGTTTAGAGGTATCCACTATTTGAGAAAGGCCCTGCGTACGGATAGAAAAATCTAGCATAAAGTCTTTTTTAAGTGTATAACGATACTCTAAATACTGCTCAGGCCCTGCTTTAAGCCTTAAGGTAAGTATCTGATTTTCGCCTTCTTTAGTAACAACAGGCTCAAAATACATATCCTTAGTATTAAGCACACGGTTGTCTTTAGTTTTAAACTGAAGGTTAAAACTGGCGTTATTATCTTTTATAAGCTCTACCCTTTTGTTAGAACCTTTTTCAAACTGTTCAAAATTCTTAAGGTTAGCCTCTGCAATATAACCGCCCTTATTAGCAATGCGCAGTAAAAGCACATCGTTATTAAGTTCTGTAAAATTATTTTTGGCAGATGGCAGTGTAGCACTGTAGGCAAAAGCACCTAAGGAACTTTTTAGTTGTGCCACCTGTACCGAATCGCTTATAGTGGAATCTTTAACAACTGATGCAGAAGCCTGCTCCGGTATTTGCGTTTTTTTAGCTTTGTCCAGTTGCTCCTGTTTAGCCTTAGCTTTGTTTTCTGCTTCTGTTTTTGCAGATGAGTTATAGATCATCCATAACAGCAACAACATTATAAGCCCAAAGCCTACAATGGTTTTTAAGTCTAACTTTTTTTCTTCCATTTAGTTTTTAAAATTGATTCACTTTATGCGTTTACGGTTGTGCCGTAATTATGCTTTTACTTCGGTATTACCTACTTTTTTTTGCACCGCTGCTTTTATAAAGCTTTTAAATAACGGGTGTGGCGCAGCTACTGTACTTTTATATTCCGGGTGGTATTGTACCCCTATAAAGAATGGGTGTGTTTCTTCAGCCAGCTCTATAACCTCTACAAGGCCGGTATCGGGGTTAACACCACTTGTTATTAAGCCTGCACCCTGCAAATCTTCAAGGTAAGCACTGTTAAACTCGTAACGGTGGCGGTGGCGCTCCATAATTTGCGGCTGCCCGCTGTATATAGAACTCGCAAGGGTATCTGTGGTAAGGTCGCACGCCCATGCACCAAGGCGCATAGTACCGCCTTTATCGGTAATTGTTTTTTGCTCTTCCATGATGTTGATAACCGGGTAAGCAGTATGCTCGTTCATCTCGGTAGAGTTGGCATCTTTCCAGCCAAGAACATTACGGGAATATTCTATAACCGCCATTTGCATACCAAGGCATATACCAAAGAAAGGTATACCATTCTCTCTTGCATAACGAACAGTCTCTATTTTACCCTCTATACCACGGCCACCAAAGCCCGGTGCAACAAGAATACCATCAAGACCTTTAAATTTATCGGCAGCATTATCTTCGTCTATATATTCTGAATGAATGCTTATTACATTAACCTTAGTTTCGTTAGCCGAACCTGCATGTATAAACGCTTCAAGAATTGACTTATACGAATCCTGAAGCTCTACATATTTACCCACAAGGCCAATATTTACAGTATGCTTAGGGTTTTTAAGTCGGAAAAGGAACTCGTTCCATGGTTTTAAATCGGGAGTGTTTTTTTCAGGAAGGTCAAGCTTTTTAAGGGTAACCCTGTCAAGGCCTTCTTCCAGCATTAAGTTAGGCACATCATAAATGGTAGATGCATCTATACTTTGTATAACCGCCTCGCGCTTAACGTTGCAAAACTGTGCAAGTTTCTGCCTAAGGTCAGATGATAATTCGTGTTCTGTACGGCACACAAGGATATCGGCTTTAATACCGCTCTCCATTAATGTTTTAACCGAGTGTTGTGTAGGCTTGGTTTTAAGTTCGCCTGCTGCTGCAAGGTACGGTACCAGGGTAAGGTGAATAACAATACTGTTGCTCTCCCCAAGGTCCCAAACTAATTGCCTAACCGACTCTATGTACGGAAGCGACTCAATATCACCTACCGTACCACCTATCTCTGTAATTACAATATCATAATCGCCGGTGTGGCCCAGGAGCTGCATGCGCTCCTTAATTTCGTTGGTAATGTGCGGTATAACCTGCACCGTTTTACCAAGAAATTCGCCCCTGCGTTCTTTCTCTATCACCGAAAGGTATACCCTGCCGGTAGTAACATTGTTAGCCTGAGATGTAGGCACATTTAAAAAGCGCTCGTAGTGGCCTAAGTCCAGGTCGGTCTCGGCACCATCGTCGGTAACATAACATTCTCCGTGCTCGTAAGGGTTTAGCGTGCCGGGGTCTACATTAATATAGGGGTCAAACTTCTGAATGGTTGTCCTGTATCCCCTGGCCTGCAATAGTTTTGCCAGCGAAGCCGCTATAATTCCCTTGCCCAGGGAAGATGTAACACCTCCGGTAACAAAAATATACTTTGTCTGATTCATTATGGTATGCTGTTGTTGTTGTGTTGTAGTTCTGTAAAAAACTTGGCAAAAGTACGAAAATTAATTGATTGCAAAAGGAAATACCCCATGTAACAATTACTTAATGTAACATTTTAAAAATAAACAAGTTGCCGCAATACTCTAAAAATACTGCATACCATGTTATCTTACGGGTTATAAACCCGGCCATATATTTTACCTGACAAATTTTATACCACGTTAAGAAAATTTAACATTACATGGCAATGTGTCGCTGATGGCTCAAATTTATTGATGAGATGATAAAGTATGGTAAATTTTAAATGACAGTACGTCATTTACGTATCCTGATTATATAATAAGCATTTCAGCTTCGGAGAAGTGGGATATTTATAGAAATAGCTTAATTTGGTTAAAATGAGCTCGGGAAAAACATCACTACCAGATCATTTTCAATTCTTGTGGGAGACGCAAGCATTGCGTCTCTACGGTTAAACCTCACCCACCAATTGCTACATTAAGCAATTAATAATCACTTAACGCCCTTAGGATATTGTTTCTTTATATTATGTATCAGGCTTTCCAGCCCGTTAAGCTTAAGTTCATAAACAAGCTGTAATTGTAACCCAAGCGTACCTTTAGGAAAACCTTTATTATGGTACCACACTACATAATATTCGGGCAGGTCTATAAGAAAGCGGCCTTCATATTTGCCAAAAGGCATCTTTGTATGTGCGAGTGTAATTAAGAATTTTTGCTGGTCGTCCAAAATAAATTGCCCCTTATGGTTAAGGGGCAAAGGTATATAAATATAGAATTAATGAGTTTAATTTCGAAGTAAATAGTTTAATTATTTAAACAAATCATATCCGATTCCAAGTCCCCACCACCACTTGTTCTGATATGCCCAATCATTTAAATTACCGAACATTTTATCTTTACCCGTGAAAATTCCAATATTAAATTTTTCATATTCATAAGTCACACCGAAGCACATATAGGTAATTGCAAATTCATCAGATTTGATTCCTGCTACAGGTTTTAATGTAATCGAATCTTTTACAATACTGAAATATTTTTGTTGACTAATTCCTGCTGCGTATAGAATTGTTGAAACATAATGCGACCTGTAAGGATGGTTACCTATTTTATATTTCCATCCAAAACTATAACCTAAAGATAATGTACCCTCCACAACTTTGTTATTATTATCCCAGTATTGTTTTCTGATCTTCAGAGGTAAGGTTACAATTTTACCTAATAATGCACTACTTGCTAAATAATGCGTATTAGGCTCTAATTCTTTTTTGGATACCTTATAAATATAACTTTCAGGCTTCGATTCTGCATTTTCTATACCAAGTTCTATTATAGTATCAGTTACGAATTTGCATCCAGATAGTATTTTATATACTTAAAATCGCCTTCGTCAGACAAAACCTTATAACGAATAAATTTATTTTCTGATTGATTTGAAATATCCACGTATTCAGTAACTAAAACTTTGGACTTAGAATTGCCGTTAAAAGCCATAAAAGCTGTTGTAGATGTAGTTGTAACAGATGATGGTGGATTTGTACTTGTTGAAGTCGTAACTATTTTCCTCAGTTTTAATTGTTCTCTTAAATAGATTGGACTTTCTACGGCTGGCTCTGTAGTAGTAACAGTCGTTTTTTTTGTAGCGTTTACAGCTCCGTTAGGTGAAATTATAAAATCCCTTGGATCTGTCACTGGTCGATCTATTTTATAAATCTTTTTAACGCGAAGATTAGATTTTGTTTTGTAAACATTTCTGTTTCTTATGGTTGCTGTTATGAACGAAGTATTGCAGGAAAAGCTTAATAATAAAAATATTACAAAGAGTGATTTTTTCATAAGTAAGGTTTTAATTACTATAATTGAATTGGTTAACTCAAATCTAAGAATGTTAAAACCAAAAAAAAATACCTATAAATAGGTATTTTAAGAATCGTTTAACAAGGATTTCCTTGTTTATATTTCAGTGAAAGATTGTCTTTTACCAGTTAAACGTTACATCCTTTACTATATCCGGGTGCAGGCTTTGGTGTACCGGGCAGGTAAGTGCCGTACGCTGTAATATGGTTTTAGCTTTTTCATCGGCATCGCTTTTCATGGTAAACACCACTTTAATACCCGATATCCTGCGGGGTTCTGCCTGCATTGATTTTGTTACTTCGGCTACAGACCCTGTTAAGGACACACCCATGTCGCGGGCCTTGATACCCATAACGGTAAGCATGCAGCTTGCCAGGGCATTTGCCACAGTATCGGTAGGCGAAAATGCCTCGCCTTTGCCATTGTTATCAAGTGGCGCATCGGATATTATTTCGCTGCCCGATTGCAGGTGTATAGAGGAGGTTCTTAAATCTCCCAGGTAGGTTACTTTTGATGTCATGATTATTGTGCTTCTTTTACCAGCATGCCTTCGTCATACTGCAATATATAAACTCCTTTATTATAGTTGCCGCCGTTTACGTTATTGTAGGCAAATTTATTTTCTACCTGTGCCGACGATTTACCCTCTAACGTAGCCGCAATACCCTCAGGCTGGAAAAGGCGCATGATAACATCGAACGTTACGTCAAACCCACGTACTGCATATTGCGACGGGTTATAACCGTTCTTCTCCCTGAAAATTTTACGGAACAGCAGGCTTTGGGCATTATCATCGTCGCGGGTAATAGACGGGTACAGCATTTTTAGCTTAATAAGCCTTTCCAGCGGCACCTCATCATTATCAAGCTTATCGCTTTTGTCTAATACAGCAAGCTGAATTGTAAAGTCAGTTTGTGCCTCGGTAAGCAATTTGGTAACACCGGTTACAGAGCTTAATGCTTCGGTATCCAGTACTACATAATTGGTTTTATCTTTAACAAGCAGTGCACGAATACCATCTCCGGTTATACCGTCTAAAAATTTAACTTCGGGGAAGTTAGCCTTTATAAAATCGCGGGAGCTTGTTTTCTTTTTATCTACAATTGCCACAACATTACCGTTCTTGCTGCGCAGGTAGCTAAGCATGGCAAGGCGCATGTTTTCGTCGCTTGGTATACTCAGGTACAGGTTAGGGTACGGCTTACCGCCCTCTTTTGCCATAGGCGATATTACAGGGATGCCCGGCAGTAAAGCTGCGGCACTCTCTGCATTACCCTGAAAGAACGGGCCTATAACAGCACTGGCACTTGTTAACCCGCTTTTAAGGGTAGCTACATCCGATGTTTTAGAATTTTCTTTGGCATCAAGTATTTTAACCTTAAGCGGCAGCCCAAGTGTTTTAGCCGAATCTATTGCTATAAGTGCTCCAGCATAAAAATCTAACGTAAGGTTCAGGAATTTATCACTGCGCAATAATTTAGCCTTAACGGTATCGCTCTCTATACGGTACATATTAAACGGCAACAGCAGGGCAAGCTCTTTTGTATCTGATTTTTTTAAGGTACTGTTAAGGTTAACCACTGCACCAACGCCCTGCACCGGTACCGATGCCACCGGAAGTTTAAGCACCATACCTTCTTTAACGCCATCTTTAAGCGCGGGGTTTAGCGTGTAAAGTTCCTGCTCTGTAAGGCCGGTATCTTTAGTAAGGCTGTAAAGGGTTTCTTTAGGCTTTACGGTATAATCAATGTATTTATCTGCCTGGGGTGCCGCAGTTACAGCAGCCGTAGCCGCAGGTTCCGGCACTTTAGCCTCGGCAATAACAGCGTCTTTAGCCAGTTTAAGCCTGTAGCCTAATGGCAAAGTATCTTTAACAGCCGGGTTAAGCTCTTCTATAAGCTGCACGGTCATGCCGTATTTTTTTGCAATGGCATACTTGGTATCTCCGGCAGCAACGGTGTAGAACATGTAAGACGGTTCGCCTTTTTTATCCTGTTGCTTTTCGGCAATTTTAGCCTGTGCCTCTACCCCACTGCCTTTTACAGGTATAATAAGGTGCTGGCCGTTTTTAAGCCCGTCTTTAAGTAAGTCGGCATTTGCTTTTTCAAGGTCGGCAACGGTAACCTTATATTTTTTTGCAATACTGTAAAGGGTTTCTTTAGCAAGTACTTCGTGGGTGGTGTTCACCACTTTTGTAGCAGGCTCTTTAACCGCAGCATTTGCAGGAAGCGGTTTTACCGGATTGTTAGGAATAAGCAGCACGCTATCCAGCTTAAGCCCGTTCTTGGCATCGGGATTAAGGCGGTAAATATCGTAAGGTGTAATTTTATATTGTTTTGCAATGCTCACTACAGTCTCGCCCTTAGCTACCTTGTGTTTTTTAAGATCCTGAGCATAAGCAGGGGTTGAAAGCAATGCCAACGAAAAAAATAAAATTAAAATGTATTTCATACAACAGTTTTTAACAAAAATTAAGCCGCTACAAAGTTAGTTTTTGTAACGGCTAATTGCATTAATAAACCCCATAATTTTAAGTTAAAACAGTTTTTTTATTATCCCTTTGGCACACTGGCTGTTTGGTGGCCGTTGTTATAAACTGCATCATTGTTAATCCTGTTCGTTTTTTTAGCTTTATCTTTTGCTACATAACGCTTATCGGCAGGTATTTGCAAAACGGTGTTGTAGCTTATGCCATGTACTGCCTCCGGGTTAAGGTCGTAAATATTCTCCGGCGTGGTGCGGTACTTTTTTGCTATGAGCATTACCGTTTCGCCCATTTCTACTTTGTGGGAAACTACGTTCTCCTGCTTTACGTCATCCTCTTTTTCCGTTTGCGCAACTGCGCTAAAATAGCTACAAAAAATAGCCACGCCTAACACTAACAATTTCTTTCTCATACTCAATCACGTTAATTTTTCGCATTCCTCTAAAGCTAATTTATGATTAAATTATTTAAATTTTAAATAATATTTAACTTTAACATGTTAAAAATCAATTGGTAAAGATTAATCTTACTAAATTTACGGGTATGTAAGAAGTCACTTCCAAAAATTATTACCCGATTTTTATAATATTGCTAACATCCCTAAAATGAATATTTTAAACAATGATAAAATTTCTAATTGTTTTGCTTGCCGTTATATCCTGTTCATGCTCTTCTAAAATTGTAGTTAAAGGCAACGCAGCTACTGAAGGTAAAAGCAATCTGGTTCTTGTTGTATTAAATGATACATTATCTAAGTATGCTGAAACTGAATATGCCAGTATAAAAACGATTAATAAAATTTATGACAATAGAAAGTATGTTGCAAAAACTGATGTTAACGGAAAATTTAAAATTAAAGCTTACATGAACGATTCGCTATATTTTATAAGTCCAAATTATATTTCAAAAAAATTTAGAGTAGCAGATTTGGCTCAACAAAAGAGCAGCTTTATAATTTTAGAGCCGGTACCTTGCTTAGAGAATGTAAAGTGTGATGAAGCCCATCCAAAATTAAATATTGTTGTAGCAAAAAAATTAAAATTAACGCGTGTAAACACAGCTAATTGTCCTAACGTGGTTGCTTTCGATTCTAAATACAATGCTGAATATAAAGTACTGAAAAATGTGCATGGAAATTTTAGCAAAGACATTATCAATTTTGAAGTTTACAGCCACAATGGCATTGCCTCCATGTATAATTATGATATACTGCTACTTTATATTGCAGATTTATGTGGGAAGCCTGTACTGGTAAAGTACCAGTTTACAGATGTTTACAAAACAGAAGATGGTCGATGGGCAGCTCCTTACAATCCCTTTTTATACGATGGACTTAATGCTTCTGAAATTCTTAGCCCTGAAATAATAAAATTCAGGCAGCCAATTAAAATACTAACTACTGATACTTCTCAGGATTGGGTAAAAGAAAATTTCCCTGCGCCATATTACGAAATTAGGGGTAATGAAGTCATCCCTGTATATGGTAACTATATTGAAGATATAATTGAGCTTAAAAAGAAAACTGTTTTAAAAAATTATACCTTTTAATCCATCATCTATAATCTAAAAATCTCCTCCTACATATTCTGCGTGTAGTAGTTATAATCTTTAAGTATGGTATCTACAAAAGCGGTGGCATTAAGGCTGGTAGATTTTATCCCTGTTACATTTTCTATCTTTTCCTGTAGCTTAAGTATCATATCAAAGTCGGCAGTCTGGTAACTGGTTTCGTAAGTTTCTTTAATAATACGCACGTCGTTGTCGCTAAGCTTAATAACAAGCGGATATACCGGTACATAGTTGCTGCCTATATCGCGCAGGATAGTATGGTTAATAGTAACATCATTTTTTAGAGATATTACCGCCGTGCCCGCAGCCATGTCGCCTATGCGCTGGGTCTTTTTGCTCACATTCATGGCTATTAAGCCCACAAGCCCCATTAATCCGGTAACTTCTACAATGCGAAAAAGCCATCTTATAAGGTAATCGCCAAAGCCTGCCTGGTAGCCGTCTATCTTAATAACCTTAATTTTCATGATGCGCTTTCCTATGGTTTGCCCCTCAAAAAAGCTTTCCAGCAGCAGGGTATACAACAAAACAGGCAGCGATACAACCCCGTTAATGGCTATAATTGCCCACTGGTCCAGGTTATTTACCATACGGGTAACATCCAGCAGCTGTCCTATTAAAAAATAAACCACAAAATAATAGGCCGCAATCACCACCACATCAAGCAAGTAAGCCACTACGCGCTCGCCTACGTTTGCCGTATTAAAATTAATGTTAACATTTTGTGTAGTTGTTATAGATAGTTGTGGCATATTTTATATTTTAGCTATGTATGAGAGAAGTTGCGTTTATAAAACAAAATAAAGAAAAATGGCTCGAATTTGAGCAGGCAATTTTTGGTAAAGCTAAAAAAAATCCTGACGAAATTGCAAGCCTGTACATACATTTGGTTAACGACCTCTCGTATGCGCAAACATACTACCCTAAAAGTAAAACGGTTATATACCTTAACCACCTTGCCGCACTTACCTATCAAAAAATATATAAGACTAAGCGTGAGGAAACTAACAGGGTGGCCTACTTTTTTAAAACCGAAGTTCCCTTAATTGTTTACAACAACAGGCGTTACGTGCTGTATGCGTTTATCATGTTTTTTATCTTTACGGCAATAGGTGTACTATCTGCCAGTAAAGACGAAAACTTTGTGCGCGTTATCCTGGGCGACGAGTATGTAAACATGACCCTTAAAAATATAGACGAGGGCAACCCCGTAGCCGTTTATAAAAGCGGTGGCAGCGTGGGCAGCTTTATAGGCATAACGCTAAACAACTTAAAAGTAGGTGCCTATATGTTCATTTTCGGGATTACAGGCGGTATCATGACCATGTATTTCCTGTTTCAAAATGCAGTAATGCTTGGGTCTTTCCAGTATTTTTTTTACGAAAAAGGAGTCTTTTGGGAAAGTGTTCGCGGTATCTGGATACACGGCTGCATGGAAATTTTTGGGATGGTAATGGAGTGTGCCGCCGGGCTTATTTTTGGCGCAGCCTTATTGTTCCCTAAAACATTCTCGCGAGTAGAGTCGCTTAAAACAGGCTTTAAAAGCGGTCTTAAAATATGGGTAAGCACCCTGCCATTTACCTTTGCCGCCGGTGTGCTGGAGGGTTTTGTAACCCGCTATTCGCCAGATATGCCACGCGTTCTTAACATTGCCATTATACTAATAACCCTTGCAGCAATTACCTACTACTATCTTATATACCCTTATAAGGTAAATAAAAGGATTGCTCAGCCTGCTAAATAAAACAACAATACACGCCACACCAACAAACCTAACCTTGAACAAATTTATACTTTACATACTACTCCTTTGCAGTTCCTTGTGTGCCATGGCACAGGGAACTGAGGATACGCTGACAGATCCGCCGCCTATGGCAGATATTGATATTGATATTGCCATAGCGGATACCCTTAACCAACCCAAAACCCCCGCTGTTATTTATGAAGCGCCCGTTTATGGCAAACGAAGCTTTGCGCCGGGTTACCAGAAAAAATATGATGACGAAGATTTTATATACAAAGAGCAGGAGGCTAAAAAGTCGTTATGGCAGCGCTTTTTAGAATGGCTTTTTGGTGGTAGTAAAAAGAAAAGCAATGTAAACCTGCAATGGCTTAGTCCTGTTTTTAAAGTAGCAGCCTTTGGTATCATAGGGTTTGTGGTATACCTTATTGTACGCCTTATCCTTAACAAACAGGGGATGTGGATTTTTGGACGTTCGCGCGGCAAAATAGGCCCTGACAATGATGAGCACGAAGCTGTAAACATCCATGAAACCGACTTTAAGCAGCTTATAGAAGAAACAAAAGCAGCCGGCAATTACAGGCTGGCACTGCGCTACTACTATTTATGGGTGCTAAAAATGCTGTCGTACCGCGAAATTATTGGCTGGGACCGCGACAAGACCAACAACGATTACCTGTATGAAATAAAAGACACTACCCTGCGCAGGGATTTTGAGTACCTCTCCTATGTGTATGACCACAGCTGGTATGGCGATTTCCCTATAGATGAAAGGTCATTTGCTAAAGCCGAACGATCGTTTAAGAAAACCCTAAACACCTTATAAAATGAACAGGAAACTCATACTTTATATAGGCATAGTGGTTATTATTGCAGGATTGCTTATTTATGACGATGCATCGAGCCCCGATCCTATAGACTGGACACCCACTTATTCTACCAGCGCAAAGGCTCCGCTTGGGCTTTATGTGTTTAATGAGGAAGTGAACGGTTTAGTTAAAGGCGACAGCATCGAGAAATTCAGGATTACACCTTACGAGTATTTTGATGAAAAATACGACTATGATACCGAGAAATATACCATAAAGGGTACCTTTTTAGCCATTAGCGAAGTTGATGAAATAGACAGCCAGTCGGCTACAGAGCTGTTGTCGTTTGCCGATTATGGCAATACGGTTGTGCTGAGCATGAAACAGTTCCCGCAAAAAATTACAGATACACTTGATTTACATGCCGAATCGCGTTTCTTTGGCGACTCTATACAGTTTAACCTGCAAAAATCGCCTGCAAAAAAATACTGGTATAATGAAGGGGTTGGCGTTACTTTTTTTGACAGCCTTACGCCCCAGAAAATAAAAGAAAGCGGTATAAAAATATTAGGCTACCAGATAGACAACGGCAAAAAACTGCCTAATTTTATAGAGGTGCCCTTTGGCAATGGCCGCATACTGCTGCATACACAGCCTGCCGTTTTTAGTAATTATTACCTGCTTAAGGGCAACCATTACCAGTATACCCAGGACGTAGTGTCGCTAATACCGCGCGGTACCCTTTACTGGCAGGACGGCAATGCAACAAGCACCATGAACGATTCGCCGTTAGGCTACATATTAAAACAGCCTGCCCTTAAGGCGGCCTACTACCTTGGGCTTTTAGGGCTTGCCGTATTTATATTTTTTAACGCTAAAAGAAAGCAGCGCATTATCCCGGAAATTGCCCCGTTGCGCAATACTACTATAGATTTTGCCAAGACCATAGGCAACCTTTACTTTATGGAGGGCGACCACCATACTATTATAGAGAAAAAAATAATTTACTTTTTAGAACAGGTGCGCACAGAGTACCTTATAGATACGTACAGCCTTGACGATGCCTTTGCCGAAAAGCTGCACCTTAAGACCGGCAAACCTGTAGAAGAAATACAAACCGCAATAAACCTAATAAAAAAACACCGCCATAACTTTGCCAGTACAGAGGCCGATGTGGCAGCAGTAAACAACGCTATAGAAAATTTAAGGATATGACAGAATTTGACAACAATAATATTCCGGAAAATCAACCGGAAAACATTAATTTAGAAAAGGATACCACCCCCGATGTTAAACCTGTACCACCTGCCACAGAGCCGGAAAGCGAGGATATAACTTTTGGTGCCCGTACAGACCTTTCTAACTTGCAACGCAGCATCAATGCCGTAAAGCAGCAGCTTAACACGGTAATTGTAGGCCAGCATAAAATGATAGACCAGTTGCTTGTAGCCATACTGTCTAACGGGCATGTACTGCTTGAAGGTGTACCCGGCGTGGCAAAGACCATCACGGCAAAGCTGTTAAGCAAAACACTTTCGCTGGACTTTAGCCGTATACAGTTTACGCCCGATCTAATGCCGTCGGATATTTTGGGTACATCGGTATTCGACCTTTCCAAGTCGGAATTTACGTTTAAAAAAGGGCCTATATTTTCTCATTTTGTTTTAATTGATGAGATAAACCGTGCCCCTGCAAAAACGCAGGCTGCCCTTTTTGAAGTTATGGAAGAGCGCCAGATAACCGTAGAGGGTTCTACCTACACTATGGAGGCTCCTTTCCTGGTTATTGCCACACAAAACCCTATAGAACAAGAAGGTACGTACCGCCTGCCCGAAGCGCAGCTTGACCGTTTCCTTTTCAAGATAACTATAGACTACCCTAAGCTCGACGAGGAAATATCGATACTACAACGCGAAAATGCATTGCAGGACCGTAACAAGCTCGAAAAAATAGAGCGTGTACTCTCTCAGGCAGACATTATTAAATACCAGGCACTTGTAAAACAGGTTATGGTAGAGCCACAGCTTATAGAGTACATTGCCAAGATCGTGATAAACACCCGCGAGAACGCCTTTTTATATTTGGGCGCATCGCCAAGGGCATCTATTGCCATACTTAATGCTGCCAAAGGGTATGCTGCACTGCGCGGCCGCGACTTTGTAACGCCCGATGATATAAGAGATTCTGCCGTGCCGGTACTAAGGCACCGTGTGGTTGTAGCACCGGAGCGTGAAATGGAAGGCATTAGCAGCGAGCAGATCATTAAGCAGATTATAGACACTGTAGAAATTCCACGTTAATGAAGTGGCTAAACCGCATATACCTTAACAATTTTACCTTTTATGTTTTTATAGGCATACTGGTATGTTTTGTGCTGGCTTATATTTTTCCGGCACTGTACCAGGCCACATGGCTGCTGCTCTATATTTTTGCCGCCTTTTTGGTAATCGATTTCCTGTTGCTCTTTGCCAGCAACCAGCGTTTTACCGGCGACAGGCAAACGGTAGAAAAATTTAGCAACGGCGATGAAAATGCTGTTACGCTAAAAATAGAGAATGGCTACGGTTTCCCGGTTCGCCTTAAGGTAATAGACGAGATCCCGTTCCAGTTTCAGGTGCGTGATTTTCAGGTTATCCGTAAGGTGCCTGCGGGCGGGCACGATGCTTTCGAATATTTTTTACGCCCCCGTGAGCGTGGCGAATATTACTTTGGCAAACTAAATATTTATGTATCATCCCCCCTGCGCCTCGTGGCACGCCGCTTTATTTTTGGCGAAGGCCAGCTGGTGCCCACCTACCCATCCTACCAGCAATTGCGCAAGTATGATATGATGGCGTTTTCTAACAGGCTGTTTGACTATGGTCTTAAGAAAATTCGCCGCATAGGCCACACTATGGAGTTTGAGCAGATTAAGGAATATGTATCCGGCGATGATATCCGTACCATAAACTGGAAAGCGACGGCCAAGAAAAACCAGCTGATGGTAAACCAGTTTCAGGACGAGCGCTCGCAAAGTGTATACATGGTTATAGATAAAGGCCGTGTAATGAAGATGCCTTTTAACGGGCTTAGCCTGCTGGATTATGCCATTAATGCAACGCTGGTACTTAGCAACATTATCCTTAAAAAGCAGGATAAAGCGGGTATGTTTGCATTTTCGCGCAAGGTAGAGAACCGTGTGGCTGCCGAGAGGCGTTCTACACAAATGCAAAAGGTACTGGAAACGCTGTACAACATTAAGACCGACTTTTTTGAAAGTGATTTTGGCCGCCTGTATGCCGATGTTAAGAAGAACATTACCCAGCGCAGCCTTATTATTTTATATACCAATTTTGAAACGCTCGACGGGCTTAAGCGCCAGTTGCCCTACCTTAAAGGTATCGCTAAAAGCCACATGCTTGTTGTAGTATTCTTTGAAAACGTAGAACTGGAACAGCTTACCAACCAAAAGGCTGCCAACATACAGGAAATTTACGACCAGGTTATAGCCGAAAAATTTGCTTTTGAGAAAAGGCTTATCGTAAACGAGCTTCGCAAATATGGCATCTACTCGGTGCTTACAAAACCGGAAAGCCTTACTATAGACAGTATTAATAAGTACCTGGAAATTAAGGCACGCGGGTTATTATAACAATAACACTCTCTACATAAAATAATAATGGTTATGAAAACGATCTGTTTAGCAATAGCACTGCTGTTTTTGTATTCGTGTAAAAAAGACAACGAAACCATAGAGGCTGCCCCCGAAAGCACAGAAGCACCGGCAACGGTAACGGCGGTTAGTAAACCTGCCGTCACAACACCCACGCTTATTGCTGAATTCCTGGCGAAAAAAAAGGAGGTGCAGCGTAAACTTTCATCCTTATCTGCTGAAGAGGCAAATGACCTGTATGACTCTTACAAAAAAGAGAATGACAGCATTATGAGGCAACTGGAACATAATGAGCAGAATATTTTAGAGCATTATTACGAATATTATTCAGACGATCGTGGAAACCCTAAAGCGGCACCCGACTCTATTGCTAAGAAAGAAGCACTGCTTAAAAGTGCCGGTATAGAGTTTTGGGAAATTGGCGAAGGCATGGTAGAAATTCGCACTGTAGCCAATTTTTACCTGTCGCAATTTAAAGGCCATGTTACTGAAGATTATGAAGATTTTATTGCCCTGCTGGCTAAAGACGATGAAAATTTATATTCGGCAGATGCCGGGATTGCCATATCGTTTAATGCTGTAGGAAAGCGTATGCTTAGTTGGGAGAAGTTCATTAGCAAACACCCTTACAGCAAGTTAACCCCTCAAGCTATTGATTTTTACCGAATGTACCAATACGGCTTTTTACTGGGTGAAGATAACACGCCAACTATAGAGGTAACCGACAACAGCATTTATCCCGAAAACCTTAAGGAATTTGCAGCCTTTATCGCTGCCAATCCGTCCAGCCCTACAACAGCCTTAATAAAAATTGTAACCGAAACCAAAGGCACAAAAGATGAGATTACTAAAGCCGTGGCAAAAGAACAGGACAAACTTATAGCCAAACTCACTGCCGATACTACCCCTGATTACCGTTAATTCTGATAATTGCATCTACTAAAGTGGCTGAAAGCCACAAACCTTTGCGACTTTTCAACTGCTTTCCAGATACAATTTTCGGCACAGCTTTACGTCTTCGCGTCTCTGCGTGACAATACCACAAAATAGTATATTAGCATATAATTAATCATATAACATAATGTAACTTTGCGGCTTTGTAACTTTGCAACATTGGCATTTTCATGAAACAAATAACCAGCGCCCAAAACCCCTATATAAAACAACTTGTGCTCTTGCAGGAAAAAGCTAAGGCACGCAGGCAAAGCGGTACTTTTTTAATAGAAGGGCAGCGCGAACTGCTTCTTGCCCGCAAAGGCGGCTACGAAATTGATACGGCACTATTTGTCCCGGAATTATTATCGGAAACCGAAGTGCGCGCCTTGGCAGGAAGGCAGGCCGAAGTGATAGAGATAAGCCGCGAGATATACCAGAAACTGGCATACCGCGATACTACCGAGGGTGTTATTGCCGTAGCAAAAAGCAAAAGCC
This sequence comes from Flavobacterium rivuli WB 3.3-2 = DSM 21788, assembly GCF_000378485.1. Lineage (GTDB taxonomy): Bacteria > Bacteroidota > Bacteroidia > Flavobacteriales > Flavobacteriaceae > Flavobacterium > Flavobacterium rivuli. The sequence goes on along the minus strand of NZ_KB899968.1, from coordinate 255,448 downwards.
TATCGCTTAACGATTTGCAATTGGGCACTAACCCATTAGTACTTGTTGCAGAGGCTACAGAGAAACCCGGTAACCTTGGCGCACTATTGCGTACCGCCGATGCCGCCAAACTGGATGCCGTTATTATAGCCGACCCCAAAGGCGACCTGTACAACCCCAACATTGTACGATCAAGTGTGGGCTGCCTGTTTACTAACCAGATAGCTACCGGCAGTACAGAAGAAGTTATTGCTTACCTTAAAGAAAATAACATTAATATATACTGCGCCACATTACAGGATTCGGCATACTACCATGAGCAGGATTACAGCACCCCTACCGCACTTGTTGTAGGTACAGAGGCTACAGGGCTAACCCAACCTTGGCGCGAAGCATCTACCCAAAATATTATAATACCCATGCAGGGCGAGATCGACTCCATGAACGTATCGGTAGCGGCAGCCGTATTAATTTTTGAGGCCAAAAGGCAAAGAGGATTCTCTATTTAATTATTTATTTTTTCATGAAATTTTTCATTTACTTACTTTTTTTACTTTCCCTGCCTGCCTTTGCTCAAACCGAAACCATTTCGTGGGATGACGCTACCATAAGCAACAAACTTACACTTACAATTGCCAAGAGAGAATTTGACAAAATTTATAAAAAAGCTGACAGTATTATAAAGCCGGATTACTCTAAAGTATGTGGTGCCGATGCTGATAGTAGTTTTGAATACGTATATTATAAAGGCCTGATGTTTGAAATGGATAACGGCATCATGAATTTCAGGGAGATTAATTTAAGCGCGGCACCAAAAGCCCCGCTGTTCTTTGTACATAAGGGCATTACCTTTAACGGGAACACAAAGCTGGCCGATGTGCAAAAGCTTTTCCCAAATGCCGGTGCCGCATTACAGGACTGCGAAGACAAAGTATACAAAATAATAAAACTGGACCCTGCCGAATCGGGTGACGACAGCGAATGGTTCTTTTATTTTAAAAATGGAAAGCTTGCCATTATAGAATGCAAATTTTCGTGTTAGGCTTATAACATACCACAACCAAATGCCGTTGTAGTATATGGGCAGCAATGCTTACCTTTACACTTTAAGTTTTATTAGCATGAAAATTAGTACCTGCCTTTTTTTACTCCTGTCTTTTTCGATGTTTGCACAAAACAAGGAAACCATATCGCGGGAAGAGGCACGCATAAACGACAAGATAAAACTCTCCCTGCCCTATACCGAATTCATAGAGCGCTACAGGGCTGCCGACAGTACCGCAACTCCTTATGCCGGCGAGACGTGCAGCAAAAGCCCCGACGTAAAGATGGTATATTACAGGGGCATAACGTTTGAGCTGGATAACGGAACGCTAACCTTTAAGGCTATAGATTTTTCTAAGAAAAAGCACATGTACATGTCGACTTCCATCGACTGGTTTGACCACACTACTTCTCTTAAAAGTTTTACAAAAAATTATCCCGAAGAATCGGAGTTTATAGAAGATTACGAAACGGTAGATGGGGAAGCACTTAAACGTATTATATTAATGCCTGATGACCTTGCCGAAAATTATGAGTGGTGGTTTTTCTTTAAAGACAACAAGCTTAAGAGTATAGAGTGCCATTACATATGTAAGTAATGCAGCCTAAAACTTACCACAACCCTATAAACGGCGAGTATACCACCATACTAAAAAGTTCTGCAGATACTGGTGGGGCGTATACATTTTTTGAAGTTAGCCTCGCGCCAGGAGGTGGCAACCCGCTGCATTACCACACTAAATTTACCGAAGAGTTCTTTGCCGTAAAAGGTTTACTCGGCCTGCAAAAAGGGACAACCACACTCTACTTAAAGCCCGGCGAAAGTGCAGTTGTTCCCCCGGGCCATTACCACCGCTTTTTTAACGATGCCGATGAACCCATAATTTTCAGGGTCAGGCTAACTAAGGGCCAACCCAATTTTGAGAATTTCTTAAAAATGATGTTTGGCTTAGTGAACGACGGTAAAACCATTACCAAAAACCAGATCCCGAAAAACATTTACCATATTGCCGTTGCCTTTAAATGGGGCGATACGCACCTTACTAACCCGTTGTTTAAATTATTCTCTCCTCTTGTATTGCTGTTTTATAAACGTGCAGTAAAGCTTGGGATTGAAAAGGATTTGCTGGAAAGGTATTGTGAAGAAAAGTTATAACACAAAGAAGGGGGCAATGCAACTACGAATAATTAACCACAAAGAACACCAGGTTAATCGCAACCAACAAAAAACACTAAGGACACGAGGAAAACTCACTAAAGCCGGAAGAGCACAGGGCTGTACGGAAATAAGTTCTGGAAGAACGGCATAATTTATATTAACTGTGTACCCCATAAGCAATTAACCACAAAGAACACCAGGTTAATCGCAACCAACAAAAAACACTAAGGACACGAGGAAAACTCACTAAAGCCAGAAGAGCACAGGGCTGTACGGAAATAAGTTCTGGAAGAACGGCATAATTTATACTAACTGTGTACCCCATAAGCAATTAACCACAAAGATCACCAGGTTAATCGCAATCAACAAAAAACACTAAGGACACGAGGAAAACCGACTAAAGCCGGAAGGCACAGGGCTGTACGGAAATAAGTCTGGAAGAACGCCATAATTTATATTAACTGTGTACCCCATAAGCGATTAACCACAAAGATCACCAGGTTAATCACAACCAACAAAAACACTAAGAACACAAGGAAAACCGACTAAAGCCGGATGGGCACAAGGCTATATGGAAATGAGAGTATGTTGAGGAATATTATCTTTTAAGTTCCGGAGGAACGGCATGTTTATAGAAAACTAACAATCGCGCAGCTTAGAGCTCCGGAGGAGCGGCATAATTTTACATGCCGTTCCGCCGGAACTCAAAAACTATGGTCTAAATAATGCTATAAACATTTCGCCCCGCCGGGGCTTAGCTACATGTGCACTCATTAATATTTCAATATGTCAAAGAACGATTATGGCAATAGAAACCTACCCCGGTTTTTAGCCGTGGAAAAAAATAATCGTTACAATAAATGTGGAGCACCCCGGCAATTGATGGAGGTTGCTTTGATAGGAAGAGTAAGATTTGTAGTGTAGTAATAGTCTGAGAATATATCCCTGGAAATTGTTGTTGCCCAAATTAAATCAGAATGAATATTATTACTGAAAGAAATAATTGGGATTACAGTCGTTTGCTGTATATCAAAAGTCGGCATGTCTGTTATATCTAATTGAATATCAGACGCAACATCTTCAGGTTCTTCTACAACAGTATGGTAAATAACTACATATTCACCACGCAGGCGGCCTTGTATGTAGGCATTATAGTCGAATACTTTGCGGGTAACAGGTTGCGATGCGTAACACATAATTTTTGTGTAAGGCAAATATCGTGGGAAAGATTGTAGGGAAGTATTGAATAGAATTAGCACTTATAATCCGTGGCTGCAAAGGTAAAAAAATAGTAATTCTAATTACTGAAGCCATCATTTCAACTAATTTCTTTTAAGCCCATACGCTACCTAATTTAATTAATAGTGAATAAGTCAAATTAGTGGCAAATAACACAAAAACACATTAACAGTTTCGTGTCATTTAAATTGATAAATTTGCATATATAAATTTTACTATGAAAGCTAAAGATATAGAACGCATATCGAAAGCGCTGGGCGACCCCACCCGCCTGCGCATACTCCAGGAGGTAAAACAACGGGAATGGATGCAATGTGCTGATATTTGCGGACTTGTAGACCTCGCACAACCTTCTGTTTCGCATCACCTTAAGCAACTGGGCGATGCCGGATTACTTATATCCGAAAAGGAAGGCCGCAATATAAAATACTCTATAGACAGCGAAGTCCTTGATGGCTACATTACCTTTTTAAGCACCCTTAAACAATAAACTTCTGTTTTTTGAAAAAAAACATATAGAAAAATATAAATATATAAATTAATAGATATACATTTGTTGTGTATTTGGATAAAAGCAAAAAGCTATATTAAAATACATTGATTTATTTAAATATATAAATGTTTTAAAAGTTTAAGTCAACACAAGATGAGTTTAAAATTAGAAGGCAAAGTAGCCATCGTAACCGGAGCTTCAAAAGGAATTGGAGCCGGTATAGCAAAAGATTTAGCAAATGCAGGCGCAAAAGTTGCCGTAAATTATGCATCAGATAAAGCGGGTGCAGACAAAACCGTTAGCGAAATAACCGCAAGCGGTGGCCAGGCCATCGCCGTTCAGGGGTCTGTAACCAGCACCGAAGACATTGCACGCATTTTTGGCCAGGCAAAGGAAGCCTTTGGCAATATAGACATTGTAGTAAACAATGCAGGTATCTATAAATTTGACGCGGTACAGGATGTAACTGCTGAAGAATTTGACAGGCAGTTTCACACCAATGTATTGGGCCCCATCCTTACCACAGGCGAAGCTTTAAAACACTTCCCGGAAACAGGCGGCAGCATTATTAACATCAGCTCTGTAATAGCCACCAGCCCAAGCCCTAATGCCGCAGTTTATGCAGCAACAAAAGGTGCGCTTGACACCCTTACAAAAACACTGGCACTGGAGCTTGCCCCTAAAAAAATAAGGGTAAATACGGTATCGCCGGGTATTACAGAAACCGAAGGCACACACACCGCCGGAGTTATAGGCAGCGAGTTTGAGGCCCAGCTTGTAGCTACAACACCACTGGGCCGTTTGGGTCAGCCGCAGGATATTGCCGGTATTGTAACCTTCCTTGCATCGGACGATGCCGGATGGATTACAGGACAAAGGGTAAACGCCTCGGGAGGTTTATAATTTATCGTTTTAAAATTCAGTTCGTTAAAGGCGGGGAGTTATTCCCTGCCTTTTTTTTGTTTAATGGAATGCGGTTTTCGCGGATTTTCGCAGATCGAGCCAATATGTGAAAGTATTTGTTTACCAGACCTCACCCCCAGCCCCTCTCCAAAGGAGAGGGGAGCGGCTACACATACTCTTATTTATAATTGAATAGTGTCCTCACCCCCAGCCCCTCTCCGAAGGAGAGGGGAGCCAACAAAGGGTATAGTTCGAGAAAATTAATGCAAAATCAGGCTAATTTAACCAGAAACATTCGAATGTAGCTGCACCCTCTCCTTCGGAGAGGCTGGGGAGATGACAGAAAAATGTGCCCAAAAGATAGGCAGAGGTGATTCCCGACAGATATCCTGGGGTGAGGTTCAACGACCAATCCATACCCTTAGCCCCGATAGAGCCGCCATCCCCATAGCTTGCCTGCCGCAGGCGTGGCATAGCGAAGGGATAAAGGCGAAAGCGGGACCGGCGTTTGTAAAAATGCACTTAACCAGCCGCTGTGAATAAAAAATTTGAGCTTAAATAAACACTGATTTTCTTATACTACTATAGATAGAATCTTTGTTTCACATATTGGATATCGCAAAAATTTCATTACTTTTAAAGCACATGAAAGATGCTATGGTAGAGATTGATATAGAACAGGAAAACAAGGCGATTGCCAAAGAATACAAGGAATTACTGCGTATTAGTTACCAAACTCTTACAGAGGAGGATAAGAAACTGATACGTAAGGCTTTTGATGTGGCTGTAGATGCCCACAAAGACCAGCGGCGCAAAAGTGGTGAGGCATATATTTTTCACCCTATTGCCGTGGCTAAAATTGTAGCGTCGGAGATTGGGCTTGGTGCTACATCCATAGCCTCTGCCCTGTTGCATGATGTGGTTGAGGATACTGATATTACGGTAGATGACATCCGCCGTATGTTTAACCCCAAAATTGCACAAATTGTTGAGGGGCTTACCAAGATTGCACAGGTTAAGACCGACCAGGAAATAAGCATGCAGGCAGAAAACTTCCGTAAGATGCTGCTTACCCTTAATGATGATGTGCGTGTTATACTTATTAAGATTGCCGACCGCCTGCACAACATGCAGACGATGGAAAGCATGGCCGATTATAAACAGGCCAAAATAGCATCTGAAACCTTATACATTTACGCTCCCCTTGCCCACCGCCTGGGGTTGTACAACATTAAGAACCAGCTTGAAGACCTTGGACTTAAATATACAGAGCCGGCTGTGTACCACGATATTGTGGGCAAAATGAAGGAAACCAAAGAGGAGCAGGATGCTTACATTAAGGCGATATCTGACGTTCTGAAAACATCGCTCGATAGCGAGGGTATAGAGTACACTATAAAAGGCAGGCCAAAATCTATATACTCCATCCGCCGCAAAATGCTGGCACAAGGCGTTAGCTTTGATGAAGTGTATGACAAGTTTGCCCTGCGCATTATTTATAAATCTGAAAACCAGCACGATGAAAAATTCCTCGCCTGGAAAATATACTCGATAGTAACCGATCATTACCGCCCAAGCCCAAGCAGGCTGAGGGACTGGATATCATCGCCTAAATCTACCGGATATGAGGCCCTGCACATTACCGTTATGGGCCCTAAAGGCCGCTGGGTAGAGATACAGGTGCGCAGCGAACGTATGGACGAGGTAGCCGAAAAAGGTTATGCCGCACACTATAAATATAAACAGGGAGCCAACACAGAGGAGCACGGGCTGGAAACCTGGCTTAACCTGCTTAAGGAAGCCCTGGAAAATTCGTCGAGCAACGCGGTAGATTTTGTGGAGGATTTTAAACTGAACCTCTACGCTAAAGAGATCTATGTGTTTACACCAAAGGGCGAAATAAAATCGCTGCCAAAGGGTGCTACCTCACTGGATTTTGCTTTCAGCATCCACTCAGAGATTGGCATACGTACCCGTGGTACGCGTGTAAATGGCAAACTGGTGCCGCTTAACCATGTGCTTAACAGTGGCGACCAGGTAGAGGTTATCACCTCTCAAAACCAAAAGCCCAACCAGCACTGGCTGGATTATGTTACTACATCGCGCGCCAAGAATAAAATTAAAAACGTACTTAACGAGGACACTAAAAAAATTGCCGAAGACGGTAAGGAACTCCTAACCCGCAAGCTTCGCCATCTTAAAATATCGCTTAACGAAACCACTATAAACGAACTCGTTAGCTATCTTAAGCTTAAAACCAGCCTCGACTTATTTTACCGTGTGGGCGTAGGCTCTATAGACAATCAGCAGCTTAAGGATTATGCCGCGCTTAAAAGCAATACCTTTATGAATTTCTTTAAAGGTAAAATTAAGCGTACGCCTAACCTGCCGCAGGAGCAAATTCAGAAAGACGAGATAAGCCGCAATTATGACCTGCTTGTTTTTGGCAAGAACGAAGATAAACTTGATTATAAACTGGCAAGTTGCTGTAACCCCATACCCGGCGATGATGTTTTTGGTTTCGTGACCATTAATGAAGGTATAAAAGTCCACAAAAAAGACTGCCCTAACGCTATAAGGCTGCAAAGCAATTATGCCTACCGCATTATGCCTGCCAAGTGGATAGACTCGTCTCAGGAAGAGTTTAAGGCTACCCTTAAAATTACAGGTATGGACTCGCTGGGGCTTACTAACGAGCTTACTAAGGTTATTAGTAACAACATGCATGTTAACATACAAAGCATATCGCTTAGTGGCGATGCCGGTATTTTTAACGGGCAGCTTACCGTAGTGGTGCAAAACAACGCCCTGCTTAAAAAACTTATTGAGGCCATTAAGAAAATTGATGGGATAGATAAGGTAACAAGGATTTATAATAGTTGATTTTAAAGCCACGAATTGCACAAATCCACGCGAATTTCATCAATTAGTAAAAATTTTTGCAAATTTGTGTAATTCGTGGTTGACATTTATAGTTTGTAACTACCGACTTTTAACCAACTAATCTTTCACTTAAAAAAAATTAGCTTATCTTTGTACATTGATTAATAAACCATGGAAAATAATAAAAACCAGGATATTGTAAAAAATGTCTTCACAAAATTTCTTGAAGACAAAGGGCATAGGAAAACACCTGAGCGCTATGCTATACTCCAGGAAATTTACAACAGCCTTGAGCATTTTGATATAGAATCGCTTTATATTAAAATGAAGAACAAGAACTACCGTGTAAGCCGTGCTACGCTGTACAACACGATAGAGCTGCTGCTGGAATGCGGGCTTGTGCGCAGGCACCAGTTTGGCCAGAACCAGGCACACTACGAAAAATCGTATTTTGATAAGCAGCACGACCACATTATCATGACGGATACCGGCGAGGTAATTGAGTTTTGCGACCCAAGGATACAAAGCATCAAAAAAACGATAGAAGAAATTTTTGGTATTGAAATTCATAACCATTCTTTATACCTTTACGGCAACAAAAAAGCAATACCTGCTCCTGCTGCCGAGGTAGAAAAGGCCGAAAGTTAATAGCGGCTGACTATAAACAGCAAAAGCAAACCAACCCTGAATAAGGATTGGTTTTTGTTTTTAAGGATACTAACGAACAATAATTACAACATAAACAACTAACTAATAAGGAATGACCGTAGATTTACTGCTCGGATTACAGTGGGGCGACGAAGGCAAAGGAAAAATTGTTGACGTTCTTACTTCAGGATATGATATTATAGCCCGTTTTCAGGGCGGGCCTAATGCAGGCCACACGTTAGAATTTGATGGCATTAAGCACGTGCTTAGAACGATACCATCGGGTATTTTCCACAAAAATTCGATTAACATTATAGGTAACGGCGTTGTTATGGACCCGGTAGTTTTCCAGAAAGAACTGGAAGGCCTGGAGAAATTTAATATTGATATTAAATCGCGCCTGCTTATTTCGCGTAAAGCGCACCTTATATTACCTACCCACCGCCTGCTTGATGCTGCCAGCGAAGCTTCTAAAGGTAAGGCAAAAATAGGCTCTACCCTTAAAGGTATTGGCCCTACATATATGGATAAAACCGGCAGGAACGGTATCCGCGTAGGCGATATAGAGCTTGATAACTTTAAAGACCACTACCGTGCCCTTGCAGATAAGCACCAGGCCATGATAGCGTTTTATGATGTTGCCCTTGAGTATGACCTTGAAGAACTTGAGGCTGAGTTTTTTGCTGCGGTAGAAGTACTTAAAACACTTACTTTTATAGATAGCGAAGAATACCTTAACAAAGCCATGAAAGCAGGTAAGACCATTCTTGCCGAAGGTGCACAGGGATCGCTTCTTGATATCGATTTTGGAACGTACCCATTTGTAACATCATCTAACACTACTGCGGCGGGTGCATGTACCGGCCTTGGTATTGCCCCTAACAAGGTAAAAGATGTGTTTGGTATATTTAAAGCATACACTACGCGTGTGGGCAGTGGCCCCTTCCCAACCGAACTGTTTGACGAAGACGGTGCTACCATGGCACGAGTAGGCAATGAATTTGGATCGGTTACAGGCCGTGCAAGGCGTTGTGGCTGGTTAGATCTTGTGGCTCTTAAATATGCCGTACAGGTAAACGGCGTTACACAATTATACATGATGAAGGGCGATGTACTTTCGGGCTTTGAAACCCTTAAAGTTTGTACCGCTTATAAATATAAAGGTGTTGAAACGGACTATTTCCCTTACAACATTGAGCCTGAAAACGTAGAGCCTATTTTTGTTGAGAAAAAAGGCTGGGCTGCCGACCTTACCGGAATCAAAAATTTTGACGAACTTCCGGTGGAGTTTAAAGAATACATTGCTTTTATTGAAGAGCAACTTGAAGTGCCCATCAAAGTAGTATCTGTAGGCCCCGACAGGACCCAGACCATTACTAAATAATACTAAAGCCGCTCCCATTACAGAGCGGCTTTTCTTATACAGCAATCAGAAATTAATTGTTTTGTACTTGTTCATACTGATATGTTTTTGACCACTAAGGTCACGAAGTTTTTCACAAAGAACACCAGGCTGTGTGAATAAAGCATTCACACTTTCCGCCTTTGGCGGGAGAACACAAAGTCTCATGTAGAGAGCATCGCGCACGTTGAACCTAGTCGTAAAAGATATATTTAACAGGGCATAAAAAAACCCGCAATTGCGGGTCTTTCGTTGTTTGTATGTGTAAGAAGCGTGTACTATTGTTTTACAACCTTCATGCTTTCGGTTTTACCGGCAGAAGTTACTTTAACCACATAAGTACCTGAAGGATAGTTATCCATATATAATTTTACAACTGTAGTACTTGCTACACTGGTTAATACCTGCCTGCCTGTAAGGTCGTAAACACTTACCTGGTCTACAACATCTTTAGCATTTATAGTAAGGATGTCGTTTACAGGGTTAGGGAAAAATTTAATAGCCGTAGTTTTTACATCTTTTACACCGGCAACGGCAGATACTGTAATAGTGCCCCTCATGTTGCTGTGATAAGCACAAATATATGGTACAGCTCCTACAGTGTTAAAAGTATGAGAATAAGTAGTTCCTGCATTAAGGTTGCCACTTGCAAAAGATTCTACTGCACCGGCAGATGTTTCTACTGTATGAGGCATAGCGTCTGTAAGCATCCACATCACGGTATCGCCCTGGTTAATGGTCATACTTGCCTGAGCCGCAGGAACATTAAAAAACCAGTTAATCATGTGGGTTTCCTGGGCATTCATGGTAAAGGCTCCGAAAAGGAACATTAAAGAAAGTAATTTTGTTTTCATTGTTGTGTTGTTTTAAAATGTATAATTTGTCCAATAACAAATTAACAATAATTAAAACCGGTAATCCATATCCATTGAGTATAAGCAGCTTTCAACTTAGAATATGCACACTTTCATTTAGTATACGATTTTAACCTATGTGAACAGGCTTGTAAGCATTAAGCTTATCAAGATATAAAACCGTTTTAGTATTATCCTCGTTTTCAGCATACATCATTTCAAATTTTGCACCGTAAATAATCTCATCAAAAGTATATGATGTGCTTATTGCAACAGTATTGCTGAACAAATCATCAAAGGCTTTTACATATACAATAACTTCTCCCTGTGCCGCGGCAAAATCCTGTTTGGTAAAACCATGAAAAGGGCTTTGCTCTGTAATGGGGTGTACGAGTGTCCAGCTTAATGACAGCGCTGTAATCCTTTCCATCTCCAGCGGAAGAACATAAAATTTATTTACCGGTATGCCATCATCTCCCATAACCGTCATGCCCAGTGTCATACGGGCTTCGGCATCTATAAGTTTAGTGTTTTTAAAAGGTGCAAACCGTATCATAAAAGCAGTACCGCCATGGTAGGGTGCAATGAGGGCATTGTGCGAAAACTTAAGGAATGCCTTTGGCCTGCTAAAACGTCCATAAAATAAACCTGTAGCAATTGCAAAACTAAGCAATCCGGTTAACGCTTCGGCAGCAGATAGTGCACTGGTTAAAAATCCGCTTGGGCTTATGTGGCCATACCCTACTGTAGTAAACGTCTGGGCGCTAAAAAAATAAGCCTTACCAAATTTAAGCCACTCGTTACCCGTAGGGTCTATCCCATCGAGATATTCTATACCAATAGCATAATACAATAGGGCAAATATAAAATTAACCACCATGTAAAAGGTTACGAGTAAACTCAGGAACTTCCATCCCGGCATGTTAAGCATGGTATGGTACCAGCTTATTCTGCTAAAAAAAGTAAGTCCGCGTTTCTCTATATTAGCCGACCCGTCTTTATTTATAAAACGCCCGCCATAGCTCGACGGATTGGTACCAAAACCAGAGGTGTCGATAGTTTTTGCCTGAGTATTTACTTTTTTCCTAAAAATATCCATGTGTGCTAAATTGTATTTCAAATGTAACAATAATGCTTCAACATTTACAACGCACGGCTTGCTGTAACAAATACAGCAAACAGTTGTGAGAAAAATGAGCCTGCATTGTGTAACATATTTTAAAAAACACCTACATATATAAACAACAAACATAATCAGGCGTAAAATTTTAATTGTTACATTTGATATGAACCAATCAATACTAATTTAATCATCAATCAAAAAACCAATGAAAAACGTAGTTGCAACCATCCTGGCTTTCAGTGCTATCAGCATTGCAGGCGCACAGGAAAAAGAAAAACCACAGCCGGGAAACCCCTCACTGGCATCATCTAAAGACGAACTTGCTAAACTGGCAGCTTCAGAGAAAGGCACGTACAAATATACCGTAGCCGATTACTTTAAAAAGCCTTCCCAGTTTTCGTTCCAGTTTTCGCCTAACGGGCAGTACCTCTCTTATAAAGAAAGAGATGCAAAAGGTAAAAGCCATGTATACGTAAAAAACACCACTACTAACGAGGTTAAGCGCATTATAGAAGAAAAGGATGAGCTTATTCGCGGTTATAATTGGGCAGGAAATACACGCCTTGTATATATGCAGGATAAAGGTGGCGACGAGAATTACCATATTTATGCAGTAGACCTTGATGGCAGCAATAAAAAAGACCTTACCCCTTTTGATGGTGTTAAGGCCAGCATTAGCAAAATACTTAAAGATCAGCCTGATTACATGATCGTGGAGATGAATAAGGAAAACCCTCAGGTTTTTGAACCTTATAAAATAAACATTAAAACGGGCGAAGCGGTTAAGCTGTTTGAAAACAAAGATATTGCAAACCCTATTGGTGGTTTTGACTTTGATAAAGACGGTAACCTTAAAGCGTACACACAACAACAAAATGGCACTGAGAATGCCCTGTACTACAGGGCAGGTAACGACAAGCCTTTTGAAAAAGTGATACAAACTACCTGGAAGGACGATTTTTCTATCATTGCCTTCGACTATACGACCCCTAATCCTAATGATGCGTTTGTAGTTACCAATACAGAAAGTAATACAAGGGAGATTATATTATATGACCTTGCCTTGAAGAAAACCATTAAAAAGGTATACAGCAACCCAACATTTGATGTAAGTGGTTTAGTAACGTCGCGCAAACGTGGCTATGAGGTAGACTATTATTACTATAGTGGCGAAAAAGACCATACAATACCGGTAAGTGCAACCTACAAAAAACTGCACGCCCGTTTAGAAAAGCAGTTTGACGGTAAAGATTTTGGCCTTGCCGGAATAACCGACAATGAAGATAAATATCTTGTTTATGTTACAAGTGATAAACTTTACGGTACATACTACACTTATGACGTTGCTAAAGACAGCTTTAAAGAAATAATGAACCTTGCCCCGCAGCTTAAGGAAACTGATATGGCAGAGATGCGCCCTATTAAATTTATATCGCGCGATGGGCTTACTATTTACGGTTACCTTACCATTCCTAAAGAGGCTTCTAAATCTAAAAAAGTGCCGCTGATAGTTAACCCGCACGGTGGCCCTTATGGCGTTAGGGATAACTGGGGCTTTAACCCCGAAACCCAACTGTTTGCAAGCCGTGGTTACGCTACGATACAAATAGATTATCGCGGATCTGGCGGGTATGGCAAGAAATTTTTTGTTGCCGGAAACAAACAGATAGGCCGCAAAATGCTGGAAGACCTGGAAGATGGTGTGGCATACGCCAAAACACTCGATTTTATTGATGGCAGTAAAGTGGCAGTTTACGGCGGAAGCTATGGTGGCCTTGCAACCCTGGGCAGCCTTGTAAAAACACCCGACCTTTATAAATGCGGTATCGACTACGTTGGGGTATCTAACCTGTTTACCTTCTTTAAATCGTTCCCTGCATATTGGAAACCATTCCTTGCTCAGGTGTATGAGCAGTGGTATGATGAAAATAGTGCCGCCGACCAAAAAATCATGACAGAGGTATCTCCTGCGCTTAATATTGATAAGATTACCAAGCCGTTATTTGTTTCTCAGGGCGCTAATGACCCAAGGGTTAATATAGATGAAAGCGACCAGATAGTATCTAAACTAAGGGCTAAAGGTGTGGCTACGCCTTACATGGTTAAGTACAATGAGGGCCACGGTTTTGGCCACGAAGAAAACCAGATCGAGTTGTACCAATGCATGATTGGGTTCTTTGCAAAGTATCTTAAGTAATTGAAATATAATGGCGCATGAAACTTTTATAGAGTACAAACAAAGTGGATTTTGGATCCCGGAATCCTATATTGAGGTTCTAAGCCATTTTATATGCAATGCATTTTTGAAAAGCGATTTGCATAACTTTAATGAAAATCTGGTAAAAATATATAAGAACTGTGATTCTAATACATCAGGGATAAATGCAGGAATGGTAACTATTTTATTCGACGCTTATATAATTGAACCGAATGAGATAAACACAATGATCAATGTGCTTCAGGATACTAAAAAAATTATAGCAGCTTTAGGCAGTCAGCTATCAATTAAATATTTAAATGATCTGGAAGAGAAAAAAGAAGATGATTACTTTAAGGTGTCATGGTCATTTCCTATACAAACTCAAAGTTTAATATCAACTTTAAATTTTATGATACAGTTGCTTAATGAAAGTTTTCCTCAGGAAAATATTGAGGTTCATTATGCAGGGTTTCCCGGAATGAGTACATCTTATATTACCGTATAATAAGTATAATGGGAATATTCTATGTAAGACGTAGCAATGTAACATCTAAATAACAGAAAGAATCCCCAAATTTGGGGATTTTGTTATTTGATGGATTCAAACAAATAAACATGCTTAAAACTTATATTTTCGCCATATCTTTTACGTTTAGCCTTTCGATAATTGGGCTATTGGTTAACCATGCAATAAAGAGCAGGCCATTTTACTCAAAAATATCTAACCTTAATTTTATAAAAAGCGAGGCTGCGAACCGTTATCTGGGCGTCGTACTTTTTAAAAAAGTTTTGGTTATATCGTTTTGGAAGCATTTAAACCCGACCCTGAAAATAGCAGGCCGCCCCGATAAAGCAAAACTTAATGCGCTGAGAAACGAAATGACAACTGCCGAAGTTGGCCACCTTGTTGCTTTGATGTGTACATTTATAGCCGTGATTGTTATGCACCAAAAACATTATTATGAAGATGCAATAATCCCTGTCCTTGTATGTAACATTGTATTTCATGTATATCCACCATTGGTGCAGCAGTATAACAAAAGGAGGCTGGATAAAATTATTGATAGGATTTCCCGGTAGAAACGTTGCTGTGCAACGTCTAATATAATATTATCCTATTTCCGGCAGAGATTGAATGCTTTGCGTCTCGCACACAGATTCTATTAAATAAGAAACCCGCAATAATGCTGAACCATTTATAAAGATATTAGTTTAATAAGATACTTCAATTTTGTTCTCTTTTACCACGAAGAGCACGAGGTTTTTCACGAAGTACACAAGCTAAGTAAAACCTTTACATAAAGATGACAATCCTGGTAAACCAGGATTGAAGAACACAAAGCTTTGCGTTCTTTGAACCTATGGCGGAATATATTTAAACAGAAAGCCCCACTTGCGTGAGGCTTTAGTTATTTATATGTAGAGACGTTATAGTGAAACGCGTCTACAACTATTTTGTAAGATACATTTTACGGCGCGAATAAAGTTCGTAAAACTGGTCGTCTTTAAGATCGTCTATAAAGAGGATGCTCTCTCCGGTAGATTTCATTTCAGGACCAAGCTGTTTGTTTACGCCCGGGAATTTACTAAAAGAGAACACCGGTTGTTTTATGGCATAGCCTTTAAGCTGCGGATTAAAAGTAAAGTCTTTTACTTTTTTAGCGCCCAGCATAACTTTAGTGGCGTAGTTTACATAAGGTTCGCCGTATGCCTTAGCAATAAACGGAACCGTACGCGATGCCCTTGGGTTAGCTTCTATAATGTATACAATATCGTCTTTAACGGCAAATTGTATATTTATAAGCCCTACCGTTTTAAGTGCCAGCGCTATATTTTTAGTATGGTCCTTTATTTGCTGCATTACAAACTCACCCAGGTTAAACGGTGGAAGTGTAGCATTACTATCGCCACTATGTACACCGCAAGGCTCTATATGCTCCATGATGCCTATAATGTAAACATCTTCGCCATCGCATATTGCATCGGCTTCGGCTTCAATGGCACCGTCAAGGTAATGGTCAAGGAGTAGCTTGTTGCCCGGTATGCTCTTAAGCAAATCTATAACGTGGTCTTCCAGCTCCTGTTTGTTAATAACTATCTTCATTCCCTGCCCGCCCAGTACATAACTCGGACGTACAAGTAACGGGAAGTCTAACGTGTCGGCAAGCTGTGTAGCCTCCTCAGCACTTTCGGCAATACCAAAGCGTGGGAAAGGAATTTTAAGCTCGGTAAGCAGGTCAGAGAAACGGCCCCTGTCCTCAGCAAGGTCAAGCGCATCAAAGCTGGTACCTAATATTTTTATACCATACCTGTCAAGTTTCTCGGCAAGCTTAAGGGCAGTCTGCCCACCAAGCTGTACAATAACGCCTTCGGGTTTTTCATGGCGGATGATGTCATATATATGTTCCCAGAATACCGGCTCAAAGTACAGCTTATCAGCGGTATCAAAATCAGTCGATACTGTTTCCGGGTTACAGTTTATCATTATGGTTTCATAACCACACTCGGCAGCGGCAAGTACACCGTGCACGCAAGAGTAGTCAAACTCTATACCCTGGCCTATACGGTTAGGGCCAGATCCTAATACCACCACCTTCTTTCTATCACTAACCACACTCTCGTTATGAACGTAGCGGGTACCATCGGGACGCTGAATTTCGGCTTCAAAAGTTGAGTAATAGTAAGGCGTTTTCGCTTCAAATTCGGCCGCGCAGGTATCTACAAGTTTGTAAACACGTTTTACGCCCATATCTTCGCGCTTATTATACACTTCGCTTTCAAGGCAGTCCATCATGTGGGCAAGCTGCCTGTCGGCAAAACCTTTTTGCTTCGCCTCAAGGAGCAATTCTTTAGGCAATGTATCTATTTTAAATTTAGACACCTCTTTTTCAAGGCTGTACAATTCCTCATATTGCTTAAGGAACCACATGTCTATTTTGGTAATTTCGTGAATGCGGCTAAGCGGAATACCCATTTGTATGGCATCATAAATAACAAACACACGGTCCCAACTTGCATGGGTAAGTTTGTCGATGATCTGCTCATAGTTGGTGTAGCCTTTACCGTCGGCACCAAGACCATTACGCTTAATTTCGAGCGATTGTGTAGCTTTATGCAACGCCTCCTGAAACGAGCGGCCTATACCCATAACCTCACCTACCGATTTCATCTGAAGGCCTAACGTACGGTCGGCACCTTCAAACTTATCAAAGTTCCAGCGTGGTATCTTTACAATAACATAGTCGAGCGTAGGCTCAAATAAAGCCGAAGTTGACTTTGTGATCTGGTTTTGCAGTTCGTCAAGGTTATAACCCAGCGCCAGTTTAGAGGCTATCTTAGCAATAGGATACCCCGTAGCTTTAGATGCCAGTGCCGATGAGCGCGATACCCTTGGGTTAATCTCTATGGCAACAATATCTTCTTTTTCATCCGGGCTTACCGCAAACTGAACGTTACAGCCACCGGCAAAGTTGCCTATGCTGCGCATCATGAGGATAGCCATATCCCTCATTTTCTGGAAGGTAACATCGCTTAGTGTCATGGCCGGAGCTACAGTAATACTATCGCCTGTGTGGATACCCATAGGGTCCATATTTTCTATCGAACAAATAATAACTACATTATCATTTTTATCGCGAAGCAATTCAAGCTCATATTCTTTCCATCCTAAAAGTGCTTTATCTATAAGCACCTCATGAATAGGCGACATTTCAAGGCCGTAGGTAAGCAGGTTATCAAAGTCTTCTTTTCTGTGTACAAAAGCAGCCCCTGTACCACCCAGCGTAAACGATGGGCGTATAACCAGCGGAAAGCCAAACTCCTGCGCTATCTCTTTACCCTTAAGGAACGAGTTAGCCGTTTTAGCAGGTGCAGCCGGTATGCCTATCCTTTCAAGCAGTTGTTTAAACTGCTCCCTGTCTTCGGTAATGTTTATGGCATTAACATCTACCCCAATAAGGCGTACGTTAAAATCTGCCCATATCCCTTTTTCTTCTGCCTCAAGGCAAAGGTTAAGAGCCGTTTGCCCGCCCATTGTGGGTAGTACGGCATCTATATTTGGGTGTGCTTTAAGTATTTCTACTATCGATTTTGTGGTAAGCGGTTTCAGGTATACATGATCGGCCATAGAAGGGTCGGTCATAATGGTAGCCGGATTAGAGTTGATAAGGATAACTTCTATCCCCTCTTCCCTTATAGATCGTGCGGCCTGAGAGCCGGCATAATCAAATTCGCAGGCCTGGCCAATAACGATGGGGCCCGAACCGATAATTAAAACAGATTTGATGGAAGTGTCTTTAGGCATTGTATGTGTTGTAGTTGTGTTTATTATGTGCCCGCTTAAGGGTATGCAAATTTACGATATTTTTTTAAAACCTGAGCCCCGATAGAGTCTACGCTTAAGTCCTTTCCCGCTACCCCTCTACAGAGAGGGGAGGCCAGTGCGGTTATGAGTGTAGTTATCCCCTCTCCTTTAGGGAGGTTAGGGAGAGGACACAAGAACCTGATATGAAAATCTCCGGCTTAGGTATAAAAAAAGGCGTTACTAAAAATAAGTAACACCTTTCTTTATATATGTTTTTTCAAACATTATTTCTTGTGGCGAGGTTCGCTTGAAACAGTTAGTTTATGTCTTCCTTTAGCCCTTCTGCGAGCAAGTACTTTTCTTCCGTTGGCAGAAGCCATCCTGTCCATAAAACCGTGCTTATTTCTTCTTTTTCTCTTTGATGGTTGAAACGTTCTCTTGCTCATTGCTTTGTATCTTTAAATCTTGTTGAAATATCTTATCTTTACAGCTTTACGACATCGCTACCCTAAAACCGAGTGCAAATATACAAAGCTTTTTTTTTCTGACAAGTAGTTTTATAAAAAATATTTTATTTAAACGCATTCTTTAATTTTACTACCTTTGCACCGCAAATTTATACATAATTATGTTTAATAAAAATCTGAAGCTGGTTTTAACAGCTGTAATAGTGTTAGTAGCCGTTTGGCAGTTTGTAGAAGGCAACATAGGCAACGGTATTTTTCTCTTACTGTTATCAGGTATATTCGTATTCCTATATTTTAAAAACGAAATGATACTCCTTGCGTTCCTTAAACTGCGCAAACAGGATTTTGACGGTGCCAACAAATACCTTGATAAAATAAAAGACCCGCATACCGCCCTTGTTCCTAAACAGGAAGGGTACTATAACTACCTTAAAGGTATCATGTTATCGCAAACCAACCTTACGCAGGCCGAAAAATACCTGAAAAAAGCAGTAGAGCTTGGCCTTAACATGGACCAGGATATGGCTATGGCAAAACTTAATCTTGCCGGTATAGCAATGAGCAAGAACCGTAAGATAGAAGCAGAGAAACTACTTATAGACGCTAAGAAACTCGATAAGCAGGGAATGCTTAAGGAACAGATAACCATGATGAAGGCCCAGTTAAAGAAAGGCCCTCAAACACAAATGAGAAGATATTAATGAAGACCGCCTGATGGCGGTTTTTTTGTGGGTGATTGTTAATAACGATTTTTACAGCAGCTACAAATGAGTGTAAAGATTGTATCTTTGAAAGCCAATCAACACACAATGACTCCAAAAGAAAACTTTAAACTTACCGGACTTAAACTTGATAAAAAAACCTTTAATGCCATTGGGCAGGCAGCGATAGACTGCGGCGCCCTGTGGCAAAAATTTATGGGCGAGGCTGTTGCCGATAAAATTACCGATAAACTATCTACTGATATTTATGCCGTGTATTTTGAGTATGAGGGTGACCATACCCAACCCTACTCTTTTTTCATTGGGTGTATAGTCGATGCTGATACAGAAACTCCTAATGGTTTACAAAGCATTGAGATTCCAAATCAAAAATACGCCATAGTTACCGCTAAAGGTAAAATGCCTGAATGCGTTGCCAATGCATGGCAGGAAATATGGAAATCGGACGTTGACAGGGTGTATGGTTATGACTTTGAGGTATACAATGAGCTTAGCGCCGACTGGGAAAATGCTATTGTAGATATTTATTTATCGGTAAAATAAAAACACACAACATCTTAAGTAACGTTACGTTGTTGTATTAAACCAATAGCATGTCAAACCTTACAAAATTTTTAACTCTTGCCGCAGTAACTTTAACCGTAGCCTGCGGAAAAACCGAAGAGAAAGCCCCGAATACAGTCTTACTTAATAATGAGCCGGAAACAAAAGTTTATAAAGAAGAACTGGCTTCGCTACTTGAAAAAGCAGACCCCTCTAAACTGGAATATTATTTCGACCATTACGTTCAGAAAGACGGTATCGATTATCTTTATGTAAATATAACAGGAGCAGTTGATGCTATAGCCGTTGTTACCGTTCGCGAATGGGATGAGAAACTAAAAGAGCTCCGCGAATTTAAAGGAAAAGGCTATGGTGGCTCTGAATTTAAAAACCTGAAGCTTGAGGTAGAACGAAATTCGGCAAATACATCATTTGTGTATAAAGGCATGGATGGAATAGCAGATTAGGTTTACTGAGGATTGTTATCTTTAATTCCACAAACCGTTATACCACGCATCAGCGCCTAAATAATAAACAATGAAAAAATTGTTATGCTTCCTTACGGTCATAATGTGTTCTTGTACCGTAAGAAAACCTCATGAGAATACCTCTGTTGCCGAAAACTATGCAAAAGAATCCAGGTTATATTCTATATACCCGCAGTTATCACCGCCCTATCCGCAGGACACACTTAACATGTATGTTATAGCTCATAACGGAACGAAAGCGTACACCAAAGATTTAAAAGAGCGGGGCCGATGCTTTCCTTTTATGCAGGAATTGCGGGTAATTACTGTAAGCGACAGTTTAGTATCGGTAATAAACAACACTGATAATAATTCTTATGTTAAACGAAAAACGTTAGGGTACGAATTAAATATCGTACTTACTAAAACAGAGCTGAACAAACCTTATAGTCATATTGATAACACTACAGACAGCTTGCTTACTACATCAGACTGTGGGAAAACAGGAGGTATTGACGAGCCTTTCAATCCTGATGATTATCCCGATATGGAGGTAGATACTATTACAAAGCTGGAATTTTTAAAACTGGAAAAGTCTGCTGTAAGCGATTTTAAAATTAATAACGCTGTAAAAAAAGTTAACGGTACAATTACTATAGCGGGTGTAGAATTTAAAGACAATAAGGGCGAAGGCGATTTACCTAATACTTACGATTATCTGGGTGAATACAAGGCAATGCAGGCTTATGTAATACTGCTTACCTGCGAAGCTTGTGAGCAATATTATTATATGGTTATAAGCAAAAAAACAGGACAGGAATTATACACTTCCGTAGATTTTCCTTATTTTTCAAAAGACGGGAAAACGGTAATAAGCGTTGGGCAGCTGTTTAGCGACCAGCCAACTATTGTAAATTACAGTAGATGGAGCGATAATAGCTGGCAACTCTATGCCGATAAAGAATTCAGTACCTGGTCGCCTGTAGGTAATGGCTTTTGGGGTAAAGACAACTATTTTTACACAGCAGCCATACCATCTGCAACAAGAGAGCACTATAATAACAGCAGTGAACTGCGAAATAGGAATGGTTTTAATTTCAGGTACCTTAAAATAAAAATAAAAGGTAAAACACGTAAATTCAGAGACGAATAGTAACCTTTCCTTCCAAACAAAACAGGGTGTGCCTTCAGTAAATCAAACCAGTAAATTCAGCAAATGTGGTTTATCATTAAGGTAATCTACATAAAAGCCCAAGGTTTTCATGTTGGCTAAAAGCACATCATAATCGGCTGCGTCCCGTAGCTCGATCCCTACAACGGCAGTACCTTTTTCTTTACTGTTCTTCTTGGTATATTCAAAGTGGGATATATCATCTGTAGGGCCTAACACGTTCATTACAAACTCACGCAATGCACCCGGCCTTTGCGGAAATTTCACCAGGAAGTAATGCTTAAGACCTGCATACAATAGTGCGCCTTCCTTAATCTCTTCCATGCGGGTAATATCGTTATTACTACCGCTGATGATGCACACCACATTTTTACCCTTTATCTTATCGGCATATTGTGCCAGTGCCCCTACCGATAGTGCCCCTGCAGGCTCTATAACAATAGCATCTTTATTGTATAACGAAAGGATTACCTGGCATATCCTGCCTTCATCTACCAGCAGCATATCGCTCAACGTATGCCTGCAGATATCAAAGGTATAACTGCCCACTTTTTGCACCGCGGCGCCATCTACAAATTTATTGATTCGGTCTAAATGCACCGGTTCGCCTTTTTCGAGTGCCTGTTTCATACTGGGAGCGCCTGTAGGCTCTACCCCTATAATTTTAGTATGGGGAGACAATATTTTGAAGACACTACTTAATCCTGCAGCGAGGCCACCACCTCCTACAGGTACAAAAATGTAATCTATAGGCTGCTGCATCTGTTCCAGTATCTCAAGGCCTATAGTTGCCTGTCCCTCTATAATATACGGGTCGTCAAACGGGTGAATGAACACGGCTCCCTGCTCCTCACAGTACAGTAATGCGGCTTCTTTAGCTTCATCAAACGTATCGCCCGCCAAAACTACGCGGGCATATTCGCCGCCAAACATAGCTACCTGGTCCAGTTTTTGTCCTGGCGTTGGCGTAGGCATAAATATGGTTCCGTTTACCTGCATTTTATTACAGGCAAGCGCCACACCCTGAGCATGATTCCCCGCGCTGGCGCAAACTACACCGCGCGCACGTTCGGTTTCGCTAAGGGTAGCCATCTTGTTGTATGCCCCGCGAATTTTATAGGACCGCACCTGCTGCAGGTCTTCCCGCTTAAAGAGTATATTGGCTCCATACAGTTCCGATGCTGTGCGGTTAGGCGAAAGCTGCGTTTTATGTACCACGTGTTTAAGCCTTTCGGCAGCACGTTTTACATCTTCAATAGTAGGGAAATAAGTAATAGGTTGGGTATTCATTTATATTTTATTTAATCCTGACATCCATACAGATTATCAGAATATAATTTACCACAAAGGGCACAAGGCTTTTTCACAAAGTACGCAATGATAGCAATTCCGTTTTCGGAATTGAAGAACACAAGGCTTTGCGCTTCTGCCTCGTGTTCTTTGTAGCCTGAAACAGGCCTGTAAACGTACAGCTTAGTGTCCCTCGTGAAAAACTTAGTGATC
The DNA here is from genome assembly GCF_000378485.1 of Flavobacterium rivuli WB 3.3-2 = DSM 21788. Taxonomy (GTDB): domain Bacteria; phylum Bacteroidota; class Bacteroidia; order Flavobacteriales; family Flavobacteriaceae; genus Flavobacterium; species Flavobacterium rivuli. The sequence goes on along the minus strand of NZ_KB899968.1, from coordinate 232,345 downwards.
TTTGTGGTAAATTTATTTATATAAGACATCCTATCGGGATAGCCGTTGCAATGACCAATGGGGATGTATTAGGTTTCTTAGTTATTTTCCGGCCTAAGGCTACGAACTGTTTTGCCCGCCTGCCACATTTCACTATCGCGAAGTTCAGCCAGTTCAGCCTCAAGGCCTACGCGGTAATCTTCTTTACTGTTGCTTTCTATAGAATATCCTGCCTCTTTACCTGTGGCAACGCTATCATACAATTCTTCAAACAATGGTGCGGTAGCATCGCGGAAACGCTTCCACCAGTCAAGTGCACCACGTTGTGCCGTAGTACTACAATTGGCATACATCCAGTCCATACCATTTTCAGATACCAATGGCATTAGCGACTGTGTAAGCTCCTCCACCGTTTCGTTAAATGCCTCACTCGGGCTATGTCCCCTTTTGCGAAGTACATCATACTGTGCAGCAAAAATTCCCTGTATAGCTCCCATCAACGTTCCACGCTCTCCGGTAAGGTCGCTGTATACTTCTTTCTGAAAATCAGTTTCGAACAAATATCCGCTGCCTATGGCGATACCTAACGATACAACCCTGTCAAACGCTTTGCCTGTAGCATCCTGAAAAATAGCATAGCTGCTGTTCAGTCCTCGGTTTTGCAGGAACATACGGCGCAATGAAGTACCCGATCCTTTTGGCGCAACTAAAAATACGTCTACATTTTCCGGCGGTACAATGCCTGTCTGCCCGTTGAATGTTACACCAAACCCATGAGAGAAATATAATGCTTTACCGGCAGTAAGGTTTTCTTTAACCAATGGCCAATACTCAATTTGTGCGGCATCGCTAAGCAGGTAACATATAATAGAGCCTTTTTGCAGGGCTTCTTCAATTTCAAAAAGTGTTTCGCCCGGTACAAAGCCATCGGCAACGGCCTTATCCCACGATTTAGAGTTTTTACGCTGGCCCACAATTACAGTAATGCCATTATCTTTAAGGTTAAGCGCCTGGCCCGGGCCCTGCACACCGTAACCTATTACGGCTACAACCTCATCTTTAAGTGTTTCCTGTGCTTTTTGTAACGGATATTCGTCGCGGGTTACCACGTTTTCTTCTACTCCTCCAAAATTTAATTTTGCCATCTTTGTTTGTTTAATTTTTTATTGATTTGTTTATCCTGTAAGAAATTTAATCTAACAGACTTTTAATTTTCTTTACTAACATACCCCCTAAGCCCTCTCAAGAGGGGAGCACTCAAACCCTTAACTACTCTTGCTTAACAGCAGGGTAAAGCTGGTTCCCCTCTTGAGAGGGGGTTAGGGGTATGTACTTTTAATTGAACGCTTTAAAAATGTTTTACATTGTAAAAACACCATCCCTTTTATCAAGGAACTCATTCTCTGCCGCGGGTTCGCTTGGCTCTGCAGCTTCAAATTCAAGGACAGCATTATGCATGCCTTCGCTTGCCTTAATAATGGCAATACGTGCACTGCGCACAAACTCTATAAGCCCCCAAGGTTGCAGTGCTTCGGCCAGGGCATCAATCTCCTCCTTGTGCCCTGTGGTTTCAAATACCGTATAATCGTTTCTTATAACAACCGTATTGGCACCATACTGTCGTAGCAGCCTTTCTACCTTAACCTGCTCGGCAATAACCTTGGTAGGTACTTTATACATAGCCATTTCCTGCCACACGATTTCCTCATCGGTATTAAAAAATACCTTTAACACCTCAACCTGTTTTTCTATCTGTCGCGCTACTTTTTGCACTACCTCTTCGGTTTCGTTAATAACCAGTGTAAAACGGCTTATGCCCTCTACCTCGCTTGGCCCTACATTAACGCTTTCCAGATTAATTTTACGCCTCGAAAAAATAATCGCAATGCGGGTTAACAAGCCCACATGGTTCTCTGTATAGACGCTTATGGTGAATTCCTTTTTCATACTACTATTATTATCAAGGTTTTCGGTCACCTTATTTTGTATCAAAATTTATCTTTTGTTCAAATTTCTATCCATTACTAATAAAAATCAACAATCTGAAATCTTAAATCTTTCCTGGGCGTGCCCTTCCCTTACTTCGGCCAATGCCCGGGTCGGGCTATCTGCTTTATCCCTTCACTGCGCTCCGGGGATATCGCTTCTATCCCTCACGCGGAGCTTCACTCAAACCCGGTTCTTAACCCGCAAGGTCTTTGAGACCTTGTAGGTTTTATGTTTTCAAATTATACCTACAAGGTTTTTAAAACCTTGCAGGAGATACTCGAAACATTATTAGCTGCAACACACCCCTAACCCTCTCAAGAGGGGAACACTCAAACCCTTTACCACTCTGCACAACAGCCAAGTGAAGCTGGTTCCCCTCTTGAGAGGGGTTAGGGGTGTGTTCCTTACGTCTTCTCCGGTTTTCAACAACCCCGCCCTACGGGTGCCCCTCTGAAGGAGGGGAGTCCAACGGCTGCTATTTTAAGTCATTGAAATTTGCCACTTTGTAACGTTGCTACTCTGCATCTCAACAACTCTAAACTATCTCCTCCCTGCTCAGCACAATATCACTTACGCTTTTACCCTGCGGAACCATAGGGAATACATTATTTTCTTTGCCCACCATAACTTCCAGCAGGTAACTGCCATCATGGTCGAGCATGGTCTTCATTGCATGGCGCAAATCTTCACGTTGCGAAACACTGTTACCCGGTATGCCGTAGCCTTTAGCCACCTGCACAAAATCGGGGCTTTCTATATTAACGAACGAATACCTTTTTTCGTGAAACAGTTGCTGCCACTGGCGCACCATTCCTAAAAAGCAATTGTTCAGTATCATGATCTTCACATTTGGCTTAAACTGCATTATGGTTCCAAGTTCCTGAATGGTCATTTGGATGCCGCCATCGCCAATTATAGCTACAGTAGTGCGGCTTGGGTCGCCATAAGCTGAACCAATAGCCGCCGGAAGTGCAAACCCCATAGTACCAAGGCCACCGCTGGTTACATTACTGCGTGAATGCACATACTCTGCATAGCGGCAGGCAACCATTTGGTGCTGACCTACATCGGTTACAACAATGGCATTGCCGCCCGTAAGTTCGTTAAGGTTACGAATAACCTCACCCATTGTAAGCACCTCATCTGTAGGGTGCAGTTCATCTTTAATGACCTTTTCCTGTTCCTGTTTGGCACAATCGGTAAACTTGCGGTGCCATGCGCCATGTAATTTCTTCTCTACAAGGGCAGTAAGCAACGGAAGCGTTTCTTTGCAGTCGCCCCACACCGGCACATCGGCTTTTACATTTTTATCTATTTCGGCAGGGTCTATATCCAGGTGAATGATCTTTGCCTGTGTGGCATACATATCAAGTCGGCCGGTAACGCGGTCGTCAAAACGCATACCTATAGCAATAAGCACATCGCACTCGTTTGTCAGTTTATTTGGCCCATAGTTACCGTGCATGCCCACCATACCCACACCCAGCGGGTGGTCTGTAGGGATGGCGCTCATACCCAGTATTGTCCATGCTGTGGGTATACCCGATTTTTCTATGAATGCTTTAAACTCCTCTTCGGCTTTACCTAACAATACACCCTGCCCAAACACGATAAAAGGGCGTTCGGCAGCATTAATAAGTCTGGCAGCCTCTTCAATATATTCAGGACGCACCACAGGCTTAGGCCTGTAACTGCGTATGAAATTGCATTTTTTATAGCCTGTAAACTGCATTTTTTGCAGTTGGGCATTCTTGGTAATATCTATAAGCACCGGACCCGGACGCCCCGAAGCCGCAATGTAAAAAGCTTTGGCAATTATAGCGGGGATCTCTTCGGCATCGGTAACCTGATAGTTCCATTTTGTAACCGGCATGGTAATATTAATCACATCAGTTTCCTGAAAAGCATCGGTGCCTAAAAGGTGCGCAAATACCTGTCCGGTAATGCAAACCAGCGGTGTACTGTCTATCATGGCATCGGCAAGGCCGGTAACAAGGTTGGTGGCACCGGGCCCGCTTGTGGCAAACACAATGCCTGTCCTGCCCGATACCCGTGCAAAGCCCTGTGCCGCATGTATGGCACCCTGTTCATGGCGTACCAGTATATGTTCCAGCTTTTCGTTATAATCGTAAAGTGCATCATAAATGGGCATAATGGCACCGCCGGGATAGCCAAAAATAGTGCTTACCCCCTCCTGTATAAATGCCTCAAGCAATACCTGCCCGCCCGTAAGGGTTACCGCGTCCTGTTGTGCAGGCTCGGCCGGTGCAGCTTTTTCCATAGTCTTTTCCATACGTGCATTGTGTTTAGTTACCCCTCATCGGTCACACAGCCTTCTGCTGCCGACGATACCGTGCGGGCATATTTATACAATAATCCTTTAGTTACTTTAAGTTTTGGCTGTTGCCATGCCTGTCTTCTTTTTTCAAGCTCCTCGTTTGATACCTGCAGTACAAGCGTGTTGTTTACCGCATCTATCTCTATAATATCATTGTCGTTTACAAGCCCTATCGTTCCGCCTTCAAAAGCTTCGGGGGTAATGTGCCCTACGACAAAACCGTGGGTACCGCCGCTAAAACGCCCATCTGTAATAAGGGCAACGCTTTTACCAAGCCCGGCACCTATAAGCGCACTGGTAGGTTTCAGCATTTCTGGCATGCCCGGCGCACCCTTAGGGCCTTCGTTACGGATAACGATCACGTCGCCGTGCTGCACTTTCCCGTCGGATATACCGGCAATAAGGTTTTTCTCGCCATCAAAAACACGGGCTGGGCCGGTAAATTTCTCTCCTTCTTTACCTGTAATTTTTGCTACGCTGCCGCCCGGTGCCAAATTGCCATACAGTATGCGCAGGTGGCCTGTAGCTTTTATAGGATCTGATATTGGTCGGATTATTTTTTGGGTATCGAAGTCAAGGTCGGCGGCACTTTCAAGGTTTTCGGCAACCGTTTTTCCGGTTACGGTAAGGCAGTCGCCGTGCAGCAAGCCCATCTTAAGCAGATACTTCATAACGGCAGGGATACCACCGTTGTTGTGTAAATCCTGCATTAAGTATTTACCGCTCGGTTTAAAATCGGCCAATACGGGCGTAACATCGCTCATACGCTGAAAATCGTCCTGCGTTACTACAACGTCTACACTTTTAGCCATGGCTATAAAATGCAGTACAGCATTAGTGCTGCCACCAAGTACAACCACTATGCGCATGGCATTCTCGAATGCTTTGCGCGTCATGATGTCGCTTGGTTTTATATCTCTTTCTAAAAGTAGTTTTATATGTTCGCCGGCATCTATACATTCCTGTTGCTTTTCCGGACTTAATGCCGGATTGCTTGAAGAATAGGGCAAACTCATACCCAGAGCCTCTATTGCAGCAGCCATAGTATTGGCAGTGTACATACCGCCACAGGCACCGGCACTTGGGCATGCATTACGAATTACGCCCTGAAAATCTTCCTCATTCATGTTCCCGGCTATCTTTTGGCCCAAAGCCTCAAATGCCGAAACAATATTAAGTTCTTCACCCTTATAGCATCCCGGTGCAATAGTACCACCATATACCATGATAGACGGGCGGTTTAGCCTGCCCATTGCCATAATGCTGCCCGGCATATTTTTATCACAGCCCGGCAACGTTATTAGCGCATCATAATACTGTGCTCCGCATATAGCCTCTATACTATCGGCAATTACATCGCGGCTCACTAACGAGTAGCGCATACCGTCGGTACCGTTGCTCATACCATCGCTTACGCCTATGGTATTGAATACAAGTCCTGCCAATCCGCTTTGCCATGTGCCTTTTTTTACCACGGCAGCCAGCTCGTTAAGGTGCATGTTGCAGGTGTTGCCGTCATAACCCATACTGGCTATGCCCACCTGGGCCTTTTTCATATCGTCGTCGTCAAACCCTATTCCGTAAAGCATGGCGCGGGCTGCGGGTTGTGTATCGTCCTGGGTAAAAACCCTTGAATATTTATTTAATTCCATTATTTTTTGTTTGACCTCACCCCCAGCCCTCTCCGAAGGAGAGGGGATAGCTACACTCTTGAAAATGAGCCTCGGGTATTAATTTGTTTGTGTTTTGTCCTCTCCCCCAGCCCCTCTCCAAAGGAGAGGGGAACAGGTACACTCATACTAATGAGCCTGAGGTTTACCTATTAAAGTTAGGAAGTAGTTTTTTTTGCTAATTGCATATTGTCTATTGCAAATTGCTTAGTACCCCAACTGCAGCTTAAACTCTTCTAAATTTTTACCTACTACCAAATTTCTGTATGCCTTTTGTACTGTTGCACTAAGGCTGTCTTCCCAGTTCTTGGTAAACGGTACATCATCAAGAGAATCTAACGCCAGTACTTCGGCAGCGGTACCACAAAAGAAGGCAGCATCGGCACCACGCATTTCTTCGGGTTTAAAAAGTTTCTCCTCTGTTGGAATGTCCAGTTCGGCACATATTTCGAGGACGGTGGCGCGGGTAATTCCGGGTAGTATACTGCCTTTTGCGGGAGTGTACAACTTACCGTCTTTTTCGTAAAAAACATTGGCTCCGCTACTCTCGGCTACATAACCGTTACCGTCTAACACCAATGCCTCGTCATAACCGGCATCTTTTGCCTCCTGGCACGCCAGTATAGAGTTTACATAGTGCCCGCTTACTTTAGCCTCCACCTTAAAAGCTTTAGGGTTAGGACGCTCGAACGTAGAGGTCATGATGCGCATTTTGTTTGCCATATAGCCGTTGCTCCACTCCCACGCCTCTATGGCCAGGTAACTTTCTTTACCCTTAGACAACGACATATTAGGCGAGCACATTACTATAGGACGCAAATAAGCATCAGACAATCCGTTAAGTTCCAATACCTCATAAGATAGTGCGGTAAGCTCATCTGTAGTGTAATTAAATGGAATATGCATTAACTCTGCCGAACGGCGCAGGCGGTCGTAATGTTCTCTTGCTTTAAAAATTTTAGTACCACCACCCGTGTTATACGATTTAATACCTTCAAAAACGGCATAGCCATAATGAAGGGATTGACCGTAAAGATTTACAGAAGCCTCGGATGCCTTAACAAAGTCTCCGTTAAAGTAAATGATGGTATTATTGTTATAGTACATAGTAATTTAGTAAATAGATTTTATAAAAAAGCCCTGCTCGTTTTGAGAAGGGCCGACGATAATATAATGTGCAGGCAACCTTCTCACGTATGCAAGTGAATAATGACAATAATGTGAAACTGTTTAAATGTTCTCATAATTTCAAAAAAATAGCCGTTCCTTTATTATGAGGGAACGGCTTTTATACTCTTATATATAACGACAGTATCCCTCAGGCTTTATTGAGAATGACAATAATGCTGATGATGGCGACTGCTATGTTAATGTTGTTTTTCATTGTTAAAGCGAATTTAAAACATTCCATCAACAAAACAATGATTTTATTGAACTTTTTTTACTAATAACGATTTATTAACACTATTAATGATAAAATATTTTTAATTAAATTGAATTATCAATAATTAAAAACTTATTTGAATGACAATTTTAAATTTAAATCTGATTTAATGCTGTTCTATTTCGGATTATGAAAAAATGCGGCAATAAATAAGGTTCTTACTACAAACATAAGCCCCAAATAAAAACTCCCACAACTGCACAAAGCAATAGTGGGAGTTATTATAAGTAAGTCTCTGATTGTCTAACAATCCAATAATCTATAAATCTGGATTAATATCCCGAAAGCGGAATCTCCATAGTATATTTTTTACCGTCGGCAACGGTAAGCTTGCGGTCACGAAGCCACGGGTTGTGTATTTTTAATACCTTGTAATTAATGCCCTGCTCTTTGGCAAACACGGCAAGGTCTGGTATGCTGGCAGTAACATCTACTGTTTTTACAGGAATTACAGGGTACAGCTCTGTAGGCAATACCGTAAAGTTGTAAGACACCGGATGTTGCATAATTTCTTTAAGTGCCAGTATCCTGAACACGTAACGGGCTGTCTCATCGGTAAGTAAAAGGTCGTAATAATTAGTCACACCCTGAAACGTGATCTGTTTATTTACCCCACCAAAACCTCCGTTGTAAGATGCTGCGGCAAGTGTCCATGAGCCAAATTTAGCATACGCCGACTGCAAATATTTACACGCCGCCTCTGTAGATTTTGCAAGGTGGTAACGCTCATCTACAATATCGTTAATTTCGAGGCCGCGTTCTTTACCGGTATCGGGCATAAATTGCCATACGCCCCTTGCCCCTGCCGGAGATACCACATTTACAAGTCCGCTTTCTATTACGGCCAGGTATTTAAAATCGTCTGGTATGCCATACTTTTTAAGGATGGGCTCTATAACCGGGAACGCCCTGTTAGCACGTTTTATAATAAGTACCGTAGTAGCATCAAGATTGGCGTTCACAAGCAGTTCCCTGTCCAGGCGCTCATGAACGTCAGATATATTAAGCGGAGCTTTCTCTCCTGCAAAATCTATTTTGGCAGGAAAATAGCGTTCCTTCTTTACTTCTTTAACCTCTGCTTTTTTGTCGGCTATGTTATGCCCTATCGCGCCGCTAATTAATATCATCGAGGCTATTACGCCGGTTTTCTTAACCCATTCCATCCTTTATCGTTTATCTGTTTAATATTTTAATTTTTTTTTCCACCACATAGGTACATAGCAGATCAGCAATTATAAGGTAACAAAGTTCACCTTATATGAAGCTCCGCTTCTAAAAACTATGTGCAAAATTTATTTCTATGCCATCTTTATAACAATCTCCTCCTATGTAGCTATGTGGTAAAGCTCAATTTAATCTATATTTTTACCTCAATATCAGCCCAGGCAAATTTTCGTTAAGCCACTTAGCCTTATTAATTATCATTATGTGCTTACCTCCTTTTACTGGTATGTAATCTTTTAAATATCTGGGCGGGAAAACCTCATCGGCGTCGCCATGAATATGTATTACATCTGCTGCGGGCTCTGCCCTGTCCCATAGTATTATCGACTTTAACGCCCAGTCGAGGTATTTCTTATCCCGCACCGATAAAAATTTATCGTACAGTTCAAGCCTTTTTGCGATTACGCTATTGCCCTTATACATTTTAGCAAACAACGGCACACTGTTTACCAGCCGCGTAGGGAAAAGCCAGTAGGCATGCGTTATTTTTGCAAACCGCATACGCCTCGGAAATTCGGCATTGCACCGCACGCTCGATATTATTATAACCTTGCGCGCCGCTATAACCTTTGCCAGCTCCTGTACAATAACCCCGCCAAAAGATACTCCTATAAGTACGGGGTTCTCATGTTTTATGTTTTCGGCTAAGCGTTTGGCATAATTTGCAAGCGGTTCGTTAGGTACGGGGATTATCCACTCCAGGTAAAAGCACTCAAACTGTTCAGCAGGCAGCACTATATTTTCAAAAATGGTTGGGCTGGCAGCCAGCCCGGGCATAAAATATACCGGTATCTTGTGCATGTAGTGTGATTTAACGTACAAATAAGTGTACTCTGAACTTTTATTCCGAAATTTGTATAAAATTAAAGTTTTTGTGCCAACCTTACCGACATAAAAATTTTAATTTATCAATAAAATTATGAGAACACGACTATTCCTAAAAAGCGAACGCGGCACCGCTAACCACGGCTGGCTGCAGGCTAACTTCTCCTTTTCGTTTGGTAATTATTACAACCCTGATAGTGTGCAGTTTGGTATGCTTCGCGTACTTAACGATGATACTATAGATGCAGGCAGGGGATTTGGCGACCACCCACACGACAATATGGAAATTATTACCATACCGCTTGAGGGTGGCCTTACCCATCGCGACAGCCTGGGCAACGAGGCTACCGTTAGCTTTGGCGAAGTACAGGTTATGAGTGCCGGCACCGGTGTGCAGCATTCTGAAATGAATGCCAGCAAAAATGACCGTGCCAAGACATTGCAAATATGGATTTTTCCTGAACGCCAAAACGTAGAACCCCGTTATGACCAAAAGGGTTTTGACCTGGAAAGTAACCGCAACACACTTGTAAATGTGGTGTCACCGCAAGATAAAAATGATGGCAATGCTTTATGGATACACCAGCAGGCTTTCCTGTATTTGGGCGTTTATGATGCAGGGCAGGCCATAGAATATGATCTTAAAATACCCGGAAACGGAGTTTATATATTTTTGATAGAGGGGGAACTGGAAATAGACGGGCAGGTTATTAATGAACGCGATGCCTTTGGCGCCGTAGACTTTGATATACTGCCTATAAGTACCAGGACACCTGCTAAAATTCTTATTATCGAAGTACCAATGCAATTTAACGAGTAGCTATGGAAATTAAAGACAACGAATTCTCGAGGCAGTTTGAAACCACTGTAAATGGCAAAATGGCATCTATAGAATATTCTGTACAGGAGCGCAAGCTGTTCCTTACACGGATAAACGTACCGGAAGGTGTAGACGAAGACCCTTTTGTGAGCGACTTTATAAAGGACATTTTAGAGATTGCCGAAGATCGCCGTTTTCGTGTTGTGCCCACACACCCAAAGGTAGCAGCCTTTTTTAGGAAAAACCCTAAGTATAAAGATTTACTGCCACCGGGCATAAGGTTATAGAATCACTCAAATTAACTATAAATTACAAGACACAAATTTCACTTATTGACACTAATGAATTAGTGAGAATTTGTGAAATTTGTGTCAAAAACATAATAATAGACAAAACAGAATGCAAAGTTTAAAAGGAAAAAATGCGCTTATTACGGGTGCCGGTAAAGGCATAGGCAAAGCTGTGGCACTGGCCCTTGCTGCCGAAGGCACTAATGTTATACTACTTGCCCGCACCACTACCGACCTTGAAACCGTTGCTGCCGAAGCACAGGCTTTTGGTGTGCAAACCCTTATTGTTACGGCAGATATTGCCGATATAAATTCGGTTAACGGGGCTGTAACCAAAGCCCTGGCGCAATTTAAAACCATAGATATTTTAATTAACAATGCCGGCGTGGGTAAATTTGGCAAATTCCTCGACCTTTCCCCTACCGAGTTTGAAGACATCATAAAAATCAACCTTTTTGGCACGTTCTACGCTACCCGCGCTGTCTTGCCGGGAATGATAGAAGCGCAAAGCGGTGATATTATTAACATATCTTCTACAGCAGGATTGCGTGGTGCAGCAGCAACAAGCGCTTACAGTGCGTCTAAGTTTGCCGTGATGGGCTTAACCGAATCGCTTATGCAGGAGGTGCGCAAGCATAACATTCGCGTTACGGCACTTACACCAAGCACCGTTGCTACAGATATGGCTAAAGACCTTAACCTTACCGATGGTAACCCCGATAAAGTGATGCAGCCGGAAGATGTTGCCGAACTTATTGTGGCGCAGCTAAAACTAAATAAAAGGGTATTTATAAAAGACAGCGGTATCTGGAGTACTAATCCGTAAACGGTATGAAAAATGTTGTATGCCCGCTTTGCGGCGCTTCATCAAATAACTTTTATACACAAGGGCAAAGGGAGTTTTTACAATGCTCCCTTTGCCTTTCGGTTTTTACGCACCCTAAAGATTATTTGACTCCCGAAGCCGAACAGGCGCATTACCTGTGTCATAACAATGACCCTGATGACATAAGGTATCAAAACTTTGTGAGCCCTGTTACTAATGCTATCCTTGCCGATTTTCAACGGCAGCATAAAGGACTGGACTTTGGCTCCGGTACCGGCTCCCCTATTTTAAAAGTCCTTACAGATAATGGATATGACATTAGGGAGTTCGACCTCTATTTTCATAACGACCTACAGGCATTACAGCAAAAGTATGATTACATAGCGTGCAGCGAAACGGCTGAACATTTTAAAGATCCACATACCGAGTTTGCACAACTGTGCAGCCTCTTAAAACCCAATGGCAAGCTGTATGTAATGACCGACAGGTTTGACCCTGATCGCGACTTTAGTACCTGGTTTTATAAAACCGACCCTACCCATGTTTTTTTATACCATGCAAAGGCCTTTGAATATATACGGCAGGAATTTGGTTTTAAAACACTTACAATACAGGGCAGGATGGTAATTTTGGGATTGTAACTTTTTTCTGTTCTTTGATATTAGATTGTCTACAACGGAAAACTTTATTGACTTTTAATATAAAAATATTACATTCGCCACAAAAACCAACAAACCACTCTTCATGAAAAAAATTATCTTTTCAATTGCAACATTATTTGCTATTGCACTTACCGCACACTCACAGGAAATTAAATATGGTGTGAAAGCCGGCCTTAATATAGCCGACTTTGGTGGAGATTCCGAAAATACGAATGTAAGGGCCGGATTTAATGCAGGCGTATTAGCCGAGATCAAATTCGGAAATTTTGCTGTGCAGCCGGAAATTGTTTATTCGCAGCAGGGAACTAAGATTGATTATAATATATATTCCGGAAGTGTACTAAGCGAGCACTTTGAATACACCTCTAAACTTAGCTATATTAATGTGCCTATTGCCTTAAAATATTATATTATTGAAGGATTAAGCATTCAGGCTGGGCCACAAATAGGCTTTTTAGTAAGTGCTAAACTTAAAGGTAAAACTACAGAAGGCGGAAGGGAAGTATCTGCTGAAGTTGATGCAAAAGATTTATATGAAAAAATAGACTTTGCTGTCTTTGGTGGTATAGGCTACGATTTGCCGATAGGCGTTTTCTTTCAGGCAAGATACAATGCAGGACTGTCAGACATTGGTAAAGATTCTGAAGGATCGGGCAAAATAACTAACAATGTATTCTCCTTTTCGGTAGGATATAAGTTCTAAAAACCAAAGGAGGCTGTCTAATAAGGCAGCCTCTTCTTTTATATTTCAATACTGCTAGTTACGCCAGTAAAGCTTCGAAAGCATTTGATATTCCGTTATTGATAAGGGTAACATCCGTAAATTCAGCCTTAACAAGTCCGTTTTCATCAATAGTAAGCAATTTTACTTCCTGCAGGGTATTGATAAGTTCAGGGTTCCACGGCATTTTTATTTTTACATAATTCTCTGTAAAACCGGTAATATAACCTTCCCTGTTGTCCCCCTCAAACAAAACCGTTCTGGTCGAACCAAGTTGGCCTTCGTAAAAAGCACGTCGCTTTTTAACCGACAGGCCACGAAGCATTTTGCTACGTTTATTACGAACATTTATTGGCACAACGCCACCCATAGTCGCAGCAGCGGTATTGTCGCGCTCACTATAGGTAAACACATGCAGGTACGAAATATCCATTTCGCTAAGGAAATTGTAGGTTTCAAGGAAATGCTCATCAGTTTCTCCCGGAAATCCCACAATAACATCTACCCCTATGCAGGCATGCGGCATTACTTCGCGAATTTTATTAACACGCTCTGTGTATATTTCACGCAGGTAACGCCTGCGCATTAATTTTAAAATATCGTTGCTGCCACTTTGCAGCGGAATATGAAAATGCGGCACAAAAGTACGGCTCTTAGAAACAAACTCTATAGTCTCATTTTTAAGCAGGTTAGGCTCTATAGAAGAGATGCGTAAACGCTCAATCCCTTCTACCTTATCAAGCTCCTGAACCAGCTCATAGAACGTATGCTCATGCTTTTTATTACCAAATTCGCCTTTACCATAGTCGCCTATGTTTACGCCGGTAAGTACAATTTCGCGTATGTTTTGCGATGATATCTCCCTGGCATTATCCAGTACGTTTTGCAATGTATCGCTACGCGAAATACCTCTTGCCAGAGGAATGGTACAATAGGTACATTTGTAATCGCAGCCATCCTGAACCTTTAAAAAAGCACGGGTACGGTCGCCTATAGAATAGCTGCCCACATAAAAATCAGCCTCCGATATTTCGCACGAGTGTACCTCGCCCATATCGTTCTTGCTAAGGTCGTTTATATAGTCGGTAATTTTAAATTTTTCGGTAGCACCCAGAACAAGGTCTACACCGTCTACGGCGGCAAGCTCTTCGGGTTTTAACTGGGCGTAGCAGCCCACAGCCGCCACAAAAGCTTTATCGTTATGCTTTAATGCTTTGCGTACAATCTGTTTAAACTGCTTATCGGCATTCTCTGTAACAGAACAGGTATTAATAACATAGATATCTGCAACTTCTTCAAAATCAACCCGGTCGAAACCCTCTTCCTGAAAATTGCGCGCAATGGTAGAGGTCTCCGAAAAATTCAGTTTACATCCCAAAGTATAAAAAGCGACTTTTTTTCTTGCTTCCATAATCATTAACCTAAAGCCTTATAAATAAGCCTGCAAAGTTACAAACAAAAATCCATTTAAAAAATGCTGTTTTTTGGTGGATGAAGACTTCCTTTCTTCACGCATTGTCTTTGCGAGGAACAAAGCAATCTTTTATTCAGAAGATTTCCGGCGTTGGGGGCTGGCTCCGTCTTGAGAGGGTTTAGAATTATTCCTTTGATAAATTATATATTTAATCTAAACACACCCCCAACCCCTCTCAAGAGGGGAGCAGCTTCACTCGAATGTCTCACTCAGTTAAATTAGTTGTCGCTAATCCGTGAAAATCCGCGATTGCGAAGCATCCGCGTCATCCGCGTTCCATCATTTAGCGAAAGCTTCCGTTTCTAAATTCGCATCCCTGTTTTCCAGCACCGATGCTTCTTTATTTAAATACTCATCTACATTACGGGCACACTCACGGCCTTCGCTAATGGCCCATACCACAAGGCTCTGGCCGCGGCGCATATCGCCGCACGCAAATATTTTGTGGTAGCTTGTGCGGTAGTTCTTCTCATCGGCAAGGATATTGCCGCGGGCATCGGTAGCAATGTCATAACGGTTTACAAGCAACTGCTCCGGCTGCGAAAAGCCAATGGCTATAAGCGCCATATCGCACGGAATGATCCTTTCTGACCCTTCTTTTTCGCGGGAGCTTACTGCCCTGCCGTTAGGGCCAAATTCCCATTCCAAATCTGCCACTCTTAAAGCTACAAGTTTACCATTGCCATCGCCAATAAATTCTTTACTTACAGTAGCAAACAATCGCTCTGCACCTTCTTCCTGAGATGATGATACACGATGTATCTGCGGGTACTGCGGCCACGGCGTATACATAGGCCTCGCGGTTCCCGGTTGCTGCATAAGCGCCAGTTGCGTTATCGACTTTGCTCCCTGCCTTACGCTTGTACCTATACAGTCAGATCCTGTATCGCCGCTGCCTATAATAACCACATCTTTACCCTCAGCGGTAATTTCTTCACTAATAATATTGCTTTCAATGTCAGCAAAAGCTAATGGATCGGCGCCCATAACGCGCTTGTTTTGCTGCTTTAAGAATTCCATTGCATAATGAATGCCTTTAAGCTCACGTCCGGGTATCGCCAACTCGCGCGGAACCATACTGCCCCCCGCCATAACCACGGCATCAAACTCCTGCAGTATGTCAGACAGGAATATGTTTACCCCCACATGCGCATGGTATGTAAAGATAATACCGCTTTGCTCCATTACCTTAACGCGTCTGTCTATCACGCTTTTTTCCAACTTAAAATCCGGGATGCCGTAACGCAGTAACCCACCGGCGGCATCGTCTTTCTCAAAAATGGTAACCCAGTGCCCTGCGGCGTTCAGCTGGTCGGCGGCGGCCATACCTGCGGGCCCACTGCCCACAATAGCCACTTTTTTGCCACTACGGCCTTCGGGTAAAAAGGGTTTTACCAGCCCTTTTTCAAAAGCTATTTCTATAATATGTTTCTCAATCGCCTCTATCGCAACGGCAGGGCGGTTTATATTCAGCACGCAAGCCGACTCGCAGGGTGCCGGGCAAATCCTTCCTGTAAACTCAGGGAAGTTATTGGTCGATGCCAAAATCTCATACGCTTCTTCCCATTGCTTGTTATACACTGCATCGTTAAATTCGGGTATAACATTACCCAGCGGGCAGCCGCTATGGCAAAACGGAACCCCGCAATCCATACATCTTGATGCCTGCTGGTTAAGTTTCTCGGGCGTATATGCAGCAGTAAATTCGCTGTAATGTTTTATTCGTGAAGCAATAGGCTCTGTAGCCGGATACTCACGTTCGTATTCTTTAAATCCTGTTATTTTATCCTGCTTCATGATCAGTTCTTTATGCTTGCTTTTCTTTTTACCAAACCTCCATTTTCATCATTAAGGTCTGATTCATAGAAGTAAATTGAGTTGCCTTCTTTAAAAACCCTTTTTTGTAATTCGTCCTCACTAACACTTTCGCATCCGGTAGGAATCAAAAACGTAGCTACAATTTTCTGCCAGTTGCCCTTTATGTAAGAATAGGTTGCCATAGAATAAACACAGCCGTTACCCGGAGCCTGGAATACCGAAATATCATCTGCCCCATCGTTATTAAGGTCGCCTTCGTTAATAAAAATAATATCGCAACAACCGGCATTAATAGATTTTAGTTTATTCGAAAACTGAATTTCATATTCAGCCGGTGTTCCGTCTTCAACGGGGTTACCAACACCCTCTTTGATTTTAACAGCAATAGCAAAATCTTTTTTACCATCATTATCAAAGTCGCCTTCTATTTTTTCGCCTATCGTTATTTTATTTTTTTCCAACTCTTTAGGTTTGGAAGCTTCAACCGCAGGTATATCTGTGATTTTTTCTTCTTTTGATGATTGTTGACAGGAAATAAGCACAATCGCTATTGCCAACATATATAATCGGTTCATAAACATCTTGTTATTTTGTCCTGCTTCATTAGTTGCGATATGAATGATTTCTATTCTATATTTACCACATAGGTACATAGATTTTAAAGTTATATTACCATTAATCAAAGAATACATAATTTGAAGCTCTGCTTGCTAAGCCTATGTAGAAAATTAATTTCTATCTAACCTTCAATCCAATATGTAACCTATGTATCTACGTGGTAAAATCAATTCCCCACCTTATCTGCCTCCTGTTGTTTTTGCAAAGCTTTTTTATAATCCTTAGGGAACACCTTTACAAAGTTATCTAACTGGTTATCAAAATCCTTCAGTATAAAATTAGCTGTGGCACTGCCTGTATATTCCAGATGCTTTTGCAGCATAGCAAAAAGTTCTTCGCGGTCGGCGTTGTTACATTTTTCAAGGTCAATCATTTCGGGGTTGCAGCGTTCGGCAAAATCTTTATATACATCATATACAAAGGCAATACCACCACTCATACCCGCGCCAAAGTTGCGGCCTATCTTACCCAGAACCACTACCCTGCCACCGGTCATGTACTCGCAACCGTGGTCGCCTATGCCTTCTACTACTACAGTAGCCCCCGAGTTTCGCACCGCAAAACGCTCTCCGGCACGGCCATAAATATATGCCTCGCCACTGGTAGCACCATACAGCACTACGTTACCCACAACGCTGTTGGCTTCGGGTTTAAAGCCTGCATTAGGCGGCGGACAAATAATCAGTTTAGCTCCGCTAAGCCCTTTGCCAAAGTAGTCGTTGGCATCGCCCTCCACCCTCATGGTTAAACCTTTAGCCCCAAAAGCCCCAAAGCTTTGACCCGCTGCCCCATAAAACTGGAAGTTCAGAGTATCTTCGGGCAAGCCTGTGCTCTTATATGCTTTAGATATTTCATTGCTTAATAATGTTCCGGTAGCCCTGTCGGTATTGCGAATTCTAAATTCAGCTGATATTTTTACGCCTTTTAGCAAGGCAGGCTGCGCTTTTTCGAGCAGTTGCCAGTCCAATATTCCGTCGAGCCCATGATCCTGCTTTTCGGTACAGTACATGCTTATGTTATCCGGATTTGGCTCTTTATATAACAGTCGGGATAAATCTATTTTTTTATGTTTCCAATACTCAATATCGTCGCGCTGTTTCAGGTTATCGCTCTGGCCTATCATTTCATCAACCGTCCTGAAACCCAGTTCGGCCATTATTTCGCGCAACTCTTCGGTAATAAATTTAAACAGGTTAACCACATGGTCTACCTCCCCGGTAAAGCGGCTGCGCAGTTCTTTATCCTGCGTGGCAACGCCCACGGGGCAGGTATTAAGGTGGCATTTGCGCATTAGCACACAACCTTCTACCACAAGTGCGGCGGTGGCTATCCCCCATTCTTCGGCACCCAATAAAGCTGCAATGGCAATATCGCGGCCTGTCCTCATTTGGCCGTCGGCCTGAACAACCACGCGGCTGCGTAGTTTATTTTTAACGAGCGTCTGGTGGGTTTCGGCGAGGCCAAGTTCCCATGGCAGGCCCGCATGTTTTATGGAGCTTAGTGGCGATGCTCCAGTACCGCCATCAAAACCGGATACCATAACTACATCGGCCTTAGCCTTTGTAACCCCCGAAGCAATTGTGCCCACACCTGCTTTACTCACGAGTTTCACACTTATACGTGCCTCACGGTTAGCATTTTTAAGGTCGAATATCAGCTGTGCTAAATCTTCTATAGAATAAATATCATGGTGCGGCGGCGGCGAAATCAATCCAACCCCCGGCGTAGCATGGCGTGTGCGGCCTATCCATTCATCCACTTTTTCGCCGGGCAGCTGCCCGCCCTCTCCGGGTTTGGCACCCTGCGCCATTTTTATCTGTAGTTCGGTAGCCTCGGTAAGGTAGCGGCTGGTTACGCCAAAACGTCCGCTCGCCACCTGTTTAATCGCACTGCGCATACTGCTGCCATCTTCGGCAATTTCGTAGCGGGCTTCGTCTTCGCCGCCTTCGCCGGTATTGCTCTTGGCACCCAGTTTATTCATGGCTAATGCCAATGTAGTGTGCGCCTCCCACGAAATAGAGCCAAAACTCATGGCACCCGTAGCAAAGCGTTTGTATATATTCTCTGCCGGCTCGACCTCATCAATAGCGATCGACTTTTGCTTTTTATCAAAGGTTAACAGGCTGCGTAAGGTGCACGCCTTATCGCCCTGGTCGAAAATTAGTTTAGAATATTTTTTAAATAATGCATAATCATCTGTACGTGTAGATAGTTGAAGCAAGTGAATGGTTTGCGGGTTAAAGAGGTGAAACTCGCCTTTACGTTTCCATTGCAGTTCGCCACCTACAGGCAGCCTGTCGGCCGGTATTTGTTTGTTGCTGTAGGCAAAACGATGTTTAATTAAGGCTTCTTCGGCAATATCGTCAAGGCCAAGCCCTTCTATATTAGATGTTGCCCCTGTAAAATATTGGTTTACCACATCACGACCCAACCCCAGTATCTCAAATATCTGTGCACCCTGGTACGACTGGAATGTAGAGATCCCCATTTTAGAGAATACTTTAAGTAAGCCATTATTCATTGCCACGATATAATTTTCACGCAGCGTTTCAAACGGCACTTCAGTATCGCAAAGCCCTTCGGCAACGCGGTCGCGAATGGTGGCAAATGCCATGTAAGGGTTTATGGCTGTGGCACCAAAGGCAATTAGGCAGGCTACATGCTGCACCTCCCATACATCGCCGGCTTCTACAATAATTCCCACTTCGCCCCTTATACCTTTGCGTATAAGATGGTGGTGCACCGCCGAAGCCGATAGCAGCGATGGTATTGGTGCATGCCTCGAATCGATAGCCCTGTCCTGAAGGATGAGCATACGGTAGCCATCTTCAACCGCATCTACTGCGTAGCGGCAAATGCGGTCGAGTGCTTTTTTAAGCGCATCGGGGCTGCCATCTGCCCTAAAGTAACATTGTATGGTCTTGCTCTGAAAAGTACCTGTATCTATACTGCGAATCTTTTCGAGGTAATGATTGTCTAATATGGGGTGGCGCAATACAATGCAGTGCGCCGCCATAGGGTCTTCTTCTAATATATTGCCGCTTGTACCCGCAAAACTTGCCAGCGACATTACCAGTTTTTCGCGTATAGGGTCTATGGGCGGATTGGTAACCTGCGCAAACAACTGCTTAAAGTAGCTGCTAAGATGTTGCGGCTCTTTACTTAAAACGGCAAGCGGGGTATCTGTACCCATAGAGCCCACCGGTTCTTTTGCCGTGAGTGCCATAGGCATAATTATATCTTCTATAGCCTCTGTAGTATATCCAAATGCCTTTTGATACCTGAATACCTGATGGTGTGCCAGCGGCGTGAACATAATACGCGGTTCCGGCACTTTGCTCATGGTTATCTTATATTTCTCCAACCATTCGGCATACGGTTGTTGCGAACACAGCTCTTTTTTAAGCTGGTCGTTAAAAAGTATCTCCCCTTTTTCAAGATCAATAGCCAGCATCTTGCCCGGGCGTAATCTTCCTTTTTTAACCACTTCTGATGCGTGTAAACCTAATACGCCCGTTTCTGATGCTAATATCATTCGCCCATCGGCGGTAATACTGTAACGAATTGGCCTAAGCCCATTACGGTCGAGTGTAGCGCCCAACATTTTTCCGTCGCTAAAACAAATTGCGGCAGGGCCATCCCACGGCTCCATAAGGCAGGAGTGGTATTCGTAAAAAGCCTTTTGCATAGGGTCAAGCGCTTCGTTGCCATCCCAGGCTTCGGGCACGAGCATCATTAATACGTGTGGCAGCGACCGGCCCGAAAGCATAAGCATCTCTACCATATTATCAAGGCTCGCAGAATCCGACTGCTTGCCGGGAACTAATGGTAATAGCATATCAAACTCCTCCCGGGTAAAGTGCGGTGAGGCAAAACGCTGTTCGTTAGTGCGCAGCCAGTTAAGGTTGCCCTGTAAGGTATTTATCTCGCCATTGTGCGCAATGTACCTAAACGGCTGTGCCAGTGCCCACGACGGAAATGTATTAGTAGCAAATCGCGAATGCACTAAGGCATAAGCACTTGTAAGGCGTTTATTTTGCAAATCAGGAAAATAAGTGCGTACCTGGCTGCTGGTTAGCTGGCCTTTATATATTATAGTCTGCGACGATAGCGAGGCAATGTAAAAACCCGTTTCGTTTTTGCGTATGGTACTGTTTATAGTATGCGATGCATAGTTGCGCAGCACAAAAAGCTTGCGTTCAAATTCTATATCTGTTGCCAGGCCTTCGGGGCGTTTTATGAATACCTGCTCAATTTCCGGCTCCACGCTCAGGGCAGTATCACCTATGTTACTACGATCTACCGGCACCTTTCGGTAACCTAAAATATCAAGATTTAGCTGCTCTGCGGCGCTGGCAAAAATTTCTTTACACTCTTCATTAAAATATTCTCCTTTCGGGAAAAACATCATGCCTACACCGTACTGGCCTGCTTCGGGCAGCTTAATACCTATCTTAATGCACTCGCCTACTAAAAATTCATGCGGCACCTGAAACGATATTCCCGCGCCATCGCCCGTATTGTCTTCGCAGCCACAGGCACCCCGGTGTTCTAAATTTTCGAGTATAGTTAACGCATCAGATATGTGCTGATGTGACTTTCTTGCTTTTATACTGGCTACAAACCCTATACCACAGGCATCGTGCTCATGGTCCGGATTGTAAAGCCCCTTTTGTTCGTTCTCCATTAAATTTGCCATTGCTTCATTATTTAGGCCAAATACAATATCTTTATGCCGTTTACAGCTATAAAGGTCTTAGTAAAAAGCGGGCGGTTAAATTATGAAAATTTTATATATAAAATGTTAAAATTTAAATCAACTTACAACCAAAACACTGATATAATGAAATTTACTGCACGTAAAATAGAATTGTTTTACACAATAATCAATTTAGCATTTAAAAAAGACACTAATCGTTATATTATTTCCAGTACATGCGCTATATTTTAAAATATCTGTATCCTGTTAGTTTTTTGTTACTTTTTATTTCCTGCTCAAAAAAATTAGAGGAGCAAAGAGACAACCTTGTGTTTCGCTATAACGAAAACGCAGCTGTAAACTCCCTCGACCCTGCATTTGCTAAAATTCGCCCATCAATATGGGTTGCCAACCAACTTTTTAACGGACTTGTGCAACTTGACGACAGCCTGCATATTAAACCGGATATTGCCAAATCGTGGACCATATCTCCCGATGGCAAAACCTATACTTTTATTTTGCGCAACGATGTGTATTTTCATAAAAGCAGCCTTTTTGGGAAAGACAGTACACGAACTGTTGTCGCATCTGACTTTACCTATAGCCTGAACCGTTTGCTCGACGAAAAGATTGCAGCTCCCGGACGCTGGATATTGCAAAGCGTAGAGAAGTTTGAAGCGGTAAACGATTCGGTTTTCGAGATCAGGCTGAATAAAACCTTCCCTGCCTTTTTAGGATTGCTAACCATGAAGTATGCATCGGTTGTACCACACGAAGCTTTTGAAAAATCAGGATATGATTTCAGGTCGAACCCTATTGGTACAGGGCCTTTCCGGTTTAAAATCTGGGAAGAGAATGTAAAACTTGTACTTCGTAAAAATCCTTTATATTTTGAGAAAGATGAACAAGGTGTACAACTCCCATATCTTGAAGCGGTTGCCATTACATTTTTACCCGATAAGCAAAGTGGTTTCCTGCAGTTCGTTCAGGGTAAGCTCGATTTTGTTTCGGGCTTGGACCCGTCTTATAAAGATGAGATACTTACTCCTAAAGGTGAGCTGGCTTCTATATATAAAAAGGATGTAAAAATGATTACCGGCCCATACCTTAATACCGAATATCTTGGTTTCAGGCTCGATGGTGGTGATAAAGCCGTGAAAGATAAACGCATTCGCCAGGCATTGAATTATGGTTTTGACAGGGCGAAGATGATTTTATTCCTGCGTAACGGTATGGGTACAGCTGCCACAAACGGGATGATACCAAGTGGCTTGCCGGGTTTTGGTGCCAAAGGTTATGATTATAACCCTGCTAAAGCCCGTGAACTGATTGCCGATTATAAAAAGCAAACGGGCGACAACAACCCTACCGTGCAAATGAGCACCAGTGCCTCCTACCTTGATATTGCTGAATATTTACAGCGTGAATGGCAAAAGGTGGGACTTAATGTTACTGTAGATGTCAACCCACCGAGCACGCTAACACAATCGGTATCTAACGGAAAAGTGGGATTTTTTAAAGCCAGCTGGATTGCCGATTACCCCGATGCAGAGAATTACCTGTCGCTTTTTTACAGCAAAAATTTCTCGCCGGGCGGCCCTAATTACACGCATTTTAAAAATACCGAATTTGATAAACTATATGATGCCGCCTTTTTAGAAACCGATGATGCCAAACGCATTGAGTTATATAAAAAGATGGATGAATTAGTTATGCAGGAAGCTCCGGTTGTACCCCTGTTTTATGATAAGGCATCGCGTTTTACCCGCAGCAATGTAACTGGATTAGGGATTAACCCTTTGAATTTATTGGTATTAAAACGGGTAAGAAAAAAATAATTTTTTACACAAATTTCACAAATTCACACGAATTATTTTGGAGACAGAATTAGTGTAAATTTGTGAAATTCGTGTCTGAAAAATACCCATTCCTAATTCTTTCCAAAATCCAATCGTTCCTTGCTGCGTTAATTGGTATATTTGATATACGTAAAACCACACGGGAACATGAAAATCCTTATTGTAGAAGACGAACAGGGACTTAGGGAAGTAATTCGGGAATCGCTTGAAAAAGAAAAATACCTTGTAGAAACCGCTCATGATTATATATCGGGTATTGATAAAATAGGTTCGTATGATTATGATTGCGTACTCATAGATATTATGCTTCCTAATGGCAGTGGACTCGATTTGGTTCGCGAACTTAAAAACCTTAATAAAAAAGAGGCCGTAATTATAATTTCTGCCAAAGACAGTGTTGATGATAAAGTAACCGGGCTCGACCTTGGTGCCGATGATTACCTTGCCAAACCTTTTCATTTAGCCGAGCTGCATGCCCGTATAAAATCGGCTATACGCAGAAAAAGCCACGATGGTGACAGCTTTATAACGTTAGGAAACATTAAATTATCGCCCGAATTGCGTACTGTAACCGTTGATAATAACTATCTGACGCTAAACCGCAAGGAATTTGACCTCTTATATTATTTTATGATTAACCCCAACAGGCTGGTTAACAAAACTGCATTAGCAGAATCGGTTTGGGGCGATTACATAGACCAGGCCGATAATCTCGACTTTGTATATTCTCAAATAAAAAACCTCCGCAAGAAACTTAAAGATGCCGCCGCCGAAGCTGACATACAGGCCGTGTATGGTATGGGTTATAAAATTACCGCCCCCTAACCCCCGGAGGGAACATTTTTTACTCTAACGAAGATTATGAATACAACAAATACATCATCAAATAAAAAAAGTAGTTCGCTGCAAAATTACACTTTGCGCTACCTGATTGTAGCACTACTTGTGGTAGTTGCCGTATGGGCAGGGCTGTTTTATGCTGTGATTTTAGATGAAGTATATGACAATATAGACGACGGGCTTAAAAATTCTAAAATACTGATCGAGCGTGAAGCGTATGCTAATCCGGATGTTCTGAACACGCCCGAATTTGGAATTAACCAGTTTAAAATTACACCGCTCCCTAAAGGCAGTTACGACTTTTCTAATAAATTAATAAGCACATTCGAGTTTTCTGAATATGATGATGAAGACCAGCCCATTCGTATTTTAGAAACGGTATTTAATGATGCCAAAGGCAATCCGTACAAACTTACCATTCGTGCCAGCATGGTTGAGGAGGACGAACTATTGGAAGACCTGCTTACCGCGCTGGTTTCCCTTTATGTTATGCTGGTTGTAAGTATTGCTTTGCTTAACCGCTTTATACTTCGCAAAGTCTGGAAATCATTTTATCAACTACTGGATAAACTTAAAAATTATAAACTGGGCACCGGTAAAGCGTTTACCGCACCGGAATCGCACGTGTCTGAATTTGAGGTTTTAGGCCATGAACTCGAAGACCTTTTGCACC
Source organism: Flavobacterium rivuli WB 3.3-2 = DSM 21788 (assembly GCF_000378485.1). Classification (GTDB taxonomy): domain Bacteria; phylum Bacteroidota; class Bacteroidia; order Flavobacteriales; family Flavobacteriaceae; genus Flavobacterium; species Flavobacterium rivuli. The sequence continues at coordinate 207,576 of NZ_KB899968.1, read as the reverse complement.
GTAGTGAGGCTATCTACTCAAGCCAGAAACAGTTTATAGAAAATGCATCGCACGAGCTGCAAACTCCATTAGCTATAAGCCTTAATAAACTGGAGTTGTTTGCCGAGAACAGTAACCTGCCTAATGAGCAAATGATGGAGATAGGCAAAATAAGCGATACCCTTAACCGTTTGGTCCGGCTTAATAAATCGCTGTTGCTGCTTTCTAAAATTGAAAACCGGCAATATGCCGATGAAGAGCCCGTAAACTTTAATGAACTCATTACCCAGCTTACTGATGATTTTTCCGACCTCGCAGAATTCAGGGAAATAAAAATAGACGTTGTGCAACAGGGCAAGTTAAGCTTCCCTATGAATAAGGGGCTGGCACTAACACTTGTTACCAACCTTTTAAAAAATGCACTGGTACACAACCATGCCGGCGGAATGGTTACCATTACTATAATCCACAACAGCCTTTCGGTACAAAATACGGGCAGCAATAAGCCGCTGGATGACGAGCAGGTATTCGACCGTTTTTACCGAAGCTCTAACAATGAGCAGTCTACCGGCTTAGGGCTTTCTATAGTATGGTCTATTGCCAACAGCTATAAACTGGCTGTAAAATATAGCTATACCGGCATTCATACATTTACCATCCAATTTCCTGATAAGCGATAAATTACTCCTAATTTTAACCACGAATTTCACTAATTAACACCAATTTGATTTTTGGTAATTTGTGCAATTCGTGGTTTTTTTATTATTCCCATTTGTTTCCAGATTCAGGTTATAATCTTGTACTATAATTTAAAAACAAGATATCATGAAAACTTCAATGGGATACACAAAGACATTTATTTTAGCGGTTACATCATTAGCCTGTTTTGCCTGCAATGCCCAAAAGCGCAAAATTACAATTGCTGAATTACCAGCAACGGCACAAACTTTTATTAAAACCAATTTCCCAAACCAGGCTACAAGCTATATTATAGAGGATAAGGAAATTACCAAAACAGAATATAAAGTTCAGTTTACAGGCGGCACCGAAATTGAATTTGACGGAAAAGGCAACTGGGAAGAACTTGATGCCAACAGGGGTACTCTACCAGCATCGGTTTTACCAAAAGCCATAGCTGCCTATGTAGCTCAAAACTACAAAGGTTTATCTGTAGAAAAATTAGACAGAGAGCGTTATGGCTATAAATTGGAATTCACCAATGACCTGGAGTTAGAATTTGATGCTAACGGTAAATTTTTAAGAATAGACGATTAATTAAGTTTTCAGTGGCAGTCGCAGTTTTCAGTTTTAAACTCTGCCTTATCTATCTTCAAAAAATCACCACATAGTAGCATAGAACTCCTGCTTTGCATAAACATAGGTTTTACGCCTTTGGCATTTAGTACACATAGCATCTGAAAACTGTGACTGCGACTGTAAACTATCTTGCGCTTCGCTTTTCACGACGCCAGTCCCACGGCGGTGTAGGGTCGGTATCAGCCCAAAGGCCAAGGTGTTTTTTACGGGCGGTAGCCTCGTAACCGGTTAACTCGTCCTTATCAGAATATTGCAGATAATGCCACGCGAAGCCCTGTTTTACAAGGGCTTCGTTTACGTTTACACCATCAGCGGTTACAACAGTACCTATAAGGCGGCCGTAGCGGTCGCGTTTAGCATTGCAGGTTACGGTAACTGTTTTATTAAAACACAAGTCAGACGAGAACTGCTTGGCGTTGTTGCCAAAAGGCTGCGATTTTTCAGGACAGTCAATATCGGCAAGGCGTACACGTTCGGGTTGCCCGTCGTATAACACTTCAAACGTATCGCCATCTTTTATACCAATAACCCTGCCTGTAAAAACCGTAAGGTTCCGCAGGTCTTCGGTACGTTTTGGCTTTTTGGCTTTGCGTACTTTTTTGGCGGGCGCTTCGGTAGGGTGTTTATCAACCGGTGACTTGGTGTCTTTTACATTATAATTGTAAAAAACAGCAAGCAACAGTAATATAATAAGAGTAGCAATACTATACTTTGGCTTAGACCTTCTTCTTTGTCCTGCCATTAGCTATTCGTCCTTAACTTTTCGGTTTGCTGGTATACTTCAGCCAGTATAGCTTCATCTTCAGGCGTAAATTCTATATCGCGGCGCGACATTACTACACGGGCAGTTTCAAAAGCTTTTTTAACATCATACGTTACCATACCCGCTGCACCGCCCCACGAAAAGCTTGGTACAAAATTGCGCGGAAAGCCACTGCCAAAAATATTGGCACAAACCCCCACTACGGTACCGGTATTAAACATGGTATTGATACCACTTTTACTATGGTCACCCATCATGAGGCCGCAAAACTGAAGTCCGGTTTTTACAAAACTACCTTTATCATAGTTCCATAATTTAACCTCTTCATAGTTGTTTTTAAGGTTAGAGTTATTAGTATCGGCACCCAGGTTACACCATTCGCCCAATACCGAGTTTCCTAAAAACCCATCATGGCCTTTATTAGAATAGCCAAACAGTACCGAGTTGCTTACCTCGCCCCCTATTCTGCATTCCGGCCCTACTGTAGTGGCACCATACACTTTAGCACCCAGTTTTACAACGGCACCTTCGCACAAAGCAAATGGCCCGCGTATAATAGAGCCTTCCATAATTTCGGAATTTTTACCTATGTATATTGGCCCGGTAGAAGCATTTAGGGTAACAAATTCGAGTTTAGCACCTTCTTCAATAAAAATATTTTCGGGTGATATAGTATTTACGCTGGCAGGTATGCGCTGCGATATGCGGTCTTCGGTAAGTAATTCAAAATCTTCACGAAGGGCAGCGTCATTCTTTTTAAAGATATCCCAAACGTGCTCTATCTTAAGCCCTTCTTCGCTATATTCTATAATATCATATTCATCAAAATCTACTTCGTCCTGAGTATCTGTAGTATAAAAGGCAATAACCTCATCACCGCTAAAAATAGCCTGGTTCTCTTCGAGTGCCATAACCATTTCAGCCAAAACCTCATTAGGCAGGTAGGCCGCATTAATCATTACATTCTTCTCCATCTCCACCATCGGGAATTTATCTGCGAGATATTCCTCAGTTATAGTAGTTGTGGTATAGCCAAGGTATTTTTCCCATTTTTCGCGAATGGTAAGTATGCCTATGCGGATATCTGCCACGGGGCGGGTAAAGGTAAACGGCAGCAGGGTATTGCGTACCGGGCCGTCAAAAAGAATGTAGTTCATTTTTTACAGGGTTACAAAGTTGTTTCAAAGTTACAAAAAAAGTAAGGCACTTAGTTTCTGAGAAACTTAGTTTCTTAGGTTTTTATAAGAGTTTAGGCTCTAAGGAACTTAGGTTCTTAGAGCCTAAGAGTTTTTATCCAGGTCCTCTCACTCAACCCCTCTCCAAAGTGTATAATGTAGACATATTTTCTGTCCTCTCCCCAGCCCTCTCCGAAGGATAGGGTGCAGCTACACTCAAATGTTTAAGTTATAAATTAGCCTTGATTTTACTTTTATACTTGTAGAACTAAAAAAGGAACTTAGGTACTAAGAGCCTTAGTAGCTAAGTATCTTCTTGAAAAGTCCTCTCCCCTAACCCTTCTCCGAAAGTATCGCATGGACACAGCTAATTATTCTTTATTCTCTTCTTTTGTCTTGAAACAAAAGAAGCAATCCCGATAGCTATCGGGACAAGGCTCTAACTTCTTATGCTACAAAATACAAGCTTCGGCTAAATCATTTGAACCTGCCTATGCCGGCAGGCAAGCTCGCTACGCTCAAACAGCAAATGATTCTTAACACCTCAACTTATATTTTGCTTAACGCAACGAAGTTTAAGGCCTTAGCTTCACTCATATATGCTCACTCTTAAGTACTTTCAAATCGTTAAAAAGATGTGTCCATACTATAGCTCCAAAGGAGAGAGATGAATATGGTACAGTTTAAATTATAGGCGCGTAAGTTCTAAGTATCTAAGCCACTAAGACCCTTAGCGCATAAGCATAAAAAAAGCCCTCCGTTTCCGGAAGGCTTCTTATATGGTATACAAAGATAAAGATTACTCTTCAGTAGTTTCTTTAGTCTCTTTGCTAAATTTAGCATATTTAGTTTTAAACTTGTCAATACGTCCTGCAGTATCAATAAGTTTAGATTTACCAGTGTAGAAAGGGTGAGAAGTTCTTGAGATCTCCATTTTCACTACCGGATATTCAACTCCTTCGTGTGTAATTGTTTCTTTAGTGTCAGCAGTAGATTTAGTAATAAAAACTTCGTCGTTAGACATGTCTTTAAATGCAACTAATCTGTAATTTTCCGGGTGAATACCTTGTTTCATTTTGATAAATTTTTATTGTTTGGCTGTAATCCGTTTTGAAGCTTCCGGTAAAGAAAGGTGTAAACGCCTTAAAGCTTTTTGTTTGTAAACTTTTAATTCAGGGTGCAAAATTACACTTATTTTCCATATATCAAACAAACTACTGCATTTTTTTACACACAACCATAACACTTTTTTAGCAACACATAATGGCAATATTAGTATATTTGTAGATTAAAATAAATGCCTTAATGAAAGAAAGTGTTTCTCCTGCAAAAACAGCCTTATTATACGGTGGTATTTTTGGTGCAATAATGATTTTACAACTTGTAATATTATACTCCTTACAATTAGATCCTATACAATATGGCTGGGTAGGGCTTATTATAAATTTTTGCAATTTTATAGTTTTCCCATTTACACTTCTTATCCTTGGCTGCATAGCATTTAGAAAACGAAACGGCGGCTACCTCTCTGTATCGCAATGCTTAAAAAACGGGCTTATAATAACTCTTACAGGAGCAATACTATACTGCTTATTTTATGCTGTTTTTGTAAATGCCGTACCGGGATATATAGAAAGCTCTATAGAACAAACCCGAATAGTAAAATTACACAACGAGCCTAAAATAGCCCCGGCAGAATTGACCAAATTTCTTGATGATTCCCGCAAGGGCATGCAGCCCGGTATTACAATACCTATGGTAATGATAGTATATACATTTATAGGTATGATAGGCTCTTTTATAGTAGGATCATTTTTAAGAAGAGAAAAACCAGCTACTGTATAATGAACCTATCTATAGTTATCCCCCTGCTTAACGAAGAAGAATCGCTAAACGAACTGCACAGCTGGATCGTTAAGGTAATGGCACAAAATAATTTTAGCTACGAGGTTATTTTTATTGATGATGGCAGTACCGATACTTCATGGCAGGTAATTGAAGGCCTTGCCGCACAAAACACCAATGTAAAAGGCATACGCTTTTTGCGCAACTATGGCAAATCTCAGGCATTGCATGCCGGTTTTGCCAAAGCTCAGGGCGATGTTATTATAACCATGGATGCCGACCTGCAGGACAGCCCCGAAGAAATACCCGACCTTTACAGCATGGTTACCGCCGGCGGTTATGATATGGTATCGGGTTGGAAAAAGAAACGCTATGACTCTGTAGTCTTTAAAAACATGCCGTCTAAACTGTTTAACTGGGCAGCCAGAAAAACATCGGGCGTATACCTGCACGATTTTAACTGCGGCCTTAAGTCGTATAAAAATGCCGTGGTTAAGAATGTAGAGGTATCCGGCGAAATGCACCGTTATATACCTGTACTTGCCAAGAATGCGGGTTTTGCAAAAATTGGCGAAAAAGTGGTACAGCACCAGGCACGCAAGTATGGCACAACAAAATTTGGCATAGAACGCTTTATCAATGGCTTTCTGGACCTTATAACTATATGGTTCCTTTCGCGTTTTGGTAAAAGGCCCATGCACCTTTTTGGGGCACTCGGGGTAATAATGTTCATGATAGGCCTTTTTTCGGCAGGCTATATTGGCATTAATAAACTGTACAAGCTTGCCGTGCATGAAAGGGCAATACTGGTAACAGACAATCCGTGGTTTTATATTGCCCTAACCACAATGATACTGGGCACACAGCTATTTTTAGCAGGCTTTCTTGGCGAAATAATTCTTCGCACAAAAAACAACGAAGAACGTTATAAAATCAGCGAAACTTTATAATTTTAAACCGATCAAACACTTATACACCTCATAACATGGAAATCGAAAAATCTATCCTGGATAAAGTAAACGTATGGCTTACCCCAACGTTTGACACAGACACGCAAACTGCCATTAAAGAAATGATGACATCATCACCTAAAGAGCTGGAAGACAGTTTTTACCGTAACCTTGAGTTTGGTACAGGTGGTATGAGGGGTGTTATGGGCCCGGGCACAAACCGCATTAATAAATATACGCTGGGCAAGGCTACACAAGGCCTTTCTGATTATTTAAAAACACAGTTCCCCGGCGAAGATATTAGCGTAGCCATAGCTTACGATTGCCGTAATAACAGTGATACCCTTGCAAAAGTGGTGGCAGATGTGTTTTCGGCCAATGGTATCAAAGTATACCTTTTCTCAGAATTACGCCCTACGCCGGAACTTTCTTTTGCAGTAAAATATTACAAATGCCAGGCAGGTATCGTACTTACCGCATCGCACAACCCGCCGGAATATAACGGTTATAAAGTATACTGGCAGGATGGTGGCCAGCTTGTACCGCCACACGATAAAGAAGTAATTAATGTTATTGAGGCTTTAGAGTACAGCGCAATTAAGTTTGACGCTAACGAAAGCCTTATACAAATTATAGATGAAGAAGTAGATGCTGCTTTTATAAAGTCGTCTTTAGTAAATGCATCGTTTAATACGCCTGCCGAAGCTAAGCAGGCACTTAAAATAGTGTACACGCCTCTTCACGGTACATCGGTTAAGTTAATTCCGGACCTTTTAGAAGATGCCGGTTACAGCAATGTACACATTGTACCGGAGCAGGCAGTGCCAAACGGTAACTTCCCTACGGTAAAATCGCCAAACCCTGAAGAGCCCGAAGCACTTTCTATGGCGGTAGCCCTTGCAGACCAGATTGATGCTGACATTGTTGTGGGTACAGATCCTGATGCCGACAGGCTGGGTGTTGCCGTGCGAAATGGCAATGGCATTATGACGTTGCTTAACGGTAACCAGACTATGATTATCATGACCAACTTTCTTTTAGAGGAGTGGAAAAAACAAGGCAAGCTTAACGGCAAGCAGTTTATAGGCTCTACCATAGTGTCTACACCTATGATGCAGGAACTTGCATCGGCTTACGGTATAGAGTGCAAAGTAGGTTTAACAGGCTTTAAGTGGATCGCTAAAATGATCGTTGATTTCCCTGAGCAGGAATTCATTGGCGGTGGCGAAGAAAGCTTTGGCTACATGGTGGGCGATGCCGTGCGCGATAAAGATGCGGTTACCTCTACCCTGTTGCTTAGCGAAATTGCTGCACAGGCTAAGGCTAAGGCCAGCTCGCTTTACCAGGAGCTTTTAAAACTATACGTTAAATATGGTTTCTATAAAGAATACCTTATCTCTATAACTAAAAAAGGCCAGGAAGGTGCTGCCGAAATTAAGCAAATGATGGTAGGCCTGCGCGACAACCCGCTTAAAGAAATTAACGGTCAGCGTGTGGTTATGGTAGAAGATTACCAGTCTTCTATTGCTAAAAACCTGCTTACTAACGAGGAAGAGGTACTGGATATGCCAAAAAGTGATGTACTTATCTACTATCTTGAAGACGGTACTAAAATATGTGCACGCCCAAGCGGTACAGAGCCTAAAATTAAGTTTTACTTTAGCGTAAACGACACGCTGGATGATGTAGCGAACTTTAAAGAAGTGGAAGCTGCTTTAGACCAGAAAATTAAGAATATTATCGCCGAAATGGCACTTAACTAATGGATGAGAATTTAAAAAAATTAATTCCATATACAAAAAAGTACAAAACCAATATCATTTGGAATGTAACGTTTAACGTATTATATGCGTTATTCGGAACGTTGGGAATGGTATTGGTTTTCCCTGTTTTGAATGTACTTTTTAGTGATGGAGAGAAAGTAACATCATTACCTAAGTTTGATGGTATAATGGAAATTGGTAATTATGCAAAACAAACCCTGTTTTACTATATTACCAAACTTAATCAAACTAAAGGGTTAAACTACTCGCTGTTACTAACAATATCATTACTTATAACCACTTTTTTGTTTAAAAACCTGTTTAACTTTTTAGGCTTACAGCACCTTATGAAGTTAAAATCGGGGGTGTTGCGCGATCTGCGCAATAAAATGTACCACAAAATAGTAGAGTTGCCGGTTTCATATTATTCTGAAAAAAGGAAAGGCGACGTTATGGCGCGTATGCTGGGAGATGTTAATGAGGTACAGAACTCCTTTTTTGCCGTATTGGAACTCATTGTTAAAGAACCGCTTACAATAATTTTCTCGCTGATAGCCATGTTTAATATCAGTTGGAAATTAACCTTATTTGTTTTTATATTTATACCTGTATCAGGCCTTTTAATATCTAAAATAGGTAAATCATTAAAGGGGCAATCCATTCGTGCACAGCGGGAAAACGGTTTCATGATATCTATTGTTGAAGAAACACTCAGTGGCCTTAAGGTAATTAAAGCCTTTAACTCTGAATCTTTTTTCAGTACTATTTTCACAGGTTCTACCGAAAGACTGTATGTGCTTACCAACAAAATTGGAAAAAAGAATAACCTTGCTTCCCCTCTTTCAGAATTTTTAGGAATTGTAGTTATTGCCGTTTTATTGTTTTACGGGGGAAACCTCGTTTTAGTGGACGGATCTTTAACCGGGTCGCTCTTTTTGGCATATATAGGTTTGGCTTACAATATCCTTACACCTGCTAAAGCTATATCTAAAGCAGTTTACCAGGTTAAAAATGGTGTTGCAGCCGCCGAGCGTGTTTTTGAAATACTTGATACACCAAACGTAATCATGGATTCGCCTGCATCTAAAGATATCAGCGGTTTTGAAAACGCTATTTCTATAAAGAATGTAACTTTTGCTTATGAAGAGCAAAAGGTACTAAAGGATTTTTCTTTAGAGATACCCAAAGGTAAGACTATAGCGCTCGTAGGGCAGTCCGGCTCGGGTAAAAGCACTATAGCTAACTTACTACTCCGTTTTTATGATATTTCTGCCGGTAGTATTGCTGTAGACGGTGTAGAGCTCAAAGACATCAAATTACACCCAATGCGTGAATTGTTTGGCCTGGTAACACAGGACAGTATTATGTTTAATGGTACTATAGCCGACAATATTCGTATTGGTAAAGAAAATGCTACCAATGAAGAAATATACAATGCTCTAAAGATAGCTAATGCACTCGAATTTGTAGAGCATTTGCCACTGGGTATTGACACCAATATAGGCGATAGCGGAAGCAAACTTTCGGGTGGGCAAAGACAACGCCTTAGCATTGCACGTGCGGTACTAAAAAACCCGCCTATTATGATACTGGACGAGGCTACATCTGCCCTTGATACCGAAAGTGAAAGACTGGTACAGCAGGCATTGGAAAACATGATGCAAAACCGTACATCGGTAGTTATTGCGCACAGGCTGTCTACCATTCAAAAAGCCGACCTTATTGTGGTTATGCAAAAAGGCCGCATTGTAGAGCAGGGAACGCACGACGAGCTTATTGCACTTGGCGGCACCTACCACAAACTGGTTATGATGCAGTCTTTTGAATAGATTTTTAAATATAATTTTTGTCGATTCGGCGATTTGTTGATTTGACAAACTACAACAATAATATTTAGTTAAGGATAGCTGCATTTTTTGCAGCTATTTTTTTATGGTGTACCTTTAACTTTTAAATCCCCTATGTACATGCCTATTAAAGCTATTATTTACGACCTTGATAATACCATATTTCCTGTAAGCGCCATTGGCGAAAAATTGTTTGGCCCGGTGTTTAACCTTATTGCCGAAAGCGGCCTGCATAACGAACAGATGGACGCTATTAAGTATGCCACCATGCGCACCCCTTTCAGGATCGTGGCGCAGCGTCATAACCTTAGCCCGGAACTTACCAATAAAGCTATAGAACTACAGGAAACGCTTACTTATAATGAGCCTATAGATACTTTTGAAGACTACCCTGAAATTAAAAACATTACCGCCGACCGTTTTCTTGTTACCACCGGTTTTAAGAACATGCAAATGAGCAAGATTAAACAACTGGGCATTGAAAATGACTTTAATGAGGTGCATATTGTAAACCCTGTTATAAGCAGCAAAAAAGAGGTTTTTGCTGATATATTAATCCGCTACGACTATGCCCCGCATGAAGTGTTGGTTATAGGCGATGATCCCGAAAGCGAAATTAAAGCTGCTAAAGAATTGGGCATCCCTACCGTTTTGTATGATAAAGATAGTATTACTGATGCTGTAGAAGCCGATTATAAAATTGCCCACTTTAAAGAACTCATAACTATTATAGATACCTTTAGCACCTAAACACCACAAAACATGTACGTACATACTGATGACATTACCATTCCGGATCCTGACACCATTGTATGGAAATACCTGGACCTGTCTAAATTTTTAGATATGCTGCTGTGCAGGCAAATGTTTATGTCGCGGTCGGATAAGTTTGAAGACCAGTATGAAGGCACATTCAGCGAGCCTACATTCGAAGAGATAAGGCGCATTGCACAAAGCAACCCGGAGTTTGTAGATAATTATAAGTCGCACCGCGAAAATGTGGTTATAAGCAGCTGGCACATTAATGAGTACGAATCGTATGCCATGTGGCAGATATTTACCAAGAATAACGAAGGCCTTGCCATACAAAGTACCGTGCAGCGGATGAAAGATGCCATGGCGCCCGAAAACCGTTATGAGCAGCACATTGGCGAGGTAAAATACATAGATTATAAAAAGGAGTACATACCGTTTGATAATAACTTTTTCCCCTTTCTTTTTAAGCGAAAAAGCTTTCAGTATGAGCGGGAGGTTCGTGTAATATCCGACCTTACCAAGCACAACTTACACATTAATGAGGGTGCTAAGGTAAACGTAGATATTAACCAGCTAATAGAGAAAATTTATATTCACCCCAAGTCAGAGAACTGGTACAAAAATCTTGTTATACAGTTAATGCAACAGCTTGGTTTTGATTTTAAGATAGAAAAATCAGATCTTGAGAGTGATATACTTATTTAGTTTCCAGTCGCAGTCTCAGTTTTCAGCAACTTCACTCCTGCCTACCAACCTGAATTGAAATCATAATTATAGAGAAAAATTCAGTCATAAGTAACCATAGTTTTTATTCGGTATGCATGACCTGCAAACTGAGACTGAATACTGTTAACTTACTCGACAGGTTCATAAGCCGTTACAACCCATTCCGGAGAAAGAAGGTCAACGTACTGGTAATGCATTTTGTCATTTTTATCAAAAGCACCGTTCTTGTTTATATCCTCTATAGTGCGAAAATAAATACGGTTTTGCGCCTCTATAAGGTTCCAGTCTACAAGCTCCTGCACATTACCCGATAGTTTTTTAAATCCTTTCCCACTAATATCGCTAATGTAAAGCGACTTAATATCGCTGCTATTAAGTTTGCCGTCAAGGTTAGTGTCTGCGTCTGCCAGGGTGTAAACTAATACTTGCTTTTTTATTTTATCGGCAATTGTACTTAAGTACGTAGCAGTTTGTATCTGTACCTTTAAATCGGTTAAGGAATGCAGCGCAGTAGAATCAACATGCTGAAATTTAAGGTTCTCAAAGTAACCTGTAATCTCAAAACGATTGTAGTTAGATATTGCATAACTAACAGGGTTGTTAGTCCGGCTGCTATCGTAACTGCTGTTATTACCGGTATCTTCATAAACCCTAATGCCGCCCACAGGATGTATAAGATATTTAGTACCCTCCATGTGCACAGGCAAATCGGCCACAATAATCGCTGAAGAGTCTACTTTTTTAGGCTGGGCTTTTGCCTCACTGTTATTTTTATAAATTACTTTAGGCGTTGGCTTCTCCTCTTTGCAGCTTGCAAAAATGGTTGCTGTAAGGGCTAAGGCTATAATCGCGGCTTTTTTCATTGTATTACAAGGTATCTACCAAAAATAAGCAAAATGTTTTAATAATTATATCCTTGCCAATAGCTTAAGGCTAAAAACACGGCTTGTAAGGTAGTTAGGCACCCCATACTGGCTTTTGGTATACACATCGCGCACCCATGTATTAGTTATAGAGTTTTGGTTATCAAACATATTAAAGATCTCTAAGCCCAGGCTAAGCTCTTTAAAGGGTTTAAGCCACGACGCTTTAGGGGGTGTGATTTTTTTATCGCCTACGTTTACAAACACATAAGAGAAACCGGCATCTACACGGCGGTAATCTTTAAGGCGCGACTGATAGTCGTAAGGGTCTGCGTATGATGGCGAACCTCCCGGCAAGCCTGTATTATACGTAAGGTTAAGGTACGCTTTTAGGTTGGGGATATTAGGAACATAATCCTGGAACAATATTGCAACTTTAAGCCTTTGGTCTGTAGGGCGGGCAATGTAGCCACGGTTGTTAAGGTTCTCTTCGGTTTTCATGTACCCTAAACTCACCCAAGATTCTGTACCCAATACAAACTCACCATTCATACGTACATCTACACCATAAGCATAAGCCGTAGCAGCATTATCAGCACGGTAGCGTATACGTACATTCTCTAAAGTATAGGTATTTACATCATCAAGTTTTTTATAATACGCTTCAGATACCAGTTTAAAAGGGCGATCCCAAAGCTTAAAGCTATACTCGTTGGCCGCAACTATATGTATCGACTTTTGTGCCTTAACATTAGGCCTTACCGTACCGGTAGAATCTCTTAACTCCCTGTAAAACGGCGGCTGCTGGTACACCCCACCGGAGAGACGAAAAAGCATATCCATTTCCCAGTTAGGCTTAATGGCAAACTGCGCCCGCGGGCTAACCACTATCTGGCTTTTGCCGCTGCCATCTGGCACATCTACCTGCCACTGGTGCACCCTTGCACCTGCATTTAAAAACACTTCGCTGTCGCCCCAGTTAGTTTTGTGGCTCCACTGCGCATAACCCGAAACCCTGTTAATAGTGACAAAGTTGGTTGAACGAATGTTGTTGTAAGGAACAAGATCGCCGGTAAAAGGATTGTAAGGCTGGTCATTACGGATATCTACCACCGGCGGGCGGATAGAAAAGCCTGCAGAATCTATTACTTCCCATTCTACAAGGCGGTCACGAATGTCTTCGCGGGTATATTTTGCGCCCCACTCTATCTGGCTTTTGCCTAAAGTGTGGTAACCTTTCACCTCGGCATTGGCAATAAGGGCATCAAGGTCGTTACGGGCATGGGTAAGCTGCGAGCCTACCGCACGGGCAAACTGGATATCTCCAAAGGTATCCGACCCTATATTTGTATCTACATCGCCCAATGCATACTGCGCCAGTATATCATAATGTTCCTGTTCCTGTGTATGGTACACAGACCCTATGAGCTTAAGGCTGAAAGTATCTGAAATTTTATGTTTGGCTGTAAAAGCTCCAAAATAGGTTTGGTATTCGTCTTTTTCCTGTCCGTCATATAGTATTTGCAGCGCAATAGGATCGTCTATAGTACCAAAGTTGGTTTGCCTTGAGAGCGGTTGGTACTGGTATTTGTTTTGAGATATATTACCTAAAAAGCTTAGTTCCCATTTTTCATTTGGGTTAAAAGTAACCAACGATTGTATATCGGTAAACGTAGGCCTAAAGTTAGACTCTGTTTCCTGGCTGTTTACTAAAAGGCTGTTATCGCGGTAACGGGCACCTACAATAGCGCCCCACTTTTTATTTTTAGAGACACCTTCAACGGTAAGGCTTCCGCCAAGAAAACTCGCTTCGAGCGCAGCCCCAAAACGCTCCGGGGTACGGTAGGTAATATCTAAAACCGACGATAGCTTATCGCCATATTTTGACTGGAAACCACCAGCAGAAAAATCAACATTTTTTACCATTGCGGTATTGGTAAAACTTAAACCTTCCTGCTGCCCTGAACGTACAAGGAACGGACGGTAAATTTCTATATCATTAACATACACAAGGTTTTCATCAAAATTACCACCGCGCACGTTATAGCCCGTACTTAACTCATTATTAGAATTTCCGCCTAATAGCTTCACAATATTTTCAACGCCTGCATTGGCACCTGGTATATTTTTTATTAGATCTGGTGATATTGTAGTAATCCCTTCTAACTGTTTTCTTCCGGTTTCTTTGTCGATAACCAATATAGGCATTACTTGAGTGTCCGGCTTGAATGTAAAATTAAACTCAAAACTTTCACCAGGACTAAGGTTAGCGATCTCTGCATATAAACCCTTAAAACTAAGGTGAGAGAACCAAACCGTTACCTTTTCTATAACAGGTATATCAAGCTTATAAACTCCGTTGCGGTTAGTAGTAGTTTCCACACGGCCTTTACTGGTGTCGTAATATGCATATACACCTTCAATAGGCTGGCCGCTTTCGTCGAGCACTATACCATAAATAAAAGGTTTAGATTGCGCAAAGGCTGTGGTGCTTATAAATAATATCAGTAGGGCTATAAGCTTATTTATCGTTTTCAACAGGGGTGGTGTTTTGTGTTCTGAAAAAATGTGTTTCAAAGGTAGTAGAATTTCCAACATTATCGGTAACCGTAACTTTTAAATCGTTGCGGCCCTCGGCTACTACTCCATCGCTAAAATTATGGTATATAACGCGGGTTTTGTAATCGTAGTGCATCAATATCCATTTTCCGTTAAGCCATGCATCATACGTTGCAATGCCCGATAGGTCATCACTCATTTTAAGGCTAAATGTTTTATTGGCCGTGAGCCACTTTCCTTCGGTAAAACTTGGGCTAAATATTTTGGGCGGTGTTACATCCTGGGCCAGCTTAAAATTACCAAGCTGCTTTACCTTGGCAGTAAGCCTGCCATCTTCCATATAGCTGTCGTTATAGCTTATGCGCTTATCGCTAAAGCCGGCAATAAACGTTTTTTGCAACTGCTCTTTAGAAAGGTGCGACACATCAAACGATACGGTTACAAAAGTGTGCACCGGCACAGTGGCGTTATGTAAATGCAGTATAGAATCTTTCACGTCAAAATCCATGTAAAAATCTTCATAAAAAGCATTGGCAGGAATAAATACCGATACATTGTTCTTGCTGTAATTATTATCGTTAGCAGCCTTTACAAAATAAGGGGTAATATGTTTGGGTACTGTAACGGTAGCCGGCACATCGGCATATTGTATGCTGCCGTTTACCATTGCCTTGTTGCCATGAAAATCGTACACCTCTATGCGGTAGTTTTGCGTTGTTGTGTCTTTAACTATATCAAACTGGCCATTACGGCTGTTGTGCTTAAGCAACGATAGCGAGTAAGGCGTTTTTACGAATAGCTTTTGGTAACGCTGCCCCGTACTGTAAAAGCGCGGATAGTCTATAAAATTATTTACAAAGCGCGACTCATTAAACGCAAAAGTGCTAAACATATAGCTAAAATGAGGGCTGCCGTTAAAGTAAGTTTCTACCCTGTAAATGCCATTGTTACCCATGCTCCCGGTAGACTTATCTGTAGTGCTTATAGAAAAACCTATCTTACCTTTTGCGAGTATCTTGTCGGCTATATAGGTACCGTCAGGCTGTAGTTTCAGGTTGATGATAAGGGGCTTTTTAGACTCGTTTACCACGGCATCATCACTTAGCGGATATACTACTATGCCGGTAATGCCCGGTTTTTTATCGTCCTTCATTTTTTTATCAAGCCCAAAAAGCAGTGGGTTGATGATCATCTCTGTCTTGGTATCGCGGTATTCAAAATGAAGGTGCGGCCCGCCGGAGCCACCTGTATTGCCGGAGTATGCCACAAGCTCGCCCTGGGTAACAGGGAGTTCTCCCGGTTTGGGGAACAATTCTATCTCGAACGATTTTTTTTCGTACTGCTTTGCGCGAACGTAAGCCTCTATTTTAGGCCCGTATGACGATAAATGTCCGTAAAGGGTGGTATAGCCGTTAGGGTGGTCTATATATAAGGCGGTACCATAACCATAGCTGGATACTTTAATGCGTGATACATAACCGGCAGCAGCAGCAAAAACCGGCAGGCCTTCTTTTTGATTGGTACGAAAATCGAGCCCGGCGTGAAAGTGGTTACCACGAAGTTCGCCAAAGGTTCCTGAGGGGTGAATGGGAATATCCATAGGAGAACGAAAATAATCCTGTGGGTAAGGGGTTTGTGCCCATAGCGTTAAGCCAAATAAAAGAAAAAAAATACAACATCTCATGGGGCTAAAATATAAAAAAGCGGCAAAAAAACAGTAGTGTTTAGCTTAAAGTTATAACTATTTACACAGTAAATTATTACGCTTTACCGAAAAAAGTTGAACATTTTTTAGTGTACCTATTGTTTCTAATTAAAGTAATCTTAACTTTGTGCAATGATGTAATGAAATTAGCTGTCATGGGCGGAATAACCGAAATAGTTGATTCTCTTGAAGGTAAGCTTATTAAGCTTGCGAACAAACTGGTAACCCTGCAAAGGGCTAACCAGAAGATGGAGGACGAAATAACACAATCGGCGTCGCTTATAGGCAGGCAGCAGGAAGAGATCGCTATGCTTAAACAGCAAAACGAGACTTTGAGGATGGCTAACTCATTACTGGGCAGTGACGACAACAAAAGAGAGACAAAACTCAGAATAAATTCATTGATCCGCGAAATTGATTATTGCATAGCACAACTTTCTGATTAGAAAGCAATGGACGATAAACTGAAGATAAAAATATCAATTGCAGACAGGGTATACCCGCTTACGGTAGACCCGTCGCAGGAAGAAGGGTTGCGCAGCGCTTCTAAAAAAATTGATGCCATGATAAAGCAGTTTGAAGAAAACTATGCCGTAAGGGATAAGCAGGATGTACTTGCTATGTGTGCACTACAGTTTGCAGCACAGGTAGAACAAAAACAGCTGGACAAATCGGCCGATATGGACGAGGCGCTTATAAGGCTGCAATTGATGGATGAAAAACTGGGAGACTTTCTCAAATAACGAATATAACGTTCTTTACATACGTCAATAATACTGCCTACATTAGTACTTTTTTGATAAACTCAACGCCAATTCTTTAAAATGGGTGAATCGTCGCTACTATAGCAAGCTGCCCTGAGCAGATCCTTGAACAGCGGGTTAGCCCAAAACTTGTCTTATCGAGTTTATACAATTACCACTGATGTAGGCTTTTTTTATTCTATATACACACAAACAAAAACTATGGACACAATCTTATTTATAATTATTGGTATAATTGCAGGAGCAGGTATTGGCTTTGGTATCGCTAAATTTCTTGAAAAGAAAAGTTCTGCCAGCCTTACCTACAATGCGAAAAAAGAGGCGGAATCTATTATAAAAAATGCTACTACAGAGGGTGAAAACCTTAAAAAAGATAAAGAGCTGCGTGCTAAAGAAAAATTTCTTGAGCTTAAGGCAGAGCACGAGCAGGTTATTTTAGGCAAAGACAAAAAAATAGCAGAAGCAGAAAAACGTACCCGTGATAAAGAATCTCAGGTATCGAGCGAGTTGGCTAAAGCCAAAAAAGCATCAGACGAGGCAGAAGCTAAAGTTACTGACTATACTACCCGTATAGAACACCTTGATAAAAAACAGGCCGAGATAGACAGGCTGCATAAAAGCCAGGTAGAGCAACTTGAGGTTATTGCAGGCCTATCTGCCGATGAGGCTAAGAACCAACTTGTAGACAGCCTTAAGGCCGAAGCTAAGAGCAGTGCCATGAGCCACATTCAGGACACTATAGAAGAGGCTAAGCTTACTGCACAGCAGGAGGCTAAAAAAATAATCATTAACACGATTCAGCGTGTGGGTACAGAGGAAGCGGTAGAAAACTGTGTATCTGTATTCAACATAGAGTCGGATGATGTTAAGGGCCGTATCATTGGCCGTGAAGGACGTAACATACGTGCGCTTGAAGCTGCTACAGGCGTAGAGATCATTGTAGATGACACCCCGGAAGCTATTATACTATCTTGTTTTGACCCTGTAAGGAGAGAAATTGCACGCCTTGCCCTGCACAAACTTGTTACAGATGGCAGGATTCACCCGGCACGTATTGAAGAGGTTGTGGGTAAAACAGCTAAACAAATTGAAGACGAAATTATAGAAGTAGGTAAACGTACCGTGATAGACCTTGGTATACACGGCCTGCACCCAGAACTTATAAAAATTGTGGGCAGGATGAAATACCGTTCTTCTTACGGGCAAAACCTATTGCAACACAGCCGCGAGGTATCTAAACTTTGTGGTATTATGGCAGCAGAACTTGGCCTTAACGTTAAACTTGCTAAAAGGGCGGGCTTACTACACGATATTGGTAAAGTGCCGGATGCTGAAAGCGATCTTCCTCACGCACTCCTTGGTATGCAGTGGGCAGAAAAATATGGCGAAAAAGAAGAGGTTTGCAACGCCATTGGTGCTCACCACGACGAGATAGAGATGAAATACATGTTATCGCCTATTATACAGGTTTGTGATGCCATATCTGGCGCAAGGCCGGGTGCAAGAAGACAGGTACTGGATTCTTACATACAACGCCTTAAAGACCTTGAAGATATTGCATACGGTTTTCAGGGTGTTAAAAGCGCATACGCCATACAGGCAGGCCGTGAGCTTCGTGTTATTGTAGAAAGTGAAAAAGTAAGCGACGATATGGCATCTACACTTTCTTTTGATATTTCTCATAAAATACAAACAGAAATGACCTACCCGGGCCAGGTAAAAATTACTGTGATCAGGGAAACAAGGGCTGTTAATATAGCTAAATAAGGTTCTTTGGTTCTTAGACACTTAGTTACTAAGAACCAAAGTTACTTTACTACTTTATACAAAATAAGAGAGCTGCCTAATGGCAGCTCTCTTATTTTGTATCTATTTATGATTAATTAGATGTAAATATCTTATCAAGATCTTCTTTGCATATTGGCTTAAGGAAATAATCTTTTACAATATCGCCATAGCTTTTCGCCTTATTAATATCTACTTCGTCGTTAGATGAACTTATCATGTAAACGGTAGATGTTTTAGTAAGGTTATCCTTAATTTTAGAATATTCTTCCAGAAACTGCCATCCATTCATGATAGGCATATTAACATCAAGCAAAATAAGGTCGGGCATTTCGGTCTCGCCGGTTTTAGTGAGTTTAATAGCCTCTATGGCCTCCTGGCCATTATTAAAAAAAGTAGCATTAATAGTAATCCCGTTTTGCTTAAACAGGTTTTTAAGCAAAAAGTGGTATATCCTGTCGTCATCAATAACATACATACTGTTAATATTCCTCATCAAAATAAATTTTAAAAGTTGTACCCTTGTTCACTTCACTAAAAACTTCAATCTTCCCGCCCATTGCCTCTACCTGGTTTTTAGTTATAAATAAACCTATACCTCTTGAGTTTTGATTTTTATGGAATGTTTTATACATCCCGAATAACGAGTTTTTATGTTTTTTTAAATCTATACCCAATCCATTATCTGATACAGAGAGTACCTTGAAACCATTTTCTATACCAAAGTCGTATGATATGATAGGTTTCTTGTCTATGCTGGAATACTTGATGGCATTTGTGGTAAAATTAAGCAATATACTTTCTAAATAAGCAGGATTATATTCTACCGTTACATCAAGCGGTATATTAATTTCTATGGTAACACTATGCTTTGTAATTTCGTTATGCAGTATAGATAATATGTTTTTAAGATAGTGTCTCAGGTTTAATGTTTCCTTTACATTTTTTATCTCTGTCTGTATTTCTACAAGTTCTTTTAAGTGGCTTATGGTTATACTAAGCCCATCTGATATACCTTCGAGGTGTTGCAGCATCTCGTCTCTTTCGTCGTTATCTGCATTTTTAAACAGGTCGAGCAGCATTTTTAAATTACTGGCGTGAGACCGAAGGTTGTGCGAAACTATGTGCGCAAAATTGCTTAGCCTGTTATTTTGGTCGCCTATTATATTAAGGGTATTGCCCAGCTGTATCTCTTTATCCTTTATCTGGGTAATGTCCCGCAAAGTACCTACAGCCCTTAAAGGTTTACCATCACTGTTATATTTTATAATTTTGCCCCTGCTCAATACCCAGCGGTATTTGCCCTGATCTGTTAAAACGCGGTAAACGCTCTCGTAATAAGGTGTTTTTTTTGTAAGGTGTTTTTGCCTTGTATTATTATAAAGCTGTATATCGTCGGGATGTATCCTCTCCGTCCAGAACGATGCCGGTACTACAAGTTCTTTCTCTTCCTTACCAATTATTTTCATTAACTGCCCGGAAAAGTAAACTTCCTCGTCTATAATATTCATATCCCAAATACCTTCAGATGAAGCTTTCATGGCAAATTCAAAACGCTCATCGGCGAGTTTCATTTTCTCTTCATGCTGCTTAAAATCAGTAATATCGCTTATGCGCGAGTAAAACATAACCGATTTATCGGCCATCTTTTCTGCCTTACCCGTTATGCGCATCCATCGCAAACCCTTATTGGGTAGCATTACCCTAAATTCGTGATTATATCTTTCCTGCTTTTTTTTAGAAACCTGCATCTTTTTTAAAAAAACCTGCTGGTCGTCGGGTATAATACGCTCATAAGTTAGCGTGTCCGGATTATCCATAAACATTTGAGGGGTAATTTCTAACAAATCAGTTATCGATTCGTTACAAAAAACCACCTTAAATGTACCATCGTTAAAAATGGCTTTAAATATGAGATCAGGAATCTCATCAATCAGTTTCTTATAAAAAGCGCTATCGCTTTCTGCATCATCTATTTGGGACATCGTGAATAAAGCCAATTTAGTTACAAAAATAAGCTTAGATACTTAAATAAAAATATTTTTTATCCATATATCTCAAAAAAAGTTAGTTTTTTCTTGGATGGTACTTATTTAACACAATATTAAGAAATTTTCGGTCAAGATGCACATAAATTTCAGTTGTTGTTATAGATTCGTGTCCCAGCATAAGCTGTATAGACCTAAGATCGGCACCGTTTTCGAGTAAATGTGTTGCAAATGAGTGCCTGAATGTGTGCGGGCTAATACTTTTTTGCAAATTTATTTTTACAGCTAACTGCTTTATAATTGTAAATACCATAGCTCTGGTTAGCCCTCTGCCCCACCTGTTTAAAAACAAAGTATCTTCATGCCCCTTATTAATATTTAAATGTGGGCGTATAGTTGTTGTATACAGATCGATATATTTTTGAGTAAAACTGCCTATAGGTACAAATCTTTGCTTGTTGCCCTTACCGGTAATTTTAATAAAACCTTCATCGAAAAAAAGATCTGACAACCTTAATGTAACCAGTTCTGATACCCTAAGCCCACAACTATATAAGGTTTCCAGTATGGCACGGTTGCGTTCGCCCTCGGCAGTACTAAGATTTATCGCTGCAATAAGGCTGTCTATTTCGGCTGTAGAAAGCGTATCGGGCAACTTCCTGCCTATTTTTGGCACTTCAATAAGCTCCATTGGCATGTCTTTTCGGTAGTCTTCGAACACTAAAAAGTTAAAAAAACTCTTAAGACCCGAAATTAACCGTGCCCTGGACCGCGCACTTAATCCCTGAGATGATACATCATAAATAAACTGTTGCAGGGTATCATCTGTAATATTTACAGGCGACACATTAATAGAGTTATCAGTCAGGTAATCAGTTAGCTTTTGCATATCAAACGCATAATTTGTAACCGAATTAACCGATAGCCCACGCTCTATTTTAAGGTAGGATTTGTAGTCGTTTATGTATTTAACCCAGCTTTTCATACGGTTAAAGTTATGTGAATTAAGAATTCCTTCGGAATTACAGCAATACTATTGATATAATTTTGAACTCACAAAACTAAAACTATTTAATGATGAAACTATTTAAATTATTATCTGTAAGTGCACTTTTATTAGGTGCTGTAAGTGTAGCAAATGCTCAGGAAGATGCAAGCAACAAAGATTCTATGGCTGTAAGCTTTGGTGTAAAAGGTGGTGTAAACTTTGCAACACTTGATGGTGGCGATATTGATAGCCCGGACTCAAGGACAAGTTTTCATGTAGGAGCATTTGCAGAGATCCCTGTCGCAGATATATTTTCTGTACAGGTAGAGGCGTTATATTCTGGTCAGGGTGCCGAATATGATTTTAGGGGCAGTGACGGCGATAAAGCAGAGCTACAGTTAGATTATATCAATGTACCGGTATTAGCTAAATTTTACATTGTAAAAGGGCTTAGCATAGAGGTAGGGCCACAGTTTAGCTTCCTTGTAAATGATGAGTTTGATTTTAACCCAAATTCTGACAACGGTGATATTGATTTAGAAGACAACCCGGCAGCTCCTGATTTTAAAACATTCCAGGTAGGTGCAGCAGGTGGACTTACTTTCCAGACTGAAAGCGGTTTATTTGCAACTGCAAGATACGTAAGAGACCTTACAGATATTGCTAAAGATGCAAACATACAAAACTCTGTTTTCCAGTTAGGCGTAGGATTTAAATTCTAATACCAATCAAAAATAAAATATAAAGGCTGCTACATGCAGCCTTTTGTTGTTATCGTAATACCACATCTTTAACCACTTCCCGGCCCAGTTCGGTATTAATCATGCTAACTATCTTTGCCTTGCCGTAACTTAACTCCTCACGTAATACTGCCGATGTAAGCTCTACATAAAGCGTGGTACCCTTTAGCATAATTTCGCGGGTATAGTTATTAACGCCATTACCCATTAAGCTTTTCCAGGCATCGCGCACATCTATCTTATCCATTCCCTGCTGCAGGTTATTAACCTGCATGATCTCTTTAAGCACATCGCCTATAGAGCTGTTTTCGTTAAGCCGCTTTGCCATTATTTTACAGAAAAAGGTTTTGGTTTTTTATAGTGGTATTCTATGCCATGCTGGTTTTTTACCACAAGTAAGTCATGATCAAGCTCTACTAACTCTTCCTGCCATTTGGCATAATTAGTGGCATAATCCATGTAAACTTTATTATCTTTCTGTATAATGGTTATCTTTTCAGAAAGGTCGTTTACCCTGTAACTACCATCAAACTGAGGCATTACCTTTTTACGGAAACCTGATTTACCTTTAATTTCAAAATAATCTATGGTAGGGTTTACTGTATAATCCTTCTCATTTCCATCAGGCATTATAACCGATTCTATTTCCCAGTAACCGTTAATTTTAGACAGATCATCAATATCTACCTTATTGCTGCATGAAAATATAGCAAAGGATGTAAAAAGCAGCAGGGCAATTTTTTTCATGTAAATATAATTCAGGAGGCAAATTTAGGCATTAAAAAATTTCTGCAAATAGTTAATATGCTAAAGATTTAAACATATTTTTTTTGCATTGCAACCCTTATTAATTTACAGTATACCTAATGCTAAGGCCTAACCCACTTAAATGTGTAGTATAACCAGTAGAAACACCATTAAACATATTGCGATTAGTTTTATAGCGCAAGTCTACCCCAAATTTATTGCCAAAAACATAACCTATACCTATATTGCCGCTTATAGCTGTAGAAAGATTATATGTTGCGTCATGCCCTCCGTAGGTATACTGCGTTCCTGTAAGAGTGTAGCTGTCACGGTTAATAGATTTTTTTAAAGGAAAATTAAATACTATAGCTGCATCTACAAAAAGCTTATTATTATCATTAATAAGTAAATTATAACGCGGTCCAAGGTGTAAATTTACTAAACCGGTATTAATTTTATATACATGTGTAAGCGTATTATAACCCTGATAGGCAGTACCACTCGCATCTGCAGAAACATTTTCATACTCCAGCCTCCCAAAAATATCTGCACGGCCAGACGCTACTGTTACAGCAGCCTCGGCACCTAAACTATAAGTAACAGAGCTATTATTTTTAATTTTAGGGTTAGCATTTTTTATACCAAATGACGTATTGTAGACACCTGCAAAAATGGTAAGTTTAAAGTTAGATTTTTGATGGTAATTGTTAGAATATAAAGCGGTCTTTGAGCCCTTGCAGGAATTATATTTTTCTATATAAGATGTAAGGCTGTTTTTTGTATATTCAATATCATAAAAACTACTTATACTTAAATTACCACAATTAAGATTAGAAAATAATTGCTGCCTAAAATTATTATTTACAGCTATTTGCCCATCCTCCTTATATTTTTTATAAATAAACTGCTGTGGATTTTCATTTTCCCTGGTACTGTAAAAAAATTTTGTGCCGTGCGGGCTAACATAAGAATATAACACAGCACTACCCTCGGCAATAATATTTAAAAAAGCAGTAACCTCAACCCATTCAGGATCTTTTACAGTACTTAGCCTGTCATCATAAATATCAGATTTATCGTATTTTATGGTAAGCTTTTTAAACTTAAAATTATTGCCCATACCGTATTCGGTTAGCTGTGCAATATCTATAGTCTTATAATCGCTAAACAATGAGGATTTAAATTCAAGAGTAGATATATCGGTAAAGTCTGTATTTTTAAAATAGCCTTCAACCCTGGTTTTGGCATTTAATACATAATACCCCTTAACATCCTGCGCACTACTAACTATACAAAACAAAAAACAGGTAACCCAGGTAACTATCTTCATGAAGCGAATGGAATCTATTTAAAGAACGAATCTACAAACTCATATTTGTTAAATACCTGCAGGTCTTCTATACCTTCGCCTACTCCTATGTATTTAACAGGTATCTGGAACTGGTCTGATATACCTATTACAACACCACCCTTTGCCGTACCATCAAGTTTAGTAACAGCCAGGCAAGTAACCTCTGTAGCAGCAGTAAACTGTTTAGCCTGCTCAAAAGCATTTTGCCCTGTAGAGCCATCAAGCACTAACAGCACATCATGTGGTGCATCATCAATAACCTTTTGCATTACCCTTTTTACTTTGGTAAGCTCGTTCATTAAATTAACTTTGTTGTGTAGCCGCCCGGCAGTATCTATAATAACAACATCGGCATTTTGGCTCACGGCGCTTTGCAACGTATCAAACGCTACAGATGCCGGGTCGCTGCCCATTTGCTGCCTTACTATAGGCACGCCCACCCTGTCGGCCCAAATTTGAAGCTGGTCTATAGCCGCAGCCCTAAAGGTATCTGCCGCACCAAGAACAACACTATAACCTGCTTTTTTAAACTGGTTTGCAAGTTTGCCAATGGTTGTAGTTTTACCTACACCATTAACCCCTACAACCATAATAACATACGGTTTTTTATTAGCCGGTATTTCAAATTCTGTAGCTTCGCCCGAATGGGTTTCAGATAGTAATCCTGCAATTTCTTCCCTTAATATACGGTTAAGCTCATCTGTACCCACATACTTATCGCGCGATACACGCTCCTCTATACGCGTTATGATCTTAAGGGTGGTATCTACGCCAACGTCTGATGCTACGAGGATTTCCTCAAGGTTATCCAGCACCTCATCATCTACAGATGATTTTCCTGCAACGGCTTTAGTAAGTTTAGAAAAAAAGGAAGTCTTCGTTTTTTCGAGCCCCTTATCAAGGGTCTCTTTCTTTTCGGAAGAAAATATTTTTTTAAAGAAATTCATAGGTTTGTAAGAAATAGTCTTTGTTTTTTCCGAGGGTAAAGATAAAAAATAAAAAAGCTACTTTCAGTATTTGAAAGTAGCTTTTCTATATATTGGTACGGATAATTATTTCTTTTTAAGAAAAGTATCCACTTCTTCAGGAGCCATTACGCTTTCAACAAAAGTATAAGCGCCTGTTTTAGGCGATTTTACCATTTTGATTGCCTTAGTTAACCTTTTTGAAGATGTTTGTAACGATGCTACGGTTTTCTTTGCCATGACTTAATACTATTATTTTATTTCTTTATGTACAGTCACTCTCTTCAAAATAGGATTAAATTTTTTAATCTCTAACCTGTCAGGAGTATTCTTTTTATTTTTTGTGGTAATATACCTTGAAGTACCCGGAACGCCTGAAGTCTTATGCTCAGTACATTCTAAAATCACCTGGATTCTGTTGCCTTTCTTTGCCATCTTGCTGTATATGTATTTGGGTAAGGATTATTTAATAAATCCGTTAGCTTTAGCTTCTTTCAAAACTGCAGCTATACCATTTTTGTTAATTGTCTTGATAGTAGAAGCAGCTACCCTAAGAGTGATCCACCTGTCTTCTTCAGGAAGATAAAAACGCTTCTTCACTAAGTTTACACTAAACTTTCTCTTAGTTTTATTCATAGCGTGGGAAACATTGTTTCCAACCATCGCTCTTTTACCGGTAAGGGCACAAACTCTTGACATTATTTTCTCGCTTTTATATCGTTATTCAAATTCAGGGTGCAAAGAAACAAAAAATAAAAGTACTACGCAAATACAATCAGTTAGTTTTTTAAAATTTCCTGATAAATCATTTCCAGTGCTTTACCTGCCGCCCTCTCTATTACTTTTTCACGCGGCTGCCCCAGTTCCAGTTTTTTGCTGTAAACCCCTGTAGGCGTGGCAATGCCAATGTATACCGTACCTACTTCGGCATCTGCCTCACCCTTATCGGGGCCTGCATTTCCGGTTGTAGAAATCGCATAATCAGCACGAAAGATTTTTTTAGCATTGGCCGCCATAGCCTCTGCAACGGGTGCACTAACCACACTATTTGCCTCTATAAGCTCTTTTGGCACACCCAGGATATCTATTTTTGCCTGTGTTGCATAGGTTACGGCACTACCTTTAAAATAAGCCGATGACCCCGGCACACTCGTTAACACCTGTGCAATTTTACCCCCGGTACAACTTTCGGCGGCAGCAAGGGTTAATTTATTTTGCGTAAGCAGCCTGCCTAAAACAACCTCTATAGTTTCATTTTCATCATAGCCCACAATAATATCACCAATAAGGCCATCAAGTTTTGCTGCTTCGGTTTCTATACTGTTGCGCAGTAAAATTTCATCGGTACCGCGGGCACTAAGCCTTAAGCGCACCTTGCCGGGGGCAGGCAGGTATGCCAGCTTTATAAAATCCGGCAAATTGTTCTCCCAGTCTTCTATACGCTCTGCTACAAGGCTTTCGCCCTGCCCGTAGGTCATTATAGTTTTATGTATAATATAAGGCCTCTCAAACTCGGTTACCAGCTTTGGCACCACCTCATTATCTATAAGGTATTTCATTTCGTAAGGTACACCCGGCAAGGAAATATAAACGGTATTGCCCCGCTTCATCCACATTCCCGGCGCAGTACCTACGGCATTATGCAGCACTGTACTTTTAGACGGTACGAGTGCCTGGTCTTTATTCATTTGAGACGCCGGCCTTTGCATTGCCTTCTCTATAAGTGCTACCACATGCACAAGCACCTGCTCGTTAACCACAAGGTGGTCATCAAAATATTCGCAAAGGGTTTTCTTGGTAATATCATCTTTAGTAGGGCCCAGGCCACCGGTAATAATAACAACGTCTACCCTGTTTTGTAAAAAAGCAAGGGTATCAATTATATGCTGCCTGTCATCGCTTACAGACAGCATTTCGAACACGCCAATACCTATTTTATCGAGCGCCTTGGCAATGTATCCCGAATTGGTATCGGTTATCTGGCCAATAAGTATTTCGTCGCCTACGGTAACAACGGCTGCTTTCATAAGCTACAGGTTGTAATCTTTTTTAAGCTCTTTTACAGTAAGCCCTACCAGATTTTTAAGGTTTTTAACAACATCTTTAATTTCTTTCTTTTTACCCTCTGCCTTGCTCCAGCTTTCTATAGCCAGCACATCTTCATACGCCAGGTCCATACCCAGCAAATCAAGCGTTGGCTTAATTTTATGGGCGGCATGATATACTTTGTTGTGATCTTTTTCCTTGAGTCCGCTGCGAATATTTTTCACTTCTGCCGGAACCTCCTCATTAAAAAGCGTCACTATTTGCTTTGCAAATTCAGTATCGTTATCTGAAATTGCATATACCTTAGTTAAATTGTAGTTGAGTGCCATTATTTTACCTGTACCTTAAATAATTTTTTATCTTCTAAAAAGCCCTCAAGCACATCGCCGGGGCTCACTTTTGCAACGCCTTTTGGGGTTCCGGTAAAAATTACATCGCCCGTTTTTAGCGTAAAATATTGCGATATTTCTGCAATAAGCTCATCTACTTTCCAAAGCATGCTTTGGGTATTGCCATTTTGCACTATGTTACCATTACTGGTAAGCTGCAGGTTAACATTATCTAACGATTCAAAATCTGTTTTCGGCACAAAATCACCTATAACTGCCGATCCGTCAAAAGCTTTGGCTTTTTCCCACGGCAGTCCTTTTGCCTTAAGTTTATCCTGAAGGTCGCGGGCGGTAAAATCTATACCTACCGTTACCTCATCATAATATTTATGGGCAAATTTAGCATCTATGTACTTGCCTACTTTATTAATTTTTACCACAAGCTCTATTTCGTGGTGCACCTCATTACTAAACTCCGGTATTACAAACGGAAACTGCTTTTGCAGCACCGCCGTATCCGGCTTCATAAAAAGTACAGGCTCCTGTGGCCTTTCGTTTTTTAGCTCTTCTATATGGTCGGCATAATTACGCCCTACGCAAATAATCTTCATACTATACAGCGAATGGTTATGCCAGTTTGTTATTTAATTTTCTCAGCTTAATAGCCGTAAGCACTTTTTTTGTATACAGCGGGAAATCAGCATTCTGAATCCAGCCATAGTAGCCCGGCTCCTGTTCCAGCACTTTATTTACCTTTGCATTTTTATGCTTGCCAAAAGTAAATATCTCCTCGCCATTTTCGTCTAATGCAATAAAACCGGCAAAATCTACCGCCTTTTTACGGGTTGTAAATTCAGATAGTGATTTCATATCGTTATCAAGGTCTTCATAACGGTCTAACTGCGATTTTAAAATCTCGTAAGTTGCATTAGTATCAGCCTCTGCACTATGCGCATTTTCCAGTATCTGCCCGCAGTAAAACTTATAGGCAGCACTAAGGGTACGCTCTTCTTTTTTGTGGAAGATAGTTTGCACATCTACCGATACTCGGTTTTTCATATCAAAATCAAGGCCTGCACGAAGCAGCTCTTCTGCCAGTAAAGGAATATCAAACCTGTCAGAATTATATCCTGCAAGGTCAGAATCTTTAATAAGGCTGTATATCTGGTGCGAAAGCTGCTTAAAGGTAGGCTCGTTAGCCACTTTGTCATCGGTTATACCATGAAAAGCAATTGTTTGCACAGGTATAGGCCTTTCCGGGTTTACCAGCCAGGTCCTGCTTTCTTTATTTCCGTTAGGATATACTTTTAATATTGAGATCTCTACAATTCTGTCTTTGCAAATATCTGTACCGGTTGTTTCAAGGTCAAAAAAACAAATTGGCCTGTTCAGTTTAAGTTCCATATTTTAATTTGTCTAATACAAATATAGGCTTAGAAATATTTAAAAAGAAGATTTTATGCCGCTATTTGCAGGTAAAAATGCAATGGACTGGCTAAACTATTTACAATCCCATTTAAAGCCTGCCGTAGGATAGCGCTTTTGTCGGTAGTCAAAATGCCACCATTCATTTTCGTATGGTGTAAAACCGGCTTTAACCATAATGTTGCGCAGCAGCTTACGGTTCTTCTTAGCAGCTTTAGAAATTCCTGTGGCACCGTAGTGTGAAATTTCAGAGAAGTCATCAAAGGCACCACCCATGTCGAGCAGGTTACCCTCGGCATCAGTAAGGGAAAGGTCTATTGCGGCACCGCGGTTGTGGTTAGAACCTTTTCCGGGCTTGGCAACATAAAGTGGGTTGTTTACAATTTCATACATTTTATGCTGGTAACCATACGGGCGGTAGCAATCATAAATTATAAGTTTATACCCTTTATCCTGTGCTGCTTCATTAGCTTTCTCTAAAGCATCGGCCACTTCGGGGCGCAGGAAACAGCGCGCGCACGGATATATTTTTTCGTGCATAAAGTTAGCCGTGTCTGCATAAGCCATTCTATTAACAATGTTTAGCGAATCGAAGTTGATTTCCCTCCACTCTTTTACCGTATCCTGATGTATAAGTGTATCGCTTTCGCTGAAGTTAGCTAACGGATCTTTTGCCACTGCCGAACAAAGCAGTACAATAAGACTTAACAGAAATATGTTTTTCAGGATTTTCATATAATGGTAAAAAACAAATAT
This sequence comes from Flavobacterium rivuli WB 3.3-2 = DSM 21788, assembly GCF_000378485.1. Lineage (GTDB taxonomy): Bacteria > Bacteroidota > Bacteroidia > Flavobacteriales > Flavobacteriaceae > Flavobacterium > Flavobacterium rivuli. The sequence continues at coordinate 177,444 of NZ_KB899968.1, read as the reverse complement.
AAACATAAAAAAACAGCCTCAAAATGAGGCTGCTTTAAAAAATATTGTAATAAGATTAATCTTCCCTGCTTCCATCATCGGCCATACGTACCAGTTTTGGGGTAAATTTTGCCACAACATCTACAAGGTCAGTCTGCGATGCCATAACGGCATTAATATCTTTGTAAGCCATAGGTGCTTCATCGCGCCCGGCACCTATTAATGATACACCGTGGTCTTTGAGCACCTGCCTCATATCGTCTTTTGTAATGCTTTTTATAGCCTGGGTACGGCTCATTTGCCTGCCTGCACCATGCGATGCCGAGTTTATAGCATTTGCCTCTCCCTTACCTCTTACTAAAAATCCCGGTGCGGTCATACTTCCCGGAATAATACCCATAACACCTTTAGCCGCAGGTGTAGCGCCTTTACGGTGCACAATAACCTCTTCGCCATTTAGCATTTCTTTCCAGGCAAAGTTATGGTGGTTCTCTACTTTAGCAAGTACCTGTGCGCCAAGCGCCGCTTTTAACTTATCGTGTATTACCTGATGGCATGCCGAAGCATAATCGCCTGCAAGGTTCATGGCTATCCAGTACTCCTGCCCTTCCTGAGAGTCCAGGTCAAGATAGGCCAGGTTAGCAGCTTCTTTAGGCAGCTTGCATAGCTGTTTGGCAAGCTGGGTGTAGTGCCCCGCCACAGTTGCACCAAAGCCTCTTGAACCCGAGTGTGTAAGCAATGCTACGTAACGGCCTTTATCAATATTTAGCACCTCATCGCGCTCCGGGAATTCTATAATACCAAATTCTACAAAGTGGTTACCCCCGCCCGATGTTCCTAATTGCGACCAGGCTTTATCGTGCAGCTTTTTTATAAAAGGAGTAAGATTAAAATCGTTGCTGTCGAGCACATTGTGGTCTGCTTTATACCTGCCGTGATTTCCATGCCCCGCGCCAAATTTAGTATGCGCTATAAGCTCCCTTTTGTATTTTGCTTCGTTAAGCAGAAAGTGCTCTTCGGGAATGTCGTACACAGACAGTGCCATACGGCAGCCTATATCTACCCCAACACCATAAGGTATAATAGCATTTTTTGTAGCCAGTACCCCGCCTATTGGCAAGCCATAACCCTGGTGGGCATCGGGCATTAACGCTCCTGCAACGGTTACAGGCAATTTCATGGCTATATCCATCTGGTTTTTAGCACCCTGCTCTATCTGGCCTTCGCCATATATTATGTAAGGACTACCCTCTTCTTTTAGCGGGATGGTTTCCTCTACCGGTGCATTTGCCTCTTCTATCATGGCCGATGCCAATGGCTGCAATACCTCATCATCAAGAAAACTTTCAGGATAGTCTTTTACTTTTTTAAAAAGAGCTATCACATCTTCTTTTGGTTGACTTGTAAATTTAGAGTTGGCAATTTTTAAGGCAAAGCCTAATATGCCACCTCGCTGATACCCTGCGTTTAGTAATTCGTTTCCGTTTATTAAAGTTTCCATAATGGTATGGGTTTGATGTTTAAAATTAGTTTTTTTTAAATAATAATAAATTAATAAAGAGGCAATAAGTGTAATGTGTGGGTTTTTCTTTGACTCGAAGTAACACATAACAACGGCACTCTTATTATTAAGAGCAATGGCAACAAGCGCTTTTGTACTTGCAGGATTCGAACCTGCATAGCCGGGTGTTACCCCAAACTATTCAGCCGGGCGAAGTAACGCTTTGTAAACGGCATCTTAATATTTTTACAGGAGCAAAGGGTGGTGCGGGCATGATGGGGCGTGTCGGCGCCGGAGTCGAACCGGATAGCCTTGCCGCATAAAACGGCTGCGCTATTCCTCCCCTGAGTTGAGACGAAGTATCCCACACTTACGGCATCCTGTATAATGGTGGTAAGGCAACAGGCAAAAAGGGACTGTAACGCTGCAACTTTACAGTAGCAGCGACGGGACTCGAACCCGCAATAACCAACGAAGTAACCCTTAATTACGACACTTACCGGTATTTTATTTACCCTGAACGGGTAGTATTCCTGATTTTATTAATCTCCCGCAGCATCCAGCCGGCCACGGGAGAGCTACTGCATAAGGCAACAATTACCGAGAGTGTTTGCTCTAACCGGCTGAGCTACATTACCAGGGCCTAAACCCAATAATGATGGGAATTGAACCCACGACACAACGATGAAACCCTTTGTAACGGCACTTACTTTTTAATCTCTTTTGTATGTTCCCGCAACATCCATCCTGTTGCGGGAACTGCTACAATAAACTCAGCAGGGTTATATAGTGATAAGACCTTACTAACGAGTCATATCCTGTTTTAGACTATGCTTGTGCGTTAGCAATAGCAGCAGGATTCGAACCTGCATTGCGCTACCCAAGACGAAGAAATCCTTATCTGCGACACCTGCCGTTTACTTTAATTTTTTATAAACTCCCGCAACATCCGTTGGCTACGGGAGCACTACTTATATTTTAACAGGGCAAAAAACAAAAAGGGACTGTATCCTTGCTCTAACCAACTGAGCTACATACCCGATCTGTAAACAGAGTCGGGATAAGGCGGGGATCGAACCCGCGACCAAGGGCGTGAATGGCGAAGTAACCCTTATTTACGGCACCTGTTTATTTCAATTTAAAAATGTAAGGCTCTGAGAGGCGCATATATTCCAAGCCTTTACCTATTCGGGCACCTATCTTTACAGATAGCAGGAATCGAACCTGCATGCGGTTATAGCCATTCCATCATAGAATACTGCAATTCCTCCCAGATATCCCCACAACCCTAACCTTTAACCCTGCTAACAGGCAATAATTAAAGCGTTTTTATTACAACTCTATGCTGTTTATCTTAGTTAGTGCATTACCTGCATCTTCCATAGAAAAAAGCACATCAAATATCTTGTCGCTCCAGCCTGCTATTAGGTAAACATCGTTGCGCCTTACATCAAGCGGCTGTGCACCATGGCCTGCCAAATCAAATAAATACAATTTAGCATTTGGCGCTATTGCTTTGTATCGCATCCATGAAGTTTCAAAATAGCCCAGGCCATTATCGCTGTACATTTGCATATCTGTAAACAACATTACCTTATCGGCTTTTTGTTTTCTTACTATCAGGTCATCTATAACTTTATAACCATTGGTAGCATACCCTACTTCGCCTTCCCGCCTGTAAAATTCCAAAACATTGGCAAGTACATTGCGCTGTGGCATGTTGATTATCTTCCATGTATCGCCAAACATACCGGTTACCACATTTTTACATTGCGACTGCAACAGCATGGCAAGCATAAGGCCTATATCATACAATTGCACTTTACTCTTTGCCGATACCGGCTGCTGCATAGACCCGGAAACGTCTGCCGCAATTACTACCGATGTACCAAAGCCAAAGCCTTTAATATTTTTGGCACTGTGCATTACAGCATCTTCAAGCGCACTTAGTATAGCCGATGTATAACCTGTTTGAAGGGTTTTTATTTCCCTGTAGGCGGCAAGGAACCTGAACGGTAATTGTTTTGATGCCATAACGGCCTTTTCGTTGGCTATATAATCGCATACCATCTGTATATGTTCTGCCGATACTTCTGCTTCAACAATGTTCCTTAAGTTCCGCATAAGTGCCATATAGCCCACTTTTTTGCTCTCTATAAGCTCGCCCCATTTAGCAGCCACAGCCCTTTTCTTTTGTTCTGCATTCTCAAACCTGGTCTTACCAAGTTCAGACAGTTCTGTTTCCCATGTATAAGGTGTAGCCAGTGTATTGGCAGCTATTTTATTAAATATGGTTTGCTGTGCCTCATCTTTTGCTTTAGGGTGCACCAGGAACAAAGCGTCCCTAAGCTTAACATCGGTTGCACGGTTATATTTGGCAAACTGGTATTCATCAAAGTTATTAAAGGAAGCCGCAAGGCCTTTTTGCACCTGTTTAGACAAGCTGTTCAGTTTCTTGGTACCGGTTCTTTGGTTGGCTACCTGGTAGTACGAAAGCAACTCTGTTATCTCATCGGCACGCTGTATAACATTGCTTACCGATTTACTTACCACCGCAGTGCCCTGTGCCTGTTTTGCAAGTTCTACCAGCAATACCATTGGTACAGATCGCAGGTACATTTCTTTTCTTGCATATATTGCCAGTTTAGCTACAAACTGAGCATCGCATTGTACTATCAGTGCTTTTATTCTTTCAAGCCTTACATTACCTGATTCGTAAAATGTATCATTCAATCCGGTTGTTACAACGGCAGCATACAGTTCGAGTTCCGGAGTCATTTTGTATGCCTTTGCTCCTTCATGGTTTACGGTTACGTTTTTTTGCCTGTTTAAAAAATTGAATTTCATAATACAAATCTTTTAGGTTAGTTATCTTGCTGTTGTTTAGGAGAGTATTTGTTGTCTCATCCTGACATTGCAAATATGCATGCACAGGTGCGCAGTGAAAATGCGCAGTACAAACTATTTTAAATTTATTTTTAAACACGTTGATTACAAGCGAATTAAAAAAATATTTACGCCCTTTTATCACATTAAAAATTTTACTGCGCAGCTACATTGCGCAGTAAAACAGAAATTTGCTTATTTTTGACGGTATCATTTCAACTAAAAAAGCTTAAATCGATAATATGGCTACTAATAAACTTGCCTTGCTGCGCTATAAAACCATAGATGAGTGCCTTAAAAACCGCTTTAGGAAATGGACACTGGATGATATTATAGAAAAGGTAGCTAATGCACTTTACGAATATGAAGGAATTACCAGCGGTGTAAGCAAGCGCACCATACAGGCCGACATTCAGGTTATGCGCAGCGACAGCCTGGGGTACAATGCCCCTATTATTGTTACCGATAAGCGTTTTTATATTTATGAAGATGCTAATTACAGCATTACCAAGTCGCGCATTAATGATGCCGATATGGATAAGATGAAGGAAATTGTTAGTGTATTAAAACAGCTTAACGGTTTTAATTACTTTGATGAAATGAGCGAACTTATTGCCAAACTGGAGAATAACGTTAATAAGTCGGCTAAAAAGACAAAGAATTTTATACAGTTTGATGATAACAAAAAGCTGAAGGGTATAGAGCATATAAACCCATTATACCAGGCCATTCTTAATAAAATGCCGTTGCTTATAGAGTATCGGTCGTTTAAAGCACTTAAGCCAAGTAAAGAAATTTATTACCCTTACCTGCTTAAAGAACACCGCAACCGCTGGTTCCTTATAACCAAACGCAAAAAGACCCCACACCTGCACACAATGGCGTTAGACAGGATAGTGGAATTTCAGCCGCTTACCAGAGAGCCTTATTTAGAATATGAAGGGATAGATTTTGAGAGGTACTTCAACGACCTTATAGGTGTAACAAAATCTGAACGCGACCGTGCACACAGGGTTATCCTTAAGTTTGATAAAACAAATGCACCTTATGTTATTACAAAACCACTGCACCACTCGCAGGTAGTGCTTAGCGAAAATGAAGACGGTATAATTATCCGTATAGATGTGGTGCTTAATTTTGAGCTCGAAAAAGAAATACTTGGCTTTGGCGAATGTGTAAAGGTGATGTCGCCGCGCAACCTGCAGGCACGTATAAAACGCAGGGTAGAAAATGCCGTAAAGCATTATGTGGAGCAAGTAAAGGATGTAAAATAAAAAGTCCCGCCAAATGGCGGGACCTCATAGTGTAGCTTAATTTTTATTTAGTAATACAACTTTTTAGAAACTGATGTACCATCTGCCAATTTTATATTTACTATAAGTATTTTACGCGCTGGTGCTAAATCTTCTATAGATGTATTTATAGCATTTACATTGTTATCATCTGATAATAACCTGCCTGCAAGGTCATACACCTGCACGCTTTTTATAACCTGGTTTGATGATGTTATTTGTAGCGCATCATTATTCCTGTAGGCAATAACATTATTATTAACAGCTTCCGGTGTATTTGTTCCCATGCTGCCGCTACTCATTATACGGGCAATGCGGTTACGGCCTGCGGAACCATATGTAGTAAAATATCCGGCTATTACCAGTTTATCTTCCTGCTGAACAATCCCTCTTATATCGTTTATATAGTATGATTGTGTCACAAAAGTATCGTCCAGAGTTCCGTCGTTATTTATTCTAATCATATTTTTTGGACGGTCGGGTCCGTTATCAAACATCCCCGTTAAAATTATTTTTCCATCCTGCTGAGGACAGATCAACTGTACATAATTACTTAACCCATCAAAAAACACAATATCGGGAGTACCATCGCTATTAAAACGCAGAAACATGTTAGAAACTGCATCTTCAATATTTAATCCGCCAATTAATATTTTACCATCGGGCTGTATAGTAAAAGCTTCTATATTTCTTAATGATTCGCTGGTAATTGGTGTAAATGAATTATCCTGACTACCGTTACTGTTAAGTCGCGTAACTGTATTTTGCACGGCTCCGTTTGTACTTTCGCCCACAACATAGATTTTTCCTTCCTCTGGCAATACTTTTATAAATCTTATATTTCTTTCATCATGCACAGATACTACACTCATATTAAAAGATGTATCCAGGCTGCCATCCGTATTAATGCGTATAACCTGACCTGCAGACACTCCGTTGTAAGAAAGAATATGTCCGGCTACAAGTAGTTTACCGTCCGGCTGTATTTCAAGAACCATTGATGAGTCAAGAGGTCCATATCTCGAAGTAAAACCAAGGCCAGTGTCAAAGCTCGTATCTAATGTTCCGTCTGCGTTAAGACGTCTTAATGCATTTACAGTCACGCCGCCTGAAATTTCAAAAATACCTTGAATATACACTTTACCATCCGGTGCAGATGCAGTAGCATGTACTTTTTCGTTAGCACCTATAATTGGATTAAAAGTTTCATCTAATATTCCGTCTTCAGTTATCCTGGCAAAACCATTTCTAGCAACACCATTGTAATGTTTAAAATAACCCATAATCAGAATTCCGCCGTCAGCTTGGCTTACTGTAGCAGTTATCCCGTTATCTGCTCCCGTGCCATTACCTAATGTAAAGGAAGTATCGTTTGAACCATCTTCGTTTATCTTTACAATATAACTTTCTGTATAACCATTATATGCTGCAAAATCACCAGTGATAACTAATTTACCATCCGGCGTTCTTGCTAATGCATTTGCCGATCCGTAGTCAAAACCACCATTTACAAAACTATTATCTGTACTGCCATCTGCATTAAGCCTGCTCAAGACACCGCCAACGGTAATTATTTTATCATTGGGTAGGGTTAATATGTCAACTACATATAGTGGATTAGTATTTGCATCTGTAGTAAAAGTAGCATCTGTACTTCCATCCTCATTGTAACGCTGAATTCCGGAAACCAGGATATTATCTACACGGTAGGCAACTCCGCCTATATAGAATTTACCATTGTTTAAAACTGCTACAGCTGATGGATACTCACCCGCATAAGTAGGATTAAATGCAGTATCTAAAGTACCGTCAGAATTAAGTCTAACAACTTTATTATGGGGCTCATCGTTAAAAAGAGAAAAATCTCCAACAACTATAATTTTCCCATCTGGTTGTACAGCCATATTTCTTAAACTGATGCCAATAGCTATACCCGGGACAAATGTATTATCTGTGCTGCCATCTGCATTTAAACGAACAATTTTACTGGTTAAAACCGGATCAAAATATGAAGAGTTTTCAATAACTACTATTTTCCCATCAGGCTGAACAATTAGCTTTGATATATCATTTTGCAAACCAATACCGGGTGCATTAAATGTTGTATCAAGGCTACCATCTGTATTTATTCTCACTATTTTATTAACTGCAAAGCCGTTATAATTTGTAAAATTTCCGCCTATAAGTATTTTTCCATCAGATAATATTGCAGTAGTACTTACTATTTCATTGGCCCCCGTACCCACATTAAAAGATGTATCTAAAGTTTTATCTGTATTAACACGTGCAATACATTTTCTATCCTGTGTACTATAATGTGAAAAAGATCCGGCAATAATAATTTTGCCATCTGATTGTACCGATGCACTAGTGATATATCCGTCTGCTCCATTACCATAACCAGTATCTGTAGGATTAAAAGTAGGGTCGTTAGCGCCATCCTGTGCATACGCGGCATTAAAAATCAGAGAAAATAGCAACGCTATAAGAAAGGTAATTTTATTATTCATTGTTTTATTGATTGGTGCCACAATATTACACAAAAAGAGCCCCAAAAATGAGGCTCTTATATAATTTATTTTAAGAGATTTAATAATCCCTGTTCACATCAAATGCTTCAAGATATTCGGCTACGCGTTTTACAAAAGACCCTCCCAAAGCACCATCTACCACACGGTGGTCGTAGCTGTGCGACAGGAACATTTTTTGGCGAATGCCTATAAAATCACCCTCCGGAGTTTCTATAACGGCAGGCACTTTACGTATGGCACCCAGTGCAAGTATACCTACCTGCGGCTGGTTAATGATAGGCGTACCAAACACACTGCCAAAAGTACCCACATTTGTAACCGTATAAGTACCGCCCTGTGTATCATCCGGCTTTAGTTTGCCGGCCTTCGCACGGTTACCAAGGTCGTTCACAGCTTTTGCCATGCCCACAAGGTTAAGCTGGTCGGCATTTTTAATAACCGGCACTATAAGGTTACCATTAGGCAGGGCTGCTGCCATACCCAGGTTTATATTTTTCTTTTTAATAATGTAGTCACCATCTATAGATATGTTAAGCCCCGGATAGTCTTTTAACGCTTTAGCTACAGCCTCCATAAATATGGGGGTATAAGTAAGCTTCTCGCCTTCCCTCTTCTCGAATGCGGTTTTAACCTTATCACGCCATTTTACAATATTGGTAACATCTACCTCTATAAACGACTGCACGTGAGCCGACGTTTGCACACTCTGCACCATGTAGCCTGATATAAGCTTGCGCATACGGTCCATCTCTACAATTTCGTCCTGCCCGTTTACTGATACCGGCGCAACCTTAGCTGCAACAGTTTCAGGTTTAAAGTTTGAAGTTTCAGGTTTGGTTGCTGCCTGCGGAGTTCCCCCCTGGGGGATTAGGGGGCTTTGAGTTTGTCTTTTAGACACATACTCTAATATATCGCTTTTAGTAACCCTGCCATCTTTGCCGGAACCTGCAATAGTTTCCAGTTCGGCTAATGAGATACCTTCTTCTTTTGCTATGTTCTTAACCAGTGGCGAATAGAATTTCTCTGAATCAGAAAAATCAAGCGGGGCTGCAATAATGTCTTTAGCAGTTTCAAAAGTTTTCTCTACTGCGGCTATATCAATATTAGCGGCTGTAGTTTCTTCGCTTGGTGCATCTACTACAACGCCACCCTCTGTTTCTATATATGCAATGATCTGGCCTACCTGCACAACATCATTTTCCTTAAAAAATATTTCAGACAGCGTACCCGAAACTTCTGATGGCACCTCTGAATCTACCTTGTCGGTAGCAATTTCCAGCACAGCTTCATCTGCCGCAATGTGGTCGCCCACCTTTTTTAACCAGTTAGTAATGGTTGCCTCTGCAACACTCTCACCCATCTTGGGTAATCTTAGTTCAAATTTTGCCATATCGTTAACCTAAAGGTGAAATTGGTATTTATGTTTGCGAATTTAATAAAAAAAATGAGTCAACGCTTTTTTGTATGTAATTTTTAGACATTTTTTGCAATAAAATTTTCAAGCTTTATTACCTCACCCCTATCGTTACTACTGTTGCTACCTAACATAAAAGCGGCATTTGCAGGCTTTATTTTATAAGTAAAACCATTAGCCTTATAGGTTTCCATAAAACTAATTATGTTGCCAAAATTTATAAACGCATTGTCAAAAATTATTTCAGTGCCATTGTTATGTAAAAATAAGGCATCTGTTTTAAATGCGGTAGTTCGCAGCACATTTTTTTGCAATTGGCTTTGCAGGGTTTCGCGCAACACCTCGTCATCAGAAATTAATATATACTGCTGCAGATTGTATACTGGAGCTTTTTTGTTTTTCTTGGCAAGCGCAAAAACAAGCGTTCCTGCACGCATAAGCACATCAAAAACAGCCGACTGCTTAAAATGCTTACGGTAAAAAAACTGCATGGCTTCGCGAAAGCGGTTCATGTAAGCACCGTCCTTAACGGTACTCTCCCCTTTATAATGTATGACAGATGTTCCTGCAAAATAATAATTATCAAGCCCTTTTTTTAGTACAGTGTACGACAGGTCTATATCGTCGCTATACATAAAGCAGTCTTCGTCAAACCCACCCACATCAAGGTAAAGCTCGCGCTCCATAAGCATAAAAGCCCCTACAAGAATATCTGCTTTACCATTCTCATTTTCGGGAACATGCTGGGCGTAGTAACGGTTAAATAAATTAAATTTTGGGAAAGCCTTATATAGCGCACCAATTTTTGTAATAGCAACCCAGGGGGTTGGCACACCGCGTTTACTTTCGGGCAAAAACTGTCCGCGACCATCTATAAGTTTGGAACCTGCAATACCAAAATTGCTTTGCGCCACAGCGAATGCTAAAATTTTTGAAAAGGTATCCTCTGCAACAACAGTATCGGGGTTAAGTATGCAAACGTATTTGCCTTTGGCGGCTGCCACACCTATATTGTTTCCCTTAGGAAAACCTGAATTTTCTTTATTTTCTATTAGGGTAATGTGCGGAAAACGTTCTTTTATCATGCTACAGCTATCATCGGGAGAATTATTATCTACCACGATTATTTCGGCATCAAGCCCTTTAATGGCCTGTTGCACACTAAGCACACATAACTCTAAAAAAAAGCGGACATTGTAGTTAAGAATAATAACGGATAACTGCATGCGGCAAAGATAGTAATTTGGCCTGTTCTTAGTTAAGCAATGTCATTTTTCAATGTATCATTCTTTTCAGGCTTCACATCCCCCTTTAGCTTTTGATCTATATTTTTATCAACTGATTTTTTAAAATCGTCAGGAATAGCATCCCAAAGTTTATCCGGAATATTCTCTAAATTATATTTTTCGTCTTTAGTATCCATAATATAAAGATAGCAATTTAATGAACTGTAAACAAATACCAACAAAAAAGCGCCCGTTGCGGGGCGCTTTCTTAACTAACCAATCAATCATTATAAAACCTCAATCACTCTTTTTGTTTCCTGTTGTGCTTCTTTTTTTTTAGGAAGTGTAATATTTAATACACCATCCTGGTACACTGCATTTATGTCGGTCTCATTTACATTCTCCGGTAAAGTGAACGACCTTTTAAACGAGTTTTGGGTAAATTCTTTCCTTGTATATTGACCATCCCCCTCTTTAACTTCCTCAACCGCTACTGTGTGCGATATCGTTAATAATTTCTTATCCACTTCTATTGCAAAGGCATCTTTTTTAAGCCCCGGAGCCACTAAAGAAATAGTGAATGACTGCTCTGTTTCCTTAATGTTTACTGGTGGTACCGCCTTTTGAGTGTATTGGGTTCCACCTAAAATGTCTTTAAAAAATTGATCCATCACTACCGGGTATCCGTTGCTGTAATTGCGTTTTACTACGTTCATGTTTTTATATTTTAAATGTTATAAATCTTACTGATTTGATAAGGTATAGTCAAGATTTATTCCAATATAAAAATAGATGACAAAATGTCGCGTTTTATGTCGTTTTGTCATTTTCACTTTTTTCTTAATAGAAAAAACCACCGTAAAGGTGGCTTCTCTATTTTATGATATATACGGTTAGCTATTTATAGGATACGTTTTTTCTTCCTCTATAGATCCATCACGCTTATGTATTACTACTGAGCACTTAGCGTGGTGTTTTGCCATTGCTATAGTACGATTAACAACGTCTTGCTTACTTATTCCTGAAACTGATGTACGACAGGAATTTTCCATCATGCTTTTCCATCCAAGGTTACCATTAGTCGTAACGTGGTATATTTTACGTGCTATCATAACTTAAATATTAAATTATACATACACAAAAATACAAAGCACCTAACGCACAGAGTATTAAAGAAATTATAATTTTACGAAAACAATTGCGAAATTAACACAACCCTATTGCACAGTCTTAATGTAGTCGTTTAGCTCTTCTTTCGAGTGTTCATACGTAAATGCCGAAGTCACTTTAAAATAGACATTTTTATCCAGGCAGTAGGTATAAGCAAATTTAGCAAGATCAAGCTTATTATCTTCAAACGTCATTAAATTTACGAGCGACAATATTTGCGCCGCCGAAACACAATTAGCTCTTAAAACCTCTTTAGCAGTAGATATACGGGTATCATCAAACTTATTATTACTCACAACCGCTTTAGCAACTTCAAAGTCGGCAGGGTTCATAGGCGCACGGCATACACCTTTCGCATCTGTACCATCGCCGTTAAGCACTACAGTACCACCGCTGTTGTTATTATTGTTGCCATTACCGTTGTTGTAGCCGCTATTATTTCCGTTATTGTAATTGCCATTACCGTTGTTGTAGCCGCTATTATTTCCGTTATTGTAATTGCCATTACCGTTGCCATAATTGCCGTTATTATTATTATTATTATTACCATTACCGTAACCACCATTATTAGAACCATTGCCATGGTGGTTTCCTGAATTTTGCCCATAACTATTACCGGATGTCGTGGTTGTTGTAGTCGTAGTAGTGGTAGTTGTTCCCTGGCCCGGCGCATTTACATTTACACCTACGCCTACGCCTCCCATATTTACATTAACCCCAAAAGAGTCTCCATTAGAACCACCCTGTGCAACCTGCTGACCGCAATAAGTACCATCCGGCTTTATTATCATATTGTTTGGCGTACCAAACTGGTATACGGCACAATTAGCCGGCCTTACATTATTTTGCTGTACAGGTACAAAAGAGTGAAACTTAAGATTTCGCCTCCCCTTCCTGTCTTTCCTTATATAATAAGTTACATCCTGCATAACACCGTTATCATCGGCCAGCATAATATTTTTATTGGGCAACACTTTCTTATTGGCATCAGCAAAAACTATCCTGCAGGTATAATATGGGTTAGGTAAACCCTCAATACGCACATTAGTTTGAGCAATAGTGTTGTAACGCTGCCCGTTAATTTCGAGATAAAAACGAGAGCCATCTTCGCTAAAAATTGTAAGATTACCCAAAGCAATACCATAGGCACTGCCTGCAAATGAATTTAATAAGAGCGCAATAAATAGTAAAGTAATGTTTTTCATGGTGTTATACTTTATAGGTTAATATTTTATAAAATTGGTTTTTTTGGTGGTAAAATTAACACCATTTAATAGTTATTAAACAATTTATATGCCAAAAATAATATTTTATAACAATATACCTAAAATGTATAGCACAATAATAACGCTTAATTACAAACCTTACTTTTACGACATATTGATACGTTAACATAATATTAAAATTATTAAAATAAGCACAATTTTACTAAACTATTCTTAATAAAAAGCTTAAAATTTTTATAGATAATAAAATCGAACGATATTTGAATCATCAAAAGTAACAAACACTTAAAATAAACATTATGAAAAGTTTCCAATTAGTATTAGGAGCTGCCGCAATAGCAGCAGGTTTTGCATCTTGCAAAAATGAGGCAAAAGACACTGCCGAAAAAAATGTAGACCATTATGTGGTATATGTAGACTCTGTAAACAGCCTTGATGCTGCCGAAAGATCTGCTAACTGGGCTGCTATAGAAGCCGGATATCAGGCAAGGGTTGCCGAAGCTGAAGCTGCTTTAGCAACACTTGAAAATGATGCAAAAGCTCAGGAGAGGATTAATGAAACAAAATCTAAATATGAAGGTGTAAAAACCGCAGCCGAATCTGACGCTAAAGCTAAAATGGAAAAAGAAGCTGCTGCTAACAATACTGCTCCGGCAACCGGAAACTCTATGGCCGATATGTACTTTGGTGCAGGTAACGTAGTAGGAAATGATATGAAATTTGGATGGGTTAATAAAGACAACATACTTAGTGTGTACCAAAAATTTGTTGATACATTTGATGCTAACCATGAGTCGTATTCAAGACAGGATTTTGATAAAGTAAAAGCCTGGTATGAAGCTCTTGATGCAAGAAAAAATACTGTAGAGAAAGAAGGCCTTACAGGTGAAGATAACAGAAAAATTGCTGGCCTTAAACTTAAATTTGCCCCTAAATTTAAATGGGAACGTATGACGGCTAAAGGTGATGAAAACCAAAAAGCTAAAGACGCTGCAAACTAATAATCAGGCTCGATTCCTGAATATTTGATGAGGTGTACCCCAAAAGGGTGCACCTTATTTTTTGCGTTTATTTAGCTTACTTTTAGCTGATGGTTAACGCTTTAGCTTTTTACCATTTAGTACCTTTATAGTATAGAAACCAATTAAATACTATTGTTATGCCGGGAAGAAAATCACCGGGCCCACAGGTTAAGGATAAAGACCAGTACGAGGCCCTTAGAGACAAAGGTTACAGTAAAGAAAAAAGTGCCAGGATTTCTAACAGTAAGGAGGCAGAACACAGGGGCGGCAAAGCCAAAGCTTATGAAGACCAAACCAAACAGCAACTCTATGACGAAGCTAAAAAAGTGGGAATAGAAGGCAGGTCTAAAATGACTAAAGCCGAATTAATGAAAGCCCTAAGAAATAATTAGCGTAGCAATAACCCCCACAGGGTACGGATGCCCAAAAGAGCATCTGTAATTTTTGATTTTGAAGGTCGGATTATAAAATGTTGTTTTTGCTGCTCTTTCCTAAAAAACAGGAGGCCTAAATGATACGCGTCTACACTGACCGTTACATTTGGGTCTTTTTTTATGGCTTCCCATGCCTGCACCATAGCATCACTTTCATGAATGTTCGCAACAACAGCAATACTGTCATTATTTATATCGCTTTTAAGCTGTTGCATTAATGGTAAAAGAGAATCGGTATCTTTGCCGGCAAGTATGGCAAGCTCTACACCTCCCGGTACTGCCACATAGGTAGAATAAAACCATATCTTGGTGTTTATCTCTTCCGCAGCCTGGCGCATGGTTTCGGCTACTGCGGTTGCAACGACATCATCTCCTAAAACAATAAGTTTATACGATTTAAAATAAGCTATTACCCTAAATAATATATTTAAAGTCTTATTGTTTAATCCCACAACAGGATTATACTTAACATCGGTAATCAAAGGCTGTTTCCTGTAAAACCCTTTAGTAACAAGCCCAAACACAAACGGCGAATGCACCCCGTGCTCGTTTACGGAGTTGTAAAGAAAAGATATGTAGGACGCTATCCTCATTTAGTCACAGTTTTCAGTCACAGTTTTCAGCTGCCAAACTGCGACTGAAAACTGCCAACTTAATATTATTCCAATTTTGCGCTTAACTCAAACCAGCGTTCTGTTTTCTCATCAATCGCTTTAAGCACCTTCTCCAGGTCGGTTGCTTTTTGGGCAATGTCCTTATCAGCAACAGACCCGTCAGAAAATTGCTTTTCTATGGTTTGCTTTTCATATTCAAGGTCTTTAAGTTCCTTTTCTATTTTTGTAAACTCCTTTTGCTCATTAAATGTCAGGCCCGGTTTTACATTGTTCTGTTTCCAGTTTTTGTTGTCGCCCACGGGTTTAAGTTCGGCTTTTGCAGGTTCGGCACTATCTTCATAACTACGGAAATCGCTATAATTACCAGGGAAATCCTCTACTATACCTTCGCCCCTGAACACAAAAAGGTGGTCTACAATTTTATCCATAAAGTAACGGTCGTGGCTCACTACAAGTAAACATCCCGGATAGTCTAAAAGGAAACTTTCCAGTACATTAAGCGTAACAATATCAAGGTCGTTTGTAGGCTCATCCAGTATCAGGAAGTTCGGGTTCTGTATAAGTACCGTACACAGGTAAAGGCGTTTAAGCTCGCCACCACTAAGCCTGTCTACAAAATCGTATTGTTTTTTACGGTCGAATAAAAAGCGCTCTAAAAGCTGTGCAGCACTTATTGTCCTGCCTTTGCTAAGCGGAATATATTCGCCATACTCCTTAATAACATCAATAACCTTCTGGCCTTCTTTGGGGTTAATACCGCTCTGGGTATAATAACCTATTTTAATAGTATCGCCCACTACAACTTTACCACTATCTACAGGAAGCTGCTGAGTAATCATATTTAAGAATGTAGACTTACCTGTACCGTTCTTACCTATAATACCTATGCGCTCTCCTCTTTTAAAGTTAAAGCTAAAGTTATCGAGTATCTTTTTAGGGCCAAAAGCCTTGCTTATATTATGCAGTTCTAAAATCTTGCTGCCCATACGCTCCATGTTAATTTCAAGCTCTACCACATGCTCCTTACGGCGGCTTTGTGCTTTTTCTTTAATAACATAAAAGTCGTCCTGGCGCGATTTACTCTTGGTAGTACGTGCTTTAGGCTGGCGGCGCATCCATGAAAGCTCCTTAACAAAAAGGTTTTGTGCCTTATCTATACTTGCATTTTCGGCAGCTATGCGCTCCTCTTTTTTCTGAAGGTAGTAGCTGTAGTTACCTTTATACTGGTATAGCTTACCGTTTTCAAGCTCTATAATTTCGTTACACACACGCTCCAAGAAGAAACGGTCGTGCGTAACCATAAATAATGTAATATTTTCTTTGGCAAAATAATTCTCCAGCCACTCAATCATTTCAAGGTCAAGGTGGTTGGTAGGCTCATCCAGGATAAGCAAATCGGGCTTATTAATAAGGATAATAGCAAGTGCAAGGCGTTTCTTTTGCCCACCGCTCATGCTTTTAACCTTAAGTTTAAGGTCGTCCATTTTAAGCTTCGACAGGATTTGCTTATACTGCGTTTCAAAATCCCAGGCATTGTGTTGCTCCATACCCTCAAAAGCCTTTTGGTAAGCCACCCCATCATCGGGGTTTTCCAATGCTTTTTCATACGCCTCTATAACGTGAAGAATCTCACTATCCGACGCAAATATACTTTCTTCAATACTTAGTTCAGGATCCAGGTTAGGCTCCTGAGACAGGAATGCCATTTTAATTTCCTTGCGGATAATTACCTGACCGGTATCGGGCGTATCATCACCATTAATAATTTTAAGGATGCTGGTCTTGCCACTACCATTTTTTGCCACGAAAGCAATTTTTTGGTCTTTATTGATACCGAAAGATATACCCTCAAAAAGGGTACGCTCGCCGAACGACTTGGATATGTTCTCTACTGAAAGGTAATTCACGCTGGGATATTTTTTTTTGCAAAAGTAACTTATTAATTACGAATTAAAAATTACGAATTACGAATTGAAGATTGTTTGTATATTTGAACAGCAGTTTCCTTAAAATTAATTATGCATTCTTTTGATTATTATTTAGCAAAAAGCGATTTGACACCCTATTCAGGCACTATCATATTCCCGAATTTCGAGGCGTTGCATGCCATAGCGAGTCAGGATAACTTCGTGAATATACTTAATGCTAAACTGCAGGAAGCTGTTCTTGAAAACAAATGGAACCGGTTTTCATTCATCACGCATTTAGTGGCCACAGTAGACAATGGCTATCATGATTATCAGCCGGTATATTTAACCATGATGGATTTTGTAATAAAAAATTTCTCTAAAAACACACACACTACTAACGAACAGGTTATAGAGGTAGTGCTGGACCTATTTTGGCACCAAGAGAAACACCTCAAGGATTTGAACAGAGAGGGACAATTAAAATTATTCAGTTTCCTTAAAATAACTACTGGTTTCAAATATGAAGTAAGTGACTATGATGAAGCTACATTTTTTGCTGTTAACAAATCTATGGATTTGATTAAATATCAAAATGATTACGGCGATTCGCGGGTCCTAAAAAACATGTTCTTAAATCATTTTGATATACATATAAGAAATGAAGCTGCTGAATGGATAAAGGACTAAATAACTTCGTAACTAATGATGTAAATATTTATACGATATTATACAATATCTCAACTTATACCTTTTTTAAACTTTCGTGTAAACGAAAGTAAACTTTCCTGCCCATGAATAGATACACACGCGAAAACCTGCTTAGGATTGAAACATTTATTGAGGAATGGGATGGTATAGACGAAACCCTGTACACTGAAATTAATATAGGCTATATATCTCTGGATGATTTGCTGACCATCTTTATTCCTGAACCTGCCGACGATTACGAACTTATATTTGCTTACGAAATTGAACAAGAAGAGGCTATTAAACTAAAGGCTATTTTAAAAGAAAATATCAATTTTAATTTTGAAAAATACACATATACCTTGGCAAGATTTGGAGTATATAAAGATTAAATATAATATCACCGGATATTGAATTAGATTTGGAGATTTAAGCATCAAAATTCCCAATTTGAAATTAAATAAATAGCAGGACTTACAAAAAACGAGTAGTTTTGATAACCCAAGTTAAGTACCCCAACTACTCATGATAAAATCTACTCCGTTTTACACCAAGCTGGCTCACATAACCATTAGCATACTTGCCTTAGGCTACATTGCCATTATAGGCAAAACCATACTGGCACCGCTTATTATTGCGCTACTTTTTGCCATGCTGCTTATACCGTTTGCCAACTTTATGGAACGTAAAATGAAGTTCCCAAGAGCTATGTCATCTTTTGTAGTACTTATAGTACTTGTTGGGGTTATTAGCGGGGTTATGGTACTTTTAGGTAGCCAGTTATCTGAATTTACACAGGATATTCCCGCTTTCCAGAAACAGCTTATGGAATCGCTTGAGGCTTTGCAAACATGGATTGCCCACTCGTTTCATATAGATAACGACAAGCAGGCCGAATATATAAACAACACCACATCTGAAGCTTTAGGCCGCGGTACCGCCCTTGTAGGTGCTACGTTGATATCGCTGTCTTCCTCACTGTTGTTTATGGTGTTTATATTTCTATACACTTTTTTCCTGCTCATGCACCGCAGCCTGCTACTGCGCTTTATACTGGCTTTATTTCATGACAATCATAGCGTTGTAGTGCGCGAAGTGGTAGACCGTATACAATATATTATACGTAAATACATTCTTGGGTTGTTGCTGCAAATGGCTATAGTAGCTGTACTTAGCTGCATAGTGTTTACCATACTGGGTATTAAATATGCCTTTTTATTAGGCATACTCACAGGCATACTTAACGTTATACCTTATGTGGGCATATTTGTATCGCTAATGCTATCGGTACTGGTAACCTTTGCCACTGCCGATGCCAGTCACGTACTCTTTGTGGTTATTGCCCTGATAGTTATTCACCTTGTAGACAGCAATTATATTATGCCGAAAATAGTAGGCTCTAAAGTTAAGCTTAATACCTTAACCGCCGTATTGGGGCTTGTAGTGGGTGAAATGATATGGGGCATTACAGGTATGTTTCTTGCCATCCCGGTTATTGCCATTGCTAAAGTGATCTTCGACCGTGTAGAGGGCCTTAAGCCGTGGGGAATGGTGCTTGGCGAAGACGACCTTGCCGAAACCCAAAGTAAGATCCCTGCCGATGAGGAATTGCCACCGTTGGAGGAGTAAGTCTACTAAATTTAAATCTTACAGTCAGATTAAATTTACCACATAGAGACATAGATTTTATAATTATTCTATGCTTCTTAAAAGAAAACATAGGTGAAGCTCCGCTTCTCTAAACTGGCGGGCCATGTAAAAATTGATACTATCAACCATAAAAAAAATCGCCCGGAATAACTCCCGGGCGATTTGCATTAACATCAAACCTAAACTACTTTACAGCTTTAAGTTTCGACTTATAATTCTTTTTAAGCTTATCCATTTTTGGTGCAATAACCATTTGGCAATATGGCTGATCGCCATTTAGGGCAAAATAATCCTGATGGTAATCCTCTGCAGGATAAAACTTGCCGGCAGATGATACTTTAGTCACTATCTTTTTACCTTCAAAAATATTCTGGTCGGTAAGCAGTTTAATAAAATTCTCCGCCGATGCCTTTTGCGCAGGCGTGGTATAAAATATTTCGCTGCGGTATTGCGTACCCTCATCATTACCCTGCCTGTTTAAGGTTGTAGGGTCGTGTGTGGCAAAAAATATCTCTAACAAGTCTTCATACGCCACCTCATTAGGGTTGTAGGTAATCTCTATAGCCTCGGCATGACCTGTCGCGCCAGATGATACCTGCCTGTAAGTGGGGTTCGCAACAGTACCGCCTATGTAGCCGGATACTACTTTTTCTACCCCTTTAAGGTCGGTAAAAAAGGCTTCGGTACACCAAAAACAGCCACCGGCAAATATGGCAGTTTCTGTTTTAGCATTGTCCTTTTTTATATCTCCTTTTTTTACTTCATCAGTAACTTTTGCCAATGCTTTAGGGTTGGCATCTGGTGCGCCCTGGCATGATATAGCAAACATTGCCAGTAATACGGCTGCTATTTTTTTCATATATCTCTAAAAATTAATTGTTGGGTTTGCCCGCTATGGGTTGTTAACTAAACTTTACAAGTATACATACGAAATATTGTGCCAAAAAAGATTTATTATGTTTTAAAATGTTTGTTTCTTTGTGCAAAACCGCACTAATGATAGAAGCCAAAAATATACATAAATATTATGACGACCTGCACGTATTAAAAGGGGTAGATCTTTACATACCTAAAGGCGAAATAGTATCTATAGTAGGTGCATCTGGTGCCGGTAAAACTACTCTTTTACAAATACTGGGCACACTTGATAAAGCCGACCCTAAGGCAGATACTTCTCTAACTATAGACGGACAGGATGTATTGCACATGAAAGATAAGGCATTATCTAATTTTCGCAACCTTAAGCTGGGGTTTATATTCCAGTTTCACCAGTTAATGCCGGAATTTTCGGCACTCGAAAATGTGTGTATTCCTGCTTATATTGCTAATAAACCCAAAGCCGAAACCGAAAAAGAGGCGAAAAGGCTTTTAGATTACTTAGGCTTATCGCACCGCATAAACCATAAGCCCGGAGAACTATCGGGTGGTGAGCAGCAACGTGTATCGGTAGCGCGGTCGCTTATAAATAACCCGGCAGTTATTTTTGCCGATGAACCATCTGGCAATCTTGATACAGCTTCGGCCGAGAATCTGCATAATTTATTTTTTAAATTGCGTAACGAAATGGGGCAAACCTTTGTTATTGTTACCCACAACACCCAGCTTGCCGATATGGCCGACCGTAAACTGGTAATGAGCGACGGACATATAGTACCATAATGATAGTTATAGCGGCATACTGGCTTTTTTTATTTATAATTACACTTCCGTTAGGTATAATAACTGTTAATGTGTTAAAACTTAAAACTCAAAATACAGTTATTACCTGGCTGCTTGGAGTGGTACTTTTAACATGTGGCTTTACACTTACTGCATTTTTCTTTCCGTTAGGAGCTCCAAGCCTTTTAACATGGTCATTATTAAGTTTATCGTGCGGCATTTATTACAAGGCGCAGGTAAAGCAGCAGCTACTTGCATTTTATACAAGCCTCATGCAGCTTCCCCTTTATTTAAAAATTGTAATTGCCATAGTAAGCATTGGCGCATTGCTAAAAAGCGCGCAATACCCATT
Organism: Flavobacterium rivuli WB 3.3-2 = DSM 21788; assembly: GCF_000378485.1. Taxonomy (GTDB): domain Bacteria; phylum Bacteroidota; class Bacteroidia; order Flavobacteriales; family Flavobacteriaceae; genus Flavobacterium; species Flavobacterium rivuli. Next base: position 155,891 of record NZ_KB899968.1, on the reverse strand, counting down.
TATAATAGACAATGAGGGTTATTATATACAAACCATTAAATGGCTTAACCAGTATGGCTTTGTAAAAGGAATTGCCAACCTGCATATATTTTTCGCTCAAAATTCGGCATGGCATGTACTACAGGCCGGCACTAACTTTAGTTTTTTAACCGGCAGGATAAACGATATTAACGGTTTTGTTTTTATACTATGCATGGCATACTGCATTACAGAAGGACATGCATTAAGCCAGCCGGGAAAGCAATATTGGTTAAGTTTTATGCCATTATGTACTATATTTCCTTTCCTGTTTTTAGATGTACCTTCGCCAGATTTACCCCTGCTTTTATTAACCCCAATAGTGCTGCATCTTTATATTAAGGACAATAACAGCAACAGTAATTTTAAAGTTGCATTACTGCTGTTTACATTTTTAGTATTTATAAAACTTACCATAGCACCATTAGGGCTTATATTTATAACCGGGCTTTTAAAAAAAGAAAACATAAAATTTGCGCTTGCAGCCGCCATGCCCATAATGGTGCTATGGGTTTTTAAAAACATACTATCGAGTGGTTACCCTTTGTATCCGTTTGGTTTTTTTAAAACAAATTCAGACTGGGCAATCCCTAAAGAACTGCTTGATTTAATGGCCTATATAAATAGCGGTTATGGCTATAAGCGTAACGGCAGCTTACTGCCCGAAGGAACTGCTATTACAACCAAACTTTTATACTGGATAAAACAGGATGGGCTTGCCGGCATAGTAAATAAGGTTACTCTTGCAGTACTTTTTATTATGCCATTTTGCATTATTAATGACAAAAAATACCGCCTGGCCTATGTGGCACTGCTTGTAAATTTTTTGGCTGTGCTATTTACTTCGCCACAGTTCAGGTATTTTTTGCACTTAACCCTAACAGGGTCTTTGTTTGTTATTGCAGCGTTATATAATTATATAAAAGTAAATGCCGGTGTTTATAAAATTATTGTTGTTGCCGGTTCCTCAATGATATTTGTCACTTTTTTTAGTTTTGGCCTATCTGCGCTTACAACAAATAAGCACCACCATGAACAAAGCAAAATTACCTTTCAACAGTTATACCTGCCCGAAACGATTACTAAATACCCCAACATGCAGTTTGAAAAAGTGAGATCAGGAAACCTGGAGTATTATTCGCCCAGACATAACTTTTTGCTTTTTGGTACCGCTAATGGCCCTCTACCCTGCGTAAACAGGGTTCAAATTGAATTTATGCAAAAAAGGCTTGGTATTACACCTCAATTGCGTACCAAAGACATTAAAGATGGGTTTTACTCTGCCAAAACACCTAAAAAATAATTTACTGCATTTTTGTACCTTTGCACCATGCAAGAGACCATGGATATTTTAGAATTAAAATCGTTTTTAGATGATAAAGTACTGCAATACAACAACCCCGATTTTATAGAATCAGACCCGGTTCAGATTCCGCATCTTTTTACACTGCAAGAAGACCGTGAAATAGCCGGTTTCCTTACCGCCACTATTGCCTGGGGAAACAGGAAAATGATTATTAATAACGCAAAAAAAATGGTAGCGCTTATGGGCAGCAGCCCGTATGATTTTGTTATGAACCATAACCAAAATCATTTAGAACCATTGGCAACTTTTGTGCACCGCACTTTTAACGGAGGCGATTTTACCACTTTTATTACTGCCTTAAAACATATTTATACCCAGCACAACGGGCTTGAGGGTGTTTTTACGATCCACCAGAACTCCGATAGCCTGCAACCTGCCATCAATCAGTTTAAAAAAGTTTTCTTTGAGGTTGAGCATCAAAACCGTACGCAAAAACATGTAAGCGACCCACTGGCAGGCTCTGCTGCAAAACGGATAAATATGTATTTAAGGTGGATGATTAGAAACGACAACGCCGGTGTAGACCTGGGCCTATGGAAGAATATTTCGCCTGCCCTGCTTTCCTGCCCGCTTGATGTACATACCGGCAATGTTGCCAGAAAACTTGGCTTGCTCACCCGAAAGCAGAATGATGCAAAAGCCTTATCAGAACTCGATGCACAACTACGCGCCCTTGATAAAGACGATCCTGTAAAATATGATTTCGCCCTTTTTGGATTGGGTGTTTTTGAAGGGTTTTAGATATCGCTTGTTTTTCCTTATTTTTGAAACAAATCAAACTATTATGAAATCTATAAAATTCATTCTTATTGCATTTACTGCTTTACTGTTTAGCACCAATCTTTCTGCACAACAACAAAAAACGGTACAAACAGCTACTATAAAAACCGCCATTTATTGCGACCATTGTAAAAACTGCGAAAGTTGCGGCGATAAATTCAACCGAACGCTATTGAAAGAAAAAGGCGTGCAAATGGTAGTGCTCGATGAAAAAGCCATGACTATTAAAGTAACCTATAATTCTAAAAAGACCAATCTTACCAAAATAAAACAGGCCATTAGCAAACTGGGCTATGATGCCGACGATGTTAAAGCCGAAGCAATTGCTTACGCAGGCCTCGACGATTGTTGTAAGAAACAATAATCACTCAAATTTAAAATATCATTGAGGAATACCATGAAAATAATTATTACTTCCATAATTGCCCTTTTTGGCATGTTTACAATGCATTCTCAGGAAATTATCCCATTATATAAAACGGTGCCTAACAGCAAGCCAGCTCCTAACAAAGAAATAAACAGCACAAAGGGCTATGTACATACCGTTAACGTATCTATACCTACAATTACCGTTTATAAACCATTAAAACCGGGTGCACAACGCAGTGCTGTTATTATTTGTCCCGGCGGCGGTTATGGGGCACTGGCAATGGGGCACGAAGGTGCCGATGTTGCCAAAGCATTAAACAACATAGGCGTAACAGCTTTTGTTTTAAAATACCGTTTGCCAAACGACTCTATTATGAAAGACAAGAGCATAGGGCCGTTACAGGATGTGCAGCGTGCTTTCCAGATGGTGCGCGAGCGTGCTACTGAATGGAACCTTGACACGGCTAAAATTGGCATTATGGGCTTTTCGGCAGGTGGGCACCTTGCAGCAACAGCATCTACACAATACAACAGGGAAGTTATTGAGAATCCAAAACACACGTCTTTTAAACCTGATTTTTCGATACTTATTTATCCTGTAATCAGTTTTTCTGATAACCTTACCCACATGGGCAGCCGTGATAACCTGATAGGCAAAAACCCTAACGAAGCTACCATTAAACAATATTCGAATGAGTTGCAGGTAAATGCACAAACACCTCCTGCGTTTTTAGTACATTCTGCCGATGATACTGTAGTTCCTGTTGGTAACAGTATAACTTACTACGAGGCACTCATTAAAAACAAGGTATACAGCGAAATGCTTTTGTACCCGCATGGAGGTCACGGCTATGGCATGAACAATAAAACTACCGAAGATAAGTGGATGGATAATTTAAAGAACTGGATGATTGCCAATAAATTTCTGTAACCATAAGCAAACAAAAATTAGTACTTTTGTAGTATATGGCAATGATGTCTGCCCTAAACCGCCCGCAAATTTTATTTGTAGCTGATGACGTCTACTTTAATGGCTTATGCCACAGTAGACGTATTTAAATTCACCGGATATGACAAATCAAAATTTAAAAAGGCACATTGCAAATCCCAAATCTGTTATTGTATTAATTGTAAAATGGCTGCTGCTTTGTATAGCAATAGGTTTTGCGACAGGCTGCGCTTCAGCATTTTTCCTTACCACTTTAAATTGGGTTACCAACTGGCGCGAAGCACACAATTGGATTATAGCCTTATTACCCATAGGCGGATTAATTATAGGATTAACTTACCACTACTGGGGCAACAGCATTGTAAAAGGAAATAACCTTTTGCTGGAAGAACTGCATACCCCAAAGCAGATAATCCCTTTTAAAATGGCGCCTTTAGTACTATTTGGTACATTGGTAACCCATTTATTTGGAGGATCGGCAGGTCGTGAGGGTACTGCTGTTCAAATGGGCGGCGCCATTGCCGACCAATTTACGCACTGGTTTAAACTGGATAACTTAGACAGGCAAATCATTATTATTATGGGTATAAGCGCCGGTTTTGCATCGGTGTTTGGTACGCCCATAGCGGGAGCTATTTTCGCGTTAGAGGTTATGGTTATTGGCAAACTAAAATATAATGGACTTCTCCCCGCCTTTATAACTGCCTATATTGCTAATTATTCCTGTACCATCTGGAAGGTTTCCCATACCCGATATTCAATACCAAATGTTCCTGCAATCACTCCGATAAACGTTGCATATACCATTGGTGTTGCGGTACTGTTTGGATTAGCTGCATTGTTGTTTAGCAGGCTGGTTCACTTTTTTAGTGATTTTTTTAAGAAGATAGCATACCCACCACTACGCCCCTTTACAGGCGGTTTATGTTTAGCCATAGCCATATATTTTATGGGAACGACAAAATATATAGGGCTTGGTGTACCTACAATAGTCGAATCATTTACAGTAGCACAACCACCCTATGCTTTTCTCTTAAAAATATTGCTTACAACTTTTACCCTTGGAGCAGGTTTTAAAGGTGGCGAGGTCACCCCGCTGTTCTTTGTAGGCGCAACTTTAGGCAGTGCGCTGTTTATGGTGGTTCCGCTTCCTATTGCCCTATTGGCAGGAATGGGATTTGTTGCGGTTTTCTCCGGTGCGACAAACACCCCTATTGCCTGTACGCTTATGGGTATAGAGCTCTTTGGTTTAAACTGCGGACTATACATTGCCATTGCCTGCATTGTGGCTTATTTTGTGTCCGGTAATAAGGGTATTTACTCCTCGCAGGTTATTGGCGGGGCTAAAGGGTATGTTTACGGAAGGTTTGCCCGTAAATAACAAAGACGCAGGATTACTGCGTCTTTGTTGATATGTTTTAGAGACGCATTCAATGCGTCTCTACGTTTAGACGTTGCAGTGCAACGTCTCTACTGTTTGGCTACCATTTCGGTAAAACTGCGTGCAGCATTCGAGAAATCCGACGGTACCAAAACAATAGTAGTTGTATTGTTGTCAATACCAATTTCCGATAGCATTTGCATACGGCGAAGTTCGAGGGCAATGGGGCTTTTTTCCATTTCGGCGGCACCCTGCGTTAATTTTATAGAGGCTTCGAGCTCAGCTTCGGCTTTTACAATACGGGCGCGTTTCTCGCGAATAGCTTCTGCTTCGCGGGCCATGGCGCGTTGCATTGCTTCGGGTATCTCTACATCCTTCATCTCTACCATCTCTATTTTTATACCCCACGAATTGGTGGCAGCATCTACAATTTTCTGCAATGTGGCGTTTATCTGTTCACGGCCGCGCAATACTTCATCAAGCGAATGCTGCCCTATAATGTTTCGCAATGCCGTAACAGAGAACTGGTATACCGCCTTGTTGTAATCGGCTACCTTAATAATAGCATCTTCGGGGTTGGTAATTTTAAACCACATAACGGCATTTACTTTTATGGTAACGCTGTCTTTTGTAATGGTTTCCTGCTGTTCAAGGTCGACTGTTTTAGTACGGATATCTACTGTTTGCTGGCGTTCGATAAAGGGTATAATCCAGTACAGCCCCGGCCCCTTTACGTTGGTAAACCGCCCCAGGCGAAAAACAATCGCCCTTTGGTATTCCTGTGCAATGCGAAAACCCGATAATAGTATCAGGATAATGATCCCGATAATAGGTAATAGTGTCATCATCTAATTGTTTTGGTTATTGCTGCTAAGGCAAAAGTGATGCCTCAAAAAGCAGTACTAATTTACGACGACATATACCATCGGCGAATGCCTTAAACCTATTATTTTTCAGGCAGATATACGATTTATACTTAGTGCAGATGTTGCCATTTAACACCTAAATTTAGTCAGGTTTTAAACGGGAACCCTGCAAAGGCTGAAGTGTTTTTATATAAATGATGCTAAAGTTGCAGAATGATTTTTTTAGAGTTATTAACTATTACGATATATTCGTTAAATCATAATGATGAATTTCTGATATACTCATCGTATTACAACATTTATACTATTGATTTAATATTCAATTTACTGTTTTTTCGGCTAAAGCTAAAATAAATAATAAGGCCTATAAGTAACCATGCTGTAAAGTATATCCAGTTCCACACGCTTAGCTGTGCCATCATGTACAGGCAGCAAATAAGCCCTAATAGCGGTATAAGTGACAAGTTTTGGCGGTAAGCCCAAACTGACAGCAATACCAACGAAATTAGGAATATCCACATGGGTATTTTGTGCTTAAACAGGCTTAAACCGCTTTCATATTTTAAAGAATCGTCTATAGGCAATTCAGATACTAAGCGTTCATATTGGGCAGGGTCGCTTTCATAACGGGAAAGGATACTTTCAAGGTCCTGGTTGCCGGTGGCTACATCGCGAGCAAGTAATGAGTTGTAAACCTGGGTAGTTTGTTCTTTAGTAAGCGATGTTACAATAGTTGTGGGGTTATTAACCTCTTTGGTATTAGTTACAAATGCCTCCACTCCTTCTTTATTATAAATGTAGGATAATGCAAGGCCTGCAATAAGCCCTATGGTCATTAAATATTTAGCGTTTACATAAGGCGTTTTAAACTTGCCCCTTGGTATTCCCGGTTTGTTTTGCAGTACCAAAACCCCTGCACATACCAGTACAAAAGCAAAGAGGGTACCTATACTGCACAAGTCTGTCACCATAGTAAGGTTAAGGAACAAAGCCGGTACAGCCACTACAAAACCGGTAACGATTGTGGCGTAAGATGGCGTTTTAAACTTAGGGTGTACTTTACTAAAACGCTTTGGCAGCAGGCCATCGCGGCTCATGCTCATCCATATACGGGGCTGCCCCATCTGAAAAACCAATAGTACACTTGCCATCGCAATAACAGCACTTACGGCTATTATGCCGCTCATCCATTTAAGATTAAGCTTTGTAAATACAAATGCCAGCGGATCGCCCACATTAAGCTCGCTGTAACTTACCATACCGGTAAGTACCAGTGCGATAATTACATAGAGAACGGTACATATTATAATGGCCCACATCATGCCACGAGGCAGGTCGCGTTGCGGGTTCTTGCATTCTTCAGCAGTGGTAGATATGGCATCAAAACCTATATAAGCAAAGAAAACTGCCGATACCCCTTTGAGAACCCCACTGGCACCATTAGGCGCAAACGGGTCCCAGTTGGCAGTATCTACATAAAATACACCTACGGCAATAACCAATAGTATTATGCAGAGCTTAACCACAACCATTAGGTTACTGGCATTGCGCGACTCTTTCATACCCCTGTATACCAGGCAGGTTATAATTACAATAATAAGAAGTGCGGGAAGGTCGGCCACAAAATGAAAGGCACCTATTGCGGGAGCTGTAGTCCATGCAGTATAAGCAGCCTGAAGCCCGGCATCAAGATTTTCGAAGGTTTTACCGCCCTGCATAAGCGCCATAGCATCGGTATAGCCGTTAGAGGCCGTAAGGTAATCCATTTGTACCCACTGCGGCAGGTGTATGCCCCCGCTGTCGAGCAGGCCGGTAAAGTAATCGCTCCAGGATATGGCTACCGTAATGTTGCCTATGGCATATTCCATAATGAGCGCCCACCCTATTATCCAGGCTACAAGTTCGCCAAAAGCTACATAACTATAAGTATACGCACTGCCTGACACCGGTACCATACTGGCAAATTCGGCATAGGCAAAGGCGGCAAAACCACAGGCAATGGCCGTAAACAGGAAAAGAAAAATCACAGCAGGACCACCATCGGCACTGGCTTTACCTATGGTGCTAAATATACCGGCACCTATAATAGCGGCAATACCAAAGGCAGCAAGGTCTCTAACCCCCAGGTGCCTGCCAAGGGAATCATGCCCATCATTATTTTCTACCTGGTTTAATATGTCCTGAACGTTCTTTTTTCTAAAGAGGTCTTTTAATGCCATTATGGGTTTTGGTTTTTATGCGCAGCTAACAAATATAAAAAAAACAATACAGTTTTGCTTTATTCTTAAATAATTCTTAATTTATAATACATAGGCGTTTTCTATAAGTTGATAGAAAATTGTTATAATGTTTATACATATAATAGAGACAACTGCGTTATTTTTGTAATCAGAAAAACATTCATCACTAAAACACAAACAATATGTCATTCGTAGGAAAAAAATTCCCAAACATTGCCGTAGACGCTATCTCTGAAATGGGCGACAACCTAAAAATCAACGTTTTTGAGGAGGCAGTTAACAATAACAAAAAAGTATTATTATTCTGGTATCCTAAAGATTTTACTTTTGTATGCCCTACAGAGCTTCATGCTTTCCAGGCTGCTTTAGGCGAATTCGAAAAAAGGAATACTGTAGTTATAGGTGCATCTTGCGATACTAACGAGGTTCACTTTGCATGGTTAAACACACCTAAAGATAAAGGCGGTATAGAAGGCGTTACTTACCCTATACTTGCAGATACTAACAGAAACTTAGCAAACATTCTTGATATTCTTGATATTGAGGCAAGCGGTTATAACGAAGATACAGACTCTGTAGTTCTTGAAGGAAGCAACGTTACCTACCGTGCTACATATCTTGTAGACGAAGATGGTAAAGTTTTCCATGAAAGCATTAACGATATGCCACTGGGCCGTAATGTAAACGAGTACTTAAGGCTTATAGATGCTTACACGCATGTACAGGTTAAAGGCGAAGTTTGCCCGGCTAACTGGGAAGAAGGTAAAGAGGCTATGACTGCAGACCGTAGCGGTGTTGCGTCTTACTTAGCTTCTAACTAATTAAAAACTTATAAAATTACCATCATGTTACAGGAACTTGAAAAAGATAATTTGGCAGAGATCGTATCCGGTGCTCCGGTTGTTGTAGTACAATACTCGGCAGGATGGTGCGGCAACTGCAGGATCATGAAGCCAAAGTTTAAAAAACTGGCGAGTGAAAACGACGGCATTACCTTTGTACTTGCCGATGCCGAAAATTTCCCGGAGTCGCGCAAACTGGCCAAGGTAGATAACCTGCCCACCTTTGCAACATTTAAAAACGGGGTACTTGTAAACCAGGTACAAACAAATAAAGTAGAAGTTTTAACAGATCTTGTAAATGAAGTTACCAGTAATTAAGCACTTAACTCAATTTATTGAGGATAACGACCAGGACTACGTTATAGAAGCCCTGGAGGTGCTGGAGGCACTTACCGAAGTTCCGTCGCTTAAAGACGAAGAGCTGGATGTTGTGGGAGAACTGATCTCTAACATGTATGGTGCGCTCGAGGTAAACAAAATGATAAAAGACGGAATGGACAAAAAAGCGGCGCTTAATGCATTCATGATGCGCGTACTTGGTGCCATAGATAAGAATTAGTTATTTTAAATTCAGATAAGAACGCTCTCAGTAATGAGGGCGTTTTTTGCTTAATATATTTATTAAGCCAACAGGCTTTGTTACTGTAATTAAAATTTAGAATTTTATACAAGAATATTTAAAACAAATTAAATAATTGATAATGGACTATACCTTCAGGCAGGCAACATTAAATGATGCACCTTATATATGGGAAATACTAAAAGCAGGAATAGAACGAAGAAGGATGGATGGCAGCAGCCAGTGGCAGGACGGATATCCTAACCCCGAAGTTGTTGCTACAGATATTAAAAAAGGAACAGGTTATGTACTTACAAATAATGATACTATTGCAGGGTATTGTGCTGTAATTGTAAATGACGAGCCCGAATATGCAAATATTAAAGGCGAATGGCTTACCAACGGCAATTTTATAGTGTACCATAGGGTTGCTATCTCTGAACAATTTCTTGGTAAGGGGCTTGCACAACAAATGCTGGTTTATATAGAAGCTTTTGCCCTAAATAAAAATATTAAGAGCCTGAAAGCAGATACTAATCATGATAATGCAGGCATGCTTAAAATATTTGAAAAACTTGGCTATACCTACTGCGGAGAAGTAACCTTTCGGGGATCTGCAAGAAAAGCTTTTGAAAAAGTTTTGAAATAATATTTTCAAATATTATAAACATTTTTAGCCTATTTTCTTCAAACATAAAAAAGCCCCATTAAAATTTAATGAGGCCATAGTGTTTATGAAAGTAACAGTATTACTTAACAGCATCAATTGCTTCGCGAAGTGCCTTTGCAGCTGCGGCAGAATCTTCGGCACCATAAATGGCACCACCGGCAACGGCAACTTTCACCCCTGCTTTTACTACTGCTGCAATGTTATCTATGTTAACGCCACCTGCAATAGATACCGGTACACCTACACGTGCTGCTTCATCAATTAAAACCTGAATAGAGTAACCCGGTGTCCACTGCTCGTCAAGGCCGGCGTGAAGCTCTACAAATTCTACACCCAGTTCTATAACTTCCTGTGCCCTCTTAACACGGTCAGGATTACCTATAGTGTCTACCACTACTCCTTTACCGTGTGCCTTAGCTGCCTTTACAGCACCTATTATTGTTGCGTTACCAACAGTGCTTAAAACGGTAACTAAATCGGCACCGGCTTTAAACGCCATATCTGCTTCAAGCTCGCCCGTATCTGCCGTTTTAAAATCGGCGAAAACCAGTTTATCAGGGTGTGCATTTTTCATTGCCGTTATTACTGCCGTACCCATATTTTTTATAAGCGGCGTGCCTAACTCTATAATATCTACATACGGTGCTACTTTTGCTGCTAATGCTAATGCCTCTTCGGTTGTCAATAAATCTATTGCTACTTGTAATTTTGCCATGATGGTATTTATTTATTATTAAAAATTAAATGTGTTTATTCTAAGTTGGCGTGCCTCTTCCACAGTTCTTCAGCCGGGGTGCCATCCAGCTTCCAGAGCGACTGAAAAACGGCATCCATTAAAAGGAGTAAAAACTGCTCGAACAGGCTGCCTGCATATTGTTTAGATTTGTCTCCCCCATGGTCTTCCTTTTCTGCTGCCGGGATATAAACCACATGATTAGCCAGTTTAGCTAACGGAGATGCTGTATTTGTTGTCAAGGCCACAAGGCTTGCCCCTGTAGATGTGGCTTTTTCTGCAGCACGCACAATACCGGCGGTAGTGCCTGAACCTGATGCCGCAATTAAAAGGTCGCCTTGTTGTATGGCGGGTGTGGTGGTTTCGCCCACAAAATAAACGGTAAGGCCAAGGTGCATAAGCCGCATTGCAAAAGAGCGCATTGCAAACCCGGACCTCCCCGCCGATAGTATAAAAATGCGCGGTGACTGCCTTATGTAATTTATAAAGGGTACAAGGGTTTCTAAATCTATTTTTTGCGATAGTTGTAAATTCTCATTCAGTATCAGGTCGAGGCTCATCTTAAGATTATCCACCAGCTCCTGCTTGTGTACTTCATTCTGCGTTTGCATATAAGCTTGTTTTAACAATGGTAAAAGTAGGCACATTGCAAAGGCAGGTAGTTATACAATCAGCGCATAACATGGGACTATATGGAAACATTGCGAACAAAAAATAATCATAAACCACTATAAAACAGCGGTATTTCCGAATAGTCCTCTATAATGTTCTAATAATCCTATGCTAATATTTTAATAAGTGTTACTTTTACACGTATGATTGAAACCCCTATTCCCACCCTCGAAAAATCGTTGCTCTACATCAGGAATTTAAACAACTGCCCGCCCAGTTATTTAAACGATCCGGGGCGCAAGGATTTTTTTGAGGTGGTATGGCTTAAAAACGAAGACCCGCTGCACGGCATAAGCGATCCTGCTTATGGCATTAAAGGCGACTGGATTTACCTTATACCGCCCTACCGTGTTCATCAGCTTAATAAAGCAGGTAAAAATGGTGAGCTTATCTCGTTTAAAAGATCGATGCTGGAAGAAGAGGACAAGGACTTTTTACTGGACCTGTTCAGGATATTTAATGTTCAGGGAGAATTTTCGTGCCTGCGCTTAGATGAAACGTCGGCAAAAGGGCTGGGTGATATTTACAGGATAATGGAGGAAGAATATAACAACGGTAATAACTTTACCATGCTACAGGCTTTGCTCAAAGTATTTTTGCTTAAGCTTATAACTGTAAAGGAGCACGAATTTTCCGGCCATGATGTTCATCAAAAACGGGTGTACGAATTTTTAATGTTGCTGGAAGGTAATTTCTTAACGGTAACCAATATTGACTTTTATGCAGGCAAACTGGGTATTAGCTCTAAAAGGCTGAACCAGATACTAAGGGAAAAGCTTGATAAGACCGGCACACAAATTATACACGACAGGCTTATACTGGAGGCCAAACGTAAAATTATACACAGCGATGTTACCATTAAAGAAATAGCTTACGACCTTGGCTTTACCGACAGGCCATATTTTAGCCGGTTCTTTAAAAAGCAAACCGGAGAAACCCCGGAGGAATTTCAGAAAAAGGCACGGGCACATATAGAGTCTAAATTTAATACGCTGGTGTAGTATTCAATTACTTTAGCAGGTTAAAAAAAAGCCTTAAGTTTACTCTATATAACACAAACAATAAATCATGAACTCTGACTATAAAGATATTATAACAAAGGCTTATATAGGCTTTAATAGCCGTAACATTGATGCCGTACTGTTGCTCATGGATAGTAACGTGCGCTGGCCTAAAGCTTTTGAAGGTGATTATGTAACAGGCCACGAGGCAGTACGCGAATACTGGACAAAGCAATGGAGCGAAATAAACCCAAAGGTAGAACCTGCATCAATTACACAACGGGCAGATGGCAAAATTGAAGTTGAAGTTAACCAACTTGTTAAAGACCTGGAGGGTAACGTTCTATTTGACGGAAAAGTAAATCACGTATATACTTTTGAAAATAATTTGATAAGTGTTATGGATGTGGAGGAGGTTTAATCCTGCTGCTAAATTTTACTTTAATTGTTTACTTTAGCGGCCATAAATTAAAACAGGAATTTATTAGCGGTATAAAATGAGGAAACGTATAAATTTTGTAATTGCACTATGTATTATAGTTGTGGCGAGCATAAAAGCTCAGGAAAGTAATATAGAAGGGCTAACGGTTAAATTTAGAAAGGTATCTGAAGATTATGTACTTTCAGGCTCAAACCAATCTTCTTCAGTAAGCCAACATACCGTCGGCAATTCAAATAACATGTCATCAACCAGCGTAACTTTTGCAGATGATGGGATGAAATTTGTAAAACTTAAGCTTACTTTAAAAAATGAAGGTGAAAAAGACTGCAACTTTGATTTTGCCAATGTTTACATTTCAACAGAACAAGATAGCCTTTATGGCTTTATACAGTTACAAACATCATTCACAGGTACTAAAACAAAAATTAAACCCCATAAGGAAATCGACAGGATCGTATTTTTCGACTTCCCTGATAAAGCTACCCCAAAGGAATTATTTATAGAAGATAAAAGATATAGGATAATTGTAGAAAAGTAAAGTTCAATAATCTGAAGCACTTCCATTATAGTTTTTAAAACAATTAAATCAATTTAATAACCTGATTTATATTTACTTCTAAAAAAATAGTTTTATATTTGCACCCGCATTCGGACCAACCTCTGGCGATAATCGTGTATATGTTGCTCTGATTTAAACAATTAAACATAAAAATCATGTCTGATTTAATTAAATTCGTACAAGACGAGTTTGTTACAAAAAAAGATTTTCCTGAATTTGGAGCTGGTGATACACTAACGGTGTACTACGAGATCAAAGAGGGTGAAAAAACAAGGACTCAGTTCTTTAAAGGGGTTGTTATCCAAAAAAGAGGCGCTGGTATTACTCAAACTTTTACAATCCGTAAAATGAGTGGTGCTGTAGGTGTAGAGCGTATTTTCCCATTAAACATGCCTGCACTTCAAAAAATCGAACTTAACCAACGTGGTAAAGTTAGAAGAGCCCGTATTTACTACTTCAGAGATCTTACAGGTAAAAAAGCAAAGATCAAAGAAAAAAGAAGAAGATAATTTTTCGTTCAAGTTATATAAAGATCCTTTCCGGCAACGGGAAGGATTTTTTTTTGCTTTATAATCGTAGTGCTTAAAGCCTGTTGCTTTAATTTCATTGTCAATACACTTCATACAATTATAAAATATTTAGCAAAGTGGTTAACATTTTGTTAGTTATATTCAGAATAACTTAGCATTATAAATCAAAACACCCTGAATATTATGAAATTTACATTTATTAAAGCAACAAAAATGGCACTGCTTTGTTTTAGCATGGCTGCCCTGTTTTCGTGTAACAAAGCAAAAGAAGAAACTCCCGAAAAAGAGATGAACGACAGTATTGTTAAAGAAAATAAAGAAGTAAAATTAGAACCAAAAGGCCCTGCACCGGAATGGGGAACTAACATTAAACCGGAAATGGCGGTAGTTATAGAAAAACTGGCCAGCCTGGGCGGTAAACCTATAGAAACCCTTACTGCCGCAGAGGCACGCCAACAGCCTACCCCTACCGATGCTGTAATGGCAGTAATGAAAGAACATAATATTGTTATGCCTAACCCGCTTTGCGATACCATAGGCAAACAAATACCTGTAACAGGCGGTACTACTCATGTGCGTATTTATACTCCTAAAGAAGGTAAAGCACCATATCCTGTAATTGTATATTACCACGGTGGTGGCTTTGTAATTGCCGATATTAATGTTTATAATGCAGGTGCACAAGGCCTTTGTGAGCAAACGGGTGCCATTGTAGTGTCTGTAGAATATCCTAAAGGGCCGGAGAAAAAATTCCCTGCTGCACATACTGTAGCATTTGATGCTTACCAGTGGGTACTTAAAAATGCAGCTTCGTTTAACGGTAATGCAGGTAAAGTTGCCGTGGCCGGAGAAAGTGCCGGTGGTAACCTTGCTGCTAACGTAAGTATTATGGCGCGCGACAAAAAGATCATGCTGCCGTTATATCAGGTATTGGTTTACCCAGTAGCTAATAACGATATGAATGCGGAGAGCTATGTAAAATATGCTAATGCAAAACCACTCAATAAAGCAATGATGGGCTGGTTTGTAAAAAACTACGCGTCTGAAGCGCAGTCTGCAGACCCTCGTTTAAGCCTTGTAAAAGCAAACCTTAAAGGCCTGCCTAAAACTTTGATAATTGGTGCCGAAATTGACCCGCTTCAAAGCGAAGGTAAATTACTTGCCGATAAACTTAAAGATGCCGGCGTAGATACCGAATATAAATTATATGACGGTGTTACCCACGAATTCTTTGGTATGGCAACTGTAGTTCCTGAAGCTAAAGATGCACAGGGCCTGGCTGCTAAAAATTTAAAAAGTGCTTTAGGTTTATAGGAAACCGCAGCCTTTTGTAAAAGTCCTTTCTGTAGTTGCAGAAAGGACTTTTTTATTTTTACGTAAAATTTTCATGTTAAAAGTTATGTAAACATAAAATGCATCATGCTTACCTATTGTATCTTTAAGTAATCAAGCTACTACCTCATGCCCGAAGGACCAAGTATTATAATAGCTAAAGAAGCTGCCGATATTTTTACTGGCCAGGTTGTATTATCTGCTGCCGGCAATGCAAAAATAGATATGGACAGGCTTCAGAACAAAAAACTTAATGCCATTAAAACATGGGGCAAACATCTGTTGCTTTGCTTCGACGGTTTTACAATTCGCATACACTTTTTACTCTTTGGCACTTATAGAATTAATGAGCGTAAGGAGTCGCTGCTACGGCTCGGGTTTGTTTTTAGTAACGGCGAACTTAACTTTTATACTGCCGCTGTAAAGGTTTTGGAAGGTGATGTAAACGATCATTACGACTTTACCGCAGATGTAATGAATGATAACTGGAATCCGGAAAAAGCAAAGCTTAAACTACAGGAAGTCCCTAATAAACAGGCCTGCGATGCATTACTGGAACAGGATATATTTAGCGGCGTGGGCAACATTATTAAGAATGAGGTTTTATACAGGGTACACATACATCCGGAGTCTTTAATTGGAAAAATACCTCCCGATAAGATTGATGCTATGGTTACAGAGGCCCGCAATTATAGCTTTGATTTTTTGCGCTGGAAACAAAAAGATGAACTTAAAAAGCACTGGCTTGCCCACAGTAAAAAAATCTGCAAGCGCTGCGACCTTCCACTTTATAAAGAGTATACCGGAGTTAAAAAACGCCGCAGCTTTTTTTGCACTAACTGCCAGGAACTACATAAATGAAAAAACAACTGTACATAGGGTGTTCCAGCTATTACAACAGCCGGTGGAAAGGCGTTTTCTACCCTGAAGATATGCCTTCAAAACAATGGTTTGAGTTTTACTGCCGGCATTTTGAAACTTTCGAGATAAATGCTACTTTTTATAAATTCCCTACACTCAGGGTTATGAAAAACTGGTACGACAAAGCTCCTGACGATTTTATATATTCCGTAAAGGCACCCAAACAAATTACCCACATTAAGAAATTTGACAATTGTAAGGAAGAAATAAATCAGCTATATGCCGTTTGCAAAGAAGGCCTTGCCAATAAGTTAGGATGTATATTGTTTCAGCTCCCGCCAAGTTTTAGCTATAGCGAAGACAGGCTTGGACTTATCATAGATTCATTAAACCCTGATTTTAAAAACGTGGTAGAATTTCGCAACGAAAGCTGGTGGCGCCAGGACGTATACGATGCTTTGGCTAAAAATAATATAACTTTTTGCACAGTTAATTACCCTAAGCTGCCTACGGCTGTTGTTGTTACTACAAAAATAGTTTATGTAAGGCTGCATGGCAATCCGCGGCTGTTCTATTCGGAATATACTTTAGATGAACTAAAGGAATTACAGGAAGATATCTCTTCGAAGAAAAATTGTAGCGAGGTATTTATTTTTTTTAACAATACAGCAAGCAGTGCCGCCATTATAAACGCACAGCAATTTAAAAACCTATAAGTTAACTACATAGTAAAGAATATTATTAATATGAAAATATTTTTTTATTAATCTACTATTTTTATAGAGTAATAAAAAAAATGAATATATTTGCAGTATCAAATTAGAATACCAACGATGAATGCACTTATAATAAACAATATCGCAAATATGTGCTGCTGCATGAAAATACTTTTGTGTTGCAGGAGTGCGTGTGTATAACATCTTAAAAAAATATACTAAGCCCTTTTACAACACTTGTAAAGGGGCTTTTCTTTTTATACAAAACTATCAATTAAATTATTAGTCAATGAAATCTAATAGCCACAAACACTATCGTTTTGCAGTAACATACCCTATCATAATGACATGCCCGTATTGTTGTAGCCGGCAATAATAACCTGAAAAACAGACATATTAAAAAAACTAAACTGTTTCGGCATACAAATAGCAATACAGTTACAAAATAAAAATTCAACATACCTATTATAATACAATGAGCACAACAGCTATACAACAAAACCCATTTCAATCTATGCTGGACAGGTACAATACTGCAGCCGATATATTAAATTTAGAACAGTCATTACGTGAAACACTTCAGCGCCCGGAAAAACAGGTGCTTATAAATTTTTCTATAAAACTTGACAACGGCCAGGAAAAAAATTTTGAAGGCTACCGCGTTATTCACTCTACAGTACTGGGTCCATCTAAAGGAGGAATACGTTATGATACCGCTGTAAACCTTGAAGAGGTTAAAGCGCTTGCGGCGTGGATGACCTGGAAATCGGCAGTTACTGGTATCCCGTTTGGAGGTGCTAAAGGCGGAATTATAGTTGACCCTAAACAACACTCTAAAACAGAACTGGAACGCATAACCCGTGCCTACACAAAAGCATTGGCAGATGTTTTTGGTCCCGATAAAGATGTACCTGCACCGGATATGGGCACGGGGCCAGACGAAATGGGCTGGCTTATGGATGAATTTTCTTTACTGCACGGCAAACCCATTCATGCTGTAGTAACAGGCAAGCACTTAAATGCGGGTGGGTCTTTAGGGCGAACTGAAGCTACCGGCCGCGGCGTAAGCAGTGTTACTTTACTGGCAATGCAAAAATTAGGGTTGGCCATAAGCCATTCTACCGTAGCAATTCAGGGTTTTGGCAATGTAGGCCTGCACACAGCTCAGTTTTTATATGAAGCCGGGCTTAAAGTAGTTGCTGTAAGCGATATTAATACCGCCTTATACCACCCTGCCGGAATAAACATCCCGGAACTTATTTTGTATTACAATCTTAATAACAAAAGCATTACAGGATACCCAAAAGCAGAAGCTATAGAACATGACGAATTATTATTGCTGCCTTTAAACGTATTAATACCTGCTGCTAAAGAGGATGTTATTACAGCAGCTAATGCTCCTTACATAAAAGCCAGCCTTATTGTAGAAGGCGCAAATGGGCCGGTATCGAGCGATGCAGATGCTATTCTGAAAGATAAGAATATAACTGTAGTGCCAGATATTGTTGCCAATGCCGGTGGTGTAACAGTATCTTATTTTGAATGGCTGCAAAACTCACTGCATGAGTCATGGCCTATAGAGCAGGTAAACAATAGGCTAAACGATATTTTGGAGCAAAGCTTTAGCGATGTATATACTACTGCAACACAGTATGATGTAACATTGCGAGTTGCAGCCTATATATTGGCAGTAAAAAAAGTAGCACAAACATATTTACTCAACAAATCTGTAGGCAACACAGTAAGTTTTATAGAAAATTAGAATTATTAAGGGGATTAGCCTGAAAAACTATAACCATTGCGATTACGTA
Organism: Flavobacterium rivuli WB 3.3-2 = DSM 21788; assembly: GCF_000378485.1. Taxonomy (GTDB): domain Bacteria; phylum Bacteroidota; class Bacteroidia; order Flavobacteriales; family Flavobacteriaceae; genus Flavobacterium; species Flavobacterium rivuli. Next base: position 137,194 of record NZ_KB899968.1, on the reverse strand, counting down.
TATTGCAATTAAAGCATCTATACTAAGTATTTAGGCAATAAAAGAGGCACGAAAATTGCAATTAAGTTAAATATAGGTACATGGCTTAAAATAAGATTTACTTTTAACACTAAGCCATATATAAAACCGTAAATTTATAATCAATTAATCCCCTAATAAAAGGAAATGAAAAATCTAAATCCCTTTTTTACAATCGGAACTGTAGGCATGATCGTGATTTCAATACTTCATATAGCATTTGCACTGATTTTAAATCTCCCTGTACATACCGTATTTATTACGCTGTACCCTGTATTTTTAGCATTCATGGCAGTAGGCTTTATGCAGGTTAAAAAAAACCAGAAAAAACTTATCCCTATAAGGGTTAAAAAATAATAAGCCTTTAAATCACGCTTAACTAAATTAAAGCCGAACCCACGTGGGTTCGGCTTTTTTTGTGCTTTTAACGCATAACCTGTATTTAACATGCAGTAAACTAATGCATGCATAATATTTTATATATTTACAATACAAACACACAAAAATGAGCTATACCGATAAAATGCTGCGCGATGGCGCGCTAAACGATAAAGTAATAGTAGTTACCGGCGGTGGCAGCGGACTGGGCAAAGCCATGACAAAATATTTTATGGAGTTGGGTGCTAAGGTTGCCATAACATCCCGCGATCTTGAAAAACTTCAAAATACGGCTAAAGAACTCGAAGAGCAAACCGGTGGGAAATGCCTTGCCGTACAGTGCGACGTTCGGCATTATGAAGAAGTAGAAAATATGCTTAAGGTAGTGCTTGAAGCTTTTGGAAAAGTAGATGTTTTGCTAAATAACGCAGCAGGCAATTTTATATCTCCTACAGAACGTTTATCGGCAAACGCTTTTGACACTGTTATAGATATCGTGCTTAAAGGATCTAAAAACTGTACGCTTGCCTTTGGCAAACACTGGATAGACATAAAACAACCATCATCGGTTATACTAAATATTGTTACCACGTATGCCTGGACAGGATCTGCCTACGTGGTGCCAAGTGCTACTGCTAAGGCCGGAGTACTGGCCATGACACGTAGCCTCGCGGTAGAATGGGCTAAATATGGCATTCGCAGTAATGCCATTGCACCCGGCCCCTTCCCTACCAAAGGTGCTTGGGACAGGCTATTGCCCGGCGATCTTCAGGAAAAATTTGACCTCGCACAAAAAGTGCCTTTAAAGCGTGTGGGCGACCATCAGGAACTGGCAAATATTGCCGCATATTTAGTATCTGATTTTTCTGCCTATGTAAATGGCGAAGTTATAACCATAGATGGTGGCGAATGGCTTAAAGGTGCAGGCCAGTTTAACCTGCTCGAAGCCATACCCGAAGAAACATGGGATATGCTCGAAGCCATGATTAAAGCAAAAAGAAATAAAGAATAATTACGGTCACAGTTTTCTGTCGCAGTTAGTTATAATTACTAACCGGCTAAAAACCGCCGCTACGACTGGGAAATAAAAAAAGGCAGAAAAAAAATCTGCCTTTTTTTATGGATTTTAATCGCTTTATTTAGACTTAGTATAAATTAATTATTTATATTTGCCCCGAATTATTATTCTTACTGAATCTAAATAAAACAACCGCATGAAAAAAATTTTACTTTCTGCAGGCATGCTTTGCGCTACTCTTTTTGCAAACGCGCAATGTGAACCTCAGACAACATTAAACGAAGATTTTACAGATTTTACTATTGGCACTACAGGTGTTTTCCCTCAAAACTGCTGGTCGTCTATATCAGGCGCAACAAGAATTTACACCGCCGAAACTGAAAGTAATAAGTATGCTGTTTTTTACAGTCTGTTTGCAGTTAATACCGATGCTTATTTAATAAGCCCTGAAGTATCTAATTTTGATGGCACACACCAACTATCTTTTGACGCATACAAACTTGGAATGGGCGGTTCAGTACCAAACGGTACCGTTTTATTACAGGTAGGTACAATTAGCGATGTAGCAGATGCTTCAACATTTGTTGCCTTTGGCGATGTAATAACTATTACTACTGCCGACGTAGAAACATATAATAATATTATAATACCATCTGCTCCTGCGGGCAGCCACATAGCATTTAAACTATCGGCTGATTCTGTACACAATGCACTTGCTATAGATAATGTTGTTTGGGATGCAGTTCCTGCCCCTGCATGTGCTGCTGTAGAAACATTAAACGAGGATTTCTCTAACTTTACAATTGCTACAACGGGTGCTTTCCCGCAAAACTGCTGGAGTGCAAGCTCAGGAATGCCATTATTATACACCGGCGAAACAGAAGACGAAACTAACCAGTATGCAGTATTTTACAGCCTTTTTGCAGCTAACGCTCCTGGCTACCTTGTAACCCCGGAAGTATCTACTATAGATGGTGCTCACCAATTATCTTTTGATACTTACAAACTTGCCGCTAACGGCGTAATACCGGAAGGCAACATTACTGTTCAAATAGGAACACTTACCAGCGCTTCTGATTTTACAACATTTACTGCCGTAGGAGAACCTATTTCTGTAACAGATACATCTGTAAATCATGCTAACATTGTTATACCGGCTTCTACTACTCAAGGCTTTATCGCCTTTAAAATTACTGCCGATGCTATACACAACGGTGCTGCTATAGATAATGTAGTATGGGAAGCAGTTCCTGAACCTGCATGTGTTGCTGTAGAAACATTAAATGAGGATTTCTCTAACTTTACAATTGCTACAACGGGTGCTTTCCCGCAAAATTGCTGGAGTGCAAGTACAGGTATGCCATTAGTATACACCGGCGAAACAGAAGACGAAACTAACCAGTTTGCAGTATTTTACAGCCTTTTTGCTGCAAACACTCCAGGATACCTTGTAACCCCGGAAGTTTCTACTATAGATGGTGCTCACGAATTATCTTTTGATACTTACAAACTTGCCGCTAACGGTGTAATACCGGAAGGCAACATTACTGTACAAATAGGAACACTTACCAGCGCTTCTGATTTTACAACATTTACTGCCGTAGGAGAACCTATTTCTGTAACAGATACATCTGTAAATCATGCTAACATCGTTATACCGGCTTCTACTACTCAAGGCTTTATTGCTTTTAAAATTACTGCCGATGCTATACACAACGGTGCTGCTATAGATAATGTAGTATGGGAAGCTGTTACGGCTGGTACAGGTACTATAAAAGCTAACAACTTTAGCGTATACCCTAACCCAACTGCAAATAAAAATGTAACCCTTACTTATAACAATATAGACAATGGCCATGTAAGTGTATACTCTCTTACAGGTGCAAAAGTTTATGAAACTACAGTAAGTGGCACAAGTAAAAACATCAACCTGTCTGCACTATCTGCAGGTATGTATGTTATTAAGTTAGAGTCAGGCAACATTTCTGCTTCACAAAAACTTATAGTACAATAAACCAACCATATATTTATTACTAAGCCGCACTGCACAGTGCGGCTTTTTTATTTAGTATTGTTAACAATTTCCGTTTTCAGGAACCATAAATAATCGTATTTTTACCGTTCCAAAATTTCAAACATAAATGGGTAAGATCATTGCTATTGCCAACCAAAAGGGCGGCGTGGGTAAAACAACAACATCGGTAAACCTGGCGGCTTCGCTGGGCGTACTCGAAAAAAAAGTACTATTGATCGATGCCGACCCCCAGGCTAACGCAAGCTCGGGACTTGGCATAGATGTAGAGACTGTTGAGATTGGCACCTACCAAATACTCGAACACAGCAGCACACCAAAAGAGGCTATCATAGAATGTTCTGCTCCAAACGTGTGGGTTATACCTGCACATATAGATCTTGTTGCAATTGAGATAGAGCTTGTAGATAAGGAGAACAGGGAATACATGCTTAAACAGGCACTGGAAAGCGTTAAAGACGAGTACGACTATATACTTATAGACTGCGCACCATCTTTAGGCCTGTTAACACTTAATGCACTTACTGCTGCCGATAGCGTTGTAATACCTATACAGTGCGAATACTTTGCACTGGAGGGCTTAGGCAAACTGTTAAATACTATAAAGAGCGTACAAAAAATACACAATCCGGAGTTAGATATAGAAGGACTGTTGCTTACCATGTATGATTCGCGCTTAAGGTTATCTAACCAGGTTGTGGAAGAGGTGCAAAAGCATTTTCATGATATGGTTTTTACCACCATCATTCAGCGTAATATAAAATTAAGCGAAGCACCAAGTTATGGCGAAAGCATTATAAACTATGATGCTACAAGCAAGGGTGCTACAAATTACCTGCAGCTTGCCGAAGAAATTATAAAGAAAAACAGTAAAGTAGGTTTATGAAAGCCATAAAAAAGCAAGCCCTTGGGAGGGGATTATCGGCATTATTAAAAGATCCTGAAAATGACATTAAATCGGTAGATGATAAAAACGCCGATAAAGTGGTGGGTAATATAATCGAACTGGAAATTGATGCCATAGAGATAAACCCTTTTCAGCCCAGGACAAATTTTAACGAAGAATCATTACGCGAATTAAGCACTTCTATTAAAGAGCTTGGTGTTATACAGCCTATTACCGTACGTAAACAGGAATATAACAAATACCAGCTTATTAGTGGGGAACGAAGGCTACGCGCATCTAAACTTGCCGGGCTAACACATATACCTGCTTACATACGTATTGCAAACGATAATGACTCGTTAGTAATGGCACTGGTAGAGAACATTCAGCGCCATGACCTTGACCCTATAGAGATTGCCCTTTCTTACCAAAGGCTTATAGACGAGATACAGCTTACACAGGAGCAAATGAGCGACCGTGTGGGCAAAAAACGCTCTACAATTGCTAATTACCTTCGCCTGTTAAAGCTTGACCCTATTATCCAGACCGGCATACGCGATGGTTTTATAACCATGGGTCACGGGCGTGCTATTATTAACATAGAAGACCACGACGCACAGGCAGATATTTACCAGAAAATTGTGAGCGAAAACCTTTCGGTACGCGAAACGGAGGCTTTAGTAAAGAGTTACCACGAGGGTACTCCTGCCCCCGCAGAAAAACTACCAGCCAAAAGCAGCTCATTTAATGTAGAGCAGGAAGAACAAAAAACGATCACTGATTTTTTTGGTGCGAAAGTTGATGTAAAGATAGACGGCAAAGGAAAAGGAAAGATCACGATACCTTTTAGCTCTCAGGAAGATTTTAACAGGATCATTAAACTTATAAAAGGTTAGTGAAAAACATACTTTTCATACTCATAACACTATTCTTTTTTTCGTTACCGGCTTTTGCGCAGGATAACGAACTAAAAGTAGATATTATAAAACAGGACTCGGTACTGCTTAAGCCTTATAAAATGGATCCGTTGGCACCTGCCAGGGCTGCATTTTATTCGGGGTTAGTACCGGGCCTTGGCCAGATATATAACAAAAGGTACTGGAAAGCACCTATTGCCTGGGGTGGTATGGGCCTTAGTATTTATTACTACAGCTGGAATAATAAAAAGTACCATGAATACCGCGATGCCTATAAAGATAAACTTGCCGGCCGTCCGGTTACAGGAACCCTGTCTGAACTTAATGGCGACAGGCTTATAAGGGGCCAGAAATTTTACCAGCGCAACCGCGACCTTTCCATGTTTTTTACCATTGGTATTTACCTGCTAAATATTGTAGATGCCAATGTAGATGCCCACTTAAAGCAGTTTAACGTAAACGAGAACCTTTCGCTGCTACCCTCTGTACAGCAAAATCAAATAGACTACAAATACAATTTAGGGCTTACCCTAAACTACAAGTTTTAACCATGAAAATTGCACTGTTAGGTTATGGCAAAATGGGTAAAGTGATAGAAAATATTGCTTTGCAAAGAGGCCACGAAATAGTTTTAAGAAAAAAAAGCAATGATAGCTTTGAAGGTCTGGAAGATGCCGATGTTGCAATAGATTTCAGTATTCCTGATGCTGCGATAGGCAATATATCGGCTTGTTTAAACAGCAATGTTCCCGTTATTAGTGGCACAACCGGCTGGCTGGAACATTACCATAATATGGCACAGCTGTGCGAAGAAAAAAAGGGTGCTTTTATATATGGCTCTAACTTTAGCCTTGGTGTAAATATTTTTTTTGAGCTTAACACCTACCTCGCTAAAATGATGGCAAACCTTAAGCAATATAAGGTATCTATGGAAGAAGTGCACCATACCCAAAAGCTTGATGCGCCAAGCGGTACTGCCATAACACTGGCTAAAGATATCATTAATAATTCTGACTATGCAGGCTGGGCCATTGGCAATCCAAAAGAAGGCGATATTTTTATTGATGCCAAAAGAGTTGAGGGTGTACCGGGCACGCATACTGTTACTTACAACAGCGAAGTAGATGCTATAGAAATTAAACATACTGCCCACAACCGTGAGGGTTTTGCGCTGGGTGCCGTTATAGCCGCAGAGTGGATTATAGGCAAACAAGGCGTTTATAGTATGAAAGATGTTTTAGGCCTGTAACATTTTTATGTAATATACTACATATAGATATAAAAAATTATAGAAGAGATGACAATAGTACAATGGTTTATATTTTTCCTTGCAGTACAGGTAGTACATTTTTTAGGCACATGGAAATTGTATCAAAAAGCAGGCAGGCAAGCCTGGGAAGCTGCTATACCGGTTTATAACGCAGTAGTTTTAATGCGTATTATTGGCCGCCCTGCATGGTGGGTAATATTGCTTTTTGTACCTGTTGTAAATCTTATAATGTTTCCGGTAGTATGGGTAGAAACATTACGCAGCTTTGGCAAAAACACCACTACAGATACTGTTCTTGGTATTGTAACCCTCGGTTTTTATATCTATTATATTAACTACACTCAGGACGTAAACCACATTAAAGAGCGCGACTTAAGGGCTAAAAGCAAAGGCGGCGACACTGTAAGCTCGTTACTGTTTGCTATTGTGGTTGCCACAATAGTGCACACTTATGTATTACAGCCGTTTAATATACCAACAGCATCATTAGAGAAAACATTGCTTGTAGGCGATTTTCTTTTTGTAAGCAAAGTTAATTATGGTGCACGTATACCCATGACGGTTGTTGCTGCCCCTATGGTACACGATACTATCCCTGTTTTAAACAAACGTTCGTACAGCAACTGGCCACAACTGCCTTACATGAGGCTGCCGGGCTTTGAGAAAGTTAAGAAAAATGACATTGTTGTATTTAACTGGCCGGCAGATACTTTAACGTATTACACAAACCCTAAAAGCGCACCGGTACATAAACCCATTGACAAAAAAACGAACTACGTAAAACGTTGCGTAGGTGTGCCCGGAGATGTTCTTGAAGTGCGTAACGGTATTGTTTATATAGGCGGGGCAGAACTTAAACTTTCTGACAGGGCTAAAGTACAGTATAGTTACACTGTTACCACTAACGGGCAGGTAGCTGCCTATGAACTTGAAAAACTTGGCATTACAGATGTAACCAAATCATACACTATTGCGCCCGGGTTTACTAACGAACAGATACAGGCTATTAAGAACTACGTTAAGGGTTACAGGCAGCAAAATGACGGTTCACTATATATTGTTACCGATTTAAATGGTATTCCGGTTGAGTTGATAAACCAGTCTCAGATAAAGCTAACCGATGGTGGCGGCAGCTCTTTTGTTGCAAACCTTACTTTTGAAAAAGCAGATAAACTTAAAAAACTTGCAGGCATAGCTTCTGTTGTAAGGGTTATAGCCCAGGACGGATCGGGTGTGTTTCCCGGTAACCAGCCTGCATGGACACAAGATAATATGGGGCCGATTACTCTGCCAAAAGAAGGAGCAACTGTTGCTTTAACTACAGAGACACTACCGCTTTACAAACTTATTATTGCCGATTACGAAAACAATGACCTTAAAGTTACGGGTAACGAAATTCGTATTAACGGTAAGGTTGCTACTTCGTATACCTTTAAACAGGATTATTACTGGATGATGGGAGATAACCGCCACAACTCTTTAGACAGCCGTTATTTTGGCTTCGTGCCCGAAAACCACATTGTAGGTAAACCGGTATTTATCTGGATGAGTTTAGACCAGGATGTTAAATGGAGCAACATAAGCAAAAAAATTCGTTGGGAGAGGCTGTTTACTACCGTGGGCGGTAGTGGCGAACCTGTATCGTATTTTAAATATTTTATTGGCTTATTAGTTGCATGGTTTGTTTTTGATTTTTTCAGAAAGAAACGTAAAACTGCAGAATAGATTTATTGATAATTCGATTATTTGTTAATTTGGTTATTTGATTTAATGGTTAATAAATTTGTTTAGAAAATGTATGTGTACTCTTTTGAAAAATTAGAGGTTTGGATTGAAGCTAAAGAATTTACCAAGACTATTTATAAGTTGACATCTGGTTTTCCTGATTCAGAAAAATATGTCTTGGTAAGCCAATTAAGAAGAGCTGCAATATCAATATGTTCTAATGTAGCTGAAGGCTCTGCAAGAAACTCTTATAAAGATAAAGCACATTTTACAGTTATGGCTTTCAGTTCAGCAGTAGAAGTTTTAAATCAGATAATTATTTCATTTGAACTTGATTTTATAACTGAAAAGCAATATCAGGACTCAAGAATTTTACTGGAGAGTATAACAAACAAGCTTAATGGTTTGCGCAATTTTCAAATTAACCAAATCAACAAATAACCAGATACCTTTATTAATGGACATTTTAATACACCCTACTTACTTTCCTTCTATAAGCCATTTTGTGGCAATGGCCAAAGCAGATTCGGTAACCTTTGAAGTGGAGGATAACTTCCAGAAGCAAACCAATCGTAACCGTATGTATATATACAGCCCTAACGGTATACAGCTACTTAATATACCGGTTAAGCATAATGTAGAGCAAGGCAGGCAAATGTTTAAGGATGTTAAGATAGAACAGGCATTTGACTGGCGTAAGCAGCATTTTAAATCGCTTGAGGCAGCTTACAGGGCTTCCCCTTTCTTTGAGTATTTTGAAGATGATATCCGCCCTGTATTCGAGAAAAAGCACACCTTTATGATGGATCTTAATTTTCAGGCTTTAGAAGTTATAACTTCTTGTCTCGGTATGGATCTTAGCTACAAGAAGACAGATGAATTTATACTGGAGCCTAAAGATGTAACCGATTTTCGTTACTTAGTGAACGGTAAGAAAGACACATCTGAATTTGAAGAATATACACAGGTATTTGGCGATAAGCATGGGTACATTAACAACCTTAGCATACTCGACCTTTTGTTTAACGAAGGCCGTTATGCGCTTGAATATTTAAAGAGCCAAAATCTATAATTTACTTTTCGTCGTCATTCTGCGCTTCAAAACAAAGGCGTGTCATTATAGGAAAATGGTCTGAATTTATGAAACTGGAAAACGTAGTATATTGTTTTACATCAATAAGTTTATCGGTAAACACATAATCTATCCGGGCAGGATAATATTTAAAATCGTATGACCTGCCAAAACCTTTCCCGGCTTCTTCAAAAGCATCATTCATATTTCCCCTCACACTACGGTAAACATAAGAAAATGCGCTGTTATTAAGGTCGCCGCAAATAATCATGGGGTATGGGCATTCATTTTTATGCTTTGCAACCAGCTCTGCCTGAAGCTGTTGTTTTTTAAATGCTGCACTAATGCGGTTAAAGATAATTTTAGATTTTTCTTCGTCTATATTTTCGTGGATATCAGGGCTTATTTTAATCGACTGCAAGTGCATGCTGTATACCCGTATGGTATCTTTACCTTTCTTAATATCGGCATAAATGGCATTATTAGCAGAACCCGGAAACTGTATATCGCCCTTGCCTATAATCTTGTAACGTGAATAGATAGCCTGCCCCGTTTGGCCGGCCATCTTAAAAATGTATTTGTATTTATAGCTCTTAAAAGAGGTATCGCCTATTTTGTTATATTCCTGCAGGCACAAAATATCCGGGTTTTGTTCTTTTATAAACGCAGGTATTTTAGTAGCAATGTCACGGTCGGGCAGCCAGTCGTATAAATTAAACAGGCGCACATTGTAGCTCATTAATGTAAAATCGTCTTTATCGGCAGGAAGTTCTTTGCCCGAGAAACGGTAAAATTTACTCACAAAAGTAATACCCAGCAAGAGTATAAGACCGCTAAGCAGCATTTGCCTCTTTGCCTGAAACATCCAATACAAAAAGCAGATAAAATTAAGCACCAACATGAGCGGCATAACCAGCGTAAAAACTGACAGCAGCGGGAAAAGTTTAGGCGCCATAAACGGCAATATGTATGCTATTACTGTTAGGACAGTAAGCACAATATTGAGAAAATAGATTACCTTATTAAACCACGAGAGTTTTTTCATTTACTGCCTTTGTGTAGTACCAAAACTACTTATTATTTACCAACTTTAAATAAAAAATCCTTCTCTTCTTTGGTAAGGCTGTCGTATCCGGAACGGCTTATTTTATCAAGAATATCGTCAATTTGTTTTTGTGTAATGCTCTTAGGCCTTGTGCCTGCAGCCTTTGGTGTAGACGGTGCAGGATTGCGGTGCACCTTTTTAAAAGGTTGTTGTTTGCGCGTTTTAAATAAACCACCCAAACCCTCTGTAATTGCAGAGATCCCTTTAGTCAGATCTGTACTGTTTTTCAATAATTTTATATAAACAAATCCAAACAATGCGCCGGCAAGGTGTGCTATATGCCCACCTGTATTTTCGGCAGAAGCATAAATTAGGTCGATTATAACAAATGCCAGGGCTATGTGCCACAGTTTAACCGTACCAATAAGCATAAGGCGAACACTATAAGTTGGTGCGTAGACTGCCGTAGCTATAAGCAATGCCATAATAGATGCCGATGCACCCACCATTTTAGTAGTTACACCCGTAAGCATGGGCAATGTTTGATAGCCCAGTATAAAAATCGCACCCGCAAAAATTGCAGAGAGAACATACACCCCAAACAATTGCTTTTGGGTAAAGAATGTAAGGAACAGCCTGCCTGCAAAAAACAGCATAAGCATATTAAACAGTATATGTGTAAAGCCGGCATGCAAAAAAGCATAGCCTATTATAGACCAGGGTTTCCAGAGTAAATCGGCAGGATTGGATGAAAGGCTGAGCCAATCGGTAGCACCGGGAATATCCCAGCGCAAAAAAGAAATATCTACATTAAGGAGCGACAAAATACTGAACACGACCATGGGGATGGCAAAAAGGCCAACGTTCCAAAAAATAAGGCGTTGCACAATGCCCCCCACCCTATATTCCATTTTTAAATCGTTTATTATGCTCATAAAGTTAGTTCCAGCGGTTGCCGTTGTATTGATTTTTTTTCCAGTACCACATCATTAAAAAGCCTAACACTGCCCCTCCTAAATGCGCAAAGTGTGCTACGCCATCGCTACTGCCGCCAAATACTGACTGCCCCCTTACTCCGGAAAATAAATCGTAGGCAAGTAGTACCGGCACAAAATATTTTGCCTTTATAGGGATAGGGATAAACATAAGCATTAACTCGGCATTGGGGAACATAAAGGCAAACGCTACAAGCAAACCATATATTGCACCTGATGCACCAAGCATAGGTATCTGATTTAATCGTGCAGCGTCAAAAAGGCTTTGAAAGCTACCGGGGTTTTGATTAACAAGATCTATCTTTCCGGCATGTGCTAAAATAGGTTCAACCTGAGCCTTAAATAAATCGCCTCTCAGATACTTTCCATCAGAAAAATTTACATTAAGTATTTCATGCAATGTATTCTTATCAAGATTAAGCATCGATGCACCATCTAAAACATGTTGTAACTCATAATAAGTAACTCCTAAATGCAATGCTGCAGACCCAAGACCACAGGAGATATAAAAGAAAATAAATTTTTTAGGTCCCCACATCTGCTCAAGCAATCCGCCAAAAGAAAATAGTGCAAACATATTAAAAAAGATATGCGGTATGCCACCATGCATAAACATGTGTGTGATCAATTGCCAAACCTTAAATTTATCGCTTTGCACCGAGTGCAGTGTTAAATAATCAACAACACCGGGAGCCAGATAACTCCCTATAAAAAAAACAATGTTTAATATTATTAAGTGCTTAACAGTCTCGGTTATACGCATCATATTGCAAATCGTTTATCAAGGTCTTCCACACTCAGGGTAATGAAAGTTGGTTTATTAAAAGGTGAAACATTGGGCTCCTTGCAGGCAAAAAGGGAGTTTACCATGTTTTCCTGCTCACGCTCGCTAAGGAGTACTCCTGTTTTAACCGCCAAACTTCGTGCCATAGATTTTGCTATGCTGTCGCTTTGGCTAAAACTGCTATCGGGTACTTCCTGCTGCAGGTCGTTTATTAATTCTTCCAGTAAAATAGAGACTTCGCTTTCGGACACATTAACCGGAAGTCCCGATACTACAATGTGGTCATGGTTAATTTCGGCAAATACAAAACCGGTATTTTGCAGCGCATCCTGCATTTCTTTAATCAGTTCCAGTTCGGTCTTGTTGTAATGCAGTACCAACGGGAATAACAATTGCTGACTTGCAGCATGTTGCACAGTTATGCTGCGCAAAAACTGCTCATACATAATGCGCTGGTGGGCACGCTTTTGGTCTATTATCAATAGCCCCGATTTTATAGGGCTTACAATATATTTTTTATGTATCTGGTAGGTTTTATACACCGCCTGCTCCACTTCGGTATCGTTAAAGAGTGAGCCGGTAACTTCCTCCGATTCAAAATTAATTTCGGCAATATCTTCCGATGATGATGTGCTTATACCGGTATACAAACTCTCCCAGGCAGGCTGCGACTGCGTTTTCCTGAACGAGGGCGACGAAAAACTTCCCGACCCCGATGACATGGAAGCCGACCTTACAGGTTTTTCTTCTACAGCAAACGGGTTATAGTTACGGTCTACATGAACTTCGGGCATTACAGCCTCTTTAGCCTCATAATTATAAGGTGTGTCAAGGTTGGCATCACGCTCAAAATCCAGCACCGGGCTCACGTTAAACTGCCCCAGGCTATGTTTTATAGACGATCGCATAATGGCGTAGAGCGCATGCTCATCGTCAAATTTTATTTCGGTCTTGGTAGGGTGAATGTTAATATCTATAGTATTGGGCGGCACATCCAGATAAATAAAATACCCGGGCTGGCAGCCGTCTTTAAGCAGGCCTTCGTAAGCCGCCATAACGGCATGGTGCAGGTAGCCACTTTTTATAAAACGGTTGTTTACAATAAAAAACTGCTCGCCCCTGTTTTTCTTGGCAAACTCCGGCTTGGTTACAAACCCCTGAATCTCTACTATCTCAGTACTTTCTTTAACAGGAACAAGTTTCTCGTTGGTACGTCCGCCAAAAATGTTTACAATACGCTGGCGGGTATTGCTTGCCGGCAGGTTAAACATTTCGCTGCCATTGTGGTACAGCATAAAACTAATGTTGGCATGTGCTAAGGCAACACGCTCAAATTCGTCTACAATATGCCTAAACTCTACTGTGTCGCTTTTTAAAAAATTGCGGCGTGCAGGGATATTAAAGAACAGGTTTTTTACGGAAAACGACGTGCCCTTAGGCAATACCGCCACTTCCTGCGAGGTAAATTTACTCCCCTCTATAACAAGGTGTGTACCCAGCTCTTCCTGCTCCTGCCTGGTTTTAAGCTCTACGTGGGCAATAGCCGCAATAGAAGCAAGTGCCTCTCCCCTAAAGCCTTTAGTATGCAGCGAGAAAAGGTCTTCGGCAAGGCGAATCTTGGATGTGGCATGGCGCTCAAAGCACAGCCGCGCATCGGTAACGCTCATACCCAGGCCATTATCTATAACCTGCACAAGGGTTTTACCGGCATCTTTTACAATGAGTTTAATCTCTGTAGCGCGGGCATCAACAGCATTTTCCAATAATTCTTTAACCACCGATGCCGGCCGTTGCACCACCTCTCCGGCAGCGATCTGGTTGGCAACATGGTCTGGAAGTAACTGTATAATGCTCGACATTGTATGGTTTTATAACGGTAATATTAGTAGCCCAAAGTTACATATTTATTGTGGAATGGGGAAGGATGCTGGTTTTGAAATGTGGGCGTAGGGTAATTATTTATTTTTTAGATGAATGGGGCTTGCGGGGCTTCGCTTAAACCACATTACTTAAATTTATCCTAAACATTATCTTACAGATTATATAAGTTTATGAAATTATTTTACCTTCACACCACAATTTTTAACCAACAAACCACCAGATGAGTTCTAATTTTTTTGATGCTAACAGCTTTTTCATTGATGAGAAAGTAAACATGTTTAAATTTGAAAACCAGTACAATGTATTTAACGACAAAGGCGAAAATGTAGGCGCCATTAAACAAAAGCTTACTGCAGGGCAAAAAGCACTAAGGCTAATACTTAATAAACCTATGCTGCCGTTCCTGTTGGAAATTCAAAATGCAGAGGGCGGCGTAGAGGCTACGATATCGCGCGGATGGACGTTCTGGATGTCAAAAATTACCATTGCAGATCCTAAAGGAACAGTATTGGGAACTATTAAACAGAAGTTTAAATTCTTTAAGCCTACTTTTCAGATATACAACCCATCAGAGGTTCTTATTGCCGAAATTACCGGCGACTGGAAAGCCTGGAATTTTACCATTCAGGATGCTAAGGGAGCGCAAATTGGTGTGATCTCTAAAAAATGGGCAGGTGCCTTAAAAGAGATTTTTACCACCGCAGATAAGTATAACGTTATGGTAAGCCCTGACTATCTTGACAGGGAAAGTAAAATTGCCATACTTGCAGGCGCTATAACCATAGATATGGTACTTAAGGAAAGCAAGTAACATTTACGATATTTTTTACCAAACCACCCCATAGTTACGGGTGGTTTTTTATTGGTATTAAAAAATATGATATCCTGAAATTATTGGTTTATAAAATAATATTTCATAATTTGCATAGATATTATATTCTTAAAATTTATGGATAACATAACCCGTTTATTCGATTTCCCATACTACCAGCTCGAAAAATATAACCTTACCGCAGCACTGGTAACCAAGTACGGAAACGAGTGGGTAAAAACCTCAACGCAGGAATACCTTGATAAAGCCAACGCTTTTTCGCGTGGATTACTGCGCCTGGGCATACAAAAAAATGACAAAATAGCCGTTATATCTTCTACTAACAGGACCGAATGGAATATTATCGATATAGGCATATTGCAAACGGGCGCACAGAACGTACCGGTATACCCTACAATATCTGAAGAGGATTGCGAATACATCCTTAATCACTCGGAGTCTACATACTGCATCGTTTCTGACCAGGGATTGTTTGACAAGATAAATTCCATTAAAGGCAATGTACCCAGGCTGAAAGAAATTTATTCTTTTGACGATATTAAGGGCTGCAAAAACTGGAATGAGATTTTAGAATTGGGTAAAAATACCTCTAACCAGCAGCAGGTTGAAGATATAAAGAATACCATTAAAGAAGATGAACTTGCTACCATAATATACACATCGGGTACTACAGGCAGACCAAAGGGCGTAATGCTTTCGCACAAGAACATTGTAAGCGATGTGCTAATGAGCGAAGAGCGGGTACCGTTTGTAAAAGGCGAAAGTGTAGCACTCAGCTTTTTGCCCGTATGCCATATTTATGAGCGCATGATTTTGTACATATATCAATATGTGGGAGTATCTATTTATTTTGCAGAGAGCATAGAAAAAGTAAGCGACAACATAAAAGAGGTTAAGCCCCATGTTATAACAGCCGTACCGCGACTGCTGGAAAAAGTGTATGACGCTATTATTGCAAAAGGGTCGGCACTCACAGGCATCAAGAAAAAACTGTTTTTCTGGGCAGTAGATGTTGGTCTTGAATATGAACCTTATGGTGCCAACGGGCCAATTTATGGCGCTAAACTATGGCTGGCACGTAAACTTATTTTCAGTAAATGGAAAGAAGGCCTGGGTGGTAATTTAAGCCTTATGGTTAGCGGTAGCGCTGCCATACAGCCAAGGCTCGCACGTGTGTTTGCGGCTGCAACAATTCCGGTTATGGAGGGTTACGGACTCACAGAGACTTCTCCCGTTATTGCGGTTAACGACCAGCGAAACAGGGGCTTTAAAATAGGCACTGTAGGTAAATTACTTAAAGGTGTAGAAGTAAAAATTGCCGAAGATGGCGAGATACTTTGCAAAGGCCCTAATGTAATGATGGGCTATTTTAACGATCCTGAGAAAACGGCCGAGGCTTTAAAAGACGGATATTTTCATACCGGAGATATTGGCAATGTAGACAGCGAAGGTTTCCTTAAAATTACCGACCGTAAAAAGGAAATGTTTAAAACCAGCGGTGGTAAATACATTGCACCACAGCTTATAGAAAACGCTATGAAGCAAAGCCGCTTTATAGAGCAGATAATGGTTATAGGCGATGGCGAAAAAATGCCTGCTGCTTTTATTCAGCCGGATTTTGCCTTTGTAAAACAATGGGCGTCGCGCAAAGGGCTCACCCTGGGTTCTAACCAGGAAATTGCCGACAGCAAAGAGGTGCACGACAGGATACAGGAAGAGGTAGACGGTATCAATAAAAAATTCGGGCATTGGGAGCAGGTTAAAAAATTTGAGATAACCCCCGAAGTATGGAGTGTGGAAGGTGGCGAAATGACCCCTACCCTAAAACTGAAACGTAAGGTTGTTAAAGAAAAATACCAAAAGCTGTATGAGAAGATATATGGCAACTCTGATAAAATTTAATACATTTAAACTCTCCGTAAGGGGAGTTTTTTGTTGGCAATAGCCACAGTTTATTTTTCGTGGGTAATTAAAAAAATAATTACATTAGCAAACTGCCAAAACAGCGGGGATTTACAGCAATAACACGCTACTGCTTACTGACACGAAAGAAAAAATTATAAAAAGTTTAGAATAAAGATTGTCATGAAAAAATTATTGATTGCTGCCCTGCTATCATTGCCATTACTTACAATAGCTCAGGAAAAAGTAAACTCAGGAAAACCTATATATATTTCTAAAACACTTACGGCACAACCCGGGGAGGTGTACCTGGACAGCGTTAAGATAGACAGGCCGCACATATATCTTGACCCCGATAATATACTGGAAACAAAAGTTTTTAAGGCTGAAACATCTAAAGCAGATGCTGAAGGCGCTACCTTAATAACACGTAAACTACAGGGCGATATTATACCCCTGAAAGATTTTATTGAATCGTTGAAGGCAGGATCTTCAAAAATTAAAAGGGCTACGATTATAAAACTCATGGTTAACGACAAGTATGTTACCGATCCTGAAAATTACCGTATAGAATTATCATCAGTAAGGAAAGTAAGCATATTTAATTTTCGCGATAAAGACAGCACTAACCCGGATGCTACAGCTTCGGTACTGTTAACTATAAAAGGGTTTAGGAAGAAAGAGTAATATCTATAAATCCCCTATGCACTATTTGCCAACCACACCACTTTATGAAAAAAATTTTACTACTATTTTTAGCATTAATCATTCTGCAAAGCTGCAATTCAGGAAATACTACAGCAAACAAAAGCATAGATGCTAAACTACGCAAAACAATTAGTAACAAAAACGATAGCCTTATCGCCGCTATGGCAACCAGCAACCTGCAAATATATTATGCCTTAGAATCTCCCGAATATAAAAAACACAGGCAAACCAGTACTATAAAACCATCTGATCTTTTTAAAAAAGGGATATTTAAGCCGAAGTATTCAGTATACGATGAATTTTTTGTAACCAATACAGAGAGGTACGTAAAAACAGAAGTAACCTCTAAAGAACATGATTATACCTTTACTTTTAGTAACGATAAACCACAGTCGTACATATCTGTTTTAAAAGTGTCCGGCCACCAGTTTGATTCACTCCTTGTTATAACCTACGGCCTTACAGATGAGGGCTGGAAAATATATGCCGTTGATATTTTTGGCTTTGGCAACTGGGGTAAAAGCGTGAATGATTATTACCGGTTAGCAAAACAGGATGATGAAAAAGGTTATTTGGTTAATGCTTACACCTTAGCCCGTAATGCCAGCGACCTTATAGATCGTGATACAGACAAGAAGTTAAAATGGAATAACACCAACGAGATCATTGAATATGCAAAAGACCTGGAGGCAGCTATTGATGACAAATATACCTTTCCTATCGCATTGCAAAAAATTCGTACTAAACCTACACTATTAAGGATAGAGCCCCGCGCTATTTTAAACCACATAGTGCCTACTGTAAATTATTACACAACCACAAGTATAACCGATACCGTGCAGCTTAAACGGGAAAAAGAAGCCATAAAACGCGAATTGAAAAGCATTTTTAAAAAAGACATCAATTTTAATGCACCAATTGTATACAGGGCATACAACGACCCGGATGGCACAGGTAACAGTTATTATCTTATAGATAAAAACTAAGCTAAACTCCCCATAAGGGGAGTTTAGCTTAGTTTAAAGTAGTCGTATACTTACTGTTAACACTATTATATTGCTTGATTATGAAAATTCCTGCCATTCATGGTTACATTGATCGTCGAATTTTAATAAACTACACTTTAGATCCTGATGTGGCAAGTGCACTGCTTCCTGCCCCCTTCAGGCCACTGCTGCATAATGGCCGTGCTATAATGGGCATTTGCCTGATACGACTAAAAAATATTAAACCAAAGGGATTTAATGACATGTTAGGCATTTCATCAGAGAATGGTGCACACCGTTTTGCAGTAGAATGGGATGAAAATGGTATAACAAAGCAGGGCGTTTACATTCCACGGCGGGATACGTCAAGTTACATAAATACAATTGCAGGCGGCAGGTTGTTCCCCGGAAAGCACTATAAGGCAAAATTTAGTGTAGATGAGCAAGCCGGCAATTACAATGTCGGGTTTGTAAGCAACGATGCCACAACCCTTTCTATCAGCGCGTCGCAAAGCAATCTATTTCCACAAACTTCAATTTTCGAAAATTTAGAAAGTGCTTCAGCCTTCTTTCAAAATGGCTCCTTAGGTTACACACCCGCAGGAAAAGGTTTTGATGGCGTAAAGCTGCATACCTTATCCTGGCAGGTTTCTGCCCTTGCAGTACATAGTGTACAATCATCTTATTTTGAAGATGAAATACGTTTTCCAAAAGGCAGTGTTGTTTTTGACAATGCACTTCTCATGAAAAATATAGAACACGAATGGCAAATGCTGCAAAGAATCCCTTAAAATTAAGCTAAACTCCCCATAAGGGGAGTTTTTATTTATCCACCCTTTTGAAATTAATTACTATATTTACTAAGGTAGTTTTAGCATCTCGCTAAAAAAACCGACCAATTTTTATTGACAACAGAAAAAAAACATTTATTTAATATGCATGCATACTATTTATTTGTATATTTGAAATAACAAACACATGAAAGAGAAGACGATTGATTATATACTAAGGGCTACATGGCAGGCAGTATCACGCATGTATAATGAAGAAGCCTCAAAATATGGCGCCAGCATGTCTATAGGTTTTGCTCTCCTGTCTATAGATAAAGAAAACGGTATATCATCTACGGCATTAGGCCCTCAAATGGGTATGGAGCCTACCAGCCTTACCCGTACCCTGAAAAGTATGGAAGACAAAGGGCTTATAGTACGCAAAAAAAACCCGGTAGACGGACGTGGTGTAATTATACACCTTACCAAGCTGGGAAAAGAGAAAAGAGAGCTAAGCCGCGATACAGTGCTTAAGTTTAACGACATTGTTAAACAGCACATATCGGCAGAAAAGATGGAACATTTTATAGAAGTTGCCGAAGTGATTAATGATCTTATCGCCGAGAAAAAGATCTTTAACGGCGAACAGTCAGAATAACATAAACAACACAAGTGCTAATGAAATCAGCCTTTGGCAACCTTCATTACACAACTTAAAAATAGAAAATAAATGAAACGCACTATTAAAAAGGCAGCCGTAGTAGGCTCCGGTATTATGGGATCGGCCATTGCTGCCCATCTTGCCAATATAGGTGTAGAAGTGCTCCTTCTAGATATCCCGCCCAGGGAACTTAACGAAGCAGAGCAAAAAAAAGGCCTTACCCTTGAAAGTAAAGCTGTGAGGAACAGGATCGTGAACGATCATCTTGCCAACTCATTAAAAAGCAAACCCTCCCCTATTTATCACCAAAAATTTGCATCGAGAATATCTACCGGTAATACCGAAAATGACATGCACAAAATAGCTGAGGCCGACTGGGTAATTGAGGTAGTTGTAGAACGCCTTGATATTAAACAGAAAGTTTTCGAGAACATCGAAAAATACCGTAAGCCCGGCACCCTAATTACCTCTAATACATCGGGTATTCCTATAAAATTTATGAGCGAAGGCCGTAGCGAGGACTTCAAAAAACATTTTTGTGGTACCCACTTTTTCAACCCACCACGTTACCTTAAACTTTTCGAAATTATACCCGGCCCTGAAACTTCTACAGAAGTATTGGACTTCCTGGCTATGTTTGGCGAAAAATTCCTTGGCAAAACAACCGTAGTTGCTAAAGACACTCCGGCGTTTATAGGTAACCGAATAGGTATTTATGGCATCATGAGTCTCTTTAAGCAGGCTAAAGACATGGGCCTCACCATAGAGGAGGTTGATAAACTTACCGGACCGGTTATAGGCAGGCCTAAAAGTGCCACTTTCCGTACGGTAGATGTTGTAGGTTTAGATACTCTGGTGCACGTTGCCGAGGGTATTTATGAAAACTGCCCCGATGATGAAATGCACGAACTGTTTAAAGTGCCCGATTTTATCAACACAATGATGACTAATAAATGGCTGGGCAGCAAAACCGGACAGGGCTTTTACAAAAAAGTAGATAAAGATATCTTATCGTTAGATTTAGATACTTTAGAGTACCGCGCAGCAAAAAAAGCATCGTTTGCTACTTTAGAACTTACAAAAACAATAGATAAACCTATAGACCGCTTTAAGGTACTTATAAAAGGTACAGATAAGGCAGGCGATTTTTACCGCAAAAACTTTGCAGGCACCTTTGCATATGTGGCTAACCGCGTTCCTGAAATTACCGATGACCTTTATAAAATAGACGATGCCATGAAAGCCGGTTTTGGCTGGGAAAATGGCCCGTTCGAAATTTGGGATGCCATTGGGGTAGAAAAAGGAATTGAACTTATAAAAGCTGAAGGTCAGGAACCAGCCGCATGGGTAACAGAGATGCTGGCCAGTGGCAATAAAAGCTTTTACACTATCAAAGAAGGGGCTACCTATTATTATGACCTTGCCTCTAAATCGCAAAAGAAAATTCCGGGGCAGGATGCGTTTATTATACTGAACAACATTCGCGAAAGCAAAAAAATATGGAGCAACAGCGGTGCCATTATCGAAGATCTTGGCGATGGCATCATCAATCTTGAATTTCAGAGTAAAATGAATACCATAGGTGGCGAAGTGCTGCAGGGTATTAACAAGGCGATTGACCTTGCCGAGAAAGAATATGACGGACTTGTAATAGGCAATCAGGCAGCAAACTTTTCTGTGGGAGCTAATCTAGGCATGATCTTTATGATGGCTGTAGAACAGGAATATGATGAGCTTAATATGGCCATTAAACTGTTTCAGGATACCATGATGCGTGTTCGTTATTCTTCTATTCCGGTTGTGGTTGCCCCTCACGGCATGACACTGGGAGGTGGCTGCGAAATGAGCATGCACGCCGATAAGGTTGTGGCTGCTGCTGAAACATACATTGGTTTAGTGGAATTTGGTGTAGGTGTTATTCCCGGCGGTGGCGGTAGTAAAGAGATGGCTTTAAGAGCGTCTGACCTTTTCCATAAAAACGATGTGGAGCTTAACGTACTGCAGGAATATTTTTTAAGCATTGCAATGGCAAAAGTATCAACATCGGCTTATGAAGCCTTTGATACCGGAATACTGCAACACGGCAAAGATGTTATTGTGGTAAACAAAGACAGGCAGCTTGCAGAGGCTAAAAAACATGCCAAACTACTTGCCGAAGCAGGATACATACAACCCATAAAACGTAAGGATGTTAAAGTTCTTGGTAAACAGGCTTTAGGAATGTTTTTAGTGGGTACCGATAGTATGGAAGCCGGACATTACATATCTGAATATGATAAAAAAGTTGCCAACAAGCTGGCCTACGTTATGGCTGGTGGCGATTTATCTGAAGCTACCCTTGTTACGGAACAGTATCTTCTTGACCTTGAGAGGGAAGCATTTTTATCGCTTACCGGCGAGAGAAAGACTCTTGAAAGAATACAGTTTATGTTAACTAAAGGAAAGCCTTTGCGTAACTAATTAGGTTTGAGTGAAAATCTGAAATCTGAAATCAAAAATCTACAATGAAAACAGCATATATAGTTAAAGCGTACCGTACTGCGGTAGGCAAAGCGCCAAAGGGAGTTTTTAGGTTTAAACGTCCTGACGAACTGGCTGCTGAAACCATACAGTTCATAATGAATGAATTGCCTGATTTCGACAAAACACGCATAGACGACGTTATGGTGGGTAACGCCATGCCGGAAGCAGAGCAGGGATTGAACTTTGCACGCCTTATTTCCCTTATGGGGCTTAAGGTAGACGATGTTCCCGGGGTAACCGTAAACCGTTACTGTGCCAGCGGACTGGAAACCATAGCTATGGCTACAGCCAAGATTCAAAGTGGTATGGCCAACTGCATTATTGCAGGTGGTGCCGAAAGCATGAGTTTTATTCCTATGGGTGGCTACAAACCGGTACCTGATTATCAGGCTGCCAAAGCAGGCCACGAAGATTATTACTGGGGCATGGGCTTAACTGCCGAAGCCGTGGCTAAACAGTTTAAAGTAAGCCGCGAAGACCAGGATGAATTTGCATTTCAGTCCCATCAAAAAGCACTTAAGGCTCAGGCCGAAGGTAAATTTGACAAACAAATAGTACCTATTACCGTAGAGCAGGTTTACGTAGACGAGAATGGTAAAAAGGCTACTAAAAGTTATACGGTTACAAAGGATGAAGGTCCCCGTGCCGATACATCTGTTGAAGCTTTGGGTAAATTAAAGCCTGTTTTTGCTGCCGACGGTAGTGTTACGGCAGGAACCTCATCGCAAATGAGCGACGGTGCTGCCTTTGTAATGGTAATGAGCGAAGACCTGGTTAAAGAACTTGGCCTGGAGCCTATTGCCCGCATGGTAAGCTATGCCGCAGCCGGTGTAGAACCACGCATTATGGGTATTGGTCCGGTAAAAGCTATTCCTAAAGCATTACAGCAGGGAGGTTTAAAACTGGAAGACATAGAACTTATAGAGCTTAATGAGGCTTTTGCATCGCAATCGCTTGCTGTAATACGCGAGTTAGGCATCAATAAAGATATTGTAAACGTTAATGGTGGTGCAATTGCCATGGGGCACCCACTGGGTTGTACCGGGGCGAAATTATCGGTTCAGTTGTTTGACGAAGCTAAACGCCGGGGCAATAAATATGGCCTTGTAACCATGTGCGTAGGTACTGGACAGGGTGCTGCAGGGGTGTTTGAAATTCTTTAGCGAAGACATTAGATATTAGATAAAAGATAATAGACAACTCCCTGTATATCAATAACATAAAGAAAAAAATGCTTAATGACTGATTTTAAAAGACATAATTTCAAAAAATTAAAAATTTGGCAGATGGCTATGGAGATTGCTAAAATAGTTCTTGATGTTACAGACACTTTTCCATCTCATGAAAAATTTGGACTAAAAAGTCAAATGGACAGATGTTCTATTTCAATGCCTTCTAACATCGCTGAAGGTTCAAGTAGAACTAATAAGTCGTTTAGGCACTTTATAGACATTGCATTGGGTTCTTCTTTCGAACTACAGACGCAATTATTATTAGCACAGCACAGAAAATATGTATCGGAAGAGACTACTGAAAGTCTCGAAAACAAAATAGAAGAATTTCAAAGGATGACGATGGGTTTTCAAAATACTTTGTCTGCAGACTAAAGTCTATTATCTCTCATCTATTATCTAAAAATCTAAATTATGGAAACAATAGAAAAACAATTAGCGAGGGGCGGCCAGTTCCTTGTTACAGAAACAAAAAGTGAAGATATATTTACGCCCGAAGATTTCTCTGAAGAGCAACTTATGATGCGCGACTCTGTAAAGGAGTTTATCGACCGCGAAATATGGCCTAACAAAGACCGCTTCGAGAAAAAAGATTATGCTTTTACCGAAGAAACGATGCGCAAAGCCGGAGAGCTTGGCTTTCTTGGCGTAGCCGTTCCTGAAGAGTATGGCGGGCTTGGTATGGGCTTTGTAAGCACTATGCTGGTATGCGATTATATATCGGGTGCTACGGGTTCGTTCTCTACAGCGTTTGGTGCACATACGGGTATTGGTACCATGCCTATTACGCTGTACGGAACCGAGGAGCAGAAACTTAAATATGTGCCCAAATTAGCTTCGGGTGAGTGGTTTGGTGCCTATTGCCTTACCGAGCCCGGAGCGGGCAGCGATGCCAACTCCGGTAAAACCAAAGCGGTTTTAAGCGAAGACGGTACACATTATAAAATTACCGGCCAAAAAATGTGGATCTCTAACGCTGGTTTTTGCAGCGTGTTTATTGTATTTGCAAGAATTGGCGACGATAAAAATATTACGGGCTTTATTGTTGAGAACGACCCTGCTAACGGAATATCGTTAGGCGAGGAAGAACATAAACTGGGCATCCGTGCCTCCTCTACCCGCCAGGTTTTCTTTAACGACACTAAAGTACCGGTAGAGAATATGCTGAGCGAAAGAGGCAATGGTTTTAAAATAGCTATGAATGCGCTAAACGTAGGCCGTATTAAACTTGCTGCCGCCTGCCTTGATGCACAGCGCAGGGTAACGTCTGCTTCTGTTAAATATGCTAACGAGAGGGTTCAGTTTAATACACCTATTGCAAACTTTGGCGCTATCCGTGCTAAACTGGCCGAAATGGCTGCTAACTGTTATGCCGGAGAAAGTGCTGCTTACCGTGCTGCAAAAAATATTGAAGACCGTATTAACGCACGTGTTGCCAATGGCGAAAGCCACCAGGATGCCGAGCTTAAAGGTGTAGAGGAATTTGCTATTGAGTGTTCTATACTAAAAGTAGCGGTATCTGAAGATATCCAGAATTGTTCTGACGAAGGAATACAAATATTTGGCGGTATGGGCTTTAGCGAAGACACCCCTATGGAAAGTGCCTGGAGGGATGCCCGTATTGCGCGTATTTATGAAGGCACTAACGAGATTAACCGTATGCTAAGCGTGGGTATGCTGATTAAAAAAGCCATGAAAGGCCACGTAGACCTTTTAGGCCCGGCAATGAAGGTCGCTGAAGAGCTTATGGGAATACCCTCTTTTGATACTCCTGACTACAGCGAACTTTTTGCTGAAGAAAAAGAGATCATTGGCAAGCTTAAAAAGGCATTCCTTATGGTTGCCGGCAGTGCTGTACAAAAATATGGCCCTGCGCTTGATGAGCACCAGCAGTTGCTCATGGCAGCATCTGATATACTGATTGAAATATACATGGCAGAATCGGTTATTTTACGTACCGAGAAACTGGCTAAAAATAAAGGTGCCGCTGCTGTAAAAGAGCAAATTGCCATGGCGCAACTGTACCTATACAAAGCGGTAGATATAGTAAATACAAAAGGTAAAGAAGGGATAGCCTCTTTTGCCGAAGGCGATGAGCAGCGCATGATGCTTATGGGCTTAAGGCGCTTTACTAAATACAATAACATGCCTAATGTAGTTGCCTTAAGGGAAACCATTGCGGCAAAACTGGTAGACGAAAACAGCTATCCGTTTTAAGACTTAGTTTTTTAAGTTAATTTAGAAGAGGCCGGTGCAAGTTAATTTGTATCGGCTTTTTTGTATTCAGCAATTGCTTCAGCTTCGGAGAAGCGACATGTTTATAGAAGTTTATTATATCTAACGGTAAAGAGTTCCGGAGGAACGGCATGAAATATGCCGTTCCTCCGGAACTCTTATTAAAGCTCTACACCAATTCTATAAACATGACACCTCTCTGGGGTTCTATAAATTATCTTTAATACAAAAACCCGCTAAGATATAATCAAAGCGGGTTTTCGATGTAATTGCCTAAGTTTCCTCTTAGTCTATGCGCTTCCTGTTGCCACGCAATAGGTTGAGTAAAATCATGATAACTGCAACTACGAGCAGCAGGTGAATGACAGCACTGGTTACATGATAAGCAAAGCTGCCCAAAGCCCATATTACTACCAGTATTAAGGCAATTATATACAGTATATTTTTCATAGTATTATTTATTACGGTTATTTAACCGCGTCTACTTTATCTTTAGCCATTTTAGAATGCTCAAGATGTTTTCTTAGTTCAGGCAGCATTTGTGCAGCCCATGTTCTTACATCCGGGTCTTTAGCCTTTTCTGATGCTTTTTCTATTTCCTTAATTGTTTTTTCATGCCCGTCTACCATTGCTTTAGCATACGCTTTATCAAAGTCGGCACCGGTTTTATCGTTAAGGTCTTTACGTGCATCTTCGCCTTTATCAGTTAAGGCAGCAGGAAGTGTAATACCTTTTTTAGCAGCAAGATCTTTAGTTGCAGCAGATGCTTTAGTATGTGCATCTATCATCATTTTTGCTAATGCCTTAATATCTGCATTAGTACTTTTTGTCTCAGCAAGTTTGCCAAGTTCTATTTCTTTCAGGTCTACTTCGGCAGCATCTACAAGATATTGAGAATCATCTTCTAAACTGTCGGTAGCTTCCGTATCAAGATTTTGTTCGTTTGCATCTTCTGCAACTTCTTTCGGGTCTTCGGCCTTAGGCTCGTTTTTGCATGATCCCATACCAAAAGACATGGTTACTACTGCTGCTCCTAAAATCGCTTTACTAAATAATGAGGACTTTTTCATGATCAGGTTGTTTGTAATTATTTGTTCTCTACGAAATTAGAATATAAATACATGCCCTGCTGTTAGCGTTATCACAATAAGTGTTAGGGAAATATTAAATGTGTTTTAGCAGGAGGCAAAGTTTCAAAGCAGCAAAGTTGCAGAGTTACAGAGTGCATCTGTTAACTTTGCTGTTTTGCTTTTTTACTACTTTGAAACTTTGCTACTTTGCTACTATTAATAAGAATTACCAGCCTAAATTTGCATAGCTTTGCAGCATAATAACCTGATGATGATTAACCCTTCTGCCAGCGGATGGATAGATAAATTTTTTGGGCAGCTTAAAAACAGGCTGTCTGTGTATGAAAATTCCCATGCTCTTTACCGGGCAATACGGGACACAGGTTTTATATATGGTCACGTGCTTTCTTTTAATAATATTGATGCCCGCGAAACTAAAGGCTGGAATACCGAAGAGGTTACTAAAGCCGCACTGCTTAACACACTATATGATGTGTACAGGCTTATTAACCAAACTGAAGATATTACCGATTTTATTGCTAAAGCAACTGCCTTTTATAAAGAAATGGAGCCTGGTGGTTTTGGTATTTTAAACAGGGTGTTACCATCATCCGGTCCAAGCCATGAGCTCGAAAATATACTGGACGGCCGCATTAAAACCAACGAAAATATTTTTAGCCGAAGCTTTAGCCACATACTTACCAACGCTTTACTGTTTATGGATGTGCTGGCTTTTCGACAGTATTTGCTAAACAGGGAACGACCGCAAAAATACCTTAAAAAACTCGAAGAAACCGTGTTGGGCATCGGTGCAAATGCCTTGAACAGTAAAGAGCATAAAACGGATTATGATGATTTGCTGATAAAACTTTTTGAAGCATCTGTACGCTACACCAAAATTTCTGAGATTAATGCCGAAGGGAAACTGGATAGAAGCTATGATTATTTTGAGTCGAAGTCCGAGAGAAATTACCTGCTCGACATGGCATCTATGGCAATTTGGAGTGACGGTATGGCGCAGCAAACGGAGATTGATTTTTTGTTCCGCCTATCTGAAAACCTGGGTTTAACTGATGAAGCCGCCGCCGAAAGCATGGCATCTTACGATGTTTTTTTACGCATCAATAAAAAAGACATCCCATATTTTAAATACAGTAACCCTGTTAAGCATTTTTACGACCATGCATCGCAAAGTGTTAAACAGCTTATAATCCGAAATAAAAACAGGTTGGTTAAAGAGCTTAGCAACAATGGCGAACTCGTACTGCTGCTTACCCACTCTACCCACCGTAACCTTAACGACAAGGAAAAGAAAAAGGTAAAAAAGCAGTTGCTCGAAATTTGTAAAACCGTGCCCTCTCTTACCATATTTTTATTGCCGGGCGGTAGCCTGCTGTTGCCATTACTTATTAAATTCATCCCGCAGCTATTGCCGAGTGTATTAAATGAGAATTTAGAAAGGGATTTGGACTGACTGGTATAACACTACAAATTGCTATATTTGGTAAACCATAAAATACCACTGCATGAAACGTATTACAATAGAAATTAAATGGGCTCTTGTATTTACAGTAATGACCTTTGCATGGATGTTTGCCGAAAAACAGGCCGGACTTCATGATATCCATATAGATAAACACCCTATTTATACCAACCTTATTGCCATACCTGCCATTTTAATTTATGTTTTTGCATTACTAAATGCCCGCAAAAAATATTATGGCGGCACCATGACGTATGGGCAGGGTATAAAAACCGGACTAATTATAACCGCAATAGTAACCGTGCTTAGTCCGCTATCTCAGTACATAACCTCAACCTATATTACTCCACATTTTTTTGAGAATGCCATAAGCTATGCTGTGAGCAAAAAATTCTCAACCTTACCCGATGCCAAAGCCTATTTTAACCTGAAAAGCTATATTATACAAGGGCTTATTGGCGCACCAATAATGGGTGTTGTTACTACGCTTATTGTGGCAGCGTTTACTAAAAAGACGTTGAAGGCATTGCAATAAAAAAAACCCTCAATGCCACAAGGCAAAGAGGGTCATGTATAAATTGTAAATTGTTATATTAAAAAATTAAGGCGGTCTACTTTAGATAGTTCATGGTTATTAGAAAAGTTTACGCCAAGGTCTTTTACTATACCCGTTTCAAGGCCATATACCCATCCGTGCAGCACCAGTTCCTGGCCTCTGTCCCATGCGTTTTGCACTATAGATGTCTTGGCAAGATCTGTAACCTGTTCCTTAACATTAAGTTCTACAAAGGCATCAAAACGCTGTTTTTCATCCATAATAGAGTCGAGGTACTGATGGTTTAATCTATAGGTATCTTTTATGTGGCGAATCCAGTTATCTATAATACCTATACTATCGTTGCCCATAGCAGCTTTAACACCGCCACAGCCATAATGACCACAAACAATAACGTGCTTAACCTTAAGTACGTTTACAGCATAGTCGAGCACGCTTAGCATGTTCATATCGCTATGCACAACCATGTTTGCAATGTTACGGTGTACAAATACCTCTCCGGGCACCGCGCCTATAACTTCGTTTGCTGGTACACGGCTGTCGCTGCAGCCTATCCATAACAATGGTGGTTTTTGTACACTCGCAAGCGTTTTAAAATAATCAGGATCTTCAGCCAGTTTGGTCTCAGACCATGTTTTATTGTTATCTAATATCTTTTTATAAAAATCGTCCTGTGCCATAATATTAATTTTGTAAGTAGTTGCAGGTTTTAATATAGGACTTGCCCTACATGCGAATTTAGCAGAAAAATATTAAAGTAACAAAAATGGTTATCTTATATTTCTTCTTCGCTCCAGGCTTTCATCATCCATATAGTTTTTTCCTGCTCGGCAATAAAGTCGCTCATCATACTGTTAGTACCTTCATCGCCTATTTTTGCAGTTTCATCCAGTATCACCCTTTCAATTTGCAACAAATCAGCTAAAGATGCCATTACAAGATGCACCGCCTCTGTATCTTTAGATACGTTCTTGCCCACAGCGAGTTTGTTGTTGGCAATATAATCTTCAAATGTATGTAAGGGCGTGCCTCCCAATGTTAAAACTCTCTCTGCAACGAGGTCTATTTTTGCCTGGGCATCATTATATAGCTCTTCAAATTTTACATGCAGCTGAAAGAAACGTTTTCCGCGGATGTTCCAGTGAATGCCACGCAGGTTTTGGTAATATACCTGAAAGTTAGAAAGTAAAATATTAAGCTCTGCCGCTATAACTTCGCTTTCCTGTACAGGTAATCCCAGTATGTTTAAGGTGTCTTTTTCTTTAGATTTCATAAGGCTTATATATTAGTTGTTGTAAGTGTTTTCGTGATTAAATTTAAGTAAAAATAACCATTAAAATTATAGGTAATATCAATGGTTTTTATAATTTTATCATAAAAATCTATATAGATGACCATTACCCAACTACATTATGTATTAGCTGTAGCAGAGCATAAAAACTTTACGCTTGCCGCCGAAAAATGCTTTGTAACCCAGCCTACCCTTAGCATGCAAATACAAAAGCTTGAAGAAGAACTTGATGTACAAATTTTTGACCGTGGCAAAAAACCCATACAACTTACCGATGTAGGCCTTAAAATAGTTACTCAGGCGAAGAATATAGTTAACGAAAGTGGGCGTATTAAAGATATTGTAGACCAGCAAAAGGGTTTTATAGGAGGCGATTTCAGGGTTGGGATTATTCCTACGGTTATGCCCACACTGCTGCCTATGTTTATGGCAAATTTTATAAACAGATACCCAAAGGTTAACCTTATTATAGAGGAACGGCCTACAGAGGAACTTATTAAAATGATAAAGAATGGCCAGCTCGATGCCGCCATTGCCGCTACGCCGTTGGACGAAGAAACCATTAAAGAAATAGTGCTGTATTATGAGCCCTTTGTAGCTTACGTACCAGAGAATAATGCTGCCTATCAAAAGAAGGAATTTGACGTGGAAGATCTTGAGGCGAATCTCAATAATATACTGTTGCTACAGGACGGGCATTGCTTTAGGAACAATGTGCTTAATATTTGCAGGGCAGCATCATTACCTTCCGGCAATCATTTCCAGATAGAGAGCGGTAGTTTTGAAACTATGGTGCGCCTTGTAGATGAAGGCCTGGGCATGACATTGCTGCCCTATCTGCATACGCTGGATATGAACGAAAAAAGTAAGGCCAAGCTGCGCCAGTTTAAAGAGCCTAAACCGTCGCGCGAAGTAAGCCTTATCTATTCTAAAAAAGAATTAAAGCTGCATATTATAGAGGCATTGCGCAGTACAATATCTGGTGTGGTACGTGGTGCCATAGCATTCCAGAATGTGGCGATAAGCAGCCCGTTGAACAGGGCTAAATAAACTTAATAATCGTTAAATATTCCACAATGCCATAGGCCACCCGCCCTGGATTCATATATTTTAACGATTTATAAAGACAGTCGATTGCTGAATAGAGTTCCCTCTATAATCAATCGCTTGTTTGTTAATGATAGCTATTAATATGTGGTAATAATCGTAAATAAGTATATCAATCTCAAAATTAATGCAGATATGCCAAGATACATTTGATTATTTAAGGGTGATGAATGCGAAATTTATAATCAGTTTACCTCTTTTATTATACTAAAAAATATATTTTAGCATTATTACTATAAGCACACATAACCAATCAATAAAAAAACCACCACCTTACAATGAAACGGATTATTCTTGCCTTTCTTTGCCCTCTCTTACTCACCTTTAACTGTTTAAACACCAACGCACAGGACACAAAAAAAGAAACCATAGCCAAAGTACTTACAGACTATTTTTTTCTGGACAGGGAAAACATACATGTACAAAGCAACAAAAGCATTTACATGGCAAACGAGCAAATATGGTTTAAAGGATATGTATTTCACCGTAAAAAAAACCTGCCTTTTTTTACTACCATTAATGTTTTTGCAAATCTTATAGACGATACCGGCAAAATTGTAGATACCCAGTTAATTTACGCAAATATAGGCAGCTTTACCGGCAACTTTAAATTAAACAGCAGCTTCAGGTCCGGAAAATATTACCTGCAGTTTTACACCAACTGGATGAATAATTTTATTGAAGACGAATCTGCAATTAATGAAATTACAATAATAAATACTACTAAAGGTAACGGCAATGTATTTGCGGGCCCAGACCCTTCTAAAATTAATATCGAAATCAACCCGGAAGGAGGTACAATGCTTAGCGAAACCGCAAATATTTTAGGCATCAGCGTTTCAGATTGTAACCATAATGCCACAACTGTAAAATCTGTAGATATAACAGATGCCAACGGCAAGCCTGTACAAACCATACAAATAAATAAACTGGGATACGGCCGTATAACATTACCGGCAAATACAGGTACTGGTTACAAAGCTATTGTAAATATAGATGGTATAAAGCATGAGCAGGCTTTTCCTGTACCACAAATAAAAGGGGTAGCATTAGAAGTTAACGATTTTTCTGCACCCGATAAAACAATCATTACCCTAAGCACCAACAAGGTTACCTTTAATTCCTTTGGTGGTAAACCCCTGTATGTAGTAATCCATAAAGATGAAGATGCTACAATCTATGAAGTTAGCTTTAACAGCAGCCTGGTATCTAAGTTAACTATTAACAATGCCGATATCCCTGAAGGTATGAATACGATACGGGTTTTAGACGGCGATCTTAACCCGCTTGCAGAAAGGTTAATTTACAGGTATCCTACAGCTACATTATCAACTACGTTTAATGAAACCGGGCAAACCATAGAGACACTGGCTTATCAGGGCAAAGTAAATTATGCTAATATGAACCTTAGCATATCTATACTTCCGGAAGATACCCGCAGCTATGATACTACAAATGATATTTACAGCTCATTCCTCCTGTTGCCCTATATAGACACTTATAAAAAAGCATCCGGCAAATATTATTTTACTACACTTACAAAGGCAAAGAGTTATGAGTTAGATTTATTTTTATTATCTCAAAAAAGCAAATACAGCTGGCATAATATAGTAAAGAACCCACCAAAAAGCACCTATACGTTTGATATGGGGCTTGTACTTAAAGGAGCTGTACCCAAACTGGCTGGCCCAACGCAGTTTGCAAAGGTTAGGCTATACTCTTTAACATCCGGCATTGATGAAGTTACTGATGTAGATGAGAAGGGCAACTTTACGTTTAACAATCTCTTAGTGCCCGATTCTACCTATGTAAATTTTACTTTGTTGAAAAAGAGTGAGAAGCCAAAAGAACTTACATTAGCTCCACAGCTATTAAATGCCAATAAAAAGTTTGCCAGGAATTTTTTGCCAACGCCTTACTGTTACAATACTATTGCCAGCGGAACGGCAAGCTACAACGCTGCCCCCAATGTTGAAAAAGGTACCGTAGAACTTGAAGAGGTTAAAATTGAAGCCAGGAAACTTAAGTATGCAAACATTATGGGTAACGGCAACCTGAGAGGCTACAAAATATCTGAAATGCAGGCTAACATGTACCAGAACCTGTTGAATTTTATAAAAACTTATGGCGGTTTTGATGTTAATGAAAGTGTAGGTAACGTAACCATTTATGGCCGCGGTGTTACATCTGTAAATGGAGGCAGGAGCTCGCCCATTATATATATAGATAATATAATGGCTCTTGATTTTAGCATGCTTGCCCAGATACAAATGAGCGAGGTTGACGAAATTTACATGAACGCTCATGCCATTGTACCTTCTGTAAGAAACAATATTGGGGTAATAAGGATATATCTTAACAAAGGGGCAAAACCTGTAAATAAAAATACAACGCCAACTATTATCCTTAAAAACGGTTACAGCAAAATACTTCCGTTTAAAAATGTAGGCTACCTGTCTACACAAAATGAAGGTTTTGTAAACTTTGGGGTTATTAGCTGGATACCTAATGTTATGACCGATGAAAATGGGGCCTTTAAATTTGACATACCTAAAACAGGTCAAAAAAATATTAAACTATTTATAGAAGGATTTAGTGCCGATGGCAAGCTAATATCTGAAACAAAAACAATTACAGTAAAATAGCGGCAAACATAAATTGCTGTTTGCGGTATAAAAACAGAAAGACCCCTTCTGCTCAAGGGGCCTTTCAAACCAACTAATTAAAAAACACCAAGGCATTGTGTTGCCACAATACCTTTACTATCCAGTGTACAAATTAGATAAAAAGCCTCCTCTGCTCAGGAGGCTTTTTGTTACCAACTAATTAAAAAACACCAGGTACTGTGTTACCACAGTACTTTACTTTTAGCTACACATATAAGCATAAACATCTATAAGTTTAGCATTAATAGTTAATGTGCCCAAGGTTATAAACTTAAAAAAATGGAATACCGGTAAGCAAACAGGCAGATTGCATTTCCGGCATTCCGGGCAATTAACAACTTTATTTTTAAGGCTATGTAACTGTAAAGCCCGTATTAACGTAATGTTAAGGCATCCATTTGAAAAAAATAAATTCAAAAGGCAGCGGGATGAGTATTAAAACTCAAGAAAATGTGAAAAGTTAATATACAGGCGGGTAATTATAATAACTAATATTCCTGCCGTAGCAGATATTACAATAATTATTTAAGAAAGATGAAATTTCCAGTTACAGTACAAATCGTAAAGCTGGCCGGGATATATAGTGTTATAAGCAACAAATTCTGAGAATTTGTGCTCTTTAGCAATAACAGGCAGTAATTGTGTATTTAGATAATTACCAAAAAAAGCAAACTCAAAATCATCAGAGTCCGTATCCTTAAGCTGGTCTAAAAAGCTTAACGACGACCCTGCTCCATTTAAAGATGTAAGTACATGCTTAGAGCTGGTATTACGTTCAGCTACTTCTTTTTTAGCCTTTAACGATATGGCAGATACAAAACTTTTAGAAAGCCCCGCAGTAAGAAAAAACAATACAAGCAAAAAGGCAACTACCCCTTTGTTGTTGTTTATTATTTTTCTTAATCTGTTCATATAATTAATTTGTAGTGCAAAGTTATATCAATTTGCATATACAATGTCCATTCTGTATTAAGTTTTTTTAAATAAAAAAGTGCGCTAAAAATTTTAGCGCACCCATTAAATTTATCCCCTTGTATACTGGCAGCAGGAATGCAGGTTTTCATAATCTTTATCATCTGCCTTTACCTTATCCGTATCATGCCCTGCCTTTGCTACAGCAGCACGCACATCGCTTACACTGCACTTAGACTCGTCTACAATCAGATGCAAATTCCCATTCTCCTCACTCCAGGCAGCACTCTTAACTCCTTTAACACTGTAAGCAGCTTTTTCTATGCGTTTTTTGCACTGGTCGCAATTGCCTTTTACCTCAATATCGTATTTGGCATTTTTATTCTTTTTTTCCTGTGCCTGTGTGGTTATACCGGCAAGCATTATCAGCATTACTAAAACAAGTTTTTTCATTTTTTATATTTTTAAATTTATTTATTTTTAATCATGTTATTGCAACTATTACCACATAGGCATATAAAACACTTTTTCACAGAAGTATAGATAGTACACATAGCCGAAGCTTTGCTTCCCAAAAGCATCTATGTGAAAAATGCATTCCTATGCCTGCTTTAAGATTTATTAAAACCTTTGTTTCTATATGGTAAATTAATTTTCTCTATTATTTCACTTTAAACCGTAGCCCCATATAATACATTTGCCCAAAAATAGGCGCATATACAATAGAACTGTCAAAATACGCGCCAAAAGGATCATCGGCTCCTAAAATAGCCTTTTTCTGGCGGTAGTTGCCTATGTTCTCTGCACCGGCATACATTTCGAAAACGCTGCTAAAGCTGCGCGTTACCTGTGCATTAAAAAGCGAGAACGACGGCGAGTAATTGCCCATCCGGTCTTCAACAGGGTTTGTGGCTGTATTCGGTAGGCGTTGTTTGCCCATCCAGTTATAAGTAACGTCAAACTTCCATTGCTTACCGCCTTCATGCACATGGGTTTCATAGGCAACATTTGCAAAAAAACGGTTCTTAGCCTGTAAGGGACGCTCCTGTGCTCCTGCGGTTACATAATTGGTTTTAATATCATAGTATTTGTATGCCGTACGGATATTAAAATGGCGTGTAATTTCATAATTAAGTTCTACCTG
Organism: Flavobacterium rivuli WB 3.3-2 = DSM 21788; assembly: GCF_000378485.1. GTDB lineage: Bacteria > Bacteroidota > Bacteroidia > Flavobacteriales > Flavobacteriaceae > Flavobacterium > Flavobacterium rivuli. Next base: position 101,095 of record NZ_KB899968.1, on the reverse strand, counting down.
AAGGCTGTTGGCATACGATTTTCCGTTAAGATTATAAAACAAAGCCTGCTGAGGCGATGCATACAAATCTACAACTACCTGGTTGCTAAAATCGGTACGGTAAAAATCTACTACAAACTCGGCATTTTTGCCAAACACAGGAAAATTTTGCACAAAGCTTACGCCATAATTCCACGCAATTTCCGGGTTAAGGCCATATACCTTACCCCCTGCCCCCTGCGGCAGCACCTGAAAGACGCGCGAACTGCCAAAAAGCGCCTGATTTTCAGCAAAAATATTAGCAGCCCTTTTTCCCCTTCCGGCAGATGCCCTTATAGTGGCCGATTTCCACGGGTTGTAACGCATGTGCAACCTTGGTGTTACAAAAGCCCCAAGGCGGTTGTGCACATCAAAACGGCCGCCAAGCACAACGCTAAAGTTATTGGCATTATCATACGTATATTCAAAAAATGCTCCGGCAGAATTATCTATCCTGTCATACCTGTCTCCGTTAAACCCATTAAGTTGGTTTACATATACGTACTCATTATAATCATCATACGTAAAATTAATACCTGTAGCAAATTTGTTAAGCGTATTGCTAATGATAGAGTTAAATATCAGGTTAGAATACAGGCTTTTTTGCTGGATATTATATTGGTTAAACCCAAAATACGATTCCTGCTTATGCCAGTTAAAAGCCGTTTGCAGGCCAATGCTCTGGTAAGGCATATCCGGGAATACGTATCCCAGCTTAGCTGAAACATCTGCCTTATCGGTATTAATTTCAGAGCCCCAGTTGTTAGTTGTAAACTTATCCCTGTCAGGGTCAAAATCTAGCTGCCCGCCCTGTTTTTCGTCGCGCATGTAGCGAAAGTTCAGGAAACTTACCCAGCCTTTTTCAGCATCGGCATACTGCCAGCGGTTCATGATGTTAAACTGTTTACCTAACGGATTATCAAGGAAACCATCATTATTCATATCGTTTTTAGCCACACGGGCATTACCATGCAGGAAAAGCGATGAGCTCCACTTATCGGAAACTTTTTTGTTGAAATGGGTATTCAGTTCAAACCGGCTCCCTGTATCGCCATAGGCATTCAGGAAAAACGGAATGTCGTTCATGGGCTTAAGGAGCTCGTAGTTTATCTGTCCCGATATACTTTCGTAACCGTTAACCACCGGCCCGGCACCCTTTGTAATCTGTATGCTCTCTACCCATGTGCCCGGCACAAATGAGAGTCCATACGCCTGAGATGCCCCACGTATTGCCGGAATGTTTTCTTCCGCGATTAGCAGGTATGGGCTTGTAAGCCCCAGCATTTTTATTTGCTTGGTGCCTGTTAGTGCATCGGTAAAGTTAACATCTATAGATGGGTTGGTTTCAAAGCTTTCGGCAATGTTACAGCAGGCAGCCTTAAGCAGTTCTTTACTGCCCATAGTGGTAACATTTGCCGTTTTAAGCTGAGAGCGTTCTAAGCTTTTTCGGGTTTTATCTACCACAACCTCGGTAAGGTCGCTGCTTTTTTGGGGTGTTAGTTTGCGCGAAATAAATTGCGGGGTGTGTACATGAACAGTATCTGTAACATAGCCTATATAACTAATTACAAGGTACATATTTTGCGGGTTGTAAGGTATGGTAAACGTACCATCATTGCCCGATGATGTACTTACAGAGGTATCCTTCCAGTATACGGATGCCCCGGGGAGCGGCTGGTTTTGCTCGTCGAGCACTTTGCCGCTTATGGTTTCCTGCGCCTGCAACAATGTTGCACACAGCAGGAAAGCTATTAAAAATAGTTTATGCATAAATAGAATTTAATATTAATAAAGACCTATCCCCACGGTAATTGGGAACAGGGATATTAATCTTAAATTCAGGCGTAAAAAATGTATTGGCAATAGAGCTTAAAGAGCGGCGGTGCATGCGAGTCGCAATAAAAAGAAGGATTTTCTTTTATTGTAAGCGGCGCACCGGTATGCAATGCCTGCAAGGGGTTCCATACTGCTACCGGGTAAAATACACCCAAATCGAGCGTAAGTGATTTTACAAGAACCTGATCTGTCTTGTCCTGTAATTTAACCACATGGCTTTTACAGCATTTTTTATCGGCTTTTGAAGCCATGGCGCAGCACGATTTTGGCATTGCTTTTTTCTCACAATGATCGGCCTTGTACGTCAGCGAAATGCCCGAAACCATGTCGTGGCAATAATGCACATTTAGTGCCAGCCCTATATTAGAGAACAATATAAGGAGGGTTAAAATTATGCTTATGTGCTTAGCCGGTTTCATGTTGTGCAAAATTAGGCATTTAAGCCCGTTTATAAAAGTTAAATTACCGCATGTGTTTCTGGTAATAAAAAGCGGGCAGGAATAGAATTAAAAATAACGGCTGAATTAAGAATCTCCTTATATAAAAAACGGCAAGCAGGCTGGGTTCGCCAAGATTTAAAACTATAAACAGTGCCACTGCAAGTACCAGAAAAAAAACAAACAACAGCATACCCGATAATTTTACAATTTGCGCATCTTTAAACACCAGCCATAGTATGCCTAACGAGAGTAGACTATTAAGCAGGTACCTGAAGGCAAGCCCAAGGAAAAGTTTTACGGTATCATAAGGGGGTAAATTAGTTTTAGGCGACTGAAAAAACCTGATAAGCGGGTCGTAAAAAAGGTGTTTTTGAAATATGCGGACCATTACCAGTAATACAAACAGTATTATAATACCAAACCACCTGTTAGCGCTAAGCTTTAACTTTTGCTGCATTGCCCGAAAATTTAATTACCCATAATACCCACAATATAAAAACTACACCGTATATAAAGAGCGGAAACAAAATATCGTGCAACAGCTCCCTGTAGTCATAATAATAGTAAAAGCCCAGGCTAAGCAGCCCCACCCTAATTACATTAAGTATATGTATAATGACTATACCTGCTATTATGTAAAGAGCCGTTCTTTTAAAAGTTGTAGAAAAAGCCACTATAAATGCCGCAAACAATATCATTACACTAATAGCATTACAGCCCTCTACTACGCGTGCCACGTTTCTATCATTTACAAAAACCCTAAAGGCTGCCTCGGTTTTCCATTGTTCCAGGCGCACATTTTCTCCTAAAAACACATCTATATCCCTGCTTTGCTGCGCTACAATCCGTGTCATACCGTCGGGTTCTTTTAACTGGGCATTGTACTGGCTAAGATAAAGCCAATAGATACCAGATAGTAACAGGTAACTAAGCCCAAACTTTGCAAGAAAAATAAAAAAAGACCTGTTCTTTTTAAGGATACTCATTAAGGAAATTATTTTTAACAAAAATATAGAAATACAAACACGTTTAATAAATACTTTTGTAGTAAATTATAATTTAACATTATGACCTTTGAAGAATTAAAACCGAAAGTAATTGATATACTGCACCATGACACCACCATTAGGGAAGAGAGGTTATTACAGGTATGCCATTTACTGGAACAAAATATAGATTATTATGACTGGGTGGGCTTTTACTTTCGCAATGGCGATAAAGAAGAGCTTATATTAGGCCCTTATGCCGGCGACGAGACAGACCATACTGTTATACCTTTCGGCCGTGGTATTTGCGGGCAGGTAGCTATATCCGGCAAAAACTTTGTAGTGCCCGATGTGCAGGCGCAGGACAATTATATTGCATGCAGCATAAATGTAAGGAGCGAAATTGTAGTGCCGCTGTTTGTTAATGGTGAAAATATTGGCCAGATAGACATAGACTCTAATGTACCGGATGCTTTTACAGATCTTGACGAACGTTTTTTAGAGTTTGTAAATGCAGAGGTAGCGAAACTGTATGAAGTAAAGTAGCGTTAAGAAAGCCGCAAAGTTACATAGTGGCAAAGTTGCAGAGTTTATTTACATTGCCTTAAATAATTTAGATTTAGGAAGTTAAAACTTTGCAACTTTGCCACTATGTAACTTTGCTGCTAAAAACTTTATAACTTTTTTACCCTTGCAGGTGTAAAAATAATGTTTACCTTTGCATCCAAATCAGGGATATTCCCTGGCTACATAATAATCATTTAAATAATATTAGCATGTATTTAACTAAAGAAGTTAAAGAAGAGATTTTTGCAAAACACGGCGGAGCTGCTGTTAACACAGGTTCATCAGAAGGCCAGATTGCATTATTTACATTCAGGATTAACCACTTAACAGGCCACCTTAAAAAAAATCGCCACGATTTTAATACAGAGCGTTCGCTTGTTAAACTGGTAGGTAAAAGAAGGAGCCTTCTTGACTACCTGAAAAAGAAAGATATCAACAGGTATCGTGAGATTATCAAAGAACTAAACATCAGAAAATAATCAAGATGAAAAGAGGTGCCTGCGCGCCTCTTTTTGTTTTTTTACACATTGCATTAAAAAGTTTTGGTTTTTCATTGGGTGCTAAGCAACTACACACACAAAACAACACAACAACAACCCATTGTTTAATCAAAAGAATTAAAACGTATGATTCCTAACGTTATTAAAGAAACTATCGATCTGGGAGATGGAAGAAGCATCTCGATCGAAACCGGTAAACTTGCTAAGCAGGCAGACGGCGCAGTAGTAGTACAAATGGGCAATGCAATGCTGCTTGCCACTGTAGTATCTGCCCGTTCTGCAAGCCCTGGTATAGACTTTTTACCACTTACGCTGGATTACCGCGAAAAATTTGCTGCTGCGGGTCGTTTCCCAGGGGGCTTTTTTAAGCGTGAAGCCAGGCCAAGCGATGGCGAGGTATTAACCATGAGGTTAGTAGACCGCGTATTGCGCCCACTTTTCCCTAAAGATTACCATGCCGAAACGCAGGTAATGATACAACTAATGAGCCATGACGACGAAGTTATGCCGGATGCACTTGCAGGCCTTGCCGCATCTGCCGCTCTTGCAATTTCTGACCTTCCTTTTGAAACACTTATATCTGAAGTACGTGTAGCAAGGATAGATGGCCAGTTTATCATTAACCCAAGCAAAGCACAACTTGACCTGTCTGACATCGATATGATGATTGGTGCCTCTATGGACTCTATTGCCATGGTAGAAGGTGAGATGAAAGAGATATCTGAACTTGAAATGATCGAGGCTATTAAATTTGCCCACGAAGCCATTAAAGTACAGATTGCTGCACAGCTAAGGCTACAGGCAGCTGTAGGCAAAAAAGAAGTAAGAACGTATGAGGAAGAAAAAAAGGACGAAACCGTATTGGCTAAAGTTCGCGAACTTTCTTATGATAAATATTTTGCAATTGCCAGCGAAGGTTCTGCAAAACATGAGCGTACCGAAAAATTTGCTGCAGTAAAAGAAGAAGTAAAAGCGTTATTTACAGATGAGGAACTGCTTGAAAACGGCGACCTTATAAGCAAATACCTTTCTAAAACCAATAAAGAAGCTGTTCGTAACGTAATCCTTGATAATGGCACACGCCTTGACGGAAGGAAAACTAACGAAATTCGCCCTATATGGTGTGAGGTAGATTACCTTCCATCTACACACGGGTCGGCTTTATTTACAAGGGGCGAAACTCAGGCTCTTGCTACGGTAACCCTTGGTACATCGCGTGAGGCTAACATTATAGACAGACCTACAGAGCAGGGTGAAGAGAAATTTTACCTGCACTATAACTTCCCTCCTTTCTCTACCGGCGAAGCTAAACCGCTACGTGGTACATCAAGGCGTGAGGTAGGCCACGGTAACCTTGCACAACGTGCCCTTAAAAACATGATCCCTGCAGAGAACCCGTACACTGTGCGTATCGTTTCTGAAGTATTAGAATCTAACGGTTCATCATCTATGGCTACTGTATGTGCGGGTACTCTTGCACTAATGGATGCCGGTATCCAGATGATCAAACCGGTTTCCGGTATTGCAATGGGACTAATATCTGATGATGAAACAGGCCGTTGGGCTGTACTTTCTGACATTCTTGGAGACGAAGACCACTTAGGCGATATGGACTTTAAAGTAACCGGTACTGCCGATGGTATTACTGCTTGCCAGATGGACATAAAAATAAAAGGCCTTAAGTATGAGATCATGGAGAAAGCTCTTGAGCAGGCCCGTGACGGACGCCTTCACATTCTTGGTAAATTAATAGAAGTTATTGATGCACCAAGGGCAGAAGTGAAACGCCACTCTCCAAAAATTATTAAAGTTACTATTCCTGGTGCATTTATAGGTGCGCTTATAGGCCCGGGTGGTAAAGTTATACAGGAACTGCAAAAAGCTACCGGTACAACTATCGTTATTAACGAGGTTGACGAGCAGGGCGAAGTAGAAATTCTTGGTACAAGCCCGGAAGGTATACAAGCGGTTCTTAACAAAATTGACTCTATTATATTTAAGCCACAAGTGGGCGAAACATATAGCGTTAAGGTTATAAAAATGCTTGATTTTGGTGCAGTGGTAGAATATCTTGATGCTCCGGGCAACGAGGTGTTACTTCACGTATCTGAACTTGCATGGGAACGTACAGAAAATGTAACCGATGTGGTAAACATGGGCGATGTTTTTGATGTTAAGTACATTGGTATAGACCCTAAAACACGTAAAGAAAAAGTATCGCGCAAAGCGTTGCTTCCACGTCCTCCAAGAGATGAAAATTATGTTCCGAGAGAGCGTGACGACCGTCCAAGAGATAATGACCGTGGTGGTTACAGGGATAATAACAGAGACAATCGTGGACGTGATAACCGCGGACCGGGAAGAGACGACAGAAACTCTCGTGACCGTGCTCCAAGAGAAGAACGCCGTAATGACGACGCTCCGCAATCATCTGAAAATAATGAATCTACAGAATCATAATTTATAAGGTGTAAATTTATATAATGACCTGCTACTGAAAAGTGGCAGGTTTTTTTTGTTTTAAAAGATTCAGATATTACACGCAACCTTTATTTAAATATTCGACTAATGATAAATCAACAAAGATATATTACTATGAAAACAAAAATTATTATTAGTCTTATAGGCATTACGGCATTAATGTTTACTGCTTGTACAAACGAAGAGGCATCAGTTATAAATCACGCAGCTACTGCATTGCCCGAATTAAATAAAATTGTAACCTACACCCCGCGAGAGGCCGATTATGTTGCGGGTAATTACCCGGCATATAAAAAAGTACAGTATTTTGAAAATGGACATATTACCGCTGATACACTATTTAACTACCAACACCAGGCAGAAGAAATAATTACGCATACATATAGCAATAATATGTATACACAAAGCTTTGAACAATATGGCGTTACTAACAGGATCATAGAAAGGACCTATGATGATACAGGACGCATGGTAAAGAAAAAAACAAGCTCGCCTAATACGTATAACAACGGTACCCCCATTAGAATATCATTGTTTGACTATACTACTGGCAATACTGTTGCAATAAGCAACTATGATGGTACCACCGGAGAAGTTTTAAGCCCGGGCATTACTTACAATCTTACAGATAACGGATTTATAAGCGGATACGAACTAAGTGACAATATTATGTATGACACAGTAATATATGACGGAGACAAACCATTGTCAGCCCTTAACTATTCCGAAACAGTAACTTTTACATATTATGATATTGAAGTTCCTCAAAATATGCGAAAAACTGTAGCTGAAACTAATAATGCTATAATGGATGGAACCGGATTTGATGATTATGCCGCATTAAATTGTAATTATTTCCTTAAAAGCTATGATGGTCATGCTAATTTTGAAACTACTTTCAATACTCTTAATTATCCCGTTTATACAAAAGGTTCCGGATCGTTACACGAAGCACCCTATGAGGCCGAAACATTTTATTTTTACAATAACTAATACTTCATATTAATTAAAATCAGGCTTTTAACCTGTTACTGAAAAGTAGCAGGTTTTTTGTTTACATAAAAATGATAAATTTTGTATTTATTAAAGCTTGATAAATAGTACAGCATAGCATAAGCGTGTTGGTTTTTTTCCTACTTTTAAGTTTTAAAAAACCAGCCACATCTATGAAATCAAAATTATTCCTGTTATTATTCTGCCTTACAGCTTTTAGTGTAATGGCAAAGCCAATAATAATTAAAGGGAAAATTAATGGGAAGCTGCCGGAAACACTTCGCTACACTGCCCCGGTTAATGGCGCCTCGGGGTTTGATATATACTACACCGCCAAGGTTGATGCCAAAGGTAATTTTAAAATTATTGCCGATATAGATGAAGTAAGCTTCATTGATATTTTTTATAACTACCTGTGGGCAGGTAATATTGTGGCCGCACCCGGCGGGCAATACACCGTGACTATCACCGAAAACGAAGGCAAGGTTAACAATGCAATAACCGGAACCGATGACGCCCTTCAAAAACGCTACGCTGGCGTGCTGCCCTTCTACAGGATAACTTTAATGTATAACCTGGCGCAGGAAGCCGCAAAAATTGAGTCGCCTGCCGAATTTGAAGCCTTTTTCGATTCAAAATACAATGCCGACATCAGCGCCATCAATGCGGCCAGCCCTCCCGGCTATTTGCAGCCCCTGCTCTACGAGCGCCAGTATTTTTACACTACCGCCATGAGCCTGGCTATTTTTTCAAAGCACAGCCATGTAAAGTATAACGGCGGTGCACCTGTTGCCGAAGCCTTTAATATTTTGTGGAAAGGCCTGTATGATAAAGTTACGCCTGATAAGGAATACATTAATAAGCTGCCAGTTGGCTACTGGTACCTTATGGGGTATGAATATTTTAAAACTTATGAAGAAGCGGGGTTTGACGTCACAAAAATTGCAGAGGATACAAAACTGAGCCGTGAAGAGATACGCAAAAAACACCTGCGCTACATACCTGCCCAAAATGCAGAATACTACCTTGCGGTAACTCAGCACCAAAATGTATACGAAGGCCAGATGGAAAAATATGCCCTTGAAAGTTATCTTGATTTTAAAAAGGCTTACCCTAACAGTAGCTACACAAAATATCTGGATACCGAAATGGCACCCCTTGTAGCCTTCTTTGCCCAGAGTGGCAACCTGCCACAGGGCGCTGCTTACGTAGATAACTATGCCAACATTAACTCGCTGGAGGAGTTGATTAAGAAATTTCCCGGCAAAAAACTATACATAGATGTGTGGGCTACCTGGTGCGGGCCGTGCCGCGACGAATTTAAGTATAAAGACGCGCTGTACAAGCTGCTTGCCGCCAATGATATAACAGTGGTATACATATCTATAGATCAGGACGCCCGCGATGAAGGCTGGAAGAAAATGATAAGCCACTATGGCCTGCAGGGCCACCACATAAGGGCCAACAAAGCGTTAGACAGTAGTGTGAGCCACCACTTTAGCGGCACCGAAAGCATCTCTATACCCTGGTACATACTTATAGGCAGCAAAGGAGAAATAGCCGTTAAGTATGCTGCACCACCATCTGAAATGGATAAACTGGAAAAAGAGATCAGTAAACTATAGCTTATTGATCTCTTTTTAAAATCGTGATAGATGCACTTTCATCCTTTTTAAGGTCAGAGAGCACTTCAAAGGTGCGGTCGCCATCTACAAGCCTTATCATTGCTGTATTTGGTGCTATAGTACCCTCATTAACAGCTACAATTTTAAACACATTCTTTTTAACAAGGTTTACACTAATTAGTTTCTTTTTAGTACTTACTGTGTAGTTCCTTAATATAAGTTCGTCATTTTGGTACACATTAATAACATCGCCGTCTTCTTTACCATTGTCCCAAATTTCTAAATCTACCTTTTTAGATTCTACAAATATGGTAAGTGTTTGCTCTTTTATAAGCTTATTAACTTTAAGGCTGTCTAAAAGAGCTATGGGATTAGCCCTTGCTTTAACCGAAGCTTTTACATCTTTAGTTTTTTGTAGTTTTTTATTGGCTTTCTCTAATTCTTCATATAGCCCTACAGACCCTATTAAAACCATTGTACCGTCTATACACTTTTGCCTGTTTTTAAAAAGCCCTTTAAATTTACCTTCTAAATTACTTTTCTTATTAACCAGCTTTACTTTGCCTGTAAAGTTTATAAAGCAAAACATATCATCGCTTACCGGCGATTTTGTATATAACACTCCTTCTTCCTTAAAAATAAACTCCTTTGTAGCATCATTATAGGTGCCTTTTATATTATTTTTTGTTTCGTGCGCACCGCCTAAATCGGTTACAGAGTAGCCATTTACAACACCTTTAGTTTCAGTAAATACCAATCTGTAAGGTATGGCTTCTTTAACATTACCATTAAGCATTACCGCTCCATAATATTCATACTTATTTTGGGCAAAAAGCATAAAAGAGGTAAGCAAAAGTGTTAAAACGAATTTAGTTCTCATTATTAATGTCCTATATTTGATACAAACTTAAAATTTTAAATATGAAACTAAGATTATTATTCTCGCTAATTGCATTAGTGTTTGGTTCTTTAACAGCATCTTATGCTTCGTTCCCCGTACAAAGAACCGCAACAGCTGCAAACAGCACAACAGTTGCTGAAAAACCTGACACTATGGAGGAGCTTTCTTCTCCGGCAGCATCGGGCGGAACCAATCAGGTTACGGCATTGCTACTTTGCATTTTTCTTGGCGTTTTAGGTATTCACCGTTTTTACCTTGGGTACATCTGGCAGGGAATCGTTCAGTTGTTAACTCTTGGTGGTTTTTTAATCTGGTGGATAATCGACCTTGTAAGGATCATTACCGGCGAACTTCAGCCTAATGGCGGCAGCTATACTAAAACTTTATAATACTGCTACAAAATAATTATAGTTTAAAATTATCCCCATATTACAATGTAGTATGGGGATTTTTAATACCAGTAATTGTTTACCCATTAAACAATTTATTTCGCTTAATATCTTTACCCTGCCTTATAAGCCAGGCATGATAGCAACTGGGCACATCATGCATCCAGCGGGGCAATAATAAGATGATAAGGTACACATCTATATGTGAGAGTATCCCGAAAATTACTACAAGCGCAAGCGGGATACCGCCGTAGCCAAATCCTATTATTGATATAAAAGCTGCAAACAATGTTATGCCCCATAATTTAGACAATAACGCATGGGTACAGGTTTCTTTGCCAAATTTTAAAAAACTGAATACATACGTTAAGGCTTCCATTATAAAAATGGTTGCTATGGCATATCGGTTATTTTTAATAATTTCGGGGTTAAGCAGCCAGGCACACCAGCCTGTGCAAAGCCAGAAAACAACATCTATCTGGCTGTCCATACGACGAAGCCTCTCTGTAGAAACACCATGTTTACGGGCAATTATACCATCAAAAATATCAGATAATATGCCAAGCAGAATTAACAATGCCAAAAACATTCGGGCAGCCGTGCCATAGTTGTAAGTAACAGCAATCATTACAGGGCCCAGTACAAGCCGAAAAGCGATAAGTATATAGGGTATATTTTTCATTGTTTTAGTCTTTAAAGTTCCAGTTAATAAAAGGAAGTATTCTTTTTTCATTAATGTTAATGAGGCCTATTTGTATGCCTTTCAATTTCTTGGTGCGGTTAAACAACCCTATTTGTAATCCTGTAAAACTTTCCGATTTGTTTTCTATGTCATTATAAATACCTGCCTGTACTCCGGTAAAATGCACATACTGGTTAAAACCACCCACCTGCAAACCATTACCTTTATAAACAGTTGTGTTAAGGCCGCTTATAATAATACCATTACTGTAAATAGCACTGGTACCTGCACCGGCAATCTGGATGCCGTTGTTCCTGAAAGAGCTGTTGCCCAACCCTCCTACAGATAGGCCGTTTGTATTTTTTAACGACTGTGTAATACCCGATACGGTAATGCCATTAACGTTAGCAAAGGTATTAGTACCGCAGGAAATATTTAACCCGTTAATGATCTCTACAGGAAATTTTTTGTTGAAAGCAGCAAAATCTGCAGGGTCGTTAGGGTAATTTACCTGGTCCGGGCCAAAAATTAGTGTAGCTATAAGCAGTGCCTGAGAAATGGGCTCTATCCTGATGCCGTTAGAACGTACACTAACCGAATCGGAATTTTGATAGGTGTTAGACCCAACACCAACAGATAACCCATAAATTGTGGTATTGGGCTTAGTGTAAAGACCAACCGGAAAGTGGGTTTTATGCTTTTGCTGTGCGCAGGCAATAACCGTAAAAAGTAAGGTAGCCATAAGTAAGATGTTTAGTTTCATGATAGTTTGATTTAATGCTTAACCAAAGCTATCGCGAAAACAACAATTGTATTTGCGCTAACAAATTAAAATAAAACATACATTTGCGATAATCGCAAATATTATGAATAATCAGGATATTCTTTTAAAAGCCATCCGGCAAAAGTCGGGCGCAGCAACATCTGTAATAGATGTTGTAGCAACTGTATTAAACATAAGCTATGATGCTGCCCACAGGCGGGTATCGCAAAAAAGTAAATTTTCTATAGAGGAAACCATAACCCTGTGCCGCCACTTTGGCCTGTCTATGGACGTGCTTTTTAACGATGGCAAAAAAGTAATTGTAGAAAAGACCAGCGAGATACGCACCATGGCCGATATGGGCAAGTACTTTAAAGAATCGGCAGAGAAACTTACCGATTATCTTGATGAGCCCAATGCGCGAATGTTTTATTCGGCAAAAGATATCCCACTGTTTTATACCATAGGTGGTACGCTGCTCTCTAAATTTAAGCTGTACGTTTGGCTTAATTTATTGGCAGGAACCCAGAACCAGGAAAATTTTGAGTCTTTTACGGTAGACCAGTCATTATTGCAGCACAGCACAAAACTTAAAGCCGTTTATGAGCATGTAGAGGTAAACGAAATATGGAACGACACCACTATAAACAGCTCACTGCAACAAATATATTATTTTTACCAGTCGGGTTTGTTATCCCTGCCAAGTGCCTTGCTTTTGGGCGACGACCTTAAAAAAATATTGCAAACTGCCGAAGACCGTTGCTGTAATGGCAGCAACAATTTTCATTTATATTATAATGAGTTGCTTATCCTTAACAATAATGTGCTGGTATCATCTCCTAAACAGCAATCGCTTTTTGTACCGTACACTATGTTGGGATATTTTATAACACAGGATACAGATACCTGCACCAATGCTGCCGATTACTTTAAGCACCAGGTAAAAAACTCAAAATCGCTTAACCTTTCGGGTACGCGCGACAGGAAACTGTTCTTTAATAAGGCGCACCAAAAGGTTGATTTTTATATACGGAAGATGGAAAACGAGGTTGATTTAGGTTTTTAGAAAAAATTTTACAACGTAACGCAACCTTTTACTACCTGTGCTGACTATAGGGTATAACATAAAATTGCTATTATGAAAACGAAAAATTATTTATTGCTATCAGTCGCTATTGCATTGGCATCATGCTCTGCAGACAATATTGCAGAAAGTACCCTAAATCCGGCAAACGAGCTAACATTACAAAGGGTAGAAACCTATTATCCGTCTAAAGAAATGTATGATGGTATGAACGACACTGAGTACGTTGGTAAAAATGTACAGTATTTTGAAAGTGGCTATGTTGTTGCCGACAGTACTTTTAACCACTTTCATAATTTACAATCCACTACAGTATATACACATACAAGCAATACTGCTTCGGTAATTAGTTACGATAATGCAAATACAGTCCTGTCTACATCGCTTTTTAACTATGATAGTCTTGGCCGCATTACAGAATTATCGGTTATTTCAGTCGATATAAACTATCGTAAAACAATGAGCTATGCCGCAGACAATTCATGCACTGTTACAATTCATTATACTCAGAGCGGTAGTAGCGAAATATGGGGCACTTTTAATGCCAACGAAGATGGCCTGTTCTATGCACGCAACTCTCCTAATGAAAACGAGATGTTGATTTTTGAGGACGGGAAACCGGTAACCTATAAACAGGCAATGCTGGACAGCAATACCTTATTAAACATAGAATATTATAACATACCTGTGCCGGCCAACCGTTTAAAAACGGTAACGCAAACAAATAATATAACGCTAATGGGTGACCTTGTAACATCTGTAGCAGAAAACAGTAATTATTATTTAAAAAATCTGGGAGGTATTTATAATTATGACTCTGCATTTAATGATCTTAATTATATAACCCATACTTTTTTTACCTCGATGCCTTACCAAACTACACAGGAAATTTTTTATTATTATAACGAGTAAGCACCAACTGCTGCTTAATCTAAACCACATCAACCAACACACCACACCTCCTTGAACCAGGAACAACTTATAAAAGGCTGTATTAAGAATAGCTCCCGCCATCAGGAGGAGCTATATCTTTTATATAAAGACATGCTTTTTATGTTGTGCTTAAAGTATTGCAGGAACGAGGCCGAGGCCGAAGACAACCTGCATAATGCCTTTATTGAAATTTTTACGAGCATAGGCAAATACAAAAGTAACGGTTCCTTTGAAGGCTGGATGAAACGCATTACTATTAATAAGGCTATAGACAGCTTTAAAAAAACACTGCAACTGGTACCTGTAAAAGATGATTTGCCCGATGATGCTGTTGTAACCGATGAGGAAATGAACCTTCCGGCAGATTATATATTATCACTCGTGCAGCAATTACCAGACCAGTACCGTTTAGTATTCAGCTTATTTGAGCTCGACGATTATTCGCATAAAGAAATTGCAGAAATGCTATCAATATCAGAAAGCACATCAAAATCTAACCTGCACCGTGCTAAAGCAATATTAAAAGATAAAATTACTAACAGGCATTCCTATCCTAACTACAGCTTGAACCATGGAAAATAAAAAAGATATAGGGAAAGCATTCCGCGAAAAACTGGACGGCCTGCAAAAGCAGCCGGGCAATGCGGTATGGGATGCCCTTAAAAAAGACCTTCCAAAAAAGAAATCGAGGTTTTTACCGCTGTTCTGGCTTGAGGCTTCAACTGCAATTAAAACAGTTGTACTAACATTACTAACAGCCCTGATAGTAGTATCCGGATATTTTTTAATTAAGGATCGGGAACATGAAAATGGTTTTAAAACAACTGGGAATTCTATTGATAATGGAAATGCCAATTTAGTTAAAAAACCTGCTAATACAGAAAATGGTGCGTCATCTCATAAAAATGCAGAACCTAATAACGGAAACAAAGTTGTGGGTAATAACCTGAATAACAAGAGTACCTCAACTTTAAATAGTAAAGGCAAAAAACTGCCTGAAAACACGTTAGATGGTAATGTAAAAGAAACCAATACATCATCGGCTAAAAATAAGGACGGCAAGTCTGAACTTCCTAATAACAATACATCTTCTTATACAACTAAACAATCCGGTATTACGGTTGGCAGCACTAAGGCAACAGCTAAAAATAACAATGCAAATAATAGTACGGCAGCTGCAGGCCCTGAAAATTCCTATCCGTCATTAAACAAAAATCGCCGGTCTGCTAAAGGCAATTCTCGTTTTAGCAATGGCAAAAGTAAAAATTTAAGTTTAGGCAAAAGAGACGGCGCATTGGCAGGAACAGATGAGGCTAAAACAAATGATACGGCTAATAGTATTAACACTACGGACGATGCAAAAGACAAAATCACGATTAGCAACAACAATCCTATACCATCTGAAAACGCCTTACAACTAACAGACACTATTTCGCAAATTGCCGATAGTTTATGTAATGCTACAATAGCAGATGCTACGGCTATTTGTAAAGATACTGTTGAAGAAAACATATTTAAAAGCGATAAAAATGGCATTGCTGATTTTAAGCCGTTTTATGTTTTTGGATACGGTACACCTGCAACTTATAGTCTTAAAAATGCTTTATTGCCAGATGCATTACTGGCAGGCAACACAACAAGCACAAAAGCGCAATTAGGGTATGGAGCTTACATGGGTTATAACTTTACCAGCAAATGGGGTATGCGTACAGGTATAGCCATAACAGGCTTAGAACATACTACGCAAAATGCATTTTTTCAAAACACGTATAGTGTTGTTCCGGGTACAGGCAGCAATCCTAACGGGTATGTACACATACTATCTCCGGAAAATTACACCAATATAAGCTATTCCCGTAATGGGTCTAACGCTGCAATAATTAAACATTTAGGCGCACAACAATCCGGAGGAGCTACCGTAAATATTATCCAGAAAATTGAGTTTGCTGAAGTACCGGTAGAGGTTACCTATAATCTACAGGGAGATAACTTTGGCGGAGGTATAATAGGTGGCTTTAGTGCCATCTTTACTACTAAAAATGTCGTGTATGCACAAAACAATATGGGAAACCTATGGCTGGGCAGTAACAAAAATGTAAAAGATGTAGGTTTTAGCACCACCATAAGCTTACATTTTTATTATAGGCCACAGCCCTATTTGCAAATTAATGCCGAACCTGTTTTTAAATATTACGTGAATACCTTTAACAACGGCCAGCCTTATTCTTTTGGGGTACAGGCAGGGTTACAATTTAATTTTGATTTATTTACTTCTAAAAAATAAGTTTAGTTAGTTGATTATTAAGCGCTACCCTATTAAGCTACGGTAGCGCTTTTGTTAAATTTTCAATTTTAGGTTTTGCTTTTGTAACTTTTTTGCCATTCACTACGTATAACTACCTGAATACTTAAATTAACTCAGGATTTTTACATGAGACAATTAAAAATTACCAAGCAGGTTACCAACAGGGAAACTGCTTCATTAGACAAATACCTTCAGGAAATTGGAAAAGTAGATCTTATCACAGCAGATGAGGAGGTAGAGTTAGCACAACGTATTAAAGCCGGTGACCAGAGAGCACTGGAAAAATTGACTAAGGCTAACTTGCGTTTTGTGGTATCGGTGGCAAAACAGTATCAAAACCAGGGATTAACACTTCCCGATCTTATTAACGAAGGAAATTTAGGGCTTATAAAAGCTGCACAACGTTTTGACGAAACGCGTGGTTTTAAATTTATATCCTATGCCGTTTGGTGGATCCGTCAGTCTATCCTGCAGGCACTTGCAGAGCAGTCGCGTATTGTACGTTTGCCGCTTAACAAAATTGGATCTATAAACAAAATTAATAAAATGTATGCTTTGCTTGAGCAAAGTAACGAGCGTGCCCCAAGTGCAGAAGAAATTGCAAAAGAGCTGGACATGACCGTTAACGATGTTAAAGAGAGCATGAAAAACTCCGGTCGCCACCTATCGATGGATGCGCCGCTTGTAGAGGGTGAAGACTCTAACCTTTATGACGTATTACGTTCGGGCGAATCTCCAAATCCTGACAGGGAACTTATTCACGAATCGCTTCGTACAGAAATTGAAAGGGCTCTTGAAACACTTACACCACGTGAGGCCGATGTTGTTCGTCTTTACTTTGGTTTAGGAGACCAGCACCCAATGACTCTTGAGGAAATAGGCGAAACTTTTGACCTTACCCGCGAGCGTGTTCGCCAAATTAAAGAAAAGGCTATCAGGAGGTTAAAACACACTTCGCGCAGCAAAATACTTAAAACATACCTTGGATAATAAGGCTATTGCAAAAAAGAGCCGCCAAAATTTCATATTTTAAATAAATATTGTATTTTGGCGGTTTAATATGCAGTATACCCTATTACACATACAGTACAAACAGTTTCAATAACTGTTCGTTTTTTGATTGATGATTGAACTCCGGCTGATTACCGGAGTTTTTTGTTTTTATGGGTATACCTAATTGTACTAACTCAGTACTATAACGTTAACACCTTACAAAAAATTGTTATAGATTTAAATTTTAGTAAGAAATAATACTAATTATTAATATACAGTAATTTATTTATCAACTTCAATTTTATTTTTTACCACAAAGAGCTCAAAGTTTTTCACATGGAACATAAACTAAACTCAACACTTTTATCAAGATAACAATCCTGATAATCAGGATTGAAGGACACAAAGATTTCCGTACCAGCTTAGTGTTTTTCCACTTGCAGCGGTATGCGCATATTTTTTATTTACATAGCCTTGTGCACTTAGTAAAACTTCGTGACCCTTGTGGTAAAAGTTTAGAAAATAGAAATTAAAAATCAGGTTAAGATGTTGGTAAACGGTATAATTATTTGAATTGCGGTCTACCGGAAAAATTAAAACGAAAGATTACCCGCCAATACCTTTAATGCCACTTCAGATACTTTAGCATTATATTGGGCAGTGCTGTTACGGGTTATAGCGTTTACATAATTAAGCTGCGCCGTACGCACCTCAAGTGTAGTAATGGTACCTATACGGTATTTTTCCATAGTAATATCAAGGTTTTGCTTCGCAATATCAACATTTTTTGCTTCAAGTTGTACTAACTCCAAATTGGTTAAATACGTTTGATACGCCGATATTAACTGCGAATTGATTGCCTGTGTTTGCTGCTGTATAAGCACATCGGTATTTTCTATTTGTATTTTGGCAATCTTCTCATTACGTTTTTGCAGAAAACCGTTAAACAGGTTTATAGATGCCGTTACTCCATAATTAAGACCGCGTGAGGAGTTCTCCTTTGCAAACCCAAGGCTGGATTCGCTCTCGGCAAAAATATAGCCTGTAGTAATTCCTATACGCGGATAGCGGGCAGACCGTACCTGCTTAAGGTTAAGTTCTGCCACACGTTTATTAATCAGGGCAATTTGTATCTGCGGGTTTTGCCCATTGGCAAGGTTCATCAGGTCGGCAAGCTTAAGTTTATCATCGGCCACGACCGAATCTGCTACTACAAATTTACTGGTAAGGTCACGTGCCATAAGCTCGTTAAGGAACGTCTTGGTGTTTTCATACTGCTCTTTCTGGCGTAAAAAATTAGTCTGGTCGGTATTAAGGTCTACCTGTGCATTAAGTACCTCCAGCTTGGCAGCCTTACCTATGGTAAACCTGTTTTTTGCCGTGGTAACACGCTGTGTAGATATTACAATGGCAGTATCCAGCGCCTTTAGCATTTGCTGTTGCTGCACCACATTAAAATAAGTAAGCATAACATCGTTTACACGGGAAAGTATGGTAAACTTAAGTTCGGTCTGGCCCAGTTTTTCCAATTCCTTCAACTGGTCATATCGCGCAAACATCCTAAAACCGTCAAAAATTGTCCATCCCAGGTTTACACCATAATTAATGCTGTTATTACGGGCATTATCCAGGCTTTGCACGGTACCATCGGTACGGGTTTGGCGGGAGTTTTGTATATTGTTATTCTGCGTAAGTGTACCCGAAAGGTTAGGCAGCAGCCCGGCATTAGCCAGGCTTACGTTTTGCTCGTCTATCTTAAGGTCGTTAGCCGCGAGTTTTATATCGTAGTTATTTTTAAGCGCAACCGCTACAGCATCTTCTACAGAGAGTTGATCCTGCGCAAAGCTGTTGGCTGCAAATAGAAAGAAAAGTATGTAAAGGCAAAACTTCATAAAGTGAATGTTACAAATCCTGAATAGCATCAAATTCCGGGCGGTGTTTTTTAGGGCGCGACCACATAAAGTAAATAGCGGGTATTACAAACAGGGTTAGCACCAGCGAGAATACCGTACCACCCACAATTACCACACCCATACCTATACGGCTGGTAGAGGCTGCACCAAGCGACATTGCAATGGGCAATGCACCAAGGGCAATGGCTAAACTGGTCATTAATATAGGGCGAAGTCGCGACTCTGCCGACTCCATAATGGCTTCATATTTAGGCTTGCCTTCTTCGCGAAGCTGGTTGGCAAACTCTACTATCAATATACCATTTTTAGTAACCAGGCCTATAAGCATGATCGTACCTATCTGGCTAAAGATATTCCAGGTTTGCCCAAACAGCCATAGCGATAGTAGCGCCCCGGCAACGGCCATAGGCACGGTAAGTATTATGATGAACGGGTCTATAAAACTTTCAAACTGGCCGGCAAGTATAAGGTATATAAGCAATAAGGCAAGGCCAAACGCAAAAAGCGTATTAGAACTACTCTCTACAAAATCGCGCGATTCACCGCTAAGGTCTGTTGTAAAGGTATCATCAAGCACTTTTGCCTTTACGCGCTCCATAGCGTCTATACCATCGCTTATGCTCATTCCCGGCGCAAGCCCTGCCGATACCGTAGCCGACATAAACCTGTTGTTATGGTACAGCTGCGGCGGGCTGCTTTGCTCTGTAACGCTAACAAGATTATCTAACTGTATTAACTGGCCTGTATTGCTTTTTACGTAAATAGAAGTAAGGTCTAATGGTTTTTCGCGGTCGGGTTTATCAAACTGGCCTATAACCTGGTACTGCTTGCCTCCCATCATAAAATATCCAAAACGCTGTCCGCTTAACGATAGCTGCAATGTTTGTGCAACATCGAGCATCGATACGCCAAGGCTTTGTGCCTTAGCCCTGTCTATAGTTACGTTAATTTCGGGTTTATTAAATTTAAGGTTAACATCGGTCATAGAAAAAGTTGGGTCTTTGCCCACCTCATCCATAAATTCAGGGATCTTTTTCTGAAGCTTCTCAAAATCCGGAGCCTGAATTATGTATTGTATAGGGAAACCGCCACGGCGGTTTACAGCAATAGTAGGCTGTTCTGATACTGATACTTTTGCTTCAGGATATCTCTTGGTCCACTTGGTAAGGTCGGCTGCAATTTCTTTCTGGGTACGGTCACGGTCTTCCGGTTCGGTAAGTGCTAAACGTATACGCCCGCTGTTTACTGATGCCGACCCGCCATTACCCGGCGATGTTATGATAAGGCTTACTTTTTTCTCCGGAATAGAATCGGTTATAAGCTTGTCCATCTCTACCATAAAGCGGTCCATATAATCGTAAGAAGCGCCTTCGGGGGCGGTAATGTTTAAGCCTACAAAGCTTCGGTCATCATAAGGTGCGGTTTCTTTTTGAAGGATGCTAAAAAACAAAGCAATTAGCCCTATACAAATTACCAGTATAGGAAAGCTAACCCATTTACGCTTCATAAAGTTTGTAAGCATACCGGCATATCCGCTGTTTAGCTTTACAAAGTAAGGCTCTGTAAAATCGTAGAATTTAGACTTTTTATGCACTCCTCCTTTTATAAGGTAGGCGTTAAGCATGGGTGTAAGTGTGAGGGATACAAATGCAGATATTAATACGGCAGCCGCAATTACCACCCCAAATTCCCTGAAAAGCCTACCCACAAAGCCTTCTAAAAATATTACAGGAAGAAATACTGCCGCCAGCGTAATGGAGATAGATATTACTGCAAAAAATATTTCGTTAGATCCTTTTAAAGCGGCTTCTATAGGGCTCATTCCCTCCTCTACTTTTTTAAAGATATTCTCTGTAACCACAATACCATCATCTACCACAAGGCCGGTTGCAAGTACAATGGCAAGCAGGGTAAGCACATTGATAGAGAAACCTGAAATGTACATTATAAAGAACGTAGCAATAAGCGACACAGGAATATCCAGCAACGGCCTTAAGGCTATAGCCCAGTCACGAAAGAAAAGGTATATAATAAGGGTTACCAGTATGATAGATATAGCAAGGGTTTCTGCAACCTCAAGCACCGATTTTTTTATAAAAACAGTATTATCTATGGCTATATTAAGCTTCAGGTCGGCAGGAAGTTCTTTTTTTAACTGGTCATACTGTTTGTAAAAAGCATCGGCAATTTCTATATAATTGGTTCCCGGCTGAGGTATAATTGCAAGGCCTACAAGCTGCTTACCTTCGTTGGTCATCCTGGTTTCAAGATTTTCCGGCCCTAATTCGGCACGGCCTACATCGCTAAGCCGAACGATCTTATCGGCATCTGCCTTAATAATTATGTTATTAAACTCATCGGCACTTGCCAGGTTACCTAGTGTTTTTACGGTAAGCTCTGTATTGGCACCGGTAAGTTTTCCGGTAGGCAACTCTACATTCTGGGCATCGAGGGCGTTTCGCACATCGGCAACTGTAATACCATAAGCAGTCAGCTTTACCGGGTCTACCCACAGCCTCATGGCATACCTTTTTTGCCCCCATATTTGTACACTACTTACACCGGGAATGGTTTGTAGCCTCTCGGCAATTACATTCTCGGCATAGTCGCTTAATTCAAGCGGGTTACGCGTGCCACTTTGCACGGTCATTGTAATGATAGGTTCAGAGTCGGCATCGGCTTTACTCACTACCGGTGGCGCATCTATATCCTGCGGGAGGCTGCGTACTGCCTGCGATACCTTATCGCGCACATCATTAGCCGCCTCTTCAAGGTTTTTTTCGAGTTCAAACTCTATCGTAATGTTACTGGACCCCTGGTTACTGGACGATGTTATATTACGGATACCATCTATAGAGTTGATGGCTTTTTCCAGCGGTTCTGTAATTTGCGACTCAATAATATCGGCGTTGGCACCGGCATAACTGGTTCGAACCGATATTTGTGCAGGGTCTATAGACGGGAACTCGCGAACACCAAGAAAAGTATATCCAATGATCCCGAAAAGGATTATGGCTACATTCATTACTATAGTAAGTACCGGGCGCTTTATGCTTAAGGTAGATAAACTCATACTTATTTTTTAGGCGTTACCGATACTTTAACCGGACTATCATTCTTTAGTGTAAGCACACCGGTAGTTAATACTGTGTCTCCCGGTTTTAAACCGGTAAGCACTACAATGTCTTTATCGGTACGCGTGCCGGTCTCTACCATAACTTCTTTAGCTTTGCCGTTTTGAGATATAAAAACTTTTTTGCCATTTTGTACCGGCACAATAGCCTCAGTAGGTACAACATAGGCATTAGCCGTTTTATCGAGCGTAAGGATAACGTTTGCGAATGTACCCGGCAAAAGCTTCCCGTTAGCGTTAGGAGCCAGTGCCCTCATGCGCAGTGTACGTGTAGCTGCCTCTACAGCCGGCTCTAAGGCATATATAGTAGCCGAGTGTTTTACAGAATCTCCCGCTACGGTAAAAGTAATTTTAGAATTTACCTTCATTTGCGAGGCATATTTTTCGGGTACCGAAAATGTAATTTTTACATCGCTACTGTTAACCAATGTAGTAATTAAGGTTTGAGGTGTTACATACGTACCGGGCGATATATTGCGAAGCCCAATAGTACCGGAGAAGGGCGCTCGTATAGATGTTTTTGCAATTTGCGCATTAAGCAGTTGTGTTTGTGCCTGTGCAGTTTTAAAATCGGCACTGGCAATGTCATATTCTTCCTGGCTAATTGCCTCTTTTTCTAAAAGTAGTTTTGCCCTGCGTTCATTTTCAGAGGCCAGGTTTTGCCTTGTTTTAGTGGCACCACCCTGGGCACGAAGTTCTATATCGTTAATTTTTAAAAGCACCTCTCCTTTTTGTACCGTCTGCCCTTCTTTAAAATAGATATTTTGTGCAATACCAGATACTTCGCTGGTTATTTGTACCTGCTCATTAGCTTCTATAGAACCCGAAAGAGAGAGTGTATTGTTAAACTCACCGGGGTTTACCACCACGCCGCTTACCGACATTGGAGGTTTGTTACCCTTACCTCCGCCACCTGACATTTCTTCTTTTTGCTTTTTATTTTCGGATATCCTGTAATAAACAAGCGCACCAATACCAACAATTATTAGTGTATATACAATATATTTGACCTTCATGTTATGTGTAAAACTATCTATTATTAGCAAAGCTAACAGAAACAGGGACTAATTTTTATACTTTAACACAAAAAAATGCTGAATTAAATACGTCATTTATAGTTTTTTAATACTAAAGCTGCAAATGAGCCTTCACTTAACGAAAACGTAATATTAAAAATCCACATTTACATACTTTATGACAGCTTGTTTTGTTACTGTGCAACTTAAATTTATCTTTGTACCCGTAAACAACAACAAACTACCTTAATGAAAAACACTTTAATTGCACCCTCTGTGCTTTCGGCAGATTTTGCCAACCTGCAACGCGATATCGAAATGATTAACAACAGCGATGCCGACTGGTTTCACGTTGATATTATGGATGGTGTATTTGTTCCTAACATATCTTTTGGCATGCCGGTGCTGGAGGCTATTTCGCGCCATGCAAAAAAAACCATCGATGTGCATTTAATGATCGTAAACCCTGACCAGTACATAAAAACATTTGCACAGCTTGGTGCAAATAACCTTACTGTGCACTACGAGGCTTCTACCCACCTGCACCGCACACTGCAGGCAATAAGGGCAGAAGGTATGAAAGCAGGTGTTGCTATTAACCCGCACACTAACGTTAACCTGCTGGAAGATGTTATAAACGATATAGACCTTGTATGTATAATGAGCGTTAACCCGGGCTTTGGCGGACAAAGTTTTATAGAGAATACCTACGCTAAAATACGTAAGCTAAAAGAGATCATTACCCGCAACGGCGCATCTACACTTATAGAAATAGATGGCGGTGTAAGCGACAAAAATGCTGTACAACTTGTAGAGGCCGGAGCAGATGTGCTTGTGGCAGGCAATTATGTATTTAGGGCAGAAAACCCTGTAACAACCATTGCAGGCCTTAAAAAGCTTACAGCTATATAATAACAACTATTAAGGAATATGGTTAAGGAAGGTTAAAACTATTATTAATCCTTACACAGGCTGCTTACTTAAGATTGGCATAAACTGATCGCAGCTTGTTTTTTGGAAAAATAACAGAATTCTTAACAATACTATTGCCTAAGCCTTCAGGAAAAATAAATAACCCATATAAACTGCCTTATTTAAAACAGTTTATATGGGTTATTGCTTAATCAGGTGTACTAACCTGATTAATTTTAATTGTTAAAGTAAAAACCCGCGGGAGCTATACCTACAGTAAGCGACTGCTGTGGTGCACCCGTAAGAGAGTAAATATTTACTTTCCCGGCAGCGGTGTATGAGCCTGATCCTACATAAATATGGTCGTCTTCAACATCAAAAGCGGTTATGCCGGTAACACTCTGGGCAGATGTATTAAATAATGGAGTTATAGGCAAAGTAGTATTTAACAAATCGGTTTTATAAACAGCTGTACCAATAGTGTAATAC
The DNA here is from genome assembly GCF_000378485.1 of Flavobacterium rivuli WB 3.3-2 = DSM 21788. Taxonomy (GTDB): domain Bacteria; phylum Bacteroidota; class Bacteroidia; order Flavobacteriales; family Flavobacteriaceae; genus Flavobacterium; species Flavobacterium rivuli. The sequence goes on along the minus strand of NZ_KB899968.1, from coordinate 76,136 downwards.
ATTGCATTATCTTCTATAACAAGATTAGATGGGTGCGTAATATTAGGGAAATCAGTTGTGGCAACAACCCTGTTATTACTAAGGTTAATCCTCGTTAACCTACCTGCAGTTTCTGTACTTGCATAGTAAGGATAACCTTCGCTTAACACATATAATGTACCATCTTCTGCTTCAAGAGATCCCGGTATAGCACCTACTTCAATAGTAGTTTCTACGGTGTTGGTAGTTGTATTAATAACACTAATTGTAGTACCCATGCCATAGCCACCTTTATGGGCTACGTAAAGTTTACCGTTTTCGGCAATAATTTTTTCAGGCCCCTCGGCAACAGGAATCCTTGTACTTGTAAGGGTATTTGTAGCAAGGTCTATTACAGCTATATAGTCATCTGCCGCAATCTCTCCTACTCCCCAACAGGTTACATATCCTTTTCCATTTTCAAATGTAATATAACGTGGATTGGTAAGGCCTGTTTGCAGGCTGGCTATCGGGGCAAATGTATATCGGTTTACAATCTCTACTTTATGTGAGTTATTTACCACTATGTAAGCAAAATCTCCGTTAAGACCTATGTCCTGGCCGGTATCTCCCAAGGGCTGGCCCAGCAGGTTAGCATCAAAAATATTATTTTCTACCGCAAAAGCATTTGATATAAATGATACCGATGCATTACCCGAAGTAAAATTTCCCTGGTTTAGTACGATTACGCCATTTGCATAAGCGCCAGACGGCGTAGTTGTGTTATCATCGTCACTGCTACAAGACACAAAAAAGAGCGATCCAGCAAGTACTGTAAATAGTAATTTGTTAAGCTTCATGTTATATTAAAATTTTAGGTTAAGGTACACATTGTAATTGCGCCCCGGCATAGGCCGCGATGCCACATTTAAATATTCAGTATTATAAAGGTTGCTAACCTGCGCGCCCAGGCTACAGCCTTTAAGCACTTTAAAAGTATACTCTGCACCAATGGCAGATACATTATAAGGATCTATCCCGGCAGAACTATCGGTTGTGTAAAAAACCTCACCAGTGAACAGGTGCCTGTAATATACAGATATATTTTTATAGGCATACGCCAGTGCTGCTGTGGCTTTATGCTTAGGCACATACATTAACTGGTTACTGCTGCCGTCTTCTCGCGATACTGTATAGGCATAGGTGCCATTAAACGTAACGCGGCTGTGGCCAAATTGCTTTTGGTAACTTAAAACAGATTCTACACCATAGGTGCTTACTTTTCCCACATTTTCAGGCCGCCATATATTACCGGAATCGGGCACCCAGCGCAGCATATCACGTAGTTTTATGTAATAGCCTGTAACACTAAGGGTAGCACCCGCATAGCTAAATACATTACCCACTTCTGCCTGATAGGAGCTTTCGGGTTTCAGGTTAGGGTTGCCACTACCCTGCCAGTACAAGTCATTATAAGTAGGTATCCTGAAGTTGCGCGACGCATTTACTTTAAGGCTGTAAAACTTAGCAACACCTACATTTGCCCCGGCAGAAAATAAAAGCGGACTCTGGTAAGCATTTTTAATTTCTTTACGGATGCCAAGTTCGTACTGAAACCTTTCTGTAGGCGCATGTTTCATCAATAAACTGCCCGACCCTACATTGCGTTTATGATTTAAAATATCAGATCCTTCGCCATTGTTTTGGGTATAATCGGCAATGGCATTCAGCTTTAGCTTAGAGCTAAAATCATAAGTAGCATCATAGCGGCTAATAAATGTCTTTACCTGCCCAAACGTAAAACTGTCCGTAGCAAAATCTTCAAAATACTTATACTTTTCCTGTAAATAGGCTACTTTAAGCCGCGATGTAAAACGGTTGTAATTACCCGTCCATTCCAGTAAATTTCGGGTATTGGTGTCGTCATACAAACTGCGTGATGGTGCAGATATCGTTCGGGCAAAATGCCTTTCGCCATTAAATAAATAACTGTATAGTCGCAATACGTTTTTCGCATTTAGCCTGTAGGCAAAGGCAGCATTTAAACTTGTGTTTTTGTATTGCCCATTATCATTACGCACATTATAGCCGGGAAATTTATAATCATTATCGCTGCTGTTGTGGCTAATGCTCACATTGGTACTAAACCTGTTTGTAGCCGTTGCCACTTTATAATTTACGCCTAAAGTATTGTAACTTCCATAATCGGTGCGCAGTTCATTAGTAAATTTATTATCAAAAGCCAGTTCGTTATCTAAATGGATGCTGCCGCCTATGGCACTGCTGCCATAAATAACACTGCCTCCCCCTACCCTTACAGATATTACATTAAAATCGCGGGTGTTTAGGGTATTAAAATCGGTTTGCCCGTTAAACTGCGAATTGATGTTGATGCCATTCCATATTACGGCAGTTTGCTGCGCAGTGCTACCACGAAAAGATGGCGATGACACCATGCCCAAACCATTTTCCTTAAAATAAATAACGGTATTGTATTGCAGTAATGAAGTTAGCGAAGCGGCATTCCTGCCAATAACTGAATCGTTTAATTTCTGGACAGATTGTGTTCCAGAGAAATCGCGCAATTGCGTGTCGGATATTACAACTTCCTTAAGTTGTACAATACTATCCTGCTGCGCTACAAGGGTGTGGCACAGTAAAAGAAAGAACGGTAAAATAAATTGTTTCAGCGTCATAATTACTGAACCTTTTTCCCGAAGGCCCGTTATTCGTTTCAGTTAAGGCAGGTCTCCTGGCTTGCGTGCTGTTGTTTACCTTCCCGTTTATAAAAACAGTGGTTTGCAGTTAACAACAGCCTCCCTTGCGGGATAAGCTTACAGTTGCGGGAACAGCCCGGGCTTTTTATACCCGATTCCCTTTTAATGCATTACGGCGACAGCGCAATGCAACCTTAAGTGTGGCACAAAGATATATTGAATTATTTAATTTATACATTTGCACCTGCTGAATTTTATTTATGAGAAAGCTTTATTTACTGTTGATTATCCTGTTTTTGGCATTTGCCGGATGTAAAAACGATGTACAGCCTGCAACGGCACACAACGAAAAAACCGCAAATACCGTTAAGTACGCCAAAGGCCTGCAAATATATAATTATGATGGTTTTACCGTAGTAAAGGTAACCCAGCCGTGGCCGGATGCTACTAAAGGTTTTACTTATGTAATGCAGCGCAAAGGCGCAGTACTGCCCGATAGTTTAAAGAACAGCATCATTATTCCCGTTCCCTTAAGGAGTGTTGTGGTAACCTCTACCACACACATACCTTCGCTGGAAATGCTTGGTGTAGAAAACACGCTGGTGGGTTTCCCGGGAACCGATTATATATCATCGGTTAAAACACGGGCAAGGATAGATTCCGGTAAGGTAAAAGAAGCCGGAGCCAACGAAAGCCTTAATACAGAAGTAATACTGGATCTTGCACCCGATGCTATTGTAGCGTTTGGGATAAACAGCACGAACAAAACCCTGAACAGCCTGCAACAAAGCGGCATTAAGGTAATTTATAATGGCGACTGGACAGAGCAGTCTCCCCTTGGTAAAGCAGAGTGGATTAAATTTTTCGGGGCACTTTATGGCAGAGAAAAAGAGGCCAATGCACTATTTAATAAAGTTGAGAAAGATTATCACGAAGCCCTAAAACTGGCGCAGAAAGTAAGCAGCAAACCTACGGTTATGGCAGGGGCGTTATTTCAGGACCAGTGGTACATGCCACAGGGTGGAAGCTGGGGTGCCTTATTTTTAAAAGATGCCGGAGCCAGTTACCTCTGGGCAGACAGCGCAGGCACGGGCAGCATAAGCCTGTCATTTGAAACCGTGCTGGAAAAAGCCGAAAATGCAGATGTATGGATAGGCCCAAGCCAGTTTACATCGCTTAAGGAAATGACCGATACCAACCCGCATTATGCGCAATTTAAATCATTTAAAAACAAACAGGTATATTCGTACAGTAACAAAAAAGGCGCAACCGGCGGGCTGTTGTATTTTGAGCTTGCCCCTAACCGCCCCGACCTGGTTTTAAAAGACCTGATAAGCATTTTACATCCTGAGCTGCTGCCGGGATACCAGTTAAACTTTTTTGAAAAATTGAAATAACAATTGCAAAACAACCGCCTGCATATCACGCTTTTTACACTTTTAGGGCTTGCCCTACTTGTGTTTTTCTTTGCGAATATAAGCCTGGGTGCGGTTAAAATCCCGCTAACTGATGTTTTACAGAGCCTTACCGGTAGCGAAGCATCTAAAACCAGTTGGCAATACATCATAATAAACTACAGGCTGCCCAAAGCTATAACGGCATTACTAGCGGGCATAGGCTTATCTATAGGCGGGCTGCTCATGCAAACGCTTTTCCGAAACCCATTAGCGGGGCCAGATGTTTTGGGGCTTAACAGTGGTGCCAGCCTGGGCGTGGCTTTTGTAATATTGGCATCGGGTATGCTTCCTGTTGCGCTGGCGGGGGTATTTCTTTCGGCTTATGGTATTGTACTGGCATCGGTGGCAGGAAGTTTCATTGTTTTACTGGCAATATTAGCCGTTGCGCAACGCCTGCGCGATACTATGGCTATACTTATTATAGGACTGATGTTTACCAGTTTTACAGGTGCAATAGTAGGTGTATTAACCTATTTTAGTACTGCCGAACAACTTCAGAAATACACCTTTTGGGCATTAGGAAGCCTTGGTAACCTTCCGTGGAACAACATTGTATTACTCGCTCTCGTCGTTCTTATGGGTCTGATTATGGCAGCCGTTACCCTCAAGCCTCTTGATGCACTTTTACTTGGCGAACGTTATGCCAAGAGTATGGGTATTAACTTTAACCGTACGCGCTTTGTCATTATACTGGCTACCAGCCTGCTTACAGGTTGTATAACCGCTTTTGCCGGGCCTATAGCATTTGTAGGCCTGGTTGTGCCACACATGGCAAAACTCCTTTTTAAAACCAGCAGCCACAACGTTTTATTTTGGGCAACGCTGCTCATTGGCAGTGTGCTTATGCTGTTATGCGATATTTTTACGCAATTGCCGGGAAGTTCTTTTGTACTCCCCATAAACGCCATAACATCTATAATAGGTGCTCCGGTAGTTATTGGGTTGTTGCTTAACAGGCACAAAGGCATCTTTAATTAAATGGCTATGGAGAAAAGTAAAACAATACTGCAGGCAAATAACATAACCATTGGTTACAGTACTAAAAAAGCAAACCATGTTATAGCGCCGGGCATTAACCTGACGCTTAAAAGCGGAACACTAACTGCTCTTATTGGCGCAAATGGTATTGGTAAAAGCACACTGCTTAGAACGCTTACAGGCATACAAAAGCCACTGGCAGGCAGTGTTATACTTAACGGACAAAACATTGAAGCTTACACTCCGGCAGACCTTGCACAACAGCTTAGCATTGTTTTAACCGAAAGCCTGCCGCCAAGTAACCTTACTGTTTATGAACTTGTTGCCCTTGGCCGCCAGCCGTATACTAACTGGGTGGGCAGCCTGTCGGGAGATGACCGCTCTAAAATAACCGAGGCTTTAAAACTTACCCAGACAGACCATTTATCTTATAAAAAACATTTTGAAATAAGCGATGGCCAGCTGCAAAAGGTATTAATAGCAAGGGCACTGGCGCAGGATACCCCGCTTATTATTCTTGACGAACCCACTACACATTTAGACCTTCAGCATAAAGTTAGCTTACTGCGGCTGCTTAAAAAACTGGCTGCAGAACAAAATAAATGTATCCTATATTCTACTCACGACCTGGACCTGGCATTACAATTAAGCGACGAACTTATTATTATGACACCCAATATTGTGCTACAGGACACTCCGCAGGGGTGCATTGAATCTGATATATTTGATACATTGTTTAATGATGACGGAATTGTTTTTGATGCCGAAAAAAGAAGTTTCATCATTAAACAGTAAACTAAAATTACAGTCTATAAGGTTTAACAAAAGCTAAACAGTAATAGGTTATACAATGATTATATTTACATAACACACTAAATATAATTATTATGAGCAATCAGTTTACATTAAAATATCCCGGAGATAAGTCTGGTCTAATAAGCAAAATAAAGAGTACCATAGGCGACAAAGGTACCTTTGCAGGCGATGAGCAAAAAGGCCAGTTTGAGGGCAGTACCCCTATTGGCAATTTTGAAGGTTCGTATACTATTGATGGCGACGATATAAACATCTCTATAGATAAAAAACCATTTTTAGTATCGCACGACAGGATTAAAGATGAGTTTGAAAAAGCCCTTAAAAAAGTATAGCCATGCTAAAGCTTTACAGCCTGTTTATAATCCTTATCTGCGGCATTGCCAGTGCACAGCCTCCCGAAATGAAGTTGAGCGAAGGTGGCTTTGAACCCATTGATGTAAGTATTCCTGCTACTAAACCCGAAAAGCTTGTCTCGGTTACAAAAACATGGGCTTTAGAAAGGCAACGCAGGAAGATTGACCAGGATAAAGGCTATGACTTTACTAATGTAACAGACAACACTATAACGATTACAGGCTTTAAAAAAAATGCTTTTTATTATACTAATCTGGGCGAACAGTTTGAGCATCGCATACAGTATACTATGAAGTTCACTTTTTATGAGAACCGATATACACTGACTTTTACTGTGACACAAATTTACACTGATAATAATACGCCTGTACAATCATCCTTATCAGATTATTTTAAAAGCGACGGAACGCTTAAAGAAGGGTATACAAACCTTGATATTTCGCTGGAAACTACAGTAAATGCAATTGTACAATCACATTATGAAGCCCTGATGAATTTTAGATAACCACAAAAAAATAAAACTTATGATACCGGGAACAGACGATACTAAAGACCTTGGCGATAAAAAAATAAATGGACAGGAAAAGCAAAGCGATAAAAACGAAGGTTTTAGTGGCGATAACCTGCCTAAAAATTATGATCCGTCATCTGATAAATTAAAGGCCGAACTGGATAAAAAGAAAAACGGCGATGTTGAAACACAGCAAAGAGCCCGCGATGTTGATGAAAAGAAAGCGCCACCGGTAAGTGAAAATGACAACACCACCCGCGATGATGGGGAAGTTGTTAGTAAAAGCCGTGGCACTGCGAGCGAAGCCGAAGATATAGAAACTGCAGAGAACCGCGACTTTAATAACGATACTGAGAAAGGACGTTATGATAATTCTAACCCTGATAACAAGGTTAACCGTGGCAACACCCACGCCGGAGAGTAACATTATCCCTTAAAAAGTGTATTGCTAATATTTACTTCGACAGAAAAGCATTTTACATTGTTAGACCATGTATATATGTTTAGCTTATGGTGTATTGGCTTATATTGTATCTGAGTATTAATACTAAGCATAAAAAAACCCTTCAGTTTCCTGAAGGGTTGAAATAAGGGTGGAATACCGGGTTCGAACCGGCGACCTCTAGAACCACAATCTAGCGCTCTAACCAACTGAGCTAAAACCACCATCTGTTTTGCGAGTGCAAATATACTATACTGTTATTGTTTCTGCAAGCAAAATTTAAATTTTTTTATATCAAATTGCTTAAGCTGCTCACTGCCACATGCCTTTCGGCTGTAAAACCTTCGCCATATTCAGTATTTATGAGTCGCCCAAGGTCGGCTGCACGGTACAAAATGCTTTCTTTAAAGTTTTTTGTTGCAATAGGCGTTACCGGTTCTGTACTGTTTGGGTCATAAAATTGCGACTTATATGCCATAAGCGATGCTACTTTTACATCTATAAATCCGGTAATATCTACCACAAAATCGGGTTTCAGGTTTTTCCACTGTATGTAATGGTACACCACTGCCGGCCTCCAGGTCTCCTGACTAATACCTTCATGCTGAGTTTCTATCTTACGCAGTCCTGAAAGAAAACAAGCATCGCTAACAAGCTTGCTGCCCTTCCCGTGGTCTATATGACGGTCTTCTATGGCATTGGCAATAACAATTTCCGGCTGGTACTTGCGTATCATCTCTATTACCTTAAGCTGGTGCTCTTCATCGTTAGTAAAAAAACCATCGCGAAAACGCAGGTTTTCCCTAATGGCTACACCTAATATTTTTCCGGCATTGTCTGCCTCTTCATCCCTTATCTCGGCAGTGCCGCGGGTACCAAGCTCTCCACGGGTAAGATCTATTATCCCGACTTTTTTACCAAGCGAAATTTCTTTGGCTATTGTACCACCGCAACTTAATTCTACATCATCGGGGTGGGCACCAAAAACAAGTATATCTAATTTCATTATTGTAATTGCAAAATTTATAGCTGCAAAGTTACAAAGATTTTGTGGAGGAAGTTTCAAAGTAGCAGAGTTAGGTCGTACAACCTTTGATAAAGATAGTAATTTGGATAATCGAAGTTCAATATAAAATCTACATTCTTAAATCTAAATTTAAAGCACCTTTCTCATCGTCATACTTTTATTTACCGTCTCAAAAAATTCTTTCTCCGGGTTGCTGTCTTTAGTAATGCCGCAGCCTATGTATAGGTTTGCAATATTGCCCTCTATTTTCATACAGCGCAGGTTAACAAAAAGGTCGGTTTTATGATGGCCTGTAGCAGCATCTGCGTTAAGTTCCCCTAGGTAACCCGAATAAAACCCCCTATCGTAACCTTCATTGTGTATTAGGAAAGCTTTGGCATCAGCCTTAGGTAAGCCGCATACTGCAGGTGTAGGGTGCAATGTACTTATAACATCTTTTATGCTACTATCCATTTTTAGCTCTGCCGATATATCTGTTTTTATATGCACAATATTCCCCGCCCTAAAGGTGTACGGCTCGGTGGTAACAATGTCGGCAGCATGTTCACGCAGTTCTTTTAGAATATAATCGGTTACAAACTGTTGCTCTTCCTGCTCTTTGGTTTCCCAAACGGTTTCCTGCTCTTCTGTAAACAATTGTGTACCTGCAAGGGCCACTGTGTGTACGGTATTATTTTCTACCTTAAGCAATTGTTCCGGCGTTGCCCCCATCCATAAACCGGACTGAGGACTGTAAAAACAGTACCTGAATGCCGCAGGATAAGTGTACAACAGTTTTTCATAAATCAGGGTAACATCGGCATCATCAAACTCAACAGCTTCGGTGCGTGATGTAACCAGTTTTTTAAACTGCCCGGTGTTTATAGCCGCTACACTTTTAGCTACCAATGCTTCAAAATCGGCTTTGGCTTCCTTATTAATATCGAACGATTTAGGCTGTAATTTTTTAAAGCCGCCCACTTCAATTTCGGCATTTACAACCTCAGCAGCATCAAACGGAATAAAAACCGCCTCGCCTTCAAATGGAGCAAACACAAAACCTTTCTTTTTAAAGTCATCAGGGCTATACTGTGCATCATCCTTTTGAAAAACACCGGTTATAGCTTCACTGCCAGGTTTACTATACACCGCAAAAGGCAATTGCGCAGCAAGCTGTTCTTTTATTTTTAAAAATATATTTCTCATTTTTTCTTTACACGAATTTCACAAATTCACACAAATTTTACATGCAGCCTTCTGAAAACTGCGACTGAATACTGCCACTACTCTCCCCCGGCTCTCTTCCTTGGCAAGACAATATTGGTTATTTTGCAAAGCGATATCAGCCTGTCTTCTTCATCGGTAATTTTTATTTCCCATAAGTGCAGGCTCCTGCCCTGGTGTACAATCCGTGCAGTACCCGTTACCACGCCTTCGCGCTTGCTGCGCAAATGGTTTGCAGATATCTCTATACCCCTAACCTCCTGCAATTCGGGGTTTACAAACATAAGCGATGCTGCACTGCCCACACTTTCGGCTAATGCTACACTTGCCCCGCCATGCAGTAACCCCATGGGCTGGTGTACACGCGGGTTAACAGGCATAGTTGCCTGCAGGAAACCTTCGGCAGCATCGGTATAAACAATACCCAGAGTTTCCATTAATGTATTTTTACTATAGTCGTTGCACATTTTAAGTGCTTTTTCTTTATCGAATGCCATTGTGGTTTGTTTTTGTAAAGATAGAAAAAGCCCCCTAACCCCCAAAGGGGGAATTGCTGCAATAAAACTATAAACTACTAACAATAAACAACGAAATACAAACTAAAAACACTTTACCCGCGTTAACCATTAGATTGCCTTTAAAAATTATAAATTAATAGCTATTTTTACCAAAAATTGTTTAACGCTATGCGCCATCTTTTACTATTGCTTTTACTGGGCTTTGCCGTAACCTTTACCTCTTGCCGTGATGATTTTGAATTTGAACCCAGCACCGGCGGACTCGAATTTTCGCGCGATACAGTATACCTCGATACCGTTTTTACCAACGTAGGATCAAGCACTTATACACTAAAGGTATACAACCGCAGCAATAAAGACATTAGCATTCCACGTATAGCACTGGGCCAGGCAGAAAACTCTAAATACCGTCTTATGGTAGATGGTGTTCCCGGCAAGGTGTTTAACAATGTAGAGCTTTTAGCAAAGGACAGTATGTTTGTTTTTATAGAAACCACTATAGATTATACTGACTATGCCAATGACAATACCACATTTTTATATACCGACAACATACAGTTTACAAGCAGCAACGGCAACCAAAAGGTAGAACTCGTTACCCTTGTACAGGACGCTTACTTTTTGTTCCCGCAGCGCAACGATGAGGGACTTTATGAAGCTGTACGTTATGACAGCGATAGTAATACTACCGAGCCTACTTATATTTACGGCTTTAACTTAGACCATGCCGATCATGATGACGAATACCACTGGAAAAACACCAAGCCTTATGTAATATATGGCTATGCCAATGTCCCATCTGGTGAAACACTTGTGGTAGACCCGGGCGCGAGGATACACTTTCATGCCGATTCCGGGCTTATGGTTCGTCCCGGCGCAAGGCTGGAAGTTAATGGTTCGCAATCGTCTACAGCCGCTTTAGAAAATGAAGTGATTTTTGAAGGCGACAGGCTTGAGCCGGATTTCCATGATATTCCCGGACAATGGGGGTCGGTTTTAATAATGTCAGAAGCAGATAATACCATTAACCACCTTACCGTAAAAAATGCCAACATAGGTATTTTTGCCCAGGCACCAATTGGCGACAACAATACCATACCAAAATTAAAAATCAACAACTCACAAATATACAACAGCACAAACTTTGGCCTCTTTAGCATACATGGAAATACTACAGGTACAAACCTTGTAATTAACAATGCAGGCCAGGCATCGCTTTCTTTAGTACAGGGCGGTACGCACAGTTTTAAGCAATGTACTTTTGCAAACTACTTTAACAGCTACAACCAGGTACCTGTGCTTATGAACAATTACTGGGATGTTGGCAATGTAACGCGCTATTCTGATATGGTTGCCTCTTTTGATAACTGTATTATGTATGGATCCGGTAATTTAGGCATATCGTTAGAGAAATTTGTTCCTCCAACGGGTAATGATACCACTATCTTTAAATCGGTATTTAACCATTGCCTTATAAAATTGGTAGACACAGGCAACCAGCTTGCCAATAACTCTTTATATAAGTACGAAACAAACACTACTGCAGACGACACCTACTATAACACCTGCGTGATTGCAAAAACAGCTAATAATAACAGGCCAAGGTTTGAAGATGCACCAAACAATAAGCTAAACCTTATTACCAATGATGCTGCAACCCCTGCAAATCCAGGTCCTGAAGGCAGTGCCGACCCTGTAGTTGCGGCAGTCGTAGGTCCGGACATTAAAGGTGTTGCCCGCAGTGCATCTGCACCGGATATGGGTGCTTACGAAAGCCAGCCCGCTCCGGCAGAATAATTATTGCCTGTAATTCAGGTATTTTTCATAATTTTAGGCAACCAACTTAAAATCAATAATTATGAAAAGTACCTGCATTGCCCTTTGTGCCCTTACGCTGTGTTTAATATCGTGCAAAGACGGCGTAAAAATCCAAACCTCAGCCACTACCGAAACGAACGATACTATACCTGTTAAAGACACGGTTAACGATAAACCTCTTGACTCCGCGCAAACAGAGCAGGCATGGAAAGACTATGCCACACCCGGTTTTGCCCACAAAATGATGGCCGACGAACAGGGGAAATGGGATGTTACCATGACCTTCTGGATGAACCCCGATGCGCTGCCTGAAGCATACACCTCCACAGCCGAAGTGAGGATGATACTAAGCGGCCATTACCAGGAAACCTTTTACAGCGGCACCATGATGGGTATGCCGTTTGAAGGCAAAAGCACCCTGGCATACAACAACAAGAGCGGCGAATATACCTCTACCTGGATAGACAATATGGGTACCGGCATGATGATTACTAAAGGCCATTATGACGAAGCCGTAAAAGCTATTAACCTTACAGGCCAAATGATAGACCCCATTACCGGAAAGAATATAAACATGCGCGAGGTGTATACTTTTGTAGATGCCAATACCCGCAAGCTTGAAACCTACGATACTAAACAAGGCCAAAAGGAATTCAAGAGCATGGAAATTGTGTTGAAGAGGAAGAAATAGCTTGCCATCTATCATACAAATTTCAATATAATAGCTTGCTTACATAGTAAAACTTTAATTTATGGAAGATTTTATCATTGAGGCGCTTGGCGATTGCGATGAACATGTCGAAGAAACGTTTACCGAATTTACCAACCGTTATGATGGCTTTGGGAAAGATTTTTATTTGATGATAAAGGACTCGCTCCCATTAGTATTCGAAAAGCTGAAATTTTACAAGGCAACTGTTCGTACCGGTAAGTGCGTTGGGGTAGCCAACACCAAAGATAGCTTTGCGATATTTGAAGGTAATGTAAATAAATTTGTTATCCAACTTTCCTATTACGGGGTAATTTGTTTGTGTGATATCGACACCAATTTTATTTATGAAACTGGCGACTGGTCAGATAACGCATACAAAGAAGCACTCGAATTTGTAAGCACGCACTTTGATAAAGATTATGATAACTCAAGAATAAGCGGTTAACCTCATCACCTACAATTTTACGACACTAAACAAGGCCAAAATGAATTTAAGAGTATGGAAATTGTGCTGAAGAGGAAGAGGTAACGTGCCACGAATTACACGAATTTCCACTAACAATAAATCCGGCTATGCGGCCGGATTTATTGTTATGACAAATAGCTAAAGGTAACATTTATTAAAAAGATACTTATACCCCATGAAGGAATACCTCAGCAGGTATGTCAAAATATTTTTTTAATTTTTGAGCCATTTTTAATGTAATTTCACGCTTACCTGATAAAATTGCAGAAACATGGCCTTTACTTCCAATAATAGGCTCAAGGTCTTTTGCTTTTATTCCGCGCTCCTGCATTTTATATTTAATTACTTCCAGTGCATCTAACTCAGGTAATTGATAATGCTTATCATCATAATCTTTTATCAAAACTATAAGCATATCTAACTCATCACCATCAGGTGTATTTGGCTCTGCATGAAATATAGCCATCATACGCATCGAAGCACTATTGTAATCTTCTTCCGTCTTTAATACTTTCCAGTTCATCATTTTTATTTTTTTTCCGTTAAAATCGAAGTATCAAATACAACTGTTTCAACATTAACTTTATCATATTCTTTGTGAGTTCCAAACCAAATAACATAACATGCACCCTGCAAAAAATTTGTTGAAACTATTAACCTGAAATCATTTCCTTTAATATTAAATACAACCCTTCCGTTGTTTACAATACTGGCATTCCCATAAACCTTTTTAAGTTCATTAAAATTAGCGAATTCATTTTTAGAAAAATCATTATACCAAATCATTAACGGCATTTCCGCCATTGGATATTTTTTTATGTAAAATAAAACCGTCTTCTTAACCAACACCTTCATTCAACAAAATTACTAAAAAGTTTTCAATTTGAAAACTAAAACTATGCCTGTTCAACAAATTTATCGCCTTTCAAATCAACTCTTTTACACTTGCCTAATTCCGCTTTTTTGATTAATTTTGCACCTTAAACAACAACACACATACTAATGATCCATTTCTTCGGAAACCAGACCAATACGGTTTTTGCAGTACAGTCGCAAAACCAGCTTTCGGCAGAGGATATTTCAAAATTAAACTGGCTTTTTGGCAACGCGCATAAAATAGAAAAATCCGTCCTTACGGATTTTTTTGTTGGCCCACGTGCCACCATGATCACGCCCTGGAGCACTAATGCTGTAGAGATTACCCAGAATATGGGCATCGAAGGCATTATCCGCATCGAGGAGTTTGAGAAAGTAGCTGAGGCCGATGCCAAATTCGACCCTATGCTTTCGCAAAAGTATGACGGCCTTGATCAGGACATTTACACTATAAACATCAAGCCCGAGCCTATCCTCGAAATTGAGGATATCGCGGCTTACAATAAACAGGAAGGGCTTTCGCTTAACCCGGAAGAGGTAGATTACCTTAATAACCTGGCAACCAAACTTGGCAGAAAATTAACTGACAGCGAAGTATTCGGATTCTCTCAGGTTAACAGCGAGCACTGCCGCCACAAAATATTCAACGGTACGTTTGTAATAGATGGCGAAGAAAAACCATCATCGTTATTCAAGCTTATCAAGAAAACATCGGTAGAGACACCGGGCGATATCGTTTCGGCATACAAAGACAACGTGGCGTTTATAAAAGGCCCGCGCGTACAGCAGTTTGCCCCTGAAACGGCTGATAAACCCGACTTCTACGCGATTAAAGAATTTAACTCTGTTATCTCAATAAAAGCAGAAACCCACAACTTTCCTACCACGGTAGAGCCCTTTAATGGTGCTGCTACGGGTGCAGGCGGAGAAATTCGCGACAGGCTTGCCGGTGGGCAGGGATCGCTCCCTCTTGCAGGTACAGCTGTGTACATGACGGCCTACTCAAGACTGGAAGAAAACAGGACATGGGAAGAGGGTATGGACGAGCGCAAATGGCTGTACCAAACCCCAATGGATATATTAATAAAAGCCTCTAACGGAGCATCTGATTTTGGTAATAAATTCGGGCAGCCGCTTATTACAGGGTCGGTACTTACGTTTGAACATGAGGAAGAAGGCCGTAAGTTAGGCTTTGATAAAGTAATAATGCTTGCCGGTGGTGTAGGCTATGGTAAAGCCAGCCAGGCGGCCAAGCAAAAACCACAGGTGGGAGACAAAATTGTTATACTGGGTGGCGAAAACTACCGCATAGGTATGGGTGGTGCAGCAGTATCAAGTGCAGATACAGGTGCTTTTGCATCAGGTATCGAGCTTAATGCCGTGCAGCGTTCTAACCCCGAAATGCAAAAACGTGCCGCTAACGCTGTACGCGGACTGGTAGAGGCCGATGTTAACCCTATTGTTTCTATTCACGATCACGGTGCGGGCGGACACTTAAACTGCCTTAGCGAACTTGTAGAAGAGACAGGCGGTAAAATAGACCTTGACAAATTGCCGGTGGGCGACCCTACGCTTTCGGCTAAAGAAATTATAGGTAACGAGAGCCAGGAACGTATGGGCCTTGTTATTGGGCAAAAAGATATTGATACATTGCAACGCATTGCCGATCGTGAGCGTAGCCCTATGTATGCTGTGGGTGATGTAACAGGCGACCACCGCTTTACTTTTGAGAGTGCCACAACCCATGCAAAACCAATGGATTTTGCGCTGGAAGACATGTTTGGCTCTTCGCCAAAAACCATCATGGAAGACAAAACGGTTGCCGTTAATTACAGCAACCCTGAATATACACAGGAAAAACTGCACGATTACCTTAACCAGGTATTGCAGCTTGAAGCCGTGGCCAGTAAAGACTGGTTAACTAATAAGGTAGACCGTTGTGTGGGCGGTAAAGTTGCCAAGCAGCAAACGGCAGGCCCTATTCAGCTACCGTTAAACAACGTGGGCGTTATGGCGCTTGATTATGCCGGTAAAGAAGGTATAGCAACTACTATAGGCCACTCCCCTGTTTCGGCATTGGTAGATCCTGTTGCGGGTAGCCGTAACTCTATTGGCGAGGCTTTATCAAACATTGTTTTTGCTCCGCTTAAAGACGGTTTGGCAAGCGTATCGCTTTCGGCAAACTGGATGTGGGCTTGTAAGAACGAAGGCGAAGATGCCCGTTTGTATGAAGCCGTACAAGGCTGCAGCGATTTTGCTATCGAACTGGGCATCAACATCCCTACCGGTAAAGATTCGCTTTCCATGAAACAAAAATACCCTGATGGCGATGTTATTGCCCCGGGTACCGTGATAATATCTGCCGCAGGTAACTGTAGCGACATTCGTAAAGTGGTAGAGCCTGTACTTAAAAAGAACGGCGGTAACATTTACCATATTAACCTTAGCGGCGATGCCTTTAAACTTGGCGGATCGTCTTTCGCGCAGGTGCTTAACAAAGTGGGCAGCGAAGTACCTAGCATCAGGGATGCAGCCAATTTTAAAAATGCTTTTAATACTATACAAGATTTAATTAAAGACGGTAAAATTGCAGCAGGCCACGATATAGGCAGCGGTGGTTTAATAACTACACTTCTTGAAATGAGCTTTGCCGAGGTTAACCTGGGTGCTGATTACGACCTGACAAACCTTAACGAAGCTGATACTGTAAAAGCCCTATTTGCTGAGAACATTGCGATTGTTATTCAGGCAGATACTACTGTCGAAGAAGTTTTTGCTAAAAACAACGTAGCGTTCACTCTTATAGGCAAGCCTAAAGAGGGCAACACGGTAACCGTTAAAAACGGCGATGCCAACTATACCTTTGACGTTAAAGAAACAAGGGATACCTGGTTTAAAACCTCTTACCTGCTTGACCAGAAACAAAGTGGCAAACAAAAAGCACAGGAGCGTTACAACAACTACAAAAACCAACCGTTACAATACACATTCCCGAGCCAGTTTACAGGTAAAAAAGTGGTGTTAGACCCGTCTAAACCACGCCCTAAAGCGGCAATTATCCGTGAGAAAGGCAGTAACTCGGAACGTGAAATGGCAAATGCCATGTACCTTGCCGGTTTTGATGTGAAAGACGTACACATGACCGACCTTATTTCCGGCCGTGAAACACTTGAAGATATTCAGTTTATTGGTGCTGTGGGAGGTTTCTCCAACAGCGATGTACTGGGTTCGGCTAAGGGCTGGGCAGGTGCTTTCCTTTATAACGAAAAAGCTAAAATTGCTTTAGAAAAATTCTTTGCGAGAGAAGATACACTATCGGTAGGTATTTGTAACGGATGCCAGCTGTTTATAGAGCTTGGCCTTATAAACCCCGACCATGAAGTAAAACCGCGCATGCTGCATAACGACAGTAAAAAACACGAAAGTGGCTTTACATCGGTTACTGTGCAGGAAAACAGCTCGGTTATGCTAAGCACGCTTGCCGGCAGTACGCTGGGTGTGTGGATATCTCATGGTGAAGGTAAATTCGACTTACCCTACACCGAAGATAAGTATGATGTTGTGGCAAAATACGCTTACAACGGCTACCCGGCTAACCCTAACGGCTCGCACTTTGATATTGCTATGATGGCAAGCAACAATGGCCGCCACCTGGTTATGATGCCGCACATAGAGCGCTCTATGTTCCAGTGGAACTGGGCTTATTACCCTGAAGGCCGTACTGATGAGGTTTCGCCATGGCACGAAGCGTTTGTTAACGCCCGTGAGTGGATTGAGAAGAGATAATTAGATTATTGGACTGTTAGATTTTCAGACAAAAAATAATAGATGATAGACGCCTCCAGAAATGGGGGCGTTTTTTGCTTTTATTAATTTAGTATATTCCCAAATATAATAAAAGCTACAAATGCAAACTTCAGAATAAATAGCTAATCAGAATAAACAATGGTACCTGATTGAAATTATCGAAAAGTGCGAACCGGTTGTGAGTAACAAAACTAACGATTTAAGAAGGGTAACAACTTGGGGAAACACACACTTAGTAAAAGCTGAATCTCCTGAAGAAGCCTATAAAAAAGGCTTAAAAATAGGTAAGGAAAAAGAATACAAATTCATTAATGCTAACCATAAAGAAATGCAATGGTCCTTTGTGGGTATTGGAGATTTACTACCCATATATGAAAATATTGAAGATGGCGCAGAACTTATGTGGACAGACTACGGCGACATATCTAATAAAAGAGCAAACCGGTTTGCTATCAGCAAAGATGAGTTGATAGGCAATATTAAAAATAAAGAAAAATAGTATGGGTCTTTTCCGCAACAATAGCAAGGAAAATTTTCTACAGAAGAGTGATAGTTCATATAAGTCCGCCACCTGAATCCGGTGAAATCTGATATACAGATAGTAACATGTGTATCGAAATGGCAACACAATGCTAAATCCTGAATATAAAATATATACTATATCAACCTCCGCAACAAAAGGATTACTTTGGCAAAAGTTAATGTTTTCTAAAAATTCTCCTGTTAAAAAACCATGATTTGTTTTGTGGCGTATCTGTCTTTATAAACATTTAAAAAAACAAACCATGAAAACTTCAAAAATTTTATCAGTAGCTCTTGTAGCTTTTACTATGCTAACAGGATCGGCAACTTTTGCACAAAAAACTAAAATGGTGGGTGGTGCAGCAATGTATCCTAACAAAAACATTATAGAAAATGCGGTAAACTCTAAAGACCATACTACGCTTGTTGCTGCCGTTAAGGCTGCCGGCCTTGTAGAAACTCTTGAAGGTAAAGGGCCGTTTACTGTTTTTGCACCTACAAATGCGGCATTTAATAAATTGCCAAAAGGAACTGTAGAAACTTTACTAAAACCTGAGAACAAAAAAATGCTTACGACTATACTTACTTACCATGTGGTAGCAGGTAAATGGAGTGCGGCAGATGTTATGGCCGGCATTAAAAAAGGTAATGGTAAATACACTGCTAAAACAGTTCAGGGCGGTACGCTTACCTTTATGATGAACGGTAAGGACGTGTGGATAATGGATGAAAAAGGTGGTAAAGCCAAAATTACAATTGCTGATGTTGACCAAAGTAATGGCGTTATACATGTAATTGATACGGTTTTAATGCCTAAAAGTTAACTAACCCTTTTTTTAAATTGCTTAAGCCTGCCAAATTTTTGGTAGGCTTTTTTTGTAGTATGGGGTTATGTAATTATTAAGTGGTGGCTTATAAAATCGTTTTCGCTTTACAGTTACAAAACTTTGATAACATGATAATAATGTAGCATTCATTTTTGCGTAAAGGTAAGTTAAACTACAACGTCCATTTTTGCAGCTACAATTAACAACACACAAAATTATGTTTCAAAATTACAAAAAAGTTTTTATGCTTTTGCTTTGTGGTTCACTGGCACAGGTTGCCCAGGCACAATCATTAGTACATTACTGGAGTTTTAATTCGCTGCCAAATGGGCATATAGAGAGTCCCATTGCTGCAGATTTAACAAACATTACAGGAGCTACAACATCTATTTTGTATACCGGAACAGGCGCCGGATATCTTGATAATGTAGATGGTGACGTTTTAAACGCACAAAATGCCGCTCCGGCAGGCTTGGGCCTTCGCCCACGTAACCCAAGCGATACGCGTAGTTTACTTGTTTCGTTCCCAACTACAGGTTATGAAAATGTGATGGTAAAATTTGCCACTACGAGAACATCTGCAGGTGCTACGGAACAAAATTATGCATACAGCCTTGATGGTGGCATTACGTTTATAACTACCGATTTACCTGTAACAACATACAGCCCCTCTGCAACAGCTTATGAGCTGGTAACACTTGATTTCTCAAACGTTCCGGGAGTAGATGATGCTGCAAATATAGTAGTAAGGATTAACTTTGGCGGAACTGCAGCAGCAGGTGAAAGCGGTAACAACCGTTTTGATAATCTAACGGTTACCGGTACACCTCTGGAAGGCACAGTAGACCCTGAGCCAACTCCTGCAACAGTTTCATTAGCCGATGATTTTATCGTGGTTAATGAAGATGCAGGTACACTAAGTTTTGTGGTAAATGTGGCTAACCCATCTGCAGGAACTGTAGATCTTGTACTAAAAGGAGCACCTTTTAGCACTGCAGACAGTAACGACTTTACATATACTACACAAACCATAACGCTTACAGATGCAAGCAGCACTACACAAACTATAACTATTCCTATTATAGACGATACCCTGGAAGAGCAACAGGCAGAATATTTTGTGCTAAGCCTTGAAAACCCTGTAGGTGTAACCATATCCGGCGAAACACTTGCTACGGTTTATATTAAAGATAATGATGTACAGGCCCCGGCTCCTACGCGTAGCATTGCTTTAGATTATGTTACAAGTTTCGACCCGTCTGGTGCTAATGACAGTACTTGCGAGATTGTTGCTTACGATTCTATAAGCAAAAAATTATTTGCTACCAGCGCTATTGAAGGCCGTCTTGATATTGTAGATTTTACAAATCCTGAAGCTCCGGTAACGCTAAACTCTATAAATATGACTCCTTATGGTGGTGTTACCAGTGTAGCAGTTAAAAATGGAATTGTGGCCGTAGCTTCGCCTAATACGAATGAGGCACTTAATGGTTCAGTAGTATTCTTTACTACAGAGGGTGTTTTTATCAGCCAGGTAACTGTAGGTGCCCTGCCGGATAATATCTCTTTCACGCCGGATGGTACAAAAGTACTTACTGCAAATGAAGGTCAGCCGAATGCTGATTACAGCATAGATCCTGAAGGGTCTGTAAGCATAATTGATATTACAGGTGGTGTAGCTGCACTTACTAACGATGATGTTACTACCCTGTTATTTACGGCTTACAATACACCGGAAGCCGAAGCTTTGCTTAGTGCATCAGGAATACGTAAACTGAAACTAACAAGCACTATGTCTCAGGATTTTGAACCTGAGTATATTACTACAAGCGCCGATTCTCAAAAAGCGTGGGTTACATTACAGGAAAACAATGCTGTAGCAGAAATCAATCTTGTGACCAATACAATTTCAGATGTTTGGGGCTTAGGCACTAAAGATATGAGTTTGCCGGGTAATGGTTTTGATATATCAGATAATAATCAGGAAGTACTTATAGCCAACTGGCCTATACAGGCTTACTTTATTCCGGATGGTGTTGCTAACTACAGTGCTAACGGTACTAACTATATAGTTACTGCTAACGAAGGTGACGAAAAAGAATATGAAGGTTTTGAAGAGCGTACTACAATTGGCGCTAACAATTATAACCTTGATGCTACCGAATATCCTCAGGCTGCGATGCTTAAAAAAAGCTACAATGCAGGCAGGATGAGGGTAACTAACCTTGATGGCCTTAATGCAGATGGTACTGCTTACGAGCAAATTTATGCTGTAGGTACACGTTCATTCTCTATATTTAATGCGGATACTAAAGCAAGAGTATACGATAGTGGTGATGATTTCGAAATGTATACTTCAACAGCACCGGCTTTCAGCGGAATATTTAATGCAGACAGCGAAAGCAATACAGCTAAAAACCGCAGCCGTGCAAAAGGCCCTGAACCTGAAGGTGTAACTATTGCGCACATTGCCGATAAAGTATTTGCTTTTGTAGGTCTTGAAAGAGTGGGCGGTGTAATGGTTTATGACGTAACAAACCCTTCTAATGTGCAGTTTGTGGATTATGCCAATACAAGAAACGTTTCTGCTTACGGTGGTGATAATGGCCCTGAAGGTATTCTTTACATTAATAATGTTGATAGCCCGAACGAAACTCCTTATGTAATCGTAGCTAACGAAATTTCAGGAACGCTTACAGTATTCGAAGTTAATACAGATGTGCTTGGTGTTACTAACCCAAGCCTTGAGCCTAAAACATTTGTTGTGTTCCCTAACCCATCTGTAGATGGTGTGGTTTACTTTAACCGTGTAGCCGATATCGAAGTATACGACTACAGCGGTAAACTATTACAGTCGGCCAAACAGGCACTTACTATAGATACATCAAGTATGGCTTCGGGAATTTACATCGTAAAAACATCTGAAGGCATTGTTAAAAAACTTATTATCAAATAATAATAGTTTCGTGTTTAATTTTTGCTTCCGCTTGCGGAAGATTAATCCTGCCTGTCCTGGGCAGGATTTTTTTTGTTTATTTTGAACGGGAACATAGTAGAATTGCAATCATTGTTCTATTCTCCATAGAATATATTGAATACACACCCCTAACTTTTCTCGAAGAGGGGAACTAACTACGCTTGTACGTTAAATACTCCTAAGCAATGTTTAATAAACTTTAATAGCTTGTTATTTTTGTTTACATCTAAAATATGAGCAAATTATATTTCTGAAATTTACAATTTTAAGTAGCATTCGAGTGAAGCTGGCTCCCCTCTTCGAGAGGGGTTGGGGGTGTGTTTTATTTTTTTTGATGGGATATTAAAAAAGTAAATTGCAAAATTGTATTTTAAGCCTTTAGTTGTTCAAAAATCTTTACAGTTTCAACTGCTTCTTTAACATCGTGGACACGCAAAATTTTAGCGCCTTTTGTCAGTGCTATAGTATTTAGTACTGATGTACCGTTAAGGGCTTCCTTTGGTGTAGTGCCAAGCAATTTATAGATCATCGATTTGCGGGAAACTCCGGCAAGCAAGGGAAGGCCTGTAATATCAAAAAGTTCCATTTTGTTAAGTACCTCATAGTTTTGCGCCAGTGTTTTGGCAAAGCCAAAACCGGGGTCTATAATAATATCATCAATACCGTGGGTGCGGGCAGCATGTATCCTATCAGAAAAATAAAACAGCATCTCTTTAATAATGTCGTTATACTGGGTAAGCTTTACCATAGTTTGCGGATTGCCACGCATGTGCATCATGATGTAAGGCACTTTTAGTTTACCTACAGTAGGCAGCATGGCATCATCAAGATGGCCGGCAGCAATATCGTTAATAATGGCAGCGCCGCTTAGTATACAGGCTTCGGCAACTTTAGCACGAAACGTGTCAATAGAAAGTAAAACATCAGGAAAATGCTTTACAAGCAGTTCCACAACAGGTACAATACGCTGCAGTTCCTGGTCTTCGCTTACAAACTCTGCATTAGGCTTACTGGAGTATGCACCAAGGTCTATAAATGTGGCACCATCGGTAAGCATCTTTTCTGCCTGTTGCAGTAGTTGGGTTTCGTTACGGTATTTTCCTCCATCAAAAAAAGAGTCGGGTGTGCAGTTTAGTATCCCCATTACTTTAGGAGACGAAATATCTGTAAGCCTGCCTTTGCAGTTAATCAACATAAGCTTTGGTTTTTTAAAAATGCCTTTGGTATAGGGGCGTTTTTTAGTACATTTGAAAAAAAATCAATACAAAGATACTACTTAAATGAGTACTACATCAAGCGAATACGACCGTGTTATTGCCATTTGCCGACAGTTATATATAAACAAAATGACCGATTATGGCAGTGCCTGGCGTATACTGCGCCTGCCATCCTTGACTGATCAGATCTTTATAAAAGCGCAACGCATACGCAGCCTGCAGGAAAATGAGGTGCGCATGGTTAATGAGGACGAGACAGGAGAATTCATTGCTATCATTAACTATTCTATCATGGCATTGATACAGCTTGAAAGAGGAGTGGCAACGCAACCCGACCTTGGTGTAGATCAGGCAACCCTGCTGTATGACGAGAAAGTACTGCTTACCAAAACACTTATGGAGGCTAAGAACCATGATTATGGCGAGGCATGGCGCGAAATGAGGGTAAGCTCTTTAACCGATTTGATTTTGCAAAAGCTGCTTCGCGTAAAGCAAATTGAGGATAATAAAGGTAAAACGTTAGTATCTGAGGGGATAGATGCCAACTATCAGGATATGCTAAATTATGCGGTTTTTGCCCTTATTTTAATGGGCTTTGCTAAATAACAACTCATTAACAACAACAACCCGGCTTTAACTTTATTTTTGGGAAAACGTAATTTCATGGAAGATATAAAAAAATACCTGCCTTATACCTTAAGGGGCATACTCGCCTTTTTATTTTTACTGTCGGCTACTGCCAAATTATACGATTCGCCTTACTTTGCCATCACTACGTTTGAAATGAAGCAGCTGATACCTTTGGGCTTTTCTGAAGGATTGGCAGTATATTTTTCGCGTACCCTTATAGGTTTTGAGTTTGCCCTTGGGTTTCTACTCTTGCAGCCTCACTACCTTAAAAAGCTTGTAATACCTACAACCATTGCGCTATTAGCCATATTTATAGCGCAGCTTAGCTACGAAATTGCTACTAAAGGCAATGCAGGTAACTGTGGCTGTTTTGGCGAATTGCTGCCCATGACACCGATAGAAGCAATTATAAAAAATGTTGTTGCCATAGCCTTGCTGTTTTGGCTGTTGGCAGTACTTAAAAATACACCGGATGCTAAAAATATCTGGGTGCTTACAACCGTAATATTTGCCTGTATATTAGCTATTTATATGATAGCGCCTATTGCAAGGAAAACCACCAGCGAAACAATTTTTACACCGGAAGCAACTATTGATGCCGCAGTTATGCCTTTTGACAGCATCCCAGCATCAGAGTTGCCTAATACTTTAATAGAGCCCGCAAAAACCGAAACCCCAACTCCCGAAGCACCTGCAACTGCACCAATCAATAACGAACCAGCACAGGCAGCATCTGGTTATGCACAGCTTTTCCCTGCGGCAGATAAAGGCAAAAAAATAGTTGCCTTTTTTGCACCGGGCTGCGAGCATTGCCGTGAAACTGCCAAACAGCTTACGGAGATGAAAGCTAAGGATAAAAATTTCCCTGATGTGTTTATTGCTTTTATGGATGAAGAAGCTGACCTGATTCCGGACTTTTTTAAGTTTGCCGGTAAGCAATATCCTTATAAAGTGCTTGATGTGGGTACCTTCTGGAAAACATTGGGCAACAGCAAAGATACACCGGGTGTTTTCTACCTGTGGAATGGTAATAAAATTGCCGAATGGAATGGCATTGCCAACGATAAATTTGTGGCTGCCGATTTACTTAAGGCTGTCAATAAACCCTATAAAAAATAAGATTGTTTGTCATTCTGAGCGCAGCGCAGCGGAGCCGAAGAATCTCAAATTAAAAAATAATGATTTCTCCTTCATATAAATATAAGCGAGCGATTTGTCATTCTGAGCGGAGCGCAGCGGAGTTGAAGAATCTCAAATATTACGGATTGTCCTGTTCTCGAAATGAAATAACACCAGTAAAATAAACAACAAACGTGCTAAAGTACTTACTACACAAAACAGGATATGCACTGCTAACACTCTTTGGGGTGGTAACGGTAATCTTCTTTTTGTTTACGGTACTGCCCGGCGACCCCGCCCGTATGATGCTCGACCAAAATGAAAATAGTGAGCAGCTTGCCATCATCAAAAAAAAGTACGGGTTTGATAAGCCCGTTAGCACACAGTACCTTTATTATATAAACGACCTGTTGCCCATATCTTTTCACAGTACCAGTCCTAATGATTATACCTTTTTAGCCGAAGGCAAATATACTGCTGCGAAACTCTTCACTATTGGCAGTACAACAACGGTACTTAAAGCACCGTACCTGCGCGAAAGCTTCCAAAAAAGCGGCAAGAAAGTAACACAGGTAATAGGCGATACATTGCCCAATACGGTAGTGTTGGCCTGCTTCGCTATTGTTATAGCTATAGTAATTGGTATTGCATTAGGCATAGTGTCGGCACTATATAAAGATACGTGGATAGACAGGGTTATTGCCCTTGTGAGTACGCTGGGCATGAGCCTTCCTTCCTTTTTTGCCGCCATATTGTTTGCTTGGGTGTTTGGCTTTTTGCTGCATAAGTACACGCACCTGGACATGACGGGTAGCCTGTATGAGGTAGACGATTTTGGCGAAGGCTCCTACATAAAATGGAAAAATATCATACTGCCGGCGGTAGTTTTGGGCATCCGTCCGCTTGGGGTAGTAATACAATTAATGCGTAACTCGCTGCTTGAGGTTATGGGACAAGATTATATTCGTACCGCCCGTGCCAAGGGTTTAAGCGAACTGAATATCATAAGCAGGCATGCACTTAAAAATGCACTGAATCCTGTTGTTACGGCCATATCGGGCTGGTTTGCCAGTATGCTTGCCGGTGCGGTGTTTGTAGAATATATTTTTGGGTGGAACGGCCTTGGCAAAGAAGTGGTAGAAGCGCTTAATACGCTCGACCTGCCTGTTATTATGGGATCTGTACTGGTTATTGCCGCTACTTTTGTAGTAATTAATATACTGGTCGATATAATTTACGCGTGGCTCGACCCGAGAATTAGGTTAGAGTAACTCTTCCATTTGCTAAACAATCACACGATACTATATCGAAATAGTGTGTTTTACCCTCTATTATAATTTTGCCAATAGCAAAAAAAAGGCATTTAACTGCCTGTTAGTTTGCGTTGTTATTGTAAATTTGTTACTCTATAATTACCATAAAATGAAAAAATTACTTTTATTACCCATATTATTTTTCGCCATGATATCTTGCACACAGGCACAGGAACCTACTACTTTCACTACCGAAGCACTTAACGCTACAATGAAATCTACCGATGGTAAGGAGATCGCTTTTAAAGATATCCTTGCCAAATATAAAGGCAAAACGGTTGTAATAGATGTGTGGGCTTCATGGTGTCCGGATTGTAAAAAAGGAATGCCTAAAGTACATGAGCTGCAAAAGCAGTTTCCTAACGTGTCTTACTTGTTTTTATCTTACGACAGGGAAGAAGCAAAATGGCTGAAGGGCATTGAAACTTTTGGAACCAAGGGCGATAACTACCACGTGGGTACAAATATGAAACAGGGCGAATTTGCAAAATCGGTACACCTGGACTGGATTCCGCGCTATATGGTAATAGACAAAACCGGAAAAATAGCACTGTTTAAAGCCATAGAGGCAGATGATGCCAAACTAATAGAGACATTAAAAAACCTAAAATAATGAGAAAAAAAATCGTTGCAGGAAACTGGAAGATGAACAACGACAGCCAGCAAACCGAAACATTGCTTGAGGAACTGCTTTCTAAAAAGCCCGAAAACACTATTGCTAAAATAGTTGTGGCACCTACATTTGTAAACCTTCAGGCGGCTGTTAAGCAAACTGCGGGCAGCAATATTATTGTGGCTGCACAAAACATGCACCAGGCCGAAAGCGGTGCTTATACGGGAGAGATCTCTGTAAACATGCTTAAAAGCATTAAGGTAAACACGGTTATTTTAGGCCATTCAGAGCGCAGGGCATATTTTCATGAAAATAATGCATTACTGGCTCAAAAAGTAACTACCGCTTTAGCACATAACTTAACGGTTATTTTTTGTTTTGGCGAAGAGCTTGCCGACAGGCAATCTGGCAACCACTTTAACCTGGTAGAATCTCAGTTAAGGGAAGGTTTGTTCCACATTAGCGAAAGCGACTGGGCAAGCGTTGTACTGGCTTACGAGCCTGTTTGGGCTATAGGTACAGGCGAAACGGCTTCTCCAGAGCAGGCGCAGGAAATGCATGCCTTTATACGTTCGTTACTACATACTAACATAGGCAGCAAAATTGCCGAAGAAACGTCTATCCTTTACGGGGGCAGCGTGAAACCGGACAATGCCCGCGAAATTTTCTCTAAACCCGATGTAGACGGCGGCCTTATAGGCGGTGCGGCTCTTAAGGCAGATGATTTCCTTGCTATTGTAGCTGGTATCTAAGTTAGCTTTGGATCATAAAACAGTAAACCCTTTTACGTGAGTAAGAGGGTTTTTTGTTTAGGTTTAAAATTGTCAGCATAGTTATTCTTTGGCCTTTTATAGATATATGAGGCTTATGAATTAAGGAATTGGATATTAGGTAAGTATAGATTATTTTAGAATGTCAATTTTATTAAGTGCTATATCCACTTTTTTATTTATAAATAAATTATTGGTTTCAATATCCAAAGTCTTTTCTAATATCGCTTTCTCTGTAAGAAGAATTAGATCTATAAAATCGAGAGAAATTATATCAGCACTTTCACATAGTTTTACAGCAGGAGGAGAAAAAAAATATGATGTTACAAATACTCCCTCAATCGGTGTGAATGATTTCATTAAAATACTTTCGTATACTTTAGCTTGACTAAATTCTTTACTTCTAAGTAATATTACTGATCCAGCAAAGTTCCTTACTTCATTTACATTAACTAAATCATTGTATTTTTTTGCTTGACCGATTAAATAATTATTTCTTTTAGAATCAAAAAGTTGAAATCTTTTTACTCCTATAAAGTCTATTCCTTGATCATGAGAAATTTTTGTTGCATATGAAATCTCATATCCAAAGATTTTTATTAGTAAGGCCGCATATTTTTCAAAACGAGTTGCACTTAAATTATTAATATATGAGGAAATTTTAATAACATTTTTAGTTTTATATATTTCTGATGTATCATAATCTATTTTTAAACCACATTTTTTATATTTGGCAATATATCCCTCCAATTCAATTTTTATTGATTCAATATCCTCCTCGTCAATATCCTCCAATGCATACAAATCAACAATCCTACTATTTGAAATTAAAATTTTGATAAGTAATAAACGAATTTTAGTTGCTCTATTAATTTTCATCGCCTATTATCCTTTTAACAATTTTCTGGATATTAAGAAGCGAAGATTTATCCCCGTCTTCAAGTTGTAGCGATGGCCCAAATTTTATATTTTTTAAAATCTTCTCTGCATTAGCTATTTCCTTTGAGAATTTCTTTTTTGTAAATCCTTCGTTTTGTTCGATAGCTTCTGCAATATTTCTGCTTTCTTCTAATCGTAATAAGGATTCTTCATCATCTATAATATCGTTTAAGTCTCTTATAACTTTATGATTGACTATAATAGGTTCCAGAATTTCACTATTATTATAGTCAAATTCATCATCGTCATCATCTTCATTATTAGATATATTGTATGCTGGAGTTATCCATGTATAAAATCTTTGTAAATTTTCTTTATTCAGAAATTCTTTTTTAGTTGGATCCCATTTAAGCCAATTTTTGACGTTCCTTTTTAATAGTACTTCTACGAAAATCATGAATTTTTCATATGGGTTGAAACCACTTATGGAATCGTATGCAGCTTCATCATTTATAAAGGCATCAATTGCGTAAAAAGATTCCAATTGTTGTTGTATAGCATTTTTGTTAGCAACACCAAGTTTATTAGCAATTTCATTTACCGAGAGCCCATTGCTGCTCAATTCAGAAATAAGTTTTGCTTGGTTATAGCGGTCCCATTTTTTATTTCCACTAACGTGTCTTAATCCCATTAAGATCAAATATTCCTCAGGATTATTATAGCTGTATTTTACAGCCTCTACAGCTTGAAAAATTGATTCGTTTAGGATGCCGATATTAAACCCTTCATTAAAGGATTTTTGCAAAATTTTAAGAGCAGCTACTCTTCTATTTCCTTCGATAACGACATAACCTTTTTTATTTCCTAACTCTCTTACAAGAATATTATCGACTTTAAGAAAACCATTTGATTTAAAACTGTCTATAAGGTCTTTTACTTCAATGTTATTTTTACCTGTTACTATATTGAAGGTCCTCTGCTGTAACGCCAATCCTATTAGCTTATCATCAGTCAAGTCTTGAATTTCAGTATATTGTTGTTTACTTCTTAATCTATAATTATTTGGATCTAAAAATAATTTATCTAACGGGACTTGAACTGTATTCATTATACTAATATTTGTAAGTAAATATATTAAAAGTAAATCAATTTTTAACAAAAACGCCCCCGTTTCTGGAGGCGTCTATCATCTATTATCTTATATCTAAAAATCTAAGATCAGTAATCTAATTATCTTTTCTCAATCCACTCACGGGCGTTTACAAACGCTTCATGCCACGGCTTAACATTATCTGTGGGGCTATGGTTTAAATAATTCATTGTTTTTAAAACACAAAAAACCTCCGCATTGCTGCGGAGGTTTCCATATAAATTAAGATTGAAAAGAGATTACTTGTTGTTCTCTCCGTTTTCCATTCTTTCTTTTAGCTGAGCTAATACATCAAGGTCACCAAGAGTGCTCTTTTCTGCATTGTTTGAAGAACCTGAGTTAGAGTTATTGTTGTTAGACTCATTGTTTCTAACATTTTTCTCTTCTTCATCTTTAAAAGTAGCAGTGTGCGATGCCACTACCCTTTTAAATTCTTTGTTGAATTCGATAACTTTAAATTCAGCAGCTTCGCCTTTTTTAAGTTTTTTACCGTCTTCTTTTTCAAGGTGCCTTGCAGGAATGAAAGCAACGATATCGTCACCAAATTCTACAGTAGCGCCTTTGTCAACGATTTCAGATATTTCGCCAGAGTGTACAGTACCTACAGCGAAAGAATCTTCATATTTATCCCATGGGTTAGCAGTAGTCTGCTTGTGTCCAAGAGATAGTTTACGGCCATCAACGTCAAGTTCAAGAACTACAACATCAAGTTTATCGCCTACGTTAACAAACTCACTTGGGTGTTTAATTTTCTTAGTCCAAGAAAGGTCAGAGATGTAAATTAATCCATCGATACCTTCTTCAAGTTCTACGAATATACCAAAGTTTGTAAAGTTACGAACGATACCTGTGTGGCGTGAGCCAACCGGGTATTTAGACGTAATGTCTGTCCAAGGGTCTTGTGTAAGTTGTTTGATACCAAGAGACATTTTGCGGTCTTCCCTGTCTAAAGTAAGGATAACTGCATCGATCTCATCACCCACTTTTACGAAATCCTGAGCCGAACGCAAGTGCGTAGACCAAGACATTTCAGAAACGTGGATAAGGCCTTCTACACCTTCAGCAACTTCGATAAACGCACCGTAGTCAGCAATAACCACTACTTTACCTTTAACTTTGTCACCTACTTTAAGGTTAGCATCAAGTGCATCCCAAGGGTGAGCGTTTAATTGTTTAAGACCAAGTTGTATACGTGTTTTCTCGTCATCAAAGTCAAGGATAACAACGTTTAGTTTCTGGTCAAGCTCAAGAACTTCACTTGGGTGGTTAATACGGCTCCAAGAAAGGTCGGTAATGTGGATAAGTCCGTCAACACCTCCAAGGTCGATGAATACACCGTATGAAGTAATGTTTTTAACAACACCTTCAAGTACCTGGCCTTTTTCAAGCTGCCCAATGATTTCTTTTTTCTGAACTTCGATATCAGCTTCGATAAGCGCTTTGTGAGATACAACTACGTTTTTAAATTCGTGGTTAATTTTCACAACTTTAAACTCCATCGTTTTGTTAACATACTGGTCGTAATCCCTGATTGGTTTTACGTCTATCTGAGAACCAGGAAGGAAAGCTTCGATGCCAAAAACATCTACGATCATACCACCTTTAGTTCTGCATTTAACGAAACCGTTAACGATCTCGCCAGTTTCATTAGCACTGATAACCCTGTCCCAAGCCTTGATAGTACGTGCTTTCTTGTGAGAAAGAACTAACTGGCCTGATTTATCTTCGCGTACATCAATAAGTACTTCTACTTTATCGCCTACTTTTAAGTTAGGGTTGTAACGGAATTCGTTAAGAGAAATAACACCTTCAGATTTAGCGTTGATATCAACGATAGCATCCCTGTCAGTTATTCTTACTACTGTTCCTTCTACAACTTCGTCGCTGTCAGTTGAAATAAAAGTTTTTTCAACTAAGTTTTCAAACTCTCTAAGGTTTTGTTCATCTACCGGATCAATACCTTCTTCAAAGTTATGCCAGTTAAACTCCTGTAGAAATTGTTCGTTTGTTTTTTGCTCAGACATTCTGATTTAAAATTTGTATCCTGCGCTTTACGGGGTTTTTATGCAAATAAAACAGCAGAAGCGTTTTACATAAAATTTTGTTTAAAATCCTTTCCTAAACCCACTATGCCGAAAAGGTGTGCAAAGGTACTATTATTTTTTAAATAAACAAGTACTTTGCACACCTAATTTTATAAGGATGACGATATTACGATACACTGTAATTCGTTAATTCGGTTATTTTTGTATGTAAGTCCTGATATCTAAACAATGCTTATTGCCTATTAATCATTGCTTATTGTTAATTTGTCAATTGCCTATTGCTAATTGTGTTTAGTGCTTTATAACCTCAACCGCCTTAGGGTCGTGCTTATGCTTAAACAATATTGCAAAGGCAACTGCTATAATAAGTGCATAAGCAGCAAAAGAAAGCCAAATGTTTTGCCAGTCCTTCATTAACACCGGACTGTTAAAAACACCGTCTGCAACGGTAATCCCCTGATTTTTTATAAAGCCGGCCATCACCTCATTTGTAGGTTCGGTTTGTAAAAAGCCCGCAAGATCTGTACTATTGGTAAACGATTTTGTAAAGAACCTGTCTATTGCCCAACCCGACGTTATACTACCAAATATAGCCCCGAAACCATTGGTCATCATCATAAACAATCCCTGTGCCGATGAACGTATTTTTGGGTTGGTGTTAGTCTCTACAAATAAAGAGCCTGATATATTAAAGAAATCAAACGCCATACCATATACGATACATGATAGTATGATCATCCATAAATTAGCCACCGGGTCGCCATAGGCAAATAGGCCAAATCGCAACACCCATGCAAACATACTTATAAGCATTACCTGCTTGATTCCAAAACGCTTTAGAAAAAACGGAATAGCAAGGATAAACGCCGTTTCTGAAAACTGGGAGATTGACATGATTATAGTTGAACGCTCTACCACAAACGAGTTGGCATATTTAGGGAAATACCGGAATTCGCTTAAAAACACATCCCCATAAGCATTAGTTAACTGCAATGCCCCACCTAAAAACATAGAAAAGATAAAGAACAATGCCATTTTATAAGTACCAAAAAGCTTAAAAGCCTCAAGGCCCAGAGCTTCAGAGGCTGATGCATTTTCTGTAGTATTTTGGGGTTCGCACTTAGGCAGCGTAAAAGCATAAATACCTAAAACAATGGCTGCAATACCTGCAATATAGAACTGATATTCGGTAGCTTTACTGTTAGTAAGGTTTGTTATCCACATGGCTACAATAAAACCTACTGTACCAAATACACGAATAGGCGGAAAATCTTTAACCACATCACTATCAGGGCTGTTTTTTAAAGCGGTGTAAGCTATAGAGTTATGCAATGCAATTGTGGGCATATAAAAACACATAGCCACAAACATTACATATATAAATGTAGTAGGGTCTTCAACCTTTGTTAATGCAAACAATGCTCCTGCATAAAGTACATGCAATATACCATACAGCCTTTCTGCGTTTATCCAGCGGTCTGCAATAATACCTGTAAGTGTTGGCATAAAAACAGAAGCTAAACCCATAGTACCAAAAACAAGCCCAAATTGTGTTCCTTCCCAATGTTTTGTGCCAAACCAGTAGTTAGCAATTGTAATAAGCCATGCTCCCCAAACAAAAAACTGAAGGAAACTCATTAAAATAAGGCGGTTCTTGATTCCCATATATAAAAGGCTGTTATAGCTTAATTAACATTTTATTAACGGCGGTAAAACTATTAATAAAAAATGAAATAAAACAATTAAGCCCGTTAAAGTTAAAAGATTACAACGTTATATCTAACCATAACAATTTAAGGGAATAATCCTTAAAGAATGAACTATTGAAGGTTGATCATCAGCCCAAAAAGGCTGGTATTTGCCGCAAGGGTATAGCGGGAATACGAATAATCAAATCGTATTTTATTAAAGCGCAGCGACATACCAAAAGAAATTCCCGAGAAATTTCGTTTGTCTACCACGCGCAGTTCTTCTCCCCTTCTAAAGTTATACCCCATACGCAGGTTAAATGCCCTGCCGGGAAACAATTCGCCGCCCAATATAACGTGGCGCAGCGCATTATTAAAGAACGATACTTTCTCCTTTGTACTGCCACCCTCTATACTTTGTTCGGCACGGTTAGGGTTAGAGAAAGCAATATTCCACTGCTGCAGGTTTTCCAGCGTTAAATGCCAGCGGATGGGCACATTCTCAACTTCCTGAGATATACCCGCAATAATTTCCATAGGCAGGGGCTCATACTGACCTGCATAAGTAGTAATCTGCGAACCTATGTTACGTATAGATAGTCCGTAATTAATATCATTATCTTCATCTATATATATAGCACCAAGGTCTACAGCGGCACCAAAAGAGTTATAGCTTTCGAGTGTAGACGATATTAATTTTGCGCTTGCGCCAATGTGCAAATCGGTGTAAGGAATATTATACGATGTACCAAAAGAAAGGGCTATTTCGCTACCGGTAAAATTACCTGTAAGAAGCCCGGCTTCGTCACGGCCTTCAAAAGTGCCATAGTCTACATAATTAACCCCCATCTGAAAAGTGGGTGTATACCTGTCGTACTTATAAGCATAAGCTGCGGTACCATAAGTAACTTCGCCGTAATAACTACCATAGTTTACAGACAGTTGTTTATCCATATCATCATTAATGGTAGCGGGGTTATATATACCCTGGTTTACATCATAATCATAAAGAGTAACAATTTTACCACCAAGGGCTGCCTGGCGTGGCGATGTAACAAGGTTTAAAAACTGATACGTGTACTTACCGCCTATCTGCCCAAAAGATATGGTAGTGACAAACAATAATAAGGCGAGGTACATTTTTTTAAACATGCTACTATTAGGGCGTTTTGCATAGTATAACGCGAATGCGAAGATATTATTTTTAAATAAATTAACAGCTAAGAAAATTAATGCGTTTTAATGGATTAAAACATCAATATATTATACTGATATTCTTACACCAAAAACCCAATACACCCGTAAACCTTTTAAAAAGCTATTGTGTGGACACATTTTTTAAAAAAATTACCACATAGATTCATAGCAAAAATGCTACAAAAGGTTACTAAGCTGCTCATAGTTTGAAGCTCCGCTTCTTAAAGATATGCTCTTAGGTTATACCCCAATAATCATTTGTGAAAATTTGTGTAATTCGTGGAAAAAATAATCAAAAAAAACGGCTAATTTCTTAGCCGTTTCCTCATACAATTTATTTAATGTCCGGTTAAAGCGTTTTTGCATTTTTTGCAGTTTCGTTCGTAATCGCAAATTTAAGCACTTCGCTCATTTCGCGCACATAATGAAACGTTACCCCTTCAAGATATTCCGGTTTAATTTCATCGATATCACGCTTGTTCTCAATACAAAGAATAATCTCTTTAATATTAGCCCTTTTTGCAGCCAGTATTTTTTCTTTAATACCACCCACAGGCAATACGCGGCCACGCAGTGTAATTTCGCCTGTCATGGCAAGGTGTTTTTTAATCTTCTTTTGGGTAAAGGTAGACACTAATGAGGTAAGCATTGCCACACCGGCACTTGGGCCATCTTTAGGAGTAGCCCCCTCCGGCACGTGTATGTGCACGTTGTAATTAGATATCACTTCCGGACTTATGCCCAACATCTCGGCATTAGATTTTATGTACTCTAATGCAATAGTAGCCGATTCTTTCATTACCGTGCCCAGGTTACCTGTCATAGTAAGGTTGCCCTTACCTTTAGATAAAATAGACTCTATAAACAATATATCGCCACCTACGCTTGTCCATGCAAGGCCGGTTACTACGCCCGCAACATCATTATTTTCGTACTTATCACGTTCCATTTTAGGAGCACCAAGTATTTTAATGATATCTTCATCAGTTACTTTAACATTGTACTCCTCCTCCATCGCGATAGATTTAGCACAGTTTCTTATTACTTTGGCAATTTGCTTTTCAAGGCCACGCACACCACTTTCGCGGGTATAACCGGTAACAATTTTTTCTATTTGTTTTTTACCAAGAACAACATCTTTGTTAGTCAGCCCGTGCTCTTTAACCTGTTTAGGTACGAGGTGCTTTTTGGCAATTTCAACTTTTTCCTCAATAGTATAACCGGTCATGTTAATGATCTCCATCCTGTCGCGCAATGCAGGCTGAATGGTTGCCAGGTTGTTAGACGTGGCAATAAACATAACCTTACTAAGGTCGAAACCAAGCTCAAGGAAATTGTCATAAAACGCCGAGTTTTGCTCAGGGTCTAATACTTCCAATAGCGCAGACGACGGGTCGCCCGTATTACTCACACTTAATTTATCTATTTCATCTAATACAAATACAGGGTTAGCCGTACCTGCTTTTTTAAGGCTCTGGATAATCCTGCCCGGCATAGCGCCAATATAGGTTTTCCTGTGGCCCCTTATCTCTGCTTCATCGCGAAGGCCGCCAAGAGAAATACGAATGTATTCCCTGCCCAGTGCCTCGGCAACAGATTTACCTATAGATGTTTTACCCACACCCGGAGGCCCGTATAAACACAATATAGGCGATTTCATATCATTACGAAGCTTAAGCACCGCAAGGTGCTCTATAATACGTTTCTTAACATCTTCAAGACCGTAATGGTCGCGGTTAAGTATCTTGTCTGCGCGCTTAAGGTCGAAGTTATCTTTGCTAAATTCGTTCCACGGCAGGTCTATAAGCAGCTCAAGGTAATTGCGCTGGGTACCATAATCCGGCGCCTGCGGGTTCATGCGCTGCAGCTTAGACAATTCCTTGTCAAACTGCTGCTTTGTTTTATCGTCCCACTTTTTAAGTCGGGCTTTGGCACGTATATCGTCTATTTCCTGATCGTGAGATACGCCCCCCAGTTCTTCCTGGATGGTTTTCATTTGCTGGTGCAAAAAGTACTCGCGCTGCTGTTGGTCAAGGTCAAAACGCACTTTGCTTTGTATGTCGTTTTTAAGCTCCAGTTTTTGCAGTTCAAGGTTCATGAAACGCAAGGTTTCCAGCGCGCGCTCCTTAAGGTTGCTTATGGCAAGAAGGTCCTGCTTTTCTTTAACCGAAAGGTTCATGTTGCTCGATACAAAGTTTACAAGGAACGAGTCGCTCTCTATATTCTTAATAGCAAAAGTAGCCTCTGTAGGAATATTTGGACTCTCTTTTATTATTTGAATTGCCAGGTCTTTAACCGATTCTATAATGGTAGAAAATTCGGCATCTTTCTTCTCTGGCCTTTTTTCCTCAAATTCTTTAACGGTAGCTTTAAGGTACGGTTCCTCATCGGTAACTGTATCAATCTCAAAGCGTTTTTTACCCTGCAGTATAATGGTAGTATTACCGTCCGGCATTTTAAGTACACGCAATATGCGCGCCACAGTGCCCACAGTATTAATATCTGCCGCCGTAGGGTCTTCTACGCTTTCATCTTTTTGCGCTACCACACCTATAATCTTATCGCCTGTGTTGGCATCATTTATAAGCTTTATAGACTTATCCCTGCCTGCCGTAATAGGTATAACTACCCCCGGAAACAAAACCATATTGCGCAAAGGCAATATAGGCAGGCTGGCAGGCAGCTCTTCGTTATTCATTTCCTCTTCATCTTCAGATGTCATTAGCGGTATAAGTTCCGCATCGGTATCCAACTCCTGAAGTGACAAATTGTCAATATTTAAAATTCTTTGCTTAGACATATCTTGTAAAAGTCATTTTGTCATTAAAACTTGATGGGCACAAAGAGTTTATAGTAAGGCTATAGCTCTGTATATGCTGTGTGCCAATGTATAATAAGTATTAACATTAGCGGCAATACGGGTGTATGACAATGATTGTGCCATAAAAAAATCCGCCGGTTAGGCGGATTCTATTTATAATTTCTATCCAGAGGTAAATTAAAATTCAATATCGAATGTCCCGCCGGTAACTGTGTGAAGTGGAGCACCATTAGGATTAGCAGGGTTTCTAACCTCAAAACTAAAAGTACCTTTTATCCTTACACCATCATTAGCCGTTATTACAAGGCTACCCCTTGTAATATTGTAAGTGATGTCATCCGGAGCAGATGTATCTGTAAAGGTAGCTTTTGGCAATGCATTCGTAGCATCTGTAAAAGGGTATGTACCTACAGGTGTATCTTCGTTTATTTGCAGTTCTATTACATGAGTTGCATTTGTTCCTCTAAGTGTTACAGCAGAGAATTCATTTACATCAATAAATCCTATTACAAGGTCAGATCCGCCATAAGTAATTGCTGTTCCATTTACAGTAGCAGTAAATATATCTGTATTATCT
The DNA here is from genome assembly GCF_000378485.1 of Flavobacterium rivuli WB 3.3-2 = DSM 21788. Lineage (GTDB taxonomy): Bacteria > Bacteroidota > Bacteroidia > Flavobacteriales > Flavobacteriaceae > Flavobacterium > Flavobacterium rivuli. The sequence goes on along the minus strand of NZ_KB899968.1, from coordinate 38,131 downwards.
ATACTACCCACATAAGGCACATTTGTAAATACACCACTTGTAATTACTTTTGCAGTACGGGGGTTATCAATATCAGAATAATCTCCTGTAAAGCTAAAAGTACCTGTAATTGTATGGTTTACTGTATCTATAGATGTTATAGTAAGCGTTCCTGTATCATTTAAAAGATTGCTGTAAGAATCTTCAGATGTTGCATTCTCGTAGTATGCAAGTAAAACCTGAGAACCCGTATAAGTACCCGGAGTAGTTTCTTCAACAGCTATAGAAATAGCTTTACCTGTAGCATCTACACCCTGAATAGAAAACAATCCGCTACCCAGAACAGCGTTGGTTACCGCCGCTGTAAACGGAGCACCATCTACACTTGCAGTAAATACTCCCGGTCCAGATGGATTTGTAGGTGGTGTACCTCCTCCATAAGATATATTTGTAAAGATACCCTCTGTAAACGCAACGTTTGGCAGGTTTTGGGCAGTATCAGAATAATATCCTGTAAAGCTGAAGCTACCGCTTATAACGCGTGCAGCCGTATTTATAGTTGTTATGGTAGCCGAACCCGATGGGCCTGAAGCAGGACTTATATTACTGTAAAAATTATCTGATGTACCAGGATCGTAAACCATAAGGGCTGTATACGTACCTGTAGTAGTAGCCTGAACTGTAATAGTTACATTTTCGCCCTCAGTACCTTTATATCCTTTTATTACAATCTGGCCATTGCCCAGTGTAGCTATAGTACTATCGGCAACAAAAAGAGTACCGCCTATTTTTACCGTGAAAATTCCAGGGTCTGCAATAGTGTCTGTACCGCCGTTATCATCTGTCAATAATAAAGGGTCTACCGGCTCAGTCTCACAAGAAGCTACTATTCCACCCAATACTGCAAACAATACCATGAAAATCGATAGTATTCTTAGTCTTTTCATAACATTAATTTATTGAATTTTTTAAAGTTCCAAATATAAAGCAATAAAATTAAAATCCTAATGTTTTTTTAATACACGGGTTAATAAAAATATGCCCACAATAAAAAATACCGTAAGAAAAACTACCGAATAACGCATACTGCCAAAAGCCTGGTCTATAGCACCATACATAAGCATTCCTATTACAATGCCTATCTTCTCTGTAACATCATAAAAACTAAAATAAGAGGCGGTATCTGTAGTTTCAGGCAGGAATTTAGAATAGGTGCTTCGCGAAAGTGACTGTATGCCCCCCATTACAAGCCCTACAAAACCTGCTGTTACATAAAAATGGAGCGGTAAAGTAACAAAATAAGCACATATACATATTACAGCCCATATACAGTTTATACCTACAAGTGTTTTTATATTACCATATTTTGCCGAAAGTTTAGATGTTATTAAAGCACCGGCCACGGCCACAAGCTGTATGAGTAAAATACTAACTATTAAGCCCATAGTCTTGGCACCACCACTACCCCATTCTATCTCTTCGGCACCAAAGTAAGTAGCTACAAGCATAACGGTTTGTACCGCCATACTATATACAAAAAAAGCACCCAGATAGCGTTTAAGAGTAATATTTGCACTTAGCTCTTTCCACACTTTTCGCAATTCGCGAAAGCCGTTAAAAATTACATCGCCCGTAATTTTATTCTTTTTGCTGTCATTAGGCAAATAGTAATAGGAGTATTGACTAAAAAGTATCCACCACACACCCACAGATACAAATGAGTACCGCATCATTTGCTCTTTTTGCGAATCTTCTACAAGCATTACCATAGCAAGGTTTATAATAAGAAGTATAACGCTGCCTATGTATCCCATAGAATAGCCACGGGCGCTTACAGCATCCTGCTGGTCAGGGTAAGCAACATCCGGCAGGTAAGAGTTATAGAACACCAGGCTGCCCCAAAAGCCTATTAACCCAAAAAAGTAACATACAAGGCTCCAGTAAATATTGTCGAGGCTAAACCAGTAAAGGCCTATACATGATATACTGCCAATGTAACAAAACAGCTTAAGGAAACTTTTTTTATTACCGGCATAATCTGCAATACCAGATAGCAGCGGCGATATAAACGCTACCACAAGAAAGGCAAAAGCAGTAACAAAGCTTATAAGCGCGGTACTCTTCATACTTGTACCAAATACATTGATATGCTTTGAGCCTTTTTGCTCAAATATTAAATCATAAAAAATAGGGAATATTGCCGATGCAATAACAAGGCTGTATACAGAGTTTGCCCAGTCGTAAAATGCCCAGGCATTTAGCAGCTTTTTACTGCCTTTTTCTAATTGTGCCATATAGTTAGGTTTGTACCCTCAAAACTAAACTATTTTTTTATACTATAAAGCAATAGGCAATTATGGCTGTATGAAATTTAACCTAAAACACCATAAATTTATTATTTAAACTTTAGATATTCCTTAAGAATCTTTATCAAACACTATAACTATCTTTCAATGTAGCATTTAGCAATTTTAAATACACAAATAACGCAACAAATAAACCAGCAATATATGAACATTACATTAGCACAGGCTGAAACTGCAATAGCAGCAGCTAAAGAAAAAGCGAATGACATTAAAACCAAAATGAACATTTGTGTTGTAGACTCCGGAGCCAACCTCGTGGCATTTGTGCGCAACGACGGTGCCTGGTTAGGATCTGTAGATATTGCCATAAAAAAGGCGAAGACTGCTGTTTACTTCCAGATGGACACCGCCGACCTGAGCCCCTTAGTACAACCGGGCAAGCCACTCTTTAATATTGAACACTCTAACGATGGCCTGATTACTTTTCCGGGAGGTGTGGTTATTAAAGATGATAATGGCGATGTTATAGGTGCCATAGGCGTTTCGGGCAGTACCGTAGATGACGACGAAAAAGTGGCCAAAGCAGGCGCAAAAGCACTGTAGTGTTTATAATGCCTTAAATTTTTAGCAGCCTGTATGGCTGCTTTTTTGTTTGATTTAAACCTAAGCATAAAAAAAGCTGCTCCGCGAGGAACAGCTTTGCTTTCTATTAAGTTTTAAATTACCATTTGAGTGGCAATCTAAATTCTGAAATCTTAATTCGTTAGAACTTAACCCCAAATTTAGCAGCCTGTGCTTTTGCATTAGGTATCTCGCTGGTAATTTTAGATATCCTTGTGGTACCAGACGGGTGCGTGCTTAAAAATTCCGGCGGTGCAGCACTTCCTGAGTTAGCATCCATCCTTTTCCAGAATTCTAATGCCTTATCAGGATTATAACCGGCAATAGCCATAAGGGTAAGGCCTAATTCGTCGGCTTCATTTTCATGTCCACGGCTAAAAGGTAATATAGCGCCATATTGTGCACCTAAACCATAAGCCTGCTGAAACAACTGTTGTGATGTAGCACTCTGCCCGGACGTTGCCGCTGCAACACCGGCTGCACCATATTGTGCAAGGGCATCTGTAGTCATTCGTTTTGCGCCATGATTAAGCAACGCGTGCGATACTTCATGGCCTAAAACGGTGGCAAGCCCGGCTTCGTCTTTAGTTATGGGCAATATACCTGTATAAACTACAATTTTACCGCCGGGCATACACCAGGCATTAACATCTTTAGAGTCTACCAGTTTATACTCCCATGCGTAACCATCAAGATAACCACTCTGGCCTACGCTTTTAAGGTATTTTTCGGCGGCAGCCTTAATTTTTTGCCCCACGCTTGTAACCATGGCAGCCTGTGCGGTACCGGTTACTACTTTGTTTTCTTTTAAAAACTGGTCGTATTGTGCAAATGCACTGGGAAATATCTCTGCATTAGATACAAGAGTGTATTCTTTTTTACCGGTAAACGGGTTAGTACTGCAGGCAGCAACCACCATGAACAGTATTGCCGAAAGGGTTATCGCACTTTTTCTCATATCTAAAATTTTTAAATTTTATTCAAATTTAGTAAATTTCTGTAATATACAATTCCGAAAATAAGCCCATTATAGTTAAACTATTGTGAATTTAAACAAGGGCTTGCCAATACGTTTTTCAAATATTTCATTATTAGCATATTTACTTTACTTTTATAGTAGTTATAAATACTCTTTGCAGTATTATTTTATAAAGTTACTTATTATGTCAGAAAATACCGCTCACCGCCAAACCCTGAAAATACCTAAGCCATTTATTATAACAGCCAGGATACTACAGGCAACATCGCCTAAGCTGGCGGCACGGTTTGCCATGAAAGTATTTACTACTCCCATAAAATTTAAGTTGCCTAAACGCGAAGAAGAGATGGACCGTAAAAGCCATCAGGAACAGGTGCTCATTCCATCGCTTAAAAAATCCATCAATGTGTACCATCTTGGCGATAGCCCTAAAAAAATATTGCTGGTGCATGGCTGGAGTGGCCGCGGTACCCAACTGGTGTCTGTAGCCGAGAAACTGGTTAAATGTGGCTACAGCACTATTAGCTTTGATGCGCCGGCCCACGGAAAATCGACCGGTAAAACCAGCGACATGACCGAGTTTATAACATCTATATTAGAACTGGAAAGACAGTATGGCCCTTTTGAGTTTGCCATAGGGCACTCGCTTGGTGCAATGGCTGTATTAAATGCAGTTAAACAGGGGTTAAAGGTTAAGCGTGCGGTAATTATTGGGAGTGGCGATATTATTAGGGATATTATGGTAGATTTTACCCAAAAATTAGGCATGAATATTGCCATAGGAGAGTTAATGATTAAGATGTTTGAAAAGAAGTTTGGCGAAACCATCAACAACTATTCGACGTATATAGCAGCAAAGGATGTGCATATTCCTGTACTGGTATTTCATGACGAGAACGATACCGATGTACCCGTTAGTGCCGCCCATCATATTTTTAAAAATCTTAGTGATGCCCGGCTTGTAATTACACAAGGGCTGGGACACCGAAAAATTCTTGGCGATAAGGCCGTAATTAAACAAATAACCGATTTTTTACTATCATGAAAAAAATAATGTTACTACTTGTCCTGCTTTCGCTAACCGCCTGCCAGGGACAGGAAAAGAAAAAAGACAACAAAAACACAGCTAAGACAGAAGCTCCCGCCAAAGGAAAATTTGCCGTGACTAAAACAGATGCCGAATGGAAAACGCAGCTTACACAACAACAGTATAATGTATTGCGCAACAAGGATACAGACAGGCCGTACACCGGGCAGTACGATAACTTTTTTGAGAAAGGAATGTATGTATGTGCCGCTTGTGGCAACCCGCTATTTACAAGCGACACTAAATTTGACTCGCACTGCGGATGGCCGTCTTTTGACCAGGCTATAAAAGGTTCTGTGATTTATAAAACCGATAACAGTTTTGGTATGGAACGTACCGAAGTTATGTGTGCCAAATGCGGTGGGCACTTAGGCCACGTGTTTGATGATGGCCCTAAAGCCACTACCGGAGAACGTTTTTGCACTAACTCTACATCTATAAAGTTTATCCCTGCTAAATAAGCAGACTTAACACGAATATCACTAAGTACACTGATAAATTGGTGAAAATAGTAACATTCGTGTCTTTGATTATACATTAAATTACACACCTATGAGTACACATAATTATCCCTTACAAAAATCAGAAGCCGAATGGAAAGCCGAATTAGGCCCTGAACGTTATAAGATATTAAGAGGTAAAGGAACCGAGTTTCCACATTCCGGCAAATACAACCTTACTTTTGATAAGGGCACCTATTGCTGCGGCGCCTGTGGGCAGCCATTGTTCAAGAGCGATTCTAAATTTGAGAGCGGCTGCGGCTGGCCGTCGTTTGACGAATCTATTCCCGGCAGCGTAGAATATATTAAAGATACTACCTTTGGCATGCTTCGCACAGAGATATTGTGCTCTAACTGCGGCAGCCACCTAGGCCACGTGTTTGATGATGGCCCTACCGAAACCGGACAGCGCTACTGCGTTAATTCGCTATCGGTAGATTTTGAAAAGTAAATTGTAAACCCTGTTTGAAACGACAGGGTTTTGTTTTACAATTTTTGAACATTAACTATATGTGTGTTAGTATCGGGTTAAATATATCCTCTTATAAAAGCTTTTTCGTAAATTTAATATACCGCAGTATGTTCGCGGCTTAAAGCAAAAACAACTCTATATGGATTTATTTATGGAAGGTACCGACTGGCCTAAAGCCCTGAGTCCGCTAATTGAAAAGTATAAGGGTGAACGCCACCCGCTGCACTACGAGAACATTTACCAACTATTGGTAATGGTTGTGCTATCGGCACAGGACAGCGATGCGCATATTAATAAAATAGCGCCTGCCTTCTTTAAAAAATATCCTGACATGAGCGCTTTGGCAAAGGCTAATACTGCCGGGCTTATGGAGTACCTTGCCAAAGTGCGTTTTCATGGCAATAAAATTGCCTGGCTTCAGGATATTGCAGATACCATTAAGGAAGATAAGAATATCCCAACCACTATGAAAGAGCTGGTGGCGCTGAAAGGAGTGGGCAGAAAATCGGCAAATGTAATAATGCGCGAAGCCGGCAAAAAAGCAGAAGGTATTTTAGTTGACCTGCACGTTGTTCGCGTTGCGCCCCGACTGGGAATAGCAAAAGGTAAAGACGCAACAAAAATAGAAAAAGAAATGATGGCTGTATTACCACAAGATATGTGGGGCGAAGTAGGCATGGCAATTTCGTTTCTTGGCCGTGACACCTGCCGCCCAAGCAATCCTAAGCACAGCGAGTGCATTATGAACAAACATTGCGAGTTCTACCAGGAGCAGACTAAAAAATAGTTGCCTATAATGTCTATAAAAATAAAAGAGAGAAGTGTAATGCTTCTCTCTTTTTTGCTTACAATATTTTTATAAGGTCGCCGCCAGATGTAAAAGTCGCGGTAAGATCTGTACCATCTTTAGTAAGAATCAGTTTATACTCGCCATCAGCAGCAACCCATGCTTCTTTAATGGTGTAGTTACCATATCCTTTTTTAATTTTTTCCAGCGCCTCTTTAGATACTTTAGATACATCTATCTTAGTATATTGTTTTTCCTGAGAAATGTTTTTCTCTGTACTATCTTTAATAGTTAAAGGAGCAGCTGTGGCAGCAAAAGTTGCCATAGCAGCAAGGGCTATACAAAAAGTTTTCATAAGTTGCATGTTTAGGTTATATTTCAAAGTTAGGCAACAGGGCTTTACATATCTGCTAAAGTTATGCTAAATGTAAGTTAGATAATTTAAAGAATTTATTACACAGGCATATTGAGGCTTACAAATTTATATACAGAGATATTAATCCCGCAGGTTTTGGTATCGATACGATATAACTTTGAATAACATAAGGGAATAAATAGAAAAACCCCTTAAATCATAAGATCTAAGGGGTTTTGACTGCCATTGAAGGCTTTATTGTCGGGGTGGCAGGGTTTGGCTCTGGAAGGCAGGATTTGGCGTAATACAAATTAATAGCAAAGGATTGTGGTGCTTGCGGATACCGAACGTATCTTCCGTATTGCTTGCTTTTACATCACATTAGCGTCGTCTGCTACTAATCTCTCAATTATTGCAACAACATTTTTACCCAAACAGGAATAAGGATCTTGCGCTCCTACATCATAAGGTTGAATCACATTTCGTCAATAAGCATGCTTCCTAAATAATTGGCTGTGCAATAAATGGAAATACGATCAGCCCTAGAATGTTCATTACAATTTGCAAGGGGGGCTATCTCCAAACTGCCCTTGGTTAAGCTAGCGCAAAAAAAAGCAATTCTTGACATTTCTGTAATTGGTAGCTTTCTGATAAATACAGAAAGATCGTTTCTTATTTTGGTAAGAATAAATATCGGAAGATCGGGTACTTTAGATTTTTTGAAAGTTTGTGGACTTTCAGGGATAGCAATTGAACACTTAATCCTAATTTTGACGTTTTTAGAAAATTTAAAATGAATAATTGGTAAATTCAGGAGGATATATTAAACCGCTCTCGTAAGCAGTGGTTCTCCAAACAATTTCAAAGCTACCTGGATTGTTAATATAAAGTAATATTCATAATTAGTCTTGTTTATCCTTCCATAGACTTCATGGATTATACTAAAATTGGTTCAAGTCATGTCTCTGGCTTCAGAGAAATCTGGATATTTTTCGTTATTACAATAGTTTACTTCGTAAAAGTTGTAACTTTTTCCGTTTTGTCTCTTATTTTCATAAATGGTTTTTCTATTGTCAAATCAAGAATATAAGCTCCTAAAGTGCAAGTTATCATACAAATCATGGGCATTCATTAATGTAGAGGAAATAATTAGCGAAATAAAGCAAACAAATAATTTATTGTTAGGAATACTTGGACTAGGAGCAATTTTTGTACAGATAATTGATTAAAATTTGTGTTTATTTAGACAACTTTTAGGATAGTGTCAACTCTTTACTCATTCATTTTACTATATACTTTTTTCATCATCATCTCTTTTACTAAATCACCAAAAGATTTGTCTTCGAGTATTTTTTCAAAAATTTCTTGATTTTGATCCATACGCTCAATAAGTTTAGTTATGAACAAGTCTTCAAAAGCATATTTAAAAGTATCTATCTTGTTAACTCTTGCTTGAACCTGTAAGGTCTCATCTAATAATAATTCTGCTTCTATTTGGTCGAAAAATAATTTATCAGCTTCTTCAAATTCAGTTCCAAAACGCTCATTTAAAATTGTTATTATTTCCGATAGTAAAGCTTCCTCTTCTTTTTCTCTTTTTAAACCTGCTTCAGTGGTTCCGCTTAGCTCTCCCTCTTCGCCTTTGATTAAATCAATTGAACCATCTTTTATTTTTTGAAGTCTATAATACTCTAAAGCAATTTCATCTCCTAACTCCAAACTTTCAGTCAAATCTCTTTTAGGTAATCGGATTTGTAATAGCTTCGCATAAGCATAAAACTTCTCAAAATCTTGGTCTGTAAATGGCATTATTTGAGATAGAAAAGCATACAGATTTGTCCATGAGCGCAAGCCTTTTTTAAACTCATCCTTCTTGTCTTCTTTTATTTCTTTAAATCTTTCTATTGCTGGATCGGTAAAACTGTATAAATATTTTTGCTCTTTGGCATTATTTATTTTTGTTGTAGGATTGAAATAAACATTAGCAAATGCGTTTACTTCATTTTCCCAATACACTAAAAATTGATCTAATCTCGTTTTTAAATCATATAAATGGTTTACATCTGTTTTCTCTGTAACCGATGTTATTTCATAGTAAGGCTGGAACGAATCTAAAATTGTTTGTCTTTCATTAGCAAAATCTAATACAAATGTATCTTCTTTACCAGGACAGGTTCTGTTTAGTCTTGATAATGTTTGTACTGCTTTTACTCCAGATAGCTTTTTATCTACATACATAGTATGTAGTAATGGTTGGTCAAAACCAGTTTGGTATTTATCCGCCACGATAAGTATTTTGTAATCATCTTTATCAAAAACTTCCGGCAACTCTCTTTCTCCATAACCAGTTAATTCTGGTTCTGAAACACCGTCTGGAAAATTAGTATCTATGACTTTTCCCGAGAACGCTACTAATACTTTAATTTCGTTTTCATACCCTTTTTCTTTGATGTAATTGTCGAATTCTTCAAAGTATCTTTTAGCGTGTAATCTTGAACCACATACTAACATTGCTTTTGCTTTTCCTCCTATTTTCTTTGCTACTACTTGTCGGAAATGCTCAATTATTACTTCGGTTTTTTGAGCCAAATTATATGGATGTAATGAAACATATTTACCAATAGCTTTAGATGCTTTTTTGCGATTAAGTTTTGGATCTTCTTCTATTGCTTTGGTTAATTTGAAATATAATTCATATGTTGTGTAATTGTTTAGTACATCTAAAATAAATCCTTCTTCAATGGCTTGACGCATTGCATACAAATGGAATGGATGCGGTTTGCCGTCTGAATCTTTATAACCAAACACTTGAAGCGTTTTGTATTTAGGCGTTGCTGTAAAGGCAAAAAATGAAATGTTAGTTTGTTTACCTCTTGATAAAGCCGATTTTTCTACTTGTTCTCTAATGTAGTCATCTGCTGTATAGTCATCTTCCTCTTCTTTTTCGGCATCTTCAAATGACTTTAATGCTAATACTTCTTTTAATTTTTTACTGGCTTCGCCACCTTGTGAGCTATGTGCTTCGTCAATAATTACCGCATATTTTCTGTCAGGCAACTCATTTACCTTATCGATTATATATGGAAATTTTTGCAATGTTGTAATAATGATATTTGTGCCATAACCAATTGCACTTGCCAGCTGGGAACTGTCTTTGTCAATTTTTTGTACCACTCCTGTTTTATGCTCAAATTGGTAAATGGTATTTTGTAATTGTTGGTCTAACACTTTTCTATCGGTTACTACAATAACACTATCAAATATTCTTTCGTCGGTTTCGTTATGCAAACTGGACAATCGATACGCTAACCATGCTATTGAATTACTTTTACCTGAACCTGCTGAATGTTGAATTAGATAATTTTTACCTGCTCCGTTTATTATTGCATCGGCTCCAATTTTTCTAACTGCATCTAATTGGTGGAAACGAGGAAAAATAAGCTTTTCCTTCTTGAATATTTTCCCTTCCATTTCAATTTCTTCGGTTTGAAGATGCACAAAACTTTGGATAATTTCTAACCAACTATCTTTAGCTAAAATGTCTTCCCACAAATATTCTGTTTTATATCCTTCTTTGTTTGGAGGATTACCTTTACCGCTGTTAAATCCTTTATTGAAAGGCAACCAATAGGTTTTAATACCATCCAATTTTGAAGTCATAAAAACCTCATCTTGGTCAACGGCAAAGTGAACCAATGTTCTTTTTTTGAAAGCAAATAATAGTTCTCTATTGTCTCTAGTTGTGCTGTATTGCTTTAAGGCATTGGTTACGTTTTGACCTGTGAATTGATTTTTCAATTCTAAAGTAGCAACCGGAATTCCATTTAAAGAAATTACTAAATCAACAGAATTGGTATTTTGTTTACTGAAATAAACTTGGCGATGAATTTTTAATTCGTTTTTCGCATATAATGCTAAAGCATCTGGATTTAAACCAGATACAGGTTTGAAAAATGCCATTTGAAAACGAACACCATAATCGGTAAAACCATTTCTTAAAACATCTAAACTACCTCTTAAATCGAGTTCTTTGTAGAGTCTATGCAATACTCTGTTTTCAACATCTTTTTCATGAATGGCTGTGATTTTCTCCCATTTATTTGGTTGCGAGCTTTGTAAAAAATCGATTATATCTCTTCTAAAGAAACCCAAATCTGCTATGTACTCACTAGCATTGCCTAATGTATATCCTCCTTTTTCTATTAGTGATTGTACTATTGCAGTTTCAAATGTGTTTTCGGATGTGATGCTCATACTCTTATTCTTCAATTGTTTCTTCCTCTGTAACTTCTTCGTTTTGTAGCTTTACAAATTCACGATAGGCAACTTCTTTGAAAATTATTTTTAAAGTCATTTTTTGTCTTTCGGTAATATTCTTTTTTAGTTGATATCCTTCTTCCGAATAACATTCTAAAACAAAATCATAATTCACACCGTAAATTTCTTGCTCAGGCTCGTTAATTTTATCTGGAATTTCGTCGCCCATTATTTCACAAGTATCAGGATCGATATATTTTACAGATGGCTTATGTTCAAAATTGACATCCTTTCCTAAAAATGTTTTTCGGCCTAAATAATTGGGCCACATTACTCCAAAAAATTCGGTCATTCCTGGTGGATATATTTTTGCCATTTGAATGGCACCATCAATAGAATCAAATTCTTTTTCTCTTATCATTTTCAATAAAACCTTTAATGGTTCCATATCAAAATTACGAGAAAGTATCTTTTTGTTTTTTGATAACTCCTCCGTTAAAAATTCTTCGGCTTTTTCTAGTTCGTCTCCGATGAAGCCAAAAAACATGTTTTCTTCGTTAAACTCATTGTAGATAAATGCTTTTATTTCATGGTTGTATTCTAATTTCCATACACGGAATTTACTTTTTTTCCATGACCAACCCCCAAACATGAATTGAAAATCGCCTAAAGCATCTTTAAAAGTAATAGGTTCATAACCAGATATTGAATTTGAAAGCGTAGTAAATAAATCATTCAAATATTCTAGTACATCTACAATATCAGTATGTGGATTGGAAAGATGAGTGTCAAATTTAATTGAAGATATTAAATTCAGTATTAAGGTATAGGTTCTATTAGTATCGCCTGCAAAGCATAATAAACAATCCTTACGTGGCAATTCAAATAACTTTACACCCGAATGCCAACGTTCGCCACCAGAAAGGCAACTATCTGTAGCAAAAACCAATTCCTCACTATCGTTGGCTTGACGTATCCATGCAGTACAAAGTGTCATATATTTTAGTCTATTACTTTTACTTTACCAGTTACAACTTCGCTTATTAATGCAGAGCGGTATTCAGTTAGTAAATTGATTAATTTTTTTGTTCTTTTAATTTTCGAATCAATTAACTTCGAGTGTTTTTCAATAAAAGAAACAATGTTTATTTGTTCTTCTAGTTGTAATAATGGAATTTTAATACTTCCAACCATTTCTAAATTAATACCATCCCTCTTATCTCCTCCACCAAGATTCCTAATATTTTGGTAGTTAATCTTAAGATAATACAACAAAAATTTATTGTCAATCTTCTCGTTAGGTAATATTATACCTAATGATTGATTACACGTACAATCAAAAGTCACTTGAGCCACCATACCTTTAGTCTTTCCTTGACCTGCGAGAGCAATTACTATTGATTCAGCTGGAATCCACTTTGCACTTGACCCTTTAAACCCTTCCTCAGTGATATACTCTGAGGCCTCTTTAATAAAAAATTGATTGACCGTACCCGAATTTAGCCATGGAATTGTACCATTATTCCAAAAAGAAGGGTTGCTTTTTGAGGGTGTTCCCCCTGAATAAATTTTTGAAACCCATTTAAGACTAGTAGTACTCCAATGTTTAGGTATTTTACCAATCCATTCTACACCTGAATCAACCATTTCAATATTGGAATCTAATCCTTTAGTAATTAATTGACTTATTATAGTTGTCTTTTCTTCTTCAAACAATTGTATTAATTGCTTTTTAGCTTCAATAAGCTGGTCAATTTCTTGTGTTTTTCTATCGAGATAATTAGCGATTTCCATTTGTTCTTCGAGAGCATTTGTTACCGAAAAAGGTATTTGATTTAATACTTCTTGGGACATGCTTGGAACAGCGGAACCATATTTATATAATTCAAAATTTATTGTGGTACATAAATAATAAAAATATCTTGGATTGGTTGAAGGAAAAATCTCTGTATAATAAGCCGTATCAACTGACCAAAATGGTGCTTCCATATATTGCGGTTTATCAATAGTTCCTTTTCTTCCGAGAATTACTGAAGGTCCTTCGTGAAGATAACTATCAGTATAACCAAACGTTCCGCCAGTTCCAATAATGGGAAATTGACCATTTGCATCCCATACCTTTTTATGGTCTTGACCATTGCAGATTTTGGCAAGTCTTTTTAAAACTTTAATTTCCCAATGCTCTGGAATATCTCCAATCCATTCTATGTTAGAGGGTTTGTATTTTGAGTATTTTTTCATTTAGTTGCAATAATTTTTTTTAATATTTCGTCATCAAGTGAAGAAAATTTTAAATCTTGAGACACATGTTCATTCATATAAAATCTTGAAAATACTTCGAAAGGAGTAAGTTCAGATTCAGCATGAGTACAGTGCAAATGGTAACTGTCTAAAATATCAAAAAAGTTCATTACTTTTTGAGCAAAATAACTTTCTCGTAATTCAAAGAAATTAAGATTGATGAATGTTATTTCTTTTACTTCAATATTTTTTAAATTTAATTTTTGAAGTTCTAAAGAAAATTTCTCTCTGTATATTTTATTATTTCCTTCAACTCCAAAAGATTGGTCAGTATAAAGAAGTACAGGATAAATAATAAGTTTTTGTTGAGGTAAATCTTTATCAAAAAGGATTGAGTTTGCTTCAATATCTTCAATAGCATTTAGTAATTGTGTTATTCCTTTTGGCTTCGACTTTTCATTCTTGATGAATTTTTTGTCAAATTCATCAAAAACCGTTTGCTTTTTGCCACTATTTTTTACCGTTGCGTTTAGTAAAACATCTTTAAATTCAAACAGTCCAACTTTGTTATCTTCTCTAATGTAAACATCACAAAGCTCTTCTTTATTTGAGTCGATACATTGGTTGCCAAAATAGTTTGTATAATGCGGAAAGCAATTTTTAATAACCTTTGGAAGGTAAATTTCTTCCATAAAGTATTTTGCTTTTTCCGAAAGGAATTCAATTTTTGAACCTTTAGACTTTAAAAAAGTATTGAATGAGAATACCTGCGCTTTGTATAGTTGATCAATCAAAAAATTGACATCTAATATCAGATATTCGTATTTATTATACTGATATAAAAATTTAGTTCGTAACGTACCGAAACTTTCGTCTTCAGCATAATTTGCTATGCTATTATTTATACATAGTGTTTGAATATAATCTAAATCGATTTCATTATTTGTGACATACTTTTGAAGGTTTATAAGTTGAAAACGTTGTAATTCTTCAACTCTAATTTCTTGAAATAAAATCAAGATGTTTTTGAACATTTTTAAATATCCTGATATTTTTTTTGAGGTGTAATATTCTTTGACTAAATCAGTATACTTTGGAGTGCTTTCTAAAAATTCAAAAAGCATCACGCCTCTTGTGATTTGATTTGCAAAATCTAATGATGACGAATAATCTTTTTGATACATGAAATGAGGTATTGTAATTTCCTCCATTTTATTATCATCAGAAGCTATTTTAACTTCAAAATTTTCTACATTAATCTTATTATTTGCAATACTGTTAATTATTAAATAAGCATCAAATATCTTTTGAGCTTCTTCACTTGTAATATCTCTAGTTTGTAGTATGTTGCATTTTTTGAAAATCAAATTATAAAAAAGAAGATTGGAATAGTTCCAAAACATAATTGGTGCGTGACCATTATCGTGTTGTTTTTTTACAACTTCAACCCATTTATCGCGACTCTCTTTAGCACATTTATCAAGTAAATTACTAACTAGCAGAAATTGAATTTTACCGCTATCGTCGTTGTTTTCATTTAGATATAAATTAACGTTAAATCCAGCTATATAATTCAAAAGTGCTCCAGAAGGAATGTCTTTGATTAATTCCTCAGCATCTTCAAAAGACTTATCGTGACCATAATATTCATTATAATCAAGTAAAAGAAAAATTCTCATTCTTGTGTCAAAACTCATTCTAATATTGTTTTTTCTGCCACAACAGTTTTTTCTTCCAACGCCATAATATTGGCTTTGATTTCTGCTAATGGGCGTAATGGTTTGAATTCATAGAAATACTTTGTGAAGTTGATTTCATAACCTGTTTTGGTTTTACTTTCGTCAATCCACGCCTTCGGAAGATGTGGTTTTACTTCGGATTTAAAATATTCTTTTATTGCTTGTGGCGTTAATTTGCCTTCGCTATTCTTTTTCAAGAAAGGAATGTTTTCGTAATCTCTTATAGTTGAATCGGGCTTTGGATTACCAGAGCGATCCGTTACTACTTTTCCATTTTCCAGTAATGGTTGTTCTACGGTTATTCTCCAATATCCAAAGAACTCATTTGGATAGATTTTGCTGAATTCGTTTTCTTCAAAATTGCCATACAATTGGGTTATGAAACCAATTCCTTTGGTTGTTCCGTTTTCTGGTATTTCCTTACGTTTATTACCTAGACTTCTATCTTTTTTATTCCAAAAGCGATTGAATTCTAATTTGCCTTCTTTTAAAAATTCTTCGTCTTTTACTCCAGTAGCATTAATTAGTTGAATTTTACCCTTTCTGACTTTACTTTTATGATTGGTTACAATCCAAATGTAAGTTGAGATTCCAGTGTTATAGAATAATTGGTCTGGCATAGCAATTACAGCTTCTAACCAATCGTTTTCTATTATCCATCGGCGAATGTTACTTTCTCCGCTTTCGGCAGCACCAGTAAATAGTGGAGAACCATTAAAGACAACTGCTATTCTTGTTCCATCGGGTTTCATTTTAGACATCATGTGTTGCAAGAACAATAATGAACCATCATTGATACGCGGTAAACCTGCACCAAAACGACCAGACATTCCCTTTTTATCTGCCTCGCTTTTAATGATTTTTTCGGCTTTTTTCCAATCGACACCAAATGGCGGATTGGATAGCATGTAATCGAACTTGTCGAATTCTAAGCCATCAACAGTAAAAGTATTTCCGAATTTGATATTGGAAGGATTTTGACCTTTAATCAACATATCCGATTTGCAAATTGCATACGATTCCGGGTTGATTTCTTGACCGAAAACTTTGAGTTCAGCTTTTGGGTTTAAATCATTCAGATAGGTTTCTGCAATTGAGAGCATTCCGCCAGTTCCACACGCAGGATCATATAATGTTTTTACAATTCCTTCTTGTGTTAATATGCTTTTATCTTCATTAAATAAAAGGTTTACCATTAATTTAATAACCTCACGAGGTGTAAAGTGTTCTCCAGCAGTTTCGTTGGATTGCTCCGCAAATTTTCGGATTAGTTCTTCAAAGACATATCCCATTTCCATAGAGTCCATATCGGATAAATCTATTTCTTGGAATTTCTTTAGCACACGAAATAAAATGTCTGCTTTAGGGTCATCCATTCTGTCAATTTGGTCATCAAAAGTGAAATACTCAATTATTTCTCGTGCACTAGTTGAAAACCCACTGATGTAGTTTCTTAAATTGACCGCAACGTTATTTGAATCGGCAATTAGCTTATCAAAATTGAATTGACTTTTGTTGTGAAAATTAAATCCAGCAACTTTATTTAAGGCAATATCTTTTGCACTTTCTTTAAGCGAATCGACTTTTGGCAAATAAGCTAGGACTTTATCTTTGGTTGGTTCTAAAACGCAATCTAATCTTCTTATTACAGTTAGCGGTAATATTACTTTTCCGTAATCGGATTGTTTATAATCGCCACGTAATAAGTCAGCTACTTTCCAGATTAAATCTGCTTTATCTTTGAAATTTTTCATTTATATGTTTAATTAAAACTTTTGTACCGATAGTAAAAAGCTCTTAGGTTATTTTTAGTTTAATCCTTTACTAGGTCATAAAATTTTTAATCTTCCTGTTCACTTCTCTTTCCACTTGCTCAAAATCAGGTAAATCTTTGATTTGGTCATTCATAGAGTTTTTCCAACGCGCTTTGTATTGCGGTAATTTCTGTTCTAGTTTTTTATGAAAGTCTTCCGGATTTTGTTCTTTGCTGATGCATTTATTACGGAATTCATTCGTAAAATATTCAACATCCATTCCTTCAACTTCTACTAAATACCAAATATCATAATAATCTCTTGGTTGCATACGCTGCATAGTACAACGCAATTTTTCAACTAATAATTCTTCTAAAGAATAACATAATAAAGTATATTCTTCTAAATCCGAATAATCTATAATTGCCTCTTTTTGTGTTGGTTCAAATTCTAATTTTTCACTTCTAGAAATGTCTACTTTTACTTTTTTATTATTACCAGTTCCACCAAGTGGACCCACATAACTTATGTAGAAGTTAGTACCACCATCTTCGTGTTCGTTATCATCAATTATTTCTAATGGAATATTCGCTTCTTCTTTTATTTCCTCAAAACTTTCTTTGAACCATTCGAAAATTTGTTTGTTTGAAATTTCGTTATCCAATAAGGTAAAGTCTAAGTCTTCAGAGAAACGATAGTCTTCAAAATATACTTTCTTTAATAACGTTCCTCCTTTGAATACTAGTATTTTTGAAAGCTGTTCGTGATTTGCCACACCCCAAAGAATCCATGATAAGATGTAATCTTTTTCGATTTGCTGGTCACGAACCCCAACTTGGTTTGCTTTCTTTTGTATTTCGCCCGGTTTGATCATGTGAACATGGCTGATTTAATGGTTTCTATATCTAAATTTTGTTGAATACTCCAACGGCTGTTTCTTTTTCCGATCTTTGGTAATTCAGTATCTAAGACTACATAAGATGCGGTCTTTATTTTTTGTAATTCTTGAATAATTTCTGTCTTTATTTCAAAAAGTTCTAAAATATATCCTAGTCTTTTTACAACCGCCTGAGATTCGAACTTTATGGTGTATTCCAAAAGTTTCTTATAATTTAATTTCTCTTTTGTGCTGTATATTGCTCTTGCCACCTCTACAATGCCTCCGGCATAATCCGGTTTGAAAAGACAGTCAATTATTGTCTTTTCAATATCAGAACAGCTTACCTTATTAAAATTATCAATCCATGTTTTCTTTTCACCAAAAAAATGACTTTCATTATGGTAGATAAATTGAAATGTTATGTCTTTAACTTTAATCTCTGAAGGTCTGATTTGTTTGGCCACCACGATTTGTTCTTTTAATGATGGTTGCGTTATTAGGTTGTGGATTTGTAAAGCAGAATAATACCCGATATAGTGTTTGGCCTCTTTTACTAAATATTTTACTATTAGGTGCCAATCAGGCATAAAGGTTTCAGGATTTTCTTCATAAGGAATAATATAGTAAACGCCATCTTTTATTCGCATGAGCAAACCTCTTGAAGTCATGTCGCTTAGTAATCGCCTAACCGTATTTTCCTTAGAGCTAGGCAACACTTTTGTCGCTTCTTTATATTCAAAACAAACTTCATTCCTGCTATTAAAATAGGAAAGAATTTCATTAGATTGTGTTGAAGTATTTTTATGTTTCATAGTCAATATGAGAGAATTGAACTCACTACAATGATACAAAATATAATAATATGTTTTTGTTTTTTGTGAAAATTACTTTATATATGCAATATGTGAGATTAAAACTCACATAAACGATATAAAACATAACTGTTTGTTTTTATATTTTCGGCATCGTTTCCAACACACTCCCATTATGAATATAATGCTCCAAACTATATAATTTTACACTATAACAATATGAAAATTATATTATTATGGTAATCGATCTTATCACTCGTGAAGATTTAAACGAATTCAGAAATCTTCTTTTAAATGATTTAAAACAACTCATTCAACCTCAATCCCTACAGGAAAAAAAGTGGATAAAATCTTATGAGGTTAGAAAATTGCTGAATATTTCTGCTGGTACTTTGCAAAATTTACGGATCAATGGCACGCTCGCTTTTACTAAAATTGGTGGTCTTATGTATTACAAATATTCGGACATTGAAAAAATCCTGAATGGTAAATAGTAATTAATTAAAAAACGACTTTGGAGTTTTTTGATACCCCTGCAAGGGCAAGAGGTTTTAAGCTGCGGAAAGTATTTCAGGTAGCTCAAAACACAACTTACTATTGTCCTGGGACAATTTTTTAGGAATGGTTTTTAATTGAAGAGGCTGATGCCCTTTTTTTGTATTGGTACAAGTGGTTTTATTTTAAATTTATTCCAAGTTCAGAAATAATCGGAATCTTTTTCGATAATTAAGAACAGAAAAAAATTGGTAGCCTCAGGGCTGCCCGCCAGCGCACTTTACGGCTGTTAGGATATTGTAGTTATGATGCATCCTTCATCGACCACCTACAATGCCGGATCTTTTTTCTCATAATGTTAGTAAAATGGAAAAAAGGGATGCCTTAATATATCAAAAAAAGAGGAATAATCTTTCGACTATCCTTTACAGAGGGCAATTGGAGAATTGGACACATTTTTAATTATAAATCATTACCCAATCGAGCGCAAAGCCTGCCCATATCTTCACTCAGTTTACTCTCAACAACCTTAGCATAGATTTGTGTAGTACGAATGCTGGTATGACCCAGCATCTTTGAAACACTCTCAATTGGTACGCCATTACTTAGAGTAACGGTCGTTGCAAAGGTATGTCGTGCGATATGAAAGGTCAGTGTTTTTGTAATACCGCAAAGGTCAGCAATCTCCTTTAAGTATCCATTCATTCGCTGGTTTGAAATTACGGGAAAAACTGTACTGTTATTCAGAACCCTCGGATCATCTCTATATATATCTATTAATTCGATTGCTTGAGGCAGAAGCGGTACACGCACACCCGTATCGGTTTTTGCCCTGCTTGTGGATATCCACAGCCCGCCGTCTATTCCTGTAACAATCTTGTTTGGGGTTAGTTCAGCGAGTTCAATATAAGCAAGACCAGTATAGCAGCTAAAGAGGAACATATCCCGAACATTCCTCAGACGTTCAATAGGAAACTCTTTGTTTGTCAGTGCTACAAGCTCTTGATTATTCAATGATTCCCGTTCTACTTTATCAAAATGCTTTTTAAAGCTGGCGAAAGGATCTTTGGTTAGCCAATCTAACTTGACAGCCATATTTATCATTTTGCGCAGTCTTTCAATATGCTTCATAATGCCGTTATTATTCAGCGGCTTTTGATGGTCTTTAGGGACATAATTAAAAAGGTAACTTTCAAAGTCCAAAATAAACTTGTAAGTAAGCTGTGAAAGGACAACATCATTTCTGTAGAGTTTCTCCATGAGAAATTTTTTTACATATCGCTGGGTAGTATGGTAGTTCTTCATGGTTCCTGGAGCAAGTTTATGTAGTTGCTGCTCATTATGATATTCCATCAGTGATATTAATGTTGGAGCCAAGTGGTTCGTACCCAAAATCTTATCACGGATTGCAGGCCCATCTATTGGTACATCAGTCAGAACCATCTGCTGATACGTATTTATGATCTTTGCCTTGAACTGGTTAAGGAACATGTTGAGTTCAATAGTTTCTTTACGGCTACCCTTAGCCATGCCTTTTCTTTCATCCCATTCATTTGCGTTAATCGAACGCTTAATTGAAATCTCAGTACGCTTACCATTTACAGTTACCCTGGCACAGATAGGTGCTTTGCCCTGTGTCGAGGTTTTTTGTTTCTTTAAGTAAAAGAGTACTCCGAATGTTATAGTAGCTGTTTTCATATCTCAAAAATTTAATGTTTCAGATCATTTGCACATTAAATGGGTCTCAGTAGTGCTCGCTTTTAAGATGAAAACGCACACTTTTCAGGAAGCATCAAATGTTAAAATTTGAGTACGATTGACTGATAATTAAGTGATTAAAATGATTTGTGGGACCTAAAGATAAAAAAAGAAAAAGGGTAGCCGAATAGGTCCCATTTTCTTTGATATAACTTGAATATTTTGGAGTTGAATAAAATAGAAAAACCCCTTAAATCATGTGATTTAAGGGGTTTTGGCTGCCTTTGAAAGGCTCTTTAGTCGGGGTGGCAGGATTCGAACCTGCGACCTCCTGGTCCCAAACCAGGCGCGATGACCGGGCTACGCTACACCCCGAAAACAAGCGGAGAGACAGGGACTCGAACCCTGGCGACGTTTGCACGTCGACAGATTAGCAATCTGCTCCGTTACCACTCCGGCACCTCTCCTGCTTTTGCTAAAAGAGTTACCCCTTTTTGCGGTTGCAAATGTAGCATATTTATTTAATTCTTTGCAAGTATTTTTAAAGGTTTTTTTCTTTTTTTTCAACCTTTACACCAAAGTAATTAACTGTCAGGCTCATGCATTGCTAATTATTTTATACATTTTAGCGTATTGATGAAATAATTCTCCGGATAGTACTTTTGCTTCATACTTTCACTATCCAATTCCTTTTTCATATTGTAATCTACAGTTTCTGTAGAATATTTAACCCTTATAAAAGATATTGGCGATTTTTCAAGATCTTCAATAGTTCCTTTGGCAAACAGAAATGTTGCCGTAAGTATCCTTATGTTGTTTTGTTCGTTACTATCATATACCAGTCCGCTGCACTGGTCTTCGCTTGCGCTTATAAGTGTTACAATTTTTCCGTTGGCCAGCTGCAGGTATATTTTAGAGGCTTTATCGATGCAATATACCTTAGGAAAATCTTTCCCTTTTGCCAGGAACTGAAAATTAAGCATAGGTACGCCATCACTATTAGTTAACGAAAAGAACATAAATTGAGATGTCCCCGCAAATACCTTTTCATACATAAGATATTCCCGGGTTGATTTTACCTCAACACCATCTTCTTTTGTAATAACGGTACTTTTGCACTCGTCCTGTTGTGCGCTAAGTGCTAAAGAAACAACAAGCAATAAAGTTGTAAAAATTGATTTCATTAATTTAAATATCTAAATAGTAGGTGTAAATTATACAATAATGCTGCCAAATATAGATAAAAATAGCCAAGCAGCACCTTAATAAAAAGTATCTGTAATAATAATGGGACTTAATTTTATAAATCATAAAATTTAAGTAGATTTGATAGCTATAACCTCCGCTATTATGCAAAAATATCTACGTATTGCCTTATTGCTATTTGGCACTATAGCCACTACTATGGCCTTTAAAAACCGACCAAATTACACTGCTGTTACAGCGATAAAGCATAATGTTATTGCCACACCTGCCGAAAATTATGCTACTTATTGCAGCGGATGCCACGGCGAAAAAATGGATGCCTTTACAGACAGGCAGTGGAAACACGGTAACAAATTAACCGACCTTATGAAGGCTATTAAAAACGGTTATGCCGATGAGGGAATGCCTGCCTTTGCCAAAACCTTTAGCGATAAAGAAATAAAAGAATTATCTGAATATATTCTTAAAGGCATAAAAAATGTAGAAGCTTATAATTTTGACGATGCTCCTGTAAGCAACATATTTAAAAGCGATAAGCTTACCATAAAGCTCGATACTATTGCCACAGGGATTGAAGTGCCGTGGGGAATGGCTTTTTTACCTGATGGCGCAATGCTTATAACCAACAGGCATGGCGAATTATACCGCGTTAAAGACAAAAAGAAGCAGCTAATTAGCGGAGTGCCGGAGGTTTTAGCCGAAGGCCAGGGCGGATTGTTTGATGTTTTGTTACATCCTGACTTTGCCAAGAACAGCCTTATTTATTTTACCTATTCCAAACCTAAAAAAGTTAATGGAAAACTATTGGCAACCACAGCTATTATGCGCGCTAAACTTAACGGCAATACATTAACAGACCAATCGATAATTTTTGAAGCACTGCCCTATGCCACTACCCGACATCACTATGGCGGCCGGATGGTATTTGATAAAGGATACTTATACATATCTGTAGGCGAGCGTGGTAATGAAAAACAAAATCCGCAAAGCCTTGAAGAAAACCAGCTGGGCAAGGTGCACCGCATTAAAGATGACGGGACTATCCCGGCAGATAATCCTTTTAAAGACAAGGCCGGTAAAGCTACGTCGCTATATTGTTATGGCAACCGAAACCCACAAGGGCTTGCCATTAACCCGCTTAGCGGTGCGCTTTGGGAAAACGAGCATGGACCCCGAGGTGGCGACGAGATAAACATTATTACTCCCGGCACTAACTATGGCTGGCCGCTAACCAGCTACGGCATTAATTATGATGGTAAGCCTATTACAGATAAAGCTACTGCGCCGGGCATACAGGCACCGGAGCTGTATTGGGTACCATCTATTGCACCATCGGGTATGGCATTTATTACGGGCGATGTTTATAAACCGTGGAAAGGTGCCCTGCTTGTAGGCTCATTACGCTTTAAATATTTAAACCTGTGTTACCTCGACGGAAATAAAATTGTAAGCCAGGAAAAACTTCTTAAAAACATAGGCCGCCTGCGCGATGTGCGTGTGGGGCCGGACGGTTACATTTATGTAGCGGTAGAGAAACCTGCATCGGCAGTATACAGGCTTGTCCCCGTTCAATAAATTACAATCATTAAACATGTAAAGCCTTACAAAGCAATGTTGCTTTGTAAGGCTTTTTTATATCATAGAGATTCAATATTTTAAATTGATTAAAAAAAACATTGTTAAATATCTAAATATCGGGAAAACCCGATATATCTTTGCATTATGGAACAGGTTGATATTTTTAAGGCGTTATCTAACAAAACCAGGCTGCAAATATTAGAGTGGTTAAAAGAACCTGCGCAAAACTTTCCTGACCAGGAACATGCCGGGTATGAAAACGGTGTTTGCGTAGGACAGATACAGGCTAAGGCTGCACTTACACAATCTACAGTGTCCGAATATCTGTCTATACTGCAACGTGCGGGTTTTGTACAATCTACACGTGTGGGACAATGGACGTATTATAAACGCAATGAAGAGGCTTTTGCCAAACTTAGTAAAATAATTAAATCGAATATATAATTTTAATAGAGTAAAGAATGAGCACAGATAGTTTGTTTCAGCCCTTTAAGCTGAAATCATTAGATATAAAAAACCGTATTGTAATGGCGCCAATGACGCGCTCTTTTTCGCCAAACGGCATCCCTACTGATGAAGTAGCTGCTTATTATGAAAAAAGAGCCGAAGGCGAGGTGGGATTAATATTATCTGAAGGTACAGTTATAGACCGCCCATCGTCTTCTAATGATGGTAATGTTCCTCATTTTTATGGTGAAAAAGCATTGGCAGGGTGGAAAAAAGTTATTGATGGCGTTCATGCTGCCGGTGGGCAAATGGGTCCGCAAATATGGCACATGGGTATTATGGATAACCACCATTCCGGTTGGGTGCCACCTGTACCTTTCGAAGGCCCGTCAGGATTAAACCGCCCGGGGAATACTAATGGCAGCACAATGACCACTAAAGATATTGAAGATGCCATTTTAGCTTACGGCAAAGCTGCCGCAGATGCAAAAAAAGCAGGCTTTGACACCGTGGAAATTCACGGGGCGCACGGCTACCTTATTGACCAGTTTTTTTGGGAAGGCACAAACGAACGTACTGATGTTTACGGTGGTAAAACCCTTGCAGAACGTACACGTTTTGGCACAGATGTAATTAAAGAAGTGCGCAGGCAGGTAGGCGAAGATTTCGCGATCATCATTAGGCTGTCGCAATTTAAACCATCGGCTTATGATTATAAGCTGGCCGTAAATCCGCAGGAAATGGAAGCATGGCTTAACCCGCTTGTAGATGCCGGTGCCGATATTTTACATTGTTCGCAACGCCGTTTTTGGGAGCCGGAGTTTGAAGGCTCTGACCTTAACTTTGCAGGATGGGCCAAGAAAATAACGGGTGCTGCAACTATAACTGTAGGTTCTGTAGGGCTTAGCGGCGATTTCTTTGGCGCTTTTGCAGGAGAAACTTCTCAGCCAACATCGTTAGAAGAACTTAACCGCCGTTTCGACCGGGGCGATTTCGACCTTGTGGGTGTAGGCAGGCCATTACTAAGCGACCCTAACTGGGTTTCTAAAATAAGAAAAGGCGAAACCGATAAACTAAAAGGCTTTAGCAAAGAAGCGTTAGCCGAACTGGTATTAGAATAATTTTTTGTTTATATATCCTGAAAACGGACAGTTACTTTTAAAAGTACTGTCCGTTTTTTTATATAGGATTAAATTATAGTTATCGTTGTTGTTTACAGCCTCGTGTTCTTAGTAACTTTCTGTAAATCAAATATTTTTACCACAAAGAACACTAAGCCATTAGTTGCAAATAAATCGCAAAGGAGACCATGAAAGCCAACTAAAGTTGAAAGTACAC
The DNA here is from genome assembly GCF_000378485.1 of Flavobacterium rivuli WB 3.3-2 = DSM 21788. Taxonomy (GTDB): domain Bacteria; phylum Bacteroidota; class Bacteroidia; order Flavobacteriales; family Flavobacteriaceae; genus Flavobacterium; species Flavobacterium rivuli. Next base: position 12,600 of record NZ_KB899968.1, on the reverse strand, counting down.
AAAGCTGTATCTATTATTTCGACAATATTGAAGAAATTACATTAGTTACAACCCTGCTTGTTTGTAACGCATTAAGGCTTCAATAAAATAATAATCGCCATAACTAAGCGGGGTATCAACCTCTGTTTTGTTAGGCATATTGCCCACTCCGTGCTTTAATAAAAAACCACCATTAGTATTGGGCGCAGCAAAATATTCCGGAGCCATCAGGCTTGTAAGCATGGTATTGGCATCTGCATAATATTTTTTTGAAAGCTCCTTATCAGAATACGATCCTAACTCTATCAGCGCCGAGGCCATTATGGCTGCCGCCGAAGAATCCCTCAAAGCATTGGGGATGCCCGGCGCATTAAAATCCCAGTAGGGTATTTTATCTGCCGGAAGGTTAGGATGGTTTAATATAAAACCGGCTATGTTTTGTGCTTGCTCTAAATATTTCCTGTCTTTTGTTTCTCGGTACATAACCACATAGCCGTATAGCCCCCATGCCTGTCCCCTCGCCCATGCAGATGCATCTGCTGCTCCCTGGTTGGTTATCTGCCTTACAACAGCACCGGTATTTTTATCATAGACCACCTCGTGATACGAACTATAATCTGGCCTGAAATGGTTTTTCATGGTAGTATTGGCATGGTTTACCGCTATATCGTAAAATGTTTTATCACCGCTGTGTTTAGATGCCCAAAAAAGCAATTCAAGATTCATCATGTTATCTATAATAACAGGCATTTCGTCTTTAGTGGCATGGTTCCACGGCGCACTATCCCAGGACTGTATGCATTTGGCAACAGCGTTATATCGCGTAGCTAACGACTTTGCACTATTCATGAGCACTAATTTATAATCTGCATTAGGCCGCAAACGCTCGGCATTGCCATAGCTGCAATACATCATAAAGCCAAGATCGTGCGTAGTTTTATTAAACTGTTCTTTTTTTAAATCGGCTAATGATTTATCTGCTAATTTTTTAAGTGCCTGGTTGGCATTCGCCTCATTAAGATACAGTAAGGTACCGGGATAAAAACCACTGCACCACCAGCCAGAGTCGCTGGTTTCGAGAGAATCATTTTTTACATGGTAGCTTTTAGGAAAACGCCCATCAGGATTTCTGGTGCCTAAATATTCATACTGGTTTGCAGATGCCTTTAGCGTGTTGTCTATTTTAGCAGTAAATCCGGCATCTTTTTTAGAGCTGCACGAAGCTGCAATGCAGGCGGCAAGAAAAAATAAGTAATGGTGTTTTTTCATTATATAAGATGCTTTGCAACACTTTAAAATTCGAAATTAAAGCCTTTTTTAGTCAGTTTTTCGTAAATGGCCTGATCAAAAATGTATAGTTTTGCCGCACGGTGCGACACATCTTTTTGTTTTTCATCAAGCTGCTGCAACAATTTCATGTGTAATATTTTACGCCTGAAATTAGATTTATCCATCTCTACCCCAAGAATTTCTTCATAAAGTTTCATCAGTTCAAAAAGCGTGAATTTTTCGGGCAACAGGTTAAAGCCTATAGGGGTAACTTTTATACGCGTGCGCAGGTTGGCAAGGCTGTATTGTAATATTTCGTTATGGTCATAAATAAGGTTAGGTATATCTGCTATTTTATACCACTTAGCATCAGCTGCGGTAGATCCTGCCTTAATATTGTAATCTTCTCTTTTTACAAGCGCATAATAACCTATCGTTATAACGCGCCCTAATGGGAAACGTTCCGGGTCGCCAAAAGCTTTAAGCTGTTCCAGGTAAATATCGTCAAGCCCGGTTAATTCGCCTAAAAGCCTGTGGGCGGCATTGTCTATACTCTCTGTTTCTTTTATCCAGCCACCGGGTAATCCCCACTCGCCTTTACGTATACCCTCACCATGCTGCACAAGCAACACTTCAAGGCTACCCTGGTCAAACCCAAATATCACACAGTCTATAGTTATAGCGTTCATTACTGTGCTTTCAACCTTTTTGCCCGACTCCTTATCTATAAATTTCTTTAGCATGCCCCCTTATTTGTAAGATGAAACGAATATATGAAAAATTTATCAGAAGCCTGAAGCTAATAAAAATATCCCTATTTGTATATAGGCAAAAAATATAGCTTATTATTTTTAGATAAATATTATTTTCTGAAAATAAGTGTAATAATCACAATTATTTTTAGCAACTTTGTTAATACCAACAATAACAACTATGCACAAGCCTTTAAAAAACATTGCCATACTCATTGCGCTATTATTGCAATTAGTAACTGTAAATGCTCAAAACAACGCTGCCATAACGGTAGACCTTAGTAAAGAAATTGCACCCATGAAACCCGTTTGGGCATGGTTTGGCTATGACGAGCCCAACTATACTTATATGAAAGACGGTAAAAAACTGCTTACCGAAATTGCCGAATTGAGCAAAGTCCCTGTATTTGTGCGTACCCACAGCCTTATGGTTACCGGAGACGGTGTTGCTGCCCTAAAATGGGGATCGACCAATATGTATACCGAAGATGCTGCCGGAAAACCTGTTTATAACTGGAAAATTGTAGACAGCATTTTTGACACTTATGTATCCAGGGGGATGAAACCCCTTGCACAAATAGGGTTTATGCCCGAGGCTTTATCGTCGCACCCACAGCCGTACCGCCACTACTGGAAACCCGGTGACCCGTATACCGATATTATTACCGGATGGGCCTATCCGCCTAAAGATTACAACAAATGGCGCGACCTGGTATACGAATGGGTTAAGCACTGTGTAGCCCGCTATGGTAAAAAGGAAGTGGAAAGCTGGTACTGGGAAGTATGGAACGAACCTAACGGGCACTACTGGAAAGGTACTCAGGAAGATTTCTTTAAACTATACGATTATGCCGCCGACGGGCTTAAAAAGGCGTTGCCTACTGCAAAAATAGGCGGGCTTAATATTGCCGGCACCCGTGGCAAAGAAGCACAGGACTGGACTAATAATTTTATAAAACACTGCATAAGCGGCACTAATTATGCCACCGGTAAAAAAGGCTCTCCGCTGGAAGCCATACTGTTTCATGCCAAGGGCTGGCCTAAGCTTAAAGACGGTACTGTATTTATGGATATGGCACCGCAACTTAATGATATACAGACAGGTTTTAAAATAACGGCTTCCTACCCCGAAACGAAAAATTTGCCCATTATAATTGGCGAATCTGACCCGGAGGGCTGTGCAGCCTGTGGTATGGCCACCAATCCTGAAAATGCTTACAGGAATGGTACATTATATTCAAGCTATACTGCAGCAAGCTTTGCACGTAAATACCAACTTGAAGATGAAACTAAAGTAAACTTTTTAGGAGCCGTGTCGTGGTCTTTTGAGTTTGAAGACCAGCCGTGGTTTTACGGCTTTCGCGACCTTGCTACAAATGGTGTAGATAAACCGGTGCTTAACGTTTTCAGGATGTTTGGCATGATGGGCGGCAAAAGGGTAGCTGTGGTAAGCGACAGGATGTACCCGCTGGAAACGGTTTTAAAATCGAGCGTGCGTGGCGAAAAGTCGGATATTGGGGCACTGGCAAGCAAGGATACTAAATCGGCAGCCGTCATGGTTTGGAATTACCATGACGAAGACAGGCAGGGCGCGGCCGAAACCGTAAATGTAATGCTTGAAAACATTCCGATTAAAGAGGTTACACTAAATATTTACCTTATAGATCAGGATAACAGCAACTCGTATGAAGTATGGAAAAAAATGGGTTCGCCACAAAAACCTACCCAGCAGCAAATAGACACTATGGAGAAAGCCGGTAAGCTAAAATGTATTTCTACAAAAAAAATAAAAATAGCAGGTGGTAAAACAACTGTGCCGCTACAGCTAAAACGCCAGGCAGTAGCACTGGTAAAACTGGACTGGTAGCATATTGTTATATTATTTGGCTATGGTAACATTACGTTAATATAATATTACCGATTTTTGCCCTAAAAATTTATCATGATTTTTAGGGCATTTTTTTTTGCTGTTCTAAGCATAACTGCAACCTTACAGGCACAGGTTAAAAAAGAAAATATACAGGTAGCCTTTCTTGCCGATGTGCATTTACAGGACTTATACGGCACTTTATCTGGCACTGATTACAAGGGTGTAATAAACCCAAAAGATGGTAAACCCACCCTGCTACGCAGCATGGATGCACAGTTGCACAGCACCCGGATATTTAACGAAAACTACTTTGCTTTTATAGCAGCCTTAGATGATATTGCAAAACGTGGTATACATTACGTAGCCCTTCCCGGCGATTACAGCGATGATGGCCAGCCTGTGCACCTACGCGGCTTACAGCGCATACTTAACGAGTACAGCACAAAATATAACATACAATTTTTTATAACCACCGGTAACCATGACCCGGTGGGGCCATTTGCACAGGAAGCCGGTAAGGACGATTTTTTAGGCGAAGGTGGTAAACGCCGACCCATCTTTAGTAAGGAAGGGATGTATAACCCTGACGCTTCTAAAGAACTGCCAGTTATAGTTACGCCAGATATTGCAAAAATGGGATACACGGGTATTACAGAATACCTGCATGATTTTGGGTTCTTCCCAAAAAAGGAAAATAAATACTGGGCAACACCTTTTAGCACTTACACACCTGACGATTATAGTTTTAAAAAAGCCGTGGATCAATCAGGACTGGAGCATCGCATTTACGATGTTGCACCAGGGTATACTGTACCAGATGTGAGTTATGTTACCGAACCTGTAGAGGGGCTTTGGCTATTGGCTATAGACGGAAATGTATACTTGCCAAAAAACAATGGCAATGCTGCCGATCCAAAAAACTACCGTGGTGCCGATTTGGGTTATAACAATGTTATTACCAATAAAAAACATCTTATTGCGTGGGTGCAAAAAGTTGCCGCCGATGCTAAAAGGCTTGGTAAAACACTCGTTGCTTTTAGCCACTACCCTATGGTAGAGTTTAACGATGATGCTTCGCCCGAAATTGAAAGCCTAATGGGAAAAGGTAAGTGGCAGCTGGATCGCGTGCCTGTTGAAGCTGTTGCCCAAACCTTTGCCGATGCCGGTATACAAATACATTTTGGCGGGCATATGCACATTAACGACACCGGTACCCGAACCAGCACTATAGGTAACACGCTGGTAAACGTACAAACACCATCATTAGCAGCCTACATTCCGGCATATAAACTGCTTACTATTAAACCTGATAACGTACTGGAAGTTGAAACCGTGACCATTGATAATGTACCGAACTTTGATGCGCTGTTTCCTCTTTATGAAATGGAATATGATTTTTTAAAAAGCCAGAATGCAAAAGACATTTGGAACAAAGAGATATTGAATACCAAAAGCTACCATGAGTTTACTGATTTTCATTTAAAGGAGCTGGTGCGCCTGCGCTTTCTGCCGGATGACTGGCCTGTAGCATTTAAAGATTTTATGTTGAACGCTTCGGGTGAAGATTTATTGATTTTAGCAGGCGGAAATAAAAAAGCTATCAATAAGCAATTATCTAAAAGCAACTTAAAGCCAAACGATTTTAAAAAATGGACCGGCCTTGACCTGGTTACCGATTTTTACCGCATTCGCAGTGCCGACCAATTAGCTCTTGCAGATATTAGCAAAGAACGTATTAAGCAATGTGAGTTTTTAGCTAAAAGTTTTGCAGCACAGCATAGTGTAAATCCTGAGAATATTACGCAAAAAAATCTTGGCTTGTTCTTTACTATACTGCATAAGTTTTTAAATGGTGATCCGGCTGATCATTTTAGTGTAGACCTTAAAACAGGAAAGGTAAAGGATTTAGGGAAGTAGGTTTTCTATCATGCGGCGTTACTTTATTTTTCGAAATTTGTAAAAAAAACTGCGGCACCATTCGCATGATACCGCAGCACTATATAACCCAGAAAAACAAAACTACTTTTTCTTAACTACGCCTATAAGGGGGTTAACCCTAACATAGCCCCCTTCATCAAATTTGATGTGGTATGGCGAGTTAAAAAATTTACTGGGCATATAATAATCTGTTGTAATAATCTGTGCTCCTGATTTTTTTGCTGCTTCAAAGTGGGTGTAATCATTGGCACGGGCCTCTTTAGTATCAGAGTCGGCACGGGTACGTATTATATATCCTTTCTTAACAAGATCAGGTATTGTGGCATCTTCAGAGTTATTACGAAACATTGCTGCTGCCTCCGGAGTTCCCGGCTTTGCATTTACAAAAACCACGCGCCCTTTTAACGACGGATGCCCCTGCATGTACAGGTCGCGCTTTTTGTCGCTGTTATCAAGTATAAAAAAGAATTTGCCTTTTGCCTCTTTAAGTGTAGGCCAGTTTCCTTTTAAAACAGCTTCTTCAAGGGTTTTATAGTTACCACGTACCATATCGGGCGTAATAAGTTTATTAGCTCCAAGGTTTTTACGTATTACAGCATCAACCTCATCAAATAATTTAGGCGTAAACATTTCCGGCACGGTGCCAAAGCGGTTTGCATCGCCATCTTTAGGCTCCAGTGTTATAAATACAGGAATATGGCCGGGGTGTGCATCGCTCCATGTTTTTAATTTTTGAAGCAGGTCTTCAAAAGTATAGCTTGATGTCCTGAAGTCAATATCGGTAACATGAAAAACCTTAAAGCCCGGTTTGTTCATTACCCCATCGGGGTCATAAGGCTGCTCCGGTTTAGCCAAGTCAAGTCCCTTAGGGTGGGCATATTTACCACCTTTACTATCGGCATTAATGTCAATTTCAAGATTGCGAAGCCCCATATCAAGCTGTTTGATAATATCAATATGCTCATACTGTAACCCGCTAAGCTGGTTAGCAGTGTCTTTAGCAGATATTGCTTTATACAAAGCCGGCTCTATAGCCTTTTTATAACTGTTGTGCGACCCTATAACCTGTATCTGGTTTAGTTTAAGATTGTCGTCCTGAGCATGGGCATTAAAAAAAGATACCCCCGAAATTAAAAGGGTAAGTGCTGTAACAATTGGTTTCATAAGTATAAATAGGTAACATTTTAAGTATAAGCACAAAAGTACCTTCATTATGTTACGGCTATGTTAGCCGTAAAAAAACAAAACATTGCTACAGTATCAATTCTATGTAAACCACACTCTGTTTTTAGCCATTTGTAAACGTTATAGTGTTACCTTATTTTAAAACTAAAGTAACACAAACCGCTATTTTGCTACTTTTTTATGCCTTTCGCTTAATTTAAAGATAACCTTGAGGAAAACCGTATTGGTATTTCATTTCTTTATTTCGCAGACAATAATTAACTGTTTTTTAAGACCTCAAAATTCAGTACCAACAATAAGATTAAGTATACACCAAAACCACATAACTAAATCAAAATAAACTAATGTCTATGGTAAAACCTTAACTACAAAAAACTAAAACACACAAACAAAAAAACCGCAGTTGCTACTAACAACTACGGCTACAAATTAAGCATCGTTAACCAATAACTTAATCTCAATGTATTTTAAAAATACCTTTATAAATTTTAAAAGCGCTTGTTTTATAGTGCCCGCTGTACTGTCTTTTACAGCAGGATACAGCAATATAATGCCCGGAGAGCTAAAAGTAAACATTAATCGTGAAACTTTATTAGCTACTGCCATACAACAAACCGTAAAAGGTAAAATTACTGACGAAGCCGGCCTGCCGTTACCGGGGGCAACTGTTATGGTAGCCGGTACAAGTATTACCGCTGCCACAGATATAGATGGTAACTTTGAAATTGCAGCAGCAAACGGAGCTACCCTTAATATTGTATATATAGGTTACAAAACACAGGTTGTAACCGTTACAGGTGCCGATATAAATGTAAAAATGGTACCCGATGCCTCTGAACTTAATGAGGTACTTGTAGTGGGCTATGGTAAACAGGCTAAAAAAGACGTTACAGGAGCTGTTAGCCAGATTAGCGAGAGCCAGTTTAGGCAGGGTGTAAACATCTCTACAGATCAATTATTGCAAGGTAAAATTGCCGGTGTACGTGTTACGCCTACCAGTGGTGAGCCCGGAGCAGGTATAAATGTAAACATTCGTGGGGTAGGCTCTATACGTAGTGGCAGTACACCTTTATTTGTGGTAGATGGTGTGCCATTAACTAACGACGGTGTAAGCCCTACAGGTGCAAACGTAGGCTTCGGTAGCTCTGCAGCAAAAAACCCGTTAAACTTTTTAAATACCAGCGATATCGAGTCGATATCGGTATTAAAAGATGCTTCGGCGGCAGCCATATATGGTGCAAGGGGCTCTAATGGTGTTGTAATTGTTACAACTAAAAGAGGTGCTAAGGGCAAAGCGAGCTTTACGGTAGATTCTTATTTAGGCTTTTCTAAAATAATGAACAAGCTTGATGTGCTTAGCGCAGATGAGTACCGTAAAGCTATATCAGATCCTGCTTTTGACCACGGTGGCAATACCGACTGGCAGGATGTAATTTTTAGAAATGCCGTAACAAAAAACAACTCATTCTCGTACTCGAAAGGTACAGATAGTGGTAACTACTACGTATCTGTAGCGCAAATGGACCAGGAGGGTATTGTTAACAACAGTAATTTTAGGCGTACTACAGGAAGGATAAACGCATCCGAATCGTTTTTAGATGATAAGCGTTTAAAGGTTAAAGTTAACCTTACTGCCAGTGAAACCAAAGATGACGGTGTACCAACAAGTGATGATGGTGGGTCTGACGGACAGTTGATCATCCATACACTTATGGCAAACCCTACCCGATCTGTATTTGATGCAGATGGAAACTATACTAACTTTAACATGAATGCCCATTACAACCCGGCATACCTGTTAAGCATTTATGAAGATGTAACCCGTACAACACGTATATTGGGCAACATGGAAACATCTTTCAGGATACTGAAAGGGCTTGAATATAAATTAAATTTAGGTATAGACAGGTCTGTTGCAGAGAGGAATACAACAATTTACCGTAACCTTACCGACCGTAGTACGACCGGCCGTTATGTACAGGGCAATACAGACTCTAAAAATACTTTAATAGAGCATTACTTAACGTACGACTTCCTGACAGGCAAACACAAGCTTGATGCTTTAGGAGGTTTTTCTTACCAAAAATTTGAAACAGGCGGTACAAGCTTTATTGTAGACCAGATAGGTGTAAAGGGCGAAGGCATTAAACCATCTATTAACCCCGGCTATAAAGGTGTACAAATGGGTGTAACGGGCTTTGCTCAAATCAACGAGCTGCAGTCTTACTTTGGCAGGGTTAATTATGCTTTTGATGGCAAATATCTTTTAACGGCATCGCTAAGGGCAGACGGTTCTACACGTTTTGGCGAAAATAATAAATACGGTTACTTCCCGTCGGCAGCTGCAGGATGGAATATTTCTGAAGAGAGTTTCCTTAAAGGGTCAAATGTCGTTAATAACCTTAAACTTCGTGCAAGCTGGGGCCAGACTGGTAACCAGGAAGTACAAAATAAAGTTACGCAGACGAGCTACTCCTTAACTGCCGCAGACGGTTATTACCTGTATGATGAATTAGGTTTGGTAAATGGTGTAACATACTCGCGAACTGCTAATCCCGACCTTAAATGGGAAGTAGTATCGCAATACAATGTGGGGGTTGATTTTAACCTGTGGGCTGATAAACTGTATGGTAGTGTTGATTATTTTAATAAAACTACTACCGATGCTATTCTTTTCATCCCCGCTCCGGTATTAAGCTCTACAGATAATGTTTGGACAAATATGGACGGTAAAATTGTTAACAGCGGCCTTGAGTTTATGTTAGGCTCTAAAATTGTAAATACCGAAGACTTTACTTGGGATTTAGATGTAAACGGAGCTACTCTTAAAAATGAAATTAAAGGCCTTCCTGTATCGCAAATTTTATCGGGTACTATATCTGGACCGGGACAGTCTGGTGTAACAGGTAATATTTACAAAAGTGGTTATGCAGCAGGATCTTTTTACCTAAAAGAACATATAGGTTTTGATGCTGATGGTAAAGAAATATTCAAGGACCAGAATAATGATGGCGTGATTAACGATAGCGACCGTAAAATATTTGAAGGTGCTATACCTAAGTTTACGTATGGCCTAAACAGCAACATGCGCTATAAGGATTTTGATTTTTCATTCTCTATCATTGGCCAGACTGGTGGTTACTTATTAAACAATACAGGCCTTAATGCCCTTAACATTAACAACCTTGCTTCTGACAGGAATACACTTTCTGATTATTATGACTCGGGCGCAAATCAATCGAACGCGCCTCAGCTTTCATCATTATATCTTGAAAAATCAGATTTTATAAGGCTTAACAGTGCCCGTATAGGATATACTTTTAAACACCCGAGCCTTGCCTGGATGCAAAGTTTAAACCTATACATTACAGGACAAAACCTTTTTACAATTACTAATTATTCAGGTTTCGATCCGTTAATTAACAGCAACAAGGCTACTAACGGTAACCAGTCTCTTGGTATTGATTATGGAAGCTACCCAACAGCAAGAACTTTTATAATTGGTGCAACATTTAAAATATAACGCTATGAAATTAAAAACAATATTTAACAGTAAAATTATAATTACTGCCTGCCTTACTGTAGTCTTAGCAGGATGTACTACCCTTAATGAGGATGTACTTGATGAAGTTTTAGTAGGGCAGCCATCAAGCTCTATCAATGCACTGGCAGCTGTATACGATCGTTTAGGCGAGGATACCTTTACTAATGCCGGTGGTATGCTTGCCATGCAGGAACACACAAGTGATGTAAGTATACTGCCTACACGCGGATCTGACTGGGGTGACGGTGGTAAATGGCGCGCTATGCACGAGTTTACATGGGCACCGGATAATGCTGTTATTACAGATAACTATAGCCGTATTACCAATGGTATTACCCGCTCTTTAGTAGCTATTAAAACGATAACCGATGGTAACGACGAGCAAAAAGAATTGTTGCTTGCCGAGGCAAAAGGTATGCTTGCTTTTTATACCTACCATACAATTGATCTTTACGGACAGGCGCCTTACCGCGACCCTCTTGTAACCGGGGCTCCGATACAGATACTGCAGTCTGCCGACGGAATAGACAAACTTATTACAGATGTAGAAACTGTTTTACCAAACCTTGCTAACATGGGACTGGAACGTACCCACAATGGCAGGTTTACAAAAGAGGCTGCTTATGCATTACTTTCTACAATGTACCTTAACCGCGCCGTGTTTAAAGACCGTTATAATGCTACATCGAGCTTTAACTTTAGCGAAGCAGCAGTAAGCGGCGGCGGTAGCGATATGGACAGGGTAATTTATTACACAAGCCTTCTTATAGATTCTGGCAGGTTTACACTTGCAAGCAATTATTTTGATAATTTTTCTATAAACAACAATGGTGCAACAGAACTTATTTTTGCTATCACGCAAAAAATAGACAACCTGCATAACGGTAGTAACGACCTTGCTTACAACTCTATGGAGCGTAATCAAAGATGTTCGCCTACTAACAGGGGTACTAATGCATCTTGCCTTACGCCGGAGTTTTATGCAAGCTGGGAAGGCCATCATAACGACCCGCGTTTTAGCCGCAAATACCAGTATGCAGATGGTACCTGGTTTATGAACGATGGTACCGATGTTAGCGTACCTTTTGTAACAGGCTCTATATCTGGAGTTAACCAGCCCTGGTTCCATTTTAACCGCGGTATACAGGCAGGGCAGCAATACGGGCCTAAGTTAACCTCTACAGGTGCATTTGAATTGACATCTGATGGAAGGGTAAAAGTATCTTCTCTTGTATGCGAAAAAAGCGCCACTACACCTATGGACTTTACACCAGAACTAAACTTTGACAATCCTACACAGGCTGTATTTGCACAAAACCAGATTAACCGTGGTACACGTTGCTTTAAGTTTGAATTTGACCCTCAGGCAGGTAATGGCGCAAGTAATGTAGACATCCCACTTTACCGCTTAGGTGGTATTTATACAATGAGGGCAGAAGCTTACCTTCGTAAAGGTAACAACGGTGCCGCCCTTGCAGATATTAACCTGCTGCGTACAGCGAGAACACGTGAATCGCTTTATGGCAATGTACCGGGTACTGCAATAACATCTATAGATATGGATATCCTTTTCCGCGAAATAGGTTTTGAAATGTACTGGGAAATGTGGAGAAGGCCACAAATGGTACGCTTTGGCAAGTTTGATGCTGCAAGGCCTACATCGGCTAAACCGGCATCTCAGCCCTTCATGAGGGTATTCCCTATCCCGCAAAGGGTAATGGATGTAAACAGAACGTTTACCCAGAACTTTGGATATTAACTAACAATAGCATACAACTAAATATACTACACGAAGCCGTCTCAATATTCAATTGAGGCGGTTTTTTCATTTTTAGCATTATTATATTAGGCTATTATATTTTTCAGGTCAGGATATTTTTCAAGTGGCTTACGCCGCTATTTTCTTTCTCAGATTGTGTGCTAAGGCCATTAATCCGAACTCTAATTCTACTTTTTCAAGTCCTTTTAAAGTAAACCTCTTAAAATTGTTATTGTGTTTGAGATGTGCGAACACAGGTTCTACATCGGCAGAGCGCTGTTTTCTTTTTTGTAACCCTTTTTCG
>NZ_KB899967.1 GCF_000378485.1 Flavobacterium rivuli WB 3.3-2 = DSM 21788 | reverse complement strand
GCATCAAAGTTAATACCACCGCCCTGTAAGCCACCTGCCTGAAGGAAAACAAGCATAGCCTGTGTAACCTCATAAATATCTATTGGGAACTGGTCGGTATCCCAACCGTTCTGGTAGTCACCACGGTTAGCATCAAGAGAGCCTAACATACCTGCATTAGCGGCAAGCTGCATTTCATGCTCAAAAGTATGCCCTGCAAGGGTAGCATGGTTAACCTCAAGGTTTAATTTAAAGTCGTTTTGTAATCCGTATTTATTAAGGAAGCCAATACAGGTAGCAGCATCAAAATCATACTGGTGTTTCATAGGCTCCATAGGCTTAGGCTCTATAAGGAATGTTCCTTTAAAACCCTGGCTGCGGGCGTAATCCCTGCATATGGTAAGAAATTGTGCCAGATGGTCCTGCTCACGCTGAATATCAGTATTCAATAAACTCATATACCCTTCACGGCCACCCCAAAAAACGTAGTTCTCTCCACCTAATGCGATAGTAGCATCAATAGCAATCTTAGCCTGTGCACCGGCATAGGCCACTACATCAAAGTTAGGGTTGGTAGAGGCACCATTCATGTACCTTGGGTTGCTGAACAAATTCGACGTTCCCCAAAGAAGTTTAATGCCTGTCTCTTTTTGTTTTTCTTTGGCGTATTCCACAACAGCCTTAACGCGCTGCTCAAATTCTGCTAATGTTGGCGCTTCATCTACTAAGTCCACATCATGAAAACAATAGTAAGGTATACCCAGTTTTTCCATAAACTCAAAACCGGCATCCATTTTATCTTTAGCACGCTGTATGGCATCTTCGTTAGTATCCCAAGCATGTTTTTCGGTACCCGGGCCAAAAGGGTCACCGCCGGTGTTAACCAGTGTGTGCCAGTAGGCCATGGCAAATTTAAAATGCTCTTTTAAAGGTTTTCCGGCAACAATGCGGTTCTCGTCATACCATTTAAACGCAAGGGGGTTATTGCTCTCGCGGCCTTCAAATTTTATTTTGTCTACCGTTTTAAAGTAGGCTTGTTTAGTTGTACTCATGTTTTATATCTTCAATATTAATATGTTGTTTCCATTGCTGGTAAATCTCACTGTACTGGTTAGATAAGGCTGCGGCAGGCTCTATGCGCTCCAAACATTCCAGGCTGCTAAAAGCTTCATCTATAGATTTGTAAAACCCAAAACCAAAAGCCGCACCACGTGCAGCGCCATCGGCACCGGCGGTATTATAAAGCTCTACGGTAGTCTGGGTCGTATTGGCAAAGATCTCCCGGAACACGGGGCTAAGGAACAGGTTTGCTTTACCGGCGCGCACTACGCTGCCGCCTGCGCCAATCTCCTTCATAATGTCAAAACCGTAGTTCATGGCAAACACAATACCCTCGCAGGCAGCGCGTACCAGTTCGGGCGAATGATGGATGTTAAAGTTGAGGTTCTGTATGCCTGATGATGCTTGCTTATTATTAAAAATACGCTCTACACCATTGCCAAAAGGGTAAAAGCGCAGGCCTTTGGCGCCCGGTACTGCTTTGGCAGCTTCGGTGTTTAAGGTATCATAAGATATAAGGTTGCCGGTAGTGTTACCAAGAGAAGTAACTTTACGCAGCCACTGGTACAAAATACCTGAGCCGTTTATGCAAAGTAAAACACCATTGCGTTTAGCAGTATCGCTATTGTTTACATGTAAAAAAGTATTCACACGGTTAGACGCATCATAAGCGTCTTTCTCTGTAACGGCATATATAACTGCCGATGTTCCTGCTGTGGTGGCAATCTCGCCGGGTTTAAGCACGTTAAGCGATAACGCATTGTTAGGCTGGTCTCCGGCACGATAGGTTATTTTAACATCGTTATTAAATCCTAAAGAAGCTGCTACATCAGGGTTTATTGCAGACTGGTGTCCAAAATTGGGTACAATTTCAGGAATTAATGATAAAGGCAGTTCCATCGCTTCAAGCACTTCAACGGCAAGGCGGGCTTCGGCAAAATTCCACAAGGCAGCTTCAGATAAACCTGATGTGCTGGTTTGTGCAATCCCCGAAAGTTTTGCAGCAATAAAATCGCCGGGTAGCATCATGTATTTGGCTTTCGCAAAAACTTCGGGCTCATTGTCCTTTACCCATTTAAGTTTAGATGCCGTAAAGTTTCCGGGAGACCCCAGTATCATGCCCTGGCTTGCCTTATGGCCTAATGAATCATAGATTGTGTTACCAATATCTGCGGCACGGCTATCGCACCAGATGATAGAAGGGCGTACCGGGTTTAAATTTTCGTCTGTTAAAACTAACCCATGCATTTGGTAGGCAATGCCTATCGCTGCAATTTTTTTCAGGTCGGTATTTCTTCCAAGTGTTTTAATGCCTGTTTGAACATACTCCCACCATTGCGAAGGATCTTGTTCTGCCCAGCCGAACTGCGGTGCAGCCATCTCCATTTCAAAATCTGGTACGCTTACCCCGGCAACGGTTTTGCCGGTTTCGGCATCAAGCACCGATAGCTTTATAGACGAGCTTCCTAAATCAATCCCTAAAAAGTGCATGATAAGTTGGGTTTTTAATCTTATGGTTAATTAGACTACAAGATTAGTTATTTATTTTGAGACCAACAAATTTTAATGCGATACAATTGATCTAAATGTGTTTACAACGAGCCCCTCTCAATCATACTGCTTGCATTTTCTATTTGTTCACGGCTTTGTTGCAATATCATTTCGGCAAGTATCCTTCCCATAGCCCCAAAATCGGTAGATATTGTTGTAATGCCGTTCTCTACCACTTTCTTTAAAGGTGTGTCGTTGTAGGATATAATACCTACATCTTTTCCCGGTTTTAATTTTTGATTTCTGGCTTTTTCTATAACATTAACAAGGTCGCGGTCGTTAGGAATTATATATACATCGCCGGGTTCTATGCCGTGATTTTCAAAATCGGGAATAATCTCGTAGTTAAAATTATATTCTTTACAAAATTTAATGAAACCCTCCTGCATGCCCGGCGGCTGCCTGAAAGGTGGGAATATAAGGATGAGGTTATTGTACTTTTTTAGTTTTTGCTGCCCGGCCTTTAATGCTTTATATATATCATTTACAAAATTTTGATGGATAGATGGGTAATCCTCAAGTTCGGCATTAGTCTGGTCTAAAATATATACATCGTTTTTAGGCAGTGTTTTTATAACAGCCGGTGCATCCTTTAGTGTAGTGGGCATTATAATGTACTTAGTGTAGTCGCCGTTGTTTTCGTTTACAAGTTTTTTAAATACATCAGGACTAAAGTAATGAAAAAAAATATCTATCTGGGCATTGTTGCCAATGGTCTCCTTAAAAGAGTTATAAAGGTCTTCTTTAAAAGAGTTAAGCTCATCAAATAATAAAAATATACGCTGCTCAAAAGCAAAGTCTTCACTTTTAATATAGTACCCTTTGCCAAGACGGGAGTAAATAATGCCGCGTTTCTTTAATTCGTCATAAGCCAGCAATACAGTGTCCCGCGATAGCGAAAACTCCAAAGCTATTTTATTTACAGAGGGCAGGTGGTCGCCGCGCTTAAGGCGTTTATCGGCAATTGCGGTTTCTATAGATAGTATAATCTGCTTATACTTAGGCAGGCTTTTGCGGGGGTCTATATTAATTAACTTCATACTACAACGTTTAAACTGGTGGCTAATATACAAAAACTGGTGGGTACTGGTATGGTTAAGTGTTTTTAATTTTTACTTTTGGTGTGTAATTCTTAATAAACCAATGCAAAAAAGTAATATTTCCCATTTTACAGCTAATTGTATTACGAAATTATTTGGCACCCTGCCAGATGGTAAGCAGGTATTCAGCTATATGTTAAGCAATGGCAATGGCATGGAGGTTACATTTATTAACTATGGTGCTACAATTACATCGCTTAAAATAGCAGATGAAAATGGTGGAATGACCGACGTTGTTTTAGGGTTTAATGATATTGATGATTACATAGATGCTTTTAACCTGCCAAGTGCTCCTTATTTTGGGTCGGTAATTGGACGCTATGCGGGGCGTATTAATAAGGGTACGTTTACCATAAATAACGATACCTATCAGCTAAACAAAAATCATGGGGTGCATACCCTTCATGGTGGTAATAGTGGTTTTGGCCGTGGTTTCTGGCAAATGAAACAACTTAAGGGAGGCCTTAACCCATCTATAGTTTTTACATACACCAGCCGTGATGGCGAAGAGCAATTTCCGGGTGAGTTAACTATTAATGTTGCTTATACCCTTACAGAGAACAATGAACTTTTAGTAGATTACACAGCTACTACAACTAAAGATACGGTTATTAATTTAACACAGCACAGCTACTTTAATTTAGATGGCCACGCGCAAACGGTTTCTGGCCAGGAGCTGCTTGTAAATGCGGATGAAGTGCTGAGATTAAACGAAGACAATATTCCAACAGGAGAGTTTATAGCTGTCAAGGATACGGCGATAGATTTTAATAAAGTCGGATATGTTCCGGCATCTATAGATACTTCTTTTGTTTTAAAAAATAATGATGAGCCTGCGGCATCGCTTTACAGCGCAAAAACAGGGCTTAAGATGACGGTTTATACAAATCAGCCATCGGTACATATATATGTAGGCGGTAACTGTTTTGGCAGCATACAAGGAAAAGAAAGTGCTTCATACCATACCACGAGCGGTATTTGCTTTGAAACCCAAAACTTTCCTGATGCTCCTAACCACGCACATTTTCCTAATTCTGTATTAAGAAAAGGGGAGCAATATAACCATAAAACAAAGTTTGCTTTTGAAAAGGCAAAATAGTTTTAAGGTATAAAAAGATACTATACACAGTTAAAAATTTGGGTTTGAGATGAAGCTGTTGCCCGGCCGGAGAAGTAAAAACGGGCCTTTGTTTATGTAAAATGTTAAATGGGTTGAGTTTGGGTTGATTCTAAGCACTAACGTAAACAAATATTTGCTGCAAAAGCCGGGGACAACTGCTTCTAAACTACGAAAACGATTGTGTTAAAATAATAATTAACAGCTTATGGCCAGGTGCCAGCGGCTTTTTATCTGATTTAACAATGAAAAAAAGATTAATAGGGCAGGTAACTGCCTCTTTTAAAGAAAGATTTGCTGCTGAACCGGGATATATCATACTTTCTCCGGGGCGCATAAATATTATAGGCGAGCATGTAGACTATAACGATGGTTTTGTACTGCCGGCTGCCATAAACAAATATGTAGCTTTTGCCGCATCGCAAAATACAGACGGACAAATAAACCTTTATGCTAAAGACCTTGACGAGAGTTATAGCTTTAACCTTAACGATACCCTGCAGCCTGTAGAGCAAATGTGGGTTAACTTTTTCCTTGGGGTGCTACAGCAGCTTAAAGACAGGGATTTTGCAATGACAGGTTTCAATATTGTATTTAGCAGTACTATACCTATGGGCTCCGGGCTATCGTCTTCGGCGGCGGTAGAGTGTGGTTTTGCTTATGCACTTAATAAAATGTTCAGCCTTAAGCTTACCAAACAGGAAATTGCACTTATAGGACAAAAATCAGAGCACACTTTTGTAGGTGTAAACTGTGGTATTATGGATCAGTTTGCCAGTGTTTTTGGTAAAAAGAACCAGGTTATTAAACTGGATTGCAATACCCTTGAGTATGAATACCACAAAGCCGATTTTAAAGAATATGCACTGCTGCTTTTAGATAGTAAAGTGAAGCACACCCATTTAACATCTGGCTATAATGACCGCAGGAACGAGGTAGAAAAAGGCCTTGCCATACTTAAACAGCATTATCCGGAGGTAAAAACATTTCGCGACCTTAACGAAGAGCAGGTTACTGCCGTTAAAGACGAATTAGGCGATGTTATATACCGTCGTTGCCTTTTTGTAGTAAGGGAAATTCAGCGTGTGCTGGATGCTGTTGCTGCATTAGAAGCTAACGATTTTGTAAAGCTGGGCGGGCTTATGTTTAAAACCCACGACGGGCTTTCTAAAAACTACGAAGTAAGCTGCGAAGAACTCGACTTTTTAGTTGATGCTGTTCGTGAAGACGAAAACGTAATTGGCGCCCGAATGATGGGTGGCGGTTTTGGCGGCTGCTCTATCAACCTTGTAAAAAAGGAAGCTGTAAATGGCCTTATAGAGCGTGTAAGTAAAGAATACAAAGAAAAATACAATATTACGCTTAAGGCATACAAAGTAAAAGTAGCTAAAGGCACAACCTTATATAAAGAAGAACATGCAGGCATTTGATAACAACGAGCACCCGCACAGGCGTTATAATCCGCTAATAGGCGAGTGGGTACTCGTATCGCCACACAGGGCTAAAAGGCCGTGGCAGGGACAAAAAGAAAGTGCAGGAAATTTAAACCTTCCGGCTTACGACCCTACCTGCTACCTTTGTGCAGGCAACGAGCGCACCAGCGGCGACCGTAACCCTGATTATAAAGATGTGTACGTTTTTGAAAACGATTTTCCGTCATTATTGCAGGAAGAAGTTGCCCCGGTACAAACAAGCCCGCTATTTCAGCTAAAGCCTGAAAGGGGTATAAACAGGGTAATTTGTTTTTCGCCAAGGCATGACCTTACTATTCCAGAAATGGAAGTGAGTGCGATAGAAAAGGTTGTTGAAGCCTGGAAAGAGCAATATGTTGATTTAGGCAGCAAAGACTTTATAAACCACGTACAGATTTTTGAAAACAAAGGTGCCGTTATGGGATGCAGCAACCCGCACCCGCACGGGCAAATATGGGCACAATCGTCTTTACCTACGCAGGTAGACAAGACCCAGAAACACCTTGAAAAATATTACAACGAAACCGGCCGCAGCCTTCTGTCTGATTATCTTGCCGAAGAACTGGAACGCAAAGAGCGCATTGTGGTAGAGAATGACCACTTTGTTGTACTCGTACCTTTCTGGGCAATATGGCCTTACGAAACACTTGTTGTAAGCAAGAGGCATTTTGGCAACCTTACACAAATGACAGCGGAAGAAACTGTAGCTTTTGCCGATGCCCTTAAAAGCATCACTGTAAAATACGACAATCTTTTTGATACATCTTTCCCATATTCAAGCGGTATACACCAAACACCTACCGATGGTAAAGAGCACCCGGAATGGCATTTACACATGCATTTCTATCCACCATTATTACGATCTGCGAGCGTAAAGAAATTCATGGTAGGGTACGAAATGATGGCCGAGGCGCAAAGGGATATATCTCCCGAGAAGAGTGCCGCCGTACTTAGGGAATTATCTGAAGTGCATTACAAACAGGCTCAGTCTTAATACAAATTATTTAATCTGCAGGTTGCTTCAACAGTCCCATGTAAAAGCAACCTGCAGGTTGAATTTTTTAGGTGCAATAGTAATTGCGCCCCAAAATTTTTTAACCAAACCCAAACACATTTAAACCTTTATGAAAGCATTATCTACTGCGGACTATATCGTTTTCCTGGGCTACTTCATACTGATTGTAGGCTACGGATTATGGATATACAACCGCAAAAAGAAAGAAACAGAAAGCAGTAATGATTACTTTTTAGCCGAAGGCTCGCTTACATGGTGGGCTATTGGTGCGTCTTTAATTGCCAGTAACATTAGTGCAGAGCAATTTATAGGCATGAGCGGCAGTGGCTTTAAGCTGGGCCTTGCCATTGCCACTTATGAGTGGATGGCAGCACTTACCCTTATTATTGTTGCCGTGTTTTTTATACCGGTATATCTTAAGAACAAGATATTTACCATGCCCCAGTTCCTTAATCAAAGGTACAACGGCACTGTAGCCATGATCATGGCGGTGTTCTGGCTGTTGCTGTATGTTATTGTAAACCTTACCTCTATACTTTACCTTGGGGCTCTTGCCATAAGCAGTATATCAGGCTTAGACTTTAACCTGTGTATAGGTTTCCTTGCTATATTCTCAATCATGATTACCCTTGGCGGCATGAAGGTTATTGGCTTTACGGATGTTATACAGGTGTTTTTCCTTATCATGGGTGGCCTTATTACAACCTATCTTGCACTAAGCCTTGTATCTGATGAATTTGGCGGAAGCGGAGTATTGGATGGTTTTTCTATAATGACCACCAAAGCCCAGGACCATTTCCACATGATATTCTCTAAGGATAATGAAAATTATGCCGAATTACCGGGAATATCTGTACTTGTTGGTGGTATGATGATCGTTAACCTTAACTACTGGGGCTGTAACCAATATATTACCCAGCGTGCCCTTGGTGCCGATTTACCAACTGCCCGTGGTGGATTATTATTTGCAGCATTCTTAAAATTACTTATGCCACTTATTGTTGTAATACCTGGTATCGCGGCTTATGTACTTTATCAGCATGGTGGTTTCCAGACAGAAATGTTGCAGGATGGCAGCGTAAACCCGGACAGGGCTTACCCGGTATTGCTTAACCTGTTACCATCAGGATTAAAAGGCTTGTCGTTTGCAGCGCTTACGGCGGCTATTGTAGCATCGTTAGCAGGTAAGGCAAACAGTATTGCCACTATATTTACATTAGATATTTACAAAAAAACCCTAAACACAGAAGCATCTGAAAAGAAACAGGTGCAGGTAGGTAAGATAACCGTAGTTGCAGCAATGATAATAGCCATTATTATTGCGCCATTTTTAGGTATCGATAAAAAAGGAGGCTTCCAGTTTATACAGGAATATACGGGCTTTGTAAGTCCGGGCATATTTGCCATGTTCCTTCTTGGTTTCTTCTGGAAAAAAGCCACATCAAATGCAGCTTTGTTTGCAACCATCGGCGGATTCCTGTTCTCTATATTCTTTAAATTTATTCCGGCTTATGTAGATCTTTCATTCTTATATGAATGGGGCTTTGCGGTGCCTAATGCAGCCGGCGTTTATGAGATACCTTTCCTTGACAGGATGGCAATGGTATTTGTAATTTGTGTTGTAGGGATGTTCTTTATAAGTAAAAAAGAAACACGCCTGGGCACTAAGCCAAATGGGCTTGAAGTAGATACATCTATGTTTAAGGTTACACCATCTTTTATGGTAGGGTCGCTAATTATTACAGCTATAATAGCAGCCCTTTATACAGTACTTTGGTAAATTTTGGTTAGTTTACTAATTGTATTTTTTTACACACCCTGAGCACGGCCACCTGGCCGTGCTTTTTTTATATGCGTTTGCTATGAAACAAAAAACCTCCATGCCGAAGCCCAGAGGTATGTGTGAAAAAAGGATTACAACTAATTAAAACTTATAAACTAAACCAAGATTTACATTACCCAGGTTTAAGTCTGCATTAAACGTGTTAAATATTTGATAATGAAAATTTTGAAAATTATATTGTTGTTTGTTTGATACTTGTATGTTGTTTTCAGGTTTCATATTTTTATAGGCGAGCGATTTACAAAATTATTACCAAAAAACTATTCCTTTTGCAAAACAGCCTCCTTATTATACTTGCCTTGTTATTTGTGGTCATGATGCTGGTTTTACTGGCACAGCGGCTTAAAATTGCCTATCCTATTTTTTTGGTTGTAGCCGGCCTGGGCATTAGTTTTATACCGGGTATCCCCCATATAGGGCTAAACCCGGAAATTATTTTCCTTATTTTTTTGCCGCCATTATTGTATGAGGCGGCCTGGTACACCTCCTGGAAAGATTTTTGGCACTGGAAACGGCCTATAGCACTCTACGCCTTTGGGTTGGTATTTGCTACATCTATTATTGTAGCTTATGCATCGGTAGCATTAATACCGGGTTTTACACTTGCCTTAGGTTTTTTGCTTGGAGGTATTGTATCTCCGCCAGATGCTGTTGCGGCATCAACAGTATTAAAGGGCGTTAAGGTTCCAAGGCGTGTAATTGCCATACTGGAAGGCGAAAGCCTTGTTAACGATGCATCTTCTCTTATAGTATTCAGGTTTGCGCTGGCGGCTGTAATTACAGGGGCATTTTCGTTGCAGGTAGCCGTGGGTAATTTTTTTCTTGCGGCAGGTATGGGGCTTGTAACGGGCGTTGCCATAGGGCATGTTATGTATGTTGTTCATCGGTTTTTACCCACTACGGCAGCAATGGATACTGCCTTAACGCTTATGGCGCCCTACATTATTTACCTTACTGCAGAGCATTTTGATTTCTCGGGTGTTATAGCCGTTGTTTCGGGTGGTTTGTTTATATCATACAGATCGCACGAAATATTTACAACCGGCGAAACAAGGCTTAATATGATGAGTGTTTGGCGCACCCTTGTTTTTATTATGAACGCCATAGTGTTTATATTAATAGGGCTGGAACTTCCTACTATTATAAATGGCCTGGGTGAGCACTCTATAAACGAAGCCTTGGGCTACGGACTTATAATAAGTGCTGTAACCATTGCGGTACGCTTTGCATGGGTATTTGCATCTACACATTTGGCAAGGCTTAATAAAAAAATAAGGATTAACGAACCCAACCCCGGCTGGAAGTTTCCGCTCGTGGTAGGGTGGGCAGGTATGCGCGGTGTGGTATCATTGGCTACGGCACTTTCTGTTCCGGTATTAATGGTAAATAACGAGCACTTTCCTTTTCGCAGCCTTATAATATTTATAACCTTTGTGGTAATATTTATTACGCTCGTGATTCAGGGGCTTACACTTCCGTTGCTTATTAAACTCATTGATATAAAAGATATAGATGGCGAGTTGCCACCGGAACAACAACAGGCAAGCCTGAAGTTAGAACTGGATGATGTGGCACTAAAAATTCTGGACGAAAAATATTCATCCGAAACACAAAGCAATGAGCTCCTGGGTATATTTAAAGACCATTTACTTAACGACGTAAATGCTACACAGCAAAGACTGGAGTGTCTTGAATTTGGCGATACTAAAAAGCATGAAATAGACCTGTACAATAAGGTACTCAACGAAATCTATACACAGCAGCGCAAAGAACTGTCTAAACTGCGCAGGAATAAAAGCTATAGTGACGAAGAGATAAGGCGAATGGATATGCAAATAGACCTTGAAGAGTTAAAAATAAGTGGTGGGCATATACATTAATGCTGCAAACTTTAGCTGAGCTTAAAATGCTAAACATACAAATGTTAAAATTTTAAAAAGACTTCACTTTTAAAAATGCGTGTTTATACGGGATTTTTCATATTCCAATGTTAAGTTTTATTCAATGTTACCAAATTGTTACGTAAACATGTTTTTTATGTAAATAAATTTTATACATTTGTTATATAGATATGTATAACGCTAAAAAATAAACAGATATGAAAAAGATTATTATAGCCGGATTGTTCCTTATAACAGGTGTTTTATCTGCCCAAAATATAAAACCTAAACACGAAATAGAAAACCAGATCATAAAAAGCACTTACTATTATGATAATGGCAATGTAAAACAAACCGGTTTTTATAAAGATGGCAAATTGCACGGAGCATGGGTTGCCTATAACGAAGATGGTACTAAACAGAGCATGGGCGAATACCAGAATGGGGAAAAAACCGGTAAATGGTTTTTTTGGACCGGTGCTACATTAAACGAAGTAGACTATAGCAACAGCAGGATTGCCGATGTGAAAAAATGGTCTAACGGTGCTGTAGCCGTTAATAAATAAGCCTTACTTAATAAAGGACTAACTCAAATTTTATAAAAGATGCCCCGAAAATATTTTCGGGGCATCTTTGTTTAGTGTTTACATTTAAATTATGCCTTCCCTTTTTTATAGGTGCGGCCGTACCATATAAGAAAACCCGATATGGGCAACAAGCCACATATAAAGCTGGCTATAAAAGCGAGTATCTTACCGGGAAGCCCAAGTATAGCACCCACATGAATATCATAGTTAGCCGTAATAAGCTTTTCGCCGAAGTTCTTTTCATCATGTTTCTTTTCAGCCAAGAGCTTACCGGTATACTGATCAAACTTCATTTGGTGCGATACATAATACACGTCAGGATATTGGCCTACATAAATATCTATAGCAGCAATACTGTCGGCAGGTTTACTTATAGAAAAACCTGCGGCATCTTTATGCATACTCATAGCTGCGGTAAGAGCATTGTTAAAAGCAAGGTCTTTATTGCTGGTTTTAGCAATTTTAGATTGCGCTGCCAGTTCTTTGGGAGGTGTTACACTCAACGATCCTGCAACATATACTAAACTCTGAAACCATGTAAATGCCCATACCATACCGGTAAAAGCAATAATTAGTGCAATAGTGGCTGCATAAAAACCAAGAATGTTATGAAGGTCGTAGTTTTTGCGGCGCCATTTGGTAGTGTCTTTCCACTGAAACCATAACCTTTGTTTGCGTGCTGCCTTGTTTTTAGGCCACCATAGTATTATACCTGTAATAAGCATTACAACAAATATAAAAGTACTCCAGCCAATTATCTGCTGGCCTACAGGAGCATTAAGCAAGAGGCTCCAGTGCAGCATTTTTACAATATTAAAAAAGTCCAGCTCCTCGTCATAAATGCCCAATACTTTTCCTGTGTAAGGATCTGTATAAATGTTGTAATACTGATCCAGAGAATTAAAATAAAGTATAGCATCTGCATTGCCCGCTTTGTAGCAGGTAAACACAACGGCCTTTTCTGGATCATTATATGCCTGTGCACTGGTGATTTTTTTGCCGGGGCCTACTGCTTTTTGGGTTTGCTCCCATAAAAATGTCATGGGCAGCTTTTCCTGCTTTACCTCTTTTACATACATTTCGTCATGGCGCAGCCATGCTGTAATTTCTACACTAAAAACGTAGATACATCCCGTTACAGCCAGCAATAAAACAACAAGCCCGGATGTTAACCCGAGCCATAAATGGGCTTTGCCTACCCAGTGTTTTACATCTTTTTTCTTTTTCTTTTTTGTCATCAGCCTGCTTTTTATTTGCCTAAGGGCAGGGCATAAGTGGCACAGTGGTATATAAACTGGTACTCTTTATCATTATAAGTACCCGGCACTTCTTCTTTTTTTGTTACCTCTGCAACATATTTAGTGTTCCATGGCAAAGTAAACTTTACAGTGCCATTTTCATCGGTAGTTAACTTTTTACTCCACTGGTCGGCTACAAAAATAGTTATTTCTGTTTCCTTTATGGGTTGCCCTTTGTAAAGTACGGTTAGTGTAGTTTCTGCCTTATGTGCAGATAATTTTTTAGTAGCATCAACAATGGTAAGCCCATCTGGGTTTAAAGATGCAGTATCGGCAACTTTGTCTCCTACAACAACTTTTGCAGTACTATGATAATGGGTTTTAAAAATGCCAAAGTTGTACTGGGTGTAATCTACAACATCAATTTTATTGTTGTTTAGTACAAGGGTATAGGTACCATTAGTTGCGGGTGTAAAATAACCGCTGTAAAAGTCTTCGCCGGGCTGTAGTGTAAGTGTCGTTTTTTCTCCGTTAGGCGCAATAGCCCAAACTTCAAAATTTTTCATTTTAGCAAAAGCATCACCCGCCACTTTTTCCTGAAGCCCATAGGTGTATTCTCCAAAGAAAACTTTTACCTCCTGTTTTTTACCTGCCTTACCTGTAGTGGCAGTTTCTATCCACATAAAATGTGCAAAAGCATTGCTGCATGCCATTAGTGTTACCAGTAATAAGATACATTTTTTCATGCTGATGTTGTTAAATCAAAATACATCTTCCTGTTGAAAGAAAGATGTATTTTAATGTTTATTAAAAATTATATGATAGGTTGGCTGCAAATATCCTTGGCCTTTGCGGGTTAATTGTACTCCATCCCTTATAGTATTCTTTATCTGTAATATTGTCTACTTTTAAAGTTATTGTAAATGCATCTACGTTATAAAAAGCAGAAGCATTTAATACTGTATATTCAGACACGGTAAAGTTACCATTAGTACGGTTGTATATCTTGTTTTTGCTTGCGTAGTTTCCTCCAAAGCCTAAGCCAAAACCATTAAGTATACCATTGCTAAATTTGTAGCTTGCCCAAAGGTTAGCCAGGTTTTGCGGTCCTGCGCTTTCCGGCCTATAGTTTACAAAAGTTGGATCGCCTGCTGTTAGCCTGCTGTCATTATAGCTGTAACCTGCAAGTATATTAAGGCCTTCTACAGGATTAGCTGTAACAGAGAATTCGATACCTTTATTTTTCTGGCCACCGTCGTTATAATTAGCAACATTTTGAGGCAAAGGATTTCCTTCATCATCAAGTGCCGGAGTACCATCAGGGTTAAGCTGTGTTGAATATATTGCGTAAACAGAATTGCTAACTTTAGTTTCGTAATAACTAACAGATCCTGTAACCTTATTATTAAAGAGGTTTACTTTTGCACCTGCTTCAAACTGGTTGGCATGTTCAGGATCAAACGATACCGCCGTTACAACCCCTGCAAGGGTATTAGTCGTAGGATCTGTATTGGAGAAGCCATTCATATAATTAGCAAACAACGAGAGTTTATCCAGTATTGGCTGGTATACTACACCAAATTTAGGAGATAGTGCAGTTTGATTACCGTTATCATTACTAAAATGGTCTATCCTTAAACTTGCCATTGCAGATAATGCTGGGGTAAAGTTAAACACGTCAGACGCGTAAGCACTGTATATTTCCTGTTTTGTTTTACTTTGGTTTATTGGTGTAGTGGCTAAAAGTGCATCTGTTCCTGCCTGGGTAAGTATACCACTATCATCAGTAAATTCGGCCTCGTTTGTAATGCCTAATACTTCATTGTTAAATTGGCGAAGATTGTTGCCTATGTATACAGCACCATTTGATACATATCCTGAACTGTTATCTACAACATTTCTATTAAAGTAATCTAAACCGGCTACAACCCTGTTGCGCATGTTGCCAATTTTAAAATCGCCGATAAAATTCTGCTGAATATCTGTACC
The DNA here is from genome assembly GCF_000378485.1 of Flavobacterium rivuli WB 3.3-2 = DSM 21788. GTDB lineage: Bacteria > Bacteroidota > Bacteroidia > Flavobacteriales > Flavobacteriaceae > Flavobacterium > Flavobacterium rivuli. The sequence goes on along the minus strand of NZ_KB899967.1, from coordinate 680,021 downwards.
TGTAGTTTCAGAGTTTTGTTTATTCATAGAACGGCCAAGGATAATACCACTTGTTACTCTTGGGTAGTATTGGGTGCCTTCATAAAGATAAGAATAATATCCGTCAGATTTTGCAGATGTTCTTGAGAGTATGGTTTGAGATCTCCATTCGCTGCTAAACTTATAATTCATCTGCCCCTGAAAGTTAAACGTAGGCGTTTCTATATAAAGGTCATTACCTGTGTAAGATCGACGGTTATCATATCCAAGTTCTTTCATGTTGTGTACCTTAAGCGATGGTGCGCCCCTGTCTAGAAAAAGCATAGTTGGGTTAGTGCTTCTGCCATTGTAAAACTCTGTGTTTACAAGGAAAGATAATTTGTCATTAACTTCGTATGAAAGTGAAGGGGCTACGAAAAGTGATTTTTTAAAACCTGCATCCTGAAAGCTGTCCTCTGTATGGTAAGCGGCATTAAGCCTGAAGAACACTTTTTTCTCTTTATTTAATGGCGTGTTTACGTCTATAGTATAACGGTTTAAGCCGTAAGTACCGCCGGTGTAAGATACGTTACCACCAAAAGTATCGTAAGGCCTCTTAGTGTTTACGTTAATTAAACCACCATAAGAAATAAGGCTGCTCCCAAATAACGTGCCTGATGGGCCTTTAATAACCTCTATTCTTTCAATGTTTGCCGGGTCTGGGCTGCCGGTTGTTAAGCCCGGCACACCATTAATCATTGTAGGTTGCACAGCAAAGCCTCTTAGCGAGAAATAACCGGCACCATCTCCGCCACGGCCTGTCGATTCCCAAAGTTTGGCAAGTCCAGGTGCATTGTTAAGGGCATCGTCAAAATTTGTAATTACCTGCTGCTTTAAAACTTCAGCAGATATTGTATTATAAACTTGTGGGTTCTCGATATCTTTTAAAGGCATTTTAGAAACCACTTCGCTTGTTGTCTTTACAAAACTGGCCTTATTAGCCTCGATAATTACCTCTTTGAGCTGCTCCTGGCTTTCAGAAAGGGTTACATTTTTAGTAGCTTTTTCGCCGGCTGCAAGGGTAATTGTTTCCTGTACAGATGCTACACCTATTGCAGATACCACTAAGATGTAACTGCCCGGTTTAACATTTTTAATTTCGTAAGTACCGCTTGCACTTGTAACAGATGCATGCGACGTGCCTTTTAATGCTACCGATATGTTTTCGGCAGGTGTGTTGTCGCTCAGCGTAATAGTACCGCTTAAAGTTGCTCTGTCCTGCGCCCACGCTGTAAACGTGCACAACAGTAAAAGGCATGATAAAATTTGTTTAAATGTGTTCATTTCTTTTGTTTGGATTTTTCTGCGGCAAATGTAAAATCAAAAACAGGATTACGCAACATTATTCTTATTTATTCTAAATAAGATTAAAGGCGTACTTAAAATGATTTTAATGGGCGAATTTTAGAATATAATTTAGGTATTAAAAATTATAAAGTAGAATTTTAAAATTATATTCAAAAAATGACTCTAAATTAGGTGTCAAATTTTTAACATTTTTTAAGAATTTTGAAATAAAAAAGCCCCAACTGTAAAATTGGGAGCTTATAATAAGCTGGATACTATTTGAATGGCGACTGAGGATGACTTATAAAAATGCGGGTAGTAATTTTGTACGCGCCATCATCAAGCGGTAAAAGGTATGAAGCAGTGTCCTGCAAACTGGCACCTTTAATAGCCTTGTAGTAAATTGAAGGATTTTTAATTGGGCTAAAGTAAAGCGAATCGTTAATCATTGCAGCCTTATAGTGTTTTTTTATGTATTCCCTGTCTCCAATTTCCTCCAGTTCCTGTAAGGCCTCATCATCATCAAAAATGCCAATGGCATTCCTGCCGCTAAATTCTATAGATCTGTCCGGATAATACTTTATAAATTTATAAGCTTTCAATTGTTTCTCCAACGCGGCATTGTCGGCACCGTCTTCTGTAGTCCCGTACTCCAAATTTCCAAAAAGCCCCGGAATCATACTGCCCGAAGGCGTTGGCGGAAATTGCCATTCCCACACAGGTGTTTTATATACTTCTAACCAGGCACCATTAGTAAAAGTATATATATAAGCCGTATTTGTACTCGAATAGTCGTCCCATTGGTTAACTATTAAAATTTCATCTTTACCATCATCATTTATATCGCCACAATTTTCTATATAATGAAATCCAAGCTGCCCACCCGGTAGTTTAATTTGTTTTTCATTCCACTCAACAAATGATTGCCTGTTAAAGTACCGGTTCAGGAACGATACATCACTATATTCAAACATAGTGTCGGTACTTACGTAATATTTAGCGGCTTCCTTTAAATATAAAGAATCGGTATAGTGCTCCTGCAGTACATCAGTTTTATGGTCGCCGTCAAAATCACCAGTAATTTTAAAGCGGTAGCCCATTATGGGTTTCGAAATGCGCATCAGCGAATCGGCAACAATTTTTAATGAGTCTGCTGCTGTGAGCACAATGCCCCTGTTATTATTAACCCGGTATCTGCCAGAACATCCCTGCATGTAAAACAGGGCTGTAAATACAAGGGTAACAACGATTATAAACCGCTTTTTCATATATGGTAATTGCTGATTGAAAAGTACGCATTTTTAGTAACTTACTATGTGCTTTAAATTTTACCAAAAAAAGCTGCCTAAAAAATAATTCTTAGGCAGCTTTTTAAATGATAAAATACGTACTACATTAGTGCTTGGTTGTAAAACCGTCTTCACTTAATTCTTTGTGGTCATAATCTTCAACCATTAGAGCTTCATAGTCTTTAGGCTCACCTTTGCTAAAGCGGTTTATAGCACTATCAAATATAGAGTATACTACCGGCACAATAATAAGGGTAAGGAATAACGAACTTGTAAGGCCACCTATAATTACCCATGCAAGGCCGTTGTTCATGGCTGCTGCTGCACCTGTTGCAAGTGCAATGGGCAACATACCAAACACCATCGCTATAGTTGTCATTAAGATAGGGCGAAGACGCGCATGGTTAGCCTGTATAAGTGCATTAAATGTAGTTTCGCCATGTTCCTTACGGTGGTTGGTAAAGTCTACAAGTAATATTGCATTTTTACACACAAGCCCAATAAGCATAATAACCCCTAATATAGTAAAGATGTTTAGTGTATTGTTAGTTAGTGCCAGTGCTACCAGTGCCCCAATAAACGATAATGGTATAGAGAACAATACCACGAACGGATATACAAAGCTGTTGTAAAGGCCTACCATAACAAGGTAAACCAATATAATAGCCGCAAGCAATGCTAAACCAAGGGTACCAAAACCTTCGGCCTGGTTTTCTTTATCGCCACCCCAAACATAATTTACACCTGTAGGGCGTTTCATGGTTTCAAGGTAGGTTTTCTCCCAGTTGTCTGCCACGGTACCACTTGGTACACCCGCAGCCTGAGCCTGAATGGTTACAGAGGCACTTTTATCTCTGCGCTCCAGGAAACTTGGACCCGAACCTTCTGTTACCGATGCGAATTGGGATAGTTTGATCTGCTGGCCGTCTGTATTAAGGAACACAAGGTCTTTTACATCGTTAATACTCGAACGGTTGTACTCATTAAAACGGATATTGATATCGTATTCATACTCACCTGCACGGAATTTACCATCGGTATTACCATTAAAAGCGGTTTGCATGGTCATACCCACCGTTTGTAACGACAAGCCAAGCGATGCCATTTTATCGCGGTCTACCTGCACATTTACTTCGGGGCTACCTCCTTCAGATGTTAGCTTGATGGCTGTAGCACCGGTAACTTTTGCAAGGTTTTTAGCCGCATCCTGGGCAAACTTCATGGCGCTCTCTAAATCAGGGCCTGTAACGGTTAATGCTATAGGGGCTTCATCTGCACCACCCATTATACTTACAGGCACCGTTTTAATTTTTGCGCCCACAAGTTTTTTCTCAAGATCTCTTTTTACCTGAGCTGCAAACACAAAAGTGTTATCTGCCCGTTCTTTACGATCTACCAGTGTAACTTTTATTTCTGCCTTATACGCTGTACTTTGTGTAGCGCCCATACCCTCACTGGTCTGGCCCACGGTGGTAATAAGGCCTTCTACTTCTTTTAGGCCGCTTAGGTAATCTTCGGCTTTTTGTGTAGAAAGGTTAGACTGCTCTACAGAGGCGTCTTTAGGTAATTCCATTTGTACAAGGAACTGGCCCCTGTCCATCTTAGGGAAGAACTCTCCACCAATAAATCCGCCTATCAATAATCCTATAGACGAGAAGAATAAAACAACAACAATAAGTATAGTCCACCTTTTGTGGCCAAGGCACCATTTTAAAATATCAGTTACCCAATGTGTAAATTTTTCAAGGCCTCTTTCAAAAGAAAGAATGATTTTTTCGAAGAAATTTTTACCGGTTAAGTGCTCCAGTTTACCAAAACGTGAAGACAACCATGGTATTAATGTAAATGATGATAGTAGTGATAGGGCAGTAGCAATTACTACCGTAACACAAAACTGCGATATAATGTTACTTACAAGGCCTGTACTCATGGCTATGGGAAGGAACACTACTATAATTACAACTGTAATAGCAGTTACGGTAAAACCAATCTCGGCAGTACCTTCGTATGCAGCACGCACCCTGTTCTTACCCATCTCCATGTGGCGGTAAATATTTTCCAAAACCACAATAGCATCATCCACAAGGATACCTACCACAAGCGACAAGCCAAGCAAACTCATTAAGTTTAGCGTATAACCCATAAGGTAAATACCAATAAACGTAGCGATAAGCGATGCCGGGATAGATACCATTACTATAAGCGCATTACGCAAACTGTGCAGGAAGAACAACATTACAAATGCCACAAGGAAAACCGCGATAAATAAATCGTGTATTACCCCACTGGCAGCTTCCAGTGTAAACTCGCTGCTGTCATCGGCAATTACCAGCTTAAGGCCATAATTTTTATAATCCTTTTCAATCTTTGCCAGGGCAACTTTTGTTTCCTCACTTACAGATACCGCATTGGCATCGGTTTGTTTAATGATCTGTATTACAATAGCACTGCTGCGGTCTACTCGCGAAATTTTTTCTACTTCTTTAGTAGAATCCTGTACATCGGCAATGTCGCCAAGGCGCACCTGTATGCCGTTTTTAGACGATACGACCAGGTTACGCATTTCTTCTACGTTACGGTATTTACCCGATAAACGTACCAGCATAGAGCTTTCACGCGTTTGTATGTTACCTGTAGGGAAATCCAGGTTAGAGCTTAATATTGCTGCCTGAACATCAGGTATAGAAAGTCCGTAACCCTTTAGTTTTGCCTGGTCAAGGCTTACCTGTATTTCACGTTCTTCGCCACCTACAAGGTTTACCTGTGCCACGCCGTTTACACGGGCAAGTATAGGCTCGATTTTTTTATCAAGCAGGTCGTAAAATGCTACTTCATCCATTTTTGCTGTAGCGCCAATGGTAATGATTGGTAAGTCGCTCAGGGAAAATTTACTTAACGAAGGCGGGTCTACATCTTCCGGTAAGTCTTTTTCGATAGCGTTAATTTTACGCTGCGCATCATTAAGGGTGTAATCAGCATCGGCTTCCGGCTGTAGCGTAACGGCTACTATCGAGAGGCTTTCATACGATTTAGACTCTACTTTTTTTACCAGCTCTAACGATGATACCGCATCTTCAATTTTCTTGGTTACCGTGTTCTCTACCTCGCCGGGCGAAGCACCCGGATAAACCGTAGAAATGGTAACTACGTTTATCTCAAACTTAGGGATAAGTTCGTAACTCAGGCTGTTGTAGCTAAAAAGCCCACCCAGCGTAAGTATTATGAACAACACTATTACAAGCGTTGGCCGTTTTATGGATATTTCTGCTATTTTCATTAATTCTTTGTTTAAAGTTTAAGGTTTAAAAGTTTCAAGTTCTTTGAAAACAATCCTTAAGACTTATTTAATAGGCGTTACTTTAGAGCCGTTTGTTAAGTTAATCTGGCCACTGGTTACTACAATATCACCTTCATTAAGGCCGTCAAGTACTTCCACCTCTTCACCAAATATGCGTCCTGATACAATTTTTACAAGTGTAACGGCACCGTCTTTCACCACGAAAACCTGGTTGTTTGCCACACCGCCTACAAAAGCTACCCGAGGAATGGTTTTAACAGCAACCTTTTGTGCAGCACCTGCTGTAAAGTTTGCCGTACCATACATACCAGCCTTAATTTCGCTATTAGGGTTATTGGCAACTTCAATTTCTACAGGAAAGTTTAACGATCCGTCTGCCTTAGGGGCAACAAATGTAACCTTGCCGTTAAATTCCTTATCCGGGTAAACACTTGCTTTTACTTTAATGGCTGTACCTGTTTTAAGGCCTGCAACATGCTGCTCATCTACATTAACCTTAAGCTTAAGGGTAGATACATCTACAAGGTCAAACAATACAGTTCCCGGGGCAACAACGCTACCCGGCTCTATGTTACGCTTGTTTACTATACCATTTATGCTCGCTTTAATGCTTGCATCGCCATAGTTTATTTTAGCCTGGTCTACACGTGCTTTAGCATTAACAAGCGCAAGCTTGGCCTGGTCTACCTGTTGTTTTGTAACACCACCTGTTTTAAATGCATTTTCATAACGCTGGCTGTCAGACTGTGCATTTTGATAAGCTGCCTGCGCGTTGCTAAGTTCTATATTTAACTGGTCGCCTTTTATAACGGCAAGCACCTGTCCTTTGCGCACAACATCTCCTTCATCTACCAGTACTCTTATTACACGCCCTGAATTTTCAGACGGGAAGCTTAGCTCCTGAGAAGGTGCAAACGTGCCGTTAGCAATATAATCAAGGTTAGGTACTTCGGTTTTAACAGTATCAATCCTTACGGCAACAGTGCTGTTCGTTTTAGATATCTGCTCTGTTTCGTTCTCGTTCTTCTTTTTGTTATTAGTAAGTATAAAAGCGATAAGCCCTATAACAGCTATGCCTACTACTACGTATAATACTTTTTTCATCTTATGGTTAGTTTATAAGGGTTTTTAATTCGCCTTTTGATTTTATTAGCTGTACTTCTGCAAGTTTAAAGTCAAGCAGCGCAGTGTTATAATTATTTTGTGCCTCAATGTAAGAGTTCTCTGCATCCAGAAGGTCGGTTAAGGTGGCAAGCCCCTGCTGATAATTGTTTTGGGTATTATCCAGAACGTCCTGTGCAAGCTGCACGTTTTCTTTTTGGTTGCTAATGGTAATAAGGCTGTTGCTTATTTGCGTTTTTGCATTTTGGAAAGCAAGGTCTAAAGACAGCTTGGTATCTATAAGGTCTTCTTTGGTTTTTCTCAGGTCAATATCCGCCTGGCGAACTTTCGAGCGGGTTGCAAAACCGTTAAAAATTGGTACTTTTATATTAGCACCTATAGTGGAGAAATCTGACCAATATACATTATCCGACGATTTTGCAAACCATGGCAATTGCGGTCCCTGGCCAATGTAATTGTAACCTGCCGTAAGTGCAAGTGTAGGGTAGTACTCTGCCTGCATTGCCTTTTTATTATAATAATACAATTGCTCCTGTTTTTTAAGCAATTGATATTGTGTAAGGTTTGTGGCATCCGGAGTTTCGTTAATGTTTAAGGGTGTAACATTAAACTCTGTTTTAGGGATAACAATTTTTGTTTCTATAGGCATACCCATATAAAACTTAAGCGTGTTTTCCTGTAGCACTACAGCGTTAACAATTTGCTGGCGCTGTGTTTTTATATTGCTTAGGTTAACATTCATCCTGTCAAGGTCTATTTTACGGGCAAGGCCGCTGTCATACTGGCCTTTTATAATATCCCTAACCTCGGTAGTATTTTTAAGGGTGCTGTCTATAACAGTAAGTTTCTGGCGCTGAACGTACACCTGGTAGTAGTTATTGGCAACTCGCTCTATAACCTGCTCTTCTGTAAGCTGGGCGTTAACCTGGTAAAATTCGCGTGTGGTCTTTGCTGCTTTAAGTCCTGTAAAAACCGACTGGTCAAAAATATTCTGCGTAAGGTTTACACCTGCTGTAGAACTCCATTTTTGCCCCAGTGGTGCAAGGATAACAGATCCTTCCGGCCCGCCAAAAAACTGGCCGGGTAATGCATTAAGCTGTAATATAGGGTTAAAGGTAAGGTTACCGTTAGCAGTAATGGTAGGCAAAGCACGGGCGCGAACTTCCTGTATCTGGTATTCGCTGTTCTCTACAGATAGTTTTGCCTTTTTAGAGTCGGCCTTGTTTTCGAGCGCGTAGGTAATGGCATCTTTAAGGGTAAGCTCCTTTGCAGGCACTTGAGCATGCAGTACAGGAGCTCCTAAAAGAACCATGAGCAGAACCATCCTTTGCAGGAAAATGCGCATCTTGTTACGTGTGGTCTTCATGTGTGTGTAACTGTTAATTAATTGATTGATGAATTCTATTTAATAAATAACGTGTTCATTATCACGTCTTTTCTTTCTTCTAACAGGGTGTCGTAACTCTCTTTTGTAAACCCCATAGTTTCCTGCAGCAGTGGCCTCATAGATACCGGAAACGACATAAGCGACACAAAGTTGAGTACAAATTGCTCAGGGCGCATTTTATGTATGTTGCCCCGCTCCATTTCCAGTGCTACCTCCAGGTAAAACTTGTCGAGCAGTAGGTTCATGTGTTCCTTGTCTTTATAACAGTTGCCCTGGTTCATTTGGGTTACCATATATATTTCCAGATAGGGATATTTTTTACTCTGTTCAAAAAACGCATCCAGGTTACGGCTTATTTTTTCCTTAAAAGAAATATCTGCAAAAACAATTTCTTCTAAAATGTTATGCTCCTGTTCCTGCGCATCCTGAAATACTATATCAAATAGATTGTTCCTTGACCTGAAATAATAATTTATAAGAGTACGGTTTACTCCGGCTGCATCGGCAATTTCCTGTGTTGTGGCATTAAATCGGCCTTCGCCAAAGAAAACCCTCTTGGCGGTATCTTTTATCAACTGCTCTGTATCCTGATCGGTTATTTTAGCTGACATATTTGTTTAACTATTTTGTTTGACATTTTTGTCAACGCAAATTTATTGACAATTTTGTTAAACACAATTAAAATCTTAATTTTTTTTTGACAAATTTTCCGCAATTGTTTTCGTAAGTACTGCTAAGCCTGATGTTGTAACTAACGATCGTAAGTGATAATCAAGAAATTGAAGTGTTAAGTTGTCCATCTTGTACAAATTCTCCGGAAATATTTGTGCGTCTTTAGTTGCAACCACGCCCGAAAAATAAATGCGGCTCACAAAATCTATATTAATATCAGGCCTGTAAAATCCGGATGCGATACCGCGTTCAATATTTTCGTACATGCAGTCGTGCATTTTATCAAACTGGTAATCCCGAAGTGTTTTAAATATAACAGGGAAAAACTTTTGTAACTGGTGCAGGGGAGAAGAGGTTTCGTCTTTTAAAATATGGGAAAGGAAATTTCTTATAATGAAAAATTCTACAATAGGATTGTGTTCTTCAGCCCTTATTAAATCGATTCCATCAGATATCCGTTGAAACAAAAGCATGGCACTTGCCTCTACCAAATCGTTTTTATTAGCAAAATGCTGATAGATCGTTTTTTTAGAGATGCCCATTTCTGTAGCAATTTCATCCATAGTAACGCTCTTGTAACCAAGGGTTAAAAACATTTCTGTGGCTTTATTTAATATCTGTTCTTTCATTATCTTACCTCATTTTCAGGGTGCAAAGATAATCAGGAAACTTTATAAACAAAAAAAGTTTCCAAAGTTTTTGTTTAATATTACGGTATCTTAACATGCTTTGATAAGAATGCGGAATGCTTTACTTTAGCAAAAAAAATTTAGCTACATGCAATCCATAGGGTATTACCAGGAAGTTATCTCAAAATATTTTGCAACCGCAACAATTATAAAAGAACCCGCAAATCTTTACGATCCTATAAGTTATATATTATCGCTTGGCGGTAAAAGGATGCGCCCCGTGCTCACGCTCATGGCCGCCGAAATATTTAATACAGATTGCCATGAGGCGTTGCAGGCAGCAGTGGCGGTTGAGATATTTCATAACTTCTCGCTGGTGCATGATGATATTATGGACGATGCGCCCCTGCGCCGCGGCAATCAGACGGTGCATGAAAAGTGGAATATTAATACAGGCATATTATCGGGAGATGCCATGCTTATTATGGCATACAGGCATTTTGAAGAATATGAGCCGGAAACATTCCGTTCGCTTGCAAAACTTTTTAGTAAAACTGCTCTTGAGGTTTGCGAAGGCCAGCAGTGGGATGTCGATTTTGAAGAGCGTACAGATGTTACTATTCCGGAATATCTTAAAATGATTGAATATAAAACTGCGGTTTTAGTGGGGGCGGCCATGCAAATGGGGGCTATTGTGGCTAAAACATCTCAGGAAAATTGCAATTTAATCTACAACTTCGGGCTTAACCTGGGCATTGCTTTCCAGTTGCAGGACGATTACTTGGATGCTTTTGGTAACCCTGAAACCTTTGGCAAGCAGGTAGGTGGCGATATTATAGAAAATAAAAAAACGTACCTTTACCTTAAGGCCAAGGAGTTTGCCCAGCCGGAACAGGCAATACAATTGCAGGGTTTATTTTCTGCACACCCTGAGGATAGCTCTGATAAAATAGCGGCGGTTAAAGAGATTTTTAATGCTACAGGTGCATCTTTAGCTACGCAAAAAGCGATTGAAGAATATACCTTTAAAGCTTTTAAAACTTTAGAAAAACTTGATATATCTCAGGATAAAAAGGCGGCTCTTAAAGATTTTGGGAGTAAGCTTATGGGTAGGAATGTGTAAGCGCCTATTTAGGAAAAGAAAGAAAAAAATAGATTTATAATGGTATTTATTGCTCCCCAAACTACAGATCTTTTGCTTGCCGAAGCCGAAGGTGAAAATCTTTATTCAAAGCTTTTAGAACAGATAAACAAAGATTTTAACCTCGCTAATGAGCCTATAGATTTTCCTAAAAGCACCACGCCTTACGAACTTAAAGTACAGCTGCATGAAAAAATATACCGTATGCTGCACTACAAATTTGCCGAATACTTAAACCTGCTTTACATCATCGATGTGTCTGAGGAGCAAATGAAAAAGCTCGACGGCTCAGATTTGGTCCAACTATCCGAAGAGGTTTCATTCCTGATACTTAAAAGGGAATGGCAAAAAGTATGGTTTAGGAATAAATATTAGTTTTGTTAATGCATTGATTTGTTGATTTGGAAAATGGAACGCGGATGACGTGGATTTACACGGATTTTTTCACAGATCTTTTCACGGCCGAGTGTTGCTGGCTCCCCTCTTGAGAGGGGTTGGGGGTGTGTTTGAGCTTAGGTTATTACTAACTCCGTAATGACTAACCCGATGTGTAAATAATTAGCAATAACTATATCTAAAAATAAACCCTGATAAACGGCATCAGCGCATCACTGTACACCAAATCCCGTTTATTAAAAAGCACATTATAACGCAGCCCTACGGTAACGTTTTCCATTTGGTAACCGGCACCAAGAAACAGGGCGGTATTCCAAAAATCGCGATCCCTATAATTAAGGGTATTTAAATACCGGTCATTAAACCTTTCGTCAACATCAAGGTTAACGCGCAATTGCTCCAACTCTGCCGATAGCTGTACCTGTGGAATTGGGTTTAAAAGCACCACCACAGATCCCCCGTAAATAAACGAATCATAATAATCGCGTTGGTGCACATAAGTACCCTGAACGCCAAGGCCAAGGGCTACATACTGGTTAAACTGGTATATGGCTCCCGGTGCTAAACTTACATCGGTATAGCCGCTGCCAAAACCCACACCTGCCGAACCTCCAAAACGCACCTTTTGCCAAAAATTAACGCTGTCCTGCGCATTAGCATTTACAAATTGTAAGCAGATTGCGATTAGTGCGAGTCTTTTTGTTAAAAAAATGATAAAGCGTGGTTGCATACAGGGGTGCGTGTATAGTTAGTAAGCATAAATATATAAAAAACGTTGAAAGATTATTATAATTGGTGTACTTTTGTACAAAATTTATTAAAAACAAGTTCGCAAATATATAAGTATGGACAGGTTTTCCTTTTTGAATGCAGCACATACTGCTTTTTTCGCAGATTTATACGATCAATATATTGAGAATCCCGATAGCGTGGAGCCAAGCTGGAGAAGCTTCTTCCAGGGATTTGATTTTGCAGCGTCCGACTACGGATCAGGCTTTACAGAAGCTGCTGCGCCACAACAGCAAACTGCAAGTGCTCCGCAGGCTTCGGCCCCGCAGGCACCGGTTTCTGATTATTCGGGCATCCCCGAAAAACTACAAAAAGAGTTTAAGGTACTTAGCCTGATTGAAGGTTACCGTACCCGCGGACACCTTTTTACCAAGACCAACCCTGTTAGGGAACGCAGGAATTTTTCTCCTACACTGGACCTTTCTAACTTTGGCTTAAACGATGCCGATCTTGACACTGTATTTGATGCAGGTAAAGAAGTGGGCTTGCCACCATCGTCTTTAAGGGCAATTGTAGACCATCTGCAAAAAGTGTACTGTGGCCACATTGGTATAGAGTACATGTACATTCGCGATCCTAAAACCAGGAAGTGGATACAAAACAGGCTGTCTGTAAATAACAATGAGCCTGATTTTAATGCAGAGCAGAAAAAGAACATTCTTTTTAAATTAAACGAGGCAGTTTCTTTCGAGAGCTTCCTTCATACAAAATATGTAGGCCAAAAACGTTTTTCGCTGGAAGGTGGAGAGTCTTTAATACCTGCTATTGATGCACTTATTGAGGCTGCTGCCGATAAAGGTGTAGAGCAGTTTGTAGTGGGTATGCCGCACAGGGGCCGCCTTAGCGTGCTTGCAAATGTGTTTGGCAAATCAACATCGGATATCTTTAGTGAATTTGACGGTAAAGACTATGATGACGATGCCCTTTTTGATGGCGACGTTAAATACCACTTAGGCCTTACATCTCAAAAAGTGACTAAAGGTGGTAAACAGGTTAACCTTAACCTTGCGCCAAACCCATCTCACTTGGAAACGGTAGGTGCTGTTATAGAGGGTATTGCCCGTGCTAAGCAGGATAAATATTATCCTGATGATTTTAGCAAAGTACTTCCTATTGCGCTTCATGGCGATGCTGCTATTGCAGGTCAGGGTATTGTGTACGAAATTGTACAAATGGCAAAGCTTGACGGTTATAAAACAGGGGGTACCATTCACCTTGTGGTTAACAATCAGGTAGGTTTTACAACCAATTATCTTGATGCACGTTCAAGTACGTATTGTACAGATGTGGCTAAGGTTACGCTCTCGCCGGTACTGCACGTAAATGCAGACGATGCCGAAGCTGTGGTACATGCCATGTTATTTGCGCTTGACTACAGGATGGAGTTTGGTACAGATGTATTTATAGATTTGTTAGGTTACCGTAAATATGGCCATAACGAAGGTGATGAACCGCGTTTTACCCAGCCTAAATTATATAAAATTATTGCTACACATAAAAATCCAAGAGACCTGTATGCCGATAGCCTTGTTGCTGCCGGTGTTATAGATGGCGATTATGTAAGCACACTTGAAAAAGAATATAAAGCTAAGCTTGAAGAAAACCTTGAAGCATCGCGTAAAAAAGACCTTACAGTAATTACCCCTTTCATGCAAAATGAATGGGAAGGATTTGCACAGGCTGATGCCGATGTAATGCTTCAAAAAGTAAATACAGCTTTCTCAAGGGAAATGCTTGATGATATTGCGAAGGTTATTACAGAGCTTCCTACGGATAAAAAGTTTATGAACAAAGTTCAAAAGCTTGTTAACGACAGGAAAAACATGTATTTTGAAACCGATAAGCTGGATTGGGCCATGGCCGAATTGCTTGCTTATGGGTCGCTGATTACCGAAGGGTACGACGTTCGCCTGTCTGGCCAGGATGTAGAGAGAGGAACCTTCTCTCACCGCCATGCCGTTGTTAAGGTAGAAGACAGTGAAGAAGAATATGTGGCACTTACACAGCTTAAAGAGCAAAATGGTAAATTCAATATCTTTAACTCATTACTGTCAGAGTATGCTGTAGTGGGCTTTGATTATGGCTATGCCCTTGCTAACCCTAAAGCGCTTACTATCTGGGAAGCACAGTTTGGAGATTTCTCTAACGGTGCCCAGATCATGATAGACCAGTACATATCTGCAGCAGAGGATAAATGGAACAACCAGAACGGCCTTGTAATGTTACTGCCACATGGTTATGAAGGCCAGGGTGCTGAGCACAGTAGTGCCCGTATGGAGCGTTACCTGCAGCTTTGCGCAAACCACAATATGTTTGTGGCCGACTGTACTACACCCGCTAACTTCTTCCACCTTTTAAGAAGGCAGATGAAAACAACCTACCGCAAACCGCTTATAGTATTTACTCCTAAAAGTTTACTGCGCCACCCACTTGTGGTAAGTACGGTAGAGGAGTTTGCTAACGGTACATTCCAGGAAGTATTAGACGACCCTGCTGCAGAAGCAGATAAAGTGAAAACTTTAGTATTCTGTACAGGTAAATTCTATTATGACCTTATTGCAGAGAGAGAAAACCTTAAACGTGATGATGTGGCTTTTGTAAGGATAGAGCAACTGTTCCCTTTACCGGTAGAGCAGCTTAAGGCTATCATTGCAAAATACCCTAATGCAGATGATTATGTATGGGCACAGGAAGAGCCTAAAAATATGGGTGCTTACAGCTACATGCTTATGAACTTTAATGAGGTTAAACTGCGCCTTGCATCGCTTAAGGCATACAGCGCGCCTGCTGCGGGTAGTTATACCCGTTCTAAAAAACGCCATGCCGCCGCTATTGCCATGGTTTTTAATAAAGATTTGTTTAATTAATTGTATTTTTGATTTTCAATAATATAGCAACACCAATAAAATTATACTGACATGATTTTAGAAATGAAAGTTCCCTCTCCCGGGGAATCGATTACAGAAGTTGAAATTGCAACATGGCTGGTAAAAGACGGAGATTATGTAGAGAAGGACCAGGCAATTGCCGAAGTTGATTCTGATAAAGCAACCCTTGAGCTTCCTGCCGAAGTAGCGGGTATTATTACACTTAAGGCAGAAGAAGGCGATGCAGTAAAAGTAGGGCAGGTAGTTTGCCTTATAGATACTGATGGTGCAAAACCAGATGGTGGTGCAGCGCCTGCTAAAGAAGAAAAGAAAGAAGAGGCTCCTAAGGCTGAAGAGAAAAAAGAAGCACCTCAAGCAGACGCTCCAAAAGCTGAGGCCCCTAAACAGGAAGCCCCTGCAGAAAAGAGCTATGCAAGCGGAACGCCATCTCCGGCAGCACGCAAAATATTAGACGAAAAAAGTATTGATGCAGCTACAGTAAGCGGTACCGGTAAAGGTGGCCGTATTACTAAAGATGATGCTGTTAACGCTAACCAGGTGCCATCTATGGGTACGCCTACAGGCGGTAACCGCAGCTCTGAGCGTACTAAGCTTTCTATGCTACGCAGGAAAGTTGCAGAACGTTTAGTTGCCGCTAAGAACGAAACAGCTATGCTTACTACGTTTAACGAAGTAAACATGACCCCTATAAATAACATAAGGAACGAGTATAAAGATGCTTTTAAAGCAAAACACGGCGGTTTAGGTTTAGGCTATATGTCTTTCTTTACTAAAGCTGTTGTAAGGGCACTACAATTGTTCCCTGATGTTAACTCTATGATGGATGGCGATTATAAGGTAGCTTACGATTTTGTTGATGTTTCTATTGCAGTATCCGGCCCTAAAGGCTTAATGGTACCTGTGGTAAGAAATGCAGAAACGCTTACCTTCCGTGGTATTGAGGCAGAAATTAAACGTCTTGCGCTTCGTGCCCGCGACGGACAAATTACTGTAGATGATATGACAGGTGGTACATTTACCATTACTAACGGCGGTGTGTTTGGCAGTATGCTTTCTACACCTATCATTAACCCTCCTCAGTCTGGTATATTAGGTATGCACAATATTATCGAGCGCCCTATTGCTGTAAACGGTAAGGTAGAAATTCACCCAATGATGTATGTGGCACTTTCTTATGACCACAGGATCATTGATGGCCGTGAGTCTGTTGGTTTCCTTGTAGCAGTTAAAGAAGGTCTTGAAAAACCTTTAGAATTGCTAATGGACAACAATCCTAAAAAAGCACTGGAGCTTTAGTAAGCAGTCAGTTTAGATATATAAAATCCCGCTTAGAAATTTCTAAGCGGGATTTTTATTATATACTTTTTTTAAAAGGCTGTTTATTGCGCAAAAAAAAAGCCCTGCATGAGGACAGGGCTGTACCAATAACTAACTCCTTAATTTTGGTGAAATCATAGTGTGGCTACCATGGTTTTAGTAACTGCACATTTGTTTTACAGTTAGAAGCTGCTGTAAAACAGGTTTGCTTGCTTTTTTGATTGATGTATGCTTCTGGCTATATGACGTAGAAATTGGAATTTTGTTACGCCCGTGAATAAATTTTTTTCAAAATGTTTTCATAGGTAAGTACAACTTAAAAAATACCTAATTATAGGTATTTTTTAAGTGTATGCAATTTATTAATTTCACCACCGTTATAGGTTTAGTTACTAAATGGTTATTTATTCAAAACATAATTATGCAACTATTTCGTAATATTGTATAATCGTTGTATGAAGTTGGAAAATTAACTTTACAAAAAAATAATGTTATGTGGATAGCCTCATTCCTTTCGCTCGCATTGTTGTTGTTTGTGCTTAATTTTATACGTGTTATAATAAAAAGGAATGCGCATAAATTTAATGGCAAACAAGGCAGTTATTCTTATTTTAAAAACAGCAATGCCATCTTTAACCGGTTAAAATAACGAGCTCTCCGTTGAGGAAAGCTTTGTTATTTATTGTTTTAAGATTGCTTCTATAGCGTTTATTTCTTCATTGCTGAAGGCAGTATTCTTTAAGCTCTGTAACGAATCTGTTACCTGCTCAGGCCTGCTGGCGCCTATAAGTACAGATGTTACCCTGCTGTCCTTAAGCAGCCACGATAGTGCCATGTGTGCCAGTTTCTGGCCACGCTGTAGTGCCACCCCGTTTAATTTTTTAAGTATTTCAACCCTTTCAGGTGTTATGTGGCTTTCGTTCAGGAAAACGCCGCTCGTAGCCACTCGGGAGTCTGCCGGTATGCCGTTAAGGTATTTATCGGTAAGCAATCCCTGTGCCAGCGGAGAAAATGGTATACATCCCACACCATTATTTCCCAGTACATCAAGAAGCCCGTTTTCAGGGTCTCGCACAAACATGCTGTATTTAGGCTGGTGTATTAAACATGGCGTGCCTAACTCCTTAAGTATTGTTATTGCTTTTTGGGCATCCTGCGCATTATAGTTAGATAAACCTGCGTACAGTGCCTTACCCTGGCGTACTATAAGGTCGAGTGCAGCCATAGTTTCTTCAATGGGAGTTTCAGGATCAGGGCGGTGGTGGTAAAAAATATCTACATAATCCAGTTTCATGCGCTTAAGGCTTTGGTCCAGGCTCGATACCAAATATTTCTTAGAACCCCAGTCGCCATAAGGCCCATCCCACATAGTGTATCCGGCTTTAGTCGAGATTATAAGCTCATCGCGATAGCCCTGCAGGTCGCTATGCAGTATTTTTCCAAAAACCTCTTCGGCAGATCCCGGTGGCGGGCCGTAATTGTTTGCCAGGTCAAAATGGGTAATGCCGCTGTCAAAAGCAGTATGTATTATGTTTCGGCTGTTTTCAAAATCGTTAACAAAACCAAAATTATGCCACAGGCCAAGCGACAGGGCAGACAGTTTAAGGCCGCTTTTGCCGCAACGGCGATACTCAATATTTTGGTAGCGTGTAGGAGATGGCTGGTAACTCATGTACTAAAATGTTTGTTATTTGCAGGTATAAATATACTTAAAAAAGCATTTCTGCATTAAAGCAGCGCACTAATGTTTTGTTTGTAAACTAAGTTTAATCTTACTGTTTGTTAAATTACTCACTGTGCCTCTACAAACATGCAAATTATCATGTCACGCCTTTTATATCTGTTGAAATATCATTTTACAAATTTACCACACTATTTTTTCAATTTTGCCCCCTTTATTTTCTATTATATATCTTTTAATTTGCAATTACCTAAATTACTAAAACGTTTTAGTGTTGCGCAGGTTTATTTAAGCGTGGCACTATCATTATAAATATTGTAAAGTTAAACTTTGGTTAGTTTATGTTTTGTTTTTTACACCTGTCTGCGAAGAATATAGCTATCTCCGCAGACAGTTTTTTTGCCGTATTATTACATATTATAAATTGAAAAATTACACCTAATTATATGAAAAAAACATTATCAGTTGCATTTTTACTGGGTATGCAGGTACTCGTTGCGCAGCAGGCAAAGAACGAATGGGAAAACCCATCGGTATTTGAGCGAAACAAAGAAGCAGGGCATACGCAATTTGTAATTTATAAAGATGCTGCATCTGCCGCGGCACAAAAACCGGAAAGTTCGCCATATTATAAAAGCCTTAATGGTGCATGGAAATTTAATATTGTAAAGACTCCTGCAGAGCGTCCGCAGGATTTTTACCAGGTAGCCTATAACGATAAAAACTGGAAAGACATTCCTGTGCCCTCTAACTGGGAAATGCAGGGTTATGATATTCCTATTTATACAAACATTATTTATCCGTTCCCGGCAAACCCGCCGTTTGTTGATAATAACTACAATCCGGTAGGAACGTACCGTAAAACTTTTACCGTTCCCGAAGATTGGGGAACTAAAGAGGTGATGCTTCATTTTGGTTCTATCAGTGGTTATGCCCGTGTGTTTGTAAATGGTAAAGAAGCCGGTATGACCAAAGCAGCGAAAACCCCTGCCGAGTTTGATATTACATCGTTGCTTAAAAAAGGGGAGAACCTTTTAGCAGTGCAGGTGTTTAGATGGCATGACGGAAGTTACCTGGAAGATCAGGATTTCTGGAGGTTAAGCGGTATAGAGCGCGATGTTTACCTTGAGGCTATGCCTAAGCTTGCTGTGTGGGATTATTTTATTAAAAGCGATCTTGATGCTGCTTATAAAAATGGTGTGTTTACCGCTGCGGTTAACCTTCGCCAGTTTAAAGGAAATACCATAAAAAAATCGAACCTTACATTTACGCTGCTTGATCCAAGTGGTAAAGAAGTATTTACGGCTACAAAACCGGTTACCAATACAACCGTAAGTGTAGATTTTAATACTACTATTAATAATGTACAAAAATGGAGTAACGAAACTCCAAACCTGTACCGCTATACTATTGCCTGGGATGGTGATAATAAAAATGATGCCCAGGTTATTTCGGGCAGGACAGGCTTTAGGAAAGTTGAAATTAAAAATGCGCAGCTGTTAGTAAACGGCAATGCCATAATGGTAAACGGAGTAAATATACACGAGCACCATCCTGTTAAGGGCCACGTACCTGACCGCGAAACAATGCGCAGGGACCTTGAGCTGATGAAGCAGAACAACATTAACGCTATCCGTATGTGCCACTACCCTCACGATGCTTATTTATATGAGCTGTGTGACGAGTATGGTATGTATATGGTAGATGAAGCCAATATAGAAACCCACGGTATGGGGGCAGAGTTGCAAAGGGCATTTGATAAAACAAAGCACCCTGCTTATTTGCCGGAATGGGCCCCGGCACATCTTGACCGTATAAAACGTATGATGGAGGTTGATAAAAACCATCCGGCTATTATTATATGGTCTATGGGTAATGAGTGTGGTAACGGCCCGGTTTTTTATGATGCCTACAAATGGCTTAAAGAGCACGACAATACACGCCCGGTTCAGTTTGAGCAGGCAGGAGAAAATGAGGATACTGATATTGTGTGCCCTATGTACCCTGAAATTAAGCACATGCATCAGTATGCCGATGATAAGACCAAAAAAAGGCCTTACATTATGTGTGAGTATTCTCATGCTATGGGCAACAGTAACGGTAACTTTCAGGAATACTACGATATTATGGCTAAAAGCCCAAGCATGCAGGGTGGTTTTATCTGGGACTGGGTAGACCAGGGTATGGATGCTAAAGATGCTAATGGGAACCACTATTGGGCTTACGGTGGCGACCTTGGCAGCAAAGACCTGCATAACGATGAAAACTTTTGTGCCAATGGGCTTATAAGTGCCGACCGTACTTTGCACCCCGGCTTAGCTGAAGTAAAAAAAGTATACCAGGATATAAAATTTAGTCTTAAGGGCGAAAACCAGCTTACGGTTAAAAATCTTTTCTTTTATACAAATTTAAACCAGTTTAACTTTAAATGGGAACTACTTAAAGATGGTGTAAAGGTTAAAGAAGGTATATTTAAAGGTATTGCAGATGCACAGCATATACAAACTGAAAATGTAGCTTTAGACAAACTATCTCCGGATGCAGAATATTACCTTAATGTATATGCTTATACAAAAGCAGCTACGGCCATGATACCTGCTAACCATGAAATTGCAAGAGAGCAGTTTAAACTTGGTAACGGTAATTATTTTGCCACAAAGGCAGATGCTAAAGTAAAAAGCAAACTTAAAACTAAAAAGAGCGGCAACGTTCTTAGCTTTGAAACCGATGCTGTTGCAGGAGCATTTAACTTAGCAACGGGAGAAATTAAAAGTTATACGCTTAAAAGTGACAAGAAAGAAGTTATAAGTAACTTCCCGATTCCGTACTTCTGGAGGGCTCCAACAGATAACGATTTTGGTAATGATATGCCTAAAAAACTTGGCGTATGGAAAGATGCCAATAAAAACCCTAAAGTACAAAGCGTTACTGTAGGCAAACAAACTGCAGCAGGCGTGCCTGTAGATGTTAAATATGTTTTATCGGGAGCAGATGTTCCTTACACAGTAAACTATTTAATACAAAATGACGGTAGTATTAAAGTAACAGCAAGCATAGATAAATCAGGTAAAGACCTGCCGGAAATGCCTCGCTTTGGTATGCGTTTAGAACTTCCTGGGGCTTATGATAACCTTAGCTATTACGGCCGTGGCCCATGGGAAAATTATTCTGACAGAAATACGGCATCATTTGTAGGTACTTATAATGATAAAGTAGCCAACCAGGTTACTATGCAATATATCCGTCCGCAGGAAAACGGATATAAGACCGAAGTTCGCTGGATAACTTTACAAAGTGCAAACGGCACAGGATTAAAAATTACGGGAGACCAGCCGTTAGGTTTTAGTGCACTTAATGTTCCTACCGAAGGGTTTGATGCAGGCCCTAAAAAATCGCAGACCCATATTAATGATATCCATCCTGAAGATAAAGTGTATGTGCATGTAGACCTTGCACAACGCGGCGTGGGCGGAGATACAAGCTGGGGTGCGTTACCTCATGCCCAGTATATGCTTACTGCGCCTAAATACACGTATACATATACGCTTAGCTTAGTGCCGCAAACTAAATAGTTTATAAATAAATTACACTAAACACGTTTGTTATTAACACCCTTCTATTTGTTTTAGAAGGGTGTTTTTGATTTATAATGCATTTATATTTGATATAAAATAATAAAACAAAAATTTACACTTATTTTTTTTATTAATTTAAAAATATTCTGTAAACTTGTGGTCATATAAACCATTAGATTTTATCGCAAACGATTAAGTCTGATAAACCAATTATATTATGAAACAACAATCATTCTTTTTTTTGGCAATAGGGCTGTTTAGTGGAACAGTACTATTTGCACAAAACTACAAGAAAACAGATCTTGGTGTAAATGCCACAACCGCTAATATGGATGTGGAAATACAGTTTTACACTCCGGAAACAGTTAGAATAATAAAACATCCGCAGGGCAGCACTTTTAAAAAGGAAAGCCTGTCGGTTATAGCAAAGGCGCAAAAAACGGCGGTAGACGTAAAGCAGGAAGGCAGTTTACTAATCCTGAAAAGTAAAGCTGTACAAGTAAACGTTGACCAGAAAACCGGTGCAGTAACATTTTTAGATTTAGCAGGCAAGGCGCTTCTTTCTGAAAAAGATTATGGTTCGCAATTTACCCCTACTAACGATGCCGGCTCAAAAACATTTATAGTACGCCAGGCTTTCAGGTTAGACCCTAATGAAGCTATATACGGCTTAGGTATATACCAAAGGGCAAAGATGTCTCAAAGAAACCAAAAGTTACTTTTAAGGCAGGATAACCTTGAAGATGCTGTACCTGTAATGCAATCTATTAAAGGGTATGGTATTTTTTGGGATAACTATTCGCCTACTTATTTTAATGATAATACCGCCGAAACCTCTTTTGAGAGTGAAGTGGGCGATGGGGTAGATTACTATTTTATGTATGGTAAAAATGCCGACGGCGTTATTGGCCAAATGCGTGGCCTTACAGGTCAGGTACCTATGTTCCCATTATGGACGTACGGTTTTTGGCAAAGCAGGGAACGGTACGAAAGCCAGAAGCAACTGGTAGATGTGGTTAAAAAATACCGTGAACTGCAAGTGCCATTAGATGGTATTATACAGGACTGGCAATACTGGGGCGACAACTACGAGTGGAACTCTATGGAATTTTTAAACCCTGAATTTCCTAACCCAAAGAAAATGGTTGATGATGTGCATAAAATGAATGCCCACATGATTATATCTATCTGGGCGTCTTTTGGTCCAAAAACAAAACCTTTCCAGGTTATGAAAGATAAAGGTATGCTTATGGATTTTGTTACATGGCCGCCGCGTGCTGTAAATACATGGCCTGCAAAACCTACAGATCCGGTATCGGGTGTAAAGGTATACGACCCTTACAATCCAGAAGCGCGTGATATTTACTGGGAATATCTTAATAAAGGCATCTTTTCGCTTGGTGTAGACGGCTGGTGGATGGACTCTACAGATCCTGACCACCTGGACGTAAAAGAAAGTGACTTTGATAATAAGACCTACCTCGGGTCTTTCAGGAAAGTAAGGAATGCATTCCCGTTAATGACAGTAGGCGGCGTGTACGACCATCAGCGTGCAACAACGTCAGATAAGCGTGTGTTTATCCTTACACGTTCGGCATTTGCCGGGCAGCAGCGTTATGGTGCCAATACCTGGAGCGGTGATATCGTATCAAGTTGGGAAACCCTTGCCAAACAAACTCCTGCGGGTGTAAACTTTTCGCTCACAGGTATACCGTATTGGAATGCAGATATAGGTGGCTTTTTTGCAGGTGGTTTTAAAGGTGGGAATCAAAATCCGGAATATAAAGAGTTGTATTTAAGATGGGCGCAGTTTGGTGCTTTTACCCCAATGATGCGATCTCACGGTACAGATACACCACGCGAAATTTATAACTTTGGTAAAAAAGGCGAATGGATTTATGATGGTATAGAAAAATATATTAACCTTCGTTATAGCCTGTTGCCTTACATTTACGCTAATGCGTGGCAGGTAACATCGTCATCGGCATCAATGATGCGTGCACTGGTTATGGATTTCCCGCAGGACGAGAAAGTATGGGACCTTAATACAGAGTTTATGCTGGGTAATTCTATACTTGTTACTCCGGTTACAAAGTCTATGTACACTAATAAAGACGGTAAAAATGACTTTTCTAAAACGGGTAAGCAGGATGTTTACTTACCTAAAGGGACAGGCTGGTATGATTTCTGGACCGGGCAAACGCATAATGGCGGGACAACGGTAACTAAAGAAGTACCGGTAGATATTATTCCGCTTTACATAAAAGCCGGTACAATACTTCCATTTGGCCCTAAAGTGCAATATGCTACAGAGAAGAAATGGGATGATCTGGAGCTAAGGGTTTATGCCGGAGCCGATGGTGAGTTTACATTGTATGAAGATGAGAATGATAACTATAATTACGAGAAAGGTGCTTTTGCAACTATTAAATTTAACTGGAGTGATAAGAATAAAACACTTACTATAAATGATGTTGAGGGCAAGTTTCCGGGTATGCTTACTTCCCGTAAATTTAATGTGGTATTGGTTACACCGCAAAAAGGAACAGGTAATGCGAAATCTTCAAAAATAGATAAAACGGTAACATATACTGGCAAAAAACTGACGATAAAGTTATAGTAAAACGTTATAGTGATGATATAAGTGTTATATTTACACTTTAATTATTATTACTATATGATAACCAGCAAAAAACAATTAACCACAATTTTACTGGCTTTGCTCATGTCGTTATCGGCATTTGCGGGCGGGCATAAGGCAAATACAAAACCGGAAAAGGTTTTCCTGTTTGCTTATGCCACTGATAAAGATAAGGGCCACAATGGCTTACACTTTGCCTGGAGCAGCGACAAAAAGAACTGGCATGCCATAGGGCCTGAACATAGCTTTTTGCGCTGCGACTACGGCAGGTGGGGATCTGAAAAAAGAATGCTTGCGCCATACCTTTTTAAAGCACAGGATGGTATGTGGCATGCGGTATGGGCGCTTAACGAAAAAAGCAATGCTTTTGCACATGCAGCTTCAGCCGATTTAATTAACTGGAAAAGGCAATCCTACCCAATAATGATGCCTGTGGGAAGTAGTATTTCCCAGCCGGAAGTTTCAGAAAAAAATGGTGTATTTACGGTAACGTGTCTTAATACTGCCGATTCGAAATTTTATACTGCCACCACCAAAGATTTTAAAAATTATACTGCTACAACGCCGGCTACAAAACCGGCAACAGCTAAGGTTACTGCTTCAATATCTGGCAAAACAGAAACCGGTACTGTTACTGAAGTTTCATGGCAAACGGCAGAAAATCTTATAAAAACCCATAACCTTTCGGTATTTAAGAATAAACAAAATGACGAATCATCAAAAGATGATGCCGTGCGTTTTGCTAACCTTAAACCTGTTGAAGGGACTATTACTTTAAAAGCTGCAGAGAGCAAAAAAATAAGCGATATGCTTGTGGGCGTGTTCTTTGAAGATATTAATTATGCTGCCGATGGCGGTCTATATGCAGAGCTTGTTCAAAACCGCGATTTTGAGTATGCCCTTAGCGATAAAGAAGGCAGGGACAAAGACTGGAACAGTACTACAGCCTGGAGCCTGAGTGGGGGTAAAGGCACACTTGCCATAGATAGTGTGCAGCCCATACATGCAAACAATAAGCATTATGCAATATTAAAATCGGGTGCTGCAATAATTAACAGCGGGTACGATGGTATTGCTGTAAAAGCCGGCGATAGTTACGATTTTTCAATTTTTGCTAAAAATATCGATGGTAAGGCATCAGGCATTAAAGTGCGTCTTATTGGTGCAAATGGCGAAGTATATGGAGAAACATCTGTAAAGGGGATTTCTACTGCATGGAAAAAAATTAGCGCTGTACTTAAGGCTACTAAAACAGTTGCCGATGCGCGGCTTGAAGTAGTGCCGCAAACAAATGGCACTCTAGCGGTGGATATGATATCACTTTTCCCACAAAAAACATACAAAGGCCGCAAAAATGGTTTGCGTGCTGACCTGGCTCAAACAGTAGCCGACCTTCATCCTAAATTTATGCGTTTTCCCGGGGGCTGTGTTGCCCACGGCGACGGCCTTGGTAACATATACCGTTGGAAAAACACCATAGGGCCATTAGAATCCAGAAAACCGCTGCGTAATCTTTGGGGATATCACCAAACTACCGGACTTGGATATTTTGAGTATTTTCAGTATTGCGAAGATATGGGCGCTGCTCCACTGCCTGTAATTGCGGCGGGTGTACCATGCCAAAATTCGGCTATAGATGAGCACATTGGCCTTGGCGGACAGCAATGTGGCGTGCCTATGGAAGAAATGGGACAGTACGTTCAGGATATTTTAGATCTTGTAGAGTATGCCAACGGACCTGTGACATCTAAATGGGGTAAGCTTCGTGCGGAGGCAGGACATCCTAAGCCGTTTAATCTTAAGTATGTTGGTATAGGTAATGAAGACCTTATTACCGATCTTTTTGAGGAGCGTTATGCCATGATAGTTAAAGCTATGAAAGATAAACATCCTGAAATTACGGTAATTGGTACGGTAGGGCCTGCGGCAGAAGGTACAGATTATGAAGAAGGATGGGCTCTTGCTGATAAGTTGGACATACCGATGGTAGATGAGCATTACTATCAGCCGGTAGGCTGGTTTATTAATAATCAGGATTATTATGACAGGTATGACCGTTCTAAATCTAAAGTGTATTTGGGCGAATATGCGGCTTTCCTTCCGGGTAGGCCTAATAATATAGAAACCGCCCTTGCCGAAGCATTATATTTAACTGCTTTAGAGCGTAATGGCGATGTAGTAAGCATGACGTCGTATGCACCTATGCTTGCCAAGGAAAACCACACACAATGGAACCCCGACCTTATTTATTTTAATAATACTGAGGTAAAGCCTACCGTGGGTTATTATACACAACAGCTATATGGGCAAAATGCAGGCGATGTATATTTGCCAAGCGATGTTGCCCTTAAGGATGCTAACAAAGAAGTGAGCAATCGGGTAGCAGTATCTGTGGTTCGTGATAGCAAGAGCAAGGACCTTATTGTAAAAATTGTAAACATGCTGCCGGTAGCTGTAAATAGTATCGTAAACCTTGAAGGTGCGGGTGCTTTTGTACCATCGGCTAAGCGTTATGTACTTACCGGAACTCCCGATAGTAAAACTGCAAAACCTGTAGCCGATACTATTACTGTGGGCACTACTTTCCCATGTGCTGTACCCGCATATTCATTTACCCTTATCCGTATAAAAACCAAATAATTAAGTATGAAGAGAGTATTTAGTAAATTATTCATTGCTTTTATTACCGCTGCAACCTGCAGTACAGGTGCTATAGCACAATACAAAACCGGCCCTGCCGATAAAGATTACGTGGGCTACCTGTTCACTTACTTTACAGGTAATGACGTAAAAGACGAGGCTATAAAATTTGGCATTAGTTTAGATGGTTACAACTATAAGGCCTTAAATGGTAACCAACCCGTTATAGATTCTAAAAATATAAGTTCAACAGGCGGGGTGCGCGATCCGCACATACTTCGTGGGCACGACGGTAAAACATTTTACATGGTGGTAACCGATATGACATCATCTAAAGGGTGGGATTCTAACCGTGCCATGGTGTTGCTAAAATCAACCGACCTTGTTAACTGGAAATCGTCTGTAGTAAATATCCAGACTGCATTTCCGGGCAATGAAAACCTGAAAAGGGTATGGGCACCACAAACTATTTATGATGCCGCTGCCGGAAAGTACATGGTGTACTTTTCTATGAAGCATGGCAACGACCCTGACAAAATTTATTATGCATACGCAAATGCTGATTTTACTGCGCTTGAAGCGGCTCCAAAAGAGTTGTTCATTCCAAAATCTAAAGTGCCTTGTATAGATGGTGACATTATAGAAAAAGATGGTGTTTACCACCTTTTTTATAAAACAGAAACCGATAAGCCGGGTATTAAAGTTGCCACTACAAAAAATCTTACTTCTGGCAAATGGGAGGAGAGCGATGATTACAAACAGCAAACTCCGGAAAGTGTAGAAGGTGCAGGCGTGTTTAAGCTGAATAACTCTGACGAATATATCCTGATGTACGATGTGTATAAAAAAGGAGCATATCAGTTTACAAAAAGCAGCGACCTTAACCATTTTACGGTTATAGATAACCAGGTTACAATGGATTTTAAACCACGCCATGGTACTATTATGCCTGTAACCCGCAGTGAACTTAAAGCGCTTATGAAAAAGTGGGGCACGCCAAAAGATTTTCCTGCCCTGAATAACAATCCAGCGCTGCCGGGCCATTATGCCGATCCTGAAGTTTTATACTCTAACAATACGGGTAAGTACTATATATACCCTACAAGCGATGGTTTTGATGGTTGGGGTGGTTATTACTTTAAAGTATTTTCATCTGACGATCTTACCGACTGGAAAGATGAGGGTGTAATTTTAGACCTTAAAAAAGACGTTAGCTGGGCTAACCGCAATGCATGGGCACCATGTATTGTAGAGAAAAAAATAAATGGTGTTTATAAGTATTTCTACTACTTTACTGCTGCCCAAAAAATTGGTGTTGCTGTAGCCGATAGCCCGACAGGGCCATTTAAGGATAGCGGAAAAGCTTTGATTGATTCGGCGCCGGAAGGTGTAAAAGGAGGTCAGGAAATAGACCCTGATGTTTTTACTGACCCTAAAACAAACAAAAGCTACCTGTACTGGGGCAATGGCCACATGGCAGGGGTAGAGCTTAACGACGACATGATATCTATAAACAAAAAAACACTTACACTGCTTAAGCCCGATGCTACTTTTCGTGAAGGTACTTACGTAATATATCGTAATGGTGTGTATTATTTTATGTGGAGTGAAGACGATACCCGCAGCCCTAACTATAAAGTAAGGTATGCAACGGCAAAATCGCCACTTGGTAAATTTACTATTCCTAAAGACAATATTGTTTTAAAGCAGGATGCCGATAAAATGCTTTTTGGTACGGGCCACAATTCTGTTGTGCAGGTTCCCGGTAAAGACGAGTGGTATATTGTATACCATAGGTTTGCATATCCTAATGGTTATAAACTGGGCGAAGCTGCAGGATATAACAGGGAGGTATGTATAGACAGGCTTTACTTTGATAAGAAAGGTAACATAATTACCGTTAAACCTACTCTTGAAGGTATACAGCCGGTAAAAAAATAAAGTTGAGTTAGAGTTAGTTAAAATTAAAGGCTGCCCGGTTAAGGCAGCCTTTGATATTTATAGTAATGAGGTTTATTTCTTTACTATTTTGTTATAGAAAATCTCATTTTTATCGTTCTCTATTTTCATAATATACATGCCGCTGCTTAACTGCGAAATATCTATTGTTGTTGCCCCTTTGCTTTCCAGAACTTTTTCTCCGGTAATAGAAATTATAGATACAGATGTTAAAGCAGCATCTTTTAGCTGTATAGTTACTCTATCTGTTGCCGGGTTAGGGTATACTTTAAATTTAGAAGATACAACACCATCTATACCAACTAATGCCTCGGTTAGTTTATAAAGCTCAAATCCGTAAAAAGTATAATTTGCCTTAAAATAAAGCTCATCATTAAATATTTTAAAAAAAGGTATATAGTAAAGTGGGTCCACCACATTACGGCTTGTAATAGGTTTTATAGTGCCATCTGCAGTGCCATCAGTTTCCCATAGTTCAAAACCATTTGTGCCATCATTAGCTGTAAAGTACAGCTTGTCATGAAATGCAAAAAAATAATTAGGTAGTGAAGAGTTTACAGTCCTGATATCTTTAACCAGCGATGTTCCTGCCGCTGTACCGTCAGATGACCACAATTCTACACCATGCACACCATCCGTTGCCTGAAAATATACTTTACCATTAAAGGCAGTTATAGCACCGGGGAACGACTCATCAATGCCGGGATAAATATCTGCTACCATTACCGTACCGTCTGCGGTTCCGTCTGTTACCCATAGCTCGTTACCGTTAACACCATTATTAGCCCTAAAGAATAATTTACCGCCGGCCTCTGTAAATTCATTGGCACGGCTGCCTTCACCTTCTGTTGGGTTTATGTCTTTAAAAAAAATCGTACCGGCCTCAGTGCCATCGCTTACCCATATTTCGTCGCCTCTTTCATCATCGGCCCTAAAATAAAGTTGATTATTATATACTGCAAACCCGCGTGGGTTAGAGCCGCCTTCTAAAGTTGTAATATCTTTTATAAGTGTAGTTCCGGCCTCTGTACCGTCAGTAGCCCAAAATTCAATACCATCGGTACCATTATCTGCCTGAAAATATAATTTGCCATTATATTCTGTAAAGCCATAAGGATAAGAATCTGCTGTGGCATTAATATCTTTAAGCAATACAGTACCGGCTGCTGTACCATCGGTTACCCAAAGTTCATATCCGGACGTACCGTCATTTGCCTGAAACACTACTTTATCGCCTATCTTTTTAAAGTATAGCGGCACGCTGCTGCCAGCTCCGGGATTAATATCTTTAAGTACTGTTGTTCCGGCCTCTGTACCGTCGCTTACCCATAGTTCTAAACCGCTTGCTTCGTCACCTGCCGAGAATACGAATTTTTCGCCAAGGGCGGTAATTTCTGTAACAGATCCATCTGTTGGGCCTGTGTATACATCTTTAACTAAAGATGTTCCTGCTTCGGTACCATCTGTTACCCATAACTCACTGCCGTGTACATTATCATTAGCCGTAAAGTATAGTTTTCCATTAACCTCTGTAAGTTCTAATGTTCCGGAGTCACCAAAGGTATTAATGTCTTTAACTAATTGTGCTCCGGTTTGTGCCTGTGCAAAGTAACCTGTTGTTACTAAAAGAAGTAGCGTAGTAATTTTTCTTTTCATACTTAAAATTGGTTTAAAATTCTTTTTGATGATGATAATAAGGTAAAATACGCCCAAAGTCAATGATTAATTTATTGTTTTGGTGTTTTTGCTAAAAATACTTTAATTAGCCGGAAGTAGCTATCTGTTTGTTTAAAAATAACATTATCGACTTAAAATGTTGGTTTTTAATTTTCAAAATGTTTGTACAGTTTCACTAAGTATGGGGTATAAAAAAACTGGCTGCCCGTTAAGGCAGCCAGTTCTTTATAATTTTAAAAGTGCTGATTAAAAACCAAGCTCTTTTTTAACGTCAGCTATTAAATCCGGGCCATCAGCTACTAATACACCACTTCCTGTAGAAGCGTCAAGTACATACTGGTATCCTTTAGCTTTAGCTACTTTTTGTATAGCAAGCCTTGATTTTTCAAGAATAGGTTTGTAAATAGCCTCTTGTTTAGCCTGAAGCTCTTTTGAAGCATTTTGTTGGTAATCCTGTATTCTTTTTTGCATATCCTGAACTTCTTTGCTGCGTGTATCGTTTACAGCATCAGTAACAGTAGAAGCTTCTTTTTCATACTGACCTACTTTTTTCCTAAACTCTTCAACCATTGTATTGTACTCTGTATCGTACGTTTTAGTCACTTTTTCAAGTTGTGCCTGTGCAGCCTTCATATCGGGCATTGCAGCCATAAGGTCACTTACATTAATGTGCGCTACTTTTGCCTGTGCATGTGCAGCCTGGTTAACTCCGGCAAATAATAATGCAGCGATTAATAAAGATTTCAATTGTTTCATCACATTCAAGGTTTTAAAATATTAATTTTTGTTTTTAGTTTAATCCTCTCCCTGGGTGTTAGTGGGAGATGGTGTTGCTTCTGGCTCAGTTGTAGCGGGTGTGCCGTTTTTAGCCTTTAATTTTTCTTCCCGTGCTTTTTGTGCAGCTTCTCTTTGTTCCTGAACCTGTTTTTTACGGTCTTCTATAGCTTTTCTGCGTTCTTCGAGTTTTCTTTCGCGTTCTGCTTTTGCATCTTCGGCAGCTTTTTGCCTCTTAGCGGCAGCTTCAGCATTTTTCTCAGACGCTTCTGTTTTTGCCTCTTCTGTTTTAGCAGATTTGTTTGCAGTTGCAGCCGTGGCAGGAGTATCATCGTCGCCATCTGTTGGAGGGGTATCTGCAGCTTTACCTTCTGTTTTGGCAGGAGTTGTTTTAGGGGCAGTTGTTCCATTTCTTTTGGCAGCATTTTCTGCCCTTAACTGGTCACGCTTTTCTAATGCAGCAGCTCTTTTAGCATCAGCGGCAGCTTTCCTGTCGTCTATCGCTTTTTGGCGCGCTTCTTTTTTGGCTTCAAGCTTTTTGGCTTTATCTATCTTATCCGGGTCAGAATCTTCCTCTTCCTGTTTTTCCTGCTCCTCAAGTTTCTTAACTTCTTTACTGCTTAGTTTTTCACGTTTAGCAGTCCTGCTCAGCCTTTTTACAATAAGGTCGCTTATATCATATTTATTAGCCGCGAAAAGCAATGTAAGGTCTGACGATTTGTCGAACACAAAATCGTATTTCCTCACTTCGGCAAGATCCTGAACAATATTAAAAACCTGGTCCTGGATTGGTTTCACCATAACCGACTTTTGGGTAATAAGGTCGCCTTTAGGGCCAAACCTTTTTTCCTGGTAGTCTATAAGTTCTTTTTCCTGAAACGCTATTTCTTCTTCACGTTCTTCTATAAGCTCTTTAGTCAACAAGGCTTTTTCTGCCTGCAGGCTTTCCTTAAGCTTTGTAATATCGTTGCGCTTTACATCCATTTCCTGCTTCCACTTTGCCGCTTTTTGCTCAAGCTGGCTTTTTGCTTCGGCATAATCCGGCACTTTGTCCAGGATGTATTCCATATCTATATAGGCAATTTTAATGCCACGTCCCTGGGCATTTGCCATAAGGCTTACAAAAACGGTAAGTAGTACAACTAAATATCTCTTCATAACTATTTTACGTATTAGAAAATATCATGCCAAATTTTTTAAAACTGCTGGCCTATGATAAAATGTGTTTCCCAGCCATTTTTTTGCTGATACCCGGGAAGCGGATCAAAGCCATAACCAAAATCTATACCAAGCAAACCAAAGGCCGGCATGAACACCCTAAGGCCAAAGCCCGCCGAGCGCTTAAGCTGGAATGGATTGTAATTTTTAAACCCATCGTAAGATGATCCTGCCTCCAGGAACGTTAGTGCAAATATAGATGCCTGCGGTTTTAATGTAATAGGGTAACGCAACTCTAACGAAAATTTGTTATAAATTGTTGCCCCAATTTGTGTTCCGTTTGCATCTACCGGGCTTAACGACTGGTTAGGGTAACCCCTTAACTGAATAACCTCACGGCCATCGAGCGCGTAGTTAGCCATACCGTCTCCACCCACATAAAATCGTTCGAATGGTACAAGGCCCCTTGCGTTATTATAAGCACCCATAAAACCAAACTCTGCCAGTGAGCGCAATACAAGCTCGTGTTGTGGCTGCCCTGCAAGTTTTGTATACCAGTCTCCTTTAAACTTAGCTTTCCAGTACTCCAGCCAGTTAAACCTTTTCTGGTCATATTTAGACTGGTTTAGTGCGGCTGCTTCAAAATTGTTGCCTACACCATTACCGTTAGCATCAATATATTCTCCTGTAGAGATAGACTCGCCATTAGTTCCTGTAATAGGAGCTCCGGTTTCGTTGCTTAACTTGTAAGCCTGCTCATTTTTAATTGCTTCATAATTTATACCGTTTACAAACGAGTAAGGGAATGTTGTCCTGAAACTTGCACTAAATAACGAACCGTAGGTAGGGTAAATAGGGTTTCGGCCCCTGTTGTCCCTTGTAAGCTCTAATGTATAGGCAAGGTTTTTAGATACACCATTACCAAAGGTAAACAATCCTACGTTATAATTATTTAAGTCGTAGTACTGAAATGTAAGTGAATGCGATAACCTCATGTAATAATCCGGGTCGCTTAACCTCTTAGATACCCCTACGGTTATAGATGATATCGTAAAACTTTTGTTCCTGTCTACATCCCTGCTCGAGTAGTTGTAAGAAAATTGCTTACTTTGAGACAATGACGTAAACATCTGGATGGGTTTCCTGCCGCCAAACCAAGGCTCTGTAAAAGAGAGGCTGTAGGTCTGGAAATAGGTACTACCCTGAAGGCGTAGTGCCAGTTTTTGGCCATCTCCCATAGGTAGTGGGGTATAGGCGCTTTTCTTAAACATGTTTCTTGTAGAGAAGTTGTTGAAAGAAAGCCCCAGCGTACCTATAAAGCCACCACCGCCATAACCACCCTGTAGTTCTATCTGGCTCGATCCTTTCTCTGCCACATGCCACTCTACATCCACGGTACCCGATGCAGGATCTGCATTTTTAACATCCGGGCGAATAGCCTCAGCATCAAAGAAGCCTAATGCACCAAGCTCGCGAATGGTACCTACAACATCTTCTTTATTCCATTTTTGTCCCGGCCTTGTTCTTAACTCACGGTAAATAACACGGTCGTTAGTTTTATCATTACCTACTACAGATATTTTGTTGAAATAAGCAATAGGGCCTTCTACAACACGAATTTCAAAATCAATTGTGTCATTCGCTGTTTTTACCTCTACGGCATTAATGTTAGAGAACAGGTAACCATTATTTTGATATAGGTTAGTCAAGTCTTCACCATCAGGCTTAGAAGGGTCGGCAATCCTTTTTTGTAGCATTACACCGTTATAAACCTCACCTTTTTTAATACCAAGTATAAGGTTAAGCTGCTGGTTGGTGTAAACGGTATTACCAATGTATTTTATATCGCCAAAATAATATTTGTGGCCTTCTTCTACCTTAATGTCTATGGCTACCGTATTTTTTTTAGGGTTGTATACAACAGTATCTTCAATAACACGGGCATCGCGATATCCTTTTTCTTTAAACTTATCTATTACTTTACCAAGGTCTTCCTTATACTTATCTGCAATAAATTTAGACGGTTTAAAGATGCGCAACGGGTTAGGGAATGCCTTAACCTTAGTATCTTTCATGGCTTTTTTAAGCTTGCCCGACGATATTTGCTGATTGCCTGTAAAGTTTATCGAACTTATCCTTACTTTTTTACCTTTATCTATATTAACAACCATTTTCACAGTGTTAGTACTATCCGGTACTACGTTTATAGCTACTTTAGTATTATAAAAACCATCTTTTTTGTATTTGTTTTCTATATAGTTTTTAGTAGTTGTAAGCAGGTTTTCGTTTACAATTTTGCCTTTTGTAAGGCCTGTATCTTTTATAAGGCTTTCGCTTTTACCTTTTTTAACACCCTGCAGTTTTACATCGCTAAGCTTTGGCAGCTCATTAATGGCAAGCTCCAGGTAAATACTATCACCTTTAATTTCATTTACATAAAAGTTTACGTCGCTAAAAAGACCCAGTCTCCATAGCTTTTTTATGGCAGCACTTATTTCTTCGCCGGGTACATTTATAGCCTGGCCTTTTTCAAGCCCGGTAAATTGTATAACGGTTTGCTCGTTATAGCTCATTTTTCCTGTTACGGATATTTCTGCTAAAACATAAGAGCCGGACTCAAGCCTGCTACCATTTTGTGCCAAAGCACCAGTAGTAATAAAAAGGCCAAAAAGCAATACAATGCTCTTATAAAGCATCTTTGTGTTATTTAATTTGTTCACTGGTTTTTCCAAATCTACGTTCTCTTTTTTGGTAGTTGATAATTGCATCATGCAGGTCTTTTTCTCTAAAGTCCGGCCACAAAACATCTGTAAAGTACAACTCTGCATAAGCTGCCTGCCATAGCAGGAAGTTACTTATACGATGCTCACCGCTTGTGCGTATTACAAGGTCGGCATCGGGCAGGTCGTGGGTATATAAGTGGCTTGTAACTAAAGACTCGCTGATATCAGCTACGTTTAATTGGTTGTTTTTTACTTTCTCGCTAATTTGTTTTATTGCAGCGATTATTTCTTCCCGGCTACCGTAGCTTAATGCCAGGGTAAGGGTCATTCCGGTATTGGTTTTGGTTTGTTCTATAACATCCAGCAACTGCTTGCGGGCCCTGTCGGGCAGCAATGCCGTGTTGCCTATGGCATTAAGCCTTATGTT
Organism: Flavobacterium rivuli WB 3.3-2 = DSM 21788; assembly: GCF_000378485.1. Taxonomy (GTDB): domain Bacteria; phylum Bacteroidota; class Bacteroidia; order Flavobacteriales; family Flavobacteriaceae; genus Flavobacterium; species Flavobacterium rivuli. The sequence continues at coordinate 644,533 of NZ_KB899967.1, read as the reverse complement.
ATTTTTTTGCATGGTAGGAATTTCCTTTTTAAGGGAATTCATGAGGATGCTCATTAATGCATCTACCTCCAGCTTGGGCCTGTTCCAGTTTTCTGTAGAAAAAGCATAAAGGGTAAGGTACCCAATGCCCAGTTTTGCGCATGCCTCTACAGTAACCCTTACTGATTTAACACCGTTTTCGTGCCCAAAAGCACGTAGCATACCCTGCTGCTTGGCCCATCGGCCATTGCCGTCCATAATTATAGCCAGGTGTCTTGGCAGGTTATCGGTATTTATAGTAGTTGTTATATCCATAAATTATTGCGAACAGTAACAAGGTTTATTAGTAAAGGTATATGTTAAGGTAAAACCGGTAAATACATACCAGTCATTACTGTCAAGATTACCAAAACGCCTGCCTGCATAAGCGTTGTCGCTCGGGTTGCTGGCATCAAGGTTATCTGTAAATGTGTAACGAGCGCCTACCTCAAACCCTAACACTAAGTCCTGGGCTATATGTGCCTTAACACCTACTGTCATGGGTATGGCAAGGCTGCTGCCATTATCATAATCTGTGGCTTCGCGGTTATTGTCTATGTATTTTTCATCATACCAAAAGTAGCTAAGGCCGCTGTAAATATACGGTGTAACCTTAAATCCTGACTCGTGAAGGTTAAAATCGAAAAAATTAAACTCCATACCGGCAGAAAATTCTTTTACAGTATTTTTAAATTTATTGTCGCGCTGCTTACGACCCTCAACATTAGAGTCGGCATCGTCTCCGCTTATGCGGGCATACGTAAACGAAGCCCTCCAGGAATGGCGCGGGCTGCGGTTCCATTTATACAGCACTCCCAGTGCAAGGTCTTTAGGGGCAATGTAGTTTGTAGAACCCACATCGCCCACATAGTTAGCCCCACCGGCAAAAATACCCAGCTCATTTATCTGGGCATCAGCCATAAAAGACGTTGCTATTAATAGTAAAACAAGGAATATACGCTTCATTAAACGAAAATTGGCTGCAAATATAGCAATATAGATTTCTAAATTGCCTTACAATTAGACATTTTACCGGCTATAAATTGCACAAATGCAAAATATATAGACTTGAAAACGGAAGAAGTTTAAATGTAGTATGCAGGCAGAGGGAAAAATGGTAAAATTAATTTCGTTTATCTTCACCCCATAAAAGCTTTTTACGAAGGGTAACCAGGAATTTTTCCTGCGGAAATTCTACCAGGTTTATTTTAAAGCCACCTTTTTTAATGCGCAGTACCGTTTCTACCGCTACAGATACTATGCGCGAATCGAGCGATATAAGGTGTTGCTCTTCGCGGCTGCTTACGCGTAGTTCTATCTCGGTATCATCGGGTATAACCAGTGGGCGGGCATTAAGGTTGTGTGGGGCTATGGGAGTTATAACCAGGCTGTTTACATCGGGCATAAGCACCGGGCCGCCACAGCTAAGAGAGTATCCTGTAGAGCCGGTAGGGGTAGATATTATAAGCCCGTCTGCCCAGTAAGAGTTTAAATATTCGCCATTAAGGCGGGTTTCTATGGTAATCATCGAGGTGGTGTCTTTGCGGCTTACGGTTACCTCGTTAAGGGCATAATCTAAGTCATGCATTTCCGGGTCTTTGCCTTCATAATCTATGGTAAGCAAGGTTCGCGGAGATATTTTGTAATTATTTTCAAAAATAAGCGGCAGCAGTGTTTCTATATTTTCCTCCTGTATAGTGGCAAGAAAACCAAGGCGGCCTGCATTAATACCTATAATAGGAATGTTTTTATTGCGCACCAGCGTGGCGGCACGCAGCATAGTGCCGTCTCCGCCTATGCTTATAAACATGCTGTAACCCTCATCCAGTTCTTCGTGCCCTGTAAAAACACTAAAAGGCTTGTCGAGCAGGCCTTTTTCGTTTAGTACGTTGTAAAAATTACTTTCAAAAACAATTTCAGGGTTATAGCTGTCAAAAACGCGCAACAGCTTTTCTATAATATCGTCTGTATTATCTTTGTAATATTGGCCGTAAACAGCAATTTTCATGTTTGTTAGATATTGAGGTATTTATCAAGATAATCAGATCGGTCTTTAAGCGTATTCATGTAGGCATCTTCCTGATGCTCTGTTATAATGTCGTAGTTGTAGCGCCTAAACGTCTGGATGATTTCGCTTAGCCCGCCCATGCTTATTTTTACGGTTATCTGCACTTTATGCATGCTGGCTTCAGATATAAAAAGGCCCAACAGCCTGCCGTTATTACTCTCTACAATCTGTGCAACTTCGCTCATGCTGTATTCCAGAGCGCCTTTCTCTACAACCAGTATACCGCCCTGCTCTTTAAGAAAAGGAGTCTGGTCAAAAAACTTAATAATATCGGTAATTTCATAATAGCCCAAATACTTGTTTTCGTCGCTAAGCACGGGAACTAAATTAGTTTCGTTCTTAGCAAAAACCTCTAAAACATCAAGCCATATAGTTGTGTCGCGCACAAAAAACCTGTCGAAGCTGTAACGCATATCGCCTATGGTTTTTTCTATATCCATCAGTTCGGTATCCTCGGCATCGGCACAGCCTATGTAAACACCATCTTCCAGCACCGGAAAATGAGAAAAAGGGTACTCGGCAAAAAGGTCCTGAGCATCGGCAACAGAGTCGGTGGTCCTCAGTGCCTTAATATTAGTATTTAAAAAGTCTGTAATTTCTGTCATGGGGGATGCAACTAAATATTATGCAAAATAATCAAAAATAAGGAGACTACCCTTTATTTACTTTGTATTTTTGTGATTGAAATAACATTTTGCAAACAATATGGCCAAGCTAAGCGTAAATATAAATAAAATAGCCACTTTAAGAAATTCAAGAGGAGGCGATGTGCCTAACCTGCTAAAGGTGGCAGCAGATGTTCAAAAATTTGGGGCGCAGGGCGTTACCATACACCCACGCCCGGACGAAAGGCATATAAGGTATCAGGATGCCCGCAACCTTGTGCCTGTTGTGTACACCGAATATAATATAGAGGGCAACCCCATACAAAGTTTTATGGACCTTGTAATGGAAACAAAACCCACTCAGGTTACCCTGGTGCCCGATGCCGACGATGCCATAACAAGCAATGCAGGATGGGACACGATAAAGCACAAAAGCTTTTTAACAGAAGTAATACAGGAGTTTAAGAATAACGGCATACGTACATCAGTTTTTGTAGACCCAAACCTTAAAATGGTGGAAGGGGCAAAAGAAGTGGGTGCCGACAGGATAGAACTGTACACCGAAGCCTTTGCACACCAATACGGCCTGGGTAATTATGACGGTATAAAACCGTATACACAGGCGGCCGTGCTTGCAGAGCAACTGCATATAGGCCTTAATGCCGGGCACGATCTTAGCCTTGATAACATTCAGTTCTTTAAACAAAATATCCCCGGGTTGCTGGAGGTATCTATAGGGCATGCGCTTATAGCCGAAGCGTTGTACTTAGGGCTGGATAATGTTGTAAATATGTACCTGCAAAAATTAAAATAATATGCTGCATTCAAGAATAGAAGGGGAAGGAAAGCCACTACTTATAATTCACGGTTTTATGGGTATGGGCGATAACTGGAAAACACTTGGCGGGCAATATGCTGCACAGGGTTACCAGGTGCATGCCATAGATATGCGTAACCATGGTAAGAGTTTTCATTCGGATGTTTTTACGTATGATGCCATGGTGCAGGACCTTATTGAATATATTGACGGAAATAATTTAGGCGTAGTAGATATTATAGGCCACTCTATGGGAGGTAAGGCTGCAATGTTCTTTGCGGTACAGCATCCCGAAAAACTGGACAAGCTTGTAGTGGCAGATATAGGCCCTAAATACTATGCACCGCACCATCAAACCGAATTAGCTGCGCTTAACGCGGTAGATTTTTCAGTAAAACCGGATCGCGCTGCTGTGGAGGCTACGCTATCTGAATATATTAAAGATGCAGGTACACGCCAGTTCCTCATGAAGAACCTGTACTGGAAAGAACCGGGCCAGCTTGATTTCAGGTTTAACCTTGCTGCTTTTAATGCGTCTATAGATAATATTGGGCAAGCAGTTCCTGAGGGTAGCCACTATGACGGGCCAACGCTTTTTCTTCGTGGCGACAAGTCAAAATACATTAAAGATGAAGATATAGATTTTATAAAATCTGTTTTTACCAATGCAGATTTTAAAACGATAAGTAACTCCGGGCACTGGGTGCATGCCGAAAATCCTAAAGAGTTTTTAGATTTTACACTTGATTTTTTGAAAGCTAATTTGAAAATTTTACCACATAGAGACATAGCTTAGTTTGCTTTTTAAAGTCTACAATAGATTACATAGATGAAGCTCCGCTTCAATAATCTATGTTTAAATTTATTCTATGCCAACTAACGTTGTAATAACTATGTGCCTATGTGGTAAAAGATTAAATAATTAGTGAAATTCGCGCTCAGGTAAAATCTTTACAATTCACAAAATATTCGCTTCAAAAAAATAAAGTTGTCAACACGCAAACGTTGTATAAAAGCAGAATTGCTAATTCATTATTTTTATACTCTATAATTGGGTAATTTTATTGCCACTATAACGTAATAATTAAACCCAAACCTCATGAAAAAACTATTATCGGCCCTGATATTATTTGCCGGAATGTCTTTGCATGCCCAGCAGGTAACATCTCCGGATAAGAACGTGTCCCTTACGTTTTCGTTATCGGCTAAAGGTGAGCCTGTGTATGCTTTAACGTATAAAAATAAACCCGTTATTAAAACCAGTAAGCTGGGTATAGATACTAAAGATATACCTGCCATGCTTGATGGTTTTGCTATAGATAAAACCGAAACTGCTACGTTTGATGAAACCTGGGCGCCGGTATGGGGCGAGCAAAAAAGCATTCGTAATAATTATAACGAGCTGCTTGTTACACTCAGCCAAAAAGCTGTAGGCGGGAGGTACATACGTATACGTTTCAGGGTGTTTAACGATGGCCTTGGCTTTAGGTATGAATTTCCTGAGCAAAAAGACCTTAACTATTTTATTATAAAAGAAGAGCGTACACAGTTTGCCCTTGCAGGAGACCATAAAGCATTTTGGCTTCCGGGCGATTATGATACACAGGAATACAGTACTACAACATCTAATCTTAGCGAAGTACGCGGCAAAATGAAAACTGCTGTAACGCCAAACGCTTCTCAGGAAACTTTTTCGCCTACCGGCCTGCAAACCCCGCTAATGCTAAAAAGTAAAGACGGATTATACATAAACATTCATGAGGCAGCACTGGTAGATTATTCATGCCTTTCGCTTAACCTGGATGATAAGAATATGGTGTTAGAGTCGTGGCTTACACCTGATGCTGTAGGTAACAAGGGTTACATACAGGCATCGGCACAATCGCCGTGGAGAACTGTAATCGTTAGCGATAAGGCCGGCGATATCCTGCTGTCTAAAACTATTCTTAACCTTAACGAGCCTACTAAATTTAAGGATGTATCGTGGATAAAACCTGTAAAATATGTAGGCGTGTGGTGGGAAATGATAACAGGCAAAAGTACCTGGGCTTATAATGACCTTACTAATGTACACCTTGGCGATCTTGATTACAGCAAAACAAAACCTAACGGCAAGCATGCGGCAAACACGGCGCATGTAAAAGAATATATAGACTTTGCTGCAAAAAATGGTTTTGATGGCGTACTGGTAGAAGGCTGGAACGAAGGCTGGGAAGACTGGTTTGGCAAATCTAAAGACTATGTGTTTGATTTTGTTACGCCTTACCCTGATTTTGATGTACAGGAACTGCACCGTTATGCGGCATCTAAAGGTATTAAAATGATCATGCACCACGAAACATCAGGATCTGTACGTAATTACGAAAGGCACCTTGATAAAGCCTACCAGTTTATGGCAGATAACGGTTACAATGCCGTAAAAAGTGGTTACGTGGGCGATATCATTCCGCGTGGCGAATACCATTACGGTCAGTTCATGGTTAACCATTATCTGTACGCTGTTACAGAGGCTGCCAAATATAAAATTATGGTTAATGCCCACGAGGCAGTGCGTCCCACAGGCCTGGCGCGTACTTATCCTAACCTTATAGGTAATGAAGCTGCGCGTGGTACAGAGTATGAATCTTTTGGTGGTAATAACCCAGACCATACTACCATATTGCCATTTACACGTTTAATGGGTGGGCCTATGGATTATACCCCCGGTATTTTCCAGACAAGGATAAACGCTTATAACCCTGAAAATAGCAGTTATGTGCATACAACATTAGTAAAGCAGTTAGCATTATATGTAACTATGTACAGCCCGTTACAAATGGCTGCCGACCTGCCTGAAACGTATAATAAATTTATGGATGCCTTTCAGTTTATTAAAGATGTAGCGGTAGACTGGGATGCTACCTACGTGCTTGAGGCTGAACCCGGCGATTATATTACCATGGCGCGTAAAGCGAAAGGAAAAGATGAATGGTATGTAGGGGCAATTACCGATGAGAATGCGCGTACAGCAACCATAAATTTTGATTTCCTGCCTAAAGGTAAAACCTTTACAGCAACCATTTATGCCGACGGCGCCGATGCAAGTTTTGACAAAAACCCACAGAGCTATGCCATACGCACTATAAAAGTTACAAGCAAGACTAAGCTTACCCAAAAGCTCGCTCCGGGTGGTGGCGCTGCAATAAGCATTAAATAATTATACTTAGTTTAAAAATAGAAATCGGCAGGGATTAAGTTCGCTGCCGGTTTTTTTGTTTTATTATCATGTATTATTCTATAAAAAAAAGCGGGAATCTTATTAGAATCCCGCTTTTTTAAATTATGACAAAAACTAATTTAGTTTTTAATAAACTTAAGTGTTTTAGACTCGCTGCCTTTATTAACTTTAATAAAATATACGCCGTTACTGTAGTTACCGGTATTAATGGTAAGGTTAGCATTAGAGTTTATTTTTGCAGTACTTACAGTCTGGCCTACGCTATTGTAAATAGTATAACTGTCCGGCAGGTCGCCGTTAGGTATATCTATTGTAAGTTCGCCTTGTGCAGGGTTAGGGAATACCTTTAATCCCTGTAATTTATATTTATTAACGCCACCTGTAGGAGCCTGGCATGCTGTAGAAGTAACAAGGGATGCCCTGCGGGGAGAGTTTTCCATTACGGTACGTATCCTTGTTTTTTGATTTTGAGTAAAAATATTCAAACAAAGGTCGTTAGTGTAATCCATATAGTTTTCTTTCATGTCATTTCCGGGAGCCGTAGGGCATGAATTATAAGTCTGGCAGTTATAATGCTCTTCGCTTGCAGCAGGTGTGTCAGGGCAGTAATCTTTAAATGAATCTGTTGTGTTAACCCTGCAATCATCATTATCTCCCCAAATGTGCCTTAAACCCAGAAAGTGGCCCACTTCGTGTGTTGCAGTACGGCCATAGCGGTTCTGGTTACTATCTGAGCCATAATTACCTTCCGGGAATATATCTTCCGACCCAAAATACTGGTATCCTATAACTACGCCATCTGTACCTTCATTACCACCTATCTCGTCTAAGCCGCCAAGGCCCGAAGAGTCAGGGAATTGTGCATACCCTAAAAGGCCGCTGCTGCTGCCTCCAAAAGAACATGTCCATATATTCATGTATTGTTCAGGATCCCAGGAGGTAGCAGGCTTTACAGAACTATCAAAAATTTCAATACTATTGTAAGTAGCAGATGTCCTGCGTATCCTGTCAATACCATTTGTAAGGTTACCATCAGGATCTGTTTGTGCAAGGCAAAATTCTATTTCTACATCTGCACCCACAGCAAGAGAATTGTATCCGTTAGTGCCTGCCATTCTTCTGTAATCCTGGTTAAGTACCTCTATTTGAGACTGAACCTGCCCGTCAGGAATGTTTTCGTTAACTCCTAAAGCATCACCATTGTGTATAACGTGTACTACTACAGGTATTGTTATTACCTCTGCAACATTTGCAGTGCTGCGTTGTGCCTTGCGCTCCTGTATTTTTTTTGCAAGCCAGTTTTCAAATTGCGCGCGGGTGTCTTTTTTAGAGTTATGTTCCTGCTGGTATTCTTCATATTCGGCAGATGCACAGCGTATTTGTCCATTTTCAGGATTTACACTTTTAACGGTCCTGCCAAAAACCTTGGGTAGTTCCTGTGCATTAGATGTAAAGCAGGTTGCTGAGAAAAGCATTGCAAACAAAAAAGTTTTGCAAAGAGTATTGTTTTTCATTTTGGGTTGATAAAAGTTTAATAAAAAGTCTCGCAAGTTATTATAATTCAACCCAAAGAAAAAAAGTTTTGAGTTAAATTAATAATCAGGACGGCATAAGTTGTTAAATGTTTGCTTAACAATCTGTTGCTGTGAAGCATAGATGCTAAAAATGCCTGTTCACACTATCTTTATAGGTGTCGCCTACAGGAATTACGAAATCTTCTATCTGTATGGTTTTATTGTAAAGGCTTTTAACTTTTTTAACGGGTATAATATACGACCTGTGTACGCGGATGAAATCGGGCGATGGCAGTTTTTCCAGTATACTTTTCATAGAAAGCCTTGCAGTTATGGGGCTTTTACCTTTAAGGTGTATACGTATATAATCGTCCAAGCCTTCTATAAGCAATATATCGTCCAGCTCCAGGCGGTGCAGTTTGTAATCGGCACGAATAAGCAAATGGTTATTTGCAGGTGTTAACTGCCGCGATTTTTTTTCTTTTAAAGCTTTCTCTACTGCGCTTAAAAAACGTTCAAAAGAAAAAGGTTTTAATAAATAATCAACAGCATTAACATTAAACCCTTCTACAGCATATTCGCTATAGGCAGTTGTAAAAATAACCATAACCTCGGGGCCGAGCATGCGGTAAAAATCCAGGCCATTCTTTCCCGGCATTTGTATATCCAGAAAAAGGAGGTCGGCAGGAAATTTTGTAAGGTGCTGTAATGCCTCGTCGGTTTTGGTAAACGTTTTCTCAAGCAAAATATAGTCTACCTGGCTGCAAAAGTGTGCAATAATTTTTAGCGCAAGTGGCTCATCGTCTATTGCTATTGCTTTTATCATACCAGGGTAAGTATTAGTTGTACTTCATAATATTCTTCTACATCAAAGATATGCAATTTATGCTTTTCAGGGTATAAGAATTCAAGCCGCTGGCGGGTGTTGGTAATGCCGTGGCCGCTTTCCTCGTCGGGTGGCAGGCTTATGTTTACATTGTTGTTCTTTACTTTAAGCTCCAGTTGTACATCTGTAATATTTATATGTATAGCAATATTACTGTTTTCTTCGGGGTTAAGCCCATACTTAAAAGCATTTTCTATAAAAGGTATAAGCAGTAGAGGCGAAATATTTTTGCCTGCAGTATTGCCTGTAACGGTAAAGGTAAAAGGGATGTTGCCATCCATGCGAAGCTGTTGCAGGTTAATGTAATTTTTAATGTAATTAATTTCATTGTCGAGCGCTACACGGTCGCGGCCACTCTCTGTAACAACGTAGCGCATCATAGACGATAATTTTAAAATAGCTTCGGGCGCTGCATCCGATTTTTCGAGTGCCAGAGCATACAGGCTGTTAAGGGTGTTAAACAAAAAGTGCGGATTTATCTGGGCGCGTAGGTAAGATACCTCTGTTTTAAGTTTTTCGCTTTGTATATGGGCCAGGCGCTGGTTTACCCTCAAAAAAAAGGATAGAGAAAATACCAGTAAAAACTGCAATAGCGAGCCACCCTGCATAGAGGGCAAAAAGAAAAAGCGTGTAGCCCCGTTAGGTCTTATACCATCGGGTGTCATACCTCCCGGTATATCGTCGGTAGAGGGTATGCTGTGTATATTGGGCATGGGTATAACATCACGCATGTCGGGCATGAGCAGGTTTGGCAAAAAAGAAACCGCAACAAAGCAAAGGGCAATGCCTATAAAAAAAAGAAGGTATTTGTGGGTAAAATAAAAACGCGGTATAAGGTACAGGTAATTGCAGTAAAAAAAACCAAGCAATAGCAGGTATGCCAGGAAGTTACTGCGAAAAGGGGCAAGATCGAACAGTTCTCTGTTTGAATCAAGATCAGGAGATGAAAGTATGGGAATGCTTATAAATAAGAGGCATCCTAATATATGCAGTACGTAGTTTTGTGGTTTTGTTGCCATTTGCGGGTATAATAAACAAAAATAGCTATAATTATGTGTGGGAGCTTTAATTTGAGGTAAAAGCATATATTTTCGAGGTAAATATAAAAGCATCTTTTAATGCAGGTAAGCTAAAATACTTTAATTTTGATATAATTGCATTTTAATGAAAAATTATACCCTATTATTCCTATTCTTTATTACAATACCCATATTTGCCCAAAAGGAAGCTAACAACTGGTACTTTGGCAGGGGTGCCGGTATACAGTTTTTAAACGATGGCTCTGTAGTGCCGCTTAGCGGCAGCCGTATGAATACCAACGAGGGTTGCAGCTCTATATCTGATACTGAGGGCAATCTTTTATTTTATACCGATGGGCGAAGCGTATGGGACCGTAACCATGTACTAATGCCTAATGGTAATTATTTTGGGGGTACAGGGTTGTTGGGCGATCCGTCAAGCACGCAGTCGGCAATTATACTACCTAAAAAGAACGACCCTAATATTTACTATATTTTTACGGTAGATGAACCCCACCATCTTAACGCTGCTGTTTACCCCAACCAGTTTACCGGAGATTATGGCAATGGCGAGACTGTGCCCAACAGCGATGATGGTTTTAATAACGGGCTTAATTACTCTGTAGTAGATTTGTCTATTACAGGTACTAATGGCAGTATTGGCGATATTACTACCCGCAATGTGCAATTGTATACTTATAATCCTGATATTACAGACGAAGCAAAATACAAATGCTCTGAAAAGGTAACTGCCGTAAAAAATCTCGACGGTACCGGCTTTTGGGTTGTAACCCAGTTTATAGATAAATTTTACTCTTTTTTTGTAGGGCAAAATGGCGTTGCCGAAACTCCCATTGTAACACAAATTACCCCAGTAGTACCCGTAAGTGGCTATCGCCGCAATGCTATAGGCTGTATAAAAGCATCGCCAGATGGAAAGTATATTGCAATTGCACACCAGCAAATAGGCACTGTTACAGATCTTGCTGTTAATAATGGTGTTGTTTACCTATATAATTTTAATAATGCTACGGGCCAGGTATCTAACCCGGTGCTTGTAAAAGACAGCATGAACCCTTACGGTCTGGAGTTTTCGCCATTAGCTAAAAAACTGTATGCATCTTATGATGAACGCGAAAACCTAGGCAGGGTTGTACAGTTTGATCTGCTAAATACAAATATACCTTCATCAGAAGTTTTACTGTCTTCAAACCAAAGCTCTACATCATTACAGCTTGGCCCTAACGGAAAAATTTACCGCGCCGTAAATGGAGGCACTGCCATAGATGTAATAAATAACCCTGAAGAGGATGGAGTACTATGCGGTTACAGAACTCAGGATGTGCCTTTGCCGGCAGGCTCTATATCTATATTTGGTCTGCCACCTTTTATTACGTCCCTTTTTAATGCAAATATTATAGCTACCGGCAGTTGCCAGGGCGTGCCTACAGATTTCAGGCTTCAGGTAAGTACTACTTACGATGCTGTTTTATGGAATTTTGGCGAGGGTTCTGTAACTTCTGCCCAGGATGCGCCACAGCACCTTTACGCAACCCCTGGAGATTATAATGTTACAGCTGCTATAACCCGTGCAGGAGAAACAGAAACCATACAAAAAACAATAACTATTAGTGCCATGCCTGTAGCTAATGCCCCTGCACCGCTTACAGAGTGTGACCCTGATAATAATGGCTTTGCCGATTTTAATCTGGCCGCAGTTACCCCAACTGTGCTTGGCACACAAAACGCAGACAATTTTACAGTGCGCTATTTTGCAAGCCAGCAGGATGCCGATGCCATGCAGCAACCGCTGCCTGCAATTTATACCAACATTACAAACCCGCAAGTGCTTTATATAAGGGTTCAGAATAATAGTAACACTAATTGCTACGCTGTAACAACTTTGCAAATTACCGCATCTAATACGCCTGTTCTGGGTAACACTACCTTTGGTATATGTGATGATGTACAGGATGGCGACGATACAAACGGCAAGGCAACCTTTATACTTGCTAACGTTACTGCACAGTTAGTACAGGCTGCCGGTTTTACAACAACTTATTATAGTAGTGAGGCTGCTGCACAGGCGCAAACAGCCGGCAGTATGCTGCAGCAAAGCTTTTATAATACCACACCGGGTTCGCAAATTGTGTATGCCCGTATTGTTAATGATACTTATCCGGCATGTTTCGGGATAGTACCTGTTACACTTGCGGTTAATGCCCTGCCTGTAAATAATCAGCTGGCAGTGCTTGTACAATGCGACCTTGGTACAAATCCTGATGGATTTACACAATTTAACCTTGCCCAGGCCGATGCGCAGTTTACTAATGATAATCCGGACATTATTGTAACCTATTACAACTCTGTAACTGATGCCGAAAATGATAACGATGTTATTGCCGGAGCTTTCACAAATACCTCAAACCCACAGCAAATAGCGGCTAAGGCTACTAATACCATTACCGGATGTTACAGGATATTGCCATTAACGCTACAGGTTACTGCAAATACAGTAGCCGCTTTAAGCCTTGCGCGCTGCGATGATGACGGTACAGAAGATGGCCTGGCAGAATTTGAACTGACGAGCCTTAATATTGAGACACCGGCAAATTCGGTTGTATATTATGCTTCCGAAAATGACGCGTTGTTAGAGCAAAACCCTGTAAGCAGCACGTACACTACCACAGTTTCTAACCGCCAGAGTGTGTATGCACGTATAGAGACAAATAATGATTGTACTGCCCTGCAGGAAATAATATTAGATGTATATCCGTTGCCTGATATAGATGTTACCGATACCGATGTGGTATGCCTTAACACCCGCGATTATATAACGCTTGATGCCGGGTTAAGAGGAACAAATTTACGTTTTGCATGGTCTACAGGTGCTGTTACGGCTACTATTAGCGTTAATGAGCCGGGGGTTTACACCGTTACAGTTACAGATATTACCTATCCTGATACGCCCTGCGGTAAGGTGCGTACCATAACCGTAGTGCCCGGCAATGTTGCTGTTATTAACAATGTTGTTGTAGAAGACCTGCGCGATACCAATACGGTTGCCGTTGTAGTATCGCCTGCGGGAGGGGTAACCACTACCTACCTGTACAGCCTTGATAAGCCAAACGGGCCATGGCAGGCAGAACCATATTTTAAAGACGTAGATGCCGGGCTGCACACACTGTATGTGTACGACAGCCAGGGATGTGGTATAACAAAACAACAGGTTGCCGTACTTTCTATCCCTAAATATTTTACACCTAATGGCGACCTTGCCAACGATTACTGGAGGATTGCCGGCCTTAATGGGTCTGCTTATTTTAATAGCACTTTATACATTTACGACCGCTATGGTAAATTGCTCAGTAATGTAGACCGTAATGGCCCGGGATGGGATGGTACCTTTAAAGGTAATCCACTGCCTGCAACCGATTATTGGTACGTGCTTACCTTACCGGATGGCAGGGTAGTGAAAGGGCACTTTTCATTGTTGAGGTGAATATGATAAGGTGTATAGATGCTGTGGTTGTAAAAATAAGGAGGGACAATAAAATTAACATATTTGGCGATAATTTTAAAATTAATGACAATTATGATTTTGACAATAAATCTTAAAATGCATTTAAAAAATAAATGATTATTGCTAATATAAAGGAAAGTTACCGTGCATGAAAAGGTAAAAGTTTACAGGGTGTTTCATCGGAGTAAGCACAGTAGTGCAGCTACTAACAACTGCGAATCATCCACTTTTGGCTTATCCATAAAATTATACTTAGTTAAAAAACAATTTCCCTACTTTGCCGCATTAACCCCGTGTAATTATAATCGCAAATAATGAAAAGAAAAGTAATAATAGTTTTAGTACTTATATCATTACTAATTATCGACAGGTTTTTGTGGATGCCTGAAAGGGTAGAAACGTCGTGGCTCAATGAAAGAGGTCGAAATTTAGGCGATCCTATTTCTTGTAATCAGGACTTTAAGCTTAATGGCTCTGAGATTATTTTTCTTAATAATAAAGATAGTGTTGATTACCCTACGGTTTATAAGAATCGTAAGGGTGATTTTTACCTCGCAGGGTGCTATTTTGGATATTTGTTTATCTATGATAAAAGTAAAGATGACATGATTATTTATTGTGACGGATAAGCCCAATAACAGCAGCTATATGATACTTATTTTATATAATCTTCTCAACTACAATCCATAAAAAAAGCCTCAACATAGTTAAGGCTTTTTTAATACAATAAATGTGAGCGAAAAACGGGATTCGAACCCGCGACCTCGACCTTGGCAAGGTCGCGCTCTACCAACTGAGCTATTTTCGCAGTCATAAAAAAAGCCTCAAAATAAATTGAAGCTTTTGATACTTTGTACTCAAGGCGGGACTTGAACCCGCACGGGCATTGCTACCCACTGGATTTTAAGTCCAGCGTGTCTACCGATTCCACCACTCGAGCATTGAAGGTAAATCTGAGCGAAAAACGGGATTCGAACCCGCGACCTCGACCTTGGCAAGGTCGCGCTCTACCAACTGAGCTATTTTCGCATTAAAAGTAAAAGAACGTTTCGTTGTTATTACGGGTGCAAATATACGGCTGTTTTCGAGACTGGCAAGCGTTTTTCTAAATATTTTTTCATTAAAAACATAACTTTCTGATAACGTTTGCCTTAAAATGTAAACTTTTTTACTATCTTATTTAACAAGCATCCTTTTTATCTCGTTAAGCTTCATTAATGCCTCTACCGGGGTAAGGGTGTTTATGTCAAGGTTCATTATTTCCTGCTTTATCTCTTCCAGCAACGGGTCGTCCAGGTTAAAAAAGCTTAGTTGCAGCTCGTCTTTAGCCTGTGCCTTAATAGCACCCAGAGCCTCGCCACTATGGTCTTTCTCCAGTTTTTTAAGCAGTTTTTGCGCCTTTTGTATTACTGTTTGCGGCATGCCGGCCATCCTGGCTACATGTATACCAAAGCTGTGTGCAGAGCCGCCCTTTACAAGCTTGCGTATAAACAGTACAGTATCTTTAAGTTCTTTTACAGATACATTAAAGTTCTGGATGCGGGTAAAAATGTCCTGCATCTCGTTAAGTTCATGGTAGTGCGTGGCAAACAGCGTTTTAGGCTGTGCAGGGTGCTCGTGCAAAAATTCGGCAATGGCCCACGCTATAGAGATGCCGTCGTATGTACTCGTGCCACGGCCTATTTCGTCAAGCAATATAAGGCTCCGGTCGCTAAGGTTGTTAAGGATGCTCGCCGTTTCATTCATCTCTACCATAAAGGTAGATTCGCCCATAGATATATTGTCTGATGCGCCCACGCGGGTAAAAATTTTGTCTACCACACCAAGTCGTGCTGCCTTTGCGGGTACAAAACTTCCCATTTGTGCCAGCAGCACTATAAGTGCCGTTTGCCGCAGTATGGCCGATTTACCCGACATGTTGGGCCCCGTTATCATAATTATCTGCTGGCTGTCGCGGTCCAGGTACACATCGTTAGTAATGTAGGGTGTACCCACCGGTAGTTGTTTTTCTATAACCGGGTGGCGGCCTTCTTTAATGTCAAGCTCATGGCTTTCATCAATTTCCGGGCATACATATTTATTCTCTATAGCCAGTTGGGTAAACGATGCCAGGCAGTCCATTTGTGCCACAAGGCTGGCGTTAAGCTGTACCGGTTTTATGTAGGTGCTTATCCACGCCACAAGCTGGTCAAACAACTGTGTTTCTAAATGGTGTATCTTTTCCTCAGCCCCAAGAATTTTTGTTTCATATACCTTAAGTTCTTCGGTAATGTAACGCTCGGCATTCACAAGGGTTTGCTTGCGTGTCCATTCGGCAGGTACTTTGTCTTTATGTGTATTTCTAACTTCTATATAATACCCAAATACATTATTAAAAGATATTTTAAGCGATGCTATCCCGGTAGCTGCTGATTCCCGTTTCTCTATACCTTCCAGATATTCCTTGCCCGAGAAAGAAATGGCACGCAGCTCATCAAGTTCCGGGTGAATGCCGTGTGCAATAGCGTTGCCTTTGCTTATGGCAACGGGAGCTTCGGGGTGCAGGGTTGTGCGTATTTTTTCGCGCAGCAGGTCGCAGGAGTGCAGGCTGTCGCCAATGGCTTTAAGGGCGTCGTTAGGGCTCTCTAAAGCCAGTTTTTTTATAGGTACAATAGCATCGAGAGAATCTTTAAGGTACATTACCTCGCGGGGAGAAACCCTACCGGTAGCTATTTTAGAGATAAGCCGCTCTAAATCGGATATTTGTTTTATTTGCTGCTGTATTTTTTGCAGCGTACTTTTATTGTCTTTTAGGTAGCTTACCACCTCATGGCGAGCACGTATTTTATTGGCATCCTTAAGCGGGAGCGCCAGCCAGCGTTTAAGCAGGCGACTGCCCATGGGTGAAAGGGTGCGGTCTATAACATCGAGCAATGTTACGGCGTTAAGGTTTGGGCTTTGGTAAAGTTCTAAATTACGAATGGTAAAACGGTCCATCCACACATACGCATCCTCTGCAATACGCTGAATGGATGTTATGTGCTGCACGCGGTTATGCTGCGTTTCAGATAAATAATATAGCACAGCACCACTCGCTATAATACCTTCCTGCAATTCTTCCACGCCAAAACCTTTAAGGGAATTGGTGCCAAAGTGGGAGGTAAGGCTCTCAAAAGCATAGTCTTCTTTATATACCCAGTCTTCCAGGTAAAAAGTATGGTGGTTCTCGCCAAATGCATCCCTAAAAGTGCCTTTCTCATTTTTAGAAACAAGGACTTCGCTGGGGCTAAAGTTTTGCAGCAGCTTATCTATATACTCCTCATTGCCCTGTGCTGTTAAAAATTCGCCGGTAGATACATCGAGGAAAGAGATGCCAAGGCTTTTTCGCCCAAAGTAAACCGAAGCTAAAAAGTTGTTCGATTTGCTGTGCAGCACCTCATCGTTCATAGATACCCCGGGAGTAACAAGTTCTGTAACACCACGTTTTACTATGGTCTTTGTCATCTTAGGGTCTTCCAGCTGATCGCAAATGGCAACACGCAGGCCTGCTTTTACAAGCTTGGGTAAATAGGTGTTAAGCGAGTGGTACGGAAAACCGGCAAGCGCAGTTTCGGTTTCGCTGCCTGCTCCTCGTTTTGTAAGTACTATTCCCAGTATGCCGGCTGCCCTTACGGCATCTTCGCCAAAGGTTTCATAAAAATCGCCTACGCGAAACAGCAGGCAGGCATCAGGGTATTTAACCTTAATGGCGTTATACTGTTTCATTAATGGGGTTTCTTTTGCAGTCTTTTCTTTAGAAGCCAATGGAATACGTATTACAATTGTGAAGGGCGAATTTAATCAAAAAAAATGCAAGTAAGAAGCGTATAAATCGTCATGTTATTTACCGCACTTTTTGTAAGATTCACCTCATTTAATTTTTGGGCTAATTGTAATTTGCTATCTTTATACTTTAATAAAAACAAATACACCATGAAAAAAATAGTTATGGGCCTTTTACTTCTGGCTGCAATAGGTAGTTATGCACAGGAAAAGCCGGTTAAACAAAGTGTTAAAAGTGTAGAGAGGCCAATTGGCGACAAAATTAAGAACGAAAAAAAGCTGCATAAAGTAACGCCGGACGAACAGGCTAAACAAATTGCAAAAGAACTTAACCTAAATGATATTCAGCAGGCTAAGGTAAAGGTGCTTTATGAAGAGCAGGAAAAAAACCGTGCTGCCCTGGCTCCGGAATTAAAAAAGATGGAAAAAGGCGAACAGCATGACCACGCTGCTATGGAGAAAAAGATGAAAGAAGAAAACACGGCTTTTGATACTAAAATGAAGAATATATTGAGCAAGGAACAATATGTTAAATGGCAGGAATCTTTAAAGAAAAACCATAGTAATATGGGGTTAAAGAAAATAGAAACTATAAAAAAATCGTAATTAAGATTATATCGTTTTTTTAAGGTAACCGTTCCATTCTGCATTTGGGAGCGGTTATTTTTTTGCTAAATACCGGCGGTAATGTGGTAATAGTTTAATTTTGCATTTATAACCAAAATTACCAAATGAGAAAATTAGCCAATAGCGAGCTGGGCCGTAAAAATCAGGAAGAATTTAAACAGGCCGGTAAAACACCCCTTATAATTGTGCTTGATGATGTGCGCAGCCTGCATAATATTGGGTCGGTTTTTAGGACAGCCGATGCCTTTCTTATCGAAAAAATATACCTGTGTGGTATAACGGCTACACCTCCTAATAAAGAAATTCACAAAACTGCCCTTGGCGCTACCGATACCGTGGCGTGGGAATATAATAAAGATGTGCTGCAAACCATTGCCTCATTAAAACAAGAAGGTGTAAAGGTGCTTGCTATAGAGCAGGTGGAAGATGCTGTTTTGTTACAGGATTTTGTGCCTGCAGATGGCGAAAAATATGCTCTTGTTTTTGGTAATGAAGTTAGAGGAGTTGCGCAGGAAGCCGTTTCTTTATGCGATGGCGTTTTCGAAATTCCGCAATTAGGCACCAAGCATTCGCTCAATATCTCGGTTAGTGCAGGTATTGTGGTATGGGATGTTTTCCAGAAGCTGCATTACCCAAAAAATTAGTAACGCCGTAAAAATATTTTACTATTTTTACGAAAGGATGAATCGGAGTTTTAGTTCACGCAAGAAAAACTGCCGATATACAATTTCGATAGACCGCAATTTCCTAACATCTTCAGTAATTCTTAATTCGATAAAGTTGTAGTCTATGAAATTAGCAATCTCCGTAAAAATAATTCTTCTGCTGACTATCGTAAATCTTTTCAATAGCTGGGACAATGACTATTTTTTGATGCCCTACAGGTCTGAAAATAAATGGGGGCTTTGCGATACTACAGGAATTGTCAAGGTTCAGCCCACATATGATGGTTTTGTTGATATGATTGTTGATGTGGAAAGCAAGCAGTCGTTCTACTTCGTAAAACAAGGAAACCGTACAATTATTATTGACCATAATAATGTACAGCATTTAAAGCAATATGATTCTGTAAGCCCTACGGCCTCGAAGATTTTTAAATCAGGCAAAGTAGGTATGTACCTTTATAAGTTTGGCAGTTTATATGAAGGTATGACAGGTGGTTTTGTTATATTGGCAGAACCCTTATATGATAAGATAGAACCTATTGTGAGCCATGCTTATAGGATTACAGTAAAAGGAAAACAAGGCCTTTTATATATGGATTACCAAACTCCCTCTATAGCACTTAAGCCGGAGTATGATAAAATTATTTTTGAAAAACCTTTCTTTAAGGGATATAAGGGCGGAAAGGTGGCTGCTACATTTAAGGATCCCATATATAGCATTGGATCTGCTGACATTGCACCTCAGGCAACAACTAAGGAATATCAAAAGAAAGCAAAAGAGAAAAAAAACGAAGAGGAACTTGCCAGGCAAATACAAAACCTTAAGAAGGATGCCTCTCCGGAGGATCTTAAAAGAATTATGCCCTTTGAAATTACACCAATAAATAAGTATGTAAAATACCGTGAAGGTGGGAAGCAGGGGTATGTGAACTTTTCTTATGCTCTGCAAGGCAGCAGCAAAAGGCTTGTTAAAAATGTAATAATGCCGGCAATATATGACTCTATATCAGAGGCAGGAACTTCAAAATTTCTAGTAAAACAAAATGGCAAATATGGTTTCTATATTTCAGGTCGAACAGTCGTTGCGATAGAATATGATAATATAAAGTTTCATAGTGTGTATACTGATGAGATATTACTAGAGAAAAACAGAAGATATGCTGTATATAACTTTAATAGCGCTAAGATATTAACAGGGTTTGAGTTTGACAGTTATAGCTTTATACCTAAAAGCGAGAATCAATATTTTACAGTATTGCATAAAGGTAGCATTAAATTATTGTGGGATAACGGTATTGCAGGGGAGGAATATGACGATTTGATACCGTACAATCAAATTACGTCAGACAAAAATCAAAAATCCGAATTTCCAGGATATTTTAAAATCAAAAAAAATGGGAGATATGGATTGCTGTATGACCATCAAACAATAATCCCTGCTGCTTATGATGACGTCATTTCAGAATATCCGGAGTTTCAAACCACTATCAATAATGGAAAAAAGGGAGCATATCAGCAAAATTATTTCAATGTCCCGCCCCGGTACAAATCCATTAAATTATTTAAAAATTTTTATATCGCAAACAAGCATTATTTCCTATTTAAAGTTGAAACTGCATCAGGAATTTATTTTTATACAGATAAAAATGGGCGTGAATTTAAACAATAATATTACTAATGTGTCATTAGATTTATAAGGGCTTAAAGTATAACGATCCCGCAATTAGGCACCAAGCATTCGCTCAATATCTCGGTTAGTGCAGGTATTGTGGTATGGGATGTTTTCCAGAAGCTGCATTACCCAAAAAATTAGTAACGCCGTAAAAATATTTTACTATTTTTACGAAATGAAGAATTCTACATCGTTATATATAAAGATACAGTTTGTTTTATTGCTTTGCTATAGTTTTGCGGGCTTTGCGCAAACTAACAATCCGCCTGTGGTGGTGGCTACGGGCAACCAGGTGTACTGTCCGGGCAGCCCGGTAAATGTAGTAACTTCTTTTTCTGTAACCGACCCTGACCCTGCCGATACCACTCTTGAGGCAGTGTATGTACAAATATCATCGGGCTATGTAAACGGCCAGGACATATTAGCGCTTACCACGCCCGTTGCTGGTGTTGCCGCAACATGGAACGCCGCTGCCGGAAAATTAACCCTTCGCGGTAGTGCGGGCCAGCAATTACCCTTTGCTACATTTGAGGCTGCCGTTAATAATGTAACTTATAACAGTAGTGCTACAAACCCAACCGGCACGCGCACGTTCTCTATATCTATAGGGGCGGCAAATTACTTAGAATCTACACAACATTACTATTTATATATACCCTCTTTAGGAATTAGCTGGACGTCTGCCAGAGATGCTGCAGCAGCAAGCAGGTATTACGGACTTACAGGGTATCTTGCTACATTACTATCTGCAGATGAGGCGCAGCTTTGTGGGGAGCAGGCAACCGGTACGGGCTGGATAGGTGGAAGCGATGCAGAAACAGAAGGCGTATGGAAGTGGGTTACCGGCCCTGAAGCAGGAACTGTTTTTTGGAATGGTACAGTAAATGGCTCCACGCCTAATTTTGCGTACTGGAATGTTAATGAGCCTAATAACATGAACGAAGAAGACTACGCACATATAACAGCACCGGGAGTAGGTATTGCAGGGGCATGGAATGACCTTAACGTTAATGGCGACCCCAACGGAGATTACCAGGCTAAAGGATATATTGTAGAGTATGGCGGTACCACCGGCGACCCTGTTTTAAACATATCGGCTACTACAACTATAAGTATATCCGGTATAACTGCAAGTGCAGCAGCAGCGGCTGCCTGTGGTACGGGTAGTTCTGTCACCCTTACGGCAACTGCCAATACGGGTATTGTGTACTGGTATGCAGATGCTAACGGTGGTACACCAATTTATACTGATACTACCGGTGCAGGTTTTACGACACCTATACTTACACAAACTACAACATACTATGCATCGGCTTATGATGCTACCTGTACCACTGCTACGCGTACTGCCGTAAGGGCTGTTGTAAATCTTATCCCTACTGTAGCGGTTACTAATGCTGTAGTTGTGGTATGCGGTACAGAGCCTCCGGTTTTACAAGCAACAGCATCTGAGGGTACAATACACTGGTATACTACTGCTACAGGCGGTACTGAGATAGGTATGGGCAGCCCATTTACAGCGCCTGCCGTTACAGCAAATACTACTTTTTATGCCGAGGCAGTTAGTGTTAATGGTTGCATTTCGGCTGCGAGAGAGTCTGTAACGGTAAACCATTTTGATGCTCCCGCTGCTATTGCAGATACCGCTATTAATTTCTGCGAAGGTAGTAGTGTTGATCTTGATGCTACTATGGCCGGTGTGACTGGTTACGTATGGGATACTGCCGCCGCAGATATGACTGCAATTATTGAGGTAGATGAGCCCGGCACCTATAGCGTTGTGCTAACTAATGCGTCTGGTTGCAGCACTACGCGTACATTTATTGTTACCGAACTTGCCGCGCCCGATATTGCCAGCGTAGCTGTAACCAGCACCACAGCTACTGTTATCATGGCAGATGCTACCCCTGAAAACTATACCTATTCGCTCGACAGGATTAATTACCAGTCATCGCCGGTATTCAGGAATTTAGGGAGTGGCGTGTATAGAGTATATGCACGTTCTATAAACCTGTGCGGCATAGATAATAAAACATTTTTTATAGACCTTATCCCTAAAGTGTTTACGCCAAACGGCGACCTTGTAAATGATGTGTTTACCCTGGCCGATATGCCATCGCTGCCACAGGCTACAATTGATATATTTGACCGTTACGGCAAATTTATAATAAGCCTTAACCGCCAAAACCGTTTTTGGGATGGAACTTTAAACGGCAGCCCGCTACCGGCATCTGATTATTGGTATATTGTAAAACTGGATGAAGTAACCCCCGAAATAAAAGGACACTTTTCGTTGTTGAGGTAAGGTAAATACAAATGCTTACTGCACCACCATCTTCATTAAACCGCGGTTATGTACTGCAAAACCTTTAGACAAGTAAAGCTTTTTGGCAGCTTCATTATGATTTTCTATTTCGAGGTAAATAATTTTTAAAGAGAGTAGCTTTGCCTGTTTTGCCATAAATTCAAGTGCTTGTTTACCGAGTCCTTTGCCACGCGCCTTTTCTGAAATAAACAATTCGTCCAGAAAAGCAATACGCCCTTTATACTCAAAACTAAAAATGAAGGTCAGGATAAAGTAACCCATAACTTCGCCATCAAGCACAATTGTCCACCCGCGGCCAAGCGACTCATTGTGAATAAACTCCAAAAACAAATCTTTGGCTACTGCCACATCCATAGGGTAGTTGTCTATGGCATAAAACGCTTCCATCATGGCTACCACAATGGAGGCATCAATGCTTTCAAAGGATCTAAACTGTGGGGTGCTCATTTGTTATGTAATTAATGATAGTGTTTACTGCCCCACGGTTCATGCTCACAAAAGTGCCCGCTATATGGCCTTTCTCCCAACGGTAATCATCGTTATAAATAAGTGATGACAGTGCATCTTCCATTTCGGCTTTATCATTCACGGCAATAACGCCACCCATTTGTACCAATGCCACCGCCTCCGGGAACTTATTATGGTTAGGCCCAATGATTACGGGTACACCAAAGGCAGCAGGTTCCAGTATATTATGCAGGCCTGCAGTGCCAAAGCCTCCGCCCACGTAAGCAACATCGGCATAGCTGTAAATCTTGCCCAAAATACCTATTGTGTTGATGATGATTACATCATATTCGGCAAGGTTCTTACCATCTTTTTCGGTAAATAAGACTGTTTGCCTGTGTATGTTTTTATTAATGTCGTTTATATGGTCTTCGCCAAGCGTATGGGGTGCAATAATGAATTTTACATTAACTGCCGAATTTATAAAATCGAACATAAGGTTTTCGTCCTTTGGCCACGAACTGCCTAAAACTACAGTAACATTGCCGTTAATAAATTCTTCTATAAAAGGCAGGTTATTGTCGCGTTCCAGTATTTCGCTTACACGGTCGTAACGGGTGTCGCCGCTTACGGTAACATTAGTAAACCCTATTTTATTGAGCAGTTGCTTAGAGTTATCGTATTGTACAAAAAAGTGGCTGAATGCCTTAAATGCCTCGCGGTAAAAACCACCATACCACTTAAAGAAAGCCTGGTTAGGCCTGAATAACCCCGAAACGAGATAAGTGGGTACATTAGCCTTTTTAAGCTCGTTAAGGTAATTGGGCCAAAACTCATACTTAATAAAAAAAGCCATATCAGGATGCACCAGATGCATGAATTTTTTGGCATTAGCCAATGTATCTAAAGGTAAATACACGGTAACATCGGCAGCCCTGGTATTCTTACGTACCTCATAACCTGACGGCGAAAAAAAGGTAAGTACAATTTTATGGTTGGGGTATAGGGCTCTAACCTTCTCCATGATAGGCAACCCCTGCTCATATTCGCCTAACGATGCCGCATGAAACCAGATGGTTTTATCCTGTGGGTTTATTTGTTGCGCCAGCGTTGTAAATACGTTTTTACGGCCCTGTACAAACAACTTTATCTTAGGGCTAAAAAGAGCTATAATGTTTAGCACAAAA
Organism: Flavobacterium rivuli WB 3.3-2 = DSM 21788; assembly: GCF_000378485.1. Classification (GTDB taxonomy): domain Bacteria; phylum Bacteroidota; class Bacteroidia; order Flavobacteriales; family Flavobacteriaceae; genus Flavobacterium; species Flavobacterium rivuli. The sequence goes on along the minus strand of NZ_KB899967.1, from coordinate 620,141 downwards.
CGGGCAATATGGGTAAGCAGGCTGTATATAAAAAACATAACGCGGGTTTATAAAGGCAAAATTACGGTTATTTTTTTTAGCAATGCATGGAGGTCGTTCAGGCTGTATTACTGTTTTATATCAGGTGCTTTAAAAAAGTATTTTATAAGGCAATTACTCATTAAAGTTAATTATTTTTGTACTCATTAATAACTTAAATTTTTTCCCCTGGCAACTAACGGTAAGGGATGTAAGATATGAGAAAAATACAGATGGTTGACCTTAAGGGGCAATATGATCAGATAAAAGAAACCGTAAATGCTTCTATACAGGAAGTATTAGATAACACAGCATATATTAATGGGCCTCAGGTTCATAAATTCCAGAAAGACCTTGAGCAGTATCTTGGCGTAAAACATGTTATACCGTGTGCCAATGGTACCGATGCTTTACAAATAGCCATGATGGGCCTCGGCCTGCAGCCTGGCGATGAGGTAATTACTGCCGATTTTACTTTTGCTGCTACGGTAGAGGTAATAGCATTATTGCAACTTACACCGGTACTTGTAGATGTAGATGCAGATACGTTTAACATATCTGTAGATGCTATAAAAAAAGCAATTACCCCAAAAACCAAAGCTATTGTACCTGTACACCTTTTTGGGCAGGTAGCTAATATGGAAGAAATTTTGGCTGTAGCCAAAGAGCACAACTTGTATGTTATTGAAGATAACGCCCAGGCTATAGGTGCCGATTATACTTTTGCCAACGGTACTAAAAAGAAGGCAGGAGTAATGGGCCATGTTGCATCTACGTCGTTCTTTCCGTCTAAAAACCTTGGTGCTTATGGCGATGGCGGCGCTATTTTTACTAATGACGATGATCTTGCCCATGCTTTAAGAGGTATTGTTAACCACGGTATGTATGTGCGTTACCACCATGATGTGGTAGGTGTAAACTCCAGGTTAGACAGCCTGCAGGCAGCGGTTCTTAATGCTAAACTACCTTTGCTGGATACCTATAATGCAGCAAGGCTTGCAACGGCCAATAAATACAGCGCAGCTTTAGCTAACCATGCTAAAGTTGTTACCCCGGTTGTTACCGGTACGACAGATAGCCATGTTTTTCACCAGTATACGTTAAGGATACTTGATGCCGACAGAGATGCGCTTATGCAGCACCTGCTGGATAAGGGCATACCTTGTGCCATATATTATCCAATACCATTACACAGCCAGAAAGCGTATGCGGATGCACGCTACAATGAAGAAGATTTTCCGATAACCAACCAGTTGGTTAAGGAAGTGATTTCTTTACCGATGCATACTGAGCTTGACGACGAACAAATTGATTTTATAACAGGCAGTATTTTAGAGTTTTTAAACAAGTAGATTGTTTGTAAGTATTTTAGTACTACAAATAATAAACGTTTAGCTTAAGCGTTTTCTTAGCTAATCAATCATAAGTTATAAAATGAAAATATTAGTAACCGGCGGACTGGGTTTTATAGGGTCGCACACAGTTGTAGAACTTCAGAACGAGGGTTTTGAAGTAGTAGTTATAGACGATCTCTCTAACTCATCTGTAGAAGTTTTAGAAGGGATAGAGGCTATAACCGGAACTAAACCGGAGTTTGAAAAAATAGATTTGCGTGATAAAACTGCGGTGCAGTCGTTCTTTAAAAAGCATGAAGACGTATCGGGAGTTATCCATTTTGCTGCCTCTAAGGCGGTAGGGGAGAGTGTACAGAACCCATTGTTATATTATGAAAACAATCTTGGTGCATTAGTGTATATCCTTCAGGAATTACAGAAAAAAGATGCAGCCAATTTTATATTCAGCTCGTCTTGCACCGTGTACGGGCAGGCGGAGAAAATGCCGATTTCTGAAAATAGCCCTATACAACCCGCTATGTCTCCTTACGGAAACACAAAGCAGATAGGCGAGGAGATCATTCGCGATGTGGTTAATGTTAGCAACATAAAAGCTATATTATTGCGCTATTTTAACCCGGTTGGGGCGCACCCATCGGTTAATATTGGCGAACTACCGCTTGGCGTACCGCAAAACCTTGTGCCATTTATTACACAAACTGCTATAGGCCTGCGCGAGCAACTATCTGTTTTTGGTGATGATTACCCAACGCCCGATGGTACCTGCGTGCGCGATTACATTCATGTGGTAGACCTTGCCAAAGCGCATGTTACGGCACTTAAACGCCTTACAGAAAGCAAAAACGCCGATAAAGTTGAGGTGTTTAACCTGGGTACCGGTAAAGGTAAATCGGTTCTTGAAGTGATAAAAGCATTTGAAGCGGCAAGTGGAAAACAGCTTAACTATAAAATTGTCCCTAAGAGGGAGGGCGACGTTACCGAAGCGTATGCCGATACTACTAAAGCTAATGATGTGTTGGGCTGGAAAGCCGAATTATCGTTAGAAGATGCACTTGCCTCTGCCTGGAAATGGGAACAGAAGGTGAGGAGTAAATAGTATTCAGTGATCAGTCGCGGTGTTCAGTTTTAGTATGAGAGTGTCATTCTGAGCGAGTGCAACGAAGCCGAAGAATCTCATATAAATAACAAGAAATCCCAAGCCAAAACGGCTTGGGATTTCTTGTTATTTGCGCTGCTATTTATGCAGGGTAAATTTAAATTGTAAATCTAAGCTAAGAGTGTGCTGGTATTTAAATTGTGTAACAGGAAAACTGTTTACAAACGTAGGGTTATATACCACACCTAAAAATACCGACTTGCTAAACTGGTGGTACGCATTAAAGCTTAACCCATAAGCATGGCTGTTTCGTGTTCTCGATTGAGGTCCGTAAACAGGAAAAGTATGGTCCGGGTTTATAATCCTCCATTTGTAAATGGCATAGTTAAGTCCGTAACCAAGGGTAAAGCGGCCAATTTTGTGGTTGTTAGTCAGTGTAAAATTTGTTGCCGATGCCGTTTCGTAAGGGTCAAAATGGTCTAACGGTACAGGAAACGGAAATTCAAAATCGATACTGCTTCCGGCTGTAAATTTCAGCGACTGAGTGTCTTTATAAAAATATTCGGCACCAATGGAAAATCCTAAAAACCCAAAAGAAGATTTAGCAGACTCCTTGTGAGGCTGTAAGTAGAAACCATTGGCATAAGGTATAGAGGCTATAATGTTTATTTGCCCTTTATGTGTAGGGAAATCACGCTTAAAATAATCAATCTTTTCGCGTACCTGCAGGCTGTCGTTATTAATATTAATATCGTCGAGCAGGATTTCCCTTCCATAATAAAATCGTTTATTGTTGGTAAGGTCTATTGGGTATCCTAAAAGGCCTAAAGGTAAATTGCCATAAATAAAGTAAGGGTTAACCCTGGGCTGCAATAGTATATTTATAGTTGCCGAATTTGTGATCAATGCAACAGGTAGTTCTTTGTTAGAACGCAATACGGTTACTGTAGCAGGCAGGATGTATATACTGTCGTTTACTTTAGCTTTAGCATCAGGGGTATTAGAATATAACTTTACATTATATTCTTTCCCGGCTAAAATTGTAGCACAGGATGTTAAGCACAATATTACAGGAAGCAGCCAGAATATTTTTTTTAACATAGCGGGGAGGTTGGTGATTTATAAATAGAGTATTATAAATCGTAAAGGTTGCGTTATGCCATGTTATTTAATTGGTACTTATTAAAAACAGAATTTTTCTTTACAGATATGTTTTTTGCTTATTACTGTGTTACCCTTGCTGTTTTTACCGTAGGTGGTGGTTTCTCCGCATTCTTTATGGTCGTTATTTATCCTTATTAAAAACACTATTATAAACGTTATTAAAAAGAATGCTACTATGGTAAGTATGAAGTTTTTGGTTTTCATGATGAGACAATTGCATTGAGCCAAATATACAAAATCCCCAACATCAAACGGTGTTGGGGATTGAATTATACATCTAATCGTCACGATCGACAATCTGGAATCATCAGGCTGTAATTGCTAACTGCGACTGAACACTGAGTACTATTTATGCCGCTGCCGTTTCAGCTTCTTTGTTTATCTTTTTAACCAAGCCCTGCAATACATTACCCGGGCCAACTTCGGTAAACAGGGTAGCGCCGTCGGCAATCATGTTTTGTACACTCTGTGTCCATTTTACAGGAGCGGTTAGCTGTATTATAAGGTTACGTTTTATTTCTTCGGCATCGGTTACCGCAGTAGCAGGTACATTTTGGTACACCGGGCAAACCGGGTTAGTAAATGAAGTTTGCTCAATAGCTGCAGCAAGTTCTTCGCGCGCAGGCTCCATCATAGGAGAGTGGAATGCTCCTCCCACAGGCAGTATAAGTGCCCTTTTAGCACCGGCAGCTTTCATAGCTTCGCAGGCAGCTTCAACAGCCTTTGTTTCGCCGGATATTACCAGCTGGCCCGGGCAGTTGTAGTTTGCCGCAACCACAACACCATCTATAGTAGCGCAAACATCTTCTACAATTTTATCTTCAAGGCCTAATACGGCAGCCATGGTGCTCGGGGTAATTTCGCAGGCTTTTTGCATAGCGGCGGCACGTTGCGCAACCAGTTTAAGTCCATCTTCAAAAGTTAATGCCCCGGCAGCAACCAGCGCGCTGAATTCGCCTAACGAGTGGCCGGCAACCATATCTGGTGTAAAGCTGTCGCCCAGTGTTTTTGCAAGTATAACCGAATGTAAAAATACAGCCGGCTGTGTAACATTGGTTTGTTTTAACTGCTCGGCAGTACCTTCAAACATTATATCGGTAATCCTGAAACCCAGGATGTCGTTTGCTTTTTCAAAAAGTTCTTTAGCCAGTGGGTTGCTGTCATACAGCTCTTTGCCCATTCCGGTAAACTGGGCTCCCTGGCCCGGAAATACGTATGCTTTCATCTCGTTTTGTTTGTAGTTTGTTTTGCAGCTACAAAAATAAGGTTTTTTTGTTATGCGATATTATAATTGGGTCATTGTGTTTCGTAGGGCGATGCCGTACGCTATTGTGTGCGACTCTTTCAGTGTCATCTCACTTACGCTGGCTAATCCCAAACGTAACGTTCGTCATATTCAGCGTTATATTTTTTCAGTATAGACGCATATTCTTCTTTAAATGTCTTGTGCCCTGTATCTAACGACCCTGAAAGGGTCAAATATATTAGCCCAGGGCATCGCCCTGGGTTATTTGGGTGCGTTGTTAAAAATGATTATTTCCCTGCACCCAATTTCAGGTTATCAAATGTAGAAACATCTATTACATCTTCCTTATCAAGGTCGAAAGATATGTTAATACTGTCGCCCACAATGGTTACCGGTAATTCATTAGATAACTGAGATGAGCCTACAAATATTTTAGGCGATGTGTTTACAGTAAAGTAATAAAAACTGTTGCCGTTTTTAATATCGCTTTGTATGCGTGTTACTACCGCTTTTATAGCTTTACGGTTTGCCTGAGCATCGGGGTTAATGCGGTTACCGGCCATATTAAACACATTTTTGTAAGACATTAATGTTTCGCGCATGGTGTTACCCACACCCACAATAGTATAGTCGCCTATGGCTACCATGGCATACATTTTTACGAGCCCTCCACCATCTTTAAGCGTCATAACATAAGTAGGGATGTTATTAATATTGTATGGTATTGGCAGGGATGCCTTATACCCTTTTTCCTGAACCTTACCTTCTGCCGAACTTTGTGCAGCATACTCTGTAGCACCGCTCTGGTTGTACATAGTAGCCTCTTTAGTACGGGTATCTACCAGCATAAAACCAACAGCCGACTCTTCTTTACCTACGCTCGATACCCCTGTATACCAGTACGAGCGGTTATCCTCGCCATAAACAAGCGTAAGGTCTTCGGTAATCATAAGTTTATCTTCATTACTAAAGTTCCAGTAGCCATGCACATACTCACCCCAGTCACTAAGCTGGTCTAAGATGAACGATATAGGTTGCACACGGTCTATCCAGGCAGGTACATTATTAATACCATACTCTCTAATAACTCCGGTTTGGGCATCTACTGTAACAACACCCACAGCATCGTTACCTGCAAAACCTATCCTTTTTTTAAATTTGGTTACAACCCAGTACGGGTGGCCTTTCTCGTCAATCTCAAAATTGTAGTCGGCAAGACCGGTAGATTCATAACCGTTAAAATACAGGTGACGTTCTATATCGCTGCCAAAGTATGCACCCGGCTGGTACTTTATTTTAAGGTCTTTGCCATTTATATTTTGCACAAGCCTTACATCGCGCTCGTTAGTGGCGCTTACCATAACATAACCTTCGGTACCTTCTTTATTGTTAAGCCATTTAAAAAAGCCGGAATGCAATAACGGAGCCACCCAGTACAGTTCGTTATTAACCTTTTGTATAAAAAACTCGCCCAGTTCGCTTTTGCTGCCAAGTCCCTGGTCAGATCCTAATATTTTTTCGCCTAGCAATGTAGCCAGGGGCTCGTCTACCACACGAATACGGTCCAGTGCAATTGGAGCAATATGGTTTGTTATCTTTTCGCCGGTATGCACTTTACCTATCATGTTTCGGTACGATTCGTTCCTGAACAAAGGCAGGGTTGTAAACAAAGGCGCAAGTATAGTATATGCTAATACAACCGCAAATGCTATAAAAAGAGGGCGGTGAAGTTTTGTAAGGTGCACTTTAGTTTTAGCACCCACCTGCTCTATATTTATTGTAAGTATTATGGCCGCCAGTATAAGCAGCAAAAGCATAATAGGCAGCTGTATAAACCCATAATTAATTACAGGCATACCAAAATATGCAAAAAAGAACGCAAGAATAACCAGAGGGATAATGGCTAAAGATAGTTTCATAATTTAAGGTGTTTTAAGGATTAGTCGGTAAATACATAATAAAGTTACAGGGAAATGATTGAAAAATTTAACATTGAAAAATTATAGATTTCCCATACATGAAAATAAACATATAATTAGCGTGGGGCGATGCCCCACGTAAACAAATAGAGCGTTAATCAAATTATTTCGCAATTACCCATATCACAAAAAACACATAATATGCATCGATTTTGTTATTTATGTAAATTTGTAAACCCCTATTCGCTATTTTTGCCATAAACCATAAAGTGCATGAAAATACTTATTGTAGAAGACGAACCTAATTTGCTGTCGGTAATCCGTAAAGGGCTATCAGAAAAGAACCATGATGTGAGCGCTGCGCTCGATGGAACCACCGCATGGGAGATGCTCTCTAACAATAGTTTTGACGTGATAGTGCTTGATGTTATGTTGCCCGATATTAATGGTATAGAACTATGCAGGCGCCTTAGGGCAGCGGGTAATTTTGTGCCAATATTAATGCTTACCGCCCTAAATAGCAGCGAGAATATAGTAGCCGGGCTTAATGCCGGGGCCGATGATTATATGGCAAAGCCCTTTAGGTTTACAGAGCTGGAGGCACGCGTTAATGCACTGGTGCGCCGCGCCGGGCAGGAACATAAAACTATAGAAAACATTGTTATAGAAGACCTGGAAATAGATTTGCGTACAAAAACCGTTAAACGCAAAGGCGAAACCATAGTGCTTACTGCAAAAGAGTTTAACCTGCTGCATTATCTTGCTAAAAACAGCGGCACTATTTTAAGCCGCGAAAAGATACTGGATAATGTGTGGAATATTAACTTTGACATGAATACTAATGTAGTAGATGTTTACATAAATTACATTCGAAAGAAAATAGATAAACCCTACAGCCACAAACTAATACACACCATAAAAGGGCTGGGCTATGTTGTAAAGCCATAAGTACATGCAAATACGTAAAAAGATCACCATAACTTATGTTGCCCTTTCGGGTGTCAGTACACTATTGCTGTGCATTGTAGTGCTTTTTTTATTTAAGCGCAATAACGAATATTACTTTATAAAACGCCTGGAAGACCGTGCTAAAATTATAGCTTCTATACACTACCAGAACGATCCTGAAAAAGCCCGGTACTACCGCCAGCTTAAAGATAACGGACTGGAAGAACTTATAGACGAAAAAGATTTTGTTCTTAAAGTGAATGGGCCTACCTCTTTTGAATATAATACAGCGCTGCACCTGCCACCTGATTTTTACAGGGATGCCATGCAAAACGGATCGGGTTGGGTAGAAGATGACAATCATTATTTTTATGCACAGGTATTTAATGAAGGCGGCGTAAAGTACATGATTATTGTTACTGCCCAGGACCGTCGTGGCAATACCACAACCTTATATATAACACGTATACTTATAGCGGGCGGGCTTGCTTTTTTGCTGCTTGCATTCTTCTTCGGCAGGTTTCTGGCCCGCAGGGTTATAAATCCGGTGTCGCGTATTACGGCCGAGGTAAAACGCATTAGCGCCAGCAACCTGCACAACCGCCTGCCGGTACCGGATGCCGACCCGCATGATGAAATATCCGACCTTACCAGTACTTTTAACGATATGCTCGACAGGCTGCAAACGAGTTTTGAAATCCAGGCAAACTTTATAAATAATGCCTCGCACGAGCTAAAAACTCCTATTACCACTATTATTGCCGAAAGCGAAATTGCCCTTCTTAAAGAACGTAGCCCGGAAGAATATGAAGAGGTTCTTAATAATATACAACGCCAGGCCACACGCCTTGCCAATCTTACCGAAAGCTTGCTGAAACTTACCCAGACGGGTTATGATGGCAACAAGCAAGTGCAGGATGTGGTGCGTATGGACGAATTGCTTATGGATGTAAAATGCGAACTGGATAAGCTGTATCCTGAAAACCGTATTACCATAAAGCTTAACGATATGCCCGATGATACAGATTTGCTTAACCTGCCCTGTAACCGCCCGTTGCTTGAACTTGCTGTGAGCAACATTATAAGCAATGGTGTAAAATACTCTGATAACGATGAGGTATTCGTTTCGTTATCGGCTAACAAATCATCTATAAAAATTACCATAGCCGATATTGGCATTGGAATCCCTCCCGAAGACATTCCCTATCTTTATGAACCTTTTTTCCGCGGAAAAAAAGCATCGCGCTATAATGGTTATGGCCTTGGGTTGCCTCTTGCCATGAAAATTATCCGTATGCACAATGGCGAACTCGTTATCCAGTCTGAGCCAGAAAAAGGTACAGTGGTAAATATTATCTTTAAACAGCATTCTAAGGTTTGAGATTAAGATTTTTAATGTAAAATCTTATAATATTTTAATCCTCATTTAAACTCCTTTTAATATCCAAATCGTTTTTTTGTAATATACCCTAACTGCGTTAGCATATATTAATATATACGCGCACAAATTAGATTGTAATTTTTAAATTACTACGGCAGCAGTATTTAATTGACTATTGCAACTTTTAGAAAACAAGACTGCAATTTTTAAACAGGTAATAGAGTGCAATGTAAATACAGCATTGTTATAATGAAGGAGTTGATTAAATTAAAGCAGGAAGACAATGTTACTTAAAACTAAAATACCCCTTACCTATGTGCTGGGTAAAATAAAAATAGAGCTTGCCTTGGTAGTTATTTATGCTGTGGGGTTTGAGCTGGTACACCACCTGTTCCATATTATACACATTAATATCCCCATCGCGGTACCGGCTATTATAGGTACCATAATATCGTTGCTACTGGCTTTTAAAAGTAACCAGGCTTATGACCGCTGGTGGGAGGCGCGTATTATTTGGGGTGCCATTGTTAACGATTCGCGCACACTGGTACGCCAGGTAATTACATTTTATAATGACCCTGATTTCTCTGTAGAGGCAAATAATTTTAAGGAACGTTTTGCAAAAAGGCAGGCGGCATGGTGCTATGCCCTGGCACAATCGTTACGTGGTAAAGACCCTATAAAACCACTTAAGACCCTGCTTAACGACGAAGAAATGCGTTTTGTGTCGAATTTTAGGCATGTACCTAATGCACTACTAATATTGCATGGCAAGGAAATTAAAAAAGCGCTTGAAGGCGGCAGGCTTAATATGTACCAACAGGTAGAGATAGACGGTACGATTACCAAGTTATGCGACGCTATGGGTAAATGCGAGCGTATTAAAAATACTATTTTCCCAACTACATATAGTATGTACATACGTTTTACATTGTGCCTGTTTGTATTGCTGCTGCCCTTTGGCCTGGCCGATTCTTTAGGCTGGCTGCAAATACCGGTAGTGGCTATGATAGGGGCTGCATGTTTTCTTATAGAAAAAATGGCCATACACCTGCAGGACCCTTTTGAGAACCGCCCCACAGATACCCCGATGATATCAATATCAAACAATATAGAGAATAACCTTATGCAAATGGTTAACGAGTACAGGAACGAATTTGAGCATGAAGCCGTGCCGCAGGATGCTAAGCTGCACCACATACAGCCAGTAAAAAATGCTTATTTTGTTTTATAAAGTATTGTAGTGTCCTATTTAGTTTTGTTTTTTTGCCGGTTGGTAATTCCCGGCGTTATGTATTTTTGGTTGCCCGCCCCGCCTGTCCAGCGTGGCGGGCTTTTTTATTCACTGTAAGAGAATAACCAAATGTTTAATGCAAATATTTTAATATTGCCTATTGCCTATGCCTAAGCTAATTTACCATTACCAGCGCAGCAGCAACTTTTGCCTTCTCAACAATATCTTCAACAGGAGTGTCGAGTGAGTCACTTACTAAAGCTACCCCCATACGGCGGTAAGGGCGGGAGGTAGGCTTACCAAACAACCTGAAATCAGTTTTTGGTAAAGCCGCAATTTGTTCTACCCCTGTAAACGAAGGGTTATCGCTGTTTTGCGTCGCTAATATCACGGCACTTGCCCCGGCTTTTTCAAGTGTAATTTCTGCAATCGGCAGGCTAAGTATAGCACGCAGGTGCAATTCAAATTCATTAAAATTCTGTGTACCGGCAAGCGTTACCATACCGGTATCGTGCGGGCGTGGTGAAAGCTCAGAAAAATATACACCTTCATCGGTAAGGAAAAACTCAACGCCAAAAAGGCCTGCACCACCAAGGGCTTCGGTTACTTTACGGGCCATATCCTGCGCTTCGGCAATAGCTGCATCTGTTACATTTGCCGGTTGCCAGCTCTCCTGGTAATCACCGCGTTCCTGCCTGTGGCCTATGGGGCTGCAAAATAATGTGGGGTTATTATTCTGCGTTACCGTTAAGAGCGTGATCTCCGAATTAAAGTTTACAAAAGCCTCTATAATAACCTCAACTACATCGCCACGGGAGCCTTCTACAGCATAGTTCCATGCTTTCTCGATGTCCGGACCTGATTTTATGGTAGACTGGCCTTTACCCGATGATGACATTAATGGCTTAACCACACACGGCATGCCTACTTCGGCAACAGCCAATTCAAGTTCTGTAGCACTGGTAGCATAACGATAGTTTGCTGTACGCAGGCCAAGATCTTTAGCCGCAAGGTCGCGAATGGCTTTGCGGTTCATGGTAAAGTTTGCCGCCTTAGCACTTGGCACTACCGTAATGCCCTGTTTTTCGTAATCGTAAAAACGTTCGGTACGTATGGCTTCAATTTCGGGTACAATAAAATCGGGGTTATGTTTCGCAATAACAGCATCAAGGGCATCGCCATCGAGCATGTTTATCACTTCAAAACCGTGGGCAACCTGCATTGCGGGCGCATTGGCATAGCTATCTACTGCAATAACCGTTTGCCCTAAGCGCTGTGCTGCAATTACAAATTCTTTACCCAACTCTCCCGATCCTAATAGTACTATCTTTTTTTGCATTGTATAATTGTGTGTTGTTATAACAAGATTGTGATGTAACAAAGTTACGAAGTTTTTAAAATGTATTGGTAAATCAAAATTCAATATAAAGGCTGTAAATCACTATCTGTAAATTTCTTTGTATCTTTGCACCGCTTAAAAACTTTAATCCTTTAAACAATTACAACTATGCCAAAAGGAATTTTCAATGTACCTAAAGCCATTAACGAACCGGTTAAAAGCTATGCCCCAGGAACTAAAGAAAGGGAACAGGTACTTGCCACTTTTAAAGAACTTTACAATACTACCGTAGACGTACCTAACTACATAGGCGCCGAAGAAATTCGTACCGGTAACACTAAAACCATAAACCCGCCTTTTGACCATAAAAAAGTTGTGGGAACCTATCATGAAGCTAACAAAGAACATATAGAAAAAGCCATTGCTGCAGCACTTGCTGCAAGGCAAAAATGGGCTGATATGGCATGGGAGCACAGGGCTTCGATATTTTTAAAAGCAGCCGATTTACTGGCTGGCCCTTACCGTGCTAAAATAAATGCCGCCACAATGATAGGCCAGGCTAAAACTGTACACCAGGCTGAGATCGATTCGGCTTGTGAGTTTATTGACTTTCTGCGTTTTAATGCTGAATATATGCAGCAGATATATGCCGAGCAGCCGGTATCGAGCGAAGGGATTTGGAACCGCCTGGAGCACCGCCCTTTAGAAGGCTTTATTTATGCCATTACGCCTTTTAACTTTACTGCAATTGCCGGCAACCTGCCTGCTGCACCTGCCCTTATGGGTAATGTGGTTGTTTGGAAACCAAGTGCATCGCAAACGTATAGTGCTAATGTTATCATGGAAGTATTTAAGCTTGCGGGGCTTCCTGCAGGTGTAATAAACATGGTGCACGGCGACCCTGTAATGATAACTGATACTGTACTTGCAAGCCCTGATTTTGCTGGTATTCACTATACAGGTTCTACCCATGTATTTAACGATATCTGGGCTAAAATAGGGCAGAACGTACACAGGTATAAAACGTACCCGAGGATAGTAGGAGAAACCGGCGGTAAAGATTTTGTAGTGGCGCACCCCTCTGCAATTCCAGCTGCGGTGGCTACAGGCTTAACCCGCGGTGCTTTTGAATACCAGGGACAAAAATGTTCGGCTGCATCAAGGGCTTATATCGCTAAGTCTATATGGCCTGCGGTTAAAGAACACTTGGTGAACGATATAAAATCATTTAAAATAGGTTCGCCAGAAGACCCGTCAAACTTTATTTCTGCGGTTATACACGAGGCTTCTTTTGATAAGCTTGCCAAATATATTGACGCTGCAAAAGCGGCTCCCGATGCCGAAATTATTGCAGGTGGTACTTATGATAAATCTAAAGGCTGGTTTATAGACCCTACGGTTATAGTAACTACAAACCCTCAATACGACACACTAAGCACAGAGCTTTTTGGCCCGGTGCTTACCATATTTGTTTATGAAGACGACCAGTGGCTGGAAACCCTTAAACTGGTAGACGAAACCTCTCCATACGCGCTTACAGGGGCTGTATTTAGCCAGGACCGTTATGCTATTGAAGAAGCTGCCAAAGCTTTAGAGAATGCTGCCGGTAACTTCTACATTAACGACAAACCTACGGGTGCCGTTGTGGGCCAGCAGCCATTTGGTGGCGCCCGTTCAAGCGGAACTAACGATAAGGCAGGGTCTATCCTTAACTTACTACGTTGGGTATCGCCACGCACTATTAAAGAAACATTAGTACCCCCTACAGATTACAGGTATCCTTTCCTGGGGTAATCATTCTTTGAGATAGAGACGTATTGCTATGCGTTTGATATAACACAAAAGGCTCCTTCGGGAGCCTTTTGTGTTATACTTATCAATGACATGTCATTCCAATTGCTTTATAATCTTTGTGAAACTTTGTGTAAAAAATTATGAGATTGCTTTGTCATCACAATGGTTCTCCAAAAAAAATATGCGTTCTCCGCGTTACATTAAATTAGAGAAAGATTGCTTCATGCTTCGAAATTAATGGCTTACGGCTTAAACTTCAACGGCAAATGTACCACTTTTTTAGTTTCAAAAAATTCATCGCTAAAAAAGTCAGACAGGTTGTATTCGGTTGCTTTCGGGAAATCGGCCAGCTCTTCACTAAGGTCGCCGCCCTTTAAATAAAGTATGCCGTTCTTAAGTTCGTGGAGCTGCTTTTTCTTAATAATGTCCTTAACCCATTTTACAAAATCGGGCATATTGGTAACAGCGCGGCTCACAATAAAGTCGAATTTCTCATCTATCAGTTCGGCGCGTTTTTGCTCTGCACGCAGGTTGGTAAGTCCTAAAGCATTGGCTACTTCCTGCACCACTTTTATCTTTTTAGCAATAATATCTACCAGGAAAAAGTTAGTTTCGGGAAATAAAATTGCTAACGGTATCCCTGGGAAACCTCCACCCGTACCCACATCAAGCACGCTTGCCCCGGGAGCAAAAGCCATAACTTTTGCAATACCCAGCGAGTGCAGTACATGCTTTGTATATAACGATTCTATATCCTTGCGGGATATTACGTTTATCTTCGCATTCCAGTCGGTATACAAGCCTTCAAGGGCTGCAAACTGCGCTAACTGTGTTTCGGTAAGGTCGGGAAAATAGGTGGTTATCTCCTGCATGGGTGCTATCAATTTTGGCAAAAGTAAGCAATTGGCACGATATTTTATATCTATCTTAACTATACCTGCGTTATAATACATATCTTTGATACGCATGAATATATTTAAAATATGAACATCACTCCTCCTGTTTTTGCTAAAACCGACTCTATAAAATTTTTTCGCACGCTTACAAAACGCGTCAATGATTATTTTAAGGAAAACAATATAAAGAAAACCGGTAACTGGAAACTACACCTTAAAACGGCTGTAATGTTCCTGCTTTACCTTGCTCCTTATTTTGTTATACTAACCCTGCATTTACCGTGGTGGGCGCAACTGCTGCTTACTATTGTTATGGGTGTGGGTATGGCGGGCATAGGCATGAATGTAATGCACGATGCCAACCACGGGTCGTACTCGTCTAAAAGCTGGCTTAATAAAATTATGGGTGGCAGCATGTACCTGCTGGCGGGCAATGTAAACAACTGGCAAATACAGCATAACGTATTACACCATACGTACACCAACATTCATGGGCATGATGAAGATCTGGAAGCAGGGCGTATAATCCGTTTCTCTAAGTCGGCAGAGTGGATGAAGATTCATAAATTCCAGCATTACTATTCAGTATTCCTGTATGGCCTGCTTACGTTTAACTGGGCTATTACTACCGATATTAAGCAAATGAGGCGTTACATTAAAAGAGGATTGTCTTATGGCGAATTTCAAAGCCCTGTAAAACAATGGACGGTATTAGTTATAACGAAGGTTATCTATATTTCTTTATGGATCGTACTGCCTATTGCTATAGGTGGTATATCGTGGTGGAAGGTGCTATTGGGTTTCTCTGTAATGCACTACGTTGCGGGACTGATACTGAGTATTGTATTTCAGTTGGCACATATTGTTGAGGAAACCGATAATCCGTTACCTAATGAACTTGGCGAAATGGAAAACACATGGGCCATACACCAATTGTATACCACGGCAAACTTTGCTCCTAAAAACCGTTTTGTAAACTGGTTTACCGGCGGGCTTAACTACCAGATAGAACACCACATTTTCCCGAACATAAGCCATGTGCATTATAAAAAAATAAGTGAAATTGTAAAACAGACTGCCCAGGAGCATAACCTGCCTTACCATGAATTCCGTACCATGCGCGGTGCCATAGCCGCCCACTTTAAGCACCTTAAAGAGCTGGGCATGAAACCGGTTATGAATTAAATTCTACAATTTGCAACAGGCAATATGCATTTTTCACATTACGGGATGTAAATGTGTTATATGTATATATGTTGCAATTATTTTATCTCAAACTACAGAAATGGTTATTTTTGCAGAATGGGAATAAATCCATAATGAACATTAAACAATAAATACAACACGATGAGCGCTCTTTCAGACAGAATTAATAACTTATCTACATCGCAAACGCTGGCAATGGCCGCAAAAGCAAGGGAGCTTAAAGCCCAAGGGAAAGACATTATAAGCCTTAGCCTTGGCGAGCCCGATTTTAATACTCCCGATTTTATTAAGGAAGCTGCCATACAGGCTATCCATGATAATTACAGCACTTACTCGCCCGTAGATGGATATGTTGAATTGAAAGAAGCTATTTGCCGAAAATTTAAAAGGGATAACAACCTTGATTATAAGCCATCGCAAATCGTGGTTTCTACAGGTGCTAAACAATCGCTTTACAACCTTTGCCAGGTATTGTTAAACCCGGGCGATGAGTGTATATTGCCTGCCCCTTACTGGGTAAGCTATGCAGAAATGGTTAAAATGGCCGAGGCTAACCCTGTGGAAGTGCCTACAAGCATTGAGAGTGACTTTAAAATTACTCCTGCTCAGCTTGAAGCTGCCATTACTCCTAAGACTAAACTTATTATGTTCAGTTCTCCGTGCAACCCAAGCGGGTCTGTGTACAACGAAGCCGAGCTTACTGCCCTTGCACGTGTGTTAGACAATTACCCTAATATTTATGTTGTAAGTGATGAGATATATGAGCATATTAACTTTTCGGGTAATTTTTGCAGCATAGCAACAATTCCGGGAATGTATGATAAAACCATTACTGTAAACGGTGTTGCCAAAGCTTTTGCCATGACAGGGTGGAGGATAGGCTACATCGGCGGACCTGAGTTTATTGCTAAAGCATGCACTAAAATGCAGGGCCAGGTTACCAGCGGTGCTAACAGTATTGCACAGCGTGCTACCATTACTGCTGTAGATGCCGATCCTGCTGTTCTTAAAGATATGGTGGCGGCCTTCCACAGCCGCAGGGATCTTGTGGTGGGTTTACTTAAAGAAATACCGGGCGTTAAAATTAACGTTCCCGAAGGTGCCTTTTATGTATTCCCGGATGTGTCTTTCTTCTTCGGGAAAACACTTAAAGGTATTGAGATTAAAAATGCCGATGACCTTTCTATGTACTTGTTAGAGCATGCTAATGTTGCTACAGTAACTGGTGATGCTTTTGGTAATCCTGATTGCATAAGGTTCTCTTATGCTACCAGCGAAGATATACTTACCGAAGCTTTGAAACGGATTAAAGAAGCCTTAGCTTACTAATACAGAGCCTCACGCAAGTGGGGCTTTTTTAATATTTACACAAAATAACACAAGGGAGGCATAAAGATTCGCAAAGAAATTTAAGAATCAAATGGAAATTACATTGCTAAATGTACATTTATGGCTTTGTGTGCCTTTGCGCCTTCTTCGCATATCTTTGTGAAATTACCTGAAATGATATCTTCACAAACTTTTTTGTATGTTTGTTAGATGGATACACAAAAAACAGGTTCAAAATATGCGCTGCTTATAGGCCTGCCTACTGCATTAGTGTTTTTTTTAATGGCGTTATCGTTGTCGCATTTTTATGCCTTTGCTTTTTTGCTGCGCATATCCAGCCTTAGGATATTCTGGAGCCCCGTAACATGGGTGGTTATAGGTGTTACACTAAGTATAGCACTGTGGTATAGCGGTAAGATAATTGCCAAATCGCTCGCAAAACGCGATGTTTTAAAAACAAGTTTTTACTTTACATTTATGGTAAATGTGCGGTTGCTTATTATTATGGCATCGGTTTATTTTATTGGCATGATAAGCGATGTGGTGTTTAATACCCGCGAAGTATTTTTTGCCGCCGTACCTTATGCTATAATTATCATGATTGTTGCTTTTGTGATTGCTACCTTACTGTTATCTGTTACAGTAAGCCTTGCTATTGTACAGCTTACGAAAAATAAAATTGAAGGCGTTAAACACAATATAACAGCCACGCCGGAACCTGTGCCGGTTGAAAAAAGCAATAACGATTTATAGGTTTTGATATTTAACCTTATAATACAATTACAAATCAGCAGTAATGCGGAATTGAAATTAATTTAGGGCAAAGGGAGCACTAAGCCTAAATGTAGGTACAACAACCTTAAAAGTACGGGTGGTGGTAAAGTTAACCATGTTGTAATGACCCCTCATGGCGCCAAACGGAGAAGATAATAAACAGCCTGAACTATATGTGTGCTTTTCCCCGGGCTTAAGCACCGGTTTTTTGCCTATAACGCCTTCACCATCAACAATTTCTATGTCGTTAAGGGAGTCGTAAATTTCCCAGTGGCGGGTGTTAAGCTGTACAGAATCTTTACTTTGGTTCTCTATGGTAATCTCGTAGGTAAAGGCAAATTGTATCCTGTAGTTTTTAAAGTAAGTGCCTTCAAAACTGGTTGATACAGATATTTTTATGCCTCTTGTTATTTGAGATACCATATAATAGCGTCATTAGTTAACGGTTCAAAAGTACAAAATTATTGTGTGTTACAACAACATCATAATATTAAATTAAACCAAAATAAAATTTAACTCTTTGGTAATTAATTAATAATGTCCTGGGAGTTGGCATTGCCACGGCCTATAACTTTGTCATAACGTTCTCCGTTTTGCCTGTAGTATACAAAGATATTATAGTCGTCCTCGGTTTGATAGTAGTTGCCATCTACAGCGTGCTCTCCATCTACTTTACCTCCTTTATCGGCGGTAATGTACATAAAGTTATTAAAGCCCTGCTTTATCATAATGGCTTTATTAAAGGTAGCCGTTTTTTCATCATATTCTAAACGGTATTCATCGGTCTTGGCATAATTATTAAACATACCGCCCACATAAATATCTTTTTTCTCATAAAACTCCGGCGCACTCAGCTTAAAGAAAACCCATGTGTAATCAGATTCGAGATTTTGGTTAGAAACGCTCAGGTTGATGTTGCGGGTCATGAAGTTACCGTTTTTATCAGGAAAATAAGTATAGCCTTTACTGGCACGGGCATCGCTGGTATATAATATAGTCTCATAAATATCTTTTGCTGTAATGCGCAAAATATTGTTTACGGCGTTCCTTATATCTTTATTGTCAAAATATAAGTATTCATTACCTGCCCAAAACTGAGTTTCCTTATTGTATTTATATATAAGGTCGTTACCTATGGTGTACTGTGGTTTTACATTATATATGGCATTATCAAAACGGCCGTTCTGGAAGAGTGCAACCTTTACATTTTGTAGCGGGTTTTGAAAGTTAAGGCTTGTAGATTTAATGGCAAAGTCAAGATTGTGCTTTTGCTGTATAGCATCCATATCGCGTGCCCTTTTTACCTGTACCGGTACACTTAGCTGGTCTTCATATACTATAAACCTTCTCGAAAAAACAACTTCACGCTCTTCGTTAAGAATATTAAGCATGTAGTTGCCGGATAGTTTTATGCGTGTAAACTTATTAGGAAATGAAAGTTGGTAACGGGAATATATTTGCAGCGTGTTAAAAGAGTTTTCATAGGTTTGTATCCTTTGGCTGTCAAAACCATCTAAAAAGTCGTTTACTGTAAGCTGAGAACTGGGAGACCAGTCGTAGTTGCAATGTTGCAGTGTGTAATAATAGTTAGCCTCATTGCCAAAAAGGTCATCAAAAGCCAATTGAAAATTATCTCCAAGCCTGAAATAAGGATATACATTTTCGCCGCTTTGTATAAAAGAAACTGTTTTTATATTATATGGCGGTGGTATTTCCTGCAGCTGCTGCGCATTAAATGTAAAGGGTAAAAATAGTAACAGGGCAAGGGCAATGGTACGCAACTGTATCATTTTATAAGATATGTTTTATTCGTGAACGTAAAGATACTAAATATATTATAACCTGTATCTTGATTGTAAATGAGTAATTATGTGTTTTTTCGTGTTAAGAATATACTAAACAACTATATTTATAGTTATATTAGCATAACCAATTTTAACCAATCATTAAATATGAAACATCTTACATTATGGATGTTCCTTGTGGCTACGCCTGTAATTAGCGTAGCCCAGGACCTCAAGGGTGCCGACCCCATTCCGTTTGACGCTAACGTGCGAACGGGAAAACTTAAAAACGGCCTTACGTACTACATAAGGAAAAATGCCAAGCCCGAAAACAAAGTAGACCTTAGGCTTGTTGTAAATGCAGGGTCGCTGATGGAAAACGACGACCAGTTAGGGCTTGCCCACTTTATGGAGCACATGAACTTTAATGGCACCAAACGTTTTCCTAAAAACAAACTGGTAGATTACCTTCAGAGTATCGGTGTTAAATTTGGGCAGCACCTTAATGCCTACACAAATTTTGATGAAACCGTTTATTTCCTCCCAATCCCGTCTGACAATCCCGAAAAATTAGAAAAAGGTTTCCAGGTTATAGAAGACTGGGCTTTTAACGCGGTGCTTACGCCCGAAGAGATTGATAAAGAGCGTGGAGTAGTGCTTGAAGAATACCGCCTTGGCCTTGGTGCCGATGACCGCATGATGAAACGCTACCTGCCTAAAATGCTTTACAAATCGCACTATGCAGAGCGTTTACCGATAGGTAAAAAAGAAATCCTCGAAAAATTTAGCTATGACAAGATAATAAGCTTTTATAAAGACTGGTACAGGCCAGACCTTATGGCGGTTATTGTGGTAGGCGATATTAACGTAGATGCTATGGAGAAAAAGATCAAAGATCATTTCTCGTCTTACCAAAACCCAAAAAACGAGCGCGAGCGCATTGTTTATGATGTGCCTAACCACAAAGAAACTTTTGTAAGTATAGAGAGCGATAAGGAGTCGCCTTATGCACAGGTGCAGCTTATTTATAAAGATTATGGTATGCCTAAACCGGTGGTTACCATGAACGATTTTAATGATTATATTAAAAAGGGGTTGTTTGCTACCATGATAAACAACAGGTTGCAGGAACTTACCAATAAGCCTAACCCGCCGTTTACCTATGGCTTTAGCTATCATGGCGAAACATGGGCACGCACTAAAGAGGGCTACCAGAGTTTTGCAATGGTAGAAGAGGACAAACAACTTAATGCCTTAAAGGTTTTAGTTGAAGAGAACAACAGGGTCAAAAAATTCGGGTTTACACAAGGCGAGCTGGACAGGGCTAAAACAGAGTGGCTTGCCCAGATTGAAAGCCGTTATAACGACAGGGATAAAACGGAATCTGAAAATTTTGTATCAGAATATCAGTCGCATTTCCTTACGCACGAGCCTACACCGGGTATAGAGTGGAGCTTTGCCGAAATTAAAAAAGCATTGCCTGCCGTACAGTTAAAAGATGTAAACGGTTTTGTAAATGAGTATATTAAAGACGATAACAGAGTAGTGGTATTTACAGGTCCTGAAAAAGACGGATTAAAAAAACCTACCGAAAAAGAAGTATTGGATGTTATAAATGCCAAAGGTGAAAATCTTACTGCTTATGAGGATGTTGCTGTAGCAAAAAGCCTTTTAAGAAACGAGATAAAGCCGGGTACTGTAACAAAAAAAGAAACTAATGCTAAGCTGGGTACTACTACACTAACCCTTAGCAACGGTGCTAAAGTTACCTACAAAAAGACCGACTTTAAAAACGACGAGGTGGTAATGGAGGCCATAAGCCTTGGTGGTACTAACCTGTACAGCAACGAAGACTATAAAAAGACACAGTTTGCAAACGGCGCCCTTGCCGAAGCTGGTTTCTCCGGGCTTAAGCTTAATGATATTTCTAAATTCATGACGGGCAAGATAGCAACGGTTAGTCCGTTTATTTATGGTGTTAATGAGGGTTTAAGCGGTAGTGCCACCCCTAAAGACCTTGAGTACATGTTCCAGATGACGTATGCTTATTTTACCGACCTTAACCTTGATAAGGAAGCGTTTGACAGTTACAAGCAAAAACAGTCTGCTTTTTATAAAAACATGGCATCTGAGCCAAGCTTTTATTTCCAACAGCAATTTTATACGTACCTGTATGGCGATAACCCACGTTTTAATGGTTTTATCCCGACAGAGAAAACATGGGCAGAAACGGATTATAACCTTGCTTATAGCAAATATAAAGAGCGTTTTGCCAATGCTGCCGATTTTGAATTTTACTTTGTGGGCAACATAGACGATAAAGCTATAGAAGAGTATTCTAAAAAATACATTGCTTCGTTACCTGCTACAGCTGCAGAGAAAGAAAAAGCCAAAGATCTTGGGTACCGCATGATAAAAGGCGAGCATAAAAAAGTGGTAAACAAAGGCGAAGACCCTAAAAGTACAGTAACCATTACATACTATGGCGATACAGAGTATTCTCCTAAAGAGAACCTTGCTATGGAGGCACTGGGCGAAATACTTACCATTAAACTTACCGAAGAGCTTAGGGAAAAAGAAAGTGGTGTGTACGGTATTAACGCTTATGGTAGCGTTGGTAAAATACCTTACGGTTCTTACAGGTTTAACATTGGTTTTCCTTGCGGGCCGGAAAATGCCGAAAAACTTACAGCATCGGCTTTAAGGGAAGTACAAAAACTTATAGATAAAGGCCCGGACGCTAAAGACCTTAATAAGTTTAAAGAAGCTGAGTATATGGAGTATAAAAAGAACCTGAAAGAAAATAGTTTCTGGCTGGACAACTTTACAAGCTCTTATACTAATGCTACAGATCCTGAAAGCATCCTTAAAAGAGAAGAAAGGGTAAAAGCCCTTACGGCGAAAGAAATTCAGGATGTTGCAAAAAAATACCTTACTAAAGATAAAGTTATTGGTATGCTAATGCCGGAAACTAATAAGTAATTCTGATTTTTTATTTAAATTGAAAAACCCCTGGTGAGCCATTCATCAGGGGTTTTGTGATTTTACAAATGGTATATACCTTTAACGTATAAATATAAAACTTAATCCTTAAAACAAACCGGGATGATCTCGCCTTTAGCAAGGCAAAAACGCTCTACATCTTCAGCAGGGATTTTTTTAGTGTAATCTTCTTCCACAACCCTGAAGCCTATGCTGCGCAACTTATCAAAGTAATCACGGCCATAAACACGCACATGGTCATATTGCCCAAAAATACGGGCACGTTCTTTTTGGTCTACAATAGTATCATCTTCAAAAGTTGTAGCACGGTTAAGGTCTTGCGGTATTTGCAATATGGCCATGCCGCCGGGTTTAAGCACACGGTACAGCTCCTGCATGGCTTTGGTATCATCCGGTATATGCTCTAACACGTGATTACACAATATCAGGTCATATTCACTATCCTTAAAGGGCAGGTTGCAAATATCTGCCTTAACATCGGCAAGGGGCGAATAAAGGTCGGTAGTAGTATAGTCTAAGTTCTTCTGGTTACGAAACATTTTGTAAAAAGCCTGTTCCGGTGCAAAGTGCAATACGTTTTTTGGAGCCGAAAAGAAGTCGGTTTCATTTTTCAGGTACAGCCATAGCAGGCGGTGACGTTCTAACGATAGTGTTCCCGGAGCCAGTACATTATTGCGCTGGTGCCCGTAGCCATACGGCAAAAAGTTCTTAAAGCTGCGCCCGTCTATAGGATCTGTATAGGTACTGCCTTTCAACGTAAACGCAAGTACCGGGCGGGCTACATAACTAAGACGTATTAGTAATGGGCGGGGTATGGTGTTTAAAATAAATTTGAATAACTTTTTCATTTATTTTTTAAAAGTAAGTTGTACCGCAAAGATGCGCAAAGGGAGCACAAAGATGCGCAAAGTTCTATAAAAGTTAACCATCCGTAGGATGGGAGTTTACAAAGCCACTGTTGATTACCCTCTTAAGGCCATCTTTCAATATTCGCGTATTAAAATTTATTAAAAGTCCAAGAGGATAATTTCCTAATTTTAGATAGGTAATAAGTTGTGAATGATGAACATCGGTAAGTTCATCAGTTGTTTTTAATTCCAGTACCAGTTTGTTTTCAACAAGTAAATCAAGCCTATATCCATGATGAATAAAGATTCCTTTATAGCTTATAGGCAGTAATTTTTCTCTTTCAACATATAAGCCGCTATTACTTATTTCATAAGCCAAACATTCGCTGTACGCAGATTCTAATAGACCGGGGCCCAGATGTCTGTGAACTTCAATAGCTAAGCCTATTATTTTGTGAGAAAGCTGATTTGCATCCATCTATAGTTTATTGAGGGTATAGCTTTGTTTTCTTTAATCGAAGATTATAGCTTACAAACTTTGCGAATCTTCTTGTTCCCTTTGCGCATCTTTGCGGTATAGCCTAAAATCTTTGTGTAATTATATTTATGTTATAAACCCGACAGCTTGAAACTTCTGTGTCATAACTTCTTTACAAAGCTACGTTTTTAGATTGCTAATGGCTCCCTCCTAAATTCATTCTCTTCATCACTCACAATACCAAGAGCCTTATACACATAAGCAAAGGTGCTCAACAACTCAGGCTTACCATCAATAAGGGCAACATCATGCTCAAAGTGGGCACTTGGTTTACCATCGCGGGTTACAATAGTCCACCCGTCTTTAAGCTGGCGAATGTTTTTAGTACCCATGTTTATCATAGGCTCAATAGCTACAACAAGGCCTTCTACAAAAAGTTTACCGCGGCCACGTTTACCATAGTTAGGCATTTCCGGGCCTTCGTGCATTTTTTTACCAAGGCCGTGGCCCACAAGTTCGCGCACTACACCATAGCCTTTAGCCTCGGTATAACGCTGAATTGCGCTACCCACATCCTCTACACGGTTACCCACTTTAAACTCGCGGATACCTATATAAAGAGATTCTTTAGTAACCTGAAGCAGTTTTTTAGTGTCCTCGGCAACGTTGCCTATCTCAAAAGTATAAGCATGGTCGCCATAATATTTATTTTTAAGAGCACCACAATCTACAGATACTATATCGCCATCTTCAATGGGGCGGTTAGTAGGCAGGCCGTGTACCACCTGGTCATTTACGCTGGTAAGCAATGTAGACGGGCATCCGTAAAGGCCTTTAAAGCCGGGAACCGCACCATGGTCCATAATAAACTCTTCTGCCAGGCGGTCAAGCTCCAGGGTTGTAATGCCCGGTTTTATTATGCCGGCTATCATGCCAAGGGTTTTGCTTACTATAAGTGCACTTTCGCGCATTAGCTCTATCTCTTCTCTCGTTTTAGGAATAATCATTTGCATAAATTTTCAGCGTACAAAAGTACAACATTCTACTCATTTATTTGTATCGCTAAATAAGGTGTTTATAATGTGTAAATTAATCCCTGTTTGTAAAAACCCACAAAGTGTTGAAAACAGCAAAACCCGCTAATTCTAAAATTAACGGGTTTTATATTTAATGAATAGAGTTATTCACTCCATGCCGAATGCAAAATGCAGTCGCAAAAGTTTTTGCTTTTAAAGCCTGGAATCATAAAAGTGCATACATCGGCTTTTATATTGCCAAAGGTAGTGTCGGTCTTGTGCTTAAAACCATCAAAAAAGGCAGGGATAATTTTCTTTTTAAAATCCGTTCGCGGAAACTGTCCAATAATTTCTTCGCGGTTTTCTGCCGAAAGGTGCTCGTAGCCTTCACCCATAACATCGAGCCCAACGCCCGAATACATAAGGGCAACTTGGGGTTCTTTATATTCGGCAATGCCTATGGTGGTATGCAGGGCAATGGTATCCCAAACCAGTTGTAGTGATTCTTTAGGCAGGCCATGGCTTTTAAGAAAGTTACGGGCCGCATTGGCACCATCTACTTCAAAGCGTTTATCGGCACTGCTGTAATGCGGCACAAGGCCAAGGTCATGAAAAGCTGCACTTACATATAATAGCTCCGGGTCGTAATCGGCATTGGTGCGCTTACCGTTTAAAGACGCAAACAAAAATACGCGAAGCGAATGGTTGTATAAAAAGTCGTTACCATGCTCACGCAAAAGTTCGGTGGCCTGGGTTGCAATTTTGCTGTCGGGTATCAGGATACCTGCAACAGATTTTGGGTTGAGTACTGACATTCTTTTTTAATTTTGATATGTCAAAAGTAGGTTAGGGGCGGTTGCCTGAAAATGCTAAAAACTCCGAATCAGATATCAGTTTCAACCAATTGGTGCCTGTAAGCAACAGGGGAGTTATAAGTATGCTTTTTAAAAAATGCGCTAAACTGGTAAGGGCTGGCAAAACCAAGTCCGGCTGCTATCTCTTTGACTGGTTGCGACGAAAAGTGTAACGCCCTTTTTGCCTCGGCAATTAAATGTGCATTAATAATTTCTTTAGCACCTGTACCCTGTACTTTGCAAACCTCCTGTAGCTTTCGGGGAGATATTCCCAGTTTCTGTGCATAGTCAGATACATTGTGAGAGGTACTGCTGTCCTTTTCTATCAACAACCTGAAATTCTGAACCAATTTTGTATCATACAGCGTAGCTTCTTTAGTGAGCAGCGCATGTATATTGGCAATTTTAATTATCAAAATTTTTAGGTAGGCCGCTAATGCATCCTGCTTGTTGGAGTAATGCGGACCTTGGAAGTCGTTTAAAATTGTGGCGAAAAGCAAATTTAGTTCCGGCAAATCATTATCGTTAGGTTTAAGGAGCCTGCCTGCAGAACCGCTATCAAACAAAACGGCTTTGCAATTACTGGCACTTATTGGGGTTTTATCCCAAAAGCAGTTCCCAAACTGTAGAAAATACCCTACAGCTGTATTTTCTGTAAAACAGTACACCTGGTTTTTTGAAATGAGTAACAGGCTGTTTTTTGTGAGGCTTATTTTCTCATTGTCCAGTAAAACAGTAGCCTCGCCGTCGGTAATAAAAAGGATACTGTTATAATCAGGCCGATACGGTTGTTGCAATACGAAAGTATTAAAACGTAAAAGCTCTATACTAAACGATTCATTTAGTACAGAGCTTTTTATAGTATGTGCCATTTCGTTCATACTTTGCAACTTTGTGTCTCAGCTATTTTGCAACTTCCTAAACCAGCGAATGCCTTGTCATGGCTTCCGGCTGTGGTATGCCCATAAGTTTAAGGATGGTAGGGGCAATGTCGCCCAGTACACCATCATTAACCTGTGTAAGTTCTTTATCAACCAAAATAATAGGCACCGGGTTAGTGGTGTGCGCCGTGTTAGGGCTGCCGTCCGGGTTTATCATGGTCTCGCAGTTACCGTGGTCGGCAATTACAATGGTAGTGTAGTTGTTTTCGAGCGCAGCTTCAATAACCTCTTTAACGCAGGCATCTACCGCTTCGCAGGCTTTAATGGCAGCTTCCATAACACCGGTGTGGCCCACCATGTCGCCATTGGCAAAATTAAGGCATACAAAATCTACTTCGCCTTTTTGCAGTTCGGGTACTAAAGCATCCTTAAGTTCAAAGGCGCTCATTTCCGGCTGAAGGTCGTAAGTAGCTACTTTTGGCGAATTGCGCAAAAGGCGTGTCTCACCTTCAAAAGGCTGCTCCTGCCCGCCCGAAAAGAAGAAGGTAACGTGAGGGTACTTTTCTGTTTCGGCAATACGTATTTGCTTTTTGCCTGCTTTACTTACTATCTCGCCAAGCGTTTCGGTAAGGTTGTCTTTATCATATACTACATGCACGTCTTTAAACGTATCATCATAGTTAGTCATGGTAACAAAATACAGTTTTAGTTTGTGCATGTTTTGCTCATGAACATCAAACTGAGAAAGCACCTCTGTAAGCTCGCGGCCCCTGTCTGTACGGAAGTTAAAGAAGATAACCACGTCATCCGGCTCTATAACTGCAATAGGTGTAGTGCCGTCTTCTGTTAATACAACAGGTTTAATAAACTCATCGGTAATGCCTTCGGAGTATGCCTCCTGGATACTTGCTACAGCACTGGTAGATAGCGTTCCTGCTCCATTAACAAGTAGGTCGTAAGCAAGCTTAACGCGTTCCCAGCGTTTGTCCCGGTCCATAGCATAGTAGCGGCCAATAATGGATGCCAGCTTAACGTGAGTGTCTTTTATATGGTGCTCAATTTCAGATATAAAGTTTATACCCGATTTTGGGTCTACATCACGGCCATCGGTAAAAGCATGAATGTATACTTTATCCAGTCCGGCAGCCTCTGTAGCATCTACAAGTCCTTTAAGGTGGTCTGTATGGCTGTGCACACCACCGTTAGAAACAAGTCCTAATAAGTGTACTTTTTTATTATTAGCCTTAGCATAGTTAAAAGCATCGACTAATGCAGGTTCGCTTGCAATTGTTTTATCCTGAACTGCAAGATTTATTCTTACAAGGTCCTGGTACACAATACGCCCGGCTCCAAGATTCATGTGGCCCACTTCGCTGTTACCCATCTGTCCTTCGGGTAAACCCACGTTAAGGCCATCGGTTCTAAGCTGTGCGCTTGGGTATTTTGTATACAGGCTATTTATAAAAGGAATGTTGGCATTGTCTATAGCCGATACCTTAGGATCTGGTGATTTTCCCCAGCCATCAAGTATCATAAGGATAACTTTTTTGTTCATTTTCAATCTATTATGTGGTTTTGGCACAGTTTTGGGATTATTATAATCCGAAACGAGCGATAAAGTTAGCACTTTTTAGCAATGTTTCACACTTAAAAAAGGTTAAGATATATGCAGGCTGCTTTAAAATTTTTCGAAACAATTTTGCCTGTTACACAATAATTAACTTTTTATTCGCGTTACAAATACATGAAGAGGAACGGCACAGGAATGACTCCCTGCCAAATGAAAATGTTAAATATTTGATTTTAACACAGTTGCTTTTGGTTTTTAAGTTTTTCTTAACTTATTTAGCAATCTCGTTAAAACGCACAACTAAATTATTACTATGGGTTACAACTTTTTTACGTCGGTTTTATTTTTGTTCTTTTCTTTTACGGCACCAACATTAAAACACACTGCACATAAAATGGCTGCCCCGGCAACCAGTGCACTGAGCGAAACGGAATCTGTTTATACTGCTATTAAATTACACTCTGCCTCTATGCCTGCTTTTGAATGCTTTGCCAAAGCAATGAAAGGCTACAACAAGCTTAAAGAGGAAGGCAAAATTAAAAAAGAATATCTTACGGTTATAGATTTTACTTTATCATCTACCGCTAAACGCCTTTGGATTATAGATATGGAAACGCAAACCGTTATATTTAATACCCTTGTGGCACACGGTAAAAACAGCGGAGACGATTTTGCAAACAGCTTTAGCAATGCCAACAGCTCTAACAAAAGCAGCCTTGGCTTTTATGCTACCGGCGAAATATATAATGGTAAGCATGGCCAGTCGCTTCGCCTTGATGGTTTAGAAGCTGGTATAAACAACAATGCACGCAGTAGGGGAGTGGTTATGCACGCCGCTGATTATGTAAGCGAAACCTTTGCACAACAACATCACAGGTTAGGCCGCAGCCAGGGATGCCCTGCGCTACCGGTAGGATTAACTAAAGAAATAGTAAATTTACTGCAAGGCAAATCGTGCCTGTTTATTTACCACCCCACTAAAAACTATTTAGCAACTTCTAAGTTATTAGCTTCTTAGTTTAGTATACAATATCTTGTCGAGGCTGTAAATGTCATTTCTAAATTGCAGCCCGCCTTTATCCATCCACGCTGTCCAGTACAACTGGTGCACCTGGATGGATTTTTGTATGTTTACATTTGTAGTTTCGCCAGTGGCAACAATCTCGTCTATTTTATCTTTTGTCCAGCCTTTTTCCTGCTTATCTAAAACATAACCTGCCAGTTTAAAAGGATTTTGCACACGCACGCAGCCAGAACTTAATGCCCTGTATGGTTTAGCAAAATTTTCTTTGTGGTTGGTATCGTGCAAATACACGCTATAGCTGTTGCGGAAGTTGAATTTTATCCTGCCCAAAGAGTTGTGGTCGCCGGGTCCCTGTACGTAACGGTAATGATCGGCAATTGCCGGATCCCATTCCTGTGCAGATACCTCCTCATCATTTTTATAAATTTTCATGTTAAGGTTTGCAAAATAACCGCGGTCTTTAGTAGCCGATGGCGTAAGGTCTTCTTTAAGAATGGTGGGAGGAACCGTCCATGTAGGGTTAATTACCAAATTATTCAGCGTAGAATATAAAATAGGGGTGCGCCTTTCGGGCTTGCCTACAACCACTTTATACGTCTGTATCGTATCGGTATTATTCTCTAAAACGGCAAGGCGGTAGTTAGGAATGTTGATAACAATGGCCCTCTCGCCAAAATCGTACGGGAACCATCTCCAGCGTTCTAAATTTGCAATAACCTGTTCCTTGCGCTGGTTTCTTGTAAAATTTAGTGCATCGGCAGTGCGGGTATTTACAACACCGTCAGCTACAATTCCATGGCGTTCCTGAAATTTCTTTACCGCATCGGCAGTTGCAGCGTCATATTCTTTAATTTCAACATTGGCTATATCTAAGTCACCCCAATAAGCCAGGCGTTGTTTTATAAGCCCCGTTACGGCTGTAGTGTCTTTAAGGGTAATAGGTTTAGTAATTGTAATTGCGCCAATAGTAGCATCATCAGGCATGTTATTAAGCTGCTCAAGGCTTTTGCGCAGGCCCGCATATATTGCATGGCGGGGGCGGCAACGGTCTATAACCTCTGTAATATTGTGGTTTTGCAGTGCTTCGGTAAGTAGTTTTCCGCTGTCCAGTTTTTTAGGAGCCAGTGCCCAGTCATCATAAACGCCGGATGGTTGCAGTTTGCCTTTAAAAAGATGGTTAGACAGCGTTGTAAAGGCTTCTGTCATCATAAGGTCGTAGCGCATGGCTTCTTCTTCAGATATCGATGTAAGCGCCTCAAACTCTTTTAAAAAGTTAAGGTTATACTCTTCGGGAACGAGGCCATCGGCCGCAGCGCCGCTAACTGCATCCTGCAGGGCAGTACGGTCGGTTTTATTTATCCAGACGGTTGTGTTATTATTAGCAGTATAAAAGGCTTTGGCAGCTTCTGATGCTTTTTCTAAAACAACTTCAGAAAAAGTTAAGGGAGTGTTTTTTAAATTTTCGGTATTAACGGGTTGTACAGGCAGTTGTTCTTTTATCCTGCCTGTATTCTGGCAAGCGCCAAACAGCACCGTTACTAAGGCAATTAAAGTAATAAATCTAAGCATAACATTTGTGTTTGTTGTTAGTAACAAATCTTAAAATGGCTATACTACTTAATGCCCTATTGGTTAACGGGTACTAAGAAATCCGGGCTAATTACTATTGCTCCGCGAGCATACTGGTTATTTGTTGCCGGACAGTGGTTTTGCCACCCTGAAATTTACATTAAAGGTACAAAAGTTAATCCTCCACAATATCAGCACACAACATAATATTTTGTGAAATTATTACTCTAAAGTCATAATTTTATGCATTACATAATGAGGCCCTACATCTGGTATGTTAAATTCATTGCCTATTATTTCATACCCCATCTTTTTGTAGAAGCCCACGGCAATTTCACGGGCGTTAAACCAGGTTCTTTTGCCGCATTTTGTTGTAATATACTCTTCAGCTTTTACAACCAGTTTTTCGCCGAGGCCTTTCTTTTGCTGGTTCTCTAATACTGCCATTCCACGTATCTGGAACTGGTGCTCTTCGTTAAAATAAGGGCTCTTTGCTTCGAATACTGATATTACCCCTAATAGTTCATCATCCTGATAAATGCCAAAGTGAACGGTAGTGGGCAGGTCGTCACCATCAAAAATGCAGGTGTCTATGTGTTTGCCGGGGCGTAAAACAGGCTGCCGAACGGCAAATGTGGCTTGGGAAGTAATTTGTTTTATGGTATACATGCTAATAAAAATGAGGTAACAAATTAAGTGTAAATATTTTAAAAGCGGGGCCAATTTTTAATGTAAAATTTCTGAAAAAAAAGCTTGCATGCAAGAAATAAAAATGCTTATATTTGCACTCACAAATGCGGAAGTAGCTCAGTTGGTAGAGCTCCAGCCTTCCAAGCTGGTTGTCGCGAGTTCGAGCCTCGTCTTCCGCTCTGCAAAAACCCTAAGTTTTATAGCTTAGGGTTTTTTTGTGGGCATTATTTAAACCTCTTTTCCTGAGAATGCAGGTGCAGTCTTGTCTTAAAATTGAATTTAGTTATTCTATATAATTACCGCGCTGGTCAGAAAGGATTTTCTTGCTTGTAGCATCAATAATAACAAAGCGGTATGATTGCTCATTTACCGGTAGTGAAAGAGTATAGACATTCTTTTTGAAATGTTCATCAAAGCCTCTTGTCACGCCTACTCCGCTGATTTTTTGAGTTATATCGATATTAAATTTTGCTTTGGCTAAAGATATAATATCCATTAGGCTGACTCTATAATCTTTGTCATAATTGATTTCTTGTATTATATTTCCCTTTGAATCGTATTTTCGATATGACCCTGTAGGGAAATTAAAAAACATACTACTTTCAGAAAGGGGTGAAAAAGTTTGATCATCATACATTTCTATCTTTTTAGCGTTTTCATTTCTTTTAAAAAACTCCTTGCGTATTTTTCCGTCTTCTTTTGAGAAGCGAAAAACTGTGTCATTTTTTATTAATTGAGTGTAGTTTTCCCATCGGACTTTCTTACTATTCTTAAAATCGCTCAGATTAAGTTTGTGCGCCTTTTTTACACTCTTAACGTGAGCAGTATTTTGTGCGCTAACCGCAAATGTTATTAATAAAAAAAATGCCAAAAACTTAATTTTCATCATCTTCCTTTTTAGTGGTTTCATAATAATATTCATACTGGTCTAAAATGCCAAGCCCGATAGAGTTTTCCTGAACCGGAATATCCTGAAGTTTTTTATATTCGTTTTCTTCTTCCGAAAGGTAATCTTTAGGTATTTTGTAATAATTATTTTCTACCAATAAAAATATTGGTACATTATCATCATCCGATGGTTCATAAATTTGATAACTGCTGTTTTTTCTTCGTTCTATTGTTTTGGGGTAATTTCGAAGTTGATTATCGTAAAAAAATATTCGGGAAGAATCTGTTTGGTGTTTTTTATTATACAGTTCATTTTGCTTATCCCTTATCATAAAATCGTTACGTCTATTTTCGTGCAGCATATAACTATTTTTCTTACTTAGCACTATTAAATTAACTGTAAAATAGTCCTTAAGCTTTTTAATCAAAGGGTCGTTAAAACGTTTAAACTTAGAACCATCTTTTTTTCTTAAAATAAAACATATGTCCTCCTGTCCGTGTGGGTATTTGTGCTGAAATAAGTTGCTTCTTCCGCTTTTAAGGGGTAATATAAACTTTTCTGGTTTTGTAATGTCGGGCAGTGCAGGGTATCCCTCATGCTGTGAAGGATCAATTCCATAAGCCTGTAGTTTATGTTCTTCATAAAAAGGGTTCACTAAAGCTATTTCTAAATTCAGTTCAGCAATTTTACTGTTTATATAGTCTCTGCGCTCATTATAACTCATCGCAACCTTAGGTTCTACGGCAATTTTGTACGGGTCCTCAACATAGCTCTCCCGTTTTGTAATGTACTTTTTACCTTGATCTATAACTAAAGAGTCTTTGTAGGTAATGAAACGGTACTGCACATCTCCTTTATCATGAAGCCTTAAAGTAACCTTGCCGGGCAATATACTGCTGCATTGAAATCCTTTTTCATTATACTCATTATGATATGCCATTACAGCATTGTATCCTTTTGGCACCTCATTAAAATAATATATTTTTTTCTTTTTGTCGTACTGCGCAGTAATTGCGGGTATTTCAAAACCTTCTAAAGTAACCTTGGCATCCTTTATCACTTTGCCGGTTTTAATACTGATAACGTTAACCTCTAATACTCTTTCCTGGGCATTAAGTGTGCTGTATAACAAGAATAGTATAATAATGTATAAATAAGATTTTATTTTTATACGTTGCAGCATACATTTTGGTTATTGATTATTTTAAACATTTAAAGCAGCTTAAATGTAGTGTTTTGATATCTATCTTTAGATAAATCTATGAGTGGGTCATTCGCCAAACTCATTCTTTACACTTTCCCGCAAGTCATACAGCAGCCATTGCTTGTCAGTCACTTTACTTTGTTCGGTCTTCAGCAGGTTAATAAAATCTTTTACACCTATGGGTTCGTTACCATTGCCGTGTATAAGTACAAGGCTGCCGGCATTGGCAGCCTGCCCTTTGGCGAGCCATGCATCGCTGCCTATGGGTATAAGGCCATAGCCGGTAACTGCCTGCACCATCTTAGCATCTGACACCAGCCCCGGAAACCTGAAAAACACCGATGGCATAAGCCCGTGTTGTAGCATGGCTATCTCGGTACCCAGTATTTCGAAGTCAATATCGGTACCGGGTTCCAGTAAAAAGTTTTTGGTAAGCGGCAGTTTGGGGTCGTAGTGATGATTATAGGTGTGGTTAATCCAGGTTATGTTTATCTCTTTTTGCTTTACAAGATTTTTAAGCCAGTCAATATCTTCGGCGTGGGTCAGCATAAACCGTCCTGTTACAGATAATGCTACCGGCACCGGGGTTTCAATCTTTTTAAATTCGGTTATCAGTGAGGTAAATATTACCCTGTCCAGCGGCTTGTGCGATGGGCAAAGGTCTATGGTAAGGGTAATGCCTTTTTCTTTAGGGTAGGCGTGGGTAATCCCGGCATCCTGCAAAGCGACAGATTGCTGTTGTGCCGCCAGCAGTGCTTTAATGTATGGGGTGGTTTTATAAGTGGTAACAATGTCGTCCCATTTTGTAGCCTGTGCGGTAACTTTTGCTGCTGCTATGGTTGCCGTCTCAATAGTTTTTGGGTCTGCATACAAATAGTAGGGTTTGCCTTGCTGCTCAAACTTTCTTAAAATTATAATGGTGTTGCCGTTATATTGTGCTGTGGCAAAATAGCGGTGGTAGTTGGTGGCTGTTTGTGTATTGCCTGTAACAGGGCAGAACAGGAATAGTGCCAGTAGAAGCAATAGGCTGAAAGTAGTAGTGTATTTAGGCATGGCAAAGTGGTGTGTTTATCGCAGCCTTAAATGTAGTAAAATATGCATAAAAAAACAGCAACAGGTTGCCCTGTTGCTGTTTATATTTTTTTGTAATTCCTGTAAAAAGAATTAACTAATGGTCTTAAGCTTGTACTTCTACTTCAAATGGAAGTATAGAAACATAGGATTTGTTGTCTTTTTTCTTTTGAAATTTAACAACACCGTCTACTCTTGCGTGTAGCGTATGGTCTTTACCCATGTAAACATTTTCTCCCGGATTGTGCTTAGAACCTCTCTGCCTGATAATGATATTACCAGCAATAGCGGCCTGGCCACCATATATCTTAACGCCTAAACGTTTCGACTCTGATTCCCTACCATTCTTGGAACTACCGACACCTTTCTTGTGAGCCATGATGTTTTGTTTTTAATTGTTAGTAATTATTCTGCTGCAGTTGCAGTTTCTTCTTTTTTAGCTGCTTTTTTCTTAGCACCACCAAAGTTGATTACTGAAATCTGAATTTGAGTTAAAGACTGGCGGTGGCCATTTTTCTTTTTGTAACCTTTTCTACGTTTCTTTTTGAAAACGATTACTTTATCTCCTTTTAAGTGCTGCAGCACTTTGGCTTCTACTGAAGCACCTTCTATAGCGGGGGCGCCTAAAGTAATAGTTCCTTCGTTATCAAGTAAAAGTACTTTCGCAAATGTAACTGCGTCGCCTTCTTTACCTTCTAAACGGTGAACAAATACCTTTTGGTCTTTGCTAACTTTAAATTGTTGCCCTGCTATCTCTACGATTGCGTACATAACAATATGGTTTAATTAATTTTTTTAAGTGTGCAAATATACAACTTATTATTTATCAGGCAACCTGTACTGCATTTTTATTGATTATTCATTTTCTTTACTCCTATATAATATAGGTGTAAAAATCTTAATCAAAAAAAAGTTTAGCATTATTGTAACAAAATACCGAAATTGCACACCAATTATCCAAAATCAAAATAACCCTTATTTTTATGAAGAAATCTATTATGGCCATGAGTTCACTCCTGCTGATAGGCGGAGCCGCCTCGGCCCAGAAAGTAGCGTTCGAAGAATACAATTTAGATAATGGGCTGCATGTTATCCTTCACCAGGATAAATCGGCTCCCGTTATCATTACTTCGGTAATGTACCATGTAGGTGCAAAAGACGAAAGCCCGGACAGAACCGGTTTTGCCCACTTTTTTGAACACCTTTTGTTTGAAGGTACAGAGAACATAAAACGTGGCGAATGGTTTAAAATTGTTACGGCTAACGGTGGTAACAATAACGCTAATACTACAGATGACAGGACGTATTACTACGAAGTATTCCCTTCTAACAATACTGAGCTTGGCCTTTGGATGGAATCTGAAAGGATGATGCACCCTGTAATTAATCAGATAGGTGTTGATACCCAAAATGAGGTTGTAAAAGAAGAAAAAAGACGCAGCTACGATAACCGTCCTTATGGGCAGTTAATGCAGGAGGTAAAAAAGAACATGTTTAAAGTTCACCCTTACCGCTGGACTACTATAGGTTCTATGGACCACCTTGATGCTGCTACTCTTGATGAGTTTAAGGCTTTCAACAAAAAATTCTATGTGCCTAACAATGCTGTGCTTGTTGTGGCAGGTAACCTGGATGTAGACCAGACTAAAAAATGGATACAGCAATACTTTGGTGCTATACCTAAAGGTGCGCCGGTTGTACGCCAAAAATTTGAAGAAGCTCCTATAACGCAGCCTATAAAAGCTGTTTTTGAAGATCCTAACGTACAATTGCCAATGGTTATTGCTGCTTACAGGACTCCATCTATGAAAACAAGGGATGCCCGCGTTCTTGATATGATCGCTACAATACTTAGTGATGGTAAAAGCTCAAGGATGTACAAAAAAATTGTTGAAGAGAAAAAAATTGCTTTAGAACTTGCTACATACAACTCAAGCGAAGAAGATTATGGTGTTTACACGTTCCTTGCGTTACCTATGCAGGGCCATACTGTAGACGAAATAATGAAAGAGGCTGATGAGGAGATCGTAAAAATACAAACTACTCTTATTACAGAGAAAGAGTTTGAAAAACTTAAAAATATTTACGAAAACCAGTATGTTAACAGCAATTCAAGTGTAGAGGGTGTAGCAAGTAACCTGGCTACTTTTTATATGCTTTATGGCGATGTAAACCTTGTTAACACAGAGATAGATATTTACCGTTCTATTACAAGGGAAGAGATTAGGGAAGTGGCTAAAAAATACCTGAATCCTAACCAGAGGTTAATACTTGATTATGTACCTGCAAAAGACAAAGCACAAAACTAAGCACACAAAAACGATCATGAAAAAAGTTATATATATATTAGCCGGTGTATTTTTATCTATTACTATGCAGGCACAAAACAGGACTATGCCCAAGCCAGGGCCCGCGCCTACGGTAAACATTGGGAAACCGGAAACTTTTACTCTTAAAAATGGCCTTAAAGTACTGGTTGTAGAAAACCATAAGTTACCAAGGGTGTCTTACAGCCTTACTATAGATAACGCTCCTTATGCCGAAGGCAATAAAAAAGGTGTAAGCGATATGGTTAGCGCACTTTTAGGCAGCGGAACTAAAAAAATGAGCGCCGATGCTTTTAACGAAGAAATAGATTTTCTTGGTGCAAACATCAGCTTTTGGGATAGCGGCGCTGCAGGAAGCGGACTTTCTAAATACTCAGAAAAAATATTGAGCTTAATGGCCGATGGTGCCCTTAATCCGGTATTTACACAGGCTGAATTTGACAAAGAAAAAAATAAGATTGTTGAGAACCTTAAGGCAGACGAGAAAAATGTACCGTCTATCGCAGCAAGGGTTACAGATGTACTTACATTTGGTAAAAACCACCCAAGAGGCGAATTTTTAAGCGAGCAAACTATTAATAATGTTACCCTTGCCGATGTTGTAGAGAACTATAATACTTACTACGTTCCGGGTAAAGCATACCTTGTTGTGGTAGGCGACGTTAAATTTAAAGACGTTAAAAAACAGGTTACTAAATTATTTAGTACATGGAAACCGGGTATAGCTCCTAATGTTAGCTACAGCGACCCTAAAGATGTACAGTATACTCAGGTTAATTTTATAGATATGCCAAACGCGGTACAGTCAGAAATTGCTGTAGTAAACGTTGTGAATCTTAAAATGACCGATAAAGAATATTTTGCTACGCTTCTTGCTAACCAGGTTCTTGGTGGTGGTGGCGAAGGCCGTTTGTTCCTTAACCTTCGTGAGGCTCACGGCTGGACGTATGGTTCTTACTCTTCTATTTCGCCAAGTAAATATGTAGGTGCTTTTGAATCTTCTGCATC
This sequence comes from Flavobacterium rivuli WB 3.3-2 = DSM 21788, assembly GCF_000378485.1. Lineage (GTDB taxonomy): Bacteria > Bacteroidota > Bacteroidia > Flavobacteriales > Flavobacteriaceae > Flavobacterium > Flavobacterium rivuli. The sequence goes on along the minus strand of NZ_KB899967.1, from coordinate 582,226 downwards.
TGTACGTAATGCTGTTACAGACAGCTCTGTAGCAGAGATACTTAATGAGGTTAAAAGAATGAGGACAGACCTTGTTAGCGATGAAGACCTTCGTAATGCAAAAGCTAAATACATAGGTAACTTTGTAATGCAGATAGAAAAACCTGCTACTGTAGCTCGTTATGCATTACTTACACAAACTATGGGCTTGCCGGAAGATTTTTATGAAAACTACATAAAAAACATTAGTGCTGTTACTGCTGCAGATGTTAAAGCTGCTGCTAACAAATTTTTCCTTGCAGATAACTCAAGGATTGTAATTGTAGGTAAAGCTGCAGATGTACTGCCAGGTCTTGAAGCAAGAAAAATTCCGATACAATATTTTGACAAATGGGGTAATCCTGCCGAAAAACCTGTGGTAAACAAACCAATACCTGCAGGTGTTACTACAAAAACAGTTCTTGATGGTTACATTAAAGCTGTAGGTGGCGAGAAAGCGCTTAAAGCAGTTAAAACTGTAGTTACAAAATCTGCCGGTACCGTTCAGGGTACTCCGTTAGAGCTTACAACTAAAGTTACTGCAGATCATAAACAAATGATCGAAATGAAAGCTATGGGTATGAGCATGATGAAACAGGTAGTGGGCGATAAAGCCGGCTATATGGTTCAACAGGGTCAGAGAGTAGAGCTTGAAGGTGCTGATTTTGCTGATATGAAAGCAAGTGCAGTTCCGTTTGAAGAGCTTGAGCTTGTGTCTAACAAAGATGCTAAGCTTACAGGTATAGAATCTATCAACGGTGCAGATGCTTATGCAATTAAAAAAGGCGATGCTACATATTACTATGATGTAGCTACAGGCTTTAAAGTTGCCGAAGCGCACGAGCAGGAGCAAGGTGGGCAAAAAGCTACCCAAACTACTTACTATAGCGATTATAAAGCTGTAAAAGGAATTAAGTTCCCTTACAAAGTTGTAATGAATATTGGTATAGATTTAGAGCTTACGGTATCTGATGTAAAAATCAACGAGGGTACTGCCCCGGCTGATTTCCAATAATACACTATTTATATAATGTATAGCATAAAGGCTGCCTCTGGGCAGCCTTTGTTGTTTTTATAAAATTGGACTTAGTTTTTATTCTATAATTATTTTCCTGCTTTGCGTTTCATTTCCGTTGCTGATTTTTAGCATATAAATACCTTTTCCCAAACCGGAAACAGATACACCTGCAGCAGATATATTAGTAAACTCCCTTACATTCCTGCCAGAAATGTCATATAACGCAACTTTATCAATTAACGAGTTATCCTGTTGGGCAATATGCAAAGTTTCTGAAACCGGGTTTGGATATACAATAATTGTTTTCTCTTTAACAGCCTTAGTTGCTGCCAGGCAAGACTCCACAAGAGAGTAAGTTCGGTTTATATGGGATATTATCCATTCAGAATATGGTGGCTGATTATTTGCAGCTGCCAGTGCATCATCCACTTCAATACAGGTGTAACCACCAGGCTCTCCGGGTATCTCACCCAAATAACTAATAATTATACGCATATTTGAATTGTTGTTTCCATTTCTTAAATTAATCGTGCTAATGCCTGTGGCTGTTAATCGATTAATGTTTGGATTGTTGCTAAGGTCGATGCTGCTAATTTCATTCATAGGGTATACGTCTCCGCCTCCTGAGATGTATAAAGACTCTAATAAAGAATTGTTAGAAACATCTAAACTTGTAAGTATGTTGTCAGCACAATTCAGGTTCTTTAAAGCTGTAAGTGCGCTAACATTTAGCGTTTCTGCCATAGTGCCGTTTACAGTAAGATTTTCAAGGTTTACAAATGCTTCAAGTCCTGTAAGGTCGGTTATATATTGTGTTTCATTATTCACCTGGGGAGATGTAATAGTTAAATTAGTTACCGCTAATGCATTAGTGGTTAAGAGAGATCCGTTAACTATACCGTCAGCATCTATTGCTAAATCAATTAAAGCCTTTTCGAAGGCGGGGTCGGGTATGGCTGTGGTTTGTGCATTGGCTAAAAATCCTGCGGCCACGAGTCCTGTTGTTAGTAAAGTTTTTGTAAACATAAAGGTGTGATTAATTGTATGGTTTATAAAATTGGTTTGCGGTAGTCTTTGCTTTTTATATCCTGATAGTAATTTATTTATTAAAACATTGATTACGGCTAAGATACAAATTTATCATTATTATTTTCTGCAATTTATCCCTCTGCTTGCAGGTGGAATCTAAATTTTTTATTCCCTGTTTAGTAGCTTGTCAAAACAACAAAATCCCGCGATGTGCGGGATTTTGTTGTTTATGTAAAGGCTATTTACTTATTAGGTTTAACCAGTAACGCATGCGGAAATTTCTTTCTTATGTCTGTCAGGTTTTTTTCGGCTTCAATGCGGGTTTTGTAACTGCCTACCCATACTTTATAGGTGGGGCTTTCAAAAATTATGGTGCCATCCTGGCCTTTGTAGTCTTTTTTAAAGTCTTGTAGTGCTTTGCGGGCTTTATCGTTATCACCATAAAATATCTGTACCTTATAGCGGTCATTTACAGTTATAGATGAGCTTATTTTGCGCTTGTCGTTTAATAATTCCTCAAAACGCGAGTCCTGGGCAACGGTAACGGTATTTGTTTGTGCAAGTGCTTTACCACCACACAAAGCAGATATTAGTAAGGTAAAATGTAACGTCCTTATCGTTAAAATTCTCATAATGAAGTATGTTTACAACAAATGTACAACTATTTATTTTATTCCGATAAACCCGATTTATTTAGAATTGTTATAAATTAAAGATTAAGGTTTATTTAAGGTTTGAGAATAATTCTTAAGTCGTATTTTTGTGGGAGTTTTTAAAAAGGACAGTGTTTACTGACACCTGACTGCATTAAAAATCATACCAAAATAGTCGATAATCATTTTTAATATGAAAAAAGTGGGTAACCATACTTCAATTTCAAGAATTTTATTCTTCTGCCTGGCGCTCTCGCTAACTTTTTCCGTTTCTTATGCACAACAGGCTGCACCAGAAGCTGCGGCCGCCACAGCTGCTGCTGCACCCGCAGCCGGCGCTGGAGATCCTGTAAAGGGTAAAGAGCTGTTTAATGCAAATTGTGCTTCTTGTCACAAACTTGATGCTAAATCTACAGGCCCTGCTTTAAGGGGTGTTGCAGATAAGCATGACAGGGCATGGCTTTATAAGTGGATCCACAACAGTAGCGAGATGATAAAATCTGGCGATGCTGCTGCGGTAAAGCTTTTTGCAGAGAACAATAAAACAACAATGACTGCGTTTCCGCAGCTTTCTGAGGCAGATATTGATAATATCATGGCATTTACATCAGAAGTTGCTCCTGTTGCAGAAAAGCCTGCTGCGGCTCCTGTTGCAGAAGGTTCTGGTAGCGGCGCGTCTAACAATCTTATATTAGGTGCTCTTGTTTTAGTGCTTGGCGTGCTTATAGTAATGCTTGTGCTGGTTAACAAAACGCTTAGAAGAATTGCTGCAAATAACGGTGTTGTGGTTACTGAGGATGAGCCTTCGGTTTCTTTATGGAAAGCGTATGCAAAAAACGGCTTCCTTGTATTTGTTACCGTGTTGTTGTTAATGCTTGCTTCAGCTTACTTCCTTTATGGTTACCTTATGCAAATAGGGGTAGACCAGGATTATCAGCCGGTACAGCCTATACATTTCTCGCACAAAATACACGCCGGTGACAACGGTATCGATTGTAAGTACTGCCACTCTTCTGCAAGGGTAAGTAAGCAATCGGGTATACCATCGCTTAATGTGTGTATGAACTGCCACAAAAATATTGCTGAATTTGCAGGTGATAAAGATTCACTATATGTAGATCATTCAAAAGAATTCTATACTGCCGAGATACAAAAATTATATGATGCAGTAGGGTGGGATAAAAACACTCAAAAATATACCGGAGTACAAAAACCAGTTAAATGGGTTAGGATACACAACCTTCCGGATTTCGTTTACTTTAACCACTCACAGCACGTTTCTGTTGCAGGTGTAGAGTGTCAGAAATGTCACGGTCCTGTTGAGACTTTCGAAGTGATGAAGCAAAATGCGCCTCTTACAATGGGATGGTGTATTAACTGTCACCGCGAAACTGATGTGAAAGTTGAAGGCAATGACTATTACGCTAAAATCCACGATGAACTTGCCAAGAAATATGGGGTTCAGAAACTTACAGCTGCCAATATGGGTGGTTTAGAGTGTGGTAAATGTCACTATTAATAAATTTTTAAGAAGCTAATATCTATATACAACATGGCATCAAACAAAAAATACTGGCAAAGTGTTGAAGAGCTAAATGAAAACAGCTCTATTGTTGAGAAGCTGAGAAACAATGAGTTTGTTGAGGAGATCCCCACGGATGAATTTCTTGGCGACAAGGAAGCTTTGTCATCTTCTTCTACAAGCCGTCGTGACTTTTTAAAATATGTAGGGTTTAGTACAGCTGCAGCATCTCTTGCAGCCTGCGAAGGCCCGGTTATTAAATCTATACCTTATGTGGTGCAGCCGGAAGTTATTATACCGGGTGTTGCTGATTATTATGCTACTACAATTGCAGATGGTTTTGATTTTGCCAACATACTTATAAAAACCCGTGAGGGTCGCCCTATAAAAGTAGAAAACAATACACTTGCAGGTGCTAAAGTGTCAGCTAACGGAAGGGTTCATGCTTCTGTGCTTTCTCTTTACGACAGCATGCGCTTAAAACAACCTGTTATTTCGGGCAAACCGGCTTCTTGGGAGGCTGTAGATACCACCGTTAAAAAAGGTCTTAGTGAAGCTGCGGCTGGTGCAGGTAGTGTAGTAGTGCTTACGGGTACTACGGCAAGTCCTTCTACTGAAAAACTTATTGCTGAATTTGGAGCTAAATATCCTGGTTTTAAACACGTAGTGTACGATGCAGTGTCTTCATCTGAAGCATTGGATGCCTTCCAGGCGGTATACGGCGAAAGGGCTTTAGCTGATTACGATTTTGGTAAAGCTGATGTTATCCTTTCTGTAGGTGCTGATTTTGTTGGCGACTGGCAGGGTGGTGGTTATGACTCAGGTTATACACAAGGTCGTATTCCTAAAAACGGTAAAATGTCTAAGCACATACAGATAGAGTCTAATATGTCTCTTACGGGTGCTAACGCAGACAAGCGTATTCCATTGACTGTTACAGAGCAAAAATATGCTCTTGTTAAAATATATAATATAGTTACTGGTGCTGCTGTAAGCGTACCGGATGTAACTAAACCTTATGACCAGGCTGTTGTTAACGCTGCAAACCAGCTTAAAGCTGCGGGTAGTAAAGGTGTTTTTGTAACCGGTCTTGATGATGTTAATGCACAATTGCTTGCAATTGCAATAAACAATTCATTACAGTCGGCTGCGTTTAATCCTGACGGTGCCCGTTACGTTCGTAAAGGCGATGCTAAAGCGGTTGCGCAACTGGTGGCAGATATGAAAGCGGGTACAGTTCACACACTTATTATGAGTGGTGTTAACCCGGTGTATACATATCCTGACAGTGCCGGATTTACTGAGGCTCTTAAAAAAGTAAAATTGTCGGTTTCTTTCTCTCTTAAAGAAGATGAAACTGCATCAATAGCTACTGTTGCTGCCGCAGCTCCTCATTATCTTGAGGCATGGGGCGATGTAACAATTGCAAAAGGACATTACGGCATCACACAGCCTACTATCCGTCCTTTATTCAATACAAAACAATTTCAGGATGCATTGCTTTCATGGTCTGGTAACGGTCAGTCGTACTATGACTACCTTAAAGCTTTTGCTCCAACCTTCACTACGGGTAAAACCTGGAACCAACTGGTTCATGATGGTGTTTACTTAAACGAAGTTCCTGCTACAGTATCTGCAGCTCCGGCTGATTATGGTACTGCTGCGACTACACTTGCAAGTGCTAAGAAAGCCGGTGGTTTAGAGATGGTTCTTTATACTAAAACAGGTATGGGAGATGGCCAGCAGGCTAACAACCCATGGTTGCAGGAATTCCCGGATCCTATTACACGTGTATCTTGGGATAACTATGTAACTGTTGCTAAAGCCGATGCTGATGCATTAGGTTTAGAGAACTATAATGTTGCTAACGGTGGCCTTAATGGTAGCTACGTTACTATAGAGGTTAATGGAAAAAAATTGGAAAAAGTTCCGGTAATCATCCAGCCGGGCCAGGCAAAAGGATCTGTAGGTCTTTCTCTTGGTTATGGTCGTAAGGCAGCTATGAAAAAAGAAATGATGGTAGGTGTTAATGCTTACTCTCTATATACTAACTTTAACGCTTTCCAGGTTGCCAAGCTTACTAAAGAAAATGGCGACGACCACGAGTTTGCATGCGTACAGCTGCAAAAAACACTTATGGGCAGGGGAGATATCGTTAAGGAAGCTACGCTAAAAGATTTTAATGAAAAAGATGTTGCCGACTGGAATATTATGCCGGTAGTATCTTATGATCATAAAGAAGTGCCTGCTGCATCAATAGACCTTTGGGAATCTTTTGACAGGACTACAGGACACCACTTTAATTTATCGATAGACCTTAATGCCTGTACAGGTTGCGGAGCGTGTGTAATTGCATGTCACGCAGAAAACAATGTACCGGTAGTTGGTAAATCTGAAATAAGAAGAAGCCGTGATATGCACTGGTTGCGTATAGACAGGTATTACTCTCACGAAGATACGTTTGCAGGTGATGTTAACCTTAAAAATAATGCAAATGGCCTGTTAGAATCTGTTGATACCTTTACTGCAATGGAAGACCCTGCCGAGAATCCTCAGGTAGTATTCCAGCCGGTAATGTGCCAGCACTGTAACCACGCACCTTGCGAAACTGTATGTCCTGTGGCTGCAACTTCTCATGGTCGCCAGGGACAAAACCACATGGCTTACAACCGTTGTGTGGGTACACGTTACTGTGCAAACAACTGTCCTTATAAAGTGCGCCGTTTTAACTGGTTCCTTTATAACAAGAACAGCGAGTTTGATTACCACATGAACGATGACCTTGGCCGTATGGTTCTTAACCCTGATGTTAATGTACGTTCAAGGGGTGTAATGGAAAAATGTTCTTTCTGTATCCAGTCTACTCAAGCCACTATCCTTAAGGCTAAACGTGAAGGCAGGCCGGTTGCAAAAGGAGAATTTAACGACTCTTGTGCCTGTTCGGCAGCCTGCAGCACCGGTGCTATGGTATTTGGTGATGTAAACGAAAAGGAAGACCCTATCGTTAGGCTTAAAGAAGATGATAGAGCATACCACCTGCTAAGCCACATTGGCACGCAGCCTAATGTATTCTACCACGTTAAAGTAAGGAATACATAGTAGTAAAAAGTATTAATAAAGAAACAAACATAAAAATATTATGTCGTCTCATTACGAAGCTCCCATTAGAAAACCTTTAATTATAGGTGACAAAAATTACCACGATGTAACAGTTGATGTTGCAAGGCCTGTGGAAGGCAGGGCTAACAAGCACTGGTGGATTGCATTTACCATAGCGCTTATTGCCTTTCTTTGGGGCGTAGCGTGTGTTTCCTATACAGTAGGTACAGGTATTGGTACATGGGGATCTAACAAGACAGTAGGCTGGGCCTGGGATATTACCAACTTTGTTTGGTGGGTAGGTATTGGCCACGCCGGTACACTTATCTCGGCTGTACTATTGTTATTCCGCCAAAAATGGAGAATGGCCATTAACCGTTCTGCAGAGGCTATGACCATTTTCTCTGTAATCCAGGCGGCTATGTTCCCGGTATTCCACATGGGTCGCCCTTGGTTAGCTTACTGGGTAATGCCAATACCTAACCAGTTTGGTTCGTTGTGGGTTAACTTTAACTCACCACTTCTTTGGGACGTGTTCGCGATCTCGACATACCTTTCGGTATCATTAGTATTCTGGTGGACAGGTTTACTTCCCGATTTTGCGATGCTTCGCGACAGGGCTGTAACTCCTTTTACAAAAAGAGTATACTCTATAGTAAGTTTTGGCTGGAGTGGCCGCGCAAAAGACTGGCAGCGCTTTGAAGAGGTTTCTCTTGTGCTTGCAGGTCTTGCTACCCCTCTTGTACTTTCGGTACACACTATCGTATCTTTTGACTTTGCTACCTCGGTTATACCGGGATGGCACACTACAATCCTTCCGCCATACTTTGTTGCGGGAGCTATCTTCTCAGGATTTGCAATGGTAAACACCCTGCTTATCATCATGAGAAAGGTATCTAATCTTGAGGCTTACATCACTGTTCAGCATATCGAATTGATGAATATAGTAATCATGATTACAGGATCTATTGTAGGTACTGCATATATTACAGAGTTATTTATTGCATGGTATTCTGGTGTAGAGTATGAGCAGTATGCATTTATCAACAGGGCTACAGGTCCTTACTGGTGGGCATATTTGCTAATGATGACCTGTAATGTGGTTTCTCCGCAGGTTATGTGGTTTAAAAAGATCAGGACCAGTATTATGGTTTCTTTTATAATATCAATTGTTGTTAATATAGGTATGTGGTTTGAGCGTTTCGTAATCATCGTTACCTCGCTTCACAGGGATTACCTTCCGTCTTCATGGACAATGTTCCAGCCTACATTTGTAGATGCAGGTTTCTTCATTGGTACAATTGGTTTCTTCTTCGTGTTGTTCCTTCTTTACTCAAGGAGCTTCCCTGTAATTGCACAGGCAGAGGTTAAATCTATCATGAAAACATCCAGCGAAACTTATAAAAAGTTAAGGGATAACGGTCACGACAATCATTCACATTCAGAACATAATCATCACTAAGAACATGAGCAATAAAGTTTTACACGTATTGTATAATGACGATGATATCCTAATGGATGCAGTAAGGAAAACACGCGCTGCACATCATCACATTGAAGAAGTTTTCACGCCATTCCCTGTACATGGCCTTGATAAAGCCATGGGTCTTGCACCTACAAGGATAGCTATTGCCTCTTTCTTATATGGTTTAGTAGGTTTATCGGTAGCTACTACCATGATGAACTATATCATGATCCAGGACTGGCCACAGGATATTGGTGGTAAGCCAAGCTTTAGCTATATCCAGAATATGCCGGCTTTTGTACCGGTAATGTTTGAGATGACCGTGTTTTTTGCTGCTCACTTAATGGTTATTACTTTTTACATGAGAAGTAAATTATGGCCGTTTAAGGCTGCTGAGAACCCGGATGTAAGAACTACAGATGACCATTTTTTGATGGAAGTTTCTGTTAAAGGTGATGAAAACGAATTGGTTGCATTTTTTCAGGAAACCGGAGCTGTAGAGGTAAAAGTAATTGAAAAGCATTATTAAGAAGTATGAAAGCATTATCTAAAATAGTAGTACTGGTTGCTGTAGTGGCTTCCCTAACTTCGTGTCACGATAAGGGTGCGCCTAATTACCAGTATTTCCCGAACATGTACCAGTCTGTAGCTTATGAGCCTTACCAGGAATCTGCTGCATTTGGTAACGGTAAAGAAGGGCAGTTGCCTGCTAACGGATCTATACCGAGGGGTTATACTCCTTATGAGTATCCTAACACGCCGGAAGGTTATGAGGCTGCAAAAGCTAACCTTAAATCGCCATTAACAGCCGAAGAAGTAGACCTTAAAAAAGGTGAGGAGCTTTTTACTATTTACTGTGCTATATGCCATGGCGATAAAGGAGACGGTAAAGGTAACCTTGCTAAGAGAGAAAAATTTGCCGGTGTACCTAACTATAAAGACAGGGTAATTACTGAGGGAAGTATTTTTCATGTAGAAACTTACGGACTTAACATGATGGGATCTCATGCTAACCAGCTTTCTCAAACAGAGCGCTGGCAGGTTGCCCATTATGTGATGAAACTTAAGAGCGAATAATAAATTTGTAGAACACTGAAAGCATAAATATATGTATACATTTTCAAATAGTTTAAGAACTTTTGCCTTTATCCTGATGGCCGTTGGTATCCTTGGGATAGGTTATAGTTTTTTTACTGCACCCACATCTCTTGAAGAAGTAGAGCAAATCTTAGCTGCTGAACATCATGGAGGCCACGGCGAAGCCGGTGCTCATGAAGCGGCCGGAGCAGAGCACCATGAGGCTGAAGCGGCTCATGCAGAACATGCTGATGTACCTGCTGTAGTAGAACATTCTGCTGCTGAAGCAGAGGGTACTCATGAAGGCCATGATTCTGTTAATGCTGTAGCAACTCACGCAGAGCATGATACTGTTGCAACTTCACATGATGCTGCATCTCCTACCGGCGATGCCCAAGAAGCAGGTCATGATGAGCATTCAGAATTGGCTCATGCTGCTGATAAAGCTGCTATAGATGCTGTTCATGATGCTCACAAAGGGCATGACGCTCACGCTGAACATGATGCACATAAAGAACATGCTGAGCACGTGTTTAAGCAATTGCAAAACAAACCATGGGCTGCATTATATGTTGCTGCAATATTTTTTATGCTAATATCATTAGGAGTACTTGCTTTTTATGCTATACAAAATGTAGCACAGGCAGGTTGGTCTCCGGTACTTTTCAGGGTTATGGAAGGTATTACAAGTTACCTTTTACCTGGTTCTATAGTGGTTTTTGTATTGCTTGTTTTAGGGGTTTTACAATTTCACCACCTGTTTATATGGATGGATCCTGCGGTTGTAGCCGAAGACCACCTTATAAAAGCCAAATCAGGTTATTTAAATGGTACTTTTACCCTTATAAGGGCAGTTATATTTTTTGGAGGATGGATTTTATACCGTCAGTATTCAAGGAAACAATCACTTGCACAGGATGAAGCTACAGATAATTTAGCTTATAAGAAAAGCTTTAAGGCAGCTGCAGGCTTCCTTGCTTTCTTTATCGTTACAGAGTCTATCATGTCTTGGGACTGGATCATGTCGGTAGATCCGCACTGGTACAGCACCCTGTTTGGCTGGTATGTATTTGCAAGTTTCTTTGTAAGTGGTATTACTACGATAGCATTAGTTACCCTATATTTAAAATCTAAAGGTTACCTTGAATATGTTAATACAAGCCATATTCATGACCTTGCTAAATTTATGTTTGGTATAAGTGTATTCTGGACGTACCTTTGGTTCTCGCAATTCATGCTTATGTGGTATGCCGATATGCCGGAAGAGGTTGTATATTTTAAAATGCGTATAGATAACTATAACCTTCCATTCTTTGGGATGGTAGTAATGAACTTTGTTTTCCCTATATTGATATTAGTCAATACTGATTTTAAACGTCTTTCATGGATAGTAGTTATGGCAGGTATTGTAATACTTTGTGGCCATTATGTAGATTTCTTCAACATGATCATGCCGGCTACTGTAGGTGACCAATGGTTTATAGGTGCAGGAGAAATAGGTTCTGTATTATTTTTCTTTGGCCTGTTTATCTTTGTAGTGTTTACTGCATTAACAAAAGTGCCGTTGCTTGCTAAACGCAACCCATTGATTGAAGAAAGTAAGCATTTTCATTATTAATATTTAAAGAAATAAACAAATGACGAGTTTATTGGTAATTGTAGTTTTAGTTTTATTAGGCATTGCAATATGGCAATTAACTAAAATATTCCACCTTACACAAGTGGGTGCTGCCACTTATAATGAAAATCCGGAAGTAGCTACTGATAGGGATAATAATGTGAATGGTTACCTGATGTTTGGTTTTTTGGGTTTCATTTATATCTTCACAATTTATTCTATGATGAAATGGGGTGACCTTTTACTGGGTACTCCTGCTTCAGAACATGGCCCACAGTACGATAGTCTTATGTCAATTTCAATGTGGCTTATTGGTGTCGTTCAGGTTTTAACCCAATTTTTACTTCATTACTTCTCGTTCATTAACAGAGGTAGGAAAGACAGGAAAGCATTTTATTATGCTGATAACGATAAACTTGAATTTATCTGGACTATTATTCCTGTAATCGTTCTTGCCGGTCTTATTTTATATGGTCTTTATGCATGGACAAACATTATGTTTATTGACGAAGAGGCTAAAGAAGATGCTATTTATGTAGAAGTATACGCAAAACAGTTTAACTGGGAAGTGCGCTATGCCGGTAAAGATGGCAAACTTGGTAAAGCTAACGTACGTTATATAGAAGGTGTAAACACACTTGGTGTAGATATGGGAGACGCTAATGCTCAGGATGATATCCAGGCAAGCGAACTTCACTTACCAAAAGGTAAACAAATTATCTTTAAATTCCGTTCTCAGGATGTATTGCACTCTGCATACATGCCACACTTTAGGGCACAGATGAATGTTGTTCCGGGTATGGTAACACAGTTTGGTTTTGTACCTACTGTTACTACTGATGAAATGCGCCAGGATCCTTCTATCATGAAAAAAGTTGCTCATATTAATGAGTTACGATCTAAGAAGAGTGCCGAAGCAGCTGCTACAGGTGGCGCGGCTTTAGAGCCTTATACTTTTGATTATTTATTATTATGTAATAAAATATGTGGTGCATCTCACTATAACATGCAAATGAAGGTTGTTGTTGAAGATGAGGCTACCTTTAACAAATGGTTAAGCGCTAAGCAAACGCTTTCGGCTGCCGTTAAAGAATCTAAACAGCCTGCTGCGCCGGCTGCCGGCGAAGCAGCTCCTGCAACAGCAAAAGACTCAACTAATACAGCAAAACCAGATTCTACAGCCACTAAAATGACTGTAGCACAGGTTATCAAAAAATAATTCTTAAAATATTCAAATTAAAGAAATATGTCAGCAGTAGGACACGACGAGATACACGCTCACGACGGACACGATAATCACGATGCCCACGACCATCACCATGAGCAGACTTTCATAGAGAAGTATATTTTTAGCCTTGATCATAAAATGATCGCTAAACAATACCTGCTTACTGGTACGCTTATGGGTATTATAGGTATCATAATGTCTCTTTTATTCCGTATGCAAATTGCATGGCCGGAGGAGTCGTTTACGATATTTAAAATACTTTTAGGAGATAAGTTTGCACCGGATGGTGTAATGCGTAATGATATTTACCTTGCACTTGTTACCATTCACGGTACTATAATGGTATTCTTTGTACTAACGGCCGGTTTAAGTGGTACGTTTAGTAACCTGCTTATCCCGCTGCAAATTGGTGCAAGGGATATGGCATCAGGATTTATGAACATGCTTTCTTATTGGATGTTCTTTATCTCTGCGGTAATCATGGTTTGCTCACTGTTTGTTGAGGCTGGCCCTGCTTCTGCCGGATGGACAATCTATCCGCCATTAAGTGCCCTTCCTCAGGCAATAGGCGGTTCTGGTCTTGGTATGACGCTTTGGTTAGTATCTATGGCGATATTTATTGCATCGTCGCTAATGGGATCTCTTAACTATGTAGTTACCGTTATCAACCTAAGAACAAAAGGTATGTCTATGACAAGGCTTCCACTTACAATATGGGCTTTGTTTGTAACTGCAGTTATTGGTATTGTATCGTTCCCGGTTCTTTTATCTGCTGCATTACTACTTATCATGGACAGGAGTTTTGGTACTTCATTCTTCCTTTCTGATATTTATATCGCAGGAGAAGTACTACACTACCAAGGTGGATCTCCGGTATTGTTCGAGCACCTTTTCTGGTTCCTTGGCCACCCGGAAGTTTACATTGTAATCCTTCCTGCAATGGGTCTTGTTTCTGAAATTATGACGTCAAATGCGCGTAAGCCAATCTTTGGTTACCGTGCGATGATCGCTTCAATATTAGCTATTGCATTCCTTTCAACAATCGTTTGGGGACACCACATGTTCATCTCGGGTATGAACCCGTTCCTTGGATCTGTGTTTACCTTTACAACACTACTTATTGCAATACCATCTGCTGTAAAAGCGTTTAACTGGATAACTACATTATGGAGGGGTAACCTGCAAATGAACCCTGCCATGTTGTTCTCTATAGGTTTTGTATCTACGTTCATTACGGGTGGTCTTACAGGTATTATACTTGGTGACAGTACGCTTGATATTAACGTTCACGATACTTACTTTGTGGTAGCTCACTTCCACCTTGTAATGGGTATCTCTGCACTATACGGTATGTTTGCCGGTATATACCACTGGTTCCCTAAATTATACGGCAGGATGATGAACAAAACACTTGGTTACATTCACTTCTGGGTAACTGCAATATGTGCTTACGGAGTATTCTTCCCAATGCACTTTGTAGGTATGGCAGGTTTGCCAAGACGTTACTATACTAATACTAACTTCCCGCTATTTGATGACCTTGCCGATGTTAACATTGTAATTACAATGTTTGCACTTGTAGGAGCAGCATTCCAGTTAGTATTCCTGTGGAACTTCTTCTACAGCATATTTAAAGGTAAAAAAGCGATCCAGAACCCATGGAGGGCTAACACACTGGAGTGGACAACTCCTGTAGAGCACATTCACGGTAACTGGCCGGGCGAAATACCTGAAGTATACAGGTGGCCGTATGATTACAGCAAACCGGGACATGATGATGACTTTGTTCCTCAAACAGTTCCTATGAAAGAGGGTGAAGAAGAACTACACCACTCTTAGTAAATATTAAATATGAAGAAGGCTATCCGAATGGGTAGCCTTTTTTTGTTTATTGCGGTTCTAACTTATGTTACTATGACAATAAATTTGAAAGCATTCAATATATTAGCTATAATTATAAGTACCAAGGGCAGGAACGCCAAGACGAGCTGGGGCTTAACTGGGATAGTTTTAAGTATAGAAATTATGACTATGCTATAGGTCGTTTTATGAGTATTGACCCATTAGCAGAGAAATATGCTTTCCAGTCTCCGAACAATTTTGCGTCGAATAAGGTTATTGCCTACAGAGAGCTCGAAGGCTTAGAAGGAGTTTGGTTTGGAGCTCTTTTAGAGACAACAAATACACCTCCTTTAACAGGAACAGCAATGAACACTGTTAGGGCTGCTGTTGAAACAGGAGTAAAAACGGCTGAGTTGTAGGAGAATCAGAGGTTCATCATGTTTGGCCAAGAGCATTAAGAAATCATGAGGTTGTTAAAGCTGCCAGAGATGAAGGATTTAATTATGATGGCGCGGAAAATAAAATACCTGTTCCTAAATTTAAAAAATCAACTGGTGAAGGTACGCATGGGCCTCATCCTAAGTACAATAATGCCTTAAAAGACAAGTTAGATGCAGCACAAAGTGAAGGTTTGAAACCTCTTGAATTTGTAAGAGCTAATGTGTTGGAAATTAAAGAGGTAATTAAAAATAATCCTGATACAAAAATTAATGATATTTTTAAATCCAATACTGTCATAGAAAGCACTGGTGTTCCGAAGCCTGAACTCCCACGTAATGTTGAACCTAAAAAGAAAGAGCCTGGAAACTTTATATAATACTACTTATTTATTATGAAATATACTTATGATACTCCTGAAGAAGCTGTTGCATCTTTAGAAAAGGCTTACAGCAATGAAGATATTAATGCGATAATTCTTTGCAAAGATTTTATAGAGGAAGCGAAATTTATTCTCGAACAGACAGTAGAAGCATATAATTTAGAGAATATTGAACTTATTGAAGAAACGGCTAAAGCATTAGAAAGCAGTTTAGTTTTAACTTTGCAAGAAAATGGTTTTCCAAATTTTAAAAACTTGAAGAGTGAAATTTTTAACCTGCAGAGATTTAAAGATAATATTTATGTAGTAGACGAGAGGGTAACTTATCCAGATAATACTATATATGAAACTAGAATATTTCTATCTTTTAAAAATGGGGTTTGGAAAGTAGCATTAGTCGAAGAGTAAATGTTAATCAAGTATGAGTTTTATACAAAATCAATCTACTTTAATGTAGATTTTTAACTAAAGGCAATCGGTCACTCTGTGACTCCAAGAGAGATTGTTGCCTGTAATTAGTTGTTGATAAAATATTTAAATATGTTAAATGGTGCTGGCACTCCTAACGGAAGGTTTTTTAACCAGTATATACCTGCTACAAGCATCATAGCCAAAGCCACTAGTCCTATTAACACAGCTCCAATTAACCCAAGGTCATTACTAGGATACTTGTGCGTTGCGTATGTTGTGGTTGTGTATGCCAGTCATAAACTTGCTGGCCACAATATCGTATTTGAGCTGGGTAGATGGTAGGTTATCCGTAGGGAAACCGTTTAAATTTGGTAGGTTATTATTCATAGGTATAGGCTAAGTGCCAGGTATAAAGATAGTAAACGGCATTATATAAAACAACAATCTCCCCCCGTTTCCGGGGGAGATTGTTGTTTATAGTTAAGCCTTGCTAACCCATTTTAAAATATGTTTAAAATTATTTTTTAACCTCTTATTTTCGCATTCCTTTTACTCAAATAATAAACCGGTATCCCGGCAAGCATAATGAGCACGCCCCATCCGCAGGTGTCGGTTTTGTCTTTTAGTAAAGCAACACAAAAAGCCGTTGCCAGTATAATATAGATTAAAGGTAGTACAGGATAACCAAAAGCTTTGTAGGGCCTTGGGGCATCGGGCATTTTTCTTCTCAAAATAAAGATGCCAAAAATGGTCAGGATATAAAATATCACTACAATGATCATCACATAGTCCAGCAGGTCGCCATACTTACCCGTAAGGCACAACGCCGAAGCCCAAATACACTGAAACCACAACCCCCAACCCGGTACGCTTGCCTTGTTTAAGGAAGCTGCTTTCTTAAAGAAAAGCCCGTCTTTAGCCATAGTATAATACACACGGGCACCGGCAAGTATCAGTCCGTTATTGCACCCAAAGGTAGAAACCATGATCATGATGGCAATAATATACGTTCCGGTAGTGCCAAAAATATATTGCGAAGCTTCCACCGCCACGCGTTCGCTTGGGGCAAAGGCAATAGCATCAAGCGGCATTACGGCAACATACATAAGGTTGGCCGATATGTAAATTATAGTCACGATCAGTGTTCCAAAAAACAGGCTAAGCCCTACGTTGCGCTCCGGCCTTTTTATCTCCCCCGATATAAACGTAACGCCATTCCAGGCATCGCTACTAAATAACGAACCCACCATAGAGGCTGCCACTGCCGAGAATAACATGCTCCCGCCAATAACCGTCCACGAGCCGGTGTCTTTACTAAACGATTTTGCCGTCCATGCATCTGCCCAGTTGGCATCCCAAACTTCGGCTTTAGCAGCGAGGATAAACCCGAAAATTATAAGCCCGAACAGCGATGCTATTTTGGCAACGGTAAAAATAGTCTGGATATATTTACCATTCTTAACCCCGCGGCTGTTGATGTACGTGAGCAGAATAATAATGGCTATAGATACCAATTGCGCGGCATTCAGTTTAAAACTGCCTATCTCATATAAAATATTCTGGTCACTTACAGGAGGGTACAGGTACGCTGCAAATTTAGCAAAGGCCACACCCACAGCGGCAATGGTTCCAGTTTGTATTACGGCAAAAAAGCTCCATCCGTATAAAAACCCAACAAGTTCGTTATATGCTTCTTTAAGGTACACATACTGGCCGCCCGCTTTAGGGAACATAGCGCTAAGCTCGCCATAACTCACGGCAGCGATCATGGTCATAAGACCGGAAATGACCCATATAAGTGTAAGCCAGCCCGCACTGCCCACCTGCTGCATAATACCGGCACTAACTATAAATATACCCGACCCTATCATGGAGCCCACTACCAGCATGGTACCGTCCAGCAGGCCAAGTTCGCGCTTTAAATGTTTATCTTCGTGTTCGTTTTCTGTCATAACTTTGGTTTGTTTCGCTAAAGATATTTAAAAAAAGCAGTTAGTTAACATATCATCATATAATTGCCTGACTGGAAAGGTCTGTAAACTTTATGGAGCGAAAGGCAGGCGCATTTTAGCGATCGTAGTTCCTGCCATCGCCTTTATCTGCCTCCCTGCGGTCGGCAGGATACCGGCTACGTCAGGGCTATTGAGTCATTCATTTCTTAGAAAGCTCTTGTGCGTGCAGCCTCGTGTCCCGCTTGCTTAAGCAAGCATTTGTACTATTCAGCTTAATGAACTCAGTGAAATATCATTGTGACCTTTGTGGTAAATTTAATAGTCTCATTATCTAAATAATTTTACCTTTATTAAAAATCAAACCATGAAAAACAGCAACACCACTACCTTTAAAGTAAACGAAGACGAAAACCAGTTTGAGCTACACACAAAAGGTGGTACTGCCTTTTTAGAATTTATCCGTGAAGGCGAAAAAATATACCTTACACATACCGAAACTCCGGAGGCATTGCGCGGGCAGGGCATTGCTGCCGATCTTGTAAAACAAAGCCTGCAATGTGCTAAAGATAATGGGTTAACGGTAGTGCCGTCATGCTCTTTTGTAGCTAATTATGTAAACGACCACCCGGAGTGGAACGAAATTTTATCTGACGGCTACCGGATGTAGGGTTTAACCCAAATTGAATTATCTTTGCGGCATGAACGAGAATTTAGACCCTACCAATAAAAATTTTAACCCGGAGGAGATCGACCTGGAGAAAAAACTCAGGCCGCTCTCCTTTGACGATTTTACCGGGCAGGACCAGGTGCTCGAAAATTTATTAGTCTTTGTACAGGCGGCTAACATGCGTAACGAAGCGCTGGACCATACCCTTTTTCACGGGCCACCGGGATTAGGGAAAACCACGCTGGCTAACATATTGGCTAACGAGCTTGGCGTAGGCATTAAAATAACATCGGGCCCCGTGCTGGATAAACCCGGCGACCTTGCCGGTTTGCTTACCAACCTTGACGAGCGCGATATACTTTTTATAGACGAAATTCACCGCCTTAGCCCTATTGTAGAAGAGTATTTATATTCGGCTATGGAGGATTTCAGGATTGATATCATGATAGAGAGCGGTCCTAATGCACGATCGGTACAAATAGGGCTTAGTCCGTTTACACTGGTAGGTGCTACGACACGTTCGGGACTTTTAACAGCGCCCATGCGTGCCCGTTTCGGGATATCAAGCCGTTTACAATATTACACTACAGAGTTGCTTACAACCATTGTGCAGCGTAGTGCCATGATCATCAACATGCCCATAAGCATGGAAGCCGCAATAGAAATAGCAGGCCGCAGCCGTGGTACACCACGTATTGCCAATGCATTACTGCGCCGCGTGCGCGACTTTGCTCAGATAAAAGGCAACGGAAAAATAGATATCGAGATTGCCCGTTATTCGCTACGTGCTTTAAACGTAGATGCTCACGGCCTCGACGAAATGGACAATAAAATACTTACAACCATTATAGATAAATTTAAAGGCGGTCCGGTAGGACTTTCTACATTAGCAACAGCCGTGTCAGAAAGCAGCGAGACCATAGAAGAAGTGTATGAACCGTTCCTTATACAGGAGGGGTTTATAATGCGTACACCTCGAGGACGCGAAGTAACCGAGAAAGCCTATAAGCATCTTGGTAAGATAAAACCGGGAATACAGGGGGGCCTTTTTTAAGAAATTTCAGAATTCAGATTTTTGATTTCAGATTGAACTTCACGTGACGAATTTCGAGGGGCATTGGCATTGCGGGACA
The DNA here is from genome assembly GCF_000378485.1 of Flavobacterium rivuli WB 3.3-2 = DSM 21788. Classification (GTDB taxonomy): domain Bacteria; phylum Bacteroidota; class Bacteroidia; order Flavobacteriales; family Flavobacteriaceae; genus Flavobacterium; species Flavobacterium rivuli. The sequence goes on along the minus strand of NZ_KB899967.1, from coordinate 562,674 downwards.
CGAAGCAATCTCACATTTAGATTGCTTTGTTACTTGTAGCGACGACATCATAAACAAGTAAGCAGAGTTGAGTCAAATGGTAAACTACTTCAGGTAACTGTGCAATAAAACCTTGTGCCCCTTAATGCCGATTTATCGGTATTGTTGTCTTTGTATACTGATCAATGAGAATTACTTAGTGCACTTTGTGAAAAACTTAATGCCCTTTGTGGTAAAAAGAGTATTAGTTAAGGTGCTTTAATGGAAGTAGTGGTGATGCCGAAATGATAAACAACAAACAAAAATATTCTCAATTCATTAAAGCCGAAGCGAAGCGCCTCGGCTTTATGTCTTGCGGTATATCCAAGGCTGGTTTTCTTGAGGAGGAAGCGCCCAGACTGGAAAAATGGCTGAATGAAAACCGCCACGGCCAGATGCAGTACATGGAGAATCATTTTGATAAGCGCCTGGACCCAACCTTACTGGTAGATGGTGCCAAAAGCGTGGTATCGCTACTGCTAAATTACTATCCCAAAGAAAAACAACCCGAAGACACTTATAAAATATCTAAATATGCCTACGGGCAGGATTACCATTTTGTAATTAAAGAAAAGCTTAAGGAACTGCTGCACTCTATTCAGGAAAGCGTAGGTGAAGTGGGGGGCAGGGCTTTTGTAGATTCGGCACCCATGCTCGATAAGGCCTGGGCGGCAAAAAGCGGACTTGGGTGGATAGGCAAGAACAGCAACCTCCTGAGCAAACAGGTGGGTTCCTTCTTTTTTATTGCAGAGCTGGTTATAGACCTCGACCTGGAATACGACCATGCCGTAACCGACCATTGCGGCTCCTGCACCGCCTGCCTTGATGCCTGCCCTACAGAGGCTATTATTGCGCCTTATGTGGTAGACGGCAGCAAATGCATATCGTATTTTACTATAGAGCTAAAAGAAAACATCCCCGAAAGTATGAAAGGCAGTTTTAATGACTGGGCTTTTGGCTGCGACGTGTGCCAGGACGTTTGCCCGTGGAACCGCTTCTCTAAACCGCACCGCGAACCCCTCTTTAACCCGCATCCTGATTTACTATCGCTAACCAAAAAAGACTGGGAAGAAATTACCGAAGATACCTTTAGGGCAGTCTTTAAAAACTCGGCGGTAAAGCGTACCAAGTTTGCGGGACTGACAAGGAATATAGATTTTTTGAAGTAGTGAGATTACTCATACTCTGATTTCCACTTTATTTTCTTTGCCATTTCTTCAAAAGTAAAATCTCCGATTTCAATAATACTCCCTTTTGTATTAATATATCCGGCTCTTGTGCAATCAATAGTATAATGGTGGCATCCTCCTTCTTCTTCATGTGGGCCCCAGGGTATTTTGCTGCATTTCTCACCTATTATTGCTTTACCATTATAGAAAGACGTTACAATTTCAAACTGCGGCTTAATAATAATATTTCCTTTATGGTCTGCAAAGCCTAATTTTTCATTTTCGTCAACTATCCTTATTTTGTTTTCCCTTAATTCATCTGGCGACGGCTCCCCATAACTCGTGTTATAAACGTTGAATAAAACTTTTTCGTTTATATCTACGGCACACCAGCCACTATTACCTTTAATTAGAAAAACAGCAAAGTAGCCATATTTCTCTTGTGTAAAACACATTAAATATTTTGTGGAATCTAACTGCTTTACTGCTTTTCCTTTTTCGTTTACAATGTAATAAGCAGATTTATAATCTTTACCCTCTACCTCTTTTATTTTAAATTTTTCCTGTGCCGAAGCATTTATAAAACTTAGAAAAATCAGAAGGCATATAAGGTGTTTCATGAGTGTATGGGTTTATTCAAATTTAAATAATTTGATTTGTACACAAGCAAAATGCATAAAATATAATTATCCAGCTAACTAATAGGCAGTGTTAAATATTATTTGTGCTTATTTATATTTTATAAGAATGTATACTTTTGCCGGCTATTAAATAAAATATATGGTAGTAAGTTTATTGATACAATTAAAAAAGCGCCTTGTAGCCGATACTATAGTAGATGCGCAATGCCCTAAGTGTAATAGCATTTGGACAATGAGAATGGTCGTGTATCAAAAATATGCAACGTTATTTTTTGTGCCATTTATGCCTAACGGAAAAGAGGCAGCAGCCAATTGCCATAATTGTAATGCAGTATACGATAAAACGGTCTTTACAGAAAGCCTGAAACAAAGTTACAAGGAAATCAAAAAATTACCATCGTGGTGGATGTATAGTGGGTTAGCTATTATAGCAGCAATTTTAGGCTTAGCTATTAACACAGGTATTGAAGAAAGCCGCAAAACTGCGCGTCTTGTACTTACACCGGTAGCGGGGCATATATATGACGTAAAGCTGGAAGATAAAGTATTTACCCTGCTAAAAGTTACTGCTGTAAAAGGTGATAGTGTTTACCTTGTAGAAAACCAATTTATTGCCGACGATTATTCCGGATTTAGTGGCCTGCATGAAAAACCGTTTAGGAGCGATGCCCATGCTGTGCCTAAAAAGCAAATTAAAGATTGGTATGACTCTGGTGTGATACGTAATGTAACCACCAATGAAGAAGAGTAATACAGTTTATCAATAACAACAAGCCCCGCATTTATCATGCAGGGCTTTATTTTTTATTTTTTACTTGCTGCTATCCATGCATCAATTTTAGTTTCTAAAACTTTTAGCGGCAGGCACCCTGCATCAAGCACCTGGTTGTGGAATTCTTTTATGCTGAATTTATCTCCCAGTGCTGCTTCTGCTTTTGCACGAAGCTCTCTGATTTTAAGCTGCCCAATTTTATAAGACAATGCCTGGCCCGGTATTGCCATATAACGCTCTACTTCGGCAACAATGCTCTCTTCGCTTTCGGCTTCATGGTCAAGAGAATATTGTATGGCCTGCTCACGGGTCCAGTTTTTAGTATGCAGTCCGGTGTCAACCACAAGCCGTATGGCGCGGTGCATCTCGGCACTAAGCATCCCAAAATATTGGTATGGGTCGGTATACAAACCAAGTTCTTTACCTAACGATTCCGTGTACAACGCCCAGCCTTCGCCATAAGCATTAAACCAAATTGTTTTGCGGAAAGAGGGTAATGCATTATTTTCCTGTTGCAACGATACCTGGTAGTGGTGGCCGGGAATGGCTTCGTGCAAAAATAAGTCTTCATTATCATACACATTATACTTGGTAACATCGGGCAGCGGAACGTAAAAAATACCCGGGCGGCTACCGTCCAGCGACGGTTGGTTGTACTCGGCACTGGCACTTGCTTCCCTAAACGCTTCGGTCCTCCGTACCTCAAAACCGGATTTCGGCTTAATGCCAAAAAGCTTATCCAGGTTAGGCTGCATTTTTTTATAGATGGCATTATAATTATCTATAACCTGCTGCGGCTCAGTAAAAGGCATAAGTTCTTTTTTGTTGCGCACATAATTAAAAAATTCTTTTAGAGTGCCTTTAAAGCCTACCTGAGTTTTTACCTTTTCCATTTCGGTGGTAATGCGTGCTACTTCTTTAAGCCCAAGATTATGAATTTCGTCGGCTTTCATTTCGGTTGTAGTGTAGCTTTTTATAAGCAAATCGTAATATTTAGCACCATCGGTAATAGATGATATCCCACTTGTAGCCCTACTGGCAGCAAGATAATCGGTACTAACATAATTATAAAGATTTTTGAATGACGGAATAAGTTTTTCGCCAATAATTTTGGTGTATTTATCGGTAAGGTCTTTCTTTTCGGCATCGGTAAACGAGGCAGGAAAGTTTTTTATGGGGCTGTAAAATAAATGGCTTTTTACATCGGCAGTAGTCATCGATTTTATTTGAGGAATAACCTTTAGCGTTAAAGACTTTGGCAGTACATACCCTTTAGATATACCTTCTTTCATTTTAAGGATTGCCATTTGCAGCCATTTGTTAAAACCCTCAAGGCGCTCCAGCCAGTTGTTATAATCTTTAACTGTTTTAAAAGGCTGCGCACTTGTACCACTTGCCTGTTGGGCAATAACAAGCGGCACACTCGAAAACTGGTTAAGCGGCATCAGGTCTTCCCTAAATTCGAGTTGGCCTAAGTTTTTGTCGCATTCAAATTCCAGTACCTGTTTGCTTATAAGGTCGTTTGCATTAAGCTCCTCATCTTTATAAGCTGCAATTTCTTTTTTGTATTTGGTAAAGAAATCTTTTTGTTCCTGAATGTATTTTTCTTCAAGGCCGTTAGCAAAAATATTATTATAGCGGTCATCTCCCGCCATGGTAGCGCTAAAGGGGAACAGCTTTAAATTTTCCTGGTGGTATTTTTCTAACAGGGCCCCAAGCTTTGCGTTAGGTGCAGTAACGGGCTCTTTGCGGGTGCAGGATACTGTACCTAAGGCGGCAATGATAAAAATATAAACTAATTTTTTCATGTTGTCTGGTTTAAGTATCAAATATACATTTTTTATAGTTGTGCCGGATATTCGTATTAAAATCACAGATGCACTAACAAAAGCAAAGGCATTTTGGCAAATAAATAAGTTTATGTTTTACGTTGCTATCATTATGGACTGTAAAAAAGAATAGCGTTAAAAATTTCCCATTTAAAACGAGACGCTTACCTTTGCGAGTTCTATAACAATAGCGAAAACGAATGAACCAATACAGCAAAAGAAGGGAAGCCTTGCTATACCACGCAAAGCCCCACCCCGGAAAAATTCAGGTAGTACCCACTAAACCTTATGCAACCCAAAGAGACCTTTCCCTGGCTTATTCGCCCGGTGTTGCAGAGCCCTGCCTGGAAATTGCAAAAGATGTAACTAACGTATATAAATACACCGCAAAAGGTAACCTTGTAGCTGTAATAAGTAACGGTACTGCCGTTCTTGGCCTGGGCGATATAGGCCCGGAGGCTTCTAAACCGGTTATGGAGGGCAAAGGCCTTTTGTTTAAAATATTTGCCGATATTGATGTTTTTGATATTGAGGTAGATACTAAAGATGTAGATAAGTTTATAGAAACGGTTAAAAATATAGCCCCAACCTTTGGTGGTATTAACCTGGAGGATATTAAGGCACCGGAATCTTTCGAGATTGAAAGAAGGCTGGTAGAAGAGCTTAATATCCCTGTAATGCATGATGACCAGCACGGTACGGCCATCATTTCATCGGCAGCCCTTATAAATGCAGCCGACCTTGCCGGTAAAAAACTCGGAGACCTTAAAATAGTAATATCAGGAGCGGGTTCTGCAGCACTTTCATGTGCGGCCCTGTACCTGCTACTTGGGGTTAAGGCAGAGAATATTACCATGTTTGATATTGACGGCATGATCGTAAAGAGCAGGGTAAACCTGTTGCCTATGCACTTAAAATATGCACAGGATGGCGAACAAAAACCGCTTGCAGAAGCTGTTAAAAATGCCGATATGTTCCTTGGCCTTTCTGTAGGTAATGTGCTTACTGCAGAGATGCTGCTTACCATGGCGCCAGACCCTATTGTTTTTGCCATGGCTAACCCAATACCCGAAATTGATTACAACCTTGCCATAGCTACCCGTAAAGATGTTATTATGGCTACTGGCCGTAGCGACCATCCTAACCAGGTTAATAACGTACTCGGCTTCCCATATATTTTTAGGGGAGCGCTGGATGTAAGGGCTACAAAAATAAACGAGGCTATGAAAATGGCTGCCGTACACGCCCTTGCAGAACTTGCAAAAGCAAGTGTGCCGGAGCAGGTTAATATAGCTTATGGCGAAACCAAACTTAACTTTGGCCGCGATTATATTATCCCTAAACCATTCGACCCAAGGCTTATTGCCGTAGTGGCTCCTGCTGTGGCACGTGCCGCTATGGAGAGCGGTGTGGCACAAAAGCCTATTACCGACTGGGATAAATATGGCGAAGAACTATTAGAGCGTTTGGGTAACGATAATAAAATGGTGCGCCTGCTTACCAACCGCGCCAAGACCGACCCTAAACGTATTGTTTTTGCGGAAGCCGACCAGCTTGATGTGCTTAAGGCTGCACAAATTGTTATGGAAGAGGGCATAGGCGAGCCTATACTTTTAGGTAACCGCGAAACTATTATAGAGCTTAAAGAAGAAATAGGTTTTGATAATGATGTGCTTATTGTAGACCCTAAGACCGATCTTGAAAACGACAGGCTTAACCAGTATGCACAGGTGTTTTGGCAATCAAGGCAGCGCAGGGGCATAAACTACCTCGATGCACAAAAATGGATGCGCCAGCGTAACTATTTTGCCGCAATGATGGTAAATATGGGCCATGCCGATGCTATGATAACCGGTTATTCGCGAAGCTACCCATCATCTGTAAAGCCTATTTTACAGTTGATTAACAGGGCAGAGGGTGTGAGCCGTGTGGCTACCACTAACATGATGCTTACCAAGCGCGGCCCGGTATTTTTATCGGACACTGCTATAAATCCTAACCCTACAGCCGAAGAACTGGCAAATATTGCCATACTTACCGCACGTACCGCAAGGCTGTTTGGCATAGAGCCTGTTATTGCCATGGTATCGTTCTCTAACTTTGGCTCCTCTACAGAGCCAAGCGCCGTAAAGGTGCGCCAGGCAGTATCTATATTGCATAAAAGCCACCCAGACCTTCTTGTAGATGGAGAGATACAAGCCGACTTTGCGCTTAACCAGGAAATGCACCAAAATAAATTTCCGTTCTCTAAACTTGCCGGTAAAAAAGTAAATACACTTATATTCCCTAACCTTGAGTCGGCTAATATTACTTATAAACTGCTAAAGGAGCTTGACAGGGTAGTATCTATAGGCCCCATCATGATGGGTATGGACAAGCCGGTGCACATAGTACAATTTGGCGCCAGTGTAGAAGAGATGGTAAACATGGCGGCCGTAGCTGTTGTAGATGCACAGGAAAAAGAAAAGCGCCTTAAAATGCCTAAAAAATAGCACATTGGTGTGGGGTAACATAAATTTGTTATTTTTGGTACGGTTTAAAAAATATCTATGATAGCACATCTTGAGGGGAGAATGGTAGAAAAAACGCCTACCGAAGTGGTAATAGACTGCCATGGCGTGGGCTACCACGTTAATATTTCATTGCACACGTATTCGCTCCTGCCGGATTCGGAAAAGATAAAACTGTATACTTTTTTGCAGATAAAAGAAGATGCCCACACGCTTTTTGGTTTTGTGGAGAAGGCCGAAAGGGAACTTTTTAAACTATTACTGTCGGTATCAGGGGTTGGGGCAAGCATTGCCAGGACCATGCTTTCGTCCTTAGAGCCTAAAGAGGTTATACAGGCTATAGGTTCCGGCAATGTAGTTACCATACAATCTATAAAAGGCATTGGTACAAAAACAGCGCAACGTATTATACTGGACTTAAAGGATAAAGTGTTAAAACTATACGATTTAGACGAAGTTTCTATTTCGGGTTACAATACAAACAGAGAAGAGGCGTTATCTGCCTTGGAGGTCTTAGGCTTTAACAAGAAGTTGGCAGAAAAAGCTGTCGAAAAAATTGTTAAAGAGACCCCCGCAGCCACCGTAGAAGCAATTATAAAACAAGCATTAAAAAATTTATAGTCCTTGAAAACAGAGTACTCTAAAGAATTTTATACAAAACTAAAATATAGCTTTTCATTATTATTTTTGTTCATCAGCGTTTTGGCCCAGGCCCAGGTTGTTGAAGAGGATGAAGATAATGAGGCGTCCCGCGACACCATAAAAGGCTATAATAGTGGTAAGATAGAACTTAACAACCCCAACAGCATTATAGCGGCATACACGTATGACCCTGTAACCAACAGGTATATTTATACCAATAAGATGGAGGGTTTTAATATTACCTATCCTATAATACTAACGCCCGAGCAGTTTGAGGAGCTTGTGCTTCGCGAATCTATGCGTGATTATTATAAGCAAAAATCTAAGGCTATAGATGGTAAGGGTACAGAGAAACAGCAAAAAGACCTTTTGCCGCGCTACTATGTAAATTCCAGTTTTTTCGAGACAATATTTGGTAGTAACACCATAGATGTTAAGCCGCAGGGATCTGTAGAGATGGATCTTGGTGTACGTTACACAAAACAGGATAACCCGGCAATATCGCCTCGTAACAGGAAGACTTTTACCTTCGATTTCGACCAGCGTATAAGTATGAGCCTCCAGGGAAAAGTGGGTACAAGGCTTGCTGTTAATGCAAATTATGATACAGAGTCTACCTTTGCTTTCCAGAATCTTATTAAGCTTGAATATACCCCTACAGAGGATGATATCATCCAGAAGATAGAAATAGGTAATGTAAGTTTCCCACTGTCTAACTCGCTTGTTAGGGGTGCGCAGAGCCTTTTTGGTGTAAAGGCGCAGTTCCAGTTTGGTAAAACTACAATAACTGGTATTTATTCAGAGCAAAAATCGCAAACCAAAACAGTAACGGCACAGGGTGGTGGTACCGTGCAGGATTTTGCCCTTTTTGCAAACGAGTATGATGCAGACAGGCACTACTTCCTGTCGCAATATTTCCGTAATCGTTATGATAAAGCATTGATTGTTTATCCGCAAATAGACAGCCGTGTACAAATTACGCGTATAGAGGTTTGGGTTACTAACAAGCAAAACCGTATTAATCCTGCCGAAAATAATTCGAGAAATATTATAGCACTACAGGATTTAGGTGAGTCGCGATTAACTAAAGTAAGCCCTACGCCGGGTGTGCCGGAGGGTGCAGATATTAGTAACGAGGCAGTAGGTTTTAACAGTGCCGGCGATATATTTTATAATGTACCGACGGACAGCTACCCGGATAATGGCAACAATAAGCTTAACCCCGAAGTAGTTGGTACAGGGACAAGTTTATTAGAAAATTCGATAAGAGAAATTGTTACTACCAGCGCAGGCAGCTTTAGGGCACCGCTTTCTGCCAGCGAGGGCAGGGATTACTCTAAACTGGAAAATGCACGTAAGCTTACAAGCAGTGAGTATACTTATCATCCGCAGTTGGGGTACATATCGTTAAACCAAAAGCTTAATAACGACGAGGTTCTTGCCGTTGCTTACCAATATACGGTAGGGGCAGATGTATATCAGGTAGGAGAGTTTGGTACCGATGGTGTTGCAGCAACAACCCCCGAAACCAATACTGACAATCAGGTAACTAATGTGGTTACGCAGAGCCTTATATTAAAAATGCTTAAGAGTAACCTTATAAAGGTAGATACTCCTGTTTGGGATTTGATGATGAAAAACATCTACCAGATACCAAATGCATACCAGTTATCTCAGGAAGATTTCCGTTTTAACATCCTTTACACAGACCCTTCGCCATTAAATTATATAAACCCTGCGATACCTCCGGTAGATGGTGGATTGCCATTACCTAACGGTACCGGCAACCAGGCAGAAGTTGCAGATACACCTTTACTAAGGGTGTTTAACTTAGACAGGTTAACTTATGCGGGTGACCCTCAAACGGGCGGAGACGGTTTCTTCGATTTTCAGAGTGGCCTTACAGTTGATACACAAAATGGGCGAATTATATTTACAAGCGTAGAGCCCTTTGGAGAATACCTGTATGATAAACTGGGAACAAATAACCCTACACCAAATCCTGATTATAACAGTAATCTTGCTGCAGACATCCAGGCGTATAACTCCAACCAGAAAAAATATGTATACCGCGAGCTTTATAAGAGCACGCAGGCAGCGGCACAGCAGCAAAGCCAGAAAAATAAGTTTCAGTTAAGAGGGCGCTTTAAATCTACCGGTGGCAATGGTATATCTCTTGGGGCATTTAACGTGCCGCAAGGGTCTGTAGTAGTTACAGCCGGAGGCCGTACCTTAGTAGAGGGGCAGGACTATACGGTAAACTATCAAATAGGTACCGTGCAGATATTAGATACGTCTTTGCAGGCATCTAATACGCCTATTGAAGTATCTGTAGAAAATAATGCCACATTTGGACAACAAACAAGGCGTTTTGCAGGGGTTAATGTAGAACATAAATTTACTGATAAGTTTTTAGTAGGTGCTACATTATTAAACATGTCCGAAAGGCCATTTACAAGCAAAACCAACTACGGGCAGGAGTCTGTAAACAATACTATTTTTGGCCTTAATACCACATACAGTACAGAGGTGCCTTTCTTTACAAGGTTAGTAAACAAGCTGCCTTTTGTAGATACTGATGTGCCTTCTAACTTCTCATTTAGGGGAGAGGTGGCAATGCTAAAACCGGGAGCCTCTAAGGCAGACCAGTTTGGCGGTGAGGCTACAACCTATGTAGACGACTTTGAGGGTTCTCAAAGTACTATAGATATGCGAGGTGCTTCGGGCTGGTCGTTATCGAGTGTGCCTATAATAGGGGGTGTAGAGCCGGCCATAAACGACCCGGCTACAAACAACCACAGGGCAAAACTTGCCTGGTATAGTATAGATCCCGTTTTTTATGGCAGTAGCCAGAGGCCTACAGGCCTTTCTGACAGGGATGTTTCTCAAAATGAGAACAGGCGTATTTATTATGAAGAGCTTTATCCTGCAACCGATGTGGTTCCGGGGTCTACAAACGTAGTAACTACGCTCGATCTTAGTTATTTCCCTCAGGAAAGGGGGCCTTACAACTTTAACCCTATTGCTGCACCTACCAATGGTTTTACCGAAACCGACGCGGTAAATAACTGGGGTGCTATTATGCGCTCTATAACATCAACAAACTTTGAACAAACTAATGTAGAGTACATACAGTTCTGGATGATGGACCCTTATCAAAGTGAAGGTGCCACTGCCGGAGATGCTATAACATCAGATGACAATACGGGTACTTTTGAGATTCACCTGGGTGAAATGTCTGAAGATATCCTTAAAGATAACAGAAAACAATATGAAAACGGGCTTCCTGGTACAGATGGCAGCGCCACCGTTTTTCCATCGGTATTTGGTAAAGTGCCGGTATCGCAATCGCTTATTTATGCTTTTGATACCGATAGGGCTAACCGTGCGCTTCAGGATGTAGGTTTTGATGGTTTAAACGATGTTGAAGAGAGAGATGCAAACCCTGCTTTTGGGGGCTACGAAGACCCTGCAGGAGATAACTACCAGTTTTTCCTGGCAGCAAATGGTAGTGTTGTAAACCGATATAAAAATTATAACGGTACCCAAGGCAACTCGCCGGTAGATGTGGGCGATACTAACAGGGGTTCTACTACCCTGCCGGATGTTGAGGACATCAATAAGGATAACACTATGAATACCATAGATTCTTACTTTAAGTTTAGCGTGCCTATTGCACCGCGTGCTGCTGTAGGAGTAGGTTATGTGGTAGACGAAAGGCCTTTTAGAAGAGAAGCCAGTGATGGTACTACCATTACCGGAAGATGGTTGTTGTACAAAGTGCCTATAGATGCACCTACACGCGAAAGCATAAACCAAATAAGCGATTTACGTTCTATACGTTTTATGAGGTTATTAATGACAGGTTTTAAAAAACAGGTAACCCTGCGTTTAGGCGCGCTTGATTTAGTGCGCAGTGAATGGAGAAGGTATACCGAGTCTATGGATATTGGTACAGATACAGACCCTGACGATACAAACGACCTTACCGGTTTTGATGTAATATCTTTAAACGTGCAGGAAAACGGAGACAGGGTGCCTATACGCTATGTGTCGCCTCCGGGTGTGGTGCGCGAGCAGTTATACAGTAATAATGCTGTAATAAACCAAAATGAGCAGGCATTGTCGTTAAAGGTATATGCTACCAATGGATCTAACAGTACTGATGCCGGCCTTGAGCCAAACGACTCCCGTGCCGTATTTAAAAATGTAAACGTAGATATGCGCCAGTATAAAAAGTTAAGGATGTTTTTACATGCCGAAGCTTTATCTATAGAAGGAAGCAACCCAACAGATCCGCGCCCTATACCGGACCCTAATATTAAGGATTATGAAATGATAGGTTTCCTGCGTTTTGGTAACGACTTTACAGATAACTTTTACCAGATAGAAAAACCCCTTGAACTTTCGCCTTTTAATAATTCGAGCGAAGACAGGGTTTGGCCTGCCGATAACGAGGTGCTTGTTACACTTGATATGCTTACCAAGCTTAAAATACTGGTATTACAAAGCAATGCAGGCGCACCCGATGCTAATGGTGTTTATTACATGACGGCTAACCAGCTTGACCCATCGATGCCGGCAGGTGTGGGCGAAATGAGGATAGGTATTAAGGGTAACCCTAACTTTGGTTACGTGCGTACCATAATGGTGGGTGTTAAGAATAACACAGATTATCTTGCGCTGAACCATAACCAAAATGGCGAATATGTAGCAAGGCACGTAAGGGGAGAAGTATGGTTTAATGAGCTTCGCCTTAGCGATATGGATAATAAAGGCGGTGTGGCGGCTGTGGCAACCATGGATACTAATTTTGCTGATATTTTAACAATGTCCGCAACAGGTAACTTAAGTACCATAGGCTTTGGTACCATAGAGCAAAGCCCTAACGAGAGGAGCAGGGAAGACACCAAGCAGTATAACCTTATTACTAACCTTAGTGCAGGTAAGCTTTTGCCTAAATCGTGGCACTTAAACATACCGTTTAACTACAGTGTGGGTGAGCAGATAATTACGCCAGAATATGATCCTTTTTACCAGGACGTTAAGCTGGACCAGTTGATAGATATTACAACATCTCAGGCCGATAAAGATAATATTAAAAACAGGGCTATAGATTATACCAAAACTAAGAGCATAAACTTTATAGGTGTTAAAAAAGACAGGGCTCCCGAACAGAAACAGCATGTTTATGACCCGGAAAATGTTACGCTTGGTTACTCGTTTAACCAAACACAGCATCATGATTATGAAATTGAGGACATGCTGGACCAGCAGGTAAGGGTTACGGCCGATTATAATTTTGCATTTCAGAACAAGCCGGTAGAGCCGTTTAAAAACACCGCTTTTATGAAAAAAAGCCAGTACTGGAAAGCGCTTAGCGATTTCAATTTTAATTATCTGCCGTCTAATATAGCATTTAGTTCTAATATAATCAGGCAATACAACAGGCAGCAGTACCGGAATGTAGATGTAGATGGTATAGCAATAAGCCCGTTGTACAGAAGAAATTATTTCTTTAATTACCAGTACAGCTTTAACTATAATCTTACAAAAGCACTTACGCTTAACTACCAGGTATCTACCAGTAATATTGTAAGGAACTATATAGATGCTGAGACAGACAGGCCTATAGAAGGGGCAACGGTGTTTAACGATTTCTGGAATACGGGAGAGGCTAACAACCATACCCAGAACTTTGTGGTAAACTACGATTTGCCGTTAAACAAACTGCCTATGTTTAGCTTTGTTAAATCAACATACAGATATACGGCAAGTTACAACTGGCTGCGTGCTACAGATGCGTTTTCCGAGTTTGTAGATGACGGGATTACCTACAACCTGGGTAACACCATACAAAATAAGGCTTCGCACAAACTTAATGCTACACTTAGCATGGACCTGTTTTATAAATACATAGGCCTTGGCCCTAAGAAAAAAGTTGCCCCTAAAAATGCAGCGCCAAAGGCGGCCCCTAAACCAGGAGAAAAAGTTACGGCTGCCCCTAAACCGGAGGCTACCGGCAATGTATTTGTAAATGGATTATTAGGTATTGCTACCAGTGTTAAGAACATACAGATAACTTATGAAGAAAATAATGGTACCGTATTACCGGGTTACCTACCTTCTATAGGTTTCTTTGGTACTACAAAACCAAGCCTCGGATTTGTGTGGGGTAGCCAGGCCGATGTGCGTTATGAAGCTGCCAAAGCAGGGTATCTTACAAACTATGATAGTTTTAACCAAAGTTTTACAACGGTTAACACTAAAAGTTTAAACCTTTTAGCTACAGTAGACTTATTCCCGGACTTAACGATAGACCTTAATGCCGAAAAACAATCATCTGAAAATGCATCAGAGCAGTATGACGTAGATGCTACAGGTTTATACAATCCGCGCTCTCCTTACAACTATGGTAACTTTAGTGTATCTACTATACTTATTAAAACAGCATTTTCTACGAGCGACATAAATGGTTCTGAAGCGTTTGACCAAATGAGGGAAAACAGGCTTGTTATAGCTAACAGGCTGGCAGAGCAATATTACGGGCCGGGAGTTACCGTGCCAAGATATGTAGCCGGCTCGGATGCTTTTGCTACAGCAAATGCAGGATATCCTGTAGGTTTTGGTAAAAACAGCCAGGTGGTGTTATTGCCATCATTCATTTCGGCTTATTCAGGTCAGGATGCTGCAGATGTAAGTACGGGTATGTTCCGCAATACTCCGCTGCCTAACTGGCTTATTAAGTACACCGGTTTAATGCGCTATAAATATTTTAAGGACAGGTTTAAGCGTTTCTCGTTGCAAAGCCGTTACCAGGCCTCTTACAATATTAACTCTTACCGCTCTAATCTTGATTATAATGCAAATACCCCGGATAGAAGGGATAATAATGATACAGGTAACTTTATTCCTAAAAACATTATATCTAACGTTAACTTAGCAGAACAGTTTAACCCGCTTATACGTGTAGATATGGAGATGAAAAACTCTCTTAAAATACTCGCAGAGATACGTAAAGACCGTACGCTTAACTTAAGTTTTGATAATAACCTGCTTACAGAGGTTAAGGGTAACGAGTATGTAATAGGGCTGGGCTACCGTATTAAAGATGTTATTATAAACTCTACACTGGCAGATAACCCTACCAATACTATTAAGAGTGATATTAACCTTAAGGCCGACTTTACGTTGAGAAAAAACCAGACAATTGTGCGTTACCTGGATTATGATAACAACCAGCTGGGCGGCGGCCAGGATATATGGACGCTTAAGTTAACAGGCGATTATTCATTTAGTAAGAACCTTACGGCTATATTTTATTACGACCATTCATTCTCTAAAGCTGTAATATCTACCGCGTTCCCTATTACCACCATACGTGCAGGGTTTACACTGAGGTACAATTTTGGAAATTAATCTAAAAAAAGATTTTAAATTTATTTTTTTAAAACATACATTTGCCTAAACAAAACAAACTAACAACTATGAATATTCCTGCAGAATTAAAATACACTAAAGACCACGAATGGGTTAAAATTGAAGGCGACACAGCAACTGTGGGCATTACAGATTTTGCACAAAAAGAACTTGGCGATATTGTATATGTTGAAGTAGAAACCTTAGACCAGACGCTTGAAAAGGATGAGGTTTTTGGAACGGTTGAAGCTGTAAAAACGGTCTCTGATTTATTTTTACCATTATCTGGTGAGATCGTTGCTTTTAACGACAGCCTTGAGTCTAAACCGGAAACTGTAAATGCTGATGCTTATGGCGACGGATGGATGGTTAAAGTTAAATTTAGCAACCCTGCAGAAATTGAAGAGTTATTAAGCAGCGAACAATATAAAGAGCTTATAGGTGCGTAAATTATACTTTGGGGCAGCTGCATTGTGGACTGTATTTGTTACTGTTTGCTGTCTTGTAAGTATGCATAATTTTGATAGTGTACCGGTGCATGACGGGTATACCGATAAATATGTTCATTGCACATTTTATTTTGTTTTTACAGTATTGTGGTATATGTTTTTAAAAACGGGTACTGCAGTAAATACTAAAAAGCAAAGGCTGTGGGCATTTTTACTGGCCGTGATATATGGTATATTTATTGAAGGTTGCCAACAGTTCTTTACTCAGGACAGGAGTGCCGATATTACCGATGTTGCTGCAAATACAACAGGTGCTGCATTAGCTGTTTTAGTACTTTGGCTATTAAGTAAAATGAAAAAATAATACAATCCCGAATCGTTAGGTTCGGGATTCTTTTTTATAAGCTATTATGGATATCAGGAACTATTTAGATTCTACTTATTTAAAAACGCCTGCCCAGGCCGGGCTTACTGAGCAGGAAAACCGCAGTGTAGTACAGGCAGCAGTAATTGAGGCCATACAGGAACGATTTAAACTTGTTATGGTGCGGCCTGATATGGTTGCTATGGCAGTTAAGATAATTACAGATGCCGATGCTAAAGTGTTAGTGGGTACGGTTATTGATTTTCCGGATGGGTTGGGGAGTTTGGATGATAAACTTACCGAAGCCCGGCAGGGTGTAGCCGATGGCGCCGATGACCTGGATTTTGTGGTGAATTATACTGCATTTAAAAAGGGCGATATAAAAACAGTAGAGCGTCAGGTTATAGAATGTACCCGTCTTGGTTTAGCAAATAAAAAAACGGTAAAATGGATCATAGAGATCGCTGCACTTACAGATGAAGAGATAGTAGTAATTTGCGAATTGATAAAAAGTGTTATCCTTCAAAATTTTGATGAAGCAGATTATAACCGCGTTTTTATAAAATCATCTACAGGGTTTTATAAAACCGAAAACGGATTGCCAAATGGCGCAACCGTTCCTGCCATTAAACTTATGTTGCAGCATTCTGCACCACTGCCGGTTAAGGCTGCCGGAGGCGTTCGCAATTATGATGAGGCCGTGCAAATGATAGCGCTTGGGGTACTGCGTATAGGCACATCATCGGCAAAAGCCATAGTCCAGGGCGAAGCCGCCGCAGAGGGGTATTAAATAAAAAAACCTTCCCGGGTTAGCGGGAAGGCTCTCTTTTTCATAGCAAAATCGTTTAAAATTTCTTTTTCATAGCAATTATCTTCAACAACCTTTGCAATGCAATTATATACTATAGACGCAGTATGATTAAAAAGGTTGCGTTGAGGGTTTAAAAAAAAGTAAAAAATATTTTTAACGCCTGTTTTAAAGGGTATTCTTTTTTTCAGGGAAGTTTTTTGGACTATCTTTGCACCAGTTTTTGAAAATACAATGAAAATTATTTTGAACGCTTCAGAAAACGATGTTTCTTTTAAATCGCTCCTTGCAGATTTTACAGCCATAACTAAAGCAAGGCTTGCCGTTAGTGTAGTCTTCTCGTCGATAGCAGGGTACCTGCTGGGCTTTTCAGATCTTAATCCTTTTAGCTGGGCAACACTTGTATTGCTTACTATAGGTGGTTACTGTATGGTAGGTGCATCAAATGTTTTTAACCAGGTTATAGAAAAAGACCTCGATGCCTTAATGAACAGGACAAAAAACCGCCCTGTACCATCTGGTAAAATGTCGGTACGCAACGCTTTTATATTGGGTTGTATCCTTACAATTGTGGGTCTTGGCATTTTGTATAGCATAAACCCTAAAACAGCTATGTTTGGGGCAATATCTATTTTTTTATACACCAGTGTTTACACACCGCTAAAAACCATAACGCCGCTTGCCGTTTTTGTAGGTGCCTTTCCGGGTGCTATACCTTACATGTTAGGCTGGGTTGCTGCTACAAACGATTTTGATGTGGAGGCCGGTACACTGTTTTTAATACAATTTTTTTGGCAGTTCCCTCACTTTTGGGCTATAGGCTGGTTTTTATTTGACGATTACCAAAAAGGCGGTTTCTTTATGTTGCCTACCGGTAAGAAAGATAAAAAAACGGCACTGCAAATTATACTGTACACCTGCTGGCTTATACTGGCATCGTTACTGCCGGTTACCGGTTTTACAGGCGAGCTTAAGCTAAGTTATGTTTCCGGTGCAATAGTGCTGCTGCTGGGTTTGTGGATGCTGCTGTATGCCGTTAAGCTTTACAATAAAATGGATGCCGCTGCGGCACGCAAGCTTATGCTGGTTAGCGTATCTTACATATCGCTGCTGCAAATTATATATATAATAGATAAATTTATCAGATAATAGACGATGGAAAAGATTAAAATGTCGCTGCAGGAGCATTATGACAGAAATGCAAGGTCTAAAAAAATGCTGCTATGGTTTGCCATGATAAGCATGTTCATGATGTTTGCCGGCTTAACCAGTGCCTATGTTGTAAGTACATCGCGCCCGGACTGGGTTAAAGATTTTGTATTGCCACAGGCCTTTATAATAAGCACAATTATAATTATATTAAGCAGTGGTACCTTTCATTTTGCTGTAAAAGCAATACAAAACAATAACCGCCAGGCGGCTTCGGGGCTGCTTTTAGCCACGCTGGGGCTTGGTGCAGCGTTTGTTGTAGCCCAGTTTTACGGCTTTGGAGAAATAGTGAGGTCGGGTTACTTTTTTACAGGCCCGGAGAGCACAATAACCACTACATTTGTATATGTTGTAACTATTGTACACCTTGTCCACCTTATTGCAGGGCTAATCGTACTTTTAGTAGTAATTTATAATCATTTTAAACAAAAATACACTTCTTCACAAACCCTTGGTATAGAGTTGGGTGCAATGTTTTGGCACTTTCTCGATATTTTGTGGGTTTATTTGTTTTTATTTTTCTATTTCTATTAATGGAAAAAAAATGTAAATTTGAAAACTTTTAACCTAATAACGTTTTATGGCAGCGACAGTTACTTCACCAGCCACTACAGGCAAACTTTGGGACGGCGGAAATGAGCCTATGGGAGCGAGCTATGGCAAAATGATGATGTGGTTTTTCATCGTATCCGATGCTCTTACTTTTTCAGGATTCTTGGCCGCTTATGGCTTTTCAAGGTTTAAATTCATCGGTACATGGCCCATCGCAGATGAGGTGTTTACTCACTTTCCGTTTATGCACGGAGTAGAGGCACCCATGTATTATGTGGCTTTAATGACCTTTATACTTATCTTCTCTTCGGTTACTATGGTACTTGCCGTAGATGCCGGGCATCATTTAAAGAAAACTAAAGTTGCCATTTACATGCTTCTTACCATTATAGGTGGTTTTATATTCCTTGGGTCTCAGGCCTGGGAGTGGAAAAACTTTATAGGTGGCGAGTTTGGTGCTGTAGAAACAAAAGGCGGTGCTGTACTGCAGTTTGTTAATAAAGAAGGCGAAAGAGTTGCTGTGGCCGATTTTGCTGCGCACTTACCTACTACAAGAGTACAAAAAACAAAAGCTAACGGTATATGGTTTTTAAGCGGTGCAACACTTCCTGAATTTACTGTGGAAGAAGTTGCTGAAGGTTTAAAAGCGCATCCTGAAGTGCTTATAAGGACAGAGAACATAAACCCTACAACTAAAAAAAAGGAAATACTGTCAAGGGATGCTTCTCTTGAGGCTATTAAAGGCGGCGCGTTATTTGTGAAAGGTGCAAACCTTGAGCATAACGAGTATGGCCATAAGCTATTTGCTGATTTCTTTTTCTTTATTACAGGTTTCCACGGTTTCCACGTATTCTCTGGTGTTGTTATAAACATACTTATTTTCCTTAATGTTATTTACGGAACGTATGAGAGAAGAAAAAGCTACGAAATGGTAGAAAAAGTTGGTCTTTACTGGCACTTTGTAGATTTAGTTTGGGTATTTGTATTCACATTCTTCTACTTAGTTTAATTCTAAAAATTTAAAGTATATGTCACATACTCACGAGCATACATCAAACCTTGGAAGGATTTGGACGGTTTTCGGAATATTATCTGCAATAACTATTGTAGAGGTAATACTTGGTATTGCTAAACCGGATGTTCTTTTTCTTCATGAATTATTCCGCCTTAGCATACTTAACTGGATATTCATTATCCTTACAGTTGTAAAAGCATATTATATAATGTGGGCATTTATGCACCTTGAAGGCGAAAAAGGCAGCCTTAGGTGGTCAATTGTGTCGCCATTGGTGTTCTTAATTATCTATTTAGTGTTCATCTTACTTATAGAGGGTAATTATATTTTCGATGTGTTTCATCAGTCCCAGTACAAGTGGATTTTTTAAGACATATTAATTACTAAAAAAGGCGGTTTTATCAACCGCCTTTTTTAATTTTGCACAGGGAATAATTGCTCCCCGACTTTATGAAAAAAAAAATAGTCCTGCTTGGCCTTTTAGCACTACCATTAGTGCTATACATTTACTTTTCTATGGCTAAGCACAATTCACTCTTTTTGCCCGTTATCACTAAAAATGTTAACGAACTTCCGCAGGGCAAAACATTTACAGATAGTGTTGTTAAACTGAAAGACAAAATAACAATTGTAGGCTTTTTAGGTAACGATGTTATAAAGCGCAAAGAAAGCATTTTTAATATTGACCAAAAGCTTAATGCAAAGTACCGCGCTTTTAAAGATTTCCAGATCGTTATGCTTATGCCCGACGGTACCCAGGAAGACGTTAAAAAAGTAGAACAAAGCCTTAAGGTTATGGGCGATATTAGCAACTGGAAGTTTGTGTTTACATCTCCCGAAGAAATCAATAAGTTCTATGCTTCGCTTAAAGTTAAAGAACCTCTTGATAAAGACCTTGGTACGTTTAATATTTTTATAGTAGACAAAACGCTTAACCTCAGGGGCAGAAAAGGTGAAGTAAAGAACAGGAAAGATAATGCCTATAAGGATGGTTACAATTCATTTTCTGCAGCCGATTTGCATAATGATATGACCGATGACGTTAAAATAGTGCTGAGGGAGTACCGCCTTGCCCTTAGGAGGAACAATACCGAAAAAGGCGCAAAAAGGGAAATTTAGTATCATGAAAAACAAATCGTATATAGGGATATCATTTATAATATTGATATTTGGTATCTGGGTCGTGCCCAAGATTGTAGGCCGCTTTCAAAAATCTGATCTTTTAGTTATTGGTGAGGCACCAAAGTTTGAGCTGACCGACCAGAATAACAAAAAGATTTCGAATAAAGATTATGAGGGTAAAGTATATGTGTTAGAGTTCTTTTTTAGTACCTGCCCAACCATTTGCCCTAAGATGAATGAAAACATGCTTAAGCTGCAAAAAGAGTTTTATGGTAATCCTGATTTTGGTATAGCTTCTATAACTATTAACCCGGAGAATGATACACCACAGGTTTTAAAAGAACATGCCGATAAACTGGGAGTAAAGAATTATAACTGGCACCTGCTTACAGGTAAGCGTGATTATATTTTTAACGTGGCAAAAGAGTTTAAGCTTTATGCAGGCGTTAACCCCGAAGTTGCCGGAGGTTTTGAACATTCGGGTATGTTTGCCCTTGTAGATAAAGACGGGAACATACGCAGCCGTAAAGACAGTTTTGGCAACCCTATACTGTATTATGATGGCCTTGAAGATAGCGGGGTGCAGGCAATAAAAGAAGATATTAAAAAATTACTGGAAGAATAAGAATGCAAAATACAATTGAACAAAAAACTGTAGAGCAGAAATACAATAAATGGATTATAGCTGTCTCTGTAATAATACCGCTTGCTGTGGCAGCATTGTTTGGTGTTAACCTAAGAAAATTAGGCTTCGATGTAGAGCCCCTATCGTTCCTGCCGCCTATTTATGCCACTATAAATGGTTTTACTGCCATAACATTATTCCTTGCTGTAATGGCAATAAAAAGGGGCAACCGCAAGCTGCATGAGGTGTTGGTTAAACTGGCAATATGTTTCTCGGTATCATTTTTGGTTATGTATGTAGCCTACCACATGACGTCAGATTCTACACCTTTTGGTGGTGAGGGCATCATCAGGCCTATATACTTTTTTATCCTTATAACGCACATTGCACTATCGGTAATAATTATACCGTTTGTACTGTATACGTATGTTAGGGGAATATCCGGCAGTTATGAGCGCCATAAAAAACTGGCACGTATTACCTACCCTTTATGGATGTATGTTGCCGTAACCGGAGTTATTGTTTATATAATGATCTCTCCTTATTACAAATACTAATATGCGTTACAATATAAAATATTTCGCTCTAAGTGCTTTCCTGTTACTGTTTACAGCACCGGGAAATGCACAATGCGCCATGTGCCGGGCCGCACTCGAAACCAGCGATGCCGGTATTAAACCCGAAGCGGTAAACGATGGTATTGTCTACTTAATGATATTTCCTTATCTTCTTGTTGCACTCGTGGGCTATGCCATTTACAGGCAACGTAAAAAGATGCGTCAAAAAACACAAGAGGCAGCTGGTAATTAACCGCTGCCTTTTTTTTGTTTAGCCCCTTGATTTATAAACACTTGGCTTCTTTCAATAATTATCGTGTGGACATCTCATTTGTTTTTTATTCTCTTCTTTTGTCTTGAAACAAAAGAAGCAAAAATTCAAGGCTCTAACTTCTTATGCTACAAAACATAAGCTTCGACTAAAAGATTTGAACTCGCTACGCTCAAACAGCAAATCTTTCTTAACGCTTCAGCTTATATTTTGCTTAACGCAACGAAGTTTAAGGCCTTAGCTTCACTCATTGTTGCTTACTCCTAAATTAGATACACATTTTTAGCACTCAAAAAGTAGTCACTCCTTCTCTTTGGGGAGAGTTGTGGAGGGAAGATGTGTCTATGCAAGCATCCACACTCTTTCTGTAACTACAAGAGTAAGCAGGTTTGAGTGTTCCCCTCTTGAGAGGGGTTAGGGGTGTGTTTAATATCAATTATTCTTAAGATAGATTAATTACTGAATAGTTATAGAGGGTGAAATTTTAATATTGACTATTTCATTCCGTCAACCTTCAAATCTATTTTACCGGATCCTTTTATAAATGCAATAATAGCATTATTGGTAAGCTCTACTTTATCAAACACAAAATCATCAAGTGTGCCATTTACAAATATTCCCGGCATAGGCGAATAATTAGTCAGGTAAGGCAGCATGCTCTTTTTGCCATCCTCAAGATTTTGCTTAATAGAGTAGCGGCAATTTTCCTGTATCTTTTTAAGGATAATACCTTCGGCAAGCCAGTTGGCGGTGCGCATCAATACGCTTTTGGTATTCAATACATAATCCATCTGGTCAAAATAGATCTCTTTAGTTACCGCATTGTAGTTAGGGTATCCGGTAAGGTAAATAGTACCGTTTATGCTGCCTGTAAGGTCGAGCGCTACCACCATTTTAGAATCTTTACTCCACAGTTCAACTTTTTCTACCTTAACCTTTTTGCTGCCTTCGCCAAATTCCTGGCCCACAAAATTCTTGGTAATAACCTTGCTGGCACTCTCGTAAGTAGATACTGCCGCAACGGTAGCCGTTACTTTATCTGGCATGGTAGCAACTGATTTTAAAGCTACATTCTCTTTCTTAAAAGTAACCTTAGGCTGCTGGCCCACCATAGTTTCCATGGTGCACTTAAGTCCCATTGCCATAGTTATTTGTTTTTTAGACAATACAGCATCGGTAACATAAAGTTCTACCGGGGTAAGCTTAAACCATGTTTCATATTCGGGGCTGGTTAAAAAAGGCGTGGCAACTTTCTCTAACGCATCAAGAACCTGCGGCTTAAAGTTAACCGATTGGCTTATGGCTTTATCAAGCTGGTCTTCTATCTTGTTCTTAAACAGTTTTATGGCAGGGTTTATAAGGTAAGTAATAGCTACATGCTTACCTGCTATGGTTACAGAGGGGCTTTCGTTCCACTCTAATGAGGCAATACTGGTATCGGTCTTCATTTGCCAGTTGGTAAGCCCCACCTTGCTTGTAAAGGTAACTACAGCATCAAGGTTAAACTCGCGGGTATCATACACACCCAGTGCGCCATAGCGCACGCTTGCCGTAACCTTAATAGGTACTACAGATTGCAGCTTGCCTTTTTGTTCTGTAAATTTTATAGGGGCAGTTTTCCATACCTTCATGGCAATATCATCGTCCTCTATGTTTTTATCTTCATAAATAAGGCCGGTAAGTATTTTGTTTATCTGTGTTTCCACATCGGCAACGGCTATGGTAACAGGCAGGCTTATAAATGATGTAGACTGCTGGTAAACCACATCGGTAGTTTTACCGGGTTCAGGTTTAAGGGCTTCTATTCTTTTAGTGGTAGAACAGCTGCTAAGCAGTACCGAAAAAAAAAGGAGTGTGGGGAGTGCAAAAAATCTCATAAGTAAGTGATTGAAAAATAACGCCGCAAAATTAAGGTTTAATTTGTAACATTAAAGCTGGCTTGTAGTCTAATAAATGAAAATCTGTGTCTTATACCCTCAGAAATTTTAAGTATTTTTGTTCACCCAACCGGATTATTAAAAATGAAACACAAAATATATATATTACTGCTTCTGGCATGTGGGCTTTGTACATTTACGGCAGCGGCTCAGGCAAAGAAATGGACATTGCAGGAATGTGTTGATTATGCACTAAAAAATAATATATCAGTACGCCAGTCTGAACTCGATCTTAAAACAACGTCTATAGCCAAAACAGATGCTATTGGTGCCTTTTTGCCATCGGCAAATGTTACCGGCAGCCATACCTGGAACGTAGGTTTAAATATTAACCCGCTTACTAACTTACTGCAACAGCAAACCCTGCAATACAGTAATGCCGGCTTAAGTGCCCAGTTTGATATTTATAAGGGGCTGCAAAACCAAATGAACTACAGGCGGGCGCGTATGGCAATTGTTGCAGGCCAGTACCAGTTGCAAAAAATGAAAGATGATACGGCACTAAACGTTGCCAATGCTTTCCTGCAGATACTTTTTAATAAAGAAAATTTAAAGGTACAAAATGAACAACAAGCTATAGATGAGCAACAATATGAGCGCAGCAGCCAGCTTGTTGAGGGTGGCCAGATACCAAAAGGCGACCTGCTGGATATTGAAGCTACAATAGCAAGTGATAAGCAAAAGGTTATTGCTGCCGAAAACCAGTTACTGCTCTCTAAACTTAGCCTTGCCCAATTACTGCAACTTGAAGATTTTGCTACATTTGATATTGCTGATGAAGAATATAGCAGTGAGCAAAGCGAAGTATTGATACAAACCCCCGATGCCATTTTTGATAAGGCTAAAGGAATACGTACCGAAATTAAACTGGCTCTTGCCAATCTTGAGGTGGCAAAACAGGATATTAAAATTGCCCGTGGTGCTTACCAGCCCACGCTTAGGGGTTTTTACAGCCTTAATACCCGTATAAGTTATGCCGATAATGTAACGTATGTAACACCCGAAGGTGGTGGTACTCCTGTGCCTGTAATTACAAGCCAGCCTTCCTTCTGGAACCAGTTTGTAGATAACAGGGGGCACTCTTTTGGTTTCCAGTTATCAATACCTATTATTAATGGTTTCCAGATACGTAATAATGTACAGCGTGCCAAGGTTGCGCTGGAACGTTCTAAGCTTGCTTACGAGCAGCAGGAAGTAGACCTTAAACGTAATGTATATACTGCCTTTACAGATGCGCAGGGTGCACTGCGCGCTTATGAAGCAGCAGTATCTGCGGCCAATGCAAGAAAAGGCGCGTTAGAATATGCTACTGAGCGTTACGGGGTAGGGCTTATAAATGTATTCGACCTTAACCAGGCGCAAACACTGTCTGTAAACGCTCAGTCGGAAGTATTGCGAACCAAATATGATTTTATTTTCAGGGTAAAAATACTGGAGTTTTACTTTGGTATACCACTTTATCAAAAACAATAACCATGTCAAAAAAAACAATTTTAATTTTAGTAGGAGCAGTCATTTTAGCTTTTGTAGGCTACAAGCTGTATAAAAATTCGGCTAAAAAAGAGGAAGGTAAAGAAGTAGAAGTTAGCAAAGTTAAAGCTATAACACTTACCCAAACGGTTTCGGCAACGGGTAAGGTACAGCCTGAAATTGAGGTTAAAATATCGTCGGAAGTTTCTGGTGAGGTTATAGAGCTTCCTGTAAAAGAGGGGCAGGCCATAAAAAAAGGCCAGTTGCTGGTACGTGTAAACCCCGATCTTTATGAGTCGGGTGTGAGCAGGAGCACGGCATCACTATCTACATCCAAAGCCGGTTTAAGCCAGGCCGATGCGCAGCTTAAAGAAGCTAAGGCTAATTATGACCGTAATCAGCGCCTTTTTGAAAAAGGGGTAATATCTAAATCAGAGTGGGATAAAATAGTGTCTGCATACGAAGTGGCGCAGGCATCTAAGAAGTCGGCTTACTATAGCGTGCAAAGTGCAAATGCTACTGTTACAGAGGCGCGCGACAACCTTAACAGAACTACAATTTACTCTCCGGTAGACGGTACTATATCTCTTTTAGACATAGAGTTAGGCGAGCGTGTGCTGGGAACCCAGCAAAACATAGGTACAGAGATTATGCGTGTGGCCAACCTTAACAATATGGAGGTAGAGGTAGATGTTAATGAAAATGATATTGTAAAAATAAGTGTGGGCAATGAAGCCGAAATTGAGGTGGATGCTTACCTGAAAAAGAAATTTAAAGGCGTTGTAACCAGTATATCTAATTCGGCAAGCGATGCGCTTACTGCCGACCAGGTTACTAATTTTAAAGTAAAGGTGCGCATTCTTAAAGAATCGTATCAGGAAATGCTTGCAGGCAAACCGTCTAACTATTCTCCCTTCAGGCCGGGAATGACCGCTACGGTAGATATTATTACCGAGAGAAAACAAAATGTACTGGCTGTGCCTATAAGTGCCGTTGTACTAAAGGCAGATGGCGCAACAGCGCAACAGGATGCGCCAAAAGATGCTGCTGCACCCGCTAACACCAATGATGCCGCCATCCCTGAAAAAAAGTTTGAAAGCGTTTTTGTAAAAGTGGGCGATAAGGCAGTGCTTAAAAAAGTAACTACCGGCATACAGGATGATACTAATATAGAAATACTAAGTGGCCTTAATAAAGGCGACGAGGTCATTACGGGCCCTTACACCCTGGTTAGTAAAGAGCTTAACCCCAACGATAAAGTAAAAATCAAAACCGCGGACGTTAAATAGCATGGCGATTATTTTAAATTTAGAAACCGCTACAAAAAACTGTTCGGTAGGTATAGCTAAAGATGGTGCAACTCTTGCCTTAAATGAATTTGCAGGCGAAGGCTACACCCATGCTGAGAAACTGCATGTATTTATTGAAGATGTTCTAAAGGAGGCCGGGCTTGATTTTAAAGACCTTAAAGCTATTGCGGTAAGTAAAGGGCCGGGGTCTTATACTGGTTTGCGCATAGGGGTATCGGCAGCAAAAGGATTGTGCTATGCACTTAATATACCCTTAATAGCTATAGATACTTTAGAGCTGTTAGCGCGTAAAATAACTGTAGATAGCGGCGTTATCATACCCATGATAGATGCCCGCCGTATGGAAGCCTATACTGCTATTTTTGACACAGCCTATACTAAATTAAGAGAAACGAAGGCCGAGATAATAGGCGATAATTTTTTTGATGATGTAGTGGGTACCATACACCTTGTGGGAGATGGTGCCGCAAAATACCACGAAGTTTTACCTGCGGGTAAATTTGTATACCATGAAAATGCCGTATACCCATCGGCAGGGGAGATGGCACTTCTGTCTTTTAATAAATACAAAATAAGCGACACCGTAGATGTCGCTTATTTTGAGCCTTTTTATTTAAAAGATTTTATTGCAGGCAAATAACTACAAAACGCTTGCAGAGTAATCTGCAAGTTTTTGCAGGTCGGTAGCGTTTTCTACGTTAATCTTATTCGCTTTAATAAACTCTAAAACTTCTTTACTTTTTCCCGGTATAAGTTTGGCATAATCTTTTTTGTCATCAAAAAAGGTAGCTTCTGCATCGCCCACTTTTACATAATATTCGTCTGGTGCCCTTTTGTAGGCAGGTGCTTTTGCAGTCTGGTAGCTATTAGCCGGTACAGAGCCCTGTTGCAGGTAAACGCGCTCTCTCTTGTATATTTTTACTTTAGGGTTATCACTTATAACATTTAGGTAGCCAGTGGTGGTTTCGCCTTTTTCTGTTTTATAAGTCTCATACACATAGCTCTCATTGTTCTGCTTAAATGTTACAACAACATCTTTTTGCTTAGGCAGTACTTTAATGCTTTGTTCCTGCGGGTTGCTCATTTCAAAAAGATCTGAATAAGCATTGTAACGCAATAACAGCGTAGTAGCATTGTTATTAGATGTTTTTGCAGGCATATACTGCTCGCTTGTAAACATAGATCCTGTAGCAGGAAGTGCTTTTTCGCCCTGAACATAAATTTGTCCGCCTCCGCTATGCACCGGTGTCTGGTTTATCTGGGCATTGGCAGTAAAAGATGCAGCTGCAAAAAGAGCAGCGCAAAATAAGTTTAATCGTTTCATTTTCAAATTTTATGGTATGTTAATAGTAGTAATTTGAGATGCCAAATATACCGCTTATTATTAATACTAAACGACATAAATTACACTTGACAATGTATTTTTAACAAATACAATGCCAGTAATGAAACGCAATCCTTTTCGCCTTATTGTCTAAGCCACAGTATTTTTACCGTCGGGTTTTACATGTATATCGCGTTGCGGAAACGGTATCTCTATGCCTTCCTGTTCAAAGGCGATTTTAATATTCTCATAAAAGTCAGATACCATTGCGCCATACTTCGGCCTTTCTGCCCAAAGGAACACAACAAGGTCTACAGAATTTTCTGCAAGGCCCTTTATTTCGATAGATGCCCCGGGTTCTGTAAGTATCTTGTCGTCAGATTTTATTACCTTATAAATAACCTCTTTAACGTGCTTTAAGTCGCTGTTGTAACCCACACCCAGTACTACCTCTGCACGGCGCAGTGGCTCCTGCGAAAAGTTTTTAATAGTGTTGTTAGACAAGGTTCCGTTAGGCATATACACCACCTGGTTGTTAGAAGTTATAATGCGGGTACTAAAAATTTGTATGCTGTTTACCGTGCCGCCCTGCCCTTGTGCTTCTATATAATCGCCTATGCGAAACGGCTTGAACAATATAATAAGCAGCCCTCCTGCAAAATTACTTAACGAACCCTGTAACGACAGGCCTATGGCAATACCTGCTGCACCTATGGCAGCGGCAAAGGTTGTAGTTTCTACACCTAATGCACCTATAACAGCCACAAAAATAAAAGCCCTTAAAATCCATGTGGCAACATCGAGTACAAATTTAAGCAGTGTAGGGTCATGGTCGGCATTTTTGGTCATGATGCCGGTAATAACCCGCCTAAGAATTTTTATTATTATCAAGCCAATGAATAAAATAAAAATTGCCTTTATCACATTAGGCACATAGCCCACAATTGTAGCTGTAAATTGGTGTATGTAGTTTTGTAACTGGGTTTCTTCCTGTATCATTTATTGTAATTTTAAATCTTGTAATGCCTCACTTAATGATGATGTGGGCAGGTTGCACGCCTTATTTTGGCAAACATAAAACATTAAATTATTCTCTGCAAAGCGGTCTTTTAAAAACGGCATGGCCGATGGTGCTGTACTGCCCGCTACAAGCAAATGGGGCAGGTAGTGGCTGTTTATTTCTTTTATGACTTGTGCGGCATGTACCCCGCATACTGCCAGTTCTTTATTATCGGCGGCGAGGTCCAGCCACAGGTTAAGCCAGTTAGAATATGCCGATGCATAATCTATATTAGGCACCATAAGGTAGAGCATCTCTAAAGCTACTTTTTCATAATATTCATTATCATACAGCAGCCCCAGTTTATACAGCACATTTGCCATGACCGAATTTGATGCCGGTATAACATTATCCTCGGTTTCATAGTGCGCGGCTACAAGCTGCTCGCCATCGGTAGCTGTAAACCTGAAAAACCGCTTCTTTTCATCATAAAAATGTTCCAGGCAATAATCTGTAAGCTGCTTGGCAAAGGTTATCCATTTTTCTTCCAGCGTAGCCTGATACAAGGCTATAAAGGCATCGGCTGTATGGGCGTAATCTTCCAGAAAGCCATTAATCTTGGCGGTCCCGTTTTTATAAGTACGCCATAAAAAACCGTCGGGGTGCCAAAGTTGTTCTGTAATAAAGGCTGCATTGCGGCGGGCAGCATTAAGGTAAACATCATCACCTAATGCTTTATAAGCATCGGTATAGCCTTTAAGCATAATGGCATTCCATGAGGTAAGTATCTTATCGTCCAGCCTTGGTTTGGCTTTAAGCTCGCGGGCGGCATATAGTAATTGTTCCCACTCCGTTTTTTTATCCTGTAATGCTTCCGCAGAGATTCCTGCCGCCATTGCAATTTCTTCCAGAGGCTTATTCTGTATCAACACATAACGCCCATCTTCCCAAAATCCGAATTCATTTACATTAAAAACTTCAGAGAACAAAGAGAAATCATCTTCCAGCAATCCTTTAAGGTCGTCTTTTTCCCAGGCATAAAAGGCACCCTCTTCAAGGTGTCCAAAAAGGTTGAGGCTATCGGCATCCAGCGCGCTATAAAATGCACCGGCATCAGTAGTCAGTTCTGTCTCAACAAAAAAGTGGGTCTTCTCTATAACCTCTTTATATAATGGGTTTTTGGTGCGTTTATATCCCTCGGCATAAAGGCTCATAAGCTGGCCGTTGTCATACAGCATTTTTTCAAAATGGGGTACATGCCACTTCATATCTACAGAGTAGCGCGAAAAACCTCCGCCCACGGTATCAAACAAACCACCCCACGCCATGCGGGTAAGGGTAAGATCGGTAAAATCAAGTAATTCTTTGGTATTGGTCTGGTAGCCGTAGCGTTGTAAAAATATATAATTATTAGGCAGCATAAATTTGGGCGCACGGGCATAACCGCCATACTCCCAGTCGAAGCTCCTGGCCCATTTTTCAGCAATTGCTTTTATAGCACCGGGGTTAGGTATCTCATCTGATGTAGGATTTACAAGCCCCGAATGGCTCACACCCTGCATAAGCTTATCTGCATAATCTGCCATCTTTTCGGGTTCGGTTTCAAACAATTCCTGAAGTTGGGTAAGGCTTTCCATCCAGGCGTTTTTTCTAAAATAGGTACCGCCCCACACCGGCCTGCCATCGGGTAACAACACAACGTTCATAGGCCAGCCACCCTGCCCGGTCATGAGCTGTACAGCTTTCATGTAAACAGCATCAACATCCGGGCGTTCTTCGCGGTCTACCTTTATAGCTATAAAGTTGCTGTTCATTACGGCAGCCACTTCATTGTCTTCAAAACTTTCATGCTCCATTACATGGCACCAGTGGCAGGCGCTGTAGCCCACACTAACAATAATAAGTTTGTTTTGGTCGCGTGCCGTTTGCAGCGACTGCTCGTTCCAGGCTTTCCAATAAATGGGGTTGCCGGCATGCTGCAAAAGGTAAGGGCTGGTTTCGAGGTGAAGTTCGTTCATGGTGTTGGTATCAGCCTGTAAAATTACAAAACCTGTAGCGGGTATAAAAGCATTTAAGAAAACAGAAACACTATAAAAATGCTGCCTGTTTTGCGAATATCATAATTGATATATTTTGCAGATGCCAGAAAAGAGTAGCGGGCTATCAAATTCTTTCCTTTTGACAATCAACAATTCACAAACTTTTCTTAACAAACATGATTGTATAACCAAACGGGGTAATTGTATAAGGAAAACCGGGGGCAAATCAGGGAAATTTGCACAGGAAGGAATACATAACGGCCTATGGGTGTGCTTAATACTCAAATTATTTATTCCGGTTAGCTACCCGCCCCCTGATTTTTCAAATTTATTATAAACGTCGAACCTGGAAGGATATTCCTACAGGCTACTCTTTGCCAAAAAACGAAAACTATGCAACCTACACCTACAACTAAAGAGAGTACCCCAATTATTGATGCCGGAATGTCCGCACAAAATGAAAATGCGTATGATATGGTGGTTTTTTGCCACCTGCGTTGGGATTTTGTATACCAAAGGCCACAACACCTTATAAGCCGTATGGCTAAAGACCAAAAAATATTACTGATAGAAGAGCCCTGGTTTAGGGAACATGAAGAAGAAAGCAGGCTTACTAAAATTAATGATAACCTGCATGTATTACAGCCTAATGTAAGGCATATAGAAGAAATAGAAACGGTGCTGGCACAGTACACCGGTAAAAAAGCTGCTACAGGCTGGTTTTACTCAGCGTCGTTTGTGCCGTTGTTAAGTTATTTTGAGTTTGATACTGTAGTGTATGACTGTATGGACGAGCTTACACTATTTAAAAACGCCCCCGAAAAACTAATAGAGCAGGAGCGTTACCTTATGGCAAATGCCAGTGTGGTATTTACCGGTGGTAAATCGTTATACGAATCTAAGGCGCAGCACCATGATAACGTGCATTGCTTCCCCAGCTCTGTAGACCAGGAGCATTTTGCCAAGGCACAGAACGGTATTGCAATTCCCCATGATATTGCAAATATACAAGGTCCTATTGCAGGCTATTTTGGGGTGATAGACGAGCGCCTTAACCTGCAGCTTATTAATGAGGTTGCCCTTTTAAAACCAGACATGAGTTTTGTAATGATAGGGCCGCTGGCAAAAATCGGGGAGCACGATTTGCCAAGGCAGCACAACATACACTACCTGGGTATGAAAGATTATAAAGAATTGCCGGGTTACCTTAAAGCGTTCTCTGTTGCTATGATGCCGTTTGCGCTTAACGATGCTACAAAATACATAAGCCCTACCAAAACATTAGAATATATGGCTGCCGGAAAACCTATGGTATCTACAGCTATTAAAGATGTGGTAAGGGATTACAGCGGCTGTGTTGAGATAGTGGAGTCGGCTGAAGAATTCTCTGCTGCTATTGATAAACTTATTGCCGGTGCTCCGGATGTTTTACTGGAAGCAAAATATGCAGCCATACTTAAAAACACCTCATGGAATGCCACTGCCGATAAGATGAAAGTATTAATTAAAAGTACCGTACAATAATATGAAAAACGCAGATATTGTAATTATAGGTGCAGGTATTAGTGGTGCCGTACTGGCAGAGCGCTACGCACAACTGGGTAAAAAAGTACTGATAATAGAAAAACGCGACCACATTGCGGGCAACTGTTATGACTATATAGACGAGAACGGCATATTGGTATCTAAATATGGTGCGCACCTTTTTCATACCAATGAGGAGGATGTGTGGGAATATGTAAACCAGTTTGCCAACTGGTACCCGTGGGAACATAAGGTTATTGCCCAGGTAGACGGGCAGCTGGTACCCATACCGGTTAACATAACTACCGTAAATAAATTATTTGGCACCAACATAACCACCGAGCCTGAAATGAAAAACTGGCTGGACGAAAATCGCCTGCCTATTGATGCTCCTAAAGATGGGCGTGAAGCAGCACTTAACAAAGTGGGGCAGGTGCTGTACGAAAAAATGTTCAGGCATTATACTAAAAAGCAATGGGATAAATACCCTGAAGAACTGGACGCATCGGTACTTGACCGTATACCGGTACGTACCAATTATGACGATCGTTATTTTTCCGACAAACATCAGGCACTGCCCGTGGGTGGCTATACAAAATTGTTTGAAGGGATACTGAACCACCCTAACATTGAGGTGCTGCTTAACACTGATTATTTTGATGTTAAAGATGAGGTAACCGGATATGACAAATTGTTTTACACCGGCCCCGTAGACCGCTACTTTGAATTTAAGCACAGCCTTACCGAAAAGCTGGAATACCGCTCTATAAACTTTGTAAGCGAAACGGTAGATGCCGAATTTTACCAGGAAAACTCTGTGGTTAACTATCCGGGTGAAGAGGTGGGCTTTACACGTATTATTGAGTACAAGCATTTTGGCGGTCAAAAATCGGACAAGACTACTATTGTAAAAGAATATACTACAGATGTAGGCGATCCTTACTATCCGGTGCCAAACCCTAAAAACCAGCACATTTATGAAAAATATAAGGCAGAAGCCGATGCTCTTATAGATGTATATTTTGTGGGAAGGCTGGCTAATTATAAGTATTTTAATATGGACCAGGCCTTTAAAAATGCACTTGAACTGTTTTACTCTTTAGAAAATGAAGTGATAGCCGGGCAAAGCAAAAAAGAGGAGCTTATATGAGTGTTTTCCAGTCATTCTTTATGGGAGGCTACGAATGTGCCGACCATATAAACAGGTCGGGGGCACGTATAAATTTATTGCAGGACACACAGCATGATGTTAGGGCAGAAGAAGATTATAAAGATTTAGCGGCTATAGGTATTACTACCGTGCGCGAAGGTATTTGCTGGAGCGCTGTAGAAACCGCCCCTTATATTTTTGACTTTACCGAAGTAAAGAACAGGATGGATGCCGCCGAAAGGCAGGGTGTCCAGCTTATTTGGGACTTAATACACTTTGGGTACCCAGACGGGCTTTACCCCACGCATCCGCATTTTTGTAATCGTTTTGCCGCGTTGTGCGATGCCTTTGCAACCTTTTATAAAGCAGCTACAAAGGCACAATTGTTTGTAGTGCCGGTAAACGAGATAAGTTTTTTATCATGGCATTCCGGCGATGTGCGCGGTACGGTACCTTTTGCAGTAAACAGTGGTTGGGATATGAAGTACCATTTATGCAAGGCTGCCATTATAGGTATTAAAGTGCTTAAGGAATTAGTTCCTGATTGCCGTATTGTATGTGTAGAGCCATTAATAAAGATACACCCCGGCTACGAAACAAATTTTGAGCATATACAAAACATGAACGACCACCAGTTTCAGGCAGTGGATATCATTGGCGGGCGCATGTGCCCTGAGCTTGGCGGCAGCGAAGAATACCTGGACATACTGGGCTTTAACTATTACTGGAACAGCCAATGGGATCATGGCATTGGCGAACTGCCCTGGCCGGAAACCGAACCCCGCCGTGCAACGGTTGCCTCGCTTTTAGAAATGGCATATAAGCGTTACCATAAGCCTGTCTTTCTATCGGAAACAGGGCATTTTGGCATAGGCCGCGCCCCGTGGATAGAAGAGATAACGCTGGAATGTGTAGAGGCAATTAATAATGGTGTTGAGTTGCTGGGCATGTGCATTTACCCTGTAATAGACCGCCCTAACTGGGATGATCTTTTAGAATACCACGATTGCGGCATTTGGGATATGGATGAAAATAAAGACCGCATTCCGCATAATGATTCGATAATAGCAATACTCCAGGGGCAAAAGCTCATAGAGGAAAGCCATAAACAAAATGAGGCTTTCGGATTTAAAAATGGCAGCATCGCTATCAGGATTATACCATCGTGTAACCGATGCAATACATACTATAAATTAACCCCAAAAATGCTTAAGGCCCTTAACCAGTTTACTGGTTAGGGGTTTTTTGTTTGCTACAGTATTGTGAAATTTAAATATTATCTGAATGATGAAATTTTCTGTTTTACGTAAATTATAAATTTGAAATTCTTTAGTTAAAATGTTTTTTAAATTTGAAAGTATAATTACCTTTGTTATATCATAATTGTAGACACAATTAAAAATGACCGTGTGGTGGAATTGGTAGACACGCTAGTTTACCAAACTAGTGCTTAGGCGTACGGGTTCGAGTCCCGTCATGAATTATCTTAATAGTCAATATAATGAAAGCCGTATTTAATGCGGCTTTTTTAGTAGAAAAATAATTCCTTTGTAATAAATTTTTCTACTTTTACATCAATGAAAGTTACAAGGCAAATACTAACCTTATTGCTGTCGGTTTATTTACTGGCACTTATGGTGCTGCCCTGTAACGACGATCATTCGCATACACAGGTTACTACCGAAAACCAAATTGCACAGGCCGATAACCATCATGATGATGTAGATGCCTGTTCGCCCTTTTGTGTATGCTCCTGCTGTACAACCCCTATTATGGTACAGCAAATAATTGCTTTTGAGTCACTGCCTGCAATTATTCCTTATAACCGCGAAGTAAATAGTTTTTACATGCCGGTTAACTCTACCTATTCCGGCTCCATCTGGCAGCCACCCCAGTTAGTATAATGATGCCTTCCGCAACTGCGGAATAAATGCGTGAACCTTAGTTAACCACGAATTTCACGAATTTTCACAAATCGGGAATTATACTATTTATGAATATCTCTCAGCCCGATTTTTTCTACTATTTTATGTCACGCAAAGGCGCAGAGACGCAAAGCTGAGTTACGTACACCTAGCTACCAAGCGACTGTTAAGTCGCAAAGCTTTGCGACTTAACAGTCGCTGTATCGAAACCTAATTTAGTATACAGCTTTGCGTCTCTGCGCCTTTGCGTGACAAATTATTTAGATTGCATTATATTAATAAATGGTTTTACATATTCGCAAGTTGCTTTTTACACAGCATAATTGTTTGGCTTTCGCCAAAAATTTCATCATTATATAAATATCAAATGTTAGATAAGATCATTCATTTCAGCATTAATAATAAATTTATTATCGGGCTGTTTACCCTTGCGTTGTTGGTTACAGGCACGTGGTCGCTATACAATTTACCCATAGATGCCCTGCCCGATATTACCAATAACCAGGTGCAGATTATTACCACATCGCCCACGCTTGCCACGCAGGAGGTAGAGCAGTTTATTACCTACCCCATAGAACAGGCTGTAAAACCAATACCTAATGTGGTAGAGCTACGTTCTATAAGCCGTTTTGGGTTAAGCGTGGTTACCGTAGTTTTTAAAGAAAATGTAGATATATATTGGGCTCGTGCCCAAATATCTGAAAGGCTTAAGCAGGCCGAAGACGTAATATCTAAAGACCTTGGCGTACCCGAAATGGCTCCTATAAGCACCGGGCTTGGCGAAATATACCAGTATGTGGTCTTCCCGAAAAAAGGATATGAAGATAAATTTGATGCCACAAGCCTGCGCACCATTCAGGATTGGATCATTAAACCACAGTTAATAGGTACTCCCGGAGTGGCTGAGGTTAATACCCTGGGCGGCTACCTTAAGCAGTACGAAATTGCCGTACAGCCCGACCGCTTAAAAAGCATGAATACCACCATTGCGGAGATTTTTGCAGCATTAGCATCTAACAACGAAAATACCGGCGGCGCTTATATAGATAAGAAACCGTATGCCTATTTTATTCGTGGGATAGGTATGGTAAACGGTATCGAAGACATTAACAAAATTGTTATAAAGAACCAGAACGGCATCCCCATATTAATTCGGGATGTGGCTACCGTACAAATAGGCAGCAGCATTCGCTACGGCGCAGTTACTAAGGATGGTAAGGGCGAAGAGGTGAGCGGTATGGTCATGATGCTTAAGGGCGAGAATAGTGGGCAGGTGGTAGCACGGGTTAAAGAAAAAATGGAGCAGATTAAAAAATCGCTGCCTAAAGGGGTAGACATTGCCCCATTTATGGACCGTACCAAACTGGTAGACCACGCCATACACACAGTGCAAACTAACCTAATAGAGGGCGCACTTATCGTGATCTTTATCCTTGTGCTGCTACTGGGCAACTGGCGGGCGGGGCTGGTAGTGGCATCGGTCATTCCGCTGGCGTTGCTGTTTGCCATTAACATGATGAAACTCTTTGGCGTGAGCGGCAACCTTATGAGCCTTGGCGCAATAGACTTTGGTATTATTGTAGACGGCGCCGTAATTATTGTAGAAGCCATAATCCACAGGCTGCAGGTACGAAAGGCCGGGCAGCTTTCTGCCGATGAAATGAATGATGAGGTATATGAGGCGTCATCTAAAATTCGCAGTAGTGCTGCCTTTGGCGAGATTATTATACTAATAGTGTACCTGCCCATTCTTGCGCTTACGGGCACCGAGGGTAAAATGTTTGGGCCAATGGCACAAACTGTGGGCTTCGCAGTATTAGGCGCATTTATATTGTCGCTTACCTACGTGCCCATGATGAGTGCACTTGTACTAAAAAAAGAAACCGGGCATACGCCGAATATAAGCGACAGGATTATTAATGCAATTGACCGTGTTTACAGGCCAATGCTTAATAAAGCGTTGCAGATAAAAGCAATTATATTAGGTATCTCTATAGCATTGTTTGTAGTAGCATTAATTGTTTTTAATTCGCTTGGCGGGGAGTTTATCCCAACGCTCGATGAAGGAGATGTTGCAACGCATTTAATAATAGCTTCGGGCAGCTCGCTGTCGCAGGAAGTAGAGGCAACTACCAAAGCTGAGCAGATACTAAAGGCTAAATTTCCGGAAGTTACAATGGTGGTGGCAAAAATAGGCAGTGCCGAAATCCCTACCGACCCGATGCCTATTGAGGCAGCCGACCTTATTATATTACTGAAAGATAAAAAGGAATGGACATCGGCAAAAACAAAAGAGGAGTTGATGGAAAAGATGGAGAAAGCACTGGAAGATATTCCCGGTGCCAGTACCGAATTTTCGCAGCCCATACAAATGCGCTTTAACGAACTGATGACAGGCGTGCGCAGTGATGTTGCCATTAAGATATTTGGTGAGGATATAGACATGCTGGTGAGCAAAGGCGATGAAGCGTTGCAACTAATTCAGGGCATAGAAGGAGTAACATCGGCCAAAGCAGAGCGTGTTGCAGGCCTACCCCAAATAACCGTGCGCTATAATAAAGATAAACTTGCATTGTATGGGCTAAACATAGGCGACCTTAACCGTGTTATCAGGATGGGGTTTGCAGGAGAATCTGCCGGGCTGGTGTACGAGGGCGAGAAGCGTTTTGACCTTGTGGTACGTTTGGCACAAAACAGCCGTAATGATATTTCGAGCCTTAAGTCGCTGTATGTAACGCTGCCATCGGGTAACCAGATCCCGTTAGAACAGGTAGCCGACATAAAATATGAAGACGGCCCTATGCAGATAAGCCGCGAAGATGGCAAACGCCGTATAGTGGTAGGCTTCAACGTGCGCGGTAAAGATATTCAGGGCGTTGTAGAGCAAATTCAGGCAAAGCTGGATGGTAAACTAAAACTTCCCGATGGTTATTACATTACGTACGGCGGGCAGTTTGAAAACCTGCAGGCGGCTAACGACAGGCTTATGATCGCTGTTCCCGTAGCTTTAGGGCTCATATTCATTTTGCTCTATTTTACCTTTAAATCCATCAAACAATCACTGCTCATATTTACCGCCATACCGCTATCGGCCATTGGAGGCATCTTCGCTTTGTGGTTACGGGGAATGCCCTTTAGCA
Source organism: Flavobacterium rivuli WB 3.3-2 = DSM 21788 (assembly GCF_000378485.1). Taxonomy (GTDB): domain Bacteria; phylum Bacteroidota; class Bacteroidia; order Flavobacteriales; family Flavobacteriaceae; genus Flavobacterium; species Flavobacterium rivuli. The sequence goes on along the minus strand of NZ_KB899967.1, from coordinate 523,883 downwards.
TCTCGGCAGGGGTGGGGTTTATTGCATTGTTTGGCGTGGCAGTGCTCAATGGCATTGTGCTCATTGCCTATTTTAACCAGTTAAAACAAGAAGGAATGGAAAATATTTACGACCGTATAAAAGAGGGTACAAAAGTGCGCCTTCGCCCGGTTATCTTAACAGCAGCGGTGGCATCGTTAGGGTTTTTGCCTATGGCGTTAAGCACTACGGCAGGCGCTGAGGTTCAGAAACCTTTGGCTACCGTTGTTATTGGTGGGTTAATAACCGCAACGCTCTTAACTTTGATTGTATTGCCCATCCTTTATTATTATTTCGAAGGTGGCTTTAAGGCAAAGAACAATGCAGTTCTGCCGATAATCGTGATAAGCCTGCTTGGTTTTTCTGCGAATGCGCAGGGAGTTCAAAAAATGGATTTAAAACAGGCAATAGAGAAAGGGTTAACTAATAATCAAAGTGTTCAGTCATCCGGGTTAGATGTGAAAATGCAGCAACAACTTCGCGGAACGGCTTATGACATTGCAAAAATACAAATAAACGGGACTTTTGGGCAAATAAATACTGTCGCGCAGGATAAGAACTTAAGCATTTCGCAAACATTTAGCCCGTTTCAGTATGGCGCAGCGAAGAAATTGCTGAACGAGAATATTACAGCGAGCCAACTGAGGTTAAACAGCGCCAAACAAGATATTACGTACAGCATCCGCCAGTCGTGGAATACTATTTTATACTATTCTGAAATGAATAAAATGCTGCAAAAGCAAAATGCGCTGATGCAAAAGTTTGTACGTTCGGCAAGCCTTAAGTATGAAACGGGAGAATCTAATTCGCTCGAAAAAATCACGGCAGTCTCTAAACAGCAGGAACTGGAACAACAGATAAAACAGAATGAAGCACTATTAAAAAGCGAGAAATATAAGATAAGTGCGCTTCTTAACCTTGATGCTGATTTCACTGTAACCGATACCTCATTTACAGCATTGCCAACATTAGAGTTGCTGGATGCTGAAAGGGTCAAACAAAATGCATCGGTACAAGTGGCATCTCAAAATGTGGCTGTAGCCAAAGCTAATAACAGGGTAGCAAAGTCTGTTCTGTGGCCGGATCTTACTGCCGGATATTTTGTGCAATCCTTTAAAGGCAACCAGGAGGTAAATGGTCAAACCGTTTATTATAATGGTACGCCACGCTTTAATGGATTTACGGTTGGGATATCGTTGCCGGTTTTTGCAGGCAGCACTATTTCGAGAAGTAAGGCAGCTAAAATAAATATAGAGATACAGCAAAAAAATGCCGACTACCTAAGCCTGCAACTGCAAAGCCAGTATAAGCAGGAAACCGAGCAGCTTGCTACGTATGAGTCGGTTTTAGCATACTACAAAAACACGGCCCTGCCCAATGCAGAAACTATTGCAAAGAATGCAACCAAAGCCTATCAAAATGGAGATATATCGTATGTTGAATATGTGCAGGTGCTGGAAACAGCGCTCGACATCAGGACTAATTATATCTCTGCATTAAACAACTATAACACTACCGTAATTAATTTACAGTACCTGGTTAACCAATAACACCATGAAAAAACAGAATAGTATATATATAATTATTGCGGCAGTAGCAATTGCCCTGATACTTTATTTCGCGTTAAAGCCTAAAGTGGTTGCTGAAAGCGAAGCCGAAGAGCCTGCAACCGAAAAACCACACGCTGAAGCTCCTGTTAAGGAGGTAGAGCTTAACGAAGCCCAGTACAATGCCGCCGGGGTAGCACTGGGAACATTTACCATGAAAAACCTGAGCGATGTGGTTAATGCCAACGGCTATACCAAGCTGCCGCCACAAAACCAGGCCGATATATCGGTACATCTGGGTGGGGTGGTGCAAACTATTAAAGTTATAGAGGGCGAGTTTGTAAAGAAAGGCGAAGTGCTGGCAACTATCGAAAGTCCGGAGTTTGCCAAGTTGCAGGAGGCCTACCTTACCTCTAAAAGTAACCTCGAATTTTTATCGTTAGAATATGAACGCCAAAAAAAGCTGAGCGAGGAAGATGTAAATTCTAAAAAAGTGTTTCAGCGGGCCAAATCAGATTATGATATAGAGAAGGCACGCTATAGTTCGCTGCAAAAACAACTCGCAATTTTAAATTTAGGCAGTGGTATAAACGCATCGAGCATCATGCCTGTGGTTGCACCAATATCTGGTTATGTAACAGAGGTTAATATAAAAATAGGTACTAATGCAGAGGTAGGCAAGCCACTCTTTGGTATTGTAGACAACTCTAAACTGCATGTTGATTTACTGGTATATGAAAAAGACCTGCATAAGGTTAAGGCAGGGCAAAATATAAGGTTTGTACTTACCAACCAGGATAATATAGAAATTACAGGCAAGGTGTTTAATGTGAGTAAGGCATTCGAGAATGAAACCAAATCAGTCGCGGTGCATGCCGATATTTCTAACAGTAACCAAACGCTTATACCGGGTATGTATGTAAATGCCCTTATAGATGTAGGTACACAAAACGTAGCGTCGTTACCGGCAGATGCCGTAGTGCGTGCTGATGGACGCGAATTTATTTTTGTGCTTGAAGAAGGCCATGAAGAAGAAACCGGACATAAAGAGGAGGGCAAAACGTTCCACTTTCAGCGGATAGAGGTAAAAACAGGTACGGCGCAGTTGGGTTATGTGCAGGTATCGGTATTGCAGCCTATAGATAAAAATGCACAGATAGTGCTTAAAGGGGCGTACTACATACAAAGCCATTTAATAAAGAATGAAGGTGGCGGAGGCCATGAGCATTAAACAATTACTAATATATCATCATAGATAAATAAATACACTTTGCTAAAGAAGGTCACGCAAAGGCGCGAACGCGCAAAGTTGAATGTGGACTTAATTCTAAAGCGGCTTATCAGCCGCTTTTAATGTGCGTTTCCCGGTTTGGCTTTGCTTCTTCGCGTCTTTGCGCGACAATACCACAATCTATTGTAATGTATTGATAACTATCTGCAAGGTTTTAAATAATAAACCCCTTATAAACAACAAAACCCACTCAGGCGAGTGGGTTTTTATATAAAGGCCGGGGCCAATGTATGTTCTATTCTTCAGCGCCAACAAGCTTGGCAGCACTACGGTATAAAAATACACCGTGAATATTTCTGCGTGCAAAACGTGCAGGAGACTCAGCGTTTACCATTTTAATATAAAGTTGCTTAGGCACACCAAAATATTCGTACTTGGCACCATCAGTAAAGTTGATGTAAAGCACCATGTTGTCAAAGTAAAAATCGGCAATACCTGCTGTTGTAGTAGTTTTAGTATACTCAACTTTGTTTTTCTCGGCAGTTTCCGGAGCTACACTTACTAAGAAGTGGTAAGCAGCAATAAACTCAGTACTTTTAGCTTCAGCTTCAAGCCTTTCAGCCTCATCAGCAATAGTGTCAGGATGAAAATCCTTCATGCTGTTCCTGTAAATAGTTTTTAGCTCTTTTAAAGTAGCGGCTTTGGTAACGTTGAGTAATTTCCTGTACTCAACAATTTTTTTCATATTCATAAAAATCTTCTTTTCAGTAGGTAAAACCACAACAGGTGGCTGCAAATTGCGTGCAAAGGTAGTACTATATGTTTAAAAATCAAATCATTTAATTTACCTGACCGAAAAAAATATGTTACCATACCGTAAACCGCATTTTTAAATTAAATATGCTCCCCTGTAAAATTGTCCTTGCACATTTTACACATCTTACTATCTTTGAAGATTACGGCAATCACTACAACGATGTAATGTAGCGGCCCGTTTTAAACCAGTTAACATAGTACCATGAATACAATTACCCCGGCTGCCAAGCCCCATTACCTAATACTCGATGCGCTGCGTGGTATAGCTGCACTAATGGTTGTTGCCTTCCATATATTTGAGGCGCATGCCGGCGGCAGCCATATAGACCAGATTATTAACCACGGCTACCTTGCGGTCGACTTTTTCTTTATGCTGTCGGGGTTTGTAATAGGCTATGCTTATGATGACCGGTGGACAACCATAACAACAGGCAATTTTTTTAAACGCCGCCTTGTGCGCCTGCAGCCTATGGTGGTTATGGGGATGATATTAGGTGCCATAGGCTATTACTTTGGCGCATCGGGACTGTTCCCTATGATAGCCGGTGTGCCCGCATGGCAGGTAATACTTACCATGCTTATAGGCTTTACGTTACTGCCGGTACCGCCATCTATGGATATTCGCGGGTGGGAAGAAATGCACCCTCTTAACGGCCCGGGCTGGTCGCTGTTTTTTGAGTATATAGCTAATATATTGTATGCCCTGTTTGTTAGAAAGTTCTCTAAAACGGCATTATCTGTGTTGGTGTTTTTATCGGGTGCGGCGCTTATACATTATGCAGTAACATCGGCTAACGGCGATGTAATAGGAGGGTGGAGCGTAAACATACCGCAGTTAAGAATAGGTTTTACCCGATTAATGTACCCGTTTTTTGCTGGATTATTACTTTGCAGGGTTGTAAAAATATCGCAGATAAAAAACGCTTTTTTGTGGAGCAGCCTGTTGCTGGTACTTATCCTTGGCTTTCCGCGGGTAGGTGGTGCAGATCATTTATGGATGAACGGCCTGTATGATTCGCTTAGTATTATTTTTATTTTCCCGCTTGTTATTTACCTTGGTGCAGGTGGTGCGGTACATAATAAAACAGCTTACAGGATATGTAAGTTTTTAGGCGATATTTCTTATCCCATATACATAACCCATTACGTACTTATTTATATTTATACGGCTTATGTAGTAGATAATAAACTTTCTATTACAGTGGCGCTGCCCTTGGCCCTGCTTGTATTTGTATCAAGCATTGTTATAGCTTACGCCTGCCTTAAACTGTATGATGAACCGGTAAGGAAGTGGCTGAATAAAAAGTTTGCTTAAATATATATCGATACCATTTATTAACGTTAAAGGATATTTTCCATGATAGTACATATCTCGCTATCTTTGGGCAGAATACTAATGTTTGTTAAAAGTTCTAAAAGTAAAATTTATTAATGAATGTAGCTACCCCCGCTGTAAAGCCTCATTATGTCATACTCGATGGCTTGCGCGGCCTCGCTGCAATTATAGTAGTTTTGTTCCACATTTTTGGTGTTTATCCTGACTCTTACCAAATTTTTCATCATGGTTACCTCGCAGTCGATTTTTTCTTTATGCTGTCAGGGTTTGTAATAGGGTATGCTTATGATGACAGGTGGGGGACCCTAAAAACCGGCAATTTTTTTATACGCAGGCTTGTGCGCCTGCAACCTATGGTGGTTGTGGGGTCTTTATTAGGCGCACTATTTTTTTATTCTGGAGAATGCAGCCTCTTTCCATTAATTGCCGGCACACCAGTATGGAAAATGCTGCTCATAATGGTTGTAGGCTGTACGTTATTACCCATACGTCCGTCTATGGATATTCGCGGGTGGAGCGAAATGTACCCTCTTAACGGTTCTGCATGGTCGTTGCTTTTTGAATATGTAGCTAATGTTCTTTATGCACTTTTTATAAGAAAGTTTTCTAAAACAACACTATTCATATTGGCATTTGTATCGGCTGCGGCACTTGTACACCATGGTGTTACCGCTGTTAACGGTACGATATCCGGAGGCGCATCCTTAACGCTCTCGCAGGTAAGAATTGGTTTAATAAGATTGCTATATCCTTTTTTAGCAGGTTTATTACTATACCGCGTGGTAAGGATAAGGCAAATTAAATATGCTTTTTTGTGGAGCGGGATATTATTAATAGCTGCACTTGCGTTTCCTGCCATAGGCAATGAAAATCATTTATGGATGAATGGCCTGTATGATGCGCTAACTATTATAATAGTTTTTCCGTTAATTGTTTACCTTGGCGCCGCTGGCACGTTGCAAAATAAGACGGGGCTAAAAGTATGTAAATTCTTTGCCGATATTTCTTATCCTGTTTACATCATTCACTTTCCATTTATATATGCTTACATGGCATTTGTTGTAAATAATAAACCCTCTTTTTCAGCATCTCTTCCTGTTGCTGCATTGTTATTTATATGTAGCATTGTCATTGCCTATGCCTGCCTTAAACTGTATGATGAGCCTGTGAGAAAATGGTTAAATAAAAAGTTTAATTAAGCCCGCATATAACATATAATGCTAATATAAGATAGTTACTTCCATTTCGACGAAGGAGAAATGGCTATTTTTAGCGTTGAGATTTCTCCACTTCGCTGCGCTCCGGTCGAAATGGAACACCTGTCTAATGAGGATAAAAAAAATTTACTGGCCTAAAAGCTTTTCAGTTTTAGAAAGGAATTTTTCTGTAGCCTCTTCAATGTCAATGTCCATGCGCTGGGCTAAAACCGTTATCCACCAGATGCATTCACCCAGTTTATGTTCCAGTTCGGCATTGGCATCGCCGCCTTTTGGCCAGCGCCCCTGTTGCGACATGGTAAGCCTGCCCACTAATCCTGCATCGGTTAAAAAGGCAAGAGCATCTTCCTCTACCGTCCACTCGCTGCCATGGTGGTGCTTTTCTAATTCGTGGTAAGCATTGCGTATATTTTTAGAGCGTTCTTTTATGGTGCTAAGGTCTAAGGTTTTCATGTTGTTCGTTTTAAATCAGGATTTGTTTTGTTACCCAACGTTAGTTAAAGTTACCGCTCTTGTTTTATAATATTCGAGCCAGGTTTTAATTTTTGCGACATGTACCAGTTTTAAATAATTTTCTGTCAGGAATATGTTAGACCAGTCGAACCTTTGGCATTGTACCCCAAGATAAAATATCCAAATGGCTGCGGCTGTTTTGGGTATCACTTGCAATTCATTGGTGGTTAATGTACGTATGGTGTTATAGCCCTTTAAAAAGCTTTGCGCTTTTAGTTCATATTGGTCTTTATCGGCCTCTATATGAAAAAGCTGTTTGCAAAAATAAGCGATATCAAAAACCAGCCATCCGTTACCGCAAAAATCAAAATCAAATACCGTTACTTCATTATTTGCTGTAACAGCCATATTGTCGTACCATATATCAAGATGGATAATACCACTTGGAATATCTGATGCAGTCTGTTTAAAAAAGTCGGTAATCTCTTCGGTTTTCTCTTTAATAAATTTCATTTCCGGCAATGCTTCGCTAAAATATTCGGTGGCATATTTATAAGGCAATGCAAGCAGCGATTCAGAAGTGTAATTTATGCGTTCCGTTTTAAGATTAGCTGTCAGAGAATGTATAGATGCCATTAAAGAGCCTATAGTTTGGCAGGTATCTAAATCCATACTCCTTATTTTGTCGCCTTTAGCAAAAGAAAACAGGACGGCATACCGTATTCCCTCGGGAGCGTTAAGAGCCTGAATAAAGTTTCTGCCTGTATCAGCAATGGGGTGGGAGATTCCAATGCCATGCTGTTTTAATAAATTAAGCAGGTTAATTTCTTCTGATATTTCTAACTCTGTACGCCAGTTATAACTATAAACCCTTAATGCATATTTTGTGTTGCCATCGTTAATAAAATAGGTATGGTTAATGCCCGTCCTGAATAAGGTACAGGTGGCGTTTTCGCCAAGCCCGTATTTTTCAATTGCAAACAGCCCTAAATCTTTAGCAGAAAGTGTTGAGGTTGTAACCGGGAAGTTTTTCATTTTCGGGCAGTGTTAAGATGGGTTGGTATAAAACAAAAAATCCCTTAACAGTAAAGCTAAGGGATTTTTTTGTGGTACCTCCAGGAATCGAACCAGGGACACATGGATTTTCAGTCACAAACCCGCACTTTTTCAAAAACCTATGTAGCTAATAGTCAGAGACTAATTGTTTATTATTTGTTATTAAATATTGTTTTTATTGCCAATTTATTTAAAATTGCATTGTCGGCAATATCCTTTACAATGCTTATTACATAAGGTTTGTTCTATATTTGTAAATTAAAATGTTCGTTTTATTACGCACCAAATCTCGTTAACATCTTTATCATTGATTGTAAAATCGCTATGTTGTGGCAACCCTGTTCTACTGCCACATCTAATGTCACCTGTGAGTTCATCAAAATCTAAGACATCTTTATGAAGAATTGTATTGTCAAGTACAATTACAAAACCATATCTGTTATTGAGATTAAACTTTAAAAATTGGACACTAACTTTTTTACAAAGCATTTCGGCACCTATAGGCGCATCATTGATTAAACCTCCATTCATACTTTCATCGGGTGCTTCAAAACAAAGAAATGTGTCTTCAATAGTCCTTTTAGTTATAGAAAATTCAATTGTTGGTAGGCCTTCGAAAAACGTAGGTTCTCGATAACCTTTTAGATATTTACTGAACATGGGCGCTCTGACAATTCTAACAGATAAAATTGATTCTATATTATTCTCGTATTCGAGAGAGTTTTTATAAATAGTAGAAGTACTGTCAGTTAGAGGGATATAAGGGTTTATACGAATGCCAGTACCCCAAACATACTTTAGCAACATCGTTCTAATATTATCCGGTATTGGTTTTCCGTTGCTATAGTCCCTCAATTCGTCTACATTTATTTTTAATAACTTTGCAAAACTTTCCAATGAAAAACCCAGTTGCGTGCGTATGTGCTCTATATCAAAGTCCATATGCATATTTCCTTCACCGGTTTCAAGCCAATGTTTGTCCACTTCCAATATTTGCGCGATTTTTGTCAAATTTGATGATTTAGGAACATTACGACCACTTTTATAAAAAGAAATTGTAGACTGACTAATATTTGTAAGCTTACTTAATTCATAGGCAGTTAAGCCTTTTTCCGATAATGCTTCCGAGAATCTTAATGAGAAGGTTGTCCTTTTATCCTGAGTGAAAAATTTATCCGATATTATTCTTTTTTCATAATCGCTTAGGCTTTTACGTTTAATTGCCATCCGAACAGTATCATATTCTTTATTTAATAAAGCAGCTAAATCCTTTATCTTCAGTATTTTAGAAAGCTTAGCGTAATTAAGTTTTGTGTAGAAATCCATTTAACTATAAATTTTAACGTTTATACGTTACATATATAGAAAAATGTTCTATATTTGTAAATATAAAAAAAATAAAAAGAACAAAAATTTTTGCAAAGATAGTGCTTTGTATAGTTTATGTGTTAACATTTCGTTAATGTTTTACTTAATTATTTCTAATATTTACTAATGTAAAGTATCAATAATAATATGAAAAATGAAATAAAAATTATCTATAAGAGCTTAAAAAACAAAATGCTTTTTTGCGAAAAAAATTGCAAATCGTTTGGAATAAAGCCTAGTACAATGTACACTAATTGGTTTTCCGGTTTCTGGCAAATACCTGATGACAAGTTAGTTGAAATTCGTAATTTGCTTACTGACGCTGTTTCCGAAGAGCAACGATTAAAAAATATAGAATCTGTATAACTTAAAAAATTAAGATTATGAAAAAAATCACACTCGAATTTGCTGACGCTCAAAGCACAATTAGCAACTTACTTGCCGGTATCAGATTTATTGCTTCAAATACCGAAAATCTCACGCAAGATGGTTTTCAGGACGCTGCAAATAGCATAGCTGAAATTTCTCGCATTGCTTTAGGGATTAGTGTTGCTATAGATGCCGAAAATTGAAAATTAATGGGGAATGAATAAACAACAAGCTATTACTCATTTTAAACAAATCATTGCAGTAGCGAAACAAGGTAAAGAAGTTGCTATGCAAAATTATAATACAGCTACACAACTCGAAAGTGAAGCAAATTCTGCCTTGGAGAAATTGGGAGTTTCTCCTGGGCAGGCCCGAAAGGGCAAACATAAGTTACCGGATAAAGATATCTTGAAAATCCGGGCAAATTTCACTAAATAATTAAAATCTAAAATCTAAAAATTATGCTGAAGAATCTAAATTTATCGGGTTCGGACAAAGAACGCCTAAAAAAAACCCTACAACTAGATGAAAATTACATCCAAAACAGCCCTCAGAAAACGTACGGATATTCAATGAAAATGCTTGATGTACAGGCGATGCTTAAAGTTGTATGTTTTATGGCAACAAAATTACATCATGACGATGTAGAGGATGAATATAAAGAAGATATGCTTTGGGGTATTGATGCAATTACAAGAAGTGCAATTCATCTTTTACCTACAATGGATGAGGGAGATATTCTTGATGAAATTCACAAAGAAGTATATCGTGCTAAAGAATAAAAAAAGGTGAAGTTGGGAGCTACACCTTATTCAAGAAAAAATAATTAAATAAAAATCTAAAGCCCAAAAGTAATAAACTTACTGATACCGGCAAAACAATTTACAAAATGAAACATATTTTAAAATCGAAATTCGACAAAAATCAGAGATTAGAAGTGAAATATCATAAAGATGTGAATCTTACAATGGTGCAGGTTATTGATAAAAAGGAGGGATTGACCTCGGTATCATTATCGAAAGATGAGGTGTCAGATTTAATTGATGCTCTTACAGTAGTTCGTAATATGATGTGTCCATTCTAATGAGTGCGCCGGTCACCTTAAGGGGCATTGTAAAAGATAATGTTTATAAAGATAGCAATGGGCACCCTAAAAGAATAGTTACACTTCTGCAGAAAAACAATCATGTAGCATACATTGAATTTAGAGGCGGTAAGATGGACTTACTTAATCTTGTGGAGATAGATGATGAGGTTAGAGTAGTTATTACTGTAGAGGGAAAATTAAGCGGGTCTACGGGGGTGCATTATAATAATCTTGTGGCTCAGAACATAACTTAGTCATTATGGCAGCAGATAAAAAATCATTTTTATTGTATTGCGATTTAATACATTCAATTGAAAAGATGCCAGATGAAAAAGCCGGAGTTCTCTTCAAACACATATTGAGATACGTAAACGATCAGAACCCTGTTACCGATGATCTGCTTATTGAAGTTGCATTTGAACATATTAAACAGAGCTTAAAAAGGGATCTTGCGAAATATGAAAGTACCCGTGCTAAGAATAAACAAAATGCTGAAAAGCGTTGGAACAAACAAAATGCGAATGAATGCGACCGCATACCAACGGATACCAAACATGCCGATAGTGATAGTGATAGTGATAGTGATAGTGATATAAAGAGTATTATAAATAATACTCTCCCTGAAACTTTTGTTTCAGGTGCGGGCGAACCTTCTGGGATTAATTCTAAAGCTGAAAGGTTTGACTGGACAAAGCTCGTAGAACAGTTCAATACGTTAACCGGAAAAAATTCAAAAGTGGTTCCTGAAAAGGCTAAAAAACAAATACGGGCACTCATTAAAATAGGCTATACAAAGGACGACATAATTACAGCAATTATAAACTGTCACAAAGATCCATATCACATTTCGGAAAATCATAAGCATCTTACCATTGAATTTATCACCCGGCCCGACAAAATGGAAAAATACCTAAGTCTAAAAACATCATGAGTAAAAACATAATAAATAATATACAGCGCCTCAATTGGCGAATGGTTAGTAAGAAAGCCTTTATGCCTAACGAGGATGATAAGGCAGCATTGAAGGGTATCGTTGAATGGATAGATAGGGAAAAAGAAAATCGTATTAATAATAACAGATATTTTGCCAAAATTGTAATTTACTGTTTGATGAGAGAGATTGACTTTTTTGGAAATATGCATTTTGCCGAACGTAAAATACATCAAGTATTAAAATTTCCTGCTGTCTACTGGTACGATAGATTCAGATTACAGCGGATAATGCGCGACTTTCAGCAATCAAAAGAAGTTTTAGGCATTGAAGATATTTCTGAAATATGGGACAGAAATACATCTGAAAACGGTTATCTGGATATGGATAAAATTAAAGCCGAATGGTCAGAAAGTAAAAAGCTTACCAAGGAACATCAATCAATACTTTTAAAATCCCTTGACAGCTGGCAGCAACCCGACATAAACAATAGGTTGAATCATTTTGTAACTGAGTTGCTTAACGAATATGGAAACCTCGCATGAGTTTTATAGAGTTAGTAAAATCAGATGGATTGCCTGAAAATGAATTTACTCATGATTACGCTGCAGTTCATAAAAAAAGCATGATTAATCTTGATGTTAAGCCACCGGTGCCACCTACTGCAATTTCAATAGGAATTGATGACATTGCTTATAATGGCCATCATTATCCGTTGAGGTTTGGAACTTACGGTAATATCTCTATGATTAAAGGTGAAGAAAAATCCAGAAAGACATGGCTAAAGAGTATGATAATATCCGGCGCTATAGGAGGGAACTCCAACTTACTGGCCGGTGAAATTAAGGGCCACTCGATAGAAGGAAAATACATCATTGATATTGATACAGAACAGGATTCATACGATGCCTGGATGGTAGCAGACCGGGTTAAAAGAATGGTTGGAGCAATTCCGCAAAATTATATACCTGTTATGCTGCGTGAATACAGTGCTGCTGAACGTATGGAGTATTTAGATTGGCTCTTTACTAAAAGCCCATATAAGGACAAATTAGGCATTGTTTCCATCGATGGGTATGTTGATATGATACAAGACTTTAATTCTCTCTCTGAGAGCATAGAATTTACTCAGAAGCTTATGAAATACAGTACCATTTCAAAATGTCATATCACAGGCATATTGCATTTGAATCCTAACACTGAAAAAGCCCGGGGGCATCTGGGAACCATTCTTCAGCAAAAATGTGAAACGGTCGTTATTATAAAAGATGCTGGGGATTTCTCGGAAGTAACTTGCCAGCGCGCCCGTGGTAAAAAGTTTAGCCCCTTTGCTATAGGCGTGAATAGCGATCGTTTGCCTTATGTACTTGAGGGGGCACTCATACAATCTTCAGCAAAAGAAAATAAACCAAGAGCAGAATTTTAATATTACAATTATGGAAAATGTAGAAACAAAAGCTGTAACATTCAGCGACATGCAGATTGCCTGCCAAAAAGCAACAGCCACACTTGCAAAGCTGCAAGAGGTGCTTAAAGTGAAATATACCGATGATGAGTTAGAAACTTACATGAACGCTGGCCCGCTTGCATTTTTAGAACTGTGTTTTGAAAAAGCTATAGGGCGCAAGCCGTTAGAATATGAAACGGCACCTCATACGACATCCCAGGAACCGTTTACTGACTGGCATTTAAAGTTGCTGATAATTAAGAACTGTATAACTGAAGAAGATTACAATTTCATATATGAGGGCTTAAACAACATTTTTCATATTAATGATTTTGATGTTCAGGTAAAGGATGGTTATGTAATCATCCACCAAAGTGAGCATGATGTTACAATTGAGAAACTTCTCAAAATTGACCACACAGAGCAACTGGGTATAGATCCTTTCTTTAAAAATTAAGATACAAGCCACCTCCGGGTGGTTTTATAGTTTAAATTTAGGTATTATTTATTTTTTAGATATGCATTTCGTCGATGATATTTGCCGTTAGTCCTAATATTGTCTTATTATTGATGCTTTTATTTAAAATAAGTATTATTTTTAATGTACTAAATTTAATGTGTAAACGTTTTTTTAGTAATATTACACCCCCGTTTAACCCAATAATTGACATGCTTATGGAAAAAGTTAAAAGTCTGTTTCGGACATTTTCTGGTATTTTGGAGTTTACTATCGATAAGGTCTCCCATAAGTTTGATTTTGAAAACACCTTACCAAATCGTAATCTTGACGAGATACTAAATAATCCTGAAGATCAGAAAAAGATTGAAGATGCTATACAATATCTTAAGGAGCATAAGAATGAAAAATCAAAAGATATTATATTTTCAGACAATGAAAAACTAACCGTTTCAATTTCTTAGTTTGAATTTCACTATCGCTTTAAATACCATTATTTATGTAATGGTATTTTTATTTCCGGGAATATTATTCCGAAAGTTTTATTATACTGGGAAATTTAGTAATCAATTTAACCACGGCAACTTATTAGAAAGGTTCTTATGGATTCTATTTCTAAGTATAGTATCGTTGGTGTTAAGTGGATTCATAATATATTATGCAACTGACTATTTTAGTGTAGAGTTTATTCATAATATCGACTTTCGTACAGTAAGTAAAATATTTGAAAGTTTAGCTACTAATAAATATCCCGATGCATTTACGAATGAGGTGCAACTGACCAGTATAGGAGCAGTAGTACTCCTAATTTGGATATTGTCGGCAATTTCCGGGTTGTTTTCTTATTATTTTGTAACACTATTCAACTTAGATCACGTTTTTTCTGCTTTAAGGTTTAATAATGACTGGCACTACATAGGTATTGCAAGTAAAGAAAACGGTATCAATCGAAAATGGGGGGATAATTTCAGAACATACCTTGACGTCTTAAGTTCTAAGAAAGATAAAGAAGAATTATACAGGGGCCGTTTAAAACAGTTTGTCTTAGATAAGGATAATAAAATTGAACACATTGTAATAGAAAGTCCTTTAAAATTTATTTCTTTTGACAAGACACCCGAAAATCAAATCAAGATTGACGCACTTCATGAGGCTTGTGTTAGCACCCCATCTTTCGTTGTTCATAAAGAATTTATTGATAAAATAGTATTTAAGAAAGAGATAGAGGGAAAGATATTTGTATTGCCGTACGAAAATGTGGTTAATATAAATATTACTTATCTTAAAATATCCAATAGTTTTTTTCATGTAAAATTGGCTATTGTCAGATTTACACTTATTTTCTTCTACATAATTTTATTGGGTTTGGCTATATTCCCAATGGTAAAAGTCCCTATAAAATACTTTGACACCTTTTTAGAGCGAGCATTTTTTACCATAGTAAGTATTTTTATTCTTACTATTTTCTTAGATTTATTTAAAAGCTTTTTCCAAGTGAAGTCTGTTTTTTACAAAAAATTGAAAGAGAATATAATTTTTGCAGCAATGTTTTCAACTTTATATCTGTATGTTTTTGAATTTGCAAATGGTTGGGTCACAGCCGTTGTCTTTTTCATTGCATTTATATGTGCCGGAGTATTTCTACAACAAAAGAAGTAACTATTAAACCGCTATACTTAGCGGTTTTTTTATGCCTATACTTTCCGTAAAAATACCTGTTTAGTTAATTCAGGTAAAAACACTTTATAATAATTCTTAACTCATTGATTATATTAGCTTTAAATATCAATTTAAACTATACATTATGAGTGTAAAAGAATTTTTTAAGATCGATGAGAGTGGTAAACTGCACACTCTTTTTGATGACGTAGTCAATTCAAGCATAATAAGCTTTACTGACAATCTAACATCGGCTATATTAGTCATCAGTAATCACTGGGAAAGGTCTACCGGGGGCGATGTAATTGCAAGAGTTGAAGTTAATGATACCATAGTGTTAGATGTTCCTGGACACGATCAGCACTATACAAACAGTTTAGATTTGTTACCTTATTTAAACCGACAATCTAATACATTGAAGATTACATTTTTAATAATGAATTGGCACGTTTGGAAAAACCAAGGGGCAGCATCACTAATAATTGATGGCCACAATATTGAAAATATCACATTTAACGCGGGTGGGGATCATCAGAAAGTACATGTTATTATTAGGACGTTAAACAACTAATCAAATAATCTGCTGTAGAAATTTAAGATAAAATATAAGAAAAAGAGCGACGACCCGAAATCTTGATTCTGTAGCAGGAGTTATGAAGGTTGAATTTCAAAATCTTAAGGAAGAGATTAAGAAAATTGCTGCAACATATCCTTATAAAGATTTAAACGACAATTTGAAAATTATAAAAGGTTGTAAAAATCTAATAATCTATAAAGCCATTCTTCGGAGTGGCTTTCTTTATTGTGCATAACTAATTTAAAATGTGGATAACAAATTATCATAAGTACTTCATAATAAGGTAATTTTACTTGAACCTAAAATTACTGTAAAATGGAAGAATTTATTGAAATTAAGAAAAATGGATTAGCTGTAAAATTAGTCAACATTAATCAAATCGCAAGTGTTACGGTTTTGAAAGACTCATTATCTCTAAGAATGTCTCATGGAGAAACTATTTCTTTAGATATGACATATTTAGAGTTTAGTGAGTTGATTAAGGTAGTTAAATCTGTAAAGGAAATGGTTATAAAGGGTGGTGGTGTAAAAGTTTATTAATAGAATTAAATATATAAAAATGAAAGGATTTATAGAAATACCAGCAACTGTGAGAGATTATGAATTTTTAATTAACATAGCTCAGATAAAAACAGTAGTTGCTCAAAAAGAAGGTTCAAAAATTGAATATATTAACGGTACAGTAGAAAATCTTGAATTGACATACGAACAAGTTAAGGATTTACTTGAAAAAGTCATTGGCACTAATGAAAGTAATGCGAGTATATATAATAATCCTGATGTACCTTTTACAGCTTGATTATGTCAGAGTACAGCCATTTAACAATAGCAGATTTATCGGCTGCAAGAGCCTTTGTCCAAGAACAAATCGCCGATAGAAAAGAAGATTCGAAGTTTATTGAAAATACATCAACAATCAATGAATTAGTAGAGTATGAACAAAGGATACGGCTTGAACTTTTCAGTAGAGTTATAGTTCGCAAACTAAAGAAACAATAAGACGTTTTAATCCCCTTAAGTTGGGGATTTTTTATTTGGCTTTTTTGTATAAAATAGCCTGTACATGAAAAGCTTAAAACATAATAATTACCTAATTTATCATACAAATTGCGTGTTAAGTTATAAATAACTATTTTTGAAGTGTAAAAACTTACGGCGTTCAAATTTTAAGAACGAAACATTTAAAGATTTGAATTTTTTAAATGAATACTTGACCCGCTAAGGGAATACTTTAATCTTTGTCACTTACCAAAGATACATCCAGCGACATCTGCCGGGCAGAAACCGTTAAAGGCAAACTCGTTGCTAAATACACCCTAATCATTTTCGCTTGGGGCGTGCTCATTTATAACATACTCCAAACTTTACCCATAAGCCTGTTTGAATTATTTATTGTCGCTATTTGCATTCTCGAATGTCGCAGCAGCATAGGCGAACCCGCCGGTAAAGAACACACCCATACTATAAATTATGGCAGCAACTAACAAGACAGCACATAAGCTTACTAAAAACCATAAAAACTTTTGTTTGGCATATATACGCCTGCAAGATGAATCGGCCGCGTACGTAGAAGCCTATAATGTTTCTGCTATGAAGCCTGAAAGCATCACAAAGAAAGCTAAAGAGTTATTGAATGCAGATTACATAAAGGCTCATATAGCAAAGCTGCAAGGGGAGGACACCGGGAAGGGCGCGGCGGGCCGCCCATTAAAATATAATGAAGCGTTTAACATGCATGCTCATAAACTTTGCTTATTAGGTGCTACTGATGCTGAATTGGCTGATTTCTTTGAGGTTAACGAATCTACGATTAATAAATGGAAGATTGATTTTCCTTTATTTTCAGAGTCCATAAAGAACGGAAAAAAGGTTGCTGATATGGAAGTAGCTTTTTCTATGTATCAAAGCACACAGGACAGGGAAATAACAGAACTGAAAGCCATTAAATGCAAAGAGGTTTCCTACGATGAGAATGGTAAACGAATTGAGATCGAGCGCGTACAGCTCGCACCTGAAACAAGGGTAATACCGGGGGATTATCGAAGTCAATCCTTATGGTTACGCAATAGAAGTTCCGATAATTGGAGGGATAGGCAGGAAATTGACCACACCACTAAAGGCGAAACGGTAAATAATATCTCATTGGGTACCGGTGTTAAGCCGCCAGAAGAATGAAAAGTATCGCTATAGGTGCTGATAAATGCTTTAAAGTTAAAAAAGGTATCGAAAATCAGCGGTCGGAGACAAAATGTAAGCCAAAAAATAACGCTGGAGGTGCAAAGTGGATAAGCTATTAATAAAACAAGAGCATGCAGTTTACTATCTAAAGGATAATGAGACTGAAGAAATACTATACGGCGGTGCAGCCGGTGGTGGCAAAAGCGCACTTGGTTGTTTGTGGCTTATAGAAATGTGTCAAACATATCCCGGTTCCCGTTGGTTAATGGGACGTTCAAAGCTTAAGACACTAAAGGAAACAACCCTAAATACGTTCTTTGAATTAGCATCACGATTAAAGATTACAAAGCAATTTGTATATAATGACCAAAGCCATACGATTAATTGGAAAAATGGCAGCCAAATACTTCTAAAGGATTTGTTTCACTATCCAAGTGACCCTGAATATGATAGGCTTGGTTCTTTAGAAATATGCGGGGCGTTTATAGATGAGTGTAACCAGGTATCTTACAAGGCATGGCAGGTAGTTGGAAGTCGTATTCGTTACAAGCTTAATGAATTTGGGATTACCCCTAAACAGTTAGGCACATGCAACCCGGCAAAGAACTGGACGTACAAAGAATTTTTTAAACCAAATAGAGAAGGTCTTTTAGGTAAGTACGACGAGAAAAACCCATCATGGGAGAAAAGCAGGTTTATAAAGGCGTTACCAACGGATAACCCGCACCTGCCACAAAAATATTTAGATAAGTTGCTTAGGATGGATAAGAACAGCAGGGAGCGTTTGTATTACGGTAACTGGGAGTATGACGACGATCCAGCCACACTTATAGACACTGATAGTATTGCGGATTACTTTAACCCTATACACATTCAGGGCGTTGGTGTAAAATACATGACCATTGACGTTGCTCGTAAAGGTAAAGATAAAACTGTATTTCGTATTTGGCACGGATGGTTATGTATTGCCAGGGAATCAATACCAAAGAGTGGCTTAGATGTAGTCGTTGCAAGGGCAAAGATACTACAGCAAAAGCATGGTATTTCTATATCTAATACAGTTGCTGATGAGGATGGTGTTGGTAGCGGCGTGGTAGATTTTCTTAAGTGTAGTGGCTTTGTGAATAACAGCAGCCCTTTAGAAGTTATGGAGGGCGGTGTTTATATTAAGCCAAACTTTGATAATCTTAAAAGCCAGTGCAGCATAAAAATGGCTGAAATGATAACTAATCGTCAGGCCGGGGAAATGTGCGATGATTCTGAAGTACAGGAAGCCACATCTGAAGAAATGGAACAGGTAAAGACTAAGGATATTGACAAAGACAGTAAGCAGGGCATCATACCAAAAGACCGGGTTAAAGAATTGATTGGCCGTTCCCCTGATGAATGGGATAGTATCATGATGCGTTACTGGTTTGCATTAAGAAAGGTAAGAGGGGCAACGTTATTAAGAGTAGGAGAAAGAAGCGTATAACTATGAAGGAATTAAAAAACATATCACTTAAAAAGTATGCTGCATTACAGGATTGCAGCGATTACGATGTTCTACAGTGGGTGGCCCCGGTTAACCTCTTTGCAGGCAAAACAATGAACATTAATGCTATGCCGTGGGTAAACTTTAAACATTGCGTTCGGTTGCTTAGTGCAAAGGATAAAGACTGGAATAAGATATATACGCTATTTAATGTATGCTTTGATGTAACTGAAGAACAATTCTGGAATACAGGTATAAAGGATTTTTACCAAGCTAACGGCTTCATGCAAAATCAATTTGAATTTGCCATAAAGTATGAATCAAAAGCTTTGTACTCACAGCCAAAAGATGAAGAGATATGGAACATGGCCGGTGCTGATAAGCTTAATGTTTACAGTGATACTTTACCGCTTATCCAATTAGGTAAGCATTTCGGGATTTACCCTTATGACATGGGCAGGAAACCATACAAAGAAGTGCTGGGCCTTCTCATTCAGATTAAAACACAGGCAGAAGTTGAAACTAAGTTTCAGGAAATTAAATCAAAGAGTAAATCATGAAAGATATAGTAAGAGTATTACAGGATATAGCAGAAACAAAAGGCATAGTTTACCATTATGGGAGGCAATCGGTACTTAATGTTTTTGAACTACTTGAAAATACAGAGCAGGAGGGCTTGGATATTAGCAAAACGTATCTGCTGCATGAGTTTACAAATCGTAAAACAGAGATTAACCAAATGGGCACTGGCATCAAGGGTTATACATACGAGGGTAAATTTTTCTTAGTAAAGCATGCTGATTTTGACCAGGTTTATTTTAATGAAAGAGGTAACGAATCAGAATCGAAATACACCACCAACATAGAGCCGCTGCTGACTGTTTTCGCTTCAATAGGTAACAATCTACTTTGTAGTGATTACAGCCTCTTGCAGTGGGATAATATAGATTGTTCAGATGCACTTGTTCAGAACATGGACGGCCTGTTGTGCAGCTATAGAATAAAAGTAAATGCTTAGTGCATTATGGGTATTGGCAGCATGCGTTGCATGGCTATTATGGGATGCCTTAACTAATAAATGATAACACTATGAGTTTAATAAATGCAGTTTTCAACGGTCCCGACATGGAAACGGGTAAATTATTGTTTGAAGAATTTACTAAGCTCAAAGAAGATCTTGTAAAAAAGTATGATGAGTTAGGAATGAGAGCTTCCGGTAATTTTGAATCAAGCTTAGAAATAGAGATAACAAAAAACAAAGCAGTTTTATCCACAACCGCAAGATACGCTGAGCAGCTCGAATACGGCAGGGGGCCAAATAGCGGCCAATCAGGTCAAAAATGGGATGATCCTATTGGAGATATAGAACAGTGGCTTATTGATAAGGGAGTGGCTGCAACGGTAAAGGGGTATATACGCGATAAGTCAGTTTCCAATAAAGTAGAAAAAGAAATTACAAGGTCAGCATTAGCTTACTTGATAGTAAGAAAAATATTTAAAGAGGGTTGGAAGCGGGAGAATTTCGGAGGTGTACATCTCATGAGTCAAGTTATAACGCCTGAACGTATACAAAGCATTATTGATAAGTTAAGCGACATTTATGTTACTGGATTTACTTCAGCATTAGTAGATTATATAAAAAAAGAATTATGATACAATTTGTAGAAAACATACAGGAATCGAGGTTAAGAATGGCTTATAACAATGATGTTTTAAGGTTTTTTTCTACTAACAATATTGCACCTAAATCATGTGAGGTTCGGGCTGTAGATGCATTTACTGCAGTGCTATACCCTGACCCCGGCGGCGCGTTCTATTTCAACTTTAAATCATTTGTTACGGCACTCATAAATAATAGCAATTTCGCTGATACAATGGAAATGTCAGGATTAATTAGGGACGATCCTAACAGCTACATTTACCCAGCCCCCGATATGAGTTTGCAGCTTAACGTAACATTTGAAATCACATTCGTTGATAACACCGTTGAGAATGTAACTTTTTTTCTTACCTACATAGCAGGGGTTAGCCAGTCCGGGGATTATAAAACACTTAGCACTGAACAATCTTATGTATTAACCCCTTTTAAAACTGATACATTAGATAGGTTCTACTTAAAGTACTGGCAAGGATATCCATTTGATATACCATTTTATTCAGCCGCTGAAGAAATTACCCTTAGAAATGATACCAACTTATTAAGCCAGCAATTTGACCTTAATGACAGTACATTCAGGCTAATACTTTCAGATGGGGATGATGATGAAACGTTGGAAAACCTATTGCCTTTGATTGATGGCTTTAATAGCATCAGAATTATTGACCAATATGAAGATACCGTAAATGATAAATTTATCCTGCTTGAAAAGATGCCGTACAAATGTGGGGTTTACATCAAATGGATAAATGCTATGGGTGGTTATAATTACTGGCTATTTGAAAACACAGCTGCTATTGATAGAACCACCCGCGCAATAGGAGAGATTGAAAATGATTTCGGTAATTATTTTGACACAAATAATAGGGTGTTGCAGATAGGCAAAGATAGTCAGGACACAGTTAAAGTAATTGCTGAAACTCTTACCGAGAATGAAACTTTAATAGTATCAGGTATAACTGACAGCCCAAAGATTTACATGTTTACCGGCGCGCCGTTCTCACGTAACGTTTATAGGGATTGGGTAGAAATTACACTTAAAAGTACCAACATGCGTATTAAAAACTACAAAGAGAAACTGAATAATGTTGCGTTTGATTTTGAATTACCGCAACGATATACCCAGAGATTATGATAGTTGAAATAAGAGAAACGGCACCCATCATACATTTTGGTTTTCTGTTTACTAAAATTGATTCTCCTGTAGGTTTTCCGGTCAAGGTATGGCAGAATACACTTTATAATAAGAACGGCTATCAGGTGTCTATTAAAGCACCTGGCGGGGGCATTACTAAAATATCAGATAATGAGTTTGAGGTTTTATATACAACTACAGGGAATAAGGTTATCGATGTAGAAGTAATATCCGGCGGTAAAAAAGATACGATAAAAGGCAATACCATTAATGTAACAATAATCTAAAATGGCTGAAGAAAAGATAATATTAGCTAATCTTGATGTACGGACTAATGAGCTGTTAGCTAAAACAGAAGAAGTAAAAACCTCAATAGAAAGCCTTAGAGTAAAGCAGAAAGAACTTACCGATTCAGGGGAGCAAAATTCAGCACAGTTTATTAGGAATGCTGTAGAGATTAAAAGGCTTGGTGCCGAATATAAAAGGAATGAAACTCTTATACAGGCCCAGGTATCAGCAGGCGGCAAACTTGAAAGCCAGCAAGAAGCTATAAAAAGATCTGTTGAACAATTAAACGTTACCGAAAATGATTATCGTGCAAATAATACAAAACTACTTAAGCTGCGTAAAGAGTTGGTTATTGGTAGCGAGGGTTACGAGAAAGCCTTAGAGGATATTAATAAAAAACTTGATAGCAATAACGCCTTTATCAAAGAGAATGTTTCCGGTTATGAGAAGCAAAAAATAGGCATTGGTAGCTATAAAGAAAGCATTAAGGAAGCACTTAGTGAAAGCGGCCTGTTAGGTAAATCTATGCAATCCTTAACCGGTGGTTCTGAAAGTGTGGCTATAGGTTTTGAATATGGAAAAAAAGCGGCTGATAATATAAAAAATGCTTTTTCTGAATATAAAGAATCTGTTGAGGCTGTAAAGGCTGCACAAGAAAATTATGCTATACTACAACAGATTGTAACCGAAAAAACAGAAGCCGCTTCTGCTGCTCAAGAAGTTGCAACCGCTATAGGTTTTAGGTATAATCAGGGGCTTGTTGCTGAAACAGAATTGCAAGCTGCTGCAACGGCTGCCACCGTGGCTAATACAGAAGCAACAGAAGCACAAGCTGCTGCAACGGCTGCAGGGATAGTGGTAACAAATGCATCTTCAACATCTTTAAAGTTACTAAAGATTGCACTTATATCTACAGGTATAGGCGCGATTGTAGTTGTGTTGGGATCTTTGATAGCATTTCTTGCTACCACACAAGAGGGTATTGATGCGATAACATCCGTAACCAGACCATTACAGGCAATATTTTCTTCTTTGCTTGGTGTATTCCAGAACGTAGGTAAAAAGCTGTCAGGAATCTTTACAGACCCCAAAAAGGCTTTAATTGATTTCGGTAACTTAATCAAAGATAATATTGTTAACAGGTTTATGGGTATGCTGGAATTATTCCCAAAAATAGGCAAGGCTATTGGCTTATTATTTTCAGGTGAATTTTCAAAAGCTGGTCAGGTAGCAACTGATGCGGTTGCAAAAGTTGGTTTAGGTGTTGACGGCTTTACAGATAAAGTTATTAAAGGAGCTAAAGCAACTGGGAAATTTTTAGAAGATGCCGCCAATAAAGGTAAAGAAATTGACAGGCTTACAAAAGATATTGAAAGAAGCCAGATTGCTTTAAACAAAGCACAGGTAGGGGCTAATGATTTAATTGATGAGCAGCTTTTAATATCAAAAGACACATCAAGATCTCTAAAAGATAGGGTTGCTGCTTCTAATGAAATTATACGGGTTAATCAGGAAATGGGGGATAAGGAAGCCGCAATAATTGAAAAGAAAATTGCACGCTTAAAAATAGAACAATCCTTGCGCGCTGTTACCAATGAAGACAGGCAGGAAATGATTGACCTTGAAGTTGAACTGGATGCTGCACAAGATATGGGACTTGATGCCCAAAAAGAGCAAATAAGAGTTATTGCCGCCGCCCGTAAAGAAGCCAATGCAGCAGCGGAAACCGCCCGTAAAAAAGCCTTAGATGACTACACCAATAAATTAAAAGCTGAACTGGTTATTTTTAAAGCCAATGCCGATGCTAAAGAAAAATCCATGCTTAGTGAAATGGAAGTTGCGGCCCAGGTAAGAGATAAAAAAATTGAAATTGCAAAGGCAGAATTTAAAGCAAACAAAGATGCGCTTGCTTTACAAGCTGCCGAAAATGAAGCAAAAAAAGAGTATGCAGATGCTTCTCTTGACATTGTTATTAGGTATGGTCAGGCCGAAATGGATTTATATATTCAGCAAAACCAATCTAAAATAAAGCAAGGCGAATTACTTACAGATTCCCTGATTAGTGAAGAAGCTAAAAGGCTTGATAATATACGCACAATGCAGCTTAAGCAATTGGAGTTAGAGAAAAAAACCAATGACACCAAAATTGCAGAAAAGCAAAAAAATAATCAAGCTTTATCTGAAGCAGATTTACAATACCTGACAGCAAAAGCGCAAATAGACCGCGAATTTAACGAGCAGATTAAAACCAACAGTGATGCTTTAGAGGCTCAAACTAAAGCTAAAAAGGTAACGCAGTTGGAGGCGGATAAGCAACTAAAATTGCTTAACGCTAAAACAGAGTATGACCAGCAAATTATAAATGAGCAAACCCGCTTCGATGCAGAATTAGCAACCCTTAACGAACAACTGAAACAGCAGGATATTACCCGTGAACAATACGACAACCTGAAAACAGCGCGTGAAAAAGAGCATGCCGATAATTTAAAGGATATTAACCAGGCTAAAGAAAACGCAGTTGTTGCGCAATATGGAGATACTTTTGGTAAGGTTGCTGAAATCCTTGGTAAGAGAACAGCCGCCGGCAAAGCTGCTGCCATTGCTGAAGCTACAATAAATGCCTATACAGGAGTATCACAGGTTTGGGCATCCGAGAGTATTTTGCCGGAACCATTTGCAACTGCACAAAAAATAGTAAGCACGGCTGTAGTACTAAAATCTGCATTATCAGCGGTACGGTCTATTCAAAGCACTAAAACCCCTAAAGCAGAAAAAGGTGCTTTGTTCAGTATTGGAGGTAACAGGCATAGCGACGGTGGTACAATGTTCGAGGGTGCAGATGGTACCAGATTTGAAGCTGAACGCGGGGAGCTTATCGGTGTAATGAATCGAAACGCAGCCCGTCATTTCATGGCATTTAATAATGCGTTCCCTGCAGGTGGTTCTACTCCTGTAACCAATTATCTGGAAAGCGGCGGTATGGTGTCAAGAAATATACAGCAAGGCATTAACATTAAAGAGCTGGCCTATGAAATAGGAGCAGCTACAGCAGCAGCCAATGCTATTTCATTACCTGCTCCTGTTATCGGTATTAAGCAAATTATTAGCGAGGGTAACACAGCTGCAAGGGTTATGAACGATTCAACATTAATTTAAGAAAACATGAGCATCTTTCTATACATAAATGATCAGAAATTGGACACTGATGTTAACACTGTAATTTCGCAAAACAAACAGATAAATGACTTGAACGATTTAGCATCTCGAAGTGCAAATTATACAGATCAATTTTCAGTACCTAAAACATCTAAAAATATCCGGGCGTTAGGATATCTAACAGTCCCCGGCAACACGTCTAATATACCCTATCAAAAAAACGAATGCAGTCTTTACAGTGCTGATACCGGCGAATGCTTTGTATATAAAGGATGGGCGCGTATTACGGATGGAGAAAAAAGTTTTAACATCGCAGTATATGATGGTGGTTATGATTTCTTTAAAAACATCGAAAATAAAAACTTATCGCAGCTTACCTTAACAGATCTTCTACATCCTAAAACCGTTGCGACTGTAGTTAACACATGGGCAAATCCTGAATTACCATACCGTTACATACTGGCAGACTATAACGGGGATACTGGCCGAACCAATATAGATAGCGAAATAACAGTGCCGGAAATTAATATTGATTACCTGGTCCCATCTGTAAACGTAGCATGGCTGTGGCGAAAGATATTTGAAGAATACAATTTCGGTGTTCAGCCAACAGGTGCCATTTTTGATACTGAAGCATTTAAAAACTTATGGATGACATATCCAAAAGGTTTGCCTGCAACCGGGGATGGTGTAGATAACCATGTGCTTTTACATAGCAATGATTATAGTTTTGTAGATCAATACCTGCAGCGCGATACCGGTAGATACTTTTACCATGCTCACTATAATTCTGTATTGGTCGATGAGCTGTACCAGGTAGATGGTATTAATATGACAATGCGTGAAAATGCAACCTATCAGCTTGAAATAAAATGCACATTGTTTGGTTTTAATAATTTTGGTCAACAAAGAGATGCTGCAATTGCCATTGGCAAAAATGCCGGGGGCCGTAACCCGTTAGCTTCATTTACAACACACCAGTTATTACAGAATGGTGCTACCATATTTGGTGCTGAAGCAGATGTAATACCTTACGGTGTAGAAACTACATTAAGATCGGCACCGTTTCAGTTAAATGGTCTGGAAGCTATAAACATAGCTGTTACCGGTTCTGCTTTTAGCGGGTCGTATCAGCTGGCGCCAATCCCTCAAGGCTTTGAGGTTACATTGGTACGTATAGATCCTTTGTTTGTAGATTTTAGTATAGCCCTTTCTGACTTTCTAATTAAAGATTTTATTTCTGAAATAGTACACAGGTTTGCTTTAACCATGTTCACAAAAAAAGTAGGTAATGATATAGAATTTCTAACACTTCATGAGCAGCTGCAAACTCCGGAGATAGTTAACTGGAGTAGTAAATTTTCAGATAAACTTACCGAAAATTATATTAGTGGTTCTTATGCCCAGCGTAATTGGCTGCGTTATAATTACAATGATAAGGAGGGAAGTTACAATGATGGAGTTATAACCGTTGATAATGTAAACTTGCAGGATTCAAAAGATTCTATAAAGTCAAAAATATATAGCCCTGATAAAGAGGGGAGGATATATTTAAACGAAAGTACTAATGTGTATCCTGTATGGGAGAAAGAATATAATGAGAACCCATCTCCAGATGAGCCAGTTGTAACATATAAATCTTTGGACAAAAGATATTATTTTATGCGAAGCCGTAACGCATACGGTAATGCAAAAATATATAGTAAAAAATTTGAGATAGAAAATACTGTAAATAATTATTATCGTGAAACTTTCTACGGATTACCTTTTCAGGATATTGTGAATGATTATTACCAACCCCTGCAAAACATATTACAAAAGGCAGTAATTGTTACTGCAAAGCTTTGGTTTAAAGATACTGATATAGCGGGGTTCGATTTTAAAAAATTATACTATATAGAGCAGCTATCCAATTATTATTTGGTAAATAAGATTATTGAATATATACCGGGCCAGCTAACAAAATGCGAACTTGTAAAAGTGCAATATGCTTCTGTATTGCCACCTGTAGAAATTCCGTGGTTTGTAATTAATACCATAGTGGTTAATGGCCGTCGTGCCAGTATCTATTTTACCAGAAATGTACAGCTCGCAGGTCATTTGCTTATATCAACTGATGGTGTAAACTTTACAGCCTATGGCATGTTAGGTAATTTCAATCCGTATGTTACAAGGGATTTAGATCCGGGCAATTATTTCTTCAGGATATATGATGAACATAGCAACACAGTTGAAGTAACCATTGTGTAATTTATTATATTTGCTAAAATTACAGATATGAGAAAATTAGCTTTTGCAGCCTTGTTATTAATTATTGCATGTTCTGGGAATGATGATGCCCCGGCGGTCGTAACGTGCAACTGTATCCAATATGCGGAGATTAATCAATTTACTGTTGGTAGGGGACAGCCTTATCCTGCTGCAAATTGGCAACCAACTGGCACGCCAATAGTTTATAGTGAAAATTGTGAAGATGATGGAAAACAAACTTATTTTAATAGAACTATAGAATCGTCTG
Source organism: Flavobacterium rivuli WB 3.3-2 = DSM 21788 (assembly GCF_000378485.1). Classification (GTDB taxonomy): domain Bacteria; phylum Bacteroidota; class Bacteroidia; order Flavobacteriales; family Flavobacteriaceae; genus Flavobacterium; species Flavobacterium rivuli. The sequence continues at coordinate 495,908 of NZ_KB899967.1, read as the reverse complement.
GTAACTCAAGTACAGGGACTGATTTTGTGACTGAAGCAAGACGTACTGTAAGATGTACGCAAAATAACTAATGAACGTTAAAGCAATACTTACCGGATGGAAAAATTACATTTCTAAAAGTGATGTAGTTGAAAGTGTGGCAAAAGAGAGGGCCGCAATTTGCGCTGTTTGCCCTCATGCCAAACAAGGTAAGATAATTGCATTTATAAAAGACACCTTACAAGAGGTGCAGGGGGCGTATTGTGATGCTTGCGGTTGTCCGTTAAGCGCAAAGATACGCTCTACAGAGATTTGCCCTAACTCAAAATGGTAAATGACCAGGTATGAAAAAATTACATCTTTAAACGACGAATTTTTATCTTTAATACAGGTTGGCTTTATTCCACTTCATTTACTGGATTGGAAAGTGTACTATGAAGCTTACCTGCAAGAGATAAAGAAAAGCAAAACATCTGAAGCTATAAACATGATAGCTGCAAATTATGATGTAAGCAGGAGACAGGTGCAGCGGATAGTTGCATATATGGAATCATAAGCCGGTATTAAGTTACTGGCTTTTTTTTGCGACATACTCATGTCTTAAAACATCTTTTTGCCATGCCTAATTTTACGGCATGATTGGAAATATATACATATCAGGGCAAATAGGTACGTTTGACGGCGTTGCAGGCGTTGAACTTATAGATATTGTATCGCAGGTAAAAAAACAGCCTGAAGCCACCCATTTTAATGTACACATAAATAGCGATGGGGGTCTTGTAGATGTTGGTTTCGATATCTATGATTATTTAGTGTCATTACAGGCTTCAGGTATTCACATAACTACAATTGGCAGCGGTATTGTTGCTTCAATTGCTACAATAATCTTCATGGCAGGATCTGTTAGGCAGGTTCGTGTTAATACCCCGTTCATGATTCACTTACCATGGGGCGGCACTACTGGCAATTCTGATACATTAGCAGAATTTACCGACCGTTTAAGGGTTGTTGAAAAGAAAATGACAGGCTTTTATATGAAAGTGCTATCACTTGATGAGTCTGCCTTATTACCACTTCTTAAAAATGAAACCTGGCTGACAATGGAGCAGCTTTACACTTTGGGTTTCACAACTACAGAGCCTATTCTGGCCGTAGCTAAAGCCGTACTTACAAACATTAATACAAATACTATGGAGAGTCTAACCGACAAAGATAAGTCCTTTATTTCAGGCTTATTTGACAAGGTATTAGGTAAGATTAAAAAGCCTGATATCTTAAACAAAGTGGTACAGGATGCCACCGGTGCCGAACTCAATTTTACAGACCTTGAAAAAGATGCTGCAATTGAAGTGGGTGCCAAAGCAACGTTTGACAATAAGCCTGCTGATGGGGATTATACGATGCCGGACGGTACCGTTTATAAATTCGATGCCGGGGAGCTTAAAGAAATTGTTTCTCCTGATGAAGAAACATTGACACCTGAACAAATTGCGGAGCTTATTGCTGAAAGGGATTCCCTTAAAGAAGAAAACGAGCAATTAAAAACTGAGACTACAGCGGCCCAGGCTCAATTGCAGGACATCGAAAAAGACGTAACACAGCTTAAAGCACAGGTTACTTCTAAATTCGATTTGAGTACCAAAAAGGATTCTAAAAAAATAATCACAGGAGCTGACAGAACCGCTGGCATGAAAGCTTATCTGGAGAGTAAAAAACAATAATTATGAGCTCAATTGTAAATGCAGATGCATTAACGCTTAACGCACGTGAAGCCGATACAGTAAGCAAAGTGATATTTGAAAGGGTATTTAATCAAAGTGACCTTTCTGAATATCACGATGTTGAAACAGGCGTGGATATGAAAACGCAAATTGCGTTTGCAGGCAGGATCGGCCTGCTTGGTAAAGCATCAGCAGGATGCGCGCCTAACGAAGCTGCAGGTCTAACTTTCACAGAGAAGTTCTGGGATCCTGCTGTTGAAGATTTCAGGTTAAAGCATTGCCAGGGGGATATGCCAAAACTTTTGAAGCTGTTTAAATCTGCTAAAAAAATGAACCCTGATTTTTACGATGTCGTGGGTTCTCCTGAATTTGGTGTTGTCATTGCCGCTGTAGAAGACGGTATGAAAGAAAACATACATCGTAAAATATGGTTTAATGATTTGACAGCTGCAACAACTGCAAACGGTGGATCGTTTAAAGTGGGTACCGATTTAGGGTACTGGAATACATTTAACGGTTTGTTTAAACAAATTTTTACGGAAGTACCAACTACTGCACCCAATTATGTAGCAATATCCGCAAACACAGGTAACAGCTATGTTAACCAGGCTTTGGCTGCTGATGCTGCACTAACCATATTAGGCAGTATGTATGCCGCTGCTGATAGCAGGCTGTTACAGGATCCTAATGCTTTTTTCCTTGTTACCAGGTCAATTGCTGATAACTACAGGGCTACATTGAGAAATAAAAATCTTGGTGCCGGTTTCCTTGAAGTTGTTGAGGGTGGCCGTACTAAACTAACCTTTGAGGGTAAAGAAGTTAAAACGCGTTACGACTGGGATATGTACATCCAGGGATATCAAAACAACGGTACTAAATACAATTTGCCACACCGCGCCGTGTTTACCACAAAAAGTAACATTCCTGTAGGTACTCTAAGTGAAGAGGATTTGCAGAAGCTTGATGTGTTCTACGATAAAACTCTTAAGACAAATATAATCGACGGAGTTTATACGCTGGATGCTAAACACCTTGAAAAATACATGACAGTAGCGGCTTACTAAGCCGTTACTTGTTTTAACCCATTAATTTAAACATTATGCCAATAGATTGTACAGGAGCCTTAACGGCTGATATATTATTCGATTGCGAAAATCAGGGGGCTGGTGGTATTGAGCAAAACGTCATCCTTATAAACAGGGATGACATAGACCGCACGTTAACCACGTTAGACCCGACAAACAATAAGGTGGTAAGCAATATCACACTTAAGGCAGGTGCTACGGGTTTCAAGTTTACCGGTGTTAAGCAAAGCAACGGCAAAGCTTATGAGCTTGTAAAAAAAGAGAATGCACCTGACAAATGGAAACACACATTTAGCGGTGTGATATTTAGCCCAACGCTGGCTAATAAAACACAAGCGAACAACATGGCCCAGGGTTCTAAATATGTTGTTGTAGTTGAGCAAATATTTAAAGGCATTGGTAATAAAGATGCTTTTGAAGTATTGGGGTACGGTTCCGGATTAGAGCTAATGTCGATGACAAACAACTCAAAAGAGAACGACAATATGATAGTGTTTGAATTATCATCTTCTGATGGTTATGAAGAAAACACTGTTGCTAAAACGTTTCTTGATGGTGGTGTGGCATCCGGCACTTATGCTGCATCGAAAACCGCCTTTGATAACAAATTTGCTTCAGAATAATGGATTTCGCATCCATGGATATAGACACCATCAGATCAGGTAAAACTACTGATGGTGTTAGATATTTAGAGTTATTTCTTAAGGAGTATATTTCTATTTTTGGCGGCACTGTAAATGCAGGGTGCCCAAAATGTTTAACTGATTATTTAAATAGATACAAAAATCACATGAAAACTACAAATAATACATCAGGCTATAAATTACTTGCCAAATATCAAAACATACCTCTTGAATTTGGTTCACAGATTCTCGTAAATGATGAGAACATTACTAAAGAATATGCTGATATTCTTCTTTCGCAGCCAGGTGGCCATAGGTTCTTTTTAGAACAGCCGGACTTGAACAGTAAAGCAACGCTTGAGGCTAATTTAAAGGCTGCTGAAGATAAGCTTGCAAACCTTTCAGATAAAGCCAGGGCAAAAACGCGTGAAGCTGCAACTGCTGCAGTAGATGAGGCCAAAGCCGCCTTAGATGCTTTTGTTGAGCCTCAAACCCCGGCAGATGTTGAAGATTTATCTAAGGTCGTAATTACGCTTGAAGATGATGATTTTGTAACGCATCCTGAACTTACTGAACAGGGGCACAAAGTTGGCGATTCTGTAATTGTCGATGCTGAAAAATTCAACGGCACCGGCGAAATTGAAGCTTTTGGTTTAGAAAATAAAGTGTAATACCATGCGTACAGTACTGGGAGAAATAGCAAAGAGGTTAACCCCTTGGAATAAGTCTATAGATGTTTACGGTAACGATATTGATAATGCCTATCCAGAAAGAATGGATAGGCTTATTAATAATAGCGTTACGGCAAAATCAGCGGCTAATATTATGGTCCAGTATCTTATTGGTAAAGGCTATGGAACCGACAATGACAATTTGATAGTAAATAAACAGCACACTATTTCCCTTATTGATTTTGCAGATGACGTTGCAGAAGATCTCGTAAAGCAACGGGGCGTATTTATCCACATCAATTACAATGCACTTTACGAAATTGTAGATGTAAGGGTAATGCCTAATGAATGGTGCCGAAAAGGTAAATCTGACAGTAATGCTTATTCGGGAAAAATAGCTGTATATGAAGATTGGAGCAAGCCAAAGAAGTCAGATATAAAACTGATTGATGTTTTTAACCCTAACCCAAAGGTTATACAGGCCCAGGTAGAAAAGGCCGGGGGATGGGAAAAATACAAGGGGCAAATTTGGTTTGTGAATATGGATACTAAACTACACTATCCATTATCCCGTGTTGATTCTGTTGCAGAGGATTGTGATAGTGAAGCCCAAACCGCTGTATTTAAAAATAGGATGTTGAGGCGTGGCTTTTTTGGTAATATGCTCGTAGTAACAAAGCCACTTATTTCAAAAGATATTCCGCGCTATTTAGATGCAAATGAGCGAAAGATAAATCCTGAATGGATAGATGCAGATGATGAGCGAAAGCAATTTCAAAATGCAATTGTAAGCTCGCTGGGTGCAGAGAATGGCGGCGGTGTACTTTGTGTGGAAATGGAATTTGGAGGGGATAAATTAGAAGAATCTATTTTATTCCAAAAAGTTGAAAGCAATATTGATGATAAAATATTTGCTCATACAGAAACCAGCGTACGTGAAAACATCCTTATTGCCTTTAATAACTTACCGGCCGGCCTTATTAAAACAAGCGATTCACAAATGTTTGGTAACTCAGGGGAATCTATCCGTGAAATGAAGCGCACGTATTGGGAAAATACAAGTAAGGAACGTAATAAACTTACATACGTCCTCAACTCCCTTTTGTCCCTGTCTGTTAATAACAAAGATTTAAAAGTACAACCTATAAAGCTGATTGATGATACAAACATTGATAACCCGTGATGATATTGCAAAATACAGACAAATATCCAAATCTGCTTTTGACGATAAACTGAAAGAACAAATACTGGATGCTCAGCTTATAGACTTGCAGCCACTGATAGGGGAACGCCTCTATAATAAACTTATGGCAAACCCCGAGAATTTCCAAGATTTACTTATTGGAGGTGCCTATGAATACAATGGCGAAACGTATCATAACCACGGCTTAAAAATGGTTATCTCATACTTTGCCTATGCCCGGCACATTATGTTTTCAAGTTATGTAGATACTCCATCCGGAGCCGTCCAAATACGGAAAGATAATAGTGAGCCTATAGATATGGCAGGTAAAAAAACAATCTACCAGATTAACAGGGAATCAGCCCTACAAATCTGGGATAATGTAAAGAATTATTTAACCAGGACAAACCATCCACTTTTTAATAATTGTAAAACTTCTGCACCGCGTTCAGCCGGCATGCGTTTCACTAAATTAGGATAATATGATCTTTATAAATACAGTTGATGATAAGAGGTTCTCTTTAAACGGTATTGAGTACCTAAAAAACTACATTACTGCTGTAAGAGGTATTAGGATACAGATATTTAACTGCTATGAAAACGCCGATGTGCTTTTACCGCTAACGGTATTTAGCCAGGTAAATTTAGACGGTGTTGTTTACAGCAACGTAGCTTCTTTGCAATCAGCAATCCTTGGTGTTACATATTCCCGAAATTCACTTGGAGGCGAAAACGCGCCTATCATCAACCAGGATAACATCGACATTGCTAAAAGGTACTTCTCTTATACAAACCTTACGGCCCAGCAATTAGCGACACTTGTTAATAACGACGTATCATTTGTGGTTAGCGAAATACAAAGCCTATGGATATTTCTAAGTGTACCATCTTCAGGGTTTAACCTTGCTACAGTTTATAAATATAAGGTATTTAATAAAGGTAAAGGCACGTATGGTACCGGTGGCAATGTTGTTTTATCCGGTTTAGACCTGCAACTTACCTATGTAACACCTGTAACAGCTGAAGATGTAGACCCTGATGACCCTACAACTCAAACAATAAATTACCCTAATCTTGACGGCCAAACAATTTCAGAATGGTTAAACGAGCAGGATCCTTCAATTACAATACAGCCACAGGATGAAGGTTACACTTTGTTTAAAGGTACTGTTGATTATATTGAACAATCATATTTATGGGTGGGCGCGCCGGGGGCTTATGGTGTGGGTAATCTACAGAGTACCGATGCTGATTTTCAGTTATTGAGCGATGTACCTCCAGGCGGTGTGCCTAATTTGCAGGAAGTGACTAACTCAGATAATACCACGACTAATGATATTGTACATGAAAACGAGTCTGGAACTGTTTATAAAGGGCCTGATGGTAATTTTGCAAAATTTGTATTTCATGATGAGTTTGAAATTAGCTTAACAAAGCCTACTGTAACAATTAACACTAAGTATGTTCCCCTGATATTTCGGGTTAACGGACAAAACGACCAGATATCAGATAATAATGGTGTTGTAGATTTGAATGTGCCTTCAGGCGAAACAGATTTGTACGTCTTTCCTCGTCCTGAAAATGTAGTTATTGGCAGTAGTACTGGTGACCCTGCTATAATACCACTTGCAGACACAACGAACGCGGGTTTAATAAACCCCGCAGAAAAAACAAAGCTAAATAATACATCTGGCACAAACAGCGGGGATAACGCTGCAAATACAACATCTAATGCTTATGCGGATGGTAAAGTACAAAACAACGTAAACTCGTCTACAACCGTTGCGCCCAGCACAACAGCAATTGTTAATTATGTAAATGGTAGGATTGTTGCTTTTCAGCCCGAAACCAAAATGTATACGGATAGGATGGCTGATGTTGGTAATATTTTAGATTATCAGACAACATTGGCTTTGGATGATTTTGTAACTACGACTAAACGGGATGGTGGGTTTAGTAAAATTAAATTTTGGGCACCTCTTTTAGGGTATAATCTTGCTGGGGCTCTTGTAAAATTTGTAGTTGATGCAGGCGGTGCTATATCTATGGTTAATACTGGGTTAACTGACGCAAATTACAATATATCAAAGGGGTTGTTTGTTTTGGAAAACCAAACTACCAGGTATTTTTTTAATACAGGTTTTAATCCTTCAGCTAACGGATTGTCAAGCGATAATTTGTTCTTTGGGTATTTTGTGTCTAATTATGATTTAGTAAGCTCTACAAATTCAAGCCACCTGTTTTCAGATGCACCAGTTTCAGGTGACTCTACTTTAGCAGGAACTGCTAATGGAGCAATGATAATTGGTACAAGGTCTCAAACCTTAAGTTTTAGTGGTAAAAGACAACAATTAGCAAATGCTCTATCAAGTACTTATTTTAGTGCTTATTTAAATGGAGAAAATCAAACAAATGACAGGGCTATTGCTGCTACTGCTGTAACGCTTAATACTGAAGTTACGGTGTTTAAATCACGCCGAAATGGTAACGACCTTTGGATGCGTAATGCCGGTATATCGTATTTGATTGCAGGGTCTGGGTTAACCAATGCACAGGCGGCCTCTATGAATAAAGCGCTTTATAAATTATATGAAAGGCTTGGCAGGATACAAACGCAGGGCTCACTATTTGTGTATTTTGGAGATTCTAATACGGCAGGTATATCTGCTGCAACGGGAGCGGACAGGTTTTCAGTTTTAGCGTCTGCGGCTTTAGGAGGTATTGAATATAATCTTGGTGTACCAAGCAGTCAACTAAGGCAAACAGTTACTTCATTAGGAATTACAGGAGGGTATCAAAGGTATCAATCTATGTTAAATAAGGAAATGAATACCCTTGTTATAATGTATGGAACCAACGATATGAATGTGGGTGATGGTACAACAAACGGTGATGCGACAATTATTGCAGATTTTAGGACAAAACTTCAGGAAATAGTAGTTGCGGCAAAAGCTAAAGGTATAAGAGTTATATTAATAACGCCACCTTACAATACAATATCTAATACAACAAAACAACTTGCTTATAATGCTGCTGTTGCCTTGGTTGCTAAAAATACAGGGGTTCCTTTAGTTGATGCATATAGATTATTTGCTGATAAAACAAACCCTTTAGATTTTTATGCATCGGATGGTCTGCATTTAAATACTCCCGGACACTTGGCATTGTTTAAATTGTTAGTGTCGGTAGTAAACGGAAAAGCTTATAGGGAGGTGAATATAGATTTACCTAGTATACCATCGGGCGGTACTACAAGCGTTAATGTTACTATGCCAAATATTGTTCAATACCAAACAGTAGTTGCGAATTACCCGTCTTGGACCGCTGCAGGTCTAACATACAGAGCAGAAAGCACAGCTGACGACATTGCGACAATTACGGTTTACAATAACACAAATACTGCTATAGATGCCACAACAACTTTTGGCAGAATTGAAGCGAATTTAAACTAAAGATATAAATTAAATCAAAAACAATTATATGAAAAATTTTAGAACAAACTTAGTAAATGTATTAGTAGGTATAAGCGCGGCATTACCTACAATGTACTACACACTTAAAGGCATTGGCGGAACCGATTTTGACCAAACAGTAGGATGGGTTGTATCGATTATAGTAGGATGTGTTTCGGGCGCGGTAGCTGCTTTAATTGCTAACTTGATACAAGGTCAGTGTCATCAAAAAGCTGTAGAAGATAATGCAGAAGAGAAAAGAAGTGCTGAAGGCTCTATTTGTGCAACAGGAGTAATAGCGATAATTGCAGCGTTCACTGATATAAGTAAATTTTCATGGTTACCAAAAGCAGGCTTGTATATTTTTGTAGTAGCTGTATTACTATGGGGTGTGCCTGCATTGTATAAAAAAATTACTAAAAAGTAACATGAAGTTATTTGTGCAAAAGCTGTACGTGTGGGTTATCCTGCTGGCAGAAAAACAAGTAACTTTTTGGGACAAGATCGCTTACATGGGTAAACTTATCGCAGCTTTCGGTCCTATCGTGGCATTGTTAGAGGCGTTTCAGTTGTGGTTTGTAAGTAACCAGGTGTTTATTGGTGCGATGCTTATTGCGCTCGTCTTAAATATGATCGTGGGTGTGTGGTACCACCTCTCTCAAAACACATTTAGTTGGGCTGATTTCTGGAAGGGTAATATTAAAATGTTTGCGGGGGTTTTCCTTGTATATATTTTGTTGGAATTACTGCGTATGGCTGCCGGGCATGGTATGGTTAGTGAGGGTTTTAAGATTATCATTCAGGTAACCACAATGCTGTGGCCTGTAAGTAAGGCTATGAAAAACCTGCATATAATTTACGGCAAAAAATGGCCACCGCCGTACATTATGAACCGGATTTACAACTTTGAAAAAAGCGGTAACGTAAAAGAATTGTTTGAAAGTGAAATTAATAATAAAGCAGAATGAAAATATCATCAAAATACGATTGGTTAAACCATGTGGAGGGTTTGCCAAAAATGGTTGCCGAAGGTGTAAAGCTTGGAAAACTAAATACTACAGAGGTTGCAGGGCCTAAAAGTAACCCGGAAATTATGGCGCTTGCAAAAGAAGCGGGCGTGGCCGGGATATACAAAAGCGATGAAGTGGCATGGTGTGCCGTGGCAATGGTGGTGCTGGCATTGCGTGCCGGTAAGAAAGTGCCCTTTACAGGATATGACCGCTTAAGGGCAAAATCATTCTTGAAATTTGGGACAAAAATAGATGTTCCGGAACTTGGGGATGTTCTCGTGTTTAATCGCGATGGTGGTGGGCATGTTGGCCTGTATGTGGGAGAAGATCCGTCTTACTACCATGTAGCAGGCGGCAACCAATCAAACCAGTTTAGCGTTACACGCATTGCTAAAAACAGGTTAAGCGAGGCACGCAGGCCAGATTATTCAATTGGTACACCTGCCAGCGTAAAAAGGATTTATCTAAGTGCAACCGGGGGGGTAAGCGAAAACGAAGCGTAACTTGCTGAAATTCTCGTATGCAAAGAAATTTTGTAAGCGAAAACGAAACTAACAAAAAAGCCTGCATAGTGCAGGCTTTGATGTATAAGGGGGGCTTCTCGGATATTATCCTTACGCCCAATACAAAACTACATAAAAATAACTCATAATAATATGAAAGATTATAAAACGTATATTATTGCAGCTTTGGCAATTGCATTGCTTTTTTCGGTACAACATTGCCGTTATATTGCCGGCAATACCGATGCTAATTTAGCAGCAATTACCGATACAGTTACCCATTATAAAAACAAGTTAGGTACAACTACAGCCAGTATCAAAACCCTGCAGCTCGACAATAAGCAGGTAAAAGATCTGCTAACTAAAAAGGATGCTGAACTGGCCGCGCTGGCATCGGAATTTGCAAACGTGCATAGTGTGGTAAAATATAACACAGATACGCGAGTTGATACGATACCGATACCGTATAAAGACACCGTACCCTGCATTTTTGAGCGCACAGGCGCGATTAAAAAGCAATGGTATAGCTTTGGGTACAGGTCAAATCAAAAAGGTGTCGAAATCGACACCTTATCATTTCCAAACACAGCCACGGTAATTACCGGCACTAAGCGAAAATGGTTTTTAGGTAAACAGACCTTAACAACTGATATTACAAATTCAAACCCATACGTAAAGGTTACGGATATCAGGGCTGTAGAAATTACTTTACCGGTGCCTTGGTATAAAAAATGGTGGTTATGGCTTGCGGCGGGGGTTGCTGGGAGCTTACTTATTAAGTAGTTTATCTTACACTGAATTTTGCCCGGTTACAATTATGTAACCGGGTTTTTAATTATGGGATTTTGCGATAATTATATCATAACCGCATCAATAAGGTTATCAGAAAAAAACACCAATATTTTAAGGCATTCTACTCACTTAAAAAGGTATGCTCACGACAATAATGTCGTGAACATACCTCACATAAATACAGCAGCCGGAATAGCAGGCGGCTTCTTATTAAAATAATAGTATATTTGCTGAAATAATTTTTTTCGCGGGGTGGTGCCCGCAATTTGTTATACATTAACCCTTTCCAGCAATGGAAAGGGTTTTTAAATACCTACAAGTAGGTGTAGTATTGTTATACAAAGTATTTAAATTAGCTAAAAATTAAGTTATGCGAATTAATTTAGATACAACAGTTACTAACTTTCGCTTTATCAGTGTGATTTTTAATTAATTTTTTAGTAACCAATTTCACAAAAAAATGATCTATCAATTACCAAGACTGCACCCGGATGACGTGCAAGAAATCAAAGAGTATCTTGCAGCAGAGATAAAAGCAGAGCTCCGTTTGTTGCATACCAGTGATAACACTATCAATGAAATGATGACTTTTTCAGTGAAGCAAGTAGCTGATGTCTTAGGCAAGCATCCCCAAACCATTTCTGATTACTGCAAAAAAGGCATAATAAAAGCTGCAAAATCAGGCAAGAATTGGATAATAACTAAACAAAACCTTGAGTTATACCAAAATGGGGAACAAAAATAATTGGTACGCTTAAATGGCTTCGTTTATAGGGTCTCTATGAATACTTATTCGCTTCATTATTTCACGCTCTTGTTTTTTCTTATTTACCAAGTAGACTGTATTGGTCATACGTGATGATCTATGACTGGCCATGAGTTGTGCTATATTTTCCGGGGCATCTACTATATCGAATTTTTGCTCATCTAATTTGCTCAAAAATAGATGCTTCAATGCATAAAAATCAGATGTTATCTTTTTACCACTAAGTTCGCTGTAATTTGTTTTTATATGGCGGTGCCACCTTCGAGATATTTGCGCCGGATCAATCGGCTTCGGACCCGGCTCTAAGCCTTTACTGAATAAGTAACTGTGCTGTGTTGGGCATTTGTTATATATCTCAATCCAAAGATGCAGGACATCAACAGTAATTACTTTAATCTCCCATACGTATTGATCTCCTTTCTTAATCAGTACGGTGTATTCTTGATTTTTGATATCTACATGCTTTTTTTGCACCATCATTAATTCGGTGCTCCTTCCACCCGAATTATGAAATATCATTGCATAACGGTAAAATGAATAGTGATATTGATACAGGTGATCCATTACCCCAGTAAAATCTTCATCTTGTAAAATTTCCCTTGGTTTACTGGTATTCTTTTTTTTCTTATAAAGTTTGAAGGGAACGGTGGTTACACAGTCGTATTCATATAATTCAGTCCATATTTTGGTCATATACGAAAGGAACTTGTTATAATAGCCGTCAGTAATCCTGCAGCACTTTATAACCTGTTTAATATGTGAGGACTGAATGTCTATTATCTTGATGTCATTAAAGTGTAACGCATTAAGGCCTTTAACAAAGCGATTTTTAGCAATCTTTACATCTTCAAATGGATTTTCAACTTCATCGCTCACAGCCTCTAATATGTTATTCCAGGCTATTTCAATGGCTTCAGTACATAGCAAATCTTTATCAAGTACCTTGATTTTTGTAACATCCGGATTGAACGCCGGTATCATGTACTTTTTTGTGATAGGGTTAAAACCCTTTTCAAGTAGTACCGGGTATTCTTTGAGCATTATCTCAGCCGCCGCCCGTCGATCTTCAAGTGTTTTCCACTTATTAAGTTTTTGGCGAATAGGCTTACCCTTTGGATATTTATCGTGAAATGCAGGATCATAGTAGTAACATTGTACGTACCATTCCTGTTTTAGCGATACTTTTGATTTGGTGGTTTTCCAATCTGAAGGGGATACCCATAATTCTGAATACGAGCAACCAAGTTGAGTTTTTTTCATAGAGCAGCTACATTGTCGTTTACATTGACGTTTGACTTGTAGCTACATAGCTCGAAAGTGAAAAAATAAAGCCTTAAATCATTATGTGGGAGTGATTTAAGGCTTTTGTGGTACCTCCAGGAATCGAACCAGGGACACATGGATTTTCAGTCCATTGCTCTACCAACTGAGCTAAGGTACCGGTAATAAGAGCACTAACGTGGTAAAATAAAAATCCTTAAACTGGTTTAGGGAATTTTGTGGTACCTCCAGGAATCGAACCAGGGACACATGGATTTTCAGTCCATTGCTCTACCAACTGAGCTAAGGTACCATTGTTAATGCGGGTGCAAATATATAATCTTTTTTAACTTATACAAAGCAAAGGTTAAAAAAAATGTATTGCTATCTTTACACCATCAAAAATAACGAAATGCTTTTAGCCGTAGATATAGGCAATACTAAAATTAAAGCCGCTGTATTTGAGGGTAGTGCCTTGCTGGAAAAATTTATTTTTAGCCATGAGGATGCCTTAAATGGGGTAAAAATAATTTTAAAAAAATTTCCTAAAGCCACCCAAAGCATCATGAGCGTGGTAGGGAAAGAAGATAATAACCTGTTATTATGGCTGCAGGGCAACACAAAACTTACTGCAGTTAACCACACATTGCAGTTTCCTTTTACAAATAAATATGCCACGCCTGCCACACTGGGTATAGACAGGATGGTGCTTGCGGCGGGTGCCGTGTTGCAGCACCCTGACAAGCCGCGGCTGGTTATAGATGCCGGCACCTGTGTAACGTATGATTTTACTGACGCTGAAAACCAATACCTGGGCGGGGCAATTTCGCCGGGATTGCAGTTAAGATATAATGCCATGCATAATTTTACGGCAAAACTTCCGTTGTTATATCCGGAAATGCCTCAAAGTTACATAGGCAACAGCACGAAAGCCTCTATGCACAGCGGGGTTGTAAACGGCCTTTTGCACGAAGTAGAGGGTTTTATTGCGCAGTATAATCAAGAGTATCAGGATGTAACAGTAATATTAACGGGAGGGGACGCTGATTTTTTGGCTAAAAGATTAAAAAACACCATATTTGCCAATTCAAATTTCTTGTTAGAAAGTTTGAATCTTTTATATTTATACACGAATCACAAATGATCAAAAAAATTATTGCAGGCCTTTGCCTTCTACTTTCAACGGTTGCTTTTTCACAGGAAAACAATGCCTCACCTTATTCTTTTTATGGCGTTGGCGATGTAAAGTTTAAAGGTACTGTAGAGAACAGGTCTATGGGCGGGCTGGGCATACTGCCGGATAGTATACACGTAAACCTGCAAAATCCCGCTACATACAGTGCTTTAAAATTTACAACTTTTGCTGTGGGTGGTACCACATCCAGTACATCTTTAAAAACTAACGATGCCAGCGATACCGCCGGGCGCACCACGCTCGACTATGTTGCTGTAGCGTTGCCGTTTAAAAAAATAGGTGTAGCATTTGGTTTAATGCCTTATACGGCTGTGGGTTACAGGGTGTCAGATAGTGTTGTAAGCAATACAGACGGCTTAACAAGGATGAGGCAGTTTAGGGGCAGCGGCGGCTTAAACCGTGTGTTCTTTGGTGCAGCTTATAAAATAACCCAGCAATTAAGTATAGGGGCAGAGTTTCAGTACAACTTTGGCGATATAGAAACAAGATCGGTAGTAGGTATACCGGGTGTGCAATATGCTACACGCGAAATAAATACTTCAAACTATAAAGGTGCCGGTTTTAATGTAGGGGCAACCTACCAGGCATTGCTTAATAAAAAATATACATGGACGGTAAGTGCGGTATATACTCCGGAGATTAGCCTTACATCAGATACTTCGAGGTCTATATCTACAGTATCCACATCAGGGTCGGGAACAGAGATCGTTTTAGATCAGGTAAACAGCGTTATATCTTCAAACGATTCTAAGCTTCCATCAAAGTTTACAGTGGGTACAGGTTTTGGCCGTGTAAGGAGTTGGTTTGCAGGGGTAGAGTATACCGTGCAGGAAAGTAACAAAATGAACAACCGTTTTGATAATTTTACCACTACCCAGTTTAAAAGCTCGTCTAAAATATCTTTGGGAGGTTATTATATACCTAAATACATGTCGTATACCAGCTACCTTAGCAGGATTACCTACCGTGCCGGTTTAAAGTATGAAAAAACAGGCCTTGTTATTGCAGGAGAAGATATTAACGATATGGGTGTAAGCCTTGGTGCGGGCCTTCCGCTTAGCGGTACCATTGGTGGCTCTAACCTTAATATAGGTTTAGAGTATGGCAAAAGGGGTACTAAAAATGCCGGCCTGGTACAGGAAAATTACTTTAGTGTATTTATAGGTTTGTCCCTTAACGATAAATGGTTCGTGAAAAGAAAATACGAATAAAATAAAATTGCAGCATGAAAATTAAACAGGCCCTTTTATTATTTTTTGCAGGTATAACTGCATTAACTGCCCATGCACAAACTTTTAAGTGCGAAGCCGGCTTTAAGGTGCTTGAAGATAAAATAAAGGCAAAAAGCTATGATGATGCTGTGCCTTTACTGCCTGCCCTTATAAAAAACTGCCCTAAATATAATGCAAACCTTTATGTTTATGGCGAAGAGGCAATTTTAAATAAGCTGCAATATACACGGGCTGATAAAGATAAAAAAACGCTGAATGAAAGTTTACTGTCGCTTTATGATGCCCAGGAAAAGAATTTCCCTAACACGGGCGCTGCGGTAAAAAAAGCCATGCTGCTTAATGATAAAAAACTGGGTAGCGATGCTGATGTGTATAAATTGCTAAATGCTGCTTTTACGGCTGCACCGGCTACTTTTACAGATTATGCGCCGTTGCAACTGTACTTTAACCAGTATTTAAAAGCGTATGAAACCGGCACTACCGGCATTACTCAGGAACAGTTTATTTCAAAATTTGGCGATGTCCTTGCGCAGGTTGCCGCTGTAAAAACAGTTGTAACAGAAAAGAGGGCGGCAATTAATGCCAAATTGCAAAACGAAACCATTAGTACAGAAGAAAAGCAATATTTGAGCACTACAGCCGCGACAGAGAAAACACTCGATGCTGTGGCTACTAACATGACCAAGGCGGCGTCTAAATACCTTAACTGCGAAAAGCTGGAGCAGTACTATGGAGCAAATTTCGAGAAGAATAAGGCTAACGCAGGCTGGCTGCAGGGTATGGTAAGTGTAATGTACCTAAGTAAATGCTACAAGTCAGATGTGTTATACAACGGGGCAGTGGCTCTAAATGCGCTTAAGCCGGGTTATGACAGTGCTAACAGGCTTGGCTACCTTTCGCAAAAAAGAAATGCATTGCCGGAAGCTATAAAATATTATGACCAGGCGGCAGAATTGCAGCAAAACCCCGAACTAAAGGCGAACCTTTATAATGATATAGTAGCACTTTACAGAATAAGCAATAAAGGCGAAGCTAAAAAATACATACAAAAATCGGCGGCGGCAAACCCTAAATCGGGTAAGCCTTATTTGTTGCTTGCAAGCCTTTACACATCGGTGTCTAAAGAGTGCAACCTTAGCGATTTTGAGGCTAAGGCTGTTTATTTTCTTGCTATAGAAGCCCTTAAAAAAGCTGAGGCAGCCGATGAAAAAACAAAAGCTACCGTAGCAACCTTAACCGAAGAGTATACTAAAAACCTGCCTACCAAAAAAGAGGCAAAAGCGGCTAAAAAAGGTAAAGGCGATGTGGTTACCTTTGGCTGTTGGATAAACGAGAGTGTAACCTTACCTAAACTAAAATGAGAAATCTCTTAAATTATATAAGCATTGTTGTGCCTGTGGTAGCTGTGCTGCTGCTCGCCTCATGCGAAAGTAATTTTAAAGATGTGCAGCGCATAAACAGCGTAGGCTTTAATCCTGTGGGCCGCAGCGAAAATATCAACCTTAAGTATACCGATAGTGGTAAAGTTAAGGCAATACTTAAAAGCCCGCTCATGCTGGATTACAGTAACCTTCAATATGGCTTTAACGAGTTTCCTAAAGGGGTAGATGTTACGCTGATGGACAATCAGGCCAAAGAGAGTTATGTAGTTAGCGATTATGCTATTACCTATGCCGATACTGATATTATAGATTTGCAGGGTAATGTAAAAATAACATCTAACGATGGTAAGGTACTCACAACCGACCAGTTGTACTACGACCAGAAGAACGAATGGTTTTATACCGAAAAATATTTTAAATTTACCGATGGCCAGGGTGGTTTCCTGGAAGGGCCCGGCATAGATTTTAGTAAAGATTTTAAAGTCTTTAACATGCAAAAGAACAACGGCCAGATAAATAATGTAAATTAAAAATACACAATGGTTTATTTAAAATATATTTCTTTCTTGTACCTGATTATGGCCGGCTTTTTTATATACAGCGGCATAATGGGCATTATAGAAAAAGAAAACGGCCACGCTATACTCAGCTTTATATTTGCAGGTGCGGCGGTTTTTATGTTCTTTTTCAGGAGATGGTCGCAAAGCAGGTTTCAGGGGCCTAAAAAGTAATCACTTATGGAAGCAGCAATAATCATAGGGTGCCTGTTGCTTTCGGCTTTTTTTTCGGGCATGGAAATAGCCTATGTTTCCTCTAACAAAGTGTACCTTGGGGTAGAGAAAAAGCAATCTACCTTTATATCTAAACTACTTACCCGCCTTACCCAAAACCCCACGCAGTTTATAACGTCCATGCTTGTGGGTAACAGCATTGCGCTTGTTATTTACGGGTACCACATGGGTAAAACGGCCCTGCAATGGTTTGTGCCGCATGATAATACTATGGCTTTTGGCTGGCAGCTGCTTATACAGGTGGCGGTTTCGGCATTTGTAATTTTGCTCACGGCAGAGTTTATCCCTAAAGTGTTTTTCCAGGTTTATGCAAACACGCTTATAAAGGCACTGGCGGTGCCCGCTTATGTTTTTTATATGCTGTTTTACAATGTAAGCAAGGCGGTAATGGCTGTGTCAGATTTTATACTGGTAACGCTCTTCCGTACAAAGGCAGATACGCGCAAAGACTTTTTTAGCCGCAGCGAACTGGGTATCTACATAAACCAGCAACTTACAGGTGCAAACGAGCAGGAAGAAGTAGACTCTGAAATACAGATATTTAAAAATGCCCTCGACTTTTCCGGGCTTAAGGCGCGCGATATCATGACGCCCCGCACAGAGATTGTGGCTGTAGAAGTGAACGACAGTGTAATGGGCCTGCGCAAGCTTTTTGTAGAAACCGGTTACAGTAAGATTGTAGTATACCGCGAAAATATAGACGATATTGTGGGCTATGTAGATTCTTTTAAACTGTTTACCAAGCCCGTTACAATAAGGGAGGTTATGGTACCTATGGAATATGTGCCGCATACCATTTTTATAAAAGACCTGCTAAGCCAGCTTACCCGCAAGCGGAAAAGTATGGCAGTGGTGCTGGATGAATATGGAGGAACATCGGGCATTATTACTGTAGAAGATATTATTGAGGAACTTTTTGGCGAAATAGAGGATGAACATGATGATGGCGAAGAACTTACAGAGCTGCACACAGAAGATGGCTCGTTCCTGTTTTCGGCACGGCTGGATGTTGAGTATATTAATAAAAAATACAAATTCGCCCTGCCCGAAAGTGGTGCCTATACCACGCTGGGCGGCTTTATTGTGCATCATGCTAAAGACATACCGCAAACCGGCGACCGCATAGGGTGGGGTAATTATACTTTTATTATAGAGAAGTCTTCGGGCAAAAGGGCAGAGCTTGTAAAAGTGATTATGCAGTCAAAAAAATAAATAAAAGAAAACTTCGCAAAAAATAAGTATAGTATTTTTATTATTACACAGATAATTGTATTTTCGCCCACTGAATTTAAATTTTAACAACAAAACAAATGGCGGTTTTATCAAAAATAAGGCAACGTTCGATCCTGCTGATAGGAGTTATCGGTTTCTGCTTACTGGCTTTTATAGTAGGCGATATTATAAACCACGGCGGCTTTGGCGTTACTAAAAACGTGGGAAGTGTAAACGGTACAGATATTCCCGTTAAAGAATTTTTAGAAAAAGTAAACAACATGCAACAGCGCCAGCAAGGTGCTACTGCAACACAGGCAGCCAACTACGTTTGGAGCCTTGAGGTTGAAAAAATACTTTATAACGAGCGTTTTGAGAAAGCCGGACTACGTGTAGGCCGCGACCATGTACTTGATGTTTATGCACAAAT
Organism: Flavobacterium rivuli WB 3.3-2 = DSM 21788; assembly: GCF_000378485.1. Lineage (GTDB taxonomy): Bacteria > Bacteroidota > Bacteroidia > Flavobacteriales > Flavobacteriaceae > Flavobacterium > Flavobacterium rivuli. The sequence goes on along the minus strand of NZ_KB899967.1, from coordinate 476,621 downwards.
GCTGGGCCAGAACCCTCAGTTCATGAATGCTTTGGGTAAGTTTGATAAAAATAAATTCAACGAGTTTTTAGTTAACATGAAAACTACAAACCCGCAGCAATTTCAGGCAATCGAAAACGAAAAGCCGGATATCGAATCATCTGCTAAAAAACAACTTTATGCTACTATGCTTAAAGCGTCTTACTTTACTACTAATGTAGAGGGTAAAGCACGTTACGCACAGGAAAGTGATAAAGCTACTATTGATTATGTGCTTGTTCCTTATGCTACCATCAACGACGATCAGGTTAAAGTATCTGACGAGGAGATTACAGCGTACATGAAAAAGAACGAGAAAAAATACAAAGCTGAAGCATCTCGCGATATCGAATTTGTATTTATAGATAACAAACCATCTGCAGCTGACGAAGCTGAAATGAAGAAAAATATAGAAGGCCTTCTTGTTCCTAAAGTTGTTTACAACGAAGAAACTAAAGGTAATGACACTATTCCTGGTTTTGCCAATGCTAAAAATAATGAAGAGTTTGTAAACGCAAATTCAGAAGTTAAGTTCGATAGTACTTATGTTACTAAAAAACAACTTCCGTTAGAGCATGCACAGCAAATATATAGCCTTGCTCCGGGTCAGGTGTACGGCCCTTATGTCGATAACGGTTTTTACAAAATAACTAAAATGGTTAGTAAAAAACCGGGTGCAAGCGCTAAAGCAAGCCATATCCTTATAGGTTACAAAGGTGGTTCTTTACCAGACCCTAAAATTACAATTACTAAAGAAGAGGCTAAAGCTAAAGCAGATGCCCTGCTTGCGCAAATAAATGCTAACCCCGCTTCTTTTGGCCAGTTAGTGCGTGAAAACTCTAATGACCAGGGCTCACTTGGTACAGAAGGTGTTTATGATGATATCGCTCCTAACCAGATGGTAAAACCTTTCAATGATTTTATCTTTAACAAACCGGTAGGTTCTACAGGTGTTGTTGAAACTGATTTTGGTTACCATGTAATTAAAGTATTAGATAAATACGAAGGTGTACAGGTTGCTACCATAGCACAAAAAATACAGCCTACAGAGGCTACTGCCGATGCTAACTTTACCAAAGCTACCAAACTTGAAATGGATGCAAGGGAAAGCGGAAAATCTTTTGCAGACCTTGCTAAAGCAGAAAAACTTACTGTAACTCCTGCTAATGGCCTTGGTGCTAACGATGAAAATTTACCTGCAGTAGGCAGCCAGAGAACTATTGTTAAATGGGCTTATGCCAACGACACTAAAACAGGCGACGTTAAGAAATTTGATATTGCCGAAGGTAGTGTGATTGCAAGGCTTAAAGCTGTAAATGAAAAAGGTTTATTGCCTCTTGAATCGGCTAAAGTTTCTGTATTGCCAATACTTCGCAACGAGAAAAAAGCAGAACTTATAAGGAAGAAAATGGCAGGTACTACACTTGATGCTGTTTCTAAAGCTTCCGGTGCAACTATAGCTACTGCTACTGTAACTTTTGCTAACCCTTCTATCCCTGCTGTAGGCCCTGAGCTTAAAGTGGTAGGTAAAGCATTTGGTCTTGCAAACGGTAAAACGTCAGGCCTTATAGATGGTACTGCGGGTGTATTCATGATACAGTCTAAAGGCATAGAGAAAGCTCCGGCTCTTCAAAATGTTACTGCTATTACTACAAGGTTAAACGCTGAAGGCCGTAGTAACATACAAACCAAACTTACAAGCGCACTTAAAGATGCTGCTGATATAGAAGATAACAGGCACGAGTTCAACTAACCGTTCCTTATATTATAACGAAAGTCCCCCGCATTGCGGGGGACTTTTTTGTTTATTTTCTTTTACACAAGTCACATATTGATTTCGAATATGAGTTCAGGAGGAACGGCATGTTTATAAAATGATAATCACACATGCGAAAGAGCTCTGGAGGAGCGGCACGTAATATTATTTCCAACGTGTTTGAGAATGTCACGCAAAGGCGCAAAAACGCAAAGCCGTGAATGGATCTATGTTGAGAACCCCAGCGACTGTTAAGTCGCAAAGCTTGGCGACTTAACAGTCGCTGGGAAAATATGCTGATTTAGGGTGAAACTTTGCGTCTCTGCGACTTTGCGTGACAAAATTTTTAGAAAAGCCTCTTACAAATTGGATAAATCTTTTTGACCCTCACAGGGTCATAACATGGAGAAATTACAATATCATATCGCGATATCTAATTACGGTTTCATAACCCTTATCTTTAAAATATTGGGTTGGATTTTCTTCGGCAACAGCCATAACAAAATCGCCACCCCATGCGCCGAGGCTTTTTACGGTACCTTTAAATTCGGGGAATAAACGTTCCTGTACCGGAGCAATGCCTAATATGCCCGCCATGAGGTCTTCATGCTTTTCTAAAGCCGATGCAAGGGTGTTAGTATCTCCTGCAAGCAACACATCATTAGTTAGCGCATCAATACGGGGTATAATGGTTTTAATATCATTTCTGTGTTCGCGATAGGCAGCAATAGCATCGCGGCTGTTTTGCTTCTGGTTCAGGTATACAAAATAGATATCGTTGGCAAATGAGGGACTGTAGCTAATGGGGATTACTGTTGGTAGGCCATTCTGCAGGCTATATATAATGAGAGTATCATACTGGGCACAGGCAATATCGTAGCCGCTTCCGCCAAAACTGTTGGCTAACAAAACGAATGCATCAATATTAAACCACTGCGCAATGTTGTTAATAAGGGTAGAAGAAGTGCCTAATCCCCAATGCCTCGGGAAGGTAAGGTTTGTTGTAATCTCAAAACCTGCTGCGCCCGTTAGTAGATCAGGATTTGCAAGATGGGCATGATGCAGTATTTTAATTAAGGTGTCTGCTTCGACAGATGTGCCGTTTTGAATATTATTGATAACGTCATGAATACTAACTTCGGCTTTAACCCAGGCAGATCCATCGGCATCAAAGCTTGTCCAGTTAATTATGCCGCTATTTGTAGTAGTTTCGACTTCAAGGTTTTGCCCAAATTTTGTAGGCAATGCCAATGCTTTCGCCCCGTCGAGCACGGTATACTCGCCGGTAATTAAAAGTTTGCCGTTACTATAAAAAATCTTCTTCAACGTGGGCAGGATCTATGGTTCTCAAATTGTTTACAAAATCTGTCGCTGCCGAATGGCTCACGGTATTTTTTTCAAAATGTTTAATGGCCTGTTGCTTCTCATCGTCGGTAGCTTCAAGTTGGTTCAGGATGTTCATTAAATGCATTTTCATGTGGCCCTGCTGTATGCCCGTCGTAGTAAGCGACCGCAACGCACCAAAATTTTGTGCCAGTCCTGCCACAGCAACCACCTGCATAAGTTCCTGTGCGGTAGGGTTGCCCAGCATTTCCAACGAAAGCTTTACAAGGGGATGCAATGTGGTAAGACCGCCTACGGTACCCAAAGCCAACGGCACATCGAGCCAAAAGGTAAAAACACCATCAGCTACCTTAGCATGCGAAAGGCTGGAATACTGACCCTCTTTGGTAGCATAGGCATGAACACCGGCTTCAACAGCGCGAAAATCATTTCCGGTTGCTACCACTACGGCATCAATACCGTTCATAATGCCCTTATTGTGGGTTACGGCGCGGTAAGGTTCTACTTCAGCTATTTGCACCGCCGCAAGAAATTTTGTTGCGAATTCCTCTGGGCTTATATTTTTGTCTTCGTTTAATTCTTCAACAGGGCACGATACCTCGGCGCGAACCACGCAGTTAGGCACATAGTTAGAGAGGATGCTCATAACCACCTGTATTTGCTGCTCGTCTTCGGTAAATGCCGTATAAAGTAACGCCTCTTCGCGCAGTGTTTTAGAAAACTGCTCCAGGCACGAGTTTATAAAATTAGCACCCATGCTGTCTACCGTTTCAAACGTAGCATGCAGCTGGTAATAGTTAGGTATAAGTGCAGTTTTGTCGCGAAGCTCAATATTCAGTATGCCGCCGCCACGCTTCTGCATGTTTTTTGTAATCGTCTCGGTATCTGTAAAAAACTCCTTTTTTGTAGCTTTAAAAAAAGCATTCAGTTTTTCGGGGTCGCCCTTGTACATAAAATGTACCTGGCCTATTTTTTCGGTATTAAGCACCGTAGCCTTAAAGCCACCACGGGTAGCCCAAAATTTAGCGGCCTTGCTTGCTGCTGCCACGACAGAGCTTTCCTCGATGGCCATAGGGATAGTGTATTCGCGCCCGTTTATTATAAAGCCCGGGGCAATGCCCAGCGGTAAGTAAAAGTTAGTAATAGTATTTTCTATAAACTCATCGTGAAGTTTTTGCACGTCGGCATCGGTATTCCAGTAGTTTTCAAGGAGTTTTTTAGCTGCCTGCGGGTCGCTAAAATGCTCGTTTGCCAGCCAGTTTATCTTTTCCTGTTTGCTAAGTTTACTAAACCCTGCTATTGCTTTACTCATTCTCAGTAGCTTAAAATAATAATTTGTTGCAAATATAGGCTATACCATTGGCTTTTGCCAAACATATACTGTAGCTAAAACATGGCGTTATGTATTTAACAAAAAAAAGAGCCTATAAGTCATAAAAAATTACTAAAATTGGAAGTTTTTTACCCACTGTAAAATTATGTATATCAAAAAGTCAATTTTATTGTTTTTACTGGCAGCAATGCCTGCCGTAGCGCAACAAAAAATAACCTTACCCGAAATATGGAGCGGAGCTTTTGCCGCCCAGGGAATGGACGAACTTAAGGCTATGGACAACTCTAATGAGTATACCGTACTTAATGCAAATTACAATACAGGGTCGGCCACGATAGACCTTTACGATTTTACCACGCTTAATAAAATAAGCACCCTTGTAGATTCTAAACGCTACAAGGAATTTGAGGGGATAGACGATTACAGTTTTAGCCCCGACGAGAAACAACTGCTGCTTGCCACGGGAAGCGAACAGATTTTCAGGCATTCGTTTGTGGCCGATTATTATATTTTCGACATTAAAGAAAAGGTACCTGTTGCAGTATCCGACCAAAAAATTCAGGAGCCTACCTTTTCGGCTGATGGTTCTAAAATAGCTTACGGGCGCGACAACAATCTTTTTGTATATGACCTTGCTACAAAAAACACCAAACAAATTACTACAGATGGTAAAAAGAATGCCATTATAAATGGTATTACCGACTGGGTGTATGAAGAGGAGTTTGCCTTTGTACGCGCGTATGAGTGGAACAAGGCAGGCGATAAAATTGCTTACATACGTTTTGATGAAACGGCTGTGCCTCAGTTTAGCATGGATATGTACAACCAGGGGCTTTACCCGCAGGTAGAAACCTTTAAATATCCTAAAGCCGGAGAGAAAAATGCTACTGTAAGCCTGCACATATATGACGTAAAAACAAATACCGATAAGGAAATAAAACTGGGTAACTATTTTGATTTTTATATCCCGAGGTTAAAGTGGACGAACGATGCACAAACACTTAGCGTACAGGTATTAAACCGCCACCAGAATAACCTTGACCTTATTTTTATAGATGCTACTACCGGCACAGCAAAAGTGGTGCTAAATGAGAAAGATAAGGCGTATGTAGATGTTACTGATAATCTTACGTTTCTTAACGATAACAGCTTTATATGGACCAGTGAGAAAGATGGCTACAACCATATTTACCACTATGCCAAAACAGGCAAACTGATTGACCAGGTTACTAAAGGCGCATGGGAAGTTACAACCTACTATGGCTTTGATAACAAGACCGGAAATATTTTTTACCAGTCGGTAGAGAATGGTTCTGTAAACCGAGATATATACCGTATAAGCATCAACGGCAAAAATAAGGTAAGGCTTACTGCGCAAACGGGTACTAACGCAGCTACCTTTAGCCCAAACTTTGATTACTTTATTAACTCGTTCTCAAGCGCTGTAAAGGCTACAGAATATACGCTTAACAGCAGTAAGGATGGCAAACTGGTTAAAGGTATTGTGAATAACGATGCGCTTATGACAAAACTTGCCAATTATAATATTCCGCAAAAAGAGTTTACGGTAATAACTACAGCAAAAGGCAACCAGCTTAATGCCTGGTTTATAAAACCTAAAGATTTTGATGCCACTAAAAAATATCCGGTATTAATGTACCAGTACAGTGGCCCGGGATCGCAGCAGGTAAATAACGAGTGGGGCAGCTATGACGATTACTGGTTTTCTATGCTGGCACAGCAGGGTTATATTGTAGCCTGTGTAGATGGGCGCGGTACAGGCTTTAAAGGTGCCGAATTTAAAAAGGTGACCTACAAGGAACTTGGTAAATATGAAGTGGAAGACCAGATAGATGCTGCCAAAGTAATAGGGCAGTACCCGTATGTAGATGCATCGCGCATAGGGATATGGGGATGGAGCTACGGTGGTTTTATGAGCAGTAACTGTATACTAAAAGGTGCCGATGTATTTAAAATGGCTATTGCCGTGGCACCTGTAACCAACTGGCGTTTTTATGATTCGGTGTATACCGAAAGGTACATGCAAACCCCGCAGGAAAACCCAACGGGATATGACGATAACTCGCCTATAAACCACGCGTCTAAGCTAAAAGGATCTTATTTACTGATACACGGCACAGCAGATGATAATGTTCATGTACAAAACTCTATGCTTATGATAGAGGCTTTGGTACAGGCAAACAAACAGTTTGACTGGGCTATTTACCCGGACAGGAACCACGGTATATATGGTGGTAAAACAAGGCTGCAGCTTTACACAAAAATGACAAACTTTATTAAAGAGAAACTATAATGAGTAATAACACTACAGCGGTAACATTAGAAGATATCCAGAATTTTGAAGGCAAGTACCCTAAGCAGTTATGGTACTTGTTTTTAGTAGAAATGTGGGAACGTTTTTGTTTCTACGGGATGCGTGGTGTGCTTGTGTTTTTTATGGTTGATGAGCTTTTTCTTAAAGAAGATATGGCCAGTTTGCAATATGGAGCTATACAGGCATTTGTATATGCTTTTACCTTTATTGGAGGGATTTTTGCCGATAAAGTATTGGGTTTTAAAAAATCACTTCTTTTTGGTGGTATAATAATGATATTGGGTAACCTTTTAATTGCTTTCTCCCCGCAGGAATTGTTTTATTATGGGATTACACTTTCGATAATTGGCACCGGTTTTTTTAAGCCTAATATAAGTTCTATGGTTGGAGAATTATATCATGAACAGGATAGCCGTCGCGATGCGGGCTACGGTTTATTTTATGCCGGTATAAATGTAGGAGGGCTTTTAGGTGGTGCATTATGTATTTATCTTGGTAAATATTATTCCTGGTCGCTATGTTTTTTAGCTGCTGCAATAGTTATGGTATTAGGGGTGGTAACGTTCTTAATGACTAAAAAATATTTGGGTCCAATCGGTGATTCTCCACTTATTAACTTAAAGCCTGCAAAGCGCATCAAACGTGAACTGGCAGTCTATCTGGGTTCTATATTAAGTATTCCGTTTATATTTATTATGGTGAGAAATACAGATTATACAGACTATTTCATGTATACCATAGGCATAATCGCTATTTTATATTTTTCTTATGAGGCTTTCAATCTTAAAGTAGCTTCGCTGCAAAAAAAGTTTGTTGCTGCTTTCATGTTCATTTTTTTCTACTTTCTATTTAATGCCATTTTTGAGCAAAGTGGAGGGTCTTTGTCATTATTTGCAAAAGATAACCTTAACGATAGCCTTTTATTTTTTCATATAGACCCTAACGTTATCAATAATAGTTCTAATTCATTATTTGTAATTATCTTTAGCCCGCTAATTGGATTATTGTGGCTTTGGCTAGCGAAAAAGAAAATTGAACCAAATACTGTAATTAAATTTGGAATAGGGTTTATCTTCCTGGCTGCATCGTTTTATGTGTTTTATTATACAAAATTTTTTGCAGGTGCAGATGGTATTACGTCGCTAAATGTATTTACACTTGGTTATCTCGTAATGACTTTTGGCGAGCTTTGCCTTGGGCCAATAGGAATGTCTATTATAACTAAACTTTCTCCAAAAAGATTGTTTGGTATGATGATGGGATTATGGTTCCTTGCAAGTGCTTTTGGTCAGTTTGCGGCAGGTAAACTTGGAGCTGAAATTTCCAGATCTAATACAGGCACTACATTATCATCTAAATTGCAATCATATACAGAGGGATACTACCAATTGGCTATTTATTCGCTTATTGCAGGCGTGATTTTAATTGCGTGTACTCCTTTAATAAAAAAACTAATGCAGGAAGTTAAATAATAAAAAACAACTACTTTATATATGTCTACTACAACAGCGCCGTCTAACGGCTTTTTTGAATCAAGTGTCCTGGGCCAGCCGGCAGGTTTATTTGTAATGTTCTTTACCGAAATGTGGGAGCGTTTTTCGTATTACGGTATGCGTGCCCTTCTTGTTATTTTTCTTGTTTCTACTGCCGATAAAGGCGGCTGGGAATGGACTACAGAAAGAGCTATGGGCCTTTATGGTACTTACACAATGGGCGTTTATCTTACTCCTGTTTTTGGCGGATTAATTGCCGACAGGCTTTTGGGTTACCGCTGGGCAGTATTACTGGGCGCTTTAATAATGACGCTGGGGCACGCCAGTATGGCTTTTGAAACGGAAACGTTTTTATACATTGGCCTTGGTTGCCTTATGGTGGGTAATGGGTTGTTTAAGCCAAACATGACCTCCATGATTAGTAACCTATATAAAGACCACCCTGAAAAGAAAGATGGTGCTTATTCTATATTTTACATGGGTGTAAATGCCGGAGCTTTCCTGGGTATTTTAATTTGCGGTTACATAGGCGAAAAAATTTCATGGAGCTGGGGCTTTGGCCTTGCAGGTATCTTTATGTTCATGGGCTTGCTTCAGTTTTACTTTACACAGGGTATTTTTGGTAATGTTGGGCTTACTCCAAAACAAAGCAAAGCTTTAAAAACAGAAGAAGATGCTGTAGACACTACACCTAAAAAGGTTATTATAGACAGGCTGATAGTAGTATTTATCTTCTCAATATTTACAATATTTTTCTGGGCAGCTTTTGAGCAGGCAGGCGGGTCGATGACTATTTTTGCCGATCGCTACACACAAAGGGTGCTAACAGGTAATGCGGGTCTTATTTATAAAATAGTAGATGCGCTTCTTACTATAATACCTGTAGGTATTATTACTTATGTACTTATAAAATTATTCTCAAAAACTTTTAAAAAATATTCTATAGGTAACCTTATCCTTGCAACAAGTTTTGTTGCTATATGGTGCATCATTTTCTGGAGGATAAACAGGGAGTTTTCTGCCGATACTACAGAGGTAGCAGCTACATGGTTTGGTATTCTTAACTCGCTGTTTATTATTACTTTGGCTCCACTCTTCTCTAAATGGTGGGAGAGTAAATACAACCTTCCGGGTGCCGTTAAATTTGGTTTGGGCCTTGTGTTACTTGGCTTAGGTTTTGGTTTCCTTGCTTATGGTTCTATGTCTATTGTTGCGGGTCAGGAAGTAGTTAAAGTAAGTATGGTTTGGCTTATACTGGCCTACCTTTTCCATACCATGGGCGAATTATGTATCTCTCCGGTAGGGCTTTCTTACGTAAGTAAACTGGTTCCTGCTGCCTGGATAGGGATGATGTTTGGTGTTTATTACCTGTTTATTGCAATGGGTAACAAAATTGCAGGATCTATGGGTGGTATGATCGAAGAGATCACTACAAAATATTCGCTTACTACATTTTTCCTTATATTTACTGCTGTGCCTATTGGGTTAGGTATCATTATTACAGCCCTGCATCCATTGGTTAAAAAACTGATGCACGGCGTTAAATAAAAATGGCATTCTTTTTGGATTGACACTTTTAAATTATTACAGAATGAAAAAAGCTATATTGATCTTGTTTGTTGCCTTTAGTGCAATAACCATGCAGGCGCAGGAACTGGAGTGGCATACCGATTTGCAGAAGGCCATGGCGGTTTCTACTAAAACTAAAAAGCCTTTGCTGATGTTCTTTACCGGGTCTGACTGGTGCGGATGGTGCATGAGGCTGCAAAAAGAGGTAATGAAAACACCAGAGTTTACCGCATGGGCTAAAGAAAACGTGGTGCTGTTAGAGCTTGACTTCCCTAAGAGGACAGAGCAAAGCCAGGAGCTTAAAATCCAGAATGCACAGCTTAATTCGTTCTTTCAGGTTAGGGGGTACCCTACGGTTTGGTTTGCTAATGTAGAGAAAACCAATGAAGGCAAGATTAGCTTTGATGCCCTGGGCAGTACAGGCTATGTAGCTGGAGGCCCGTCGGCCTGGCTTGATGGTGCCAACAAAATAATAAAGAAGACTAAGGCGTAAAAAACCTTATTTCAAAATATAATATCCCTTTTCGGCAGTAGCATGAAAAGGGATTTTTTGTTTGCGGCAGGTTGCGGCCCAGCGGGCAACATAGGTTTTGTAATTGGTAGCGTCGGCAACCACCTGTTTAGGTTTAAGCTGTAGCAGCAGGCGTTCCATGTTTACTTTAGGCGACTGTGTTAATAGTATAACATCGGGCTTAGCGTTTTTCGGATAAACCGACAGGCTGTCGAGCACCAGTATTTTATTACCCTTATGCCAAAGGAGGTTGTGCAGGGGTGCAAGCGTAATATTTTGGTTAAAATTGCCTTTGTTGTATGCTTTTACCGTCCTGTTTTCCAAAGCAAGGCTATCGGTACTGAAAATAGTAATGCGGCTGTTCTCCTTTTGTGCGAGTACCGTAGCCTCCCTGTTATGAAAAACTACAAACTCCGATCCGTTTTTTGCCTGCCATGCTGTTGCCATGTAGGCCGACTGAAATAACAGCACCGCACATAGTACTGCTGCCACTCGGCGAAAGCTGTGCTTATAAAGCCATAATACGGCTAATGTAATGACGCAATATAAAATAAGGTTAAGGAGGAGGGTAAATGGAATATCTTTCAGTACAAGTGCTTCAAACGAGGCAACACATTTTATAAAGCTGTTCATTACATTAATAGTGAATTCTAAAATGTAACCCACCCACAGTGCGACCTGCGGAAAGATAAAGTTAAGCAGCAACACTGCTATGCCTAAGCCTAACACAACATTAGACAACGGGATCACGACCACATTTGCCACCAGGAACAATAACGGAAACTGGTTAAAGTAATACAGGCTTAACGGCAGTACTCCTATTTGCGCAACGAGCGAGATAACCACAGTATCTTTCGCAAAGTTAATGAGCCAGTATTTAGAGCGTTTCATTTTGCTGTAAATGGGCTGCAGCCACACAATGGTGAAAACGGCAATATAGCTAAGCTGGAAGCCGGCATCGAATAAAAAATTAGGCTTTGCCAATAGCAGTACCAATGCGGAAACAGCAAGCGAATTGTAAATATTGGCACGGCGGTTAAAGAGTTCGCCTGTTAGTACAAAGCTGAACATTGCCACAGCACGCACCACCGATGCCGATAAGCCGGTTATAAATGCAAACAGCCACATGAGTACCATGATGATTATAAAGTGGCCTGCATAGCCTATATGCTTTGCGCGTTTTAACGGGGCAAGCAACCAGTTGAGCCCTATAAACAGCAACGTAAAGTGCAGCCCCGATATGGCGAGGATATGCACCACACCGGCATTGATATAACTGGCGGTTGTGTCTTTATCCATATCCTGGCGTTGGCCAAAGAGCAGGGCATTTATAAGGTTCTGAATTTGGGCAGGGTAGTGGTGTATACTAAAACTGTTAATAAGCGTAGTGCGCAAATGCTCTATATGGTAGTTAAAATCTTTTTCCTGCCCGGCAAGTACATAGTTTACCTTAAGCCGCAGCTGATGAAAAACATCCTGCTTTTTCATGTAAGCGGCATAATCAAACTGGTAGGGGTTGAGCGATGGCATTATAGGCTGGGGAGTGTCGGCAATAATAAGTACGTCGCCGGCGTGGACCTGTTTTGCGAGGCTGTCTTTAGGTACGGTAATAAGTAATTTGCCCGTTGCCAATTGCCTGTTAACTGACTGTACCTCCAAATAATATTTCTCTGAATATTCGTTAGGTTTAAGGCGTTCGGTAACAATGCCTTTCAGGATGGGGAGTTTGTCGGCAGTCAGGTAACGGCTGTAGTGGGTTACATTGTTAGGCCCGTAATGCAGGTTTTGTACTAACAGTCCGGTTGCCAATGCAAACAGTAATGCCACAATATTAAAATAAGGTTTTTGGAAGAACGCTTTTTGAGCCTGAAAATAAGCAGCAACGAGCAGCAATAAAGATGCTGTGCCAAAAATATACAATGCTGTTTCAGGCGGCTGCAAATAATAGCCTGCAAGTATACCGAGCGCTACAAATAAGGTAAAAGGGATAAGGGGATATTTCAATACCGGCATAAACTACGTTACAGCTATTGAAACAAACATACGGAAATTAAAGGGAATTGTGATGATGAAATCAATTCCGTAAAGAATTAATTTAGACGTAATGCCAAAATTATTATTTGTGGAAATTCGTGCAATTTGTGGCGCGAAAAATAATCGAAAACTACTCTTCGATTACCCTGTTTGCCTGAACGAATGTGCGTGAATGGTAGGCTTCGTTCATAGACGATACCATTACACCGTGGCTTGTAGAAGAGTGGATAAATTTAACCTCACCTTCGGGAGTAACTTCTGTTACAAGGCCTACGTGGTTAATTCCTTTTCTGTGCCTGTTGTTGCTAAAAAATAAAAGGTCGCCTTTTTTAACTTCTTCAAGTTTTATCTCGTGTCCTGCACCTGCGGCCATCGAGCCAGAGCTGCGGGGTAAAGTAACATCAAATATCTGGAAAGTAGCGTAAACCATACCTGAGCAGTCCATGCCGGCAGGGGTAGTACCACCGCCTCTGTAACGAACACCTTCAAACTGCATGGCGTTGTTTACAATCTGTTCTGCAAAATAATTTTCTTCGGGAGCAGCTTCAAAATCCGGTTCGGTAGGAGTATCCGTAACAACAATTTTAGATTTTGCTTTTTTAGCCGGGGCTTCAGGTGCTTTAGGCCCTCCTTTTGCTTTAACTTTAACCGGAGCATCATCAACAACAACCACGTCGTTATCTAAGAAAAGCACTTCCTGCTTTTTTACTTCGGGAGTTTCTGTAACTGCACTTTTAGATGCAGACTGGGCTTTGGCAAAGGCCTGGGCCGGTGAAGAAACTTGTTTATCGTTATATGCGTAAACCCCTTTTTTCTGGGCTTCTTTTTTAGAAGTTACTATTTGCGCCGTCGCCGTAAACGACGTGAAAATAATCAAAAACAGGGATAGGTTCAGGAGGTTTTTCAAAATCTTTTATTGTATCAAATTCAACTTTGTTTTTTACAAATATAGAGAACATAATTTAATAAATAATTAAGAACCTATGTTAAATGTTTGAAAATGAGGTTTGCTGTCTTAAAACTGGCGCCTTTTCCGCCAAGCTTTTCTTCCAGTAAATCGTACTGTTTCAGGAGGTTTTGACGGTATTCGGCTGTTAATATCTTGTTAAGTTCTTTTTTTAAATTTTTTTTGTTCAGCTCCCCCTGAATGAGCTCTTTTACCACCTCTTTGTCCATAATTAGGTTCACGAGAGAGATGTATTTTAGCGTAATTATGCGTTTTGCTATCTGGTACGACAGCCATCCGCCTTTGTAGCAAACCACCTCCGGAACTTTAAATAAGGCTGTCTCTAAAGTTGCCGTACCCGATGTTACTAATGCCGCATGGGCAACACTAAGCAGGTCGTACGTTTGGTTACTAATAAAATGCACGCTGCTTTTAGTAAGAAACTGCTCATAAAAAGAATATTCCTGGCTTGGTGCTCCTGCAATTACAAACTGGTAATCGGGGAAATCATCTACTACCGATAGCATTATAGACAGCATCTTGGCAATTTCCTGCTTGCGGCTGCCGGGAAGCAGGGCTATAACGGGGCGGCCGTCAAGGTTATGGTCTTTTTTAAACTGGTTGGTATCGGTAGGCTGGCGGTTATTAATGGCATCAATAAGCGGATGGCCTACAAACTCTACGGCAAAGTTGTGTTTTTGTTCGTAAAAGTCTTTTTCGAAGGGCAATATAATATACATGTGGTCTACATCGCGCTTAATGGCCTTAATGCGGTTTTCTTTCCACGCCCATATTTGCGGAGAGATGTAGTAGTGCGTTTTAAAGCCAAGAGGCTTGGCCCATTTGGCAATGCGCATGTTAAAGCCGGGGTAATCTATAAAAATAATAACATCGGGCTTAAAGGCAAGAATGTCTTCTTTGCACAACTTAATATTGGCAAAAATGGTCTTGAGGTTCATGGCAACTTCGGTAAAACCCATAAAAGCCAGTTCCCTATAGTGCTTCACTAAAGTACCTCCCGTGGCCTCCATAAGGTCGCCACCCCAAAAACGGATGTTGGCATGGGCATCTGCCTTATAGAGTTCTTTCATAAGGTTGGCGCCGTGCAAATCGCCGCTTGCTTCGCCTGCTATAATGTAATATTTCATATTTTATAGTTTACACCCCAAAAGTACTACTTATTTATAAATACAAAAAAAGCTTCGGTTAAGAAGCTTTTAGTTGTTATTGGTTATGTCCTTCCAGTGTTCAGTGGTAATTTCATAAACAAAATTTAGTAGTTTCAATTCTCCATAATAGGTTACTTCCTGCTCGCCAATTTTTACAGCACCAATACGGCTAATGGCAATTTGCGAACGCATATTGTTTGAGCCGATATGAAAATATACCTTGTTTACAAATTGCAAAATATAATCGAGCATGATTTTTTTAACCGATTTATTTGTTCCGGTGCCCCAGGTAGCCGTGGTGTAAAAAGTATAGCCTATAAAAATGCTGCTGTCCTCTTCGTTATGATCGTAGTAACGGCTGCTGCCAATAATTTTGCCTGATTGTTTATCTGTAATTTTAAAAGCCCCCTTGCTCAGCATTGCGCCTTCAAAAAATGTACGAAATACTTCTTTTTTCCAGCGGTCTTTGTTGGGATGCTGCTCCCATATTTCAGGGTCGGATGCTGCTTCGTACAAAGAATCGAAATCATCTGCCGCTAAGGGTTGCAGGATTACTTTTTCGTTTTCGAGAGTGGGTTGGATATTTATCATTTTATTTTGTTCAAACCTTATTGCGATTTTTAAGTCTTATCGCCCAAGGCTATCGTATATATACATCTTAATTTAATTATATATCTCTTCTTTTGTCTTGAAACAAAAGAAGCAAAAATTCAAGGCTCTAACTTCTTATGCTACAAAATATAAGCTTCGGCTAAATCATTTGAACTCGCTTCGCTCAAACAGCAAATGATTCTTAACGCCTCAACTTATATTTTGCTTAACGCAACAAAGTTTAAGGCCTTAGCTTCACTCAGATTTGCTTACTCGCAATAAAAAACGGCATGTTCAAATTTGATACTATATTTAACATTCGAGTGTAGCTTCTCCCTCTCCTTTGGAGAGTCCCGATAGCTATCGGGAGGGGTGAGGCCTACTTCATCCCCCACCCATTCAATCCCTGTATGGCATGGTGTGCGGTAAGGTCAAACTGAACAGGTACTACAGATACGTACCCATTAGCAAGTGCCCACTCATCGGTATCTTCGCCATTATCCAGGTTAACAAACTTACCGGTAAGCCAGTAATAGTCGCGGCCCATTGGGCTTTTGCGCTTGTCGAATTTTTCCTGCCACATGGCCTTGCTCTGGCGGCAAATTTTTATGCCTTTAATTTCTTTTTCAGGTAATTTAGGTATGTTCACATTAAGGATAACGCCATCTGGCAGGCCATTCTGTAGTACATTTGCGGTTATCTTTTTAATAAACGCTTTAGCAGGCTCAAAGTCGGCATCCCAGTTGTAGTCCAGCAATGAGAAACCTATGGCGGGAATCCCCTCGATACCGGCTTCTACAGCAGCACTCATTGTACCCGAGTAGATTACGTTTATAGAGGAGTTCGAGCCATGGTTTACACCGCTCACGCAAAGGTCGGGTTTGCGGTGCAGTATTTCATTCACGGCAAACTTTACACAGTCTACCGGCGTGCCGCTGCAGCTGTATTCGATTTCAATATCCGGGTCAATGTCAATCTTGTTAATATATAGCGTGTTGTTAATGGTAATGGCGTGCCCTGTGGCGCTTTGCGGACTATCGGGTGCTACAACTACCACATCTCCAAGGGTTTTCATAACAGCAATTAGAGCGCGTATTCCCGGGGCGGTTACACCATCGTCATTGGTTACCAGTATTAGGGGTTTTTTCTTTGTCATTGCGGTAAAATCAAAATAAGTATTGTATATTTACGTTTGCTAAAATACGCATTTTTTAACGTGACATGTAATAAGATCATGCCGTACAATTTTTGGCACGCTTTTTAATGTGTAATACCATACGAAGAAATAAAATGAACGCCTTTATAAATTTTATGAAAAGAAATTATAAAATTCTTGCGATAGTTGTCCTGTTGGCCGGCGCGCTGCTTAGTTTTACTTTACTGCCTAAGCAGGTTAAAGAAAACGACCCCGAAAAAGATAAGGTTCTTATAGAGCTGCTTACATACGTTATACAAAAGGCACATTACAGTGCCCCGGCTATAGATGATGCCTTTAGTAAAGGTGTTTACAAACATTACCTGGAGGCGTTAGACCCTTCTAAACGATTTTTCACCCAGGCCGATATTGATGAGTTCTCTAAATATGAGACTAAGCTTGATGACCAGATAAATGCCCGCGACCTTAGCTTTTTTAACCTTACCTACACAAGGTTAATGGACAGGATTAAAGAGAGCGAAGGTTTTTATAAAGAGATACTTGCCAAGCCTTTCGATTTTAGTAAAGACGAAACCTTCAACGTAGATTACGAAAAACAGCCGTTTGTAAAAAATGATGCTGAGTTAAGGACACGTTGGGAAAAACAGCTTAAACTATCGGTACTTTCTACGGTTACGGATAAGCAGAAATTGCAGGATGCCCCTCCGGCTGATAAAGTTAAGAAAGAGGGCAGTGCCGTTATAGAATCTGAAACTACGGCAAAAGTAAGCGACAAAAAGGCCGATGGCACCAAGAAAACATTTACCGAACTTGAAAAGGAAGCGCGCGAAAGCACCCTGAAATCGCTTAATGATTATTTTGATTTTGTGGGCGACCTTAAACGCGATGAGTGGTTTAATATATACCTTAACGCTATTTGTGAGCGTTTCGACCCGCATACTTTTTACTTTGCGCCGGACGATAAAGAAAAATTTGATACCAGCATGAGAGGTTCTCTTGAAGGTATTGGGGCAAGGCTACAAAAAAAGAACGACTTTGTAGAAATATCTGAACTTATACCGGGCGGCCCGGCATGGAGGGGTAAAGACCTGGAGCAGGGCGACCTTATCATGAAAGTGGCACAGGGTAAAGATGAGCCTGTAGACATTAGCGGTATGAGGCTTGACGATGTGGTTAAAAAAATAAAAGGCCCTAAAGGTACAGAGGTGCGCCTTACCGTTAAAAAGGTAGACGGCAGCACTAAAGTTATTGCCATTGTGAGGGAAGTTGTAGAAATTGAGGAAACCTACGCAAAATCAAGCGTGGTTAATAAAAACGGTAAACTTTATGGCGTGATCAACCTGCCTAAGTTTTATATAGATTTTGAAAATCAGGACAACCGCGATGCGGCCAAAGATGTAGCTGCCGAGGTTAAAAAACTTAAAGCCCAGGGTGTGGAAGGTATTATCATGGACCTTAGGGACAACGGCGGCGGATCGCTTAAAACGGTTGTAGATATTGCCGGCCTGTTTATTACTAAAGGCCCTATTGTACAGGTACGCTCTTTTGCAGGACAGCAGGACGGTGAGCGCAGGGAAGTTATAGACCAGCTGCCGGATAACGATCCAAGTGTGCAGTGGGATGGCCCTCTTGTAGTGCTTATAAATAACTTCTCGGCTTCGGCTTCAGAGATCTTTGCAGCAGCAATACAGGATTATAACCGTGGCCTTATATTGGGTAGTAAACAAAGTTACGGTAAGGGTACGGTGCAAAATATTATAGACCTTAACCCACTGGTGCGTAACAACAGCTTTGGCAACCTTGGCGCTGTAAAAACCACTACCCAGAAGTTTTACAGGATAAACGGTGGCTCTACACAAAGAGAAGGTGTGGCGAGCGATATTGTTATGCCTGATAAATATTCTTACATGGAAATAGGCGAGCGCGACAGTGATAATGCATTGCCGTATGATAAAATTCCTGCTGCAAAATTTAATGCTGTAAAAAATAACTTTACAAGTGTTATTGCAAGCAGCAAGAACCGTATGGCTACTAACGCGCAATTTAAACTTATGGATGAAAGTGCTAAATGGTTGAGCGATAAAAAAGACGAAAACACCTTTAGCCTTAATATAGATAAATTTAAGGCAGAACAGGCTAAGAGCGAGGCTATGGCTAAGAAATTTAAACCGCTTAACGAGTACACAAATACCCTTAAGTTTGATGCTCTTAACGTAGAAAAAGAGTCGTTTAAAAAAGACCCTGCCCTTGCCGAGAAGAAAAAGATATGGTATGAAAGCCTTTCTAAAGATATTTATGTAGAAGAAGCTATTAATGTACTTGACGATATGCAGCCTAAAGGCACAAAAGCCGCAGCTACCATAGCTAAAAAAGACAAACAGGTTAAAACACGATAAGCGTAAATGGATAAAACCGGAAAATCGCTTACAGGCTTAGCGCTCCAAAAGTTCAGGAAGAACTTTTGGGGCGTTTTAAGTTTAGTATTTATTGTACTGTTACTTTTTATATCAATTTTTGCTTATCTACTGGCACCCGATAAAACGCAGAATGCCAATTGGGGCGACCTCTCCATCCATTCTAAATCGCCGGGGTTCACGGTAACGATGCTGCATTTTCCTGCTGATTTAAGCAGCAATGCAGGCTTTGCCAAATACTTTACCGGCGAAACCAATCCGGAATTGAAAATTCCAATTTTAAAATATCAAGTTTCAAAAGACAGCCTTACCTATTTTGAATATACCGATGAACCATCGCTTGCAGTAAGCAAAACCATCCCGCTATCTGAATTTAAGACAACCGATAAGGCAACGATAGAAAAAGAATATATTCGTACTCAAAGGTTTTTGTTAGGAACCGATAGCCAGGGCCGTGATTTGCTGAGTAGACTTTTGGTGGGTTCGCGTGTATCTATAGCCATTGGGTTTGTCGCGGTATTTATATCATTGGTTGTGGGCATTTTTTTTGGTGCCATTGCGGGTTATTACGGCGGCAAAACAGATGCTTTTGTAATGTGGCTGGTAAACATCATCTGGAGCATACCTACACTGCTTTTGGTCATCGCTATCACACTGGCATTAGGCAAAGGCTTCTGGCAGGTATTCGTGGCCGTAGGGCTTACCATGTGGGTAGAAGTTGCCCGTGTAGTGCGTGGCCAGGTAATGAGCATAAAGCAAATGCAGTTTGTAACGGCAGCAAGGGCTTTAGGCTATAACAACCGCAGGATCATCTTTAACCACATATTGCCTAACAGTATGGCCCCGGTTATCGTGATCTCGGCAGCCAACTTTGCATCGGCCATATTGGTAGAAAGCGGACTGAGCTTTCTTGGCCTTGGCGCACAGCCACCCATACCAAGTTGGGGAGGTATGATAAAAGACCACTATAACTATATAATATTAGGCAAACCATATCTTGCCTTAGCACCCGGTATAGCGATGCTGTTACTGGTACTTGCCTTTATGATGGTGGGTAATGCCCTTAGGGATGCGCTGGATGTGAAGAGTGAGTAATATAAATTATATGGATTATCAAGACCAACAAAAAGCTATTTGTGATAAATATAATGTACCGTGTGTTCCCAGCAATCTAAATGATATGTTAGGGATTGCTAAAAATGTGGCAAGCGGACTCATGCCTATTAATGGATTACGGCATCCTCTTGATGGTAATACTACCGGTTGGTATATATGGGCAGGAGAAGAGTTTTCTGAAGAACATAATTTCTTTAAGCGGATGCATGTAAAGCATTTACAAAATATTAATCCTGAAATAATAAAATATTTAGCTCTGCCTCCGGGTCATCGGTTTTTAATTGATGATAAAGGTTATGAAGATGTTTGGGAAGATCTGTCTTTATTGGATATTTAACATTAGATTTTTATAAAATTAAATCTACTGCAAAACCTACTTCAGTACTTTATAAATTATCCCATCGTATCTTTGCCGTTCTTTCCAAGATTTCTTACTACCCATAACTTATGTGTACGATTCAGAAACCAAAAAAACGCTTTGATTATGATGCTTATATACAAGGACGTTTAATCGGGAAATACGTAGTTATTTACCACGACGAAATTCCTGATGAACCTGAAATTAAAGCATCTGAAGTTGAGGAATTACTGCCCATAGCCCAGCCTTTAATCCCTATAAAATTTGGCAATGATATTTTGGAACTGTCCGGATTGTACGTGTCTCAGTTTAATCAACCTCTTTTTTACTTAGAACCTGTATATATTGGCGCACCAGACTTTGAGAGTTCAGCAATGGATAAGGGCTGTTTGCTTCCTGTTGTTAAACCTGCTTTTCCAAATGGCAGGGCAGGGCCAAATTAATATCAAATGAAAATATAATATATTTCAAATATTTTTTCACGCAAAGTCGCGAAGCCGCAAAGCTGTACTGTTTAATAAGCTGGAAGAAGCGACTGTTAAGTCGCAAAGCTTTGCGACTTAACAGTCGCTTCTTCCACATAAAATGTTCCGTTTTCAACTTTGCGGCTTCGCGACTTTGCGAGACATTTAATCCTAATTGAACCGTAACATATCCAAATGGCATAATTCCCCACAGATGAACAATTCCAGTATAATATTTTTCCCCGCACAACGGGCAGGATAATTATTGCCAAATCGTTCTTTGAAATATCGTATTATATTTGAGAATCACATCCAAGTGAAGCTAAGGCCTTGAACTTCGTTGCAAAAGAAGTTAGAGCCTTGAGTTTTTGTTTCTTTTGTTTCAAGACAGAAGAAAATTAAATATTGAATAGAAATCAGCCTCAATCCACGTCTGCGCAGCATCCGTGTCATCCGTGTTCCATAAAAAAAGTACGGTTATATCTTACCACTCATTAACCTTATTGGCATCCATTTTAATAAAAATGAACAACAATATAGTGAATGCCCATAGGCTCGACCCACCATAACTAAAGAACGGCAGGGGTACACCCACAGTGGGGAACAGCTTTATAAGCATGGTAATATTCACAAAAAAGTGCATGAAGAGTATGGAGGCTACACAGTAGCCATACGTTCTGGAGAGCTTGGATTTTTGCCTTTCGGCGAGGTATACAATGCGTAACAGCAGCGTTATAAAAACAGCTATTACCAGTACGGCACCTGCAAAGCCCCACTCTTCGCCCACGGTAGTAAAAATATAATCGGTATGCTGCTCCGGTACAAAGCCTCCTTTGGTCTGCGTGCCTTCAAGGTAGCCTTTGCCAAACCATCCGCCGGAGCCAATGGCAATAAGCGACTGGTTAAGGTTGTAGCCTTCGCTCTGCATATCTACATCTTTATCAAAAAGTACGTTAATACGGTCTTTCTGGTGAGCTTCCAGTACGTTTTCAAACACATAATCTACAGAGAATACAAAGGCAGCAATAGCCACCAGTGCCAGTGCAGATATAATGGGATTGCGCAGGGCACGGCGTGTTATAAAGTACTGTATTAAAATTATGATAAGGCAAAGGCCCACAAGTATTGCAGGCTTAATAAGCAAGGCTAATATAAACAGAACTATGGCAATACCCCCTGTGGCAAGGTACCAGCCCGGCAGGCCTTCACGGTACAACACAATCATTAATGCCATAAATATCATGGCACTACCGGCATCGGGCTGTAACATAATAAGCATTACCGGCAAAAAGATAATGCCTAATGCTATAAGCTGGTGGTTAGTATTCTTAAGGTTTATTTGGACATCGCTTAAAAACTTAGCCAGAACCAGCGATGTGGCTATCTTGGCAAACTCTGACGGCTGCACACTAAAGCCGCCAAAAGAGTACCAGTTAGTCTGCCCCTTGTGCGACGATCCAAACACAAATAGCCCGGCAAGTAACAGCAGTGCAAATCCGTAGAATATAAAAGCGTATTTATCGTAAATTTTGGCATCTATACTAAGTACTACAATAATAAGGGGTACGCTGCCTATAATAAAAAGTATCTGCTTGCCATAAATCTGGCTCAGGTCAAAAAGCGATGTTGTCTGTTCCGGTAGAGATGCCGAGTAAATAGTCATCCAGCCCATTACAACCAGTATTGCATAAAGCAATATGGTTACCCAGTCCATGTTATTTGTTACCTTTTGGTTTTTCATCGTCCCTGGTTAATTAGGAAAGGCTGCCCGCTTAAATATTTTTCGTACGTTGCTTTAAGGCCATTGGTCATTATATATTCTTCGCGCGCTTTTTGCGAGTCGGTATTACCTTTAAGGTATTTTTCTATCATAAGGCTGGTAATAGGGCCTGCCCATCGGGCTCCCCAGTAACCGTTCTCTACAAATACCGCAATGGCAATTTTAGGATTATCGCGTGGCGCAAACGCCACAAATATAGAGTGGTCATCCAGCTGTGTACGTTTACCGGCAATTTTCATAAAGTTCTCTGCAGTACCGGTCTTACCGCATATCTCAATGCCTTCTACACGCAGGCGGCTCGCCGTACCCAGGTTGTATACATCGAACAAACCATCTATAACCGGCTGAAAATACTGCTTGTCTATAGTGGTTACGTGCTTGGTTGTAAATTTTTTATCTAACTGCTGGCCTTCAATTTTCTTTATCATGTGGGGAGTAAAATAGTAGCCTTTGTTTGCTACGGTAGCCATCATGTTAGCAAGCTGAATGGGTGTCATTAGTACCTCTCCCTGACCTATTGAATTAGAAATAATGGTAGAACCGCTCCAGCCACCGTTAGGGTAAAAGCGTTTGTAAAACTTAGGTGTAGGGATAAGTCCTTTTTTTCCCGGAGGAAGGTCGTAGCCCAAAAAGTCGCCAAGCCCAAAGCTCTTAAGATGGCTGCTCCAAGCTGCCACACCATATTCTGCTTTAGGATATTTGTCTATAGTGAGCCTGAAGGCATTGCCAAAATATGTGTTACAAGATTTATAAATACCTTCGTGAAGCCTGTTAGTGCCCGAGTCGTGGCAGCGCATAAAGGCTCCACGCCCGTAAGAAAAACCATGATGGCAAACAAATGTGCTGTTCTCGTCTATAACTTCTTCCTGCAACGCCACAAGGCCTGTAAGGATCTTGAATGGCGATCCCGGTGCATATTCGGCTAAAAGGCCACGGTCATATAATGGTTTAGATATAGAGTCGTTGTATAAGGCAGTATAGTTTTTAGAACGCTCACGGCCCACTAATAATGCCGGGTCGTAGGATGGAGCCGTTACCAGTGCCAGTATTTCGCCGGTTCTTGGTTCTATCGCAACGATGCCACCACGCTTTTCAAACATTAGCGCTTCGCCATATTTTTGCAGTTCGCCATCAAGAGATAGTGTAATGTCTTTACCCTGCACTGCAATAGTATCATAAATACCGTCTTTAAAAGAACCTATCTCGCGGTTAAAACGGTCTTTTTGCACATACTTAACACCTTTGGTGCCACGCAATACATCTTCATACATTTGTTCTACACCCTGGCGGCCTATTAAGTCGCCACTCTTGTAGTAATGGTCCCTTTTTATAATAGCATCGTTAACCTGCTGTATGTAGCCAAAAACATTTGCCCCGGCAGTAGTCTGGTAATCGCGGAGTGAACGTTTTACAATATCAAAACCTTTAAAGCGGCGTATTTTTTCCTGGAATGCAGCAAATTCTTTTTTGCTTAACTGCGGTAAAAATACAGAGGGAAGCCTGGGGCTGTACACCCTTGCTTTTTCGAGCCTTTTATTAAAGTAATCCCTGTCTATGTTAAGAAGTTCGCACAGTTGTAATGTGTCCAGGTCTTTCATTTCGCGGGGTGTAACCATAATATCATAAGACGGCTGGTTAGCCACAAGCAGCTTGCCATTACGGTCGTATATGTAGCCACGCTCCGGGTATTCGTATTTTATTTTAATGGCATTGTTATCCGATTTCTTAATGTAAGAGTCGTCTAATATCTGCAAATAAAACAGCCTTGCTATAATCAGTAAAGTGGCAGCAACTATAAGTATGGGTAATAATATCTTTCTCATGTTTTGGCCGGCTTAACCAGGTATATTGTTATAATGCAAATTACAAGTGTAAAGAGCGTAGTATATAACGTGTGCAGTAGTGCTGTAAGTATAAGGTTGAACCTGAATACTTCGAGCAAAAATAAAATAAGGTGGTGCGTTATTACCGATATGAGTATGAATGAAAAACGCTCCGGCGAAAGGCGGTCGTTAATTTTTATGGTTTGGTACTCGTAACTTACACCAAATGAGAATTTAAAGAATGTGGGCCTTAAAAATGCCAGTGTTACCGATGCCGCTGCATGGGGCCCGCCGGTGTTAAGGAACATATCTATAAACAGCCCCATAAAAAATGCCGATACCAGTAATAATGCCTTATTGCCGTTTACCGGATAAAGCAGTATATACAAAATATACGGGTAGGGGTTAAGGAAACCAAAAAGGTCTAAACGGTTTAATACCGCTACCTGTATGGCAAGCAGCAGTATAAAACGCAGTATATTTATTATTACGGTACTATTCATTGGGCGGTACGGTAGCCTGTTGCAATTGTTGTATCTCTTCGCGGTCCTTGTTCTCCATAATATATATGTAGCCCAGGCTGGTCATGTCGTTAAACAAGCGTATATCAAGCGTGTAGTAATTTGTTTTTTTGTCTATGTACACTTTTTCTATAGTGCCTATAGGAATATTCTCGGGGAAGATGGTCGACTCTGCACCTGTTACAATGGTGTCTCCTTTTACCACGGTGGCAAGCCTTGGCACATCTACAAGCTGTGCAAAGCCGGTGCTTTTACCATTCCAGGTAAGCGTACCAAAGTGGTTGTTCTTTTTAATCTTGGCACCAAGCCTGAACTTTTTATTAAGAACGCTTATTATGGTAGAATACCCTTTAGATGTTTTTTCTATATAGCCTATAACCCCAAGGCTGCTTACAACGCCCATATCTTCCTTAACGCCATCTGCAGTTCCTTTATTAATGGTAAGGTAGTTTTCCTGCAGACTGTAGGAGTTAGCTATAACCTTGCCCGGTATAACTTTATAAATACCCAGGCTTGGCGGTACAGTTGCAAGTACAGTGTCTTTTTTATTAAAGAGCATGTTTTTAAGCAGGGCATTTTCTGATGCCAGTTTTTGGTTCTCTTCGCTAAGGCTAAAGTACATTTCTACCTTGTTTATTTGCCCATACACATAACCGGTTACGGCATTTGCCGATGTTATGGTACGGCTCCTGTGGTAGGCATGCGACTGTATGGTAAACGATAACGAAATGCCCAAAAGCAGCAAAAACAGTAATGTTATACTGTTTTTAAATAAAAAATTTACTATTTGCTGCATGAACTAATCATTATTTTATAAGTATGCTCCTGTATTTTGCGGTGTTTTTCAGGGCCATTCCGGTACCCCTTACTACGGCCCTAAGCGGGTCTTCGGCTATATAAACCGGCAGGTCTGTTTTTTGAGATATCCTCTTGTCCAACCCCCTTAGCATCGATCCTCCACCGGCAAGGTAAATACCGGTATTGTAAATATCTGCTGCAAGCTCCGGCGGTGTTTGCGATAGTGTTTCCATAACCGCATCTTCAATGCGCTGTATCGATTTGTCAAGCGCCTTAGCAATCTCGCGGTACGATACCTCTACCTGTTTAGGTTTACCTGTTAAAAGGTCACGCCCCTGTACAGACAGGTCTTCCGGAGGTGTTTCAAGATCTTCCAGGGCTGCCCCTATAGATATTTTTATTTTCTCTGCAGTACCCTCACCCACAAAAAGGTTGTGCTGGGTACGCATATAGTATACAATGTCATTAGTAAATACATCGCCGGCAATTTTAACCGACTTGTCGCATACTATACCGCCAAGCGCTATAACTGCAATCTCTGTAGTACCACCACCTATATCTACAATCATGTTACCCTTAGGCTGCATGATGTCTATACCAATACCTATTGCCGCTGCCATTGGCTCATGTATAAGGTATACCTCTTTACCATTTACCCTTTCGCACGATTCTTTTACAGCACGCATCTCTACCTCTGTAATGCCGCTTGGTATACAAACTACCATGCGTAGCGCGGGGGTGAATAGTTTTTTCTTTAATGCAGGAATGCTTTTTATAAACATGGTAAGCATTTTTTCAGACGCATCAAAGTCGGCTATAACACCATCTTTAAGGGGGCGTATGGTTTTAATGTTCTCATGCGTTTTACCCTGCATCATGTTGGCTTCCTTACCCACGGCTATTATTTTGCCACTTACGCGGTCACGCGCTACTATAGACGGGCTGTCTATAACAACTTTATCATTATGGATAATAAGCGTATTTGCGGTTCCGAGGTCAATGGCAATATCCTCGGTCATGAAATCAAAAAATCCCATACGGCATTTAGGGTTTAGGTATTTATATTATAGTTTGTTTAGGAGCCTGTAAAAGTAATAAAATTAATGTTTGAAATGACGTGTACCGGTAAATACCATAGACACCCCGTTTTCATTGCAATAATCAATGCTTAACTGGTCTTTTATAGACCCGCCCGGCTGAATTACAGATGTTATTCCGGCATTTTTAGCAAGCTCTACACAATCCGGGAAAGGGAAAAATGCATCGCTGGCCATAACGGCGCCGGCAAGGCTAAAATTGTTTGCGGCTGCTTTTTCTACAGCATGCCTTAAAGCATCTACACGGCTTGTTTCGCCCGTGCCCGATGCCAGTAGCTGACCATCTTTAGCAAACACAATAGTGTTACTTTTAGTATGCTTGCACACTTTAGATGCAAACACAAGGTCGTTAACTTCCTGCTCTGTTGGGGCAGTAATGGTAGCAGTTGTAAAGTGCTCTTTACTATCGGTAATATTATCCTTGTCCTGAACAAGCAAGCCGTTAAGGCAGGTGCGAACCTGTTTAAGCGGAAGCTCTGTTTCGTGCTGAATAAGGATGATCCTGTTTTTCTTTTCTTCTATAATCGCTAACGCATCACCATCATACGCAGGGGCAATTACCACTTCGCAAAACAGCTTTGTTATCTCTTCGGCTGCAGCCTTATCTATCTTAGTATTTGTAATAAGCACACCGCCAAAGGCCGATGTAGGGTCAGCCGCAAGGGCATCAAGATACGCTTCTTTTACAGTGTTTCTTGTAGCAATACCACAGGCGTTGTTATGTTTAAGTATGGCAAATGTAGGGCCGTCATTTTTAAACTCTGCAATAAGGTTTACGGCAGCATCTACATCAAGAAGGTTGTTGTAAGATAGCTCTTTTCCGTGTACTTTAGAGAATATCTTATCAAAATCGCCAAAGAAGAAACCTTTTTGGTGCGGGTTCTCGCCATAGCGCAATACCTGGCCGCTGCCCACACTCTCTTTATAAAAAGTATCGTCGGTATTAAAGTAGTTAAAAATGGCAGTATCGTAGTGCGACGAAACGTGGAATGCCTTTGTAGCAAACAGTTTGCGCTCTTCAAGCGTTGTAGCGCCGTTGTTGTTTGTAAATGTTTCAAGGAACAATGCATAGTCATCTACAGATGCTACAATAACCGTATCCTTAAAATTTTTAGCGGCAGCACGTATAAGAGATATGCCGCCTATGTCTATTTTCTCGATAATATCGGCCTCAGATGCGCCCGATGCTACCGTTTTTTCAAAAGGGTAAAGGTCTACAATAACAAGGTCTATCTGCGGTATGTTATATTCGGCCATTTGCTGTACGTCGCCTTCATGGTCCTGACGGTTAAGGATACCGCCAAATACCTTGGGGTGAAGGGTTTTTACCCTGCCGCCCAGTATAGACGGGTAAGAGGTAACATCCTCTACAGGTACTACGGGTATGCCCAGGTCTTTAATAAAAGTCTCTGTACCTCCGGTAGAATATAGGGTTACGCCCTGCTCGTGCAGTTTCTTAACAATAGGCTCTAAGCCGTCTTTGCTGAATACCGATATTAGTGCAGATGAAATAGTTTTTGCAGTGCTCATTTGTTGTGTGTTTAAATAAGGGTGCAAAAGTAGTTATTGTAAAGCTAACATTCAAACCGGTGTATGCTAAATTTTAAATAATTGAAAACTTTATGCCTTTTGGTTTTCAGGATTTTAAAAAAATGCTCAATTTTACACAAGCCAATACAATTTTAAACATGTTTCTCTACCTGCGCCTGCTCTCAGAAAGCTTTGCCTTTGCCATGAACGCCCTTACTAATAATAAGTTGCGCACGTTCCTGTCGCTGCTTGGCGTTACCATAGGCATCTTCTCTATAATTGCCGTACTTGCGGCTGTAGATTCCCTGGACCATAAAATAAAAAAAGACCTTAGCAAGGTAGATAAAAACACCATGTACCTTAAGCGTTTTTCTTTTGCCCCTACAGATATACCACGGTGGAAAGTGCAGCAGTTCCCTAATGTTAAATATGAAGAATACCAGTACCTTAAAAATAATGTTACCAGCGTGCAAACAATGGCTTTCCAAATGTTTGCGCCGTCTATAAATATTAAGTACGAAGATAAATCGGCTACGGGGGTAAATGCTAAACCGTCATCTTATGAAATTGCCGATATAGAGTCGGTTGAAATTGTAGACGGGAGGTTTTATACGGAATCTGAATCGAACTCCGGTAGTGCCGTGGCGGTTATAGGGTACGAAATTGCCCAAACGCTTTTTGGCAGCAGTAACCCCATAGGAAAAAAAATACGCATGTATGGCCAGCGCTTTACGGTAATAGGTGTGCTTAAAAAACAGGGTGCAGCCAGTATGGGCATGCCCAGCAACGATACATCGGTCATGCTGCCGGTTAATTTTTTACGCAGGCTGTATGGCGACAACAATACGTCGCTAACGCCCATTATACTTATAAAGCCCCTTAAAGGCGCCGACCCGGAGGCATCTAAAGCAGAGGTTACCCAAAAACTGCGCAACTACCGCGGTATAAAGGCAGGGGAGGACAGCAATTTTATGATAGACATATTATCATCTTTCACTGATTTTATAGACGGTATTGTAAGTATGCTTAATTTAGTAGGCTGGATAATAAGCGGGTTCTCGCTACTTGTGGGCGGATTTGGTATTGCCAATATCATGTTCGTTTCGGTTAAGGAGCGCACGGGTATAATAGGCATCCAGAAATCGCTTGGGGCTAAAAACCGTTTTATACTTATGCAGTTTTTGTTCGAAGCTGTTATACTCTCCCTAATAGGCGGTGCCATAGGCATCCTGATGGTGTGGGGCGGGGGCACACTAATAACCAAAGCCTTCGATTTTGAATTTATACTAAGTGCCGGCAATATACTTCTTGGCACAGGGCTGTCTGTAGGTATAGGTTTAATATCGGGTATACTGCCAGCTATATCTGCTGCAAGACTCGACCCAGTAGAGGCGATAAGGAGTGGGATGTAAGCAGAGATTAGGTGCTGTTAAAAATCGTAAGATGAATATTAAAATAGAAGCTTCCTTTAGCGATATACCTGTCAGCAAATTCTGCTATGATATTGACAGAAAGAAAATAGAAATCTACTTTCCCGGTTATCATGATGTACAATCCGGAGACTATGTAGAACAAAACTGCTGCTGTGTAATTGGTAACTGGAAAGAGGCAAAAAGTAAAGTTTATAATGATGATATATTCTTTAATTTAGATAAGCATATAGGGATTTTTAGTTTACTACTACATATTGTACATTCTAATGAATTTTTAGAAATGATTATTAATACTATTGATGACAGGTATATTGTGTTGCGCTTCGTGGCTTCCGAAGTTACGTGCGAGGTAGTGAATTTTTAGAATAATATCATTGAATAACGTGGCATAACGGGTCTAATCCTTCATTTTTCAGGAAATTTTAGCTAAATAGAAATAATTGCATATAACTTCGGGACTAAGTATGAGTAGATTTTTTAAATTGATAACTGCCATATCCCTGTTAACTCTTGCATTTATTAACTTTGTTCCAGTATCAAAGAGGTTACTAAATATGGCTCCGGCAGCTTTAGGTTGGGCCGAATTTATAGTTTTAGTTAGCCACGCCGTTTTAGGTTTATCCACTTATATCTTTTTCTATTTACTTAAGGATATTCTTAAGATAAATCTGGTTTTAGTTGTTACTGCAATTTGTTTATCATGTATAGATTATCCGGTTTACAATTACAATAAATGTAGTTTGACACTGGGTTTAATTCTTGTTAGAGTTGTGGAGTCATTCATTGCATACAAATTGTATAGAAGCAACACAATAAAAAATACTACAGGGATAATAGTGAGTATACTGTTATTTCTGGTTTTAGTGGCATTCTATTTTGTGATGCGAAAATTTTAATATATAATTTTATGTATGATATAACAGATTGGTTTTTAAATGATGATTCATTATATGGAATTAATATAGGCGATAGTATTGCAGAATTGAAAAACAAATTAAATTTTGATGGTCTTACACTAATTGGTCATGAACACTACGAATATTACTATATGCCCGATTGATATCGGTGGGGATTCTGTAACGAGATAATTGATGAGATTGGTATAGATTTCGATAAATTATCAGTTAACGTAGTATTTAAGAACGAGGGCGAACACTACGTATTAGACGGTAAAAAATCCATGAAATTTTATATTTCTTAAATGACAACTTTATAAAATGGACTGCAATTAAAAGTGTAGATACTCAATATTTGATGGTAAAAATTGTTAGCAATAACATTGTTTTAATTTTTAATGTATATGAAGGTACGCTATCCAAAATAGTTAAGTCAAATATGCAGTTGTAGAATAATCCCGCTGCTAGCGCGAGCCTCAGGCTCGTGCAGCCAAATCCCTTTGTTACTCATGCCGATTGAAATAAAGGTCTTTATTAAAAAGTAAGATAATTTATGATTTCAGAAATTAAACAGGAAACTTCCGATATTAACTGGTTCTTTGTAAGCGGTAATAAAATTGGGTTCGTTGCATCCGGGGCGGGAAAGCTGCCTGGCTCTGTTGCTTACCTGGATGAAAAGTTGGGGCTGTTATGGTCTTACTTTAAAAACATACCCGAAACCAGCGAAGTACTACTAAATCTTGAACTTGAATCAATAAAAACTACCGTTATTACAAACGATTATCTTGAAGATTTTATTTTCATGGCTAAGCGCGGGCTCTATACTTTTGATAAAACTACTGCAAATAATTTTCGGGATACAAACTATCATTTGGTAGCGAAACCAGCCAATCCTTTATTGGCAGACACGCTGCCTGTAGAAATATTTACTTTGATAAGCAATACTTTATACAAGGTGGATATTGAAGGTGCTAATGGGATAGATGTCAAAACTATTATTTAAGGAAGCGATTCTTTGTACAGAAGTTTACATCCCAGCGAGTTCAAATCTTTTAGCTGAAGCTTATATTTTGTAGCAAAAGAAGTTAGAGCCTTGTCCCGATAGCTATCAGGATTGTTTCTTTTGTTTCAAGACAAAAGAAAAGATATAGTTAAATCATTTCTATTTGTTATAATTATCCTGTGCAACACACCCCTAACCCCTCTCAAGAGGGGAACACTCAATTGTGCTCACTCAAACGTCTGAAATACGGTCGCTCTTAACAGCCGAGTGTAGCTGGTTCCCCTCTTGAGAGGGGTTAGGGGTGTGTCTCTAAATGATGACATTTTTTATAGATTGGACTATATATACATATACTACATATAAAAAACGAACTAAAAAAAAATCCCGACACTCTCTCAAGGTCGGGATTAGATATTATCGTACCGGTTGATTTAAAACTAAATCGAGGTAAAGATTTACTTTGTCCTTAAGGTCTTTTCTTGGGGTTATAAAATCCAGGAAACCGTGCTCCATAACAAACTCTGCCGTCTGGAAACCTTCCGGCAGCTCTTTGCCTGTAGTATCTTTTACCACCCTTGGGCCGGCAAAGCCTATAAGGGCTCCGGGCTCAGAGATGTTGATGTCGCCAAGCATAGCATACGATGCTGTTGTACCACCCGTTGTAGGGTCTGTACATAATGATATGTACGGTATTTTAGCCTCGGCAAGCTGTGCCAGTTTAGCCGACGTTTTGGCAAGCTGCATTAGCGAGTAAGCCGCTTCCATCATCCTTGCTCCACCCGATTTTGATATCATCAGGAACGGGATGTTGTTTTTAATAGAGTGGTCTATAGCGCGTGCAATCTTTTCGCCCACTACGGCACCCATAGACCCGCCTATAAAGGCAAAATCCATACAGGCAACAACAAGGTCTTTCCCTTTAGATTTGCCCACGGCAGTTCGCACGGCGTCTTTAAGTTTTGTTTTCTCCATGGCATCCTTAAGGCGGTCGCCATATTTTTTGGTATCAACAAACTTAAGGGGGTCCTTAGAGGTTATATTAGCATTGATCTCTGTAAACTCGTTATCGTCAAACAGTATATTAAAATACTCCTTGCTGCCTATCCTTACATGGTAGCCGTCTTCGGGGCTAACATAAAAATTCCTGGCAAGCTCATCTGCATCAACAATTTTACCGGTAGGCGATTTGTACCATAAACCTTTAGGCACATCTCTTTTATCTTCGGTTGGTGTTTGTATCCCTTTTTCTGTTCTTTTAAACCAAGCCATATTTTATTCCTTATTCTGATTAATGGTTGTTAGTTATTGGTTGATGGTTGTTAGAAAAACCCAACAACCAATAACTAACAACCGGCAACTATAGAGTATTAACGTTGTTAAGATCGGCAAAAGCCTGCTCCAGCCTTGTATTAAAGGTAACTTCGCCTTCGCGAACCCATTTGCGTGGGTCATAATGTTTTTTGTTAGGAGACTCAGCACCGTCCGGACTACCTATTTGTGTTTTTAGGTAATCGATATTTTTTACCATATAATCACGGATACCTTCTGTAAAGGCAAACTGAAGATCGGTATCAATATTCATTTTTACAACACCGTAAGAAATAGCTTCTGTAATTTCTTCCTGTGTAGAACCCGATCCTCCGTGGAAAACGAAATCGATAGGGTTGTGGCCTGTGTTGTATTTTTGCTGAACGTACTCCTGAGAGTTTTTAAGTATTTTTGGAGTAAGTTTTACGTTACCCGGTTTGTATACACCGTGTACGTTACCAAACGCAGCAGCAATAGTAAATTTATCAGATACCGCTTTAAGCGCCTCATAAACCTCTGCTACTTCTTCCGGCTGTGTGTAAAGTTTAGAGCTGTCTACATCGCTGTTGTCAACACCATCTTCTTCACCACCTGTAATACCAAGTTCAATTTCAAGGGTCATGCCCATTTTGCTCATTCTTTTAAGGTACTCTACAGAGATTTCAATGTTCTCTTCAAGAGGCTCTTCGCTAAGATCCAGCATGTGCGAGCTGAATAATGGTTTTCCTGTTTCGGCAAAATGTTTTTCGCTGGCATCAAGAAGCCCGTCTACCCATGGCAAAAGTTTTTTTGCGCAATGGTCTGTATGTAATATTACAGTAGCTCCGTAAGCTTCTGCAAGTGTGTGTATGTGTTTAGCGCCTGCAATGGCTCCAAGTATAGCTGCCTGCTGACCCTCGTTAGAAAGGCTTTTGCCGGCATTAAATATAGATCCGCCGTTTGAGAACTGGATAATTACCGGGGCTTTAAGTTTTGCTGCAGTTTCTAATACACCGTTAATAGTGTTAGACCCTGTTACATTTACTGCCGGAAGCGCAAAGCCCTTCTCTTTGGCATAATTAAATATCTCCTGTACCTGATCTCCGGTGGCTACACCGGGTTTAATATTATGAGCCATTAGTTAATGTTTTAAAGTTAATGTTTTAAAAATTAATTCACAAAAATACTATTTTTAAGTTTAGAACGGATAATTAATACCAACATTTAGAACCGAGTTCGAAAAATTGTATTCTTTAAACCATCTCTCACCCTCAGGCCTGCCTGGATTATAGGTTTTAAAGCCTACGTCGAGGCGCACTACAAAAAAGTTAAAGTCGTACCTAAAACCCATACCGGTACCCAGTGCAAGGTCCTGTAACGATTTAAATCCGTTAAAGGTTTTATCAGGGTCGGTTTCCTGGTCAAACACGTTCCATATATTGCCCACATCGCCAAAGATGGCACCGTTTAACTTGCCAAAAAGGTTAAAGCGCAGCTCTGCACTATAGGCAATTTTTAAGTTGGCCTCGTTAAAATCGTTACGGCCGCCACTACGTCCCGGCCCAAGGCTGTAGGACTGCCAGCCTCGGTTGTCGTTACTGCCCCCGCCAAAATAACTGCGCGTAAATGGTATAGACGATGCATTGCCGTAAGGCACTGCAAGGCCAAAAAAGGCACGCATGGCCAGTACTTTGCCACGGCGCAAATCCCAGTGTTTTATAAAGTCGAGCTCGCCTTTTATGTATTGGGCATAATTAACATCAAAAATTGTTTTTTGCCCCGTAGGCACACCCTTGTTCTCGTCTAATAACCCCGATAATAAGGAGAGGGTATTACCGGCACTTTCTACTTTAGTTTTAAATACAAAGAAGCTATTGTCATTAAGGTCAGTACGCGTGGTTGTAGTATAGGTAAAGTTAGACGCAAAAATAAGGTTGTTCTCTACAAGCCTTTCGCGGCGTTCTTCGAGCCTGCGGACATCTTCAAAATCAGCTTCAGATATGGCTACGCCCGTGCGGTTTTCCAGTACATCATCAATAAAAGGAAAAACCGCATATACAGGCAGGTTTCCGGTTTCATCATAATAACCTAAAGGCAGGTCTGGGTATGATTTTGCAATTTCGTTTAGCCTGTCGTAAGACGATTTGTATACCCTAAAATAAGCACCTGCATTTACATTACGAATGTATTGTATGTTAAACAAATCAAGCTTTGCCGTGTGGCGGTTACGCTTGGGTGTCCAGTTGTAGCTTAGTACACCGGTAAAATTTTCTTTATCGAGCCCTATGTTTTTTTGCCTGCCTATACCAAAACTCATAATGGTAGAGGGTATCATCTCTTTAGCAATTATCTTCTCGGTATTAAACGGGAACCATATACGTGGAAACGTAAACTTGGCATCGGCACCATACTCTAATATATTAAAAAAGGCGTGGTCCTGTATGGCAAGGTCGCGGCTGGAGCCTATGTTGCCACGGGTAGAAATTTCGAGCGTTTCGGCACCCCTGAAAATGTTGCGTATGGTAAGCCCCAAGCTTCCCTGTACACCAAAATCCTGAATGTTACTGTGGTTAAAATCAGCCGTTACATTAAACCTGAACTTTTTACGCGGGTTAAGTGTAATATTGCTTATTAACGATCCTCCAGTGGCATCGGTAGTGTCTACCACAAAGTTAATACCGGGGTAGCCAAAAACGCGTAAGTTGTTTATATATCGTGAAGTAAGCACACGTTTGTAATCGGCATAGTTGCTGCCGGGGGTAATAAACATAGCATCGGTAAGGGCTTTTGGCCTGTAGTTAAGCTTTCCGGTGCTGTAAATGTTAAAGCCATTGTAGCTTACGGTATCTACAGTCTGGTCTTCGGCCGATGGGTTTTTGGTATAAATATTTACCTTGCTTATTTTGTAAAGCTTAAAAGGGCGCACAAATGTAGAGTCGCCCTGACGCACCGATTCATTATCTATTACAATATCTACATTAGCTTTGTAGCCTGTATTTACCGTATCTACTGTATAATTTATGTTGTTTTGCTGAAATGTATATGCCCCACGGTTCCTGAAAAGCGTGGTTATACGCTCCCTCTCTGCAGTAAAATCGGCCTCATTATATTGTTTTCCCTTTTTTATTACCGAAAGGTTTTTTGTACTGCGGTACAAAGTGTCCAGTACAGGTGTTTCTATAAGCGGTTTTATACTGTCTACAATATAAGGCTTTCCGGTTTCTATGTTATAGGTTACAATGGCGCGTTTATCGGCAAGGGTATCTATTTTCCATGTGGCTTTTGTCCTGAAAAACCCCTGCTTATAGTAGTAAGCATACAGGCGGTTACGCGATTTTTTTACACGGGCAACATCTACCAGTACGGGTGGCTCGCCGGTTTTTTTTAAAAAGTTGCTAAACCCTGCCACTACAAAAGAGTTGCCCAGGCGCATTACCTGTTTTTCTGAGAGTAAGCTGCGCATAAACTCGTGCCTGCCCGGTTTACGGTCCAGCCATGCCAGGTAAGAAGAGTCAGCATTAGGCTTGGCAAGGTTGTACATGTGCAGGCGCAGGTTGTAACCCAGTATGTTTGTATTGGGCAGCTGGTACATTTGCGCCTTAAGCTCGTCGTCGTTTTTAGGCTCCCCGTTTACGCTGAATTCGTTTTTTTCGAGCAGGTGTTTATCCTCCGGAACCCGCTCTGTAAGCGAACACGAATATAAAACCAATGCCGATACTATAAATAATACTATTTTTGTTGTTTTATCTCTCAAAACGGTGGTGCCAAATATAAATTCAAAAATACATTTTTTATGGTTAGTAAAAACCAAATAAAAACAATAACAGGCTTACAGCAAAAAAAATTCCGCAAGCAGGACAAATTGTTTTTTGCCGAAGGTATAAAGGTGGTTCAGGAATTGCTGAATTCTAATTTCGAACTGCACCATTTATATACCACCGATGCTTTTTTTAAAGGCATTGCTGCCGATAAGGTTACCCTGATAACACCCGATGAGCTTAAAAAAATAAGCGCACTTACCACACCGCAGGCTTGCCTGGCGCTGTTTACCATACCGGATGAAAAGCCCGTGCCCGATACCGGCCTTATTGTTGCCCTTGATGATGTGCGCGATCCCGGAAACCTGGGTACCATCATCCGCCTGTGCGACTGGTTTGGCATTAGCCACCTTGTGTGTTCGTTGCAATGTGTAGATAGTTATAACCCCAAGGTAGTGCAGGCGACAATGGGCAGCCTTGCAAGGGTTAATGTTATATATACTGATTTGCAGGAATATTTAGCTAAAACCAAACTGCCGGTTTATGGTACTTTTATGGATGGCACCAATATCTATAAGGAAGCAATGCCGCAAAACGGGATCATTATAATGGGCAATGAAGCTAACGGAATATCGGCCGAAGCAGAAGCCCTGGCTACACACCGCATTGCAATACCGCGCTTTGGTAACCTGCAGCAAACCGAAAGCCTTAATGTGGCCACAGCAGCAGCAATTATACTAAGCGAGTTCAGGCGAAATGTTTAAGGAATTTAGTGGAATGTAAAGTTGATAAAAACACCCCTTGTTTTCATAGAGGCTACATTACCCGTGTAAGCGCTGTTAGGGGTGTTGTCCCTAATAAGTTCGTCTTCAAGGCCAAATACCCCGCGGATGGATGGCGAAAATTTAAAATATTCGAAGTAAATATCTATACCTGCACCCAGCTCGTAGTTGTTTGTCCACTGTTTCATCCTGAAAACCTGCCCTGTAATATTATCATCCATAACCTTTTGGTTACTGTCAAAATTTAGCGTGCGCGAAACACCTGCGAGGAGGTAAGGGCGCACGTTACCGGTACGTTTAGAAGAAAATTTTAGCAATAGCGGAAAATGTATGTAAGTAGATTTTACCTGCCTTAACCTGTCAGAAGGTTCTATAAGGCCCGGCCCGGAAAAAGTAAGGTCGCGCTGTGTGTAATATAAGCCCGGCTCAAAACGAAGGTCTAAATATTCAAAAAGGCGCAGGTTACCCACAAGGCCCACATTAAAGCCCGTAGTGGTTTTAGTCTTAATGTCTACACCAGGGTTGGTCTTATAGTCAAATTTAAAATCGTAACTGTTAAAGCCCAGGAAATAACCCCAGTGTACACGCTGCTTATCAAAATTTTCGAGATTTGTAATAGGGTCTTTACCAAAAACGTTGGTGCCAAACTGTGCATGGGCAAAAAGGCCACACAGCAGGAATATGTAAATAAGAATTTTCCTCATTTTATTGTTTTGAAGCCGAATAAATGGTAGCTGCACCAAAGGTTTGCGGCATATCTTTAACCTCTATAAACCCAATTTTACGTAAAATATTGTTCAGTTTTTCTCCATAAGGAAAAAGAGAGGCCGATTCGCTAAGGTAAACATAGGCTTCTTTGTCTTTAGAGAACAGCCTGCCAATAATCGGCAGCAGGTAACTGTGTAGTTTATAGCCCTGTTTAAAAGGGAATTTTGTAGGTACAGATGTTTCTAATATTACAAATATACCGCCCGGTTTTAGCACGCGCAGTATTTCGGCAAGGCCTTTTTCGAGCGTTTCAAAATTACGGATACCAAAGGCAACGGTAACCGCATCAAAGTAATTATCGGCAAAAGGAAGCTTCTCGCTGTCGCCATACACCAGCTGCACACGGCCATCAAGGTTTTTTTCGGTCACTTTTTTGCGGCCTACTTCCATCATGCCCTCGCTAATATCGGCACCAATAATTTCTTTGGCACCGGTAGCCGACATTAATATGGCAAGGTCGCCCGTGCCGGTAGCAATATCAAGTATGGTATCGGGGTTTTTTGCAGCAACAAGGTCAAGCACTTTTTTGCGCCATTTAATATCAATACCAAAGGTCATTACACGGTTTAAACCGTCATAATTACCGCTTATGGTATCAAACATTTGGGCCACCTGTTCTTTTTTACCCAGGCCGGAATCTTTATAGGGAGTTATATTTTGCGACATTACACTAATTTACGCAACAAAGATAAAATAAGTTTTGTTAATGTGAGGTTATAATTAAATACACACAGCTAATCTTCCGAAAGTCCATTGTAATTTAATTCTTTAACTTTGTCTTTATTTCCTTTACTCTTTAATACTATCGATTCTTTTTTAAGAATAATTTCATCATAAATAAGCGGTTCTATTATTTCGTTGTGAGCATTTATAATTCCGTATTTCCCGTCATATTTCATAATATATTCTGAGGTAGCATATATTGGGCTAATATCATCATATATTGCGGCTACAGTGATGTTTTTCCTTAGCAGATAAACTAATCCGTATTTCCCTCCCTTTTTAAAAATATGATACCCATTTTGCTCGTAATCAAAAATACCGTAATCTTTAAAGCTGTCTGCATCCTCAAATAAAGAAATGAATGATGGTTTAGAATTTTGGAAGTACAACCAGTAGCAATGTAATCCATCTGAACAAATGGCTGTATTATGAACCAAACTATAAAACTTGTAAGTGAATGGGAGGACAGTATTACCTGTTAAATCAAAAATGCCAGTCTTGTCGGATTCGTTTGTGGCTAATATGTATTTGTCTTTATAAATGCTTGTTTTTTTATATTTGATATTGAGTACTTCAATACCCTCAGAGTTTATTACGCCCCATTTATTGTTTTTCAGGACAAGGAACAAACCATTATTCCGTTCTAAAATGTTATCGAATTCTATGGGTATTATCAATTTGTCAGAAAGATTTGCAACACCTGAATATTTGCCGATAGTAACAATAAAATTGTTTCCGGCAAGCTCAATATATGTGTATTTACAGGGTAGTTTAATTATACCTTTTAAATCTATAATACCATATTTTTCAGATTTATTATTTTTAATTATACCATACTCTTTAAAGAGCCTGATAATCTTATGGCCTCTAATTGGGGTAAACAATATTCTGCCTGATGTATCTATAACTGTAGCAGTATTATCCTGCATTATAACAGGTACATTGTCAAATGTAAAACCCGAAACTTCTTTATAAATAAAATTTGTAACAGCTGTGTTGTGATGATAAAGAGCATATAAACCCTTGCTCTTAATGAAATAATAGTTTGGTGCTGCATGAGTAATCTCATCATATTTTAGGGGAATGACAGTATTGCCAAGAGTGTCCAGTATACCAATTTTAGAATTTAATGTTGCCCTTATGGTATTATCATCAAATAAATAAACATCATCATAAATAATGGGTATACGTTGAGATCCATCTTTGTTTATATAGCCCCGTTTGTACGATTTAGCTATTTTTATGGTTGTCTGTAGCCAGCCGGTGGGTGTAATATAGATATGATCATATTTAGGAGGAAAAAGTTCTTTGCCCTTGCTATTAAGCAATGTGTATTTGCCTTTTTTAGTTCGCGCTTCAGCCATGGCATATTTAGGGTTGTAACCTATATACTCATACTTGTTTTTAACGCTATCCTTTATTTTGTCAAAATCCTGTGCGTTTACTGCGAGAGATATAAACAGAATTATAAAGTGTAAGTGTTTCATATAGCGTAGGTTGAGATAAACTAACGAAATTACTGGTACTATGTTGTTTTTTCGGTGAACTTTCCTGTTTTAAAGTAATAAAATGTTCCCGCAGTTAATACAATTATACTCATTACCCATAAGTAATAACCGGTCTGTAATGATACAACAGTTGCCATACTGCCACTTTCTGACCCTAAAATATTTTTCCAGAATGCAAATGAAATAGCCAACGTTAAAGCAATCCCACATTTTATGATAGCTCTTTCTTTGCCTTTCCATAAATCGAGCATGGCAAATAAACATATCGGGTTTGCCAGCCAAATGATCCATTCTAATAATCCTCCTCCTAAAATTGCAGTACTTCCCATGAAGAAAAAATCTAACGAAGATTGCTGTTCGCGGATATCACAAAACTCTCTTGTAATAGCGTTTTGAGTTAAGGCGATTGCAAAAAAAATAAGACTTAAAATAATAATTGTTAACTGATATTTCTTGTTTTTCATATTTTACTGCACTTCCCATTCCCCTTTTTTAATAATTATTACCATCCATTAAATAGATGAAACCTTATATTTTCTTCATTAATTGTTTGTTCATAATCTTTTACATCTTTATAAACATTGTCAATTATTGTTTTATTAGCTAACCAAATATCATTAGCAGGATAAGTGTAAATACCATTTGTAAGTTCGGTAATTATGGTGCTGGTTAATACTGCGAACCTAAATTCAAAACTGTCAGCAGTGCCCCACCTAAATGTAAGCAGCTTTTTGCAATCTTTTAAATGGGCATCTATTTCAGGGTTTGCAAATGACATGCCCTCGGGCTTTTTACCTAATATCCTGTCGAGCAGTTTAGGTTTACAAGTAAGCTGATTGATTTCAGTCTGTAGGTCAAAATCTTCAATATATAATTCAAAGCCACTTTTAAGCTCTTTATCTTTTAAAATTGCAAGTGGTTGGTTGGTCAATCTGAATTTAAACGGCAAAAATCCCTTTTGGTCTTTAAATGAAAAATCGGGATGAATTTCAACAACTATTTCGTAATCGCTAAGACGCTCAATAATTTTCGGAATCAAATCATCCGAAAGCTCTTTACAATATACATTAATCTCTAAACTCATTTGAATTTTTTACTTCCTCACCCAGGTCTCAAACACAAACTCTAAACTATGCTTTTCATCTTTACCATGAAAAACACTTTCAGTAAGGTTCCATTCGGCAGGGTTAATTTCGGGGAAATAAGCATCCGCTTCGGGAGAAATTCCAAGTACGCGGGTTAGTTCAATTTTATCGGCTTTGGCAATGCTTTGCTTGTAAATTTCGCCACCGCCTATTATAAAAATTTCTTCGTTTTGCGGGCAGGCAGCGAGGGCATCGTCAAGGCTGTTTACAATGGTGCAGCCCTCGTGGGTATAATCTTTCTGGCGGGTAATAACCACATTAGTACGGTTGGGTAATGGCCCATCCATACTTTCTAACGTTTTGCGCCCCATTATAATGTGGTGACCTGTTGTAAGTTGTTTAAAACGTTTAAAATCGTCCGGCAGGCGCCATATCATCTGGTTGTCTTTGCCCAGTGCGTTGTTCTCTGCGGCGGCGGCTATAAGGGTAATGGTCATTATAATGTAGAGGTAGGGGTAGAGGGATTTTCTTTTTCGTACTTTTTTTCAAGCTGGTCTATACGGCGTTCCTGGCGGGCCACAAGCATTTCTATCTGGTCGCGTTCCCAGGCTTTATTAATAAAGCTTTCTACCACAAAGATCTTCATGAAATGCAATATAAATATAAAGGCCCAGGCGGTTATAGCCCATAAGTACCAATCGTCCTGTGGGTCTACGTCGAGAATTTTATTAATGATATAAAAGAAAATACTGCTCACAAAAAACAAGATAAAATGCAGGTAAACGCGCTTTTTTTGCTTTACCCGTTTGCGTGCATATTCAAATAGTTCTTGTTGGTTCTTTTCCATAAATCGTAATTTGCGATACTAAAGGTAACAAATTTTTGCAGTGTTTTTTAACGTTTAGCTTTATTTTAGTAAACACTCACAATTATTGTCAAAGACAATAACAGCTATAGCTTTTTGCTTTAGACAGATCAGGTACTTTATGGTAACATAAATTAATCACGTTACCTTATTCGGTAATTAATTAAAAATCGAACCGGTGCAGGGATTCCATTTATACGTGCAGGTTCTAAGTTAGGCAGGGTGTTTATTACCCTTTTTGCTTCCTTTTCGTAAGCATCAGGAGAGCTTCCCAAAAAACTTTCTATATGTAATTTGCCGTCGCTGTCAACCAGTATCATCATGCCTAAATTTATATATAGGTCCCTGTCAAAAGAGGGTTTTTTATAATTTTTTTTAAGGTATTTAAAAACGTTGTCTGCTGTACATTCCAACTGTGCGGTAAAATTACCTGCATTGCCACAGCTGCCATAAAGTGCAGCCGCATCATAAGTTATATAATTGGGTAAGATTTTTTGTTGTGCCATTTCCTTATTGTTGGCAATGTAATAATTGTGTTTATCAGGATTGGCAAGAAAAGTACAGTTAACAAGATGTATACTTCTTCGTTCTTTGATACTTGTAGCTTTAGGAATAAACGCAGGGAGATTGCTAACATATTCAATTATAGCAGACTTTAGTTTGCTGCTTTCAGACCGAACTTCTATCTGATCTGGTATAACTTTCCCTGCGTAATCTGACATAAAAAATGCAGAAATAGAAAAATAGTAACCTCTGTTTTTTTCGGGTAAATCGCTTATCAAATCATCATTAATGAGGTTTACAATTTGTTGTTCAAGTAATTGTTCAGTACATTTTTCAGGCAATTCGGCTGTTTGGCATTGTTGCATAATTGCATTTACAATAGGTTTGCCCTGCGGCTGAACGATAAAAGGTAAGAGTAAAAATTGTACTATATAATGGTATTTCATATTTTGTAATTTAAGGTATATTAACCTATTTTGTATTAATATATAAGGGGATTATTCCTGTAAATTCTACGGGGATACCCCTTGCTTTTGCAGGTATAAGTTTTGGTAGCCTGAGTGCTGCGTGCATAACTTCTTCTTGTATGTCTTCATTACCGCCTATTATGCGGTTAACGGTTACTTCGCCATTTGTATCTACGGTTATAAAAATCCCAACAGTTATTGTTGAACTAATTCCCGACGGTAAAAGTAATTTTTTGCTGAAAAAGCGGGATAATTTTTCCTGTGTACATTCGCTTTCTTTATCGTGGTCTATATCTGTGCAACCCGGAAAT
This sequence comes from Flavobacterium rivuli WB 3.3-2 = DSM 21788, assembly GCF_000378485.1. GTDB lineage: Bacteria > Bacteroidota > Bacteroidia > Flavobacteriales > Flavobacteriaceae > Flavobacterium > Flavobacterium rivuli. The sequence continues at coordinate 433,075 of NZ_KB899967.1, read as the reverse complement.
ACAGGATTAGAATCAGGCGGAAGATATTTGGTAATAATTTTTTTGGTGTAAAGCTCCCCGGCTGATGCCGCATAGTATTTTTTATCTATGGGGCTAAAAACAAATGTATAATTAAGTGTAAATACACTTCTTTGGTCTTTTTTTTCGTTGCTTTTAGGTTGCAGCTGTATTGATTTTAAATAATTCGCAATTGCTGTTTTTAAGGGTAAGTATTCGCACAAAATGTCTGTTTCCTCAGATATCATCCTGCCGTTTTCGTCTATAAGTAAAATAATGGAAACTGTAAAAAAGTCGGCTCTGAGGTTATTACTAATATCATCAGTAATTTCTTTAGAAATGAGATTGGTAATATCGCTTTTAAATCTGTCTGTAGTGCATTTTGATGTAAATTCACGGTTTAAACACTCTTGAAAAACTGCCTGTTGTAGAGGTTTTTTTTGAGCCATAGCAACGGCACTTGCCATAAATAGAATGGCAATTAAAATGTTTTTCATATACAATTAAGGATTACACCGCTACAGCGCCTTTAATATGCGGGTGCGGTTCGTAATTTTCTAAAGTAAAATCTTCAAATTTAAAGTCGAAGATATTTTTAACATCAGGATTCAGTACCATTTTAGGCAACGGCTTAGGCTCGCGGCTTAGCTGAAGCTCCAGCTGCTCCATGTGGTTGTTGTAAATATGGGCATCGCCAAAGGTGTGGATGAAATCGCCAGGTTCATAACCGCATACTTGCGCTATCATCATGGTAAACAATGCATAAGAGGCTATGTTAAACGGCACGCCCAAAAATATATCGGCACTACGCTGGTATAACTGGCATGATAGTTTACCATCGCTCACATAAAACTGAAAGAAAGCATGGCAGGGAGGGAGCGCCACTTTACCTTCGGCAACATTATCGGCAAACGATTGTGTAGTATCCGGCAAAACCCTTGGGTTCCATGCGCTAACCAGCATACGGCGGCTGTTAGGGTTGGTTTTAAGCGTGTCTATAAGCTCGGTTATCTGGTCTATCTCGCGGCCGTCCCAGTTGCGCCACTGTGCGCCATAAACCGGACCCAGGTTACCATTCTCATCGGCCCACTCGTCCCAAATCTTTACGCCGTTATCGTTAAGGTATTTAATATTCGTATCGCCATTAAGAAACCATAGCAGCTCATAAATAATAGATTTTAAGTGCAGCTTTTTAGTAGTAACCAGCGGGAAACCCTCGCTTAGGTCAAAACGCATCTGGTAGCCAAAAACACTTTTGGTGCCCGTGCCCGTGCGGTCGCCTTTTTGTGCGCCGGTTTCTAAAACATGCTTTACTAAATCTAAATATTGTTTCATTGTAATGTGGTTTTGTTTATCTGGTAATGCGGTTATTTGTTATAGCCGATTACGTTACAAAGATACACAATAATGTAATTTTCGATGTGTTGTATAGTATGGGTTATCCACAAAGAAATCAACCATCCCTTTTGAGGATGGCTGTTCTATATTTTGTAATTATTTAGTTGTATGTTGGTTGTTAATTCGGAGGAGTTACGTTACAAATAACCAAATCAACATATACCAAATTAACTTTTATGATTCCCTCTTAGAGATTTCGTCCCTGATTTTTGCTGCAAGCTCATAGTCCTCATTTTGTACGGCACCTTCCAGTTGCTCGTGCAGTTCCATAAGGTTGTATTGCGAGTAACCTTCGCCGGATACCGTTGTTTCGGCTCCAAAGGTTTGCGGTGCAGACAGCACGTCATCATCGTTAGGTATGCCGTCTTCGTTTTGCTCCGGGTTTATTTTAAGATAAATACCTGCTTTATCGAGTATATTTTTATAGGTAAATATAGGTGCGCTAAAACGCAGTGCCAGTGCAATGGCATCGCTGGTACGGGCATCTATAATCTCTTCTATCTTGTCGCGTTCGCAAATAATGCTCGAAAAGAACACGCCATCTACCAGCTTGTGGATGATAACCTGCTTAACGACAATATCAAAACGGTCGGCAAAATTTTTAAAAAGGTCGTGCGTAAGCGGCCTTGGCGGCTTTATTTCTTTTTCTAATGCAATAGCAATAGACTGGGCCTCAAAAGCCCCTATAACGATGGGTAATTTACGTTCGCCATCTACTTCATTAAGTATCAGGGCGTATGCTCCGTTTTGTGTCTGGCTATACGAAATCCCCTTAATATTTAGTTTTACTAAGCTCATGTTTGGTGTGTCCTAAAAATGCAAAAAAGGCTATCGGGCAAAGATATAACTATCCGCTTCCCGATAGCCCTTTTGTGGGCACAATTTAAAAATAAATTATGAGTTCTGTGCTTTAAAGGCTTTTATTTTTTCGGTCAGTTTAGGAACGATATCAAATACGTCGCCTACCACGCCATAGTCGGCTACTTTAAAGAAAGGCGCATCAGCGTCTGAGTTTATTACCACTTTTACTTTGCTGGAGTTAATACCGGCAATATGCTGTATAGCTCCCGATATGCCTAAGGCAATATAAAGGTTAGCCGCAACAGGCTTACCTGTCTGGCCCACGTGCTCGCTGTGAGGCCTCCAGCCAAGGTCTGATACCGGTTTAGAACAGGCTGTTGCTGCACCAAGTGCCGAAGCAAGGTCTTCCAGCATACCCCAGTTTTCAGGACCTTTAAGTCCGCGTCCTCCGGATACTACAATTTCAGCATCGGCAATTGTCACTTTGCCCGTAACTTTTTCAGACGATTCTACTTTTACGGTAAAGTCGTTATCATTAAGTGATGGTGCAAAATCTTCCTGTGCAAGGCTTGAAGCCGACTCTACAAGGCCGAAAGAGTTTTTACCAATGGCAAGAACCTTAACATCGGTCGTAATTTCTGTAACGGTAAATGCCTTGTTAGAGAACGCATGCCTTTTTACCTGTAATGGTGAGATGCTTTGTGGCAGCCCCACCACGTTGCTTGCATAACCGGCCTCAAGGCCCACAGCTACAAGCGGTGCTATGTAAAGACTATCTGTATTAGATGAGAACAATACAAATTTAGACGACTCTTTTACAGCTGCCTGTTTAATAACATCGGCATACGCCTTAGCGTTAAATGCCTTAAGCTTATCTGTATTTACGTTAAGTGCTTTGTCTACACCATAAGCGGCAAGGGCAGAAGCATCGCTAATATTAATGGTTACTGCGGTTACGGTTGTACCGGTCTCTGCAGCTATTTTTTTGGCGTAAGATGCAAGCTCAAACGCTGTTTTTTTAAATTTACCTTCTGCTGATTCAGCATATATAAGTATGGACATGTCTTTTCTGTTTATTTGTTAATTCGTGGATTTGTTAATTTGATAATTGCACGGTCAAATAACCGAATAACCAAATGATCAAATCATCTCTTTAAATTACTTTAGCTTCGTTATGCAGCAGGTTTACCAGTTCGTCCAGATTATCAGGGCTAATAAGTTTCACCGCCGATTTTGGCGCCGGTTTCTCAAACTTAACTGCTTTTGTGGTAGCATTTGCAGCAACAGGCTCCAGTATAGTAAGGGCTTTTGTACGTGCCTGCATAATACCGCGCATGTTAGGTATCCTTAAGTCTTTTTCTTCAACAAGGCCTTTTTGCCCTGCTATAACAAGGGGTAGTTTTGCACTGATAGTTTCTTTACCACCATCTATTTCGCGCACAGCAGTAACATCGCTGCCGGTAACATCAAGCTTAATGCAGCCGTTTACAAAGTCGTAACCTGTAAGGCCCGCAAGCATACCGGGAACCATGGCACCGTTATAGTCTAACGATTCTTTACCTGCAATAACAAGGTCGTAACCTCCGGTTTTTACCACTTCGGCAAGTTGTTTGGCAACAAAAAATCCGTCTATAGGGGTAGCGTTTACGCGAATAGCTTCATCGGCACCTATAGCAAGGGCTTTGCGCAACGTAGCTTCGGCATCAGGGCCGCCCACGTTTACCACAGTAACGGTAGCACCCGCCTGTTCTTTAAACCAGATGGCGCGCGTAAGGCCAAACTCGTCGTTAGGGTTAATTACAAATTGTACACCATTGGCATCAAACTCTGTATCGCCGTTGGTAAAGTTAATTTTTGCAGTAGTATCAGGCACATGGCTGATGCAGACTAATATTTTCATTATTATAAGATTATAAGGTTTGATATCGATATAGCGAAGTTAACAAATTTATTTAAATAAAATATTATGCACGCATATTAAATGCGCTTTTTTGAAAAATTTAATCTAAAAAATTAAATTACAATAATAATACAGGTTTTAAATGCGTTTAATTGCGAATTTTAATGGGTTTTTGGCTTTTAAGCTAAAAGAAGATTTATTTGGGCATAAGGCTTTAATAATGACTTTAAATTTTTATTTTTGCCATTCATTTAATACGTGAAATATAATTACATGAGAACTATACAATTTAGGGAAGCTGTTTGCGAAGCCATGAGCGAAGAAATGCGCCGTGACGAAGCTATATATTTAATGGGTGAAGAAGTTGCTGAATACAACGGTGCCTACAAAGCATCTAAAGGCATGCTTGACGAGTTTGGCCCAAAAAGGGTTATAGACACCCCAATTGCCGAGCTTGGTTTTGCCGGTATAGCAGTAGGTAGTGCCATGAATGGTAACAGGCCTATTGTAGAATTTATGACATTTAACTTTGCCCTTGTGGGTATAGACCAGATAATAAACAATGCTGCAAAAATCCGCCAGATGAGCGCAGGCCAGTTTAACTGCCCTATCGTTTTCCGCGGGCCTACTGCTTCTGCAGGACAACTTGGTGCTACGCACTCTCAGGCTTTCGAGAACTGGTATGCTAACACTCCGGGATTAAAGGTGGTTGTACCGTCTAACGTTTACGACTGTAAAGGTTTGTTAAAATCAGCTATCCGCGATAACGACCCGGTTATCTTCATGGAGTCTGAGCAAATGTATGGCGACAAAGGCGAAGTGCCTGATGGAGAGTATACTATTCCTATAGGTGTTGCCGATGTTAAGCGCGAAGGTACTGATGTTACCATTGTATCTTTTGGTAAAATACTTAAAGAAGCCTTTATTGCTGCCGATGAGCTTGCTAAAGAAGGTATAAGCTGTGAGGTTATCGACCTTAGGACAATACGCCCTATGGACCATGATACCATCATCAACTCTGTTAAAAAAACAAACAGGCTTGTAATACTGGAAGAGGCATGGCCTTTTGGTAGTATATCGTCTGAAATTACTTACATAGTGCAGGAGAGGGCGTTTGATTTCCTTGATGCACCTATACAAAGAATCACTACTGCAGATACCCCTGCGCCTTATTCTCCTGTTCTGTTGAAAGAATGGTTGCCAAATGCAGGCGATGTTGTTAAAGCGGTGAAAAAAGTTATGTACAAGTAACAAATTTCTGACTATATTTGAAACTTCATCATACTAAATGATGAAGTTTTTTGTTTTATAGGGTATATGAAAAGAAAGTTACTGTTTGCCTTAGGCGCATTTTTTATTTTTACCATTGCTGCGCTTGCCCAAACTAAGGTTAGCGGAGTAGTGTATGATAATGCTAATCAGCCTTTACCATACGTTAATGTCTACTTTAAAGGCACTAACGAAGGTACTATTACCGATGAGAACGGTAAATATTACCTGGAGTCTAAAAATACTTATACAGACCTTACCATAACCTTTGTAGGCTTCGCCCCAAAGGAAGTTCACCTGGAAAAAAACGTGAATTATAACATGAAAGTTACTCTTGCCGAAGCCAACGAGCTTAAGGAAGTGGTGCTTTACAGTGGTAAGACCTCTAAAAAAAATAACCCGGCCATAGATATACTCCGCAAAATATGGGAACGCCGTCGCAAGAACGGCCTTAACATGTTTAAGCAATATGAGTATGATAAGTATGAAAAGGTAGAGTTTGACCTTAATACGGTAGACAGCGCTATGATGAAGAGCAGGCTGTTTAAGGGCATGGAGTTTATTTTTGACCAGGTAGATACATCAAACGTTACGGGTAAGACCTACCTGCCTATTTTTATAAACGAAGCGCTTAGCAAGGTTTATGGTGATAATGTAGCCAGTAAAAAGAAGGAAAAGGTATCTGCCAACAAAACATCGGGGTTTGATAACAACCAGCAAATACTGGCCTTTATAAAAGACCTATATGCTCAATACGACATTTATAACAACTACCTTAAGTTTTTTGACAAAGACTTTGTAAGCCCGTTATCGCGCACGGGTATTAACGTATATAACTATGTACTTGCCGATAGTTCTTATATAGAGAATAAATGGTGCTACAACATTGTGTTTTACCCAAGGCGTAAGGGCGAACTTACCTTTAAGGGTAACTTTTGGGTAAACGATACCACCTTTGCCATTAAAAAAATAGCAATGAGTGCCAGTAAAAGTGCTAACATTAACTGGGTTAAGGATATTTATATAGAGCAGGATTTTGATGTGCTTAACGACTCGGTGTTCCTGCTTAAGCGCGACCACATGATGAGCGACTTTGCGCTTAACAAAAAAGAAACATCTAAAGGGGTTTATGGTAAGCGTACCACGCTTTTCCGTGATTATGTTTTTGATAAAAAGAAACCGGAGGAGTTTTATGCCGCCGATGTAAACTTTAATGATGAGTCCATATACGGCAAGAGCGACGAATTTTGGGACGAGAACCGCTTTGAATCTTTAAATAAAGATGAGAAGGGAGTTTACAAAATGCTCGACACCCTAAAGACCGTGCCTAAGTTTAAGCGGATGTACACCCTTGTGGGTACGCTTAGTAGCGGCTATTACCAGATGGACCATTTTGATTACGGCCCTATATTTAGTACCGTAGGCTATAATGTGATAGAAGGGCTAAGGCTACGTACCGGCGGGCGAACCTACTTTGGACAAAACGACCCATGGAGGATAGAGGGCTACACGGCTTACGGTTTTAAAGATAACCAGTTTAAGTATGGTATATCGGGCAAGTGGATGGTAGATAAAAAGAACCGTATAATACTTGCCGGTGGTAACCGCCGCGACATAGAGCAAATAGGGGTAAGCCTAACGGCTACTAACGACGTTCTTGGGCGAAGCTTTGCATCATCATCATTATTTTCCAGCGGAAGCAATAACCAGTTAACGTCTATTAATTTTAGTACGTTCTCTGCCGAAATAGAGCCGGTTAAAAACCTCGTTTTAAGGACCAGTTTTAATTACCGTACACTTAAATCGGCCGATCCGCAATTGTTCAGCCTCGACTACTGGTTAGACCCATTAGACCACAGCAAGGGTACCAATGGGTTTACAAAGCAATATGAGTATGGCTTTATGATAGATTATACACCTAAGCGCAGGACTATAGGCTATGGCGTAGAACGAAGTGATGTTGATTATAACTATGCCCGCCTGTTCCTTAATTACTCGCAGGGTATAAAAGGCATCTTTGGTAGCGATTTCGATTACCAGAAGTTACAGTTCTACTACCGCCAGCCGGTACTTGTGGGTGGTTTCGGGAGGTTGTTCACAACGTTTGAAGCCGGTAAGATATTTGGCACTGTACCTCTTGGGCTAATGGGTGTTGTACCGGGTAACCAATCTTACTTCCTGATCGAGAACACCTACAACCTGTTAGACTACTACGAGTTTGTTACCGACGAATATGTATCTGTACACTTAGAACATAATTTTAACGGAAGGCTTTTCTCGCGTATTCCGGGGCTTAGAAATCTTAACCTTCGCGAAATTATAGGTATTAAAGGTATTTATGGTAATGTATCACAAAAAAATATAGACCTTAATGCAAGTAACCTTGTGTACCGCTCTCCCGAAGATATTTACTGGGAATACCACGCCGGTGTGGGTAATATATTTAAAGTATTGCGCATAGATGCCGCATGGAGGGGTAATTACCTTAGCATGCCGGGAGCAAGTAAGTTTACGGTTAAGGCATCTTTCGGGTTTTTCTTCTAAAATTATTACAGTAAAGCAGTTAGTGTAAAAACAACACCTGTTACATCGTTGTAGTGGGTTTAAATAATTGTTAAGAAGTGCCCGGGCTTATGTTTTAGGCTTTTAACATTTGTATCGTATTATTTTTATACTATTTTTGCACCATAACAAAAAACTATTACAATGTCTTCAGAGAAAAAAACATTTGATGTTCTTATAGAGATACCAAGGGGTAGCAGGAATAAATATGAATATGATTTTAAATTAAAAAGGATACGTTTTGACAGGATGCTATATTCGTCTATGATGTACCCTGCTGATTACGGTTTTATCCCTGAAACACTTGCTCTTGACGGAGACCCTTTAGATGTGCTTGTTTGGTTTACAGAGCCATCTTTTCCCGGTTGTGTAGTTGAGGTTAAGCCTATTGGCGTATTTTATATGGCTGATGATAAAGGCGAAGATGAGAAAATTATCTGCGTACCGGTATCTGATCCTATTGCTTGTAAAATGAACGACTTAAGCGATCTTAACGTTCACTTTATTAAAGAAGTAGAGCACTTTTTCCGTGTGTATAAAGACCTTGAGAACAAAACTGTTGAGGTAAAAGGATGGGGCGATGCTGCTAAAGCTTACCAGCTTATAGAAGAGTGTACTGCCCGTTTTGAAGCTCTTGAAGATAAACCGGAAGAGTTGTTTACTATATAATAACTACCCGCATTATAAAATATAAAGCAATATCTGGTAAAACAGGTGTTGCTTTTTTTATTACATTTACATTTGGTTTTATTTTCTTAACCGGATACGTTTAAAATTATGGCATCTAAATATCTTATTGTACTGCTAATATTATCTGTCGTTGGGTTTGTTACCCTTGGCGTTAAAAGGCTGTTGCTGCTTAGGCAGGGCTTTCATCCTGAAAGAAAACCCATTAACTGGGTAATGATAGGGTTGCTGGCTATCCTTACAATTTTTCTTGTGAGCTGTAGCAATAAAACCCCGGAAACCCCCGCAGAAGTTGCCGGTGCCGAACGTGAGCAGCAATCGGTAGTGGTAACTCGCATAGATGGCAAGACTACCGATGTACATAAGGTAATTGATGGTAAAGGCAATGTAACGGCTACCGTGACCACATCTACAAGAGGAGATAATGGTGAAATTGTTACCGAAGAAAAAACATTTACAGGTACCCGTGCAGAAGTTGATGCAAAAATAAAAGAGTTTAAAAAGTAGAGACGCATGGAATGCGTCCTGCGTATGTGGAATAGGAAATTAGTTACTGTTGATTTTATTGTAAGACGCATTCAATGCATCTCTACAGATATTACGGGCAGTCAACTTTCAAAAAACTATAAACTTTAAACCTGAAACAAATTAAAACAACCCGTGCAACTCTGCGTTAATACGGTTAATGATATCGCCCAGGTCTTCGGGATTATCTACAAAATTGTTTTTATCCACATCAATAATAAGCAGCTTGCCCTTATCATAATTCTGTATCCAGGCTTCGTAGCGCTCATTAAGGCGGCTAAGGTAATCTATAGATATAGAGTTCTCATAATCGCGTCCACGCTTGTGTATATGCCCTACGAGATTGGGGATAGAGCTTCGCAGGTAAATAAGTAAATCTGGCGCGCCCACAAAACCCTCCATAAGCTCAAAAAGCGATTTGTAGTTTTCGTAGTCACGGTTAGCCATAAGCCCCATAGCATGCAGGTTAGGGGCAAATATATGGGCATCCTCATATATGGTACGGTCCTGGATAATCTTCTTTCCGCTTTCGCGAAACTGTAGTATCTGGCTAAGGCGGGTATTTAAAAAGTAAATTTGCAGGTTAAAAGACCATCGTTCCATCTGGTGGTAAAAATCGTCAAGATAAGGGTTGTCTACAACATCCTCATAGTGGGGTTCCCATTTAAAATGTTTGGCAAGCAAACCGGTAAGAGTTGTTTTCCCGGCGCCAATATTTCCTGCAACAGCTATATGCATTAGTTAAAAGTAATTTTATATTGAATGATTTCGCTTTCCGTAAAAATAGATAAAATTTGGGAGGCGTAGTAAAAAGAGGCAAAGCTTTTTTCGTTAATCTGCACAAACTTTCGGGTTTTAGCGGGCAGGTCGTACAGGTACAGGCTGTTGTCTTTACTGTATAAAATTTGTGTGGCAGATAGTATTTGTGCCTGGTCAAAGGCAGGTACGCTGCCCAGTGCGGTAACTTTGCCAAAAAGGTTTACTGTAAAGCATTTACCTGCGTTATCTATCCAGTAAAAATAATTATAGTCGCTCTGGTAATATTTTATGCCATCGTTAAAAGGTGGGGTAAGCGTACGGAAGTTGTTGCGCATCGGGTCATACAGCCCTATTTGCTGTGTGGTAATATCATAGATCCATAACCGGTTTTGCGATGCTAACGAAGCTGCCTCTGCAATAAGTTCTGTAGGGAGCGCGCTAAAGTTTATGGTAGCCGTTTGGTTAAGCTGGTTATCCAGCAGTACCACGCTATTAAATTTTCTGTAAAATAAAACGATCTGCAATGGGTTCTGGATGTCTACCCTGTAAATCTCTCCCAGGCCCACGTTTTGGTATTTAACAGATTTTCCGTCTTTCGTTTTCCTGAACTCGTTATTGGCAATGGTATATTCCCACCCAAAGGCATCGGTGCCTATGTAGCGCTGCGGCGGGTTCTTGCTGCTTTGCATAAATTTTACAGGAATGCCAATTTCCTGTGCCTGTGCAGTAAAACAAAATAAGAAAAGTAAGAGTAGTGTTTTTTTCATGCTGTTGTAAATGTAAAAAAAATACTGTGGCTTTAGTATTCCGCCGTAAAAAATGTATTTTTTGTAGACGATCCTTGCTGTTTTGTGTGTTATGCTTTGAGGCGAGATGAAAGGCATTACCTTAGTGCTTAGTATACTCAATATATACATTCACACAGTTTTGCGACTTATATAGAATATCTCGCTACAATGTACAGCCAAGGTTACTTATTATTTTCGGCACGGTATTTTATTTAGTTTTAGTCACGGCATATTGGGCATATAAATTTTACTATTTTTACGGTATGCAAAATACAGCCTATCCTAAGCTTGATTACTTTTTAAAAAAGTTGCCAATTATAAATATGTTTTTTTTGACTCCCATTATTGTGTTCAGCTTTATAAAGAGTTTTAAGGACCTCATTATAGTGCTTATCATTTTCAGTATTACATCAATGTCTATAATGGCTACTGTTTACAGGATAATGGTTACTGATTATAAAAAAAATATCGACCCAAAGAAATTTCTCGTGTTGTCGGTTATAACAGCAGTATTGTTATTTGTTAGTATGTATTTTGGATTTACAGCATTAGGCTGGATGGATATGTAATAATCTTATCGTTATTTTTCGCACACTACTGTATGATCAGACTTTCATGATCGCTATTGTAAATTAGAATATACTTTTAACATATCCTTAATAATGTTAAACCTTATAATTACTATAGCAGGTGCTTGTATTTACTGGGATTTTCTATAGAAAAGACCTATCTTTGCCGTAACAATAATACAAAGAGAAAATATGGCGAGTGATTATCAGCTTAAAAAAGAGTCTTTCGGCTCACTTGTAGAACAAATCAGGGTTGATAACATGGAATATTTCAGGGGAAAAACTATGTCGAGGGTTTACATGATAGGTAAGTCTAATGATGACCTGCCCGCACTCCTTTTTCCTAAAAACGATATGCCAAACGATATTAAAGAGAAGCTTAATGAAGCCTTTAAATCGATATTTTTAGATGCCGAATAGATACATCTAAATGCATAAAACAAAAGGGACTGTTCATCACAGTCCCTTTTGTTTTTAAGAGTCAATAAAAAAGGAACACCGTTATGATGTTCCTTTTTTTTGTATATATCTATCTGTAAATTACAATGCAAAGGCAGCTTTTACTTTATCTACATAGTCAAGTTTTTCCCATGTAAACAATTCCACTTCCAGTGTTTTAGTTTCGCCATTAGGGGCAGTAAAAGTTTTTATAACAGTTTCCGGCTTGCGGCCCATGTGTCCGTAAGCAGCAGTTTCGCTGTATATAGGGTTACGCAGTTTAAGGCGTTGCTCTATAAAGTACGGGCGAAGGTCAAACAGGGCTTCTACCTTTTTAGCAATTTCACCATCGGTAAGGTTTAGTTTGCTTGTGCCATACGTGTTAATGTAAACACCCATAGGTTTTGCAACACCAATGGCATAAGATACCTGCACAAGTATTTCGTCTGCAATGCCGGCAGCAACAAGGTTTTTAGCAATGTGGCGAGTAGCATAAGCAGCACTACGATCTACTTTACTTGGGTCTTTACCAGAGAAAGCTCCACCACCGTGAGCACCTTTACCACCATAAGTATCTACAATAATTTTACGGCCTGTAAGGCCTGTATCGCCGTGAGGCCCGCCTATAACAAACTTACCTGTAGGGTTTATGTGGTACTCTATGCTATCGTTAAAGAGGTGAGCATAAGCAGGGTTGTTTTTTACTACCCTGGGTACTAATATCTCTATAATATCTTTTTTAATTTTAGCAAGCATAGCAGGCTCCTCATCAAAATCATCATGCTGTGTAGAAACCACAATAGCATCAATGCGCACCGGCTTATTGTTATCGTCATACTCCAGCGTTACCTGACTTTTAGCATCAGGGCGCAGGTAAGTAATTTCGTTGTTTTCACGCCTAAGTGCAGCCAGTTCCTGTAGCAGTTTATGGCTAAGGTTTAGCGCAAGCGGCATATAGTCTTCGGTTTCGTTAGTAGCATACCCAAACATCATACCCTGGTCGCCGGCACCCTGTTCTTCTTTAGTGTGGCGGTCTACACCCTGGTTAATGTCCTGAGACTGCTCGTGTATGGCAGAAAGTACACCACAAGAGTTAGCCTCAAACATATATTCGCTCTTGGTATAACCTATTTTGCGGATTACCTCGCGTGCTATAGATTGTACATCAAGATAAATTTTAGATTTTACCTCTCCTGCAAGAATTACCTGGCCTGTGGTAACAAGCGTTTCGCAGGCTACTTTGCTCTCCGGGTCGAACGCAAGGAAGTTGTCGATAAGTGCATCGGAAATCTGGTCAGCAATTTTGTCAGGATGTCCTTCGCTCACTGATTCTGACGTAAATAAATATGCCATAGTATATAGTCTATTAATTTAGTAGGGAAAAGCGCTTGCAACAGCTAAAGGGGAGGGAAGTCCTGCTTTAGCATTTTTTAATGAGGTTGCAATCAGTACAAATCTTTCCTCTAATTATTTCGGTGCAAATGTATAAAACCTTATTGGAATAAAAAAAATACAACCACTTTTTAATGCTTTTATATTATTGTGCATCGCTGTTTTTTTTATTTTAACAATGCCTGCAGCCTTTTTTATATTTTGCCCAATGCTACATTAAAGTTATTATTAGAAAAAATTATTGTAAATTAATTTTTACTGAATCCGATGTTTAAGTTGGGGAATGCAAATTGTTTAAAAGGGTATAATACCATCTGCAGCCTTATAATTAATAGCCTGCAAATTTTACAAATGATAATATTTATGGGTGCGCTATTACCTGTACGCTTATTGTTAAAAATTGCAAACCTGTGGCACGGGCATGTTTTTTTAAAATTGGTGCTTAAAATAAATTTGTTAAAGTTTTGAATTTTATTTGGTAAATTAAAAATAAGTTAAGAAGTTTGCTAAACAGAAAAACTGAACAAAATGAAATTTATTATCTGCAATATGTGTTGTATCATGCCGGACTCTTCCGCGGATAGCGCTATTGCCTAATTTTAAGTTTTTAAAATATACGCAAAAGCCTTCCGCACAACGGGAGGCTTTTTTTTTGGTTTATAAAAAAATGATTCTTAGTGTTCGTTCTGCCACCCCTCCCTACAGCGGGAGGGGTTAAGGATGATAAAAAATATAAAAATGACAAAATTCGCTTCAAATAAAATGGTAATGTGTTGTATGGTGTGCATGTGCGCAACCTTACCCCGTAGCCAAAAGCGAAAGAGTCACATCTTTTAGTTTATAGTTCAAATACTGTAAAGCCCTTTTGGTACCAATGCCAGGAGGGCTTTTTTATTTTCTGTTAAATCTTAGTTCGTTCAAATTCTAATAAAATCTTTAAAAATCTACTATCATGAGCACACAACAATTTTCTACAGCAGCACTACACGCAGGACACGATGTTACAAAAAATGGAGGAACACGAGCCGTGCCTATTTACCAGACAACATCATACGTTTTTAATAATGCAGAGCATGCGGCTAACCTTTTTGGCCTTGCAGAGCCCGGCTATATTTACACCCGCCTTAATAATCCAACAAACGATGTTTTAGAACAGCGCCTTGCAGCCCTTGAAGGCGGAATAGGCGCAGTGGTTACCGCATCGGGTACATCGGCACTAACCACGGCATTGCTTGTGCTGCTAAAAGCAGGCGATCACATAGTATCTTCTAACAGCCTGTATGGCGGCACTTACAATTTGTTTAATGTAACCTTACCGCGATTGGGTATTACAACCACGTTTGTAGACCCGTCTGACCCGGCTAACTTTACCAAAGCTGCACAGGAAAATACCCGTTTGTTCTTTGCCGAATCTTTAGGCAACCCCAAGTTGGATATTCTTGACCTTAAAGGAATTTCGGCGGAAGCCCAAGCGTTTAAAGTTCCTTTTATTGTAGATAATACCGTGCCTACGCCTTATCTGCTTAACCCTATAGCGCATGGTGCAGATATTGTTATCCATTCGCTTACAAAATACATTACCGGTAACGGAACCTCGCTGGGCGGCGCGATTATAGATGCCGGAAAATTTGACTGGAGCAGTGGCAAGTTCCCGGAGTTTACAGAGCCATCTGCCGGATACCACGGTTTAGTATACCATGAAGCGCTTGGCCCCGCAGCCTTTATTGCCAAAGCACGTATAGAAGGCCTGCGCGATTTTGGTGCGGCACTAAGCCCCTTTAACGCATTCCAGACCATACAGGGACTCGAAACATTGCAGGTGCGTATAGAAAAACACAGCAGCAATGCACTGGCACTGGCACAATGGCTCGAAAATCATGAAGATGTGGCGTGGGTAAATTATCCCGGGCTTGCATCCAGCAAATATAATGCACTGGCTAAAGAATATTTGCCAAAAGGCCAAAGCGGGCTTATAACCTTTGGTCATAAAGGCGGCTATGAAGCGGCAAAGAAAATTGCTGACCAGACTAAGTTGTTCTCCTTACTGGCAAACATAGGCGACACAAAATCGCTAATCATCCACCCGGCAAGTACCACACACCAGCAGTTAAATAATGAGCAGCAGGAAGCAACAGGAGTATTTAAAGACCTGGTTCGCCTGTCTGTGGGCATAGAAGATATAGAAGACCTTAAAGCCGATTTGCAGGCAGTGTTTGCAAATATTAAAAGCCCTGTTACGGTTTAAATAAAATTTTACCACATAGAAACATAAGACTATTCGGGCATATTAAACCAGATGATAAAGCCTAAAATAGTTTACATAGTTTTTAACTATGTTATACCAGGGGTGTCTATAAAATCTCTTGCTCAACAAAGCCTATGTATCTATGTGGTGAAAATATAACGTTACTCACTTGAGTAATAATAAAAATAATAAATGTGTTTTGGTTTGTTTGTAAAACTGTTCCGGTACTCTAACTAACTCAGCCGGGACAGTTTTTTTAATCATTTTGCTATGGAAAATCTCCTTAAAATTGTCATACCTCAATGGAACCTGCAGAGCGGTAAAACGCTTACAGATGTTGTGCTTAGTTACCAGTTTTTTGGGCCGGTAATTGGTAATGCACCGGTGGTATTAGTTAACCATGCCCTTACGGGTAACTCTAATGTGGGTGGTTATAATGGCTGGTGGAATACGCTGGTAGGCGAAGAGAAAACAATTGATACCAACTATTTTACGGTTATAGCCTTTAATATTCCCGGTAATGGTTTTGATGATAATGCAGATAACCTTATATATAATTATAAAGACTTTACAGCTCAAGATGTTGCCCGGTTTTTTTGGCTCGGTTTACAACAATTGGGCATATTGCAACTGCATACTATAATTGGCGGAAGCCTGGGCGGTGGCATTGCCTGGGAGATGGCTGCTTTAGAACCTGAAAAAGTAGCCAATTTAATACCTGTGGCTACCGACTGGAAAGCTACCGACTGGGTTGTTGCTAACACGCTGGTTCAGGACAGGATATTAAACAACTCTGTTAACCCCATTGCCGATGCGCGCCTGCATGCTATACTGCTATACCGCACGCCACAATCATTACAGGGCAGGTTTAATAACACTTATATAAATAATGCTTTTGCCGTAGAACACTGGCTTACCAAGCATGGCAAAAATTTAGAAGAACGTTTTACATTGTCTGCTTACAAGCTTATGAACCATTTGCTAAAAACTATTAACATGGCAAAGGACGGTAGCTTTGAGGCCGTAGCAAAAACCATAACAGCAGCCATACACATAGTGGCTGTAGATACCGATTTGCTTTTTACAGCAGATGAAACCCGCAAAACCTATGAGGCTCTTAAGCAAAATGGCAATGAGGTGTATTATAACGAAATAAAATCTGTTCATGGGCATGATGCTTTTTTAATAGAGTGGGAGCAGCTTGCAGAGATACTGGCACCGGTATTTCAGTCAGATGAAAATTCGAAAAAATTTCACAAAGACACGCAAAGAAGGCGCAAAGAAACACAAAGCATAAAAGCTGAAGTTTAAAATCCAGCTGAAATTTATGTAATCTTAAAAAAAAATCTTTGCGAAACTTTGTGCCGTCTTTGTGAATCTTGGTGTAAATAACGCTATAAATTTCATAAATCTTAAAATAGGGGCGCTTAATACCAAGCTTTGCGAAATGATGCCATACTACGATAAAATTTATTTACAAATAGTTGCTTATCCCAAAAATTATGTTGAAGTTTGTTATTCAGAATAAAGGAATTATGAAATTTAATTACTCACAATGTGTCATTTCGATGTGGAAACCTTCCGCAGGGGCTGCTATTGTTTGATTTTAAAATTTATCAACATATAGATCAAGGCCCCTGCAATAAGCAGGGGCTTTTTTGTTACTATTATAAAGATATTACATAAAATATGAAAACTAAGGCTGTAAATAATAATACAATTTGCAAGTGTATCTGTTCATCGTGGATGCAGGTGCAGTATATGCATACACCATTACCAAAACGGGCAACGTAATCTTATTTTATATTTAGATACAAAGGTCTTTTTGGTAACATACTAAAGAGGCCTTTTTTTATTTCGGGCCAGTTCAATCATCATCAACCATTAAAAAAGCACACCATGAAACCACAATCCATCAACGTATTAGGCTATACGGGCAACAACAGCCAGTTTGTAGTAAAAACCCTTAATACAGATTTAAGGATAAACCAAAATGCACAGGCCGCTGTACCCGGCATTGCCAGCCCATACGAATATATCCTTGCAGGATTTGCAGGCTGTATTAATGCGCTTGGCCAGCTGGTAGCCGCAGAGCTGGGTATAAACCTTAAGTCGCTGCAAATAGAAATTACAGGCAGCCTTAATACAGATGTGGTTTCGGGAATATCAGGAAAGGTAAGGCCGGGGTTTAACAGTATAGAAATTGTACTAAAACCTGCTGCCGCTGCCCCGCTGGAAACGTTGCAACGGTGGATGAAGGAAGTGCGTTTCAGGAGCCCGTTATATGATAATCTTGTTAACAACACACCGGTTAAGCTTAATTTGTTTAAAGAATATACGGCGGTTAATTAGTTTGTGATACTATATACTGCTCCTCCGGAGCTCAAGCTCATTAGCTTTACCCTTTTCTATAAACATGCCGTTCCTCCGGAACTAAAAGCCGGGCGCAGTATATACTATAAGAGCAGTTCAGTTCCGGAGGAACGGCATAAATAACCCAAAAGGTTCATA
This sequence comes from Flavobacterium rivuli WB 3.3-2 = DSM 21788, assembly GCF_000378485.1. Lineage (GTDB taxonomy): Bacteria > Bacteroidota > Bacteroidia > Flavobacteriales > Flavobacteriaceae > Flavobacterium > Flavobacterium rivuli. The sequence continues at coordinate 415,234 of NZ_KB899967.1, read as the reverse complement.
AAAATATTGTTTTTAAGTTGTTTTTTGTTTGTTTAAGAGCTGCCTTTGTCTCGGCAACAAAGGCAGTTTCTTTTTAATTTTTAAAAAAGAAAGTACCATGTCTCAAATTATAAATATAGTGCTGTTTGGCATAGGCAATACCGGCAGTGCGTTAATAAATAAAGTAGTGAAAGGCAGCAAAGCGCTGCCTGCTAAAAACACACCGGAGCTCAGGTTCCCGGTTATAACTAACAGTAGTGTTGCCTTTTTTGAGAAAGAAGGGGCAGATTATGCCTGGGAAGCTAACTTTATACAGTTTGCCATACCCTTTAAGCTGGACGATGTTATAGAATATGCGGTATACAACGACCTGCAAAACCTTATTGCGGTAGATGCCACACCCAGTGCAGCCCTTGCCGCAGAATATCCTGAACTGATAAAAAACGGTTTTAGCATCGTGTCTATAAACGAAAGCCTGCCGTTCCTGCCCGATAGCTTTGAGAAAGGCATTAAATTTTTAAGCGATAGCCGTGGTTTAGCGCACAAATTTATTGATCCGATAACCGGCGATAAAGAGGCCGCGGCAAATGCCTTGTATGATGGCATTATAGAGATAGCAGCTAGGCAAAAAGCTTTGGTGTATTAAATTAAGTTATTTAAGTATATGAAATGGAACGCGGATGACGCGGATTTCAAAACCGGATTTACGCAGATTTAACCCTCTTGTGCTTAGTCCGTTTTAAATCCGCGATTGCGTAGCATCCGTGTCATCCGCGTTCCATTTTCACCAAAGGAGTGATCTACTTATGCAATCTTAAAAACAAAAATCTTACATTTATTAGGCAGGTAATCTACACCTGCTAAAATTGCTGCTACATTCTCATTAGGTACTATTTCCAGTATTTTATCTTCAGGAAGTTTTATAATCGCCTTTGCAATATTCTTTGCGCTCTCTACGCCGTTAAGGTTATTGTTTATGGCATTCTTATCGTTCTTAAAACCGTTTACGTGCCACGATATTTTTCTCAGTACCGTATGCACATGCTTTTTACGCGCCAGGTGCAGCTGATGTTTTGTGTCATCATAAGCCGGTTTTTCAACCCTCTTCCAGTAATCCATAACACCGCTGGCTACCCATTTACCTTCTTCAGGATCTTCAATTTCGGCAGCGTCGCCTATAACAATAATGTGAAACTGATTCTTGTCTTCGGCAAGCGATGAATTAAGGTATGATTTAAATGTTTTCATTTTTGTGAGGGTGTTAATTGCATACGGCAATGTGCGGCATGAGGCGGTAAAGGTATCTTATTTTAAGGATTCAGCAACTTATACTTCTGCGCCCTGAATTCCTGTTCGGTTAAAATTCCTTTATCCCTTAAGCTGGCGAGTTTTAATAACTGGTCTGCCACATCTATAGTTTGTTGGGGTACTGACTGTTGGGGTGGGGCAGGAGGCAAAGTATTTTCGGTAACATTAGTGGGTGTTGCTTGTTCAAATGAGGTAGAAAAACCTTCGGCCATACTATTGTTAATTTGCATACTTACCCGCAACGTTGCGCCAAACGGATTATTTATAGATTCTATAAGCTGCTGCGAGGTAAGGTATTTAAACCCTCTTTGCGAACTGCCGTTTTTAGAAAAACATTTAAAACATATCTGTGTACCATCGGCTAGTTTTCCCTGCCCAAATGTTGGCTTGTTAAAAAAGCTAAGAGATTTAGTGCATAGTATACAGTTTGCCATACTTATAAGTTGGTATTACAGTTAGTTGTTTATAGGAGTGTTATAAAAATATGCGTTTCAAATATAGCTATTTATATTAATCGGGCACATTAAAACAAATTTGCATCCTATTAATTTGTTTCGTTACTTTGCACTGTTCTTTTACACAATGACATGTTATCACGAAAGGCAGAGGGAATAGACCCGTTGAAGCCTTAGCAACCCTTTACACTTAAAGAAGGTGCTAAATTCTACTACGCACATGCGCAGATAGATAACTCACGAAATATTTTTTTTAATATTTCCTACCCAATCAGGATAACATAGCATAAATTTTTACGGTGTGTAGTTTAGCAATAAACTTAAAACCACAAACATTTAAACATAAATTGCTATGTCTAAAATATATGATGCGCTCAATAACCGCATACTCGTGCTCGATGGGGCTATGGGTACCATGCTGCAGCGCTACAATTTTTCTGAAGAAGATTTTCGCGGTGAGCGATTTAAAGATTTTCCACATTCGCTTAAAGGCAATAACGATTTACTGTCTATTACCCAGCCGCATGCCATAAAAGATGTACACCGCCAGTATTTTGAGGCCGGTGCCGATATTGTAGAAACAAATACCTTCTCTGGCACGACCATAGGCATGGCAGATTATCATCTTGAAGATATTGTGTATGAACTTAACTATGAGTCGGCCAGGATTGCAAAAGAAGTAGCGGATGAATTTACGGCTGCCAACCCGGGCAGGCCCCGTTTTGTGGCAGGCTCTATAGGACCCACAAACCGTACTGCCAGCATGAGCCCGGATGTTAATGATCCCGGTTACCGAGCCGTAACGTTCGACGATCTTTTAATTGCCTACAAACAACAGGTAAAAGCACTTATAGCTGGTGGTGCCGATATACTGTTAGTAGAAACTATTTTTGATACCCTTAATGCCAAAGCTGCCCTTTTTGCTATAGAAGAAGTTAAAGACGAGTTAGGCATCGATATCCCTATTATGGTAAGCGGTACCATTACCGATGCTTCGGGAAGAACGCTTAGCGGGCAAACCGTAGAGGCATTTCTTATCTCGATATCGCACATTCCGCTGTTAAGCGTAGGCTTTAACTGCGCCCTTGGTGCCGACCAGTTAAAACCGTACCTAAAAAGGCTGGCGCATAATACCAGCATGAATATTTCGGCACACCCTAATGCGGGATTGCCTAATGCCTTTGGCGAATATGACCAGACTCCCGAAGAGATGCAGGTGCTTATTAAGGAGTATCTGGACGATAACCTTATAAACATTATAGGCGGATGCTGCGGCACAACCCCTAAGCATATTAAACTGATTGCCGATGTTGCGGCACAGTACGAGCCAAGAACATCAACAGTTGTTAGTTGATAGTTATTGGTTGATGGTTTTTAGAAAGAAGAAGAATGGAATACACAAAATTAGATGTTTGGCTTGAGTCGAGAAAGCTTACCAATATGTTATACACTTTATCAAAACAATTTCCGAAAGAGGAAATTTATGGCTTAACAAATCAAATGCGCCGATGTGCCATTTCGATCCCATCAAATATTGCAGAAGGTTGTGGAAGGCAAACATCAAAAGATACTGTGAATTTTCTTCATATTTCGAGGGGTTCGTTGTACGAGTTAGAAACACAATGTTTTTTGGCTTTAGATCAGAGATATATAGATGAAATACAATTTAATTCAATTTTCGAACTTATTCAGATATGCAAAAGGTTGTTAAACGGATTTATTAATTATTACAAAAAACTGTAAAGATGGAAGACGAAGACGTTACAAATCCAACAACCAACAACCAACAACCGACAACTTTTTTGTCTGACAACCAACAACAACCAACCAACAACCGTTATTTAAAACTATCGGGATTAGAACCCCTTATAGTTACCCCCGAGACTAATTTTATAAACATAGGCGAACGTACAAATGTTACGGGTTCGCGCAAGTTTCTGCGCCTCATAAAAGAAGAAAAATATGAGGAAGCGCTTGATGTTGCCCGTGCTCAGGTAGATGGCGGTGCACAGATAATTGATATTAATATGGATGAGGGAATGCTGGATGGCGTGCATGCCATGACCACATTCTTAAACCTTATAGCGTCTGAACCGGATATAGCCCGCGTGCCGGTAATGATAGACAGCTCTAAATGGGAAATTATAGAAGCAGGTCTTAAAGTGACCCAGGGTAAGAGTATAGTAAACTCCATAAGTCTTAAAGAAGGCGAGGAGAACTTTATTGCCCACGCTAAAAAAGTAAAACGCTACGGCGCAGCGGTAATTGTCATGGCTTTTGACGAAACCGGCCAGGCTGATACTTACAACAGGCGTATAGAAATTTGTAAGCGTAGTTATGATATTCTTGTAGATAAAGTAGGCTTTCCGCCGGAAGATATAATTTTCGACCCTAATATATTCCCCGTAGCAACGGGTATGGAGGAACACCGTAGAAATGCACTCGACTTTTTTGATGCCACTAAATGGATACGTACTAATTTGCCGCACGCCCACGTAAGCGGCGGGGTAAGCAACGTGTCGTTCTCTTTTCGTGGTAACGACAGGGTAAGGGAGGCGATGCACTCGGCATTTTTATACCATGCCATACAAAACGGTATGGATATGGGAATCGTAAACCCCGAAATGATAGAGGTTTATGATGATATTGATAAAGAACTTTTAGAGCATGTAGAAGATGTATTGCTCGACCGTAGAGATGATGCTACCGAGCGCCTGCTTACGTTTGCCGAAAATGTAAAAGGCGGTGCCAAGATTACCGAAAAACAAGCCCAGGAATGGCGCTTGCTGCCCATACAGGAAAGGCTTACGCATGCCCTTGTGCGCGGTATAGACGAATTTATTGAGGTAGATATTGAGGAAGCACGCCTTGCTGCCAGCAAACCCATTGAAGTTATCGAGATTAACCTTATGACGGGAATGAACGTTGTGGGCGACCTCTTTGGCAGTGGTAAAATGTTCCTGCCGCAGGTAGTTAAGTCGGCACGGGTAATGAAAAAGGCTGTGGCTTATTTGTTACCTTATATAGAAGAAGGCAAAGGGAAAGGTTCATCGGCCGGCAAAGTGCTTATGGCAACTGTAAAAGGCGATGTGCATGATATAGGAAAGAATATAGTAGCTGTAGTGCTTGGTTGTAATAACTTCGAAATTATTGATTTAGGCGTTATGGTTCCGCCGGAAAAAATTATAGAGGCTGCTATCAGGGAGAATGTAGACATCATTGGCCTTAGCGGATTGATTACCCCGTCGCTCGACGAGATGGTTTATTTAGCTAAAGAGATGGATAAGCTAAACATTAGCATCCCTATTATGATAGGTGGGGCAACAACATCGCGTGCGCATACGGCTGTAAAAATAGCACCGCAGTACCGCGAAACCGTTGTGCATGTTAACGATGCAAGCCGAGCTGTAACCGTAGCCGGTAATTTGCTTAATGCCAATAAACTGGAGTATTCTAAAACCATACGTGCCGAATATGATACGCTTAGGGAAGGCTATCTTAACCGCTCGCGCGATAAAGATTATCTGAGTATAGAAGATTCACGCCGTAATAAACTAAAGCTGGACTGGGAGGATTATGCCCCTACTAAACCCAACTTTATAGGTGCACAAACCATTTACCCTAAACCTGCCGAGCTGGTGGAATTTATAGACTGGACCCCTTTTTTCCAGACGTGGGACCTGCATGGTAAATATCCGGCTATCCTTAAAGATGAGGTTGTAGGCGAGCAGGCCGTTATATTATTTGCCGATGCCCAAAAGATGCTAACGCAAATGCTGGAGGAAGACTGGCTGGAGGCACGTGGTATTTATGGTATTTATCCTGCCACGACCATTAATGATGACGATATAGAACTGTATGACGAAGATGGTAAAAAGAAAGCAACGTTTCTTACCCTGCGCCAGCAGTCGCAAAAAACAAAAGGTGCACCTAACATTGCCCTTGCCGATTTTATAGCGCCTAAAGAAGCCGGTTATACCGATTATATGGGGGCATTTGCCGTTACCACCGGTTTTGGGGTCGACGAAAAGGCTGCCGAATTTGAAAAAGATCACGACGATTATAACTCTATAATGGTTAAGGCACTGGGCGACCGCCTTGCCGAAGCTTTTGCAGAGTACCTGCACTTAAAAGTACGTAAGGAAATATGGGGCTATGCTGCCGATGAGCATCTTAGCAACGAGCATTTAATTAAAGAAGAATATGCAGGTATTCGCCCCGCACCGGGATATCCTGCGTGTCCTGACCATCTTGAAAAAAACACAATATGGCAATTGCTGGATGTAGAGAAACAAATAGGGGTTAAACTTACAGAGAGCCTTGCCATGTGGCCGGCATCATCGGTATCGGGTTATTATTTTGCCAACCCTAAGAGTAAGTACTTTGGGCTTGGGAAAATTAAGGAAGACCAGGTTATAGATTATGCCAAACGCAGAAGCATACCTACAGAAACCGCCAGTAAATGGCTTAACCCTAATATAGCAGATTAGATAAAAAGTGTTCAGTATTCAGTCGCAGTGTTCAGTGCATTTCGATAGATAATAATCTGAGCCATCAACCATATAAGAATGAAAGTAACCGAACATATTGCCAATGCCAATGGCAAAACACAATTTTCTTTTGAGATACTTCCCCCGCTTAAAGGGCAAAACATACAATCTATTTTTGATAGCATAGACCCTTTAATGGAGTTCGACCCGCCGTTTATAGATGTTACCTACCACCGTGAAGAGTATGAGTATAAAGAGCTGCCAAGCGGATTGCTCGAAAAGAAAGTGGTTAAAAAACGCCCTGGCACAGTAGGTATTTGTTCGGCTATACAAAACAAGTACCAGGTAGATGCTATTCCGCATATATTATGTGGTGGCTTTACTAAAGAGGACACCGAGAACTTTTTAATAGACCTGGACTTTTTAGGTATACAAAATGTTGTGGCCCTTAGGGGCGATGCCGTAAAGACCGAAACTTATTTTCGTGCAGAAAAAGAGGGCAACCAATATGCAACCGAACTGGTTACACAGGTAGCTAACCTTAATAATGGTATTTACCTGGACGCTGACCTGCAAAATACGTCGGCAACAAATTTTTGTATCGGTGTGGCAGGCTATCCTGAAAAACACATGGAAGCCCCAAGCTTTGACAGTGATATTTATTTCCTGAAACAGAAAATAAAAAATGGTGCCGAATATATTATTACCCAGTTGTTTTTTGATAATCAGCGTTTTTTTGATTTTGTATCAAAATGCCGCAAAGAGGGTATTACAGTGCCTATTATTCCGGGGTTAAAGCCTATTGCTACTAAAAAGCAGCTTAACATGATACCGCACCGTTTTAAGGTAGATATACCGGATGACCTTATTATGGAGGTTGTACGTGCTAAAGATAATGATGCCGTTAAACAGGTAGGAGTAGAATGGTGCATTGCCCAAAGTAAAGAACTTATTAAGGCCGGCATACCGGTGCTGCATTATTACAGCATGGGCAAGCCCGACAATATTAAAGCAATAGCTAAAGAAATTTTTTAAGAAATTTAGCTAATAATATTATGCGTTACAATACCATCCTTAATTAAGTTTTAGGATGGTATTTTAATTTTGTTACTTTTGGGTAAAATTTTAACAATATGCCAAAAAAAATTATTATTGTAAGCATTTTTATATCGCTATTAGGTATAGTTGCAGAAATATTACCAACCTTCGATTACCAGTCTGCAGCAGTTTATAAATTTGCAGGCTATTTTACTTTTATAGATCTTGGTAACGGCACTCGAATTTTAAACGAATTTAATTTACACAACTACCTTAATCTTTTTTTGTATGCGTTACTGTTTTCCGGTGGTATATTTTATGCGATATCCCGAAAAGAAACCCGACTAATACGCTTTGTACTGTCAATAATAGTGCTGCAAAGAGCAATAGCATTGTTTTTTGGTATAATGTATCTGCCATTCAGGCAATCTTCTTTACAAATAGACTTATGGTGGGTTTATTTTATACTGGGTGTAGCATGGGATGTGGCATGGATGATTACCTTTTATAAAATCCTTAATTATTTTAATACTGTAAAACAGCCGCAGATAGTACCCGACCCTTATGATGAAACAAGGCCGGGCACACTTGCCATTACGGGCTCATGGATGCGCCTTTTTCATTTAATAACAGATACTGCTATAGCTTACCTTATGTTTTGGCCTATTTTAGAAATGTTTATTAGGAACGAATCTTTACAGTTCATACCAAGGTTGCTTGAGGATGCTGTAGGCGACAGGGCGGGTTTATGGGTTGTTGCAGTAATAGCAAGGCTTATATACTATGTGCTCTCTGAATATTTTTTACAGGCATCTCCTGCAAAACTACTTACAGAAACACGCATAGTAAATGAAAACGGCGATAAAGTAGCGTTAGGTACTATCTTTACACGCACATTTTCGAGGTTTGTGCCTTTTGAAGCATTGTCATTTTTCGGGCCTTCAGGGTGGCACGATAAATGGTCTGGCACGTATGTTATAAATGAAAAGAACGAAGGAGCAAAAGGCGGCATGTATTTTTTGATCATTCCATTATTTGCCCTTATCGTACTTGGCTGTAAATATGGAGCTAACCAATATGAAGAACACAAGAGAGAAGCCATTCTGCATGAAAAATTTGAAGCCTCGGTTGCCGAAATACGTTATGCTTTAAAGAATTTGACATCGGATGATATTATTACATTAAAGCTGAACTCGTTTTCGGGCAGGTCTCAGGTGTTTTTAAAAACAGAAAAAACAAGTACCGATAAAGTAACTTTTACGCTTATAGAGATGTCTACTACAGATTATAACGGTAGTATAGCTGTCGAAAATTTTTATACGCAAAATAAGGCATCCCTCCCGCAGGTAACCATTACGAAGGCATTGTTAGATAAGGCCATTTCTACAGATTATGAGGTATACGTAAACAGTTACGGGTATTCAGTTGGCAGGGAAGGTAAAGGCGGTGTAAAGCTTTTAGGTAATGAGAATTTGTATACTATAAAATCTGTCGAAACCCACTTTATGCCTATAATAAAAATAGAAGGCATGTTTAACCAAAGTAATTACGATAATAATAGTAGCATTAGCCTTCAGCTTATTAATAACGGATGGAAAGCCTATTTAACAGATATTAAAAATGAAGGCGATAGTATTAACTGGAAGGTAATGCTGCCGGCAACGATGGCCGGGGCAGAAAGGTTTCCCTCTCAACTTTCAATTCACGGCACAGGAAAAAATGTTGAGGATATTAAGGTAAGGCTTACTTTTAAAGACACATTAGGGCGGTTACAAAATTACAGGGTCGAGATGAATGGAGATAATCCTGGAGTTTCATCTATAAAAAAAGTAAAATAAAAATAGAATACAACTTATGTTACCTGTAAATTTATAAGTGTTTAATCAAATTTTATGTTGGGTTAATAAATCAGCTATATGTTTAAAATAGTTCTTTTCATTTGTCTGTCAGTAAACTTTTTCGCATCTGCCCAGCAGTACCCTTTTTTATCTCCCTCATCAAAAGCAATGAGGTTTGATGATTATGATGATTATGTAGAAGAATCGGGTAAAAATTTGGATAGTATCAATCAGCATGCTCCCCGCTACCTTGATAATGGCGAAGTGTATACCCTTAAATATTCTGATTCTGTCTTTAAACTTTATGGATATCAAAAATACAGTACCCTTGCATACAGGGATACCCTGAGTAACACATTTAGCTTTGTGCTTCATAAGCTCACGGAAGCTGAAATGAAAGAGAATGATGACTACTGGACAAAAACGTTTAAGGACGACGAAGAGAACCGGAAAAAGCTGAAGGGTACTATAATTGACGACCTTACCCTTACCGATATAAGTGGAGTAACACATACCATGCAGTCGTTGCAGGGTAAGATAATTATTATTGATTTCTGGTTTATAAAATGCTATGCCTGTGTGCAGGAAATGCCCGAACTGAATAAACTTAAACAGCAATTTGGTACAGAAAATGTAGCATATTTTGGCGTTACATTTGATAAAAAAGATAAGGTAAAAAAGTTTCTTGAACATACTAAGTTTAATTTTACCATAGTACCCGATGGTAAAAAGCTTACTGAGAGGTTTGGTATTAAATTTTACCCTACCACTCTTATTTTAGACCAGGAAAGGCAGGTTGTTTACACTGGTGATTCAGGCGCATTGAATGATCGTAAAAAAGAGATTAAAAAAATAGTAAGGAAGCTTTCAAAAAACAGGAAGTCGATGGTTATTGCGGGGCCATTTCCTGATAATAACTAAGATTTTTTTAAAATTAGCCTGCCATTAAATTATGTTTACCGCATATTTATTGAAATAATTCTAAGAATAGTATATATTCGCAGCAAACCCTGCAATGAGGCATTTTTACTACCTTATACTGTTTTTTTCAATTATATCATTTGCCCAGGATGTTCCTGCAGGCAGTTATACTGCAGATGCCAGTTATTTTTACGGCAATGTTATTCCGCACCGCCAGTCTATACGCCATCTTATCATAGGCCATCCGGAGGGTATGGTGATTAGCTTTAACCGGAAAACATTTGGCAAAAAAGCTTGGGAGCAGGCGTATAACTTTCCTGATTATGGGGTTTCTTTCCACTTTCAGGATATGAAAAACGAAGCACTGGGAGATATGTACGGCCTTTATGGTCATTATAGCTTTTACTTTTTGCAGCGGCAATTAATATTGCGCGTGGGGCAGGGAGTGGCCTATAACACCAATCCTTACGACAGGGAAACCAATTTTAGAAACTATGCGTATGGCATGCACCTTATGCCATCTACCTATTTTATGCTTAACTACACAAAATATGATTTGTGGCAGGGATTTGGCTTGCAGGCGGGGCTTATTTTTATACACCATAGCAACGCCAGTATGAAATCGCCCAACACGAGTACTAATACCTTTGCGGTAAACGTAGGGCTTAATTATACGTTTGATAAAAAGGAAGAAAACCAATATACGCATATAATAGATGACTCTATATATAAGCAACCATTGCATTACAACATAGTTTTTAGGGGAGGTATTAACCAAAGCGATGTTATAGGTACAAAGCAATATCCTTATTTTACCTTTGGCGGATATATAGATAAGCGCATAAGCCGTAAAAGCGGCTTTCAGCTTGGTGCCGAATTTTTTTGGCCAAAATATCTAAAAGAATACATACGGTATATGGCTATTGCCTATCCTGAAAACCCTACCGATGGCAGTACAGATTACAAAAAGCTTGGCATCTTTGGCGGGTACGAATTATATATTAACCGCCTGTCTTTAGAGGCACAGGTAGGGTATTATGTATACTCGCCTTATAATTCTACGGGGCTATTATACCAGCGTATAGGAATGAAGTATTATCTTTCGAAAAATATATTTGCATCGCTTGGGTTAAAAACACATGGTGCAAAGGCAGAAGTTATGGAGTTTGGGATAGGGGTTCGACTTTAAAATTATGAAGCAAAAATTACAATTTATAGCCTGTTTGCTGTTGCTGGTTTTAACCTCCTGCAATAACGACCTTACGCCCGAATGTTTCGAGAAAATGGGGGCTGTAGTTACTTATGATGCAAAGGTTCCTGATTTTTCAGCTATAAACCTGTCATTGGGTATTGAACTTGTAATAACCGAAGGCCCTGTACAAAAAGTAAGTATACAAACAGGTAATAATATTAAACAGTACATATCGGCAGAGGTTAAAGAAGGTAAACTTTACTTAACTAATGCAGTAAGTTGTAACTGGGTACGTGATTATAAAAGCACCACTGTGTATGTAACCACACCACATTTAGAACAAATATATTCGGCGTCGCAATTTGCTGTAAAATCTAATGGGGTGCTCACATTCCCGTCGCTGTCTTTGCAATCGGGTATTTTTAGCGAAACAGCATCGGGCACGTTTGAGCTTGATGTAAATTGCCAGAACCTGAGTGTGGACGATAACCAGGCGTGCTACTATGTTATTAATGGCGTGGTAGAAAATTTAGCAGTAAGTTTTTATTCCGGCGATGCCCGTTTTGATGGCAGTAACCTTATTGCCCAAAAGCTGCGGGTTTTTCATCGAAGCACAAACGATATTATTGCAAATGTTCAGCAGGAAGTAACAGGAACCTTATACGGCACCGGCAATTTAGTGTTAAAAAACCACCCGCCTGTTGTAACCGTTAACCGGATATATACAGGACAGGTGGTTTATGAATAATCAGCTGTAAATTATTAGCAGCTGCTTTCTTTATCTTCCGTTTGGGTAGGTACAATAACGGCTGTATTCTCTTCAGCATCTTTCTCAAATGCATCTGCCCACCATTGCAATTTTACTCCGCACATACTATTTTGTATTAATTGTTTTCAGTTGTTTTTCCTGCTTCACTGCCTGCAGTATCAACTGTTTTTTCATCTTCATCGGTGTTCCACCAGGACAATTTTCCGCACATAGTTGTTTATTTTTTATGGGTCATTTCCCTAAATACAGTTTCCAGGTTTTTATTTTTAAGCGTAAGCTGTAATGTTTTTAAACCATTTTCATGGGCAAAATCAAACAGCACCGGGCGAATGTCATACTCTGCCGTAAAGATAAGTTCCCATACATTTCCGTTAGTATTGGTGTATGATACAATCGTTGGGATACCTTCTAATAATTCGGCGTTAACCGGCATATCAAACTCTACTTCAATAACCTGTTCCAGCTTATTGTTATCATCAACAAGTGTGCCCAGTTTTTTGTCGGTAACTATCCTGCCGTGGTTAATAATTATTACGCGGTCGCATATAGCCTCAACCTCCTGCATAATATGTGTAGATAGAAATACCGTTTTGTCTTTACCTATGTTACGAATTAAATCACGTATCTCAACCAGCTGGTTAGGGTCAAGACCCGTTGTAGGTTCATCCAGTATTAAAACCTCAGGGTCATGCAATAGTGCCGCTGCAAGGCCCACACGCTGGCGGTAGCCTTTAGAGAGTGCGCCTATTTTTTTATGCGCTTCGGGGCTAAGGCCGGTTAGCTGTATAACATCTTCAATACGTGACTTTTTTACCTTATACACATCAGCATTAAAGGCAAGGTATTCGCGCACATAGAGGTCAAGGTACAGCGGGTTATGTTCGGGCAAATACCCAACCGATTTTTGCACTGCCTTTTGCTCAGTCTCTACATTGCTGCCATTAACCATTGCAAGTCCGGAATCAGCACTAAGGTAGGTAGTAAGGATTTTCATCAGGGTCGATTTACCGGCACCGTTAGGACCAAGGAAACCCACAATTTCTCCCCTTTTTATAGAAAACGAAACCGCATCGAGGGCTTTTTGTTCCCCGTAATGTTTTGAAATATCCTGAACCTCTATAGACATAGCATTTGTGTTTTAGCAAAAATAGTGAGAAAAATAATGTGGTGGGGATATTACCTGTGCGATAAAATCCCTGCTTTTAATATCTGCCCAAATTGATACATATCTTCATACGAACAATATAACGGCACGGGTGCCAGTCGTATTACATTAGGTTCGCGCCAGTCTGTAATTACACCATTTTTCATTAGGTAGTCAAACAGCGTGCGGCCTTCTCCATGAAGGAAAACTGAAAGCTGGCATGCTCTTTCTGCAGGTTCAGATGGGGTAATGATCTCAAAATGGCCTTTTACCTCGCGGTCAATTTCATGAAGTATAAATTCGAGGTAAGCCGTAATAACATCTCTTTTTTGTATTAGTGCAGGCATACCTATTTCGTCAAACATTTCTACCGATGCCAAATAGGGGGCAAGCGAAAGAATAGGCAGGTTACTTATTTGCCATCCTTCGGCGCCACGCACAGGGTCAAAGTTAGGCTCCATTAAAAAGCGGCGCTCTTTATTATGTCCCCACCATCCCGAAAAACGAGGCAGGTCGAGGTCGTTATGGTGCATTTCGTGCACAAACAGTCCCGATGCATTACCCGGTCCGGAGTTCATGTATTTATAACTGCACCATGCGGCAAAGTCTACATTCCAGTCGTGCAGCTCAAGGTTAATGTTACCGGCACCATGGGCAAGGTCCCAGCCCACATAAGCACCGGCATCCTGGGCAGCTTTAGTAATGGTTTTCATATCAAAAACCTGCCCGGTGTAATAGTTAACCCCGCCAATTAGCAGCAGGGCAAGCTCGTCGCCCACCTGTTTAATAGTATCTAATATATCTTCAAGCCTTATGTTATGTTCTCCCGGCCTGCGTTTAATCTCTACAATAGCATCTTCAGGCTCCAGGCCGTGAAAGCGCACCTGGCTTTTTATCATGTATTGGTCGCTTGGAAAAGCTTTTTCCTCGCAAATAATTTTAAATCGTTTTGCGGTAGGCTGGTAAAAGCTTACCATAAGCAGGTGCAGGTTTACAGTAAGGGTATTGGCAACCGTAACTTCACTGGGTAATGCTCCCACAATTTTACTTAATGGGCCGGCAAAACGTTCCTGATAATCCCACCATGGTTTATCGGCATAAAAGTGGCCTTCTACAGCCAGCTTAGCCCAGTCGTCCATTACCTCATCTACATAAGCTTTGGTACGTTTAGGCTGTAGCCCAAGGGAGTTGCCTGTAAAATAAATTACCTGTTTGCCGTTTACGTGCGGAAACAAAAATTCGTCCCTGTATTTTGCCAGTTTATCTTTAGCATCAAGCTGCTGTGCAAATTCGCGTGTGTTTAAAAATTCCATTGTTGTGTGTTTGTGCGGGGTAAAAATAAGCATTTAATAAAACATCAGGAAGTAAAAAATGGGATTGCCACATTTAAATGTAATTAGTTGAACTTTATATAAAATGTGAAAATTACAATATATGCTATACATGGCTGTAAGGGGTGTTAACAGTATTTAATAGTGCCTGCCAAAATACGCTTAAAGCGAGGTTAATTAGTGTGAAATTAGCTTGTTAGCTCAATGTGCTTGCCTAATTTTATAGATGTAAACCACAAAAAATAATAAGATGAAAAAGATAATTTTTACAGTTGCTGCAATATTTGCAATGGGAATTGCATCGGCACAAACAAACCCAACGAGGGTACCGGGAACTACGACGCCCACAACTACGAGCCCTACAACAACAAGCCCTACAACCACAAACGGGACTATAAACAACGGCACAAACCCTAATGGTACCCTAAATAATGGAACTACCAACGGCACCCTGAATAACGGTGTAAATAACGGTACACTTAACAACCCTAATACCGTTCCTGTGCCATCTACTACAACAAGGCAAAATAATAACACACGATCTACAGCGATACCCGGTACTACGTCGCCATCTACCACGTCTCCATCTACTACAAATAATAATGCGATAAGGCCTCAAACTACGGCATCTCCTTCGCCAACAAGTACATCCACTGCTGTGCCGTCTACATCTACCAGGATGCCTGCAAGTGGCACCACAACTACCACTACTACGCCATCATCTACAGGTACTACGCCTCAGCCATAATGGCATATAGCTTAATTGTAAACCCCGTAATTCGGGGTTTTTTTATGCATTTTTGGTAAGTTATTGTTAATGCATCAGGTAATATAAAAACGAATCCTTATTTTTAAGTATTAAAATCACACACAGTTTTATGGAAAAGCTAACCAACCTTCCGATAGCAAAAAACGAGAAAGCCATAAGCGATATAGAGCGTGCAGTATCTATTATTGGCGGGGCATATTTAATATATGATGCCTTTAAAAAAGAGAAAAAAAGCATGCTCGAAATTGCTGCTGCCGGTTTCATGATATACCGTGGCGTAAAAGGTTTTTTAGAAAGCAGGGGCGTGCAAAAGGTGTTAGAAAAACCACAACACCCTAAAGATGCCAATATAAATATTCACGCAAGGCTAATTATAAACCGCCCGGTAAACGAAGTGTATAATTTTTGGCGCCATCTGGGCAACCTGCCGTTGTTTATGAAACATTTAGAGGGCGTAACCGTTTTAAGCGACACGTTATCTGAATGGACCATAAAAGTTCCGGGAGTGGGCAGCACCCTGAGCTGGAAGGCAGAGATAGTGGGCGAAGAAGTTAATCGTTACATAGGTTGGCGTTCGCTGGCAGGATCGTCTGTTCGCAATGCAGGAAAGATAGAGTTTAAAGATGCAGGCGAGCTGGGTACGCTGGTACATGTTGTGTTCTCTTACCATCCGCCGCTTGGTGGTGCTGTAGAAGAAGTAGCCCGATTTATAAATCCTGTATTCGAAAAAATAGTGCGCAACGATATTATGGGCTTTAAGCGCTATATGGAAACCGGTACGCCGCAAAAACTTCAGCAGGAAACGGTAGCTATTTACACATAGGAGATATTTAGACGTGAGAGTTTAGACGATAGACCGAAGAAACAGGCAATTGGCAATGAACAATTAGCAATTTAAAAATTGCTAATTGTTCATTGCCAATTGTTGTGTTTAGCAATTATGCCGTAGCTTTGTAGTACTACATAATTTTTAATACATACAACGTGGAGCAGGACGACGACGGAGCTATCCGAACTGGGTTTTTTGGGAAAAACCCGGTATTGCAAAACAAAGAATTCCTTTCCTTTTTAAGCATCCGTTTCGGGCTTATGTTTGCCCTTAACATGCAGGTTACCATAATATTTTACTGGATATACCAAATCACTAATGATAAACTTGCGCTGGGGCTCGTAGGTCTTGCCGAGGTTATACCTGCAGTAGGGTTTTCACTCTTTGCAGGTCACTTTGTAGACCTCAATGAAAAGCGTAAAATGGTGCTCTTCTGCATTGGGTCTTACGTGTTGCTTAGTGCCTGCCTCTTTGGGCTTAGTACACCATATTCGTTCAGCAGCCTGGGCATACATACAACACAATACAGCGTATATTTTCTTGTGTTCATTGGCGGAATCATCCGTTCCTTTATGGGGCCATCGGTATTTTCGCTGTTTGGGCTTGTAGTGCCACGGAAGCATTTTGCCAATGGTACCAGCTGGAGCAGTATGGCTATGCAAACAGGCGGTGTTTTAGGGCCGCTTACCGCAGGATTGCTAATTGCTTTAGATGGTGTGGTAGCGGGTATGTTTGTAGTGGTTATAATCATGATACTATTGCTTTTCCCTATACTTCACATAAAATCAAAACCCATTTTAAAGAAAGAGAAGGAACCCATACTGCAAAGCCTCTCTCAGGGAATACGCTTTGTAGTAAAAACGCCTGCGCTGCTTGGGGCGCAGCTGCTCGATATGTTCTCTGTACTCTTTGGCGGAGCAGTGGCATTGCTGCCGGTTTTTCAGAAAGAAATACTGCATGTAGATGAAGTAGGCTTTGGGCTATTACGTTCGGCGCCTGGTATTGGGGCACTTATTACTTTAGGGCTGCTTGCCTTTATGCCATTGCGTACACATCCCGGTAAAAAGCTGTTTGTAGCCGTTACAGGGTTTGCATTGTCTATTATTGTGTTCGGGCTATCTACAAATTTTGTATTGTCGTTTTTTATGCTGCTGCTCTCCGGTATGTTTGATGCCGTTAGCGTAGTGGTGCGCAGTACCATCCTCCAGCTTGTAACGCCCGATAACATGCGTGGCCGTGTGGCGGCGGTTAATACAATGTTTGTAAGCTCGTCTAACGAATTGGGTGATTTTGAAAGCGGTGTTATGGCGCACTGGCTGGGTACAGTAAGGGCAGTAGTAACAGGCGGCTGTATAACCCTCGGGGTTATTGCGGTAACCTTTTTTAGCACACCAGAACTACAGAAGTTTGATTTTGAGGAAGAGGAAGCTAAGAAGGTGTAAAGCATCTATAGTAGATGACTAAAAATAAGTTGATGTATGAATTTTAAAATAATTATGTATCTCGTAGCTTCACTATTGTTATTTAGCTGTGGTAAGCACGAGGAATCGAACGATATTGCGTGGAGTACTAAACATGATTCTGTTTTATTTAAAAGATGGTTAACTGATACCGTCAAATTAATTAAGCGTCAAAATATTAATGACAGTATAGTAATTTATCAGGATTCGGGTAGTATGGATTTATACAAAAAATATAATGTGGTAATTCACCCCAATCAACCCATAACAAATATAGATGTAGAAACGGCAATATGGCTGCTGAAAGAAAATGATACTGTACCAGAAGAACAGTTTAATTTGCAGTTTGACATCAATTATTTCTTCGATGTAGGTTTTAATGGTAAAAAACACGTGTGCGAATGTGAATTTGAGAATTTTATCGTGAAGACTTCAACAAGGACTACCAAATACAACTTTGTAAAAGCAAATTTAGTTGATAAAAAAATAATTTCAGGAGTTACAGATTAACGATTTTGAGATAGCAAATTTTTTCTGTAATTTTTTTCACAGATATTACACAGTAAGATATACAATTAAAAAGGCCCGTACATTACTAATGTACGGGCCTTTACAAAAAGAAGAAAGTTGCTTGTTGCATTTTATAATTCCTTATGCTTCTCTGGTAATTGTTCTTTCAAAAAAGCTCTAAATACCGTTCCCCTCCGGCGTTTAAAACCCGTTTATTTCTGATTTCACAAAGAGCAGACAGGCAATAGTTTGGTTTTATAAATATAATACTAAGCTAATCAAAATATCAATCCCATAATTATGGAAGTGTATTTTTGTCATTTATTTATTGTAAAAGTTATAATGCTGAAAAATATTTTTTAATTTAAGTAAAACCTATCTCCAATTTAATTAAAAAATAGAATATTGATACAATTACTATATCGTTATAGCGGGTATTTAACATTTAATTTCTGCATAAAATTACTAATCTTCTGCGCGCAGAGCATTTATGTCTGTAAATTCTTTCTCGCTTTTAGAAATTACTATGGTGGCCACACCATTGCCTATAAAATTTGTAAGGGCACGGGCTTCGCTCATAAATTTATCTACACCAAGTAAAAATGCCAACCCCTCTACCGGAATCTTGTGTATTGCCGTTAGTGTAGAGGCAAGTACTATAAAACCGCTGCCGGTAACTCCCGCAGCACCTTTGGATGTTATCATGAGAAGCCCGATTATGGTAAGTATCTCGGCAAACGATAAATGAACATCATACAGTTGCGCTAAAAATATAACCGACATAGATAAGTATATAGATGTACCGTCAAGATTAAAAGAATAGCCTGTGGGTACAACCAGCCCCACGACCGGTTTGCTGCAGCCCATGTTTTCAAGTTTTTCCATAAGGTTGGGCAATGCCGCTTCAGATGATGAGGTACCCAGTACTATAAGTAATTCTGCCCTTATGTATTTTATAAAGCTAAAGATGCTCATTTTGTAATACCGCAGTATTCCACCCAGTATTACAAATATAAATAGTGCCATAGTAATGTAAATGCACAGCATTAACTTACCAAGAGGGAGTAGTGTGTGTAGCCCAAATTTACCAACCGTGTAAGCCATACCGCCAAAAGCCCCAAGTGGTGCCAGGTACATAACCCATTTTAAAGCTTTAAAAACCCAACCGGAACATTTGTATAAAAAGCTAACGGACTCTTCGCGCTTTTTACTGTAATTTAAAATGATACCTACAAGTATCGCTGCTACCAATACTTGTAATGTAAGGTTATCCATAAAAAATTTAAGCCAGCTAAAGCTTTGTGCCTGACCGGTATATTTAGAAGAGTCCTGCATATTGAGCCCTGTACGGTCTATCTTGCCGGGTTCTAAAACATAGGCCACAGTAACGCCAATAGCGAGTGCAAAAGTGGTTACGATCTCAAAATACAGTAACGACTTTATACCTATACGCCCAACCTTTTTAAGGTCGCCCATACCGCTGATGCCTAAAACTATGGTAAGAAAAATAATAGGCGCTATAAATACTTTGATGATACTTATAAATGCCTTGCCTATAACTTCCATTTTTACGGCAGCGGCAGGGTTAAAATGCCCAAGCAGAATGGCGGCTGCAATAGCAATAAGTACCCAGAAGGTAAGGTTAGTTACTACTTTAAATAAGGTGCTTTGCTGAGGTAAAGGGTTGCTGTCCATACCACCGAAGATAGAAAATATTATTTAGGTGCCAATTTTCTTCAATATATCTTTTGCGGCGGCAATGTATGCAGTAGAATGTTTAGATGCGTCTTCGCTTAGTATACGTCTAAGCTCGGGGTATATCCAGTCATTTTCTTTACCTAATAAGTGTAAAGTACCCATGGCGTATGCTTTTGTGGCTACTTTACCATCGGGGTCTATAAGCCAGTCAAAACAGGCTTCGGTTATTTGCTCAACCTGTGCAGTACTTAAAAATCCGGTATGCTTTTGCCTGTGTTTAACAGCAAACATGCAAATTTTAGAAACCGACCGTAATGCTCCCTCATGATTTATTTGATTGAGTGTGCTGCAAAATTCAGTGAGGTAATCGGCAAGCCAGTCAATTTTAGCCTCCATGACCAGTTCCAGTATCCAGCAGGCTTTATGGTGATTGGGGTCTTTTATATTTAATGCAATGTTAACCAACTCTCCTAACAGATTTTTATCCTGTAAAACGGCCCCCGAAAGCAAATCGCGTATGGAGCGGTGTGCGGTGCTTTTAGCTATCTGTTTATAAAAGTTGGTTTCCATAAGGCTACTCCATTATAGGTATTTCGGTTTTTATATCTCGCAAACAACATAACGTTATCCAGATCAAATGTTTTTACCACGAAGTACACCAAGCCTGCGCTGTGCTTTTAAGTAAACCAAGCTATACCTTAACATTGACCTGTTTTTCGTTATAGCTTTGTGTCCTATGTCTGGAACAGGCATTTGTAAATAATATAGTTTTGTGTACTTTGTGAAAATCCTGGTGTACTTTGTGGTTTAATAGTTCTTTATGAGTTTCACTCTTTACTAAACCCAAATTTACTAAAAGCAAAACGGGGCACAAGGCCCCGTTCAAATAAAATATAAAAAGGTATTAAGGAGGATTATTGTTTAATAAACATTTGAGAAGCATTCCCTTTAGAACCACTTAGCTTAACAATATAGCTTCCGGCAGACAGGCCGGAAACAGTAACCGTAGTTAATGCAGCATCTGTTTTGCCCTCTAACAATTTTTTACCCGTAACGTCGTAAACCGCATAGCTTTCAAAACCAGTTGTTTGTGCTGCAATATTTAAAATGCTGTTTGCAGGGTTAGGATACATTGTGAATGTTTTTGCAGTTGGTGCATCAATTCCTGCAATACAATCAGGGTTAAGGCTTACCACTAACGGTGTACCCGCTGTACTGTTGCTGCTGTAAGGACAAATAGATGGTGAAGCAACCGCATGGTAAGATCCAGGCTCTGTAACTACATAAACCCCCTCATTAGCACCTTCGATAGGCTCTCCATCCCTGAACCACTGAATGTTTTCAGAGAAAAGTTCCGGTAATGTATTGGTAATTTCGCCGCCCGGGCATAACAGGTAAACAAGATTGCCCTCTTCATTTATGCCTTCAGATGCCTCTTCGTTTAAACTGGTAAAATAGAACAGTGGTGTCCAGTTTCTAACGTTTACTAACAGTGTGTTAGACTCGTAAGTAGCATCACCCTCTGTAACCACTAACTTAAGCGTACCCTGGTCATAAGTATTTGCAGCAAACATAAAATTGTCAGCGTTGGCATCTTCAATAGCAGTAAATGCACCACCATCAAAACTTACATACCACTGGTAGCTGTCGTAAGTTATTAAACCCTCGGCAACAAAGAGGGTGCTTTCTGTGTCCGGGCATAACAATGTATCTCCCGCAATAACAGGGGTAAGGCTTTGCGTGGCACAATTGGGGTTAGCCTGTACACTTATAGGTAATGATGTGCTGGTGCTGTTAGGGCAAACTTCTACACCGGCAACTACATAATATTCTCCCGGTTCTGTAATGGTATAGCTAACATTTGTAGCACCTTCTATAATTACACCATCTTTATACCATTGTGCAATAGTGTAAGGGCTAAGAACAGTGCTTGTAACACTGCCGCCTTCGCATATAAGGTAAATAGGGTACTCTCCGCGTATTACGTTACCATCTGTAGTAGTAGATACTAATAATGATGCCCATGCGTGGCTGTCAATTTGTATTGCGTTAGATTCTAATTCAGCACCATTAAGTGTAACAACTACTTTTAATAGGCTTTGGTCGTAAGTAAACCAGTCATACGTAAAGGAAGCCGATGTTGCGCCATCTATGGCAACATAAGGATCATCTGTAAACCAGTACTTGCTGTACCATTGGTACGTAGTGTAAGTAACATCGTTTGTTACGGTAGCTGTGCCATTCGTGTCAGGACATAGCATTACGTCTCCTTCAATTACAGGCGCCTGCGCAAATGCCGCAAATGTGGTAGTGAAAAACAGGGACATTAGTAATAAAAATTTCATAGCGTTTTTGTTTTTATTAATTAATACTTTCTCATAGCGTGAGAGCTGTGGATAAAATTAATTATAAAAACCACTATTTGTGTGCTTTATTCCGTGATAAAGCGTGACAGGTGGCGTGACATTTCGTGACACAAGGTTAAAAACTATAGCTTAGCGATACATTACCGTAATAATTTACCTGTAACCCCGGATAATAATAGCGCGGCGGTGCCCCGTTAACACCCGTAGCATTTACAAGCACCATTGATGCATAACGGGTATCTGTAATATTATTTACGCCTGCAGAAAGGTGTGTACTCAGCCCCTTTAAAATTTCATGGCGCCAGCCCAGTTTTGTATTCAGCAGGTTAGAGCTGTCAGAATACAATGAGTTGGCATCGTTAAGCGGTATACGATCGGTGTAATAATAATCGGCGCTAAGGTACAATCCATGAGGTATAAGTAGGGTTACGCCACCGTTAACTTTGTTGTTAGGCACACCGGTAAGGTCTTTGCCGCTATAATTAATATCGTTATTTAGAAATTCTTTAAACTCATAATGGCCTATAGATGCTGCTGCATACGGCTGAATAGAGAAACTGTCGCTTATTTGCCAGTTGTAATTTATAGATGCTTCTATACCCTCATGCAACGTTTCACCGGCATTAATACCAATATACTGGTCATCGCCCACGCGCTGTGCCACAAGCAGGTCTTTAATTTGCATACGGTAGGCCGAAACCTCTACATACAGGTCTTTATTGGCAAGGTAAAATTTACCGCCAACTTCAAAGTTGTAGCCGTTCTCCGGTTTTATGTTGGGGTTAATGGTGCCGTCTGCAGTAAGGGTTTCTTCTATAGACGGTAACGAGAAGCCGCGGCTTACCGACGCGTAAATGGTTTGCAAAGCCGACGGTTTGTACAGTAACGATAACTGCGGCGACCAGATGCCGTTGTAGCTGTAACTTTCAGATGAACGGGTGTCAAGGGGGAAGGTGTTATCCAGATCAAACTTTGTTTTGTTATAGTTTACACCTGCCTGCACTTCAAACTTTCGCGATAGCTGTATCCTGAATTGTGCAAAGGCGTTAATAAAATCACGGTCCTGCCCGGTACCTGTTTGCCTGTCGCCCTGTAGTGTGCCGTTACCATTATTTTGCTGATAGAGGTTAGCGTATGTGCCGCCTTTAAAGCCGTCCTTAAAATATTCGAGTCCGGCAATAAAGTTCGATTTCATAGTACCGATGTTAAAGTCTCCAAAAAACTGTGTACGCGCGCCATAGGCAGTTGTGTGCTGGTACAATATATCAAAAGGGCGCGGTTCATAGCTGTCTTTCGCATTGATGAAAATAGAAGTCGAATTTTTAAGCCAGTCCGCCGCCTGCCAGTCATAGGCCAGTCCGCCCAGATACGATTTATATTGCTCATAGCCTTTTGCGGCAGCCCAGGTTGGTGCTGCTGCGCGCGGGTTAGTATCAAAACTTGTCTTGCTAACAGAGCTTGGCAAATAGGCCTTTAAGTACGTGTAGTTGCCAAAGTAGGTAAGCTTGCTTTTCTCTTTACGGAACAATTCTCCTGCAAGGGTAACGCCCTCGCGGTTGTAATGGCTGTTATCGCGGTAACCGTCGTTCTCCAGCTTGTGGTAGCTAAGGTTAAGGCTGCCCCCTTGTGTACTGAGGCCGTAGCTCACTGTATTTTTAACCAACCCAAACGACCCGTGTGTGCTGCTTACCACACTGCGGCTGCCTAAAGTGGTAGCCTGTGTGGGGGTAAGTAAAATTGCACCACCAAGCCCCGCACCATACAAACTGGATAAAGGCCCTTTTATAACCTCTATATGGTCTATCATTTGTAAATCAATATCCTCAATGGTTGTTTCACTGTCGCCGGATGTTAAGGGTATGCTGCCGTAAAACGCCCGTATCTTGTTAGTACCGTAAGGTGTGCGTGCCCCAATACCACGAATGGAGATACGGTTGGTATTAATCCCGCCCGATTGCATAAAAACTCCCGGTAGCGTATTAAGGATAGGGGAGATGTCCGACAGGTTATTGCGTTGTATTTGCTGCGCTGAAAGTATACTGATGCTTGCCGGTGCATTAAGCAGGCTGTCGTTAATGTGGTAGCTGCTTATGGTTAGAGGCTGGAGTTCGTTGTGCGCCGAAATGCTAATGAGCCTTCCCGATAAAAACGATAAATCTACATGATTTGATAGTGTATCACTTTTAGATTTTGGAATTGTATCCTGTGCAAAAGATTTTCCGGTAACTAATATCAGTAAGAATAAAAATGAAAGTAGTGTTGTTTTCATAGCAAGGTGTCTGGCAGGCACGTAATAAAAATCCTGCAAGTAAAAGTACTGCAGGATTTAAAATAAATCGGGGTTGGTGTTTTATTATTTAGTTGCGGTAACTTTCCATAAGGTGTTACCGGCATCATCGTTAACAAGCAGCGATCCGTCGTTCATTATGGTAACATCTACAGGGCGGCCATAGGCTTTGGCATCTTTTTCGTTAGCAATAAATCCGGTTAGGAAATCCTGTGGCTTGCCCGACGGTTTTCCATCTTTAAATGGTACAAAAAGTACTTTATACCCACTTAGAACCGACCTGTTCCATGAACCGTGCTGGCCTACAAAAGCGCCATTTTTATACTGCGCCGGGAAAGCGTCTTTGTTGTAAAATGCAATTCCTAACGAGGCAGTGTGCGGCCCAACAGGAACATCGGGTATAATAGCCCTGGCAACCAGGTCTTTACCCTGTCCCTTCATACGCGGGTCTTCAATTTGCCCGTAATATGAGTAAGGCCATCCGTAAAAACCACCGTCTTTAACACTGGTAATATAATCAGGAACCAGTTCGTCGCCCAATTCGTCACGTTCATTAACTGCTGTCCATAGCTCTTTGTTGGCAGGATTCCAGTCCATACCCACAGGGTTACGCAGCCCACTTGCAAAAACACGTTCTCCGGTACCGTCAGGGTTAACCTCAAGTATGTTGGCACGGCGGGTCTCTTCGGTAATGCCATGTTCGGCAACGTTACTGCTCGACCCTACAGATATGTATATTTTAGAACCATCGGCATTAGCCAAAAGGTTACGTGTCCAGTGGTTGTTATAACCGCCTGCTGGCAGTTCTACAATTTTTTGTGCTTTGCCGGTAAGCTTCATGTCGCCCGTTTTGTATGGGTACATATAAAGGCCATCGGTATTGGCAATATAAAAATGATCTTTAAGAATCAGCATACCATACGGCTGGCTAAGTTTTTCGGCAAAAACAGCGCGGGTTTCAAAAGTACCGTCTTTGTCCTTATCCCTAAAAACAGTTATCTGGTCTTTGCTGGCTTTCGTGCCGCTTTCGCACACAAAAATATCGCCATTAGGAGCTATGTAGGTATTACGCGGGTTATTAAGGTCGCCTGCAAATTTAGTAACTGTAAATCCTGCAGGAGCTTTTGGGGTAACGCCTTCCGGCCAGTCTTCCATACTGCTGTTCTTAGTGACAGATTCTGTTGCAAAAGGAGCCGGCAAAATAAGATCGCCAATAGCAGTTTTTACAGTAGTGCTGCCCTCTGCTTTGGCCACTTCTTTTTCTTCTTTAGTTACCTGCTGTTTGCAGGAGTTAAGCGATATAAGGCCCGTTAAGGCAAGTGCAAGTACTTTAGTTTTCATATTGGCGTATTTGTAAAAAGATAATAATTATCCGAAATTACTTATTTATTGCAGTTTTACTGTGCTAACGGCCTGAATATTAAATATAATTTAACATTCATAAAATTAATGCAAAATAAACGAAGCTTTGTAAGTGGCTGTTTGCGAATTAGTATATTTGCAAATTATATTTATGCCGAACGTGATACAAATTCATGATAAACACTTTGTGCCTTTTATAACTGCTGCTGATATTGAAGCGGTAATTATACGTATGGCAAAACAAGCCGAAGCAGACTTTGCAGGAGAAGTACCTGTATTTATAGGTGTGCTTAACGGTGCTTTTATGGTACTGGCAGATTTTGCAAAACACTACACACTGCCGTGTGAGGTAAGCTTTGTAAAATTAGCATCTTACGAGGGCACCAGCACTACCGGAGAAATTAAGCAGCTTATAGGGCTTAACCAAAACCTTGAGGGCAGGATCGTAGTAATAATAGAAGATATTGTAGATACCGGCAATACTATAGAAGAACTTAAAAAAATGTTTGAGGCACAAAAGGTTAAGCAGCTTAAAATAGCTACCCTTTTCTTTAAACCTGAAGCGTATACTAAAAATATCCATCTGGATTATATAGGTTTTGAGATACCCAACAAGTTTATAGTGGGCTACGGCCTTGACTACGACGGACAGGGGCGCAACTTACCCGAAATTTATCAGTTACATCAATAATACAACACAACAACCCCTGAACAAAATGATCAATATTGTACTGTTTGGAAAACCGGGCGCAGGAAAAGGCACCCAGGCCGAATTTTTAAAAACAAAATACAACCTTACTCACATTTCTACCGGCGACCTTTTTCGCTTTAACCTTAAAAATGATACTGCCCTTGGCAAGCTTGCCAAAACCTATATAGATAAAGGAGAGCTTGTACCGGATGAGGTAACTATAAAAATGCTTGAAGATGAAGTGAGCAAAAACCCGGATACAGCAGGATTTTTGTTTGACGGTTTTCCGCGTACTACGGCACAGGCTAATGCACTGGATGCTTTTTTAGTGTCTAAAGAATGGGAAGTAACTGCTACCATTGCGCTTGAGGCCGATGATGAGGTACTGGTACAGCGCCTGCTTGAAAGAGGTAAGACCAGTGGCAGGGCAGACGACCAGGACGAAAGCCTGATACGCAACCGCTACCAGGAATATAATGAAAAAACCGCCCCGCTTATAGAATATTACAAAGCACAGGGCAAATACTTTCCGGTAAACGGAATTGGCGAAATAGCCGAAATTACAAGTCGATTAAGTTCGGTAATCGATACGCTCTAACCTAAACCCCCCATTGTGGAAATAGCCATAATATTTTTTCTTATTCTTTTAAACGGCGTGTTCTCCATGTCTGAGATCGCGTTGATATCTGCCCGTAAAAGCCGCCTTGAAACCGCAGCCAAAAAAGGCAATCCCAGTGCACAGGCTGCGCTGGACCTGGCAAATTCGCCAAACAAATTTTTATCTACAGTACAAATAGGCATTACGCTTATAGGTATTTTAACCGGTATTTATTCCGGCGATAAAGTAACCGACGATGTAAAGATATTTGTGGAAGGCTTCCCGGTTTTAAAACCGTATGCCGATAACATATCTGTAGGTATCGTAGTAGTTATACTTACGTTTTTCTCTTTGGTACTGGGTGAGCTGCTTCCTAAAAGGATAGGGCTTAATTTCCCGGAAACCATTGCAAAAATGGTAGCACTGCCCATGAAGTATATCTCTATTGTTACGGCGCCGTTTATATGGTTGCTCACATCGTCTACGGATTTTCTTTTAAAGATATTCCGCATTCGCCCTACGGCAGATGGTAAAGTAACCGAAGAAGAGATAAAAGCGATTATTAAAGAAGGTACAGAGGGTGGCGAAGTGCAGGAAATAGAGCATGATATTATGGAGCGTGTTTTCCATATTGGCGACCGTAAGGTAAACTCACTCATGACGCACCGTAAATCGGTAACGTATCTTTCTACTACTTTCAATAAAGACAGCATTCGCGAAACCATGCTCGAAGAGCTGCACTCGGTATATCCTGTGTGCGAAGGCAACAGCCTGGACGATGTTATAGGGGTAGTGCAGCTAAAAGATATTTTTGCTAATTACGAAAAAGAGAATTTTAGCCTTAAAGATATTAATATAGAGCCGGTATATCTTATAGAACATACATCGGCGTATAAAGCGCTGGAGATATTCAAAAAAACCAAAGTGCATTATGCATTGGTAACCGATGAGTATGGCGTGTTCCAGGGAATAATCACCCTTAATGATATCCTTGAAGCACTTGTGGGCGACGCCTCTGATTTTTATGATGACGAGTTTCAGCTTGTAGCAAATGAGGATGGCACATGGCTTGTAGACGGGCATTACCCACTGCATGATTTCTTAACGTACTTTGACCTTGATGAGCTTACTACCGATTATGAGGTAACTACTGTAAGTGGACTTATAATGACCGAACTTAGTTACATACCTAAAGAAGGCGAGAAGCTAATATGGCACCTGTTTGAGCTTGAAGTTGTAAAAATGGATGGCGTTAAAATAGATAAAGTACTTGTAAGAAGTATAAAGGAGTAGTTTAGTCTCAGTATTTAGTTTCATTTTAATAGAAACTCATGTCTTCCAATTTTGCTTCAATATGCTACGTAGGTGTGTTCCATTCCGAATGAAGCGCAGCGAAATTGAGGAATCTCCGTTTTTGAGATTTTTCGACTCCGCTGCGCTTTGCTCAAAATGGAAAACTTAATTTTATTAGTTTAAAACTCCATTACATTCTTGCTAATGTCATGGTAAAACAAAACGATCCAATTTTCGTCTTTGGCCTGTTGTTCCCATTTCTGGCGGTCTTCCATAGCTTTTTTGCCATCATAATCAGACTTGTAGGCAATGTGGAATTTAAGATAGCTCTTTTGCGGCAGGTTATCGGCACCATAAAAGGCAGTAACGTTGTCTTCCTTAAACCAAAAAGCCTGATGAAAAGGCGTATGCCCGCCGGTAACTTCATAAGTTATATACTTACCGATAGAGCCTGTGTCATCATTCATCAAAATAAGGTTGGGCAGGCTGGCAATTTCCTCTAAAATTTCCTGGTTAAAAGAGTGGCTCGCAATCTGGTCGAGGGCGTAGTGCAGTTCATTTTGCTGTAAGTAAATTTCGGCATCAGGAAAGTTCTGAATAAAAGTACCGTTGTCTGTATAACCTAATCCCTCTGCATGATCTTTATGTAAATGAGATAGCAGTACTTTAGTAATCTGGTTAGCGTTGTATCCTGCATCTTCAATAAGTTTTACAATAACAGGTTTGCCGTCTTCTTTAAATCCCAAACCTGCATCTAAAAGAATTATATCATCCGGCAGTACAATCAAAAAAGGGCAGATGGCCATGGTAAGTAATGCCTTATCTACGGTTTTTAATTCTTCTCTCGTAATCCGGGTAAAGTCTTTAGTAGGTGTAACCGTAAAAATGCCTTCCTGCAATGGGATAATTGTCATGCTGATTTGTGTGTAGTAATAATAAAGCTGTACCGCACAAACAGTGCCATTGTACCTTATAAGTATAAAAGCTTATTTTGTAATAGCAAATTCCAACCCATCCGGGCGGCCTCCGATTTCCAGCTTTCCTGATACCTCCATAGTCTTTAAGTCAATAATTGCAATGTAGTCGTTAGGCGAACAGGAAATAAACAGGCGGTTATACTGCGCATCCATAAGCATGGCGGCACCCTGTCCGGTTTTAATTCGTTTTATTTCTTTGCGACTTTTAACATCGTAAAATAACAAATCGCCGGTGCGAACACTTACCAAAGCTACACGTTTGCCATCTGGAGTAAATTTCAAGCGGTGCAATCCTAATACCTCTGTATCAATTGTCGCAGATATTTTCTTAGCTTCAAGATCTATTATAAACAGAAGCCCTTCAGGTGTGGCGGTCCATAGCTCCTTACCATCGGGTGATACGTCAAATCCTTCGGCACCTTTCCCTACCGGGATAAGAGTCTGCACCCAGTCAATATGCGGTTTGGCAGTAGGAGGTAATACACCTGTTGGCGGTATAGTGGGCTGTACTAACATGTTCTCAAAAATACTTACCGTGCCCGAGTCTACATTGGTAGTGTAAAATTTTTTACTATCGGGTGTAACATAAAGTAAGTGGGTAACGTCCTGCCCGGTGCCTATGGCAAGGTCAAATTTAGATGTTGCAATATCGTACCTGGCTACCGATTTAGATCCCTGTGCTGTAAACCATAATTTATTCTCAAGATAGGCCATACCGTGCGGACCTAAAAACGGTGCGGTATCTATATTTGGCAATGCTTTGTTATGTTGTAAATCGATAACATTAATTTCGTGCAAGTCGCTATTTCCGGGGTTAGATACAAATGCTTTTAAACCGTTGGGAGATACTACAACCTCGTGCGGGTTAGGCCCTACAGGAACAACAGCAATGATCTTTAAAGTTGCAGGGTTTATTATGGACAGGGTATGGTTTGTTTTAGAAGTAGCAAGCAACGTGCGTTTAAGTTGTGCAAAGCAGTTTAAATTTCCGGTAAAAACTATAGCAATAAAGATAAAAGTAATCTTTAATATATGTGCTGAGGTTAAACTTTTTGTTATTATAGATGAAATGGGGTTGCAGTGCATGTGTTGTATTAATTACGATTAAAATTTAAATATACCCATTTTTATGCTGTTGGTGACTGATTAAATGACTAACAAAACTTGTCAGGGTTTACCACGGTTTTTTGCGGTATGGAGTTTCATAAAAATAATGTACTTTTGCAAACTGAAATGTTGCGCCTAACCCGCAGCCTTTTACATTAAATTAAAAGAAATGACAGAAGGAAATTTTGTAGATTACGTAAAAATATATGTGTCCTCAGGAAAAGGGGGCAAGGGATCTACACACTTGCACAGGGAAAAATTTATTGAAAAAGGAGGTCCCGATGGTGGCGATGGCGGTCGTGGCGGCCACGTATACCTTGTGGGCAACAAAGGGTTATGGACATTGTTTCACCTAAAATTTGCACGACACATTAAAGCAGGCCACGGTGGCGATGGCGGTAGCGCACGCAGCACCGGTGCCGATGGTGATGATAAATACATTGAGGTTCCGTTAGGGACGGTAGTTCGCGATAAAGAGACTGACGAAATTTTATTTGAGATTACCGAAGACGGCGAGAAAAAAATTATTGCCAAAGGCGGTAAAGGCGGCCTTGGTAACTGGCACTTCAGGAGTTCTACAAACCAGACTCCACGCTACTCGCAGCCCGGTATGCCGGCAGAAGAGAGTGATATATTGCTGGAGCTTAAAGTACTTGCCGATGTAGGCCTTGTAGGTTTTCCTAATGCAGGAAAATCAACATTACTATCGGTACTTACCTCTGCAAAACCAAAAATTGCCGATTACCCGTTTACAACGCTTAAGCCTAACCTAGGTATTGTGTCGTACAGGGATTATCAGAGTTTTGTAATTGCCGATATACCGGGAATTATAGAGGGTGCTGCCGAAGGTAAAGGTTTAGGCCACTACTTTTTAAGGCATATAGAACGAAACTCGGTACTGATTTTCCTTATCCCGGCTGATGCGCCGGATATTGAAAAAGAGTATGAAATATTACTTGATGAACTACGCCGCTACAATCCCGAAATTCTGGATAAAGAACGTGTAATAGTGATCTCTAAATGTGATATGCTGGACGATGAGCTTAAGGAAGAAATGAAAACCAATCTTGACCAGACGTTTAAAGCCATTCCGTACTTAATGATATCATCTGTAGCACAACAGGGGCTTATGGAGCTAAAAGATAAACTTTGGCAAATGCTGAATGTAGAAGTATAATGAAAAGCGCCGATTGGCGCTTTTTTTATTTTATGCAGTATGTTATTCTGAGCGAAGCCTGCCTGCCTGACGGTAGGTAGGTGCAACGAAGCCGAAAAATCTCATTAATAAATAGGGATTTCTCCACTTTGCTGCGCTGCGGTCGAAATGGAACAATGTCATGTTATACCAGTAGAGTTTTTCCACTTCGCTGCGCTTTGGTCGAAATGGAACAGCTTACTAATTTAAGCATTAGGTATCCTTAATACCTGTCCCGGGTATATTTTATCAGGATCTGTAAGCATGGGTTTATTGGCTTCAAAAATTACATTGTATTTTTGTACATCGCCGTAATATTTACCTGCAATTTTAGAGAGCGAATCGCCACTTGCCACTGTATGATATTTAGATGGTGGAGCACTTACTGTTACCCTCATATTATTAGTTACGGTTTCTACACCGCCCACATTACCCACAGCAAGGGCAATTTTCTCTGCTTCCTCCAGACGGTCTACTTCACCTTCCAGCGTTACGGTTTGCCCGTTGGTAGAAAGCTTGATGTTCTTGTAGGTAAGGCCAAGCTTTTTTACAAAATTAAGCAGTTCGCTTGCCTTAAGGTTTTCTTTATCGGGTGCAGCCTGGGGTATCCCTCCAAAAAGCTGTGCACCGGCATCTGTGTTAAAAGTTACTGTACTCATAGTTTAATTTTTTGTTTGTGTCTCTAAGTTAGTCAACATAAAAATGGGCAGCAGCTTACAACGCTCATATTTAATAAATCTTTATGCCTTTGTGTATTAGCACTATGCTTTATGTAAGCTAACATTGGTTAACTGTTTGTTAACTCATAATTTAAAATAAATTATCTTTGCGCCGTTAATACTTAAAGGGCAATGTAGCCCGTTAAGAGAGGCACATTACACACCATCATGAAGTTACATTTTAAGAACAGGCTTATAGTGCTTTTAGCCAGGCTTGCAGTAGTGTACATAGTTTTTATGCTGTGCAGGGTTTTATTCTACGTTTGGAATGATAAGCTTATAGCCCCGTTAAAGCTAACAAGCACCTGGAACCTTGTAAGGGGCAGCCTTATGTTTGATACCGT
The DNA here is from genome assembly GCF_000378485.1 of Flavobacterium rivuli WB 3.3-2 = DSM 21788. Classification (GTDB taxonomy): domain Bacteria; phylum Bacteroidota; class Bacteroidia; order Flavobacteriales; family Flavobacteriaceae; genus Flavobacterium; species Flavobacterium rivuli. The sequence goes on along the minus strand of NZ_KB899967.1, from coordinate 382,564 downwards.
ATCTATAATATACATCAACCTGCCGTTTATATTCCTTTCTATGTTTCCGCTGCGTGTAGCAGAGCATAAAATATGGCAAAAAATAACGCTGTTCTTTTTTATGCTGGGCAACAGCCTTGGCCTGCTTATTAATATGGCCGATGTTTTTTATTACCCCTTTAAACAGGCGCGTATAGTACTGGGCGATTTTGTATTGCTTAAGGAAGACAGTTTTGGGGCATTGCTCATTAACTTCCTTATCGATTTTTGGTACGGCATCGTGTTTTACATTATTCTTATAGCCATATTATGGTATGCTTATAAGGCTATACAGCAAAAGGTGTATCCGGCAATGAGCAACAAAAAATACATTCCCATACATTTTGGGTACATGGCTGTTATGGCAATAGCGGTAATCTTTTTTGTAAGGGGAGCTACATTTTCTGCGGCATCTTTTCCCATAACCATGAATGATGCCTTTTTGTATACCGATAATCCTTCGCATACATCGCTAATGCTAAGCAACCCATTTTGTGTGTTGCGCACTATGAGCAAATCTAAGAAAGTGCCCAACCTGCATTATATGGATGATGCCGAAGCACAAAAATTAGCATCTACTACGCATACTGTTGCGGCGGGAGAGCAATTTACGTTAGACCGAAAAACCAACGTTTTCCTTATTGTGCTCGAAAGTTTTGGTAAGGCACATATCAAGAGTATGTCAGACCAGTTTAAGCCGGAACAGGAAACCAATACGCCTTTTGTAGATTCGCTTGTAAATGAAAGCTATGTGTTTACCAACGCCTACCAAAGTGGACTGCGTTCTATAGATGCATTACCGGCCATCTGGGCATCTATACCCTCGTTTAAAGAACACTTTTTGTCATTGCCTAACTCGGTGTCGTCATACCATGGCCTGCCGCAGTGCATGGCAGAGATGGGATATGAAACAGCCTTTTTTCACGGAGGCGTGCGCGAGTCTATGGGGTTTGTGTCGTTTGGCAAAACAGCAGGGGTAAAGCAGTTTTACTCGCGCCAGGAATATGAAGCCGAAATGGGCACCGACGATTTTGATGGCAAATGGGGAATCTGGGACCATAAATTCTTTCCGTACGTACACAAAAAACTGAACGGTTTTAAAAAACCATTCTTTGGTACGGTATTCACATTATCGTCGCACCACCCTTACAGCATACCGGCAGGCTACGAAAAGCAATTTACAGAAGGTACGCTGCCCATTCATAGAACCATAAAATATGCTGATTATTCGCTTAAGGAATTCTTTAAAAGCATTAAGAACGAGCCTTGGTATAACAACACGTTGTTTATTATTACTGCCGATCATGGTTCGGGATCCGATAACGATAAGTTTAACAAACAGCCTAACGAGTATGCCATTCCGCTTATATTCTTTAAGCCGGGAGATACTACATTTAAAGGTAAAGATGACAGGGTTATGCAGCACATAGACATTATGCCTACACTACTGGGCATGCTGGATTATAACAAGCCTTACTTTAGCTTTGGCAAAGACCATTTTGATAAAGCTTTAGCTAACGACCATTTTGTGGTGAATTTTAGTAACAGCGCCTTCAATTTTACAACAGACGATTATTACTACCTGTTTAACGAAAAAGAGGTAATTGCCAAAACCGATTACCATACAGACCCGTTAGGTAAAAATAATTTAATAGCTAAACAAACCCCTGCCGACATAATAAATATAAAACGCTTTAAGGCATTCCTGCAGGAATATTATGCACACGTAAACAGCCGCAACTACCTGCCTGCAAACGAGCAAAAGAAGAGGGAAGAGGGTAAATAGTCTCTAAACTTATAAGGAGGACGCTTCAAAGTACAGCAATTGTATTTTGAAGCGTTTTTCTTTTAGGGACTTCGGCATAAAAACCGTGACATCCCATTTTTATCTGCACCATTATTTTATCAAATTCTTAAAATAAAGTATCTTCGCGTTGCTAAAAATATAAATTTCGGCGAAAGCCCTGATAATTCTTACAGCAGCACTAACTTTATTTACAACCTAAATGAAAAAACTAATTCTATTTGTAACCATGTTTGTCATGGTATTACCTGTCAGGGCAGACGAGGGCATGTGGTTCCTTATGTTCATTGAGCGTCTTAACCACCGCGACATGCAAAAAATGGGGCTTCAGCTTACGTCTGAAGAAATTTACAGCATTAACCACCACAGCCTTAAAGATGCCGTAGTGCAGTTTAACGGTGGCTGCACTGCCGAGGTTATCTCTAACAATGGCCTTGTGCTAACCAATCACCACTGTGGTTATGAGGCTATTGCTGAACTTTCTACACCGGAGGCCAATTATCTTAAAGATGGTTTTTGGGCAAAAAACCACGGTGGCGAGCTTAAGCCTAAAAGCCTATACGTGCGCTTTTTTGTACGTATGGACGATGTGTCTAAACGTATACTTAGCAAAGTAAACGATAAAATGACCGAGGCTGAAAGGGAGAAAACCATACAACGTGAGATTAGCCTTATAGAAAAAGAAAATAATGAAGGTGGTAAATATACCGTATCGGTACGTCCGTTCTTTCAGGGCAATGAGTATTACTATTTTGTATACCAGGATTATAAAGATGTGCGCCTTGTAGGCAACCCGCCGGAAAGTGTTGGTAAATTTGGCGGCGATACCGATAACTGGGAGTGGCCACGCCATACGGGAGATTTTTCTATGTTCCGTATTTATGCCGATGCTAACGGTAGCCCGGCAGAATATTCTGAAAAGAACGTTCCTTTGGTACCTAAACACCACCTTCCTGTAAGCCTTAAGGGTGTTCAGGAGAACGACTTTGCCATGATACTGGGCTATCCGGGCCGTACTAACCGCTGGATGCCAAGCGGCGGTATAGAGCAAAATGTTAAGTATGCATACCCTGCATGGGTAGAGGCTTCTAAACTGGGAATGGACAAGATGAAAGTGCACATGGACAAGGATGCTAAAGTACGTCTGGAATACGCCTCTAAATATGCACAGGTTGCCAACTACTGGAAAAACCGCCAGGGAATGATAGATGCCCTAACAAAACATAAAACGGCAGCTACCAAAGCTAAGGCTGAAGCTGATTTTAATACATGGGCTAACAAGCCTGCCAACAAAGCTAAGTATGGCTATGTTATTGCCACAATAAACAATTACTACGCTAAGACCAACGAGAAGGCACGTCACGATAATTACTTAACGGGTTTAATACGCACCAGTAATTTTGCTGTTATGCCTTACAGTATGGGGCGCGGTCTTGAAGCTTATATAGACGCGGATGCTGCCAAACGTAAAGAAATGTTACCGGAGTTAAAGGATGCGATTAAAGAAACGTATGCTACCATGTACCTGCCTATAGAAAAAGATGTACTTGCAGCGCAGTTGCATTTGTATGCCACAAAATCTACAGGGTATGCTATTGCGCCTTACGTTGCAGAAATAGGTAAACCTGTAAATTATGACTATACTGCTTTTGTAAATGATGCTTTTGCAAAAAGTTTCTATGCATCTGAAGAAAAACTGAATGCCTTTTTACAAACCCCAAGCCTTGATGTTCTTAAAGCCGACCCGCTTTATAAACTGTCTGCCGACCTTATGGCTAAATACCGTTTTAAAACCGATGAACAGTTACAGCTTGATGCCGATTTTTCTAAAGCATTCCGCTTGCTTGTTGAAGGTATGAGGGAAGCTAATCCTAACGCTAAGTATTATCCTGATGCTAACAGTACCCTGCGCCTTACGTATGGTAAAGTGCGCTCGTTGCCTGCAGATAAGCGTAACGATGCCAAGAAAAACTATTACACAACGCTACAGGGCGAAGTAAATAAATATAAGCCTAACGATGCTGAATTCGACCTGCCTAAAAGGCTGATTGAACTTAACGAGAAAAAAGACTTTGGCCAGTATGCCGATAAAGGTGGCTATATGCCGGTTAACTTCCTTACCGATAATGATATTACAGGTGGTAACTCGGGTTCGCCGGTGCTTAACGGTAAAGGTGAGCTTATAGGCCTTGCTTTTGATGGTAACATTGAGGCTATGGCGGGAGATGTTATTTTTGATAAAGACCTGCAACGTACTATTAATGTTGATATTCGCTACGTGCTTTGGATCATCGACAAATATGCCGGTGCAAAACACATTGTAGACGAAATGACAATTGTTAAGTAAGACAATTAGATTTAAGATTTTTAGATATTAGATAAAAGATAATAGACTTTAGAATGACAAAGCCGCCCTGATGAGGGGCGGTTTTTTTGTGTAGAGACATATTGCAAGCGTATGTCGTAAATACGAGAATATTATCAAGCAGCATCAAATGCGTATCTCCGGATAATTACCCAACTATTTCGATACCCATTAAGTGTCCATCTTTATTAAAGTCGAGATAGACCGGTACACCCCTGTAATCATTTACTACATCGCTGAGGGCAATCATTTTGCTAACTTTTCGTTCCTGTTTGTCTTCTGTATTTTCGAGATAGATGTAACCAACGGCACTATTGTCTTCACTTATTTTTAAACGTATATTGTTTATTTTTTGATGCATATTTTTTTTAGGTAAAGATAATATTTCAATAATTATTGAATAGCTCCGATGACGGGCGTTTTTTATGTAAAGACACATTATATTAACCTTGCGTAATAGCAATCACATTATGGTTGAATAAATTAAAAGTCTGCATACAGATATTTATAATTTTAAAATCTATTTGGTACATTTGGGCGAATAAAGAATTTGAAACTTCACTACAAAAATGCGTACACATTTTATAGCTATAGGCGGCAGCGCCATGCACAACCTGGCTCTTGCCCTGCACAGTAAAGGATATGTAATAACCGGCAGCGACGATGCTATTTTTGAGCCAAGCCGCACCCGTCTTGAAAAACGGGGTTTATTGCCAGAAGAACTGGGCTGGTTCCCGGAAAAGATTACAGCCGATATTGATGCCGTTATTTTAGGCATGCACGCCAAAGCTAATAACCCCGAACTGCTTAAGGCGCAGGAGCTGGGTCTTAAAATATACAGTTATCCAGAATTTTTGTACGAGCAAAGCAAAGATAAAACCCGTGTGGTTATAGGTGGCAGCCACGGTAAGACCACCATTACCAGTATGATACTGCACGTAATGAACTACCATAACCGCGATGTTGATTACATGGTGGGTGCTCAACTTGAAGGTTTTGACACTATGGTGCACCTTACAGAAGAGAACGATTTTATAGTGTTGGAAGGTGACGAGTACCTGTCATCTCCGATGGATTTGCGTCCGAAATTTCATTTATACCAGCCTAATATTGCTCTGATAAGCGGCATAGCGTGGGACCATATTAATGTGTTCCCTACGTTTGAAAATTATGTAGAGCAGTTTGAGATATTTATTGCAAAAATTACCAACGGCGGCATACTCGTATATAACGAGAACGACCCTGAGGTAAAACGTGTTGCCGAAGAAGCAACTAACCCTATACGAAAACTGCCATACCACACACCTGAGTATACGGTTAAGGATGGTATTACCCTGCTTGAAACTCCCGAAGGGCCTATGCCTATAGAAGTTTTTGGCGCACATAACCTTAACAACCTTGCCGGTGCCAAATGGATATGCCAGAACATGGGTATAGATGAAGCCGATTTTTATGAAGCCATTGCTACCTTTAAAGGGGCAAGCAAGCGACTTGAAAAAATTGCCGAAAATGGCCGCAATGTTGCCTATAAAGATTTTGCACACTCACCAAGTAAGGTATCTGCCACTACAAGGGCGGTTAAGGAACAGTATCCTGACCGTACGCTTATTGCGTGCCTGGAACTGCATACCTACAGCAGCCTTAATGCCGAATTTTTAAAGGAATATGAAGGTGCGCTTGATGCCGCCGATGTTGCCGTAGTGTTTTACAGCCCCGATGCCGTCGCGATAAAACAGCTTCAAGAAGTAACCTACGACCAAATTTCAAAAGCCTTTAACCGCGAAGACCTTATTATTTATACCAACCCCGCAGCGTTTAAAGATTACCTGTACCACCTAAAATATGATACTAAAGGCGTTGCCTTATTACTAATGAGCTCCGGCAACTATGGTGGACTTAATTTTGATGAGGTGAAGACGTTGTTGTAATCAAAAGTCAAGTGTCTAAAGTTAAAGATTTGCTTCTGTGTTCAATTGTGGAATTCCCCCTTCGGGGGTTAGGGGGCCTACAGGACGGGTTTATACCTGTAATGCCCTGTTATTGTATAAGCAAACAGTACATCTTCGCAAACTTGTCCGCGGCCTATGTTATGCACCACTTTATAACGCCCTTCAGCACCTTTTTTATCCACCACTATACCTATGTGCGGTCTGTTACTTGCAAGCATCCACGTTACAATATCGCCTGGCTTGTAATCTGCTGATTTATCGCTTACGGTTTTAACCTTGCCTTTTCGGGTAAAAAACACCTGCAGGTTGGGCACACGGCGGTGGTCTATATTTGTATCGGTAGTTTTTAATCCCCACGATTTTGGGTAGCTGGCAAAGTTAGCAGCCATGTCTTCGTGCACTTCTTTTTGCAGGTCAATACCCAGTTTGCGGTAAGAGCGTATAACCACATCGGTACATACGCCACGGTCTTTTGGCACATCACCGTTAGGGTATGGTATTTGGTAATATGCAGAATCGTAACTTACATTATCGTGGGTAATAAGCAGGGCAGCATCGCTAAGTTTTTCGTAAAAGTTTTTATTTACCGGTGCAGTAACCTGTGCCGTTGGGGTATTGGTGCAGCCAAACAGTAATAAAAATAATAGTGTTCTCATGGGGTACTGGTTTGCTATGAGAACGTAATAATATTGTATGGTAGTATGATAATTAATAGCTTAATTTGTTTAAATTGTGCACAATTATTAATTGTCATGAGCTATTTTGTAGTAGATATAGAGTCAGATGGGCCTATACCCGGAGATTATTCGATGATATGTTTTGGCGCAGTGCTGGTAGACGAGGCATTAAATAAAACTTTTTACGGAAAGATAAGGCCTATATCTCAAAAGTTCGTGCCAGAAGCCCTGGCTGTTTCCGGATTCAGCAGGGAAGAGACGTTGTTATTTGATGATCCTACAGAAACAATGCTTGCCTTTGAAGAATGGATAAAAGTAAATAGTAAAGGGCGGCCCGTTTTTATGAGCGATAACAATGGCTTCGACTGGATGTTTATTTGTTGGTATTTTCACCATTTTACGGGCAGGAACCCTTTTGGGTTTTCGTCCAGAAGAATATCTGATTTATATTGTGGGCTCGTTAAGGATACTTTTGCACAATGGAAACATTTGCGAAAAACAGAACATACCCATAATCCTGTAGATGACGCAAAAGGCAATGCAGAGGTTGTGCTACACATGAAAAACGAAATGGGGCTAAAAATATCTTTAAAGTAATATAGGGTATACGCTATAGCCAGGATTGAAATAAGAATGATAAATCATAACGGCAAAAAGTTAGGGTGTTAAATTAATTTGTTTAAATTCGTTTCATACTTCAAACACCTTATGGAAGAAAACCAGGGAAATTTCTCGATAAAATATTGGGCGGAAGACGACCAGCCCCGCGAAAAGTTAATGCTTAAAGGCAAGGCTGCTCTTAGCGATGCCGAACTGATTGCCATACTAATAGGGTCGGGTAGCCGTAACGAGAGCGCGGTAGAGCTTAGCAAACGCATACTTGCCAGTGTAGATAACAACCTTAATGCACTGGGCAAGCAGTCGCTGCAACAGCTTATGGGCTTTAAAGGCATAGGCGAAGCCAAAGCAATAAGTATTGCTGCCGCGATGGAATTGGGGCGACGCCGCCGCGATGAAGAAACAGTCGACCTGAAACGTATTACCGCAAGTAAAACGGTGTTCGAGATCATGCAACCTATAATAGGCGAACTTCAACATGAAGAATTCTGGATTATTTACCTTAACAATTCTAACAAGGTTATTTATAAAACACAGCTCAGTAAAGGTGGAATGACGGGTACTGTTGTAGATGTACGCATTGTATTTAAAACCGCGTTAGAGCATAATGCTGTAGGGATGATACTGGTACACAACCACCCATCGGGTACATTAACAGCAAGTGAAGCAGATAAGCAGGTAACACGCCAGTTAAAAATGGCGGGACATTCGCTCGATATTAAAGTGCTCGACCACGTAATTATAACCGAGCATAGCTACTTCAGCTTTGCCGATGCAGGTATTTTATAATTAGGTTAATAATGGATAACGACACAATTAAAAATAAAAACTGGCTGCAACGCAACATAAAATGGTTATTGCCGGTAATAGTAGTGGTTTGTTTTTTAGGCAGCGCGTTGTTCTCTACAGTATCAGATGCGCAAATGGGCGGTTATGTAACAGCTCTTAATGACGATGCACTTTACAAAGACGCCTTAAAACAGGCACAGCAAAATAAAGAGGTGGTAAAAGTATTGGGCACTTTAGAACCTATAGACCAAATGGCCATTATAGAGAGCAACGTAGAATATTCAGACAATAATAATCATGTAAATTTATCTGTTAGGGTAAAGGGCAGCAAGGCCAAAGGTAAAATGGATGTTATTGCTACAAAAGGCAATAACACATGGCAATATAATACCATTACAATAAGAATTAAAGACACTAAACAGGAAATCGTGGTGTTTCAGGAGTAAGTTAATTAAACATTTTCCTGTATTCCAGCGGGCTTAAATTTGTCTTGGTCTTAAACAGTTTGCTAAATGACTGTGGATATTCAAAACCCAGTTGGTAAGCAATTTCGCTAACCGAAAGTGGGGTAGTGGTAAGTACTTCTTTAGCTTTTTCTATCAGTTTATTATGTATGTGCTGCTGTGCATTTTGCCCCGTATGGGTGCGTAGCATATCGCTAAGGTAGCTGGCCGAAACATTAAGGGTGTCGGCAAGGTATTTCACCGTGGGCAATCCTGTATTCTCACTGTTCTTAAAATGATTTTCAAGGATGTCTTCCAGTTTAATAAGCAGGCCGTTGTTTGCATTTTTGCGGGTAATAAACTGCCTGTTGTAAAAACGATTGCTGTAGTTAAGCAACAACTCTATGTGCGATACAATAACGTCCTGGCTAAAGTTGTCTATATTACTATGGTACTCCTGAGCAATATTGCAAAAAACACCTTCTATCATTACCTCTTCTTTTTTAGAAAGATATAACGCTTCGTTAGCTGCATAAGAGAAAAACTCAAACGCTTTAATATTTTTGTCGAGGGCGTAGCCTCTTAAAAAATCGGGGTGAAAGATAAGCATGCTCCCCGAGAGTGGCTCATAACCGGGTTCGTTTTGGTAACATATCTGTCCCGGCGCAATAAAAGACATCATGCCTTCATCAAAATCATAAAAGTTTTGCCCGTATTTTACCTTGCCCTTATAATCTTTTTTAAGTGCGATCATGTATACGTTAAGCACAAGGCCATGTTCCAGTATTTCTGAATGCTGCCTTACATCGCTAAAGTTTACAATGCTTATTAGCGGATGTTCGGGCTCTGGTATCCCCATAGCACGGTGCATTTCAGAAATTGAGTTTAATATAACCGGACCCTGAATTGTCTTTTTCATAGTAATAAAGTTAGCCACGAAGTACACCATAAAATTAGCTTAATAATGCATTCGTGGCTTGTTTTAAACTGATTATTGCAATTACTGTGACAACTTTTTTGAGATTTGCCTTTTGTAATTCGGAACTTGTAATGCTGCCTATTGCCTATTGCCTAAAGGCTCACCATGGTCATTCCCCAGTCGTCATAGCGGTTACCGGTTGCAGTACCCAGCGGAATAATGCTTTCCAGCCTTTGAGCATCTTGTGTAGTAAGCGCTATAGCTGCGGCAGCAATGTTTTGTTCTGCATATTTTACGCGTTTGGTTCCCGGTATTGGTACAAAACCCTTATTAACCGTCCATGCAATAGCAAGCTGAGAAGGTGTAACATTTTTTTCGGCAGCAAGTTTATTGATCTCATTAAGCAGCTCAATGTTTTTATAAAATTGCTCTCCCTGAAATTTAGGAATACCCCTGCGGAAATCATTTTCAGGAAAATCGTCCGGACTTTTTATTTCTCCTGATATAAACCCACGGCCTAAAGGCGAGTAGGGCACAAAGCCAATGCCTAAATCTTTAAGGGTGTCTAAAATGCCTTCTTCCTCAACACTACGCTCAAACAAAGAATATTCTGATTGTAAAGCTGTTACAGGATGTAAGGCATGGGCACGTTTAATAGTTTCAGATGATACCTCGCTAAGCCCAATATAACCCACTTTACCTTCTTTAACAAGATCTGCCATGGCACCCACAGTTTCTTCAATAGGGGTTTCAGGATCAAGGCGGTGCATGTAGTAAAGGTCTATATAATCAGTACCCAGGTTTTTTAGCGAACGCTCTACTGCTTTTTTAACGTAATCCTTTTTACCATTTATTTTCCAGGTAAGCTGCTCGTTGTCGTCTATTTCCCAGGCAAATTTTGTGGCAATAATATAGTTGCCACGATTGCCGGTAATAGCTTTTGCAATCAGCCTTTCGTTAAGCAATGGTCCATATAAATCGGCAGTGTCAAGAAAATTACCGCCAAGCTCTAATGAGCGGTGAATGGTTTTAATAGCTTCGGCTTCATCAGCTTTGCCATAAATATCAGCACCGGCTATAGTGGTCATTCCCATACAGCCTAACCCTATGGCAGGCACTACAAGCCCCTGGTTTCCTAAGTTTACTTTTTTAATGCTCATTTTGTTATAGTTTTTTTTTGATTGTATAGTACACTACAAAGTTCGCTACAACAGGCGTAGTAAATATAACCATATTAAGGGTAGTTGTATCCATAATGAAGATGGGGCTGCTAAATGGTTACAGCACTAACTCCATTTGTATGTTGCAGCGTTCGTAAGGGGTAGGGCGTTCTGGTATTTTTACAAAACCCAGCTTGTGGTACAGGTTTATTGCAGGTTTTAAAATGGTGTTACTTTCAAGATACAGTTTTTTTGCTCCCAGGCTTTTTGCCTTGTCAATGACTGCGGCACCTAACAACCCACCAATATTTTTGCCCTGTGCCTTTGGCGAAACCGCCATCTTAGCCAATTCAAAATCAAAATCATCTGTAGGGTATTTTATTAAGGCACATACGCCTAAAGGCTCTCCTTTGTATAGTGCTACGAGAATATATCCGCCATTGTTTAAAATGTATTCTTCGGCATTATTAAGGGCTTTATAGTCAGATTCTTCCATTTTAAAATAATGCGATATCCACTCGGTGTTAAGGTTTACAAAGGCATCAAGGTACATTGACTCAAAGTCAACAATGGTTACATTGCTGCGTTCCCTCAGCTTTTGCTGCTCTGTAACGCGTTTTAGTAACGACTTTTGTTCCAGTAAAAATTCCCATTCAGCCAGTGCTTTCCACAGGTTATGTGTGGTTTGGCCAAGCATGTCTTCAATAGCACTGTTAAGATCGGTATACTGGTCCTGTATCTTTAAGGTAACCTCATTGCCTTTGGCAGACAGTGATACCACATTGCGCCTGCCATCTGTTGTTTCGCTTTTCTCTAAAACCAGTCCGGCCTTTACCATTTCGCTTATAATTTTACTTACAGATGGATGCGAATGCCCTATCTCTTTAGCGATGGAAGTTATGGTGTTTGCCTTACCCTCTGCCAATACATAATATACCGGAAACCATTTTGGATGAAAATCGATGCCGTAAAGGTTGTATATTTTGGATGCATCTTCGGTTACAATTTCAGAGAGCATCCTTAGCCTGCTGCCTATAGCCATCTTGCCTATTTTATCGAAAAATTCCATTTATTATTAATTACGTAATTAGTTACGTAAAAGTATAAAATATATTTATACAAGCCACATAAGAATATATTTTTATACGTGCAAGCGTTCATTTTTTAGAATCTTATTTAATTTTAGCTAATATTTATGACCTCTTAATATGTTAAACCGCAAATGCAGGTATCGTAAAATCAGTAACTTTAAATAAAAAAAAGCTATGTATAATTACACGATGACCTTTAAATACGATGGGGAGTATACACTCCCTAACGAGCTAAGGGCCCGTGCCCGCGAAGTACCAAAAATGGTGGCAGAAAAACTGGAAAGCCGCGAGTTCGAGATGGTAGATTTCAATCTTTCTGAAAATTATGACCCTGATAATGCAGAGCGGTACATTGCGAATGCCCAAATTAACAGGCTGGTTGTAGAGATACGGCTGGACCTTACCGCCGCCGACCTTAAAAGCAGGGATACAATTTACAGCCGTTGCCTTAAGGCTATGAAACAGGGTAAACTTAAACTTGAGGCGGCTATAGAAAATGAGAATGAAGAGCTTGGGTCATTGCAAAGCATCATTGTTTTTGATGTTAAAAGACGTGCTTCCCTTAAAACATAATGGGTTTAACGTGTTACCATTTTGTTCTGTTTTCGTTAACTTGCAGGCATATTATAAATGAATGATTGTTACTAAAAATCTAAGCTTTTCTTATGGTAAAAACGCCACCTTCAGCTTTCCTGATATTGCTGTGCCATCGGGCGAAAGCCTGCTTATAACAGGAGGGTCCGGGCGGGGTAAAACCACATTGCTGCACCTTTTAGGCGGGTTGCTGCGGCCACAGGCCGGGGAGGTTATTGTAGAACAAACCAATATTACAGGGTTATCTGAAAAAAAATTAGACCGCTTTCGTGGCCGCCATATTGGGTTGGTATTACAGCAGTCTTATTTTGTGGCATCTCTAAACGTGCTCGAAAATGTTGTGCTTGCCTCGTGGCTTGCAACAGGGAAGCAGGCAACAGAAAAGGCAAAACAGCTTTTACAGCAATTAGATTTACAGGATCATTTACATAAACAGCCATCGCAGCTTAGCATTGGGCAACAGCAGCGTGTGTCTGTAGCACGGGCGCTCATTAACGAGCCCGGCCTTTTATTAGCCGATGAGCCCACCTCCAGCCTCGACGACGAAAATGCCCACCGTGTAGCCGGTATGCTTGCACAGCTTGCAAAACAATATGGTACTGCACTGGTTATTGTAACCCACGACCAGAGGCTTAAAGATATATTCCCTAACCAAATCTCCCTGTAATGATAGCCAGGATAGCGTGGAAAAACATTTGGTTTAAACCCCTTAACACCGCCCTTAGCATTATTTTGCTTACGGCAAGTGTGGCAATAATTACATTGCTTATTTTACTGCAGGAGCAATTTGAAAAACAGTTTGACAGTAATATAGATAATATAGACCTGGTGCTTGGTGCGCAGGGCAGCCCGTTGCAGCTTATACTTTCTGCAGTTTACCAGATAGATGCCCCTACAGGAAATATAGATTATACCGAAGCTAAGACTTGGATGAAGCACCGCTTTGTACAAACGGCTGTGCCCTTAGCATTTGGTGACAACTACAAAGGTTTCAGGATAGTGGGTACAACGACTGATTACCTTACCATTTATGGCAAGGGCATAAAAGAAGGCAGGCCTTTTGCCAAAAACTTTGAAGTGGTAATAGGCAGTTCGGTAGCCACAAAAATGAATGTAAAAATTGGTGATAAATTCTTTGGGTCGCATGGCGATGCCGCCGAAGGCGAACTGCATGAAGACCATGCGTATATAATTACCGGCATTGCTGCACCTACAGGCAAAGTAGCCGATAACCTTATACTGTGTAATATACCCAGCGTTTGGGCCATGCATGATGAAGGTGCACACGAACACGCAGAAGAGGACGAGCACAGTCATGAACATGAACACCAGGACGAAGCAGTTACCGAAGAAGGCAAAGAAATAACAGCAGTGCTTATAAAATTTCGGAGTAAAATGGGTATTGTTATGTGGCCGCGCCTTATTGCCCAGAACACTAAAATGCAGGCAGCCTCTCCGGCTATAGAAATTAACAGGCTGTTCTCGCTGTTTGGCATAGGTTTGCAGGCATTGCAGTACTTAGCCTATGGTATTATGTTTATATCTGGCATTAGCATTTTTATAGCGTTGTACAATACTTTAAAAGAACGTAAATACGAATTTGCGCTTTTGCGCGTTAATGGGGCAAGCCGCCTGCAATTGCTGTGGCTGGTGCTTATAGAGAGCCTGCTTTTATGCACGACCGGTTTTATTTTCGGTACGGTTGTTGGTCGTATAGCACTAAGCCTTATATCGGGCTCCAGCGAATCAGAATTTAAAATGTCATTTAACCCTTTAGAGTTTGTGTGGCAAAAGGAAGGATATTTGTTTGGGCTCACTATCTTTGTGGGGATCTTAGCAGCCGTAATACCGGCTGTAAAGGCATATAGTTTAAATATTTCTAAAACATTGGCAAATGCGTAAAGCGTTGTTTATCATATCAATTATTGTTTCGGGGTTTGTGTTTGCGTCTATGGCATCTCCATCGGGTGCAGGTATCCCAAAGTCCGTTACCTCAACATCAGGTACAGTTTTTTCAGATACACTTAACTGGAAGCTTTTAGGGCAGATAAAGTTCCTTAAAAAGCCAAGTAAAGATTATCCCGAAGGGGTAATGTTTCCCGTTATAAACCCTACACTTAAGGCTAAAAACAGCCGTACCATTTACATGACCGGTTTTATTGTGCCCATAGATAATAAAAATTATGCACTAAGCAAAAATGTATTTGCCTCATGCTTTTTTTGCGGGCAGGCAGGGCCGGAAACTATTATGGGCATTAAGTTTAAAAACCCCGGTACTAAATTAAAAACAGACCAGTACGTTACCCTTCAGGGAACTTTCAGGTACAATGATAACGACGTAGACGACTGGATCTACCACATAGAAAACGCCGTTATAGTAAGTAAATAATTTATGAGTATAGCTAATAAGAAAGCCATATTTTTTGATCTCGACCATACCCTTTGGGATTTCGAGAAAAACTCTGCACTGGCCTTTGAGGTGCTTTTGCCTAAGTATAATATTGCCATTAAGCCGGCCGATTTTTTAACGCATTATGTTCCTGCTAATGCCAATTACTGGAAACTGTACCGCGATGGGCTTATAACCCAGCAGCAATTGCGTTACGGCAGGCTTAAAGATGTTTTTACAGCCCTTAATTATAATATTAGCGACTACTTGCTTGCTGATCTGTCTGATGATTATATAAGGCTGCTCCCTACCAATAACCATTTGTTTGAAGGTGCTGTAGAGCTGCTGGAATACCTTAAGCCTAAATACAGCCTGCATATTATTACCAATGGTTTTCATGAGGTACAGGCGCTTAAAATGAAGAGTGCAAACATTGACCATTATTTTGAAACGGTTACCAACTCTGAAAACGCAGGTTTTAAAAAGCCCCATCCCTCTATTTTTGAATATGCCCTTACTGCTGCCAATGTAGAAAGATGTGACAGCATAATGATAGGCGACTGTATAGAGGCCGATGTACAGGGAGCACTTAACTGCGGCCTTGATGCTATATATTTTAATGAGCACAGCCTTGAGGCGCACCCGTCTATAATACAGGTAAACCACCTGCTCGAACTTAAGAATTTACTATAATAAAATGAAAAAGACATTACTACTATTAGCCCTTCTTTTGTCGGGTATTTGCTTTGCACAATCAGAGGTTATTAATAATTATAAATACATTATTATACCGGAAAAATTTTCTTTCTTAAAAGAAAACAACAAGTATGAGCTTAATTCGCTTACTAAAATGGTATTTGAGAAATACGGTTTTAAAGCCTATTACACAAATGATAAAATGCCCGACGAACTGGCGCTTAATAAATGTCTTGCACTTTATGGCGACCTTAAAGACGATTCAGGGTTGTTAAGCACCGGCTTGTTAATCCAGATAAAAGATTGCAGCGGGCAGGTACTGTTTACTTCTAAAGAGGGTAAAAGCAAACAGAAAGATTACAAGAAAGCATATTACGAAGCATTAAGGGAAGCATCTGCCTCTTTGGCATCGCTTAATTATAAATATGTTGGGCCTGCTACCGCGGCTGTTACCACGCAGGAAATAAAGCCTGTAACGTCTTCTCCGGCGGCGACGCCGGTTCCTGTAAATGTAGAAGGGCAGTTGTTTGCACAGCCTATTGCTAACGGCTACCAATTGGTAGACACTACACCAAAAGTAGTAGCTAAAATGTATAAAACATCGCAGCAGGATTACTATACGGCACAAGGGGATAATAAAAATGGTGTTATCTTTAAAAAAGGGAACGACTGGTTTTTTGAATATTACCAAAACGATAAACTGGTAAGCGAAAAGCTTAATATTAAGTTTTAAGCTTAGATGCGGAGGTACTTAGTTTCTTAGACGCTTAGAAATAAAATGGGCTGTAAAGTAAATACTTTACAGCCCATTTTTTGTGTTTAAATTCTAAGGTTCTAAGAAACTAAGCTCCCCAGAACCTTCTAATATCCATACTTCCCTTTCCAGCGGTTCTTTAAAAACTCGCGTGTACCGTTCTCGCGGCTGTTATTGCCGGGGTCATAAAAAGGGGTATTGGTAATCTCATCGGGCAGGAATTCCTGTTCGGCAAAATTGTTATTATAGTCGTGCGCATATTTATATTCGTCGCCATAGCCAAGTTCCTTCATTAGCTTAGTGGGGGCATTGCGCAGATGTAAGGGTACGGGCAGGTCGCCGGTTTGCTTTACTACGCTTTGTGCCTTGCCTATAGCCATATAGCTTGCATTGCTCTTTGGCGATGTGGCCAGGTAAATGGCACACTGGCTTAGTATAATGCGCGATTCAGGGTAACCAATAGTGCTCACTGCCTGAAACGTATTATTTGCCATTATAAGTGCCGTGGGGTTAGCATTCCCAATATCTTCAGATGCTAAAATAAGCATCCTGCGGGCAATAAATTTTAGGTCTTCGCCGCCCTCAATCATTCGCGCAAGCCAGTATACGGCACCATTGGGGTCGCTGCCGCGCATCGATTTTATAAAGGCCGAAATTATATCATAATGCTGCTCTCCGGTCTTGTCATACAGTACCGTATTTTTTTGTGCAAGCTGCATAACACGGTCGTTGGTTATCTCTACATCATCACTCTCGGTAGCATTTACAACGAGTTCAAAAATGTTAAGCAATTTTCGCCCGTCGCCACCCGAAAGCCTTAGTAAAGCCTCCGTTTCCTTAAGGTCTATATGTTTGGTCTTCATTACTTTATCAACCTCAATGGCACGATACAGCAATGCCTCAAGATCATCTTTAGTAAAAGCGTTAAGCACATACACCTGGCAGCGGGACAGGAGTGCAGGTATCACCTCAAAACTCGGATTTTCGGTAGTAGCGCCTATAAGGGTTACAATACCTTTCTCTACAGCATTAAGCAAAGAATCCTGTTGCGACTTGCTAAACCGGTGAATCTCGTCTATAAATAAAATAGGATTTTTAGTGGTAAACATACCGCCGCTTTGTTTGGCTTTGTCTATTACCTCGCGCACATCTTTAACACCCGCGTTAATGGCACTAAGTACATAAAACGGGCGGTTACTTTCCTGCGCCATTATTTGCGCCAGCGTAGTTTTTCCGGTGCCGGGAGGGCCCCACAAAATAAGCGATGGTATAATGCCGCGCGCTATCTGGTGGGTAAGCGAGCCGTTAGGCCCCACAAGGTGTTGCTGACTTATATATTCAGATAATTGCTGCGGGCGTATGCGTTCTGCCAAAGGTGCTTCCATAGTGTAAATTTACGATTTTTCACCAAATGCGAAAGTGCTGTTACCCGATAAAGTTTTTATAAAATGTTAGGAAGAATCTATTTTTTAAACAGGTCTATAGTTTGTTTTAACGTAAATACTGACAAAATAACAGGCTGCGTTTTTTGGATACGTTTTTGAGTTTCAACATGCATGAACAATAACGACCAATTTAAATTTTCGCCTTCGGTAGTACTATGGCCCCTCGCCTTTGTTCTGGTGCTGTGGTTAGTATACTGGGTAGAAGTGCGGCTGCATATATATCTTACAGATTTTGGAATTTTACCACGAACGTTTTCGGGACTGCGCGGTATAGTGCTTAGCCCTTTTTTACACGGCAGCCTTGAGCATATTTACAATAACTCTATACCACTATTTGTGCTTATTGCGGCCATGCGGTATTTTTACCGCGACCAGGCATTGCGGGTTATAGGGTATGGTATACTGCTGTCGGGTTTTATAACCTGGCTTATAGGGCGGGGCGGGTCATACCACATAGGCGCAAGCGGACTTATATATGTACTTGTTAGCTTTATTTTTTTTAAGGGTATACAAACGGGGTACTACCGTTTAGTGGCCTTATCGCTTACTATTATAATGCTGTATGGCGGTATGATATGGTATGTTTTTCCTGATGTGGAGGAAGGTATATCCTGGGAAGGGCACCTTGGCGGATTGATTACCGGACTGTTTTTTTCGCGTGCATACAGCACCCCCGAATATGAAAGGGATATTGTATACCACTGGCAGCAACCTGATTTTGACCCTATGCAGGATCCGTTCATGAAACGCTTTGATGAGAACGGAAACTTTGTAAACCCACCACCACCCGAACCTGAAATCTTAGATGATACCGATGAAATTACTGAGGTTTTATTACCACAACGCCCGGTTTTCAGGATAGTATATAACTATGTTGAAACGCCTAAAGATGAGGATGACTCTTCATCACAAGAATCTATATAGATTCTTGTATACTATACACACTCCTAACCCCTCTCAAGAGGGGAACAGCTTCACTCAAACTCAATTCGGTGTGAGTTATAGGTCTGAGTGTTCCCCTCTTGAGAGGGGTTAGGGGTGTGTCTTATTGATAATTTTTTGAGATTTTTCTATCATCGAAATTGAGAAATCTTAAAACTTATTTCTTCTCTAAAAATAAAATAAGATCGATGATCCTCGACGAATACCCAATCTCGTTATCATACCAGCCTACAACCTTTACCATTTTGTCTATAACCGATGTTAACTGTGCGTCAAAAAGGCAGGAATTTGTGTTGCCTATCACGTCTACAGATACTATTGGATCTTCGGTATACGCCAGTATACCTTTTAAAGTACCTTCTGCCTGTGCCTTAAAAGCAGCATTAATTTCTTCAATGCTAACCTCGCGTTTTACGTAGCACGTAATATCAGTAAGTGAACCATCCGGAACCGGCACACGAATACCGCCACCGCCTATTTTGCCTATAAATTCAGGAAAAATCTTGGTTAATGCTTTAGCAGCCCCCGTTGTTGTAGGTACTATAGACTGCGATGCAGCACGTGCCCTTCGCAGGTCTTTATGCGGCTGGTCGTGCAGGCTCTGGTCTGTAGTATAGGAGTGTATAGTAGTTATATAAGCCTGTTCAATACCGCACAGCTCATTAATGATCTTCATCATTGGGGCGGCATTGTTTGTAGTACAGCTGGCATTGCTTATTACGGTTTCTGTACCGTCAAGAATGTGTTCGTTAACGCCAAGAACTACAGTTTTAATGCGGTCATCTTCCGGTGGGGCAGAAAGGATAACCTTCTTAGCACCCGATGTAACATGCTGCATGGCTTCCTCCAACATCTTTATACGCCCGGTAGATTCTACAGCAATATCAATATCATGGGCAGCCCAGTTAATATCGGCAATGTTTGCATGGCGTAAAAAAGGGTAGGAGATTCCGTTGATGATTATGCTGTCTTCGGTATGCGAAACCTCATAAGGCAACACGCCGTGAATACTGTCATATTTAATAAGATGCGCCATGGTGCGGGCATCGGCAATATCGTTTATGGCAGCCACCTCTATGGCAGGGTGGTTAAGTAAAAGCCTGAAAAGGTTACGGCCTATGCGCCCAAAACCGTTAATGGCTATTTTTGTTTTTTTCATTTTTATTACATAAAAATATGATTGCAAAGGTACTAAATCTTTACAGTTCTTTGTGTTTTTGATATTAGATATGGGAATTAATAGCTAAGATTGTCAATCCAAAATTTTATACCAGCCAAAGTTAATTTCAAATGATTTACGATAGGGAATATTGCCTACAATATTCATTGATAAAAGTGTTCCTTATCGGCGAGGATATAAATATATTAGATATTGATTTTTTTTAGAAGCCTAAATCAATATCCTTAGCCTTTAAAAGCCAAGTCATAAACTTATGGCCATCGTTTTTCTGTCATAAGCCTCAGCATCTTCAAATGTCTTAAAAATAAAACAGCAAAATCTCCAATCCCATTCAATTTGCAGACTTTCACGGGAAATTATAGATAATACTTAAAAACCTGATTCACCCCGTGAACTAATTAGCCTGAAGGTCTTTTATATAAATGTTGTCGAATATACTTCGAATACCTTCTTTAATAAAGCCTAGGTAATCCGGGAAATCATTAAGGCTTACAACAGTTGAAAGGGTGGGATAATATTGGTGTGTCGGCATAAACTTAATTTTTGAAATTAAAAGTTATTCTGAATAGAATTTATAATCGTCACTAATGACATCGCCAGTTTGGCCATCAATAATTATATATCTCATTTTGTAGTCATCGATATGCTGGTGTATTTTATAAACGTATCTTCCTAAGTGCTCGTCGAATCCTCTGTAAACTGAATTGTTTAAAACTTGATTAAAATCTACTTCATATTTTATTTTTACCAATTTCAATAAATTGTCTAATGAAAATTCAAATTTTTCATCTAAATTGACCTCTTTAAGAACGTTGCCCATTGTATCAAATTCCCTGTAGATACCGTATGAAATTTTGGAGAAAGAAGTACTTTCTTTCAATAAGGATAGTGTTTTTTTGTCATAAACAAGGTGTCTTGTAAAGCTCTCACTGATTTTTTTCCTTGTTTCAACATATTGATTATTAGAATCTAAAACCTCATATATAGTATCATCCTTAGTGAACTTTATTTCAGATTCTGCCCCGAAGCCATTTATTATTTTTGTAACATCAAATTTTTCCATTTTTTGATTTGTTTTATTTTTATCCTGTTTTTGGGAAGTCTGGCCCAAGCAGCTAATTAAATTAATACATAACATTACAAGCGCTAAATTTTTCATCTCTCAAAAGTGGTTTCAATATTACGATGCATTATTTTCCATTGCCATAACCAAGTTGACCTGCGGAGGTTTCCGTTGTAACTCATAATATTGTCAGTTGCCTTTAATTTTAGGGTTAGTCACAATTTTTAATGATATATGTGATTTCAAGTTATTTAAACTACATTTAGCATGATTTTAAACTCCCTACTTCCACAAATTTTTAAGACCAGTATCTGTGATTTTTTAATAACGTTATTTTAAAGTATTCGTAAAAATATAAGTATGTTCTAAATCTTTCTCTGTCGCGATATCTAATACCCCTAACCCTATACCGCCCTTATTGTTAACCGGCATAGCAAAGTAAACACTGGGAATACCTCTTTCATCACCGGATGAAAGTGAGTACATCCTTCCTCCGTATCTCGCTGCTAAATCATCTGCTAAATTTGAGAAGGTAGTTTGAAAAGGAATTCGTCTTAAATTAGCCAGGAAATAATTATCTATTGCAGGAATATAATCTTCAGAGTAAAAGGGTGATTCGGTATTAAAGAAAGCCTTAGGCTTAAAGTCAGTTTTACCATAATATTCAATTCTCAGATAACTAAGGGCAGCTACCGTAAATCCTAATTCCCGCAGTTGTTTAATTTCGGGCGAATTAAATCGACTAAACTTTTGCCCATTTTGTTTATTTAAAAAAAAGACCCTATATGGACTACCCCAACCAAGTTCATTGTCACAACCTCTGTAAATTTTCCCATCGGCATAATCAATATCTTCATCAGAATAAAGATTCCTATAATAATTATTTATTCCAAAACATCTGCAAATACGGTTATCAGATGTATCTTTAATTGAAGAGGAAATTACTAACGAGAGTTGTTTAATACTTTTTTTTATTGTATCGTTTGAAAATTCGGCACCATTCATTTTAGTTATTATTGCTATATGGTAGGGGTCTTCCTGATACAAATATTTAAATGTTGGCAGATTAATATCTCTTTCACCAATTTCAATTTTACGTTCAAGTTTTTTTATGTAGCTGTTATTTCTCTTATAATGGCTATCAATTGACGTATACACAGGTGTTTCAAAATCATAAGAAACACATCTCGGGTCATGTAATTTTAGTTTTACAATACCTGGCGATCCCTGCACATATAAAAAGCCTTTCTCATTATAGTTCTCATGATATGCCATTATTGTATTATATTGGTATGGGATTTCATCAAAATAATAAAAATCTTCTTTTGAATTATACTTACTAACAATATCTGACACTCCAAAACCTTCGAGGGTAACCTTAGCGTCTTTAATGTTTTTTCCCGTATATGCATCTTCAAGATATACCTTTAAGGCAATACTATTTTGTTGGCCGGCTACGGTTAAGCTTTTAAATAGAATTAAAAAAAATAAAAATCTCATACTCCCTTCTTTAATAGTAACTATCTTATATTTAGTAAATAAACGAATATTTTCTTTACAGATGTGATGTACCTGAATTAAATTGTAGGTATTTAATAAAAATGAGGGGTGTACTCTATGATAACAATATATAAGCTATTCAGTACTTATATTTTTTGATTTCTAACTTAGAGCTAAAGTTACGCTTTGCAAGGCCTAAAAACAATAAATGCCCCTTATCAGGAGCATTTAGCTTGTTAGCGAGGGCGACATTAAACCATGACATCAGGGTTATGAATCCTGCGCTCAAACACAAATTATTTTACTTTGTCAAAATTTAAATAAAATTCGACAATGACCTCTAGAACCACAATCTAGCGCTCCTTGTCTTTTCACAACTTTAAGAAAAACTTTAAACCTTAAACTTTGAACTAATTAAAGTATATGTTTCTGTGCTTTATATGATGAACGTACTAACGCACCGCTTTCTACGTGCCTAAAGCCCATTTCCAGGCCTATAGTTTCGTATTTTTTAAACTGGTCAGGCGTTATAAACTCTTTTACAGGTAAATGTTTTTTACTTGGCTGCAGGTATTGGCCTATGGTAAGTACATCGAGATTTACATCCCGAAGATCGGCCATTGTTTGTAATACTTCGGCTTCGGTTTCGCCAAGGCCAAGCATAATACCCGATTTTGTCCTGTTAATACCACTGGCTTTAAGGTAACGCAATACCTCAAGGCTGCGTTCATATTTAGCCTGTATGCGCACCTCGCGGGTAAGGCGTTTTACAGTTTCCATATTGTGCGAAACTACCTCTGGTGCTACCTGTACAATACGGTCTAAAATGCGCTCTACACCCTGAAAGTCGGGGATAAGGGTTTCCAGTGTAGTGTTAGGGTTCATCCTGCGGATGGCCTTAACGGTCTCAGCCCATATAATAGAGCCCATATCTTTAAGGTCATCACGGTCTACACTTGTTATAACGGCATGCTTAATGTTCATGATCTTTATAGAACGTGCCACTTTTTCAGGCTCGTCCCAATCTACCGTTTCAGGCCTTCCGGTTTTAACACCGCAAAAACCGCACGAGCGGGTACACACATTACCAAGAATCATAAAAGTAGCGGTGCCTTCGCCCCAGCACTCGCCCATATTAGGGCAACTGCCCGATGTGCATATAGTGTTAAGCTTGTATTTATCTACAAGGCCGCGAAGCTCAGTATATTTTTGGCCTGTAGGGAGTTTTACCCTCAGCCATTTAGGTTTTTGTGTAAGCAGGCCGTTAGCAGCAACAGGCCTTAAGGTATCTAATACAGTTTCCATATATAGTAAAAACTTTAGGGTACAAAGATAAACTATATTTACTTACCAGCATAAAAACTGTAATAGCGTCTGTTGTTAAATATCCCGGCTCTTAAAATAGAAGTGTGTATTTATAAATAGCCAAAGAAAGCAATAAAAAAGTCCCTTTCGGGACCTGATTTTTTAATTTACATTTATGGTAATTGGCAGGTTATATGCCGTTCTTACAGACTGCCCGGCTTTTTTACCGGCTATCCATTTTGTTTTTATAGATTGTAATACCCTTATTGCTTCTTTACCCATATCATGGCCGGGATCTTTTAAAACCCTGACGTTAGTCATTGTACCGTCTTTTTCTATTACAAAAGACACATATACTCTTAGTGTTGTCGCATCTTCTACTGTAGGGGTGCGAAATTTTTTGCCCACCTCTTCATAAAATTTTTGCATGCCACCCGGATAGGTAGGCATAACATCTACGCTTACCGTTGTCTCTATAGTTGTAGACGATTCATCTGTGCCGGTACCGCCCGGTACACCTGCTACAGAAGGTGTGGTGCCCACGCCGCCTGGTGTTCCGGGAGTTGTTGCGCTGCCTGGGTTTGTGGTTAAAACTGTAGTTATAGTGGGTGGTGCCTCTACAGGGTCAGACGTTGGCGCTAATGGTTTAAAAAGCGTTGTAGGGGCAGATGCCTCCGGAGCAGCCGCAGCCGGAGTTGCTTTTGCAGGCTCTTCAATAACAGGGTCAGGTTTTGGTGTTTCCGGTTCTTTAAAAAGGGGAATTTCCTCAACTATCACTTCTGTAGATTTAAGACCATTATCAGCAACAGCTACATTTGGCGAAAAATAATTTATAATAGCAGGGGCTCCTGCTAACAGCGCCATCAGGCCAATGCCCGACAATAAAGCAATAGATGTTGTTTTATTGTCGTCACGGCGCAACTGGTAGGCTCCGTAACTTTTGTTGCGGCCTTCAAACACAAGGTCTATCCATTCAGGATTGAATACACTAACTTTTGACATAATAACTGGTGATTTAGGTTTGTACTAATATTATATTACTACAACGTTATAGAAGGCGCGCATAGTATATAAAATACCCTAAATTTTTGTAAATATTTTAAGCGTAAAATATTAAAGATGTAAAGTTTATGAAATCATTGATTCTGATTGAATCAGAAATTTAAAGAATTGTTTGAAATAAACGTAATAACAAGATAAAACTGTTGGTACAGCTCGAATTTCGACCTCAATTTTATTTTTTTGTCAAAATTTCCAAAAGCAGTTTTTTTGCCCTGAGTAGTTTTATTTTTACATTATTAAGAGGTTCATTAAGCTGCGCAGAGATTTCCTGGTAACTTAATTCCTGAAAATAGCGCAGTTGTATTACCTCCTGGTACTGTGGTTTAAGGTGTTTTATACATTCTAAAAGGCGCGAAAGGTTTTGTTCTTTAATAAGGTTATCTTCGGCAGTGGGGGAACTGTCGGCTACATTATAGGCGCGTTGGTCTTCCTCGTCGGTAATTTCTACAAAGAGCGAAGATCTCTTTTTGCGCAGCAAATCTATATGTACGTTCTTGGCTATGGCAATAAGCCAGGTATTAAAAGCATATTCGGGATTGTATTGTGCAATCCTGTCAAACGCTTTAGAGAAGGTTTCTATAACAATATCCTCGCTATCGGTTTCATTCTGGGTACGTTTAAGCATAAAGCCATAAACTTCATTCCAGTAATGGTCCAGCAAAAAAGTAAAGGCCACCTGGTCGCCCGTTTTAGCCTTTTCTACATTTTTTTGAATAAGTTGGGGTGTTACTTCCAATGTACCGGTTTTGAGGTAAGGTTTGCTACATATACATACAGCTGTGTGAAGATAATAATAATTTCCATAACCGGGTACCAGTATACCGCATCTTTTTCGTGAAGCCTTGCTGCGCTTTGTGCCATGGTTATCCATCCGGCAATATAACGAACCACAATAACAGGCACTAAAAACATCCAGTTAAATTGTAGTACTAAAAGCATGATCATCAGGATAAAAAAAGCAGCCTGCAATAGTGTAAATAACTTAAGCTGAAACCTGTCAAAAGGTTTAAAGAATGAAGCCGTGAAAGCAGCTTTGCGCTTTTCCTTGGCCCAGCTTTTAAAGGTTTTTTTTGCTTTACCGTAGGTAAAACTCTCCGGTGTGTAGCATATTGCCGTATTCTTTTTTCCTGCGGCATCGTTTATAAACAGGGCATCCTCTCCGGTAAGTATGTTCATGTGGTTTATGTAGCCGTTACGCTTAAAGAACTCATCTTTTTTATAAGCCAGGTTACGCCCGTTGCCGGTAAACGGCCTGCCTATTTTTGCCCATGCAAATTGCTGTGTTGCCCTTAGTACGGCATCATAACGAATGATTTTATTAAGGAACGATTTTGCCTGTTTCTCGTAGGCACTATATCCTAAAATAATGGTTTTATTCAGCGTAAACTGCGATGTCATGTTCGTAATCCAGTCGGGCGAAGTAGGGTAGCAGTCAGCATCGGTAAACACAAGGTAATCTTTACTTGCCGCTTTAATACCAAGGGTAAGGGCATATTTTTTATTACCCCAAAAAGCCTCGTTATTTTCTACTTTTACCAGGCGGATGTTACGGTGCTGCTTTTCAAACTCTTCAAAAATATCAAGGGTTTCATCGCTCGATGCATTGTCTATAAGCACCAGCTCAAAATCGGGATAGTTTTGCGAAAGCAGCACGGGGATAAGCTCTTTTACCTTTTCGGCATCATTTTTTGCGCATACAATAATAGAAACCGATAACCTTTTAGGAGTAATGGTTTGTGGTTTGGCAAATGAAAATTTACCAAAAATACCCAAGTAGTAAACAAGTTGCAGGATTACAACAATAACAAACACGCAAAAAATAATGTTGAGCATATAGGCTTTTCAATTTTTTGCAAAATTAGTTAAAAGTGTTTAGAGTTTGATTATAATTTTGCATGGATGCGGATAAAATTTACACCTACAAGGTTTTGAAAACCTTGCAGGAGCATTGTGTGCCTTAACCTGCAAGGTACCGAAAACCTTGTAGGTTTAAGAAATCAGACAATATTAACCTCAGCCTCGATCTTAATACCAAAGGTATTAAATACGGTTTCTTGTATTTTTCTTGCAAGGCTTAACAGCTCTTCGCTGGTGGCATTGCCATAATTAACCAGTACCAGTGCCTGCTTGGCATGCACACCTGCATCGCCAAAACGCTTGCCTTTAAAACCTGCCTGTTCTATAAGCCAGCCTGCCGGGACTTTTACATAGGTATCGTCCAGGGTATAATGCGGCATAGTAGGGTGCAACAGGTAAATACGTTCAAACTCCTCAATGGTAATAATAGGATTTTTAAAGAAACTACCGCTGTTTCCCAGTTCTTTAGGGTCGGGTAGTTTGCTTTGCCTAATTGCAGTTATAGCATTGCTAACCTCTTTAAGGGTAGGGGTAACGATATTGTGTTTAACCAGCTCAGCAGCAATATCGCCATAAGATACATTTATTTTATGGGCGGTTTTTGTGAGCCCAAATGTAACCGATGTAATAACATATTTATTTTTAAACTTGCCTTTAAAAACACTTTCGCGGTAGCCAAATTCGCAGTCGGCATTGGTAAAAGTAACTGTTTCCTGAGTTGCAATATCCATAGCCTCACAGCTTACCATGGTATCTTTAATTTCTGTGCCGTAAGCGCCTATATTTTGTATAGGTGTAGTGCCCACATTGCCCGGAATAAGCGACAGGTTTTCTATACCGCCGTACCCATTATCTATACAATACAGTACAAACTCATGCCAGTTTTCACCCGCCATAGCTTTAATGTGTACTGTTTCATCGTTCTGCCAAACTACCTCTTTACCTTTAATATCTGTATGAATTACAAGGGCATCAATATACCTTGCAAGGAGCATATTGCTGCCGCCCCCCAGTATAAAAAGTTTTTCGTCATGGTGTTCCTTCAGTACTTCAGCAAGTTGTGTTACAGAATGTACTGCTATAAAGCGGCTGGCAGAAGCATCTATGCCAAAAGTATTATATTTTTTTAGGGAGTAGTTGGTTAGGATATCCATGACGGGCAAAGGTTATTTTTACGGGTGTAAAAGTACGTTTAAAAAAGCCTTACTCGGTAGTAAGGCCACGGTTTAAAAATTCTATAAGAGGTTTTATCGCCATTAATTTTTTAGAAATATCTTTAGCAAAAGTTTTACTGGTAAGCTCTTTATCGCTTATTGGCGTGCTTGCCATAAAGCTTTTAAGCTTGAGGAATTCTATTGCGGGATGGCTCTTGTCAAAATCTTTTGGGCTTGACTTTAAGGTGTTTGTGTCGTTGCTTTCCAGCTTGCCAAATACTTTTTTAAAATCGGGGGCTGCTACAATTTCTTCCAGTTCTTCATAAAAGCCATCTATTTCGCGGCGTATTTTTTTAAGGTCGGCGGCATCCGGCCAGTATAAGCCCCCCGCCGCAAAAGCAGCACCTTTTTCGATATGTACATAATAACCGGCAAGGTTGGTGTTCTTTTTGCCCTCGCACATCCAGATGCCCATGTGGGTTTTGTAAGGTGTTTTATCTTTGCTAAAACGTATATCGCGGTTTATGCGGTAAGAGCAGTCTTTAAATTCAAGTTGCTCCAGGGTATCATCCAGCGGTTTCATTACTTCCAGAAATTCATCTACCATATCCCTGTAGTCTTTTTTATAAAATTCGTAACGGTCCTGGTTTGCCTGAAACCAGTCGCGGTCGTTATTCTTTTTAAGGTCTTCTATAAATTGTAATGTAGCTGGTGTTATCATTCTTCATCAAGTTCTTTTAAAATTTCGTCCATGGCTTCCTTATAATCCTGAAACTCTTCAAGTCCATTTTTAATCTTCTCAAGCCTGCGGTCCAATTCTTTTTTATGCCATTCCGGAATATCCATATATAAAAGTAGAAATTTATTAGTAAAATCCAATTATCTAAAATCCAGCATTCCGAAATCACATCTTAAAAATAGTATAACTCTGGTGGGTTGCCTTTACAATAGCCTCCGTACGCTCGGGGTGGGTATCGCTTATAAATATCTGGCCAAAAACTTTGTCGTCTATCATCTGTACAATCTTGGCTACACGGGTTTCATCGAGCTTGTCAAAAATATCGTCAAACAATAATATGGGCAGTACGCCTCCCTGTTTTTTTATAAACTCGAACTGGGCAAGCTTTAGCGCTATAAGAAACGATTTTTGCTGCCCCTGCGACCCGAATTTTTTAATGGGATGATTGTCAATTTCAAACAGCAGGTCGTCTTTATGTATGCCTACGCTGGTGTATTGCAGCACACGGTCGCGCTGCAGGTTCTCTTCAAACAATGTTGCCAGTGTTTTGTGGTGCAGCTGGCTGTCATAAACAAGGCTTACCGTTTCGGCCGAATCTGTTATTGCCTGGTGGTGCTTGTTAAAGATGGGTACAAAACCGGCAAGGAACTCCCTGCGTTTTTCAAAAATATGCTGCCCCATACCGTCAAGCTGGGCATTGTATATATATAAGGTGTCTTTATCAAAAGTATGGTTAAGCGCAAAATACTTAAGCAGGGCATTGCGCTGGGCTACCACCTTTTGGTAATTAATAAGTTCCTGCAGGTAGGCAGGGTCTGATTGTGATATAACAGTGTCCAGAAATTTACGGCGGGTTTCGCTACCTTCGGTAATAAGGTCGTTATCGGAAGGCGATATAATAACAAGCGGAATAAACCCTACATGCTCGCTAAATTTATCGTATGCTTTGCTGTTGCGCTTCAGCACTTTTTTTAATCCTTTTTTAAGGCTGCACACAATTTGTTCTTTTCGCCCGTTTTTCTCAAAGGTGCCATCAATTACAAAAAACTCTTCGCCATGTTTTATGTTTTGCACGGCAAGGGGGTTAAAATAGCTTTTTCCGTAGGCTAAATGATAGATGGCATCGAGCACATTTGTCTTGCCAACGCCATTTTTGCCTGTAAAGCAGTTTATTTTGGGGTCGAACGTATAATTCGCCTCCGAAATATTTTTATAATTGATGAGCGATAAATTCTGTAAGTGCATGTGTAATGTGCCCTGAATATGAAATCTTTCCATAAATTAGGGACTATTTTTAGAAAGGCTGCAAATTATTGAAAAATATCCATAAAAAGGTATTTCACATTTCAATAAAAATTTTATTTTTGCGCTCAATAAAATAAAATAAATGGCAACATATAATAAAAGAGGTTATAAAGCACCTAAGCCCGAGAAACCCGAAGATGATGTAGTTGAAGCAACACCGGTAGAAGAAACCTATGATGGAAACAGTACTACCGCTGGAGTGTTTAATTCGCTTGACGAGGGCGCATCGAGAACGGAAGAGTGGGTGGCAAGAAACCAGAAAATTATTTTTATAGCAGTAGGTGCTATCGCGCTTGCAGCTGTAGTCTATTTATTTGTAGATAAATATGTACTGTCTCCTAAAGAGGATGATGCCGCTAACGAAATGTTTCAGGCAGAGCAGTATTTTACCCAGGCGGTAAATGCACAAAAATCTCAGGACTCATTATACAACCTTTCACTTAACGGTGGCGAGGGTAAATATGGTTTTCTTGCTATTATAGATAAGTATGACGGTACAGATGCAGCAAACCTTGCTCATTACTTTGCCGGTACTGCTTACCTTAACACAGGTAAATACAAAGAGGCTGTACAGCACCTTGAAGATTTTACAACTAAAGATGAGGTTCTTAAAGCTACTGCACTTGGTGCTACCGGCGATGCTTTTGTACAGCTTGGTAAACTTGAGGATGGCCTTAAATTTTATCTTGATGCTGCTAAAGTGAGCGAGAATGACGCTATAACGCCACGCTTTTTGTTTAAAGCAGGCCAACTGTCTTTAGAGCTTAAAAAGAAAGAAGATGCGCTTAAATACTTTAAAGAAATTAAAGAAAAATACAGCACATCTCAGGAAGGTGGTTTAATTGATGCTTATATAGCTGAATTAGAATAAATGGCAACTGTAAATAAAAATTTATCACAATACGATAAAAACACAATCCCAGACACGAAAGGTTTTCGGTTTGGGATTGTTGTTTCTGAGTGGAACGAGAATATAACCGGCGGCCTTTACAAAGGTGCTGTAGAAGCATTACTTGAAAATGGCGTGCAGCAGGAAGATATTATATCATGGGATGTGCCCGGCAGCTTTGAGCTTATTTACGGCAGCAAGCGCATGATAGAAACCCAGAATGTAGATGCCGTTATTGCAATAGGCAGTGTGATACAGGGCGAAACCAAGCATTTTGATTTTGTATGTGAAGCCGTATCGCAGGGTATTAAAGACCTTAACGTACAAACCGATGTGCCCGTGGTGTTTTGTGTACTCACAGATAATACTTTACAGCAGGCTATAGACCGTAGCGGCGGTATACATGGTAATAAAGGTACAGAGGCTGCTATTGTAGCTATTAAAATGGCTTTTTTAAGGCAGCAAACAAGCTAAGATATTTTACACTTATATATTTAACCTCCCACACCGGGAGGTTTTTTTATGCCCATACATTTTATGAAAACGTTTTAGAATAGTGTAAAGCCCGACGAATGGTAAAAATGAATCGTTGAAATACATTTTTTGCTGATGTTAGAGCTGTAAATACCATTTATCCAAAAGCCATTGCTTCAAAATGAATTTTTATGATTGCTGTTTTGTATTTACTATTTAAATATTTAAAAGTCATTGTTGATTTTTAAGATACTCCTTTTATCTTGTAATTAAAGGTTTCGCGTTTTAATAATTAGCGGCGCTATATTTAGCGCGTATTTACGTATTAAATATTTTGCCTTTCCAGATTAATTTTCTCCTTTTTTCGATAAACGGTTCATCGCAACAAAAGCTTCATTAATCTAAAAGACAAATAAACCGCTTTCATGCTGCCCTACATTTGTACCATAATTACTGAGACAATTAAAGCATCCCAAAAATTAAAATTACTTTACTCATGAAAAATTTAACTAACAAACTTTCTTTAAACAGCTTACCACTGTTATTGCTTGTGTGCCTTTTTGGCTTTCAGGCAGCAAATGCACAAACATGTACACCACAGGGTAACCAAACGGCTTATGGCGACGGACAATGGAAAGGTTACTTATATAACAACGTTACTACTTTTCCTCCTACTGCGGCAGCTTTTGCTCCGGCTAATTACAGAGGATATGTAACACGCAGTGCTAACTTTAACCAGGATATAGGTGAAGGCGCTTTACCGGCAGAATCTACGTTATGTACCGGTACTTATGATGCAAACTTTATAATGCGTTATAAAATGCAGGTAACAGTAGCTCCGGGATATTATACATTTAATGTAGGCGGAGATGATGGTTACAGATTAAGTTTTGACGAAGGCCAAACTTTTCCCGAAAACGTAAGCGACTGGTCAGATCATGGTTATCATTATGAAACCGCTACATATTACTTAAGTGGTACAGTAAAACTTATATTAGAGTACTATGAGCACAACGGATCATCAAGGGTATCTTTTGATTTTGCACCTGCATCATGTACATCATCAGCACCTACAACTATAACAGGTAACGGAACTTCAAGCTGTGCTACAGGTACAACGCTTACAGCAACAGGTGGTACTGCCGGTGTAAACTGTACATACCAGTGGGGTATAGGCTCTGTAATAGGGCAAAACATTATACCAAACCAAACAGGTGTTTCTATATCAGTACATCCTTCAAGCACTAAAACATACTGGGTAAGGCGTGTAAGTGCTGCACCATGCTCTACAACTACAGATGGTGTTACAAGAACAGTAACTGTAGCTAACCCTGCACCGGGCAACCCTGCGGTTTATGGTGACGGAGTTTGGAATGTTTACAGCTATATAGGCAACAGCCTTGATTTAAACCCAACTATTGTTGATTACTCAGGTTACTATACAGATGCTACACTTGGTTATGATTCTCAGGCAAAATGGAACAAAGCAGGAGCACCATCGAGCGCTGCAGGTTACCAGGGATGTTCGCTACCGGTAGACCAGTTTACTTTTATTGCTAAGCGTAAAGGTTTTACTTGTGGTTCTTACACTGTAAAAATGGAAAACTGGGACGATGACAGCCGTTTATACATAAATGGTACTCAGGTTTGGAACTTTAACGGTTACAGCGGTGGCCAGCCAATACAAAACATAGGTACTTACAGCCTTGATGCTAACTCTACAATAGAGTTAAGAACAGGAGAAAATGGTGGCGATGCAAATGCTAAATTAACAATAGTACAAATAAATACGCCTGTAGCACCAACAAGTATAACAGGAGTATCTACAATATGTAAAAACACAAGCATTACACTTACTGCTACCGGTGCTTCACCTGCTGCAGGCGGAGTTTACCAATGGGGTACTGGTACTGTGGTTGGCGAAAATATACTTGCGGAAACAACTACAAATACTTTTACAACTGTTATACCTGCAACCACTACATACTGGGTAAGGATCAAAAATACCGAAGGTTGCTACACAGCCGGTGTTACAAAAGCAATAACTGTGCCTGCACCGCTTGTATATAATAATGGCGCGTGGAATGGAACACCTACAATAGAAACTGCTGTAGAGATACAGTCTGACCTTACAATGTCGCAAAATATTGAGGTGTGTTCATGCCAGGTAAAAGCAAATGCCACACTTACTGTTGCTACAGGAAAAACATTAACAGTAAAAAACAAGCTTACTGTAGATGCTAACGGTAAACTTATTGTAGAGAACAACGGCGCACTATTGCAAATTGCACAAGTGCCGGCAGAAGGTAACATTACATTGCACAAAACAGGCAACCCACTATACAGGTTAGATTACACAATGTGGTCGGCACCGGTAACAGGACAAAACTTAGCTGCATTCTCTCCGCAAACAATATCTACACGTTTTTACAAATATGGTTATGCTATTACAAATACCACTACAAACACAGGTGGAGAATATTACAACCTTATAGACCCGGCAACAAATAATTTTATGCCTGCACAAAGCTACCTAATACGTATGCCAGACCAGGATAACACAACAGGCTATAACGCTGGCAGGGCAACCCTTTCTTTTGACGGTATTTTTACAGGTGTACCTAACAATGGTAACTACACTACACCGGCATCTGTACAAGGTAACCGTTATACAGCAGTAGGTAACCCGTACCCATCGCCAATAAGTGTTAAAGAATTTTTTAACCAAAACGCAGGAGTATTAGATGCTAACTCTGCAATATATTTATGGAGAAAGAAAAACGATTACCGTCAATCATCTTATGCTACTATTACACTTGCAGCATATACTAAAAACTCAGCTACCGGTGGTGGTGCAGAACAAGGTGTTTACTTTGGCCGCGATAACAACACATGGTTGCTTTCTCAGGGGCAGGGCTTTATTGTAAGGACAGCAACAAATGCTACTAATACTAACATAACATTTACAAACAGCATGCGTAAAGCTGCTCCGGCATCAGGTTCGCAATCATTCTTCAGGACTGGCGAAGATACTGCATCACGCCTTTGGTTAAACATAACAGATGGCCAGGATGGTTTTAGCCAGGCAGCTGTAGCTTATATGGAAGAAGGTACGTTAGGTCTTGATTATGGTTATGATGGTAAAATGTTAAGCGACAGTTCTGATATTTCAATCTATTCTATTGCTGAAGAAAGTAAATTAACAATACAGGCAAGGCCTTTGTTTACAGCTGGTGATGTAGTTCCTATGGGTTATAAAGCAGGCGCGGCAGGAGAGTTTACAATAGCATTAGATCATACAGAAGGAGTTTTTGCAGAAGGACAGGACATTTTCTTAAAAGATAACGTGCTTGGTACAACAACTAACGTAACAAACCAGGGGTATACATTTACAACAGAAGCAGGAACATTTGACGACAGGTTTGAAGTAGTGTATGCTACAGAGGCTTTAGGTACAAACAATCCTCAAATAACAGCTAACAGTGTTATAGTTTACAAAGAAGGATCATCAATAAACATTAATACCGGTACTGCCCAAATGACTGATGTTGCTGTGTACGATATACAAGGCAGAAGGCTTTATGCTAAAAGCGGCATTAACGCTACAACAGCAGTTGTATCGGGACTACAGGTACAAACAGAAGTATTGATTATAGAGATTAATACTGTAAAAGGTAAAGTTTCTAAAAAAATAGTATTCTAATAATAAATTAACACCTACAAATATTGTTTACTACCGGGCTTTCTCTTTCGAGGAAGTCCGGTTTTTTTGAGCATTAATGTTATATAAAAACAATTAGATGCATTACATCGGTTTTATATAACAGTTAATCTTGCTAAAGATGTTTTTTATTGGAAAAATAACACAAAAGTTTGATAAAAAGTTATTTTAATAATTTGTTATTTTTTCATTTTAATCAGAATATGATAAAAACTCTTGTGAAAGGTTTATTAAATTATCAATAATACTTTAACGATAACGTTGTAGTGTAATAATTTTCCAATTCATTTTAACGCTGTGTTAAGGTACTGTTAAATATATAAATTTGTTAGTTCAAAATCAGATACATATATGGAAAACAACTACTCAGCGTTCTTAAATGGCCTGCGGCCACCGCGAACACAACCTGAAAGTAGCCAAAGCCCTCCCCGGGGTAGTGGTAATTTTAAAAAACGGTCAATGCTGTTAATAGCATTGCTATTTATGCTGGGCATGCTCCCGGCTTTTGCGCAAAATATTGCCAATTACGCGTTTTCTACAAGCACGTCAGGAAGCCTTGAAGATCTTACTTCGGGAGCTACTTCAATCATGGCAACAGGAGAACAGGATGACGTAGCAACGGCAGTCCAGGCAATTGGGTTCGACTTTTATTTTATGGGTGTAAAGTATACTCATTTTAGTGCAAACTCAAACGGGCAGGTAAGGCTGCATACATCTGCTACGGCTACTGCTATAAGTGGTGGTAATATTTCAGGATATTCGTCTGGTGTAAATACTCTTGCTCCCATGGCAGGAGATAATGAGTTAGCCGGCGGAATGAAAATGAAGGTAATTGGAAGTGCTCCAAACAGAAAGATCGTTGTTGAATGGACTAACTTTTATGTTTATTTTTCTCCTACCCTTACTAATGCAGGAAACATGCAATTATGGTTAGAAGAAAACGGGGCTGTTAGCTACGTGTATGGAGATATATATAATTCCGGTAGTTCTTCTGTAACAAGGTCAATATTTATCTCTTCGGGTAACACAGCCGGTGCATCTGCTCATGTAATTGTAGGCACTGCGCCAACAGTTGATAATACAGCTACCGCACCCGCTACAAATACTTTTGCAGCGGGCAGTGGTACAGTAACCGGGGCACCGCTTATAGCAAATCTTGGTTCTTCATCTAACACTGCACGAAGGGTGTTTAAGTTTACACCTTCTACAGTGGCACCGGCTAACCCCGTGCTAACAGCTTTTACAGTTGTAACACCTGTAGCTACAACAGTAAACTGGACAGATAACTCTACTACAGAGTTGGCTTTTATTGTTACACGTGCAACAGATGAAGCTTTTACACAGAATGTGGTAACCACAACTGTTCCCAGCATTACAACTGCTGCAACAGGTGGAGCTTACTCATTGGCTCAGTCTTCTTTAAATTCGTCTGTAACTTACTATTATAAAGTACAGGCTTTAAGAGAGGCGGCAATTTCAACTGGTGCTACAGCCTCGCAGGCTACAGCTGCACCTGCAGTATATACATGGTTAGCTACGAGTGGCACAGCATCATGGATAACTGCTACAAACTGGAGCCCGGCAAGGACAACTACAGATGCTACAGATATTTTACAATTCTCTAACGGGGGGACACCTATAGTAACAGATGTACCTGCGCAAACCATAAGAAGGTTAAGTGTTACAAACAACACAGCCATAAAGCTAAGGGCGGCTTCGGCTGTTACGCTTACGTTAGCATCGGACGGTACTGCTGCAGAAGAATTACTGGTTGAGGCCGGCTCATCGTTAGTAAGCGATGGTGGTACGGCTACATTATCTATTACTTATAGTGGTACTGGTAGTACCGGTACTATAGCAGGTTCTATAGAAGCTGCTACTACAACAGCGGCAATAAATAATACATTTTTATTATCCGGTGGTACAGGTTCTGTAACTACAATAAGTGGTAATGCAACAATAAGTCAGGTAGCCGGTACTACGGGTGTATCGTTAATAAGTGGTAATGCAACTACACTTATATTTACATCTACAGGTATTTACAACCATAAGTATACAACTATTCCCGGTACTATACCTACTGCTACATGGCAGGCAGGCTCTACCGTGTTAATAAGTGGCTATACTACTGTGGCAACTACTCCTGCCATAGCAGGTTTTTCACAAACTTTTTCAAACCTTACCTGGAACTGTCAGTCACAGGTAAATGCCGTTCAATTAAATGGTGCGACATTTACAGTAGGCAATACGTTTACAGTAGCGAATACAGGTACGGGAGAATTAAGGCTTGCAGATGGAACATCTCCTACAATTACAGTAAATAATTATGTGCAAACAGCGGGTAACCTGGTTCTTAATACAGGAGCGGGTTCACTTGTATTTGCGGTTAGTGGAAGTTTTAATCAAACGGGAGGTACATTTCATTCAACAGGAAATACGGCAGGTACGCCGATACTCCTGTTTAATGGCACATCTACCCAGAACGTAAGCTTTTATAATGCAGCTCCCACAGGTGTGTTAACATACCGTATAAGTAACAACAGCGGTATAAATTTAAGTGGAACGGGTACGCTAACATCATTATTTAATATAAATACGGGTGGTGTTGTACGTATATCATCTACAGCTGCAACGCCGGTTAACACATCGTTAAGTTTGGCATACGGTACAGGTACGACGTTAATGTATGATGCTGCGGGGCCGGCTACGGTGCCTGCATCTTTATTTCCGGCTACAAACGGGCCAGCGTCATTTACAGTGGCAGTAGGAACAGGAAATGTACTTATACTTCCTTTTTCAAGGACTATACCGGGAACACTAACACTTACAAGCGGCGACTTAGACATAAGTTCTAACGTCCTAACCATAGGTACAACGGCAGCAGCTCCGGGTGCTTTAAGTTACACGGCCGGTAAAATACGTATTACTACAGGCTCTTTAACACGTTGGTTTAGCACTACAGGCCTTGCTGCAAGTGCCGGTACAGGAGTGGGATATTTTCCGCTTGCTGCCGGAACCGACGACAGATCTGTATCTGTTTATGGTTCTGCACAGTTTACTACTGGCGGTAGTATAACCATAGGGCATAATAATGTTGCAGGATTTGGTATAATATCGCCATCTGTTTTAGATGGTGCTTATAGTATCGATAAACGTACAAGTGCTTCGTGGGCAATAACGGCAGGCAATGGGCTTGCTACGGCAGGCAGCACTATGGCTTTAAGAATAACGGGTGCTAACCTTTTTGTGGCTAACAGTGTAGCTAATCTTAGGGTTATGCAGGCAGCGGCTGTAACCGGTATACATGTGGCCGGCACAGGTACGGCACCTAACTACCAGGCATCAAGGTCAGGACTAAGCGTAGCACAACTTGCACAAACGCAATACATAGGCTCTGGTGCTGCAGATGCTTCGCTAATGTTTACATCTATAGCAAGTGGTAACTGGAGCGATGGCACAACCTGGGATAAGGGTTATGCACCCGGCAGTGCAGATGCTGCTACAATTGCAAACGGGCATAACGTAACCCTTGATGGCGCTAATACAATAGGCAGCCTTATAGTTAACACCGGGGGTACACTTACTGCTGCTGCTAACTCTCTTGCGGCATTAAGTATAGTAAATAGCGGTACAATAACAGTTAATGGTGCTGCTATTACTGTAACCGGTGCTTCTGCAAGTGGTATTACAAATGCCACAGCCACATCTGTATTTACTTTAAACAGTGGTACAGTAACACTAGGTGCTGCGGGTGGCAGTAACAGGACTTTTGCAAATGCAGGTACATTAACCGTTGCAGGTGGTACATTAAATATTAATGGTAACCTTAGCCACACTGCTGCAACATCTGTATTTACACAAAGTGCGGGCCTTATTAAAATAGATGGTAATGCTGCCGGTGTTGCTGCAAACTCTGTTGCATCAGGCGCGCCATTATTTAATTCGTTGTCTACATCAATTACGCTATCCGGCGGTACATTGTTATTTGTAGATCCGCATACGGCAACAAGTGCTTCAAGTGGCTATACAATATACTTGTCAAACAGTACGATATCTACAGCATCCCTTGCTGCTTCACCTTCTCACTTAACACAGTTTGGCGACGGGGTTTCAACCGATGCAGGTGGGCACACCAGTGGCTTTTATATTAACAACTGGACCTCTAATGCTTATTTGTCTTTAGGGTCGGTTAAAGTAAATGGAGCTACCGGTACTAACAGAGGTGTAACTTCTGTATATCTTTTAACAGCTAATGGAAATGTAGAAATTGCTGCTTCGAGCACGCTTACTCTTTCAGGAGCTTTATATATTGCAGGAAACCTTAATGTGAATGCCGGGGGAACTTTTATAAATTCTGGCGTATTACTGGCAACAAAAGTTATAGGTAACACGAATTCTACACTTACTACGGCGGCAAATACAGTTGCCCAGACATTTACTAATAATGGTACATTAAGTAATGCTACAACTTCGCCAACGGCTAATTTATATTCATTAACTATAGAGAATTCAAGTGCCGGCGGTGTAACTTTAGCTTCGCCAATAAGTGTAAGTAATACCTTAACCCTTACTGCGGGTAAAGTAAATACCACAGCTACTAATTTATTAGCTTTAGGTACTGCAACTGCAACTGCTACATTAGTAGGAGGTTCATCTACAGCATATATAGACGGGCCTTTTGCCAGGACATTTGCTGCAAACAGGACAGCCACAGGAACATATACTGCGGCTACTTTATTTCCTGTAGGTAAAGGAACATCTTACCTGCCTGTAAATATAGACCCTACTACAACTGCTGCGGGTGCAGTAGTGTTTAAAGGCGAAGCATTTACTGCAAATGGTGGTACACCACTTACAGGTGTAACAACATTATCTGCAAACAGATGGGAGGCATTGCCTGTTACAGGCGCAGCAAACCTTACCAATGCGTTTGTGCGTATTGGCGATGGTGCAATAACAGCTAATAATAAAATTGTACAGGCAACAGCCGCTGCGGGCCAGTATGGGCCTATCATTCCTGCAACTACTTTTGCTACAGGAACTTTAACTACAACTACAGCAATAACAGCTGCGGCTTACAAGGGCTACTTTGCTTATGGCGACCTTAACCCATGTACCTTACCGGCAGACCAGCCTGCAAACTTTGTGGCATCTGCAATTACAAGTACTACTTTTACAGGTACTTATACGGCGGCAGCAAGTGCGCCAAGCAACTACCTTGTAGTACGTTATGCGTCTCCGGCTACGGCAACAGCACCGGCAGATTATACAGCGTATACTGTAGGGGCAGCACTTGGCACAGGTACAGTTGCTTATGTGGGCACAGGCCTTACTTTTAATGCAACAGGTTTATCTGCAGCAACACAGTATACATATTATGTGTACAGCTATAATAACTCTGCATGTTACGGCCCGGTTTATAATACTACCGCTCCGTTAACAGCAACAGTAACAACGTGCCCTGCTATAGCAGCACCGGGAACTCCTGCAGCAGCAACAAGCCCGGCGGTAGGCATAACCAGTTTTAGGGCACAATGGACGGCAAGCGCAACAGCGGGTGTTACTTACGAAATTGATGTTGCCACAAATACTGGTTTTACAACTTTTGTAACCGGCTACCAGGCACTTAACGTAGGTACAGACCTGTTTAAAGATATTACAAATTTAACGCAGGGAACTACTTACTATGTAAGGGTAAGGGCACAAAGTGGCGCTTGCTACAGTGCTTATACAAGTACGCTTACTATAAATACACAGTCAGTTACAACGGCCCCATGGACAGAGCCATTTGCTACTGCGTCTACTACACCTACAGGGTGGACTACTACGGGGTGGACAATAGGGTCTGTAAGAGGAGTAACGGGTAACCCGGGCAATAATATTTATAAAAACATTTTCACTACAGGTTCAAGCGGTGGCTTGTTTACTACTATAAATGTAGGCGCATTACCGGCAAACTACCAGTTTGCTTTTGATTATAAAGTTGCAAACTACGACACTCCTTATGGTGCTCCTGCAGTAAATTCAGGAAATTTTGTAGTAGCAATCTCTACAGATTTTGGTGCTACATACACAGATATTGCAACTATTGCTAATGATGGTGTAGCAGGATGGAGAACAAGAGAGTTTAGCCTTGCTGCTTATACAGGTGCAACTGTTAAGTTTAAAATAACAGGCAATTGGACAGAAGGAGATTATGACCTTGCTTTTGATAACGTTAGGGTAGAAGCACAACCGGATTGTTTAAGGCCAACAGCCTTAACAGCGGTATTGGCAGGTGCCACAAGCGCAAATTTAAGCTGGTCTGCCCCGGCAACGGGTGTAGCCCCTGCAGGGTATGAATATGCAGTTACAACATCGGCTACAGCTCCGGCTTCGGGTACTTTTCAAACAGGTACAAGCCTTACAGCCTATACTGTACCGGCAAATACCACAAGTTATTTATATGTAAGGTCTAAGTGTGCCGAAGGTATATTTAGTGCATGGCAATCGGTTAGCTTTTACACGGGATATTGCACTCCTACAACAACGTATCCGGATTACCAGTACATAACATCTTTTAGTACAACTGGTGGTTATAGCAATATTGCAAGTACAACCGCAAGTTCAGGAAGTGGTGCTTATACTAATAATACAGCACAATTTGTATCACAGTCTTTAGGTACACCTGTTAACTACTCTATAGGTTTTTACGATGATTTTGCGGATAGTGATTATGAAGGTGTTGGAGCAGCTATATACATAGACTGGAACGGTGACTTAGATTTTAATGATGCAAATGAAACAGTATATGCATCAGGACTGTACTATATAACTTCGCCTATAACCGGCAGTATTACAATCCCGGCGGGTACACCTGTGGGTAATTATGTAATGAGGGTACGTATAGGATATGATTACACTACTCCTTTGGCATGTGGTGCCGACTCTTACGGCGAAGCAGAAGATTTTACCTTTAGGGTAATAGCAGTATCTACATGTTTTGTACCTACAGCAATAACCGCTGCAGGTACTACAGCAACAGGAACAACATTAACCTGGACAGCCCCTGCAACGGGAACAGCTCCAGTAAATTATGAGTATGAGGTGCGTACAGCAGGCGCAGCAGGCAGTGGCGCAACAGGCCGTGCAGCATTTGGCACGGTATCGGCAGCTACAGCTTCGATCGCAGGGTTAGCGAGTGCTACTTCATACACTGTTTATGTACGTTCTTCATGTGGGTCTGGCAACTACAGCGATTGGGCGAGTAGCGCTTTTACAACGCTTTGCGGAACAGCTACTTTACCACTTGCCGAAGGGTTTAATGCTACAACGACAATTCCATCATGCTGGAGTACGGCCATTGCAGCCCTTCAAACAGCTACAAAGATTACTTATGTAACTACAGGCTCAAGCCCTGCAACATCTCCAAGTGAAGGTGCTAATATGGTATTGTATAATTCATTTAGTAGTGCAAATGGCGGTGCAGGATCTGAAGAGCGCCTGATAACCAAAGCCTTTAGTACAACAGGCATATCAAGTATAGATGTTAAATTTGATTTTAGAAATGAAAATAGCACATCTTACAATTCCGGTGCATATTTAAATGAGGGTGTTCAGGTTCAGTATTCATTTGATGGTACTACCTGGGTAAATGCCGGCAGTTTTTATGCAAGGTACGATAGCAGTTTAGCATCAGGCACCGCGCAATGGAATGCTAAAACAGTTGTTATTACAGATGTGGCAGAACATGCTACGGTATATATAGCCTTTAAATTCCATTCGGAGTGGGGAGATAATATGTATCTTGATAATGTTGCTATTTCACGTAGTGCTACTGCAATTACAAGTTTTACACCTGCTGCTGTTTGTGAGCAAAGTGGCCCGCAAACCGTAACAATAACTGGCAGGTCTCTAACAGGTGCTACAGCGGTTAAATTTAACGGGGTAAATGCAACATCGTTTACTGTTGTAAATGGTACAACAATTACTGCTATTACTCCTGCAGGCCTTACAGCCGGAAATATAACTGTAGATGGCGTGTTTAATACAGCCATTAGCCCTACAGCTCTTGCAATTACTGCAAACCCTGTAGTTGCAGATATTACAGGTGGCGGCGCTACAATATGTGCACCATCTACAGTGCAGCTTGCAAATGCAACACCGGCTGGTGTATGGTCAAGCTCTGATGCAGCAATAGCTACCGTAAATGCAACGGGCCTTGTTACAGGCGTGGCTGCCGGTACGGCAACAATTACATACAGGGTAACTACAAGTGGCTGTTCTACGGCTAAAACTACAACCGTAACAGTAAATGCACCGGTTGCCATAACAAGTGTAACACCGTCTCAGGCAGTTACACCGAGTGGCACAGCTACATATATTGTAGCGGCTACAGGCACCAGCATTACGTATCAATGGGAAGTAAGCATTAATAGTGGCGGTACTTATACAGCCGTTACTAATGGTGCAGAGTATAGTGGTGCCACAAGTGCTACACTAACTGTATCAAATGTTAGCAGCTCACACAACGGTTATTTATACCGTGTGGTAGTTAGCGGCGCAGCTCCATGTGCTCCGGTAACGTCTGCAGGTTCTATATTAACTGTAAGCGAAATAGGTATTGTTTCGCATCCGGTTGCCACAACCGTATGTTCAGATCCGGGAACGGCCCAGTTTACTGTAAGCGCTACAGGATCTAACTTAAGTTACCACTGGCAGGAAGACCAGGGCGGTAACAACTGGCAACCCCTAACTAACGGTATAGTAAATGGTGTTACTTATGCGGGTACAGCAACAGCTACACTTTCGTTATCTGGTGTTACGACAGCAAATAGCGGGTGGAAATACCGTGTGTACCTTACAGATGATACATCGAGCACGGCTACCTCTAACCCAGCTACATTAACAGCATACCGTGCGGTTGCAGTTAGTGTACAACCGGGCAATAAAACAGTTTGTGCCACAGGAGGTACAGAAACCTTTAGTGTTACAGCAACAGGATCTGGCCTAACCTACCAGTGGCAATATGCAACGGCACAGGCAGGCCCATGGGCCAGCGTGGCTAATGCCGCACCGGCAGGGGTTACTTATACGGGGGCTACTACAGCAACCCTTAGTGTAACCACAACTGCTGCCACGCCTGTTACAGGTACATATTACTACAGGGCAGTACTTACCGGCACGGCGCCTTGTGGGCCGGCTACTACAGATGCTGCACAGTTAATAATTAACAACCCTGCATTTACAAGCCAGCCTGGTGCTGCAACAATAGTGGCAGGTAATACAGGCGTGCTTACTGCTGCGGTATCTGCAAATGCAGCTACTTATCAATGGCAGTATGCTACAAGTGCAAACGGTACTTACACTAATGTTGCCGATGCTACACCGGCAAACGTTACTTACACAGGTGCAACAACAACGTCGCTATCTGTAGTAACAACACAGTCTGCCTTTGCAGGTACACTGTATTATAAACTGGTTGTAACCTCAGGTTCATGTTCTGTAACCTCAGGATCTACGGCAGTAACAATCAGTAATTACTGTATACCTTCGTTTAGTACAACAAATGCAAATACAGGTGTAGATGTTGTTAATACATTTGCTATAAGCAGTACAACACTTAATGCTTCTCCGGGACTTACAGGTGCAAGCCCTTACTATTATGCATTGCTTACAGGTGCAGGTAATACGGCTACACTGCTAAGAGGATTGTCTTATACTGCAAACATTGCAGTAGGATCTGGTGGTGATACCCAGGGCGTAGGTGTATGGATAGATATTAACAACGATTTTGATTTTGATGATGCCGGAGAATTTTTAGGGCAGGTATCTATAATATCTAATACGTCGGGTACTATATCTCTTGCTATTCCTGCAAGTACCTCTTTAGGCACACACAGGTTAAGGATAAGAAATATAAGAAACGCAACACTA
This sequence comes from Flavobacterium rivuli WB 3.3-2 = DSM 21788, assembly GCF_000378485.1. Classification (GTDB taxonomy): domain Bacteria; phylum Bacteroidota; class Bacteroidia; order Flavobacteriales; family Flavobacteriaceae; genus Flavobacterium; species Flavobacterium rivuli. The sequence goes on along the minus strand of NZ_KB899967.1, from coordinate 337,747 downwards.
TCGCAAACCAGTGTATGTGCAGCGTCTACACAACGTGGTACCACTGTAGACTTTAATGTAACAATTGATGAAGCACCGGTATGTACGGGTACACCGGCAGCGGGTATTGCAACGGCAAATACTAATAATATATGTTCGTCAGGAACAGCGGTATTATCTGCCACAGGATACCCTACAAACGTTAGCGGAATTACATTTAACTGGTATAACAGCACCGGCATAATTGCCGATGCTACGAGTGTTACATATACTACACCGGTACTAACTGCTAATATGACTTATTATTTAAGGGCTACATGTACAGGCAGTGGTTTGTATACAGATACTAACCCTGTAACAATAAGCGTTTACAGCGCCGGTGTTGCGGGCACTACACCTGCTACCCGTTGTGGTACAGGTACAGTAAGCCTTGCAGCCACAGGATTGTCTGGCAATACACTTAAATGGTATACTGCCTCAACAGGAGGTAGTGCAGTAGGTACGGGTACTACATTTACTACGCCATCTATAAGCACTACAACTACTTACCACGTAGAGGCAATTGCTACAGGAACAGCAATCAATGCGGGTATTACAGCCCCTGCTGTTACAACATCGTCGGTTCCGGCAGGGTATGGTTTAGTATTTAGTGCTACATCTGCATTTACATTAAACTCGGTTAATGTATATCCTAACGGCGCGGCAGGAACAATAACTATACAGTTACAAAACAGTTCTGGTACAGTGCTGCAAACGTTAAGTGCTTATGCGCTTCCGGCAGGAACGGGTACTACTGCGGTAACAGTTCCTTTGGGATGGAGCGTTCCTACAGGTACGGGCTACAGGTTGATAGCTACCTCTGCAAGTACATCAAGTATTGTAAGAGATTCGTCTACGGCAAGTTTCCCTTATGCAATAGGCAATTTTGGTTCAATTACAGGTGGTTATGTTTTTGGTTCATCAACAATATACAACTACTTCTATAACCTGTCTGCAGCGCCAAGTTGTACAACTGCAAGAACAGCAGTTATTGCTACAGTAACGCCTGCTCCTGCATTAACACTAAGTGCAGCTTCAACAGCTGTATGTGCAGGCAGTACGTCATCGGTTATTACCGTAACATCTAATACTGCCGATTATACGGTATACTCATGGTCTCCTGCAGAGGGGGTAAGTGGTACAGCTGCTACAGGTTTTACATTTAGCCCTGCTGCTGCAACTGTATACACCCTTACTGCAACAAATGCATCTGGATGTATAAATACAACTGCTATAACAGTTAATGTAAATGCATTGCCGGCTGCGCCTGTTATTGCGCCGGTTGCGGCTACTATATGTAATGGAGAAATTGTTACGTTGTCGGCTACGGCTGTAAGTAATGCACAAATTACATCGGGTACGGCAACAACACTAACAACGGCAAGTACTACAGGAACAGCTTTAGGGCCAAACCCTTTACAAACTTACTATGGCGGTACCAAGCAACAATGGCTTTATACTGCAAGTGAGTTAACGGCTCTGGGCTTTACAGCCAATACGGCTATTAACGCTATAGCACTTACTTTAGGCGCTACAGATGGTACTGTATTAAATAATCTTGTAGTGAAAGTAAAAAACAGCTCTAAAACAAGTTTCCCGTCTACAGCAGGAACTAACTGGGAGACTGATTTAACTACTGTAAGGGCGGCAGCGAGCTATACGCCGGTTGCAGGATTAAATACTTTTGCTTTTTCAACTCCATTTGTATGGAACGGTACAAGCAGCCTTGTTATAGAAATAAACTATAGCAATAATAATGGAGGGGCTTCAAGTGTAGCGAATAATGCTACATATAGTGCTACGTCTTTTTCAAGTACTATATTTTACAGGGTAGATTCCACTACAGCGGCTGCTGTTGACGCCTTTACAGGTACTGCTACTAACGTATACAGTACAAGAAATAATGTAGTGTTTAGTACAACGTCGTCATCTGCTATTAGCTGGACGCCGGGTACAGGTTTGTATACTGATGCTGCCGCTACAACGGCTTACACAGGTGGCACTGCTGCTAATGTATATGCCAGGCCGTTAGCTACAACTACTTATACTGCAACTGCTACAAATTCTAACTCTTGTGTTTCTGCAGCTACAAAAACTGTAACTATAGGAGATAAGCAGTGGACTGGTACTGTAAGTACAGAATGGACTACCCCGGGCAACTGGTGTGGTAACCGTATACCAACCGCTACAGATAATGTAATTGTAGGTACAGCGACTAACCAGCCGGTTATTACTGCAGGAACAGCTGTTGCTAAAAACCTTACAGTATCTCCGGGTGCAACGTTAGTGGTAAACACAGGTGCAACACTTAGTGTGCAAAATACCCTTACTACCACAGGTGCAACGGTTACCGTTCAAAACAACGCAGCCCTTATACAGGGAACAGATGTTACGGCAAATACAAATACCGGCTCTGTAAGTGCTGTAAAAGTGGGTAATGCACTTTACAGGTATGATTATACTTTATGGTCGTCTCCGGTAAGTGGCACACAAACCCTTAGCAACTTTTCTCAATTAACAGTTGCAACGCGCTTTTATGAATACGGCTTTAGTGGCGATGCCAATTATTACTTAGCCGTACCGGGTACTACAACCTTTACCCCTGCAAAAAGCTACCTTATACGTATGCCGGATACCAATGCAGCAGTTGGCGCAGATTATTATAATGGTATAACCCCAATTGCCTTTACAGGTACCTTTACAGGAACACCAAACAATGGTACGGTAACCATCCCGGCATCTGTACAGGGCACAATGTTTACGGCAGTGGGTAACCCTTACCCGTCGCCAATAAGCGTTGAAGATTTCTTTACTGCCAATGCAGGGGTTATGAATGGCTCATCGGGACTTTACTTCTGGAGAAAAAGGAACAATGCAAGCGCATCGTCTTATGCAACGTTAACCCTTGCTGCTTACACATCAAACTCAGGTTTTGCAGCTAACCCTTCCGAAGGCGGTGGGGCAGAGCAGGCAGTGTTTTTCCCGTCTGATAACGTGAGTTCATGGTTAATATCTCAGGGGCAGGGCTTCTTTGTAAAAACAGCGACTAACCCTACAGGTTCTAACATTACGTTTACCAATGCCATGAGGAGGCCGTCTCCGGGTGCTACACAGGCATTCTTTAGGACAGGGGAAACCACAACATCACGTTACTGGTTAAACCTAACAGACGGATTGCAGGGCTTTAGCCAGGTGGCAGTAGCCTATATGGATAATGCAACCCTTGGGTTAGATTATGGTTATGATGGCCGCCAGTTTAGCGATGGTGGTAATGTAACCTTCTACTCTCTTGCAGAAGACACAAGGCTTTCTATACAGGCAAGACCGGAATTTGCCCCTGCCGATATAGTGCCAATGGGCTTTAAGGCTGTTACTACGGGAGAATTTACCGTAAGCATAGACCATAAAGACGGACTGTTTGAGCAAGGGCAGGACATATACTTAAAAGATAACCTTTTAGGTGTATACCATGACCTTGGCGAAAGCGGCTATACCTTTACCAGTGAAGCAGGAACGTTTAACGACAGGTTTGAAATAGTATATACTACAGATGCCCTTGGTACAAAAACACCACAGCTTGACCCTAACAGTGTAATAGTTTACAAACAGGGCAATACTATAAACATAAACAGTGGCACAGCAGAAATGACCGGTGTAACTATTTATGATATAAGAGGCAGGAAACTTTACAGCAATGACAAGATAAACGCAACTAAAACGGCTATAAACAGCTTGCAGGTAGCGCAGGAAGTACTTATTGTAGAGATTAACACTGTAAAAGGTAAAGTGAGCAAAAGGATAGTTTTCTAAACTATTGCCACTAACCTAAAGCTCTAAAGCAGAAAGCCCCACGCAATGCGTGGGGCTTTTTTTTGCTTATATTTTAAAAACGCCATTAAGGTAAACAACTACATAACCTTTTAGCCCTGACGGAGCCGGTATCCTTGCAGCGATAGCGAAAAGATATAGGCGAGGGCAGGACCGGCCATTGCAAAAATGAGCTTAAATGGCTCCTCCTTATAATTACTGGTTGTAAGCTTCCTTAAGTTTTGAAATGTCAATCTTTTTCATTTCCATCATGGCTTTCATAACATTATTTGCTTTTACAGGATCTTTGTCTTTTAGTAATTTAGGAAGTATGGTTGGGGTTACCTGCCATGAAATACCAAATGGGTCTTTAAGCCAGCCACAAACGCTTTCCTCTCCGCCATTAGCGGTAAGGCCGTTCCAGTAATGGTCTACTTCTTCCTGATTATCACAGTTTATAGTAAAAGATATAGCTTCGGTATGCTTATACTGCGGGCCACCGTTAAGTATCATAAACTCCTGGCCAAAGATTTCGAAAACAACAGTGAGTATACTTCCGGTTTCTCCGGGAGCAGCCTCTGTGTAATAGGATATTTCTTTTACTTTAAAGTCGCTGAACAGATTTTTGTAAAGGTCGAGTGCCTCGTTTACATGCCCGTTAAACCAAAGGCAGGGTGTTACTTTTTGCATATTGTTGGTTTTAAGTTTGTTGTTTACCAAAGTTAAAAGATTACAATTGAACTTATGCTGTGCAAAACCGACAATTAGGAGGGTATAAAAGGACAAAAAAAAGCAGCCGGGGCTACCGACTGCTTTGTATTTTTTTTAGCCAAATGGCTGAGGTCTTGTATTAAAACTGCTCCCTGCCTGCAAAATGAAAAGCACCTTCTATAGCTGCGTTCTCATCGCTATCAGAACCATGAACAGCATTTTCGCCCATAGATGTAGCATATTTTTTACGAATAGTACCTTCGGCAGCATCAGCAGGGTTTGTGGCGCCAATCAGTTTCCTGAAATCTTCAACAGCGTTTTCTTTTTCAAGGATAGCTGCAACTATTGGGCCGCCCGACATAAACTCTACAAGTTCGCCATAAAAAGGCCTTTCGCTGTGTACTGCATAAAACGCCTGAGCATCTGTTACAGTAAGCTGCGTTAATTTTAGAGATACAATTTTGTAACCTGCATCTGTTATCATAGATAAAATACCACCGATATGCCCGTTTCTAACTGCATCCGGTTTAATCATTGTAAAAGTTCTGTTTGTTGCCATGGTGTTTTTTATATTTTGCGCAAAAGTAATGGTTTTAAATCAATACTTAAAATTTAGATGGTTTCTTTAAGGATAATTTAAAATTAGATCAGAGAGCAAAACTTAAAAGCCATGTTTCTTCTTAATATTAGCTTTAAAATCTTCTAATGGTATAAGGCTTGATGGGTCTTTAATATATTTCTCCCTTTCTTCCATTACAATTGCAAGTTGCTCGTCTGTCATAAAACTAAATTTTAAAGTACCACTACGTTAAATTCTTGCTCTAAAGGCTTAAGTTCTTTAAAGAGTTTGTCTAATAATTTACCATCGTGCTCCAGGTAAAACTCGGCAAAGTTAACTGTGCGTTCCTGTAAAGAACGGTTAGGGAAAAGCTCGTTTTGTATAAGGGTAATACGTTCCAGCTGATCGGCATGGCTGCGTTTTTCAGCACGAAGTAATTTTTTTTCAAGGTTTTGGAGGCCTTTAAGCTGCTTGGCCTGCTGTGCCTGTACTGCTCCTGTAAACGATGCATCGGTTTTAGTGGCAATGTCTGCCAGTGTTGCAAACTGCTGTTGCAGCACTTCTTTCTGCTCCGAAAAATCAAGTTGGAAAGCCGAGAATTCCTGTACTTTTTTGTTGAGTAGCAGTTGTTGTTTGGTAAAAACATCTGCCCAGGTAAGGTTTAGCTTGTCCAGTTTTTCAGCTTGTTTTTGTGTTGCCAGCAAGACCGAATTACGCAGTAACAGGATTGGGAAAGTAACATTTGAAGCTTCAAAAAATGACTTCAGTTCCAGCCAGTACGCCAACTCGCCGCCGCCGCCTATGTAGCAAAGATTGGGCAATATAACTTCCTGGTATAGCGGGCGCATGATTACGTTAGGGCTAAATTTTTCAGGATGGTTGTTTAATTCTGCAAGTAGTTCCGCTTCGGTAAAAGTCCGGTCGGTATTATTAACGGTATAAATACCATCTTGTAGTATAATACGTTCGCGAAGGGTATCTTCTATATAAAAAAGGTTTATTTCGCGCGGGTTAACCTGTATGTTGTAGTTTTTAAGTAGCTCTGTAGTTTCGGCAACTTTTTGTTGCGATGTTTGGTGCAGCAACTCTTCCTTAACGTACGGGATGAATAGCCTTTTCAGATCGGCGGTATCGGCATCAATAATTACAAGCCCCTGCTCGCCAAATATCTCGTTAGCAAGATACCGCGTGGCATCGGCAAGGTTGGTGTGCTTAAGGTAAGATGCTTCAAACAGGTCTTTAAGCCATTTGGCATTGTTACCCATACCTAGTTCTTTACTAAAGGCACCAAGCACGGCATCAAGCCCATCTATGTTAAGCCTGCCCACGGGTCCTGCACTTTCGCGGGGCCATTTTATTTTTTTATTCTGAAAATTAAAGTAGTTTATCTCCTCAAAATCATGGTCTTCGGTAGCCATCCAGTATACCGGTACAAAATGATAATCGGGATATTCCTCTTTTAACTGCTTTGCCAAATTAATTGCTGAAACTATTTTGTATAAAAAATAGAGCGGGCCGGTAAACAGGTTAAGCTGGTGACCGGTGGTTACGGTAAACGTGTTGTTTTTGCGTAAACGGCTTATGTTTTTTTGGGTAAGGGCAGATGTTTCTATGCTGCTGTATTGGTTTTCTAATGTGTCAGCCAGTATGCTGCGAAACTCCGGAGTGTAATTTTGCTGTTTTTCTTCCAGCTGCAGTTTAAAGTTTTGCAGGGTAGGGAAGCGGTGGTACAATGGCTTCAGGGTATCGTGCTGGTTTAGGTAATCGTTTATAAGCGGTGTAAAATATCCTGAACTCTGGTAGCTGATACAGTCTGATGGCATTGTAACTTGTTTTGTGCAAAATTACGGAAAAAAGGGATAGATAGATGGTTTTCTATAATTAATGCCAGTTATGTGTACAAAAGCGGCATTGCTTTGCCATGGGTGTACGGGCAAGCTTACCACATTTAGGGCAATTGTTTAAAAATACTTTGTCACTATTGTCTTTTAAAATCCTATTCGCAACGCGTATTTCGAAAGTGTCATATCCATCTCGTAACAAATCTAATACCGTCTCATTATCTGTAAGCCATCCTTGTTTTCTATACATCTTTTCCAGATTAGGATTTGATTCACCTGAAAGTTTTTGTAGAGAATGAATATGCCTGACGGCCATTGTTTCTTCAAGGCTAAGGAAATTAGAATAATAAGTAACTATATAATTTGCCGTTTCTGCGTCCACACTATTAATCGTATATTTATTTTAAAATTATTCCCACTGCTGTAACATCGACGTCAATTCTTTATAATCTTCACTAACGGCGCCGTCAAGCATAGTGAATGTACTAAACTCATTAAAATATTTTTTAGCTTTTGAATTACCCGATAATGCAGCTATAAATAATCTATACATAACTTCTTCAGCATCGCCTGCATAATTATTTTTTCCGGCTTCAAATTCCTTTAGTGTTTTTTCAATTTCAGCTTTGGTATACTTGCGGATATCCTGGTTTATTTTGTGCTTTCTTACCAGTTTGTTATTGTCATAACGAAAAGTTTCTGTACTCCAAAAGGTAGATATAAAACTTCTTTCTGGTCCTGTAGGAAGGTTCCTTATTTCTTTGATAGAAATTACATCGTTCTTAAAATCTACCGAACCAGTAAATATTGCTCCCCAAAAATTGATGGCCTCATTTTTTCCGCACTCCTGAAGAATAAATTCTGAATATGTTGTCTTACCGCTTTGTTCTTCTGTATAGCCACATAAAATTATTTCCTCGCCGGTTGTAAAATGAAAAGACTCCTTCGGCTTTTCACCTTTAATTGTGCCTGCCATTGTATTAGTAGGGCACGAACAGGAAGTGCTTTTTTGGGCAAATGCGAAATGGGTAATTAATGAGAGTAGAATAATTATCTTCATATTCAGGATTGTTTAATCGTAAATATACCCAAAATCCCTACACCGCATTATTTAAAAAATATCCCGTATTTTTGCACTCTTAATCCCCAATTGTTTTGAGTACCAAAGTATTTATCGTTACCCCGCCCTTTACACAGCTTAACACGCCTTACCCGGCTTCGGCATATATAAAAGGGTTCCTTAATACCAAGGGCATAGCCTCTACGCAGGCCGACCTGGGTATTGAAGTTATACTTAAATTGTTCTCTAAACAGGGATTGACTGATTTATTTGAAGAAATTAGCAATAGGCAATTAGCAATTAGCAATGGGCAACAGGCAACAGGCAATGGGCAATTAAATGTAGCCAATGCTAATACATCCCCCGAAGCTAACTCCCCTCTCCTTCGGAGAGGGGCTGGGGGTGAGGTAAACGAGGCAAAAGGAAATAAGCAACAGGCAACAGGCAATGAGCAATTAAAAGTAGCCAATACTAACACATCCCCCGAAGCTAACTCCCCTATCCTTAAGAGAGGGGCTGGGGGAGAGGACAACCATGCAACAACTAACGAGCAAGGGGCCGGGGGTGAGGTTGAACCTCCCACTTCCGACTCCTACCCTGTAGTTCCATCCCCTCAATTTGGTGCAGCGGGTCAAGCCCAACACCCATCAGCCAACAACCAACCATTATCTGCCAACGCACAGCGCATCATCGCCCTTAAAAACGAGTACCTTAAAACCATAGATGCCGTTATATTGTTCCTTCAGGGGCATAACCCCACGCTGAGCCACCTTATATGCCGGGAAGATTTCCTGCCCGAAGCATCACGCTTTGCACAGCTCGAAGAACTCGACTGGGCTTTTGGAACTATGGGCGTTCAGGATAAGGCCAAGCACCTTGCCACGCTGTACCTTGAAGATATAAGCGACCTTATTGTAGAGTGTATCGATCCGCATTTTGGCTTTAGCCGCTATGCCGAAAGAATGGGGCGATCGGCCAACTCGTTCGATGAGCTGTACAACATGCTGCAACAGCCGTTTACATATATAGACGAAATTTTAATCGAGTTGCTGCACGAGCGTATGCTTACGGTTAACCCACAACTGGTATGCTTTTCGGTACCGTTTCCGGGTAATTTGTATGCCGCCTTTAGGAGCGCTCAGTACATTAAGCAAAATTTTCCCGGCGTAAAAACTGCTATGGGCGGTGGTTTCCCCAATACCGAATTACGCTCCCTTACCGATGCCCGCGTGATGGAATTCTTCGATTTCATAACGCTCGATGATGGCGAATCTCCGCTGGAATGCCTTATTGAACACATAGATGGCAAGCGTGAGGTAGGCCAGCTTAAACGCACGTTCGCACTGGTAGATGGTGCCGTTAAATATATAGACAATTCCGGTTGCCGTGATTACAAGCAGGCAGATGTGGGCACACCCGATTATTCTGATTTGCTTTTAGACAGTTACATATCGGTTATAGAAATTGTAAACCCTATGCACCGCATGTGGAGCGATGGCCGCTGGAACAAACTTACCATGGCACACGGCTGCTACTGGGGCAAGTGTACCTTTTGCGATATATCTTTAGATTATATTAAAGTGTACGAACCTGTAGCGGCTAAATTGTTGTGCGACCGTATGGAAGAGCTTATTGCCCAAACGGGACAAAACGGTTTCCATTTTGTAGACGAAGCTGCACCGCCTGCACTAATGCGAGAAATGGCGTTGGAAATTCTGCGTCGCAACCTTGCCGTTACATGGTGGACAAACATCCGGTTTGAAAAGAGCTTTAGTGCCGACTTATGCCGGATACTAAAGGCCTCCGGTTGTATTGCAGTTTCGGGAGGGCTTGAAGTGGCATCAGACAGGCTTTTAGAACTGATACAAAAAGGTGTTACCGTAGCCCAGGTAGCACGGGTTACCAGCAACTTTACCCAGGCCGGTATCATGGTGCATGCCTACCTTATGTATGGTTTCCCTACGCAAACAGCGCAGGAAACTATAGACAGCCTCGAGATGGTACGCCAAATGTTTGAAGTAGGGATACTGCAGTCAGGCTTTTGGCACCAGTTTGCCATGACTGCACACAGCCCCGTGGGTATGTACCCGGAGCAATTTGGCGTACTTAAAGAAACAGAACATGTAGGCAGCTTTGCCAATAACGATATTATTCACATAGATAAAACAGGTGCCAACCACGATAAGTTTAGCTTCGGGCTTAAGAAGTCGCTGTTTAACTACATGCACGGTATTTGTTTTGATTATTCGTTGCAGGATTGGTTCGAATTTAAGGTCCCTAAAACTAAAGTGCCCGATGGTTACATTTATAATGTGCTGCAGGAAGATGATAACTTTACCACCAAGCCTACTGCAAAAGTGGTTTGGACAGGTGGTAAACCGGCCGTTACCTACATAACCAAAACTAAAAAGGGCAGGAGTTTTGAGAATGCCTCGCTTACCTTTCATGATAAAAAAGAAAGCTTTACCATACAGGTAGATAAAGAGCAGGGCGAGTGGCTAACTGCTTTTTTAGATAAGGCGGCTGTAGCCAATAAAGCTGTACTTAGTTTTGCACAAACAAAGCAGAGCTATGAAGATGCAGGCCTTGAAGACTTTGAGCTCCTGTGGTACAGTAAGCCTGTAAATACCCTTAGGGAATTTGGGCTGTTAGTGTTATAAAATAAAACCACGAATTACAGTAATTCCAAAAATTGATTGGCAGTAGTGTAATTCGTGGCTTAATTTTAAACTTCTTAATACTTGCGCTTGTCCTGTATCGTGGTTTTGTATTTTGTTTTTTGATCTTCAGATAGTATGGGTACAATCTTAGCATCTATCTTATCATTAATGGCTTTTGCCCTGTCGCGCCTTTCGTCGGAAGTAATTTCTTTGGCAGCCATAAGTTCGTTTATAGCATCGCGCTGCTCCTCTACAATAGTGCGTATTGCAGCCTGCTGAAAATCATCCAGTTTAAGTTCTTTTGTATAGTATTCAACCGTTTGGTCTACAAAGTCGGTGCTTTTACCATCCTTAGCTTTTGGTGCCCTCCTGTACTGCCCGCTTCCTATACGCCTGTCTACCTGCGCATAAGATGTTGCAGATATAAATAAAGCCAGTGCTAAAAAAATATAATACGCTCTAAATTTCATAGTATACTTAAATTGATTATCAAACTTAATAAAAAAAGCTAAAGATTTTTCACTTTAGCTTCCTTTTTTAATTAGCCTGTACCGAAGCCGGAACGCCATAAAGGTCAAATTCGGTAGCATCGGTAATAATAATATTTACAAACTCACCTGTTTTAAGGTAAGCTATAGAGGCATCTATAAGTACTTCGTTGTCAACATCGGGGCTGTCAAACTCGGTTCTTCCCACAAAATGGGCACCTTCTTTACGGTCGATGATGCAACGGAAGGTCTTGCCTATTTTTTCCTGGTTAAGGTCCCACGAAATCTGGCTTTGTATCTCCATGATCTCGTTAGCACGTTGTTGTTTTACATCGGCAGGAACATCATCTTCAAGCAGGTAAGCGTGTGTGTTCTCTTCATGGCTGTAGGTAAAACAGCCCAGGCGCTCAAAACGCATTTCCTGTACCCAGTCTTTCATGATCTGGAAATCCTCTTCGGTCTCACCCGGGTAGCCCGTAATAAGCGTAGTCCTTATAGTCATGCCCGGCACCGCTTCACGAAACTCTTTTAACAGCTTAGTGGTTTTGGCTTGTGTTGTACCACGGCGCATTGATTTTAATATTTTATCGCTTATGTGCTGTAGCGGAATATCAAGGTAGTTACAAATTTTAGGTTCGCGCCTCATAAGTTCCAGCACATCCATAGGGAAACCTGTAGGGAATGCATAATGCAGGCGGATCCACTCAATGCCCTCTACAGCAACCAAACCTTCCAATAGTTCGGCAAGGTTGCGTTTTTTATACAGGTCAAGGCCATAATAGGTTAAGTCCTGTGCAATAAGTATAAGTTCCTTTACGCCATTTTTAGCAAGGCCCTCAGCTTCTTTAACCAGCTTTTCTATAGGCTGGGAAACGTGTTTGCCACGCATTAACGGTATAGCGCAAAAACTGCACGGGCGGTCGCAGCCTTCGGCAATTTTTAGGTAAGCATAATTTTTAGGGGTAGTGGTAAGGCGTTCGCCCAGTAGCTCGTGCCTGTAATCAGCACCCAGTGCTTTAAGCAGGCCGGGAAGTTCTGTAGTGCCAAAATACTGGTCTACATTAGGGATCTCCTTTTGTAAATCGGGCTTATAGCGTTCGCTAAGGCAACCCGTTACAAAAACCTTATCTACAAGGCCCTGTTCTTTTTTGTCGACATAATTAAGTATCATGTTAACCGACTCTTCCTTGGCATTATCAATAAATCCGCAGGTGTTTATAACAATGATGTTTCCTTCGTCGTGTGCAGGAGCCTCATGGGTAACATCTTTGCCGCTTGCGCGTAACTGACCCATAAGCACTTCGCTGTCATACACGTTCTTAGAACATCCCAGCGTAATTACATTGATCTTATTTTTCTTTATCGACTTGGTTCTCATGTACTTGAAATTGGAGTGCAAAATTAAGCATTTATTAACAGGTAGAAGTATTTTGTGAGTTAAAATTTATAAGACAGATATTAAATGTGAGATAGTAGATAATATACCACAGCTATCCCAAAGTTTTGTACATTAGTACATATTAATAATAAGCTTAACGAATAAGTTTTATGGGTGGTACCAGTAAAATAAATCCGAAAGATATCCTTTGCTGGCTACTGCTATTTAGTTTTTATTCAATAAGGATTAGCGCTTATAGGGGGCCGTCATCTGATGCTTTGATGTATGTTATTTACGTTGTTGTTTCTAATTTTATAGTTAACAGGAGTGTTTTTTTATTAGATGTTTCTTTAGTAATTATATTTGCCGGTATTTATTATGCCTATTGTGTTTTAAAAAATAAAAAGCTTGTAATTCCACTATTGGTATTGATACTTGTGTGGGTAGGCATACTTTGTTTTTACAGCGGATTATTTCGAGAGAGCCTGTTTTTATTGAGTTCGATACCATTCTTTTTGTTGACGGTTATTTGCATGCTAAATGAATTAAGTCTTTTAAAATTCAAATTTTTAAATTGAACCTTTACTGTTTCATTAATTGAGTTATAATTTTAAATGAAAAAACGCGTATTATTTTTGGCCGTAATTTGTCTTCTCTTCTCTTGTAAAGATAGAGAGGGCAACCAACCAAATTTATATAAAACAACATGGCAATCTACAGTTGTAAGCTATAATTTTCCTCAGTTTTATTTAGATGGTTTTATCATTAACTCACGTGCAGAGTCGTATTATGTCTTTAAAATAAAAAGCTTTAACAAAGGTGAAATAGCGATAAATGATTTCAAAAAAATTGTTGCAAAGTATAATGATAAATTTATTCCGGTAGCTATAAGTACGATTAGGCAGGATGAAGATGGGTATGCATTATCATCGTCACTTTCAGATAGTCTTTTTATTAAAGCGGTAATAAATGAGGGATTTACAATAAAATCTGACGTTAAGTCTTTTGAAGATAAAATTTTTAAAAGCTGCGATAGTGTAGCTAAAGGTTTGGATTTTATTATGATAATGAAAAATGGAGATAGTTTATCAATAGCAAAATCTAAGGATTTCAGAATTAAAATGATACGTAAGTATTCTGAACAGGAAGTGGGCAAAGAGCTAAAAAAGGTAGATTGATTATGTTAATGCTATACGAATTAAACAACTTTAAGTTTTTACCTGCGCTGTACTCAGTGCGGGTTTTCTTTACAAAGTTTCCGTTCTATTATCTAATGTCTAAAGTCTATCATCTCATATCTATCATCCAAAATTAAAAAGCCACCCGAATAAATTCCCGGATGGCTCTTTCGTTTATAGTAAGATGAAAAACTATAAGTCTATTGTGTATGATAATATAATGTTGTTGCCTGTAGTGTTTACCCTTGCGGCATCGGTTAAGCCTGGTGTAAACAGTGCAGTATTTGTTTTACGCTGGTACCATGAGTAGGCAAGGTCTAAGCGGGAACCTCCGCCCAGTGCAAAACCAAAACCTGCCGTAGCGCCGGTTAGCCCGCCCACGCTGCCGCTATTTTTATAAGGGCTTTGCTGGTAGCGGTAACCGCCTCTAAGGCTAAAAGCTTTAATGCGGTATTCGCCACCTATGCGCAGTTCGCCGGCCCAGTCAAGGGTGTTGGCAAGCTCTGTATTAAGGGCAGTATATTTATTACCGGTATATTTTGTGTTGCCGTAATTTCTCAGGGCATAATCTACGCTTAGAAGTCCGCTTTTGCCAAAAATATAAGCAAGGCTTCCTGTATATTTAGAAGGCGATTTTATAGTGTAATCGTCTGTAACAAATGTAGCGCCGGGGTTGTAGCCCGTGGTAGTGCCATCATTATTAGCGGTAACGCTCTGGGTAATTTCATCCTGCAGCCTTAACCATGTAGGCGATTCATAAGCAAGCCCTACCCGAAAAGCCTCGGTAACTTTAGCAATAGCCCCCACGTTAAACGATACTCCGCCGCCATACGTATAGCGCCTTGTGTCTAACTGGTACCATTGCAACCCTGTTGTATTGGGGTTATTAGTGTCTTCATACAGGCTGGTGGTATTAATATAGTCGGCAAAATGCACATTAATGTTAGCACCCACATATAATTTTTCTTTCAGTTGTGCGGCAAAGTTAAGTGCCACTTTGCCATTAAAGCCCGTAGTATTTATATAGCTTTCCTGGTAATAGTTACCTCTTGCAGGCACATTGCTTACATAAGGCGCTCCTACGGGGCTGGTATTAGGGTCAAAAACATAAGCGTTGTAACCCAGGTAAGCCTGCTGGTCTATAAAACTATAGCTCACATAGTCGTTGCTGTTACCGCTAAGCACTTCATCTGCAACAGGCCCTTCGTTACCTATGCCATTTGCGTAGCGTAAAAAATAGCGGTCTAACGAGTTGGTAGGGTTAACACCGCGAATGTTAAGTGTATTCTCGAAACTATTAGTATTTTCATAGTTAAAGCCAAGGGTAAACTTGTTCATAAAAGCACCCTCTTTAGCATTGTTAAAAACAAACACGGCACCTACCTGATTAAGGTCGAAACTGTTGTCATTCTGCTTTTGCGAAGTGCCAAAATAATTTGCTTTATTGCTTACGTTATAGCTGCTTACAGTAGCAGTACCACTGTTATATAAAAAAATGGCCGACCCCGCAGGATTTACACCTATAGAAGACATATCTCCACCCACGGCACCAAAAGCACCACTCATAGCACGAAAACGTGCCGTACCGGTAAGGTTATCCTGTGTATATCGCAGGGCATCGGCAGCACTGTTAAGGTCCTGCTGTGCGTGTGCTGCTGTTGCTGCAAGCATAATTGCAGCGCAAAATAAATATTTTTTCATAGCTTGATTAATCGGTTAAAAAAAATAGTCCCATGTTATTGCAAAGCACATTAACATGGGACTGTATGGGTTTATTAGCCTCTTCGGCCGCCACCGCCGCCCCCGCCACCGCGAGAACCGCCGCCTCCGCCACCGCCAGATGATCTTCCTCCGCCAAAGCCGCCACCGCCTCCGCTGCTGCGTGATGGTGCGCTAAAGCTTGGGCTGCTGCTGCGTGATGGTGCACTTGCCGGTGAGTAACTTCTTGTGCCGCCGTTATTGTAACCGCGTGATGAGTTGTTAAATGAGTTGCGGGATGGTGCTACTCCATTATTTCTGCCGGCGTTATCATATCGTGTTCCGCCGTTGTTAGAGCGTACTATGCCTGTGCTGTTCCTGCCGTTGTTAAATCGTGTAGTGCTTATTGTAGACCTGCCGCCTGCATAACCCGACCTGCCTGCTGCGTTACCAATTGCCGACCTGCCGCCATAGTTTGCAACGCCACGCCCACCTGCATAAGATGACCTGCCAGCTATACCGTTATTACGGGGGTAAGCCATATTGCTCCTGCCCGTATTACGGCCATAGTTGTAATAATTGTTGCCGTAGTAGCCATTGTAATAACCACCACCGTAGCCCCAACCGCCATAGTATGGTGTGGCCCAGCCGCCGCCCCAGCCAAAGCCAAGTCCCCAGCCGCCATAACCGCCGCCCCAGCCGTAGCCAAGACCCCAGCCACCGTAACCGCCATAGCCCCAGCCCCCATAGTATGGGTAGCCCCAGCCGCCGTAACCGCCCCAGCCACCATAACCGTAGCCATTGCCGCCATATACATTTACGGTAACATTATCTGTACTTTCGCCCCAGCCGCCATAAGCGTCTACATTTTGGTTTTGTACGCTTACAACAGTATCATTATAAGTACTGTAGTTATCTACATCGGTTAAAACAGGGTATTGATCCTGCAATGAGTTAAAATAAGTGGCATAACCGGTATTTTGCCCACTGTTATCGCCATCCCTGTATTGTTGTACAGAGCCGTCGTTGTATTTATAAACAGGGTCGTTATTACGGTCGCGCGGCACAGAGCCGTAAACACCATCGCTGTCGTTAGCCGATGTGTTTTGGTAAGAACTGCAGGAAGTTGCAGCCCAGCCAAGAAATCCCATTAAGGAAAAAAGGGAAATCCTGCGGAGGTTTAAGTATTCAGTTTTCATATCTCTGCATTTTTTTATTGTTCACCATACAAAAATAGTTAGTTTTGCTAAACTATTTATACAATTAAAGTTAAACAATTTTTGTGCCAAATTAAATATAATGAGTAAGAATTTAACAAAGCGATCGGAAGATTATTCCAAGTGGTATAATGAACTGGTTGTAAAAGCAGACCTTGCTGAAAACTCAGCAGTTAGAGGATGTATGGTGATAAAGCCCTACGGCTATGCAATATGGGAAAAAATGCAGGCAGAACTGGACAGGATGTTTAAAGAAACAGGCCACCAGAATGCTTACTTCCCGCTGTTTATACCCAAATCTTTTTTTAGCAAAGAGGCCAGCCACGTAGATGGCTTTGCCAAAGAGTGTGCTGTTGTTACCCATTACAGGCTGCGCACCGCTGCCGACGGAAAAACTATTGAGGTAGACCCCGATGCAAAGCTGGAAGAAGAGCTTATTGTGCGCCCAACATCTGAAACAATAATATGGAATACCTATAAAGGCTGGATACAATCGTATCGCGACCTGCCGCTGCTTATAAACCAGTGGGCTAACGTAGTGCGCTGGGAAATGCGTACAAGGCTGTTTTTACGTACTGCCGAATTTCTTTGGCAGGAGGGGCATACTGCCCACGCTACTGAAACCGAAGCTGTTGCTGAAGCAGAACAGATGATGAACGTTTATGCTGATTTTGCGCAGAACTTTATGGCTATACCGGTTATAAAAGGAATCAAGACAGCCAATGAGCGTTTTGCCGGTGCTATAGAAACCTATTGTATTGAGGCTTTAATGCAGGACGGTAAAGCACTGCAAGCAGGTACCTCGCACTTTTTAGGCCAAAATTTTGCCAAGGCGTTCGATGTGAAGTTTGCCAATAAAGAAGGTAAGCAGGACTATGTATGGGCTACCTCATGGGGTGTCTCTACAAGGCTTATGGGAGCACTTGTAATGACCCATAGCGATGATAACGGCCTTGTGCTGCCACCTAACCTGGCGCCTATACAAGTGGTTATTGTGCCTATTTATAAAGGCGACGAACAGTTTGAAGCCATATCTGCCGAAGCAAAACAGCTTATGGCACGCTTAAGGAAACTGGGCATTACCGTAAAATATGACGACAGGGATACGCACAAACCGGGCTTTAAGTTTGCCGAGTACGAGCTTAAAGGTGTGCCGGTGCGTGTTGCTATAGGGCCAAACGACCTTGCCAATGGCACGTTTGAAGTTGCAAGGCGTGATACCCTTACTAAAGAAACCGTAATTAGTGCCGATATTGTGAGCCACATTAGCGATTTGCTCGAAGAAATGCAGGCAGCATTGTTTAACAAGGCGCTAAATTTTAGGGACAGCCATATTACAGAGGTAAATACCTTTGATGAATTTAAAGACGTTTTAGAGAATAAAACAGGCTTTATATCAGCTCATTGGGATGGTACCACAGCCACCGAAGAAAAGATTAAAGAGCTTACAAAAGCGACCATTCGCTGCATTGCCTTGGACCGTAAGGAAGAAGCGGGAACCTGTGTATATACTGGGGCTCCAAGCGTGGGAAGGGTGCTGTTTGCAAAGGCGTATTAATTTTTTTTGAAAATTTTTGTTTCAACTATTGCAGAAGTAAAAAACAGTTGTATCTTTGCATCCGCATTAGAGAAACAAAATGGCCCGTTCGTCTATCGGTTAGGACGCCAGGTTTTCATCCTGGTAAGGGGGGTTCGATTCCCCCACGGGCTACAAATTACAGGTTCGGGATAATCCGGTTACTGTTTTAGCAAAACAATCGGTCCGTTCGTCTAGGGGTTAGGACGCCAGGTTTTCATCCTGGTAACAGGGGTTCGATTCCCCTACGGACTACAATAAAATATAACAAAGACATTAAGTTAAGAAAAAATGGCAAATCATAAGTCAGCTTTAAAAAGAATAAGGACAAACGAAAAGAAAAGGGTGTTGAACAAGTATCAGCACAAAACTACTCGTAATGCTATAAAGGCAATACGTTTAGCTACTGACAAGACTGAAGCTACAGGTAAACTTCCATCTGTTGTTTCTATGATTGATAAATTAGCTAAGAAAAACATCATCCATGCTAATAAGGCTTCAAACCTTAAATCAAAACTTACAAGGCACGTAGCATCTCTTAACTAAGAGATACACGAATTAATAAACAGAAAGCTCCCAATAGGGGGCTTTTTTGTTTTATATTAGCTTTGTGGGAGTCCAACTATATATACTACTATCCCAAAACTTAAAAGACTTTATGAAAGTAGAATTTAAAGCAATTAGTGAATCAGATTTTAGAGAAACGGGCTCAATATTACTTTTTAACACTGAACGTCCAAGATGCTACGGAATAATCTTCAATGAAGAAATTTCATTTAAATTTGGATGGCAAAGTGACTTAATTACTCCAGAGATAAATGAAGTATCAGAAAATGTTTATTCTCTTGGAATAGATTTGAATTTTGCTATAATTGATTTTAATAAAAATAGTATTGTTACTAATTTATTGTTAGACTACTTTTTTTATCTAACGAAATTATATGAAGATTATCTATATGTAATAACAGAGCTTTCAATTATTAGAATTGAATTGGTAACATTTACCATAATCGAGACACTTTACCTACCTGATATTTTTAAAGAAATTGTATTTGATAAGAACAGGATAGAGGTTAAATGCTTTAACGATGAAATTGCTTATTTCGCTATATAGGGTTGATAATAATAGTACTAAGTCATCATTTGCAGCAACAAATAACTGCTTACGACCTAAACAGAATATCCCGAACATTAAAAGCAATAAGTATCGAAAATCCAATATGAGAAATGGAATTGTCAGATTTAAAAAAGAAGTATTTTTATAGCCTTGGTATTGCAGCATATAATTCAATTGAGCCTTCAGAAATTGAAGATATAGATAAAAGTTTATTAATGCTGCAACAGAAATATATATCATATGTAGTCGATCATAAACTTCTCCCGGTACCCTTAACGGAAGTTTGTCATGACTTAATTATAGAAGATAAAATTATTGGGTATTATAAAATATATCTTGATCCTACAAATATAATTATAGAAGAAATTTTATTTCTTTACTAATCAAGTAGCGGCGGAATATAAAAACTTCTAATTATTTTCAAAACTCCTATGAAACAAGTAATAATAAAAAATATCCTACAGGTTGGAGTAATAATTAATAAGGTTATCGTGAATAGAATAATATGAGAAAGATAATTAGCTTGTTAATATTAATTTTCTGTATCAGTTGTACCGCTCAGGTAAGCATGACTGGTATGGTAAGTAAAATTAATTCTGCAAATAATTTTACTATTATAAGTGGTAGCAAATCATATACTGTTACTTTAACAGATACGAAGCTCTACGAAAATTCCCAAACTAATCTGGATGCTGTAAAATATCTAACTGAAAAACTCCTGTCTAAAGATGTTGTTATAACAGACATTGTAAAGCAAGGTGATGTAATCATGGGTAATGCAATATATAATTGTATAAATTATAATGTAAAGGATGATATACCTTGTTCAGCAGGTAATGTACTTAATGTTGAAATGTTGAAACTGAAATTGATTCAATATAGTGGAAGTAATGAGTTTTTAAAAAAGATATCCAGAGAGTGATTACTTACATTTAATAACTCATATATAAAATCTGAACTAATTCAGTAATATGGGATTTTTAAAAAGGCAACAGACTTGAAATAGTTAAAGCTCTATTAGCAGTAATTTTCTACCTGCGTACATTATACTGAATGAGTGATATATTTCTGCGTTGGCTAAAAATAAATAACCATTCCTACTCCTTCGCTTTTTACTCCTCTGCAAGTTCTGTATCATCGGCATCGGCTTTCAGGCCTTCCTGCTGGTGCACGGCTTCGGCTTCATACTGCAGGCTTATGAAAATGAGAAAATGACCTGAATCAAATTCGTTCCTTTACTATATATTCTGCAAGGGTATGCATTCCTGTTTTGTGCTGTAGGGCGTTAATGATTTTTAATACTGCTTTTGGCAGGTGTAAGTGCACGTCTTCTATGTAAATAATTAAATCGGTTTTTAAAATCACATGCTTGTGTGTATTATCACACTTTAAAGAGATGTGTATTTTGGCAAGATTTATTATACATATATATAAAGGTGTAAAATGCGTGTTCATTATTTGCTATAAATCATAAATGAGAGTTTGATATTATGTATGGAGCTAATAATATTTAATAATGAATTATTGATTTTGTAGGATGAGCTAAATGTGCATATATTCAAAAAATGCATTTCGTCGATTAAAAATGCCGATAAACAAAGGGAATTTGGCTATGTTTAGTATTTAAAATACTCTTAAATGCGCTTTTTTTTGTTTAACTTTTTTTTAGTAAACCCTTTTCGGGCTTTTTTTCATTCATTTGATACATAAAGTTGAATTTTGACCGCTTTTTTAATTCAACAAATTATCGATTTCATTAAATATTATTTATTCAAATATTTAATTTAATGATAATATCGCATCCATTTATATTTTTTTCAAAAAAAAATGCCTGATTATTCATGTTTTAACATTATTCATAAAATTGTTAATTAAAAACTGTTTGTTTTTTAAATGCTTTATAATCAGAGTTTTGTGTTTTCGTTGCTGTATTCAAAAAATGAATAATGCAAATAATTCCGTTCAATTGTAGACTCAACTACTTAATATTCAAGTATTTATATAGTAAATTTTGTTATCATTGTAATGTAAATGATTTGATTGATCAGTGAATGGATAAAATTGTTCCTACAAAAAAACTGGTAATTATGAAATTGAAAAATACTTAAGCACTATGGAAAAACTTAGACACACCGCATTACTGTTTTTTGCTTTTTTTACACTAACACTTAACGCACAGTTATCTGATTTTAACTTAACGATTAACAAAACTAACGAAACTTGTTTAGGCAACGGGTCGCTAACATTTGCTGTAGCTAATACCACACCTAATTCTTCGTTATTATATAAGGTATATCTTTTACCGGATGTAAATAATGCAATTGCAATTTTAGAAGCTAATTATATAGGAGGCCTTTCGGCAGGTAACTATAGGGTTGTTGCATTACAGTCTTTAGGGAGTATGCAAAATTCTAAAACGCAAACGGTAACTATAAATAACGAAATATCTTCGTTTGGGTTTACGGTTTCTTCATCTAACCTAAATTGCGAAACGGGTGCAAGTATGACCCTGAGTGCGTCTTCCGGGCATATTGCACAGTGCGAGATACTATCTGGCCCTATGACCAGGCCTTTGCAAAGTTCTACAGTATTTAACGATATGGCAGAGGGTACTTATAATGTAAGAGCATTTAACGATTGTGGTGTAGGTACGGTAAGAACCTATACGTTATCATTAACAAGTAGTGTGCTTAATATTTCTGCTGCTTCTTATCCTGATGCCGTTAACCCTTTGTGCGATTCTATCACGGTTAATAATATAATAACTCCTTCTGCCGGAACTATAAGCTACCCGTTAACCATAAGCCACACGCTAAGTGCTATGGACATTGGCGGTAACAGTATCGTTATGGAGCAGGTTGTACCTACAGGTCCTGAAACTTCGCTTACGGTATCAAGGGTGTTGCCTCGTTATACTGACCAGGAATATACGTATGATATTAAAGTTATAGACAACTGTGGTATTGCATACGAAAGGGCTGATACGGCGGTTGACCAGGACATAGCTTTATCTCTGGGTACAGGTGATGCTCCGTGTGCAGAAAAATTTCTTAGAGTGAACACTAAAAAATTTACCGGTTCTTACACAATTACTGTAACTGGACCTGCTGGCTTTAACCCGGTTGATTATAACGCTGCGGTAAATGACAGGTTTACTGTAAGCCAGATTGACTTTGGCAGTGCACGCCAATCAGTGCCTTTTGGAAACTATGAAGTTACTGTTACTGATGAGTGTGGGAGATCTGTTACAAAATCTATACTAATAAGGTTTGTAAAACCTGTGCCGGCTACGAGCGCTTACAACAATGGATGTTTCTCATTATTTGGCGGAATAAATATAAGTGTGCCACTTACTAAAATTATTAGTGCCACTATAACTGCTGCACCTGCAGAATATGTTTTAACCCACACGTTAGAAGAAAATATTGACAGTTTTATTACAGGCGCGGGCGCTATAAAATTAATAAATATGCCTTTAGGGTCATACACAATTAAATTTAAAGATGACTGTGGCTTTGAATATGAAAAAACGGTTATAGTACCAGTATACCAGGATAAAAACTTTAACAGCAACTCATTGCCATCTTGCGAGGCAGGTATTGGTACAGTACGCTTTAGGAGTGGTAACGGAATTCTTATAAGAGCATCTATCGTTTCGGGCCCGGCTAATTTTCAGCACAGCTATCCTTATGATGTTACATCGTTAATTAACGAGCAGGGAGCTCTTTACATGAATAACCTGCCAGAAGGTAACTATATTTTTAAAGCTACAGATATATGTGATGTAGAAAAAGAAAGGCCGGTTATTGTAGAAGGCTATACTGCCCCTGTAAATAGTGTAACATTTACACCTCAGTGCGGTAGCTTCTCTGTAAAAGTTGAAGATGCAAGTAATGGCACAGAGGCTGCTACATACTGGTTGCAAAAATATAATACAGTAACAGCTAAATGGGGACACCCTAACGGAAGCGCAAGCAACTATGTAGAAGGTACAGAACCGGCAACTGATAATGCTATAAGATTAGCTAACAACACACTTAGAAGTAACCTTAACTTTTCCGGCTCTTTCAGGGTTATTAAAAAATTCGAATCATACAGCAATGCATCTGCCGAAAACACACTATGTGTTAGCGAATTAAAAAGGTTTGAATATACTGAAGAGTTTAAAGTTACAACGGCTTACAACCTTGCATGTTTAGACAGGCCAAACGATATAATGATAGAGGTTACAGGATACCCTACATCATTTAAAATAGTTAAAAAGAATGGTGCAAACTTTAATTTTGATAATGGTGCGAGCAACGTATTTGTAAACCTTGCCCCTGCAGAGTATGTATTTAAAATTCAGGATGCGTGTGGTAATGTTATACAGAAATCTTTTGATGTGCGCACACTGCCTTCTATAAGCGATGCTTCTCAGCCTTCAGATATGGTAGAGTGTATTGATGCCGGTACAACTGCTACACACCTGTACCACTTAACAGATAAAAACCCTGAAGTACTTGGCTCATTATTTAGCTCATTATACACCGTGTCTTACCATGCAACGTATGCTGATGCCGAAAACAATGTACAGGCTTTACCGGAATTTTACAATGCTACATCGGGAGATACGATCTATGCAAGGCTGGCTCACAATGTTATTAACCTGTGCCGTGCAGATATAAAATCGTTCAGGGTATTCTCTGGCGAAAATCCTGAACCGGTTATAACTACTGAAGGACAAATATGTAATGGCGAAATGATATCGCTTACTGCTAACGCCGGTTACAATAAATACTTATGGTCTACAGGCGAAATTACAAGGACAATATTTGTAAAAGAGCCGGGAACATATACAGTAACAGCTACAAAAACGTATGGTAACAGCCTTGGCTGCCCTGCAAGTGCTGAAGTGGTAATTACAGAATCATTTACCCCAACAATAACAGAAATAGAATCAACAGACTGGACAAGCCACGATAATACTATAACAGTACATACTTCCGGAGAGGATAATGTATTGTACTCTATAGATGGAAGGGTTTACCAGAGTAGTAATACATTTTATGGACTTGAGCCTGGCGTTTACAATGTTTTTGTAAAAGATGCCAATGGCTGCGGAGTTACATCTAAAGAAATTGTTTTGTTAGATTACCCAAATTACTTTACGCCAAACGGTGACGGTGTGAACGAGACATGGTTTATTAAAAACTCTGTTAAAGAGCCACACTTTAAAGTTACTATCTTTGACCGTTATGGCAAGCTTATAACCGCTTTCGGACCAACCAGCCAAGGTTGGGACGGTACTCTTAATGGCATCCAACTTCCTTCAACAGATTACTGGTTTGTGGTTACAAGAGAAGACGGCAGGGAGCTAAAAGGTCACTTCTCCATGCTACGATAGTTTGGTTTAGTCTAACTAATTTGAAAATCCCCTCGGTTACTGGAGGGGATTTTTTTGGTACCTGTAGTATTATATGCCATTTGAATAAATAGTATAGTTCAATGAGTTAAGAACGTCACGCAAAGACGCAGAGTCGCAAAGCGGAAATGAGTTTACTGGTAACGATACTGATTTAGGATAGAAACTTTGCGGCTCTGCGCCTTTGCGTGATAAAATATCCGAACTATTAAAATTGACATTTGGTATTAACTAAAATGGCTGCACAACTGCAGCCATTAATATTTAAATTGTCTATGTATTAATATCAAGATCTTTAATGTAATCTTCATACTCATAAAAAAAGCGCTCAAAAGCATCCATGTTAATATTAAAGAACCTGAAGATTACTGCCCAGCTCGCCATATTAAAAACGCTTATACCGGTAAGCTCTACCCAGATACGGCTTGTTATTTTACCACTCTCCTGGTAAAAATTTTTTTCAAAAACAGCTTCAGGCAAAAATTCTTCGAGCAATATAGATTTTAAGGATTCTATTTTCTCAAAATATATCTTTCTTTTTTCATCTTCCTTAGGTTCAATCTCAAGCAATACATGGGCTTTTTTATTATCTACATAAAATTTAAAAGTTACATCTTTAATTTTTGTATCATATAACATCCATTTACGAGGGTAGGCCTCTGCAAATGCTATCCAGAATTCTTTTTTTAATTGTTGCGCCTCTGCTTTGCTAAACATGTTTTTTGTTTTTATAATGCATTTTATAAAGTACCTTTAGGGTTTACCATATATACGTTTACAAAATGCTTTTTACCGAATTTATAAAATATATCCCAAAGATACTAACTCAGCCGTTACCAGCGGTAACTGCACACATTAAAATGGCGCCATTAGAAAGGGTTGCCACGTTAAGCCCCGAATATTATAATAACAACAACCCCCGGCGGTCGGCAGTTATGATGTTGTTTTATCCTAAAAGAGGGCAGGCTACGTTAGTGCTTATAAAGCGCAATACTTATCCCGGTATCCATTCGGCACAAATATCTTTTCCCGGCGGCAAGGCAGAAGGATATGATAAGGACTTAAAAGATACAGCACTGCGTGAAACATGGGAAGAAATAGGGGTGCTGCAAACTGATATTGATGTAGTAATGCCGTTTACAGAAATTTACATCCCACCAAGTAACTTTTTAGTGGCGCCATTTTTAGGGCTGTCCTTAAATGAACCCGTTTTTAAGCCTAACCCCGATGAAGTGCAGGAACTGATAGAACTACCGCTGGATGTTTTTCTTGATGATGCCACGGTGATAAATACTGTAATGCAAACATCATATTCGCAAACTACATCTGTACCTGCATTTAAGATAGGGGAGCACCTTGTATGGGGCGCAACGGCCATGATATTAAGCGAACTTAAAGAAACTATAAAAATGGCGTTAAAATAGCAGGGATTTTGTAGTTTTGTGCCTTACACCGTTACTTATATGGGCTTATTTAAAAGAAACCCCTTTGGCCATATCCTTTTTTTAAAGAGATGGCTTATACTTATTTTAGGGTCGCTTACTCACCGACGTTACCGTGGTTTTAACCAGCTTAAAATAGATGGGTCTGAAATTATCAGGGAACTGCCGGATACTAATGTCCTCTTTATATCGAACCACCAAACGTATTTTGCCGATGTTGTGGCGATGTTTCATGTGTTTAATGCCAGCCTTAAGGGCAGGGAAGATAATATAAACAACGTGGGCTACCTGTGGGACTCTAAGCTTAATATATATTATGTTGCGGCTAAAGAGACTATGAAGGCCGGGTTGCTGCCGCGCATACTTGCTTATGCCGGCGCTATTACCGTAGAACGTACCTGGCGTGCTAAAGGCGAAGATGTAAAGCGTGATGTTAACCCTAACGATACCGAGAATATAAGGATAGCCCTTAATGATGGCTGGGTCATAACTTTTCCGCAGGGAACCACAAAGCCGTTTAAACCCATCAGGAAGGGCACGGCACACATAATAAAGCAACACAGGCCTATTGTTGTGCCTATTGTGATTGATGGCTTTAGGAGGTCTTTTGACAAGAAAGGTTTGCGAACCAAGAAGAAAGGTATACTACAGTCGTTTATAATTAAAGAGCCGTTGCATATTGATTATGATAACGACACTGTAGAAGAGATAGTAGAAAAAATAGAATATGCCATAGAACAGCACCCAAGCTTTTTAAAAGTGATTCCGCTGGAGGTTTTAGAAACTGAAGAGGAATTAAATAAGCAGCGGGAGTGGCGTTATTAATTTAAGATTATCAAACTATTATTTGGTTACTTTTTTTGATTTTGTTAGAATTATTATATTAATTTTAACAAAACTAATTAATAAACAAATAGTATGAAAACAAGATTATTCTTAATTGCAGGGTTGTTATCTTCCGTATTAATTTATGGGCAAAGTACAACAACATCTTTAGGCACATCTGCAGGTGCTACTGGTCAAGATAATGTTCACATAGGTAAAAATGCAGGTAGTGTTAATACTGGAAATCAAAATACCTTTGTGGGTAGCGAATCCGGTAACAGTGCAGGTGGAAGTATTTATGGCAACACTTTTTTAGGATACAGATCGGGGAAGTTTCATAGTACAGGAAATTATAATGTTTATTTGGGTTATGAGAGCGGTTCTGGTAATACTAATTCTGTAAAAGCAAGCAACAGTGTTTTTATAGGCTATCAGGCTGGGCAATTCAGTAATTTAAATGTAACGCCTAACAGTATAGAAAATGTTTTTTTAGGATCACAAACAGCAAAAAATGCAAATGGCTCCTATAATAATTTTATAGGCAGATCAGCAGCTGCAAATTCCACAGGTTCTAATAATAATTACATAGGAAGTGATGCGGGGAAGAATGCTGATGGAAGTAATAATATTTTTTTAGGGTCTTGTGGTGAAAATGTTATAGGAAACCTCAATATACTTTTGGGATATCACGCAGGGCAAAACATCAACGGAAGTAATAACATTCTTATAGGATTAGATTCGGGACAAGGTTTGGGATCAACACCCTTAGGGTCAAAAAATATTATAATAGGATCAGAGATTGGAAGGACAGAAACTGGAAGCAATAAACTATATATAGGCCATGATGGTAATCCACTTATTTCTGGCGAGTTTAAAGATAGTGCCAGTGGAAATATTCCTGCAAGCAATCCAACCTTGAAATTTAATGCTCAAAAAGTAGGAGTGGGTTATGTTGGGTCTGTAGGGTTTGGTGATTTTCCTGCAATGACTACAATTCCTAATGCGTCTATTTACAGATTTTTTGTAAAAGGGGGTATACTTGCTGAAGAGGTAAGAGTTAGGCTTCAATCAGGTTGGGCAGATTATGTTTTTGCCAATAATTATAAATTGCTATCACTAAAAGATACTGAAAAATATATTGCAGCTAACGGGCACCTTCCTAACATGCCATCGGCTGCTCAAGTAGAAGATCAAGGTATAGAGATGGGGAATATTGTAAAATTACAGCAGGAAAAAATTGAAGAACTTACATTGCATCTTATAGAACAGAATAAACAAATTGAAGCTTTAAAATTACAAACTACTGAAATCGAAGTGTTAAGGGCACAAATGCAACAACTGCTTAAAAAACAATAATTATGAAACAGTATACTAAGCATTTATGGCTTGTTGCTTTTTTGTTCTTATTCTTACAGTCGTTTGCACAGGTAACTAAGGAGCAAAAGCCTAAAAAAGAAAGAATAACTAAAGCACAGGCTACCGAAAAAGACGTACTGGCATTTATTAATAAAAACATTAATAAATATGATCTTACCCAAGAAAAAATTGCCCGATTAAAAGAAGATTTTGAAGAGGAAGAAAGAGGCCATGGTATTTATAAATATGATTTCAGAGATTTATTACTCGAAATTAAAAGAGATGAATTAAGGAAATTATATTTTAAATTGAATACTGCATCTGCAAAGCAGAAATCAGATTTAGAATTAGAACCTAATTTAATAGGCAATGTTTGTGTTAACGGAAGTTTTGAAAGCGGTGATACAAATGAATACACATTTCGTTACGCTAGTCCCAATTCAGTGGATTTTTTATGCGACATTAATACTGATATGTATTCTCCATATACTCCATCTAATATCATTAATAATTTTTCAAATGGAATTACAATAGTAGATTCTAATACACAAAATGCAGCGGGTAATGATCCTCTGTTAGAGTCCTTAGGCGTGCATATTCCGAGAGTATTTGATGGTGAATTTGCAATCAAATTAAATGATAATTCTCCAAGCTTTAGCGTTTCAACATTAAATAAAGCGTATATTGTAGATGGTCCGGTAGTTAGTTATAATTTTTCTTTAATTATGCAAAATCCTGATCCTAGGCACCATCCTGAAGCTGATCAACCCCATTTTATAGTCAGGTTATATAATTCGCTTCATGAAATTATAAGTGAAAATTGTATTGTTGCTGATGTTGATAATACAGAGACTTTTGAAAATATTACTTACTTCAATGAACCTCTATTATTTACACGTTGGCAATGTGGCAGAATATTTACCGATGGAATACAAAATGGTGAAGAAGCTACGCTTGAATTTATAATAACAGATTGTGGGCAAGGGGCACATTATGGTACAGTTTATATTGATAACATTTGTAATAACGAGAATTGTAATAGTATATTTCCTGAAGTACATTTAGATATCAATCCATCTGTACCATTGTGTCCTACGTTTCCTTTAAATATTTGTGGAACATTCATCCCTCCTCATAGTGTCAACCCTCCATATACTGAAGGCACACTTACGGCTATCAATTTAAATATTTTGCAGGGGGGTAATATCGTCGGAACAGTCAATAATGCAACAATCAATGATCATCAGTTTTGTTTTGAATTAGCGCTAACTGATTTTGGACCTTTACCATCCGGGGACTATGAATATCAGGCACAGGCAACGTTTGAAATAGGTAACACAACTTTAAATGCTGAAGACACATCTGCCAATCAAGGTCCGGATGCTATATTTACAGGATGTAGCGAATGCCCGGACTGTATTAACATTACAACAAGCGTTGCAGGTACTACTGATACTCAACAGGCGCATAATTGTATAAACGCGACAAATACAATAACTGCTGCATCATCATCTTCAGCAGTATATCGCGCGGGTAAAGAAGTAGTGTTGCTTCCTGATTTTGTTGCATTGAAGGGGTCTATTGATAGGTTTTATATAGAAGACTGTAACGATGGGACCTATGTGGCCCGTACTGCTGCTCCGGTTAAGCATCAAGCAGCACAACAAGAAGTAACTATTGATTTGGTCGAAAGGAACGGGCAGGGCAATATAAGTATTTATCCGAACCCTACTAACGGCGAACTAAACATTATTTCCGGTGAAGCCTCTCTTAGATCAATAACCGTAACAGGCCTTGATGGTAAAGTAATTTTAAAACAAAAAATTACTGAGACAAATGCTTCAGGTTACAAACTCGATATTAATTCACTTTCGTCAGGTATGTATCTTTTAAATGCAGAAACCGTTGATGGCAATATAACATCGCACAAAATTATAAAGAATTAAGATTATAATATTATATTAATCCAAAGGAGGCAGTTCTAATCAGGATTGCCTCCTTTATTATTTCACTGCCTCAACCTTATATCCTTTTTTGCGAAGCAGTTTGATAACGCCGTTTTCGCCGGCAAGGTGTGCAGCACCCACACCAAAAAAGGTAGGTTTAGCCTTTGCAATAGCTTCTATTTTAGGTATCCAGTTTTTGTTACGGTTTACAAGCAATACATCGTTATGGGCAGCCATCATTTTATTGTCTGATTTGTCCATAAAGGCTAACAGTTCGTTAAGGTCTTTTTTGTTATAAAGCACCATCATATCGGCTAATTCTTTTTTGTCCTTAACCATATTGTCTTTTGCTGTTTTTACAAGCTCATCCATTTGCTCTTTATAAGGTATAGCATCAAAAACAGCCATTTGCTCTTCTACGGTTTCAAGTCCCAATACTTCTTCCTTTTGTTCTTTGGCAATTGCAGCAAGAGACATTTCATAAGACTGGGCAGGGCAATCTATCATTTTAGGATATAAAATGGCAGTAACCATAAAAGGCTTAAAGGTACCAAGCATATCTAACGATGCTCCTGTATTCGTTTTTATAAACTCGTCGGTAATTTTATAATCTTCGGGTGTGGCTAAAGATTTCATGGTAACGCCATCTTTCATAACCATAGTACCCACCATTTTGCTTTGCATGGCAGGATCATCCATATCGAGTTCAAGGTATAGCTGATCGGTAACATCCAGTGCGGCAAGAGTGTAAACATCAAGTGTGGCATCGCAGCTTATGTGCATGGTGCCAAACAGGTATGACGGTTTAGCGAGGCCATTTCCGCTGATTTTCCATAATAAGCCTTTTTCCAGTTTTTGTGCATTGGCAGTAAAACCGGCAATAATACAAAGGGCGGTAATCAGTAATTTTTTCATTGGTCTTTTATTTTTTTAAGTTCAATGTAGTTGCTGTTCAATTTCTTTAAAAGCCTTCCGTACAATGAATTATATACCACTGCGATTAATAAAACAAGCAGCGGGATAAACACAAAAGCAACTATATATACAGGGGTGTTGCTTTCCTGCGGGTTGTTGTCATCATACATTATAACACCACATATAAGCCCAAAGGTTATCATGCCTATCATGTAAAATACGTATGCTTTTACTATGCGGCGCACCCGTATAATGTTTTGCATAAGTTTTTTAACCGGCTGTTGCGACGATATTTTCCTGAAATTAAAATAGAATGCCACAATAAATACTACAAGCACTACATAGTGCAGGTAATCTATTACATCTAAAAATAATGCCTGAGAATAATCGGCTCCCGATAGTGTTGTTAGCAGGGAAAAGCTACCCCACAGGGCAAACTCAATAAGGCTTATAATAAGTATCCACTTTACTTCTGAAGATGACTTTTTATGCAGCATGGCATAAATATCCAGTTCAGAAAACTTAGGGTATACGTTTTCCTCTTTCTTCCAGCTGTTCTTTAGTTTATCTAATTCGTCCATCTTTTCCTGTTACGGATTTAATATTTTTTTCAATTTGCCCTTTATCCTGTTCATTTTTACGCGGGCATTAACCTCGCTTATACCCAGGGTTTCGGCTATCTCTGTATAATCTTTATCTTCCAGGTACATAAATACCAGTGCTTTTTCTATATCGTTAAGCTGGTGTACCGCCTGGTATAGCATTTTTATATGTTCTTCCTCTTCGTAGTTATATTCTTCCTGGTTTACCTTGTGCAGGGTATTATCAAACTCTATGGTGCTTATGGTTCGGGTTTTCTTACGGTAAAGTGTAATGGCAGTATTAAGGGCAACTCTGTATGCCCAGGTGGTAAATTTAGACTCGCCCCTAAATTGAGGAAACGCCTTCCAGAGCTGTATGGTAATTTCCTGGAACAAATCTTTGTGGGCATCTTCATTATTAGTGTAGAGCCTGCAAATTTTGTGTATCAGGTTTTGATGTTCCTGAAGTTGTTGTACAAACGATCTTTCGATTGATGAACCCATAACGCATTAGTATATAAAGCCTGTGTTTTGTTACAGGTAATTACAATTCTTTATCTGAATAATAATTTACCATAAGGCCTACAAACTTGCTATAGGTTTCTAAACCATCTTTTTGGCGGTTCATTTTTAGGTAATTATCATAAATGTATTTAAAAATGCTTTCTACAAAAGACTGGTATTTTTTATTGAACTGTTCGCTTTCTTCAAAGTTTCCCAGTATGCCTTTGTTTATAAGCGGAGCAAGGCTTTTAGCCCTTTTTTTGTCGAGTTTTGTAATTGTGCGCATGCAATATTTTAAAGCAAACGAATACCCTGAATACTGAAAGTAGGGGTCGTTACTTTTTACCGATGCCATAAAACCTATAAAATTAGCCTCACTCTCATTAGCATAGCCTATCTGATGGGCCATTTCATGGCAGGTTGTGGTAGGCAGGTTATAAAGGGGGAGCTCGCTGTTTACCTGTGCCTCGTTAGTAAACGGGTTAAGGTACCCGCCAAAGCCCATATACGAAAGCGGCACACTAAATAGTGAAGATTTTACACTTTCATGCTTGTATTTAAAATCAGGAAATTGCTGAGATAAAGTTTTATAAGCAGTAAATGAATGGCTGTAAATTTTGTTAAAATCATAAGGTACTACTACTTTAATGGTGTCATTTTCTGTAATGCTTATTTGCATCGCATTAGTTTTTACTATTAGTTTTTTAGTAAAGGCTGTAAGCTCGTCGAGCGTATATTCTTTTTTTATGTCCATCTTTTTGTAAAGCGGAACCCTGTGATAATTAAAAGCCCATAATATATTAAACAAAAAATAAACTACCGATAATGTGGCGAGCATGGTTATAAGGTTGTACTTGTAAGCGTGCCTCCAGGTTTTTCGGCGTTGCCACAGCCAGCGAAGCCCCATAAAAATTAGAATACCGTAAATAATATCGCCCACAGAAAAACTAAAAATGCCTAATATAACCCGCGATGCGCCTGATATATAGGGATAGACGCCATTACTGTACCAGCGCTCTGTAAACTCCGGAAAAAAAGAAAGCAGCTTTACTACAATTATTTGCAGGACGAACAAGAGGGCAAGGACTTTCTTTTTCTTCATTGGGATATATTAAATACAAGTGGTTTGTAAATATAAGTAGTATTTTTGTATTGGATAAATACAAATTACTCCATGAAAAAGATTGATGCTGCCAGGAAGGTAATTTTTATTTGCAACGGCAAAAAATGTTGCCGTTATAGTAAAGATATTTACAAAGGTTTTAAAGAACTTATTAAAGACAACAGTCTTAAGAAAGAAGTTGATATTGTCGATACAGATTGTACCGGTAATTGTAAATGCGCTCCTGTAATAAGCCTGCAACCGCAAAACATCTGGATAGGGGAGGTAGATGAAAAAGATGTGAAAGGTATTTTTAAGCAGTATATTTTATAGTTTTTTAATTGCTATCTTTGTATACAGTACTTACATCATGGAATATATATCTGACAGAATTACTATAGATGATAAAGTTTGCAACGGAAAACCGACAATCCGGGGCAAAAGAATTACCGTGCAAACTATTCTTGAATTTTTAAGCGCAGGTGAAACTAAGGAAGAAATATTAAAGCAGTACCCTTCATTACTTGTTGAAGATATCGACGCATGTTTAAAATTTGCATCTGATTTAATGGGTCGCAATTTTACAATAAAAACGGTTGCTTAGTATGGCAAAGTTTTTAATTGATGTTAATTTGCCTTATTATTTCTCTTTATGGAATAATTCTAATTACATACATCAAAAAGATTTGGATGATGAATGGACTGACGATCAAATTTGGAAATATAGTCTCGAAAATGATTTGACGATCATTACAAAAGACAGTGATTTTTCAAATAAAATTTTACTTCATAATCCACCTCCTAAAGTCATCCATGTGCGTTTTGGAAACATGAAGATGAAAGATTTTCACGAAACAATTTTAAAATTGTGAATGATGTTTTGATTCTAAATAGCGATTACAAACTTGTGAATGTTTTTAAAGATCGAATTGAAGCATATGATTAAACAACAAACATTAAACATAAACTAATGAGCCAGGAAATAAGAAACCTGGAGCCAAAAGTGCTCTGGAATAAATTTGCCGACCTTAATGCGGTACCACGCCCTTCTAAAAAAGAAGAACGTGTTATTGCTTTCATGAAAGATTTTGGTGCCAAACTGGGCCTTGAAACTATTGAGGACGAGGTGGGCAACGTTATTATTAAGAAGCCCGCTACTGCCGGGCAGGAAAACCGTAAAACTATCGTGATGCAAAGCCATCTTGATATGGTGCACCAAAAAAACAGCGATACTGTTTTTGACTTTGATACACAAGGTATAGAAATGTATGTTGACGGCGACTGGGTACGTGCTAAAGGCACAACCCTGGGGGCAGACAATGGCTTAGGCGTTGCTACCATAATGGCTGTTTTAGAAAGTACAGATATTGTTCACCCGGCTATTGAGGCTTTGTTTACCATAGATGAAGAAACCGGTATGACGGGTGCAATGGGCCTTAAAGGAGGTTTGCTTAAAGGAGAAATTCTCCTTAACCTGGATACTGAAGAGGATGATGAAATAGATATAGGTTGTGCCGGTGGTATAGATGTTACTGCTGAGCGAGGGTATGCTGAGGAAGATGTACCTGAAAATTCGGTGGGATATACTATTACCGTGAAAGGTTTAAATGGCGGGCACAGTGGTATGGATATTAACAAAGGTCTTGGTAATGCTAACAAGATAATGAACCGCCTGCTTTTTGACAGCTTCGAGAATTTTGGTCTGCAGATTGCAGAGATAAATGGTGGCAGCCTGCGTAATGCTATCCCGAGGGAGAGTGTTTCAAAGGTTATTATATCTGAAATTTTTGATGAGGCTTTTGTATTTGATATGCAGGAAGTGATCAATGATATTAGAACAGAATATAAAACTACAGAGCCTAACCTTACTATAACTATAGAAAAAGGGAACCTGCCTGCTAAAGTTATGGATCTTGGCGTTCAGGAAGGGTTGACACGTGCACTTTATGCGGCGCTTAACGGTGTATACCGAATGAGTGCTGACATGGAAGACCTTGTAGAAACAAGTAATAACATTGCCCGTGTAATTGTTAAAGATGGGAGGCTCCATGTAGGCTGCCTTACACGATCATCTGTAGAAAGCTCTAAGATGGATCTTGCTAACGGTTTGCGTGCTGCATTCGAGCTTATAGGCTGTGAGGTTACACAGTCAGGTTCTTATCCGGGGTGGACGCCAAATGTAAATTCTCCTATACTTGAGGTGTTGAAAGAAATTTATGAAAAACAAAATAATAGTCAGCCGGCAGTTGTTGCCTGCCATGCCGGACTTGAATGTGGTATATTAGGAACCAATTATCCTGATATGGATATGATATCTTTTGGCCCAACTATTAAAGGCGCGCATAGCCCCGATGAGAGGGCAAGCATACAATCTGCTCAAAAGTACTGGAAATTTGTCTTAGAGATACTACAAAATATACCCTTAAAATAAAGAAGTAATCTTTATAAAGGATTTTAAAAACCGCTTATTTTAGCGGTTTTTTTGTTTTTTAAAGTTATTTGGACTAAAATGTAAGTGCTTTTTGGGTTTGACAATATAACGGTATACTTAGATGGATTATATAGTTATTGCATCTTTATGTTTTTGCATTTAAAATTATATATACTATAATTTTAAACCCTCATTGGTTACAATTTTTTAAGTGTTAATTTTACATATATTTTTAAGTAACTAGAATTCATAAGGTATAATAATGGTCTTTTTGAATATTTAAAAACTTCTTTTTTATATAAAAAACGTAAAAATTAATATTTTAGGTAAAATTACCCCCTGTTTTTTTCCATTTTACCCCCTGTGTATTTTAATTAGGCCGTCTTAATTTGTATTACTATAACGTTTAAGTCATGTTATAGAAATGTTAACAAAAAACAAGTGTATACTGCACATTTAAATTTAGGCTTTTTACGCTTGTTTTATGAAAACGTTTTCGCTAACCAAATTTTCTTTTAACCAATTTAATTATGATTAGAAATTACAATTTAACAATTAAGTCGCTTAAGTGGCCTATGCTTTTTATAGCTCCCATGCTATTATTGGGAGGAGAAGCATCTGCAACGGTAGTGCATGGCCATTCGGCAAGTGTTTTTCAATCTGTTATTACAGGAACGGTAGTTTCTAAGAGTGACGGATTAGGTTTGCCCGGTGCCACAATTATGGTAAAGGGCACACAACAGAATACAGTTACAGATATGGATGGAAAATTCTCCTTGACTGTAACAGATCCTAATGCAGTGCTTGTAATTAGTTTTATGGGTTTTAAAACCCAGGAAATACCTGTTGCTGGGCAAACTACCATCAGCATCACAATGGAAGAAGATGCTGCACAACTTGATGAAGTTGTAGTGATTGGCTACGGTACACAAAGAAAAGGCGATGTAACCAGTGCAGTTGCAAGCGTTAAGGCAGAAAACTTTAATTTAGGTCAGGTAAAAGATGCCGGACAGCTTATACAAGGTAAGGTAGCCGGTCTTGCCATTACAAATGTAAGTGGCGACCCTACAGCAACAACATCTATCAAGCTTAGGGGTAATAATACAATTGGTGGGGCTTACCAAAATCCGTTAGTGCTTATTGATGGTATCCCGGGTGAACTTAATACAGTTGCGCCGGAAGATATAGAAAGTATTGATGTACTTAAGGACGGATCGGCAGCGGCTATTTATGGTGTTCGTGGTACTAATGGTGTAATATTAATTACTACAAAAAAAGCAAAAGGCGGAGATATGGACGATGTACAGTATACCGGGTATATAAGTACAGCGCAAATTGCAAGAAAATTGGATATGCTATCGAGTCAGGAATTTAGGGCAATGTACCCTGGTCCAGATTCAGAAGGCGGTTCAGATCATGGTGCAAATGTTGACTGGCTAAAAGAAATTACCCGTACGCCGGTGTCTCATGTGCATAACCTTTCGTTTAGGGGAGGGTCATCAAAAACGAATTACATCGCTAACCTTAACTACAACAGGCAGGAAGGTACTATGTTAAAATCTGATAATACTACCTTTAGGGGGCGTGTAGAAATTAACCACCGCATGTTCGACGATAAATTATTATTTAAGTTCTCTATCTTAGGGCGTGAAAACAAGTATACATCTACAGCAGATGGCGGTAGTTTTAACGGTGATGCTTACTGGCAGGCATTAAGAAGAAATCCTACAGATCCTATTTATAACCCTGATGGAACTTACTACCAAAATCCGCAAAAGCTGGATTATAGAAACCCTTTAGTATTATTAAATGAGGCAGACGGTAACGTAAAAACATCTGAAGTTCGTTATAACAGTGTTTTAACATATAATCCTATAAAAGATTTAACCCTTAATGCACTTTTCTCGTATGTAAAAGAAAACAGGGCAACAGGATACTCCGAAACACTACAGCACTCATCTGCTACAATATACGGTTTCCCAGGATATTCATCCATTTCGGGTTACAACCGTATGGAAAAGCAAACTGAACTTACTGCTAAGTATGATAAAACAATTGAAAAAAATAAATTTAGCATATTAGGTGGTTACAGCTACATTGAAAAAGATAGGGAAACATCTAACATGAATAACTATCGTTTTCAGGACGATTATTTTGGCGGATGGCATAACATTGGTTCAGGATACGCCCTTAAGGATGGCCTTGCAACTATGAATAGTTCTAAAAATCATGAAAACCTTATAAGTTTCTTTGGGCGTGTAAACTATGCATTTGATGATAAGTATTTATTAATGGCAAGTTTACGCCATGAAGGTGCAAATCAGTTATATGGTACTAACAATGCGTGGGGAACTTTCCCGGCAGTGTCTGTTGGTTGGAAGCTTACAAACGAAAGCTTTATGCAGGATCAAAAGATATTTGAAGAAATAAAATTTCGTGCAGGTTATGGCGTAACAGGTTCGCAACCGCAAGATTCATTTCTCGCAGTAGCCCGCTTACAATATGGCCCTCCCACATTAGTAAATGGCCAGTGGCTAAGTACAATTATACCGGCATCTAACCCTAACCCGGATTTAAGATGGGAAGAGAAAAAAGAAACTAATTTAGGTGTAGACTGGGCTATTAAAGGTGGTCGCCTTTCAGGATCTATAGATGTATACAAACGTAAGGTAGATGGCTTATTGTATAGTTATAATGTTCCTGTTCCACCTAACTTGTTTCCCACTATAGTTGCTAATGGTGGCACTATGCAAAATAAGGGCTTAGAGGTTCTTGTATCTGGTGTACCGGTGCAAACTAAAGATTTTCAGTGGACTACTACAGGTACGTATTCTACCAACAGTAACAAGTTGGAAAGTTTAGATGGAAGATATAAATCCCAATCTGACTATTTCCTTACCGGAAATGTAAATTATGAAGGAATGACAACACAATCCCACAAAGTGCAGGTAGGGCAGGCCATAGGTGATTTTTATGGATTTAAAGTGGTTGACGTTGATGCGCAGGGTAAATGGATTTACCTTAACAGGAATGGCGAGCGTGTAAATTATGCCGATTTTGCACATGACCCTAACGACAGACAGGTTATAGGTAACGGTATACCTAAATGGTACTTAAGCTGGATAAATAACTTCCGTTACAAAAATTTTGACCTTAGTGTTAATATGCGTGGTGCCTTTGGTTTCCAAGTAGTAAATGAAGCCCGTATGAATTATGAAGGTACTCAGAATGGGTATAGGGATAACAGGCTAAGCTCTGTAAATGATCTTGTTTTTGGCAAGGCATTACTAAGCAATACGATTGCGCCGGAATTTAACAGCTATTATGTTGAAGATGGCGATTATGTAAAAATAGACAATATTACACTTGGATATTCATTTAAAGACCTTAAAACAAAATATCTTAAATCTGTAAGGCTTTACGGTACCGTAATGAATGTATTAACTATTACCGGTTATAATGGTATAGATCCTGAAGTGAACACAACCGGATTAACACCGGGTGTAGACAGCAGGAATAGATATCCTACCATTACATCGTTTACTTTTGGAGTACAGGCCCAATTCTAAATTCAAAAAAAAATTACAATGAAAACAAATAAATTATTTTTAGCAGTTGCAGGTACGGCAATGCTGTTCAGCACATTTTCATG
This sequence comes from Flavobacterium rivuli WB 3.3-2 = DSM 21788, assembly GCF_000378485.1. Lineage (GTDB taxonomy): Bacteria > Bacteroidota > Bacteroidia > Flavobacteriales > Flavobacteriaceae > Flavobacterium > Flavobacterium rivuli. The sequence goes on along the minus strand of NZ_KB899967.1, from coordinate 298,281 downwards.
TACTGAGCTTGCAGATGACCAATATGGATCGGTTGAATTAGATTCATATAGTCCCAAAACTGAAACGGATATTAGTGCATTAGTTGGTGCGGCATATGTGCCGTGGCGAAAAACCATGCTGTTGTGGAATGGTGTGGTAAGGGCACAGGAGTTGCCTGCCGATCAGGATGTGCTTCCTGCACGTACCGGTATTGGCTGGGTTGATGGCTTTGTCTACAAAAGGATGCATGAACATACCTGGACATCGGCAGACGATGGGGTGTTACAGCCTTGGAGCCGCACTTACGAGGGTATAAACACATGCAATCGACTAATTTATCAGATAGAAATTGATAAAATTCTTGTTAGCCCGGAAAGAAAAATTAGCCTTTTAGCAGAACTTAAAGTACTTCGCGCATCCTATTACTATATACTAATAGATATTTTTGGAAATGTGCCAATCGTTACAGATTATACAGATGCAAGTTTACCGAGACAATCTACAAGGGCAGAGCTATTTGACTTTATAGTAAATGAAATAACAGAAAATGTTGATGCTTTATCGAATGGCGAAAATTCAGATAGATTGCTTTACTATGGTCGTATGAACAAATGGGTTGCAAATACTCTTTTAGCCAAGATGTATTTAAATGCACAGGTATGGCGTGGCCAGGCAATGTATACAGAATGTATTGCAGCTTGTGACAATGTTATAAACTCAGGCAATTATGAGCTGGAGGCGAATCAAAAAAATGTTTTTATTACTAATAATGAAGATTCTCGTGAGATAATTTTTGCACTTCCGTTTGATGAAAAATATGTAACAGATTGGAATGCTTTCGATTTCCACATGTATACACTTTCCGGTGAGAACCAAAGAACTTATCAGTTTACAAATACTCCGTGGGGTGGCGTATGTGCTACACCCCAGTTTATAGACTCTTACAATCCTGCAGATGCCCGCTTAACAGAGAATTTTATAGCAGGGCAACAGTATGCAAGTACCGGCGAAGCTTTGTCTCTTAACTATACAAATTCTGTTCCGTCGATTGATGATTCTGATAAAGATGATGGATTGCGTTGGGGTAAATTTGAATATGCAGTAGGTGCTACAAACCGTTTAAGTAACGATTTTCCTGTATTTAGATATGCCGATGTATTGCTTATGAAGGCTGAAGCTTTATTAAGAACAGGTCAGGCGGGTGCAGGGGCTCTTGTTACAGAGGTACGCACAAGGGCATTTAGGAATAATCCTGCATTAGCTACCGTTACCGATGCCGAGTTGATGCTTGGCAGTAATTATGACTATGGCCGTCGTGATGTTAACGTACAAACATCTGAAGGTGGCAGCAGTATAGTTATGGGCAGGATGCTTGATGAGTTAGGCTGGGAGTTTACACAGGAAGGCCGCCGTCGTCAGGATCTTATCAGGTTTGGGGTGTTCACTACAAAATCGTGGTTTTCGCATAGTGCTAATAACAATGCGACCCGTAATTTGTTCCCAATTCCTAACGATGCTATGTTAACAAATTCTAACCTGGTGCAAAATCCGGGTTACTAAAATAGTTGGGTTAGTTACAATTGATTTTTACTCACTGCTTGTAGCGGGCTCCGGCTCTCTGCAAGCAGTTTTTTCGCTTTAAGCGTGCTCACGTTAATAAAACAATTTTATACACTTATTAATTTTTAGAGATATTTAAAGTAGCTATATTTAAACCAAATTTTACACATATTAACCACATCATTTTATGATTTTAAAAAAAGTATTTACAACCTTAGCCTGCACAACAGTTATGCTGGGCGCGGTTGCACAGCAAAAAGCACCATTTAAAAAAGAAGAGTTTAAACAGTGGGCACAAACCCCGCCAATGGGATGGAACAGCTGGGACTGCTATGGCCCTACAGTTGTAGAGAGCGAAGTTAAAGCCAATGCAGATTATATGGCAAAAGAGCTTAAGCAATCTGGCTGGGAATATATTATTGTAGACATTAGATGGTTTGTAGAAAATGATAAGGCAGGAGGATATAACCAGACCGACCCGCGTTACGTTATAGACCAGTATGGCAGGTACCAACCGGCTGTTAACAGGTTTCCATCTGCAGCAAATGATAAAGGTTTTAAAGCCCTTGCAGATTATGTACATAGCAAAGGCCTTAAATTTGGTATACACATAATGCGTGGTATCCCTAAAAAAGCGGTTGAAGACAAATTACCTATTAAAGGTACTAACGGTATTACTGCTGATAAAATTTATACTACAGAGCTGCAATGCAAATGGCTTAAAGATAACTACACTATTTTAGCCGATAAACCGGGAGCGCAGGAATACTACAACTCTATATTTGAGCTTTATGCCCAGTGGGGTATTGATTTTATTAAAATAGACGACCTTTCTGCTCCTTATCACGAGGGTGAAATAAATCTTATTCGTAAGGCTATAGATAATTGCGGACGAAAAATAGTATTAAGTACATCGCCGGGCGAAACACCTATAGAAGATGCTAAACACGTAAGCAATAATGCTAATATGTGGCGTATGGTTGATGATGTTTGGGATACATGGCCGCATATTACACATCTTATGGAGGTTGCCCAAAAATGGTATCCTTACATAGCACCGGGTACATGGCCAGACTGCGATATGATTCCGTTAGGGCGTATATCTGTAAGGGGAGAGCGTGGCGAAGACCGCATGACGCGCCTTACTAAAGATGAACAATACACGTTAATGACGTTGTTTACTATTTTCCGTTCGCCATTGTTCTTTGGTGGAGACCTGCCAAGCAATGATGCCTTTACATTGTCGCTGCTAACTAATAAAGAGGTGCTTAAAATGCATAAAGAAAGCACTGGAGTAAAACAATTGTTTCAGGCAGATGGTAAAGTAGCAATTACCTCTAAAAATTCTAAAACCGGCGATGTGTACCTTGCTTTATTTAATATGTCTGACAAACCAATATCAGATGTAAAAGTTGCTACAGATGCTATTGGTGTTAAAAATGGTGCCACCATTACAGATATGTGGAGCGGCAAACAGGTAGGTAAAGTAGCAGGGGCTGTTAGTAAAGACCTTGCGCCACACTCCAGCGTATTATATAAAATAAGTAAAAAGTAATTTACTGGCAGCTTTAAAAAAGTAAGAGGGTAATCAAATTTTTGGTTACCCTCTTTGCTTATCGATCACTAAACAAATTAAATATGTACTCGTTAGAGCATTATTTTATACACCATTTAAAGATGCATTAGGCGGTGTATTTTTTATCCTTCTTATTTTATAGGCGTAGCCTGCAAACAATGTTGCACTTACAATATATATGGGCAGCCATAATGATGTCTTATAAAAATGTACCGGTATAACAGGATTAAAAACTAATCCTGTAGCTACAAAAAGTATGAGCCACAAAGCATGAATTTTTTTAATCTCAATAACTATAATCACAGCAATACAAACTGTGACACTAAGTCTTAAAAAATAATAATAAACGGCAGGCATTTCTGCAATAGCAAATAAAAGCATAGTAGCGCAGGCAAGGCTAAGCAGCTTTATTATATGGTAAATATTATTATAAATATATTTAATATTTAAACTACCTGCACCTTTTAAACTTGTGTTGCTTGCTCTATGTTTCATAATCAGGTTATATAATGCGGTACGCAACATACGGCACAACCGCCAGATTTGACATGATTTTTCTTAGCTTCTAATATGGCTTCTTCAATCGTTGAAAAAAAACCTAAATACATTCTATCTAACGTAGATGGGATGTATAAACAAGTTATTTCATGCACTTCATAATGCCCATTTAAGCTTATATAATAATGTTTCATTATTATTTAAAATTTGTAATAGTCTTAGTAATTAGCTTGTTGCATTTGTAAATTGCAATCAGGCTGTTTTTTAGTTAAGGCCAAACTACCACGCTTTGAAATTTATATTTGGAGGAAATCCTCATTTTTGCATTTTTTTACAAAAATTTAACATAAAAAAACCGGCATAGTGCCGGCAAAAATAAAAGGGATTGATTTAAATAAGTCCCAAATCTTTAGCAATGCTAACAATATGGGTGGTGTTACGGGCTCTCAGGGTAGTTTTAATCTTTATAAGGCGCTTTTCTATGCTGCTTACGCTTGATAGTTTACTTCCGTTATTTTTTAAGCTTTCGGCAATTTCATTTTGTATTAGCCCATCTGCAAGCAGTTTAATAATTTCAAGGTCAAGTTCATCCATCTCTGTTACCAGAGCCGGTTTTTTTAAATGTGCAAGGTGTTTAGATATGTATATTTTACCATAATACACTTCATTTACAGCCTTCAGTAATTCGGTGGCACTATCACGGCCTTTAGATACATATCCATCAACATTCATATCATCTATAAGATGGCGAATTTTGTAGCCACGCTCATCTATAGAATAAACAATTACTTTAATATTGGGCTGGTCATTTTTTACCGCTGCAATAAGATCTTCGCCAGATGTTAACGTTTCATTACGGTAAGTAATTTTAAAGGATAGATCTGTAATTAAAAGCTCAAAAGGTTCATTATCTAATGCAGCTTTTTTTATTTTAAGATAGGCATCGTCGCAATATTTTGTATATGTGGTGGTGGCGCCATCAATATTTTGTAACAGCTGTTGTAACCCCATACTAATGCTGTCAATATCTTCAGCGACAATTATTTTTTTAAACATGTAATCCTCAATTAAACCGGAAAAGTGCTTATTATTTTAAGCCCTTTCGTTGTGTTCTCAAAAGTAATACTCCCGCCAATAGATAAAATACGGTTTTCCGCATTTTGCAGTCCATTTTTGTAAATTAATTTTTCAGGGTCTAATCCTTTGCCATTATCTGTATATTGAACATAAATGTTTTTACCGGCATTAGTAAATTTTATTGCAACAATATTTGCCATGCTATGCTTTTTCATATTTACCATAAATTCCTGGAGCACACGGTACATAGTTATTTTTTTATCCTTACCCATGCCGTTCCAGTCTACGGTTTCATGGTTTATAACCATAACATTTATTGTTTCGCTGCTATAATCTCCCAGCATTTGTTTTAACGCAAGGCCAAAGCTCTCTCCGGTATCTATAGAGTTATTTTCTCTCGATATATCTCTTGTTTTACTATATACTGCATCCAGGTTTTGTACCAGTTTTTCCTGTTTTCCGGGTAGTGTAAAATCCTGATCTTCTGCAAACGATATTACGTTAAAAAGGTCATTCGCCAGTTCATCATGTATTTTTTTAGATATCCGCCTCTCGGTATTATACACCTCAATAATTTTTGCTTTTCTATGCTTAAGCTTTATCATGTAATATAATAGCACTACGGTAATAAGGCTGAATATAAAAAGCAAAAGGGCAAATTGCAGCTGTAGTCTATTCTTGTCGGCCTCAAGCACTGCTTTTTCGTGTTCGGTTTTCAGGTTTAAATTTTCTTCCTGTGTTGTGGTAAAATCATATTTTATTTTTGCAAACTGGTTCTTAGTGGTCATGCGTGCTTTGTTTACGCTATCGTTTAATATAAAATACCTGCTTGACACATCTTTAGAATATTTACCTAAACTTGCCGATATTAATAGCTGTAATGCTTTAAGTTTATCGTCGGTGTTATTAATTTTTGTGGCCTGAGAGTATCCTTTTGTAGCATAGTACTTAGAAAGCACAGGGTTAGTAGAAACATAATATTTAGATAGCTGAAGATAGCTTGATAAAAGCCCCGATGCCAAATTGTCTTTTTGTCGTATGGTAAGTGCCTCTTTCATAAGGCTGATAGCATTAGGCCTGCCGGTTTCATAATAAACATCGCCAAGGCTTTTAGTAACTTTTGCAATCAATTCCCTGTTTTGTAAAACAGTATCGGATACTTTTAGATTTTGCAGCAATGCAAGTGCTTTGTTATAATTTTTACTGTCTATGTAAACATTGGCAATATTATTTTGAACCATGCATTTAGATAATGAATCGGATGCTTTGGCTAACGATTTTTTATAGTAATATAGTGCATCATTGTACTGGTAAAGGTTTCTGTAACATATACCTAACATATTATAAATTTCTACTTGATATGCACCAGTATTTTTGTTCTTTAAGTAGGCTAAAGCTTCTGTAGCTGCTGCTTCGCCGCCAAAGTAATCTCCGGTTATTATGTGTAACTCAGACATTTTAATAAGTGAATAGGCAGACCATAAACTGTCTTTATTTATGGCAAACAATGTTTGGGCTGCATTGTAATGGTAATAGGCACTATCATATACTTTAGCCTTATAAAATGCTTCTGCTTTATTTGCATGTGTTTTGGCTATATTATTTGCGGTATCTCTTTGATAAGTAATGGGGTAAGAGGCATCTTTGTCATTATTTTTAGTGCATGAAACAGCCATAATGACCAGGCAACATAGTAATAGGGGGAGATAAAGCTTATGAATAAGTTTCATTCTCCGAAATTAAAAAAAAATACCCATTATAAAAATTATAGGGTGCATAAACCAGAGATTTTAAAATATTAAATTAGCCACGAACCGGCTTTAATCGCAGTGTTCGCAGCTAATTTCAATTTTAATTTGTGTCTTAAATCAAATTACGGTTTTTTAGGTGGTTTTATAGGAATGATAACATCATCTGATGCCAGATATTCATCTTTATCATTATTATTTTGCATGTTCTCGCAAGATACTATTGTGTTGCCCAGCAGCACAAAAGCTGCCAATAAAAGTAATTTTTTCATGGTAAATGTTATTTAAGTTTTAGATAATAGTTGCCCTTGCCAATTGTTATTAGCTATTAAAGTATGGGCGTAAAATTTTTAGAGTAAACTCCTTTTTGTGGGAAGATTAGCGGTACTAAAACACAATTATAAATAGCATACTTCCCTTATGCAGCCTTACAATTTGTGTAGTACAACTATGTTAAAATGTTAAAACAAGTTTTGTACATTTGCTTTATGCGCTGTAAAGCAAAAACTAATTCTGAGGCAAAGTAACAATGCTTTTTATTGTTCATTGTGCTGAAATTCTGATAGTTCCGGTTGATTCCGAGCAATTCCAATTAATTACGAAACAATAGTAAAATGTTAACTATCGAGGACTATAGAAAAGCTATATACAAGAGATATGAAGAAACTAAAGATGGAGATTTTGCCGAATATTTATTGCAGCCTACCCCTGCAAGATTTAAAAAACTGAGTATATTTCTTACGGATGATCTAAGTCCGGCTGATAAAAAAATTTACGGGAAATTTTTTAGGGATGAAAATTACAATATCAAAGTCCTAGAGACTTTTGATACAGATAAATTTAAACCCATTTGTAATTTTGTAAAAGGAGTTTCGAAGCTTACCAGTTTAAACAGTCTTGATTTTTTAGCTGTATTAGTGTCTTTAGAGTCAAGGCCTTTTGTTAAGTTCCGTAAAGGAGAGACAGCTATGTTAGATAATTTGATGAATTACGAACATAGCCTGAAACCTGATAATGTTACTGTTAAAAGAATGTTTGATGACCTTAAAGGTGCAGAGGAGAAAAAAAGTGGTAACCCTAATTTTGAAGAATATGAAAATCTTGTGCAAAAAAAAATGCCTGAAATGAATAACAAACAGGCATTTTTTTTAGGGATGATTACATTAGCAGTATTGCTTGTAAGTTTTGTATATTTTTGTTTTTCAAGAAAACGTTTTAACAATTTTAAATAGAATTTACGCTAATTGTAAATTTTTAAAAAAACTTGTTGTACTGCAGGTAGTTTAGCTCTAAGGCTAAATAAGCGAGCGTTACTTTAGCTTTTAATAAATTATATTCGGCGGTAAGTAATTGGTTTTTAGATCCTGTAAAAACAATAGCCTCTATAAGCCCACTACTGAATTTTGCCTGTGTAGTTTCAAAAGATTTTTGGGCATAATTTCTTGTATCTTCCAGTTTTGTGGCAAGTATGGTATTTTGTTCTTGTTTTGCAGTTTCCTGTTCTATAGTTTGGCGTAGTTTAATTTTTTCCTGCTCGGCCAAGACTGTAGTTTTTTGATATTCTATTTTAGCCAGTTGCACGTCGCGGTGGGTGCGAAGGCCATTAAAAACGGGGACATTTAGTTGCAGGCCTATGTAATGGTTCTTATTATCAGTAATTTGCGTCCAAAATGGGTTTACCTGTTGTCCGCCCATTTGTTTAAGCGGCAGGTAGTAAAATGACGAATAATTATAGTAAGCCTGAATTACAGGCAGGTAATAGTTTTTCTGGATTTTTATGTTTTTCTTAGCAATATCCTGGTTTAGCTGCGCCGATAGTATTTTTGGATAGTTCTTAAGGGCATTTTCAAATACTTCAGCTTCTGGCCTTATAACATTTTCTGGCAGGGCACTATTTTCAACCAATACACTATTGGGTAATACATCCGGGCGGTTCATTAATTGTATAAGTGTAAGCTTTTGGTTATACAGCAATTGCGCTGTAGTTGTAATGCCATTTTCTTCCTGAGCATAAATTACCTGCATATCATAAAGGTCGCTTTTTGGCCTGCTGCCTATCTCTACTTCTTTTTCAATACGCTTAAGGTTAAACACAGCATTTTCAAACTGGCTTTGCTGTATTTTAAGTAATTCCTGTGTATAAAGAATAGTATAGTAATTTTCTAATATTGTAAGGCTATATTCTGCTACTGTAGCTTCTTTATCGGCATTTGCCTTAAGCACGGCAATTTTATTGCGGCGTGCTGTGGTAAAAATATTAAAGTCTACAATATTCATACTGGCATTAAGGGCAAAATTATCACTTTGTATATTAGAGCTTACCCTGCTGTTAGTTGCAGGGTCTATGGTAGAGCCTATACTGTAACTATGGCTGCCGGTTACGTTTACTAAAGGTAAATACTCCAGCGCAGCATTTCTGTGTGTAGTCTTAGCACTTAATACATCCAGTTGCTTTATCTGAAAATCAAGGTTGTTTTTAAGCCCGGTTTCCAGGCATTGCTGCAACGTCCATACCTCCTGTGCATTCGCAGTAAGAGGTATTATAAAAAGTAATAAGCTATGTAATAAAAAACGTTTCATTGTTTGGCAGATTAATAACCCCGAAACCTTTAGGCCCCGGGGCTATTGGTGAATTATAACTAACTCTAAAATTATAAACTATTCGTACTTAAGATATTTAAGCACATGAAGCCTTGTAGCTGCATAAACGCGACTAAGTACTACTGCCAGTGTAAGAACCATAAGGGCTACAAATCCTGTTACAAATGGCACGTAAGAAATGGTTATGCGGTAGGCAAAATTTTCGAGCCACATTTGCAGCAGCAGCCACACCGGTATGCACGACAGTGCAAAACCAATTGCACAAAACAAAATGTATTGTTTAGAGAGGTCTTTTAGTAACACACCGGTATTAGCCCCCTGGGTTTTGCGTATGGCTATTTCTTTCATCCTGCGTTGTATGCTGTATGATGCAAGGGCGAACAAACCAAATAGGGCAATTATAATAACCACTATGTTAAGCAGCATAAATAAATTGCGCTGGTGTACAAAATTTTGATAGGTGCGCTTAAAGTTCTTATCTACAAAATCATAACTGAACGGGAAATCAACATCTACATCCTTTCGCCACAGTTTTTCCATTTCTGCCATTGCCTGTTCCATATTTTCGGGCTTAACTTTTATGTATATGTCGTGGCTGTTTTGCAACATCCAGTCCACGGTTTTATAATGATAGAATGCCATGGGTGGTATTTTTTCCTGCGGGCCATTAATATGAAAATCTTTTACTACGCCTATTATTTTTAGCTGCCTGTCAGAACCTCCCCATGCAACGCTTTTACCGATTGGGTCTTTTAACCGGAACATTTTTAAGGCCGTCTCATTAAGCAGGACTGAATTTATGGTATCTGAAGATATTTTATCAGACAGGCTTCTTCCCTGCAAGATTTTAATATCCATCATTTCGAGCAGGTTATAATCAACAGCCATGTTATACAATGTAACTTCGGCACCATTATAACTGTAGCTGGACTGGAAAGACGATTCGCTGCCTATTTTAAATGTACCGGCAGCTACCAGTTCTACGCCTTTAATTTTAAGTAGTTGTTCTTTTACCCTGCTGTATTTTTGTGCAATTAATTTTTTAAAGCCTTCAACTCTAAAGTCGTAAGGATTGCGGTAGTAAACGTCTATAACCTGGCCGGCATTAAAACCTAACTGTTTATTGCTCATGTAATTTACCTGGTTGTTTACAACATAAGAGCCAATAATAAAAAATGATGCTATGGCAAACTGGCTAACCAGCATTGCGTTTCTTAGCCAGATGCCTTTTTTACTGCGGGTATAATTACCCTTTAAAACAAGCACCGATTCGAATTTTGAAACATATACAGCAGGTAAAATGCCCGATAAGATTACTACAATAATAAATATAAACACTATTTGTAAATAGAATTCACTGCTGTTAATACTCAGGTTTTTGCCCAAAAACGTATTATAATAAGGTAGCGAAATCTCTACAATAACTAACGATAGCAGTATGGCAAAAAGAGTTGTAATAACGGTTTCTAACACAAACTGCTTTATAATATTACTTTTAGATGCTCCTAATATTTTGCGTACGCCCACTTCTTTAGCACGCCTTATAGCATTTGCGGTAGAAAGGTTTACGTAATTAGCAACCGACATTAATAGTATTAAAATAGAAAGCCCTGCCATGATTAAAAGAAACTGGTAATTGCCCCTCCCTTCAGGAACGTCGTTTACTTTAGAGTGCAGGCGGATATCTTTAAGCTGTTCCAGCGTAACCTTTGTCTGCCCAAAACGCTTTATATATTCGGCAGGTGTAATGCCGCCTTGTAAAGCATTTTTTTTAACTCCATAATCATAATACAATCCATCTATCTTTTTTGTAACCTGCGCCGCCTGTTCAGGGTTTTTTAGTTTTAAAAAAAGGCCAAACCTAAAGTTACCCCAGTTAGTATCTTCATCCTTAAGTTTCCAGTCTATCATATTAACAACCATGTCCGGCATGTAAGATGATGTGTTGTTTATCCTGTAAACGCCCTTTACGGTAACCATTTTCCCTGCATATTCTACTTGTTTGTTAAGAGGGTCTGTGGTGCCAAAAAGCCTTTGTGCCATAGTTTCAGATAATGCTACAGATGTAGGGTCGAGTGCTGTTTCAGCATTTCCTTTTATAAACTCAAATGGGAAAAAGCTAAAGAAATTTTTTTGTGCATCAGTAATTTTATCGACTACTTCTTTTTTTCCGTTGTATGATATAACATCGCCGTTGTACCATGAGTTCATATAGCAGTATTCCTGCACCTCTGGTAGGGCAGTAGGTATATGGAGGCCAAGCGGGGCAGCACTTGCGCCCCAAACCTTGTCCTCTCCCAAATCAGAAACTACAAAAAAAATGTTTTCCTTACCCGGATTTTTAGCATTATAGCTGTGCTCATCATTCCAGTAAAGTATTGCAAATATTAACCCGGCAATACCCAGGCTAAGGCCAAGTATATTAAGGGCAGTAAAAAATTTATTATTCTTTACCTGATATATAAATATTTTTACCCAGTTTTTAAGCATGTTTATTCGTATTTAAGATACTTAAGAATATTTACCCGGGTGGCTGCGTATGCTCTGGATAACACTACAATTAGCGTTAAAACCATAAGGAATATAAAGCCTATAATAAATGGCAGGGCAGAAACCTGTATCCTGAAAGCAAAATTGTTAAGCCACTCATCCAGTAACAGCCATGCAGGTACAGTGGCTATAATAAAACCTGTAGTGCAGTACACAATATATTGTTTAGATAATTCTCTTAACAACGTTTTAGTTTCGGCTCCCAGCGTTTTGCGTATGGCTATCTCTTTCATTCTGCGCTGTATGCTGTAAGATGTTAATGCAAACAACCCAAAAAGTGCAATAGTAATAACCACAACATTAAGCATCCAGAAAAGATCGCGCTGCTTTACATAATCCTCATAACTGCGTGCATAGCTTTTATCTACAAAAGAGTAGCTAAAAGGATAGTCGGGGTCGGTTTTTTCAGTCCACAGCTTTTCAATTTTTGGCAGTGCTGTTGCTATGTATTCAGGTTTTATGGTAATGTATATATCGTGTACGTTTTGCAGCGACCACCCTATTGTTTTGTAGTGGTAAAAAAGCATGGGCTGGATTTCCTGCCCGGGGCCGGTAAGGCTAAAATCGGACACAATACCAACAATCCTGAACGTTGGCCCTCCGCCAGATAATTGTATTTCTTTACCGATGGGGTTTTTCTCATTCATCATTTTTAGCGCGGTTTCGTTAACAAGTACCGAGGCTATGGTATCTGATGAAAATTTTTCTGAAAGGTCACGGCCCTGTTTGATTTTTATGTGCAGCATTTGCAGCAGTCCAAAGTCTATAGCCATATTGCGCACGGGTACTTCGGCACTGCCGTATTTAAACATGGTGTTAGAGCCATCTTCTGTGCCGAACTGGAATGTTCCGGGAGCCACACTTTCTACCCCTTTAATGTTTAACAGCTGTACTTTGGTGCTGTTAAATTTTTGAATAACCTTGTCCCTGAAATCTTTTTGTGTATAATCGTAGGCATTGCGGTAATGCACATCTAAAACCTGGCTGCCGTTAAAGCCAAGATTTTTTGTAGTGAGGTAATTTATTTGCTGGGTTACAATATAAGATCCTGTTATAAACAGCGATGCTATGGCAAACTGTAGTATAAGCATACCGTTGCGCAGCCATATACCGTTTTTACTGCGGGAAAAGTTACCTTTTATTACTTTTACAGCCTCAAAATTAGCCACGTAAATGGCGGGTAAAATGCCTGCTATAACCACTACAATTATGAAAATAAACAGTAGCTGCACAGAAAACTGGCTGCCGGCAATTGTAAGTTCCTTATTAACAAAGTTATTGTAGTAAGGCAAAGAAAGCTCAGTAAGTACCAGTGCCAGTATAATAGCAAATAAAGTAGTAAGTATGGTTTCAAACATAAATTGCTTTACAATATTTGCCTTTGTAGCGCCCATTATTTTACGCACGCCCACTTCTTTAGCCCTCTTTATAGCATTTGCCGTAGCAAGGTTAACATAATTAACTACAGACAATACAAGTATTAATACAGATAAGGCAAGCATGATCATTAAAAACTGAGGATTACCGCGGCCTTCGGGAAAATCTGAATGTTTAGATTCTAACCTAACTGTTTTTAATTGATCCAGCTGTGCTGTAAGCCCACCGTTTCTTTTTACATATTCGTCTATGGCAAGGCCGCTGTTTTTTGCAGCCTTTTGTATGGTGTTGTCAATATATAGCTTATCTATTTTATCTGTAACTGTTTTTGCCTTTGCAGGGTCTTTAAGTTTTAGCAACAGCCCATAGCTAAAGCTCTCCCAGTTACTAACACTCTCCTGTAATTTTGGGTCTATCTGGCAGGTTACCGCTTGCGGTTCTACAGATGATTTTCCCTCTAATTTGTAAACAGCCATTACCGTTAATACCCTGCCGCCATAAGCTACCTGTTTATTTAGGGGATTTATACTGCCAAATAAATTTTGCGCCACCGTTTGCGACAGCGCAATACTGTTAACATCCTGCAGGGCTGTTGCTGCATTACCATGTACAAATGGGAAAGGGAAAAAGCTAAAGAAATTTTTTTGGGCATCGGTTACTTTTGTAGCCAGTACTTTTTTGTCGTTAAAAGTTATCACGCCATCGTCATACCAAGTATTTAGGTAGCAAAAACTTTCAACCTCCGGCAAAGCAGTGGGTATAACAGGGCCCAATGCGGCAGAGCTGCTGCCCCAAATGCGGCCCAGGCCCAAATCGTTAACCACAACAAATACATGTTCTTTTTCAGGATTCCACGCGTTGTACGCTTGCTCGTCGTTTTTATAAAGTATAGCAAATACAAGCCCTGCAATACCCAGGCTAAGCCCAAGTATATTAAGCGCGGTAAAAAACTTGTTGTTTTTTACCTGGTGCAGGTATATTTTTATCCAGTTGTTTAGCATGCTTACTCGTATTTAAGGTATTTAAGTACATTTACCCGTGTAGCTATATATGCTCTTGAAAGCACTACAGCAAGGGTAAGAAATAGTAATAGTGTAAAACCAACTATAAACGGAGCCAGCGATACCTGTATCCTGAAAGCAAAATTATCAAGCCATTTATCGAGCAGGAACCATGCGGGCAGGGCAGCAATAAAAAAGCCTGCTACACAAAAGACTATATACTGTTTAGAAAGTTCTGTAAGCAGTACTTTAGTTGCTGCACCCAGGGTTTTACGTATTGCAATTTCTTTCATTTTGCGCTGTATGCTGTACGATGCAAGTGCAAATAACCCAAATAATGCTATAAGTATAACCACAAGATTTAGCAACGAAAAAAGGTTGCGTTGTTTTATGTAGCCGGCATAAGTGCGGGCATAATTTTTATCTACAAAACTATAGTTCAGCGGATATTCGGTATCTACTTTTGTTGTCCAGTATTTATCTATGGCTGCAATAGTGCCCTCCATATCGTGAGGGTTAACTTTAACATACACTTTATTGAGGTTGTATGCCATCCAGTCGATAGTTTTAAAGTGAAAAAAGATCATAGGAGGAATCTCTGATTGCGGCCCCGTAAGGTGAAAATCTTTTACTACTCCCACTACTTTAAGCTTTCTGCTATTCCAGTCTATAATTTTATTTAGAGGGTCTTTTTCATTCATCATTTTCATACTCACCTCATTTATTAGAACGGCATCTATAGTATCTGAAGAGTATTTTTGCATCAGTTGCCTGCCCTTTGCCATTTTTACCTGAAGCATATCGAGCATTTCAAAGTCAATGCCCATATTTTGTCCCTGAATATCAATACCTCCATTGTAATTAAAAGATGACGAAGAGTTGTCATTGTTACCTAAAGAAAATGCCCCGGCAGATACTCCCTGAACGCCATTAATTTTTTGCAGTTCCTGTTTTATAGTAAGGTAGCGGCTATAAATTAGTTTAGGATCCTCGTCCTGTGGCCTGCGGTATTCTATTTCTATAACCTGTTCGCCATGAAGCCCAAGGTCTTTGTTGCTCATATAATTAACCTGCTGGTAAACAATGTATGAGCCGGTTATAAAAAAAGATGCTATGGCAAACTGTACTATAAGCATACTATTGCGTACCCATATACCACTCTTGCTGCGTGTAAAGTTGCCTTTAAGTACTTTAAGAGTTTCAAAGTTTGACACATATATGGCAGGAAATATGCCGGCAACTATTAATACTATAATAAATATTGCAGTGAGCTGAAGGTAAAACTGGCTGCTGTGTATAACAAGTGTTTTGCTTAAAAAATCGTTATAATAGGGTAGGGCAAGCTCTACGATTACCAGTGCCAGCAGTATAGAAAATATGGTCATTATTACAGTTTCAAAAATAAACTGCTTAACGATATTAGCTTTAGATGCGCCCAATATTTTACGTACACCCACTTCTTTAGCCCTTTTAATTGCATTTGCAGTGGCAAGGTTTACATAGTTAACTATAGATAATATAAGTATTAACAAAGACAGCCCGGCCATGATAAGCAAAAACTGGTAGTTGCCGTGCCCCTCAGGATAACCATCTACTATAGAGTGAAGCCTTGCTGTAGCAAGTGGTTCTAAAAAAATTGTAGGTTTGCCGTTCTTTTTAATGAATTCGTCTAAAGTTACGCCCTCTTTATCGGCAAATTGCTTAGATCTGCGCTCTATAAGTATGTTAACAATTTGCTGTTTAACCAAATCTATCTGAGAAGGGTCTTTAAGTTTAAGCAATAAGCCATACGAATAGTTACCCCATTGGTCGGCATCACCCTTTAGCCTCGTATCTATCATATTCGTAACGGCTGCAGGTGCATAAGACGATTTTCCGGGAATGCGGTACACGCCTCTTACAACTAAATTTTTACCGTCATATTTTACCTGTTTGCCTAATGCTTCTTCACTACCAAATAATTTTTGTGCAGCCTCCTCAGACAACGCAATGCTGGTGTTGTCTTTTAATGCAGTTTGTATACTGCCACTAATAAACTGAAAGGGAAAGAAAGAGAAAAATGAAGACTGGCTATCAACCACTTTTGTTTTTCCTTTTTTACCGTTATATTCTATAATATCTTCTCCATACCAGGTGTTAAGGTAGCATATTTGCTCTATTTCAGGAATTTCCTTTATATATTGCCCTACAGGTGCAACGTTATTAGCCCATATCATGCCATCGGCAGTTATAAGGTTAGACATCTGGAAAATGTTATCTTTTTCAGGATTCCAGGCGTTGTAAGACTGCTCATCGTTCCAGTATAATATTGCAAACACAAGCCCGGCAATACCCAGGCTTAAGCCGGTTGCATTAAGTAGTGTAAAGAATTTATTATTCTTTATTTGGTATAAAAATATTTTAATCCAGTTGTTTAACATGGCTATTCGTATTTAAGATATTTAAGTACATTAACGCGTGTTGCCATGTAGGCACGGGATAGTACTACCGTAAGGGTTAAGGCCATAAGTACAACAAAACCAACTATAAAAGGAATAGCAGATATAGTGATCCTGAAGGCAAAATTATCGAGCCATTTATTTAGCAATAACCATGCGGGTACAAAGGCAATTAAAAAACCTATTATACAAAATACTATGTATTGCTTAGAGAGTTCTGTTAGTAATGCTTTAGTTTGTGCGCCTAATGTTTTGCGTATGGCAATATCTTTCATTCTGCGTTCTATAGAGTAGGAAGCGAGGGCAAATAAACCGAATAATGCAATTATGATAACTACCGCGTTTAGCAGCGAGAAAAGGTTGCGTTGCTTTACATAACTCTCATAGGTACGGGCAAAGCCTTTATCTACAAAGTCGTAGCTAAAAGGATTTTCAGTATTAACTTTAGTAGTCCACAGCTTTTCAATCTCTGCCATGGTTGCCTCGGTAGTATCGGCATCCAGTTTTATATAAAATTTATCAAGCATTTCCGGAAACCATTCTACGGTTTTGTAATGAAAGAAAGACATGGGTGGAATGGTTGTTTGCGGGCTCGAAACATGAAAATCTTTTACCACTCCCACAATTTTAAGCTGCTGGTCATTCCAGTTTATTACCTTGCCTATAGGGTCTTTTTCTTTCATCATGTTCATGGCTACTTCATTAATAAGCATGTTACTTATAGTGTCTGAAGCATATTTATCAGAAAGCATCCTTCCTTTTGCCATTTTAATCTGCATCATTTCGAGCATGCCAAAATCCATCGCCATGTTCTGTGCCTGTACACGCGTATCATTATAATTATAACCCGATGTTGAGGTGGCATAACTGCCAAAGGTAAATGCCCCGGATGATACCGCCTGTACCCCCTTGATTTTTAAAAGTTCCTGTTTTACGGCATTATAGCGGGCTAAAATTTGTTTGGGTTCGGTATCCTTTCGGATATAATTCACCTGGACTATCTGCTCGCCTTTAAACCCCAGGTCTTTGGTGCTCATGTAGTTTACCTGCTGATAGACTACATAAGATCCTGTTATAAAAAACGATGCTATAGCAAATTGCAGTATAAGCATACCGTTGCGCAGCCATATACCGCTTTTACTACGGCTAAAGTTGCCTTTAAGCACATTAAGGGTTTCAAAATTTGCAACATATACCGCAGGAAAAATTCCTGCTGCTATAACTACTATTATAAAAATTGCAATAAGCTGCAGGTAAAACTGGTTACTGCTGAGCACAAGTGTTTTTTGAAGAAAATTATTATAAAACGGCAATACCAACTCTACAATAACTAATGCTATTACCACCCCAATTAGGGTTGTTGCAACGGCTTCAAATATAAACTGGCGTACAATGTTTGCTTTTGTAGCGCCTAATATTTTGCGTACCCCAACCTCTTTTGCCCTTTTAATGGCATTTGCAGTGGTAAGGTTTACATAGTTTACAATAGACAGTACTATTATAAGTATAGAAAGTGCTGCCATTATAGCTAAGAACAGGTAATTACCATTACCTTCAGGATATCCTCCGGCTACTGAGTGTAAACGCGAGGTGGCAAGCTGCTCTAAAATTACTTTTGCGCTGCCATTTACCTTAATAAATTCTTCTATAGAGAGGCCGTCATTTTTTGCCCAGGGCTTTGTCCTGTACTCATAGTAAAGACCTTCAATGGCTTTTTCTACCTCGTGGCTGGCAGCAGGGTCTTTAAGTTTTAATAAAAGGCCATAGCCATAGTTGCCCCATTCTTCCTCATCCTGTTTAAGCCTTGGGGCAAGCATGTTAACAACCATTTCCGGTGCGAAAGACGATTTGCCCGGTATACGGTACACGCCACGCACCACAAGTATTTTATCTGCATACTTAAGTTGCCTGCCTAACGCTTTTTCGGTGCCAAAAAATTTTTGTGCCGTCTTTTCAGATATTGCTATGCTGGTGTCGTCTTTTAAAGCGTTGTTTGCATCTCCTTCTATAAATCTAAAAGGAAAAAACGAAAAGAACGTGCTTTGGGCATTGGTTATTTTAAGCTGTTCTTTTTTCCCGCTGTATTCTACCATTTCGTTTTGGTACCAGTTATTTAGATAGCAATAGCTTTCTACATTGGGTATGCCCTTAAGGTATTTTTGCAATGGTGCTATATTGCTTGCCCATATCATATCTTTACCAAGATCGTTAGATACAGAGAATACGCGTTCCTTTTCCGGGTTCCATGCATTATATTCATGCTCGTCGTTCCAGTATAGTATGGCAAAAACCAGCCCTGCAATACCCATGCTAAGCCCAAGCAAATTAAGCAGTGTAAAGAATTTATTATTCTTTATTTGGTACAAAAAAATTTTTAACCAGTTATTAAACATGATGATTTTGATTGATTGATGATTGAAGATTGAGGTCTGAAAGTCAGATGTCTGGAAGCCCTATGTCCGCGGGAAGAAAGATTACAGTCGTCCAATTTCCATTCATCCAGCTTCCTAACTAAGAACTACCCAACAAAAACATCTACTTTCCTGCTGTTTTGCTGTTCGCTAAGTATCATGCCGTCTTTCATTAATATGGTGCGTTGCGAAAAAGAAGCATCATAATCGCTGTGGGTAACCATAAGTATAGTGGCACCATTGGCGTGAAGGTCGGTTAGCAACTCCATAACCTCGTTGCCGTTTTTACTATCCAGATTACCGGTAGGCTCATCGGCAAGGATAATTTTAGGGTCGTTTACCAGTGCCCGTGCTACGGCTGCCCTTTGCTGCTGCCCACCCGATAGCTGCTGCGGAAAATGCTTTAGCCTGTGCGATATGGCAAGCCGTTCTGCAATAGCCTCCACTTTTTTGCGTCTTTCGCCGGCAGGCACATTGTTATAAATAAGTGGCAGCTCTATATTATCATAAACAGAAAGTTCATCTATAAGGTTAAAGTTCTGGAATACAAAACCTATGTTCTCTTTCCTTATTTTAGCCCTCTCACTTTCTTTAAGTCCGTTAATTTCTTTATCAAGTAGTTTGTAACTGCCGCCCGATACATTGTCCAGTAAACCGATAATGTTAAGCAGGGTCGATTTACCACAGCCCGATGCTCCCATTATAGTTACAAATTCACCTTGTTTTATTTGCAGCGAAACTTCGTTTAGTGCTTTCGTTTCCACTTCTTCTGTGCTGAATACTTTGCTTAAATTTTCGATTTTTATCATGATAATGGTTTTTTAGAGTTGCCTGCAAAGATTGATTAATTCTTTACCTGCCGGTTGATTTTCTTGCTTGTTTTTATTGATGATTAAACTCCTGTAATTTTATAGTGTTTTCCATTTGCACTCGTAAGAGCCGCTGGTTTGCTGTCCTGTAAAAGTAATATGGTATATTTCATTGGCTTTTAAATCCAGTTTTTCCATGTCTTTTTTATCCGTAGTAAGTGTTGCTTCATAAATAATTTCATGGTTTGTATTTGCAACTTCTATAAGCAGCTTGCCTTTCTTCACTATGGCAGTATAATCTAATTGTATAGTTGCATCTCTATTGCTTACAATCATTATGTAGGTTTGCCCATTGTACCATTTATAGCTTGCCCTTGTAAAGTTATCGGTATTGGTGTTTTGCCATTGCTCTTTTTCTACCGGCAGTATAAAATGTGTACCGGTAGTATACAATGCAGCCTTTTCCTGAGCTATCATCTTTGCCGCAGCCATGATAACTATAACTAACAGGTAAAATAATTTGCTCATGTATTAATCGTTAAAGTTTAAAATTTGAATCTCTTTATAATCAGCATAGCCCGATGTTACAACCTGTTCGCCCTCTTTAAGGCCGCCCAGTACTTCATAATACAAAGGGTTTTCCCTGCCCAGTTTTATATCCCTGCGTTCGGCGGTGTTGCCTTTAACCACAAATATCCATCTGCCTGCCGTTTCTTCGTTAAACCTGCCTTTAGAGAGTACAAGGGTTTTTGCTTTTTCAGATAGTATAAGCCTTACCCCAAAGCTTAATCCCTGTTGCAATGCCAGTTCTTTATCAGCTTTAAAAATAAGCTCTACTAAAAAACGCCCGCTTTTAATTTCCGGGATTACCTTGCTAACGGCTACGGCTACATTCTCACCTTTATAATCTACTTGGCCTTTTTGCCCTGCGGTTACACGCTGCAGGTAAAATTCATCTACTTCGGCAACAAGTTTATAACCCTGCATAACATCTATTTTACCTATGCTCTCGCCAGATGCATAATTTTTACCCAGCACCGGCTCAAAAGATGTTAACCTCCCTGTGAGCGGCGCAGTTACTAAAAAGTTCTTTTTGTTAGTCCGCAATATATCAAGGCTCTTATACATAATAGCCTGCGATTGCGATATCTGGCTTATTTGTATAAGGTTTGCCTGCTTTTCTTTCTTTATACTTTGCTGTATAATGTTTTTACGCTCTTTCTGAAACCTGAAGTTTTCCTGTGTTTTGCTCCATTCGTTTTTAGAGAGTATCTCTTCCTTAAACAGTTTTTCGTTAAGGTCATACAGGTTTTTAGCATCCTGGTAATCATGGTCTATGGCTACAAGGTCTTTTTGCATGTTAAGTTCCTGGTTGCGCAGGTCCAGCTTTGCCTTGTTCAGGTTATTTATTTGCTCTATTATAGATGTTTCCTGGGTTACATAGCCCAACTCTGTATTAGGATTGTAGAGCCTTGCCAGCGGTTGCCCTTTTTTTACAAAGTCGCCATTGCCCACAAAAATTTCCTGTATGGATCCGCCTTCAATTACATTAAGGAGCATAGAATTAAGGGGTTCTACCTTAGCCTGAAGGATTATAAAATCTTCAAAGTAATTTTTTTCTACCGTTTTTATAATAACTTCGCTTTTCTTTACGGCAAGGCTTCGCTTTTTTGTTACGGCAGAGTAAACAAAATAGCCTGCCAATAAAAATACAGGCACTGCCAACAGCAGGTATTTATTTTTTCTATTTTTACGGGTAACAATAGTGTCCATTAGTATTTGTTTGATAGGTATATTAACAATTTTATGCCATACTTTTAATATGGTTAAATAATTGATTTACATAGTTTTGTATTTTATTGAATTTAGGCAAAGTGTCCGATAATGAACACTTTTGTCCGAAACCGTACAGTTGATGAAAAAAACACAAGCCAGCATTTTAGTAATAGATGATAAAGAAGATATATTATTTGCTTCTAAAATGGTTTTAAAGAAACATTTTGAACATATATATACCCTTGCCGAGCCTAAAAAAGTGGTTAATTTACTGGCAGAACATACCATTGATGTGGTTTTACTGGACATGAATTACCGTGTGGGTTTTGACGATGGTAAGGAAGGTATTTACCTGCTAAAAGAAATTAAAACATTTTCTCCTAATACAGTTGTTATCCTCATGACTGCTTTTGGCAAAGTAGAAACTGCTGTAGAAGGCCTTAAGCTTGGTGCTTTTGATTATATTTTAAAGCCCTGGGATAACGATAAACTTATAGAGCTTGTAAAAACAGCGGTAGGCGAAAGCCGAAAAGAGCGAAAACAGGAAACTAAAAAAGGTGATGGCAGCCATTATTTTACAGGCGAATCATTGGCTATAAAAAAGGCGTATGCATTGGCTGGCAAGGTAGCGAAGACTGGTGCTAACGTGCTGCTGCTTGGCGAGAATGGTACCGGTAAATATGTAATGGCAAATTACATCCATCAAAATTCTGACAGGGCTGCACAGCCTTTTGTACACGTAGACCTGGGTTCGCTTAACGATAATATTTTTGAGAGCGAGCTTTTTGGCTATGCCCGCGGTGCCTTTACAGATGCCCGTACAGATACTCCCGGCCGTTTTGAACTGGCTAATAACGGTACCATTTTTCTTGACGAAATAGGTAACGTACCACTACACTTACAGGCAAAGTTATTGCAGGTGCTACAAAACAAACAGGTTACACGCCTGGGCGAAGGCAAACCACGGCCTCTAAATGTTCGCATTATTACAGCGACTAACAGTAACCTTAAAGAACAGACTGCACTTAAAAACTTTAGGGAAGATTTATATTACCGCATTAATACTATGGAAATTACCCTACCGCCACTTAGGGAGCGTGAGGAAGACATTGTGCCATTAGCACAGTTTTTATTAGATAAAATGGCTGATAAATATGGTAGCGGTGTTCTTGCTTTTGATACCGAAGCCCTTAAGAATGTTACCCGCCACGCATGGAGCGGTAATATTAGGGAGCTCGAAAACCGTATAGAGCGCGCCGTGATTTTGTGCGATAATAATATTGTTACCACTGCCGACCTCGACCTTGATAAAATTACATTTACAGAAACTAATGACGATGGGCAACTATCCGGGGTAGAACGTGCTACGATTGAAAAGGCCTTGCAAAAGTATAACCACAACATTAGCAAAGCTGCAGAAGAGTTAGGCCTCTCCCGCGCGGCGCTGTACAGGAGGATGGATAAATATGAACTGGGAAAAAACTAAACTATGAAATCTTTAAAGTTGTACCAGTTGCTGTTTGTGCGCCTGCTGCTTTTAATAATTGCGGTGGGTGTAGGCGTATATGCTTTTTCGCAAAAGCTGCCATACACTGCATTTTTGTGCCTGTTAATTTTTGTGTTTTTACTCATAGAACTATTTGCCTTTATAAGAAACATTTTTTTGTTTTACGACAAAACCATCAACGCTATACTCAATGACGATTTTTCGTCAGATTTTTCCAGGCACAGTACTCATAATAATTACAAAAGCCTTTTTAAATTATATGATACCTTAAAGAACCGCCGCCATGAGCAGGTTAGTAAAGATATGGTATACAGTGCCATACTCAATAATATAGAAACAGGAGTGGTAATTTTGCAAAAAGATGATGCCGACTGGAATGTTTTCCTGATGAACGATTACTTTTCATCTCATTTTGATGTGCCTAAAGTATCTAAATGGAAATACCTGAGAAACCAGTTACCGGCACTTTGCACTATAATAGAAGACCGCAATTTTGATGATATCCGCACATCGGTACAAATAAAGCTGGGTATAGAGGAGAGCCAGACCTTTATGCTGCAAACATCTAAAACCAAAACATACGGGCATGATTACTACATTATATTGCTTGACTCTATACAAAAGGTAATTGCAAAAAAAGAAAAAGATGCCTGGATAAACCTTATGAAGGTAATATCTCATGAGCTTATGAATTCTATAACCCCCATACGGTCGCTTACCCAAAACTTAAACGAACTTATTCAGCAGGAATCGCTTTCTAAAGACGATATGGAGGATATTAAGCAAAGCGTTACCACTATGATACACCGCAGCGACCACCTGCAAAGTTTTATTGAGAGTTACCGTAAGCTTGCTATGCTGCCTTCTCCCCAAAAAGAAAAAATAGAGCTTACCGCGCTTATTAACAATGTGCTTAATATTATGGGGCCATTATTTAAAAATAAGGATATCCGGGTTAATAACGCCATTACCTTTAACCGATGGCTCATGGCCGATGTATTGCAGATAGAACATGCACTTATTAATTTACTTACCAACAGTATTTTTGCATTAGATAATAACGATATTAAAAATATTGAAATTGCTGCTGAGGTAAAAAGCAACCGCATTTTTATTATTATTACAGATAATGGGAGAGGGATAGAAAAAGAGATCGAAGATAAGATTTTCCTTCCGTTCTTTACTACCCGTAACGATGGTGCAGGCATTGGGCTTACGCTCTCTAAAAACATTATAGAGGCACATGGCGGTTATTTAAGCTACAACAATCTTGATGGAAAAACCCAGTTTATAATTTGCCTTATAGAGCAGTAGTGTTTAAAATTCATATTTAATTTTAATCTATACTCCTCATAAACAGTTGAAATGAATTGCACTTAGTGCCAAACTTATATTAATGCTTGTTTCCTTGGCGACATTTTTATTAATTTTAGCGGTTTTACAAGCACTTTTAAATTAATTACACTCGTATGGCTTCAGGTTTTTTTGCAATTTTAGATGATATAGCAGCACTAATGGATGACGTAGCGGTAAGCGCTAAAATTGCAACACGCAAAACTGCCGGGATATTAGGAGATGACCTTGCCGTAAATGCCGAGAAAGCAACGGGCTTCCTGGCATCGAGAGAGTTACCCGTATTATGGGCAATAACAAAAGGTTCGTTGCTTAATAAAGTAATTATACTGCCCGTAGTTTTTTTGCTGAATTACTTTTTCCCTATTGCCATTACGTATATTCTCATTTTAGGGGGTTTTTATCTGGCATATGAAGGTGTAGAGAAAATTGTAGAATACTTTTTTCATAAAAAACATGCGGAAAATACTACCGGCGAAGAAGTAATTGAACAGCCTGCAGATGAGGAAAAATCAAAAATTAAGTCTGCCGTCACTACAGATTTTATCCTTTCGGTAGAAATCGTGATTATTGCACTAAGCACAGTAATGGGTAAGGATCTTACAACCCAGATCATCACGGTTTCTATAGTGGCTTTACTGGCTACTATAGGCGTTTATGGTATTGTGGCCCTTATAGTACGTATGGATGATGCCGGATACAAGCTTATAGACCGAAGTAAAAATGAAGGGTTCTTATCTAAACTTGGTAATTTATTGGTTAAACTCCTGCCTTGGGTAATTAAGTTTTTAGCAGTTGTAGGTACTATTGCCTTGCTACTGGTATCTGGCGGAATATTTGTTCACAATATAGAATATATCCATCATTTACTGCCTAACGTTCCATCTGTTATTAAAGAATTTGGTATAGGGTTAATTGCGGGATTAGTAGCACTTGGGGTAATTACAATTGTAAAAAAAGCAATTTCTTTATTTAGGCCTAAAGCTAAATAATCTTCAAGTTTTATATGTGCCTGCATAGTCGTATGCTAAGTGCCTGTAGCATCAGGTAGATTACTACTGTTTTCACTATTATTTACCATAAGGATAGTCATAACAAATACAGTGCTAATTACTTCGTAATATTTTATTATAGAAAAGTATAGTAAGGTTAATGTAAAGTTTATAAAGACAAAATTTTAAGTTCTATTTTGTTGATTTACAGCTAATGTACTAAATTTTTTTCTGCTTTTGTTAATTCACTTTAATTTAGCTATCTTAAGCTAAATCCGTTTAAATAAAAAAAGCAGTAGGTTGCCCCACTGCTTCTCAATATAATTTCGTAAAATATTTACTGCTTAATAATGGTCTGTTTTTTTATTGCACCATTGCTATATACACTAAGTGTATACACCCCTGCTGCAAATTTTTCCATATGTACAACAGCATCTTTAGCGTTTATTTTGTTGCTGTAAATTAATTGTCCTGTTATGTTGTAAAGTTCAACTTTATCAATTGTATCTGTGCCATTAATAGTTAGAATGTCTTTTACCGGATTAGGAAATGTAATCACGTTACTTTTTACAGCCGCATTGTTCTCTAATATAATCCCCGTAGTTGTATAAGGTATAGTAATCCAGTCGCTAAAAACAGTCTGGTCTACACTTGTCCTTACAAATAAATAATAGGTAGTATCAGGTGTCAGGTTATTTAGCCTCACAGTAGTATTACTTGTATTTGTACCTTCAGATGGTGGTGTATCGCTTGTACTGTTGTTATATTGATATCTGTAAGCAACGCCTTCAGTAACTAAGTTGGGTATGGCCCAGCTAATAAATACCGTGCTTGTATTAACGGGAGAAAGAGTAGGTAGTTCAGGCTTTTCGCATAATAGCTCTTCTACTAAAAAGTTATCTACATAAACTTTTTCCTCACTGGAAATGCTATACGCCTCGAAAGAAAAATATTGTATACCAGATCGTAAAGGAGTTAATGTATTAAGAGAGTATAAATGAGGGCTGTTATCTTCTACTTGCTGATGCCACCCAATATTAAATGTTGTAGAGTTAAGATTTGAAATGTTGTAATTGTCTTTCATCCATGCTCTTAAGGTTGCAGATGTATTTGCAGTGTTAAGGCCATACTTATAGCTTACCCTATAATATTTTCCCTGTTCAAGATATACGCCTCGGCTAATGAGCTGTAAGCTGCCATTTACGTTAACCGATGAAGGAATTGTAAGCGTGTTACTTGTAAAACCATAGCCGGGATTATTCTCTACATAAGGCATGTACGTTTCGTTACCTACAGGCGTAAGGCATTCATCAAATGCCGGTGCTGTTGATGACTCAAAATCTATAGTATAGGGTAAATTTACAGCCGGGCATGGCGCCGTTGTAAACGTAAGGAAAGAATTCCAGTCACTATCTACCGGGCCGCAATTAGTGCGCACAAAAAAGTAGTAAGTAGTATTAGGTTCAAGATTGGTAAGCTGAATATTATTATTTGCTGTAAAAGTACCATTTAAAGGTGTTGAATTTGTAGTACTGTAAGCATACGTATAGCCACTAACAGTTTCCATAGTTTGCGAATTCATCCAGCTTACAAGGGCACCTGTGTCAGATACATTACTTACCCTGGACTGTAATGGCCTCTCGCAACTTCCCCAACTGTTAATTTCGATATTATCTATAATTAAATCCCCTTGGTTCGCTTCACTCAGTGCATTAATGCCGATGTAATACGTTCCGGTTTCGGCAACGCTTATAGCAGGAGCCATAGTGGTGGTGCTCAAAGTTCCGCTTACATCAGTATGTTGGGTTATAATTGTCATTACGCCTTCTGCATTAGGAGCTGTGCCAAGAGTAACCTTAAAATTTTGAGACGTTTCATTGCTATGTGTCCAGTAGGTATATTTTAACTTATAATACTGTCCTGCAATTAATGTAATGGGTCTGGTAAAAAACCAGGAATCGGCATCTTCATCATTGCCAATATATTGTAACATAAAATCTGTCGGGTTATGAAATCCGTGTCCGGTAACCCAGTCTGTTCCTGATATGGTTTGTATCGATGTACATTCGGGCAAGGCAGGAAAAACCACATTGTCAAAATTTTCTGTGTATGGTAAAGTAACAGGGCTGCATTCCTGGGCTTCAATTAACTGAGTGGCTAAGGAAAGTAATAATAAAAAGGTAATTTTTTTCATTGGTGGTATTTGTTTGTGCAAATAAAGTTAAAATTATTATAAATACTTGCTTCCAATAGTTATTAAATCGTTTTAGAAATCACTCCCTTACCATCAAATCATCAATATATAATTCTCCCTGATAAGAAGCACTACGTGCGTTAATGCCTATATAGTAAATGCCGGTTGCAGGGACAGTAACGCCAGAGCATATTTCACGATTAAGATTAGCACCCTTTACGTTATTGTGTTCCTCTACTAAAATGGTAGCCGATGCTGCATTAGGCTTCATGCCTAAAGTAACCCTGAATTTTTCTGCAGTCATGGGGCTGTTGTTGCCATAAAAATATTCTATAGTGTATTGATGGCCTGCAGTAAGATAAACGGGTTTACTAAAAAACCATGCGTTGGCTCTTTCATAAGCCGGGGTATATTTAAGTACTTTGCCGTTGTAGGTACCGGTTAGGCATGGTGCTACAAGCCAACTATTTCCGGTAATGGTTTCCCTGTAGGTGTATTTTGGTATCTGGTTTACAATTTCCGATTCAAAATCTTCCACATAAGGCAGGGGCACAGGTATAACCTCCTGCGCAAGGATTATTTGTAATGGCAGCAGGAGCAGTAAAGTAATAACTTTCATTTACGGTAATTAAAACTGCTGCAAATAAACTCAGAAATATTAATACTTGTTCTTATTTTCAGGCAATAATTTAGCAAAGTTTGTAAACAAACAAGCCTCTCCGGTTAAGGAAAGGCCTGTTTACTAAATGCGCGGCATATTAAAATTTATATCCTACGGAAAACTGGATTACACCATTTTTTGCTTTGCCGTATCCCTGGTTAACTTTAGATAACCCTGCGTTGTAACGTGCCTGAAAAAATATACCTTTAGGAAAATTGTATGCAAGGCCACCCACCAGGCCAAAATCTACCGATTTTACCTGAGATTTTATATCAGATTCTATAGTCCCACTAACCGGGCCATTAAATTCTCCCTCAACTTTAGAGTTCACAAGAAAGCCAATCTGTGGTCCTGCCTCTATATTAAAACCTTCTATTATATAATATTTGGCTAAAACAGGCAAGTTAATATAATCAAGTTTTGTAGTCGCAGTATAGTCAAGGTAATAACCATCTGTATAGGTATATCCTTTTTCTTTAGCTCCTTGTTCAGAATACAATAATTCCGGTTGGATAGAAAAGTTTTGTGTTACTTTAAATTCTGCGACCACACCCGCATGAAAACCTGTTCTTGATTTAACGTCGTTACCTGTATCTCCTGTTAAGGTAGCTACGTTTAAACCGGCTTTAATACCAAACTTAGTGTCTTGTGCTTTAGTTGTAAAGCCAATTGCAAGCAGCATCGCTGCCGATAAAATAATTTTTTTCATTCTTTGTAATTGATGATTTTTTATTGATGCGGCAAATGTAGAATTTTTAAAATATGATTTACAATCATAACATTATTTATTTTAGGGCTTATTTAAGGGGCTTCTGCCTTTAAAAATTTTAAATTGCGAGTCCAAAATAACATCTGTCTCTAATGAAAAAAATCCTCTTTCCTGCGCTTATTTTGTTTGGCGCATTTAGTGCCAAAGCGCAAAAAGTATATCCTGCAATGGGTAAAATAATAAGCTACGATAATTCTTTTAGCAGCATTGTTCCTGCCGATGCTAAAGTAGAGGCTATTGCCAGTAATATTATATGGGCCGAGGGGCCGGTGTGGGTTAAAGATGGCGGTTACCTTCTGTTTAGCGATGCCCCACGCAATACCATTTTTAAATGGGATGATAAAACAGGCCTTACCGAATTTTTAAAACCCTCCGGCTACACGGGGTTAGGGCAGTACAGCGACGAGCCCGGCTCTAACGGGCTTATGGTAAACCTTGCCGGCGAACTTGTGGCCTGCGAGCATGGCGACCGCCGCATTACTAAAATGAACTTTAAACTGGGCGGGAAAATAGCAATTGCAGATAAGTGGCAGGGAAAGCGTTTTAACTCGCCTAACGATATTTGCCAGCACAGCAACGGCATTTACTTTTTTACCGACCCACCGTACGGGTTGCCCAATCGTGAAAACGATACCGCTAACCGCGAGATTACTCAAAATGGGGTGTACAGCGTTTTACCGGATGGCTCTGTAAAGCAAATTGTAGCCGACCTGAAACGTCCTAACGGCATTGCACTTTCGCCCGATGAAAAGCTGTTGTACGTGAGCCAAAGCGACGGGTCTGTACCATATATTACGGCTTACCCGGTAAATAAAGATGGTACTGTAGGTAAGGGTAAAATATTTTTTGATTTTAATACCGTAAAAGATAAACTTGGCAATGCCGCAGCCGATGGTATGAAGGCAGATGTTAACGGAAACATATATGCCGGGGCTGCTAATGGTATTGTGGTTATATCTGCTTCAGGAAAGCTGCTTGGAAAAATAGAGACAGGTGTGCCAACAAGTAATTGCGCTTTTGGTGATAACGGGTATTTATACATTACTGCCCAGCACTATGTATGCCGTGTAAAATTATTAAGTATTGCTAAATAAATAAAACATTCTGTAAATTCAAAAAGCCTTCCGGTTAGGGAAGGCTTTTAACTCAAATTAAAATACTAAATCAGAATTTTTTCTACTTATAACTTGTTCTTTAAAATTGTTGGTGTAACAAAGTAATGCTTTTTTTATCAAATAAAAAATACCTATTAGTAGGTATTTTTATATTATTTTGAACAAAATTGTTGTAATTATGGTAAATGTCTGATGTTTATTTTGTTGTATATCTTAAAATGTCAAAAGGCTCAGCAATTAAGCCGGGCCTTTTAACCTAAGTTTAATTCCGGATTAGAATTTATAGCCTACAGACAGTTGCAGTGCTGAGTTTTTTACATCAAGATCGCCATCGCCATCATTAACGTTCGAAATGCCTGCATAATATCTTGCCTGGAAGAATACACCCATTGGCAGGTCATAAGCAAGGCCACCGGCTAAACCAAAATCTACCGATTTTGATCCGTCTTTAACATCGCCTGATGTTAATAGTTCGTCTGAGCCAGATCCTTTAACTTCATTTTTAGCACTTAATAAATAGCCAACCTGTGGGCCTGCCTCAATGCTTAAGCCTTCTATAATGTAGTACTTTGCAAGTATTGGCAATGATAAATAATCAAATTTTGAAGTTTGCTCTAAACTGTAAGCAACTCCGGCAAAACTTCCGCTTGCTTCAAATTTTGAACCCATTTGAGAATACAATAATTCTGGTTGGATCGAGAAATTTTCAGAAAGTTTAAATTCAGCTACAACACCTGCATGAAAGCCGGTCCTTGAGTCTGCATCTTCTACGTCTCCGCCAAAGTTTGCAAAGTTTACACCTGCTTTTATGCCTAATTTAACGTCTTCCTGCGCTTTTGCCGAAAATCCTACTGCCATTAGTAGAGCAGCCGATAAAATAATTTTTTTCATTTTTTTTTTGTTAATTGGTTTTTGTAGGCGCAAAGTAATGACTTTGTTTGTAAATAAAAAATACCCATCAGTAGGTATTTTAACAGGAATTGTAATAATAACGTTGTACTCATTTTATCTAAACATTACGTCTGTAAAGCAGCAAAGCCCCTGCGTACCGCAGAGGCTTTGTATATTATTTAAACAAGTGTGTAACTATTGTTTTACTATCCTCACTTTTTTAGATGATTCCCCTGCATAAGCAGTAAGTAAATATACACCAGATGATAAATTTTCAAGGCTAACATTAGCACTTGTAGAGCCTAAGTTTTGCTTAATAACTAATTGACCGGTAAGGTTGTATAATTCTATTTTATCTATAGCTGTGGCATTATCTATAGTAAGGATATTAGTAACAGGGTTAGGGTATGCTTTAAAGTTGTTAAAACTTGTTTTGGTTGTGCCGTTAAGCGCATCTGTAGTAAATTCAGTAACAACCCAGTCACTCCATACAGGGCCGCATAATGTTCTTACATAAGCATAGTAAGTAGTGAAAGGGGCAAGGTTGCTAAGGCTTGCAGTAAGGCCGGTGCCTGTTGCCGGTTGTATATCTTCAGGTGGGGTGTTAGTAGTGCTGTAACCGTAAAAGTAGCCTATTGTTGTAGGTTCGCTTTGTGCTTCCCAGTTAAGAGTTGCAGTGCTATCTGTAACATTATCAGCTGTCAGGTTTTGAGGTGTGCCGCAAATCCATTCTTCAACTACAATGTTATCTACATAAAGGCTTCCTTCTTCAGACCGGCTGTATGCATTGAAACCAAAATAATATACACCGGTTGCGCTTATGGTTATGGGGCTGCCAAAGCTAAACTCAACGGGTACACCGCCTGTAATTTCAGGGTGGTCTGTTAGGTAATTATCCTCAACAGCATCTGCATTAGGGCTGGTTAGCATTACGGTCCTTAACCTTTCGGTAGTGGTTGTGCTGTCGTTTCCATATTTATAAGAAAACCTGTAGGCTGTACCCGCTACTAATTCTATACCTTGTGTAAAGAACCATGAGTCTGCCGGTTCGTCGCTGTCAGGATACCATAAAACATTACTGTCAAAACCAGATCCCGGGCTTGCCGCCGTACGCCAGTTATTTCCGGTATCAAAAGTACCTACAGACGTACACTCCGGCAAAGCAGGTATTACGGCCGAATCAAAATCGAGCGTATATGGTGCTGTTGTGGCTGCACAGGTAGGGGTTGTAAAAGCAAGTGGCTCTGTCCAGTCGCTCATCGTTGGGCCACACTGGTTTTTTATAAACAGGTAATATGTTGTGCCGGGTTCAAGATCTGTAACGCTAACACTTGTAACTCCCGCAGGTGCCGGAGGCCCGCCTGCCGGAATTTCGCTCGATTCGCTGTACCAGTAAAAATATTGGTAGCTGGTGTTATCTGCGGGTGGCGTCCATGAAAAAGTGGCAGCAGTTGTAGTTAAGCCGCTAACAGTAACATTTGTAGGTAATTGGCAGCTCCATTCTGTAATTTCTATATTATCTAAATAAAGGTTGCCCTGCTCTGGTGCGCTGTTAGCATTAAATGCCAGGTAATAAACGCCGGACGTTGTAACTATAAGAGGATCTGCTCTAAAGGTTGTTGGCGTACCACCTGTAATAGCTGCATGCGTGCCAATAGTACCGGTCGTTACAGACCCATCTGCACTGGTGCTCAGGGTTGTTATAAGGCTCTCTGTAGTTGTGGTGCTGTCGTTACCGTAAGTATATTGTACTTTATAGTAGGTTCCTGCAGTAAGCTGTACGCCCTGGGTTACAAATATAGACTGAGAAGTTTCAAATGTTGCAGGACGTTTCAGGACCTTGGTTGTAAATCCGTTCCCGGGATTCTCGGCGGTAGACCACTGGCTGCCAAAACCTACGCTCTGTGTTGTACAGGCGGGTAGGGCAGGTGTTGTAACCGATTCAAAGTCGATAGTGTACGGTGGTGCAACAGCAGCACAGTCCTGAGCCGAAACGGCAAACGGCAACAACATTAAGAATGTTGCCAAACAAGTAATTTTTTTCATAGCTTAACTTATTATATGTTGGTTCTCAAATATATAAACTTAACTGGTTTAAAATGAGTGATTTGTAATTATCACTAAATTTAGCACTTATGTTATATTTAGTAGGAAAATAAGTCATAATTATATGATTATCACAATAAACGATATTATATTAACTTAATATGATCAAAATTTATCCTGTAAGAATTATATAATGGTATAATTGACTATTACTTTAAAGGTGTTTTCTGCTTAAAATTCCAAAAACCATCTAATTTAACAAAAAAAGCAGGGTCTCTTTTTTATGAAAGAAATCCTGCTAATAAATGTTTTTAAATTTAAGATAAATTCTGTTGAATTAAAAATCTGTAGATACACTAACGCTTCTCCACTCGGCAATTTCAGTATCAACGGCTGCAATTTTAGTATGAGCCAAACTTACAGCATCGCTACCTAAAAATAAATATAATGGCGGGTTAGGAGCATCGGCTACCTTAATGATCTCTGCAACACCTTTTTCCGGGTCGCCTGCCTGGTTACCATTAATTTGTTTTTGATGTGCCTCCTGAGACTCTCTCGTAGATTTGTAAGCCTCAATAGTATTTTTAGGAACAGCAAGCGAGCCTGCCTCAAGGAAGCTGGTACGGAAGTAACCCGGCAGTACTATGGTTACGTTGATGCCAAATTCTTTAACCTCTGCGGCCAATGATTCAGATAATCCTGCAACTGCAAATTTTGTAGCGCAGTAAATTCCGAAGCCGGGAAAGTTTCCTGTAAACCCGCCTATAGAGGATATGTTAAAAATATGCCCGCTGCCCTGTGTCCTTAAATGGGTCATTGCCTGGCGTATAACGTTTAGTAACCCAAAAACATTTACCTCAAAGTTACCGCGCGATTCGGCATCGCTAAGTTCTTCAAGTGTGCCAAGCAACCCATATCCTGCATTGTTTACTACTACATCCAGCTTACCAAATTTATCGACAGTAGCGTTAATGGCTGTAGCAACATTTTGCTCGTTTGTAAGGTCTACCTCAAGCGGTAAAAAGTTAGGGTGGGTTCCTGCGGCTGTTTCCAAATCTGCTATGCTGCGCGATGTAGCGGCAACATTATCGCCTTTAGCCAGTAATTGTTGTACAAATAGTAAACCAAAGCCCTTAGATGCCCCGGTGATAAACCATGTTTTGTTAGTGCTCATAATTGTTTAATTTTGTGATGATTAATAATCTGTAGATGTTGTTACTTCTTTAAGCGATTCTATTTCTTTAGTAAGGCTTTCTATTTTTAGTAATGCACGCTTGTATGCGTCGCTGCCTAAAAATAAATGAACGGGAGGGTTGGGGTTAAAGCCGGTCTCTATCATAATAGCTGCAGCTTTTTCGGGGTCGCCTGCCTGCTGGCCGTTCATTGTAAGGTAACGCTCGTGCGATGCCCTTATATCTGCATAAGCAGCTATAGGGTTTTGGGGCAATGCTAATGAATCATCGGTTAAAAAGCTGGTGCGAAAAGCACCCGGTGCCACTACTGTTGCCTTAATGCCAAAAGATCTGACATCATCTGCCAGTACCTCGGTAAGGCCGGTAATGGCAAACTTGGTTGCTGCATACGGAGCCCAGCCTGTAGCTGCCGAAAAACCGGCAATAGATGAAATGTTGATTATATGCCCGCTTTGCTGCTGCCTCATAATAGGTAATGCATGGCGAATGGTATTAATCGTGCCAAAAACATTCACATCAAAAGCATTGCGAATTTCGGCATCGGTAAGTTCTTCAAAACTTCCGCCTATGCCGTAGCCTGCGTTGTTTATTAAAACATCTACAGAGCCAAATGTGGTATTGGTTTGCTCTACAGCCTGTTTTACAGAGGCGTCATCTGCAAGATTTACCTGTAACGGTAAGAAGTTGTTACCTGCGTCGCCCACAGTTTTAGTAAGCTCATTAATGTTGCGCGATGTTGCAGCAACATTTTGCCCGGCTGCTAAAAGTTGTTTTAACAGGGTAAGGCCAAGCCCTTTAGACGCGCCGGTTATAAACCAGGTTTTAATGATTTTATTTTGCATAACTAAGTACTTGTTAAATTGTAGTACAAAGTTAAGATGTTGGCAGTCAGTTTAAATTACGAGCATCAAACCAATGATTGCGCATTTCAAACAGTACGGAATTTTGATGGGGTAAGGGTAGTCGCTTTCTTAAAAAAGTTATTAAAATGCGCAGCTTCTTCAAAGCCAAGGCTTTGGCTAATCTCTGCAATATTCCAGTCGGTATGCTTTAGCAATGCCTTGGCCTCGCTTAATAATCTTTCGCTTATTAAAGCTGTTGTGGTTTTACCGGTAGTGTTTTTAATAGCCCGGTTAAGGTGGTTAACATGTACAGACAGATTACTGGCATAATCTGCCGCAGATCGCATGGTAAAACGCTGCACAGGGGTTTCTATAGGAAACTGCCTTTCAAGCAGCTCATTAAACACAGCCGTAATGCGGGAATTAGCATCAGGGTGCGCATAAATATTAACGGCTGCTTCTGTCTTGAGTGCGAGGTGTATCATCTCGTTAAGGTAGCTGTGTAGCAGGTCATATTTAAAAGCATAGTCGCTGTTTATTTCTTCGAGCATCTTCTCAAACAGTTCACTGATTTTTTGCTCATGTTCTGTATTTAGTACATAAGATGGTTTACCGCCAAGGGCAAACATGGGCAGGTCTGCCAATAGTGTACGCGATTTCTCGGTAAAGAAAGCAGGGGTAAAAATGCAAAAATAACCTGTAGTGTCATCACCAAGCGACTCCCAAGTGTATGGCACCTGCGGATTAAAAAAAATAAGGCTTGTGCCTTCTACCTCAATACTTTTGTCGGCATAATGGTAACGGTTTTTGCCTCTTATAAGCGTAATTTTATAATAGTCACGGCGCGCATAACGCACAGGCGTGCCGTGCAGGCAGTCTTCGAGCCTAAAAACATTCATGTGGCCCACGCTGCTGTTTATTCCGGCAGGGACAGATGTTTGTATTTTTTCTCTGTAAAATTCTTCCAGGCTTTGCGTTTCCATACTTATATATTGTAAATATCAACCAAAGATAATACAAGAACATACATGATACAAATTTGTTAAATGCCTGAACTTTAAATATTTTTTTGATTTGAATAGTTTTTTAAAGTTATTAAAAATTGTATTAATCAATTAACTAAGGTGTTTTTTTATTGTTTTTTGCTGTAACAAATGCTTTTGCCATTCGTCATAAAAAAATAACCACTCGTCATAAAGTAGTATTTGTAAGAATAGTAATGCTGTACTTTTGACCCAACCAATCAACCAATTAAAACACAATTATTATGGTAACAGTATTTGTTTATGTAGCCAAGTCTATCGTTTATGTTGTAAGCCTGTTTTGCTAACGGGTATCACTTTACGTTAATCTCATCAATCAGGAACGCGGACAGTACAATCTTGGCGCCAGTTTAATTTTCGGCACCACATTTAGTATACAGCAGGATTAATCAGCCAACTGTAATATTTTATTATAAGCCGGGCAACCCAGTTGCCCGGTATTTTTATACAATTAAAGAATGAAGTTATTACAAAGTGTTAAATATCATGTTTATAGCCTTACAGGCTTTTTGTTTTATGTGTTGTTTACCTTAACGCTCGATAAAATATCATATAGGGCAGAAGGTATGCCAAAAGACAGCCATTTAAATTTAATACATTATTTTGTATGGGAAGGGCTTATATGTGGTGCTTTAGCCTGGATGCTTTCTATACCCATACTTTATTTTTTTGAAAGGCAGATAGATTTTGGCGATCTCCGTAAAAAAAATATATGGGCTATGGTTGCGGTATTTATTGTTATGCAGGTTTTCTATAGCCTGCTTGTATGGCCTCTGTTAAGTTTGGTTTATACACAATATTTAGGGGAAGATCTCAGTATACCTTTTGCTACTAAGCTTACTAATATTCCATTTTTTACCACCATTTTTTTAATTTGGCTATTTATAATAACAGCTATAAAGTTGTATCATTACATTAATCAGGTAAAAATTAACCAGATACAGTTAGAGTCGAGCCTTCGTGAATCTCAGCTTAATACATTAAAGGGGCAAATAAATCCGCACTTTATGTTTAACAGCCTTAATAATATAAGAGGGCTGATTTTAGAAGATGCCACCCGCGCCCGCGACATGATAACCCGCCTTAGCGAAATGCTGCGCTATAGCCTTACTAAAAATGATGTTAATACAATATCTATAAAAGAAGAGCTACAAACGGTAGACAATTACATAGAGATATCTAAAATTCAGTTTGAGGAGAGGCTAAAGTTTACCATTAACGTTAACCCGGAAACGCTAAATATTTCTATACCGCCCATGATCATACAAATGCTTGTAGAAAATGCTGTTAAGCATGGTATAAGCAACCTTAAACAAGGAGGTGAAATTATACTTGATGTAGATAAAACCAGCGAGCAATTGTTTATATGTGTTGCAAATTCAGGCACACTCTCAATGGGCGAGGGAAATACAAAGTTAGGGCTGGAGAACATCAAACAGCGTCTTTCATTATTATTCGGCAACAGGACCCATTTTACACTGAGGGAAAAAGATACCTTTGTAGAAGCTAAAATCACGATACCACTGGCATGAGCAGCATAAAAGTTATTATTGTAGAAGATTCGAGACTGGCGCGTAACGAACTTAAGGAATTGATTAAAAAACATCCTGAGCTTGATGTTGTTGCCGAGGCTGAAAACGTAGATACCGCTTATGAGCTGATAACGCAGTTACAGCCGCAACTTATTTTTCTGGATATTAATATGCCCGAAAAAGATGGATTTGCCCTGTTAGAAATGCTCGACGATGTTCCTGCAGTTGTGTTTACCACAGCATTTGATGAATATGCCATAAAATCTTTTGAATACAATGCGCTGGATTATTTGTTAAAGCCAATAAACCAAAAGCGCTTTAGCGATGCTGTAGAGAAAGTAAAAGAAAAAATTGCAACGCAGGAGGTTGCTGCAGTACAATACCTTAATGAAAACAGCCAGATATTTATTAAAGATGGCGAAAAATGCTGGCTTGTAAAGATTAGCGATATCCATCTTTTTGAAATTGTAGGCAACTACACACGTGTATATTTTAAGGATTGCAAACCATTAATTTACAAATCGCTAAACCAGGTTGAAGAGCGCCTTCCGCATAACCTTTTCTTTAGGGCTAACCGCCAGCAAATTGTTAGCCTGCAATACATAAAGAGTGTAGATAACTGGTTTAATGGTAAGCTAAAGGCAACAATGTTAAGTGGCGAAGAGGTAGAGATTTCACGCCGCCAGTCGGCATTATTTAAAGAAATGCTTAGTTTGTAAGTATGTCATTGATTGCTGATTGTGTAAAATTTACAGCAATTTTCTATACACTCTGTCATTATGAGGCACGAAGCAATCTCATTCATAGGTAGTTAAAATCTTCGCTCGGCAAAGTTAATTCCTCTTTGTGGTTGTATTCCTTAACTTGGCTTCGTTCGAAATTACAAATAAGTAGTGGATTTAGAGTTACCTTAAAAGCGAATCTTTTTTAATAAGCCTGCTGCTGTGGTGAATGGTAAGAATGTCAATTTTTGATGATGAAAAAATGCGGTAAATTATTCGGTAATTTCCTAATATTATTTCTCTTATATCTTTGTTCTTAATCTCTGGTACAATCCTTCCTGACTCAGGGAAGGTTACAAGTATTTCGGTTTCCTGAAAAAAACGCTCAACCTGTATGGAAGCATATCTTTCTGAATCTTTGGCAATAAATTCGGCTATATTTTCTATGTCAATAAGTGACTGATCAGTCCATCTTATCTCAACCATTTTCCCAAGCGCTCTTTAGCCTCGTTCGTAGAAAAAGTTGTTCCTGCCTGAGATTGTTCTATACCAATTTCGATTTTCTGAATGAGCATTATTTTATCCAACAAATCATCGACCGAGAAGGTGCCCGGCATATCGCTAATGGCTTCGATTATTTTTTCTTTGGTAAGCATAACTTCTTTTTACCAAATTTAGTAAAATTATTAATAGGGTTACTAAGCTATTGGTATAAAATCTACCTGTCAAAATTTCTTCTGGGAGAAATAACCGGCCTGCTCTCAGGTTTTGGCAAGCTCGCTTCTTCTGTTTTGCTGCTTGGTTCTATAAGGGTGTTCAGTTCCTTAATTTCGGCAGCGGTAAGCTCGCGGTAACGGCCTACAGGTACATCAAGCGATATGTTTATAATACGGGTTCGTTTAAGCACTGTAACATCATAACCCAGATATTCGCACATGCGGCGTATCTGGCGGTTGAGGCCCTGCGTAAGTATTATTTTAAAAATGTATTTGCTTACCTGCTCTACCTTACAGTGTCTGGTTATGGTGTCAAGTATAGGCACACCATTGCCCATACGCTGAATAAACCTGTCGGTTATAGGCCTGTTTACGGTTACAATATATTCTTTTTCGTGGTTATTGCGTGCACGCAAAATCTTATTCACAATATCGCCGTCATCGGTCATAAAAATAAGGCCTTCGCTGGCTTTATCCAATCTGCCGATAGGGAAGATGCGCTTAGGATAATTTATGTAGTCAACAATGTTGTTATGTACATCAAGGTTTGTAGTACACTCAATACCCACAGGCTTGTTAAAAGCCAGGTATATATGTTTATCTCTTTTCTCAACAATTAGTTTGCCGTTAATGCGTATCTCATCATCCGGCCCCACTTTAGTACCCATCTCCGGCACAACACCGTTAAGGGTAACGCGTCCCTCTTCAATAAGCCTGTCGGCCTCCCTGCGGGAGCAGTAGCCCGTTTCGGCAATAAATTTATTAAGGCGCTTTAATTCTTCCATGGTGCAAAGTTAAAATATTTTATTGAGAGCGGGTAATTTAGGGTAGTGTTTTGAAGTTGTACGGCAATCGCGAAACTGTTAAACTAATCAAACAAAAAAGAATATATTTTTGTGTAAAGTTCGTCGCTGTGCATGCTATGGCCTAATCCCTTAGTAGAAATAAATTGGGATTGTGGCCAGGCATCGGCTATTTTTTTACCCTCGCTGTAAGCAACGGTAGTATCATCTTCATCATGGGCAACTAATCCCTCCACTTTAATTTTTGAGGCAAACAGCCTGCCAGAAAACTCTTCGGTCTTAATATTAAGATTGTCTAAAAAATGTTTATTGAGCAAGGTAAACACATTCCTGTTAAGGCTAAGCAGCCCAATGTAATTATCTACTACCATAGTAAAATCGCATGGAGCTCCCATAATTACCAGTTTTTGCAGGCTTACATTAGGAAAGTGACTTTGGTAATACAAAACGGTACTGCCTCCCAGAGAGTGTCCCACCATGTACTGCGGCTGTTCCCGTTGTACTATAATATCTATAAACTCTGCGTAGCGTGGTATTGTAAACTCTGTACCCGATGATAACCCGTGCGCCGGGCCATCTATAGCGATAATGGTGCAGCCTGCTTTTTTAAGGTAGGTAATAAAAAGCTTCCAGCGCGATGCGTTACTTTCCCAGCCATGCACCAGTATTACTTTACAATCTGTTGTGCCTTTCCATGTATATGTCTGGAAAACGCTGTCCTTATGCGTAATAATTTCGGTTTCTGCTTCCTTAAGTATATCCGGAAGTTGGTCTTTAATAAGCCTGCCGCTGCGGGGTTCGCTAAAAAACTTGTACGCCAGGCGGCTGGCCTTAGCGGGGCGGGTGTAGCTTAAAATATTAATGTAAAGCCCCAAAAGCTTGGCTACAATAAACTTTATTATTTTTTGCATGGCAATTAAAAGAAAAGCTCCGCGGTGTGCGGAGCTTTCAGTATTATATTTTAGCAAATAATTGCTCCATTTTTTCTTTTTCCTCTTCGGCAAGTAAACTGTCTACCAGTATCCTTCCGCTGTGCTCATCTGTAATTATTTTTTTACGGGCGGCAATTTCCATCTGTGTTTGCGGTGGTATTGTAAAGAAAGAACCTGCAGATGCACCCCTTTCTATACTTACTACGGCAAGGCCGTTTCTTACACTGCCACGGATCCTTTTGTAAGCAGCAAGCAACCTTTCTTCTATCTGAGCTTCATACTCGGCTGATTTTTCGCTTAAAAAAGTTTCCTCTTTTTGAGTTTCGCTCATTATAGCGTCAAGCTCATTCTTTTTGTGGCCAAGGTGGTTGCTTTTAGAGTCAAGCCTTTCCTGAGACTGTGCAATAGTATCTTTTTTAAACTCAATAGAAGCTTTAAGCTCCTTAATGTGTTTTTCAGCAAGTTGTATTTCAAGTTCCTGAAATTCTACTTCTTTAGTTAAAGAGTTAAATTCCCTGTTGTTACGTACGTTTTTTTGCTGTTCTGTGTATTTTTTTATGGCTGCCTTGTGGTCATCTATAGCATTTTTCTTTTCTTTAATCTGCTCTTCTATAGATTCAAGGTCGGTTTTTAGTTTTTCAAGCCTTGTGCTTAATCCTGCCACTTCATCTTCAAGGTCTTCTACCTCAAGCGGTAATTCGCCCCTCACATTTCTGATTTCATCAATTCTTGAATCAATTAACTGTAAATCATAAAGTGCCCTTAATTTGTCTTCCACACTTAGTTCCTTGATATTCGCCATATTTATATGTACTTAACTGGATTTGTATTCTATTCCCAATAAAATGAATGCAAAATTAATGATTTTTTTCGTAAGATAAACAACTATATAATATTTTGTGTAATGGAGTTTTAAAGTTGACAGGTAAGGGGGTTAAATGTATTTGTATTTCTATAAATTTACGGCTAATTACCAAATTATTTTCGTGATGGATTTAAAGGATAAACTTTTTGAAATTGATGTAGAAATAAATAAAGGACTTAAGCTTAGGGCTGCCGACAGACTGAAGAATTTATTAGGTCATTACCCTGATGAACCCCAAATTAGGTTTAAGCTTGCAGAACTCTATTATGAATCCGGCTTTTATGACGCAGCGGGTAAATACTGGATATTAACCGAGCCTGACGAAGAGCGCATAAAAAATGTGTTGAAATGTATGAGAAATCTGTGAATTATTCAGGTAACCAAATATTAAAAGAATTGATATTCAGGGGCGATAAATCCAAGCTGTCTGAATATGGGCAACGCAAGCTGGAGGCTTTGGAGTTTAACAGCAAACAGGTTGCAGGTACTGTACCCACATATAAAAGAAAGCATTTTGGCTCTAATATCCCAAGTGATCAAATTGAACAAACGCTTGTATCAGAAATAGTTGGCTATGCAGTTTTATGCTTAGTGCTATTGGCTATAATATTGGTTATCGTAGGGTTTATTGATGGCTTTAAAATTGTTTGGAATATGTTATTTACATAGGTTAATTACAAATACTTTACAGGATTGGTATCAACCCCTGTTATAGTAATGCTTATTCCCTGCGTATGTGCCCCTAAATATTCGGCAATATAATTCTGGGTGTAACGCTCACTTTCAAAATGCCCAATATCGGCTAATAATATTTTGCTTTCAGCTTCATAAAACTGGTGGTACTTAAGGTCAGCCGTTAAAAAAACATCTGCCCCGGCCGCTATTGCAGCTTTAATTGCAAAACTGCCAGATCCTCCCAATACTGCCACTTTGCTTACCGGCCTGTCGGTATAAGCACTATGCCTTATACCATGCGCATCCATTTTTTGTTTTACAAATTGCAGGAATTCTTTTTCATCCATAGGCTGGGGCAGCGTGCCCGTCATGCCCAGGCCTATGTTTTGGTGGGTATTACTAAGGGAGTAAATTTCGTAGGCAACTTCCTCATATATATGATTGGCAAAAAGAGCCTTTAGTATGTTACCCTCTAAGTGTTTCTCAAAAGTAACCTCAATCTTAATCTCATTAGCCTGCACAAACTCTCCTCGGTTACCCACCTGCGGGTTGCTGTCTTCATTTCCTTTATAAGTGCCGGTTCCGGTGCTGTTAAAACTGCAATTGCTGTAATTGCCTATGCTTCCTGCTCCGGCTGCAAATAAAGCCCGGCGTAAATCCTCATAATTTTCGGGAGTAGTGTAAGTTACCAGTTTACGTATAAAGTTCTCTTTAGGAATTAATATTTTAGTATCTGTTAATCCTAACGCATCACAAAATATTTTATTCACACCCTGTTTATGGTTGTCTAAAGCTGTATGTACGGCATAAATAGCAATGTCATTTTTTATGGCTTTTATAACGGCACGTTCTACATAATTTTTACCGGTAATTTTTTTTAGCCCGCTAAATAAAATGGGGTGAAAACACACTATAAGGTTACAGCCTTTAGTTATAGCCTCGTCTATAACTTCTACAAGCGCATCATGGCAAACTAAAATCCCTTTTATACTGTCATTAACATTGCCGGTAAGCAGGCCCACATTATCAAAATCTTCTGCATAAGCCAGTGGCGCCATCGTTTCGAGAATATCGAGTATATCTTTTATTTTCATGCTATATATAAATGTAAGGCTAAGGTATAAATAAAAAAACTGCCCACATAGGGGCAGTTTGGTTGTATATTATTTAGATTACTGGCAGGTTCTTCCGGTAGACGGCTGTGCAGCAATAAAAGTGTCATAATCAAAAGTTTGGGTTACACCATTTATAACTGCTTTTCCATCTGTTGCCCTGCAAACTTCCTGTATAGGAATGGTATCGGTACCTACAATATATGATGTACAGGTAAGGCAGGTAGGATTTGGTGTGCCTGGTGATACAGTATCGGTAACTTCGCCATAAGCATTGTCACAAAATAATTGAAAGTAACGCTCCGGGCGTATCCCTGTATTTGCGCCACCCACATAAACAAGCGTATCTCCTGCGCCTACACATATATCGTAGTTTTCATTAGGCAGGTTAGATAAAGAGTCGGCTGCTATCTCACAAGTCTGGCACCCGCTAAACGCTACCGTAGGGAATACGTTATCTTCGTCAGAACAGGCTATAAAAGTTATTCCGGCTAATAAAGCAACAGAAAGGATAAGTTTTTTCATGGTAGCAATTTTAATTTAAAATGTGACACAGCAAAAAAATGAAAAACGCGCTTCATATCCAAATGTTTCCTATAAAAGTTTATGCATTTTAGCATATAAATATTTTTTGTGTTATAAAACCCGGCACTATTGTAAATTAACACTAATTTAATTTGAGTACATTTACATAAATCGCAATTTACAACAGCTTATTATTTACAATTCTTTACAGAATAATTAATATAGTATCTTAGCACTATGAATTTTTTAAGAAAAATTTTAT
Source organism: Flavobacterium rivuli WB 3.3-2 = DSM 21788 (assembly GCF_000378485.1). Lineage (GTDB taxonomy): Bacteria > Bacteroidota > Bacteroidia > Flavobacteriales > Flavobacteriaceae > Flavobacterium > Flavobacterium rivuli. The sequence goes on along the minus strand of NZ_KB899967.1, from coordinate 254,129 downwards.
TTCCGTTTTCAGCAGTCTATTGGTTTATAACTTCTGTGCGTAATTTTTTTTTCAATACAGGAGTGTTTAAATCATATACCTTTCCTTTGCCGGTAATAGCTGTAGGCAACCTTAGTACCGGCGGTACCGGCAAAACCCCACAAACAGAATATCTTATCAGGCTGCTGTCGCCCCTTTATAATGTTGCCGTACTGAGCCGTGGTTATAAGCGCAAAAGTAAGGGGTTTGTATTAGCAAGTGCTAATAGTAATGCACAAACACTGGGCGATGAGCCTTACCAGTTTTATTCTAAATTTCCAAATATACGTGTAGCGGTAGATGCTAATCGTAAAAATGGGATCGAGCAATTACTGTCTTTATCGCCAAAGCCGGATGTTATATTGCTTGATGATGCTTACCAGCACCGCCGTGTAAAAGCAGGATTATATATAGTGCTTACAGCCTTTGGTGATTTGTATGCCAACGATTATATTTTACCTGCCGGAAACCTGCGCGAAAGCAAAAGCGGCGCGAAAAGGGCAGGGGTTATTGTGGTAACTAAGTGCCCGCCTAATTTATCTGCCCGGAAGCAAAAACTGATTGCAGATAAACTAAGCCCTGCACTAAACCAAAAAGTATATTTTACCACGATTGCTTATGATGATGCAGTATATTCTGAAACAGAGTCGGTAGATATTTTAACACTGTCTGATACGCCTAAGGTGCTTGTGGCAGGAATTGCAAAACCACAGCCTTTTTTTGACCACCTTATGGAACCCGGAGATGATTGCATGGAGTACCCGGACCATCATGATTTTACAGATGTTGAGGTTGAAGAGCTAAACAAAATTTCTTTAGCCAGGATAATAATTACTACAGAGAAAGATTATATGCGCCTTAAAGGTAAATTGCCTGCTAACAGGTTATATTATTTACCTATAAAAAGCGAGTTTATAATTAACGGAAACGATTTTGATAATACTATTTTAAATTATGTGGGACAAAGTACAGGAAACAGTTAAATACATTACCGATAAATATGATTTTAAACCAGCGTATGGTATTATACTTGGCTCCGGCCTTGGCAATTTTACCAATGATATAGATGTTTCGTTTTCTATCCCATATAATGAGCTGCCTAATTTTCCTGTTACAACAGTTGCCGGCCACGGTGGTAAACTCATCTTTGGTAAAATAGGCGCCTTAAATGTTGTGGCAATGCAGGGGCGTTTTCATTATTATGAGGGTTACACTATGCAGGAGGTTACTTTTCCTGTTAGGGTAATGCAACAGCTTGGCGTAAAAAAGCTTGTGGTAAGTAATGCGTCGGGTGGGGTAAACCCGGCTTATAAAGTGGGCGATGTTGTAATTATATACGACCATATTAATATGATGCCGGAGCATCCTTTGCGCGGCCGTAATGATGAGCGTTTTGGCCCCCGGTTTGTAAACATGAGCGAGCCATACAGCCGTGCCATGATAGCACAAGCCAAACAAATTGCTGCTGCTAAAAATATAGAAGTAAAAGACGGTGTTTACCTGGGGTTACAGGGCCCTACCTTCGAAACACTTTCAGAATACCGTATGGTAAAAATTCTGGGTGCAGATTGTGTGGGCATGAGCACCGTGCCCGAAGTTATAGTTGCACGCCACATGGATATGGAATGTTTTGGTATTTCTGTAATAACAGATATGGGCGATACCCAAAGTAATGTTGCCGGAATAAGCCATGAAGAAGTATTGCTTGCTGCCCGCGCTGCCGAGCCTAAAGTGAGGGAACTTATAAAAGAACTTATTATGGCTTACTAAGCGTTATAGCACAAATAAAAAAGGGATTATTGAAATTTTACATTCAATAATCCCTTTCTTCTAAGAAAATATATTCTAAAAATCCAATAATCCGGATTTATTGTCTTTGTCGTACAACCTCATATAAAAAAGCACCACAGGCTACAGATACGTTTAGTGAGCCTATTGTACCAAACATAGGCAGCTTTGCCTTTTCATCAACAATTTTTAGTACCGATGGGTTAATACCCCTGTCTTCGCTGCCCATTATAATGGCAAGCGGTTCGGTTAACGAAAGGTCATAAATATTGCTTTCGGTTTTCTCGGTAGCAGCCACGGTCTTAATACCCGATCCCTGCAAATGGAAGATAGCATCTTTAATATGCTCTACCTTACAAATAGGCACATTAAACACTGCTCCGGCAGATGTTTTTACGGTATCGCCGTTAACCGGTGCCGAGCCTTGTTTTTGTATAATAATACCATTAACCCCGGTACACTCTGCAGTACGGATAATTGCGCCAAAATTTCGCGCATCAGATAACTGGTCCAGTATAAGGAATAAAGGTACCTTACCGCTTTCCAAAACTTCTTCAACCATTTTTTCTAAAGTATAAAAAGCAATAGGGGCAATGGTTGCCACAGCACCCTGGTGGTTGTTAGGGGTAAGGCGGTTAAGTTTTTCTACCGGCACATAGCTAAAGTTTATACTTTTTTGCTTCATGGCCTTCATAAGGTCTTTCATAAGGTCGCCCTGGGCATCCTTTTGTATAAAAACCTTGTCTATTTCTTTTCCTGCATGTATAGCTTCTATAATAGCCCTGATGCCAAATATCTGGTGTTCTTTTTCCATGGGGCAAAGGTATAAAAAAAAACATACCCTTTAAATCTCCCGTTAGGGCACGATATAAAAGTTGTGATGCGTCGTGAAGGATATATTCCGACCCGTTTTTTTTTTATAGCCAGCTATAATATACTTAAAGTTTTTTAGATAAATAGATACGCCTGTGTCCCGGAGGAAAATTTTGTACCTCGCCTATAACCTTATAACCATTTTTAAGGTAAAACCCTTCTGCCTGAAAATCAAAGGTATCAAGCATGGCAACAGTAGCTCCTTTCTCCCGTGCTGCATCTTCGGTATGTTTTAAAATAAGGCTGCCTATTCCTGTTTTACGATACGCTTCGGCTACCCATAAAACCTTTATATCAAGGCCGTTCCAGTAGCCTATTCCTGATAATATACCTGCAATTTCTATCCCGGATTCATTTTTTATTACAAAATCGAGGGGTGTCCAGGTATTTGCAATAGCGGGTATCTGGCTAAGGTTATAGCTGTTAATACCACTTATAATTGTAGCAGCGTTTTCTTTAGTGCAGGGTTCTATTATCAATTGGGGTGTCATATTTAATCGCTATTTGCTAATTTCTATACGATGGTTGTAACCCCATTTTATCATTTCGTCTACAAGGGGCTTCAGGCTTTTACAGTAAGGAGATACCCTGTATTCTATGCTTACCGGAGATGTATTATATATTGTGCGTACTACCAGTTTGTTTATTTCCAGGTCTTTTAATTCTTTAGAAAGTACTTTAGTAGTAATGTTAGGTACACTGCGCTGCAAATCCTTAAAGCGTATGTTGCCGGCATTAATGGCTATAAGCACGGGCAGTTCCCATTTGCCGCTCATTACAAATAAGGTGTCCTGTACGTGTTTTATTTTTTGCTCTGTAGATAGTTCCTCTATTTCCATCCTGGTATCCTTAAGGTTACTTGCATCAAAAGTATATCAAATTACAGATAGTTTTGTACAAAAATTAAAACAGATGAAAAACAGGGTCGTATTAATAACTGGTGCTACCGGCGGCATAGGCAAAGCAGTTGCAATAGCACTTGCAAAACAAAACTTCACGGTTATAATCCACGGACGCGATAAAGAGAAAACCTTAAAAGTGAGGGACGAAATTATAACCATTACAGGAAACACTGACATAGACATACTTGTTGCCGATATATTTCTGCTTAGTAATGTGCATGGCATGGTTTACGATTTTAAACAAAAATACAAAAGGCTTGATGTACTTATAAATAATGCAGGTGGTATAATGGGTAAAAGTCGTGAAATAACCACTGAAGGATTGGAAAAGACTATGGCTGTAAACTTATTCGCTCCTTATCTCTTAACAGGGTTGTTGCTGGATTTGTTAAAAGAAAGTGATGATGGGCGTGTTATAAACGTATCATCTTCATCGCACAGATTGAATGCCAAACCTGATTTTACCGATATGCAATTAGATAAAAACTACAATCCGCTTATTGCTTATGGCAACGCAAAATTGTTTTTAATTTGGGTTACCATGCATTTACAGGCTAAGCTGGATAGGCAGGGCATAGACAACGTTATGGTAAATGTTATGCATCCCGGTGCTGTAAAAACAAATTTTGGGGTAGACAGCAATCTGGGCAGTATGCTTAATTTTATAAGTAAGCTGGCAAGGCCGTTTTTCAGGACGGCAGAGAAGGGTGCAGAAACGCTTGTTTATCTGGCTACAACCAATGGTTTACCGGCTAAGGGAAGCTATTATGTAGATAGAAAAGTTGCAGTAGTAAGTGCAAAATATCATTCGCCATTAAACGAAAAAATTGTGTGGGATTATTGCAATGCCATTACCGGATTAAATCTATAGAAAAAAAGAGCCTGCATAATACTACTTTGCAGGCTCATATATATGGAGTCGGTTTGTTTACAGGTTTTCCTCAATAGGTAAGTATATATTAAATAATGCACCCTCGCCAGGCCGGGAACTTGCAGTAATAAAGCCATTATGGTTCTCTGCAATTCGCTTACATATAGAAAGCCCAATGCCCGTACCCTCATAACTTTCTTTAGAGTGCAGGCGTTGAAACACAAGGAATATACGCTCGCTTTGGTCGGGTTCAAAACCTATACCATTGTCTTGTATAGTGATATGATGATAATCCTTATTGGTATCGGCATCCTTAATATCGAGCAATTCACCACTTATTATACCGGAATTTATGGCTATTACAGGGGTCTCCCCGGGCTTTGTAAATTTAATTGCATTAAGTATAATATTGGTAAATAATTGCTCTATCTGAAAGTTTATTACTTTCATTACCGGCAAATTTGTTCTGGTAATAACAGCATTACTTTTTGCAAGGCTGTCAGATATGTCATCTTTAACCTTATGCAGCAACTCATTAAGGTTAGTTAGTACAGCATGCTCCTCTGTTTTATTTGCCCGTGTGTAAGCAAGCAGGTCAAGAATAAGCTGTTGTGTCCTGCCGGATGATTTTTGTATCCTGCTAAAATAATCCTTGCCCCTTGCCGTAAGGTTGTCCCATTCGGTATCTTCAATACGGCTTATAAAGGTTTGTATTTTGCGAAGAGGCTCCTGCAAATCGTGGCTGGCAACATAAGCAAACTGAGTTAACTCCCCGTTAAGGCGTTCCAGGTTTTCGTTAGCAAGTTTAAGGGTCTGTGTCCTTTCATCAACCTTTTCCTGTAGTTTATCTAAAAATAGTATACGGTCGTTAATATCGGTACTGGTGCCCACCCACATTTGTATGTTACCATCATTATCTCTTTGTGGTATAGCGCGGGTAAGTTGCCATAGGTAGTTGCCATCGGCCCTTTTAAAGCGGTGTTCAAACTGAAATTCTTTACCCGTAGTGACAGACTCCATCCAGAGCTCCATATTTTTGTTACGGTCATCAGGATGTACAATTTCCAGCCATCCGTTTGTAAATACATGCTCTTCGGTTAAGCCAGTAAAATCAAAAAGCGACTGACTAAAATAGTTCAGCACACCATTGGCATCGGCAGTCCATATAAACTGGGGCATAAAGTTAGCCAGTACCCTAAACTTTTCCTCGCTTGCAGTAAGGGCAACTTCTGCTTCTTTCCTTTCGGTAATGTCTATAAGCACATTCATGGCACCTGTAACATTACCATTAGCATCATGAATGGGCTGGGGGTGGGCTATAACATGCCTTAATGTACCATCCGGCCGCTCTACGTAAGCTTCTGTAAGTATAGCCCTGTTTTCTTTTAATGCCGTTGCCATAGGGCAAACTTCATGAGGTACTAAAACTTTATCGAGTGTATACAGCCCGTGCGAGCCGCACCATTTATCTTTATTTTTTACAGGAACCCTGTCCCATAATTTTAAAGCTGCCTGGTTATACAGGTCAAGATAGCCCTCTGTGTCTATTGTAAATACGGCAACCGGAAGCATTTCCAGCAGGTCGCTGTAGCGTTTATCGGCAAGCTCTGCCTTTTTTCGGGCAAGAACTTTCTCTGTAACATCGGTTACGGTAACCATTACTCCGCTAACGGTATTGTCTATCTCTATTAATGGAGAGTATTCGTAATCAAGATAATATTCGCGGCTGCCATCGTGCGAGTTTACAATGGCAAGGGCTTCACTCTCTGTATGGGTAATGCCGTTGTTTAAAACATTTAGCAACTGGCCAATGAATGGCTGGCCTTCCTGCTCCGGGAAAACGCTTATAAGTGTTTTGGTCTCTACTTCGGCAAGGTCTTTACGCCATATTGCGAGCATGGCATTATTGGCAATTTCTATAACATGATCGTGCCCGCGCAATATTGCCATGGCGATAGGGCTCTGGCTTACCAGTTTGCGAAACTGTGTTTCTTTTTGCTCAAAAGCTTTACGGGTGCGCACCTGGTCTGTAACCTCAGTTGCAATTACAATTATACCGCTTATGGTATTGTCTTCTTCGCGCAGGGGCTGGTAAACAAAATTAAAATAGGTTTGTTCTTTTTTTCCGTAGCGGTTTATGGTAAATTCAAATTCATAACCGTGGTATGGCTTGCCGGTGCTTAAAACATGGTCAAACAGGTGCGATACCCTTTGTTTAACATCGGGCAGTGATTGGTATATAGATTTACCTATAAAATCGTTAGCATCAATGTCTATAAGAGAGAGGTAGGTGTTGTTAGCCATCTCTACCACCATATCTTTACCCTTAAGTATAACCATACCTACGGGAGCCTGCATTACGGCGTTCTGAAACTTCTTTTCGGTCACTGCCGCCGTTTGGCCATCTTTAAAATTATTTGTACTGTTCATTGGTAACAAAAAAAATTACACCACAATAAGAAACTGCTCGCGCGATGGCTGTGCGGTGTGGTTTTTCCAATTTATATCTAAAACCATAGATATGGCTTTTTTAAGTTTCGCGAAATTGTTAGGCTTGCATAAATAATAATCGGCGCCCTGGTCGTACACTTTGTTTATATAATCACTTTCAGACGAGGTAGATAATATAACCACAGGTATATGCTTAAATTTCCTGGCAGCACGAATTTCTGTAAGGCACTCAAAGCCATTTTTTTTAGGCATATTGAGGTCTAAAAAAATTACATTTGGCACAGGAGGAACTTTCTTGTCAAGAATGTGCATTAGCTCTATACCATCGTTTGCAGTGGTAAGCTTTACTGTTGAAGACAGTTCCATCAGGGCTTCTTCAAATAGCAGGCAATCATCTAAGTCATCGTCTGCAAGAAATACAGATTTATCATATCCATTCATTATACCTTATTTAAAATTCAACTCAAAAATAAGGCAAATAGAATTAATAACCGCTTAGGTTAGAGGGTTTCTTACTAAAGTTTTCATAATTTAATGTGCTTTTACATTTGCTTTACATAGTGTAAAAAGAGCTTTATTAATTAAGATGCCTTAGCAAGCTAAAAAAATATAACGATAAACTGCCGCCAAACCTCGGGTTAATTTCAAATATTTTTGGCACACCATTATGTATTTTATAATCTAAACAGCACAAGCCTTCATACCCTATGGTGTTTAGTATTTGGGTAAATGCATCCAGGTGTTTTGATTTCACTATATAGCTGCATATTTGTTTTGTTTTTCCCTGCAGGTACACAGGTTGAGAGTATTTATAGCATACCGTTACAGATGCAGCTATTTTTCCATTTTTAAATACAATATGCGTAGCATACTCAGTAGTGCCTGCTATAAGTTCCTGTTTAAAAAAGTTGGGGTCGTTAAGTAGTTCTGCATAGAGAGTTTCATCTTCGGCATTATTTATAATGAATGCTTCCTTGCTATACTCGCCTGTTTTGCCCTTTAGAATATACGGAAACTGTATATTGTTCCCAGGGGTAAAATGCCCTAAGCCAGCCGATTGCAGGGTAGCATTTAGCAGGTTTTTATTGTGGCAGATATTTATAGCCTCTATAGATGGGATAGGAATAATATCCTGTTTTATAGATTCGCGGTTAGACGAGCATACCATTAAATCATCAATGGTTATAGGCACTACCACATCATATCCTTTAAAATTTGTACTGGTGTCAAACCGTTTAAAATCAAGGGTAATATCAGTACGGCTAAAATTTTCCTGAGTTTTATGGTTTCTCCACGGGTCTTTATCTGTTAATAATATAGCACTGTTAGAAAATTTATGGTAAGGGAAAAGTAGCTTTTCTTTAGTGCAAAATGCTTTATTAACTAATAGAGCATTGAGTTTTATATAAGATTCTTTTGCTACTATCTTTTTTAAAATGCCTACAGGAGAACTTAACGTCATAAATTGCTCAAATATAAAATTTACTTTTAAAATAAAATTAACATTTATTTAACGCAAAATTATGATTCTTATCTAAATGTGCAATAAAACAATAGTTAATTTTTAAGGTGTAATTGTATACTAAAGAAATGGCTACAATTTTAATAGATTACACTACAGGCAGGGTATTTATAGTATGCACCTTTGTATTTTAAATAATAAAACAGTAAATTATGAAAGTATTTGTAACAGGAGCTACAGGCTTTATAGGATCGGCGGTGGTGCAGGAGTTGATTAATGCAGGGCACGAGGTGCTTGGTCTTGCGCGCTCGCAACAATCGGCAGAGCTGTTAGCAGCAGCAGGGGCACAGGTGCATCATGGCGACCTGCAGGATTTAGACAGCCTGAAAGCGGGAGTAGCCCAGGCAGATGGCGTTATACACACCGGTTTTATACACGACTTTACACAGTTTGCAGCAATGTGTGAGGTAGACAGGCGTGCCATAGAGGCTATGGGCGAGGTGCTTGCAGGAACCGATAAGCCATTTATAGTAACATCTGGCACGGCATTGCTTCCATCAGGAAAGCTTGCATTAGAAAATGATGCACGCCCGGCGGACAGCCCTAACCCGCGCCAGACAGAACAGGCTGCCGATGCTCTTGCAGCAAAAGGAATACGTGTTACGGTAGTGCGCCTGCCGCCATCGGTTCATGGTGAGGGAGACCACGGTTTTGTGCCCATATTAATAAATTTTGCCCGGCAGAAAGGTATTTCGGTCTATATTGAAGATGGCACAAATCTTTGGCCTGCGGTACACAGGTTTGATGCAGCCAAACTATTCAGGCTTGCGTTAGAAAAAAATGAATCCGGTTTAACCCGCTATCATGGCGTTGCCGAACAAGGTATTGCTTTTAAAGAAATAGCAGAGGTTATAGGCAGGCACCTTAATGTGCCTGTAGTAAGCAAATCGGCAGGAGATGCTGCGGCACATTTTGAATGGTTTGCGCATTTTGCAGCGTTTAATAATCCGTCGTTGGCTGTGCAAACGCAGGAGCAGCTTAACTGGCAGCCCACTCATATTGGGCTTATTGAGGATATTGATAACGATTATTATTTTACAGCTTAGTTGCTGTTTTGCTAAAAATTAGTAACTTGTGGTATGGCAGCAACGCAACCTTTCAGGATTAAATCTATAAGCCAGTTTCATCAGCTCAGGGGGCTCCCTAAACCGGAGCACCCACTTATAAGCGTAGTGAATTTTGATGATGTTAAGCGTACCGAAGACGACCCGCAGTCTATAGTTTTAGATTATTACTCTATTGCGCTAAAGCGGAATTTTAATGCTAAAATGAAATATGGCTACGGCCAGTTAGAATATGATTTTGATGAGGGTATAATGTTCTTTATTGCCCCGGGTCAGGTATTCTCTGTGCATAACGCCGAAAATTATAAAGTATCAGGGTGGATGCTGCTCATTCATCCTGACTTTTTGTGGAATACATCGTTAGCCAAAAAGATAAAGCATTATGAGTATTTTAGCTATTCGGTACATGAGGCACTGCACCTATCTGACAAGGAAGAAACCATGCTAACCGGTATTATGCAAAATATTGCGCAGGAATACCATTCTAACATAGACAACTTTAGCCAGGATGTAATTGTTGCCCAGATAGAGTTGTTGCTTGCCTATAGTGACAGGTTTTATAACCGCCAGTTTATAACCCGAAAGATTGCCAACCATAAAATACTTAACCGCCTCGAAGATATACTGAATGGGTATTTTAACGGTAATGACCTTGAAAAACATGGCCTGCCCACGGTACAATATATTGCCGATGCATTAAATATATCGCCTAACTATTTAAGTGTAATGCTAAAACTGCAAACCGGGCAAAGCACCCAGCAGCACATACATGATAAACTGATAGAAAAAGCTAAAGAGAAACTCTCAACCTCGGATTTATCGGTTAGCGAGATTGCTTTTGCTTTAGGCTTCGAGCATTCGCAGTCGTTTAGCAAGCTGTTTAAGAGCAAGACCAATTTATCTCCGTTAGAGTTTAGGAATGCATTTAATTAATAGGGCTTATAAGCCTTAAAAATTGCTTTTGTAAGCTCCGAAGGAGCGCCATGTATATAGAAATTATAAAAGACAGAACTTTAGAGCTTCGGAGAAGCGGTATGTAAATTCAACGTGCCGCTTCTCCGGAGCTTTTTTATTTGCAGACTTTAATTTATTTTTTACCACGAAGTTCACAAGGTTTTTCACAAGGGACACAAATTCAGGCCTAACATCTGCACAAAGATGACAATCCGGTAAACCAGGATTGAAGAACACAAGGCTATACGCACCGCTTCGTGACCTCCCGCCTGTGGCGGAATATACATACTCATTTATTCATATAGCCTTGTGTCCTTTGTGAAAAACCTGGTGTCCCTGGTGTTTAAACTTTATTAAATAGTGACTACATATAGGTATATTGTAACCGGTAAATGGTATAATAAATATCTTTAGATCAATACCACAACTTAAAAATAAATTAACCACAGGGTAAAAAAATAAGTATTTTATTACATGTTAAATAATGTTTGGGCAATTTTTAGTTAAAACAGGCTTAACGGGTAATTGTGCTTAGTAAAGGTAGTTTTGTGCTGATTCTAAATCAGAAAACAACACACTATGAAAAAACTTTACCTTTTGCTTTTAGTACTGTGCGGTTTTTGGGTTAATGCCCAAACGCTGTACCCGTACCTGCAGGCACCCACAACAAATTCCATTTATGTAAACTGGAAGACTGAAAGTAACGTAGAATCTATTGTAGAGTATGGCGATTCACCCACTACATTAAACACAACGGTTAATGGTACAAACCAGATAATGACAGATACCGGTTATCCTGCAAATTACTACTACCATACGGTACAGATTACCGGCCTTATGGCAAATACTAAGTACTATTATAGGATACGTACTGGCGCAGCACAGTCTGAAGTTCACAGCTTTAAAACCATTCCTGCACCGGGACAGGCTGCTACGGCCGATGGGCATTTACGTTTTCTTGTCCTTGGTGATAACCAAATGAGGAACGAGCCACGTTTTGATACGCTTGTAGCATCGGCAAAACGTAAAATAGCACAACGCTGGGGTGCCGGCCTTGACCCCTCCGATAATATTGCGCTTACTGTAATGATGGGCGACCAGGTAGACGTAGGTACGCTGGATCATTATGAAAATGTGCATTTTAAAAAGAACAGGGAGCTTTCCGGCCTTTTACCAATACAAACCCTTGTGGGTAACCACGAAACATACGGTACCCTTGCCATGCAGGCATATTACGACCACTATATCCTTGACGGGATGTCGTACCAGGGAATATCATCGGGTACAGAGAATTATTATGCCAACCAGGTAGGTAACGTATTGTTTATTGCTATGGATACAGAGCATACCAGCGTACAGCAGCTTACATGGGTTGCGCAGATAGTAGAGGCTGCGAATAACGACAGCACCGTAACCTGGATAGTATCTTTAGGGCACAGGCCATACCAGGCAGAACAATATGTAGGCGATATCTCTCCGTGGGTGCGCAACTCGGCCATGCCTATATTAACAACATCGCCTAAGCATATTTTGCACATTGGGGCACACCACCACCTGTACCACAGGGGGCAGCTTAAAAACACACCTACCTACCAAATTATTTCGGGTGGTGTAGCATGGGATCAGTACTGGGGCATGGCTGCAGAGCAAAATTTTGACGATGTGCAAAAAACCATCTCTAACTGGATCTATCAGATAATAGATGTAGATGTTACTAACGGTACATTTGATGTTGAAGCATACTCTATAGGCAGTATTTATGAGTGGAAAGACAGTGAGCTTATGGATGCGTTTCATAAACACACAGGTGTTGCAGTACCGGCACAACCTGCCGTAACCAATGCTTTTGATGGCGGCGATGTAAACCTGCCCCTTACTATAGAAAGCTCGGATTATACTACTACAAGCAGCGAGGAGCTAAACTCTACGCAGTTTATGGTTGGTAAAACAGAAAACTTTGACATTATAGAGAAGGATGTATACCGTGATTTTGAAGACCTGTATGGTGCCGGAGAACGTCCGGACCTTTCGGTAGATGTTAATGCGGGAGTTAATATTACAAAACTTACCATTGCAGAAAATGAAATTCCTAACGGGCAGTATTTTGTAAAAGTGCGCCACCGCGATAAAAACCTTAGCTGGAGCGAGTGGAGCGAAACAAAATCGTTTAACGTAATAAACAGCCGTTTTGCTAACACGCTTATACAGCTTGATACACTTTCGTACCGCCAGAATGCACCAATAACTGTTACATTTTCTGATACTCCGGGCAATAACCGTGACTGGGTTGCTTTATACAGGGAAGGCGAAACACCGGGCAGTGCTACACCGTCATTATTATGGGCGTATACAAATGGCCAGGTAAGCGGCACACATACCTTTACCGCTGGTATTGCAAACAGCGGACGTTATTATGCAGCTCTTTTAGAAAATGATGGCTATACAGAAATTGCCGCCAGGGTATATTTTTATGTAGGCCCTAATGTAACCCTTACTACAACCCAACAGGCGTATGAAACGGGCAGTGATGTAGTAATAAACTTTACAGATGCTCCTACTTTACCACTCGACTGGATAGGTATTTACAAGGTGGGGCAAACACCTGGAAATATAGGGTCTACACAATGGGATTATGTTACAACCGCAAACGGCAGTTTTACTTACAGCGGCCTTGCAAACGGTTATTATTATGCACAATACCTATTACAGGATGGCTATAATACTGCGGGAGAAAAACTGTTTTTCCAGGTAGGTAACCAGATAACGCAACTGGGTATAAACAGGACTATTTATAACCTTAACGAGAATATTATTGCTACCTGGACAGATGCTCCCGGTATAATAAAAGACTGGCTGGGTATTTACCACGCGGGCGATGAGCCTAACGTAGACCCGCTTGTAAGCTATACTTATTTTGATGGTCAGCCGGAAGGCACTAAGACTATCCCTGATAATAACATGCCTACACAGCCGGGAGAGTATTTTATTGTAATATTTACCGATGACTCTTATAATGAGGTGTCTAACAGGATAAATTTTACAATGATGGATCCTACAGCAGGTATGGACGAATTTAAAGGGCAGGACCAGTTAATGGTATATCCTAACCCTGCAAAAGAGGGCGAGCGTACTTACATAAAATCTAAATACCGTATAGACCAGATAGATATGTTTGATATGACGGGTAACCTGTTTTACACCTCTAAAAACGTAAACGATTATAACTTTTCACTAATAAACCAAAGCCTTCCTACAGGTACATACATCCTTAAAATACATTCTGAAAAAGTGCATACTGTAAAGATAATTGTAGAATAAAACTTACCTGCAAAGGAGTACCTGATAGTATAAAAGACAAAAGCTGCCCCGTGCAGCTTTTGTTGTTTTATTAATTCTGTAATTTAGCTATAGTATACAGGAGCATTTATTTAAAGGCTAATGTGTCGGTCAAGTCCAGTACTGTCTTACCATGGTTGTAAATAAAAGTATGCTTTAATAATTTAAGGCTACCGGTTGCATGCGAAATGCGGGATAGCGCAACTAAATTATCATCTTCCTTATCTATCCTGCCAAACTCATTATCGCGTGCAGCTTCATATATACCATCCCCATAATTTGAAAAAGAATTTTTCCGGTAAAAAAAAATAGTGAGTGTTTCAGGAAATTTGGTAGTTGCTGTTGGATAAGTTTCCTGTATAAAAGCATTTAATTTTTGTAAAAGCTCTTTGTTCTCAAAACCTTTATAGTTGTCAATTTCATAGTACTGAAAGATATCCTTTGTGCTAAAAAGGCGTGTGTCCAACCCCTGTCCTGTAAGGAACTGTTTATTAATTACAGGATCTATTGGGCTTATATCAAAATTTTCAGTGTTTGTACAGCTATACAAACTTATAAGGAATATAAATATGGCTATGTTTTTGAGCATCATAAAATTGGTTAAAAAAATAAAATATAAGTATCCAAATATACGGTAAGGATGATTTATTTTTTACAATTTAACGCATTGTGTAAAATATAATTTGCTCCCGCTGTATTTCTATGCTAATTTATCTATCCAATCTTTTATCACTTTAAGTAAAGTAAGCAGTTGTTTATCGCTAATAATGTATGGCGGCATAAGGTACAATATGTTGCCAATAGGTCTTAGCCAAACGCCCTCTTCCTGGCAGAATTTATTAAAGCCGGCAAGTGATTGTGCATCTTTCATTTCGATAACGCCAATGGCACCCAGTACCCTTTTTTCCTGTATAAAATCAGACTGTATAGTTTTAAACTGCTCGCTTATAACGTGCTCAATATTGGCTATTTTAGCAAGGTAATTTTGCTCTTCAATAATTTTTATACTTTGCAAAGCTACAGTACATGCCAGCGGGTTGCCCATAAAAGTAGGGCCGTGCATGAGCGCTTTCTCATACGTATCGCCTAAAAAGCTGTTAAATACTTTTGTGCTTGCCAGAGTTGCGGCATGGCCTATGTAGCCTGCAGTCATAGCCTTACCCATTATCATAATATCGGGGCTTATACCGGCATGCTCTGCAGCGAATAATTTACCGGTGCGGCCAAAACCGGTGGCAACCTCATCAAAAATTAAAAGTATATTATATTCATCGCATAGCCTGCGCACGTGTTGTAAGTATAATGGCGAATAGATGTTCATGCCGCCTGCACATTGTATTACAGGTTCTAAAATAAAGCAGGCAATAGTGGCAGCATCTTGTTTAAAAAGTGCCTCAACCTCTACAACGGCAGTTTCAATTTCGGTATCGGTTGCATTATAGCCACCTGTAGGGATGTTTACAAAGTACCCACGGTGCAATACATCATCAAAGGCATTTGTAAAATCAGAGTCATCGCTAACCTCCATAGCTTTAAAAGTATCGCCATGATAGCCATTTTTAAGTGAAACAATTATTGTTTTGCCAGTGTAGCCTTCATTCTTAAAATATTGCAGTGCCATTTTTAGGGCGACCTCTACACCTATAGAGCCGCTGTCTGAAAAAAATACATGGTTTAAACCTTGCGGAGTGATGCGTACTAATGTATCGGCAAGTTGCGCCGCAGGCTGGTGCGACAGCCCGCCCAGCATAACATGGCTTACCTGGTTTATCTGGCTTATCAGTGCAGCGTTAATATCCGGATGATTGTAACCATGTATTACGGCCCACCATGACGATATACCGTCTATTAACGCCGTGCCGTTTTCCATGTGCAGTACTGCTCCCTGAGCATTTTTTACGCTTAGCAGCACTTCCATGTTTTTCATTTGCTTGTAGGGGAACCACAGTTTCATTTGCCCGATGTTTTAGGTGCGCAAAGATACTTAATATTAAAAAAGGTGTTTGGTTAAAATGCGCTGAAATATTTAGCATTGCTTAACGTTAGTTATAATAAGTATTGTGTATTTGTGTTAATTTTCCTTATTTGCAAATGCACTTACATGACAACCAATATCAATAAGCCAAACCAACCACACCATGTTAAGAAATTTATTTATGTACCTCTTTATCCTGCTGGGTATGCAGGCTGTAATTGCCCAAAGTATTACTGCAAAAGTTATTGATGCCCAAAGTAATGAAGGGCTGCCGTATGCCAATATAGAAGTTAACGGCGAAAATATTGTTAGCAATGCAGAGGGCGGCTTTGCCATACCCGAAAAAAACAATGCCGATAATACAGTGCTTACAATATCCTTTTTGGGTTACCATACTGCACGTATAACCGTAGCCGAATTAAAAGCCTCTGAGTTTACTGTTAAACTTAACCCCGGTGTTTTTGAACTGGAAACGGTAAATATAACAAACATAGCACCCAATGGCGACAGTATAATTGCTGCCGTAAAAAGAAATTTAGCGCGCAATTATAATTACAAGGCAGACCCGTCTAAAAACACTTTTTTTTACAGGGAATCTAACAGTTTTATGCCCATTAAGCTTAATGTAGAAATAAATAAATCGTCGGGGTTTAGTAAGGAGGATTTAAAATCAACAAACAAGCAGTTTAAGGAACTTACATCAGGCCTAATAGCCCGCCCGCCGGTAGAGTTTAAAGAGTTAATTTGTAATTATTACAATGGCGTAAAAACAGTAGACGGCAAACCCGTTTTTTATGGTAAGTATGATATTGTAAAAGGGATAAAGCTTAAGGATAAAAACCGTGCAGTATCTATAAACGAAATGGAGCAAATGGCTACGGGCATATTATTTAAACACCTTGATACCACTAAGTATTACAGGATTAAAAGTGGCCTCTTTGGTTCGCAGGATACTATACCTATAGGTGTAGGGGCCAGGAAAAAAGGCAAACAAAAAGCTACAGAACTTACTACAGCAAAATCAGATATAAGTATGTTTTTATTTGAAAGGAGTTTTTTAAATCCTTATAAAAATGATTTCGTTACGCACCCGGAGTTGTATAGTTATGTTTATGAAGGGGCTATACCGTTAGGCGACCAGTATGTTTATATTTTAAAGTTTAGCCCTAAAAAAAGTAAGGCTAAGTACACGGGTACCTTATATGTATCTGATAATGATTATGCTGTAGTTAAGGCCGATTATCAGTTAGCCGAAGGAAAAACACTGGGAGGAGTAAACCTAAAATTCCTGCTGGGTGTAAAACAATCAGAAAATGTGAGCAGGGGAACATTAATATTTAAAGAAAGAAACTCCGGTGGTGGTTATTATCTGCAATATGCATCTGTTACATCAGGAGAATATATGTATTTAAACAGGCCGCTAAAGTTTATTGAGATTACCAAAGAAGAAAAAGATGTAGTGGCGTTTGACCTTAAGATAGAAACAAATATGCAAACCAGGCAGGAATACTATAGCATGGCATATTCTGAAATATCTATGGGCGAATTAGAGAGCGCTAAAGAACGCGAATTTAGCTACTTGCAATTAGAAAGTTACGACCCTAAAATATGGAAAGAATACAGTACTATAGAGCCTCTTGAAGAAATGAAAAAGTTTAAGGCAATTGAGTGATTTTTTATCACGTTTAAAAATAGAACTCATCTTGACTTTTTTCAATTGGCTGCAAAATGATCTTTTCGCTTCATATTTTACCTGTTTTATTATTCCGTAGCGCTGCTATGCAATGCAAAAAAGCTAAAATCTGAAACAAAAATCTCTATTTTTCGCTTCAATCATAAAAATCAAGACGAGTTCATAGAAAAGCTCCGGATTTTATGATCCGGAGCTTTTTGCATCATAGCTTAGTAACAATTACCAGGGGCTCTCGTTATTTTCGGTTTCAATATCGGGGCTAAAATAGTTACCGGTAGGGCCATTGGCATCAAGAACAGCATATCTGGCAACAAATGCCGCAGCATACTCTACGCTGTTAGGGCCACTGTGGTTGTTAAAATCAGTGGCGGTATAGCCGGGATCTATCGCGTTTACTTTAAAACCTTTGTCTTTAAGTTCGGCAGCAAGCACAACGGTATAAGCATTTTGTGCCGTTTTAGATGTACCGTAAGCAGCAGTTTTATATGGATAATATTTCCAGTTTGGGTCGCTGTGCAGGGTAAGTGAGCCCAGGCCCGATGTTACATTAACAATTACCGGGACTTCTGCTTTTTCAAGCAGGCTTATAAAGGCCTGCGTTACATCTATTGTTCCAAAAAAGTTAGTGTCAAACACTTTACGTATCTCATCTGTATTCATGTCAGATGCGTTTTGCGGCTGTATGCCCAGTATTCCTGCGTTATTAACCAGCACATCCAGCAAGCCTGATTTTGCCTCTATAGTTTTCCTGGCAGCTTCTATAGATGCTTTATCGCATACATCTATGGCAATAGCTTCAACATTGCTTAATCCTTCCGCTTTAAGAGTATCGGCTGCTTGTGTGCCATTATTAATATCGCGGCTGCCCAGGTAAATAAAGTATCCTTGTTTAGCTAACTGCCTTGCGGTTTCAAAACCAATACTTTTATTGGCTCCTGTAATCAATACTGTTTTCATTTTTTTTTCTTTTTTAATTGTAAGGCAAAGTTGGTGACATAAAAAGTGCTATCATTTGCCATTTGGCAAAAAGCGGCTTAGCCGTTAATATTTTTCCTTATCCGGCTTAAAGAAGATTGCGTTATGCCCAGGTAAGATGCTAAATAGGAGAGCGGAATGCGGTTTGCCATACCCGGAAATTTTGTAAAAAAGCTAAGATAGCGTTCGGTTGCATCTTCGCTCAGCATAGGGCTTATCTTGTTTACCTTTTCGGCTAAAGCCTTTGCTATAATTTTATTCATTATGGCATCCCACGCAATTATGGTCATAGAGAGTTCCTGCAACGCTTCTTTAGAGAAAGCTATGTATTTACTATCGGTTACACTTTGTATGTAAGCCGATGAAGGTATGCCCTCGTTGTAGCTCATAATATCTACCACAAGGTTATTCTCGTCTATAAAATACTTAGTAACATCATCGCCTTTATTATTGTAATAACTTATCCTGAAAATCCCTTCGGTAATAAAAATTATTTCGCGGGGTATCGTTCCGGCCTCACTGTAGTACGTGTCTTTTTTTAATTCGTGTGCTACCCCCTTGCTTTTTATAAGTTCTATTTGCTGGGTATTTAAATGCCCAAACTGCAACAGGTAATTAATAAGTGTTTCCATAAGGTAAAGTTAGCGAATGCAGCGTACTAATAATTTGCCATTTGGCAAAAAGTGAAATTTGTTTTACAGTATTTATGTAATACATTTAAATTTTAAACATGTGTATGAAAGCTGTAGGTATAGATGGGTGCAGGTACGGTTGGGTTACTGCCTGTTATAATGATGGCAAAGTCCTTATATTTAAAAATATAAATGATGTTATTAAACATTATGGCGATGCGTATTCATTTTTAATAGACATTCCGATAGGACTGGTAAGTGAGAAAAATAACGTAAGGAATTGCGAAAAAACGGCGAGGGCTGTTTTGCCCGCCAACAGAAAATCGAGTGTCTTTTCTATTCCCTGCAGGGAGGCATTAACGGCCGCTAATTATGCCGAAGCTAACGGGATTAACAGGCAGATAATGGACTGCGGAATATCTAAACAAACGTGGTTTATACTACCTAAAATAAAAGAACTTGATGATGTATTAATAAACGATCATAATATAAGGCTGAGGTTTAAAGAGTCGCATCCCGAAATAGCGTTTCAGTTTTTAAATGGCGGCTCTCCGCTTCTGTATAGTAAAAAGACCGCCGATGGTGCAACCGAAAGGCTGGCAATACTGATGAGGTATAATGAACAATCTGAAAGTCTTTATACAAAGGCACTCATAGATTATAAAAGGCTGGAGGTTGCTAAAGATGATATACTCGATGCTTTGTGTTTAGCTCTTACACAAAATTTACTATTGGCCCAGCCGGATAGTTATAAGGTAAACCGCTTTGCATCTAACCCGCTGTTAGATGAACACGGTATAGAAATGGCTATTTATTATAGTAAATACAAACATTCCGGTTTAGAGTAATATTCCTGTTAAAAATATAACTAATTCAGCGTCAAAGTTTAACATAAGCTTACAAGTTGCTAAGAACATGTTATTGAGAGGATAAGGTAACTTTATAAAAAAAGTATCTGTCAATCAATTTAATAAAATACCTTATGAAAAAGTTTGTAAATAACCTTGCCGTTTTTATGGTTATAGCCTTAACCGGATTGTTTGTAGGTTGTAAAGACAAAGCAGAGAAAGCCGACTCTTATGGGCCTAATGAAAATTACAGCAACGAAACGCCAACTAATAACGACAATGCCGCAAAAGATTCTACCATACACGAAACAGGCCCGGGGTCGGCAACGGTAGGGGACACTGTTAACAGGACGCCACCGGCTAATAAGTAAACAATACTTACTTAAGAAATGTAACCTGCTTCGGCAGGTTTTTTATTTATAAAGGCTACCTGATTTTAGATTCATACTTTATTGTAAAATATCGTAATCAGAGATGATTTACATGCAACTACCTTTATAAGGGACATTTACAAAAATAAGGATACACACACCTTCAAAAAAATTATAACTTATGAAACAGGACTCCACACCGGATTTTAACCATCAGGATGCTAAACAAAAAGATTTGCTCATCAATAAATCTGATGCAACAAACAAGTTCCTGACCACAAATCAGGGTATTAAAATTAATGACGATAACAACTCTCTTAAAGCGGGAGAACGTGGCCCATCGCTGCTTGAAGATTTTATACTACGGGAAAAAATAACCCATTTTGACCATGAGCGTATTCCTGAAAGAATTGTACATGCAAGAGGCTCTGGTGCGCATGGCTATTTTGAAGTAACTAACCCTATACCACAATTTACCAAAGCTGGTTTTTTACAGGAAGCAGGTTTAAGAACGCCGGTATTTACACGTTTTTCTACTGTAGCTGGCTCGCGCGGATCGACCGACCTTGCCCGTGATGTACGTGGTTTCTCGGTTAAGTTTTACACACAGGAGGGCATCTACGATTTTGTGGGCAACAACATACCGGTATTTTTTATACAGGATGCCACTAAGTTCCCGGATCTTGTACACGCTGTAAAACCAGAACCGCACAACGAAATTCCGCAGGCAGCATCGGCACACGATACTTTTTGGGATTTTATTTCGCTAATGCCGGAATCTACGCACATGATCATGTGGTTAATGTCTGACCGTTCGTTACCAAGAAGTTACCGCATGATGGAAGGTTTTGGTGTGCATACCTTCCGCTTTATCAACGAACAAAATGAGTCGCACTTTGTTAAGATACACTGGAAACCTAAATTAGGCACCCATGCTGTAGTGTGGGACGAAGCACAAAAAATTTCGGGCAAAGACCCTGATTTTCACAGGCGCGACCTATGGGAAGCTATAGAAATGGGTAATTTCCCGGAATGGGAACTTGGCGTGCAGATAATACCTGAAGCCGACGAGCATAAATTTGAGTTTGACCTGCTGGACCCTACCAAGATAATCCCCGAAGAACTGGTGCCGGTAACCATTATAGGTAAAATGGTACTGAACCGCAACCCCGATAACTTTTTTGCCGAGACCGAGCAAATTGCCTTTCACCCCGGGCACGTAGTACCGGGTATAGATTTTACAAACGACCCGCTTTTACAGGGCAGGCTTTTCTCGTATACAGATACGCAGCTATCACGCCTGGGTAGCCCTAATTTTCATGAAATTCCTATTAACAGGAGTATTTCTCCTACGCACAATAACCAGCGTGACGGCCACATGCGCCAGGAAATTAATGTGGGCAGGGTTAGCTACTCGCCAAATTCATTAGGCGGAGGCTGCCCGTATCAGGCAAAAATTGCCGAAGGTGGTTTTGCCAGCTTTAACGAACGCGTGGAAGCTCATAAAGTAAGGGGCAGGAGCGAGAGTTTTTCGGATCATTTTGGGCAGGCAAAATTATTCTATAACAGCCAGTCACAAACAGAAAAAGACCATATAGTGAGAGCATTGCGTTTTGAACTGGGTAAAGTAGATACCACAGCGATAAGGGTACGTATGCTGGGCATACTCTCTCAGGTAGATACAGATCTTGCTGCTAAAGTAGCAAAGGGGCTAAGGCTTACTATTCCTGCAACGCCGGAGCAGCCTATGAACCACGGCGTATCGCCCGATGCCGATTTAAGTCAGGAGCCTAAGTCGGTTCCGTCATCTGTAGAGTCTTCGCAGGCATTAAGCATGATAAACAACCCTACGGTACAGCCTTCTATAGAATCGCGAAAAGTAGCTATTATTTGTGCCGATGGTGTAGATGAACAGGCGGTACTGGATATTAAAGAAGCACTGCTTAAGCAAAGTGCCAAAGGATGTGTTATAGCACCTTATCTGGGTGTGGTAAAAGGTGACCAGGGTGGCGAGCTTGCCGTTGATTTTAGTTTCCTTACATCATCATCAGTTTTGTTTGATGCGGTGTATATTCCCGGAGGGCTCGACCTTAATGAACTTTCTGAAGATGGCGATGTGACCGATTTTCTTAACGATGCCTACAAGCATTGTAAGGTAATAGGAGCACAGGCAGGCGGTATAGAGCTGCTATCCGGAACAGGGTTTGCCTCTAAAATTGATAATGAAGACGAAGGTATTATAGTAGGCCGTGATGGCGATAACAGCACATTTGCTGCCAACTTTATTACTGCAATGGCTAATCACCGTATTTGGTCGCGCGAAAAAACATTATAATATACACAAAAAACCATACCATGAAAAATAACGAAAAGCCGTTAAGAGGCCCCGAAACAAAAAGTAAAGCTACAGATTTAGTTGTGGCGCCTGCGGCAGATGCTGCTACAGAGCTTAAAGATTTTTTTATAGACTGCCTTAAAGACATTTACTGGGCAGAGAATGCCCTTGTAAGCGCCCTGCCTAAAATGATACAGAATGCTACATCTGCACACCTGGCATCGGCCATTAAAGAACACCTTGCGGTAACTAAAAACCAGGTAGTAAGGCTGGAAACAATTTTTGAACTCATAGGTGAGAGGGCGGAAGGCAAGAAATGCGAGGCTATGGCAGGACTGCTTAAAGAAGGCGACAGCATACTCGAAGAAACTGCACCGGGCCCTGTGCGCGATGCGGGTATAATTGCTGCATCGCAAAAAATTGAGCATTATGAAATAGCTACTTACGGTACGCTAATTGCCTTTGCTAAAACTCTTGGCGAAAATGATGCTGCAAAACTACTTACACAAACCCTTGCAGAAGAAAAAGAGGCTGATATGCTGCTAAGTGATGCCGCTTACAGTGCCATAAATTTTGATGCGGCAGAGAATACCCTTGAAGCCGGATTTACAGAATAAGTTTTTTACCACAATTATATATGTAGTGCCGCTGTAATGAATAACATTACAGCGGTTTTATTTAGATATTTAGTTAGGATAAAAGGGCATTAACGGGATTTACAATTTATTGTTCCTGCCTTATAAAATTAACTAAAACGTTGTAGTTGCGTGTCTGATTATTTCATACATTTGAGTATAAAACTATTATAATCATGGATCCTATAGTTCAAACCTTCGTTATTGCCAGCATTGGGGTAATTGTTGCACTTTTTGCCATAACCTGTACCGTAAACAAAATTTCTGAAGAACGTGAAGAGGAAAAAGACTTTCCGGTAAAGCCTAAAAAAATTAAAAAGGCTCTCTAAAACAGGAGATAAACATTTTATAAAAAGCTTTAAACAAGTTCCGTGCTATAGAGTCCGGGACTTTTTTGTTTATAAACCGGCTACATTCTGCTTTAAGACTATAACCTTGCCCGGATATTTTATTGCATAGTTAGATACCAGTTGCATAATGTAATGGTTGCTCCTGTAGGTTATAACATGGTTCTTCATTTCTGCCGGCTCCTTAAACCCAATATCAGATGTCATGTAGCCCATGCCATAAAAGTGGCCATCCTCAACCCATATACAACTACGCTCGTCTTTATCCCGGCCTTTATCTACAATGGCAAAGCTTGGCCTGTTCTTTAAAAGAAATTCAATGGCATTTTCTATCTTACTATTATGTTGCTCAACATCGGGTAAATTAGCGAGGTCGCTGTTTTTAATGCTTTCACTTTCATTGTCTGTGCAATACTTGCAAAATCTATGGTCAATTTCAAACTGTGCAGCAAGGCGCCGCAATACATTTGCACCATCATTAAGGCTGTTAAAAACCTCAATGCAGGCCTGAAATTTTGTTACCCTGCCAATTACCAGATACCTGTAGCCACTCCGTGCTTCATACTCATAAAGGCCAAATTTAGGCTCGAAGCGTTTTAAAGCTCTGTTGTATTCCGGCCAAAGTTTTTTAATCTCGGTGCATTCCAGCAATAGTGCCATTAACTCGGTAGCGCATACTTCAAATGAAATAGCATATATATCCCTTAAAAAATGCTGCCTTTGCGGTGTAATTTTATGTCCGCTAAAGTGCGAAGCTATACGTTTTTTTATGTTAACCGCCTTGCCCACATAAACAACCTTTTGTGCCTGGTTATAAAAATAGTAGACACCCGGTTTTTCGGGCAGCTGCTCAAAGTGGGCGGGCGGGAGGTTAGGGGGCAGGCGTTGGTCCTGTGCAGTCTTCTTAACCATTTTTGTAATCTCACCCTCTGTGTCCCACTCCAGTAATTTCGAAAATAATATAGCTGTAGCATCGGCATCGCCTCCTGCACGGTGCCGGTTCTCTAAAATTATATGTAACGATTGGCAAAGGTTGCCCAGGCTATAAGAGCCAAGCCCCGGCTTTATCTTTCTTGATGCGCGAACAGTACACAGTTTTCTTGCCGTCCATTTAAAACCGGATTCTTCCAGCTGGTGCCGCACGAACGAGTAATCAAAGTTTACATTGTGTGCGACAAAAATACGGTTGGTAAGCATTTGCAGTACTTTTGCGGCAATATCATCAAATACAGGGGCGTGGCGCACCATATCGTTACTAATGCCCGTAAGCGCAAAAATGGGCAGCGGAATTTCCTTTTGCGGGTTAACAAGCGTTTCCCAACGGTCTGTAACATTTGTGCCATCATGAATAATAATGGCAATCTCTGTAATGCGGCTGCCACTGGCGTTGCCGCCTGTGGTCTCTATATCTACAATGGCATATTCCTGTTTCTTCATTTACTATCTTGTGGTATAGTGTTCATTTTATATTTGCAGTGCATTAAACACCGCACAACCTGTGCCAAATGTGTTACTGATACGTTAAAATATATCAGGCCAAATCAGGGATTGCCCTTTTATTTTGCATATCGGCAATAATCACTTTCCGGTGTTGTATTCCCCATGCGGCAAGGTCGTTAATTATAGTCTTTAAGGTAAGGCCATATTCTGTTAACTGATACTGTACACTTATGGGTTGGGTCTCTAAAACTGTCCGTTTAATGAGCTTATTAATTTCGAGTTCCTTTAATTCTTTGCTCAGCATTTTGTTTGATATTCCGTTTACATCATTCAAAATATCCGAGAACCGTCTTTTGTTATAATAACAAATAGACGAGATGATAGAGATTTTCCATTTGCCGTTTAGTACATCCATTGCATCATGAACTGCCCTTACCTCTTTTTTAGGGTCGATGTTGTTACATATATATTCCTCCATAAGTTACTTTGTTACCCAAATGTTACTGTTACTTTTTGTTACAAAGTAACTAAAATATATTTTACTGTTATAGCTTTGTAGTATAATTATAAAATAAAATTACAATGAATTTTACAGATAAAAACGTGGTTATAACCGGCGGAACCACCGGAATAGGATTAGCAACTGCAAAAGCATTTATTAACGCAGGGGCAAAAGTTTGGATTACCGGCAGAAATGCTGAAAACTTACAAAAGGCGTCTAACGAGATTAATAGCCCAAAATTAAAGACGGTAGTGTCTGATACTTCAAATTTAGACGGTATTGCAATTCTGGAGAAAGCAATTGCCGAAAGCGGCGACCAATTAGATGTGCTTTTCCTTAATGCCGGGATTGCAGTATTTACAACCATAGATCAGGTAACTGAAGCAGATTTTGATGC
The DNA here is from genome assembly GCF_000378485.1 of Flavobacterium rivuli WB 3.3-2 = DSM 21788. Taxonomy (GTDB): domain Bacteria; phylum Bacteroidota; class Bacteroidia; order Flavobacteriales; family Flavobacteriaceae; genus Flavobacterium; species Flavobacterium rivuli. Next base: position 228,200 of record NZ_KB899967.1, on the reverse strand, counting down.
GCAGTTTAATACTAACGTAAAAGGGCATTTCTTTACCCTGCAAAAGTTAGCTCCTTATTTAGTAAACGGTGCATCGGTAGTATTCACATCTTCTACGGTTGCAACAGCATCAAATTTAGGCACCAGCGTGTACTCTGCAACTAAGGGGGCATTAAATAAGATTGCCCAAATTGCGGCAAATGAATTAGCAGAAAGAAAAATCCGTGTAAACATACTTAGCCCTGGCCCAATTCAGACACCGGGCTTAGAAGGTGCCTTGCCTGCCGAAGCAAAAGCCGGTTTAGCTGCCGCTACAGCATTGCAAAGAATAGGCCACCCAGATGAAATTGCAACAACCGTATTGTTTTTAGCATCTGATGCGGCAAGTTTTATTACAGGAACAGAGATAGTAGCCGATGGTGGTTACCTTAACTATGCCCTAAAATAAATAAATACGTTTCTTTAAAAGAAGTTAAACCCGCTTTAAATCAAAATTTAAAGTGGGTTTCGTTTTTACATGTATAGTCCGGTTAATATTACGGCTTCTTTAACCCGTAGGTAACACTATCAATAGCAATTTCAGTCTTAATAAAGTTAAGCCGTTCTAAAAGTTTTATAGCACCTGCATTATCTATAGTGGTCTCTGCCCAAATGCGTTCAAGGTTCATGGTTTCAAACCCAAAACGTATAGCCAGGGCCATTGCCTGTGTCATGTAGCCCTTACCATAATACTGTGGTAGCAATACACAGCCAAGCTCGCCGGATGCATTTTCAAACCCCCTGTAATACCCACAGGTACCTATAATTTTATCAGTTGCGTTATCTGCAATACCCCAGTGTATGGATTCGCCGTTTAAGTAATCCTTATTAATTTTAGCCTGCATTTCTGCTGCCAGATATAATGTAGTTGCCTGCAAGGCATCATAAAATGAAATTTCTATAATATCACCAATATCCGTAGGTTCAATTTGCCTCAATGTGATTGTGTCACTGGCTATGGTTGGAAAATCAGGGTAAGGTGGGAGGTTCATTGTCGTAAAGATATATATTTTGTGTGCGTTGTCGTTACTCAATCTTCAATTACAAAAGCCTTTAATTCATGCATTATGCCATCGCGAAATTGCCACACATCACAGTAGGAATATTTGATTGTTTTACCGCCTTCATCTTTCATGCTTATTTTCCCAATGGCGGTAACAAAATCTCCCTCCTCAATTAAATTTTGTACCATAAACTTTGGCGGCTCTATATATGTCTTTGCCATATATTGCCTAACGGCTTCTTTACCCTGCAGGGTCTGGTCGCCTATAAACGTCCACTTAGTATCATCGGTACAAAAAGACAAAAATCCCTCATTGTCGCCTGCGGTTACAGCAGCATTTGCTTTTTCTAATATTGCTTTATTACTCATGTTGATGTGTTTTGATTTTTACTTACCAATATCGTATAATTTGCTCTAAAACAAAAATGAGAGATAAAATATCCTAAAGCAAGCTTTGTTTATTTTATCTCTCATTTATTATTTCGTGACCACGATGGGATTCGAACCCATACGCCTTTCAGCACCACCCCCTCAAGATGGCAAGTCTACCAGTTTCTCCACGTGGCCTCACAGTAAATAAACATAAGTATACCGCAAAAAAAAAGTTAAGCGATGCAATAATGCGGCTTAACTTTTTGTGACCCGACTGGGATTCGAACCCAGGACCCCATCATTAAAAGTGATGTGCTCTACCGGCTGAGCTATCGAGTCGTAGCATTAAGGGAATGATTTAAAAAAATTTGTGACCCGACTGGGATTCGAACCCAGGACCCCATCATTAAAAGTGATGTGCTCTACCGGCTGAGCTATCGAGTCATTAAAATCATTCCCTCAATGCGGGTGCAAATATACGCATGTTTTTATTATTTTTCAAAGCCTTTTTGTCATAAATTTGAGTTTTTTTTTAATAATTTATTCAACGCCTTAATTTATAGGGGCTTATTATATGAGAAAAGTAATACTTTGTGGCTACATGGCCTCCGGAAAAACCACAACTGCCCGATTATTATCTGCCGCAATGGAAATTCCCTACCTCGATCTCGACGAAGTTATCGAAAAAGAAACCGGAAAAACCGTATCGCAGATATTTGAAACCGAAGGAGAGATTAAATTTCGCAAACTGGAACATGATACCCTTAGGGGATTAATAGATGTAAAAGAAGATTTTGTTATTGCCCTGGGTGGTGGCACACCCTGCTATGCTAACAACCATTTATTGCTGCAACGGGACGATGTAGTATCTATATACCTAAAAACGGGCATAGACGAGATTATAACCCGTATAAAGGGGCAGGGAAAAACGCGCCCGCTTGTGGCCGGCTTAAACGACGAAGAAATGCATGAGTTTGTAGCCAAGCATTTGTTCGACCGCAGCTGGTATTACCATCATGCAAAACATAATGTAACTACCGATGCTAAAACGCCGGCTCTTGTAGTAAACGAAATAGTAAGCCTTTTTTAGTTTAAGCTCGCATAAGGCTCATTGCCATCTAAAACTACCTCTATATGCTCCAGCATAGATGTAGACAGGGAGAGGCCCTTAAAATCGGCCTTAACGGGGTATTGCTTGTGGTTACGGTCTACCAGTACGGCAGTTTTAAACTTTTTAAGCGGAACATCAAGAAAATGCTTTACGCCATATATAAGCGTAGTGCCACTGTTAAGCACATCGTCTACCAGTACGAGTGCCTTATTAGTGTAGTCCTGCGGTGCCAGCGATGTGGTTACCGGCTGCAGGGGCTGCTCTTTATTTATGGTAACCTCGCATAAGGTAATAGTAAGGTCGCTTATTTTTTCCAGTTCGGCAGCGATCATTTTAGTAAACAGGTAGCCATTGCTGGCTATTCCTGCTAAAACCACCTCGGTTTCATCGGCAAAAGTTTCATATATCTGGTAGGCAATACGCCTTGTTTTATATTCTATAGCCTGTTTGGTAAGTATAATATTTTTCATTGTTGTTGTTTGTTGGTAAATTAGTAGGTCAAAGGGTTACTCGTCGGCATCGTCGTCGTCAATGTCCAGCCCGTATTCGTCCAGGTCGCGACGGTCTTTCTTGGTGGGCCTTCCGGTACCCTGTGCACGGTAATGCTCTTTGCTTAGGCGCAGTAATTCTAAATGCTCAAAAGATTCCGGCGGCGTTTCATCCTTGCGGTATATGTCTACCAGTTTAGGGCCTACACGGTTTGCAGGAATATCCAGCACTGTGATCAGGTATTTAATCTGGTCGCGTCGCACGGTAATTTTATCGGTAGGGTACACCTCTCTAGATGCTTTTGCTGCCTGTCCGTTTACCGTAACATGGCCTTTTTGTATGGCTTGTGTGGCAATACTGCGGGTTTTATAATAACGCACACACCATAAATATTTATCTATCCTCATACTAATAACTAAAAATAGCTGTTATAACAACTACAAAAATAAAGGAAAATTGTATCTTGCACCCCATTAAAAAAAATTAAAATGAACCAATTTTTAAAGGCTCTTGGCCTTGTTGTATTTATAACTTTTTTTGCATCGTGTAAAAAGGATGACAGTGTAGATATTGCACCACCCCGCGATTATGCCGTACAATATGCTACAGAAAAGGTACAGATAGAAGATTACCTTAAAAGCCACTACCTTGTGGTAAACGAAAATCTTGAGGCTACGTTCGACTCTATTGTTGCAAACAGTGGCCCGCAGGTATCTGTATGGGACCAGACCGAATATCCGTTACGTAACAAAATTGTAACACTAAATAGTGTACAGTATACATTATACTACCTAAGCTTTCGCGAAGGTGCGGGCAATAAGCCCACAAGGGGCGACGATGTACTTGTAGCTTACAACGGTACATTGCTTAGCGATGTGCAGTTTGAGTATTCTCCATTTCCACAGGTATCATCATCATTAGCCAATACTATAGAAGGTTGGCAGGAAATTATACCGCTTTTTGGAGCCGGTGTACCAGACCCGGGTGTTCCGCCATCTGAACCTAACCAATACCTTGATTATGGTGCGGGTGTAATGTTCCTTCCGTCAGATTTTGGATATTATAATACAGGATCGGGCAGTGTAATAGGCGCATACCAGCCGCTTGTATTTAGCTTTAGGCTGTATGCCGTGCAGGATACCGACCTTGATGGCGATACTATTCTTAACAAAGACGAAATAGGCAACGCAACAGATATTTTATACAATGATACCGATGGCGATGGTATACCAAACTATCTTGACCCGGATGATGATGGCGACGGTTACACTACTAAAACCGAATTAAGGATACCCGGGACATCAAATCCTGTTGAATATTATACGTTTAATAATATAAATGATGATGACCCAAGTACCCCGCCTTACCAGGCACCATGTTCTAACAGTGGTGTTAAGCCTTATTTAGACCCTACCTGCCATCCATAGCAGTTATACAACATAATAAATACAAAATCCCAATCTGCAAAGGTTGGGATTTTTTGTTTTATGGGGAGCAGCCATCTAAGTGCTTTTCAGGGATGGGCGCACCCGCCTTTGGCTTTATCTGCCTCCCTTCGGTCGGCAGGATACCGCCGCTGTCGGGGCAGTGGGGTTTTTTAGGTGTTTGTTTATGAGGTTTGATGAGTAACGGAGGTACGGTATGTTGTAGCCTATGAGCAATCGTGGCATATCTTTCCTCTGGACTATCGTATAGACACACCTCTATTATCACTCTCAATTGACCTCACCCCCCAACCTCTCTCCCAGGGAAAGGGGAGCCAACAACGGATATCTTTCTTAAATTTTTGAGGTATAGTTTAGAAACAAAATTTACATATCTGAGTGCAGCTACCCCCTCTCCTTTGGAGAGGGTTGGAGTGAGGTTAATATTTTGTCCACACAATATTCCGCCCTCTCAAAGAGGGGAGCCAACTACACTCATACGTACTTATAGTCTGATAAAAAAATCCGTGGAATCCGCGTTCTCAATCCGCGTCATCCGTGTTCCAATTAAAAAGATAAATTTATAAACAAAAAAATCCCGAAGCTTTCGCCCCGGGACCCTATATCAAAAAACTAAGAAAACTATTTTTTACGGGCAACTACCTTTTCGGCAGCCGCTTCAATAGCCTGGTTGTTCAGTTTGTATTTTTCCATAAGCTGTTCCGGAGTTCCGCTTTCGCCAAAACTGTCCTGTACGGCCACAAATTCCTGTGGCGCAGGGTTGTTTAAGCTAAGTACGCGGGCAACGCTCTCGCCAAGCCCACCCAGTATGTTATGCTCTTCGGCGGTAACTACGCAACCTGTTTTAGCAACCGATTTAAGGATGGCCTCATCATCAAGCGGCTTAATGGTATGTATGTTTATTACCTCGGCAGAGATGCCTTTAGCCTCAAGGGCCTCGGCAGCTACAAGTGCCTCCCAAACCAGGTGGCCGGTAGCAAGGATGGTAACATCTGTCCCTTCGCTTAAAAGCACTGCTTTGCCCACTACAAACGCTCCATTCTCCGGCGTAAAGTTAGGAACCGACGGGCGGCCGAAACGTAGATACACAGGGCCGTGGTGCTCTGCAATGGCAATAGTAGCGGCTTTTGTCTGGTTATAATCGCAGGTATTAATAACCGTCATGCCCGGAAGCATTTTCATAAGGCCAATATCTTCCAGTATCTGGTGGGTGGCACCATCTTCGCCCAGCGTAAGGCCGGCGTGCGAGGCGCATATTTTTACGTTTTTATCTGAGTAGGCTACTGATTGCCTGATTTGGTCGTACACCCTTCCTGTAGAGAAGTTTGCAAACGTACCTGTGTACGGAATGCTTCCGCCAATGGTCATACCGGCAGCCATGCCTATCATGTTAGCTTCGGCAATGCCTATCTGGAAAAAACGTTCCGGATGGTTCTTTTTAAAATCATCCATTTTAAGCGAACCTATCAGGTCGGCACACAGTGCCACCACATTTTCGTTCGTCTGGCCCAGTTCGGTAAGGCCTGCCCCAAAACCAGAGCGTGTATCTTTATTTCCTGTATTGTTATATTTTGTCATTTTTTAATTTCAGATTTATGATTTCAGATTTCAGATTGCCACGGATGCTCTTTGCAGTATGGACAAATCTTTTAGATTGCAATATTTTCAGTTTAACTTTTCAGGCACGATTACCGTTCCCGAAGCTAAATCTGAAATCTACAATCTGAGATCTGAAATAAATTAATAATCCCCTAAAGTAGCAGCATTTTGTTCAAAAGCCTGTGCAAGCTGTGCGTCATTAGGCGCTTTGCCGTGCCATGCGTGGGTGTGCATCATAAAATCTACACCGTTGCCCATTTCGGTATGCAATAGTACACAAACGGGTTTGCCGTTGCCTGTTTTAGCCTTCGCTTCTGCCATGCCTGCAAGGATAGCCTCTATGTTGTTACCTGCAATAATCTCTACAACCTCCCAGCCAAAAGCGATAAATTTAGCACTCAGGCTGCCCATAGGCAATACCTCGTCAGTAGGGCCATCAATCTGCTTGCCGTTTACGTCTACCGTTGCAATGAGGTTATCAACTTTGTAAGCGGATGCATACATGATAGCCTCCCAGTTTTGGCCTTCCTGTAGTTCGCCATCGCCGTGCAGCGTGTACACAAGGTGCTTGTCTCCCTTAAGTCTTTTTGTTTGAGCTGCGCCCAGAGCAACACTTAAGCCCTGCCCAAGAGAGCCCGATGCGATGCGCACGCCCGGCAAACCTTCATGAGTAGTAGGGTGGCCCTGCAGCCTTGAGTTAAGTAAGCGGAATGTAGCTAATTCTGAAACCGGAAAGTAGCCGCTGCGTGCCAGTACACTGTAAAAAACCGGCGAGATGTGGCCGTTAGACAGGAAAAAAACATCTTCGCCAAGCCCGTCCATATCAAAGCCTTCTTTGCGGTCCATGATGGCCTGGTAAAGAGCTACCAAAAATTCGGTACAGCCAAGCGAACCACCGGGGTGGCCGGAGTTTACGGCATGCACCATACGCAAAATATCGCGCCTTACCTGGGTAGTTAAATCAATGAGTTGTTGTGTGTTTGGTTTCATTTTTTGAGTTAAAATTAGACGGTGCAAAGGTACTACTTTTTTACAGTTATGGCAAGTGTTTTATTTGCGAAAATTTACGCAAACCCCAGTGTTTACAAGTGTTTATGTTACACTTATGATTTTCTTTCGCAACCGCTTTCCGCGTGATTTCATTTTCTTTTACTATCTTTATTTTCTTTTATAATTACATTTCTATTTTCAATTTCATTTCCCATATGTTAAACATATCTTGAAGACGTGTCTTTCAAAAATGAAACAGTTTGCTTGCATATTTGCTTAAGCAAACCGTAGTTTATTGCCGGTCTATTGGTTAAAAAAATAAATGCGAAACATATTTTTTTGTTTTGTGTATGTAGTGTCATACGATTGACATAACCCGAAGATATAATTTGTAAAAGATTCCTCCTTCGTTGGAATGACAGCAGCATATTTAGGAGTGTATTTTTACCACGAAGTCCACAAGGTTTCACTAAGAACACAAAGCTGAAAGTGGTTTTTTTTTGGGCACGATGTAGAAAATTTTAAATGGAATTGAAGGCTGCAATGCTTTGGAGGCAGCTATGTCATTTTGAGCGAAGTGCAACGGAGTTGAAAATTTCTGATATGTTTATTTTCGTAAGAAATCCTCCTTCGTCGAAATGACAACTGCAAATGTCATTTTGAGATAAGTTGTAATTTGAGCTAAGTTGTAAATAGTTATCTTTGATATTTATAAAAATTGTTACATGGTTGATATAAATGATTTTATACGTGATTTTTCTATTCTGTTCCCAATATATAAAAGCGTAATTCCATGGGAGATAACCTCTAATTTGAAATGTATTTTTGAAGAAATTATTCCTGATTTAGGGGATGATTATGTTATTGTAAATAGTGTTGCCATCCACAAAACGGCGGTGGTTGAAACCGGCGCGATAATAAAAGCGCCATCGATTATAGGCGAAAATAGTTTTGTTGGTGCTAATGCCTATTTTAGGGAAGGTGTATTTATTGATGCAAATGTAAAAATAGGTGCAGGATGTGAAGTTAAAAGCAGTATTATTTGCAGCGGAACTGCCATTGCACATTTTAATTATGTGGGTAATAGCATTATTGGCCACAATGTAAATTTTGAAGCTGGGTCTGTAGCTGCTAACCATTATAACGAACGTGCAAATAAAAATATATCGGTGCTTTATAACGGAAAAATTATAGGCACAGGTGCAACAAAATTTGGTTCGTTGGTTGGCGATGGCTGCAGGATAGGAGCTAATGCAGTGTTATCTCCCGGAACGCTGTTAATGAAAAGCACCATAGTTAAGCGGTTGGAGTTGATAGAGCAGGTAAGGTAGAATGCCTTTAAATATTTTAATGGAGGTTGTTAAATTTGAATCATTATGTAAACGCTGCAATCGCCACCGCATAATCTGAAATCTGAAATCATAAATCTGAAATAATAAAGTTATCTTTGCACGCTGTAAAAGAGAACCATGAAATTTGATTTAGTTACTAAAGACCCGTTAAGCAAAGCCAGGGCGGGCTCCCTTACTACCGATCACGGTGTTATACAAACTCCCATTTTTATGCCTGTGGGCACAATGGGTACCGTTAAAGGCGTGCACCAGCGCGAACTAAAAGAGGATATTAACCCCGATATTATATTAGGCAATACCTACCATTTGTACCTTCGCCCGCAAACCGAAATATTGGAAAAAGCCGGCGGACTGCATAAATTTATGAACTGGGACAGGTCAATACTTACCGATAGTGGTGGTTACCAGGTATACTCGCTTTCGGCTAACCGAAAGATCAAAGAAGAAGGCGTAAAGTTTAAATCGCACATAGATGGCTCCTACCATTTCTTTTCGCCAGAGAGCGTTATGGAAATTCAGCGTACCATAGGTGCCGATATTATTATGGCTTTTGATGAGTGTACACCTTACCCGTGCGACTACCGCTATGCCAAAAGGTCGATGCACATGACGCACCGCTGGCTGGACCGTTGTATATCGCACCTGGAAAAACTACCGTATAAATATGGCTACAGCCAGGCGTTTTTTCCTATTGTACAGGGAAGTACGTATACCGACCTTCGCCAGCAATCTGCCGAATATATTGCTAATGCCGGTGCTGTGGGTAACGCTATAGGTGGACTTAGCGTGGGTGAACCTGCTGAAGAGATGTATGCCATGACCGATGTGGTGTGCAGCATACTACCCGAAGATAAACCACGTTACCTTATGGGTGTGGGCACGCCAATAAACATATTAGAGAATATTGCCCTTGGTGTAGATATGTTCGACTGTGTTATGCCTACACGTAATGCCCGTAACGGTATGTTATTCACTGCAAACGGCACCATAAATATTAAGAACAAGAAGTGGGAAGATGATTTTTCTCCGGTAGACGAGATGGGCATTACCTTTGTAGATACCCAGTATACTAAAGCCTACTTAAGGCACCTTTTTGCTGCTAATGAATACCTTGGTAAACAAATTGCTACCATACACAACCTTGGATTTTACATGTGGCTGGTGCGCGAGGCCAGGGAGCATATTATAGCAGGCGATTTTTATGCTTGGAAAGAAAAGATGGTTAAGCAAATGAGCCAAAGGCTTTAATTTTTTATATTTGATAAAAAGCACGCTGTGAAAATAATAGACTGGTACATTCTTAAGCGCTATTTAGCCACTTTTTTTGTAATGCTGCTCATGTTTATCCCTATAGGGATAGTTATAGACGTATCTGAAAAAGTAAATAAGATACTTGCAAATAAAGTACCTTTTAAAGAAGTGGCTATTTACTACGGTAATTTTACCATATATTTTGCTAACCTGCTGTTCCCTATATTCCTGTTCCTGTCGGTAATATGGTTTACAAGTAAACTGGCTAATAATACCGAGATTATCGCGATATTAGGGTCGGGTATTTCGTTTTTCAGGTTTTTAAGGCCTTATATTATAGGGGCTACCATGATATCTGTGCTGGCATTGCTAATGGGCTTTTTCTTTGTGCCTAAAGCCAGTAAAGGCTTTAACGATTTTAGGTACAAATATTTAAAAAGCAACCCGGAGTCGCGGCAAAGTACCGATGTTTACAAACAAATAAGCGAAACAGAATACATTTATGTGAGCAGTTTTAATTTTGCTACACAAACAGGTTATAACTTTAACCTGGAAAAGTTTGACAATAATAAGTTGGTTTATAAAATGAACGCGGGCACAATCCGTTTTGATGATAAAGACAGTACTTATGTGTTGTCTACCTTTACAAAAAGAACAGTGGGCGAAATGGGGGATGTGCTGGAATCTTCGCCCATGAAAAAGTTTAAATTCAACTTTAAGCCCGATGATCTTACACCTACGGTTTATGCCGCCGAAACCATGACGCTGGGCGAGCTTAACCGCTTTATTGATAAAGAGAAAGAAAGTGGCTCCGGCAATATAAATGCCTACCTCGTAGTAAAATATAAAAAATACAGCATCCCTACATCGGCATTTATACTTACGGTAATTGCCGTGGCAGTGTCTGCCATGAAACGCCGTGGCGGTATGGGGGTTAATCTTGCACTTGGTATCGTGCTGGCTTTTACTTTTATATTTTTTGATAAAGTATTTGGCACTATGGCAGAGAAGTCTACGTTTTCGCCGCTTATTGCCGTATGGATACCTAATGTAACCTTTGGCATACTTGCTGTAATACTCCTCAGTAATGCAAGGCGATAGTTTTAAAAATTACCTTCACCTGCATTTTATAGTATTTGTTTGGGGCTTTACGGCAGTACTGGGCAAGCTTATTACTATAGGTGCCATGCCGCTGGTATGGTTCAGGATGTGTATAGGTGTAGCTATAATGATAGTATATGCCATAATAACAAAGGCTCCCTTTAAAATATCCCTTAAAACATTTATCCGTTTTATTATAGCGGGGCTTGTAATTGCCGTACATTGGTTTACGTTTTTTCAAGCCATAAAAGTCAGTAATATCTCTGTTACACTGGCGTGCCTTTCTACCGGGGCATTCTTTGCATCGCTTTTAGAAACCGTGTTTTATGGTAAAAAAGTGGTGTGGTATGAGCTTATATTGAGCATGGTGGTTATACTGGCACTCAGTATCATAATATACGGCGAATTTTTTGTGGCACTGGTTACCCAGATATCTTCGGGGCCATTCTCATTATCTGCTGTGGGAAATGTAATACATAATACACCTACAGGTACAAACCATTTACTACTGGGCATTGGTATAGCGTTAATATCGGCCTGCTTATCGGCATTGTTTGCTATTATCAACGGTAAGTTCGCTAAAGAATATAACCCTGTAACCATATCGCTTTATGAGCTTTTAGGCGGCATATTTTTCTTTTCGCTCTACCTGTTTTTTACGGGTCAGTTTACACAGGAGTTTTTTACGCTATCTCAATGGGACTGGCTCTGGCTATTTATATTGGGCTCGTTTTGCACTGCTTATGCACAAATTGCTGCCGTAAAAGTCATGAAATTTATAAGTGCTTATACCATGATGCTTACCATAAACCTTGAGCCTGTTTATGGGATTATTCTTGCATTAATAGTCTTTAAGACCGATGAACAAATGGGTTACACCTTTTACATAGGTGCTGCCATTATATTAATTACCGTGATAATCAACGGAGTGCTAAAAAACAAAGCCGAAACCGCGAAGTAATTGGGCATGAGGATTGCCATACTTACATTAAAAGTTTTATCTTTGCAGCTTCACTAAAATAAAAAATCTGCCTTTACTATGGAATATTTAGATTTTGAGCTTCCTATCAGGGAACTGGAAGAGCAGTTAGATAAATGCACTGTTATTGGCCAGGAGTCGGATGTGGATGTATCCAATACCTGCAAACAGATTGAGAAAAAACTCGAAGAGACTAAAAAGAAAATATATAAAAACCTTACAGCCTGGCAACGGGTACAACTGTCAAGACACCCAAGCCGTCCCTACACTATGGACCACGTTAGGGCGTTAACAGGAGATACGTTCCTGGAGTTGTTTGGCGACCGCGGCTTTAAAGATGATAAAGCTATGATAGGTGGGCTTGGCAAAATAGGCGGGCAGTCGTTTATGATAGTAGGCCAGCAAAAAGGTTTTAATACCAAGACAAGGCAGTTTCGTAACTTTGGTATGCCTAACCCGGAAGGGTACCGCAAGGCGCTAAGGTTAATGAAAATGGCCGAGAAATTTGGCGTGCCTGTTATAACATTAGTAGATACCCCGGGAGCCTACCCAGGCCTTGAAGCCGAAGAGCGCGGACAGGGAGAGGCCATTGCAAGAAATATTTTTGAGATGTGCCGCCTTAAAGTGCCTATCATTACCATTATAGTAGGAGAAGGAGCATCTGGTGGAGCATTAGGAATAGGTGTGGGAGACAGGGTGTATATGCTGGAAAACACATGGTACTCTGTAATATCGCCAGAATCATGTTCGTCTATTTTGTGGAGAAGCTGGGAATATAAAGAGCAGGCGGCAGAAGCTTTAAAGCTAACGGCGTTTGACATGAAAAAGCAAAACCTAATAGACGATATTATCCCGGAACCACTTGGTGGCGCGCATTATGACAGGGAAACTACCTTTAAAAGCGTAGAAGAATATATATTAAAAGCATATAATGAACTAAAAGACTTATCAACACACGATCTTGTAGAGCAAAGGATGGATAAGTACAGTAAAATGGGCGAGTTTAAAGAATAACCGGCCTTTTAGTACCATTTTATCCGAAGCCTTACAGCTTCGGATTTTTTTTGGCTTATGAACAATCAGGGCTTGCTTATAAACAAGTTATGAACAGATGTGCCTTAACAATTACCTAACATACCCGCCTCAATTTTGAGTACATTCGCAACATGGAGAATTTAAAAAATATTAACCCAAAGAAGATAGACAAATCCAGGCTTATCTCTCTTGAGCAAGGCAAAATTCAGCCTCAGGCTCTTGATTTAGAAGAAGCAGTACTGGGTGCTATGATGATTGATAAAAGAGGGGTTGATGAAGTTATCGATATCCTGCAGGCCGATGCCTTTTATAAAGAAGCCCACAAGCATATTTTTGAGGCCATTGTACAGCTTTTTAACGATACACAGCCTGTAGATTTACTTACGGTATCTGCACAGCTAAGAAAAGTGGGCAAGCTGGAGCTTGCCGGTGGCGACTTTTACCTTATACAGCTTACCCAAAAAATATCATCGTCGGCACACATTGAGTTTCACTCACGTATAATCCTGCAAAAATTTATACAGCGCAGCCTTATACGCATCTCGGCAGAAATATCTGAAGAAGCTTATGACGAGACTACCGATGTATTTGATTTGCTCGATAAAGCCGAGTCGAAACTATATGAAGTTACCCAGGGTAACATTAAACGAAGCTCTGAAACGGCACAAAGCCTTGTAATACAAGCCAAGAAACGTATTGAAGAGATTGCCGGAAAAGAGGGGATGAGTGGTGTGGCAACCGGTTTTCATGACCTGGACAAACTAACAAGTGGCTGGCAGCCAAGCGACCTTATTATTATAGCGGCAAGGCCGGGTATGGGTAAAACGGCATTTGTACTTTCTATGGCGCGTAACATGGCTATAGATTTTGGGCATCCCGTAGCGTTATTCTCGCTGGAGATGTCATCGGTACAGCTTATAACCCGTTTGATATCGAGCGAAACAGGATTACCGTCGGAAAAACTGCGTACCGGTAAATTAGAAAAACACGAGTGGGAGCAGTTAAGTATCAAGGTAAAGGACCTTGAAAAAGCGCCCCTTTACATAGATGACACACCATCGCTTTCCATCTTCGATTTACGTGCCAAGGCAAGAAGGCTATCATCGCAGTTTGGTATCAAGATGATCATTGTAGATTACCTTCAATTAATGACTGCCGGCGGAAACGGTAAAAACGGCGGTAACCGTGAGCAGGAAATCTCTACTATTTCCCGTAACCTTAAGGCGCTTGCCAAAGAACTTATGGTGCCTGTAATTGCCCTGTCGCAGCTATCGCGTGCGGTAGAGACCCGTGGGTCGAGCAAGAGGCCTTTACTGTCGGATCTTAGGGAATCAGGTGCGATTGAGCAGGATGCGGATATCGTATCGTTTATTTACCGCCCTGAATATTATAAAATTGAGGAGTGGGATGATGAGGAGCAGTCTCCTACACAGGGCCAGGCCGAATTTATTGTGGCTAAGCACCGTAATGGTGGCCTTGAGAATATCAGGCTTAAATTTATAGGCAGCCTTGGTAAGTTTGATAACCTGGACGACTTTAGTTCGCCGTTTGACGAATTACCATCAAGCATGAACGATAGTGCCAATGCCTTTATTACTAAAAACCTGCCGTCTGCAAATGATGCCTTTGGCAGTAACATGAACAGCCCCGCCGATGATGACGATGTTCCATTCTAAAAATAAATAAATAAAATAACCAAACACCTATATAGTATGACAAATGAATACATGCCCAACGCAGCGCAAACAGAAGTGATTTACCAAATGTTTGTAACCGGGGCAGAGATAGTTTCTGTAGAAGCATAAAGACAAAGCGCATTTAACGATGCGCTTTTTTTGTATCTTACAATTACCTAACACATTGTTACTTTGTTTTAAAATATTTGGTATTTTTGAGGTAAAAACTAAATAGCATGAGTCTTTTAGAAAGAATTACAATAGATCCTGAAATTTGTCATGGTAAACCATGCGTAAGAAACATGCGTTGGCCTGTAGATGTGGTCATTGATATGCTTGGATCTGGTATGTCTACAAATGATATAATTGAGGATCATCCTGAATTAGAGAAAGAGGATATTTTAGCATGCTTAGAATATGTTAAGTAAATTAAATCGTGCTAATCAGGGTGCTTTTTATAGGATTAAATCACTACACCACTTCACTTAGCTTCAAATAATTTGATATATTTATAATAAATCTCCTAAGCGTGGGTATTTCAAATAAGTATATCGCTTTTAAAAATGTTGTATCCTGGATAGTATGGGCAACCTTATTATTTCTTACATCTGTTACAGATGCCCAGGAAGCTAATAGTGTGCCTGATATAATTTCTAACCGTTTAGAAAATATAACAGCAAATCACACCCGCGAAGAAGTCTACCTTCAAACCAGTAAGGATATTTATGAAACATCCGAAGACCTATGGTTTAAAGGCTATGTTTTAAATTCGCAATTCTTTACACCCTCCCAAAATACAAAAACGCTATATGTTAGCTTGCTTCAAATGCCTCACAAAAAAGTAGTGTGGGAAGAAAAATATGCCGTAAAAAATGGATTTACAGATGGGCATATTTATATACAGGACACCTTACAGCCCGGCGAATATGCGCTGGTAGCGCAAACAGGATTTTCGGTAAACGCAGATGATAACGAAATAAAGTCAGTAAAAAAGATTGTAATTATAAAAAGTATTGATGCGTTAAAGGAGAAATCACAGGCTGAAACCGCGGCTGTACAAACCGATAGTATAGATTTTCAGTTCATGCCGGAAGGGGGGCATTTAGTGGCAGGAA
This sequence comes from Flavobacterium rivuli WB 3.3-2 = DSM 21788, assembly GCF_000378485.1. Classification (GTDB taxonomy): domain Bacteria; phylum Bacteroidota; class Bacteroidia; order Flavobacteriales; family Flavobacteriaceae; genus Flavobacterium; species Flavobacterium rivuli. Next base: position 212,664 of record NZ_KB899967.1, on the reverse strand, counting down.
TTACAAGTAAAGTAGCTTTCAAATCTGTAGACAATAAAGGAAACCCTGTAGAAGTAAAAGGCGTAATATACAATGGCACAAAGGCAATGTTTAGTATAGCAAGCTATCACGGCGGTATGGGGTCTTTTTACATTATTCCATTGGCAGACGACGCTTATTCTGTAAAGCTTGAAGGTTACAATACAAATTATCCGTTACCCAAAGTGGCAGCTACAGGCTACGTATTGCAGTTACTCTCTAAAAATGCAGATACCTTAAATTTAAGGGTAGCAAAAAGCAAAGCATTGCCCGAACAAAAAATGTACGTCCGCCTTCAGCTTAGGGGTACAGTATATAACACGGCACAATTTACCATTAATGGCGAGAAACGTATAAAAATGCCAGTGGGAGATATCCCGTCCGGTATTGCAGAAGTCACCCTTTTTGATTCTGAATTTAAGCCTGTGGCAGAGCGCCTTATATTTATAAATGAGGACAAAAAACTGAATATTACCGCTACATTAGATAAAATAGAGTACGGAACAAAAGACAAGGTAAAGCTTAAGTTTACTGCAGTTGACGACAAGGGAGGCCCAATTGTAGCTCATTTTGGTGTAAGTATTTCAGATGATGTGTACCTTGATCCTAAAAATTCTGAAACCATAGAAAGTTATTACCAGCTTTCTACACAGGTAAAAGGAAAAATATGCAACCCCGGATATTATTTTAACCCCCAAAATAAAAACAGGCAACCCGCCTTAGATTTGTTATTGCTTACACAAGGATGGCGTTCCTACCAATGGGCGGAAGATAATTTGGCAAGGCAGGCATCAAAAAAGCAACCATTTGTATCAGATACTCTTACGGGGATTATTCTTGCAAAAAAGCCTAAGGCAAGAGATAAACTGCACCAACAAATAGTGATGAACTATTTTGGGTTTGAAGAATTAAACAAAACATTGCTGGAAGTAGACAGCAAAGGAAAGTATACCATATTTCCTGAAAATTTACAGTTTGATAAAAGAGAGTATGCCTATTTTAAACTGTTACAAAGTAGCAGTGATATAGCCATACAGCGCATCGTTGACCCAGCCACTGAAAAAATCAGGAAGATAACAGCAAAAAAACAATTTGTATATCCACTGCCCGGTAACCAAAAAAAAGCCCCGGTACCGCCGGAGCGTTTTAAGGTTGCTAAAAATGTAAACCAGCTTAATGAAGTAGTGCTTACTGCAAGGGTAAAAAAGAAGCGTGCTTTCAGAGATAAATACCTGGGTAAGCTGGACAGCCTGTCTAATAATGTAGATTATGTATGTGAGTTTGGAGTGCTCAACTGCCCCCGGCATCCTTTTAACGGGCTCAGGCCAGTAGAGGGACAGGTATATAAAGACCCGGATACAAATGTGTTTCTTGCCCCGTACAGGTTTCATCATTATACTGAGGACGAATTGTTAGCAAAATTTAATATGACACGTATTAAAAGCTACTACCCGGCCAAAGAATTTTACAGTCCCGTTTATGATGCCGAAACTATTGATAATACTAACGATTTCAGAAACACCTTATACTGGAACCCAAACCTTATTACCGATGCCAGCGGTGTTGCCGAAATAGAATTTTATACGTCTGACATTACTTCTAAGTATAAAATAATGATAGAGGGCGTTAGTGGCGACGGGCTTTTAGGAAGCCAGGCGTTGGAGTTTAAGGTAGTGAAGAAAGAGGTAAAGTAATTCAGCCATTACCAGATGGTGCTTTATAAGCTACATAAAAAACGGAATAAAATATATTCTATAAATTATCGAATTTTTGTATTTTAGGCGTTCAATTAGGCTTATGAAAGAAGATTTCCTGCACCATGTGTGGCAGTTTAAAAAGTTTGCAACACAGGGATTAACCACGGTGCAGGGCGAACCTGTAACCATTGTTAATGGCGGGCAGTACCTTCAGCTTGCCGGGCCCGACTTTTTTAATGCGCAGGTGGTTATAGGCGGGCAAAAGTGGGCAGGCAATGTAGAGATCCATATAAAGTCGTCCGACTGGTACCTGCACAGCCACGAGCGCGATACTAATTATGACAACGTAATTTTGCATGTGGTATGGGAGCATGATATAGAGGTTATGCGCAGGGATAACTCTGAAATTCCGGTGCTGGAACTTAAGCACCATGTAGACCCTGCACTGCTGGTAAGTTACAATGCACTGGCTTCGTCCAAAACATGGATATTCTGTGAAAGGGACCTTGAAACCATGGACTCTTTTGTGGTAAACAACTGGAAAGAACGCCTCTTTTTTGAGCGACTGGAACGTAAAGCCCTGCCCATACTACAATTGGCTGCAGCAACGAATGCCGACTGGGAGGCGGTTTTATTTTGTTTCCTCGCGAAGAACTTTGGGCTTAACACTAATGGCGAGGTATTTTATGAAGTGGCAAAGTCGCTGCCATTTAGCATTGTTCGCAAAGAAAGTTTTGATGCCGAAAATATTGAGGCATTGCTCTTTGGCCGTGCCGGTATGCTTGATGGCGATCATGAAGATGTTTATGCTAAAGACCTGCAGGGGCGCTATGCTTATATGGTGCACAAGCACAGGTTAGAATCTGTACATGTAAATAGCGTTGAATATTTTAGACACCGGCCCGATAATTTTCCTACCATCCGTCTTTCTCAGCTGGGGCAACTGTACCACACAAGCCAAAATTTATTTTCTAAGATTATAGAGGCTTCAACGCTGGCCGACTTGTATTCTATATTTAATGTTCAGGCAGGCAGCTATTGGCAAACGCATTACAGGTTTGACAAGGAGAGCCCTAAAAAACGCAAACCCTTATCGCATTCGTTTATAGACCTGCTTATCATTAATACTGTTATCCCGTTTAAGTTTGCATATGGCAGGAGCATGGGTAAAGAGAACGGTGAAGAGCTGGTTGTGCTAATGCAGCAGATTGACGCCGAAAAGAATGCCATAATAGATAAGTTTAAATCGTTTAAAATGGAAACGCAGTCGGCTTATGACAGCCAGTCGCTGTTGCAGCTCAAGAACGAATACTGCAACCACAAACGCTGCCTGCAATGCGCTTTAGGCTTAGAGCTTTTAAAAAGGTAAAGGTTTTATTTGTAGTTTTGGGTTTTGGGAGAAGGCAAAAGGGAGAAGGGAACAGGCAAAAGTGCTGATAAGCAACTTTAAACAAATTAAATATGGCATTAATAACAAACATCAGGCATTTTTTTGAAAGGCATGGCTTTGAGGTAGCTTCGCGCTTTGCCGATAAGCTGGGCATGCGCGCCACAAATGTGCGCTTGTTTTTTATATACATAACGTTTGTAACTGCCGGTTTATGGTTTGGTGTTTATATAACGCTGGCTTTCTGGCTACGGTTAAAAGATATGGTGTATACTAAACGAACATCGGTTTTTGATCTCTAATACTAAGTCCCTAAGATTCTAAGAGCCTAAGAACCTGAGCTAATGTTCAAAAACCTCCACCATAACCTCACTAAAGACCAACGCAAAGGCATACTGGCACTATGCTTCCTTATTATAGGTATACAAGCAGGTTACTATTTTATCAGTAAAGCTGATTTTACTTCTGAAACCGGGAAATCGGCAGAAGAAAAACAATGGCTGTCATTGCAATCTAAAATAGATGCGCTTAAAGCTAAGAAAGGAGAGAAGCAAACCACAATTTATCCCTTTAATCCTAATTTTATAACTGATTATAAAGGCTATGCCCTGGGCATGACTACCGAGCAGATAGACCGCCTGCACGCTTTTCGCAAAAACGGCAAATGGGTAAACTCTGCGGCTGATTTTAAGGCGGTTACTAAAGTGCCCGACAGCCTTTTGGCAAAATTATCGCCTTACTTTAAATTTCCTGATTGGGTAAATAAAAAAAACAGGGAGCAAACTGCACCTAAACAGGAGTATGCGTCTGCAGAAAAATATCCTGCTAATAACTATCCTGAAAAATTTGATTCTAAAAAATCAATTACCAAACCTGCTATAGATATTAACTCGGCATTAGAAGAAGACCTTATTGCGGTTTACGGTATAGGACCTGCCTTTGCCAAAAAAATATTGCGCCGCCGTGCCGATCTTGGTGCTTTTGTAAGCATGGACCAGATGGATGATTTTGATTTTTCTCCCGAAGCTGTTGCCGGACTACGTAAAGGATTTAAAGTAAGCGGCAATCCTCAAATAAATACAATTAACGTTAATTCTGCTTCACTACAGCAACTTTTGCGGTTCCCTTATTTTAACAGGGAAATTGCAAAAGCCATCATTACACAAAGGAGTATGAATGGTAAAATTGTTAATTTTGACGAATTGTCAAAAATTAATGATATTTTTACATTAAAGTCAAAAATAATTCGTTTATATTTGGAATACTAAAAAATAAGTCTTTAAAATGAATTTTGACTATAACGAAACGCAGGCCATGATCGCAGCATCGATCAGGGAGTTTGCAGAACTTCACATCCGCCCTAACATTATGGATTGGGACGAATCGCAGCATTTTCCGGTAGAACTTTTTAAACAGCTGGGCGAAATGGGCTATATGGGCGTCCTGGTACCCGAAGAATATGGGGGTAGTGGCCTTGGCTACCATGAATACATTACTGTTATAGAAGAGATAAGCAAGGTAGACCCGTCTATAGGGTTATCTGTAGCGGCGCACAACTCGCTTTGCACCAATCATATACTTGCTTTTGGCAACGAAGAACAAAAAAAGAAATGGCTGCCTAAACTGGCTACAGCCGAATATATAGGTGCCTGGGGATTAACAGAGCACAACACCGGCAGCGATGCGGGCGGTATGAACACTACTGCTGTAAAAGATGGCGACCACTGGGTGGTTAATGGGGCTAAGAACTTTATTACCCATGCAAAATCGGGCGATGTAGCTGTGGTTATTGTACGCACCGGAGAAAAGGGTGACTCTAAAGGTATGACAGCTTTTGTTTTTGAAAAAGGCATGCAGGGCTTTACCAGTGGCAAGAAAGAAAATAAGCTGGGCATGCGTGCCAGCGAAACTGCCGAACTGGTTTTTGACAATTGCCGCATTCCTGATGCTAACCGCCTTGGCGAAGTGGGCGAGGGCTTTATACAGGCCATGAAAGTGCTCGACGGCGGGCGTATCTCTATAGGTGCGTTATCTTTAGGTATTGCAAAAGGCGCTTATGAAGCTGCTTTAAAATACAGTAAAGAACGCCACCAGTTTGGGCAGCCTATAAGCAGTTTTCAGGGCATAGCCTTTAAGCTGGCTGATATGGCTACAGAGATTGAAGCATCTGAATTGTTGCTGCACAAAGCGGCTTTCCTTAAAGATAACCACAAGCCGGTAACACTTGCAGGTGCTATGGGTAAAATGTATTCGAGCGAAGTTTGCGTGCGTGTAGCAAACGAAGCTGTGCAAATACATGGTGGCTATGGTTATACAAAAGATTATCCGGTAGAGAAATTTTACAGGGATGCTAAGCTGTGTACCATTGGCGAAGGCACAACCGAAATACAAAAGCTTGTAATATCAAGAAACATACTTAAAAACTAACTAACTCGACTTGTTTTTTAGCCTCCTGTATTTATTGCAGGGGGCTATTTTTTTGTGTATTGTATTGCGTAAATTTGCGGTTATTTGTTATGTTTTGTAAACCTGTATAATAGAGGTAAAATAAAAGCAGATTAAAGTTGTTTGGTATATATAATATTTTATAGCTTTGCAGCCTTAATGAGAGGAGGTGTTATACTATGTTAATTATACCAATTAAAGACGGAGAAAATATCGATAGAGCGCTTAAGCGTTACAAACGTAAATTCGACAAAACCGGAGTTGTTCGTCAGCTAAGGAGTCGTCAGGCGTTCATCAAACCTTCAGTACTACGTAGAACTGAAGTATCAAAAGCTAACTACATCCAGGGTCTTAGAGACGCTGCCGAGAGTTAATAATAATTTTTTGGGGCTTTGAATAGGAACCGTTGGCAGTAAAAGTTTAACTTTGCTGTTAACGGTTTTTTTTATGGTGCAAAGTAAACAGGCATACCACGATTACCTGCTTAAGGAAAAAAATTATTCGCTGCTTACGCTTCGGGCATATCTTGATGATGTAACTGCTTTCGAAAAATTTATAAAAACAGAAGATGCCGATGCTACTCTGGAAGAGGTAAACTATAGCCACATACGCAGTTGGGTAGTTTTTCTTGTAGAGGGTAGTATTGCAAACAAATCAGTTAACAGAAAAATATCTTCGCTAAAATCTTTCTATAAGTTTTTGCTTAAATCTAAGCAAATAACTATAAATCCGTTACAAAAACACCGGTCGCTTAAAGCTGAAACCAAGGTGCAGGTTCCGTTTTCTGAAAAAGAACTGGAAGATGTTATAGATTTTAATAATTACCCTGATGATTTTGAAGGAATGCGTAACCGCCTCATTATAGAGTTGCTATATACTACAGGTATACGCCGTGCAGAGCTTATTTCGCTTACGCTAAATAGTTATGATGCAGGTAATAAAACCCTTAAGGTGCTGGGAAAGCGCAACAAAGAGCGCCTTGTGCCTGTGCTGGATTGTACAGCGCAGCTTATTGCTAAATATGTAACGGTGCGCAGGGAATTGCAAAACATTAGTGAGCCGGCTATGTTAATTTTAGGAGATAAAGGAAAAAAAGTAAGCGAATCGTTTGTGTACAGGTTAATAAATAGTTACTTTAGTGTTGTCTCCGGTAAGGTAAAGCGAAGCCCGCATGTATTGCGCCACACTTTTGCCACACACCTTCTCAATAACGGGGCCGATTTAAATTCAGTGAAAGAATTGTTAGGGCACGCCAGTTTATCATCTACGCAAATATATACCCACAGCAGTCTTGCAGAGTTAAAAAAGGTATATAAAGGTGCACACCCGCGCAGCCAGGGTAATTCTTAAATGTTTAATACTAAATTGTTTAATTATGAAAGTAAATGTTCACGCAGTTAACTTTAATGTTGACACTAAACTGGTAGGCTATGTTCAGGTAAGGATGGATAAGCTGGAAAAGTACTATGATAAAGTGGTAAGTTCTGAGGTTTTTTTTAAGCTGGATAATACCAGTGAGAAGCAAAACAAGATAGCTGAGATTAAATTAATGGTACCCGGAGATGAATTTATAGTTAAAAAACAGTGTAAAACATTTGAAGAGGCGGTAGAGCTCGCGGCAGAGTCTATGGAGCGTTTACTTGTAAAAAGAAAACAAAAAATCAGGGCGCACTCATAATTGTAAAAAAAAGTGCAAAATAGTTTTGATTAAAAAATAAATTATATACATTTGCAGTCCGTTAGAAATAGCGGACTTTTTTAATGAATTGCCGGTGTAGCTCAGTTGGCTAGAGCAGCTGATTTGTAATCAGCAGGTCGTGGGTTCGAGTCCCTCTATCGGCTCTAAAATTTTGAATGCAGCCTGGAAATACAGATTAGCCTTGTTAAAAAGAGTTAATATGTTGAATTTCAGGAAATCCCTATCACGTTGTAGGGATGCGGGTTTTAAAAATACAACTGAAAAGTAAGGTTAGGGGAGATACTCAAGCGGCCAACGAGGACGGACTGTAAATCCGTTGAGAAATCTTCGAAGGTTCGAATCCTTCTCTCCCCACAAAAACAGCAGGTTTTTTACAAAACTTGTAAAGGCCGGTGTAGCTCAGGGGTAGAGTGCTTCCTTGGTAAGGAAGAGGTCACGGGTTCAATTCCCGTCATTGGCTCAAAGTTTAGAAGAATTTGAACACTAATTATAAACTAAGATTAAATTATTAAATCATGGCAAAGGAAACTTTTGATAGGTCGAAGCCACACCTTAACATAGGTACAATTGGGCACGTTGACCACGGTAAAACAACATTAACTGCAGCGATAACTAAAGTATTATCTGATGCTGGTTATTCTGAAGCTAAATCATTTGACCAAATTGATAACGCTCCTGAAGAAAAAGAAAGAGGTATTACTATTAATACTTCTCACGTAGAGTATGCTACTGCTAACCGTCATTACGCTCACGTTGACTGTCCAGGTCACGCGGATTACGTTAAGAACATGGTTACGGGTGCTGCTCAGATGGACGGTGCTATCCTTGTAGTTGCTGCAACAGATGGTCCTATGCCACAAACTCGTGAGCACATCCTTTTAGGTCGCCAGGTTGGTGTTCCAAGAATGGTTGTATTCATGAACAAAGTAGATATGGTTGATGATGCTGAGCTTTTAGAGCTTGTTGAAATGGAAATCCGTGATCTACTTTCTTTCTATCAGTATGATGGAGATAACGGACCAGTTATTCAGGGTTCTGCACTTGGTGCACTTAACGGTGAGCCACAGTGGGTTGATACAGTACTTGCTCTTATGGCTGCTGTTGATACATGGATCGAGATGCCGGTACGTGATGTTGAAAAACCATTCCTTATGCCTGTTGAAGACGTATTCACTATCACTGGTCGTGGTACTGTTGCTACAGGTCGTATCGAAACTGGTATTGCTAACACAGGTGATGCAGTTGAAATCATTGGTATGGGTGCAGAAAAACTTACATCTACTATTACAGGTGTTGAGATGTTCCGTAAAATCCTTGACCGTGGTGAAGCTGGAGATAACGTAGGTTTACTTCTACGTGGTATTGACAAAGCTGATATCAAAAGAGGTATGGTTATTGTTAAGCCAGGATCTGTTAAGCCACACGCGCATTTTAATGCAGAGGTTTATATCCTTAAAAAAGAAGAAGGTGGACGTCACACTCCATTCCATAATAACTACCGTCCACAGTTTTACGTTCGTACAACGGATGTAACAGGTACAATCACTCTTCCTGCAGGTGTAGAGATGGTAATGCCAGGTGACAACTTAACTATTGAAGTTACTTTACTAAGCCCAATCGCTCTAAGCGTAGGTCTACGTTTCGCTATCCGTGAGGGTGGTCGTACAGTAGGTGCTGGTCAGGTTACTGAAATACTATAGTTATTAAATAGATTATAAAAGCAGCCGGTGCTATGGTGCCGGCTACTTTTTAACAAACGGGTGTAGTTCAAGGGTAGAATAGCGGTCTCCAAAACCGTTGATGGGGGTTCGAATCCCTCCACCCGTGCAAAAAAAAAGATATAAGATGAAAATTACCAATTATATATCTGAAGCGTTTACAGAGCTTAAAGATAACGTAACGTGGCCTGAGTGGGCAGAGGTGCAGCGCCTTACCATTATAGTAGCTGTATTCTCGTTGATTTTTGCTATGATTACCTTTGGTATAGACAGGGGCTTTGAAGTTCTTGTTGCGAAGTTATATGCTTTCTTAAAAAACTAATTTTATTTGTGATGACTGATAACAATGTCAAAAAGTGGTACGTAGTCAGGGCGGTAAGCGGTCAGGAAAATAAAGTTAAAAACTACATTGAAACCGAAATAAGCAGGCTGGGCATGGCAGATTACATCTCTCAGGTTCTTGTACCTACCGAGAAGGTAGTTACAGTGAAAGATGGCAAAAAGCTTAGTAAGGACAGGGTTTATTTTCCGGGATATGTTATGGTAGAGGCTAATTTAACAGGCGAGATACCACACATAATAAAGTCCATAACCGGTGTTATCGGGTTCCTTGGCGAAACAAAAGGCGGCGATGCTGTTCCATTAAGACTTTCTGAAGTAAACAGGATGTTAGGTAAGGTAGACGAGCTTTCTGTTAAAACAGATAACGTATCTATACCATTTACTGTGGGTGAAACCATAAAAGTTATCGACGGGCCATTTAATGGCTTTAACGGTACTGTAGAAAAAGTAAATGAAGATAAGCGTAAGCTTGAAGTGATGGTGAAGATCTTTGGAAGAAAGACTCCGCTGGAACTAAGCTTTATGCAGGTAGAAAAAGTATAATTTTTGTTACACTTATTATAAAACCACATCATTCGCTTCCAATGAAGATGTGCTAAATCTTTTAAAGAAATGGCTAAAGAAATTAGTAAAGTAGTTAAACTACAAGTTAAGGGAGGTGCTGCGAATCCGTCGCCACCGGTTGGACCTGCTTTGGGGGCTGCTGGGGTAAACATCATGGAGTTCTGTAAGCAGTTTAATGCGAGAACACAAGATAAACCCGGCAAAGTATTACCAGTACAAATTACTGTGTATAAAGACAAATCTTTCGAGTTTGTTGTTAAAACGCCGCCGGCTGCTATTCAGTTATTGGATGCTGCCAAACTAAAAGGAGGTTCTGGAGAACCAAACCGTAAAAAAGTTGCAAACGTTACCTGGGATCAAATCAGGGCTATTGCAGAAGACAAGATCGTTGACTTAAATGCTTTTACTATTGAAAAAGCAATGAGCATGATCGCGGGTACTGCAAGGTCTATGGGAATAACTGTATCAGGAACTGCTCCTTTTTAATAAAAAGAACAAGAAATGGCAAAATTGACAAAAAAACAGAAAGAGGCTGCTTCAAAAATTGAAAAGAACAAACTGTACAGTTTGAAAGATGCATCTGCATTGATCAAAACAGTTGCTTCTGCAAAATTTGATGAGTCGGTTGATATCTCAGTGCGTCTGGGTGTAGATCCAAGAAAAGCAAACCAAATGGTACGTGGTGTAGTAACCCTTCCACACGGTACAGGTAAGGATGTAAGGGTGCTTGCACTTGTTACTCCGGATAAAGAGGCAGAAGCTAAAGCTGCAGGTGCAGACTTTGTAGGTTTAGATGACTACCTTCAAAAAATTAAAGACGGATGGACAGATGTTGATGTTATCATCACTATGCCAAGTGTTATGGGTAAATTAGGACCGTTAGGTAGAATATTAGGCCCACGTGGTTTAATGCCAAACCCTAAAACAGGTACTGTTACTATGGACGTGGCTAAAGCTGTTACCGAAGTAAAAGCTGGTAAAATTGACTTTAAAGTTGACAAAACCGGTATCGTTCATGCAGGAATAGGAAGGATCTCTTTTGATGCTGACAAAATTACTGACAATGCACACGAAATCATTCAAACATTGATTAAACTTAAACCAACTGCAGCTAAAGGTACATACATTAAGAGTATTCATATCTCTTCTACTATGAGCCCTGCAATACCTTTAGATCCTAAAGCGGTATAATTGGTAGTTAAAAATTTTTTATTATGACGAAAGAAGAAAAATCAAAAGCCATTGAAGAATTAACTGCACAGTTAGCCGGATCGAACGTAGTTTACGTTGCAGATATTTCGGGTCTAAACGCAACAGTTACTTCTGATTTAAGAAGGGCTTGCTTTAAAGCTGGTATAAAACTTGAGGTTGTTAAGAACACATTGCTTGCTAAAGCTATGGAAAGCTCTAACAATAACTATGGCGAACTACCTACTATACTTAAAGGCAACACTTCTATCCTGATCTCAGACAACGGTAATGCACCGGCTAAGATCATCAAAGAATTCCGCAGAAGGTCTGATAAGCCTGTACTTAAGGGTGCTTACATCCACGAGGCAGTATTTATTGGAGACAACCAGCTGGATGCCCTTGTATCTCTTAAATCTAAGGATGAAGTTATTGGCGAAATCATTGGCCTACTTCAGTCTCCTGCTAAAAATGTTGTTTCTGCCCTTAAATCTGGTGGTGGCAAAATTGCAGGAATCCTTAAAACATTATCTGAGAAATAATCTCGGGTATACGCGCAGAACGCACTTAATGAATTATATATTACAAACTATTTAAAACGATAGAAAAAATGGCAGATTTGAAACAATTCGCAGAACAACTGGTTAACCTTACTGTTAAAGAAGTTAACGAACTAGCTGCAATATTAAAAGATGAGTATGGAATTGAGCCTGCAGCTGCTGCTGTAGTTGCTGGTCCTGCTGCAGGTGGTGATGCTCCGGTTGCTGAAGAGCAAACTGAGTTCACAGTAGTTCTTAAAGAAGCTGGTGCTTCTAAACTTGCTGTTGTAAAAGCAGTTAAAGAACTTACAGGCCTAGGTCTTAAAGAAGCTAAAGATCTTGTAGACGGTGCTCCTGCAAATGTAAAAGAAGGTATCTCTAAAGATGAGGCTGAAGGTCTTAAAAAATCATTAGAAGAAGCTGGAGCTGTTGTTGAGCTTAAATAAGCTTACATAGGTTTTAAAACCCAGGTTTAGGCCTTGAGAAAAACTCTCAAAGGCCTAAACCATTTTTCGTATAATAACATTTTATACGCACCATTATTATTTTTTAATCAAAATTTTGTCCATTGATGATAACAAATCAGACTGAAAGATTAAATTTTGCCTCAACAAAAAACATCCCAAGCTACCCGGATTTCCTGGATATCCAGGTAAAGTCTTTTAGGGATTTTTTCCAGCTTGAAACCAAATCGGATGAAAGAGGCAACGAAGGTCTTTATAACACCTTCATGGAAAACTTTCCGATCACTGATACCAGAAATCAGTTCGTACTGGAGTTCCTTGATTACTTTGTTGATCCGCCACGTTATACAATTGAAGAGTGTATAGACAGGGGCCTAACGTATAGCGTACCTTTAAAAGCAAGGTTAAAGCTATATTGTACAGACCCTGAACATGAAGATTTTGAAACAATTGTTCAGGATGTTTATTTGGGAACCATCCCATACATGACACCAAGCGGCACCTTTGTTATCAACGGCGCAGAGCGTGTAGTTGTATCCCAGCTTCACAGGTCTCCCGGTGTATTCTTTGGCCAGTCGTTCCACGCAAACGGAACAAAATTATACTCTGCAAGGGTAATACCATTTAAAGGTTCATGGATAGAGTTTGCTACAGACATTAACAGTGTAATGTATGCTTACATTGACAGGAAGAAAAAACTACCTGTTACTACTCTTTTCCGAGCCATTGGTTTTGAAAGAGATAAAGATATCCTTGAGATATTTGACCTTGCTGAAGAAATTAAAGTTTCTAAAACAAGTTTAAAAAAATATATAGGCAGAAGGCTTGCTGCACGTGTGCTTAACACATGGCATGAGGATTTTGTGGATGAAGATACAGGCGAGGTAGTTTCTATTGAGCGTAACGAGATTATATTAGACAGGGATACTCTTATAGACAAAGATAATGTTGAAGAGATTATTGAGGCTAACGTAAAATCTATATTACTGCACAAGGATGATAACAACCAGGCTGATTATGCCATCATCCATAACACGCTTCAAAAAGACCCTACTAACTCAGAAAAAGAGGCTGTAGAGCACATTTACCGTCAGCTGCGTAATGCAGAACCGCCTGATGAGGAAACGGCTCGTGGCATTATAGATAAATTGTTCTTCTCAGACCAGCGTTACAACCTTGGGGATGTGGGCCGTTACAGGATGAACAAAAAACTTGGTCTTGATATCCCTATGGAAAAGCAGGTGCTTACCAAAGAAGATATTATTACCATTGTAAAATACCTTATAGAGCTTATAAACTCTAAGGCTGAGATTGATGATATTGACCACTTATCTAACCGTCGTGTACGTACGGTAGGTGAGCAGTTATCGGCTCAGTTTGGTGTAGGTTTGGCACGTATGGCCAGGACCATCAGGGAGCGTATGAACGTTAGGGATAACGAGGTGTTTACACCTATCGACCTTATCAATGCTAAAACATTGTCGTCGGTAATCAACTCTTTCTTTGGTACTAACCAGCTTTCGCAGTTTATGGACCAGACTAACCCTCTTGCTGAGATTACGCACAAGCGTAGGCTATCAGCACTTGGGCCTGGTGGTTTATCTCGTGAAAGAGCGGGCTTTGAGGTACGTGACGTTCACTATACGCACTACGGGCGTTTATGCCCTATTGAAACACCGGAAGGACCAAACATTGGTTTGATATCTTCGTTAGGTGTTTATGCTAAAGTAAACGGAATGGGCTTTATAGAAACGCCTTACCGTAAAGTAACTGATGGCAGGGTAGACCTGGTTTCTGAACCAATTTACTTAAGCGCAGAGGAAGAAGAAGGTAAACTGATAGCGCAGGCTAACATTGAAATGGATGACGAGGGTAATATTACTGCAGATAAAGTAATTGCCCGTGAGGAAGGTGACTTCCCGGTTCTGGACCCATCGGCTGTACATTATACAGACGTTGCCCCTAACCAGATTGCATCTATCTCGGCTTCGCTTATTCCGTTCCTTGAGCATGATGATGCTAACCGTGCGCTGATGGGATCTAACATGATGCGCCAGGCTGTTCCTCTTTTACGTCCGGAAGCCCCAATTGTGGGTACAGGATTGGAGCGCCAGGTAGCAAGTGACTCTCGTGTACTTATCAATGCCGAAGGCACTGGTACTGTAGAGTATGTAGATGCTAACCAGATTACTATTAAATATGACAGGACAGACCGCGAGAGAAGCATAAGCTTTGATCCGGACGAGAAAACATACCAGCTTATTAAGTTTAGGAAAACTAACCAGAGCACCAGCATTAACCTTAAGCCTATTGTAAGAAGAGGCGACAGGGTTGTAAAAGGCCAGGTACTTTGCGAAGGTTATGCTACACAAAATGGTGAGCTTGCCCTGGGCCGTAACCTTAAAGTGGCGTTCATGCCATGGAAGGGTTATAACTTTGAGGATGCTATTGTAATCTCTGAAAAAGTTGTTCGTGATGATATCTTTACTTCTATACACGTGGATGATTATTCACTGGAGGTTAGGGATACCAAGCTGGGTAACGAAGAGCTTACTAATGATATACCTAACGTGAGCGAAGAGGCTACTAAAGACCTTGACGAAAACGGTATGATAAGGATTGGTGCAGAGGTTAAACCCGGCGATATCCTTATTGGTAAGATCACTCCTAAAGGGGAAAGCGACCCTACACCGGAAGAAAAACTGCTTCGCGCCATCTTTGGCGATAAAGCAGGCGATGTTAAAGATGCTTCGTTAAAAGCATCTCCATCTCTTCATGGCGTGGTTCTTGATAAAAAACTGTTTGCGCGTGCCGTTAAGGACAAACGTAAACGTACTAAAGATAAAGACGATTTAGGTAAACTTGAAGGTGACTTTGAAGTTAAGTTCGTAGAGCTTAAAGACAGGCTTATTGATAAGTTATTTAATATCGTTAACGGAAAAACTTCTCAGGGAGTTATGAACGATCTTGGTGAGGAAGTAATGCCTAAAGGCAAGAAATACACCCAGAAAATGTTATATGCCGTTGAAGATTTTGCTCACTTAACTAAAGGACAGTGGACTACGGACGATGATACCAATGCAATGGTTAACGACCTTATACACAACTATAAAATTAAGCTGAACGACCTTCAGGGTGCTTTAAGAAGAGAGAAATTTACCATTACGGTAGGTGATGAGCTTCCATCGGGCATCTTAAAACTTGCTAAAGTTTACATCGCTAAGAAACGTAAGCTTAAAGTGGGAGATAAAATGGCAGGACGCCACGGTAACAAGGGTATTGTTGCAAGAATTGTACGTCATGAAGACATGCCGTTCCTTGCAGATGGTACTCCGGTAGATATCGTGCTTAACCCGCTTGGTGTACCATCGCGTATGAACATCGGGCAGATTTATGAAACGGTTCTTGGATGGGCAGGTATGAATTTAGGACGCAAATTTGCAACCCCTATTTTTGACGGTGCATCTCTTGACCAGATTAATGAGTTAACAGATGAAGCAGGTATTCCTCGTTTTGGCCATACGTATTTATACGATGGAGGAACAGGAGAGCGTTTCCACCAGCCGGCAACCGTAGGTGTTATCTACATGCTTAAACTGGGGCACATGGTAGACGATAAGATGCACGCACGTTCTATTGGTCCATACTCGCTTATCACGCAGCAGCCTCTTGGAGGTAAAGCTCAGTTTGGTGGCCAGCGTTTTGGAGAGATGGAGGTTTGGGCTCTTGAAGCCTACGGTGCATCAAGTACTCTTAGGGAGATACTGACTGTTAAATCGGATGACGTTATAGGCAGGGCTAAAACTTACGAAGCTATCGTTAAGGGAGAGACTATGCCGGAGCCAGGATTGCCGGAATCGTTCAATGTATTGATGCATGAACTTAAAGGCCTTGGATTAGACATCAGATTAGAAGAATAAATTTCCAGAAGGGAACGGTTTTAATGCCGTTCCCTTTACATACTTTTTTAATAATTGGTAGATACATATCATGACAAGATTAAAAGATAAAAATACCGTTAAAAGGTTTAACAAGATATCAATAGGCCTGGCTTCGCCGGAGTCTATTCTTGCTGAATCAAGGGGTGAGGTTTTAAAACCGGAAACCATTAACTATCGTACCCACAAACCAGAGAGGGACGGCCTTTTTTGTGAGCGTATTTTTGGCCCTGTAAAGGACTTTGAATGTGCTTGCGGTAAATATAAAAGGATTCGATACAAAGGGATTGTTTGTGACCGATGCGGTGTTGAAGTTACCGAGAAAAAAGTGCGTCGCGACAGGGTGGGCCACATTAACCTTGTGGTGCCTATAGCGCATATATGGTATTTCCGTTCGCTTCCTAACAAAATTGGCTATATCCTTGGCTTACCATCTAAAAAGCTGGATATGATCATATACTATGAAAGGTATGTGGTTATACAGGCAGGTATTGCTAAGACTGCCGAAGGTGAAAGCCTTAACAGGTTAGACTTTTTAACAGAAGAAGAATACCTTAACATACTGGATACCCTTCCTGCAGATAACCAATACCTTGACGATTACGACCCTAACAAGTTTATCGCCAAGATGGGTGCAGAGTGTATTATGGATTTGCTTGCAAGGATTAACCTTGACGATCTTTCTTACCAGTTACGCCACAGTGCAAACAACGAAACATCTAAACAACGTAAAACCGAAGCCCTTAAAAGGCTGCAGGTGGTAGAATCTTTCAGGGAGTCTAACTTTAACAGGGAGAACAGGCCTGAGTGGATGATACTAAAAGTTATACCGGTTATACCGCCGGAGCTTCGCCCATTGGTGCCGCTTGATGGTGGACGTTTTGCCACATCCGATTTGAACGACCTTTACAGGAGGGTAATCATCCGTAACAACCGTTTAAAAAGGCTTATGGAGATTAAAGCACCAGAGGTTATCCTTCGTAACGAGAAGCGTATGCTACAGGAATCTGTAGATTCACTTTTTGATAACACAAGGAAAGCATCTGCTGTAAAAACCGAAAGCAACAGGCCACTAAAATCATTATCAGATTCACTTAAAGGTAAGCAGGGGCGTTTCCGCCAAAACTTACTTGGTAAGCGTGTTGACTATTCTGCACGTTCGGTAATTGTTGTAGGGCCTGAGATGAAATTGTTTGAGTGCGGTTTGCCAAAAGATATGGCTGCCGAACTTTACAAACCATTTGTTATAAGGAAACTTATAGAGCGTGGTATTGTAAAAACAGTTAAATCGGCTAAAAAAATAATAGACAAAAAAGAGCCCGTAGTATGGGATATCCTGGAAAATGTAATTAAGGGCCACCCGGTATTACTAAACAGGGCCCCTACTTTGCACAGGCTTGGTATACAGGCATTCCAGCCAAAACTTATTGAAGGAAAAGCGATTCAGCTTCACCCGTTAGTATGTACGGCATTTAATGCGGATTTTGATGGTGACCAGATGGCGGTACACTTACCGTTAGGGCCAGAGGCTATTCTTGAGGCACAGCTGTTAATGCTTGCATCGCACAATATCCTTAACCCGGCAAACGGTGCACCTATCACGGTTCCTTCTCAGGACATGGTTCTTGGTCTGTACTACATGACCAAAGAACGTATATCTACAGAAGACCACAAAATTTTAGGCCAGGACCTTACTTTCTACTCTGCCGAAGAAGCTAATATAGCACTTAACGAAGGCCGTGTAGAACTTAATGCCCGTGTTAAAATACGTGCTAAAGACTTTAATGATGCAGGAGAGCTTGTTTACAAGATCATCCAGACTACAGCCGGCAGGGTACTATTTAACGAAGTAGTTCCGGAAGCTGCAGGTTATATAAATGAGGTATTAACAAAGAAATCGTTAAGGGATATTATTGGTAAGATTTTAAGTGTTACCGATGTACCTACAACAGCTGCGTTCCTTGATAACATGAAAGACATGGGTTATAAATTTGCCTTTAGGGGTGGTTTATCATTCAGCTTAGGTGATATTATTATCCCTGCAAGGAAACAGGAACTTATTGATGATGCCAACACTCAGGTAGATGCTATCTCTGTTAACTATAACATGGGTCTTATTACCAACAACGAGCGTTACAACCAGGTTATTGACGTGTGGACATCTACAAATGCCACACTTACAGAGCTTGCCATGAAAAACATCCGTGAAGACCAACAGGGCTTTAACTCGGTGTATATGATGCTTGACTCTGGGGCGAGGGGTTCGAAAGAGCAGATTCGTCAGTTAACAGGTATGCGTGGTTTGATGGCAAAACCTAAAAAATCGACAGCAGGTGGTGGGGAGATTATTGAAAACCCTATCCTTTCTAACTTTAAAGAAGGTTTATCGATCCTTGAATACTTTATCTCTACCCACGGTGCACGTAAAGGTCTTGCGGATACCGCCCTTAAAACGGCCGATGCCGGTTACCTTACAAGGAGGCTACACGACGTTTCTCAGGACGTTATTGTAAACTCTGTAGACTGTGGTACACTACGTGGTATAGAAGTAAGCGCACTTAAAAAGAACGAAGAGATTGTTGAGACTCTTGGGGAAAGAATATTAGGCCGTGTGGCACTACAGGATGTTATTAACCCGCTTAATAACGAAATACTTGTACATGCAGGCGAGCAAATTAAAGAAGCAGAGGTAAAAGCTATCAACGCTGCACCTATAGAGAGGGTAGAAGTACGCTCTCCATTAACCTGCGAAGCTAAAAAAGGTATTTGTGCTAAATGTTACGGACGTAACCTTGCAACAGGTAAAATGACCCAAAGGGGTGAGGCTGTGGGTGTAATTGCTGCACAGTCTATTGGTGAGCCGGGTACACAGTTAACACTTCGTACGTTCCACGTAGGTGGTGTTGCGGGTGGTATATCGGAAGAATCAAGCATTGTAACCCGTTTTGCAGGACGCCTTGAACTGGAAGACCTTAAAACCGTTAAAGGTGAAGACCTTGAAGGTGGTGATGTAGATATCGTGGTTTCACGTTCTACAGAGCTTAAACTGGTAGATCCTAACACAGGTATTGTATTAAATACGCACAATATTCCTTACGGATCGAGCATCTATGTTAAAGATGGCGATGTTGTAGAAAAAGGAGCGCTTATATGTAAGTGGGACCCTTATAACGGAGTTATTATTTCTGAGTTTACCGGTAAAGTAGCTTATGAAGATATCGAACAGGGACAATCGTTCATGGTTGAGATCGATGAGCAAACAGGTTTCCAGGAAAAAGTAATCTCGGAAGCAAGGAACAAGAAATTGATCCCTACGTTATTGATCTACGGAAAAGATGGCGAACTTATACGTTCTTACAACCTACCGGTGGGTGCCCACCTTATGGTTGATAACGGTGAGAAGATTAAGGCAGGTAAAATTTTAGTTAAGATACCAAGGCGTTCATCTAAAACCGGGGATATAACAGGAGGTTTACCAAGGATTACAGAGCTTCTTGAAGCACGTAACCCAAGTAACCCAGCTGTAGTATCAGAAATTGATGGTGTAGTATCATTCGGTAAGATCAAAAGGGGTAACCGTGAGATCGTTATTGAGTCTAAATTTGGTGAAGTTAAAAAGTACCTTGTAAAACTTTCTAACCAGATCCTTGTTCAGGAAAATGACTACATTAAAGCAGGATTGCCATTGAGCGACGGTGCCATTACTCCGGAGGATATCCTTAGGATACAAGGCCCATCGGCAGTACAGCAGTATCTTGTTAATGAAATTCAGGAAGTGTACCGCTTACAGGGTGTAAAAATCAACGACAAGCACTTTGAAGTTGTAATTCGCCAAATGATGCGTAAAGTACAGGTTCAGGATCCGGGTGATACCCTTTTCCTTGAGGACCAGCTTATACACACGTCTGACTTTATTGTAGAGAACGACAAACTTTACGGAATGAAAGTTGTTGAAGATGCAGGAGATTCTGAAAACCTTAAAGAAGGGCAGCTTATTACGCCGCGTGAACTAAGGGATGAGAACTCATTGCTTAAACGTAATGATAAAAACCAGGTATCTGCAAGAGATGTTGTTCCTGCAACAGCAACTCCGGTACTACAGGGTATTACAAGAGCATCGCTTCAAACTAAATCGTTCATATCTGCAGCATCGTTCCAGGAAACGACCAAGGTTCTTAACGAAGCAGCAGTAGCCGGTAAAGTAGACGGACTTGAAGGACTTAAAGAAAATGTTATCGTAGGACACAGAATACCTGCTGGTACAGGTATGAGAGACTATGAAGCAATTATTGTAGGTTCTAAAGACGAAGATTTTAATGAGCTTTTAACTCCTAAGGAGGAATACAATTATTAATAACAATGAGTGATCAACAACAACAGCCCGGACAAATAAACATTGAACTGGATGAGAAAACAGCCGAGGGTACTTATAGTAACCTTGCTATAATCAACCATTCCTCTTCAGAGTTTGTCGTGGATTTTGTAGCCATTATGCCGGGTATACCCAAAGCTAAGGTTAAATCACGAATTGTATTAACGCCACAGCATGCCAAAAGGCTGCTAAAGGCATTAAGCGAAAACATCCACAGGTTTGAAGCTGCCCATGGCACAATTACCGAAGGAGAACACCCGCAAATTCCACTGAGTTTTGGCCCTCCGGGACAAGCTTAAATAAATAGAAAACCCACTCGAAAGAGTGGGTTTTTTTATGGGTATTGATTTGCTATATTGTTATTCGGGTAAAATCAATTTACAATATCATGTTCAGAGTTCCAAAATGTATTTTCGAATTTTCTCCATAGCTTGCCCGATTTGCCTTTTTTGTTCTCTATTGCTATTCTTCTTCCATTTATCTTTTTATAATATTCCAGCGTGCCTGTTTTGCCTTCGTCAGCTTCAGTAGGACAAAAAGTAACACCCATATCAAAAACAAGGCTGTCTTTCGTTACAATATATTTATATTTTTCCTGGCAATGCACTGTGCCCGAAAACCAGGATGATTGTACAAAATTACCTTTTTTGTTATACTTAATATTTGGTAATGAATAAGAATCATTCAATTTAAAAATCCCGGAAGCTGGATCGTACAGAAATATCCTATTTTCGCTGTTTCCGGCTGCACCGTTAAAGCTACATACTTTTACATCTTTAAAGCGGTCACCATTTAAATCTTCGCCCTCAACGTAGCTAACCGGCATCCCATAATGAAAAGTATTTGAAATATTCCAATGCTTTCCGTCAGGCTTCTGATAAAATACCAGGAGGCTATCACTTTCCATCCAGACTGCATAACTATGTTTTTCAACTTTTCCAATAAAAAGCGTTGAATATTTATCGTCAGCATTATCTACAATAAGAAGGCTATCTTTATTGGTGTATTTATTTAGGCTATCAATGACTGAAAAGCCATCTTTGATTATTTCCTTTTCTGTGTATAATATTGCTTTTTCTGCTACAGAAGTATCTTTACCGCAAGCAAAAATTGAAAGTAATAGCAGGTATAGCAAATTTGGTTTCATTGATTTAATTTAGACTTTATCCTTTTATAAACTTATAAATAAAAACCCTTTCATTGCTGAAAGGGTTCGTATAAATTTTATCTGAAATAGTTACTTTAGTCTTATCTCAAACATCTTGTCCCATTTTTTACCGGTAACAAAAATGGTTTTGGTTTTAGGGTTGTAGGCAATACCGTTTAATACGTCAGTATCAGGATATTTTGTTCGTTTGGTTTCAAGGTCGGCCATATTAAGGATGCCTTCTACAGCACCGGTTTTAGGGTCTATAACCACAATAAGGTTGGTTTGGTATATATTGGCAAATATTTTACCATCTATCCATTCCAGCTCGTTAACCGATTTTATTTTGCGGTTATTGGTGTACACATTTATATAGTCAGTTTCTTTAAGTGTGGCAGGGTCTAATACATATATCTTTTCAGATCCATCACTCATATATAAACTTTTGTCGTCGTGGGTAAGTCCCCAACCTTCGGTTTGTTTAAAGTAAGTAAAATCTTTTTCTTTAGTAAGGTTATCTGCATTGTAAACAAAGCCGGTGTTTTCTTTATAGGTAAGTTCGTAGACCTTATTGTTAAAAATAGTAACCCCTTCGCCAAAGTATTTACCGTCGAGGGCTATTTGCTTGTAAGGCTCCCCGGTTTTGTAGTTTAGCTTATGCAGCACAGATTTTTTGTACAATCCTGTACCTTCTATCAGAGTGTCACGATAAAACTCTAAGCCTTGCGTGTAAGAAGCTGTATCATGAGGGAAGGTGTTTACAATTTCGTAGCCTAATATTTTAGGTTCAATGTTAGATACAAGCTCTATCCTTCCTGTAGCCTCGCTGTTTTTACCTTCATAATACACCAGTGCTTTGATGTTTTGATACCCAAATTTCTGGTCTTTAAGCGGGGCATCAAACTTAGTGTTGCCTTTTGCGGTACCCAGTTTAGTATCATTAAGATAATATACAATCGAGTCAATTTCCTTTTTTTGCGTGTTTGCAACCGTTAGCGGAAGCATTTCCTGCGGCTGGTATTGCCCTTTTAGGCCGGCAGAATCTATAGTAAATAAATTATTTTCGGTATCTTTTGTGTCATTACAGGCAACTGTAACGGTGCCCAGCAAAATAAAAGCCGATCCCAATAAAATGAAAGCTAATAAGTTATGTTTTTTCATGGTCTTTAAAAATAATAAAGCAATATACAATTGTATTTTATATTGGGCAATGGCTTGTAAAAATTCAAAAAGGTTGTATATTTGCACCGGCAAGTCCTACACGACCAGCTCCTGCAGACTCCTCCAGGGTGGGAACACAGCAAAGGTATGTGGTTGTAGCGGTGCGATGTAGGTCGCTTGCCATTTTTTTTTGCTTTATAGTTAAGTCTCCTTCGCGGAGATTTTTTTGTTTTAAGACAGCTCTTTTTTTGTAATTTAGCCTGTCTGTAAAAAGGCTGTATAAAGTTTAACCTTTAATAAGTACAATTGTGGATTATTCAGCTTTAGAAACCGATTTTGATTGTGCCTGTAATGAAGTTATAACAAATCTAACTGCACAATATAGCCTCAACTATCAGTCGGGCGGCCCGGGCAGGCTCGAAGCTTTTTTAGATGTCATTAAAACAGAGTTTGAAAAAGCTGAAACTTCTTTTATTGAAAAAAATATGATTGCCGAAAATGCTGAGGCATTACATGTTATAAGAGCAATTACAAAAAAGCATGCCAAACTATGTGTAGAGCATTATGGTAAAATGGTAATGTAAAATGTAGTTATGAGTACTAAAATCTTTTAGAGATTAGAAATTTTAATGCGCGAAAAATTTTATTAAATTTGAGTTAAATTTTATAACTTTTTTTATAGCTTATTGTAGTTATTTTGCCACATAATTAAAAAAGACTACTTTAAAATTAATGAGTTTCAAGTACAAAGAATTAGAGAAGCAACTGGAAAATTCCTGCAACCAGTTACATAAAGATTTTTATCAGAAGTTTAATAATGAAAAATACTTATCTGCCGGTGGCTCTAAGCTGGAAACATTTATAAATGAACTTCAAAAAGAATT
The DNA here is from genome assembly GCF_000378485.1 of Flavobacterium rivuli WB 3.3-2 = DSM 21788. Taxonomy (GTDB): domain Bacteria; phylum Bacteroidota; class Bacteroidia; order Flavobacteriales; family Flavobacteriaceae; genus Flavobacterium; species Flavobacterium rivuli. The sequence goes on along the minus strand of NZ_KB899967.1, from coordinate 189,101 downwards.
TGAAAATACGGCGGTTAGCTTTCTTGCAAATCATAAATTAGAAAAAGATGGCGAGGCTAAAAAGCGTGTGTTTAGCATTACCAAACTGTATGCTAAAAAATGTATCGAAGATTTTAGTAAGGTGTAACATACGGCAACAAAAGCCACGTGTGTGCAAATAAGAGTATATTTGCAACTGTTTACACCCTGCATGCTCAAACTTTAAACCCTGTATAATGAGGATACTTGCTATAGATTATGGTGAAAAGCGCACCGGTATTGCTGTAACCGATGAAATGCAGATTATAGCATCCGGGCTTACCACGATACCATCTGCCACAGCACTGGATTTTCTTAAAGATTATTTTAATAAAGAGAAGGTAGAGGCTGTACTTATAGGCGACCCCAAACAAATGAATGGAGAGCCGTCGCAAAGCGCAGAGGCTATTAATGCCTTTACCCAAAAATTTACTGGGCAATTTCCTGATATGCAGGTAATACGAGTAGACGAGAGGTTTACAAGCAAAATGGCTTTCCAGACGATGATAAGTAGCGGATTAAAAAAGAAGCAAAGGCAAAACAAAGCTCTGATTGATGAAATTTCGGCAACAATAATGCTTCAGGATTATTTATCACGAAAAAATATGTTCTAAAAACGCTTTTTTTGTTAAAAGTATGTTATAGTGCTGAGTGATGCTAATATTGTACAAATTATTAGACATTTTACCAGTAAATTTGTGTTTTCAAAACATACAGATGTCCACAACTATCAACCAAGAGCCCGATGTGGTTCTTATAGGCGCCGGTATAATGAGCGCTACGCTTGGCATGTTCTTAAAAGAACTGATGCCCGAAGTAAAAATTAATATTTATGAAAGGCTTGACGTAGCTGCCGCCGAAAGTTCGGACGCGTGGAATAACGCGGGTACGGGCCACTCTGCTTTTTGTGAACTTAATTATACCCCGCAATTGCCTAATGGCGATGTAGAAACTGTTAAGGCTGTAAAAATTGCCGAACAATTTGAGCAATCTAAACAATTCTGGGCCTACCTGATAGAAAAAGGACTGATAAGTAAACCCGAAGATTTTGTGCGCAGCATACCCCACATGAGTTTTGTATGGGGAGAGGATAATGTAGATTTTCTTAAAAAAAGGCATGAGGCATTACAAAAATTTCCGCTGTTTCATGGTATGGAATTTAGTACAGATCCTGAAACGCTTAAAGAATGGATGCCCCTTGTTATGGAAGGCCGTGATAGCAAAGACCCTATTGCCGCTACTAACATGAAAATAGGTACCGATGTAAACTTTGGCGAGTTAACCCGCGATATGTTTGCATGGCTGGGTAAACAGGATGGTGTAAACCTGTTCTTTAGCAAAGAGGTATCGAGCATGCGCCGCTCTAAGAACGGTAGTAACAAATGGAAATTTAAGATTAAAGACCTGCACACCGGCGAGAAAGTGCGTGTATATTCTAAGTTCGTGTTTATTGGCGCGGGCGGTGGGTCGCTTCACCTTCTTGAAAAAGCCGATATACCAGAGGGTAAAGGCTTTGGGGGCTTCCCTGTGAGTGGGCAGTGGCTAAAATGTATTAACGAAGATATTATACAGAAACATAATGCCAAGGTGTACGGTAAGGCATCTGTAGGTGCGCCGCCTATGAGCGTGCCCCACGTAGATACCCGTATGATAAACGGCAAAAAAGAATTACTTTTTGGCCCTTATGCAGGGTTTAGTACCAAATTTTTAAAGCAGGGTTCGTATTTTGACTTGCCTACATCTATACGTGCAAACAATATAGGCCCTATGCTGGCTGCCGGATACCATAATATACCGCTTACAAAATACCTTATACAGCAGGTAACACAAAGCCGCGAAGACAGGCTTGAAGCACTTAAGGAATATATGCCTGATGCAAAAATGGAAGACTGGGTACTTGAAACTGCCGGTCAGCGTGTGCAGGTTATTAAAAAAGATGACAAAGAGGGCGGCAAGCTGGAGTTTGGTACAGAGGTTATAAATAGTGCCGATGGTACTCTTGCAGTGCTTTTAGGTGCTTCTCCGGGTGCAAGTACTGCTGTTGCTATTATGGTAGAGCTTTTAGAACGCTGCTTTACAGAGCAGGTAAAAACTGAAGCATGGCAGCAAAAACTGCGCATCATGATACCATCATACGGTAAGCATCTTAATAATGAGCCGGAATTACTGGCAAAATTAAGGGAACATTCTCATAAAGTATTAGGGCTTACTTCTTTCTAAAAAAGAGTTTGCAATTATATAATACGCAATGCCTGCAGAGTAAATTTGCAGGCATTTTTTATTATTACGATTGTAAGAAATGGCTACATAAAAATACGACATTTCGTAACTTAAATTTAACTTAATATTTTTAAATATTTGATTTGTAGAGTCTTGTGTTTTTGGGCGCAAAGTTGTAAATTTCAAGGGGAGATAAACTTTTTTAAAAAGAAAATACCTATCCTTAAAACACAATTCTAAATAATAATCAAAAAAACCAAAAAAATGAGTACGATTACAGTAAAAGACGGAACTGAAATTTATTACAAAGACTGGGGAACAGGACAACCTATTGTTTTTCATCATGGATGGCCACTATCAGGTGATGACTGGGACACCCAAATGATGTTTTTCCTTAAACAGGGATACAGGGTTATAGCGCATGACCGCCGCGGCCACGGACGCTCAGGACAAAGTGCTAACGGTAATGATATGGATACTTATGTAGCTGATATTGCTGAATTAACCGAAGCTCTTGACTTAAGGGATGCAATACACATAGGCCACTCTACAGGTGGTGGTGAGGCTATTCGCTATGTAGCACGTTACGGTAAAGACCGTGTTGCAAAAGCAGTACTTATAAGTGCAGTAACGCCTATCATGATTAAAAATGACAGTAACCCCGAAGGTGTGCCGTTATCTGTTTTTGATGAAATTCGTGAAGGTACAGGCTTTAGCAGGGCACAATATTTTTATGATTTCCCAATACCTTTTTACGGCTGGAACCGCGAAGGAGCAAAGGTACAGGAAGGTATTAAGCACAACTGGTGGAGACAGGCAATGCAGGGATCTGTATTGGCACATTATGAAGGTATTAAAGCATTCTCTGAATCAGACTTTACTGAAGACCTTAAGAGTGTAACGGTACCTGTACTTGTATTACATGGCGAAGACGACCAGATAGTACCTTTTAACCAGGCACCAAGGGCTGCAAAACTTTTACCTAACAGTAAGTTTATTTCTTACCCGGGTTTCCCTCACGGTATGCCGGCTACAGAAGCAGCAACAATTAATAAAGATATTTTAGAGTTTATAAAATCGTAAATTGTTTTATAATATTGTTATTGCAAGAAAGCTGTCAGCAACGTGTTGACAGCTTTTTTTGTAATTAATTTCTTAGGGTTTAGCAGAAAGCTTGCCTTTTAAATCGGCTGCCCGTTACTGTTAGTTGTTAGTACCTCGCTCATATAATCAAAAAACGGGCGCATGTTTTTATAAGCCTGGCTTGCCTCTTTTAAAAATGATGGACTTGTAACTTCTTCATCGGTAAAGCGTTTTATCAGTAAAAACTGTTTGTAGCGCAGGAGGTCTATCGCTTCATGCGTGGCATCAAAACCTTTAGGCGATGTCTTTACCTGCTCGCCCTGTAATGTACCAAACGTTGATGTAAACAATTTACTGCTAAGTATCTTTCTAAGTGGTGCGGCATCATAATTAATATCTTCGCGAACGCGTTTCAGGTCTTGTGCATTGGGCGCCCAAAAGCCACCTGCCACAAAGGTATTGCCACTTTCTAAATGAAAGTAATAACCGCCTCTTCGCTGGCTTGTTGCCCTTGTAAAACCGCCACCCCAATATTTTTTATAAGGAGTTTTATCTGCCGAAAAGCGGGTGTCGCGGTAAATGCGCTGCAACGCTTTTTTGCCCGATGGTGTTTCTATAACGTCGTGGATGTTTAGTTCGGCAAGCAGGCCGTAGGCGAATTTTTCAATAATTTCAAGCTGCTGCAAATAGTCTTCTTTATGGCTGTTAAACCAGTCGCGGTTATTGTTTTGCTGTAATTGTTTTAAAAAATCGAGGCTGGAGGCCGGTATATTTAGCTGTTGCTGATTCTGCATTTTTGTATGTGTTTAATTAGCAAAAATACCCATTAATGGGTATAGTTTTGATATTGTAATAGTTTTAACTTAGTGGTTGATTTTTAACTAATTACTTTAAGTTATGATAAAATATATATTCTCTGCAGTAGCATTTATATGCTGTATTGCCGGTTTTGGCCAGCCGGTAAAAGATTCGCTCCTGGCAAAAGACTACAAACAGGTAGAAGACCGCCTTACGGTAATGCATTACCTGGACCACATGGCAACGTCTTATTATGATAAACATCCTGACGTAAAAAAGGGTTCGAAAGATACCAATTTTGTAAATTACTATAGTGGCGTTATCGTATCGGGCAACCCTGTAGTAGCTATTACCATACCAGAATATCTGGGCTATGCCGCTAATGAAGTACCCCTTAACGGAACCGATTTTTTTGAAAGGGTGGCAGAGAAAAATATCCAGTCGTTAGTGTCTATTATAGAGATGTATGGGTATCCCTCTGCAAGCAGGGTTAAGGTAAATGTGGCTGCTAAGAAAAACATGATGGCATCTATATTTGTATCGCGAACAGATAAGGGCGACGACAAATTAAAGAAACTCATTAAACCCGAACTCAAGATTGGCAACATGTCGGAAAATGAATATGACACGTTAAAATTTTTTATGTCCAAAAGAAAATAAGCTATATCCTTAAAATACCCATTAATGGGTATTTTTTGTTAGTACGAGTATGTTATATTTGGTAACGCAACCAACTGTTTAGCTTTTATGAAACATTTATATTTCTGTGTAATATTACTTTGTTCTGTAGCGGGTTTTTGCCAACCCGAAAAAGATGCGCTGTTAGAAGCAGATAACCTTAAAGTAGATGAAATGATTACCATGGCACAATACCTTGACAGGTGTGCTACTAATTATTTTATAAAGCCTGCTGAAGAAAAGGCAAACATGGGTTTTTCCCGCTATTACAGGGAAATAGTTATAGGCTATAGTCCTGTACCATCGTATAATATTCCGGAATATTTAGGGTATAAAGACGGTGCAGAGCCTATAAATAATGACGCATTTATGGATGCTCTTTACAGCACGAATATTGAAATGCTGCTAACGGTTACAGAAAAGTATGGCTATCCTTCTTGCGAAAGGATGCGGGCCGGTGCTTTTAAAAATGCGACATGCGGCAGCATGATATTTATAATTCGCAGCGATGCTTATGATAAAAAGCTTAAGGCTATTTTTAAGCGCGAAAATAAACAGGGAAATTTATCGGATAAAGAGTACAACCATTTCAAATTTATAATGAAAAGAAAAAAATTGATAACCGATGCCGATATAGAATGGCTGGAAAAGAATGCCGGTGTAAAAATGAGAATTACAGACAACGTAAAACTATAAAACATAATCTAAATGAAATATTGTTCTCTTATTCTACTACTGTTTTACTGTATACCGGGCTTTTGCCAACCCGAAAAAGATGCGCTTTTAAAGCGTGATCAGAACATTGTAAAAAACAAACTTATCCTGATGCATTATCTTGACAGTAATGTACTGCATTATTTTACTTCAATAACAAAAACTGAGAAAGACAAAGGTGAAGGCCTGGCGTATTTCTATAAAAATCTTATAACTAACAACCCGGTAGCATCGCCCACAGTTGGAGAATTTCTTGGTTATGGAAATGAGGTGCCAGCTAACAACGCTGATTTTTTCGATACAGTATCTGATAAAGTTTTTGGGGCACTGATTAACATTATCCAAATTTATGGTTATCCGTCGCAGGAGAGAATTAAGATTGTAATTGATGGCAAAAGTTACACGCCGGTGGTTTTTGTTACAAGGACTGTAAAGATTGACGCTACAGTAAAGCGTCTTTTTAAATCGGAATATAAAATAGGGAATATGACTAAAGGCGAATATGATACTTTTATATACTTCATTAGTAATAGAACAAAATAAATAAATTTTAATTCTTATTTCCCCAATTCCAGCGTCCTTGCCGCTTTTACAATTTTTTCTGAAAGGCTGTTAAGCCAAACCAATTGTTCTATAACCAGGTGGGCCTCTTCCATTTTTAGTTTGAATTCTTCTTCATCGGTTACATGTATTTCCCTCAGCTCGCGTGCCCTGATGTTCTTCAGTTCGGTAAAGCGGGTAGCCAGTTCTTCGTTGTGTGCTTCCTGCGCTTCTTCGGCAAGTACATTCATGGTAAGCAGGGCAATGGCAGTGTCAAGGTTTCTTATAACGGTGGTAACTACTACATTAAAAGCTTCAGATGCCTTATACGTTTTATGCGATTGCGTATAAGTACCCAGCGATGCCAATGATGATAGCAACGTATGGTTAAGCACCGCAAGTTTATACACCTGTTGCTGCTGTTTTTGTTTCGATTTTGGTTCCTGTGCCATACGCTGGTAGGATGACATAAGATTGCCCAGCTCTACAAACGCATTTTTACGTGCCAGCCTGTAGGGTGTAGTAACCAAGCCCTTCTGATTATAGTATTGCGAAATTTCGGCAAGGTAATTCCTGTTCGCCTCTATAGATTTTTTAATGAAAACCGGGAGGTTCATAAACTCCCACGATGGCCATAAAAAATAATTACCTATAAATGCCAGCGCAGATCCTACCACGGTATCTATAATGCGGTATTGCAGCACATGGTTAATATCCGGCGTAAGCAAGCCATACAGAAAAATAACATACATGGTTACAAACGTGGCACCTATACGGTAATTAATTGCCGTAAAGGTGTACCCCAGCAGCATGCACACAATAATAAGCGTGCCAATAACTACAGGATGGTGCACCACACTAAGTATGGCAAAAGCAATAATACCTCCAGTAATAGTGCCTATAATACGCTGGTAAGAGCGTAGTTTTGTAAGCCCGTAACCGGGGCGCATAATAACCACTATGGTAAGCAATATCCAGTATACGTTTTGCAGCGGAAAGAGCGCACCTATTACAAAGCCGCATGCTATAGTAATGGCAAGGCGCAGCGAATGCCTGAAGATGGTTGACGAAAATGTAAGGTTCTCTCTTATGGTATCTATCCTGTAAAACTCCGGCGAAAGAAATTTATCCAGGTCTTTGTCGCGGTTTTTAGCAAGGTCATTAAAGCTGGCGTTAATGCCAAAAGAACGCTCAATTATCTTTATTTTTTCAATTTGCTTTTCGGCATAATGCACCATGTTTGTAAGCATCCATACGCCTTCGGCCGCATCCTCTTTGCCCAGTATCTGTTCATATTCGGCAATGGCATTTTCAAGTGCTTCCAGGTCGGCCAGCAGGTTATGTTTAGGTACATACTTAGTACGGTTCTCTATACTTTTGCTAATTTTTTTAAGGGTTGAGGCAAGGTTGTAAGCCAGGGTTTGGTAGGTGGTAAGCACTTTAGAGTGGGAGCCAAATTTTTGGTGCAGCTTGCTGTGGTCAAAAGAGGTAGAAAGGGCAATTTCTAAGATCTCCATAAGCGAGGTAAACACGAGCAGCATCCTCCGGCTTCGGCTGGAGCTGCCGGAGTTAGAGCGGTTACGAATAAGCACCTCCCTTAAATTTTCGTGCGTAAGGTTAATGTCTACCTGCAGGTTGAGCTGTTTTTCTACAATGGCGCCCCTGTCGGCATCGGCATTCCACAGGTCGCCCCGCAGTTTCATGTATTTTCCTGTAAGCTTAAGGCATTCTGCAATTTGCAGTTCGGCATAGCGGTGCGGGCTTAAAAAATTAAAGGTTAATGACAGTGCGGTATACAGTAACCCACCTGCAAGAACAAAGGTACAGTAAGTTACAATTTCCCACCCTGTATTAATGTGCCCAGTGCCCAGCGCTATAGCCAGCAACCCCGAGAAAGCCACCATGGTAGCACGTTGCCCGTAGACAGATATCATGGAGAGAAAAAATATAAATACTGTAATTACAGGGTAAAACAGCCACGGGTAGGGGTGCAGTACATTTACGGCAAGCGTGCTGCCCACCACTATACACACGGCAGCAAGCAGGCCTTTAGCACGGTGCTGTAAATTGCTGGGAATATCTGCCGGGTAGGTTAAAAAGGCACCTATGGCAACGGTAAGGCCTTCATCAAAAAAGCCGAATTTATTAAGTATAAATACAGGGAGCGCCGCAGCAACCGTTACTAAAACTGCGCGGGTAAAATTTGCACTATCTGTAAATTGCCTTATGCTTTGTATCATATAATAACGGTATGCGGCAAAGGTAGTGATTGCGGTTTTGAATACTATGTTGTGCGGTTAATTCTCACAAAATTTTAGCATTTACTGTTTGTTCTTACCCGTTCTAATAACTATTATGACAGATACACCTTTTTTTAGATATAAATAGACATTATGCTAAGTTTGAGTGAAGCTAAGGCCTTAAACTTCGTTGCGTTAATCAAATTATAAGTTGAGGCGTTAAAAATCATTTGCTGTTTGAGCGAAGCGAGTTCAAATGATTTAGCCGAGACTTATAATTTGTAGCGAAAGAAGTTAGAGCCTTGAATTTTTGCTTCTTTTGTTTCAAGACAAAAGAAGAGAAGTTTAAGTGATTACATGATTGCTTTGTGTAGATGGTAAGGATGTAGGTTAATCATTTAAATTTACTATTTTTGCACTTTATTACAAACGGTGGCATACTTAGTGTATGTCTTTATAAAAGCAAAATAACATGATACTATCAATAGTAGGATATGGCGACCCGGTACTGCGTAAAAAAGGTGTAGAGATACCCCAGGATTATCCTGAACTTAAAGAGCTTGTTGCCAATATGTATGAAACTATGTATAAAGCATTTGGTGTGGGCCTTGCTGCCCCACAGGTAGGCCTTGCTATACGTTTGTTTGTTATAGATACCCGCCCTTTTAGCGAAGACGAAGACCTTAGCAAAGAAGAGCAGGCACAGCTTGCAGGTTTTAAAAAAACCTTTATAAACGCCACCATACTTAAGGAAGAAGGAGAGGAGTGGGGCTTTAATGAGGGTTGCCTTAGCATTCCTGAAGTGCGTGAGGATGTGTACCGCCACGAAACGATTACCATAGAGTATTATGACGAAGATTTTAATAAACATACCGATGTGTATGACGGGCTTATTGCCAGGGTTATACAACACGAGTACGACCATATAGAGGGTATTTTATTTACAGATAAAATATCGTCGCTTAAAAAGCGTTTAATACAGAAGAAGCTGCAAAATATTATGGAAGGCAAAACAAGGCCTGACTATAAGATGAAATTTATTGCCAAAAAAGGCAGATAATTTTTGTTTTTAAAGCCAAAGATTAGATATTTGCCATCCCTTAAATAAAAAAAAGAAACATTATATATAATGAGCATCGAAAAAATATTAGCTATTTCCGGAAAACCGGGACTTTACGAATTAAAGATACAAACAAGGACAGGCTTTGTGGCTGAATCTCTTATAGACGGAAAAAGGATTACTGTAGGCCTGCGCAGCAATGTAAGCTTGCTGTCTGAAATATCTGTGTACACTTATGATGGCGAGGTTCGCCTTGCAGAGGTGTTGCGTGCCATTGCTGAGAAAGAAGATAACGGCCCGGCTTTATCTCATAAAGAGGATAATGCTAAGCTTGAGTCTTACTTTAGGGAAGCTTTGCCTGCTTTTGATGAGGACAGGGTTTATGCATCTGACATTAAAAAGATACTTAACTGGTACAACATGCTACAGGCTAAAGGCCTTGTAAGTAAAGATGAGGTGATTGCTGCTGAAGCTCCTGCTGCAGATACAGAAGAAGTTAATGATGCTGTTGCCGAAGAGGTTAAAGCTGAAGAATAGCATTCTTACAATTATATAACAGAGATCCTGCCGTTTTAATTAGCGGCAGGATTTTTTGTTTGTGTTAAATATGAGTAATTTTAACGGCAGATTTTAGCGTAATGAATAATCAGAATAAAAATCTAACGAAGCCTCGCGAAGGCTGGGCAGAAATGATAAGGCAGGAAGTTGAAGATAGTGGACATTCAGAAATACTTATACCTGATTTTTTTGATGAAGATAATAGTGACTGGACATGGTAATAAATAAAATATGAACACAAGACAACAACAGCTTGATGCCTTTGGCAGGCTTCTGGATATAATGGACGACCTGCGCGAAAAATGCCCGTGGGATAAAAAGCAAACCCTTCAAACCCTGCGCCACCTTACCATAGAGGAGACGTATGAGCTGGGCGATGCTATACTGGACAACGACCTGCAGGAGGTTAAAAAAGAGTTGGGCGACCTGTTGCTGCACCTTGTTTTTTATGCCAAAATAGGCAGCGAGACCGGCGACTTTGATATTGCAGATGTAGCAAATAGCATTTGTGAAAAGCTGATACACCGCCACCCACATATTTATGGCGATGTAGTTGTGGCAGATGAAGAGGAAGTTAAACAAAACTGGGAAAAGCTGAAGCTTAAAGAGGGCAAGAAGAGTGTGCTGGAAGGTGTGCCTAAAGGCCTGCCGGCACTGGTTAAAGCCAGCCGCATCCAGGATAAGGCTAAAGGTGTGGGTTTCGACTGGGAAGAATCAAGCCAAGTGTGGGAAAAGGTGCAGGAAGAACTTGCTGAATTTCATGATGAGGTACAGGCAGGCGATAAAGACAAGATGGAGGCCGAATTTGGCGATGTGTTGTTCTCGCTTATTAACTACGCGCGGTTTATTAATATTAACCCCGAAGATGCTTTAGAACGAACGAACAAGAAGTTTATTAAACGTTTTACGTATTTAGAAAGTAAAGCAGGCGAGTTGGGCAAACCATTACAGGACATGACCCTTGCCGAGATGGATGTGTTTTGGAACGAAGCCAAGAAATTATAAGTATGAACAGGATTTTATTTGCGGTGTTATTGGCTTCGGGCGTGTGTTTCGGACAAAAAATTGCGGTGGCCGATTTGCAGCTTAAGCTGGAACCTGCCGATACACAGGAGTTATTATATGGTTTTGCAGAGGGTGACAGGGTTATTTTTACTATAGAAGAAGCTAACGGCAATTATGTAAGCGAAGTAAGCGTTATGCAATATCCTGAAACGTATAAGTACAGGAGGCAAAATATTAAAAAAGAGAAAGCGCAGGAATTTACGGTAAACAATAAATCGGTTTTTGCATTCAGGTTTAAAAATGACACAAAGGGCAAGCGTGTGTGCAATGTAAAGATAATGCGTGTGCCTAAAAATAGTGCCGACAAGAATTTTAATACCGCCATTAAGTGGGTTACAAAGCAGGATACCGTTTGGAACTCACTTACTAAAGATGTTGTTGTGGGGTATGATACGCTACATGTACAGAAGACTCGCCGTGTGGTATTGTCTGAAAAAAAGTATGAAGAAATTGTGCTCGATAAAAGCCAGCGCGTAAATGCAAAAACATCTATGGGAGAGACTAAGACTGGTATAGATTTTACACTTCCGCTGAATTATGTTGCTAAAGACGAAACTAAAAAAGTAGTGGCCTGGGCATACTGGGTGGGTGTAGGCAAGGAGAGTAATGAATTTTGGAAGGAAAACCGTAAAATGATTGTAGAGGGAGTAAAAGGTGTCGCTACATATTTTTCTACACCTTTAGGTGGTATTGCAGCCGGTACGCTGACTAATTTAGTATTGCCTGTAAACGGTGAAGATGTAGAGTATGCACTGGTTAATGAGGCTAACAACAAATTGTTTTTAGCTAATAAGCCATGTAAACCTTTTGATAGCGGTAAAGGTGTAGCGGCTTATAAGCGTTTTACAGATACAGGAATGCAGCAGGGCAAATATTTTATGGCACTTGCTAATGATAATTATATTCAGCCAATAGATGTTAATGTAAAAGTGTCGGCTATTATAGAGCATTTAAAGTACAAGGACGAAAAGTATACAGATACTACCATTACACCACGCTACGAAAAAAAGATTGTAAGCGAACCCCAAATTGTAACCAATAAGATCCCAGTTACTTTTGATTATAAATAGGTTACCGCTTTATCATCCTTAGCGAAACGCAATCGTGTAAACCCAATAGAGATTCCTCCAACATCTGAGTAATATGTTTAGAGTGTTTTGTCATTCTGAGCGAAGCGCAGCGTAGTCGAAGAATCTCAATTGAGATTCCTTCTTCGTCGGAATGACATAGCCGTATATTCTCAGCGAAATTATTCAACGACAAATAAAAGCATAAAAAAACCAGCCGTTAAGCTGGTTTTTTTTTATTCCTGTGGTTTGTTAATGCTTCTTATTTGTTTAAGCTTATCTTTCCACGTTTTAAGTTCTTCTTTATGGCGTTCAATGTTTTTCTTAACCTCGTTTACAAAAGGGTTGTTACCTTTAGCATTAGAGAAAAACTGTATGTTATTTTCCAGCTGGAAAATCTCTGCCTGAATTTCGTCTATCTTACGCATAATAAACAACTGCTCGTTCTGTAACCCGCGGTTGTCGTCACCTTCAGATAGCTGCTCCAGCCTGTTGCTGAATTTAACCATATCGGTTTCTTTTTTGCTAAGGCTAAGCTTATCAAAAAGCGCATCCAGTATTTTGTTGAATTTGCCTTCTATATGCCTTCTTGCCTGTGGTACACGGCCAAAAGATTTCCAGTTTTCAATATGCTTTTTAATGGCATCAAGATCGGTGCGGTGGTCGCCTGTAAGTTCAAAATCCTTAAGGCTGTCCAGGTATTCCTTTTTCTTGTCAAAAGCCTCAATTTCTTCACTGTTAGCCTCGTTACGTTTAGCATGCAGCCTGTCAAAATAATGATTACACGCCCCTTTAAAGTCTTTCCAAACGCTGTCAGAATACTTTCTTGGCACATGGCCTATGGTTTTCCACTCATCCTGAATTTGTTTCATAACAGGAGTTGTAGTTTCAAAATCTTCATTGTCCTTAAGCGCATTTGCTTTTTCTACAAGCTCCAGCTTACGGTTAAGGTTTGTTTGCTGGTCTTTTTTAATATCCTTGTAAAACGAGTTTTTAACGGTATTAAAGTTACGTACAGCAGCTTTAAAGGCAGCCCATGTATCTTCGTTAACCTCTAAAGGCACTTTACCGGCTTTAAAAAACTGGTCACGCAGGCTTTCTATACGGTCTATCTGGCCCTGCCACGCGCTGTGCACGGCTATTTTCTCAGATGCTATAGCATTAATTCGTGCTATAATATCCTGTTTGTTCTCAAGGTTTTCCTGTTCAGCCTCGCGTGATTTTGCAAAAATAGCTTCACGCTTGTCATGAATTTGTTTGGTAAGTTCGCTAAAACGGTTCCAAATCTCTTCGCGGTGGTCGCGGGATACAGGGCCAATCTCTTCTTTCCAAATTTTATGCAGTGCCTGTAATTCACGAAATGCCTTATTAACATCCGGCTCATTAACCAGGTCTTCCACACGGGCAACAATTTTTTGTTTTTGCTCCAGGTTGTGTTTAAAATCAAGGTCGCGCGCCTCCCTGTCAAGGTGCAGGTGGTCGTAAAAACGCTCTATATGAAAGTGGAAGTTATTAAATACATGGTTGTATTTATCACGCGGAATAGGACCGGCATTTTTCCATCGTTCGCGCAGTTCGTTAACCTGCTTAAGGGCGTCTTTCATGTTCTCTCCACCATCGGCAAGGTTTTTAAGTTCCTCAACAATGGCAAGCCTTTTATCAAAGTTACCTTTAAGGTCAGTCTGCATCTTTTTAAAATGCGTACTTTTTTTATCACGGTACTGGTTGTACAGTGCGTCAAATTTATTTTTAAGAGGGAAGTGGTACTCAAACCCGGTCGTATCTCCGTTATTTTCGTGACTAAATTCGTCTTTTTTCTCCTCTATCAGGTGGTTGTATTTAGCATAAAATTCCCTGCGAAGTTCTTCAACATGGTTTTTAACCGACATTACATTCTCTGTAACAGCAAGTTTTTCAAGTTCGGCTGTAAGCTCCTCCATAGAGTGTGCGCCATAATCAGGCACTTCTTCAGGGTGCTCTTCCTCATGTGCTTCTTCTTCAGATGCATGTGCCTCTTCTGCCACTGGAGCAGTATCTTCAGATGGTGTAACTTCCGATGCGGTTTCGGCAGGTGCAATTTCAACTTCGGCCTGTGGTTCCTCATTAACAGGTGTTTCCGTTTCATCGGTTTCTGTGCCTGTAGCTGTTTCCACTTCTTTGCCACCATTTACAACCTCTTCCGGGGCAAAAGGCAACTGGCCTTCGGTCTCGTTAATTTGGGTTATAGATGCATCATTTGCATCAGTGCTTTCCGTTTCGTTTTCCGGCGAATAGTCCTGTAATACAGAACCTGTTATCGGGTCAAGTTCTTCTCCATCTGCGTTTTGCAGGTTATCATTCTTTTCTTCTAACATTGTATAATGCTTAAGGGTTTAACTGCTTTAATGCCGAAAGATAGTAAAGCCAGTCTTAAATTCAAAGAAAAACATCAAATTATGATACTAATCTTACTTTTTATAAGTGTAAACTATGATTATTATAAAAAAAATAGCCTTTAAAATATTATTTATTCCATATTTCCCAAGCCCTTTCTGCCTGGTGCACCAGCATGGCATAACCATTCTCTGTATCAGCACCATTTTGTTTGGCAAGCCTTAAAAATTTCGTTTCAGCGGGGTTGTACACCAAGTCAAACGCTATGTGGTTTTCTGTAAATAAAAGGTAGTTTAGCGGCGGACACTCGTCTACATCAGGAAAAGTTCCTACCGGGCTTGTATTTATTATTATCTGGTAATCTTCAAAAACTTCTGCGGTAAGTTCTTCATAGCTAAAAATGGTATCGCTGCCCGTACGCGAAACAAAGTCATACTCTATCATCATTTTGCGTAAAGCAAATGCCACCGCTTTAGATGCTCCGCCCGTACCTAATATTAAAGCCTTATTATGATGGGGCATTAGTAAAGGCTCTAAGGCTTTTTTAAAGCCGTAATAATCGGTATTGTAGCCTTTGGTCTTGCCTTTTTTAGAAATAGTTATGGTGTTTACAGCTCCTATTATTTCTGCATTTTTAGATAATTTATCCAATAGCGGAATAACCTCCTGCTTGTAAGGAATAGTTACATTGAGGCCTTTTAAACCGTCTGTTTTTTTAATGATTTTCTTAAGTTTATCGATACTTTCAATATCAAAATTCAGGTAAGTGTATTTCTTTAAACCTAACTCTTTAAACTTTGTCTTAAAATATCCTGCCGAAAACGAGTAGCTGATATTGCGGCCCACGAGGCCAAAAATTTTGTCTTTCATTTATATATTCTTTACAAACCTGTAAGGTAACAGCCGGTAAAATTATTACAGTAGTATTGTGTAGCTGTTTACCAAATATAAGCTTTTTGTAAAATATGCAGCAAAAAAAAGCACCGGGATAAAACCGGTGCTATAATAAGGAAAGACAGTTATTTTTTCTTTTTATACTTGTTAACCACTTCCTGTACCTGAGGCGTGTGAAATACTACAGGGAAGAAATCTTCCAGCAGTGTGTGGTTTTTAAAGTTTAGCCTAAGGCCGTTGCTAAGGTGAAACATCCCCTTATCGGTCTCGTTTAGTGTAAAGTGAAATCCTGCAAGGCGGTACTCTATTTCATACTCTTCGGGAAAAAATTCTGTGGCCTCTAACAATGTCGTTATTGCCATGTTGTTTTCTCCAAGAAACTGCAGTGTATCTACCCAGAATAACCAGGTATCTAAATTGTTATCGCCAAACTCTACTGCTTTACGGTAGCCTTCTTCTGCCTCTTCATGAAAATGCAGGGCGTTGTTTATCGTGGCATAACGTTTCCAGTACAGCTTGTTCTCGTTGTCTATACCAATCGCTTTATTTACGTAGTAAAGTGCCTTCTGGTAGTTTTTACGACGAATGTAAAAGTCGGTAATAGCTATCCATGCCTTGTCCAGTAACGGATCTTCATGAACCGTTTTAAGGTAAAACTTAAGCGCTTTTTCTAAGTTGCCAAGCCTTTCATGGCATTTACCCACACGCAACAATGCAAACGAGGTAGGGTCATCAAGCTCCATAGTGGTTGTGTAGCATTCTATAGCCTCCTCATAGCGTTTAAGCTTCTCCAGGGTTTTTGCTTTTTCAAGAAAAGCCCCTAAAAAGGTTTCATCTATAAGTGTGGCATAATCAAAGGCCCGCAATGAACCTTCATAATCTTTAAGTGTGTAATGCTGGCGCCCCAGTTGGTGCCATGCAATTTCGCTATACGGATTCTTGTCTATAAAGCTGTTTAAAAACTCAATAGCTTCCTGGTTCTGGTCCAAAAAGTCAAAACAGTACACTACATTATAAAGAGATGAGTGGTCTTCGGTATCTTCCTCAAGGCATTTTATAAAACTTTCTTTGGCAAGCTCAAGGTTATCCATAAAAAGGTATTCCATCCCTATAAGCGAGTATACATCGGCATAATCATCGGTGTACTCAAGGGCTATATTAAGCAGCTCTACCGCTTTTTCGTGCTGGTCGCGCTTACTGTAAACGTTAGCTTTTTGTATATAAATTTCTTCGTTGGTGGGCTCTATGGCATAGAGCTCGTTTAATAATTTTTCAGCAATTTCAAGCTTGTCATCAAAAATTAAAATTTCTACCTGAACTAATTTTAAGCCTGTGGACCTGGGATGCTGTTCCAGGCCGAGTTTTAAGGCCTTCTTAGCTAAATTAATTTTACCGCTGTCGAGGTAATGAAGGATGATGTCTTCAAACTCTTCAGAATCAAAGAATAGTACTTTGTTGGTTTTCAACATCGATTCAAACTTTGATAAGGATAAACTGTGATCTTCTTCTTCGTGGCTCAGATTCATACTCCTTGTGTTTAAAAAAATCCTTCTTAAATTTACGAAATGTTTAGTTAAAAAAGAATTTATTGCAATATCTTTTAAACAATTTAATTAACAGCGTACTGTATAAATAATTGTTTTAAAAACTTGATTTTCAATTAATTAAATATTGTCTATTGCGCCCTGACTTTATATTTAACTTTAGTCTAACGTTGAGGTGCAACATATTATGCAATTTCCTGCATAATTTGGTTCATAACTTCAATAATAATGCCACATCCTTCTTTAATTTCCGATTCTGAAATGGTTAGGGGAGGTGTTATCCTTATTGCTCTGCCTTCAAACAAAAGCCAGAATAATATTAACCCTTTTTCATGGCATCTTAAAATAACTTTATCAGTAATATCAGGCCTTTCAGTCATTGCGGCAAGCATAAGCCCTTCGCCGCGCACTTCGGTTATTAAGGGGTGAACTAATAATGATCTAAACAGCTTTTCTTTTTCCAGTGCCTGCGCCATTATGTCAGTCTCTGTAATTTCCTGTAACGTTGCAAGGCACGCAGCTGCAATAACAGGATGCCCTCCAAAGGTAGTTATGTGTCCCAGCTTAGGGTCGTGGCTCAGTAAGTCCATCATAGCAGGCGATGCCGTAAAGGCACCTACAGGCATGCCGCCTCCCATACCTTTGCCCATTACAACAACATCGGGCACTACGTCATAATTCTGGAAACCAAATAGTTTACCGCATCGCCCAAAGCCCGGTTGTATCTCGTCGAGTATCATTACTGCACCCACTTCGGTACAGCGTTCGCGAACTTTTTTAAGAAAATCGTTATGCGGCTGTATAAACCCTGCACCCCCTTGTATGGTTTCTAATATTATACCAGCGGTTTTAGTGGTTATCTTTTGCAGATCTTCTTCATTATTAAATGTAATAAAATCTACATCGGGCACTAATGGGCGAAACACCTGCTTGCGCTCTTCGTGGCCCATAACACTCATAGAGCCCATAGTATTGCCGTGATAAGCGTGATGGCAGGATATTAACTGGCTACGGCCGGTTACCCTGCGGGCAAGCTTTAGTGCGCCTTCGGTAGCTTCGGTACCGCTATTGGTAAGGTAGGTTTTGCTAAGTTGTTCCGGCAGGTGCTCTGCCAAAAGGCGGCAAAATTCTGTAGCCGGGTGCTGGGCATATTCGCCATACACCATAACATGGCTGTATTTATTAAGCTGGTCTATAATAGCCTGGTTTACGCGCGGGTGCTTGTGCCCAAGGCTGGCTGCAGATACCCCTGCTACAAAATCGAGGTAGGCTTTACCGGTGGTATCATATATATAGGAGCCATCGGCGTGCGAAACTTCCATGCCTAAAGGGTAGGGCGAGGTTTGAGCCTGGTATTTGTAAAAATCGTTAATCATGATAGTATTTTATTCAGGACGTAATAAGTACAGATGCTTGTTTCAGTAAACGCGAACTGTAAATTTCACTACAAAGGTCACAAAGTTTTTCGCCGGGTACACAAGGTGTAGCGAATAGTTTTGAACAGAATGCATAATAGCGTATGCTGAAAGGGCACGAAGCTGAATATTAGAGTATTCGAATTAAAAAGTTCTTTAACTTTAATATGTTTCGTTCATAAACCTAATATTAGCGGTTTAACTTTAATAAATGATAGGCGATACCTGAAAACTGCGACTGACCACTAACTACTGACCACTATTTTGCGGAGCAACGGGCTTAGGTTTAGGGTTGTTCTTGTCATAATCCAGGGTTTCTTTCTTGATTTCCATTGGGGTATCTTCTACCTTTTTATCGGCAGTACTTTTCTTTACAATGGCGGCATCAAGGTCTTTTTCCTCCTGCGGAAAAATATCTTCCTTACTCCGTATCCGTTCGTCGCCACGCCATAGAAAGCCCCGCAGCTTACGTGCATTTTCGGGTAATTCGGTTTCAGGATAGCTGGAACTTTCCGGTTTTATCATAGATGTAACCGTATTAATCTGGTTGTCTTCAAGCTCTATATGTATTTTGCTGCTCACACCTTTATCTATACCAATAAGTTCGTTATCGCTGTCATACATATAATATACCTTCTCGGTATTCTTTATAAGGTCTATTTCATACAGCTTATTATCCCGAAATTTACCATACAGGTTAACCCCTTTTATCTGGCTAAAGCGTGGCTTGGCAGGGTTTTTATTAGACCAGATGGTATCCTGCTGAATTATAAAAGCATTATTAAGCACTTTAATAGAATCAAGTTGTTGGGTGGTGTTGTTAGATATCAGGTGGATAACATCTCCGGTAACCTGGCTTTCGCCATTCCATACCACGGGGCGTTTTATAAGCTGTGTTAACCCAATCTTTTCATTACTGTGTATAGAGTCGCATTTGCCGCTCATATCGGTCTTATAAAAGCGGGCATCATTGTAGCCGCGAATAATCCTGCTTCCCGGTTTGCCTATTACCACCATGCGTTTTGCGTGGGTGTACAGCGAATCGTTTTCTACAAGCGTAACTGCAAGGGCGTGTTTAGTAACAAAAAGCGAATCTTTTGCCCTGTAAACCTCTGCATAGTGGCCGGTTACAAGAAATTTATTAACGGTATCGGTAACTTTTACATTATTTGTTGCCGACGAAAAATTCCGGTTACGATCATAATACATGCTGTCGCCCTTAATAATCTGGGTGTCATATTTAATGTAGGAGTTAGTTAAGAGGGTGGCAAGGTTTTTCTTGGTGTCATAAAAACCTTTCTCGGTATATATAAAGTCTTTTTTTCCGGTAATGGTGGTTGGCCCAAAAACATACGAGTGGCCGGAGTTTGTGTAGTAATCTAAATGGTTAGATTTCATTACATACTGTGGGTTTGTAAGGGTAACTGCCGTTAAAAAGTTATACTTTTTCTCTTTAATGTAAAAACGTCCCTGTTTACTCTTCAGGGTATTTTCGCCGCTGTAAATGGTACCGTTAGAGTTATAATACGCCTGCTGAATGTTACGGTCAAAATAAACAGTATCTGTCACCAGTCGCATATCTGGCGATCGCATAACAACATTGCCGCTGGCAAAGGCAAACTTTTTATCACCATTGTACTCGGCATAATTACTGTCCATAAAAATGGTGTCCCCCTGGTTTGTTTTTACATTACCAAAAAGTTTTATATAGTTTTCATTTTCAAATTTATATGCTTTGTTGCACCATATTTTTACGCCGTCATGCAATACCTGTACATTGCCCGTAAGTACAACAGCCCCCGGAATTTCGGTTTGGTTACGGTCTATAAAATCAGAATGCTCTATAATTATCTTAGCAGGTTTTTTTTGCTGTGCCAGTGCAGGCATTGCCCACACGGTAAGTAGTATAAGTAAGAAAAAAAGTTTTTTCAAGGGTGCTGATTTTAGGGCAAATTTAAACAAAATAGATTACAATAAACGAGCCGCTTTTTGCTTAATATAAAAACGGCCTGCAATACTGAAAAGTATATGCTGCAAGTATTAAAAAACTCTAAACTGTTTTATTACAATAACTATAATAATAAGGAGCCTGTTGAATTACGCGTTTTAAAAAGGAAAGCATAAAAAAACCACCCTAAGGTGGTTGTATGTTATAAAGTCTCTGTTCGGTTTTTAGATGTAAATATTAAATAAAAACCTATAAGTATAAAAGGTATGCTTAACCATTGGCCGGTTAGTAACACGGGGTCTTTGCCTTCAAAACCACCCTGGCTTTCTTTTACAAATTCTACTGCAAACCTTACTGCCCATAGTAAAACTAAAAACACGCCAAATAAAAGTCCGTGGTATTTACGTGCAGGAGTTTTCCAATACATATAATACACAATTGCAAATACAAATATGTAGCAAAACGCCTCATATAATTGTGCAGGATGCCTGTACGGTATCATAGCAAGGGTATCGGCAAAGCGGGGGTCTTTTTCTATTAATTCGTATGCTTTATTAACGTCGGTCTGGCGTGTAATGCGTAATACATCGCTATTGTTTAATATCTTGTCTTCACCACGAATAAACCTAACGGCTGTTGCAGTGTTTGGCGATGTAACGCGGCCTAAAATTTCGCTGTTAAAAAAGTTACCTAACCTTACAAAGATACCGCCACTGGCTATAGCCAGTGTTATCCTGTCCAGTACCCATAGTATAGGTCTGTGTATTACCTTTTTGCTGTACCATATAGTAGTTAGTATAACGGCAATAGCCGCACCGTGGCTGGCAAGGCCTGCAAAACCTGTAAATTCAAATTCGCCCTTGCTGTTCCAACGGAATGGTAGTAATATTTCAGAAAGATGGTCTTTAAAGTAATCTTCCCAGTCATAAAAAAACACATGCCCCAGCCTTGCGCCTATAAGCGTACCCACTAAGGTGTATATAAAAAGTTTATCAAGTTTTTCAACAGATTCTCCTTCGCGGTCAAATATTTTTTTTGTTATGATCCACCCCAGGCCAAAAGCCACCACAAACATAAGGCTGTACAATCTCAGGGTTATTGGGCCAAGATGAAATGCTCCTTCAAAGTTCCAGGTAAAACTTAAAAAATGTGTCATTTATATGTTTTTAAAATATTTTATAATAATCACTTTAGTGCTTATGGTTGCAGTTTTTTTGCGGTACGGGGTCGTAACCTTTACCACCCCAGGGGTTGCAGCTTAGTATGCGTTTTGCACCAAGCCATCCTCCCTTTATAAGGCCGTGGGTTTGCAGGGCCTCTATAGTATATTGCGAGCAGGTAGGGGTATAGCGGCATGCCGACGGCAATAGAGGAGACAGTGCTGCCTGATAGAACCGTATTAACAGTACAAAAGGCAAGGTTAGTATCTGGGCTGCCTTCACAACACAATTAGTTTACTGTAAAGGTAGTGCCCTCACGTGTATCTTTTAGCTCTATGCCTAAATCGGCCAGTTTAATCCTAATCTGGTCGCTTAGTGCAAAATCTTTATTGGCACGGGCTTCGTTGCGCATAGTGATGAGCATGTTTACCACACCATCCAGTTTTTCGTTACTGCTGTCTTCGCCAGCCTCATTGCGCAATCCAAGAACATCAAATACAAAAGTGTTTAATGTTTTTGCAAGCACTTCAAGGTCGGCGGGCGTAAGCGTTTCTTTGCTATCCTTTAGCAGGTTAGCATACTTAACACCTTCAAAAAGGTGCGCTATTAATATAGGGCTGTTAAAATCGTCGTTCATGGCATCATAGCAATGCTGTTTCCATACAGAAACATCTATGGTAGATGTTGTGCCGGCAACAATATTGCCCAGGCTGTCTATGGCCTCCATAAGGCGGTTATAGCCTTTTTCGGCGGCAACAATAGCATCATTACTAAAATCGAGCACGCTGCGGTAATGCGCCTGCAGCATAAAAAATCGCGCTACCGATGGCGAAAAGGCTTTGCTTAGCACGGTATTGTTCCCAGTAAATATCTCTCTTGGCAATATATTATTACCGGTAGATTTACTCATTTTTTTACCGTTAAGGGTAAGCATGTTAGCATGCATCCAATAGTTAACAGGGGAGTGGCCTGTGGCAGCTTCGTTTTGCGCTATCTCACATTCGTGGTGCGGGAACTTAAGGTCCATACCGCCACCGTGAATATCAAAATGGTTACCCAGGTATTTAGTGCTCATGGCAGTACATTCCAGGTGCCACCCCGGGAAACCGTCGCCCCATGGTGATGGCCAGCGCATAATATGCACGGGCTCTGCTTTTTTCCAAAGGGCAAAATCAGCAGGGTTACGCTTTTCTTCCTGACCGCTAAGCTCGCGGGAATTAGATAGCATATCATCCAGGTTTCGACCGCTTAGCTGTCCGTAATTATGGGTTTTGTTAAACTTAACTACATCAAAATAAACAGACCCGTTAGACTCATAGCCATAACCGTTGTCTATAATTTGCTTAACCGTTTCTATCTGTTCTATAATGTGGCCGGTAGCTGTAGGCTCTATACCCGGTGGCAGGTTATTAAACAGCTCTAGTATCTGGTGAAAATCCACCGAGTACTGCTGTACTATTTCCATAGGCTCCAGCTTTTCCAGCCGCGCCTTTTTTGCAATCTTGTCTTCGCCTTCATCGGCATCATCTTCTATATGCCCCACATCGGTAATGTTACGCACATAGCGCACTTTAAAGCCAAGGTGTTTAAGATACCTGTAAACCAAATCAAAAGATATAAAGGTACGGCAGTTGCCCAGGTGCACATTACTGTATACGGTAGGGCCGCATACATACATGCCCACAGCACCGGGATGCAGGGGTATAAATGTTTCCTTTTCGCCACTTAGCGAGTTATATATCTTTAAAGACTGGTTTTGGTACAGGTGCATATATATAATAGGTGTAAGAATGTATTAAAACTGAGTATCCAGCTTAATGTAGTCTAAAAATTCCCTTCTAACAGTTTCGTTCTTAAACTTACCGCCAAATTCGGATGTAACGGTACTGCTCTCAATATCGCGAATGCCGCGGGAGTTAACGCAAAGGTGTTTTGCATCTATAACGCAGGCAACATCATCCGTACCAAGAACTTTTTTAAGTTCGTCTACAATTTGTATGGTAAGGCGTTCCTGTACCTGCGGGCGTTTAGAAAAATAATCAACAATGCGGTTCATTTTAGATAAGCCTACCACAGTACCGTTAGATATGTAAGCTACATGCGCACGCCCTACAATAGGTAGCAGGTGGTGCTCGCAGGTAGAATATACGGTAATGTTTTTTTCTACAAGCATTTCGCCATACTTATACTTATTATCAAAAGTAGACGAGCTTGGTTTTTTTGCAGGGTTAAGGCCGCCAAAAATTTCTTTTACAAACATTTTTGCTACGCGGTTAGGGGTTCCTTTCAGGCTATCGTCTGTAAGGTCCATGCCAAGGGTAAGTAATATATTTTCAACATCCTTTTTTATAAGGGCAATTTTTTGGTCATCATCAATTGCAAAGGCATCACTCCTTAAAGGTGTTTGTGCACTGGTACCAATATGGCTCTCTCCAATTTCGTCCAGGCTATCATCGTTATGAATCATTATATAGTGTTTTACTGTCAAAAAATCAGGTTGCAAAGATAATTATAAAAGTTGATTTTATGCCGGATGCAGAAGCCTGAATTTGTAAACTCTAAATTAACAATTTATTTATATAACATTATAATGTATTATCGTGATAATATTTCGATAATAAGCAGTGTTGTGTCTGTGAACGGTAATAAATAACCGACCAACTGCTAAAAATATAGTTACGAAAACGTTGTAATGACTGTGTTAACGGTATCATAATGTTAATTTTTAATGAAAATTAAAATTTTTCACAATTATAGTTAGGGAAAAAAGGTATTGGGCTGTTATATTAAAAAATTATGTTTTTTTTGTTGGGTTAATACCAATTTATTGTAAATTTCGCGTTTTAAAATTATCTAAAAAATGATGAAAAAGTATCTATTCTTACTTTTATTAGGATTTCTTAGCTTAACCGCTTTGGCCCAGAGCCCTACGGCTGATAGCCAGACACAGTTTTGTGGAGATACCGATCTTCCGCCATTTCCTAACACAGTAGATGGCCCATCTGCACAAATACCAGATGAGGCTGCGAGTTATGGCTGTTTGGGTACTTATCCTAACCCTGCGTGGTTTTACACACAGGTAGACCAATCAGGTAGTATTACCTTTACAATGACGCAAACCAGTACTTCTGGAGCGGGTATCGATGTGGATTTTATAGCATGGGGACCGTTTGACGGGCCACCTCCTATATATGGTGCAGAGAACCTAAATCCAAGTACAATGGTAGGGTGTAGTTATTCTACAGCATCTGTAGAGCAGTTTACTATACCACAGGCGGTTGCCGGTCAGTACTATGTAGTGTTGCTTACTAACTTTAGTAACCAGCCGGGTACCATTACTTTTGACCAGACAGGGGGTACAGGTACACTAAACTGTTTTGGTTGTGAATTTGACCCAATAGATGATTTTACACTTTGTAACGGCCAGTCAAGATTAGTAACACCTGTTTTAACATCTACAATAGGTACTTACGATCCTGCGCAAACTACATACCAGTGGTCTGTAGGTGGCGATCCGTTAACAGGAGCAGGCGGAACTAACATTCCCGGTGCTACAAACTTATCTTTAAATATTACTTCGCCGGGTACTTATACCATCACGGCTAATAATACCTATTGTGGTGCAGGGGGAGTTTCAGAAACTTTTGTGGTAAGGGGGCAGCAGCCTTTTCCTACCGCTCCGCCACAGCCTATATTGGTATGTAGCCCTACAAACCCGCCATTTGCATATAACCTTCGTCAAAACGATCCTATTATATTAAATGGTGTGTCTTCGGCATTATATACAATGACTTATTTTGAGTCGAGTGCCAATGCAAATGCTAATGTTGATGCTATAGGTAACCCTACAGCTTATATGTCTGCCGGTGACGGTCAGTTAATATATGTAAGGATAGAAGATACAGCTACAGGTTGCCATATTACACGCAGCTTTGCGCTTAACTCAGCAATTTCTCCTATAGCAGGAACAAACATCCCGCTTATGGCGGCATGTGATGACGACCGTAATGGTACTGAAACATTTAATCTTGAAGACCGGTTAGGTTTCATTCTTGATGGTTTAGACCCAGATGCTGTTACTGTATCATATCACACTAACGAGCAAAACGCAATGGCTAATGTGGCTATACAAAATCCTTCTCAATATCAGGCTACCGGAACATCTGCAATAATTGTACGTGTTACGAGCAGAGAAAATACCTCTTGTTATAGTCTTACAAGTTTTACAGTAAGGGTTACAGCAAGGCCATTAATTGTGCCGCCTGCTAACGCTTTTATTTGTAGTACTGCAACCTATACATTACCGTTTATTGCTATTGGGGGTTATTATACAGCTCCGGGTGGTCCTAATGGGGGTGGCCAGTCTATTGCTGTGGGAACAGAACTTAACACAAGTCAGACAATTTACATTTATGCAGAAACGGGTACAGACCCTAACTGCGTAGATGAAAATAGTTATACCTTAACTGTTATACCTGCTCCTGTTGCCGATGTTTTGGCACCTGCTACAGGATGTGAAACATATGCGCTACCTGCACTTTCATCTGCAGAGCAGCATTACTATACTGCTACTGGCGGCCCTGCCGGTACAGGTACTGAGGTTGCTGCAGGTACAGAAATTACAGAAAGCACTACCTTATATATATTTGTACAGGCTGGCGATGCTGCTACAGCTATTTGTACAGATGAATCAGAGTTTGTAATTACAATACTTGATAAGCCGGTTGCGCAGCCTGTAACACCGCTTGAAGCGTGTGATGATTATGACCCTGATAACGGAGTTACACAGGTATTTAACCTTGTACTTTCAGGAGACGAAGCTGTAGGTACCCAAACAGGGCTTATAGTAAGTTACCACACTACAATGGAAGGTGCAGAGAATGGTACCGATGCTATAGGTTTACCAGAATCTTATAGTACAGGTACAGGTATAATTTACCTTAGGATAACGTATGCAAATGCTCAGGCTAACTGCCCTACTATAGTAGAGTTGCCGGTTACGGTATTCCCTAACCCAATTGCCGGAACAATTCAGGATATTGTGGTATGTGATGTAAACAACTCGCCGGATGGTGTAGAGGTGTTTGACCTTACAAGCAGGAGTAGCCAGGCTTCAACCAACCCATCAGATACTGTTAGTTTTTATAAAACTAATGCAGCCGCTCAGGCTGACAGGGATCGTATAACAGCAATTACAAGTTATACAAATACAACTCCTACAGAAACTATTTGGGTAAGGGTAACAAGCAGCGTAGGCTGTATTGGTATAAGCTCTTTCAGGTTAGTTGTAAATCCGTTACCGGTAGTTAACCCAAGCCTAACACCATTTTATGAGTGTGAAAACACACCGGGAAGCAACGAGGCTGATTTTAACTTTACCGAAATTACACCTGTTGTAACGCAAGGTGCAGGAGGTTATGCTGTAACATACTTTACTAGTCAGGCAGATGCCGATAGTGGTACTGCTACACCGCTTGAATCTCCTTACACATCTGTTACTACTACAATATATGCCAGACTTGTAGATACAAGGACGGGATGTCTTAATACAACGCCGGTACAGCTTGAAGTACAAGGGCCGCCGGTTGTTTTACCACAGCCTGCTCTTAATGAGTGTGACCCTAACAATGACGAAGTAACTACATTTAACTTACAGCCTACGCT
This sequence comes from Flavobacterium rivuli WB 3.3-2 = DSM 21788, assembly GCF_000378485.1. GTDB lineage: Bacteria > Bacteroidota > Bacteroidia > Flavobacteriales > Flavobacteriaceae > Flavobacterium > Flavobacterium rivuli. Next base: position 162,062 of record NZ_KB899967.1, on the reverse strand, counting down.
TGATGCTATTGCTGCTGCCGGTGGTGTAACAGTTACTATACACGAAACGCGTGATGATGCATTTTACTTTGGTGGCAGGAACCCTATCCTGAATACTACTGAGTATACTAACGTATTTGCAGAAACTACAAATGGTATACAAACACTTTACATACGTGTACAATCAAGTACTACAGATTGTTTTAGTGTAACTACATTACAACTTATTGTTCACCCGGTACCTGTTGCTACAGAGCCTACAGCTCCGTATGCAATATGTGATAATGGTGATAACGATACTGACGGAATAGGTGTTTTTGACCTTACAAGCTATGAGCCTGAAGTATTAAACACTATGGATCCTACACAGTTTATTGTAACGTACTTTACAAGCGAGGCAGATGCTGTAGCAAACACAAATGCTATACCTAACCCTGCGGCTTACCCAAGTACAAGTACTGCAGAAGGTGAGTTTATATATATTAAGGTAACTAATAATGTTACCGGTTGTTATGATATAGTTAAATTACAACTTGTTGTTAATGCACTTCCTATAGCTGTATTCCCTACAGCTTACACACAGTGTGATGAAAACAATCCGGGCGATGAGAGAGAAGTATTTGACCTTACCACTAAAATAGCCGAGATTACTGCGGGTATTAATGGTGTAGATGTTACTTTTTACCACAACTTCCAGGATGCACAGTTAGCTAACAATGCTATTCCTGAAGCTGATACTCATGCTTACACAAATACCCGTACGGTAGAAACGCTGTTTGTAAGGGTTACTACGAGGGAAACAGGATGTTTCAGGGTTGTATTGATGGATTTAAGAGTTGAGCCATTGCCTACACTTACACCTCCTACATTAGACGACCTTACATTATGTGATACAGATGGTAACGGAGAAGCTACCATAAACCTGCAAGAGCTTATAGAAGGCCTTGTTAATAATGGTGCTAATATAGATGTTGCGTTTTACGAAACATTCTTAAACGCTACAAACGGTGTGTTGCCAATACAGAATTTAGAATCGTACCTTAATGCGAACCCTGCTAACCATACTGTATATGTTGTAGCAACGAATACCATTACGGGTTGTGTGTCTTTACCGTTACAGCTTGATTTCATTGTGAACCCTGCAAGCATAGTTCCGGATCTTGAGGATCTTGAGGCTTGTGATGACCGCGATGATGATGGCCATGATAACCTTGCTACATTCGACCTTACATTACAGGATGCTGTAATCAGGCCACAGGTAGGTGTTAATGATACAATACAGTATTTTGCAAGTGAAGCTGCTGCACAGGCAGGACAGCCAATGATTGTTAGCCCGGCGACCTATAATGGTCATGGTGGCGATATTATATGGGTACGTGTTGAAAACCCTATTACAGAGTGTTTCAGCATAACAAGCTTTGAAATTAAAGTTAATGCACCGGCGCTTATTACTGCACCTGCTGTTTATGTATTATGTGATGAGGCGTTGCCTAATGATATGATGACAACGTTTGACCTTACCACAAGGGATACAGAGATTTTATCTCCGGATAGCCTTGGCCAGGATAACGTAGTGGAGTACTTTGCATCGCAGGCAGATTTAGATAATAACGTGCCTATTGCTAACCCTACAGCATATATTAATATTGAAAATGGTGTGGCGGTTAACCCTAAAGATATCTTTGTAAGGGTAACTACTACTAAAGGTTGTGTTAGTTACACATTCTTAACAGTAAAAGTATTGCCATTGCCTAACCCTAATCCTACACCAGAACCTCTTGAGGAGTGTGACGACGTGAGTGGTGATGGTATAGCAACGTTTGACCTTACAGAGGCGAATGCAAACATATTGCTTCACTCTTCTCTTACGCAGTTAAAATATTATGTATTAGAGAGCGATGCATTAGCAGGAACTAACCCGATACCAGATTTTACAAACTTTGAAAGCGCAAGTACTACAATATATGTACGTGCAGAGCTTGCAGGCAGCGAACCTGGAGATCCTGTGTGTGCAGTAGTGGTTCCATTAGAACTTATAGTTAATCCATTACCGGCAACGTCTATAGCACCTTACGGTATATGTCAAACTAACTTTACAGGTTATGCACAGTTCGACCTTGGTAACTACCGTAGTACTATACTACCGGCAGGAGCTGTACAAACAGATTATATTGTTCGTTTTTATGCAATAGACCCAAGGGTAACACCTCCGGGAGCTGCTAACCCAACGCTTAACTTCCGTTATACTAATACAGTATACAGATACCAGACAATATGGGTTTATGCACAAAATATTGCAACAGAGTGCGACGTGGTATTGCCGCTTGAACTTTCTGTAGAGCCACAAACAATTGCTAACCCTGTAGATGATACAGTTATAAGGGAATGTGATTATGATGGTATTAATGATGGTATTACAACGGTTGACCTTACAGAAGCTGATGCTGTAATAATAGGTACTCAGGTGCCAATAGATAATACCTACACTTACGTAGTTACGTATTACTTAACCGAAGCAGATGCAAGGGCAGACCAGAATGCGATTACAAATCCATCTGTTTACCCTACAGCAACTACAGTATTGTGGGCTGCAATAAGGAGTACACTTCCTTACGGATGTCCTGCTTACACAGCTGTACCGGTTACTATAGACCTGTTACCGGAGCCTGTATTATCAAGCTTAAACGACAGCCACACAAGTTGTGTTGATTTTGAAACTAACGAAGTGTTACGTTATGTAGAGTTAAGCAGCAACATTACTGCACCGGATAATACCTTCCAGTGGTTTAAAGATGGGGTAGCCATACCGGGTGCTACATCGGCTAACTACAATGCATTCGAAACAGGTATTTATACTGTAGTAGTAACAGGTGGTGCGCCAAACTTCTGTGTGTCTGACGCGATACCGGGATGGGACGTAACAATGTCCGGACCTGCAAGCCTTATAGGCGATGGTTACGTGGTAAGCAATGCTTTCTCTGACAACCAGACAATAACTATACTTGTAGAAGGTTATGGAGATTACCAATACAGTATGTATGTAGATGGCCCTTGGCAAAACTCTAACGTATTTACAAATGTTAGCGTAGGCTACCATAACATATACGTAAGGGATGTTACTAACGGTAACGATGCGTGTGACCCTATTACGATAAGTGATGTAAGTACTATAGATTACCCTAAATACTTTACACCAAACGGTGATGGTTATAACGACTACTGGAACATCATTGGGCTTGCTAACTTCCCATCATCAAGGATCTATATCTTTGATAAATATGGTAAATTGCTTAAACAATTAGCTCCGGGCAGTAACCCTGAAGAAGGACAAGGATGGGATGGTACCTTTAACGGCCACCCACTACCATCAGACGATTACTGGTTTACTGTTACCTTCCCTGATGGAGATACAGTAAGAGAGTTTAAAGCTCACTTTGCAATGAAACGATAATCGTTTATAATAAATAGTAGTAAGGGCAGCCATTTGGCTGCCCTTATTTTTTGGTGTTAATATCACGACCTAAAAATTAGCAGTTGCCATTTGACGATCGAGAAATTTCAAATTGTGAGATTCTTCGGCTTCGCTGTGCTCCGCTCAGAATGACAGGTGCATCCGGATAATCTTTTTCATGGTATTTCTCCTTTTATTTAAGGGCAACCGTAGTTCTTTGGTGGTGTAACGTTTTAAATATTTTCTCATTCTGAGCGAAGTGCAACGAAGCCGAAGAATCTCTTAGAATTGTTTACACGAAAATGAGCAGCCATTTACTAAATGGTAAACGTATCATTTTTGACGTGTACATGTCATTCTGAGCAGAGCACAGCGAAGTCGAAGAATTTCTTAGAATTGTTTACAGAAAATGAGCAGTAATTTACTAAATGTTAAACGTATCATTTTTGACGTGTTCATGTCATTCTGAACGCAGCGCAGCGGAGTTGAAGAATCTCTTAGAATTGCTTACAGGAAATGAGCAGTAATTTACTAAATGGTAAACGTATCATTTTTGACGTATTTGTGTCATTCTGAGCGCAGCGCAGCGGAGTTGAAGAATCTCTTGGAATTGTTTACAGGAAAATGAACAGCTATTAACTAAATGTTAAACGTATCATTTTTGACGTGTTTGTGTAATTCTGAGCGAAGAGTAACGAAGTCGAAGAATCTTTTGGAATTCCTTAAAAAATAAGTAGCCGCTTACTAAACTTATCATTTTGACGTGTTCATGTCATTCTGAGCGAAGTGCAACGAAGTTGAAGAATCTCTATTCTAATCCTCATCTGGAATTAGTTTTAACAACGAGCAAATACCAAACGTTTAAAAAAGTACCTGTAGTGACAGTATAGCCCTGACTGTAGCGGCATCCTCCCGACGCAGGAGGGAGATATAGCGAAAGGCAGGAACATAGTTAAAATATGCGCTTGCGTTGTGCTATAAACAAAAAAAGCCCCGCATAATGCAGGGCCAGTAGTTGTGTAGTGTTTAGTAGTCGCTTGTTTAAAAGCGTTTTTATTTTAAGCTAAAGCAAGGTCGGCATTTATGGCAGCTTCCTGTTCAGTAACTACATTAAGTAGTATAAACGAGCGGTCGCCGGTATTTTGTGCCTGTAGTGCTTTAAGATTATCAAGGGTAATGTTGCCTGTAATATAGCCTGAATCGTGGTTAGTATAAGCTTCTTCAATAGTATTAAAATGCTGTTTTAGTGCTTCAGCATTTTCTTTTTTATGACGCAGGAGTACTTTAAGCTCTACATCATTTGTAAGCTGCAGGTTCTCTTCGCGGTATATTTTTTTATACTCGTATTTATAATCATAGCTAAGTGCCGAGATATCTGATAATACAGCCGAAGCCGTTGGGAATGACCCTGCACCACGGCCTACAAAAAAGTGCGTGTCGGCAAAACTTGTCTTGGTAATAATACCGTTAAACACATCATCTACATGGTAAAGGCGATCTTCGGGCGTTACAAATTTTGGGATAACAAAGGCAGATAAACCTCCGTCTAATCCTTTAAATGCCTGGGCAACCAGTTTAATTTTAAAGCCTTTTTCTTTAGCATATTTAAGCTCGAGTTCGCCAATGTTGTTTATACCTATATTAAAGATATCTTCCGGCTGGGCAATGTATCCAAAAGAGTGTGCCAACAGGATAAGCAGTTTGTATTTTGCGTCAAAACCACCGGTGTCCAATATAGGGTTACTTTCGGCGAAGCCTTTTTCCTGGGCCTCTTTTAAAGCAGCCTCATAACTAAGGTTTTCAGAGAAAGTCTTGGTCAATATATAATTGGTAGAGCCATTTACGATACCTTCTATAGATTCTAAAAGGTCGTTATCATAGTACTCCTCCAGGTTACGGATGATAGGCATACTTGCACACGCCGCTGCTTCGTAAAGCAGGGGGGCATTATATTCTTTTTGCAGTTGCAGCAATTCTGTAAAGTGCTCTGCAACCATTTTTTTATTGGCAGAAACTACTGCCTTGCCCTTTTTTAATGCTGCCGAAACTATTTCGAATGCCGCATCAGCATCATCAATAAGTTCTACTACTACGTTAATGGAGTCATCGTTAAGGATGTCATTTTTATCGAAAGTAAAATTTTCGGCACCTATTTCGCGCGCCTTGTTTTTATCTTTAACACAAATGTTCTTTATACTGGCCTTAAGGGCCGGGGTTTTTTGCAGGACTTCATACAAGCCGTTGCCCACACACCCAAAACCGAAAAGGCCTATGTTTAATTGTTTTCTTGACATGAGGGGAGGTGTTAAACAGTTACAGCTTCTTTATTAGCATTAACAGCAGCAGCTATGGCTTGTTTTAAATCGTCGATAAGGTCGTCGGCATCCTCCAGTCCTACAGAAAGGCGAATAAGGCTGTCTGTAACACCTGCGCTGTAACGTTTCTCTACAGGGATAGATTTGTGGGTCATTTCGCTTGGTAAACAACACAGGCTTTTTACACCGCCAAGGCTTTCTGCAAGCTTGAACAGTTTAGTGCCGGATACAATTTGAGAAGCAAGTTCTTTATCGTCTATTACAAGGTCGAATGTTACTACACCGCCAAAGTATTTAAGCTGTTTTTTAGCAACATCATGGTTATGGTGCGTAGGTAAGCCCGGGTAATAAACGTTTTTGATAAGTTTTTCTGTAAGCAGGTATTCAGCTACTTTTTGAGCATTTTCTGCATGAGCTTTAATACGCAGGCTGATGGTTTCTATACCGCGGATAACCAACCAGCTATCAAATGGCCCAAGTATAGCGCCTGAAGCATTTTGTATGAATTTTATCTTGGCTCCAAGCTCCTCTGTAGCGGTAACTACAAGACCTGCAATAAGGTCGCTGTGGCCCGATATGTATTTTGTAGCACTGTGTACCACGATATCTGCACCAAGGTTAAGAGGTTTCTGGGCTATTGGCGAAGCAAATGTGTTATCTACACAAAGGAGGATATTGTTTGCTTTTGCAATAGCAGATATAGCTGCAATATCAGATATTTTAAGGGTAGGGTTTGTAGGCGATTCTATCCAGATAAGTTTTGTTTTATCTGTAACGGCATCGGCTACGTTTTGGGCATTTGTAGTGTCAACATATTTTATGCTGATGCCAAATTTCTCGTATACATGGGTAAATAACCTGAAGGCACCACCGTAAATATCATCTACTGCTATAACTTCGTCGCCGGATGATAATAGTTTTATAACAGCATCTATAGCTGCAAGGCCACTTGCAAAAGCATAGCCGTTTGTACCGTTTTCAAGTTGGGCAATACAATCTTCAAGAACTTTACGGGTAGGGTTATTGCTGCGTGCATAGTCGTAGCCTTTGTGTACGCCGGGAGCATCCTGAACGAAAGTTGATGTTTGGTAGATAGGCACCGAAATACTTCCGGTTAATGGATCGATTGGCAGGTTGTTAAGGATGTTTGTTTGCTCTTTCATTTTGTTTATCTTTTAGTTTTTTTATTAAACGTTACGTTCGTAAAAACTACTCGAAGCCAGGTATCGGGAAAGGCATAAACAAAAATGCCTTCCCGATAAGTCAGAAAGGCAAATAATATTTTGAGGTATTATAAACTATTTCTAAACTTATCTATCCATGCCAAAGCATGGTTGAATGTGGCACCTTATCCCGCTAATGCGGGGCAGGTTGCCAAGACGTCATAGGGTCAATTCCCTCAGTCTTTCTGGATAAGAATAATTTTTAAAAGAACTTGCAGCAAAGGTAAGCTACAATAAAATTAAATTCCAAATAAAATTTACATTTTTTTAAAATTAAATTTTAAATTACTGAATATGTGTAGATTATAGTTGTGCTTTTAATGCCGGAATCGTTGGTTTTTTGTAGCGTTCGTATAATTTTTGCAATAATGGCGATAGCAAAACTAACGCTATAATTACAGCTGCTGCCGTAGCAACAATTAAAAAAATGGTTTGAGAAGTTAACAACTGGCTTTGCGTAGCAAGTTGTTTTGCAATGTTTGCATTAGCAAGGTTACCTGCTTCCTGAATGGTGTAGCCTCTAGCGATGTAAGATTGTACAGCAGTGGCATTAGCATCGGTATAAACCGAATCGTAAGGGGTAAGGTGCGATAAAAACTGCTCTTTGTAATGTTGGTTATAAAACAATTGCATGGTATAATAGCCGGCGAAAGATTGCAGCGTCGCAAAAAAACGTACGTGCCCCGCAACCAAACTGCCTGAAATACCTGTATTGACCGGCACGGTAGAGAGTATAAATGTGGCTATAGGTACAAACAACATTCCTGATGCTGCGCCTTGTAAAAATATGGGAACCACCAGATCTGAAAAGGCAAGATCGGGAGATATAATAAAGTACATCCACAAGTTGAAGGTGAGCATAAAGCCAAAACCTGTAACCAAAAAAAAGTGGATGCTATGCTTTTTGCGCATCACCAGTTGCGATGATACATACATAGCCAGCGCCATACCCGATATGTTGAATACTGCCAGTTCTATATATTGGTAGTTAGACCATTGCGTAACGTTGCTTATATAACTGTATACAAGGTTTATGGTGTCTTTAAGGCCATAAAATAATCCCAGCAAAACCAGCCCGGTAATAAACTTAGGCGATTTAAAAATACTAAAGTGTACAATGGGCCTTTTGCTTTTTACCTGCCTGTATACAAAGAGGTAAAGCAGGAAAACGGCTGTCATGAACACGTATGTTATGTACTTGTTTTCAAACCAATATTGTTTTGGGCCATACACCATAAAATAGGCTACACAAAGCATTCCCGATGCCATTACTACATAAGCTTTCCAGTCTATTTGCGATAGAGGATATTGCCTGTGTTTGCGTTCTTTGCTAAAAATAAAGTAGACGATTACTATAGAAATTATTTGGAAAACGATTACTATGTAATAGATCATCCTCCAGTCCATATTATCAATAATCCATGCCGATGGAGCACCTACCGCCACGCTGCTGCCCAGTAACGTTCCGTAAAAAACAGAGTAACCTACAGCCTGCTTTTTTTCTTCGTGAAGCCTTGTGAATATTAGTGTAAGCATGGCTCCGGCAATAAGGCTAATCACGATTCCTTGTAAAAAACGAAGTACAATAAACACATTGATATCGCTGGTTTTCATACACAGCAGGTTCAGGATAATTCCTGCCAGTAACACAACTATCAGGTATTTACGGGTATTGAAATAATTTAAAAACCTGATTTGTATAGGTAAAAAGAACAGCAACGATATGTATGTTACCTGAATGGAAAAGGTAATATCTTCGGGTTGTGCACCAAAATAAGATACCACATAATTTTGCGTAAGCGAGAACAGCGAAAACTGTAATATAGAAAACATAAGGATTAGGAACAGGGCTGCTCGCATGCCCCAGGTCCAGTTATGTATCCATTCCCTGAAATAGATATTCTTATCCATAGCTTATTTTTTTACCGATACAATTACGTTCATACCTGCCCTTAAGGCGGAAAGGTCTTTTTCATTGATCCTGATCTTTACGGGAATACGCTGTGTGATCTTTACAAAGTTACCTGTAGAATTATCTGCAGGTAGTAGCGAGAATTTAGCCCCTGTAGATCCTGCAATGGCCTCAATAGTGCCGTGGTACACTTTATCTTCAAAACCATCAATATGTATTTCGGCTTCCTGGCCGGTTTGCATATCATGTATCTGGGTTTCTTTAAAGTTTGCCGTTACCCATTTTTGCCCTTCGTTTATAATAGGCACAAGGCTTTGCCCTGCCTGTATTTGCTGGCCTTCCTGTATGGTTTTCCTGCCCAGTACGCCGCTGTAAGGAGCAGTTATTATAGTATAAGCAAGGTTGATTTTAGCAAACTGCAACAGCGCTTCTTTTTGCTTCATTTCAGCCTTAAGCAGTCCGTGGCTTGCCTGCAATTCTTCTATTTTAGAGCCTGTTGTTTTAAGGTTGTTACGCGATGCATTATACTCGCTTTCGGCAACATCATATTTTGCCTTAACCTCTTCATACTGTTGCAAAGTTGCGGCTTCCTCTTTAAGCAGGTTCTTGTAACGTTTTAAATCCTGTTGTTTTTCTGTAAACTTAGCTTTGGCAGCAGCTATCATGTCTTTATTTACATAAGTGCCGGTTTGGGTGGTATTTATTTGCGCATCCAAAACTACAAGACGCGCTTTTGTATCTTCCAGGGCGGCTTCGGCTTCCATAACTTTAGTAAGGTACTCACGGTTGTCTATAATTACTAAAGTATCACCGGCCTTCACAGGAGTATGCTCTTCAAAATTTATCTTCTGGATATAACCACCCACACGAGCCGATATCGGGTTAATGTACGCTTCTATTTGTGCATCGTTAGTTTCTTCATAATTAGAAGAATGCAATAGGTAACGGCCAAAGAAAATAACCGTAATAGCAATAATAATAACAACAACGCTGTTGAATAAAATATTGAATTTTTTAGATCTTGTGTTCATCGTTATTAAATTTTTCCGGTGGTATAAAGTATTTGGTAATAGTAGTTTAAGAGCGAGGTTTGCGCCTCTATAAGTTTGTATTTGCTTTGCAGGTAAATATTATCAGCCTCAAGTAAGTCGGTTAAAAGCGCCAACTGGTTAAAATATTTGGTGCTCACAATTTTGTAGTTAACCTGCGACTGTTCAATGTTTTGTAGTGCCAATGCTATCTTGTCGCGCATATCTGCCATTTTAATTTGCAGCGACGTTATTTGCAGTTTTACCTCATCGCGTGCAGCACTTTCAATAACCTTAATTTCCTGAAGGCGTTGCTTTTCGGCGGCAACTTTGTGATTGTTTTGGTATAAGGATGATATGTTGTATTGTAGCTGCACACCCACAAAACCAATAGAGTAAGCATGAGGTATATAAGGATACACAAGGTAGTTAGGGAAATTAAAACCATAAGCGGCAATAAGCTCTACAGTAGGGTAATAATTACTTTTAGCCCCTTTAAGTTTAGCCAGCTGCAGCTCTGTACTTAATGATGCCTGTTGTAACGTAAATGCCCTACTTTCAGATGGTGTTTCCATAATTTCCATAGCAGGCAGTGTTTTAATAACGGTAGTGTCGCTAAGTACCACTTTAGTTTCTTCGGGCAGGTGCAGTAAAACATTAAGGCGGTTATGAAAAATATCAATGTCACTTTCGTTCTCTTTTTTTGCAAATTCCTGATTTGATAAATTTATCTCGGCCCTAAGCACATCGCTACGGGTTACTTTGCCGTTTGCATACAGCGAATTGATGTTTTTTAACCTTAATTTTTCGCGGTTTATTTGCTCTTTATACAGGCTGTCTAACTGAGACATGCGCAATATTTCTAAGTAATGTTGTACTACCTGTAGTGATATGCTACCTTGTTGCTGCAAGATGCTAACATCTGCCAGTTTGGTTTTAACCTCAAACTCTTTAATGGAGGCCTCATGCTTACCGCCCGAATACAGGTTAAACGAAGCTTCCATCTCTGTTTTTAACTGGTATGTGGCTGGGGGAGGAGGCCGGTTAACAGGGTCAGATAGTCCGCCACCCTCATAAAGTATGGCATTGCTAAGTTTTTTTGCTGTACCATTAAGTACAATATGGGGCAGGGCATGGCTTTTAACCTCTTTAAGCTCTGAACCCGAAACCTCGCGGTTTAACCGTGCCGATGTTACATGGTCATTATTGTTTCGTGCCATTAGCACTGCCTCCTGTATGCTTAATACATACGTGTCTTTAGGCTGGTCCTGTGCATGAGCAGATAATGTGTACAAAAAAAGACCCAATGTTAGGAGAACAATTGCGTATTTATTAAAAAAGTTATTCATTTTGTCCGGAATGAATGGTTTAAAAGTGAGTTTAATTTTCGTCGGTTTAAGAAATAGGAATCCTGTGCCTCATCTCAATGCTTCTCCAAAATAGAGAGTAAGTATGAAGTTGTTGTTATAATTGATTTTAAAAATAAGGGCAGTAAAGTGTAGCTGCTCCCCTCTACTTTGGAGAGGAGGTTAAGTTAAGGCTGATAGGCTAATGCATTTTAAATCCGTTAGGTTTACCGGTATTAAGTACAGGTGTAACTATTATATAGCAATTCTTTTTCAGCAGAAAAAAAGAAATAACAGCTATGATGCACAAAGTTTCCATATCACATTTTTAGTACAACAAAGTTCCGTCGTTTTTATGTTAAAATAAAGTCGGAAATGCGGTACTTTTCGTCGATATTTCTACAAGGCGGTTTTGCGGTATTGCAGCGGGGTAAGGGTTGTATGTGTCCTGAAAAACTTTCCAAAAACAGACTGGTCTGAAAAATTTAGCTGCTCGCTAACCTCAGATACTGACAGTTCCTTGTTCTGCAAAAGCACTTTTGATTCAAGAATAATAGCTTCGTCTATCCATTCTCCGGCAGTTTTACCGGTTTGCTTTTTTAAGAGGTCGCTTAAATGTTTTGGAGTTATGTTAAGTTTGCCGGCATAAAAGGCAACGCTGCGCTCCCTGCTGAATTCTTTATAAAGCAGCTGTTTAAAGTTTACCAGTAGTGGAGAAATAGTCTCGGCTGGCGAGGGCTTTACAATATCCTGTAATTTATGAAAAGCATTTATTTCATAAATAAGTAGGTTAATACAGCTGCGCAAAATCTCAGGCTCGTGTAAATGATGTGCGGCAAGTGCTTCACGTATCATTTTAAAGAGGCGATTTATTTTTTTTGACTGGGTTTTATTCAGTGCAAACGCATGCAGGTCTTCGTCTTCAAAAAAGTCGAATTCCATCAGGTAAAATACATTGGTGCGGTTAGCCAACAGATAATCATCGGTAAAAAAGATAATTTCCATTACGGGCTGAATATCTGTTTCTGTAATGGTTCGCACCACGGTAGGGCCAAGGGTTATAACAGCGGGAGCTTTTACAACTTGCGTAACTAAACCTGCCTGTAACAATATCTCGCCCTCTTTTAAAAAACTGATAGAGTAGGCTTCAGATCGTCGTGGTTCGGGGTAAAAAAGGCTGTGGCTGCCCAGTTCCAGAAAAAAATAATCCTTATTGCCTCCAGATACGTTAAATATCTTTTGCTGGTGCTGTATAGAGTAGGTGCTTATTTTTTTCATGGTGCAAAAATGCATTTTATAAATCAGTATAAAAATAACTGATTTTAAGTATACAATTGCGACAGCGTAATAATTACAATAGCGCCAACAGCTAAAACGAGCCCTGCATAGTTATATTTGGATACTTTTTCTTTAAAAATAACAATACCTGCAAGGCAGCCCAATATGATGACCCCAATGTTCATAGCGGCAAAAACAGTGCTTGGGTTTTCGGCAAATGCCTTATGTGCCTTAAGATAAAACAGTATATTACCAAAATTAAAAATGCCTACAAGCGTGCCAAAAGCAAAGTTTATAATTCGGGGTTTTATAGACTTAAAAAGTATCTGGTACAAAACATTAAGTACAGATACTCCTAAAGCACCGGAGAAAACAACAAATAAAGAGGTGGTGTAAGGCAGGGTGGTATAAAGGGCTATTTGTTTAAAGAGAACATCTATTACTCCAAAACCTATCAGCACTACGGCAGGGTAAATCCATTTATTGCTGTTAGTGTCAGACCTTTTAGACAAAATAAGGAATATGGCAGGAAAACCTATAACAAGCCCAATGATTTTTAATGTATTAAAATCTTCTTTAAAGATAAACCACGCGGCAAGAATAGGTATAAAAAGCGAAAGACGCTGGGCAGCATCTGTACGTACTATACCCATGTGTTTTATAGACATGGCAAGGAACATAAAAACAGATGGCATAAGTACCATAAGCGGTGCATATATGGCCCAGGGTGCAGCGGTGTTTACTGGGGTAAGGTCGGGTTGAAAGAACAGGTAGCACAGCATTAAAGCCAAAACGTAATTCCACATTACAATTTGCGAGGTGCAAACTTCGTAGCGTTTAGATACCTTAAAGATAATACCCACTGTAACGCTGCATATAATGCTAAAAACAAGATAAAACATAACTAAAAATTGTAACGCAAAATTAAACTTTTATATGTTACATTACGTAAATTATCCTGTTATGTATTATGGCTGCAAAGTTAAGGTATGTTATAATATTATAAACAATTAAGGCGTTTTACAATTTTATTAGCAGGCAATATTTGTATATTTGGGTTTACCAATACATAGCAGGCCATGAGCAGGATTAGGTTATAAATGTCGCTTAGCCTCTTAAAATTAGGTATACGTTACATTATGAAAAAGTTACTACTATTATTACTTTTTACAGTAAATATTGCCTACGCACAGGAAGATGCATGGGTGTATTTTAACGATAAGCCCGATACCGAATTTTATCTTGCAAACCCGCTCGAAATGCTGTCGCAAAAATCGCTTACGCGCAGGGCTAACCAAAACATTGCACTTGACGGGCAGGACGTACCCATTCACGCAGATTATATTACGGCTGTAACCAACGCTAATGGCATTACTGTTATGGCAAAATCTAAATGGCTTAATGCGCTGCACATCCGCGGTAGCGTAGATGATATAAATGCGCTTACAGCATTAGCATTTGTTGCCCGCATTGATTTTGCCGACAGAACCCTTAATGCACAAAGCAGGGGAAGGGTTGCCAAACCGCAAAGGCAGGCTAATGCACAGCGGGTACAACAAACAGAGACTACTTTTAACTACGGTACATCGGCCAGCCAGGTGCAAATGCTTAATACGCACTTGCTGCATGAACAAAATTATACAGGGACAGGCATTACGGTAGCAGTTTTAGATAATGGCTTTCCCGGAGTAAACACCACCCAGTCCTTTGCGCGCCTTAATGATAATGGCCTTATAATAGGTGGCTATAATTTTGTGCAGCGTACTAATGATGTGTACCAGGGAGGATCGCACGGTACGATAGTGCTCAGCGATATGGCAGGCTACACCGAAGGCCAGCTTGTGGGTACTGCACCTGATGCTTTTTACTACCTTTTTGTTACCGAAGATGTAGCTGCCGAAAATCCTGTGGAAGAGTCGTACTGGGTAGAAGCCGCCGAAATGGCTGACAGCCTTGGGGTAGATGTTATAAACACCTCTTTAGGATATTACACCTATGATAATGTGCGCTACAGCCATACTTATGCAGATGCCGATGGCAATACAGCCTTTATAACGCGGGGTGCTAACGTGGCTTTTTCGAGGGGGATGTTTTTAGTTAATGCCGCAGGAAATTCAGGTGCCAGCGAGGTAAACCCTAACATAAGCGTTCCTGCCGATGCTTATAATACACTTACTGTAGGTGCAGTAGATGCCTCCCGGCAGTATGCTTACTTTAGCTCTTTGGGGCCAACATATGACGGACGCATTAAGCCCGATGTTATGGCGCAGGGTCTTGCGGCTGTAGTGGCAAATTTTGAAGGCACCATTACTACCGCAAACGGTACCTCGTGTGCCAGCCCCATTATGGCAGGCGCAGTAGCGTGCCTGTGGCAGGCACTCCCTAATAAAACAAATGCCGAGCTTTTACAGATCATCAGGGGATCGGCCGACAGGTACAATAACCCTGATGTCCAATATGGTTACGGTATTCCCGATTTTAATTTGGCTTTGCAAGGCAGCCTTGGGTTAAATGACAGTGTAAAAACAGATTATATGCTTTATCCTAATCCCTTTAGGAACGAGATAAACATTACTTTTCCAGGCAATATAAAAACCGCAAGTTTAACCATCTTTAATAGCCTTGGGCAAAGGGTTTGGGAGCAGAGCATCGCGGCCAATAACCCAGTATTTGTTGATGCTTTATCAACAGGGATTTACAGCTACCGCATAGAATCTGGTGCTGATTTACAAACGGGCAGGCTGGTAAAAGAATAGCATGAAGAAAATCATACTTTTTATAATAGCGGCATTATTTGTTTCCTGTAAGAAGGATAGAGTAATTATGCCCGTGCAAGATAAAGCACTAACTCCTAAAGAAATGATATTGGGTACTTGGGGTACGAAATATGATAAAACTGGTTTTCAATTTTTTACAAATGGGGCATGTGATTTTAAATTAGGATTTTATGACTATGAACGTTATAAAAATGACTACAAACAAAAGGAAAAGGTCTTCTATAGTTTAGGAACTCTTACAAAATACTCAATCACAAAGGATAGCCTGAAAATTTATAATTTGTCGGATAAAAAATGGGATAGTTACAAAGTGAAAAAGTTAAGTAATGATACTCTCGTTATTAATAAAAATTCTTCCTGGGTTACATTTACAAAGAAATATTATGATATAAAAAATGTACCTGATTTTGATGCTGTTGTAGTTTCTTCGTCAGGATGTTTTGGTTCATGCCCAATAGTTTCCATGATGATCTCTAAAGATGGATGTGTAAGTTATATTGGCAGTTACCATACATCGGCTAAAGGAAACTACACATCAAAAATATCAATGAAGGATTTTAACAAAATCG
Source organism: Flavobacterium rivuli WB 3.3-2 = DSM 21788 (assembly GCF_000378485.1). Lineage (GTDB taxonomy): Bacteria > Bacteroidota > Bacteroidia > Flavobacteriales > Flavobacteriaceae > Flavobacterium > Flavobacterium rivuli. Next base: position 146,184 of record NZ_KB899967.1, on the reverse strand, counting down.
CTCTTCGATTTAAACAAGCTGATTATATGAAGCTTGATAATGCTTATGGGGCGGGCACAACCGATGGCGGGACGGTATCTGTTCTTCTCATTAAAAACGGAAAAATTATAAAATCTATTGAAGATGATGGTTTTAATATCCCCAGCGAATTTATATGGGCCTACTCGCCATTAATTACAATGTATCAAAATCTAAATCTCGTACCTGAAAAGATTCCTGATTTTACAAATCCTGAATTTGTAATGGCTCACTTTAATGTTGAGGGAGGCGGCTTAGAGTTAACAGGTGCTGAGGTATATTATCTTATGTATTTACTAAGTAAAGGAAAAGAAGTTCAACATACAATTCAGGAAAAATATTATTTGCGTCTTAGTAACAATTTGATAGATTACGTAAAAACTGATGGACGATACTATAAAATTTATTTTAGAGATTCAACATTTAAAGTAATTGACATTGGATCTGATTTTTTAAAACAAAACAAATTTTCTAAATCCTTAACAAATTAAATATGTTGTTAATTTACAAACAGAAATATTGGTAAAAGAATAGCATGAAGAAAATCATACTTTTTATTATAGCGGTACTATTCGTTTCCTGCAAAAAGGATAGAGTAATAGTACCTGCGCATGATCAAGTTTCATATTCAAAAGAAATGTTACTGGGGAATTGGGCTATTTATGATACTGTAAAAAGGCATTTACGGTTTGATAAACGTGGATTTGAATTTTTCGATAATGATACATGTGAATTCAAATTAGGCTTCACCGATGAGAAACGTTATGAGAATGATACTGTTACCGATAGAGACAATAAGGTACATTATAGTTTAGGAAATTTAACCAAGTACATTTTAAATAAAGAAATTCTTAAAATATACAATCTGTCGTACAAAAGATGGGATACATATAAAATTAGAAAATTAAGTAATGACACTTTAGTAATCGGCTGGAATAAATCATGGACTACTTTTGTTAAGAAACGTTATGACGTAAAAAAAGTGCCTGATTTTGATTCGGTTATAGTGTCATCATCAATATGTTTTGGTGCTTGCCCAATGGTTTCCATAATGATCTCTAAAGATGGTTATGTAAGTTATAATGGCAGTTACCACACATCGGCTAAAGGCGATTATACCTCAAAAATATCAAAAAAAGAATTTAATGAAATAGCCTTACGTTTTAAGCGTGCTAATTATTTTATGCTTAAAGAATCTTATAACACGGCTGTTACCGATAGCCGCACTGTATCTGTGCTTTTTATAAAAGATGGTAAAATAGTAAAATCTGTAGAGGATTATGCATCGAGTAGTCCCGACGAATTCACCTGGGCTTATAATCCGGTAATTTTGTTATATCAAAGTTTAAATCTTGTTAAGGAACATCTTCCTGATTATACAAAACCAGAGTTCATGATGTCTCATTTTAAATCGAAAACTAATTATTTAGACTTGACAGATGCAGAAACGTATTACCTTGTAAATTTGGTTAAAAAAGGCAAAGAAGGTAATTTTTCATTTAGCGAAAGTTATGATTGGAAATATAAAAACGACGCAGTAAATCGTGTAAGTAGCGATGGACGGTATTATAAATTTCAGCTAAAAGACAAAACTACCAGGACTTTTGATATTGGCTATAACTTTATAACCGATAACAAGTTTGTTAACAAAATTGAAAACATAAAATGAACAAAATAACCCAACTTTTTAATATTCAGTATCCTATTATTGGTGCGGGCATGATATGGGCCAGCGGCTATAAACTGGCAGCGGCTGTGAGCAATGCCGGTGGGCTTGGGCTTATTGGCGCAGGCTCTATGTACCCCGATGTGTTGCGCGAGCATATACAAAAATGTAAAAATGCGACCAATAAACCTTTTGGCGTTAACGTGCCCATGCTGTATCCCAACATAGAGGAGATCATGAATATTATAGTGGAGGAGGGTGTAAAAGTGGTGTTTACATCGGCCGGAAATCCTAAAACGTGGACAGCCTTTTTAAAGGAAAGGGGTATTACTGTGGTGCATGTGGTAAGCAGTGTTAAGTTTGCCCTTAAGGCACAGGAGGCGGGTGTAGATGCCGTAGTTGCCGAAGGCTTCGAAGCCGGTGGGCATAACGGCCGCGAAGAAACCACCACCTTTACCCTGATACCTATGGTGCGCGAAAAACTTACCGTTCCGCTTGTTGCAGCAGGTGGCATTGCCACCGGCAGGGGAATGCTTGCCGCAATGGTTCTGGGTGCCGATGGTGTGCAGGTAGGCAGCCGCTTTGCTGCATCTACAGAGTCATCATCGCACGAAAAATTTAAGCAGGCTATAGTAAATGCACAGGATGGTGACACGCACGTTACACTTAAAGAACTGGCTCCCGTAAGGCTTATAAAAAATAAATTCTTTCATGATGTAAATGCGTTATACACCACAGCACCCACTAAGGAAGCCCTTATGGCACTCCTGGGCCGTGCCCGTGCAAAGAAAGGCATGTTTGAGGGCGACCTTGAAGAAGGCGAACTCGAAATAGGCCAGATATCCGGATTAATAAATGAAATTAAACCTGTTGCAGGGATTGTAAAAGATATGATTACGGAATTTGAAGAGGCAAAGAAAGAAATGATAACTTTTTGATTTTCAATTACATGTTTTTACACGATTATGATTTCCGCCAATTTTAAAAGCAGTAAATGCAGCAAGTACTATTAATGATAACTGAAACAACACAGGGTAAACTGGGCTGCAGATAAAAAAACTTTCCTTAACCTCTATCTTTTCTATTGCACTTAATGGCGGATATATTACCCAACCCTCCTGCGGGGCAAGCGCCTTATTAAGGTAAATTATATAGGTTGTAACTAATATAAAAAGTGTAGTGTAAAATAACAATATTGCAGCGGTAACAATACTCCCAAAATGGTTAAATAAATTTCTCAATAGAAAGATAATGAATCCTAATATAGTAGTGATTGCTGCAATGAAGCAATAAGGATTTACAGACAGGGATACTCCATCTGAAAGATTGATATAAGGATTAAGGTCAAAAATAGTTTTAAACCAGACAATGCATATTATTACGGCAAAAACTATAGGCACGCAAAACCATAATCCTTCGTTAAGATATTTATTCATTAAGACTGATTGAGAAATACCTTTCAAATATAAAAAAAGCGCCTTACTCTAAGGCGCTTGTATAACATTTCTATGTAATTAAAATTTATTCTCCACCTCTGCGGCCTGTAGCATAAGGTAATGCAGGTCGGTATTTTTTACAAAAGGTTTCAGCAATTCGCTGCCGGGTCCAAACATGGCGAGGTTTACATAATCGGCACTGTGGTCCATACTTATCCACCCTACAGAGTTTCCTTTTTGCTGAATTTCTGCAAAAGCCTTAAACGGTACCTTCTTGTAATTATACAATCCCCCATCTTCTTTATGCAGGCCATCATAATAGCTTAATACGGTCTTGGCATCCTCTTCGGATATTGATTTACCATTCATGGCATCAACAAGCTCGCGTACCTGTGCTACAGTAAAGTTTGGCTTTATCTCGTTTAACAGCCACTCATTAGTATGGGTATATTTTTGTATACTGTCAAAATTTGCATTGGCATCTTTGCCATAAATAACACCGGGATTGGCATTGCCATGATCTGTAGTTATAATTACAAGGGTTTCTTTATCTTTTTCAGCGAAATCTATTGCTACTTTCACTGCTTCATCAAACGCCACCTGGTCATACAACAGTGCGCCAACATCGTTAGCATGTGCACCCCAGTCTACCTTACCACCTTCTATTTGCAGTACAAAACCATTTTTATGGCCTTTCATACGGTCAATGGCTTTTTGTGCCATTTCGGCAAGGGTAGGGGTTTCTGCAGTTAATGTTTTATCATTGGCACGGTCAAGGCTGTACGGCAGGGCATCTTCGCCAAAAACCCCAAGAATCTGTTTATCATTGGCAGCAGCCAGCATTTCTTTACGGTTGCGTACCACCTGCCAGCCTTTAGCTTTATAGGCGGCATACATATCTTTTTTATCTTCGCGGTGGCCGGCGCTAAAGTACTTATCGCCACCACCCATCATAATATCAAAACCAAGGTTAAGGTAATCTGCTGCAATATCTTCCTGGGCATTGCGGCTGTCGTTGTTAACGCAAAAACCTGCCGGGGTAGCGTGCGTAATAGGCACTGTAGTAACGCAACCCGCCATCTTGCCTGCCTTTTTAAATTTTTGCCATATAGGCATATACTTCTCGCCGTTAGGCCCCACGTTAAGCACACCGTTTTTAACCCTTACACCGCCACCCCATGATGAGCTGCCGGCAGAAGAATCGGTTACTATAGAGCTTGCCGAAGCAGTATCCATAAGTGCAATGTTTACGCGCTGGTCTTTGTACAGCTGCAGCCAGTTGCTGCCTTTGCCAGTCTTGCGGTTAAGGTATAAGTCGGCCATGTTAAGCGTGCCGGTACTCATACCGTCGCTTACCATAAAAATAATGTTTTTGGCCTTTTTGTTTTTATCTAAAGTATCAAGGTTTAATACGTTTGCAGTACTGCTAAAGGGGCTTAAAAGTGTAGTGCCCAATGTGAAAAGCGAACCGTTGCGGAAGAATTTTCTCCTATTCATTGTAAAAATTTTTCCAAAGGTAAAAACTATAATAATAAAGTTGCCTGCTGTACTATTATTTCAAAGTTAATTTAACACAGAGTGCTTATCTTAGCTACAGATATCTAAATTACATGAAACGAATACTTTTAACTGCCGCTGTATTATTATGTGCAAATTTACTTACTGCCCAAAGCTTAGAAACAAGCGATTACGGGACTAAAGGGTATGTAACAGAAGAGGGAGAGATACAGGATAGCGGGTATACTACCGTACTTACTATAGATGGTGACGGAAAAATTGTGGACAGGCTGCATACTATCGTAGGTTACTTTAAAGACGGAAAAGTACAGGATAATTATCACCAGACTCTTGGGTACATAAATGAAGATGGCAGGGTACAGGGCAGTAACTACATGACTATAGGTTATATAAAAGATAACGGTACTGTGCAGGATGCAGCCAGCCAGACCATAGGGTATGCTAAGGGTGTAAAGAAAGAATGGGCTGCCATTGCTTTTTTCTTTTTTAAATTATAGAGATGATGCGCTACAGGTTGTAACTTTGCAGCATGAGGGAAAAAATTCCACCAATTGCAAAAAAAGCAGGTTTTAAAGAGCGCATAAGTGCACTTTCTAACCTGCCCGCATTTTTTAAACTGGTATGGCAAAGCAGTCCGCAAAAAACATTTTTCAGTTTTTTATTCAGGATAGTACGCAGTGCCATGCCCGTAGCCTTGCTGTATGTGGGCAAACTTATTATAGACCAGGTGGTGCACTTAAGCGGCCAGGGAGAGGGAACCGACCATACGTACCTGTACCAGCTTATAGCCTTAGAATTTGCTCTTGCTATAACTACCGATGCCCTAAGCCGCATAACCAGCCTTCTGGACAGTTTGCTTGGCGATTCGTTCTCTAACTATACATCGGTTAAGATAATGAAGCATGCCGCCACGCTCGACCTGGAACAATCGGAAGATGCTGAGTTTTACGATAAGCTGGAGCGTGCACGGCAGCAAACACTGGGGCGTACCATGCTGCTCTCTCAGGCTATGGCGCAAATACAGGACATTATATCTATGGCATTTTTAGTAACAGGCCTGCTTGCCTTTAACCCGTGGCTTATAGTGTTATTAGTAGTAACTATTTTGCCATCGTTTATTGGCGAAAGCTACTTTAATAACCAAAATTATTCCCTTACCCGCAGCCAAACTCCCGAACGCCGCGAACTTGATTACCTGCGTTTTCTTGGTGCCAGCGACGAAACAGCTAAAGAGGTTAAGATATTTAACCTGGGCGATTTTATAATCAGCCGTTTTAAACGGTTGAGTGACCAGTTTTATAAAGACAACAGCCAGCTTGCCATACGCCGCTCTTTATGGGGAACGTTCTTTTCTATGCTGGGCAGCACGGGCTACTATGCGGCTTATGTGTTTATAATTATAAAAACTGTTAACGGCACACTTACCGTAGGCGACCTTACTTTTCTGGCAGGCTCATTTAGACAGTTGCGTACCCTTACCGAGGGAATATTGCTGAGGTTTACCACCATATCGCAGGGTGCAATTTACCTGACCGATTTTATGGAATTTTTTGATATTATGCCCGTTATGCAGGTATCAAAAAATCCTATTCCTTTTCCCAGGCCTATAAAAGAGGGCTTCACTTTTGAGAATGTTGGTTTTAAATACCGCCACTCTGATAACTGGGCAAACAGGCACCTAAATTTTACATTGCATCCGGGCGAAACACTGGCATTAGTGGGCGAGAACGGTGCAGGTAAAACGACACTGGTAAAACTCCTTGCGCGGCTTTATGAACCTACCGAAGGCCGTATTTTACTGGATGGCACCGATCTTAAAGATTACGACCCTGATGATTTGCGCCTTAACCTGGGTGTTATTTTTCAGGATTATTTGCGTTACCAAATGACACTTTCTAACAACATTGCTGTGGGTAACATAACCCAACAGGATAACGTCGAGCTTATTAAAGCAGCGGCAAAAGCCAGTACTGCCGATGCCCTTGCCGATAAATTACCACTACATTATGAACAGACTTTAGGCAAGCGCTTTAATAACGGCGTAGAACTATCCGGTGGCGAATGGCAAAAGGTGGCTCTTTCGCGTATTTACATGAAAGAAGCGCAGGTACTTATTCTTGATGAGCCTACCGCTGCGCTGGATGCCCGTGCCGAATATGAGGTTTTTCAGCGGTTCTCTAACCTTACCAAAGGTAAAAGTGCCGTTCTTATTTCGCACCGTTTTTCTACAGCAAGGCTTGCCGACAGGATTTTGGTTTTAGATAAAGGGCAACTGCTTGAAATAGGTACCCATGAAGAGCTCCTGGCACAAAACGGCCGCTATGCAGAGTTGTTTAATTTGCAGGCTAAAGGGTATCAGTAAAATTAGTAATGTAAAATAGATAATATTAAAGTGAAATTTTCAATCAACCTTTAAATACCCATAATACTGTAAAACCATTACCAGTATTATTAGTAGGCAGGCGGCTGCAATTGCATAGCAAAAGCTTACAACAGATTCATTTTTATCAAGTTTTTCGCGGGTAGTTTTATATACATACTTATAATTGTTTTTATTTTTAAGGCCATTAAATTCCATTGCAGACATTGTTTTTCGTAAAACTAATTATAAATTATAAAAATCAAAATTCGCTACTAATTTCGTAAGTTTTATGTATCAAAACATAAAATATTTAGCTATTTTTTAGATAAATAGTTAAATTGTTATTACTGGTTCTGTTATTAGTGCTTTGTCAGAATTGCTGTTTTTTTTATTTTGTAGAATTTTTACCGCAACTATAAGGGTGTTCATCTCATTAGTTTGATGAACATTGATTTAATGTTTAGTTTTACTTTACTAAATATTTAATGATGAAAAATAAGATAAACTATTTATTATATACTGTTGTTCTGCTATACAGTGCATTTACTTTTTGCCAGGAGAAGAGCGTGTATGATTTAAACTTTAATCCTGAAAATTATAAAATGCAGGAACTTACTTTAGAAGGTAAAAGTTTTAAGGTTAGAGCTTATGAAAATATCGTTTATGTCGCAAATCCTGTTGACACGAGTTACCAAAAATTAAACATATACATACCCGAAGAATACTTTTCGGGCAAAAGTATTAATGGATATACCGGAGCTAATGCACCTATTTTTTTTCCAAATGAAATTGGCGGCTATATGCCGGCCCATCCGGCAACGGCATCACCATCAAAAAAAGGAAAATTTCCAAGTCACATGGGAGACATACCTGCGGGAACTAAACCGCCTGAAGGTGAAAAACTTCCGTTGGGCGGCCTCGGGTCAATGCCAATGGGAATGATGGGGCCAAATCGTCCGTCGGCTGTTTTAACAGCACTTTCTAAAGGTTATGTTGTGGCATCTGCCGGAGCAAGAGGGAGGACCACCAAGACAGGTAAGGCACCCGCAGTAATAGTAGATTTAAAAGCTGCCATACGTTACTTAAAATTTAACGACAGCCGTATGGCGGGAGATGCCAATAAAATTGTTTCGAATGGTACCAGTGCTGGCGGGGCTATATCTGCCCTTCTTGGCGCTACGGGCAATAATACCGACTATGACCCTTACTTAAAAGCCTTGGGAGCGGCTAATGCTACAGATGACATTTTTGCGGTTTCGGCTTATTGCCCTATAACAAACCTTGATAATGCCGATATGGTGTATGAATGGCAGTTTAATGGGATAAATAGCACCGCGCAGCGAAAATTTCCGGGAATGAATACTACCGCCGGTAATACCGCTCTTACTGCTGATCAGCTGAAAATTTCATCGGAACTTAAAAAGTCATTTACGGCTTATGTAAATAACTTACAGTTAACAGGAAGCAGGGGAGAAAAACTCACGTTAGATGAAAAAGGAAATGGTGCTTTTAAAGATTATGTAAAAAAATGTGTAATAGCTTCGGCACAAAAGGAGCTTGATAAAGGAACAGACTTAGCGAAACATGCATGGCTTACCATAAAAGGTAAGAAAGTAACCGATATTGATTTTGAAAGTTATATAAAATACATGACTCGTATGAAAACTCCTCCGGCGTTTGATGCGCTCGACCTTTCAGCCGGAGAAAACCAGCTTTTTGGCACAGACAAAATTGACAAGCAACATTTTACTGCATTTTCAGCTAACAATGCGCAGGTTAAATCTACTGCCGATGCGGCGATTATTAAAATCATGAATCCTATGAAATATATAGGTTTACCAAATACCAATACATCTAAATACTGGAGGATAAGGCATGGGTCTAAAGACAGCGACACTGGTCTTGCTGTATCAGTAATCCTTGCTACGTATTTAGAGAATAAAGGTTTTAATGTAGACTTTGCACTACCGTGGGATAAGCCGCATAGTGGAGATTATGATCTTGAAGAATTATTTGCATGGGCAGATACTATTTGCAAAAAGTAAGTGCAAATAGTTACAATTTGTTTATATATACAGCTTTCTACGGTATAAAGGGCTTACCAACAATTAACTTATCGCCTGTAATATCTACTTCAAAAAAATGAGGCACCCTGTGGTATTTCCCTTTATTGTCTTTATGGCTGTGTAATGACATTAAAAGTTTACCTTCTAAAGTTTTAAACAACATACCGTGGCCATAATTGGGCGGCGTAATAGGATCTTTCTCCTGAATCCACGGCCCATCAAGCGTGCCACTTTGCGAGTAGGCAACGCCCTGAGTATATACATCATATATCCAGCTTGTCCATATCATGCCCAAACGGTTAGTACCGGTTTTAAAGAGATAAGGCCCATCAGTTACCCTGTTAGGTACATCTTTGCCGTTCTTGTCTTTTTCACGGCTCCACGGCGAATCGCTTGCTTTAAAAAGTAATTTCCCTTCGCCTACAGATCCGCTTAGGTCGGGTTTCAATTCTATCTTTTCTATAGTACCGTCAACAGCCTGCAGCCATTCATAGCAATACACCATATAAGGCTTACCGTCTTTATCTATCCAAAAGGTTCCATCCAGTGTGGGCTTGTTGGCAGGTAAATACGTGGCATCCTTCATAGGTACAAAAGGCCCATCGGGTTTATCGCTTACTAAAACGTGAGAGGCACGTCGCTCTACAGTATTTCCGTTTACGGTATCAATTGTAACCGCCTGGTTAGTAAAGGTGGCAAAGTAGTAGTACTTGTTTTTGTAGTTATGAATTTCGGCAGCCCATATCATTGGCTTTGGCCCCATCCATGATGTGGGGTCGGTTTTGGCTACTTCAAAAGGCCCTTCCCAAAGTTTAAGGTTCTTACTTTTCCAGAGCATACCACCGGTACCGGTCATGTAATACATGTTGGTTTTTTTATCGGCCAGTATAAAAGGGTCGCTTAAAACTATAGAATCTACAGGGACATTCTTCCTTATTTCCTTCGGTTTTTTCTGAGCCATTAGAGCTACCGAAAACACTAAAAAAATCCATGTAATAAATAAAGCTTTTTTCATAAAAGTATAAGTATTGTGTGGTAAGTGTAAAAATTAAATTTTATAAAAATAATCAATTAAAATATAGAATTACTATTTTGTAGTATTTAACGGTAATATGTATTGTCAAATGTTTAATATTCATAAATTTACGTAAATCAATTACTAAGTTTACAATACAAAGACTATATGGCCAGCATTAAAAAAGAGTTGCCTGTTGAAGAGCGTGATGAACTATTTAAAATATTAATGGTTCGCTTTAATAAAAACATGAACCGCCATGCGGCCATTAAATGGGGAGATGTGCAGGCAAAGCTTGAAGCCAGTCCTGCAAAATTATGGTCGCTTAACGAAATGGAACTAACCGGCGGCGAACCCGATGTTGTAGCCTTAGACGAAAAAACCGGCGAATATATTTTTTATGATTGTTCTGCCGAAACGCCCAAAGGGCGCAGGAGTGTATGTTATGACCGCGAAGGGTGGGAGTCGAGAAAAGAACACCGTCCGGAAAATACTGCTATAGATATGGCTGCCGATATGGGGATTGAAATTTTAGACGAAGCGCAATACAGGGAGTTGCAAAAACTTGGCAACTTTGATGCAAAAACATCAAGCTGGATAAAAACACCTGCCGGGATAAGAAAACATGGCGGTGCTGTTTTTGCCGATTTTCGGTATAATGCAGTATTTGTGTATCATAATGGCGCAGGGTCCTACTATGCTGCACGGGCTTTTAGAGGCTTGTTACGAGTGTAATGATCTGAGATTAGTGAATAGCAAAAGAGGCAGCTTAATTACTATGCTGCCTCTTTATGGTTTCAATTTAAATTAATTTTTATCCTCTGGTAAGCCAGCCTCTTTTACTTGCAGTTGCAATAGCATAAGGAGTTATCCAGAACAGGCCAAAGGTGTACAAAATACTATACGAGTAAGCATAGAACGACTCTGATAAGCTGTAACGTTTAGCATAAAAGAATACCGGAAAACTCGACATAATTAATATACCTACCAGTGTAGAACTTAAAAATAGTAACGGGTATGATAGTATTAAAATGAACATTAATATAATAAACGGATAAGCCGTAATAATAGACAGGAACTGGTTAAGGAACAATAACCTTGTGCCCAACTTAGACTTTTCCCTGAATTCTTTAAACACGAACTTAGACATCATAAGGTTTTCCCTTACATTGCTGCGTCCCCAGCGGATGAACATTTTGTACAATCCTTTATATTTTTCGGGAACATTAGTAAGCACGTAAGCATTTCTTTGAAAAAGGATATGGTGGCCCTGTTTCATGATCATGTTCGTCATAGCGCGGTCTTCGCCAATATCACTTGGCTGGCCCATAAACGTCTGGTTTATCCATTCAGGAAGGCAGGCAAATACTGCCGACCTGCGATAGGCGGCCAACGCACCGGGTGTACACATTACCGACCCCAGGCTGCTTTCGGCAGAACGTACAAATTCAAAACTTAGTACAAAGCTAACATTAAGCATCTTGGCAATAATGCTATTCTTGTTGTTTAATACTCTTACATTACCTGCAACAGCGCCACATTCTTTATTAGTTACCAGTGGGCTTACTAAATTGCGCAGTGTATCTTTTTTTACTACAGAGTCGCTGTCTACTGTTACAAAAACATCTCCTGTGCCCAGGTTAAAACCACGGTAAAGGGCATGGCGTTTACCCATATTTTTAGGCTGTTGGTAAATATCGAGCCTGCTCCCTAATTTTTGTTTTGCCTGCTGCATCCAGTACCATGTATCATCTTTACTGCCATCGTCTAATGCCAGTATTTGCAGTTTGCTTTCAGGATATTTACTGGCAGCAAGGCTTATAAGTGTGTCCCAAACAAGTTTTCCTTCGTTATATGCCGGTACGATTACAGTAACCGTTGGCAATAAATCGTCTGAAACAGATTTTACCGGTTTGTATTTAAAGTAAAGGAACAAATTGTATATGAAGAAGCTTCCTTTAACCACCAGTAACGTAATGCTTATTGCGATAAGTGCGAGTCCCCAGGGAGATTTTAATCGTTCTTCATGCAAAAGATCAAACTCCGGCTGTAGTTGGTATACTAAAAATGCAGCACCTATAAGCAAAATAAAAGTGCCTATAAGTACCAGTGTACCGGGTACAAAGACTTCTTTTGGTTTTTTGCCCGTAACAGTAGTGTCGGCATTGCTATAATTGTTTGTATCTATGTTTAGCTGGCTTGAAGTAATGGTATCTATTTTCATGTTTGCGCTTGTAATTATTAATTAGGCTGTTTTCTTACAGGCAAGTAAATACCAATCTTTATACCGAAGTTTTAAGTTATTGTTAATCATGGTTTTAATTCTAAATTTGTAAATTTATAGTGTAGAATTGTCTACACTTTCTACACAATCCACATTCCCCAAATTATTAACAGCTAAAGTTTTTCGTGATTGTCAAAATAAAAAAAAGTGTAAATTGGGCTCATAAACGAATCGGATGAAGCAACACTATTTTCTTATCTTAAAAGTATTTATAACATACTGTTTATTAGACGGCAATTTTGTTTTTGCCCAGGCTGAAACTGACTCTATTAACACAAATCCTTACATAGAAAAGTTTGACGATTATTTCTCTGCAAGGCTAAGTTTAAGCAATGGCTTTCAGTCTTTTGATGTGCATGACAGGAATAGCAATTTACGGTTTAAGATTACCCCTAACCAACAGATACGCTCTACCGCAACTTTCATGTTTAGGTTTATAGAAATAGATCTTGGTTATACGCCAACATTCCTGAAGTTTAATAAGGACGATGACATAAAGGGCAAAACAAAGAACTTTACCTTTGGAACACGCTTTTACTTAAAAAAGTGGATGCAAAATTTGCAGTACATGAGCACCAAAGGCTATTATGTAGAGGGCAGGCGGTTAGGGTTGGATGATAATGTTTTCTTCTCCGACCTTAAGGTGGTTAAAATTGGTGGCAGTACATCGTATGTTTTTAATCCCAATTACTCCTTCAGGGCTACGTATACACAAAACGAATGGCAAAAAAAGAGTGCCGGCAGCTTTGTGCCATCTGTAAATTATTATTACACCAAAATATCCAACAACGATAATAGTGCCGACCATAACATAGATATTGCGGCAGGCCCTGCGTACTACTATAATTTAATACTGTACGGCCATTTTTTAATTTCTGCCGGCGTGTATGGCGGGGTAGGATATAACAGTATAACTACAAAATATAATGACGGTACACCCAGCGAGAAAAGCAGTGGCATATCCTGGCAGGCGCAATACAGGGCTGCTGTAGGATATAATTACAACCAGTTTTACACCGGGGCAAATATAAATTTCAATTCCTTTTATTATAACTCAGGACCGGGAACCAAACTTGCCGACCAGCAGCATTATTTTGAGTTCTATATAGGCTATAGGTTACCAGTCACACAAAAAATTGTAAAGGAATTTAATGAGGTAATTGATATCCGGAAAAAATAGTTTTATATTAAAAGTTAAAATTACATATGTTAACTTTAGTTTTTAAGGTAGAAGCTAATAAAATAATTATTATTTAATATAATTGTTAATAATTTTATAATTGATATTTAATAGTGTGTTAATGGTTGTAAGTTAGCCTAAGTTTTGTGTAGGTGTAATTATCTGGAATACAAAATGTTATAGATAAGCTTAAATACTATTATCATGATACAAGAATACAAAGTATATGCACAGGATCTTTATAAAATAAAAATAAGCACACTGCCTGTATCACTTATAGAAAGTCCTTTATCTTTAACAAATCTTCTTGTAATTATAAATGAATTACGTCCGCAGTTACGAAGAAATCTTGCTGAGCTATCTGCAGAGCTAAGGCAAAATAACATAACATTGCCGGACACGTTAAAAGAAATAGAAGTTGTAAATAACATACTTTTAGAAAAACTTTATAACCTGGCTTGCAGCGTAAAAAGGAAAATTAAGTACTAATTATTTTTAACAGAGTAAATAGAGTGGCTTGCTCCCGAATTGCTTAACAGTAAAACATAATCTATAAAATCTGTAGTTACAGATGTTTCGTAATCTACAGGTTTTTCTTTCGATATAACTTCAACCATATCTGTGCACCCGGATTCGCTGTAAGGGCTGCCTGGCCTCTTTAAACTGAAAATGGTAAGATCACTTTTTTTACCTTCCTTAAAAATTTCAATGCCTTTAAAGTATTCTGACTCTGAGTCGCCCGTACCTTCCTTACTATTCGTTAAAGACGATACATATTCACCTTCGTTATCATATTTATCTTTCCAGATAACTTCCGATTTAGTTAAATAACCCAAAACTGAAACGATCTCATTTTTAGGATATATATTATTGTCAACGAGCATCGAAAAAAACGAACCGCGTTTATCTTCTTTTTGGGCTTTGGCTTTTAAAAGATGGGAAAATCCAAGCCTGAAAAATTGTAACTTGTTTTTGCACTTATAAATTTTAACTAAATTAAGGTAGTTGTTATACATTTCCTTTTCTCGTCTATAACTATCATCAAAGCTTACATTAAGGGTGCCAATAAGGTGCTTAAACATGGTCACGTTATTTATCAATGACTGATATTTTTTAGCGTTAGCTGCATAATCTGAAACAAATGCTTTTAGCTGTTTTTTAGAAAAACTATCATAGTACGGCGAAAAATCAGTGGTGTCTTTAGCAATAGTTTCCTGCAATTGCAGTGCCGCAGCCCATTGTGCCGGCTTATTAATGAGGCTGAGCAAATGCCTGTACGTGTATTTATAAGTTACAATAGGGTCAACACCAAGAACCTGTATCTTTTTCTGCTTAGGCAGCTTATCGTTTAGTTCTTTGAGTTTTTTCCATTTATTAAAAACTTCAATAGTGCGTTCCTGTGGTATCCGTGTTCCGTAGGTTTCAATAAGGTCTTTTAGTAAAACCTCATTCCCGGTTGTAAGGTATTCATTAAAATAGTGGGCAATACTTATATCTGTTTCCGGGAAATAGTAACGCAAATTGTTATTATCAATTAGCGACTGTACAAGTAATAGTTCAGCATCCTCAGTTTTGGCACTGCCGTGATAAGCGCCAAAACCAACAACTTTAATATTTTTTTCGGGGAAGATAAACTGGTCACTAAGTGCCGATGCATTCTGGTTTAAATAATCAGCCTTAGTTTGTTGGGCATATAAAGTTACATGTAATGCTATAAATAATAGTAGCTGTATTGATCTTAAAATGGGCATGCTAATTCAGTTTCTACAAATATAATCATTGCAAAAAATCAGTAATTGTATAATTGGGACAATTACAATGTTTGCTGTTTACTCAAACTTTTGCATTACGTTTTTTTGCCATAGTTTAAGCGCATATTTCCTGAAGGCTTCAGGTGCTTTTTTAAATGGCTCGTCAAAAGTATATTCGCCACCATCAAATTCATTCTCGCCGACCCTTACTTTAGTATGGCCACGCATTGCATATTTCTGGGAGCCCTCATAAACAATTACCTTCATGTTAGAGGCACTCACATCGCCGTGGCAACCGGTTATGTACATAAGCCATACTTCGGCTTTACCATTTTTGTCAAGGTCGGTTACGGCAAATGAATTCTTTATAAAGTTGCACTCAATGTCTACCGGGCATTCTTTCACATAGTCATACATTTTCCACTGCAAGGCCCACTTACCATCGGTTAAAATGTACTGGTAGGCAAATAGTTCCGCTTCCCTGTACGATTCATCAGGTTCCGTCTTACTTTGAGATTCGCCTGTTTCGGTAGTAATCACAATTGTCTCGTCACCAGCATCAGTAAATCTGACAGCATTAATAAGTCTGCCAGTGTAACTAATAGTTTTAGGCAATGTAGCTTTATTTAGCTGCGTTGTTTTAATCTGTGCAAAACACGAAAAGGAAACGAGTATGAAAAGTAGTTGTAATGTTTTCATGTATTACATTTTTTTTGCTGGATCAAATCCATACATAAAATCATTCAACAGCCCTCCTGAACTTTCAACACCCGCAATATCCATTAGTTCCTCAAAATAGCTGCAAATCTTTTCGCGATCTTCAGTATCAAGTTTCAGGTATATGTCAGAAAATCTGTTTAAACCTTCCCTAATTTTTCCTTGATACTTTTCTTCTGTTGGATTGTTTAAAGAGATATTTTTGAAGTCTACAGCGGCCTGATTAATTTTTTCTGATAAAACAGGTAGTAGTTTAGGATCACTTATCCCTGGATAAAAACTGGTTGGATCCTGTCTGAATTTTTCCTTGTTTATAAAAGTATCGTATTTAGTCATATCTATAGAATCTTTCGCAACCTGACTTTGTCCGCAACATAAAAACATCGAAAATATTAGAAGGTAAAATACTTTTTTTATCATATAAGTTTATAAAATTTTGCAATTTACTCTTCAAATCCCTGTATCAAAACCTCTAAAATTGTAATGGCAGCTTCGCTAATCTTTGTGCCGGGGCCAAAAACAGCTACGGCACCGGCATCAAAAAGATATTGGTAATCCTGCGCCGGAATCACTCCGCCCACAATAACCATAATATCTTCGCGGCCATAATTTTTAAGTTCTGCAATAACCTGTGGGACTAACGTTTTATGCCCTGCTGCTAACGATGATACCCCAAGTATGTGTACATCGTTCTCTATCGCCTGTTTGGCAGCCTCTGCGGGTGTCTGGAAAAGTGGGCCTATATCTACATCAAAGCCTACATCTGCGTAACCTGTGGCTACTACCTTGGCACCGCGGTCGTGCCCATCCTGACCCATCTTTGCAATCATAATACGGGGGCGGCGGCCTTCCAGTTTGGCAAATTCGTTTGCAAGCTGTTTTGCTTTTTCAAAGCTTTCGTCGTTTTTTATCTCTTTGCTGTACACACCGCTAAATGATTTAATTTGTGCTTTATACCTGCCAAAAACACTTTCGAGCGCGCTGCTTATTTCGCCCAGCGTTGCCCTGTATCGTGCTGCTTCTATAGCCAGTTCCAGTAAATTACCTGTACCTGTTTTAGCTGCTTCTGTTAGTTTTTCAAGGCTTGCGGCAACCTGTTCGCTGTTGCGTGTTGCTTTTATGGTAGCAAGCTGCTCCAGTTGCTGGCGGCGAACCATCTCGTTATCTACATCTAAAATTTGTAAAGGGTCTTCTTTTAGCAGGCGGTATTTGTTTACGCCTACTATAATATCCTGACCGCTATCTATACGGGCCTGCTTGCGTGCTGCCGCTTCTTCAATGCGCAGTTTAGGTATGCCGGCTTCTATAGCTTTGGTCATCCCTCCCAGTTCTTCCACCTCTTCAATTAATGCCCATGCTTTTTGGGCAATATCATTAGTAAGGCTTTCTACATAGTAGCTGCCTGCCCAGGGATCTGTGGTTTTAGTTATTTTAGTTTCTTCCTGTAAAAATATCTGTGTGTTGCGTGCTATCCGTGCCGAAAAATCGGTAGGCAGGGCAATAGCCTCATCAAGTGCGTTAGTGTGCAGCGATTGTGTTCCTCCAAAAACTGCTGCGGCAGCCTCTATAGCCGTACGCGCTACATTATTAAAAGGGTCCTGCTCTGTAAGGCTCCAGCCGCTTGTTTGGCAATGGGTGCGCAACGCAAGCGATTTTTCATCTTTAGGGCTAAACTGTTTAAGCAGTTTTGCCCACAGCATACGCCCGGCGCGCATTTTGGCAATTTCCATAAAATGGTTCATGCCAATGGCCCAAAAGAATGAAAGGCGTGGGGCAAACTCGTCAATCTTCATACCCGTGGCAAGCCCGGTACGAATGTACTCCAATCCGTCTGCCAGGGTATAAGCCAGCTCAATATCTGCCGTAGCACCAGCCTCCTGCATGTGGTAGCCTGATATACTTATAGAATTGAACTTCGGCATCCTGCGGCTCGAATATTCAAAAATATCGGCAATAATTTTCATCGATGGGGCAGGAGGGTATATGTACGTATTACGTACCATAAACTCCTTAAGTATATCATTTTGAATAGTACCCGATAACTGCTCAGGATTCACGCCCTGCTCTTCGGCAGCAACTATATAAAAAGCCATAATGGGCAACACCGCCCCATTCATGGTCATAGAAACCGACATCTCGTTTAGCGGAATCTGGTCGAAGAGTACTTTCATATCCTCTACGCTGTCTATAGCTACGCCAGCCTTGCCAACATCGCCCACTACACGCTCATGGTCGCTATCATAACCGCGGTGTGTAGCAAGATCAAACGCTACAGAAAGGCCTTTTTGCCCGGCAGCAAGGTTACGGCGGTAAAAGGCATTACTTTCCTGCGCGGTACTAAAACCTGCATATTGCCTTATTGTCCATGGTTTTTGTACATACATAGTGGCATACGGCCCGCGAAGGTATGGCGAAAACCCTGCACCAAAATCAAGGTGCTCCAAATTCTCGTTATCAGCTTCTGTATAAAGTTGCTTTAAACTTATGCCTTCGGCAGTTGCAAATGGCTCTGCTGCAGGATTATTACCTACGAGTTGTTCGTGGATGACAGGTTTAAGCTGTATGTGCTGGAGGTTTTTTCTCATCAAAATTATTTTGGATATCTCTGAGGTCTTTTAGATGTGTGGAAAATGGATAATATCTTTACCTCGAAAGTTATTTCATCAATACAAAAAAATAAAAGGTAGGGAAAACCTTTTAAGGGAATAGCCCTTACGTTTTTATAGCGGATAACAAAAAATGGGTTTTGAGATAATTTCTTGTAAGCAGATTCTATGGCATGTATAAATTTTGCAGGTATTGCCGGGCTTATATCAGCATAGTAATCTATGGCTTTTACAAAGTGCTTTCGTGCTCTTGATGAAACTACAATTTTATACTCCATACTTTTTTTTAAGCTCCGCTATTGATTCTTCGGCAGAAATATAATCTGTCGCCGGTTCTTTTAGTTGCAGGTCAAGTTCCGCTTTCATTTCATCGGTCAGATAAAAATCATCATTCTTAGGCAGAATAATTACTTCTACTTCATCTGCATTAAAATCATCCGGTAACGTGATACTGATATTCCTTCCGGTAACTTTAATATATTGGCGTATAGCTTCCATAATTTTCTTTTTAGTAAATATAATAATTTTAAAAAACGGGAGCTATTGTTTGTTACTAACTTTCTCGTTTTCTAACCGTTCCTGCTCTGTTTTCTCTGCAAGCCTTTTTTCTATAATGGGGCTTACCAGCGTTTTTCTTGGGTTAATTTTTAAGAACGGGAACAACTGCATGTCATGCGCCATGCGATCATTTTTATTCGGGTATTTGTTAGTGCCTAAAAGCACTTCTTTACCGCTGTCAAACAACTCCTGTTCTTTAGCTGCACTTTCCTGTATTTTTCGCTGAATCGTACCTTCTTTTAACTGTGTAATAAAACCACCGTTAGCCTCGATATCTTTAAAGAGGGTAAGGGCTTTATCTGCAAGCTGTTGTGTAAGTTCTTCTATGTAGTAGGCACCATCTGCCGGGTTATTAACTTTGTCAAAATAGCTTTCGTGTTTTAAGACCAATAGCTGGTTGCGGGCAATGCGCTCGCCAAACTCATTGCTTTTATGATACAGGGCATCATAAGGTAAATTAATAACAGTATCTGCACCACCCAGAATGGCGCTCATACACTCTGTAGTAGTACGCAGCATGTTTACATTATAGTCGTATATGGTTTTGTTACGCTTTGTGGGTGTGGCTATTATATGGCAGTCATGGTTATGGCCGTACTCTTTTGCAATAAGGTTAAACAGCAGGCGCAGGGCACGCAGCTTGGCAATTTCAAAAAAGTAATTGGTGCCTACCGCCACTTTTAGAATAATGGGCTGACTGATATTTGTTACGCGGTTAAAATATTCATTAACATGCGCCAGGGTGTATGCTATTTGCTGTACACTATTAGCACCTGCATTTTGATATAAACCTGCATTAATACCTATAAAACTTATGTTCTTGCATGTTAATGCTATGGTGTTAAGTTTCGCAAAATCTTCATTAAGGCTTGTGTACCAATTACCCTCTTTTGCCAGACGGCCAATAGGATCAGGCTGCACGTAAATTGCCCCTTCACGATCCTTGGCAATGGCATCGATCTTTTTTACGAAATCGATTGAAAGGAAATGCAAATAAAAATATACAGGAATAGCAGGGTTAATTCCTGCAATTAGCTTTTCAGCATCAATTGTAGCATCGGTTACAGTAAAGCGTATAGCTTCGGCACCGCGCTTAACAGTATTTGCAGCACGTGTTGCGCTTTTATCTGCATCCTTTACAAAAATATCCTGGCCTATTTTAAAAGGTTCGGTTTTTACCGTTTCTGTAATGGGGTCTTTAGCTTCATCAATATGGTAAAAAGGCTTAACCTTAATGCCTTCAGGGCTTTCCCAAACAAGAGTGGCATTATAATCAGCGCCTTTAAGTTCATACTGGATTTTCTGTTTCCACAGTTTAGAAGACACAGGCCCAAATTCATCAAAAAGATTATTGCTCATAAATGCTCCTGTTTATTTATAATTCGGTGGTTGTAGTGTCTTTGGCTTTTTTAGCGTCTTCTTCAAATTCTATTATATAGATATCCTCATCATCGCGCTTCATAAAATATTTTTCACGGGCATACTTTTCAGTCTGCTCCCCATTTTTTAATTGCTTTATACTGGTGCTGTCTTTTTTGATTTCCTGAATATAATATTCTTTATTATCTTCCAGTTCTTCAATTTCCTTGTTAAGCGCCTGATGCTCAAAATACGAATAATTATCAAGAAAGGTTATCCAAACCGCAACAAAAATAAGCACCAGCACATAGCGGTTACTTAAAAACGCTAAGAAGGGATATCGGGTTGTTATTTTCCTGAAAAAATTCATAATCTAAAAAATCCTGAATTACAAAGTAATGCTTTTAAAGCTTTTGATATAGTATAATTACATAATGTTATTGACATCCTGTAGGCAATCTGAAATCTGAAATCAAAAATCTGAAATTAAAGAATTCTCTGGTTTATAACCGCCCTAACAACATCTATGGCTACGGTATTGTATTTGTCATTCGGAATGATGATATCGGCGTATGCTTTTGTGGGCTCGATAAACTGCTCGTGCATGGGCTTTAGCGTGTTTTGGTAACGGTTTAGTACTTCTTCCATATCGCGGCCGCGCTCTGCAATGTCGCGTTTTAAGCGGCGTATAAGCCTTTCATCACTATCGGCGTGAACAAATATTTTAATATCAAAAAGGTCACGCAACTTAGCATCAGCTAAAATTAATATACCCTCTACGATCATTACTTTACGTGGGTGGGTAAGAATGGTATCATCGGTACGGTTATGTGTAACAAAAGAATACACAGGCTGCGGAATGGTATTACCAGCCTTTAATTCTTTTAAATGCTCTGTCATCAATTCAAAATCTATGGCACGGGGGTGGTCAAAGTTTATTTTGGCACGGTCTTCATAACTAAGGTTATTATTCTCGCGGTAATAATGATCCTGAGATATAATACCCACTTCGGTTAGTGGCAACTGATTCATTATTTGGTGCACCACAGTTGTTTTACCGCTACCTGTACCGCCTGCAATTCCGATAATAAGCATTTAAAAGATTGTTTTTTGTTTCTGCAAAAATAACAATTATAGGCGGTTTACACCGTTGCCCGGCAACTTATTTATGTATGAGTTTTTTCGCTGCTTTTCATGTCTCTTACAAGGTTATAGCAAAAATAAAACAATATAAGTGCTCCTGCCGCTATACATGCCCACATAATCCAGGGGCTTTTATCGGCATTAATACCTTTTGGTTTTGCATTTACAGGTTCCGGCTTGCTAAGGGTTGCCTGTGGCAATACGGCAGGAATCTGGCTTTTAAAATCCTTAAGGTCATAATCCGGTTCATGCAGTTGTATGTTTCCTGCCATAACACTGTAGTTTTCGCCCGCTGTAAGATTAGCAATAAGATTTACAGGCATTTGGTACAGTTTTACCGATGCTATTTCTAAAGGCTCATTGTCTTTGTTCTCAATATCTATAACTACCTTGTTCTCTATAAGGTTAAGGTTGCTGATTATGTTTTTATTTGCAGAATTGAGTGTGAAGGCAAGTTCCTGTTCCAGATAAGTAGTTGTTTTTTTACGCACTGTATGGCTGCGTGATACAAATAATGCTGCGTTGCGGTTATACAATCGTGGATTTGTAATGTTAAAGGCAATTTGGTCTATAATAACAGGATCATTAAAGGTTACGGTAACGCGGGTCCTTTTTTCCAGCAGCATCTCTGTAACTTTAACATGGGCATTAGGTATCTCTACCAGAGCTGCAGCAATAGGTTTACCGGTTATCCTGCCGGCGCCTGTAATATTAAGAGGAAGCGACGTTTTATCGTTAAACTCTATTTTTAAATACCTGTAAGTATTAACCGGCAGGGGTAAGGTTTTATAAACCATAGTATCGGCATGGCTGTACAGGCCGCTAAGCGTTTGGTTATTTACCAGGCCAAACCATTCGCTATTATCATTACTACCGCTTATGCTATAGGTTTTAACAGCATCTGTATTTGCAATGACAAGTGTTACTTCATTCCATTTTGTGCCGGATGTATTCTCTATAAAAACCTGAGAAACAGAGTCGGCTGCAATCCTCTTTAGTAGTAGCGGAAATTTCTCGAAACCGGATTCTATCCTTATCTTTTCGGGGCTGCTTAATATATAAGGCACCTCTTTACTATTGCTGTCAAATATGCGTATGCCTGCAAGGTTGCCATCGGCATAACACCGAAAATCGGGCGTTAAGGCAATGTTGTGCAGCCCGGTGGCTTTTACTTTAGATATTTTAGACGAAACGGTAAACTGCTGTGCAAAACCGCTAAAGCTTAGCAGTAAAAGCAGGGCTATTTTAAATGTTTTCATCGTTAGTGGTCGTAGTGTTGTTAGTAGTGTCTTCGGGTTTATCTGCAATGACTAATAATTTTAGTTTTTGGTATACAAAAGATATTACTAAGATAAGAACTCCCAGTAAAATAAATGCTATAATCTTTCCGGTTTCGGATGCATTCCTAATGTCGTAAATAAATAATTTGGCAATAGTTAGCCCAAGTAATACCAATGCAGTTATCCGAACGTTTTTTAATTGTTTTTTTATGCCAAATACTAGTAGTACACCTGCAATAATACCCCATAGCACAGGGTAGCCTGTTTTTATAACCTGTGTACGCATAACATCTATAGCTGTGTCTGCACTTAAGGCGAAAGAGTTTGGTATCGCTTTTACAGGGTCTATGCTAATCACGATCCAGTGCAGCATGAGTTCACTACTGGCAAGATATACAAGTAGGAATACACCTATCCAGGGCAGGATACCTTTGCTTTTGCGGGTGTTTATAGTTTCTTGATTCAATTTATACACTAATGCAACGGTATAAAACACAAGTGCCAGTGCTACAAAATGAAGCCAGTAAGCCAGTTTATAGGCTATAGCAGTGTTTAAATAATCTTCTACCTCGTAGTACGCATATCTTGAAGAGAATAGTATAAATGTTACCACATTGAAAATCCCTATAGCCGACCCAATTTTTTGTGTTAGTTCGTTTTTGGTATAAAACTGTATAAATAATATACTCATGGTAAGATGGTAAATTAGCAACAGGCTATATACTGCATATATACTCTCAAGGTAAATAACCGCCTGGTAGTTTAGCTCTATAAATCCGGCTATATATACTAACAGCATAGCTACAATTTGCAACACTTTAGTATATGCCCCTATGTTAAATGTAATGCCGTACAGTTTATAAGTACCTGTATCACGTTTTACTAATTTTAATGCTGCGAGTAACGATGCTATAGCAAACAAGCCCGTTAAAAAAGCAGGGTTAATTACAGGAGTGAGCGATTCAGTGCCACGGTAAAGGTTTGCCCAGTCCATTAAAAGGCTTATAAGCATAAGTGCATGCACTATAACCGACCCAAACCTGAAACTTTCTATACGCGATTTTTGTGCCAGCCATAATAGCAATACAGCTTCTGCCGCCCAAAAAAGTGTAATGTAATTGCCGTTAAACTGTATAGGTATGGTTAGCGTTACAAAGGTTAAGGTAAGGCCTATAAGTATGTAAATAATTTTTTGGTCCATTGCCAGTTTTTTGTACAATAGCCATGCAAAAACAAAATTAAATACACCAAGCAGTAAGGTAAACATGCCTTTGTATTGCGGCATAAAACGGTCTATAATAAACATGCCTGCACCATAAAATAAAAAAGTGTTGCTTACCAGTATGGTAAGTTCCATTTTGGTAAAAGCAGTCTTATTGCGTATGTTGTTAATGATATTCATAAGGGTAAATATCAGGTAGAACAAAAAGCCAAACATTAATGCACCGGCATAAGGAGGATTTTCTGAATCTTCTATGCTAATCAGCCACGCGCCAAAGAGCAGTACTGTAAAAATGTATGCCTGCGCATTTATAAAAGCCCACTTTTTATAATAGGCTATAGACAGTATCCCGATATTTAATATGGCAATGTAACTAAACAGTACAGCATAATTGCCACTACCGGTACTTACCATAAAAGGTGCTGCAAAGCCGCCTATAAGCGATAATGCTGCCAGCTCTGCACGGTTATAGTTTACAGATATAAATGCACTAAAGCCTGTAATGGCAACCATGATTATAAAGGCCACCGTTTGGCTAAATAAATGATAGTCATGAAATGCTACGGTAATTGTAAAATAAAATATAGAGATGGCACCTGCAACCAGTACAGAGCTAAAGGCTTTGTAGTTAATACGCAGTTTGTGCGCTACCATCATTACAATGCCTCCTGCAAGTATGCCTATGCCCACACGTGCGGGTTCGTTTATCCAGTCTTTATCTATGGCAAATTTTACAAAGTAGCTTATACCTAATACCAGGATGAGTATCCCAATTTTATTGATGAGGTTCTCGCCAATAAATTTCTCAAGATCGGGGTTTTGTTCTTTAAAGTTTTCCCACCACGATTTTTTGGGTGGTAAAACTATATGGGGTTTAGGTGCCGGAGCAGGAGCATTTATAGCAGCAACACGCTCTAAAGGCACTACAGGTTTAGGTGGTGCAGGCTGTGGCGGAGTGTATACCGGTGCAGCCGGCCTCTCGGGAATAGGAGCAACAGGGACAACAGGTGGTTCAGGTTGTTTGGTTTGTGCAGGTTCCTGTTTTTGGATGGGGTTGAGGGCAGGTTTCTCTACAGACTCTGCCAGTTTTTTATAATGGTCAAGTTTTCGGTTTACCTCATAAAAGCTATCCTGCAGGCGGTCTATTTTTTTAGACAGCGAGTTTATGGTAACAACAATAACTATAATAAGTGCAATAAGTAAAACTATCTCCATAAAACTATAACGTTATCTGTATTTGTAAATATACTATAAATTAACATGGTTTAAAGTATATTTATTACACGTACAGTTTTCGCTGTAAATTATGCAGGCTCTATTGCTAAAGCTTTTAAATTGTTGCAGTAGGCAAACACAATAAATGCTCCGTTTACTGGAGCATTTATTGTGTTAGGTAATATTATGTAATGTAATTGCTGTAAGATAAGAGATACGTTTGTTCCACTCCTCTGTAAGGTTATATTTATGAGATGGTATTCTCCATATTTTTGTCTCGTATATGCATTTTCCAAATCGCTCTAACTCCTTTGCAGTAGAAAAATTCTTTAATTTTTCGAGTCCCCTCATTGCAATAATTGCAAAATCGGGGCTCATATTTAAATTATTTACAGACTCTAATATGGTTGTAATGCTAAGCCTTTGCTGTGTGGGTGCCCCACTTACAAGCAATATGTTTTTTTTGCGCACAGTAATTATATAAGTGCCATCACTAAGATCTGATGTAGAGAATAGTTTTTGAAGGTGTATTTTTCCTGCTTCGGTAAAATATACTTTTGATATAGATTCCGGTTTTAATCTTCTGCATACCTCGTTTATGGTCTCAGATTTACCTGCGCTTTTAGCTCCTTTAACAATTATATATTTCATAGCAATTAATTTTGGGTTAGCGGTAATGTTATCTCATTATAGTATTAGTAAGAATTTGGCTTATATTTAATAAATCGATAAATGAAGCTCAAAATAGCTGCTTTTTATCTATATTTTATTTAATAAAGTTACTTCCTCATTAAGAGATAGCCTTACGGGTTTCCGTAAACTAATGTTAAATATATGTTAAAATATTTTTGATAATTTGTGAAAATAGTTAAATGTTAAATAATTCCCATATCCTTAACCGTAGAGATAAGGTGTATGGCATTATTTGCTTTAAAATAAATTTTTAATTTGTTGATTCTCTTCTCTATACTGCTGGTGCTTGATGATGCTTTTCCAGCATTTTTTAACAGTTCACTTATTTCTGGCTGTGTACGTCCATCAGATAAATATTTTAAGAGAATTATATCATCTTCGTCAATTTCGAGTATAGCCATATCCCTTGCAATATGAGATAGTTGCGGAGAGGTGTATATAGTATCAGTATCATGAACAATATCCATTGCTTCAATAATTTCGGTACTGCTATCCCTGCCTTTGGCAACAAAAGCGTTTATCTTATGTTTATCAAACAGGTTTTTTATCCTGTATGGTTTGTCATCAATTGAGTACACAATAATTTTTAGGCCGGGCTGCTCACTCTTCGCGGCTTCAATTAATTCTTCGCCAGATGAGAGTTTAACATCACGGTAATCATCTTTAAAAGAAAGGTCTGTTATTAAGAGGTCATAAGGTTTGCCTTCATGTAATGCTGCCTTAATTTTTAAGAGTGCATCATCACAATACTTAGTGGTGCGAATTTCCGACGGGTAATTTTTTTGCAGTATTGATACAAGGCCAAAACTTATGCTGTCTATGTCTTCAGATACTAATATTTTTTTAAACATATAAAATAGGCAAAGGGTAGGTTAGGGTAAGATGAAATCCTTTTTCAGACTTAGAATCAAAGCTAATACTACCACCTATAGAAACCATACGGTTTTCCACATTTTGCAAACCATTTTTTAAATTTATTTTGGGGCAGTCTGTTCCAATGCCATTATCTGAGTATATAATTTT
This sequence comes from Flavobacterium rivuli WB 3.3-2 = DSM 21788, assembly GCF_000378485.1. Lineage (GTDB taxonomy): Bacteria > Bacteroidota > Bacteroidia > Flavobacteriales > Flavobacteriaceae > Flavobacterium > Flavobacterium rivuli. The sequence goes on along the minus strand of NZ_KB899967.1, from coordinate 119,072 downwards.
AACTTTATTTTTTTCTGTACTAAAATCTATAAGTACAACTGTGGCTTTGCTATGCTTGTCCATATTAACCATAAGTTCCTGTAAAACCCTGTATGTTGCTATCTTTTTTATAGATTCTATCTTTTCCCAGTTTATTTTAGAGATTCCCTTAACAATTACGTTTACGCCGTCATTTGAATAAGTTGCAAGCATGAGTTTGAGTTGTACAGGAAAACGCAACCCTGTATCTATATCATTATTTTCTCTGGATATGTTACGGGTCATTAAGTAAATATTATCCAGTTGTTCTATAAGTTTTTCTTTTTTAGATCCTGATACCACATCTTCATGCTCTATATAGTGGAGTGTGCCATAAAGTTCATTGGCTATTTCGTCATGTATTTTTTTAGATAGCCTGGTCTCTGCAGCATAAGCATCAAGAAGGCGCTCTTTTTTATGCCTTTGTGTAAGCTGGTAAAAAAGAAGTACAGATGAAAATATACTTGCCACAAGCGCCAGGGTAAGTATTTTATTATTGTCTTTACTTACTTCCAGTTTAGCAATGTCTTCCGGGTCATTTGCTTTTAGGGCGGCGGCATCCAGCATCTTTTTAAATTTACTTTCAATAGCCTGTGCACTCAAGTCGGCATCGTTTTTTAAAATTGCATAATGATGGGTGTACATATCGGCATCTTTACCATCACTCACGGCTATTAGCCTTAAAAGCGAGCGAAGCTTTATCTTGTAGTTAGAAGATTGCCATGCAATTGTATAAGCCTTTAATGCATAAAGTTTAGCATTTTCAGGGTCTATAGAGTTGTAGTATTCAGACAGATGTATGTAGCTAAGGGTTAAGCCATTTATATTGTTTATACCTTGCCTTATTTTTAAGGCCTCGTTCATTAATTTAAGGCTGTTGCTGTTGCCTTGTTTAAAAGAGGCATATCCTATCCTGTCCAGTACTGTAGCCTTTACGGCAGGGTCTTTATCTATAGCTTCAGATTTTAATGCTTTATTAAGCAACTCCAGGGCTGTAAAGTAATCGCTTTTGGCAATATATAACCTGGCCATGATGCTTTGTAGTTTTAAAATTTCGAATGCATCTTTTTCTATTTCGCTGGCTTTTTTATAATAGCTAATAGCATAGTCAATATTGGATAATTCTTTATGCGTTGCGCCAAGATGTTTGTAAACACGCAAAAGGAATTTAGTGTCCTTAAAGCTTTCGTATATATTTAAAGCTTTAGCAGCAGAGGCTTCACTGCCCGGGTAATCGCCGGCGGCAAACTGTATCTCGGACATTGAAAATAGCGAGTTAGCAGCACTTGCAGAGTCATTAAGTTCAAGATAAGCCTTGTGCGAAGCATTATAATAAAAAAAGGCACTATCGGTAAGTTTATTTACCTGCCATTTTGATGCAACAGAATCCAGCTTCATAGCTTTAGATTTCAATTGATCTGCATTTAAATTGTCCCCATTACTGCTTAAGCTGTATGTACAGCCTGCAGCTATTAACAAAATTAGCAGAGTAACTATTGTAATTTTTATTTTCATTTATCGCAAACTGATAAAGAATTAAATGTAATAGTACCCATAGCATTATATATGCTTAATAGTACCGGGGTTACTGTAAAAAAATATATCATAGTGTGTTGCAAAATTTTAAGAACGTTCCTTATTGTTAAGGGATGCTTCCTGCCGTTTTGCAAAACTCGCGCCAATTCGCTTCGTAAAGAAGCGAAGTTAAAATTTTAACACAGTATTAACGATTGTTTATAATGTGTATAAATAAAAAATAAGTATTTATTTACAAGATGTTGTTTTATCACACATTTAATCAGATGTTTATCACCTAAAAAAAAACGCCGACGTAACATTGTGATTAAACAATCCTACTAATATCGGCGTTGTGTCTTGTTAAATTTAAGGAATTTTATTCAAACTCCGACGTAAAAAATAATTTTACTGAAGGATATTTTGATTGTGTCATTTGTATAGAAAATTCAGAATCAGCAAGAAACACCAGCTGGCCAAATTTATCCTTTGCTAAAAACTTTTGTTTTATCCTTTTAAATTCTGCAAATTCTTCATTTTTAGGGTCATCCGGTTTTAGCCAGCAAGCCTTATATGCAGGGAAGTTTTCGTAGCTGCATTTTGCACCATATTCATGCTCCAGCCTGTATTGTATAACCTCATATTGTAATGCACCCACGGTGCCTATAACTTTACGGTTATTCATTTCCAGTGTAAACAGCTGTGCCACACCTTCGTCCATTAACTGGTCAACCCCTTTTTCAAGCTGTTTGGCTTTCATAGGGTCGGCATTATTAATGTATCTAAAATGCTCAGGCGAAAAGCTTGGTATACCTTTAAAGCCCATATTTTCACCCTCGGTAAGGGTATCGCCTATTTTAAAGTTACCGGTATCATGAAGGCCCACAATATCACCGGGATACGAAATGTCTACAATTTCTTTTTTCTCGGCAAAAAAAGCATTGGGGCTGCTAAATTTCATGTTTTTATTGTGGCGCACATGCAGGTAAGGCTTGTTACGCTCAAACATGCCCGATACTATTTTAACAAACGCAATACGGTCGCGGTGTTTAGGGTCCATGTTGGCGTGTATCTTAAACACAAAGCCGCTAAATTTATCTTCATCAGGTTTTACAAGGCGGGTGTCGCTGTCCTTAGGCCTTGGCGATGGTGCTATCTCTATAAAGCAGTCTAAAAGTTCGCGCACACCAAAGTTATTTAATGCCGAACCAAAGAATACCGGCTGTAAGTTACCATCAAGATATTCCTGACGGTCAAATGGCGGGTACACCTCGTCTATAAGTTCCAGTTCCTCACGCAGGCGTGTGGCTGGTTTTTCGCCTATAAGCTCATCTATTTCAGGGTTATTAAGATCGGATATTGCAATGGTTTCCTCAATATTTTTCCTGCTGTCGCCGCTAAAAAGGTTAATGTTCTTTTCCCAGATGTTGTAAATACCCTTAAAGTCATACCCCATACCAATAGGGAAGCTTAATGGGGTAACCCTTAGGCCAAGCTTTTGCTCTACCTCGTCCATCAGGTCAAACGCATCTTTACCTTCGCGGTCCATTTTATTAATAAAAACAAGCATGGGTATACTGCGCATGCGGCATACTTTAACAAGTTTTTCGGTTTGTTCCTCAACACCTTTTGCAACGTCTATTACAACTATAACGCTGTCTACGGCAGTAAGGGTCCTAAAAGTATCCTCGGCAAAATCTTTGTGGCCGGGAGTATCCAGGATATTAATTTTTTTGCCTTTATAATTAAATGCCAGCACCGATGTAGAAACTGATATACCACGCTGGCGCTCAATTTCCATAAAGTCGCTCGTGGCACCCTTTTTTATCTTGTTGCTCTTTACCGCACCTGCCTCCTGTATAGCACCACCAAAAAGCAGAAGTTTCTCTGTAAGTGTGGTTTTACCGGCATCGGGGTGAGATATAATGCCAAATGTTCTCCTTCTCTCAATTTCGTCTTTAAAACTCATCCGTCTTAACAATTGTTTGTTGCGGGTGCAAAAATAGGTTATATATTATTAATGAGAAAATTTGAAATGTAACTTGCATTAGCCTTTACGTTACATTTTTAAAAAAGCAACAAAATTTGCACTACTTTATTAAGTAAAATACTATTTTTACAAACCTACTGCTAAAAGGTTTACAATATTACGTGTATGAAAAGCGCATTTGCATCTTTTAAAACATATTTCGGCCTGCTGTTATTTACAGCAACCTGTGCTACTGCACAGCAGGACCCGCAATATACACAATACATGTACAATACACTGGTTGTAAACCCGGGCTACACCGGTTCTACCGGCGGGCTTGAGGCAAACCTGCTGCAACGGTCGCAATGGGTAGGTATTCCCGGCGCACCACGCACACAGTCTTTTAGCATACATTCACCTTACTCTCAAACGCACGATAATATAGGTATAGGTTTAAGCGTGGTTAACGACAGGCTTGGCCCAAGCGATGAGGTATATGCCGATGGTAATTTTTCATACAGTATACCCACGGGTGTAAACGGCAAATGGGCTTTTGGGCTTAAAGCCGGGGCGCGGGTGCTAAGTATAGACTGGTCGCGAGGCCGCTACTACCAGGAAGGCGACCCGTTATTAAATACAAACATTAATAATAAGATAGCACCGGCAATAGGGGCGGGGATTTATTATTATACTGATAAGTGGTATGCAGGTATCTCTGTACCTAATTTTATCCGGACCAATATTTACGATGACATCCGCGAAAGCATAACGTCTGACAGGTTGCACTATTATGCAATGGCTGGCTATGTATTAAATATTGGCGACAACCTTAAGTTTAAACCGGCTGCATTGGCTAAAGTAGTATCGGGTGCACCGGTAACCGTAGATGTTTCGGCAAACTTTTTATTGCAGGAGATAGTTACGCTTGGTGCTGCTTACAGGTGGAATGATGCCGTGAGCGCGCTTGCAGGTGTACAGGTAACAGAGAATTTTTTTGTGGGATACTCGTATGACTATTCTACAACCGACCTTAATAAATACAATAACGGGTCGCACGAAATAATGATTAGGTTCCAGATAGTACCAAAAGCCACCCGTATAAAATCGCCCAGGTTTTTTTAAAAGAACTACAATGACAAAAAAGTTACTCTTAATATTACTCTTGCTTTGCGTGCTACCGGCATTTGCCCAGCAAAAACTGCATAAGGCCGATAAGCTTTTTGCCGAGTTTGCCTATACCGAAGCTGCAAAACTGTATGAGGAGTATCTTGCTGATGCAAAAAATCCAAAACAGGAAACAATTGTCAATACTGCAGATTCTTATTATAATACAGGTAAAATGGCAAGTGCGGTACGGTGGTATGATAAATTGTATGAATTGCAAAAAGATGCAATGGACGAAACTCATTTCGGGAGATACATATTATCTTTAAGGGGAGAGGAACGTTATGAAAAAGCAGACCAGCTGCTATGGGAATACCTTGATAAAAAAGGCAGTAAAAAGTTTAAACAAAAATTAATAACCCAAAAACAACATTTAGACAGCCTTAATAAGAATCTGCCTGTTTATAAGGTAGAAAACCTCGCCGTAAATACTAATAAAGCCGATTTTGGCACTTCTTTTTACGGCGATAAAATAGTTTATGCATCGGGTAAGGATAGTATAAAAGGGCACGGCAGGGTATATTCCTGGAACGAGCAGCCTTTTTTAACCTTATATGTCTCCGACAGAGATACTACAACCGGGGCATTTATAAACGAGCAAAAGTTTTTGCCTAAAGCCCAAACCAATTACCACAATGCAGCTCCGGCTTTTTCGCCCGATTTAAAAACGGCATACTACAGTGCCAATAATGTTACTAAAAGCGACAGGCTTGAAAATGGTGCTAATGGCACTAACAATATAGAACTTATAAAAGGACAGGTACAAAATGGGGAACTTACATTGCCCGAAAGTGTACCTTTTAATAATAAAAATTATTCGGTAGGGCAGCCTGCTGTTAGTGCCGATGGTAAGTGGCTCTACTTCGTGTCAGACATGCCCGGAGGGTTAGGAGAAACTGATATTTATATAGCCGAAATATTTAGCGATGGTAAACTTGGTAAACCCAAAAATTTAGGCCCAACCATTAATACCACGGGCAGGGAAATGTTCCCGTTTATAAATGATGAGGTGCTGTATTTTTCGTCAGATGGGCATTATGGCCTGGGAGGACTCGATGTTTTTACCAGTAAAAAAACAGGTGATACCCAGTTTGCCGAACCGCAAAACATTGGCAAACCCATAAACAGCAATCTTGACGATTTTGCTTATATAGTTAGTAAAGATGGAGCATTTGGTTACCTTTCGTCTAACAGGGCAGGGGGTAAGGGCGACGATGATATTTATTATGTTACCCGTGCTAACAATGCTCCTTGTGGGCAGTTGGTTACAGGCAGGGTTATTAATAAGAAAACAGGCCAGCCTATAGAAGGTGTTGCCGTTAAGGCACAGGTAAATGGGTCGGGGTATACAGATACCTCTAAGGCCGATGGTACTTACATTATTACAATTCCCTGCGGAACCGAAGCCGTTGTAGAAGGTAAAAAACCGGACTATACCACAGGTAAGCCTAACGGGAAGGGCGAAATAGAGCTTTCTAAATATGACGACCTTATTGTAAAAGACGGCGATGTAGAAAAAGTAGCCATTAACCCAATATATTTTGACTTTGATAAATATTATATAAGGCCACAGGCTGCTGCCGAACTGGATAAGGTTGTATATGTAATGCAAAATTTCCCTGACATTGTAATTAAAATAGAATCGCATACCGATTCGCGAGGTAATGATGAGTATAACATGCAGCTTAGCGACGACAGGGCAAAATCTACCTACAGCTATATTATGGCAAAAGGCATAGCACCGGAACGTATAGAAAGTGTAAAAGGCTATGGCGAAAGCCGCCTGATAAACAAGTGCGCTAACGGGGTAGAATGCAGCGAGGAAGACCACCAACTAAACCGAAGGTCAGACTTTATAATAGTGAAGAAATAATATCGGTTGGACTTTGATAATAAAAAAGCAGCAAGTCTATAAAGATCTGCTGCTTTTTTACTGGATTACATAAAATATTAAAGCGGGTATTGCTTTTCGAAAGTTGTAAGTATAGGTGGCGAATTTATAGAAGCATCCTGTATATACATATTGCTTAACTTCATGATACTGTGGTTTACCGGTGTAACATTGTGCGGAGATGTATAATTGCTTCCGGGAAGGGTTAAGTGTAATGTATTGTTTTCGAAAGTATAATTATACGTATTACTGTTTTCAAATAACCTGGAATAGATTTCTACGGTGGTTGCCGTAAAAATTAGTGTATTATTACTTGGATTTGGCCCGGATTCTATCCATGTGCCAATAAAATCCGGAGTTTCGGCAAATATTTCAATGTTTGCATTGTCATCGCTGCTGCAGCCTGTAATGGCAAGCGCAGCAAATGTAAGAAAGAAGACTATTTTTTTCATGGTGGTATGGTTTATTGTATAGATGCAAAAAAGGTAAACAGGTTGCGTGCAATTTAATCTTTTTCAGATAATTATGAGCTAAGCCTGACTTATATTTGTTTGGACGGGAATAGCCGTCTGAATTTTTTTAATAAAAAATGAAGTTTAGATTTAGTATGCCTTCATATTAATACAAATATTTATTGCGTAATACCATCGAATGCTTACTTTTGTGAGTTGCAAAAAATGAGCGATCATAATTTTTTAATTTTTAATACGTTTACTAACGGTATTTAAGCATATAAATTAATTTTATAATGAGACTAAAACAGGTTCTTTCCGGCCTTTTATTTACGGCATTACTTATTTCGGGCTGCAAATCATCTAAAGAAACTACAACCACGGCAGCTCCGGCTCCTAAAAAAGATGTTCTTTTTACAATTAACGAAAAACAGTATTACACAGACGAGTTTGTGAGGGTTTACAACAAAAACCTCGACCTTGTTAAAGACGATTCGCAAAAAGACCTTAACAATTACCTCGACCTTTTTGTAGGTTACAAGCTTAAAGTAAATAAAGCTAATAAACTGGGCCTGCAAAACAATAAAAAGTACCAGGGCGAACTTAAAAGTTACCGCGGCCAGCTTGCTAAAAATTACCTTACAGATAGTAAAGTAACTACAGAGCTGGTACAGGAAGCTTACAATCGCTCGCTAAAAGAAATTAAAGCGTCGCACATATTAATTATGGCCGATGAAAATGCTGCCCCTGCAGATACCCTTAAAGCATATAACAAAGCGCAGGCAATTTACAAGCGTGCTGCTGCCGGAGAAGATTTTGGTAAGCTTGCCGCAGAAACATCTGAAGACCCATCTGCAAAAGAAAACCAGGGCGACCTTGGGTATTTTTCAGTATTCAGGATGGTATACCCATTTGAAAATGCTGCATTCAACACACCTAAAGGAGGGGTGTCTAAACCTACAAGAACGCGTTTTGGCTACCACATTGTAAAAGTAAACGACATTAGGGATAACCGTGGCGATATTACTGTGGCACACATAATGATCATGAAGCCAAAAACGGCCGATGCTACTGCAGCTGCTAAAGCAAAGACCAAAGTAGACGATATTTATAAAAAACTAAAACAGGGCGAAGATTTTGCTGCTCTTGCAAAACAGTTTAGCGAAGATAAATCAAGCTCAGATAAAGGTGGAGAGTTAAATAGCTTTAGCTCTGGTGAACTTACTTCTCAGGAGTTTGAAGAAAATTCTTTTGCGTTAACCACTCCGGGACAAATTTCTGCACCGTTCGAGTCACAGTTTGGTTGGCATATTGTTAAGCTTGTAGAGAGAAAACCGGTAAAGAAGTTTGAAGATGTAAAAGCTGATTTTGAAACAAGGATAAAAAGAGACGAGCGTTCACGTCTTATTACACAGTCGCTTAACGAAAAAATAAAAGCTAAGTTTGCCGTAACAAGAGATAAAGATATGTACAAGCAGGTTGTTAAAACCCTTACCGACAGTCTTTATACTATGGGCTGGACACCGCCGGCTAACCTGGAACCTTACAACAAAACATTGCTTACCATAAACAACGATAAAAAACTTACAGGTAAAGATTTTCTTGAGTATGTAAATGCGCAGCAAAGGGCAGGTATTAGTGCAAAACCGGTTTCGGCGGCGGCAGAGGTGCTTATTAACCGTTATACAGACGAGCAGCTTAATGCATACTATAACGACAACCTTGAAAAAGAGTTCCCGGAATTTGAGCAGGTGATGGAAGAGTACCGTGACGGCCTTTTGTTATTTGACCTTATGGAAAAAGAAATTTGGGATAAAGCCAAAAATGATACTATAGGTATACAGAAGTTTTATGATGCGCATAGTGCAGACTATCAGTGGAAAGCAAGGGTAGCGGCAGAGGTGTACTCATCTACAAGCGAAAAGAATATCAGACAAACAAGAGATTATCTTCTTAAAAAGAAAGACGCTGCTTTTATTAAAGGCAAGCTAAACACTAAAGATAAAGTAAACGTAATTGAAAAAACGGGTACTTATGACCAGGATAGCGATGCCCTGCCTAAACAGGCCGAATGGAAAACAGGAGTATCCGGTATTATTAAAGAGGGTAATTATTACTATGTTGTAAAAACTACTAAGGTACTTCCTGCAGGTGCCAAAACACTTGATGAAGCTAAAGGGCGCGTAGTAAATGATTACCAGCAGTATCTTGAAAATACATGGGTGGATGATTTAAAGAAAGAGTTTACCGTTAAGGTAAATAATGAAGTTTTTGATAAAGTAAAAAAAGAGCTTAACCAATAATGGTGAGAAAGGCACTGTTACTATTTTTTGCACTTGTTGTGTTTTCCTGCAATAAAAAGCAGGAAGCCGGGCCGGATACGGCTGCCGCAAGGGTAAATAGTGCCTACCTGGACAGGGAAGAGCTTAAAGGTATTGTGCCTGAAGGTACAAGTAAGCAGGATAGTATTGCTATTATAAAAAGCTATATAGACCGCTGGGCTTCGCAAAAGTTAATGTATGATGCTGCGGTGGTAAATATTGGAGCTGATAAACAACAGGAATTAGACGGGCTTATAAAACAATATACTACAGATCTTTATACTAAAGCCTACCTGGAAGAAATGGTAAAGCAAAGTGTAGATACCGTTGTGCCGCAGGAAGAGCTTGTAAAGTATTATAATGCCAATAAACAAAACTTCAGGACTACAGGTACGCTGGTGCGCCTTAAATATATCCGTATGGATAAGGAGCATCCAAAGTTTAGCCTTGCCCGTCAGCGTTTTTTAAGCGGTAATAAAAAAGACCTTAAGACGCTTAACGAAATGGCATTGCAGTTTAAAAGCTATGCTTTTAACGACAGCATCTGGACAGATATGAACAGCATTTACCAAAAATTACCTTTCATAAACCCCGATAACCGCGATAAGTATATGCATGGCGGTACGTCATTTCAATATCCGGATTCTCTGGATGTTTATATGGTAAAAGTTACAAAGGTTATAGACAGGAACCAGATTGCACCCTTTGAATATATAAAGCCAACTTTACAGCAGGTTATAATAAATAACAGGAAACTGGAGTTAATAAAGAAATTCCAAAAAGAAATTACGGATGACGCGATTAAAAATAACAAATATGAAATTTATAAATAACAGGATAGCATTGCTCGTAGCCCTTGCTTTTTTTGGGATATCGGCAGCTGCCCAGCAAATAATACCTAACACGCCTAAAGATAGTGTAAAGCCTGTTAAATATACTGCAGGAAACAAGCTAAAGGTAGATGGTGTTGTAGCTGTTGTGGGCGATTATGTGGTTCTGGACAGCGATATAGACCTTATGTATAAGGAAATGCAGGCGCAAAATGTGCCTACCGCAGATGTTACCCGCTGCGAACTTATAGGTAAACTTATGGAAGATAAGTTGTATGCCCACCAGGCCATACAGGATAGTATTATTGTACACGATGCAGAGGTTAATGAAACTATGGACCGCCAGATAGACTACTTTGTAGAGCAATTAGGATCTGCAGATAAAATGGTGGCCTATTTTAAAAAGAAAAGCCTTGACAGTTTTAAAACGGAGCTTTTTGAAATGATAAAAACGCAGAAGCTTACAGAGCAGATGCAAAAAAAGATTATTGATGAGGTAGAGATAACCCCTGAAGAGGTAAGGCAGTTTTATGCAAAATTCAGCAAAGAAGACCTGCCTGTTTTTGGTGCAGAAATGGAGGTGGCGCAAATTGTTATTAAGCCAAAAATTTCTCAGGCAGAAAAGCAAATTGTTATAGACCGGCTTAAGCAAATAAAGAAGGATGTGCAGGATGGATCCAGTTTTTACAGTAAGGCAGTACTTTATTCAGAAGATCCGGGCTCGAGGTCAAGCGGTGGCTTTTACAAAATTACGCGTAAGACACAATTTGTAAAGGAATTTAAGGATACAGCCTTTAGCCTTGCCGAAGGAGAAATATCAGATCCGGTAGAATCTGAATTTGGGTTTCACCTTATTTATGTAGAAAAGATAAGGGGGCAGGAGCTGGATGTAAGGCATATACTAATATCGCCAAAGGTTACACCGGAGGCACTTAAGGCTGCTAAAGAAAAAGCCGAAAGCATAAGAAAGAAAATTACAAGCGGCGAAATTAGTTTTGCCGATGCTGCAAGATCAGAGTCTGATGATAAAGACACGCGTAACGGTGGCGGTTTATTAATGAACCCACGTACACTTGAAACCCGTTTTGAGCTTACAAAAATGGATCCTACAATATACAACCAGGTTGCAGATCTTAAAAACAATGAGGTATCTGAGCCTATATTGGATACAGACCAGCGCGGTACACAAAGCTATAAGTTGCTTACAGTTACTAACCGTTACAACGAGCATGCTGCTGATTATGCAAAAGATTACACTAAAATAAAAGAACTTGCACTAAAAGAAAAACAAATTAAAACCATTGCAAAATGGAGTGCAGAAAAAATTAAGGACACTTATATTAAAGTAAACGGCGAATACCGCGATTGTAAATTTGCCAATAACTGGGTTAAAAAATAAAAGCCTTTGTGTGCTAATATTTAGGTAAACAATAAAATTATTTATAAGTTTGAAGCTAAGGATACCCTTAGCTTTAATTTTAATCAGAAATCACTATGTCAGACGTAGCAGCTATACAAAATTTAGTTCTTAAACAGGCCGCTTTAAAACAGGAGATAGCAAAAATAATAGTAGGACAGGACGAAGTTGTAAACCAGATAGTACTCAGCATTTTTGCCGGAGGCCATGCCCTTTTAGTAGGTGTGCCGGGATTGGCTAAGACACTAATGGTAAACACCATATCGCAGGCATTGGGGTTAAACTTTAAGCGTATACAGTTTACGCCCGACCTTATGCCGAGTGATATTTTGGGAAGTGAGATATTGGATGAAAACAGGCAGTTTAAATTTTTAAAAGGCCCTATTTTTTCTAACATTGTACTTGCCGATGAGATTAACCGTACGCCGCCTAAAACCCAGGCAGCACTTCTTGAGGCCATGCAGGAAAAAGCAGTAACTATTGCCGGGCACCACCATAAGCTTGATCTGCCTTATTTTGTACTCGCTACGCAAAACCCAATAGAGCAGGAGGGAACTTACCCGCTGCCGGAAGCACAGTTAGACCGTTTTATGTTTGCCATAAAGCTTGATTATCCTACGTTTGCAGAGGAGGTTCAGGTGGTAAAAAGTACAACTGCAGATACTAAAGTTACTGTAAACCCATTGTTTACAGCACAGGAAATTACCGATTTTCAGCACCTTATCCGTCGCATACCCGTGGCAGATAATGTTATAGAATATGCCGTAACGCTTGTAAATAAAACCAGGCCGGGCAACCCGTTAAGCAACGATTATGTTAAAACATATTTAGACTGGGGCGCAGGGCCGCGTGCCTCGCAAAACCTTATCCTTGCTGCTAAGACCAATGCAGCATTAAAAGGAAAGTACTCCCCGGATATAGAAGATGTACAGGCCGTGGCTACAGGAATACTGCGCCACCGTATTATTAAAAACTATAAGGCAGATGCCGAAGGTATTACCGAAGAAATGATAATTCAAAAGCTGTTTTAGAACAGCTTTTTTATTTATATGGCATCATGTATACTAAACTGATTGTTATTGAGTTAATGTTATAACCAATCAATTTTATTATGAAAAAATTACTTTACTCATTGCCTGAAGTTTTTTTTATTGGCATGGCTGCTTTCTGGATCCAGGATAACTACACCGCCAATGGTACTATAAATTATTTTGCTATTGCGGTTATTGCAACTATGTTATTCCAGCTCATATTTAGTAAAAGGGTAGTAGGCATTGCCAGCGGTGCTGCTTTGGGCTTATTCTCATTGTTTATGGTATTGGCTGTAAGAAGTGAACATAACGATTTCCCTGCCGGTTCTGCGGAGGGGATTAAATTTTTACTGATAGGAGAAGGCTTGTTCTTATTATCTGCACTTATTGCAGGAGCTATGATAATTAAATTTAGTATGCAAAGACCTGAAATTCTGCCTATGCCGCATTCTGTTTCTTAAAAATATTGCAGTATAAATTACATGAGCCATTCGTTATGAGTGGCTTTTTTCATGTATATTTCCACCGTCAATATTCATTATGAACAAATCACTCCACGTCATCCCATCCGTTTTCTTTATACTACTGGCAATGTTCTGGATAGCTGAATCGTATATGTCGCTTGGCGTTATCCATTACACGGCCATAAGCGTGGTTGTATTGTTAACCTTTCAGTTGTTTCATAAACAAAGATATATAGGGCTACTGTATAGTATTGTGCTTACTGTATTTTCGGGCTATATGTTATGCAAATCATTTATAGATAATGCAGCTATTGCTTTACCTACCGGTGGTACTTTTAGGTTTCTTATAATTAAAAGTATACTTTTTGGCACAGCGTTACTTATGGCTTTGGTAATGCTAAATTATTATTTTAAGATTATTAAACTGAAAAAAGACGATGCTACATCGGTTTAGTAATAGTAATTTGCGAATAAAAGCCTGTTTTTAAATAGTTCAGAATCTCATATTTTTATAAAATTATATAGATTGTTTACGATTTGTTAATATAACTTTAAAAAATTGACTATTCTTAAATAAACACCTTATAATCTTAAATTTATTAAAATATACTCAGTAAAATAGAATGTTTATAAATAATAATTCTGCTAAATTAATCAATCCCTAAAAATTTTTTAATTGCAATAAGTTTAAGTAAATTTACAGACTTTTTACAAACGAAAACAAACATTTTAATTATGGCTTTCGATAATATTTATCAAGACTATATCAAAGAAATTGAAGAAAGAAAAGCCTTGGGACTTCACCCAAAACCAATAGACGGAGCAGAATTATTAAGCGAAATTATTGCCCAAATAAAAGATGTAGCTAATCCGTACAGAACTGATTCTGTTAAATTCTTTATTTATAATACTTTACCCGGTACAACTTCTGCGGCAGTTGTAAAGGCAGAATTCTTAAAAGAAATTATTCTTGGCAGATCTTTGGTTGAAGAAATTACACCTGCATTTGCCTTTGAATTATTGTCATATATGAAAGGTGGTAAATCAATCGAGGTATTGCTTGATTTGGCTCTTGGCCACGATTTCTCTGTTGCAAAACAAGCTGCAAGTGTGCTTAAAACACAGGTTTTCCTTTACGAAGCAGATACCAATCGTTTAAAAGCAGCTTATGAAAGCGGGAATGTAATTGCAAAAGAAATTTTGGAAAGCTATGCGCAGGCGGAGTTTTTTACACAACTTCCGGAGGTGCCCGAAGAAATAAAAGTTGTTACGTACATTGCTGCCGAAGGTGATATCTCTACCGATTTGCTTTCGCCGGGTAACCAGGCACACTCACGTGCCGACCGCGAATTGCATGGCTTGTGCATGATGACGCCGCAACAACAAAAGGAAATCAAAGATTTCCAGATGCAATTTCCTGACGCAAGTATAATGCTGATTGCCGAAAAAGGTACAATGGGTGTGGGCTCGTCGCGTATGTCGGGGGTAAACAACGTGGCACTCTGGACGGGTAAACAGGCAAATCCTTACATACCGTTTGTAAATATCGCTCCAATTGTGGGCGGAACAAATGGTATCTCTCCGATTTTCCTTACAACTGTTGATGTTACCGGCGGTATAGGGGTCGACCTTAAAAACTGGGAGAAAAAGCACGATGCAGATGGTAATCTTGTACGTAACGAAAAAGGGGAACCTGTTCTCGAAGAGGTTTATTCTGTTGCTACGGGAACTGTTTTGACTATTAATACAAAGAAGAAAAAATTATATAATGGCGATAAGGAATTGATAGACCTTTCTAAATCGTTCACACCACAAAAATTAGAATTCATTAAAGCCGGCGGTTCTTATGCAGTTGTATTTGGTAAAAAGATACAAACATTTGCAGCCCAAACTTTAGGTATTGATATTCCACCGGTGTTTGCTCCGTCAAAAGAAATTTCTGTTGAAGGGCAGGGGCTTACTGCAGTAGAGAAAATATTCAATACAAATGCAGTTGGCGTAACGCCGGGTAAACTGCTGTACGCAGGTTCGGATGTACGCGTTAAGGTAAATATTGTGGGGTCGCAGGATACTACAGGCCTTATGACTGCACAAGAATTAGAATCTATGGCGGCAACTGTAATTTCTCCGGGTGTTGACGGTGCGTACCAGTCAGGTTGCCATACGGCTTCGGTCTGGGATAAAAAAGCGCAGGCAAATATTCCGAAGCTGATGAAGTTCATGAATGATTTTGGTGTAATTACTGCCCGCGACCCAAAAGGCGTTTACCACTCTATGACAGATGTGATTCATAAAGTTTTGAATGATATTGTAGTAGATGAATGGGCGATTATCATTGGTGGTGACTCACACACCAGGATGTCTAAAGGCGTTGCTTTTGGTGCAGATTCCGGAACAGTTGCGCTCGCACTGGCAACAGGTGAAGCATCGATGCCTATTCCTGAGTCTGTAAAAGTTACTTTTAAAGGCGAAATGAAGGATTATATGGATTTTCGTGATGTTGTTCATGCTACACAGTTACAAATGTTGCAACAATTTGACGGCGAAAATGTATTTCAGGGCAGAATTATAGAAGTTCATATTGGTACACTTCTTGCTGACCAGGCATTTACATTTACGGACTGGACTGCAGAAATGAAAGCAAAGGCATCAATTTGTATTTCTCATAACGATACTTTGATCGAATCATTGGAAATCGCGAAAAGCAGGATCCAGATCATGATTGATAAAGGTATGGATAACCACAATCAGGTATTGCAAGGGTTGATTGATAAAGCAAATAAGAGAATTACTGAAATAAAATTAGGGGTAAAACCGGTATTGACCCCCGATGAGAATGCAAAATATTTTGCAGAGGTTGTAATTGACCTTGATTTGATAGCAGAACCGATGATTGCCGATCCTGATGTAAATAACGATGATGTTTCTAAGCGATATACACACGATACAATTCGCGCTATTTCTTACTATGGCAACGACAAAAAAGTTGATTTGGGCTTTGTAGGTTCTTGTATGGTTCATAAAGGCGATTTGAAAATTGTTTCTCAAATGCTTAGAAATATTGAAGAACAACAGGGTGAAGTGAAATTTAAGGCACCGCTTGTAGTAGCTGCGCCAACATATAACATTATTGATGAACTGAAGGCTGAAGGTGACTGGAATATGTTACAAAAGTATTCCGGCTTTGAGTTTAGCGACCTTTTACCTAAAAATACTGCCCGTACAGAATATGAAAACATGATGTACCTTGAGCGTCCCGGTTGTAACCTTTGTATGGGAAATCAGGAAAAAGCAGCCAAGGGAGATACTGTAATGGCAACTTCTACACGTCTTTTCCAAGGGCGTGTTGTGGAAGATACCGAGCGTAAAAAAGGCGAATCTTTACTCGCTTCTACACCGGTTGTAGTACTGTCGGCAATTTTAGGCCGCATCCCAACTATCGATGAATATAAAGCAGCGGTTGATGGAATTAATCTTACAAAGTTTTCGCCGGCCCATAATCAGGTAACTGTATAGTTATACTAGTTAGCTATCAGTAAAAACAAACGTATAATATTAAATTATAGAAATATGGCTTTTGATATTGAAATGATAAAAAAGGTGTATGAGAACCTGGCCGAGCGTGTAGACAAAGCGCGCGATTTAGTTGGCCGTCCGCTCACCCTTTCAGAAAAAATCTTATACTCTCACTTATGGGAAGGTAATGCTACCCAGGCTTTTACAAGAGGTAAAGATTATGTTGACTTTGCACCGGACAGGGTAGCCTGCCAGGATGCAACTGCTCAAATGGCCCTGTTACAATTTATGCATGCAGGCAAACCGCGTGTTGCCGTGCCTACTACAGTACACTGTGACCACCTTATACAGGCAAAAGTTGATGCCAAAACCGATTTAAAACGAGCAAAAGAACAGAGTAACGAAGTATTTGACTTCCTTTCTTCTATTTCAAATAAATACGGCATCGGGTTCTGGAAACCGGGTGCAGGTATTATCCACCAGGTAGTTCTCGAAAATTATGCTTTCCCGGGAGGTATGATGATAGGTACCGACTCTCACACTGTAAACGCCGGAGGCCTTGGTATGCTTGCCATTGGTGTGGGTGGTGCAGATGCGGTAGATGTAATGAGCGGCATGGCGTGGGAGCTTAAATTCCCTAAGCTTATTGGCGTAAAACTTACTGGTAAATTATCAGGATGGACAGCTCCTAAAGATGTTATCCTTAAAGTGGCTGGTATCCTTACCGTAAAAGGTGGTACCGGTGCTATTGTAGAATATTTTGGCGAAGGAGCCACAGCTATGTCCTGTACCGGTAAAGGTACCATTTGTAACATGGGTGCAGAAGTGGGTGCTACAACATCTACTTTTGGTTACGACGATTCTATGAGCCGTTACCTTCGTGCTACAAACCGTGCCGATGTTGCCGATGCTGCCGATAAAGTAGCGAAATACCTAACCGGCGACGACGAGGTATATGCTAATCCTGAGCAGTATTTTGACCAGGTTATAGAAATTAACCTTAGCGAACTTGAGCCACACTTAAATGGCCCTTTTACTCCTGATTTAGCTACGCCTATATCTAAAATGAGGGAAGAGGCAGAGAAAAATAACTGGCCTCTTAACATCCAGGTAGGTTTAATAGGGTCTTGTACTAACTCTTCTTACGAAGATATTGCACGTTCTGCATCGCTTGCCAAACAGGTTGCCGAGAAAAACCTTAAAACAAAATCGCAGTTTACAATCACTCCGGGATCTGAAGTGGTACGTTATACTATAGAGCGTGATGGTTTTATTGATACTTTTGATAAAATTGGTGCTACAGTATTTGCTAATGCCTGCGGACCATGTATTGGTATGTGGGACAGGGAAGGTGCCGAGAAAGAAGAGCGTAACACCATTGTTCACTCTTTTAACCGTAACTTCTCTAAGCGTGCCGACGGTAACCCTAACACTCTTGCATTTGTAGGTTCTCCGGAACTTGTAACAGCACTTGCCATTGCCGGCGATCTTGGTTTTAACCCAATTACAGACAAGCTAATAAACGAAGATGGCGAAGAGGTAATGCTTGATGAACCTACAGGTAACGAGTTGCCTCCTAAAGGATTTGATGCTGAAGATCCCGGATTCCAGGCTCCTGCCGCAGATGGTTCTGGTGTACAGATCATTGTTAGCCCTACATCTGAGCGTTTAGAGCTTCTTGCCCCGTTCACTCCGTGGAATGGAGAAAATATAGTAGGTGCCAAATTGCTTATTAAAGCATTTGGTAAATGTACTACCGACCATATTTCTATGGCCGGCCCTTGGTTACGTTTCCGTGGACACCTTGATAATATATCAAACAACATGCTTATTGGCGCAGTAAATGCCTTTAACCAAAAAACAAATAACGTTAAAAACCAGCTTACAGGCGTTTATGATGCTGTTCCCGCAACAGCTCGTGCTTATAAAGCTGCCGGTGTACCAAGTATTGTTGTGGGCGACCATAACTATGGCGAAGGTTCATCGCGTGAGCATGCTGCTATGGAGCCAAGGCACCTTGGTGTAAAAGTGGTACTGGTAAAATCATTTGCACGTATACACGAAACCAACCTTAAAAAACAGGGTATGCTTGCGCTTACTTTTGATAACGAGGCTGATTACGATAAAATACAGGAGAACGATACCTTTAATTTTACCGACCTTAAAGAGTTTGCTCCCGGTAAACAAATTACTATTGAGATCGCTCATGACAATGGCACTACAGATACAATTGTAGTAAACCACAGTTATAACGAAGGCCAGATAGGCTGGTTTGTAGCAGGTAGCGCACTAAACCTTATTGCTGCTGCCGGTGCAGAAGCAAAGGCTTAAGTATTCTTATAATTTATTATAGTGTAAAACTCCCATCGTAAGGTGGGAGTTTTTTTATGAGATATTTTTTAAGGGTGTGGCTATCTACTTCGACACAGGAGAAATATTAGTTGTTATTAAGATTCCTCAACTTCATTTCGTTCAGGATTGAGCAAAAACTGTTATTAATAAAAATAAACCTTTTGTCCCCAGTTTTTCCTGAGCCAGTCTTCAATTTCGTGGCGGTAATAAAGGTCTTGTGGCAGGTATTTGCATATCATCCACTCCAATTTGTGGAAAGAGCCCAGGTTAGTAAGACCGTGAACTGCTAAAAACCTGTTTATAAAACTAAGCACATGGTAGCCATTTCGGCGGTCTATTATATCCTCGTCATCAAACTGTGGTTCGGTGTCATTAGTGTCATTTTCAGGCCACAAATATTTGTATTGTAATGCCTGCTTTTCAAAGTTTGTCGTCATAATAGCTTACAAGGATCAATTTATTTCATCTTGTAATTTCATTGTTGGGTGCATATCAAAATTATATAATTGATTAGAATGAAATATCTATATTATAGATATTTTAACGCTAAAAATAAACAGTTGATTTTATAAAATATAAATACTGTTTATTTCGTTGAATTAAAGAGTGATATCTTAATTGCTTATAATCAATCAAATCAACCATCATGAAACCGAACCAATTATTATGTGCCGTGGCATTTTTGCTCATGGCTGTAGGCTGTAAACAGGCTTATGACAAAAAAGAAGAAACTGTAGAAGCAGTAGAAATCATGCAGGCCCCCGCAGCTCTTAATGATGAGTCTGTAATAGATGCAGACAAGGTTGCTGCTAAACCCGAAGCAGTGCACAACACCGAGGAGTATGACAATATTACAGAGAACGATTTTAAAGAAGCAAAGGGTAATCCGCTTTCCACATTTTCTATAGATGTAGATAATGCATCCTACAGCAATGTGCGCCGCATTATAGAAAGTGGCAGGCTGCCGGAAAAAGGGGCTGTCCGAATAGAAGAGTTTATCAATTATTTTACCTACAATTATCCGCAGCCTACAGGTGCCGACCCTTTTTCTATTACTACCGAAGTATGGAATGCACCCTGGAAGAAAGGGCATCAACTGGTACGGATAGGGTTACAGGGTAAAAGCCTTGATTACCAAAATCTTAAACCCAGCAACCTTGTGTTTCTTTTAGATACATCAGGCTCTATGGAGTCACCCGAAAAGTTACCATTATTGCGCGATGCCTTTATGCTTATGGTAGATAATCTTAGCCCCGGCAGCCGTGTATCTATAGTTACGTATGCGGGTAGTGCAGGACTGGTGTTGCCTTCTACCTCTATTGATGATAAACGCGCTATTAAAAAGGCACTTGAAGGTTTGTATGCCGAAGGTTCTACAGCGGGAGGGCAAGGCCTGGAACTGGCATATAAAACGGCATCTGATAACTTTATTAAAGACGGGAATAACCGTGTGATACTTGCTACCGATGGCGACTTTAATGTAGGTGTAAGTTCGCGATCGGGCTTAATGGACTTAATACAAAAAAATAAAGGGAAAGATATTTTTCTTACCATTTGTGGTTTCGGGATGGGTAACTATAAAGATGCTACAATGGAGGAGATAAGCAATTGGGGCGATGGTAATTACTTTTATATAGACAGTATGAAGGAAGCCCAAAAAGTATTTAGCAAAGAGCTTACTGCTAACTTGTTTGTAATTGCAAAAGACGTGAAAGTTCAGGTAGAATTTAATCCGGCGCAGGTACAGGCATACAGGCTTATAGGTTATGAAAACCGTGTGCTTAATAACGAAGATTTTAACGACGACCTTAAAGATGCAGGCGAACTTGGTGCCGGCCATCGCGTTACTGCCTTGTATGAAGTTGTACCTGTGGGTGTAGCATTTAAGGGTGGGTCTGTTGATAAATTAAAGTACCAGAAACCAAGTGAAACAGTGGCATCATCGGGCAATGAAATGATGACGGTAAAACTTAGGTACAAACCCATAAAATCTGATAAAAGTATATTGTTAGAGAAAACTGTTGTAGCGAAATATATCAATTGGCAGGACGCGAGTGCAGATTCTAAGTTTGTTACTGCCATTGCCGGATTCGGGATGTTGCTGCGCGATTCTAAATATAAAGGCACGCTTGATTACAAACTGGTAAACCAGCTTGCCCGTGAAGGTATAAAAAATGATACAGAGGGTTACCGGAAAGAATTTATAGCATTGGTTGAAAGTGCCGAAAAGCTTAGCAAACCGGCTTTATAGTTTAATTGAATCCCGGTAATCCCGGGATTTTTTATACCTGTTTATGGTATAAAAAAATCCGCCCCGGGTGGATTGGTCGGGACGGATTAAAACACAATTTAAATATAAAGAATTGGTCAGTTACTAATAATAGGCAAAACGCCTCACTTTGGCAATATATTTGGCAAGGCGAATAACCTGGTGGCTGTAGCCATACTCGTTATCATACCATACATATAATATAACATTTTTGCCGTCGGCACTTACAATGGTAGCATTGCTATCGTAAATGGCAGGGGCAGGTGTCCCCACTATATCGCTGGATACAAGCTCGTTATTAAGCGAATATTTTATTTGCTCTACAAGCTGGCCTTCCAGTGCATAATGTTTTATGATCTCATTGATCTCTGTAACAGATGTAGCTCTTTCAACCTCAATGTTTAGTACAACAAGCGATCCGTTAGGTACCGGCACACGTATGGCATTACTGGTAAGCTTGCCGGCTAAAGAGGGTATAGCTTTTGCCACAGCACTCCCAGCACCGGTTTCTGTAATAACCATGTTGAGTGCTGCAGCACGGCCCCGGCGGTATTTTTTATGCATGTTATCAACCAGGTTTTGGTCGTTGGTGTAAGCATGTATTGTTTCGAGATGGCCTTTTACAACTCCTAAAGTATCTTCAACGGCTTTAAGTACCGGTGTAATAGCGTTAGTGGTGCACGATGCCGCCGACCAGATATGGGTAACATCAGGGTTGTATTCTTCGTGGTTTACGCCATACACAATATTTGGCACGCCTTTACCGGGAGCAGTAAGCAAAACTTTTTCTATACCGGCGCAGCTTTTATGGCGCTTAAGTGCATCGGCTGTGGTAAAGGCCCCTGTATTATCTATAAGAAGGGCATCGTTAATGCCATAATAGGTATAGTCTATATCTTCCGGTGCCGATGCGCTAATGATATGAACGGTAGTGCCATTAATTATAAGCGCATTATTAAAAGGATCGGCAACTACAGATCCCTGAAAGTCGCCATGAATAGAGTCGTATTTTAATAAAGAGGCACGTTTAGCAAGCAGTACGGCATCATCTTTATCGCGCACTACAATAGCACGAAGCCTTAATTGTGCGCCTTTACCTATTTTAGATACCATTTCGCGGGCTAAAAGCCTGCCTATGCGGCCAAAGCCATATAGTACAACATCTTTAGGAACAATGTTTTTAAAATCTTTAGCTCCTTTAAGTTTATCTGCAATAAACGATGTAACATCATGGTGCGGGTTTTCCTCTAAATGATACTCGTAAGTAAGTTTGCCAATATCTATACGGGAGGGGGGCAGTTGCGCGGCCTGTATCGCGCGGGCAATCATAACTGTATCAAAAACATCAATTGGCTTTTTTATAAATTCTCCTGCATATTCGTGCAGGTTTATAATCTCTGCCACACTTTTATCTATAAGCTGGTTCCTAAAAAGTACCAGTTCTATAGATTTATCATACCATAATTCGCTTACAATATTAATAAATTCTATACCAGCCTTTCGTCTTCCGGCCTGGTAAGATACTTCCTTTTCATATAAAAGAGCGTTATTCATTCTGTAAAAGGTTAGTTGTGTTGTTGTGCTGCAAATGTAAATAATTTCAATCGTTTTCGTAAAATTATTTTCCATATTTTTTAGGGATAAATTAAAGAAAAGCGTGTTTATCACGAATTAATTAGATTTTACATATAATTTACTAATGTTATAATTTTCTTAAAAGCTATATTTTTATGATTTTTGTTAAATATTGATTAATTTTTTTGTTATTTTTATAAATCATTAATCTTAAAATAAATGTTATGAAAAAACAATTACTTTGGCACTTTGCGTTAATAACCTGCCTGTTATTTTTTGGGAATAATAGTTTTGCGCAAATAAATTATTCCGAAGGTTTTGAAAGCGACACCTTTGCATGGGATGATAATGAATTTTATGCTACCGAAGACCTGGTTTGTAATGGGGTAACATCTTTTGCAGGAGAATCTTTTACACTTTCAGGATTTAATATAAGATCTACAACTACAGCTCTTATAGGTACATCTAATGGCCAGGAAGTAACGCTCTCTTACAACTACAAAATTTTAGATTATAATTCTGAGGAAGCAGTATTAAACAGTACAAATTGGGGAAATTTTAAAGTCTTATACGCTTCTAACTCTTCCGGTCCATGGACAACCCTTGAAACTATAACTCCCGATAACCATATAGAATCTAACAGCTGTACCTTAAGAACACTAATGTTTACCCCTCCTGCCACCGCACTTTACCTGCGTTTTATTGTTACGGCAAATCCTGCAATTGACGACACAGATATCTTATTGTACATAGATGATATAACTGTTACTCAGCCTGCCTCTGAAGCTTGTGCCGGTACTCCCGGTGCATCTGCTACAATTGCGGCATCTGCAGGTATTTGTAATACGGCAATGGCTTCATTGTCATTGAGTCCTGCTTATACTGCTACAGGCCTTACATTTCAATGGCAAACTTCTACAGATAATGTAACCTTTACAGATGTGGCAACAAACGGAACCGGCAGTATGTATGAGGCTGCACAAACCGAATCTACTTACTACAGGGCAGTAATAACCTGTACTGCAAGTGGCGAATCTGTTAACAGTACATCGGTGCAGGTAGTTAATACAGGTTTGGACTGCCCTTGTGCGCTCGAATTTACTGCAGGTATTGAGCCAATATCGCGTGTGGTTTTTGCAGGTATTGATAACGCAAGCTCTGAGGAGGTAAATGGATCTGCGGGTCAGGAAAACTTTACGAATATACCTCCGGCACAAGTAATGTTAGGTCAAACTTATCCGATAGCGGTTGAAGGTAATACGGATGGAGATTTTGAAAATTATATTACAGTTCTTATCGATTTTAACCAGGATGGGGATTTTACAGACGAAGGCGAGGCATTTGAGGTGGATACCATTGAAAACTCTACAGGTGTTGATGGCCAACAGGCTACAGGTACTATTGTGATACCTGCTACAGCACTAACCGGATTAACTAATATGAGAGTGCTGAAGCTTTATGATGGTTTTTCGGAAAACGGTTGTTCAGATGAAGACGGTAGCGGCTTTGGCTACGGACAGGGAGAAGATTATCTTGTTAATATCTCAGAATTTGTGGCTGGCGTAGAAGGCTTTAATGCTTCTAACTTTAAATACTATCCTAACCCTGTAACCAATGTACTTAATCTAAATTATGTAAATGCTATTACCGGCATAGAAGTATTTAACCTTTTAGGACAAAAAGTTTTAGATAAAACTGTTAATCAAAACAATTCTCAAATAGATATGACATCGCTTACTGCAGGAACTTACATGGTTAAAGTGACGATAGATGGAGCATCAAAAACCATAAAAGTTATCAAACAATAATTTTTTAATTTTCTGATTTAGTTTTTATAGGAACGGGTGGCTCATGCTGCCCGTTTTTTTGTTTAATGCCGGGTGTTTTATTAAATTTGTTAAATATATTAACACCGGCACAAAGTCAGGTTAAACCGGGTCTTGCTATTGTTAACCAGTTGTTTATGGTGTAACTTTAATGTAGAATTAAAATTTAAATCACCATGAAAACTACACTACATTTTATATCAGGGCTGTGCCTTACAGCAGTTCTGCTTTTTACCCAAAACATAAGTGCCCAAATAAATTATGCGCAGGATTTCTCATCTTCAAACCATAAATGGACAACGTCTGACTTTGTTGTAACCGATGTTGCCGTTTGTAATAACCCATACGCCTTTAGGGCGGCATATAAAAATAGTGCCAACACTGCCACACCTGCCGTTACTTATTCGCCCAGCCTGGGTGTGAGCAATGGCGAAAGGGTAGTGTTAACTTACAGTTATAAAGTGCTTATGTATGATAAGGTATTACCCTATCAGCCTGCGGCTGGGAATAACTGGGGAAGTTTGCTGGTTCAGTATGGGCCTACACAAAATGGTCCCTGGAGCGTTGCCGATAATGTAACAGCAAGTAACCACATACCATCAGATAATTGTGCAATACGGCAGGTTGCCTTTACTCCTGCAAACGGTAGTAACGTATATCTTAAAGTTACTGCCGGTAATGGTACTGATTTTACAAATCAGTTTTATGTATATTTAGATGAAGTAAGTGCCGTGCAGGACGGTATAACCATTACATCCACATTTGCAGAGAGTGCCGTAAAAGTATATCCTAATCCGTTTACAGATTATGTGCGGGTAGAATACCCGGGTGTTATAAATAACTTGAGCATATTTAATAACCAGGGGCAGGCCGTAAATGTAGACAGTATAGGTACTGATTATTCCCGACTTGATTTAACAGCGCTTACAAGGGGCAATTACACTCTGAAAATTACCGGAGATGATAACACTGTAAGCACAATTAATATAGAGAAGAAAGACGTGAACTAATTGTTTACTTCTATAAAATAAAACCCCGGCTTACGCACTAAGCCGGGGTTAACTATTTAAAAACAAAGGATAATTTACATTATAAAACGCACTACCTGTCCGCTTTTTGTAAGCATCTCTACACGTACGCGCTGGTTTTGGTTTTTATTGCCCAATATACCGCTTACAGTTTCTATATCGGTAGCTTTAGTGTTATTAATACTTAAAATAATACCTCCTTTAAGCTCGTCGTAGTAAGGCATGTAATCTTCATCGGTAATTTCTTTGATCCTAACACCATAATCAAGCTTAAGCTGCTTTTTCTCGGCAGCGGTAAGGTCCTGCAGTTCAAGACCGGAGTAAGTAAAGCTGTTAATCTCGTTTTTGCTTAGTTTAACAGGTACAACAACCAGGTCGTCATCGCGCTTAAGCGTAACTTTTACCACGTCATTTGGACGCTTTGTAACAATGGCGGCATTTAGGTCAGAAAATCCGTTAACGGCTTTTTCATCTATCTTAACAATAATATCACCTTTTTTAATGCCGGCTTGCTGGGCGCCACTTTTATCTACCACACTTTGCACATAAAAGCCCTGGGTATCTGTAATGCCAAGTTCTTTGCTCACAGTGCTGTTAAGTTCGCCACCCTGTACACCAAGAACACCACGCTGCACATTGCCGTACTCCATAATATCTTCTATAATTTTACGGGCAATGTTGCTTGGCACTGCAAAAGAGTAGCCTACATAAGAACCCGTTTGAGATGATATCATGGTATTGATACCTATAAGTTCGCCACGCGTATTAACCAGTGCACCGCCACTATTACCCGGGTTTACGGCAGCATCGGTCTGTATAAATGACTGAAGGCCATCTTTGCTAAGGTTTCTTGCCTTGGCCGAAACGATACCGGCAGTAACTGTACTGGTAAGGTTGTAAGGGTTACCTACGGCAAGCACCCATTCGCCCACCTTCATATCGTCGCTGTTGCCAAAGGTGGCATAAGGCAGCTTATCTTTAGTATCTACCTTAAGTAGGGCAATATCCATTTTAGAGTCGGTACCCACGAGTTTAGCTTTGTACGACTTATTGTTGTTAAGTGTTACCTCAAGTTCAGATGCGTTTTGTATCACGTGGTTGTTGGTAACAATGTAGCCATCGGCAGTAATAATAACACCGCTGCCGGTACCTATCTGCGGTTGTGGCTGGCCACCGCGCGAGCCGTAGAAAAACTCCATCATGGGGTTGCTTGCTGTAGCGTAAGATGTGTTTTTAACGTGCACTACGGTATGCACGGCCTTATCTGCAGCGGCAGTAAAATCAACATTTTCGGGGCCGCCCATAGATACGTTTCTTGTGTAAGATGATTGTGGAGCAGCTATTGATAAAGCAGAACTGGAATTGTTGTTATCAAATACCAGTTTGTAAGCTCCAAGAGTAGTGGCGCCGCTAAGCAGGGACACTAAAAACAGACTTGAAATTCTTTTCATAATAAAAAGCAGTATTTAATTTTAAAAGGTTAAAAAATAGGTTAAAGTGCGGGTTGTATCATGTAAAATATATCGTTTATATTTGTACTTTTGCCTTACTTATCTGCACAAATGGAATACACTTTTTACAAATACCAGGGTACCGGAAACGACTTTGTCATGATAGACAACCGCGATGATATATTTCCCAAAAATGATACCAAACTTGTTGCGCAACTGTGCGACCGTAAATTTGGCATCGGGGCTGATGGGCTTATATTATTAGAGAACGGCGGAAGTACCGATTTTCGTATGGTATATTATAATTCTGACGGAAATCAGAGCAGCATGTGCGGCAATGGCGGCAGGTGTATCGTGGCTTTTGCCAATGCTTTGGGGATTATAGATAACGAAACCGAATTTGACGCAACCGATGGCCGCCATCATGCTACAATAGATAGTAATGGTATTATATCTTTGAAAATGAAAGATGTAAATACCGTATCGTTATATGAAGATTATGTTTTCCTGGATACAGGGTCGCCGCACCATGTAGAAATGGTGGAAGACCTGCCTAACCTTGATGTAAAAGGCATTGGCGCTAACATAAGGTATAGTGGCCTGTATGGCAACCAGGGAACAAATGTAAATTTTGTAAGCCAGGCTGCCCCTGACATTTTTTCGGTTCGCACGTATGAGCGCGGTGTAGAAGATGAAACTTTGTCTTGTGGTACAGGTGTTACCGCTGTGGCTCTTGCCATGAAAATGCTTGGTAAAACCGAAGCGGACAGTGTAACGTTGCAAACACCGGGCGGACACCTTACAGTATCTTTTAAACAGGACGGCAAAAAATTTACCAATGTTTACCTTACCGGGCCGGCTCAGTTTGTTTTTAAAGGCGAGGCCGAATGGTAACCTTAACAGGAAACACTATTTACCTGCGGGCTTTAGAGCCGGAAGACCTGGAGTTTATTTATAAACTGGAAAACAACGAAGCCATGTGGGATGTAAGTAATACACAAACTCCATACAGCCGGTTCCTTATTCGCCAATATTTAGAAAATGCCCATCAGGATATTTATGAAGTGAAGCAATTGCGCCTTGCCATTTGCAAAATTGGCAGTTTTGAAGCCGTGGGCCTTATAGATCTTTTTGATTTTGACCCTGTAAATAACAGGGCAGGTGTAGGGATCATTGTTCAGGATACGGCCGACAGGCAAAAAGGTTTTGGAGGTGAAGCTTTAGGGCTGGTTATAGAATACTCTTTTAAAAAACTGCAACTCCACCAGTTATACGCAAATATAGATTTGGCGAATGTTGCAAGTACAATGCTTTTTACTAATTTTGACTTTGAATTAATAGGGATAAAAAAAGACTGGAATAAACGCGACAATGTTTATTTAGATGAAGCTATTTATCAATTAGTTAACAAATATTAAAACTTAAAACTTTGAATTTTAAAAAAATCATTGCTATTGCATCGGTTGTAGTAGTTATAGTGGGTTCTGTGTATGCATACTTTATGTATCAAAAAATATTTACGGCCAATACAAAATTTAATGAAAGTGAAGTAGCGATTTATGTACCTACCGGAGCTGACTTTAATAAAGTAAAAGAGCTTGTAAAACCGTATGTTGAAAATATGGACAACTTTGAAACGGTTGCCGAAATGAAAGAATACCCTAAATATGTAAAAGCTGGTAAATTTATACTAACAAACGGTATGAACAGCAACGACATTATAATTGCTATGCGCCAACCGCTAACGGTAAACTTATCATTTAATAACCAGGAAACCCTGCAAAGGGCAGTAGGGCGTATTGCGCAGCAAATAGAGCCGGACAGCCTGCAATTGTTACAGGCATTTACTGATAAAACTTTTCTTGAGGAAAATGGCTTTAACGAAGATAATGTGCTAAGCATCTTTATACCTAATACATACGAATTTTTTTGGAACACTACGGCAACTAAAGTAAGGGATAAACTTATTAAAGAATACCGCAAATTCTGGACGCCCGATCGTTTAGCTAAAGCAGAGGCGCAGGGGCTTACTCCGTTGCAGGTTTCGGCCTTAGCTGCCATCGTGCATAAAGAAACCGTAAAAAACGACGAGAGGCCGCGTGTGGCGGGTGTATATCTTAACCGCTTTCATAAAGGTATAAAGCTCGAAGCCGACCCAACAGTTATTTATTCGATTAAAAAAGAGTCGGGCGATTTTGACCAGGTTATAAAACGCGTGTTCTTTAAAGACCTTCTTACAGATTCTCCTTACAATACCTATAAGTATGGCGGCCTGCCACCGGGGCCTATTGCCATGCCCGATGTTACTGCTATAGATGCAGTGTTAAATCCGGAAAAACATAACTATATTTATTTTTGCGCAAGCGTTACAAATTTTGGCTATCATGAGTTTGCGGTAACGGCGGCACAGCATGAAGTTAATCGTCAAAAGTACGTTGCCTGGGTAGAAAAGATGGGTATAAAGAGGTAAATTCTTACAAAAATATTTTAATTCCCGAACAGTTTTACGCCTGTTCGGGAATTTTTTTGCCATAAAATGGGTGTTAAATTATCTTAACTAAATGTTTTGGTAACCCCTTTATTTAAGGGAGATTGCAGGGATACAACTACAAAAATAACGGTCTTAACATAAAGTTAAAACGAGGCTTTTTGCTAAGGTGCTGTAAATCAACCTTTGTTTTTGTGTATATTTGTAGCCTGTGAAATTCATAAAGTGACAGTTTATGAGCAATTAAAACTCATGATAAAAAAATGGACGTACTTTTTGGGCTTAGCCCTTTTTATTGCAACGGTAAGTTCTGGCTTTAAGGCCAAAGAAGAAAAACAATTTGGCAGGATAGAAGGTTTTCACCTTGCCGAAGACGAGATTACAAATTATTCTGTTCCTACAATTGATGAAACCGCTAAGGTTATTAACTTTAATTTTCCATTTACCGGAAAATCGTATATCGGCTTTAAACAGGCTATAGGTATAAAAGAAAGCCAGGGCCTTTACAAACTTGTTAACCGCTACGGTTACATGGGTAAATACCAGTTTGGCAAAAGCACGCTACGTGCGCTGGGCATTTACAATACTGCAAACTTTTTAAATAATCCCGGTTTACAGGAACGCGCCTTTAAGGCATTGCTGTGTAAAAACAAATGGGAACTAAAAAGAGAAATTGATAAATTTGATGGCAAGATCATCAAAGGCGTAAAAATTACCGAATCGGGCCTTCTTGCTGCTGCACACCTTGCCGGTGCAAACTCTGTTAAGAGCTTTTTGCGAACAAACGGTAGCAAAGGCTATAAAGATGGTTTTGGTACCTCATTAAAAAGCTACATCAGGAAATTTGGCGGTTATGATACTTCTGCTATTATAGCACATCCTGAACCTAAAGTAAGACTTAACTAAACAAGCTCTTTATAAATTATATTTTAAGCCCGAAACTTTGTTTTGGGCTTCTTTAAGTTTAATAGCCTGCTCGTTCAGCATTGTCTCTGTGCTTTTTAGGTATAATCTGTTGTTACTGTTTTTTAGCTTTATGTACGATTTTTCTGAAAGGTGCTGGATATGGTTTTTTTGAAGCGATTTTAAAAAACTTCCATACGTAATATTTTCAAAAAAAATAATTTCGTTGGCATTGTTAGTAAGTATATAGCTACTTACATTTTCCTGAAGTTTGATGGATTGAGCACGTAATTCCTGAAATTTTTCTGTTAATTCCTTCTTCTTTTCTTTGTGTGGAGAGCTGTTGTTTAAAATTTTAAACAGGACATAAAGTACTATAATAAATAGCAGCGACATTAAGAGAATTAAGTCGGGAAATAATTGCATGGCTGTAATTTGAGTTGCTGCTAAATTACATAAAATTGTATGTTTTTAATTGTGTTTTTGAGCAGACGATGCAGAAAAAACAATTTTTTAATTTTGATGCTGTTTTTTTAACATAATAATATTATTGAGGTTTCCCGTAAGGAAATTTCCTTTAAATTCATTATGAAATTTGATATGCCTGAAATTTTATCAGACTCCAAACCCCTACAAAACATTAAATATTTATGCTGAATTTAATGGTTAATGGTATGTTGTACTTTAAGACTAACTAAGTTTATCAGTAGCAACCCTGTAGCTTGGGTCCTCAATAATATTTACATCAATAATGGTTTCTGCATTTTTAAGCAGCAACAGGCAGTCATGGCTAAGGTGCTTTAGGCGTAATATTTTACCCGAATCAGTATAACGATGGGTAAGCTTGTTGAGTGCCTCTATAGCCGACATATCGGTTACGCGGCTTTCTTTAAAATCTATAATAACTTCCTGTGGGTCGGTATTTACAGTAAACTGTTCGGTAAAAGTAGTTACAGATCCAAAAAATAGTGGCCCGTAAACTTTGTAGTTCTTTACAGTATTTTCATCAATAAAGCTTTCTACCCTTATTCGTTTGGCGCTTTCCCAGGCAAATACCAGTGCCGATAATATTACTCCAACGAGAACGGCTAAAGCGAGGTTGTGCAGCACTATAGTAATTAACGCCACTGCAACACCTGTAAATATATCCTGTTTGGGCATTTTATTGATTACCTTAAAGCTTGCCCACTCAAAGGTACCAATGGCAACCATCATCATTACACCTACTAATGCTGCCATAGGGAGCCTGCCTATAACAGGTGCGCCAAAGAGTATAATCAATAAAATTGTAATTGCAGCAATAATGCCCGACAGCCTTGCGCGCGAACCCGCCGAAAGGTTAACCAGTGTTTGCGCTATCATTGGGCAGCCGCCCATGCCAAAAAAGAAACCGTTGGCAATATTAGCGCCACCCTGGGCAATACACTCACGGTTGCTGTTGCCACGCGTACCGGTAATTTCGTCGACCAGGTTAAGGGTTAGCAGTCCTTCGGTTAAGCCTACGGCAGCCATTATGATTGAGAAAGGGAATATTATTGCAAGGGTTTCAAAATTAAAAGGGATATTAGGGATATGAAAAGGAGGGAAGCCACCCTGTACCGATGCGATATCCTGAACCGTTTTAGTAGGTATACCAAAGCCTATCACTATTAAAAACACCACAATTATTGCTACTAACGATGCCGGCACGGCCTTAGTGATTTTGGGTAAACCTATAACTATCGCGATGGTAAGTGCCACAAGCCCTGCCATTATATATAAAGGTGTACCGCTTAGCCATTCTTCATGGCCGTTTAACATTTTTTTAAACTGCCCTAACTGCGACATAAATATTACCACAGCAAGGCCATTTACAAAACCGTACATAACCGGTTGCGGCACAAGCCTGATGAATTTACCCAGTTTAAAAACGCCAACGAGTATTTGTATTACACCAGCCAAAGCCACAGCAGCAAACACATAATCTAAGCCATGCATTTTCATTAATGCTATAAGCGTTATAACTGTTGCACCCGCACCGCCCGAAACCAACCCCGGCCTGCCGCCAAATATAGCAGTAATAAGCCCCATTAAGAAAGCGGCATGCAAACCCACCAACGGAGGAAAACCGGCAAGTATGGCAAACGAAAGCGACTCCGGTATCATGGTCATAGCCACGGTTAAACCGGCAAGTATCTCGTTTTTATAATTTACTTTCTGGGAAAAATCGAATAATCTGGTTTGCATAATGATGTATAGGTTTTGCAAAGTTACAAAGTAGAAAAGAATTAAATGCTACAAAATTTTATAGGCTGCATGCAAACTTAAATATATTTATCGTAATATTGCGATATAATAAAAAATATAATGGGTCTTACCAAATCGGCACAATTTACAGATGCGCAAAATGAACTTTCGGCATTGGCAAAAGCCATTGGCCATCCTGCCCGCATTGCAATAATAGAGTATTTATTAAGTGTAGATACCTGTATTTGTGGCGATATTGTAGAGGTGTTGCCGTTAGCCCAGGCTACAGTATCGCAGCATTTAAAAGAACTTAAAAATGCCGGGCTTATAAAAGGGAATATTGAAGGGACTGCGATTTGCTATTGCATAGACGAAAAAGGATTTGAAAGGACAAAATCGTTTTTTGATTATGTAATGGTGTCGCTTCAAAATAAAAGAAATGAATGTTGTTAATTATTAAATGCGTTTTTTATGAAATTATCTGAAATTAAAAAAAACTTGGATACAGCCGAAGCTGTAAATTTTAAACTTCCTGATGGAACATTTGTTCCTGAAAATTTCCACGTAACCGAAGTAGGTATGGTGACAAAAAATTTTATCGACTGTGGTGGAGTAGTGCGCAGAGAAGAAGTTGCAAATTTTCAGTTATGGGATGCCAACGATTTTGAGCACAGGTTAAAGCCTAAAAAATTACTTGATATTATTAGCTTGTCTGAAAGTGTACTCGGTATGGGTGATTTTGAAATCGAAGTGGAATACCAAAGTGAAACCATTGGTAAATACAATCTTGAATTTGATGGAAAAGATTTTGTTTTGGTAGCCAAACAAACGGCCTGCCTTGCACAGGATGCCTGCGGAATACCGGCTAAGCAAAAAGTGAGTTTGCAAATGTTAGGTAGTCAGGAAGGATCTGCATGTACACCCGGAGGTGGATGTTGTTAAGAATATAATTATGAAGAAGATATTAGTTTTATGTACCGGTAACAGCTGCCGCAGCCAGATTGCTGAAGGATATTTAAGGTATTTTGCCAATGGCAATGCCGAAATATATAGTGCAGGAGTGGAAACCCATGGTGTAAACCCATGGGCTATTGCTATAATGAAAGAGGATGGTATTGATATTTCTGCCCATACCTCAAACAATATTGATGAGTATTATAATATTGAATTTGATTATGTAATTACCGTTTGCGACAATGCTAAAGAGCGTTGCCCTTATTTTCCAACAAATGCACGAAAGTTTCATTACAATTTTCCCGACCCTGCTAAAGCACAGGGAACTGAGGATGAAATTATGGAAGAATTCAGGACAGTGCGCGATATGATAAAAGATTATTGTAAGAATTTCATCAATGATAATCTTCTAAGCACCTAAGCTCCTTAGTATCTAAGCAACTTTCTCCTAAAACTTATGTACTATAAAAATACATGGCCTGTTGTGCAGGTCGGGTACTTCTTTTTTCCATTGGGCAACGGTTTTGGTTTTGATTAATTCTGTTGGCAGGGTAATATCTGCCGCGATGCAAAGGTGGGTAGTGGGCTGCAGGGCAAGTAAAATTTCTTCCAGCATTTTATTATTGCGAAAAGGCGTTTCTATAAACAACTGCGACTGGCTTTTGTCCTGAGATAGTTTTTCGAAGTTTTTTAAGGCGGTACGTTTTTCACCCTTATCTATAGGCAGGTAACCGTTAAAGGCAAAGCTTTGCCCATTCATACCGCTTGCCATCATGGCCAGCAATATAGATGAAGGCCCTACAAGCGGAATAACCTGTATGCCTTTTTCGTGTGCCAGTTTTACAATGGCTGCGCCTGGATCGGCAACGCCGGGACATCCGGCTTCGCTCATTAGCCCAATATTTTTACCTTCCATGCAGGGTTGTAAAAAACCGGCATGTTCGGATGTTTTTGTGTGCTTGTTTAAAACAGAAAGCTTTAAGTCGGGCTGTTTTTTTGTTGGTAGTATTGCCTTAATAAAACGGCGGGCAGTTTTTTCGTTCTCTACTATATAATGGTCTATAAACTCAATAGATTTTTCTATGGTTACCGGCAGTACCTCTTTTGGGTCGGCATCGTCGCCAAGCGGCACAGGCAGTAAATATAGTTTTCCTTTAGGAGACATAGACATAGACGTAGACATGGTATTGAAGTATTAATTGGCTGCAAAAATAGCGATATTAAATTACTTTATTACGCGATTTTAATGTATCTTAGGACTAATAAAATCAACATACCATGAGCAACTTCACCAAAACAGTCGAGATATTCAGCGGATCTTCTATAGAAAGTATGGGTATCATGAATTTACTGGAAAGCAATGGTATACCTGTTTATGAGGATAATGCGCTTATGGCAACTATAGAACCATTTGCTGTTTCGCCGGGCGGGTTTGGTTCTTCGGTTATAAAGGTAGCGGAAGAAGATTATGAAAAAGCCCTTAAAGTACTTGACGATTATAATAATGGCATTAACGAGATAGGTGATGACTCGTTATTGTAATAAGGTAACTAAATAAATACTATTTTATATGCATAGAAATTAAGGGCGGGTTGAGTTTAGATTTGTAGTCGCTCCTGATTTACTTAGGCAAGTATTCTTTAATTACACCAGATTATTTTAGATTAAGATCTTTATATAAAATATTTACTACTTTGTTTACTTCCACTGCCATATCTAAATAAGGGTTAATATTTTCAAAATCATGCTTATTAAAACCGCAAAAAAAATTAATCTTAGTCATCAAATCCATTACTGCTTTTGTACTTTCTTTATTCAGATATATACTATTACTTACAAAAGCATTATTTAATATGTTAAGGGTTTCAACTGATCCTTTTGCATCGAAACTTCGTTCAAGAAATGGATTATTGTAAATACTCGGCTCTAATTCAAATCTATAATTAATAAGAATCTTGTGAAACTCATGAAATGCTCGGATTTTGTTTTGATACAGAATGTCTATACGTTTAGAGCGATTTGAAAGTTTATGAGTTACAATACCTACTATAATCCCGCTTACAATTGGTGAAAATATAGCAAGCCATTTGAAAAATTCTGTGATTTCCATTAATTCAGGTTTTAACAAAACTAATAAAAATCTCTGTAATAAGTTTTTGTTGATTTATTTTTCAGCGTAAAAAGTATATAGTTACAATAATTTAAGAATGTTCCTTAATTAATTTAGCGGCAACAAGTTCGCAAACTTCGTCGAGCATATCATACACGCTGTCAAAATCTTTGGCACTGCCATAATAAGGATCGGGTACATCAACTTTTTGCCCGGGAAATATCTCGTCCATCATCAATATCACTTTCGCTTTACCCTCTGGAGTAGGGGCAAGGCGTGTAACATCTTTAAAGTTAGAGGAGTCCATTACAAAAATATGGTCAAAATCTATAAAGTCAGATTTTTTAATTTGCCGTGCCTTTTGCATGCTAATGTCAAGCCCGCGGTTTTTTGCGGCAAGCACAGAACGATGGTCCGGACCCTGACCGGCATGCCAGTCGCCCGTTCCGGCAGAATCTACCATAAATTTACCGGCAGGCAGTTTAGACTGGAGTATACCTTCGGCCAGTGGCGACCGGCAGATATTACCCAGGCAAACCATTAAAATTTTAATGGGCATTATACAGATAGTTTCTTGTTGATGTCGTCAACAAATTTACGGAACTGTTTATCGGTAGTAACAAGGTTATCAATTGTTTTGCAGGCGTGCAGTACGGTAGCGTGGTCACGGTCGCCTATTTGCGAACCGATGTTTGCCAGTGATGCCTTTGTAAATTTCTTGGCAAAGAACATGGCAAGCTGCCTGGCCTGCACCACATGGCGCTTCCTGGTTTTAGACTTTAATGTATCTACATCAAGCTGGAAATAATCCGACACTACTTTTTGAATGTAGTCTATAGATATTTCGCGCTTTACGTTCTTTACAAATTTTTCTACCACCATCTTGGCAAGCTCCAGCGTTACCTCTCGGTGATTGAAAGATGACTGGGCAATTAACGATATTATAGCACCTTCCAGCTCGCGCACATTACTCTTAATGTTGCGGGCTACATATTCTATAATTTCTTCGGGCATCTCTACACCATCGCCAAAAAGGATATTTTTTAATATCGAAACACGGGTTTCATAATCGGGCTGGTGCAATTCTGCCGAAAGGCCCCACTTAAAGCGGGACAGCAATCGCTGCTCAATATCCTGCATGTCTACAGGAGCTTTGTCTGATGTAAGGATAACCTGTTTTCCGTTTTGGTGCAGGTGGTTAAAGATGTGAAAAAACACATCCTGTGTACCGGTCTTGCCCGAAAGGAACTGAACATCGTCTATAATAAGCACGTCTATTAACTGATAGAAGTGTATAAAATCGTTACGGGTATTGCGTTTTACAGAGTCTATATACTGTTGCGTAAAGATCTCTGCAGATATGTATAATACGGTCTTATCCGGATACTTATCTTTAATCTCGATACCTATAGCGTGTGCTAAGTGGGTCTTGCCTAAACCTACACCACCAAAAATAAGCAGTGGGTTAAAAGATGTACCGCCCGGTTTATTGGCCACAGCTAATCCTGCCGAACGTGCCAGCCTGTTAGCATCGCCTTCAAAAAAGTTATCAAAGCTGTAATTTGCATTAAGCTGAGACTCAATTTTTAGGTTGCGTATGCCGGGAATTATAAAAGGGTTTTTAAGTTCCGGGTTTTTATTTTGCAATGGCACATCTACCTCCTGTGGTTTAACAGGGGCGCGGTGGGCACTTGGCAACTGCTCTGTAAAGGGCTGTTTATTGCCAAAAGTGTTTTCCATTTTAATTTTATAGAGTAACTTAGCGCCGGTGCCAAGCTCTTTAGTAAGGGCTACTTTTAACAATTTTACATAGTGCTCCTCCAGCCATTCATAAAAGAATTTAGAGGGCACCTGGATATACAGCGCGTTGTCGGTTAACTCAACTGCCCTGATGGGTTCAAACCAGGTCTTGTAGGCCTGATCCTGAATATTGTCTTTTATGAATACCAGACAGTTTTCCCATACCGATTGCGCAGTTTTAGTCATATATCCTGAATCTTAGTTGTTTATTAAAAGTTGTCTTACAAAAAGGAGGCCAAAGATTACGCCCCTTTTAGGGAGAACAAATATGGACACAAAATTCCTCAAAAAAAAACTTTGGGTGTATTGATTTTAATAAAAAAATATTGTAAGCACCATAATCTAAAATTAATAAAATATTAACATTTAAAATATATGAATTTTCACGAATTTAAAGTACGCGTTCGCTATGCAGAGACCGACCAAATGGGGGTTGTATACCACGGTAATTATGCACAATACTTTGAGATGGGGCGTGTAGAATGGCTTAGAAATCTGGGGCTTAGCTATAGTGTTATGGAAAAGCAGGGGGTCATGCTGCCGGTAGTTTCCTTGACAATAAATTATAAAAAACCTGCCCGCTATGACGACCTCTTAACTGTAAGAACAATCTTTAAAAAACAGGAGTCTGTTAAGATAGAATTCGACTATGAAATATACAACGAAGCAGGGCAGTTATTAACAATAGGCAACTCTGTTTTAGTGTTTGTAGACATGAAAACCGGGCGCCCTGTTTTACCTCCGGAATACGTTAGGGAGAGTATAAATTCTATAGGGAAATAGTCTTCAGTCGCAGTCTCAGTAAACAGTATTGCCGCAAAGTTAAGAACTGAAAACTGCGACCGTGACTGATCACTTTACCACCACCTCATACAAATTTTCAAATGCCGCAAGTACCATTGGGGCATTTTTTTTGCGTGTAGCGATTACAATTTCGCAATCCATTTCCATTTTTTGAGATATTATATCCAGGTTTTTTTCCTTAATAACGCGCATAACTTTGTTCATAACCGCATAGCCAAATTTAAGGGTGTACTGCACGTTGATGGTTTTCTCTATAATATCGGATGCTTCGAGCGCCATTTGTGCCGATGTGCGGTACGCCGATATTAACCCACCAACGCCCAGCTTAACACCGCCAAAATATCGAACTACCACCACAAGCACATTGGTTACCCCAAAACTTTGTATCTGACCATAAATGGGCATTCCGGCGGTGTTGTTGGGTTCGCCATCATCGTTAGTGCGGTAATAAATTTTATCGGTACCCAACTGAAACGCATAGCAGCAATGCCCGGCAGAAGAATGCTTTTTCCTAACTTCTTCCAGCAGGGGTTTTACTTCGTCTTCTCTAACAATGGGGAATGCGTAGCCAAAGAACTTGCTGTTCTTTTCTTTAAACAGCGTTTCTTCAGACGGGGCAGAGAGGGTTTTATAAGTGTCGTTTTGCAAATCCGGTTATCTTATTCGTTTCAATAAAACTTCAGGATTTCTTTTAGTGTGTAATATGGCATAAATGGTAATTTGCATCAAATTATCATCTTTTTGATAATATATGGCATAGGGAAATCGGTTTACTAATGCAAGCTTTAGATTACTGAACTTTGTTTGATAATGATCAGGGTATTTTTCAATATAGCCAAACTCTAAATTAACTTCAGCACGAAATTCTTCACCAAGGTTTTCTCTTTGTTCATTATACCAGTCTTTAGCTTCAGTTAATTCTTTATAGGCATTAGATAAGAGTATCAGTTCGTATGCCATTACCAGGTATCTTTTACATCATTCCACCTTACTACATCGGTAGGATTATTTTTATGGTGTTCTAATCGATCTATTAAAATTGCTTTATGAAAATCCGGGATTTCATTATCAGTATTTAAAACACTTTCAAGTTGTTCCATCACAGATTCATTTTCTACTTTCATGAGCATCTCTATAAAATGATATTTCCTTGCCGCTAAGTCCATGAGTTAATTCTTTTGCACAAAGATAAATATAATTCTTTTTAATAATTATGCAGTTTTCCAAAAGGATAATTTAATAATGCGAAGTTAGTTAAGATATATGGAAATGAAAAATTGAGTATTATTGTAATAAAATCAAATTATGGCTTACCAACTAAAAAAAATAATTAGATATTTTTTAATGCTAACAGGTATCACTATATTATTTATATTTTGTTATTTGTGTTTTGGTGGCTATATAATTACAAACAAACAAGAACGCCAGCAGCTTTTCAAAGATATAAAGTTAGCTCCAAAACTTCCGGATAATTTTTTAAAGGTTTACAAAACATTATATCCCGAAGCTCTTAAGAATAATGGTTGGCATTATCTTTTTACTAATGAAGGTTTTAATAAACAAATTGAATCTCCCTCTGTTGAAATGGCAATTTTATATGGACAAACCAGATTGCATGGAAGCTTTGGCTATTTTGTTCAATACAACTTTATGATTGAAGATAATATTACTCAGGAACAATGTTTAAACAGAATTCTTCAGGTTACTGATTTCGGAAGGGGTATTATAGGTGTCGAAGAAGCCTCAAAGCAATATTTTCATAAACCTTTGAAAATGTTAAGTGATATGAAGACACTTGAAATTATTACCCGTATACAAAACCCACAACTATATGATAAACAAAGAAGGCCTAAAATTTTTGAAGACAGGCTCAACACACTTAAAAATCAATTCAGAAAAAACAAGTCTGAATTATTGAAAAGTTAATTTTTAACACTGAACACTTTACATTGCTTACTGCTTCTCTTCCTCATCCAGCTTAACGCCGCTTTTCTCAAACGATTTTACTGTATCTACGTCGCCTTTTTGTAGATTCAATGTTACAAAGCCCGGTTTTCTGTATGTGAACCAAAAATTGAATATATAAAACTTAATTATAACGCAATCTATTCGCACAAAACACCAAAATCACTTTAAACTGCATGTGCTGTTTAAAGACACAATGATATTTGAATCGGAGCTGATGAGGAGCAACATAGCATTCTATAATGAAGGGATACAGGTAAGTAGTAGTACTACCTATTTTCTTCAGGATAAAGATAGAGAAGCGATTAACAAGATACTTATTGATAATACTATTGTAGCTTCTACAGATACTATTGCCTTAACAGATTATAGTTATGGAAAGAAAGTGTACCGATTTTATATTTATATAGCCGTTGCTGTCACTGTATTTACAATTGTATTGACGATGTTTGGTTAGGTTTTAAGGGCTTTTTTTGTTATGTTTGTAACAATACGCTATTAACCTTTCTTATTACTATAAGCCAATGGAATTATATTATTCACTATCTGTGCTCATTGTACTCGCCTCTTTTTTTGCCTACTTAAATGTCCGTTTTCTTAAACTGCCCTCTACAATTGGTGTTATGGTTATTGCTATGGCGGTATCTATATTTCTTGTTGTTTTTGGTAATATCTTCCCGGGTCCGTTAGGCCGTGTATCTAAACTTATAAATGGTTTCGATTTTACGGAGCTGCTCATGGGGGCAATGCTTAACTTTTTGCTCTTTGCCGGTGCCATACACATTAACCTTAAAGATTTAAGGGAACAGCGGGGCCCTGTTGTAGTGTTTTCTACTATAAGTGTAATCATTTCTACCTTTGCGGTTGGTACGCTTGTATATTATATTCCGCTTGCCGATCTTAATATCCCTTATATATACTGCCTTTTGTTTGGTGCGCTGATTTCGCCTACAGATCCTGTTGCAGTATTAAGCATCCTTAAGGGGGCTAAAGTCCGTAAATCGCTTGAGACTAAAATTGCCGGCGAATCGCTTTTTAATGATGGTGTTGCCGTTGTGGTATTTGCTGTAATATTAGAGCTTGCACAGGGCACAACCGGCGATATAACCCCGTTAAATGTTGGCTGGCTTTTAATAAAAGAAGCAGGTGGAGGTTTTGTGCTTGGTACTATACTGGGAGTAACAGCATCGCGTGCATTGCGCAGGATAGACGATTATAAGGTATCGGTACTAATAACGTTATCTGTAGTAATGGGAGGTTACCTTATTGCCCATGAACTGCACATTTCAGGACCTCTTACTATGGTAATTGCCGGTATTATTATTGGTAACTTTAAAAGAAGGTTCATCATGTCGGCCGTTACAAAGGACTATCTGGATAAGTTTTGGGAACTTAATGATGAGATACTTAATGCGGTGCTGTTTCTATTTATTGGATTCCACCTTTTGGTAATAAAAAACATCAACGATTACTGGGTGCCGGGAGTAATCTCTATTGTACTGGTTTTGTTTTCGAGGTTTATATCCATCTGGATACCCACCACATTTATACCATTCAGGGAAAAGTTTAGTAAGGGTACGATAAAAATATTGGTTTGGGGAGGGTTAAGAGGCGGAGTATCTATTGCGCTGGCACTCTCTATTAACGATGGCCCGTATACAGATAC
Organism: Flavobacterium rivuli WB 3.3-2 = DSM 21788; assembly: GCF_000378485.1. Lineage (GTDB taxonomy): Bacteria > Bacteroidota > Bacteroidia > Flavobacteriales > Flavobacteriaceae > Flavobacterium > Flavobacterium rivuli. The sequence goes on along the minus strand of NZ_KB899967.1, from coordinate 77,067 downwards.
TATTATAGCCATAACCTACTTTGTGGTAGTGTTTTCTATAATTGTTCAGGGATTATCTATTGGTAAAGTGGCAGGAAAGATATTAGAGAAATCGTAGTTTAAGGATTTCTCGTAAAAGTTTGCAATCAGCACAAACCCGCAAAGCACCCAAAATGGGTGCTTGCTATGTGTTTTGAATGTGGAGGCAGATTATACAAAAAGTGGAAATTCTTCACCGTCATATGTGCCATGGTCATGTTCGTCATTAAGCTCATCCTCGGTAAAGTATCCGAATAGTTTTACAAGCCCAAATCCGGCAAATGCTGCGAGTACAAATTTTAGCAGTTTCATGTCGTCTTGATTTTTTGGGTTAATTATTGGTTTCATAAGTCAATTGTTGTGCTTTTGTTAGTATCACAGGTTGAAATTACGAATTATTTACTTTCGGCTAAAATTTTTTAATACAATTTTAGGAGTTAAACAGCGAATTTGCAGCGAAAAGGAGATATCGTGTAACGAAATTTTTAAAGCACTTGCAATGCGCGCATACAATTTTAATTTAAGGTTAAATGTACTTTACCATTGTAATTTTAACCGGTTGTTATTTGACTTATAAATTAATTTGCTGGCAATGAAAATTCAGGATTGTAAATAAGCCCAATTACATTTCCCCATAGATCTTTAACGGTAGCGGTCACAATCTCTCCACCCACATTTTCGGGAGCTTCATGGGCGGTAGCACCAAGATCGATAAATCTGGCAAATTCGCTTTCCACATCATTAACGCCCCAGTAGGCAGCAACACTTTCACCTTTAGCTTCGGGCAGGGTTTCATCCGGCTGCAGGCCCAGTTCATAACCGGCAATATTGAAGCCTGCATAAAAAGGCTCATCAAAGTAGGGCTCGGTATTAAAAGCTTTTGCATACCATGTTTTTGCAGCATCAACATCGGTTACTTTATAAATTACGGTTCTTAGCCCAAGGATAGTAGTGCTCATTTTATTTTCTGATTTAAGATTATACTCAAAGTTAATAATTGCTTTGTTACATTTGTTAACCATAAAATAAATTGCTTTAAAAAAGATTAAACTTTATATTTACCAACATTTATATTTTTAAGACCGACAGCAGCATGGTGAAATGGATACCTGAATTATATAAATACAAACACATTTCTTTTGATTTATGGCTTACGCTTATTAAATCGCATCCTGAATTTAAGGCGAAGAGAAACCTTTTATACAAAGATTTTTTTGCTATAAATAAACCCATTGACGAAGTGGCGGCTGTTATAAGAAAATTTGACGTGCTTACTAACAGCATTAACGAAAAGGTGGGCCGCAATTTTGATACCTTCGAAATTTATTACCTTATTATTGAAGCTTTAGGGATAGATATAGAGGCTTACAATAAAACCCGGCTTCAGGAATTTTACAACCTTACCGAAACCTTGCTTTTAGAATATAAACCGGTATTGCTACGGGATGATATTCCGTCTTTTTTTAAGCAATTGCACGAGGAAGGGAAGACCACTAATATACTTAGCAACACCGCTTTTATAAAAGGGAGTTCGCTACGCAAAGTACTGGCATCTTACGGGCTCGATGAATACTTTACATTTCAGGTATATTCAGATGAAACGGGCTTCTCTAAGCCGGCTTACCAAATGTATGAGTACGCTTATGCCGAAATATTAAAAACAGGCAGCATAGCAAAGCACGAAGTTTTGCATGTGGGCGACAATGCCATAAGCGATTATCACGGCGCTATAAATTTTGGGTTTAATGCCCACTTAATTATAAACACACCAATTAATGAACCTCACTTACAGCCTGCATAAAATACACGATAAAAATAACTGCCCCTTTAGCGAGGCAGAGTATAGCAAGTTTAAATTTGGCGATAATGAAATTGCCGAAAAATTTGCCGATGAGCTTTTTGAAGGCTTTATACAAAAACATGAACAACTTATACTGGCACACGATGAAATTGTGATATTGCCCAGCCCTTACCTTGCCATTCCCACAGCGAGTAATTACCTTAGCCTGCATTTTAAACACAGAATGAATGCTTTTTTATACAGTCATGGCAAAAAGGCGCTGGCAGAAAGTAAAATATACCGTAACCAAACGTATACTGCCGATTATGGCAACCTTGATTTTAATGACAGGGTAAAACTTATTGCTAATGATACCTATTATATAGACAGCAATTACATAAGCGGCAAACTGTGCCTGTTTATGGATGATATTAAAATTACCGGCAGCCATGAGTACATTGTAAAAAAAATACTCGACGACCATAATGTGCAGGGCGAGTTTGTATTTGTTTATTTTGCCGAGCTTCTCAATAAAGATATACACCCCAACATAGAAAATTATTACAATTACTTTTTTGTAAAGGATGCAGAGAGCCTTGCTACCATTATAAACAAGCCCTCTTTTGTGTTTAATACCCGTACTGTAAAATATATTTTAAAATTAGACAGGCAGGAACTTGTAACACTTTTAGGGTATATGACGACTAATGTACTGCAAGAGCTCTTTAGGCTTGCGGTAAGCAACAATTACCATACAATAAATGACTACAGGGAAAACCTGGAGTTTATAAATAAAAGTTTAACCAACATTAAAACAACTAATTATGGCTATCAATTTACAGAAGGGTCAGCGCGAAACGCTTAATGCGCCAAAATTTACCATAGGCCTTGGGTGGGATACAAACTCATCGGTTACCGGTGCGCAGTTTGACCTGGATGCTTCGGTATTTATAATGGGTGATAATAAAAAACTTATTACCGACGATTTTTTTGTATTTTACAACAATCTTATATCGCCGGATGAAGCGGTAAAACATACAGGTGATAACCTTACCGGAGACGGTGATGGCGATGACGAGCAAATACTTGTAGACCTGAGTAAAACAGACCCACGTGTTACCGAAATGAGTATTATAGTTACCATACACGATGCTGAGGTAAGGAAACAAAACTTTGGGCAGGTGCGCAATTCTTTTGTGCGTATTGTAGATGCCGTAACAGGTACAGAACTTGTAAAATATGAGCTTGAAGAAGATTTCTCTATAGAAACTGCTGTAGAATTTGGCAGGATATATAAAAGAAATAATGAATGGAAGTTTGAAGCCGTGGGAGCAGGCCAGCGCGGCGGATTACAGGATTACTTAAACAAATACAACTAAGATAACTAAGACATGGCAATAAATTTAGAAAAAGGGCAACGCATTAGCCTTGAAAAAAGCAACGGTGCAAAATTACTTAATATATGTGTGGGCGTTAACTGGGGTGCTATAGAAAAGAAAGGTTTTTTCTCTTCGAGCAAAGTAGCGGTAGACCTTGATGCGAGCTGTGCAGTATATGATGAAAATAAAAAGCTGTTAGATACAGTAAGCTTTAGGCAGTTAAAAAGTAACGACCAGGCTATTAAACATAGTGGTGACGATCTTACCGGAGATATAAACGGCGATGACGGCCTTGATAACGAAGTTATAACTGTAGATTTTTCGAGGTTAAACCCATCGGCAACCTACGTGGCATTTTTTATAAACAGCTTTCGCGGACAGGATTTTAAAGATATCCCTTTTGCATCTATAAGAATATACGAAGGTACGCCTACACGTGTAACAGAGGTGTTTGCAAAGTATGATATTGCTAATGACAGTGCTTTTGCAGGCAGCGTTACTATGGTACTTGGCGTGTTTTATAAAAAGAACGGCGAGTGGAAATTTAACGCTATAGGCGCACCAACCCCTGATAAAAAAATAGAAACAACTGTGGTTACTATTCAACAAAGCTACCTGTAACATATTATGGATAATTTACAAAATATACCTACGGGCGCATCGCTTTCACCTATTGATAAAGAGGGTAACGTTAATCTGGCCAATATTCAGGAAAACGACCTGGCGCAATACAAAACAATATCGGGCCAGCTAAGCGAAAAAGATGCTAACTCGATACTGAACTTTGGTGCAGAGATACAAAACTCTATAGCAAAGCAAAGTGACACGTTCCTTACCAATGTAAGGGCGCAGCAGGGCGGCGAGATTGGCGGGCTTATTAATGAGCTGCTGTCTGAGCTTAACTACATAGATGTAGATGAGCTTAACAAAAGTGGGTTCCAGAAATTTCTATCGGGTATACCGTTGCTTAACAAACTGGTTGTAGATGTTAAAAAGCTTTTCCAGAAGTACGATAAGATCACTGCTAATGTAGACAGGATAAGCAATAAGGTTAAAGCAGGAATGATCAATTCGGTTAAAGACAATACCTCGCTGCAAACCATGTTCGACGGTAATGTTAACCTTATAAAAGAACTGGAAAAATATATTGTGGCCGGCCAGCTTAAGTTTAAAGAGCTAAACGAAGAGCTTGCCGTTATGGAAGGCAACCCCGCCAACTACCAGGATTATGAAATAGCAGATAAGCGCACTTTTATAAACAGGCTTGACAAAAGGCTTGCTGATATGAAGGTAGTACGTTTTATACTATTGCAATCGCTGGCGCAAATAAGGGTGGTGCAAAATAACAACACCTCTATTGCAGAGAAAGCCCAAAGCATACTTACCACAACAATGCCGGTTTGGAAAAACCAGCTTACCCTTGCGGTAGCCCTGCAAAGGCAAAAGCAGAACATAGAGGTACAGCGCAAAGTATCTGAAACTACAAATACTATATTGCAAAAAAATGCAGAGATGCTAAAAATGAACAGTATAGAAGTAGCAAAAGAGAACGAGAACACAATTGTATCTCTCGATACTTTAAAAATGACTACAAAATCGCTGATAGATACGCTTACAGAGGTTAAACAGATACACGAACAAGGCACAAAAACCAGGAGAGAGCTTGATGCCGGCTTGCAAAGCCTTGAGGAAGAACTTAAAAAAGGAGTAGTTAGCTAAAAATGTTGAAATGAATATTAAAGCTAAATCACTACGGCCTTTTATAGGATCTAAAGATTTCGAAATCTCACGCAGTTTTTACCGCGACCTGGGTTTCGAAGAAAATGTTTTGGGCGATAGTATGTCGGTATTTAAAATGGGTAACATCTCATTTTACCTGCAAAACTATTATGCTAAAGAATGGGTAGACAACACCATGCTTTTTATGGAAGTAGAAGATGTTGCCCAATTTTGGGACGAACTTTTAGCATTAAATTTAACCGGTAAGTATGAGGATGTGAGGTTAGTCCCAATTAAGCACCTTGACTGGGGCAGTGAATGCTTTGTGCATGACCCTGCCGGAGTTTTATGGCATTTTGGGCAATTTAATAAATAAGAAGGCGATTATATAATGTAAATGGAGGAGCAGGAAGAGATATTTGCTCAGGTTATACGGGAGAGCGATAAACGATTGTTGGTTTTAAAAATGTTAGCTAATTTTTTTAACCATAAGGATCTCTTTGCGGTTTATGTACGCACAAAAGTAATTCACAATTTGTTTCAGTCTAACAAAAACCTCGATGTTAATAAGCTGGACCTCTTTCATGTACAATACACAAGCAGCCTTACAGACCTGTTTCAGAAACTTAAAAAAGCAAAGGAACAGCAGTACCTGCTCATGGCCGATGAGATATATATAAATAGTGACCTGGTACAAAAGCTTGAAAAGGAAAGCGAAGCACGTAATTTTAGCGATGAGGTTCGCCGCCATAACCAGAATATGGGTACTGCGCTAAAGCAGCTGTATGATATGCTGGCTACTAATGTTACAGTGCCCTTTAGCTGGGCTACCGTTATGCTGTTCTCTTCACGGCTTGCGCCCGAATTTTACAGGGAGGTAAGTACACAACAATTTGACCTGCTTGTAAAGCATGACGATAAAAAAGTATACCAAAATGACTATGCCATTATAGAGCGCAAGTTGCTTGGCAGGCTTAATATACTTAACTTCAGGGTAAAGTTTGCCTGTGGTATAAGCCATGATAACGCATATGCAGAGGTATATGATTTTATGGACAGTAACGATAAATTTGTATTTATAAACGGCACCAAGTCTTTTTACTTTTTAAATGCTGATAGTGCAAAAGACATTGACCTGTCTAAAAACATGTCTAATAAGGCAGACATTATTATGGGGCTCCAGTATAAAAACGACCTGTTACGGGATAAGCAGGCAACCGTAAAAACATCATTACCTAAAGATGTAGAAGGGGTGCTGGCGGCTTACCTCGAAAAAATTTCGGGGGTTGATTTTCTGGACGACCTGCAAAACGTAGATGAGCAAACCAATATTTTAAGGGCAATGCTTAACATAAACATCAATTCAAAATAAAACAATGGCAATAAATTTAGAAAAAGGACAAAGGCAAAGCATAGCGGCGCCAAAATTTACCGTAGGCTTAGGATGGGATACTAACAACAGTGCTACCGGCGAAGCTTTTGATCTTGATGCATCCATATTTATATTAGGAGCGAACGGTAAACTGGTTAGCGATAGCCACTTTATATTTTATAATAACCTAAAATCGCCGGACGAAGCTGTAACGCATACAGGCGATAACCTTACAGGGCAGGGCGATGGTGATGATGAAAAAATTGTTATAGACCTTTCTAAAATAGCTCCAGAAGTGGCAGAGATTACTTTTGTGGTAACGATACACCAGGCAGATACAAGAAGGCAGAACTTTGGGCAGATACGCAATTCTTTCATTCGTATAGTAGATAACTCTAATAGCACAGAGCTTGTTAAGTATGAGCTTGACGAAGACTTTTCTATAGAAACAGCTGTTGAATTTGGCAGGCTGTATAAGAGAAATAATGAATGGAAGTTTGAAGCCGTAGGTTCAGGATTAAAAGGTGGCCTTCAGGATTTTCTTAATAAGTACAACTAATAACTTTTGCCACGAATTACACTAATTTCACAAATCAGAGATTAATTGTAGCATGCAAAATTTGTTTAATTTGTGTAATTCGTGGCGAAAACATTTGAAGAAAAGAGCAGGCATACTTTTACTGTAAGCTAAACCACAAAACATTTATTATATTTGTGGCTTTCTTATATAAACAAACAAACTCATGAAATTATTAGAAGGAAAAACGGCTATTATTACCGGCGCAAGCAGGGGTATAGGCCGTGGTATAGCCCTTACTTTTGCACAACAGGGCGCTAATGTTGCTTTTACGTACAGCGCATCTGCAGAGGCAGCAAAAGAACTTGAAGAAGAACTTACAGGCTTTGGTGTAAAAGCTAAAGGTTACCAGAGCAACGCAGCCGATTTTAACGAGTCGCAAAAACTTGTAGATGACGTGCTTGCCGATTTTAATGCTATTGATATACTAATAAACAATGCAGGTATTACAAAAGACAACCTGCTTATGAGAATATCTGAAGCTGATTTTGATAAAGTTATAGAGGTAAACCTTAAGTCGGTTTTCAATATGACTAAGGCAGTACAAAAAACAATGCTTAAGCAGCGCCATGGTTCTATTATAAACATGAGCTCTGTAGTAGGTGTTAAAGGTAATGCAGGCCAGTCTAACTATGCAGCGTCTAAGGCAGGTATAATAGGCTTCTCTAAATCTATAGCTTTAGAGCTTGGCTCACGTAACATTCGTTGCAACGTTATTGCACCCGGTTTTATAGAAACTGAAATGACTGGCAAACTGTCTGAAGAGGTTGTAAAAGGCTGGAGGGAAAACATTCCTTTAAAACGTGGCGGCAGCCCGGAAGATGTTGCTAACGCCTGCGTGTTCTTAGCATCAGATATGTCGGCTTACATAACAGGGCAAACCCTGAATGTAGACGGTGGTATGCTAACATAATTTTAATTTTCTTTATAGAATAACGACTATCAAATGACTGCATCTACGGTTTTATTATTACTATTTTCTGCATTTGCAGCATTGGCATTGTCGTTTTACCAATATTTTTTTAAAGCCAAAACAAAGGGGAAACGCTACTTTGTTTTGGCTTTTTTACGTTTTATAACATTGTTTTCCATCTTTGTGCTGCTTATAAACCCCATTGTAACCCGCAAAGACCTGGAAACTGTAAAGATACCCTTGCCGGTACTTGTAGATAATTCGTTATCTATAAAAGAACTGGGGCAGGATAATCTTGCAAAACAGCTTGCCGATAAGATAACTTCAAATTCGGCTTTAAAAAACAAGTACGATGTTCAGCTTTATACTTTTTCCGATGGCTTTGAAGCCGGGAAGGCCCCCGATTTTACAGGGAAGCAAACACACGTAGACCAGGCGGCACAAAATTTAAAGCAACTGTACCGTAATGTAAACTACCCTGTGGTGCTGCTTACAGACGGCAACCAGACCATAGGTAACGATTATGTATATAGCTTTAAAGAAAATACCGCTGTATACCCAATAGTATTAGGCGATACAACTACATTCCTGGACCTTAGGGTAAACCAGGTTAATGTAAATAAGTATGCCTTCTTAAAAAATAAATTCCCTGCGGAGGTTTTCCTTCAATACAGTGGTAACAAAACGGTTAATGCTGTATTTAATATTATGCAGGGCAGCTCTGTTTTATATAAGCAGGCAGTTACATTCTCTAAAGATAAAAAGGCACAGTCGCTGTCGGTTTTGTTAAGCGCAGATAAAGTGGGTGTGCAAACCTATAAGGCTGTCATATCATCGGGCGAGGCAGAGAAAAACAAATATAATAATACTAAGAATTTTGCTGTTGAGGTTATAGACCAGCGATCGGAAATTGCTTTGGTAGCAGCCATAAACCACCCCGATCTTGGTGCGCTTAAGCGTTCTATAGAAACGAACCAGCAAAGAAAAGTTACCATACTTAAACCGGCCGAAGTTAAATCGTTACAGGACTATAATGTGCTCATATTATACCAGCCCGATGCATCGTTTAAACAACTGTTAGACCTTAACAAAAATGCGGGTTTGAATACCCTTATAGTTACCGGGCTAAGCACCGATTTTAATTTGCTTAACCAGTACCAAAGCCAGTTAAGCTTTAAAATGACATCGCAGCGCGAAGACTACCTTGCCGATTTTAATACACAGTTTAACCTTTTTGCATTAAGCGATATAGGCTTTGGCCAGCTGCCGCCGCTGCAGCACCCCTTTGGCACTATTACTGCAAAAAGTAATGTAAATGTGCTATTAAAGGCACGTATACGCAACGTACAAACAGAGAACCCAATAATGGCATTTTCTGAAAATGGGGCTGCACGTAATGCATTTTTATTAGGAGAAAACATTTGGAAATGGAGGGTAGAGAGCCATGTAAATACTAAGTCGTTTGATCAATTTGACATTTTTATAGATAAGACAATTCAGTTTTTAGCGTCTAACTCGAAGCGAAAATCGTTAGTAGTTAACCATGAAAGCTTTTATAATTCGGGAGAGGTAATCCCTGTAACGGCTCAGTACTTTAACAAGAACTACGAGTTTGACGATAATGCAAGGCTAACGATACAGCTTAAAAATAAAAAAACAAATTTGACTAAATCATACGATTTCCTGAAGGGAAGTAATGAATATAAGGTAAACCTTGACGGGCTCGCGGCAGGGCAGTATACTTTTACCGTTAAAGAAGCAGCATCAAAAACATCTTATTCCGGTAGTTTTGAAGTGCTGGATTTTGAAATCGAAAAGCAATTTGTAAACCCAGACCTTGCACGTTTACAACAAACGGCTGTTAATACCGGTGGTGCTGTTTACTATCCTGATAAGGCAGACGACCTTATTAAATTTTTAGCTGATAACGAATCGTACAAAGCACTACAAAAGGAGATAACCACAAAATCGCCATTAATAGACTGGATATGGTTGCTGGTTATACTTGCCGTATCGCTGGCTGCAGAATGGTTTATACGTAAATATAATGGCATGCTTTAAAGCCATTATATTAAAGTAATTATAAATAGGGCAGGTATAGTAGGAATATTCATTAAATTTGGGATTAACCTAAATTAACTTACAATGAAACGAATACTTACTCTTGGAGCCATTGGCTTAATAGCTTTATTTGAAAGCTGTGGTACTGCTAAATCCGGCCCTGCTATAGACATACTTACAGATACTAACTGGCAGCTTACAACCATTAACGGCAAAGCAGCAGACTCTACAAACTACAATAGCGGCCTCCCTGTGGCTTATTTTTCTACAGATAATAAGATTACTGGTAATGGCGGTTGTAACCGTTACAATGGCTCTTATAACATTAATGACGAAGGTGGTATCAATATAAGCCAGATGGCCTCTACAAAAATGTTTTGTCCGGGTAATGGAGAGAGTGATTACCTTAAAGCTTTAGAAAGTGCCGATGGTGCAAGTGTAGAAAAAGATAAACTTGTTTTACTTAAAGGTATAGAAGAGGTTTTAGTTTTCAAGCCAAAAAAATAATACAGTTATACATAAAAAATAAATGCCTTTTTGACTAATCAAAAAGGCATTTATTTTTTGTTACAAACCGTGCCGGCTTGGCTGGCTGTCTGTTCGGGTAATGTTTCTTCCTTCCCTCGCCGGAGTACGCCTGTTAACCAGGTGACTCTGGTGGTCATAATACCTGTGCTCCTCTAAATTTACCTGCTTAGGAAAAGTAGCAAGCTCATTAGGGTTAATCATTGCCAGGTCATCATAAGGTAACGATGTGTTGCCTGACAGATGGCTCATTTCCATGTTTTCACCACCATCGCCGGGATAGTAGGAATAATTAGTAATTGGTGCCATAATAGATTAATTTATATATAAAGGTACTGTTTTTTATGATATTATAAAAATTTTATAGCAAAAATGTTTTATCCTTAAAAAACTACAACGATATTTATATCGCTACATCGTTATATTCTGTTAACAATTGCACCTGGTCTTTAAGCCGTTCTATTATCATGTTCATCATCCGTTTATTTATATTAGATGAATTGTGTGTGTAGGCCTTAAATTCATCTACAGTAAATACCCCTAATACAATCCCTTTTAAGGCGTTTCTAAACTTTATATCTTTATGAATAGCTGTATCTATGTATTGCAGTTTTTTATCAAGCGTAAGTGTATAGAATTGCTTTTTTTGCTTATTGGCATAATTAAGGAAAGATTCTATCAATAAATCATTCTGTAATTTTAATACAGGCCTCAATGTAGCATTTTGAAAAATTTCTTCTCCTGATGACTGCGGATGTATTGTACCTATGGCATCACCTCTAAGGGCGAGTATGCCGTTATCGCGTTGGCTCATATAATGTTTTCTTTTAAAGGTATAAAAAAACCCCTGCGTATGCAGAGGTTTTTAAAAATATTATAGATTTCTTATTATTTGATAATAAAAGTAACCCTTCTAACTGTTTGACGGGCAAACGCAGATGATTTGTTTACTGAAGAATCTTCACCATTACCAATGATGTTAAGTCTTCCTGCATCTATACCAGAGTCAACCAATATTTGTTTAACATTTGCAGCCCTTCTTGCAGATAGTGCTTTGTTGTATTCAGCATCACCAACTTCGTCAGCATAACCTATTACATCAGCACTTGCAGATGGATTTTCTTTCAGGTATCTTGTTAAGAAGTTAATACCGCTTACAGATTGTGCATTAGGCTGATCTTTACCAAAGTCGAAGTAAGCGTTAATGTAACCACCATTAATTAGGTCAGAAAGATCTGAACTGATAGATGATTTAGATTTGCTATCTCTTTCGTCAAGATATTTTTCAAGTTCATCCGGCACGCCATTATTGTTTTTATCAATAGTACGTCCTTTGCTGTCTACAGCAACACCTGCAATAGTGTTAGGTTCAGCATCAAGATAATCAGGAACACCATCTTTATCAGAGTCGTTCATCATAGTCTCAAGATCGCCTACACGTTTGTCAAGGTCGTTAAGCTCTGTAGTAACATCTTGTATATACCAGTCAGCATGTTGTTCATGGCTTCCTAATGCTACAGTAAGACCTACAGTAGCCTGGTAAAGGGTACTGTCAAAACCTTGCTTAAGATTGTGCTCATAAGCACCGCCATCCCAAGTTCTTTGCTGAGAGTAGTTATTGTTCATGGTAAAATCACCAAAAAGGCTAACCCTTTCAGATAATTTAAATTCACCTGTTAAACCAATTAAGAATGTACCTATGTGGTCATAGTACTGTTGTGTCCTGTCGCTTTTAAACCTTCCAACACCTACACCTGTATGTGCCAAAACATTAAGACGGTTTGTCCATGTTTGGAATTCTAAAATACGGCCAAGATTTACAACACCTTGCAATGAAACACCTTGCACGTCAGTTTTAAATTCCGGAGAATTATCATTATTCTTTAGCTCATCATAAGTTACGCCAAGTTTCAAACCAAATTTGGTATTGAACATGTACCTTGCACCAAAGTTTGCGCTAAAAAAATTGTAAGAACTAACATCATAACCGGGAGACAATGGGTTAGCCACAGTATTTATACCGCCACCAAGTTCAAGTGTCCACTTGTTATAGTCTTGTGCAGGCTTTTCTGTGTTTGCTTCCTGAGCTCTTAAAGCCGGTGCCAGGCAAAGCAGTAATAGGGGGAGTACAGCTTTCTTCATAAATAATTGTTTTGTTTATCAGTACGTTGAAATTTTTTGTAAAAATAGTAAAATTAACTTAAGAAAATATGTGTTATTTTTATAAAAATTTTAAACAAAAATAAAAAATGTTTTCTATTATCAACCCATTCGACTCAACTTTTTTATCTGAACATCAATATATTACTGATTCTGAAGTTGAAAATACCCTGAAAATTAGTAAGAAATCCTTTGATATATGGGGTTTTACACCCGTTAACGAAAGACTAAACTTTATAAAAAATTTAGTATTTGCTTTAACAAAAAAACAACATTTATTGGCAAAACAGTGCTCTTTAGAGATGGGAAAGCCCATTACTCAGGCACTTGCAGAGGTCAAAAAATGTCAAATTTTATGCGAATACTACCTAAACCATGCTGAAAAATTTTTAGAAAAACGTCAGATTGAAGCAAATGGAAGCGAAAGTTACGTCACTTATGAGCCTCTGGGAGTAATATTAGGTGTAATGCCGTGGAACTTTCCGTACTGGCAGGTTTTTAGGTTTGCGATACCAACAATTATAGCCGGTAATACGGTTGTTGTTAAACATGCAAGCAACATTGCCGGATGTGCTATACTAATTGAAGAGCTATTTAGGGAGGCCGGTTTTCCTGATGGCATTTACACTAACTTACTTATTTCGGGCAGCCAGGTTAAGGCGGTAATAGAAAATCCTATTGTAAAGGCTGTGTCGCTTACCGGTAGCGAAAAAGCGGGAGCATCGGTAGCTTCCATTGCGGCCAATAAAATAAAAAAGGCAGTTTTAGAACTTGGCGGCAGCAACGGGCTTATTGTGTGTGAGGATGCTGATATTGATAAAACTGTTGAAATAGCTGTAAACGCACGTTTTCAGAATGCCGGGCAAAGCTGTATCGCGGCTAAACGTTTTTTTGTACACAGCAGCCTTTTTGATGCTTTTATAGAAAAGTTTACTAAAGCAGTTAGTAAACTTAAGGCCGGTAATCCTCTAAACGAAGATACGTATGTGGGCCCTTTAGCACGCACAGACCTTGCCGAAGATGTGGAAAAACAGGTTAATAAATCGGTAGAAATGGGGGCTAAAATAGTGCTTGGCGGTAAGCGTACAGAGGCGTTTTATGAGCCAACAATACTGGTTAATGTTACTACAGATATGCCTGTATTTAACGAAGAGGTTTTTGGGCCGGCAGTACCTGTATTATCATTTAATACTTTTGAAGAAGCGGTAGAACTAAGCAATAAATCAGATTTTGGTTTGGGAGTTTCGGTATTTACCGCCGATGTTGAAGCGCTTAAAGAAAAAATAAACCTTTTTCAGGAAGGTGCGGTCTTTATTAATGCAATGGTTAAGTCAGACCCTGCATTGCCGTTCGGAGGCGTAAAACGTTCAGGCTACGGCCGTGAGCTTGCCGAAGATGGTATTAAAGAGTTTGTAAATGTTAAGACCGTTTATATAGGATAGTTTAAATCCTCGTTTTCAATAATGTGAGTCACAATAAGCTATGATACGATTCTTTCCAATCGTAACTAAAACAAAAATCCCCAACGCGCGTTGGGGATTTTCTTTTTTTAAGTGTAAACTGCCTTTTTACTTTAATATAGTTCAGGAAACTCAGCAGGTTTTGCCTCGTGCATTATAGCATACACCTTTTCAAAAATATCTTCGGCAGATGGTTTGCTAAAATAGTCTCCATCAGTACCGTAAGCCGGGCGGTGAGCTTTAGCGCTCAATGTATCGGGCTTGCTGTCAAGGTATTTGTAAGCATCCTGCACATCAATAATCTGTTGTAATATATAAGCCGATCCTCCACCGGGAACATCTTCGTCTATTACTAATAGCCTGCTGGTCTTAGCAACGCTTTTTACAATATCGCTGTTAATATCAAAAGGGAGTAAAGACTGTATATCTATAACTTCGGCATCAATACCTATCTCAAGTAATTCTTTGGCAGCCTGCTCTACAACACGAAGTGTAGAACCGTAGGATACTAATGTAATGTCCTTTCCTTCTTTAACGGTTTCTACCACCCCAATAGGTGTTTTAAATTTGCCAAGGTTTACAGGCATTTTTTCTTTAAGCCTGTAGCCGTTAAGGCATTCAATAACAAGGGCGGGTTCATCGGTTTCCATTAAAGTATTGTAAAACCCTGCCGCCTTAACCATATTCCTTGGTACTAAAACGTGTATTCCCCTCACAGCATTAACGATCATGCCCATAGGCGACCCCGAATGCCATATGCCCTCAAGCCTGTGCCCACGTGTGCGTATTATAAGAGGCGCTTTTTGCCTGCCTGCTGTACGATAATGCAGCGTAGCAAGATCATCACTCATTATTTGCAGGGCATATAATAAATAATCAAGGTACTGAATTTCGGCAACAGGGCGCAGGCCACGCATTGCCATGCCAATTCCCTGACCTAAAATGGTTGCCTCGCGTATACCGGCATCGCTCACTCGGTTTTCGCCATACTTTTCCTGCATACCCTCAAGCCCCTGGTTTACGTCGCCTATATTGCCTACATCTTCTCCAAAAATCAGCATTTCAGGATATTTGGCAAACAACGCATCAAAGTTATTTCTGATAATCATGCGCCCGTCGGCTTCTTCTGCAGTATCACCATAATCAGCGGCCTGTTCCGCAACCGAAAATATATTTTTGTCTGATTTACTGAATAAGTGCGAACTATATTTAGGCTGTATTTTTTCGGTATATGTTTTTATCCAGTGAGACAGGGCGCTTTTAGCATTTTCTTTAATTATAAGGCGTAATGTTTTGCGTGCCGTTATTAATAGATCTTTGCGCATTGGCTCCCTAATTGCAGTAAGCTCGGCAATGTTTTTTTCTATAAAAACTTTGTTGGGGCTTTGTACTGCTACACTGTTTAATACCGCTACAAGCTGTGCCTGTTCTTCTTTTAGCGGAGCTACATAAGCCGCCCATGCCGCTTTTTTTGCATCAAGGACATCGGCTTTTGCCTGATGGTCTATGGCGTTTAAATCCTCCTCCGTAGCAATATTGTTCTCTATCATCCATTTTTTCATCTGGCCGATACAGTCATATTCACTTTCCCACGACAGGCGGTCGGAATTTTTATAACGCTCGTGCGAGCCCGATGTAGAGTGGCCCTGCGGCTGTGTAAGTTGGTATATGTGCATTAACACCGGTACGTGCTCTTCGCGGGCTAAGCGGGCGGCCCTCTCGTAAGCCGATACAAGCTCGGCATAATCCCAGCCTTTTACGGTAATAATTTCGTAACCGTTAGTATCGTTCTCACGCTGGAAACCTTTAAGTATTTCAGATATATTTTCTTTGGTAGTCTGGTGGCGTGCATGTACAGATATGCCATAGTCATCATCCCAAACACTTATTATCATAGGCACTTGTAGTACACCGGCAGCATTTATGGTTTCGAAAAATAAACCTTCGCTGGTACTGGCATTGCCAATCGTTCCCCAGGCTATCTCATTACCATTTATAGAAAAATTAGTTTTGTTATTTATGCCGGTAACATTTCTGTATATTTTAGATGCCTGAGCCAGGCCTAATAAACGGGGCATTTGCCCGGCGGTAGGGGAGATGTCTGAACTTGAATTTTTTTGGAGTGTAAGGTTTTTCCAGTTACCGTCTTCGTCAAGGCTGTGGGTAGCAAAGTGCCCGCCCATTTGTCGCCCGCCAGACATTGGCTCTTCTTCAAGATCGGGGTGTCCATACAGGCCTGCAAAAAACTGTTGAAGGGTAAGCTGCCCTATAGCCATCATAAAAGTCTGGTCGCGGTAATAGCCCGAACGAAAATCGCCATTTTTAAAAGCCTTTGCCATGGCAAGCTGCGGTACCTCTTTACCATCGCCAAAAATGCCGAATTTTGCCTTACCTGTTAGCACTTCTCGGCGGCCCAAAAGGCTGCATTCCCTGCTTGTAATAGCAATTTTATAATCGTTTAGCACTTCTGCCCTGAAATCTTTATATGAAAGCGATTGTTTTGTTTCTGTCCCGGTCATAAAATAATGTATTGTGCGAAATACAAATTTAATTAAAAGTATGACATAACATAAATATGAGGCAAGAATTTAAATTTCATTTTTCATAAAAAAACAAAAGTATAAATCTCCGATACTGAATATTGTGTAACGAATATTTGTAATTAATATATATTATGGATTTTTAAAGCCTATATTTTTTTAAAACCATTTACGCGTAAACAGTCCTAAAAGGGCACCGGGGCTAAGGGTAACTACAAAGCGTATCTTCTGGCTGTAGTGTGCCTGTGTTAACTCGAAGCCATTACTGGATTGTACGGGAAGGTACAATTCAAAATAATCAGTTACAAGATTAAGGCGTATACCACTGTCATAGCCAAATTTAGGGCTGCTGTACTTGTTTTTAAATAAGCCGGCATCGCCATAAATTTCAATCCAGTTCCACACATTAAAACTTCCGTTTACGGTAGTCATCCACTGGTTTGCAAAGCGGGTATCAAGCTGCGATTTAAAACCACCTTCGGCAAGTATGTACTGGCGGCTAAATAAGCTCGTGGTTTCAGATCTTCCGTAGTAATTATAATCAAAAAGATAATCAGTAGGCCTGTCAAGCCCAAAACTAAAAAACTCAGATGCTGTACTTCG
This sequence comes from Flavobacterium rivuli WB 3.3-2 = DSM 21788, assembly GCF_000378485.1. Classification (GTDB taxonomy): domain Bacteria; phylum Bacteroidota; class Bacteroidia; order Flavobacteriales; family Flavobacteriaceae; genus Flavobacterium; species Flavobacterium rivuli. The sequence continues at coordinate 59,960 of NZ_KB899967.1, read as the reverse complement.
GTATATAAACATACCTGCAAATACCCGCAGGTTTACCTGGCGGTTGTCGTTAAAAAGGCGGCGAAACTGTACTTCTCCTGCAAGTTTACCAAAGGGGTCAGACAATTGTAAATCGGTATTAAAGTTATAATGCCTTGTAATTTCTGAATCTGATTTACTAAATCGGGCATTAAATACTGAGTAGTTTTCGTTTTGTGTCTCAGTAAGTACATAATTTGTTTTTTCGCGGTTTACCGTTACCTGTCGCAACGTTAAAAACTCTTTCCTGTTTTTGCGAAGGTCGGGATCCCTGAACCTGAACTGTACCGATGGTGTAAATTTTGTATAACGCGCATCGGGCGTGTAATGAAAGGTAGAACCTGATACAGAGTAACGTACATTAAACATTTCGCCTTCGCGCACATACTGGTTATAAAGCAGGGAAAATGAACCGGCAAGCTCGCTTGTTTTAGAAGAATAAGATGGGCTTACGTCAAAAATAAAGGGTTTTTCGAGAAGCGATTTGTTGTGTATTCTAAGCCCCGGTGTAAAACCGTCGTAAATATTAAATGTAAAACTGGGAACATAAAATATCTGGTTATACCTTGGGTCTTCAAGATCCTGAAAAAAAGTATATTTAACAGGGCGGTTGTTAGGGAAAATGCCTGTAAGCTTTTTGTAATTATTACGGCGGTTATACTCCGGCACTTCTCCATTGTAGTTAAGGGCAAGCTTATCGGCATCAGCACGGGCTATGGTAAATGTAGTGTCTTTCGCAACTCCTGCAAACCACTGTCTATATACCACATTATTTTTTTTAAGTCCGTATAAAGACATGGGCACAGTAGTACCTGTAACATTTTTTATAGTTACCCTAAGAGAGTCTCCCTCTTTTTTAACGGGGCCAAATTTATAATCTATTATATCGCGGGTAGCGACAAGCTTATCAAAAAACCAGTTTATATCTTTATCAGTCCTGTTTTTAAGGATGTCTTCAAGATCCTGCCTGCTGGTTGTACGTGCTATAATATTTAGGTTATAAAACTGCTCTACCGATTGTTCTACAATATTGTTTCCTAAATACTGATCGAGATAGTTTATTGCTAAACCGGCTTTATACTTACCTGCAATTTGCTCATTAAATTTTATTAGCGAACTTTTAGGATCGCCTATGGGCTGGTCCTGGTTGCGTCGTGCCATAAGTAACGCAAGGTAATTATACTGGTCGTTTATGCCAATGGTAAAAATATTGTATGTCCTTATTACCGGAAGACTACCAAGATTACCCATCATTTTTTCGTTAGGGTAATTTTCCTTTATATATTTCATTATGAGCTGCATTTGTATGCCGTCATAAATCCAGTTGTCTTTGCGCGGGTCGAGCTTAAGAGTGTTTTTAAGGTAGGCGTTAAGATAGGTTTTAAGAAATCGCATCTCGAAAACAAACGAATCAGGGAACGGCCTTATAAAAGCAGGTAACTGGTTAAGGCCGTACACCGGGTTACGGTCATAATCGGTTTGGCTTACCACGACCTCCCCGTGCGGGTACGCTCCAAGGTTATCTGCCGTAAACGCAGTAATTTTATCTACAATTACAGCACGTTGCACATCGGTAACTCGGCTGTCTTTAAGGTTAGAGCTAACGATTGCCGCTTTAAGTTTAAAAACCTCAAAGCTGTCCTGCGGTTCGATAATAAGGTTAAAACCCATTCGGCTCTTGCCGGATAATGTATACTCAGTATAAGTTCCTGAACTTTTTTTATTTTCGGAGGCAAGGTCTGTGGTTAACGTCAGCTCTTTTGGTAGCTGTAAATTAACTGTATAATCGCAGGCAGCATTAGCAATATCATCAATATTCTCATTGCTGTACGTAGTAAAAGCATGGTCTTCGTAACGGGAAGGGGTAAGGTACCAATCGCGCAGGTTAAAAGATCCGTCCTTATCATCAAAACCAAACTTTGTAAAACGGTCGTTAGGTAGTTTTACGTCATATTCTAACGAGAGTGTTACCTGTCCATTTGGTGCCAAAGGTTTTGTAAGCTGAATGGTAACAATATCCGGGTGTGCTTCAGGACGGCTCCATTGTAAGGTGCTTCCATCACCGGTTTTAGCCGAAGCTATAATAGTGTTCCCCCTGTCATACTCTTTGGCAAGGTGAAAGGCTTTTATAAACTGGTCTGTAAAGTGCTTTGCAAGCGGAGTTGTCTTGCTGGAGTAAGAGTTGTTCCAGTCGTTTAGCTCTATAAAATTTAATACATCGGGGCTTTGGTTTATATACACAATTTGCTGCTTCACATTTACCGTTTTAGTATCGGTATTAAGCGTTGCAGTAATGGTGTTTTTATGCTGGGCCTGTGCCAAACAACCCATCATTATAATAACTATGAAAAAAAGCCTCGTCTTTAAATTCAAAATGTATTTTTAAAGTTATTTGTACTAATAATTTAAGTAGCGCACATCGGTTCGTTGAAAGGGTGTACTTATAACTCTATATACGATGTAAATTTATGTTTTGGGTTGCTTGCTAAACTGTTAAACTTTTAAGCCAATTAGAAATTAGGGCTAAGGCTGTATTTTTTGTAAAATGCATCTATAGCCTGTAAAACTTCATCGGCAGTGTCTACCACTTTTATAAGGTCAAGGTCTGTAGCACTGGCGTTATGAAATTGATCAATAATCACTTTATGTATCCAGTCTATAAGCCCGCCCCAAAACTCGGTGCCTACAAGTATTATAGGGAACTTGGCTATCTTTTTAGTCTGTATAAGGGTAATGGCTTCAAACATTTCGTCTAATGTGCCAAAACCACCCGGCATAACCACAAAGCCCTGAGAGTACTTAACGAACATAACCTTGCGTACAAAAAAGTAATCAAAGTTAAGGTTCTTGTCATGGTCTATATAAGGGTTAAAATGCTGCTCAAAGGGCAGTTCTATATTTAATCCTACAGATGGTGCAATACCACGGCTGGCGCCTTTGTTACCGGCCTCCATAATACCGGGGCCACCACCAGTAATAACGCCATATCCGGCATTGGCAATTTTCTCGGCAATTTCTTCGGTAAGCAGGTAATATTTATCTTCGGGCTTGGTTCGTGCCGAACCAAATATAGAGATGCATGGCCCTATTTTAGCCATTGCTTCAAATCCGTTTACAAACTCCGACATGATTTTGAAAATCGCCCAGGAGTCGTTGCTCCTTATCTCATTCCACGGCTTTTGTGTAAGCCCTTCTTTAATCCATTCGTCGTCGCTGTTGTATCTTTCTTTAGACATGTACTTTTAAAATTTTAGAACACGAAGTAAACTTTATAAAGCTTTACATCCGTTTAACTACTTAATTATTTGTTTCTGGTGCCAAATATACCCAAATACATTAATTTAACTAATAAATGAAGTTTAAGAAATTTATTCGCTTCATGCAATCTGGCGGCAGAACATCATACTAAGATAATTCTTTTTTTAAGAATTGTGCTGTATAGCTCTTTTTGTTTTTAACAACTTCTTCGGGAGTGCCTTTGGCAATAAGCTGCCCGCCACCTTTACCACCTTCATAACCTATGTCTATAATGTAGTCTGCCAGCTTAATAACATCCATGTTGTGTTCTATAATAAGTATGGTGTTACCTTTTTCTACAAGCTTGTTTATTACTTCCATCAATACCCTTATATCTTCAAAATGCAATCCTGTGGTAGGTTCATCAAGAATATAAAAGGTGTTTCCGGTATCTTTTTTACTAAGTTCTGATGCCAGTTTAATACGCTGTGCCTCACCGCCCGATAGCGTAGTACTTTGCTGACCCAGTGTTATATATCCAAGCCCCACATCCTGAATAGTTTGTATCTTACGGTTAATTTTAGGGATGTTCTCAAAGAAAGGCACAGCCTCATCTACCGTCATGTCCAGCACATCAGATATTGATTTGCCTTTATACCTTATCTCTAACGTTTCGCGGTTAAAACGTTTGCCGTTGCAGGTTTCGCATTCTACATACACATCGGGTAAAAAACTCATTTCTATAACACGCAGCCCACTGCCTTCGCAGGTTTCGCAACGGCCGCCGCTAACATTAAAGCTAAAACGCCCTGGTTTATAGCCACGTATCATAGCCTCCGGTGTTTGTGTAAACAGCGAACGTATCTCACTAAAAACCTCTGTGTAAGTAGCGGGGTTAGAGCGCGGCGTTCTGCCTATAGGGCTCTGGTCTATGTCTATAACTTTGTCTATATGTTCCAGCCCCTCGATTTTTTTGTAGGGAGCCGGTTTTTTTACGCCGTTAAAAAAATGTGCGTTAAGAATAGGGTAGAGCGTGCCGTTTATAAGCGTACTCTTGCCACTGCCCGATACACCTGTAACAACGATCATTTTACCTAAAGGGAACTCTACCGTAACATTTTTAAGGTTGTTGCCGGTAGCGCCACTAAGCTTAAGTGTTTTGCCATTGCCGGGGCGGCGCACTTTAGGTACCGCAATTTCTTTTTCACCATTTAGATACGCTGCGGTAAGGGTATGCTCTTTAAGCAATTCGGCAGGGGTGCCTTTGCTAACTATTTGTCCGCCAAAACGTCCCGCGGCAGGGCCTATGTCTATAACATAGTCTGCGCGCTCTATCATGTCTTTATCGTGTTCTACCACGAGCACCGAGTTGCCCAGGTCGCGCAATGACTCTAACGATTTTATAAGTTTTTCGTTATCGCGCTGGTGCAGGCCAATACTTGGTTCATCAAGAATATACAGTACACCTACCAATTGCGAACCTATTTGGGTTGCCAGCCTTATACGCTGTGCCTCCCCACCCGAAAGTGAACCGGAGCCACGGTTTAGAGACAGGTAATTTAACCCTACGTCTACTAAAAAGCTAAGGCGTGCCTTGATCTCTTTAACAATCTCTGATGCTATAGCTTTTTGCTTGTCAGATAAATGTTCATCTATAGCACCAAACCAGTCTGCAAGGTCAGAGATATCCATTTGAGATACCTCGGCAATGTTAAGGCCGTTAAGTTTAAAGTACAGCGATTCTTTTTTAAGGCGCGTACCGTGGCAAACGGGGCATGGAACTTCGTCCATAAATTCCTTAGCCCAGCGCTTTAAAGCTGCCGTAGCATTTTCGGCATACTGGTTTTTTATAAAGGCCGATATACCCTCAAAATCAATTTTATATTCCTTATTTACGCCAAGGTTTTTATTGGTAACCGTAAATTTATCGTTGCCGCCGTTAAGGATCATCTCCATAGCTTCAGCGGGAATTTTCTCTATGGCATCGGTAATTTTAAAGCTATATTTTTCGCCAATGGCTTCCAACTGTTTAAAAATCCAGGAGTTTTTATATTCGCCTATGGGTACAATACCCCCCTGTTTTATAGATAGTTTAGGGTTTGGAATTATCTTTTTAAGGTTGATCTCATTTACGGTGCCCAGGCCATTACAATTATCGCACGCACCCTTTGGCGAGTTAAACGAAAAGTTGTTAGGCTCCGGGTTAGGGTATGATATACCACTCGACGCACACATAAGGTTACGGCTGTAGTAGCGCGCCTCGTTAGTGTCGTGCTCTATAACCATCATAACATCTTCGCCATGGTACATTGCCGTCTTAATGCTGTCGGCAAGGCGTTTATCAGTATCAGGCGTGTTGTCTACCGCCATGCGGTCTATTACGGTTTCAATATCGTGGTTTTTGTAGCGGTCCAGTTTCATGCCGCTTTCAATATCGCGTATGTCGCCATCTATACGTACCTTAAGGAAGCCCTGCTTAGATATTTGTTCAAACAGTTCACGGTAATGCCCTTTACGCGAACGCACTATGGGCGCGAGTATGGTAATGCGCTTGCCATCAAATTTTTCGAGGATAAGGCCACGTATCTGCTCGTCGTTATAGCTCACCATCTTTTCATTGGTAACGTAGCTGTAAGCATCGGCGGCACGGGCATAAAGCAGGCGTAGAAAGTCGTAAATCTCTGTAATGGTACCCACGGTAGAGCGGGGGCTCTTGCTGGTGGTTTTTTGCTCAATGGCAATAACCGGCGAGAGTCCGTCTATCTTATCTACATCGGGGCGCTCCAGGCCGCCGAGGAACTGGCGTGCGTAAGCCGAGAATGTTTCTATATAACGGCGCTGCCCTTCGGCATAAATGGTATCAAAAGCGAGGGATGACTTACCCGACCCTGAAAGGCCGGTTATAACCACCAGCTTTTCGCGCGGAATGGTTACATCTATATTTTTGAGGTTGTGGACGCGGGCGCCTAAAACCTCTATATTATCGGTAGAATCTAACATAGTTTTGTGCAAAACGCAAAGGTACTGATTTTTGGGCTATTTTTATGTGAGGGGTTTGTGTAAGAAAGTGTTAAACTGTGGGGAGAGGTTTTGTATATTTGAATCAACTATTATCTTAACAATGCCGTATAAAATTTTAATTATTTTTTTAACTTGTACCTGTGCAAGTGTCTATGCACAAAAAATATCTACTAATAAAAGTTTAGGTTTTTCCTGTAATGCAAAACGTGTGGTGGTAGACAATGGCTGGGGTGAAATTGATTTGCATGTATTTGATAAAAAAGGCAGGCTAACAGAGTTGTCATCTAATAGCAACCATAGTGATGTGCCTTTTATTGCAGAAGGCCTTTATTATAAAACGGAATATTTTTATAATAAAAAACATCTTACCGAATTACGCAGTTATTTTCATGATACTCTTTGCGATATAAGTAAATACGATTATGAAAAAGATAACATAGTACATGAGGTGTTTTTTAGTGCCGATGTATCAGGTCTAAAAAAAGTAAGAGAGAAAAAATATTGTTATGAACGCGGCAAATTGAAACTTATAGAAGAGTTTCAGTATTATAATGACAGCAGTTATTTTAAAACTGAATATAATTATAACAACGACATGAGATTACAAACAGAAAGAATTTATGTAGACAATGATACATCTCTGGACAATTTTAAAAAACTATATACAGATAGAAGATTTAAAAAGACTGAATTCTGGACTAATAATACAAATGGAGAAAGACTGATAGAAAGTGAAGATTTTACATACAATGGTAATGGCAGTCTTATTAAACATACTTATAAAAGCGAAGATAGCGATAGTGCCGAGCTATTTTTCTATAAGAAAGATATAATAAGCCATGCTGAATTTTATTCGGATGGTAAATTAGAATTCGAAGAATTTTATGATACAAGAGCAACTATCACACTTAAAAAAAGATATGACCGACACATCGATACAGCTTATAAAAATACTTACAATAAAATAGGAGATCTTATACTTGTGGAGTGGTTTGAACATGGTCGGAATCATAATAAAACAATAGAATATGAGTATTGGGATTAGCTAGCTTATAATATAATCCTTTAGCCTGTGCGGGCGTTAAGTTAATTCCGTTAAAAAAACATGCCTTAAATGATGCTTACATAATGGCTTCCATAAAACAAATCTTTACCCGTATTCATTTTGGCTTGCTGGTATTTGTACTCTTTAATTTTTTTATAAGCCAACTTATCAGTTTTAATAGCACTATAATATTTATTGCTAAGATAATTATTTGCATAACGGGCGCTGCACTATTTTTTTATAATTATAAGCCTTTTAAAAGGAGAGTTATCTATTATGCGGTTTATGTTTTGTCGCCGGTTATAGTTATTATAGCCTGGTTGGCAGACGGTATTTTTGGGACAATGCTCGCTTCTGTACTATTATTTTTTATTTACCCAAAGGATGTAGTATATAAAAAAGACGGACTTATAATTTATAAAGAATTTGCAGGCTTAATGAATGCTGGTCGAACGTACGAAATCAATGAAACGAAATTTTTTTTGTTTGAAAAGCATATCGGCAGGATCAGGACTGATGAATCCTTTGACTTTGAAGATAGCAGTGTTACTATAAAAAATGATTCGGCTGTAATAAGGTATAAAGTATCCAATTATCAAGATGTCCAGGTTATGAAAGATACAGTAGCACGTTTTAAGATTTATTGATTGCTCCAATAGTCATTTTCGGCACAAGCCAATATTATCAATCATCAGTTAAAGCCATAGCAACACACAACCGTTAACGCTATCCCAAAAGATTACTTTAATAATCTATCCTATAGCAATTTGCCTGTGGCCCTCCCCCCAATTATTATGAGCGTCAAAGCTCGTATCGATAATCATTATTGCCTGGCAAAACTAAAATATTATACCAATACCAAACTGAATCCCGGTGATGTTAACCGTATTATCTGATGTTTTTACTTTTTCATCGGTAAGGCTTATGTTCTTGACCGAATAGCTGATTTCGGGTATTAATGCGATCCTGTCGCTCACAAATACTTTATAACCTGCGCCTATATTAAACATATTTCCTTTGTTAAAGCTATCACTTATTTTTATGAGTCCGCCATAATCTATAAAAGCAAATGGGCTATTATAACTATCTTTTAAGTAAGCCCTAACTTCTACAAAAGCTGGAAACGTATTAATATTCGGGTCTTTATATCCATCTAAACCTATGCCAACACCTGCCGAGAAATACGGACTAAAAAAATAACCACTAATAGTTTGTATTGAAAATGCTTTTGCATTATTTGTAGGAAGATCGTTTGAAGAATTTCCAACACCTGGTGTAAAGATGTCCTGCTTAGTATTGTCTACTAAAATATATGAAAACCGGGTAATGTTGAAATAACCCTTGTTCCTATATTCATCTTTGACAGAGTTACTTTGTTGCGAAAAACAGAGTGAAGTGACGAATAAAACAATAAATAAAGATAAGTGCTTCATGTATTTTTTGTTAAAATTATGTAAATATTCTTAATAAGAGCCTTCACATATTAAATAATTTCTTTTATAATATTTATATAGCATTAGTAATACTGTATTATGATCTACTGTAATTCATGATATTACAACATTATTTATAAGCGGTCTATTTACAAATAGCTCAAATACAGTTATTTAGAATTTCTCTAACATATATTCTGCGTAAATTTGTTCTATCACTAATTAAAAAAGAAAAAGTCATGGATATTACATTAGCAAATTGTTGCGGTAACTGCGGTCACCATGTAAAAGGTCAGTTATGCAACGTACACGAAATAATTACTGCCGAAACACAGGCTTGCCACGCTTACGAATTTCGTGCTGTACTAAGCAGGGAATCAGATTGTTTAAAATGTGCCAAATTCCAGACAGAACATTGCGCTCACCCGCTTAAAGCAGGCGATGGTATGTTATGCACCGTTTACTACCCAAGGATTTCGGCATAATAAGTTTTACTTATTACCTTTTATTACAACAGAATATTTTAAAACAAGAAAGCTGCCTGATACATCGGGCAGCTTTCTTGTTTTATATAATTTATACCTGCGTTGTTTTCCATTTCGACCGCAGCGCAGCGTAGTGGAGAAATGCCTAATTTTAAATGATTTCTCCTAACGTCGAAATGGAAGACTGAACGTAATAATTAGTGTTTCTTATAAGCCTTAACACCGGCCTTAATATCGGTATCAAGAAAATTTTGAGACGGAGGTATAGGGCACGAATAGTCGTGGTTATAGGTACAGTAAGGGTTGTAGGCAGCGTTAAAATCTATTTGCATAGTATTGCCCTTTGGTATTTTAAGGTCTATGTAGCGGCCACCGGCATACGTACCTTCGCCATTGGTGTTATCTGTAAAAGGCAGGAAAAGGTAATCTTTATACTCGTCATTTTTTAAAAGGTCCTGGTTTTGGAAAATATCCAGCTTGCACTGCTTTCCGTTTATGGTAAAGCTTAGTTCGCCATACTTAACATAAAGCGATTTACGAGCTTTGGTTGTTGCCATGTAAAAGGGCTTGTCCTTTGGCGTACGTGTCAATTTTGCCGTAACGCAATACTTTATATCTACCGGATAAAAATCTAACGATTTAAACGTTTTTAAATCTTCCTTAGTAAGAGGCGATGTTTTAGGGTCGGCATACTCTGCGTTAAGTTTTTTCTGGGTTTCCTTACTGGTTGCTTCGCTACAGTCCTGGGCATAGCCAAGGCTCATTATAAAAAGGGTTGTAACGGTAAAAAGTTTTTTCATGGCGTTTAGTTTTATTACAAAAATAGGGTAATTATACTTTAGTGGCAAATGCGAAGATTTCTTGTTTGTTGAAACTGAAAGCCCCGCGTTTTGTTTATTTTTGGCATATAAATAAAACATCATGAGCCAGAGCGCGAGCCTTTACCCAATAACCCCAGCCGAATTTGAATTACTTAAGCAGGAAGCTAACCTCGACCAGTTGCAGGGTATAAGCTTTAGGGCAGAAGTATTTGAACAAAATTTTGAAGGCCTGCAATATTTACTTGCTAAGTTTTTTAAAGGTAACGACTTGGAAATTATTAATGAAATTTTTAGCCCGACTGAATTTCTTGGTGAGGAGATAGACTATACCGCTATAGAGTTTGATGAAGATTTTGATGAGGTAGAGCAGCCGTTGTTTTATGTTTCTCCGGCAAATGTTTTGGCAGTAAATACGCTGTTGCAAACTGTAGCTGATGATAAATTTATTAACCTTTATGATGCCGATGAACTTAATGCTAACGAGGTTTATCCTGAAATTTGGCATAACGATGAGTCAGACGATCAGGCGTTTAATAAAAGGCATCTTTCCGAAGGGCTGCGCTATTTAAAGCAATTGTTTAATGAAGCGGCGGCTAATGGCAATTACATTTTTTCGTTTATAGAGTAGATAATGACTCCAACACTTCTTACCATCCCTGCTAAAATGCTTGTTGGTAAACGGCTCACTATGTCGTTTATTAATAACAGGACTCCGGAACTCTGGAAAAGTTTTATGCCTTTGCGCAATACAATTTCAAATGTGGTGGGCAGCAACCGCTACTCGCTGCAAATTTACCCTCAAAATTTCTTAGAGTCGTTTAATCCTTCCAATGAATTTGAGAAATGGGCGGCAGTAGAGGTTACTTCATTTAGTGATGTGGCTACAGGTATGGAAACCCTTACATTACCCGCAGGTTTGTATGCGGTATTTTATTACAAGGGCAATCCCGCTAATGGTGATAAGGTTTTTAAAGAAATATTTACACAATGGCTCCCACAATCGGGCTACGCTTTAGATAACCGACCGCACTTTGAGGTATTGGGAGAGAAATATCAAAACGGCAGCGATGATAGCGAAGAGGAAATATGGATACCGATTACATAATTGGATTTTCAGATTTTAGATTTTTGTGTGAAGCACTGCAAAACCATAACATTGGCTAACTTAACGGCATTTCAAAATGCAAAATCAGTTCTATTTCTGAAAGTCCCGATTAAGTTTATCAAGTGATCTATCAAAATCTCTATCGAGTAAATTTGTGAACGCATTTTTAATCGTACCATCTGGGTTAAGAATAATGGTGCGGTTAATTTTTGTTATTACCCATTTTTTCCTGAGTGCATCAAAGTTAGTGCTGCGCAATTGCAATGCGTCATTAAACTTGTACAGGCTCATGGTTTTTTTCCATTCGTCATCGCTATCAACATTAACAGCTATAAAGTCTATACCGGGGTGTAGTTTTTTAAGTTCACTTACTTTTTGGGTTATGCGCTCTATGTGTGCACGTGCACAACTGGTCCAAAAGAAAATTACTGTTTCTTTAGTAATCCCTTCACTAATATTAAATTCTTTACCATCAATACCTACAAGGTGTATTAGTGGTAATTTGCTGCCCACTTTAAGTTTTTTTATTGCCTGGCCTATTTTTCGTATCTCGTTATCCTTGCTTTTATCTGTAGATAACTGCATGTAACGGTTAAGGAACTTCTGGTTGTTGGCAATGTTCTGGTCTTCCAGCAAGTAATTAAACGCTACAGTATTAAGAGCCTCATTTTTAACATCTTTATTGCTAAATAGCGAATCTGCTATGTTAAGTTTGTCTATGTTGGTTTCGAGGGCATCCTCTGCAACGCTGTTCATGGTAAAGTGCCGCGTAATAGCCATATTGTTAAGCCTTGCATTCAGGTAACGCATGTATGGCGAAAAACCTATAAGCTTAGTGTTATTAACGTCTAACTGTTTGCGGTAATTATAATAGTCTTTTGGTAACGATGGCGTTATGTCCTCTCCGCTGCGGCGTGCATGCACATAAGGATAATATTCTTTTTTAGAAAAATAATTTAAGTCTAACCGCGATTTGGCATAAAAGTCAAAATCATTGCTCCAGTGTATATCCTTTTTATTCTTGTCATAAAAGCTTTTTCGCAGGGCGTATGCAGAGTCTATAGACTGGCTAAACCTTGGGTACTCATAATTATAAATGTCGTATGCTTTATGGCGGTCTATTTCATTTAGCATATAAAGCTCCATCATAAAATTATTCTTGCGGTCGCCGCGCCCGCTAAAGGTTACAGACCTGTCAAAGTCTGCCGTATTAACCGTTACCATAAGGCTGTCATTTTTATCAAAATAAACATACTGGTAATCAGGGTCGTGCTTAAAACTGTAGAGGCCGGGTGTAAGCGAATCGAACTTTATGTAAAAGCGGTTATTTTCATCAAGCTTTAGGGTATCTATAACTTTATTACCCTTGCTAAAAAGTACATACCGCGTTCGCGGATTAATTACCTCACCACTAAAATAGGCGCTGTAGTCTTCTTTTTTAGCACAGGAGGACAGCAATAACAGCAGGAAGAATATATAGCCAGATTTGAGTGAGTAAGACATAAGGTAATTTAGAGTGCAAAGGCAAAAATATTTTTATTCTTTGGTTATTCCTGTTAAAACAGCGTTAAAATAACCTTTATGCGACTAATGGATGCAGATAATAAATAACTGGTTTAAATTTTATACTTTTGCAAAAAATTTTATAATGCTATCAGTTTCAAATTTATCGGTACAATTTGGTAAACGAATTTTATTCGACGAAGTTAATACTACTTTCACGCAGGGTAACTGCTATGGTATAATAGGTGCAAACGGTGCAGGAAAATCTACTTTTCTTAAAATCATTGCCGGCGATATAGATCCTACATCCGGCCATGTGCACTTAGAGCCGGGCAAACGTATGAGCGTTCTTAACCAGAACCACAATATGTTTGACGAGAACACAGTTCTCGAAACAGTAATGATGGGCAATAAAACCCTGTTTGCTGTAAAAAAAGAAATGGATGATATTTACCTTAAACCGGACTTTAGCGATAAAGATGCCGACAGGGTAGGGGCATTGCAGGTAATTTTTGAAGAAATGAATGGCTGGAATGCCGACAGCGATGCGGCTGCCATGCTATCGAGCCTTGGTATTACTGCAGACTATCATTACACATTAATGGGCGATCTTGACGGTAAGCTAAAAGTACGCGTGCTATTGGCGCAGGCGCTGTTTGGCAACCCGGATGTGCTTATTATGGATGAGCCTACCAACGACCTGGATTTTGAAACCATTAACTGGTTAGAAAATTTCCTTGCTAATTATGATAATACTGTTATTGTAGTAAGCCACGACAGGCACTTCCTGGATGCGGTATGTACACATATATCTGATATAGATTTTAGTAAGATAAACCAATACTCAGGTAACTATACCTTCTGGTATGAGAGTAGCCAGCTTGCTGCAAGGCAGCGTGCCCAGCAAAACAAGAAAGCCGACGAAAAAAAGAAGGAGCTACAGGAATTTATTATGCGTTTTAGCGCTAACGTAGCAAAATCCAAGCAGGCAACAAGCCGTAAAAAAATGCTTGAAAAACTTAAGGTTGATGATATTAAACCATCGAGCCGCCGTTATCCTGCCATTATTTTTGATCAGGAGCGTGAGGCCGGAGACCAGATACTTAACGTAAAGGACCTAAGCGCATCTGTAGATGGTGAGGTGTTGTTTAAAAACGTAGACCTTAACATGAACAAAGGCGATAAAATTGTTATCTTCTCTAAAGATAGCCGTGCTACATCTGCCTTTTATGAAATACTTAATGGTAACCAGGCTGCCGATAGCGGTACCTTCGACTGGGGTATTACTACCATACAGTCGTACCTGCCGGGCGATAACCACTCGTTCTTTGAAAATGACCTTACATTAGTTGACTGGCTGCGCCAGTGGGCTAAGACCGAAGAAGAACGCGATGAGGTTTACTTACGCGGTTTCCTTGGTAAAATGATATTTAGCGGTGAAGAGGCACTTAAAACAGGCCGCGTACTATCGGGCGGAGAAAAAGTGCGTTGCATGCTTAGCCGCATGATGATGATGCGCGCTAACGTATTAATGCTTGATGAGCCTACAAACCACTTAGACCTTGAGAGTATTACGGCGTTTAACAACTCGCTTAAAAACTTTAAAGGATCTGTGTTGTTTACAACGCATGACCACGAATTTGCACAAACGGTTGCAAACCGTGTGTTCGAAATTACTCCTAATGGTGTTATAGACCGCCACATGACCTTTGACGAATACCTTGACGACGAAAAAGTACAGGAGTTAAGAAAGAAAATGTATAACTAAGACACTTAGAGACTAAGAATCTAAGTGCCTGAGATATGAAATCCCGTGAGTGTAGTGCTTACGGGATTTTTGTTTTTGTACCTAACGCTTGTGATTCTAATCTTCATACACACGCAGCCTGCTGCGCAATGTATTCAATTCGGTTTGCAGGGTATCTACTTTTTCGAGCAGGTGTGCTGCTATGGCAAGGGCATCTGCATCAAGGTTAAAATCGCTGTGTAGCCTGATTAGTTTTTCAACCTGTGGTAAATGGGTAATGGCGACATACTGAACATTATCTATTGTAGTGATTTCAATTAATTGCAGGTCGTATAAAGATGTTATAAAGGTTTCCTCTACATGGTAATGAAGATGAAATATTTGTACGGGTATTAATTCATTGCTTTCCATAATTAGTCTTTTTTAGAGATAGCGGCCAGCTCGTTAAATAATTCCTTTTGTTTATCGGTTAGGTCTGTAGGTATAATAACAGTGTAGGTTACATACAGGTTGCCAAATTCTCCTTCTTTTTTATACACCGGGAAACCTTTGCCTTTTAACCGCACCTTTGCTCCATTTTGAGTTCCGGGGGCTACATTTAGCTTTATAGTGCCGCTCATTGCGGTTATAAGGGCTTCTCCACCTAGTACAGCGGTAAACAGATCTATTTCTTTAGTGATGTAAAGGTCATTGCCTACACGCTTATATTGCGCATTATTAGTAACTGTAAAGGTAATATAGAGGTCGCCATTAGGGCCTCCGTTACTGCCGGGGGCACCCTGGCCGCCAAGTTTTATAACCTGTCCATCTGCTACACCGGCAGGAACAGTTATGCGTATGCTCTTGCCGTTAACGCTAAACGTTTGCTTATGGGTTGTGTAAGCTTCTTCCACCGTAAGGCTTACCTCGCTGTTATAATCCTGGCCTTTATATTGTGCCCTGCTTCGCCCACCACCGGACTGCCTGCCAAACATCGAACTAAAGAAATCAGAGAAGTCTTCGCCGCCACCGCCAAAGTTTCCTTCAAAACCTCCAAAGCCACCTGCGCTACCACCCTGAGAACGGCTTTGCTGCTGCTGCGCTTGCTGGTATTGCTCATACTCTTCGCCGCGCTCCCAGTCTTTGCCATACTTATCATACTTCGCCCTTTTTTCGGGGTCTGTAAGTACAGCATTGGCCTCATTAAGTTGCTGAAATTTTGCATTAGCGTCCTTGTCATCCGGGTTAAGGTCCGGGTGCAGCTTGCGGGCCATTTTTTTATAAGCACTTTTAATCTGGGCTTGTGTGGCGCTTTTGTCCAGGCCAAGTACTTTGTAGTAATCTATAAAATCCATGAGTGTTTACCGTTTTTTTGACAGATAAATTTACAAAATAATCTGCTCCTAAAATCGTACTAAGATTTTGTTAACGTGTTTTATAAATTATTTAACGCCCATACCATAAAAAAATCCCGTTAGCAATTATTGCCACGGGATTTTTGATGTCTAAGTCTCTAAGATACTAAGTACCTCAGTGCTTTTTATTTAAAATAAGAAAACGTTTCCTCGTTCTCTATATTCAGTAGCGTTTCATAAATAAGTTTAATAACGTTCTCTACATCTTCGCGGTGCACCATTTCTACCGTAGTGTGCATATAACGTAGCGGCAGCGATATTAATGCCGAAGCCACGCCGCCGTTGCTGTATGCAAAAGCATCGGTATCAGTACCCGTCACACGGCTTGATGCCAGGCGCTGAAACGGAATTTCGTTTTTAGTGGCAGTATCAAGTATAAGCTCACGAAGGTTGTTTTGTACAGCAGGGGCATAGGTAATAACCGGGCCTTTGCCTATCTGGGTATCGCCTTCAATACGTTTTTCAATCATTGGGGTTGTGCTGTCATGGCATACATCGGTTACAATAGCAACATTAGGCTTAATGGTTTGAGTGATCATTTCGGCACCACGCAGGCCAACTTCTTCCTGAACGGAATTTGTTATATACAAACCAAAAGGTAGCTTCTTACCATTTTCTTTAAGTAGGCGGGCCACCTCTGCAATCATGAACCCGCCAATGCGGTTATCAATAGCGCGGCATACAAACTTGTTCTCGTTAAGTACCATAAATTCGTCAGGATAGGTAATAACACAGCCCACATGTACCCCAAGGTTTTCTACTTCCTCTTTAGTATTACAGCCCAGGTCTATAAAAATAGTTTCAATTTTTGCAGGCTCTTCTTTACCACGATTACGGGTATGTATTGCCGGCCAGCCAAACACACCTTTTACAATTCCTTTTTTGGTATGGATATTGACACGCTTAGACGGGGCGATCATGTGGTCGCTGCCACCGTTACGAATTACGTATACCAGTCCGTTATCTGTAATATAATTTACATACCATGAAATTTCGTCGCTATGGCCTTCTATAACCACTTTATACGGTGCATCTGGGTTTATAACCCCCACAGCAGTGCCATACGTATCGGTAATAAAGGTGTCTACATAAGGGGTAAGGTATTCCATCCATAGTTTTTGTCCGGCAGACTCATAACCTGTGGGTGAAGCATTGTTTAAATATTGCTCTAAAAAAGTAAGAGAAGCATCATTTAGTATAGTTTTCGACGACATAAATTTAATTTTTGGCTAAAATAGAAATTTGATTACAGAGTTGTGTATTATTGTATAATTTTGACATAAATTTTTGAAGATGAAGGCAGGGATTTTTTCAATAGTACTTTTGTTTTTAGGGTTTGCTGCAAAGGCGCAGGATCCGGTGCAGGACAGCATAGCGACCGACTCTATAGCGTTTAATATGCAACTGCAGGAAATAGTACTTTCTAATGTTAAGGATACATTATCTGAAGAAACAAAAAAACAACTGCTCCTGCTAAGGAGGCGGGTTTTAAAGGTATATCCTTTTGCTAAAGTTGCGGCCGAACGCCTTGTTATTCTTAACTCTACAATGAGCAAGCTAAAGACCGACAGGGAAAAGAAAAAATACAGTAAGATAGTAGAGAAATACATGGAGGAAGAATTTGAAGGTCAGTTAAAAAAATTATCGCGCAAGGAAGGGCAAATACTCGTTAAGCTTGTTTACAGGCAAACCGGGCAATCTACGTTCGATTTAATAAAAGAACACAAAAGTGGCTGGAAAGCTTTTTGGTACAGCAAGATTGGGAAGGCATTTAGTATAGATATTAAGGCAAAATACAGCCCGGATGCCGTTGCCGAAGATTTCCTGATAGAAGGTTTCCTGCTTAAAGCTTTTGATGAGCATAAACTGCCAAGACAGGAGCCTGCCTTAAAAATAGATTATGTTGCATTAAAAAAAGTGTGGCGCGAGAGGAACAAAAAAGACAACTAAATACCAATTCGCCACAAGTTGAAGTTTATTCTCTTAACACAAAATTAACCTTATGGTCTTAATGTAATTAAGTGTGTAAGTAACATTTAATTTTTTGTGTGTTTGTGCTGATTGTGGGGGTGATCTTGCGAAGAAAAAAATTTAAGCTTCGAATTATTTGTAACTATAAAATTGCATAGCAAAATAGACAAAAAGACCTGAGGTTATCAGGTTTTTTGTCTATACTTTTAAACTCAAAAAAAATAAGTTGAAAGGTTTATAATTTAAACGTAAATCCGTCAGATACTTTTAATTTATATTTTACTTCGTCAAACATATAAAAGTAAGAACCTTTCCTGGACGAGCCCATATCTTTCTCTTCGGTTTTAAGTAAAATATCAAGGGCATTTATTTTATTTATAAAGTTTCGCTTGTCTAAAGTTTCGCCTAAAATTGCTTCATAAAGTGTTTGCAGCTGTTTCATGGTAAACTTTTTTGGCAACAATTCAAATCCAATGGGTTTTGTAGATGCGCGATATCTTAAGCGAAGCATTGCATTGGCTACCATTATATTATGGTCAAATATAAGGTGCGGAGCTTCGTCTATATTAAACCATTTTGCCGAATAATTCTCATTAATTTCTGCAGTATGCTCTATAATATTAATAAGTGCATAGTAGGATATGGATACTGTTCTGTCTACCGGGTCACGGTTTATGGCACTGTAAGCACGTAGCTGCTCCATATATATATTATGCAATCCTGTAAGCTGGTTTAACACTCTTACGGCAGCATCATCCAGGTTTTCATCGTTTTGTAAAAACCCTCCCATAAGTGACCATCGGCCCTTTTCGGGCTCAAAATTTCTTTTTATGAGTAGTATCTTTAAATTTTGGTTATCAAAGCCAAAAATTATGCAGTCTACAGCAAGTAATACTTTTTCCTGATCGTTATAGTTATCCATTTGTACCTTATAAAAACGCAGCAAGATACTAACATTGGCTGTAAATTGCAAAACTTTTGCGAATATCGGCAAAATACGCATAGTTAACGCTACTACGTTATAGTATTATGGGGTTGATACTTTATTTATGTTAAAATTTAATATTTCGAAATTTTTATTTGCTTTTTATGAAAATGTTTTGTTAAATTTGGAAGTGTAAAAAACACATTTATTATACTAACCAAATTTTAATGATTATGATGAGAATTACCAAATTATTAAAACACATTTCCGGCAGGTTTAGCTACATGAAGCTTGCAGGTTTTGTGATTCTTTTATTATCTGTTTCTGGCTTGCATGCGCAGGGCACTATAACAGGAACAGTAACATCCGGTACCGACAACAGCACTTTGCCAATGGCAAACGTAGTTGTAAAAGGATCCTCAAACGGAGTATCTACAGATCTTGATGGCAAATTTTCTATCAAAGCCAACGCAAACGATGTATTAGTTTTTTCTTACATTGGCTTTACAAACAAAGAAGTTACAGTAGGAACACAGACAGTAATTAATGTTGCCTTATCTACAGATGCGACAGAGATGGATGAGGTTGTGGTTATTGGGTATGGTACCCAGAAAAAAGCCAATTTAACTGGGTCTGTTGCTGTTGTTAATGTAAATGAAGCACTTAAAACATCTAATAGTGATGTGTCATCGCTTATTCAGGGGCGAGTATCCGGTGTAACAGTTACTAACGATGGCCAGCCCGGTGCAGCTCCAAACATCAGGATTAGAGGTATTGGTACATTTGGTGATAACCAGCCATTATATATAGTAGATGGTGTTCCTGTAGGTACATCTGTAAGGGATTTTAACCCTAATGACATTAAAAGCATTCAGATATTAAAAGATGCTGCTGCCGGTGCTATTTATGGCTCGCGTGCCGCAAACGGTGTAGTTATTATTACTACTAAAGGGGGCAGGAAGAATTCGCCTCTTAAAATAGAATATAGTTCTTATTATGGTGTAGATGAGGTGCCACAAAAAATATCGGTATTAAACAGGGAACAATACCAAATGATTACGAATGAAAAACGTACGAATGCAAATGTTCCGCTTCTTGCAGGTAATGACCCTACTTCTCCTTTGTTTGTCTCTAATACAGATAATGACTGGCAGAGTATTGGATTAAAGCGCGGTTCACGCCAAAACCAGAATTTTAACTTTTCCGGAGGTGGTGAAAATATGACTTACAATGCATCGATGGATTATTTTAGTAATAAAGGAATGTTTGTAGGTAATGGTCCTAACTACGAAAGGTATTCAGGACGTATTAATGTTACGTTTGAAAAAGGTATATTTAAAATGTCGCCTTCATTATACTACACGCATTCATTCGAAAATTCATTAACATTTAGAGGAGATGTATTAACAGGAGGCAGGCCTCCGCTAATTAATGATCTTGTGCTGGCGGTACCAACTATGCCGTTATATGATCCCAATAACATAGGTGGCTGGGGTGGTACAAAAGCAGAGGTGCAGGGTGCTATATCTTTAAATGTACCTGGTATAAACTCACTGTTTACTAATACTGTAGAGGTAGATAGAACTTTTGCGATTATTAATCCGGAATTTAAGCTTGTAAATAGCGGCGGTCATGAGTTAACTTATAAATTAAATTTAAGTTACGATAAGACTCAGACAAGAGATTTTTCTTTTGTACCACAGTTTAATATGGGATATTTCTTTAATTCAGGTAAATCATTACTTGATGATAATTCAAGAATATATACAAATACATTAGTTGAAAATACTCTTGATTATAAAAAAGTTTTTGGTAAACATGATGTACATGTAATATTAGGACAAACTTATCAAACTACAGAAGCTGTAAACAGACAGGCACATTCAGAAAGTTTGCCTATGCCATACTTACCGGTACTTTCAAACGGGATTAACCAAACAGTAGGTGGTTCGCAATATAATAGCAATCTTTCATCGTTATTTGGCCGTCTTACATACAGTTTTGATGATAGATATTTATTTGAAGCAACTGTAAGAAGAGATGGTTCATCCCGTTTTGCAAAAGAAAACAGGTATGGAACTTTTCCGTCAGTATCGGCTGGTTGGAAATTATCAAACGAAAAATTCTTTAATGTTTCTAAAGATATTGTATCGCAAATAAAATTACGTGGTAGCTACGGTCAGTTAGGTAATCAAAACATTGGTGATTACTTATACCAGGCGGTTATAAATAACAACATACTTTATAATTTTGCGACGCCAACCGGTGGTGTAAATACAGTTATTGGTGGGCTTCAAACGAGTGTGGTTACAGAGAATATTAAATGGGAAACTACAACATCTGGAAATTTTGGTTTAGATGCCTCGCTATTTAATGGTGCATTAGATATAACGGCTGAATATTATACTAAAAAAACGACAGATATTCTGGTAGGTGTACCTATTCCTTTATCAACAGGTTCTCTTAATACTTTTCCTGTTGTTAATGCAGGGAGCCTTCGTAACAGTGGCGTTGATTTAGAATTAGCTTACCACTATACTACTAAAAGTGATTTTAGCTTAGATGTTTCTGCAAACTTTAGTACTATTAAAAATGAAGTTTTGGCACTTGGTGGTAATAATGAGCCTATTTATAGTACAGGATCTAAAACTGTTATTGGAGGCAGAATAGGTGAGCATTATGGATATGTGTATGAAGGGATTTTTCAATCACAGGCAGAAGTAGCGGGCCATGCATTTCAGAGTGCCGGTACAGCTCCCGGAGATATAAAGTTTAAAGATGTGAATGGAGATGGTGTAATTGATGCTGATGACAGAGCGTTTTTAGGTCGTGCCATACCTGCATTTACTTATGGACTTAATATTACAGCAAAATATAAGAACTTCGACATTACTGCATTTGGCTCTGGTGCAGGAGGATACTATATAAATAGTGCATTGTACAGAACATTAATGTGGTCTGGAGATGCTGTAAACGCCAGTACTGATATACTTAACAGATGGACACCAACAAATACTAACACTGATATTCCGAGATTGACAGCTACAGATCCAAATATTAATAACAGAGATTCTAATAGGCCGGGATGGTTACAAAGAGGAGACTATTTTAGAATAAATACGGTTTCTTTAGGTTATAAATTGCCTGCCGTTTTTGGTAAAGTTGTAGAATCGGTGAGGATATATGGTACGGTACAAAACCTGCATACCTTTACTAAGTACAAAGGATTTAATCCAGACTTTAATTCAGGAGTATTTAGCCCGGGATTTGATGGAGGAAGCTATCCGAGGCCAAGAACATATTTGGTAGGTGTACAAATGACATTTTAATCTCAGTAAAATTTAAGATCATGAAAAAGACAATATTATTTATATCATTGCTATTTGCAGCAGTTGGCTGTGATGACGAATTAAACATTGCAAATCCTAACTACTCTACTACAGAATCATTTTGGCAAACAGAAGAGCATGCCGTTAAAGGTGTGAATGCCATTTATAACAGCTTTATAGTTGATGGGTCTTATATGCGTATGACACCTGCACTTACAGATGGCAGAGGAGACGATTTTAAAGGAGACAGCCCATGGCTGGATTTAGTACAGGTTGCTAATTTTACAATTTTACCTACATCGGGGCCAATAACCTGGATGTGGTCTGCTTATTATCAGGCTATTTATCGCGCTAACCAGGTAATAGAATATGTGCCTGCAATAGAAATGGATGAAGCTGTTAAAGCACGTTGTATTGGGCAGGCACACTTTTTAAGGGGGCTCGCTTATTTTAACCTAGTTACAAATTATGAGAAAGTACCTTTAATTACTTCTGTACCTACAAATGTAACAGAGTATTATAATGCTACAGCTAGCAATGAACAAATATGGGCACAAATTATAGCCGATTTCACTGCTGCGCAAACTATGTTACCTGTATCTTATCAGGATCTTTCAGGATTAGATACTAACCAGATAGGAAGGGCAACAAAAGGTGCTGCAACAGGCTTTTTAGGTAAGTCTTATTTATACACTCAGAAATGGGCTCAGGCTGCGGCAGAGTTTAATAAGCTTATAAATGGACCAGAATTAAATGTTTATAGCCTTACAGCTAACTATAAAGATAACTTTGGTCCATATACAGAAAATAATTCAGAGTCTCTATTTGAGATTCAGTTTCAGACAGGATCCGGTACCATTAAAAACTATGGAGGCGAACCATCATCAGCCTGGATGCAGGTAAGCTCGGTAGGACATACTTACGCTATGGAAGGTTATGGATATTCCGACTTTTTACCTACTCGCTGGATTTATGATGAATACAAGCAGGAGCGTACGGTAGATGGTCATTTAGATCCTCGTTTATTAGTATCTATAGCATCGTATGAGCCTTCAGAAAATTCTATTACAGTATATAATGGCGCACCATGGGTAAATCCACAGGGAAATATTTATCCACGTAAATATACTCACGACGGTTTTGGTGTTTCTACAGAGAGCCAGGGTGGTGTAGAATATAGCGAAATTAACTATCGCTTAATGCGCTATGCAGATGTACTTTTAATGTATGCCGAAGCTCTTAATGAGCAAGGACAAACTGCCCAGGCTTATCAATACATTCAGCAGGTAAGAAGCCGTGCTAATTTACCTAATCTTGCCGTAACCCGTCCGGGAATGTCGCAAAGCCAAATGAGGGACCAACTTGCACACGAGCGCGCTTTAGAGCTTTCTATAGAGAGTATTCGTATACACGATATAATCCGTTGGGGATGGTTATATAATGCTGAAAAGCTTACTTTATTAAAATCTCATGACTCAGATTTTGAGACGTGGACTCCTGGTAAAGAATATTTACCAATACCCCAAGCAGAGCTTGATGTAAATCCTAATGCATTGCCTAACTCTGCAAATTAATTCCTGTTAAATATTTATGCCGTAGAAGCTGATTTCAGCTTCTACGGTTTTTAAACATAACCCAATATGAAAAAACTATTCACAGCTGCATTTTTTTTATCAGCCGTATTATCTCTATCCGCACAACAAAAATCAACTATTACCCTTGCCTCACAAGACAATGCACCTACAATAAACAAACACATTTATGGCCACTTTGCAGAACATTTGGGCCGATGTATATATGATGGTTTTTATGTAGGCGAAAACAGCAAAATACCTAACACCAATGGTGTTCGTAACGACATCATTGTAGCATTAAAAGATTTAGGGATTCCTAACCTGCGCTGGCCGGGTGGCTGTTTTGCAGATACCTACCACTGGAAAGACGGTATAGGCCCTAAAGACGAAAGACCCACAATGGTTAATCAATGGTGGGGTGGCACTACAGAGGATAACAGCTTTGGTACGCACGACTTTTTAGACCTGTGCGAAATTCTTGGTACAGAGCCTTACCTTGCTGCAAACGTGGGCAGTGGTACCGTTAAAGAATTTACAGACTGGGTACAATATGTAAACCATAGTGGCAAAAGCCCTATGAGCGACCTGAGAAAGAAGAACAGCAGGGAGAAAGCCTGGGGTGTTTCTATATGGGGAGTGGGTAACGAAATGTGGGGTTGTGGTGGTAACATGACACCAGAGTATTATGCCAACCTTTTTAAACAGTACTCTACTTTTATGAGCGACTGGGATAATACCAACAAGCTTTTCCGCATTGCATCGGGAGCTAACGTGGCCGATTATCACTGGACAGAAGTGCTTATGCGCGACATTCCTAAAAACCTTATAGAGGGCGTTGCCCTTCACTCATATTCTTTTGTAACATGGGAGAAAAAAGGATCGTCGACTAAATTTAATGAAGAACAGTATTTTGCTACCATGGAAACAGCCCTTAAAATGGAAGAACTGGTTACAAAGCACAGCGAAATAATGGATAAATATGACCCTGCTAAAAAAATTGCGCTTATTGTAGATGAGTGGGGCGGATGGTATGATGTAGAAGAGGGCACAAACCCGGGCTTTTTATACCAGCAAAATACTATGAGGGATGCCATGATTGCAGGCACAACCCTAAATATATTTAATAATCACAGTGACCGCGTGCGTATGGCTAACCTTGCACAAACGGTAAATGTACTACAGGCAGTAATACTTACTAAAGGCGATAAAATGCTGCTTACACCTACGTATCATGTAATGCATTTATACAAAGTGCATCAGGATGCTAAGCTTATCCCAATAAAAGTAGATTCTCCGGAATATAAATTTGGCGATAAAAAACTTTCGGCAATATCAGCTTCGGCATCGGTTAAAGATGGTAAAACGCATATATCTCTGGTAAACATTCATGCTAAAGACAAAATTACTGTAGATATCGACCTGGCTAAACTAAACCTTAAAGATTTTACGGCTAAGATAATCTCATCTTCAAAACTACAGGACCATAATACATTTGAAAATCCAAATGCAATTACTCCAAAAGATTTTAAAGATTTTAAATTTAAAAAAGGAACACTATCTGTAACCCTGCCACCATTCTCGGTAGTAGTGTTAGAGTCTAAATAACAGAGTCTATGAAATTTAATAATCCTCTAAAAAATAAAATTCCTGCAGGAATTTTATTTCTCGCGGCAATAGTAACAGTTTCATGCTCTAAAGATGATCCTGCAGCTACGGTAACACCTCCTGTAGATGGCGGTACACCAGCTGCTTTTAACATTGCAAGTATAACAGATACATATCCTGGGTATGGCCCGGCTACAGTTTACCAATGGGGCTACCGTAATGTGCACGACCCGTCTATTATTAAAGATGGAGATACTTATTACTGCTACAGTACAGATGTATGCTATGGGGCAGATATAAGGCCGGGCATACAGGTACGTAAATCTACAGATCTTATTAAATGGGACTTTGTAGGATGGGTTTTTGACCAGCTACCGGCTATGGGCTCACAATACATACGCTCTTTTAACAATCCGAGGACTAATACAAGTACTCAGCCGTTTAATTCGCTTTGGGCGCCTTATATTATAAAAGTGGGTAGCGAATACCGTTTGTATTACTCTTTATCATCAGAGGTAGGCAGGCTTAGTGTAATTGGCCTTGCTACAGCATCTACACCTTTGGGCCCCTGGACAGAGAGAGGGCTCGCCGTAACATCTCCGCCAGATACAAGCGGTACAACACAAACTAATGCCATTGACCCTACTGTAGTTATAGACCAGTCGGGTAAACATTGGATGTATTATGGATCTGCATGGGACGGTATTTATATGCTGGAGCTTAACCCGGATACGGGACTCGCTAAAAGTGGAGGAGATAAAGGTGTGAGGGTAGCACAACGTGGCTTTACCGGAAACCGCATTAATGGTAACATTGAGGGGCCGGAGGTTATTTACAATGCTCAGTTTAATAAATATTACCTGTTTATAGCGTATGACTGGTTACAGACAAAATATAATGTAAGGGTAGGAAGGTCTGATTCTCCCCAGGGGCCTTTTCTTGATTATGCCGGTGCAGATATTAATAACAACCTGGATGATTCTCCTATGATCCTGGCACCTTATAAATTTAACGGACATTCCGGCTGGCAGGGCGTATCGCACTGTGCTGTATTTAAAGATGATGGCAGCCAGTATTTTATGGCACACCAGGGCAGGCCGGGCATAGACAGTTATTACATGGATTTGCATGTTCGCCCTATGTACTGGACAGAAGAAGGCTGGCCTATAGTGTCGCCGGAACGTTATGCCGGTGTAGAGCAAACGGCAATTGCCACTGCAGACCTTGTGGGTAACTATGAGCAAATTATACTTGGCTACCAAGTTGTTCCAGGTTATGCAGCCGAACAGACAGATCCTAATTTTCAAACGTCGATAGCATTAAAGCTTAATGCAGATGGTAGTATGAATACTGATGTTGCAAGCCGATGGACTTTGACAGGATCATGGTTAACACTTACGTGGAGTAACGGCTTTACAGATAAACTGCATGTAGAGCGTGGCCGCGACTGGGAAAACAGTAAAACATCTACCATATTGCTTTCCGGATTAAATAATAGCGGTACGGCAATTTGGGGCAAAAAAATAGATTAACATACCAAATAAAACAAATGAAGAAAGTTGCATTGGTTATGTTGAGTGCTTTTTTATTCTTTTCGTGTAAAAATGAAACTGCAGAAAAAGCATCGACAGATGAAAGTAAGGAGGTTGAAGCTACCGCAAAAACAGCAGAACCTAACAATCCTATTATTAAAGATAAATATACCGGCGACCCCGCTGCCATGGTATATAAAGATTCGGTTTACCTGTATGCAGGGCACGATGAAGCGCCAAACGATTTCAACTTTTATAAGATGAACGAGTGGCTGGTATATTCGTCTGCCGATATAGTACACTGGAAAGAACATAAGGTGCCGCTAAAAGCTACCGATTTTAAATGGGCAAGTGGCGATGCATGGGCAGCACAGGTTATAGAGCGTAACGGCAAGTTTTACTGGTATACTACAGTAACACACGCTACCATTCCCGGTAAAGCTATTGGTGTAGCAGTGTCAGATTCGCCAACAGGGCCTTTTAAAGATGCCATAGGCAAAGCACTTATCACTAATGATATGACTAAGCAAACCAAAATAGACTGGGATGATATAGACCCTACGGTTTATATAGACAAAGACGGTCAGGCTTATTTATATTGGGGCAATACGGTGTGCCACTACGTTAAGCTTAAAGAAAATATGATAGAGATAGATGGAGAGATACAAATTGTAGACCTGCCTAACTATACCGAAGCTCCGTGGATACATAAACATGGCGACTGGTATTACTTGTCTTATGCGTACCAGTTTCCGGAAAAGATAGCTTATGCAATGAGTAAATCGGTTACGGGGCCATGGGAGTATAAAGGTATCCTTAACGAACTGGCCGGTAACAGTAACACAAACCACCAGGCAATTATAGATTTTAAAGATAAATCATACTTTATTTATCATAATGGGGCAAGCCAGCCTCATGGAGGCAGCTTCAGGCGATCGGTTTGTGTAGACAGGCTTTATTATAATCAGGACGGTACTATGAAACGTGTTATCATGACTACCGAAGGAATACAGCAATAATTATGAGAGTTAGTTTTAGATTAAATATTTATGTTTGGGTTTTGTTTATTTATGGCAGTGTTTTTTCGCAGAAAACACTGCCCATAAATGAAACCATTGTACACGATCCTGTTATGATACAACAGGATGGTACGTACTACCTGTTTTGTACCGGTAAGGGTATCTCTATGTTCTCGTCTAAAGACATGACGAACTGGACACAATTAAAACCTATTTTTGAAACTGCACCTGCCTGGGTAGAAGGCGTAGTGCCTAAGTTTGAAAACCACATTTGGGCTCCGGATGTTTCATACCATAACGGGCAATATTATTTATACTATTCAGTATCGGCGTTTGCAAAAAATACATCGGCAATAGGTGTAGCGACAAACAAAACCCTAAACCCAGCCGATAAAAATTATAAATGGACAGACCACGGCATTGTAGTGCGCTCTGTACCTAACAGGGATTTATGGAATGCCATAGACCCTAACCTTATATATGATGAGAACAATACACCGTGGCTAACGTTTGGTTCTTTTTGGGACGGACTTAAAATGGTAAAGCTTAATAAAGACTTACTTACACCTGCCCAACCGGAGGAATGGTATACCGTTGCAAGGCGTGAGCGCAGTTTTAAACTGGAAGATAAAGATCCCGGAGATGCCGCGCTTGAAGCTCCGTTTATATTTAAAAAGAACGATTACTATTACCTGTTCCTCTCCTGGGATTATTGCTGCCGCGGAGAAAAAAGCACTTATAAAGTAGTGGTAGGCAGGAGCAAAACTGTACAGGGGCCTTACCTGGATGCAGCCGGAAAACCTCTTAATGAAGGTGGAGGTACATTAGTAATAGAAGGTAACAAAAACTGGGCAGGGGTGGGCCATAATAGTACTTATACCTTTAACGGTAAAGATTATATGGTTTTTCATGCTTATGATGTTGCCCAGCATGGCGCACCTAAGCTTAAAATAAAAGAGATTAAATGGGAAGATAGCTGGCCAACAGTAACACTTATGGATTAATTATATGCTTTATAAAGAAGATAAATTATCAAATGTTTATGCTTGCTCGTTAAGCAGGCATTGCAGTTATATTTTTAGTTAGTCAAAACAATTGGGTAAGTTCCTGCAATAGTCACAATACTATGTAAGGAGCTTACTCATTTACTATTTATATATAAAACCATCATGAATAAACAAACAATTTTAAGCTGCCTGGCATTGGCTCTTGTAATAGCTGGCTGCTCTAAAAACAAAACCGAAACTGTTGCTGAGGCAGATAAAAGCGTACTCATATCGGGCTATCCTATACAGCCTGTAGAAATTAGTAAGGTTAAGGTAACAGATGATTTCTGGTTGCCGTACATTAAAACCATCCAGGAAAAAACCATCCAATATGCTATAAAAAAATGCAGTGAGGAGGGGCGTTTTGAAAATTTTTTGATTGCCGGAGGTAAAAAGAAAGGTACTGTGAGAGGCGTGATGCCTTTTGATGATTCTGATGTTTATAAAATAATAGAGGGTGCATCAAATTCGCTTATAAGCTCACCAAATCCTAAACTGGAGGCACAGCTGGATTCTATCATTGCGATTGTTAAAGTGGGTCAGGAAAAAGATGGATATCTTTGTACGTGGCGTACTATTAACCCGGCAAAACCACCAGCTACCTGGGTTAAGGTAGAAAAAGGTGTTCGTTGGGAATACATGAACATGAGCCATGAAGACTATAATGCAGGGCACATGTATGAAGCAGCTGCGGTACATTATAAAGCTACCGGTAAACGCAACTTTTTAGACATAGCCCTTAAAAATGCCGATTTGTTTGTAAAAACTTTTGGCGATGGCGATGATAAAATCCATGCTGTTCCCGGCCATGAAATTATAGAAACGGGTTTAATAAAACTTTATGAAATTACAGGTAAAAAAGAGTATTTAAAACTTTCTAAATACTTTTTAGACCATAGGGGTGATCCTAAAAATAAAGAAAACTATGGTGCTTATGCACAAGATCATAAGCCTGTAATAGAGCAGGATGAGGTTGTGGGCCATGCTGTACGTGCTGTTTACCTGTATGCAGGAATGACAGATATTGCTGCCATAGAAAAAGATGCAGCATACCGTAACGCAGTAGACAAGCTTTGGCATAACATGACCGAAAAGAAAACCTATATAACAGGAGGCATTGGTGCACTGCATGATGGAGAAGCTTTTGGGGCTAACTACGAATTGCCAAACCTTACGGCTTATAACGAAACCTGTGCTGCAATAGGCAGTGTGTACTGGAATAATCGTTTGTTTAACCTTACCGGCGATGTTAAGTATAACGACGTTTTAGAACGTACTATGTATAATGGGTTAATATCGGGTATATCTTTAACAGGTACAGAGTTCTTTTACCCTAACCCGATGGAATCTGATGCTAAGTTTGAGTTCAACAAAGGTGCCTGCACGCGTTCGGGCTGGTTCGATTGTTCATGCTGCCCAACAAATCTTATCCGGTTTATTCCGGCAATACCGGGGCTTATCTATGCACATCAAAAAGATACGCTTTATGTAAACCTGTATATGTCTAATACTGCTGATGTAACATTAGATAAGCATAAGGTAAAAGTGGCACAACAAACAAACTACCCGTGGAATGGTGCTGTAAAACTATCTGTAGACCCGGAAAAAGAAGGCTCATTTACAGTAAAAATGCGTGTTCCGGGCTGGGCACGTAACGAAGTTATGCCGGGCGGATTATATACTTACAAAAATGCCGCTACACCTGCGCCTACTGTTAGTGTGAATGGCAAGGCTGTTGCAGCTAAGGTAGAAAACGGTTACTTTGTAATTAACCGCAAGTGGAAACAAAAAGACGTTGTAGAAGTTAACTTCCCTATGGCGGTGCGTGAGGTTGTAAGCAGCGATAAAATTAAAGACAATAAAAATAAAGTATCGTTAGAGTATGGCCCGCTGGTATATGCCCTGGAAGAAAAAGACAACGCCAAAAATTTTAAAGATATTACGGTAAATAACACCACTACTTTTGCAATAGCCCATAAGCCAGATATGCTTAACGGCATCTTTACAATAGAAGGAACTACGGGTAACCAAAAGTTTACGGCAATACCCTACTATTCATGGTCTAACCGTGGTGTTAACAAAATGGAAGTCTGGATACCGGAGGCTTCAAAATAAATACGTATTAAACAATAACAACCCATAATGAAAAATCATTTTTTTAAAATTGCAGCGTTGTCTGCTTTTGCATTAAGCGGTACAATGCTGTGCAATGCGCAAAGCAAAACAGCTGCTAAAGAACACAAACTGGTACTTAACCTTGCTAATACAGGCATAAAAATTCAGCCTACCATGTACGGTATCTTTTTTGAAGATATTAACTTTGGTGCAGATGGTGGCCTTTATGCAGAGATGGTAAAGAACCGCTCGTTTGAGTTTGACGACCCTTTAATGGGATGGAAACAGCCTAACAGCGACAGGCATAAGCTAAACGATAAATCGGGCTATGCAAGTGCTATAGAGAACGATCATCCTGTAAACAAACACCTTTTACGCGTTCAGGTAAAAGATGATAAAGGCTATACTTTGGTTAACGAAGGTTTCCGTGGTATGGGCGTTAAGGCTAACGATTTGTACAATGTATCTGTAATGGCTGCGAACCAGGAAGGTAACATATCTCAAATCAAATTTCAGTTTACAGATGCTGCCGGTAATATAATTGGCGAAACTACAGTAAGCCCATCCGGCAAAGAGCTTAAAAAATATACCGCTCAAATTAAAGCCACAAAAACAGAGGCTAAAGCAAATTTAAAAATATCATTTACAGGAACAGGAACTATTAACCTTGACATGATATCGATATTCCCGCAGGATACCTGGAAAGGCCGTCCGGGAGGATTGCGTAAAGACCTTGTTCAAAAATTATACGACCTTAACCCTGGTTTCCTTCGTTTTCCCGGAGGTTGTATTGTAGAGGGCCGCACGCTGGAGCAACGCTACCAGTGGAAAAAATCGGTAGGTAAGGTTGAAGATCGTGAACTTATAATCAACCGCTGGAATACAGAGTTTGACCACCGCCCGGCACCGGATTATTTCCAGACGTTTGGTTTAGGTTTCTATGAGTACTTCCAGATGTCGGAAGACATAGGGGCAGAGCCGCTACCGGTTCTTAGCTGTGGTATTGCCTGCCAGTTTAATACCGGCGAAATGGTACCAATGGCAGAGCTTGACCCATACATTCAGGATGCTACAGACCTTATAGAATTTGCTAACGGGGCGGTTACAACTAAATGGGGTAAACTGCGCAGCGACATGGGGCACCCAAAACCATTTAACATGAAATACATAGGTGTGGGTAACGAGCAATGGGGACCTGATTATGTAGAGCGCTATAAAGTGTTCGAAAAAGCCATACATGGTAAATACCCGGACATTACAATAGTATCGGGGTCGGGTCCATTCCCTGACGGTGAATATTTTGACTATGGTTGGAAAGAACTTTCTAAGCTGGGTGTAAAAATAGTTGATGAGCATTTTTACAATACAGCAGAATGGTTTAAAAACAGCGCAACCCGTTATGACAAGTACGACCGTAAAGGCCCTAAAGTTTTTGCAGGCGAATATGCTGTGCAAAGTAAGGCTATTGCAAGTCCTGAGAATAAAAACAACTGGGACGGCGCCCTTGCCGAAGCTGCTTTTATGACTGGCCTTGAGCGTAATGCTGAGGTTGTTAACCTAACGTCTTATGCGCCTTTGTTTGCCCATGCCGATGGATGGCAGTGGACCCCGGACCTTATTTGGTTCAATAACCTTAAGAGCTACGCTACACCTAACTATTATGTACAGCAATTGTATGGCAATAACCCGGGTACCGACCTTGTTGCCGTGACTGAAGGTGGTAAAGCTATTACAGGCCAAAATGGTTTATTTGCAACTGCCGTTACCGATAAAAATACTAAAGAAGTTATCGTTAAGGTTGTAAATACCTCTAAAGAAGCTCAGAGGACTAACATGAGCGTTAAAGGAAATAAGCTGGCTAAGACTGGTAAAATCATTACACTAATGAGTGATAACCTGTCTGCAGAGAATTCTTTTGATGCAGAGCCTATTACTCCTAAAGAGTCTGAATTTAAGCTTAATGGCAGTACTATAGATGTAACTGTACCTGCTCAGTCTTTTGTAGTTATAAAAGTTAAACTTTCTTAAAAATATTAAGTGTTAAAAGCACATTTATTATTTTTTTCATGTTATATTTGCCATAGCAACAAAATATACGCTAACGTGATAGTATAAGGCTATCGCGTTAGCTAATAAAATAAAAACTAATGAAAAAATATGTAATTGGGTTAGACTACGGTACAGATTCTGTTCGCGCCGTGTTAATCGATACTGAAAACGGTGCTGAGCTTGCCTCAGAAGTGCACATGTACGCCCGTTGGAAAAACAAACAATATTGTAACCCTGAGACTAACCGTTTCAGGCAACATCCTCTGGACCATATAGAAGGTTTAGAGCATACAATTAAATCGGTAGTTTCTACAAGCGAGGTTAACCCTGCATCTGTAGTAGGTATTTGTATAGATACCACCGGTTCTTCTCCCATTCCTGTAGCCGCCGATGGTACTCCGCTGGCATTGGTTAAAGGTTTTGAAGAGAATCCTAATGCTATGATGATCTTATGGAAAGACCACACAGCCATAAAAGAAGCTAATGAAATTAATGAGCTTGCTGCCTCTTGGGGTGGAGAAGACTTCACTAAATTTGAAGGCGGTATCTATTCATCTGAATGGTTCTGGGCAAAAATACTTCACATTGTTAGGGAAGACGAAGCGGTTAAAAATGCGGCGCATACCTGGATGGAACATTGCGACCTTATGACGTATTTATTAATAGACGATAAAGACCTTAAAAGCTTTAAACGCAGCCGTTGTGCTGCAGGCCATAAAGCTATGTGGCATGAAAGCTGGAACGGGTTACCGTCTGAGGAATTCCTTGGGCAACTGCACCCGTACCTTGCTGCACTTCGTGGCAATTTATATGATGAAACCTACACGTCTGACCTTGTTGCCGGTAACCTTAATGCCGAATGGGCTGCAAAATTGGGCCTAAATACAGATACTGTTGTAGCTGTAGGTACTTTTGATGCACACTCCGGTGCAGTAGGGGCTAAGGTAGACGAGAACGTGCTTGTACGCATCATGGGTACTTCTACCTGCGATATCATGATCTCTCAATCTGACATCATTGGTAACAATACCGTAAAAGGTATTTGCGGCCAGGTAGATGGTTCTGTTATTCCGGGCCTTATTGGTCTTGAAGCAGGCCAGTCAGCTTTTGGCGATGTACTTGCATGGTTTAAAGACATCCTTTCATGGCCAATAGACAATCTGGTAATGAAATCGGATATCCTTTCTGCCGAGCAAAAAGCTAAGCTACAAGTAGAAATAGACAATAACTTTATCCGTACGCTTACATTACAGGCAGAACATATTCCTTTATCTGAGGCTGTACCTGTAGCACTTGACTGGGTTAACGGCCGCCGTACGCCGGATGCTAACCAGGAACTTAAAAGCGCTATGACAGGCTTGTCTCTTGGTACTAAAGCGCCGCATATATTTAAAGCACTGGTTAACGCTATCTGCTTTGGTTCTAAAATGATCGTTGACCGTTTTGAGGCCGAAGGTGTAAAAATAAACAGTGTTATAGGTATCGGTGGTGTGGCACGTAAGTCGCCATTTATTATGCAGACACTTGCTAATGTACTCGATATGCCTATAAAAGTAGCAGAATCTGACCAGGCACCTGCTCTTGGAGCTGCTATTTATGCTGCTGTTGCTGCCGGTGTTTACAGTAATGTAATAGAGGCAAGTAAAGTAATGGGCAGCGATTTTGAGGCAGAATATTTCCCTCAGGCAGACCAGGTTGCTAAATTTGAAGGCCAAATACAATCGTACATACAGTTGGGAGAATTTGTAGAAACGGTAATAAAATCTAAAAACTATGAGTTCCATATATAAAGACCTTAAGGAAGAGTGTTATGAGGCTAACATGCAGCTTGATGCATTAAAACTTGTAATATATACCTTTGGTAACGTGAGCGCCGTAGACAGGAGTAAAGGCATTTTTGCCATTAAGCCGAGCGGTGTTCCTTATGAAATTTTAAAACCTGAAGATATTGTTATCGTTGATTTTGATAATAATATTGTAGAAGGCAGTATGCGTCCGTCATCCGACACTAAAACGCATGCCTATCTTTATAAGCATTGGGAAAAAATAGGGGGTATAGTACATACACACTCTACCTATGCTGTGGCATGGGCACAGGCGCAGCGCGACATACCTATTTTTGGTACTACGCATGCCGATCATTTAACAACTGATATTCCTGCTGCTGCACCAATGGCTGACCACCTTATACAGGGTAATTATGAACACAACACCGGTATACAAATACTGGATTGCTTTAAGGAAAAGGGTCTTAACTACGAAGAGGTAGAGATGGTGCTCCTGGGTAACCATGGTCCGTTTACTTGGGGTAAAAATGCTGCTAAGGCAGTATACAACAGCAAGGTTCTTGAGGCAGTTGCCGAAATGGCTTATCTAACGTTGCAGATAAACCCTAATGCGCCAAGGCTTAAAGACTCGCTTATTAAAAAGCATTACGACCGTAAACACGGAACCGATTCGTACTACGGGCAAAGCTAAGATTACGTGTTGCTGCCCACATAGCAATACTATTGCCGGTACAGGTGCGTTATCTTACGAGAGAGATGGGCGCCTGTCCCGGAAATATAAACAATCAAACCAATAACCAATTATGAACACAGTAAAAATGGGTGTTTGCCTTTTGCTTACCGGCTCTATGCTTGTAGGTTGTAAGGAAGAAAAAAAAGAAGAAACTACCATGCCGGAACAAACAGAACAAGTTGCTGCCGCTAAAGGGGGCATTACAAAAGCAGACTATGGTACAACGCCTGAAGGGGTTAAAATAGGAGAATATACACTTACAAATGCCAAAGGCATGAAGGTAAATGTAATTACCCTGGGTGGTATTATTACATCGCTTACTGCGCCAAATAAAGATGGCAAGTATGAAGATGTTGTTCTGGGATATAAAAACAAAGACGAGTATTTTAAAGGCAACCCTTATTTTTTTGGTGCCGTTATAGGCCGTTATGGCAACCGTATTGCTAAAGGTAAATTTACCCTTGATGGTAAGGCATATCAATTGCCGGTAAATGATGGCCCTAACTCACTTCACGGTGGTAAGGGTTTTGATAAAAGGGTATGGACTGCCGAAGAGGTGGCAGGTGCTAACCCTACACTTAAGCTAAGCTACACCGCTAAAGATGGCGAAGAAGGATACCCTGGTAATCTTAAAACCGTTGTTACTTATGTGCTTACTGATGATAACGCACTTGAAATAAGCTACGAAGCTGAAACTGATAAGAAAACTGTAATTAACTTAACGCAGCACTCTTACTTTAACCTTTCGGGAGATTTTAGTAAACTTATTACAGACCATGTGTTAGAAATTAAAGCAGATAAATTTCTTCCTGTAGATGCTACGCTTATCCCTACGGGAGAACTTAAAGCTGTTGCGGGTACACCGTTTGACTTTACTACTGCTAAAGAAATAGGTAAAGATATTAATGCTACCGATGACCAGCTTAAAAAAGGTGGCGGTTACGATCATTGCTGGGTATTTACAGACAGCAGCAACAAGCTGAAAGAAGTAGCAAGTGTATATCACAAAGCGTCTGGCCGTTATATGCAGGTATATACAGACCAGCCTGCCGTACAGTTTTACAGCGGTAACTTTATTGATGGCACAAAAGCCAGTAAAACTGGTGGCAACTACGAAAAACGCAGTGGCCTTTGTTTAGAAACACAACATTACCCGGATGCACCTAACCAGCCTAAGTTTCCTTCGACTGTGTTAAGCCCCGGAGAAAAATATACTACAAAAACCACTTATAAATTTTCTGTAAAGTAATTGCTTATAACGTTTAATCTTGGCATTGTTTGGGTTTGTTAAGGTTAGCGCAACGCTATATTTCTCTCAGGAGGCATTACCACATTAAATATTAAGAATGTAGTACACAACAAATTATTGGGACATATTTTGTTAAGTTAAAGGGTTAAGTTTGAGAAAGCCGGCATCAGTAATGAAGCCGGCTTTTTTGTTTTTTTAACCACAAATCACATAATTTAACAGCAATTAGATATGAGTTCAATTTGAGGCAATAAAAAAGCCCATCTAAGTTAATAGGCAGGCTTATAAATATTTTTTCAGAAATTACACTTCATTGTAATTTGCCGTGTAGCTTTAATTTGAAGTTGTATTACAATTAAATGATTTTTTATTACCTGTAAAGGTTGTAAATCGTAAGATTTACAAATTAAAAGGTTCATGTTAGTCTATCATCTATAGATATGCTTTAAATCTTAGCTTTAGTAGAGAATACAACAACGCTAACACCCATTGCAGCGAGGAAGATAAAAGAAATTTTCAA
Source organism: Flavobacterium rivuli WB 3.3-2 = DSM 21788 (assembly GCF_000378485.1). GTDB lineage: Bacteria > Bacteroidota > Bacteroidia > Flavobacteriales > Flavobacteriaceae > Flavobacterium > Flavobacterium rivuli. Next base: position 22,697 of record NZ_KB899967.1, on the reverse strand, counting down.
GGTAAATAATCCGGCAAGAAAGCCAATTACCGGCGGGCCTATTAAAAACCCTAAAAAACTAATGGTAGAAACAGCAGCAATGGCAGCACCGGGCTTCATAGTAGTCGATTTTCCGGCGGCACTGTACACCATAGGCACTACCGATGATATACCTGCCCCTACAAACATAAACCCAATTATTGCAGGCACAAGGGTAGGGAATACCACAACGGTTAGCAAACCTACAGTGCTTAAAAATCCGCTTACCTGTAAAGTTGTCTTAAGCCCGAATTTGTGCGAGAACCAGTCGGCTACAAAACGCCCGGCAGCCATAAAGCACATGCCGGCGGTATAACCGGCACCTATCCAGGCACCCTGCGCAAGAACAATTTTTTTAAAGTAAATAACACTCCAGTCAAACATGGCGCCCTCTATAACCATAGAGCAAAAAGCTATGAGCCCCAAAGTTATAAGTGATTTATCTGGCTTTACAAAAGCAGGTCCGGTACTTTCAGGGTTATGATCATGATGGAGGTATTTCCAGCAAATAAAAATAGTAATTATGGTAACAATTGCTATGCCTGTAAAGTGGGGGGTAGGGAGAATACCTTTACCTATCATAAAAGTACCTATACCGGCACCTATAAATCCGGCAAGGCTCCACAAGCCATGAAACGATGCCATTATTGGCTTGGTGTACATTGCCTCAGTAGCAACAGCCTGTGTGTTGACAGATATATTTACGGCATTACTCGCAAGGCCAAATACAGTAAGGCAGCACGTTAGTAAAAAAACATTATCTGCTAGGCCTAAAGATACAAGTGCCACACCATATAAGGCTAAGGCCGCGGCAACTACTTTGCGACTGCCTATTTTTGTAACCGCCCATCCTGAGAGGGGAAGAGACAGCATTAAACCTACCGGTAATGCAAAAAGTACGGCACCTAATGCTGCGTCGGATAAATTAAGTTTTTGCTGTATAGTAGCTATGCGCGATGCCCAGCTGGCAAAAACAAGCCCAGCCATAAAAAACATGGCAGCAACAGCAGCGCGGGCTACTTTAGGAGAGTATTTCATTGGTAGAAAATGATAATGTTTGCAATTGAAGCAAAGATAAAATAATAAGTATAAATTATACACTTATTATCTTATTCAATGTAGCATTAAAATTTAAAGAAAAAAATTGCGATGTAACTTAATTATGGTATTTTTGACTATAAGTTAATTGTTTTCTATAATTGTTAAAATTCGAAATGTTTAAAATTAAAAAAATATGTTAAGACGAATTTCAAAACCTGCTTTATGTTTTTAAGCTTTTGTCCCTACTTTAAGTCGTATTTATAATTTTTTACGATCTATTATGGTCAAAATGTATTTATACTTATAATTTATGATGTTAAAATTGTGTAATGTTTATTTTTTTTACCAAACACTTGTGTATGTCAAAAAATTAGTGTTATTTCGACACTTATTAATTTTTTATTTTTATTAACGTTTGCGTTAATAACTTTTTGGGAATAAGAGGTTTAATCACAAGACACAAATTAATTTTATAATAAACAGCATGATCAATTTAAAAACATTCGAAGTTTGGTTTATAACAGGAAGCCAGCATTTATATGGCGAAGAAACATTAAACCTTGTTGCAGAGCACTCTAAAGCTATCGCCGCAGGTTTAGATGGTGCTAATGAAATACCTGTTCGTGTGGTATTTAAGCCGACAGTAAAAACGACAGATGAAATATATGAAACTCTTTTAGCAGCAAACTCTGCCGAGAATGTAATAGGAGTTATTACATGGATGCACACTTTTTCTCCTGCTAAAATGTGGATTCGTGGTCTTAGTATCTTAAAAAAACCATTACTTCACTTTCATACACAATTTAACCGCGACATACCATGGAGTACTATGGATATGGATTTCATGAACCTTAACCAGAGTGCACACGGCGACAGGGAATTTGGTTTCATGGTATCGCGCATGCGTAAAAACCGTAAAGTAGTTGTAGGCCACTGGCAGGATCCTGAGGCATTGGCTGAAATAGGTTCATGGACAAGGGCTGCTGCAGGATGGAACGACTGGCAGGGTGCTAAATTTGCACGTTTTGGCGATAATATGCGTTTTGTTGCTGTTACAGATGGCGATAAGGTAGAGGCAGAACTTAAATTTGGTTTCTCTGTAAATAGTTATGGTATTGGCGACCTTGTTGCTTTAATTGATGCTGTTAGCGATAACGATATAAAAGCATTAGTTGCTGAATATCAGGAAACTTATACAATGGCAGATGATTTACTACCGGGTGGCGAAAGGCATTCATCAGTATATGAGGCTGCAAGGATAGAGATAGGTTTACGAAAATTTTTGGTTGATGGTGGTTTTAAAGGATTTTCTGATACCTTTGAGGACCTTCATGGAATGATACAATTACCGGGACTTGCAGTACAGCGTTTGCTTGCTGATGGTTACGGTTTTGCAGGCGAAGGCGACTGGAAAACAGCTGCTTTAGTGCGTGCATTTAAAGTAATGGGCAGTGGCCTTGAAGGTGGTAACGGATTTATGGAAGATTATACGTATCATTTTGACCCGGCTAACTCTTTAGTGCTTGGTTCTCACATGCTTGAAATTGATGCGTCGTTAGCTGCTACAAAGCCAAGCCTTGAGGTACATCCATTAGGTATTGGCGGTAAAGAAGACCCTGCAAGGCTTGTATTTAATGTTGCAGGTGGCGAAGCGTTAAACGCATCGTTAATAGATATGGGTAACCGTTTCCGTTTGCTTGTAAATACTGTTAAAGCAGTAGATGTTACAGAAGAATTGCCAAAACTGCCTGTGGCACGTGTATTATGGCAGCCGTACCCGGATATGAAAACCGGATGTGCAGCATGGATATATGGTGGTGGTGCACACCACACTGCTTATAGCCAGAACCTATCGGCAGAGTTGTTACAGGATTTTGCAGATATGGCAGATATTGAATACTTACTAATTGGTAAAGATACACGTTTAAGCGAGTTTAGAAACGAACTTAGATGGAACGATATTGCTTACAAATAGCATTTTAACCCTGGCCGCAATGTAAAATTGCGGCCTTTTTAACAAAACTTATTTTAAAGTTATGGGCAAGTTTTCTACAATAGATTATGTTATTTTCATTGTTTATTTCTTACTGGTATCCGGCTACGGGTATTACATTTATACAAGCAAGAAGAAAAAAGAGGGAGAAGTATCCGACTCTAAAGATTTCTTTCTTGCCGAAGGTTCATTAACATGGTGGGCCATTGGTTCTTCGCTTATTGCATCAAATATCTCTGCAGAGCAGTTTATAGGTATGAGCGGTAACGGCTTTGTTGTTGGTGTTGCAGTAGCAGCCTACGAGTGGATCGCTGCCATTGCACTAATTATAGTGGCTGTTTGGTTTATACCTGTGTATCTTAAAAACAGGATATTTACCATGCCGCAGTTTCTTGAAACGCGTTATAACCAGACGGCAAGCCTTATTATGGCTATTTTCTGGCTGTTTTTATATGTATTTGTAAACCTTACTTCGATATTATACCTTGGCGCAATCGCTATTGCAGCTATGGCCGGTCCTGAATATTTTCACGCAATCGTAATCGCGATGGCTATATTCTCGCTTATCATTACTTTAGGAGGTATGAAGGTAATAGGCTTTACCGATGTTATACAGGTAGTAGTACTTGTAATAGGGGGCCTTGCAACAACTTATGTTGCACTTACTCTTGTAAGCGACCATTTTGGCCTTGGTACCGATGCTATTGCAGGTTTTAAAGCCATGATGCATGACGCACCAGACCACTTTCAGCTAATGGTGCAAAAACCGGGTCCTAACGCTACACAGGCCGATGTTAATAAATACCTTATGTTACCGGGCTTAGCCATGTATTTTGCAGGGATCTGGATTGTTAACCTTAACTATTGGGGTTGTAACCAGTATATTACACAACGCGCACTGGGAGCCGATCTTAAAACGGCTCGTACAGGTATCCTGTTTGCAGGTTTCATGAAACTTGCCATGCCGGTTATTGTAATGTTACCGGGTATTGCAGCTTATGTACTATACAAAAATGGCGCACTACAAACAGAAATGGGTATAGGCGAAGCCTTTAAGGCTGACAACGCTTATTCGGCTATACTTGGTTTCCTTCCTACAGGATTAAAAGGCTTATCAGTAGCGGCTCTTACGGCAGCTATTGTTGCATCTCTTGCAGGTAAGGCAAACAGTATATCAACCATTTTTACACTGGATATTTATAAAAGGTATATTAATAAAGACGCCGAAGAGAAAAAACTGGTAATCGTTGGGCGTTTAGCCATTTTAGCAGCAATTATATTCTCTGTAGCCCTTACATGGAATGATGCTTTAGGAATAGGTGGCGAAGGAGGCTTTACTTTTATCCAGAAATATACAGGTTTCTTTAGCCCGGGTGTTTTTGCCATGTTCTTTTTAGGTATGTTCTGGAAACGTACAACAGGATCTGCAGCCGTTGCGGGTGTTATAACAGGATTTGTATTGTCTATCTTCTTTAACAGCTACGCGGTAAATGTATTTGGACCTGAAACCATTTTATGGACAGCTTATCAAAATACATCAGGTGTTTTCGAAATACCTTTCCTTATCTGTATGGGTTGGTCATTCTTCTTTACAATGATATTAATGATAGGTATGAGCCTTGCAGGCCCTAAAATTAACCCTAAAGCCTTTGGTCTTGATACAACAATGTTCAGGGTAGCACCATCTACACTGGCTCTTATAGTAGTAACACTATTATGCGTTGCAGGCCTTTACATTACATTTTGGTAGAACAAACCTAAAAATAACAATATGAAATTTTTTATTGACACGGCAAACCTTGCCCAAATTAAGGAGGCCCACGAACTTGGTGTACTTGATGGAGTAACAACAAACCCATCGCTTATGGCTAAAGAAGGCATTAGCGGTAAAGACAGGGTACTAAAACATTATGTTGATATTTGCAATATTACCGATGGCGATGTGAGTGCCGAAGTAATTGCTACAACATTTGACGAAATGGTAGCCGAAGGCGAAGAGCTTGCTTCATTGCACGAGCGCATTGTGGTAAAGCTGCCAATGATTAAAGACGGTGTAAAAGCTGCCAAATATTTCTCTGAAAAAGGTATAAAAACCAATGTAACATTAGTATTCTCTGCAGGGCAGGCATTGCTTGCTGCTAAGGCAGGTGCTACTTATGTATCGCCATTTGTAGGCCGCCTTGACGATATCTCTACCGATGGTTTACAGCTTATCGAGGATATCCGCCTTATCTATGACAACTACGGTTATGAAACGGAGATCCTTGCAGCTTCTGTACGCCACCCAATGCACATTATTAACTGTGCTAAACTTGGTGCCGATGTTATTACAGGGCCTCTAAGTGCTATCGAAGCTTTACTTAAACACCCGCTTACTGATAACGGCCTTGCGCAATTTCTTGCAGACCATGCCAAAGCAGCAGCGGCTACAGCAAAATAATATATGAAACACGAAATAAAAGAATTAGAAAGCATAGCATCGCAGGTTCGCCGCGACATTGTGCGCATGGTACACAGCTGCCAGAGCGGCCACCCGGGTGGATCTCTTGGATGTGCTGATTTTTTAGTTGCCCTTTACTTTGAGGTTATGAACCGCAAAGAAGGTTTTGATATGAACGGTTATGGCGAAGATCTTTTCTTCCTTTCTAACGGTCACATTTCTCCGGTATTTTACAGTGTTTTAGCACATGCCGGTTACTTTGATAAGTCAGAACTTGCTACGTTCCGTAAGCTTGATTCGCGTTTGCAGGGACACCCTACAACGCATGAGCACCTTCCGGGTGTTCGCATTGCATCAGGTTCGTTAGGGCAGGGTATGAGTGTTGCCATAGGCGCTGCTTTAGCTAAAAAACTTAATGGCGATAAATCTATAGTTTACACACTTCACGGCGATGGAGAGCTACAGGAAGGCCAGATATGGGAAGCTGCTATGTTTGCACCGCACAACAGGGTAGATAACCTTATTTGTACGGTAGATTACAACGGCCAACAGATTGACGGGCCTACAAGCCAGGTACTTTCTTTAGGCGACCTTAAAGCTAAATTTGCTGCTTTTGACTGGGTAGTTCTTGAAAGTGAGGGTAACGATATGGCACAGGTAGTTAAAGTACTTGAAGAAGCTAAATCACTTACAGGTCAGGGTAAACCTATCATGATCCTGCTTAAAACAGGTATGGGCCATGGTGTAGATTACATGATGGGAAGCCATAAATGGCACGGTGCAGCGCCTAACGATGCTCAGCTTGCAACGGCATTAGCACAATTAGAGGAAACCTTGGGAGACTACTAAAAGGATTTAAGATTTTAGATTGTAGATTTCAGATTTAGCTTCGGTGGCGCAATGAGTTCTTAACACTGCAAAATCAAACTATCCGGCATCTAACTCACATAAAAGTGGCAATCTGAAATCTGAAATCATAAATCTGAAATTTAAGATGAAGAAATACACATACACAGATAAAAAAGATACCCGCTCCGGGTTTGGCGACGGCCTTCTGGAAGCCGGTAAAAGGAACGACCAGGTAGTGGCCTTGTGTGCCGACCTTGTTGGGTCTTTAAAAATGCAGGACTTTATTAACGAGTTTCCGGAGCGTTTTGTACAGGTAGGTATTGCAGAGGCTAACATGATAGGTATTGCTGCCGGCCTTACAATAGGTGGTAAAATACCTTTTACAGGTACGTTTGCAAACTTTTCTACGGGAAGGGTTTATGACCAGATTCGCCAGAGTGTTGCCTATTCTGACAAGAATGTAAAAATATGTGCCTCTCACGCGGGCCTTACGCTTGGTGAAGATGGTGCTACACATCAGATATTAGAAGACATCGGTTTAATGAAAATGCTTCCGGGCATGACCGTTATCAATCCGTGCGATTACAACCAGACTAAAGCCGCTACTATTGCAATTGCAGAGTATGAAGGCCCGGTTTACCTGCGTTTTGGCCGCCCTGTGGTGCCAATATTTACAGATGCCGACCAGAAGTTTGAAATTGGTAAAGCGTGGATGGTTAACGAAGGTGCCGACGTAAGTATTTTTGCAACAGGCCACCTTGTATGGGAAGCTATACAGGCTGGTGAAAAACTTGCTGAACTTGGTATTGATGCAGAAATTATAAACATACATACCATTAAACCTCTTGATGCAGAAGCAGTATTAAAATCAGTAGCCAAAACAGGCTGCGTGGTTACTGCCGAAGAGCACAACAGGCTTGGCGGACTTGGTGACAGTATTGCCCAGCTTCTTGCTGTAAACAATCCTACGCCACAGGAATATGTTGCTGTAGATGATAGTTTTGGCGAAAGCGGAACTCCTGCACAACTTATGACTAAATACGGCCTTGATGCTGAACATATTGTTAAAGCTGTACAGAAAGTTATCGCCCGTAAAAAAGCATAACAAATTTTGTTTCATAATATTAGCCGCCTTATTGAGTAATCGATAAGGCGTTTTTTTTTGAACAGTTTTAAAGTTTCAGAGTAACTAAGTTGCAAAGTTTTAAAATTGTAACCTTAAGTTATATTCCAAATTATCGTATTGTTATAACCCAATCAACACAATTATAAAATCCACTAACTATTTTTTGGTTTAAACTTTAGTTTAAAAAATATAATTACCAGTAGCATGGTTAGCATTAATGCGTTAGTTATAGCAAGTGGCATAGCATCCTTAATAACGCCATAAGTAAGCCATGTTGCGGCATTAGCAGCAAGGAGTACAATAGTGGGCATAGAGAGATCATCGGCCGATTTTGTTTTCCATATTTTTATTACCTGCGGTAAGAATGATAATGACGACAGTATGGCTCCCAAAATGCCTATAATGGTTTCAAGTTCAAAGTTCATATAATAAGGTTTAATCGTTATTTCCATCAGGATAATGCATTTGAGTATGCTGAAATTTATCCCGGTTTTTTAAATATTAATTCGCCAAATTAAAAAATCATATCCCTAAAACACCCTCGACCACGTTTCTTTAACAATTTATTAGTTCTAAATCGTTGTATAAACTTGTAATTAATATCTACAACAAATGGTTGTTTGGCACAATAATTATCTGATTATAATTGAAATAATTATTGCTGTTGTAAATTAAATAGATTAAAAATATTGGTAATACAAAAATTATGTTAAATTTGTTTTTATATTTGATATCCAGATTGTTGCAATGCCCTCAGTTATCTAAAATCTTAAGGTTGCCCGTACTATTTAATAAAGCCTATGGATACCTATACCTATTTACTACTATCTGTAATGCTGTTTTTTCCCTGGCTGACAATGTATGGGCTGAGAAAAAGTTTGCGTAAAAAAATGCTTAAGGTAAGCATTATGGGAGGTCTTGCCGGTTTTGTAGCAGAGTACTGGTATTTTAAGGATTACTGGCATCCTCCTACGTTAATGGGGCAATCTATTGTTTCTATAGAAGATTTTTTATTTGGCTTTACTATAATGGGTATTGCAGTAAGTGTTTATGAGTTTGCTTTTTCTGTAACCAAAGAACAGGTTTATAAGAAACGTAAAAAATTGTTTGGCCGCATGTTTTTAGTTGGAGTAATTTCTTTAATGCTGTTTAACATAGTATTTGGAATAAATTCTATTATAGTAAGCTGTGCTGTTTTTGTTGCGTTTACTATATTCATACTTATTTTACGGCCAGATTTACTGTTGCAGGCCATTACATCGGGCGTGTTAACAGTACTTGTTGTATTACCAGTATATGCCTTGCTTTTTAACGTAGTTAATCCTTCCTATTGGGACTCATACTGGTTTCTTGCACGAACTAAACTTGGTGTAACCGTGCTTGGAAACATTCCTGTTACAGAGCTGTCCTGGTATTTTACATTAGGAAGTTTTGTGGGTGCTGCCCATAGTTTTGCATCAGGCAGGGGGCGGGTAAAAGCAGAGCAGGCTTTTAATGATATATCAATAGTGCCAATAGATGTAATTTATGACGAGGTAAGCATTAACCCATAAAAAAACCTGCCCTTTTACAGGCAGGCCTTTAAACAAACAAACAAAAAAAGAAATCGTATAACTTATATTACAAATTAGCAAGTTCAAAAGTTAATGCCACATAGTACAGGCCACCTATGGTAGGGCCAGCAGCGTACTGGTAGTACCTGTTATTAAGAATGTTAGTACCACCTATTTTTGCTGTAGCATAAATAACAGGTATCTTAACGTTAACCTGGGCATCAAGTGTAACATATGCAGGAACATCGCCGTTTGCTAATGTACTTTCCCAATAAAAGGCATCCTGCCAGCGGCCGGTAATATTAAAGCCTACATTTTTAATAATCTGCCTGTTGCCAAAAGAAAGGTTGGTTACCCATTTAGGGGTATTAAACGATGTAAGAAAAATATCCGATTTACTGTTGGTTATCAAATCATTGTAGCTTACGTTGAAGCCTGCATTATAATTTTCGTAAAAGTTATATTTTATACCAAATGTAGATCCATAACTTTTATACTTGTTGGTGCTATTAGTAAATACACGGTAACGGTCCTGGTTGGCTCGGGTAAGCATATCTGTTACAGAAGCATCAGACCCAACAACACCATTTTTTGGTACGGCAACTTCTACCTGGCCTAAAAAGCCATCGTAAATATTAAGGTAAGCATCCCAGTCTATAGATATTGAGTTGTTAAGTACAACGCTTTTATAACCAATTTCGAAAGAATTTATCTGTTCCGGTTTCATAACAGGAAGGTTTGCTTTTTCAAGCACATTACGGTTCTCAAGGGCAGCCTGGGCGCGCGGGGTGCCTGCATCTACAGCGGTGTTTACGGCCGCGTTAAAAGCATCTATAGAAGTTAGTGTATAAGAATTTTCTAAGAAGCCGATGCCCTGGTTTACGCGCGCCAAGCCGCCTACACGCCTTACATTACCATTATTTACAAACGATAAGGCCTCAAACAAGGACGGGAAACGGAAGCCATTTTGGAAAGATGCCCTAAAATTGTGGTTCTCTTTTGGCGAATATACTAAGGCAATCCTTGGGTTAAGTTTTGTATCAAATTCTGGGTTGCGGTCGGCTCTCAACGATGCGTTTATTTTTAACCTGTTATTAAAAAAGCGTTTGGTTACCTGTCCAAAAATGCCGTATTTTTCATAACGCTGTTTATCGCCAAAGCTACCATCGGGCAGGGCAACATTACGTTCTGCCACGGGGCGTGCAAAATCTACGAAGTTATTGCCATCAGGGGTAACAAGGTATTGCCTGTAATCAGCACCCACCTGCAGGTCGAATAGTTGCACATATTTAGAGAGGTCATACTGGCCCTCTACATGGTATAAAGCCGATTTTTGCTTTAACCATGCACCACCTGTTGCAGGAGCACCGGCAACACCAGAGTTTAAATGATCCCAGTTATTGGTTTTAATTATGGTGTTTTTAAGTGCTTCAAATTCGGGCGTTCCGGGTTCTACGCGGCCGGCATCAGCAACAGCACGGGCATCTTCAAAGGCTTGTTGCAAAGCTGTACCACTGTTAATAGAGCTTTGCAGTGCCGACTGGAATGTATTTCTCCAATTGGTATTACTGGCATGGGTAAGGTCCAGGTTATCGGCAAGGGGTTTAAGGTTGTAGGAGTCGCCTGTACTTTCAAGAGACGCGTAACAGCGAATGTAAAATTCTTCACCTTTAAGTTCTACTTTATGGTTTTGCACCACAGCATTATCCAGCCTTATCTTATTACCACGCTGAAAAGTACCGTCCATAAGGCCATAACGGTATACATAAGATGCCTCAAGGTTGTCTTTAATTTTATAATAACCACCGGCATCAAATTTTATATTTGTAACAGTAGGGTCTACAAGGTCTTTTTCCAAGTAGCCGGTACGCGACACATTGTAGGTTTTAGATACACCATCTACCGTGGCGTTTACAGTAACCCTGTTGTTACGTTCATCGCCATAGTTGTTCCATAAATCGGCAGCCGGGTTAAAAGCGCCATCAAGTGATGGGACAGTAGGGTTTGCCGTGGCAAGGTTATTAGGGTTTTGGTCGGTTAACGTGTTCGATATCCAGTCGGTTCCCCTAAAGAAGGAGCCGTTTACCTTAATGGCAAATTTTTCTTTAAACACCTTTGCATATCGCAGGGCAAACTCGGTAAGCAGAGCAGGGTCTTTTTCATCATTGCCCACATGGTTAACACCTGTACGCTGGTAAAGGCTTAGCCCCTGGTAGGTAAACGGGCTGCGTGTTTGAAGGCTCGCAAGGCCATTAATAGCGTTCATACCATATAGTGCAGATGCTGCGCCAGGGGTAATTTCTACACTTTGTATGTCAAGTTCTGTAGGGCCTATGGCGTTGCCAAGCGGTACACCCAGTGTAGCTGCCTGTACGTCTACACCATCTACAAGCTGCATAAACCTAAAGTTGTTAGGTACATTAAAACCACGTGCATTAGGTACTTTAAGGGTAAGGCTCGATGTAAGCAGTTGTACACCCTTTATATTATCTAACGCCTCATAAAAAGTGGGTGCGGGGCTGTCTTTAATAGCTTTGATGTCTATTTTTTCGATGGAAATAGGCGATTGAAGGATGCGTTCTTCAACCCGCGATGCAGAAACCACTACTTCGTTAAGCAGGGTATTCTCTGTATTTAAATTTACAGATATTTTACTTTGGGCAGACAGCACCTGCAGTTCCTGAGATTTAAAACCAACGCCCGAGAACACTAAAGTAAACGGATAGGTTATATTGGTCTTAATATAAAATTCGCCTTTCTCGTTTGTGGCGGTTGTTGTTGCTGTGCCTTTTATGCTAACGGTTACCCCGGGCAACGGACCATTAACCTCGTTATCATTAACAACCCCTGTAATCTCTACAATCTGGTCCTGTGCGAAAATTGGCAGGATACTAAAGATCATTAAAAAAAATGCAATAGCCATGGTAAGGCGTATGCTAAAGTAGTTGTGTTTCATCGTGTACAATTGGGCTGGTTAACGGTGCCAAATGTAGTAATTAATTTAAAAAATACAAACCCTATAGTTTTAGTAGACTAATAAAATTTTAGTTTATATTAAAAATCCATTAATTACGTACTGTTAAATGAAGTAAATTAGCCTTAACAGACTGGTATGTAGTATAATGTTTATGAATGTGAAACTTTGTGAAATATTTACTTAAAGTGTTAATATTTGGTTGTTGAATTAACAACCTTTTAACACATGATTTTATACTTTTGAATTGTGCATCAAACATACAAAACAATATTTTTAGTAGACGATGATCCGGACGATCAGCTGCTTTTCTCTGAGGCTCTTTATGAAGCCGATGCTACGGTTTTATGCCGTACGGCTACGGACGGCATTGATGCATTAGTCAAACTGAATTCTGATTTTACGGTAATGCCAGACTTTGTTTTTATGGATGTTAATATGCCAAGGATGAACGGAATAGACTGCCTTAAAGAAATGCAGCAAAATCCTGTTTTAAAAGATATTCCTGTTATTATGTACTCTACCTCATGCTCGCCGGCTTACCAAAAGGAATGTTTTAATAACGGCGCAGTTTATTATATGGAAAAGCCAAACGATTTTGCCCAACTTTGCAACGCCTTAAAAAGTATTGTAACACAAGGTATACCGCAAGTAAAAACTACATGTAACCATACCTTATGATACTTATAGTAGATGACAAACGGGAAAATATTGTTCCCCTTATTAAAATACTGGATTTACATAACCTTCAGGCAGACTCGGCAGAATCTGGTGAGGAGGCATTAAGGATGATCCTTAAAAAAAGCTATTCGCTTATAATAATGGACGTGCAAATGCCCGGTATGGATGGTTTTGAAGTGGCAGAGGCATTATCCGGCAGTAACAGGACAAAGGACATCCCGGTAATATTTCTGTCTGCCATCAGTAAAGAAAAAAAATACATTTCCAAAGGGTACGAAACCGGTGCGGTAGATTATATTACCAAGCCCGTAGACCCTGATTTGCTTATCTTAAAAGTAAAGACATTTTTAAAGCTTTATGAGCAAAAAAATGAACTTAAAGATATACGCGACCTACTCTCTAAAGAAATAGAAATACGTAAAGAAGCTCAGGAAAACCTGGAGCTTAAGGTAGCTGAGCGTACTAAAGAATTAAGTGAAAAAAATGAGGAGCTGGAAATGCGTAATCATGAGCTACAGCAGTTTGCATGGGTAGTATCGCACGATTTAAAAGAGCCGTTGCGTAAAATAGAGACTTTTATAAAAATTATAAAGGAGCGCTATTTAGTAAGGGATGAAAAGGCTGTAGACTATGTAAACCGTACCGTACGTTCGTCTCAAAGAATGGGTAAACTGATTACTGATTTGCTGGACTATTCAAGGTTATCATCTGATGTACTGCCGGAAACGGTAGTGTTAAATGATGTATTACAGGAAGTGCTGTCTGATTTTGATCATCTTGTAGAGCAAAAAGAGGCACAAATAAAGATAGATAACCTGCCAAATATAACCGGCGTACCAAGCCAGTTACGGCAGCTGTTTCAAAATTTAATTGGTAACTCCCTCAAATTCACAAAACCAGATACAATTCCTCAAATAACTATTACTGCCGAACGTATAAATGATAAAGATTTTAATAGTCCGGTTACGGCATTAGGGAATTATTGTCGTATTATTGTTGCCGATAATGGGATTGGGTTTAATGAGCTATATCTGGATAAAATTTTCAAGATATTCCAGAGCCTTAATGATCGCAACAGCTATGAGGGTACCGGTATAGGGCTTGCTATTGCAAAAAAAATAGTAGAAAAACATAATGGTATAATAACGGCTAAAAGCCACGATGGTAACGGTGCAAGTTTTATAATAATACTGCCCGTTTAATCCTTAAAAAAATAATAACATTAGTAAAATAACTGCATGAACGGTACTTTTAAACGGAATTTAATTATTAGCTCCGGGGCATCAATGCTTATACTTCTTGTAAGCTCTATTGCCTCTTTTGTAAGTATAAGAAGCCTGCTGGACAGTAATTCGTGGGTAAACCATACACAGGAAGTTATTTATAATATTAACGCAGGCCGCTCAGAACTGGTAGATGCACAAACCAGTATGCGTGGCTTTTTAGTTACCGGTAATACCGAATTTTTAGAGCAGTATAAAAATACTCAGGAAGATGCAGCCTCTTACTTTGCCAATGTAGAGGAGTTAACAATAGATAACCCTAAACAGCAGGCAAGTATTAAAGAACTTAAGCCATATATGGCAGAGTTTTTTAAGTACCTGCAACTGCGTATAGACGAAAAAAAGAGAGGTCAGTTATCTCTTGCGGCCGACCTTGATGCCGGTAAAAGCCTGATGGATGAAATGCGTACTATTTTAAAACGCATGGAAAACCAGGAGCAGGGATTGCTTACAGAAAGGGTAAGTACATCTGAAAATTATGGTACCTATAGCTCTGTACTTATAGTTGTTGCGGCACTAATAGCGTTGTTTATAAGCCTGTTATTCTTTGTAAGGATACTTAGAGATTATAATTCGCGTATTTTATTACAGTTGGCATTAGAGAAAAGTGACAAAGAAACTGCAGAAAGAATACGTGTTATAAGTGGTATTGCAGGGCAAATATCTCAGGGTAATTATGATGTTAGGGTAGAGGATAGCGAGGGCGATGCCTTGGGTAGTGTAGCAGTATCTTTAAATAATATGGCTGCTGCACTTAGCAGCTCTTTTAAATCCCTGTCTGACAACGAGTGGAGGCAATCGGGTATTGCAGAGCTTAACCAGGTAATGATAGGCGAAAAAAGCCTTGAAACCCTTACTAATGATATTATAGAGTATCTTGCTGTTTATACAAATAGTAATGCAGGCGTACTGTATTTACTGGAAGACAACTCTTTGGTAGCTTCGGCTGGTTACAGTTATATTGCCGATCATGAAAGAAAACGTTTTAAAATAGGCGAGGGCTTAACGGGCCAGGCTGTAGCATCGGGCAAAATGCTCGAACTTAAAGGTATCGCTGCCGATGATATAAAAATATCTTACGCATTGGGCGAAGTTATCCCTGCCCACGTTATTGCTGTGCCATTAATGGATAATCAGGCAGAGGGCGTTGTAGAGCTTGCTGCCGTGCGCAACTATAGCAAACGCGAAATAGAATTCTTAAAATCTGTAGCTAATAATATAGGTATTGCTATTAAAGCTGCCCAAAACAGAAAACGTGTACAGGAATTGCTTGAAGAAACACAGGCGCAAAGTGAAGAGCTTAAAGCACAGCACAGCGAACTGGAAGGCATGAATGCCGAACTTGAGGCGCAAACGCAAAAACTTCAGGCATCTGAAGAAGAACTGCGCGTACAACAGGAAGAGTTGCAGCAAACCAATGAGGAGCTTGCCGAACGTAGTGTTTTACTGGAAGAAAAGAATACCGAGATACAAAAAAAATCGGAAGACCTTGAGTTAACCACACGTTACAAGTCTGAGTTTTTGGCAAACATGTCGCACGAGTTGCGTACGCCTCTTAACTCCATATTACTATTAAGCAGGTTGTTGTCTGAGAATATAGACCATAACATGAGCGAAGAGCAAATAGAATTTGCTAAGGTGATACAAAGTTCCGGTAACGGTCTTTTAGGACTTATTGATGAGATACTGGACCTTAGTAAGATAGAGGCCGGTAAAATGGAACTTGAGTTAATTGATATTTCTACTAAAGAAATTACAGATGGCATGAAAGCCATGTTTACAGAGGTAGCCAAGCAAAAAGGAATTGAATTTAAGATAGATGATGAAAATGCGCCATTAGTTATCAGGACAGATAAAATGCGACTGGAGCAGATACTTAAGAATTTGTTATCAAACGCATTAAAATTCACATCTGAAGGTTCTGTTACGCTTATAGTTAAAAAACATGCTACCGACGAAAA
Source organism: Flavobacterium rivuli WB 3.3-2 = DSM 21788 (assembly GCF_000378485.1). Taxonomy (GTDB): domain Bacteria; phylum Bacteroidota; class Bacteroidia; order Flavobacteriales; family Flavobacteriaceae; genus Flavobacterium; species Flavobacterium rivuli. The sequence continues at coordinate 6,778 of NZ_KB899967.1, read as the reverse complement.
ACGGGTACTATTTTCTGTAAAAGATACGGGTATTGGTATTCCGCGCGAAAAACAGCCTCTTGTATTTGAGGCATTCCAGCAGGCAGACGGTTCTACAAAACGTAAATATGGTGGTACCGGTTTAGGTTTATCTATAAGCCGTGAGCTTGCTAAATTATTACGTGGCGAAATAGGCCTTAGCAGCGTTGTTGATGAAGGTAGCGAATTTACACTTAATATTCCGGTAATAGGTTCGATGTTACTACAGCCGGAAGAGTTTGAAGACAGGCAAATACAGGCTCCGCAGGTAATTACAGAAGGAGAAGATGACGACAAAGAAAAGCCTGATTTAAGATACCGCTATATAAGCCCGTTTATTCCGGAAAGTGTTCCTGACGACAGGGATACTATTGCAGATAAAGACAAGGTAGTGCTTATTGTTGAAGATGATGTAAACTTTGCAAAATCGCTGTTAGAATTTAGCCGAAAACGCGGTTACAAAGGTATAGTATCTGTAAGGGGTGACCATGCTTTAAACCTTGCCATGCTTTACAAACCGGCCGGAATTTTGCTTGATATCCAGTTGCCTATAAAAAGCGGATGGGAAGTAATGGAAGATTTAAAAAACAACTCCCAAACCAAACACATACCGGTACACATAATGTCTTCGCATAAACTTAAACAGGAAAGCCTGCTTAAGGGTGCGGTAAACTTTCTTGATAAACCTGTTGCTTTTGAGCAAATGCCCGAGGTATTTAAAAGGATAGAGCATATTATAAGCCGCGAATCTCAAAAGGTACTTATTCTTGAAGATAACCCGCAGCATGCTAAGGCCCTGGCTTACTTTTTAGAGACCTATAATATAAATTCGGAAATTAAGAGCGAGATAGAAGAAGGCGTAAGCGCGCTTAAACAGACTGATGTAGATTGCGTAATACTTGATATGGGAATACCGGACAGGCAGGCGTATGATATACTTGAAAGTGTTAAGAAAAATCCAGGGCTTGAAAATCTGCCGGTAATTGTATTTACAGGCAAGAGCCTTTCTATGAAAGAAGAGCTTAAGATTAAAAAATATGCCGACTCTATTGTTATTAAAACGGCACACTCCTATCAGCGTATGCTTGATGAAGTTTCTTTATTCCTGCACCTTGTAGAAGAAAATAAAGGATCTGAAGGAAAAAAAGAGCATTATAAAAAACTAAGCCTGCTAAATAACGTACTTCATAATAAGACTGTCCTGGTAGTTGATGATGATGTGCGTAATATTTATTCGCTTACAAAATCGCTCGAGTCGTTAAAAATGAACATTGTAACGGCTATAGATGGTAAAGAAGCACTAAAAGCTTTAGAAGAACACCCTGAAATAGACGTTGTATTGCTTGATATGATGATGCCTAATATGGATGGTTATGAAACAGCAACCCATATTCGTGAAAATAAAAAGTATAAAACCCTGCCGGTTATTGCCGTTACAGCAAAGGCTATGACAGGTGACAGGGAAAAATGCATTAATGCAGGTGCATCTGATTACATTACTAAACCGGTAGATATAGACCAGTTATTATCCCTGCTTAGGGTTTGGCTTTACGACCAGCATTAATATATTGCTTATTACAAAATGACGAAAAAGAGAGTTTTAATTGTTGATGATGATGCGCGTAATATATTTGCGCTTAGTGCAACGCTGCGGTCGCGGTCGTTTGATTGTGTTTCCTGCCTTAGTGCAGAAGAAGCCTTAAAACTACTTAACACAGATGAGCATATTGATGCAGTACTAATGGATATGATGATGCCCGAAATGGATGGGTATGAGGCTATTCCTCTTATAAAAAAGATACCTTCGCGGGTTAGTACTCCTGTAATATCTGTTACGGCTCTTGCCATGAATGGCGATAAAGAAAAATGCCTTGCTGCCGGTGCAGACGGTTACGTTTCTAAGCCTATAGATATGGATAAATTACTTGAATTATTAAGCAATATTTAATACGGTTATGGTTAACGACCGACAGCTCGAAGTGCTTATTAACGATGTATATGAGTACCATGGTTTCGACTTTGGCGGTTATTCGCGTGCATCGTTAAAGCGTCGTGTAGACAGGTTAATTCAACTGGACGGTTTCCCTGATTTTGCAGTATTTCTCTCTAAAGTAAGGTCAGATGCTGCTTACTTTAAACACATGGTAGAGGAGATCACGGTAAATGTTACCGAGATGTTTCGTGATCCCCACTTTTATAAAATACTTCGCGAAGAGATATTACCTATACTTGCCACAAAACCATTTATACGGTTTTGGCATGCCGGCTGTGCAACAGGAGAAGAAGTATATTCTATGGCTATCTTACTTAAAGAAGCTAACCTGCTGCACAAATCATTACTTTATGCCACAGATATTAATCCTTTGGTTTTAGATACTGCCAAGAAAGGTATTTTTCAGTTAAGGATGATAAAATCCTATTCAGAAAATTATATGGCAATGGGAGGTAAAAACGACTTTTCGCAATATTACACTGCTAACTATGGGCTTGCAAAATTTAGCGAAGACCTTTCAGAAAAAATGGTGTTTTCGCTACACAATTTAGTGTCGGATGGTTCTTTTAATGAGTTTGACATTATACTGTGCCGCAATGTGCTTATTTATTTTGATAAAGATTTGCAGGAACGCGCTTTACAGCTTTTTGATGACAGCCTTTCTAAACTTGGATACCTTGCACTGGGTACTAAGGAAACTATAAAATTTTCATCCATGCAGGATCGCTATGAGCAGATTCATAAGGAAAAGATATGGAAGAAAATAAAATAGGTTTTAAAGTAGTTATTGTAGGCGGGTCTGCCGGAAGCCTGGAAGTACTTATGAAGGTATTGCCACAGCTAACCCTTATGTCTAAATTTGCCCTTGTATTTGTTTTGCATAGAAAAAGTGCCGAAGACAGTACCCTCGAAGAGCTTATAGCCATGAAAACCGTTATTCCTGTTAAGCAGGTAGAAGATAAAACACCATTACTACCCGGTTTTATATATGTTGCACCGTCAGATTATCATTTGCTTTTTGAAACTCACCATCAGCTATCGCTTGATACATCCGAAAAAGTAAATTACAGCAGGCCGAGTATTGATGTATCTTTTGAATCGGCTGCCGAAGTTTACGGGCCTCAGTTAACCGGTATATTGCTATCTGGCGCTAATTCAGATGGTACTAACGGACTTAAAGTTATAAAACAGCAGGGTGGTACGGTTGTAATACAAGATCCTGCAACTGCAGAAATGCCTTTTATGCCCCGCACCGCATTAGAGAATGTAACACCTGATTTTGTTCTTGGTGTTGAAGAATTGCTCCAATTTATAAATAATATTAAATAGGTATAAAAATTAGTAAGATGCTGTATAAATTCGGCTCTCTATAAATTCCTAATTTAAAAAGCGGGTGTCAATTAGTTAAATTAGCCTTCATAGCCTCCTATAAAATATTATAGTTACAGCGTTTTTTCTTTAACACTATAATTAAAGTTTTTGCCTTAATTTTAAGGCTATGGAAACAAGCAATAAAAAAGGTTTTATATTCAGGCAATATGAAGCTCCCAATGTGTCTCCGTTTGATAAACTCTTTGAAATTTTTACCGAACTGATAACGCATACTTCCGGCGATCTTGATGAAGCGCTCGACTGGTTGCGGGAACTTGATAAAGAATATAAACTTACAGATAAGAACTACACCATTGATGATTTTATAGAAGACCTTAAAAAGAAAGGTTATATAAAAGATGAAGTTAAAGATGATGGTACGGGCGGCCTAAAAATTACAGCAAAAACAGAGCGTAATATTCGGCAGCAGGCACTTAACCAAATTTTTGGCAACCTTAAAAAAAGCGGGAGTGGTAACCACAAAACCAAACATTCCGGTAGCAGTGATGAACATACCGGTGAGTTAAGGGAATACCATTTTGGCGATGGGTTAGACAGGATATCGCTTACCGAAAGCTTAAAGAATGCCCAGATAAACAATGGTACTGAGACTTTTATGCTTACCGAACAGGATTTGGTAGTAGAGGACAGCCAGCATAAATCGCAAATGAGTACAGTGCTAATGATAGACATTAGCCACAGTATGATACTCTACGGCGAAGACCGCATTACCCCTGCCAAGAAAGTAGCCATGGCACTTGCCGAATTAATAACCACCCGCTACCCTAAAGACACACTCGATATTTTGGTTTTTGGCAACGATGCCTGGCCCATTGCTATTAAAGATTTACCGTATCTTCAGGTGGGGCCGTACCATACAAATACTGTTGCCGGACTTCAGTTGGCAATGGATCTTTTGCGCCGAAAACGTAATACCAATAAGCAAATTTTTATGATTACAGATGGTAAGCCAAGCTGTATTAAAGAAAAAGACGGTACTTATTACATGAACAGTAACGGCCTTGACGAGTATATTACAGATAAATGTTATACCATGGCGGCTCAGGCACGCAAGTTGCACATACCCATTACTACGTTTATGATTGCCAGCGACCCTTACCTGCAACGTTTTGTAAATGCATTTACAGAGGCTAACCAGGGCAAGGCATTTTATACCGGACTTAAAGGACTTGGGGAAATGATATTTGAAGATTATGAAACCAATAGAAAGAAGAGGGTTAAGTAGATTTTAGTCGCAGTCGCAGTTAAAGAGGGAGAGACTTAAGATAATAGACGAGAGACAATAGAAGAAAGAAAAGGCAATTGGCAGTAAGCACACATCAATTGTCAATAATAAAAATTAGAAAGTTATAATGGATATACAGAATATAAAAACATTAGGTGCCTTAAAAAAGGCCGGATACGAAAGTAAAAGCATTAAAGACGAATTAAGGACTAACCTGCGTAGCAAGATTAGTAAAGGAGAAACAGTATTTACAGGTGTATGGGGATTTGAGAATACCGTTATTCCAGAGCTGGAACGGGCCATATTATCACGCCATAATATTAACCTTTTGGGTCTGCGTGGACAGGCAAAAACGCGCCTTGCCCGATTAATGATAAACCTGCTTGATGAATACATACCTGTAGTGGATGGGTCTGAAATTAATGACGACCCGCTACAGCCTATTTCACGCTATGCAAAAAATCTTATTGAAGAAAGAGGAGACGATACTCCAATAAGCTGGCTGCACCGCAGCGATCGCTTTTATGAAAAACTCGCTACGCCCGATGTTACCGTGGCCGACTTGATTGGAGATATTGACCCCATAAAAGCAGCTAACCTCAAATTATCTTATGCAGATGACAGGGTTATACACTTTGGTATGATACCGCGTGCTAACCGTTGTATATTTGTTATTAATGAGTTGCCCGATTTACAGGCTCGCATTCAGGTGGCGTTGTTCAATATATTATCTGAGGGCGATATACAAATACGAGGCTTTAAAGTACGTATGAATTTAGACCTTCAGTTTGTATTTACTGCAAACCCCGAGGATTATACAAACCGTGGAAGCATTGTAACACCGCTTAAAGACAGGATTGGTTCGCAAATATTAACGCATTATCCTGAAACAGTAGCCATTGCCCGTACTATTACAGAGCAGGAAGCAAACCTTGACGGCCGCCAGAGTGATATTATACATGTACCATCTTTAGCCAAAGACCTCTTAGAGCAAATAGGTTTTGAGGCTCGCGAGAGCGAATTTATAGATTATAAAAGTGGAGTAAGCGCCCGTATGAGTATAACAGCTTTCGAAAATTTGCTAAGTACTGCAGAGCGTAGGGCATTACGTACTGGTACAGAAAAGACTACCGTTCGTCTGGCCGATTTTATGGGAATTATCCCTGCAATTACCGGTAAGGTAGAGTTGGTGTATGAAGGGGAGCAGGAGGGAGCTGCCGTAGTTGCAGAGTTACTGATAGGTAGTGCGATAAAGAGTTTCTTCCCTGGATATTTCCCTAAGATAGAAAAGTTGGAAAAACCAAATGAAAAAAGCCCTTACCAGGAAATTATAGACTGGTTTTTTAACGAAAGTGGTTTTGAGTTATTGGATGATACTACCGATGAAGAATATAAAAAGCAACTCGATTCTATTATTCCGCTTAAACAGCTATTGCAAAAATATCAGCCAAATATTGCTGTAGAAGACCAATACTTCTTTAAAGAATTTATACTATGGGGTCTTGCCGAGTATAAAAAACTAAGTAAAGACCGCCTTGACGAAGGTTACCAGTTTAAAGATATTTATGGCAGTTATATTAGTAAGTTGTAAAGCTTGCCATAGTCAACATTATTATTGGCTCACTCTTATTATAATATAGTAAGAGTGAGTTTTTGTATATAGCTATAACAACAATACGTTTAGGCATTGCAAAGTTTCATTAATACACACCTATATATAAGGAGCAGTTATCGCATGCGCATATTAGCAGAGGTCGCGCCCGCTATCCGCTGTACACGCCGCCCTACGGTTGGCGTGGTGCCGCTCCTATCGGGGCTAAAAGCCGTTGGGATTTTGTGTTTGCAATTCCGTCCTGGCTCCTTTCTTATGTATAGTTACGAATTCGTGCAAATAAGTGCAATTCGTGTCACCTTATATATAAGAGTAAGCCTTTGTCTCCCGATAGCTATCGGGATTGCGCCATTTTTAGTAACAGATGCCTGGAATTCCCCCTTTGGGGGTTAGGGGGCTAAAAAACTTCACTCTCCAAGCTTCACGTTAACAAAGAGTTAAGAAAAAGAATAAAAAAAGTAAGAAATAAGTCTTTGAAAAGACAAAAGAAGTGTTACTTTTGCACCCGCTAACAAGCACAAGTTCATTGAGAGATTGA
>NZ_KB899966.1 GCF_000378485.1 Flavobacterium rivuli WB 3.3-2 = DSM 21788 | reverse complement strand
GATGAGATAGGTTTACTTGTTTTAAACGAAGCGTATGATGAGTGGGAATACCCTAAGCGTAAATGGCTTGAGGGATGGAACTATGGTACTCCGGGCTACGAAGGAAACTCTGATATTTTTGCCGACTGGGCCGAAAAAGACCTTGAAGATTTTGTGCGCCGCGACCGCAACCACCTGTCTGTATTTGCATGGAGTATAGGTAACGAGGTAGATTATCCTAACGACCCTTACTCGCACCCAATACTTGACGGTACTAAAGCAATGGGCTTTACGCAGGCTGCTTACGGTGGCTATAAAAAAGATGCCCCGGATGCTATGAGGCTTGGCGCTATTGCTAAACGCCTTGTTGCCGCGGTTAAAAAATATGACAAATCGCGCCCTACAACGGCAGGACTTGCAGGTGTAGCAATGAGTAACGAAACCGAATATCCCGGATTGCTTGATATTGCAGGTTACAACTATACAGAGAGCCGTTACAAATCTGACCACGAAAAATATCCTAACAGGGTTATTTACGGCAGTGAGAACGTTCACGATATAGAGCCATGGCTTGCTGTGGTTAACAACGACCATATTTTTGGACAGTTCCTTTGGACAGGTATCGATTACCTTGGCGAATCGGGCAGATGGCCATCAAGAGGTTTCTATTCAGGACTTGTAGATTTTGCAGGCCGTATAAAACCAAGGGGTTATTTCCGCCAGTCATTATGGTCAGATAAGCCTATGGCATTTATCGGGACTTACCTTCCGCGTCAAAAAGAAAAATCGCCAAGTAAAGATGCTTGGCCAATATGGAACTATGAAGCAGGACAAACTGTGCGTGTAGTTGCTTATACCAATGCTGCAAAAGCCCGTTTAGAGCTTAATGGTAAAGTAGTGGGCGAGGTTAAAAACTATGATAAAAACGTAGGTATCATTTCATGGGATGTTCCTTATGCAGCGGGTAAACTTGAAGTTATAGGTCTTAGTGCCGATAATAAAGAAGTTAGCCGTTATGCTATAACATCATCATCGCAGCCTTATGCATTGGTAGTAAAAAATAAATCGGTTACCATAGATAAGCAAAAAGGTGTTGCACAAATAATGGTAGATATTGTAGATAAAGACGGCCTGCCTGTAATATTGAGTGATAACGACATTACATGTATGATTAACGGTTCGGCTAAATTGCTTGGCCTTGAAGCCGGTAACAACAGCGACATGACCGATTATACAGATAATATACAACGCGCATTTAACGGACACTTGTTAGCTTACATACAAAGTGCCGGCGAAGGTGGTAAAGTTACAGTAACTTTTACAAGCCCGTGGCTACAGCCGGTTACTGTTACAGTAGATGTTAAATAGTAAAACATAAAATAGAACAATAATTCTGTTCAGGATTAATTATAAAGCCCCTCTAAGGTAACTTAGAGGGGCTTGTATTTTGTGTCAATTAATACCAAATGAAATATAATGTAGTTCAAATATTTTTTCACGCAAAGTCGCGAAGCCGCAAAGCTTACTATTTAGTAAGTTGAAACAACAGCGACTGTTAAGTCGCAAAGCTTTGCGACTTAACAGTCGCTTCTTCCGCAGAAAATATTCCGTTTTAACTTTGCGGCTTCGCGACTTTGCGTGACATTTAATCCCAATTGAAGCATAATACATATGCAAATAGTATACACATAATGAAATTGATGTAGATTAGCTCTCATTTATGTCATGTATAAAGCGGTTTGTAGCCGCAGGAGTTCAAATTGTTTACCCTTATGCCTTGGAGCTTTCAGATTCATCAATACCAAATGCCCTGCTAATAATATATATGTTCTAAATCAAAAAAGCCTTCAAAATCATAAGACTTTGAAGGCTTTTGCATTAATATATATAGCTGATATAATCAGCCGGAAATTAAATTAATTTGCACCACCACCTAAAGCGCGGTACACATTAACAGAAGCATTCATTTGCTGAAGTTTGGTTTCTATAAGGTCAAATTTAGAATCCAGTGCATCACGTTGGGTTAATAACACCTCCATGTAATCTGCTCGTGCCGACATAAACAAGTCGTTAGAGATATCTATAGAACGTGTTAAGGCCTGTACCTCCTGCGATTTAAAATCATAGCTTTTAGACAGGTTGCTAATTTTAGCTACCTGGTTAGCCACTTCTACATAGGCATTCAAAATTACACGCTCATAATTGTAAATAGCCTGTATCTGTTTAGAGTTGGCACTATAATAGGTAGCTTTAATGGCATTCCTGTTAATAAGCGGAGCAGCTAAGTCGCCCGCAATGGTGTAAAGCAACGACTGTGGCTTAACAATGTAAGACGCATTAAACGCCTGGTAGCCTACGCCTGCAGAAATACTTAGCGATGGGTAAAACCTTGCTTTAGCTACTTTTACATCAAGCTTGGCAGCAGCAAGGTCAAGCTCGGCCTGCCTGATGTCCGGCCTGTTTGCTAACAATTGCGACGGTATACCTGTACTTGCAGCATTAGGCACAATATCTACAAACGGCTGTGTATTCCTTTTAATAGGCTGCGGGTAACGGCCAACTAAATAGTTAAGATGATTTTCGGCTTCAGTAATCTTTTGCTGAATATCATACTGTAAACTTTTAGTGTTAAGCACCTGCGCCTCAAATCGTTTTACGGCAAGCTCTGTAACGCGGGTAGACTCTTTTTGCAGCTTCACAATTTCAAGCGCGTTGCTTTGTATCTCAATATTTTGTTTTACAATAGCAAGCTGGTTATCAAGTGCAAGCAATTCATAGTAAGAATCAGAAATCTCTGCAATAAGGTTGGTAACCATAAAGTTTTTACCTTCTACCGTAGAAAGATACCTGCTAACAGCTGCTTTTTTTGCATTGTGCAGTTTCCCCCAAATATCTGCTTCCCAGCTTGCATAAGCGCCTATCATATAGTTTTGCAGCGGCTCGCCATTTTCTTTACCGGGAACAATATCAATATTGTGCTCTAATGCACCCTGAGTAGTGTTGCGGGATGCCTTTGTAGCATCTGCACCGGCCCTTAACCCTATAAATGGAAGGTACTCTCCTTTACGAGCCCTTATCTCGTTTTTAGAGATCTCTATTTCCTGTAAAGTTATATTTAGCTCCTGGTTGTTTATCAGTGCTGTATCTATAAGGGTAACAAGGTCCGGATCGGTAAAATATTGTTTCCACTTTAATTTTGCCGAGTTTATGGTATCCTGCTGCGTACCATTAGTACTGTACGCGGCAGGAACTGCATTACTCTCTGTTTTTTGCACTACGCCGGGAAGGCTACAAGCGGTAAAGCTTATACCTATTGCGGCTATTGCTATATATCTGTATATTTTACTATTCTGCATCATGTTCTTCATTGTGTGAAAAATTATCTATACTGTGAACAAGCTCTTCAGATAAAGAACTGTCATCTTCAAACTGTATTAGTTTTCTACCATTTGCAAGAGATGCAAATATGTAATATAACCCGGGTATAATAATTACCCCAAATACAGTCCCGAAAAGCATACCACCAAGTGCGGCAGAACCCAGTGTCCTGTTACCAATGGCTCCGGCCCCGTGTGCAAGCATTAATGGTATTAAACCTGCAATAAATGCAAATGATGTCATTAAGATGGGGCGGAAACGCACTTTTGCACCTTCAATGGCAGCTTCCAGTATCGTGGCACCTTCATGGTGCTTCTGGACCGCAAATTCTACAATAAGTACTGCGTTCTTGCCTAATAATCCTACAAGCATTATGAGCGCGATCTGGGCATAGATATCATTTTCTAATCCTGCTAACTGTAGCAATAAGAACGACCCGAATATACCTACAGGAAGCGACAAGATTACCGCTAACGGAATAATGAAACTCTCGTATTGAGCAGATAGTACAAAATATACGAACATTAGTACTATTGCAAAGATGTAAATTGACTCATTACCCCTTATAGACTCATCGTAAGAAAGGCCTTCCCACGCAATATCATATCCTTTAGGTAATGTTTGCTTGGCAACTTCGCGTACTGCCTGTATAGCATCTGCAGTGGTGTACCCTTTTGCAGGTAAGCCCTGTATGGCCGCAGAGTTGTACATGTTATAACGTGTAATCTCGTTAGGCCCCTGTGTTTTTACAAGTTTCATAAAGGCAGAGTACGGTACCATTTCGCCATGGTCGTTCTTCACAAATAAGTTAAGTACATCTGACGGTAACCTCCTGAACTTAGGATCTGACTGAACGTAAACTTTAAAGAAACGGTCAAACTTAATAAAGCCCTGCTCGTATGTACTACCAATTAAGATGTCTAAGTTTTCCATTGCTGTACCTATAGATACCCCTTTTTGCATGGCAAGGTTATTATCTATCTGTAACTCGTATTGTGGGTAGTTTGCTGCAAAAAATGTAAACAAACCTGCAAGCTCCGGACGTTTACCTAAATCGTCAAGAAATTGTTTATTGATCTTATCAAAATCCTGATAATCAGTAGCGGTATTTTTATCTAACAAACGTAGTGAGAAACCACCCGATGAACCAAATCCGGGAATTGCAGGCGGTTCAAAAAACTCAACTTTTGCACCAAGGCCTTTAGATTTCTCTTCTAATTCCTCCATTACTTCGGTTACTTTATGTTTCCTTTCATCCCATGGTTTAAGGTTGATAAGGCATGTACCCGCATTAGAGCCCCTGCCTTCGGTCATGATCTCATAACCTGCAAGAGAGGTAACAGACTCTACACCATCTATTTTTTCACAAATTTTTTGAAGTCTTTGCGAAACCATGTTTGTAGTTTCAAGTGTAGATCCCGGAGGTGTCTGGATGATTGCATAAATTGTACCCTGATCTTCACTCGGAATAAATCCTGAAGGAAGTATTTTATTTACAAAGAATGTACCTGCACAAAATGCTATTAATACAGCAAATGTTACTACCCTGCGGCTTACAATAACCCTTAATATTTTTTCATACCTGCCGGTTAGTTTATCAAAGCTGCGGTTAAAACGGTCTAAGCCTTTAGTAAGCAGGTTCTTTTTCTTTTCCTGTCCGTGCGTGTTTTTTAACAACATAGCACACAGTACAGGTGTAAGGGTAAGTGCAATAATTGCAGAAATTACAATAGAACTCGCCATTGTTATAGAGAACTGGCGGTAGAATGTACCTACAGGCCCTGACATGAACGATACAGGAACGAATACCGATACCATTACCGCGGTAATTGCTATAATAGCACCGCTAATTTCGCCTAATACTTTTTTAACAGCCAGATAAGGCGTTATGTGCGGATGCTCTTCAAACTTGGCGTGCACCGCCTCGACGACCACAATGGCATCATCTACCACAATACCAATTGCAAGTACAAGTGCAAACATGGTAACCATGTTTATAGTAATACCAAAGAACTGGATAACAAAGAAAGCACCTACTAATGATACCGGTACGGCTAAGATTGGGATAAGTGTAGATCTCCAGTCACCCAGGAAGATAAATACCACAATTGCCACAAGTATAAAGGCATCTCTTAAAGTATCTATTACCTGCTCTATAGAAGCATCAAGGAACTTAGAAACGTCATAACTAATTTTATAGTCAAGACCGGGAGGGAATGTTTCTTTCATTTCCTCAAGTTTAGCTTTAACACTTGCAATTACATCGCTTGCGTTACTGCCGTAGTTTTGCCTTAATACAATAGATGCAGATGGGTGGCCGTCAAGATTGGAATAAATATCAAAGAATTCACTACCAAGTTCTGCACGGCCTATATCTTTAAGGCGGATAGCCTGTCCGTCGGCATTGGCACGAATAATTACGTTACCATATTCTTCAGGCTCACTAAACCTGCCTTTGTACGTTAACACATATTCTAATGATTGTGCATTAAGACCGGAACTCTGACCAATACGGCCGGGGCGGCCCACAATACTTTGCTCGCCAAGAGCTTTCATAACTTCATCGACAGATACGTTGTAAGCCCTCATACGGTCAGGGTTTAACCATATACGCATTGCATACGTACGGCTACCTAATATTTGCGACCTTGCCACACCTTTAATCCTGTTAATTTCAGGAAGCATTTTAACGTTGGCATAGTTGTACAGGAATTTCTCATCCATGTTTTTACCTGTAGCATACAGGTTAACATACATAAGCATACTTGGCTGTATAGGTGTAATAACAACACCTTCACGCTGTACAAGTTCGGGTAGTAATGGCATAACCTGGTCTACCCTTGTTTTAACACGTATTACAGCTTGGTTAGGATCTGTACCGGGTTCAAAAATTATCCTTAATGTGGCTTCACCGGCGCTGGTAGCATCTGTAGCCATGTACCTCATATCCTGTACACCATTAATGGCATTCTCTAAGGTAATAAGGGTAGATTTTACCAGTACATCTGCGCTCGCTCCCGGATAGGCGATAAATATATTTACTGTTGTAGGCGCAATATCGGGAAATTGCGACGTAGGCAATTTAATGATTGCCAGTGTACCCATAAACACGATCATAATAGATATTACGATGGCAAATACAGGCCTTTGTATGAATTTACTAAACATCTTTTTCTCTTTTTAGGTTATCAGGATTACTCTGCATATAGCTCTAAATGCGATAACACATATTCCGGCTTCTCAAGTTTGTATTCTATTTTTTCATTTTCTTTTACAAGACGTAAGCCTTCAAGAAGAATTTTGTCGCCTGTAGACAGGCCTTCGCCAATTATAAATATGTGGGGAAGTTCTCCTGCAATTTTAACCTCTCTTGATTTTAACTCATTGTTTTTATCAAGTACATACACATATTTTTTATCAAGCACCTCAAACGTAGCTTTTTGAGGGATAAGCATAGCGTTTTTAAACGGCACTTTCATTTGTATGTTACCGGTTTCGCCATGGCGTAGTAAGCCTTCCGGGTTAGGGAATGTAGCCCTGAAAGAGATGTTTCCGGTTTCGTTATTAAAATCGGCCTCGATAGTAGAAACCACTCCGGCGTGTTTAAATATTTCGTTGTTAGCCATTAACAGGTTTACATTAACCTGCTCTTTGCTTTGTATTTTCGCTTTATAATCAAGGTATTCTGCCTCCGGTACATTATAATAAACCCACATCTTGCTATTATCAGAAAGTTCTGTAAGCAAATCGCCTTCATCTACAAGGCTACCAAGCCTTACATGAAAACGGTCTATTATACCATCAAAAGGAGCCCTTATCTCTGTAAACTGCAAGTGTACCTGTGTTAGAGAAAGTTCTGCTTTTGCCTTGTCCCACTTAGCTTTAGCCATTGCAAGCTCGTTAGGTGCAACAACTTTACTATCGGCAAGCCTTTTCGTATTTTTATATTCGATTTCGGCAAAATTAGCTTCTGCCTGAGCTCTTTGCATTTCTGCTTCGTACAGTTTAGGCATGATCTGGAACAGGATTTGTCCCTGTTTAACAGACTGGCCTTCATCTACATATATTTTTTGTAAGTAACCTCTTTCCTGAGCCCTTAATTCTATATGTTGTATAGATTTAACCTGGGCAACATATTCTTTAATAATAGTAGTATCTTTTACTACGGGGTTGGTAACTAAAAACTTAGTTTCTTCTTTCTTTTCTTCTGTTTTTGTTTGGCAGCTTGTGGCACATATCAATGTACACAAACCCATAAGCATGAGCAGTTTCTTCATAATAATTTGCTTTTTAAGGCAGTTGGTTTTTTTGTGAAATTTTTGTTGATACGTATGTGTAAGGGAATACACTATGTTATCCTTTAGCGCAAACTGCTACAGGATAATGGGTAATACATTACGGGTACGGAAACGCAGGGCAAAAGCTAATTTACCTGCATACATAGGATTTTAAATCAAATCCTGAAAACTCGGAAAAGGATATACCACTTTTGTGAAGGTAGTTTATAAGAACGCGCAAAAGTATTGAAGCGTTTTACAACAGAGTGGCTTGAATACCCCGGAGATGGGATATTATATAGTGTAGTAGTAAGGTATTTACTACTGTCTACAGACTTTTTAAGGGATACAAGTTTTTCATCTTCATCTTCATTGTCAGATGTGTCAACTTTATCATTTACTTTTAGGGTAGTTAGCACGGCCGATTTAACATCTAAATATACTGTACCGTCGCTGTGGTTAAAAACAGAGTGGTCAGCCTTTTCAAGAATTTTTTCAGGAGTAAAGCATATATTGTCCTGCTGCACGCTTGCATGCAGTTGGCTATATCCGGCCAACAGGAAAATATAAAGCGATATGAAAATTCTAAATACTAACTTCATCTTGCGTACAAAATTAACCAAACTTAACAATACAGGCAACAATGTATTTGTTAATGACTTGTGAATGTGTAAAAGATGCAATTTATTAACCTGAATGGCTGTGATAATGATGGGTAAAATCTAAAATCTCTTTTAATAATGAAGTGTTTTATCTTAAAAGAGAAAATTTAGTATCCTTCTTAAATAGCCTTATCGTTAACAATTAATCTTCATGATTTCCTACAATACAAATTGCGAGCCACTTTTATAAATTTTTAGATTTTTTTTCGTCTGGAATAAATATCCATTACTTTCGCACCGTAAAATTATAAACAACTTGATTACCAATAGCCCAAATATCATAACTTACTTTTCCCAGGCATTAATAAAAGGTATAGCCCTGCCGGAAAAATTTACCTTTCCTTTTTTTTACGAACCGCATGAGCTGACTAAAATTGCTGTTGAAGAATTGCAGTGCTATTTAGAATCGCAGACTGACCTCGACCATAATTTTGGGCTTAAAGAAAATCAAAATGGAATAGTTATAGGCAAAATGTTTGGCGTGCTGGTTGTTAAAGATGCAGAAGGGAAACTTGGATATCTTTCGGCTTTTTCAGGTAAATTGGCGGACTCTAATAATCATGAAAAGTTTGTGCCGCCGGTTTTTGATATGCTCATGGAAGATAGTTTCTTTTTAAAAGAACAATACATCCTAAATGATATTAACAAACAGGTAATAGATATTGAAGAAGATGAAAGCTATCTGAAGCTTAAAAAGGACTATGAGAATTTAACAACAAAGTCCTTACAGGAAATTGATGCTTTTAAAAAGCAGTTGAAAATAAATAAAGACGACCGTAAAAAACAGCGCAAAGAACAAAAAAGCATTTTAAGTGAACAAGAATATGCCGACTTAGAAGCATATCTTATACGCTATAGCCTGCACGATAAACACCAGTTTAATTTGGTGGTAAATAAATGGCAGCAACAATTAGACGATATTAAATCAGAGTTATCTATATACGAAGAGAATATTGAGGCTTTAAAGAAAGAACGAAGAGAAAAATCGGCGGCGTTGCAGCAGCAGCTTTTCGAAAATTATGTGTTTCTTAATAAAGACAAACAGGAAAAAAGCCTGTATGCTATTTTTAGCGATACGGTTTTTGGCAAACCACCGGCAGCAGCAGGGGAGTGTGCTACGCCGAAGTTGTTGCAGTATGCTTTTTTGCACGGGCATACACCTATTGCAATGGCCGAGTTTTGGTGGGGCGCACCACCAAAGTCGGAAATAAGGAAACACAAACAGTTTTACCCTGCCTGTACCGGGAAATGCAAACCCATACTTGAACACATGCTACAAGGCATAGAACTGGAACAAAACCCTTTTTTAGATAATCCCGGTCAGGATAAAAAACTCGAAGTTGTTTATGAGGACGATAGTTTTATAGTGGTTAACAAACCATCGGGGTTACTCTCGGTTCCGGGTATTGCCGTACAGGATTCTGTTTACACCCGCCTGCAATACCTGTTTGGTAATATTGAACCGCTTATCATACATCGGTTAGATATGGCAACATCAGGATTGCTGGTCGTAGCTAAAACTAAAGAAGCCCACAAAGACATACAGAGGCAGTTTATTAAGCGAACGGTTAACAAACGCTACACAGCATTACTTAGTAAAGTAATAGAGCAGGAGGGGGGCGAAATTACATTGCCGCTTCGTGGCGACCTTGATAACAGGCCGAGCCAGTTGGTTTGTTTTGAATTTGGTAAAAAAGCTGTTACCCATTGGAAAACAATCGAACGAAAAGAAGACACCACTAAAGTGCATTTTTGGCCCCATACCGGCAGGACGCACCAGTTGCGCATGCATGCAGCGCACGAGTTGGGGCTTAATGCTCCTATTGTGGGAGATGACCTTTACGGCACAGCTTCCGACAGGCTATACCTACATGCAGCACATTTAGAGTTTGTACATCCGGTTAGTAAGGAAGCGCTTAGTTTTGATGTGGAGGAAGATTTTTAATTGTTTTAAAGTTATATCATTTATTCATATAAAGCAGTCTAAATAATTTATCACGCAAAGGCGCGAAGACGCAAAGCTGGGTACACCATCCTGCTCTCTAAGCGACTTATAAGTCGCTCTAAAATAACTAATTCGGCGTGCAACTTTGCGTCTTTGCGGCTTTGCGTGAAATCAGGATAATAAATCGGTTAAAATATTGCGGTAAGGCTTAAACAAAAATGCCCGAAGAAATTAATCTTCGGGCATTTTTGGTAATTATATGTGCAGCTATATTAGCTTGCAGGGTTTTCTGCCTTTTTAATAGTAACGGCAAGCTCAGTACCATTGTCGTCAAGGTCCATAAAGATTTCATCACCACCTGAAATTTTAGAGGTAATGATCTCTTCGGCCAATACGTCTTCAACATATTTCTGGATAGCCCTTTTAAGAGGCCTTGCGCCATACTGTTTGTCAAATCCTTTATCGGCAATAAATTCTTTAGCCTTGTCAGAAAGCGCAATGGTATAACCAAGATCTTTTATCCTTGAATATAATTTTTCAAGCTCGATGTTAATGATCTGGTTAATGTCTTCTTTTTCAAGCGCATTAAACACAATAATATCATCAATCCTGTTTATAAATTCAGGGGCAAAGGTTTTTTTAAGTGCAGCTTCAATAACACCTTTAGTATGCTCATCAGCCTGTGATTTTTTAGCAGATGTACCAAAACCTACGCCCTGGCCAAAATCTTTAAGCTGTCTTGCACCTACGTTAGATGTCATTACTATAATAGTATTCCTGAAATCTATCTTGCGGCCTAAACTGTCAGTAAGGTAACCATCGTCAAGCACCTGCAGCATCATGTTAAATACATCAGGGTGGGCTTTCTCGATCTCATCAAGTAATACTACGCAATACGGTTTTCTTCTCACTTTTTCGGTAAGCTGTCCGCCTTCTTCATAGCCCACATATCCCGGAGGCGCACCTACAAGGCGCGATATGGCAAATTTCTCCATATACTCGCTCATGTCTATACGTACGAGGGCATCTTCGCTATCAAAAAGTTCTTTAGCAATTACTTTGGCAAGCTGTGTTTTACCTACACCGGTTTGTCCCAGGAAGATGAACGAACCAATTGGTTTATTAGGGTCTTTTAAGCCTGCACGGTTACGCTGGATGGATTTGGCAATTTTCATTACCGCATCGTCCTGGCCTATTACTTTACCACGAATAAGTTCGGGCAATTTAGCCAGTTTGTTACTTTCTGTTTGTGCAATACGGTTAACAGGAATACCCGTCATCATACTTACAACATCGGCAACATTATCTTCGGTAACAACAATACGGTTGTTTTTAGAATCTTCTTCCCACTGCTCCTGTGCAACGGCAAGGTCTTTCTCTATGCGTTTTTCGTCATCGCGAAGCTTTGCAGCCTCTTCATATTTTTGTTTCTTAACCACAGTGTTCTTAAGTTCACGCACTTCTTCAAGCTGGCGCTCAAGGTCAAGAATTTGCTTAGGCACATCTATATTGGTAATGTGTACGCGGCTTCCTGCCTCATCCAGAGCATCAATAGCTTTGTCCGGAAGGAAACGCTCACTCATATACCTGCTTGTAAGTTTCACACAAGCCTCAATAGCCTCTTGTGTATAAATTACATTGTGGTGGTCTTCATATTTGTTCTTGATGTTGTTAAGTATCGTAATAGTTTCCTCTACGGTGGTAGGCTCTACAATTACTTTTTGGAAACGTCTTTCAAGAGCGCCATCCTTCTCAATATACTGCCTGTACTCATCAAGGGTTGTGGCACCAATACATTGAATTTCGCCCCTTGCTAACGCAGGTTTAAACATATTAGACGCATCAAGCGAACCCGTAGCACCACCGGCACCCACAATGGTATGTATCTCGTCTATAAACAGGATAATATCATCGTTTTTTTCAAGCTCGTTCATAACTGCTTTCATACGCTCTTCAAACTGGCCACGGTATTTAGTACCTGCCACAAGACTGGCAAGGTCTAACGTAACCACACGTTTGTTAAACAATATACGCGATACTTTTTTCTGGATAATGCGAAGCGCAAGGCCCTCGGCAATGGCCGATTTACCCACACCAGGCTCACCAATAAGCAAAGGGTTGTTCTTTTTCCTTCGGCTTAATATCTGGCTAACGCGTTCTATTTCTTTTTCACGGCCTACTACAGGGTCCAGCTTACCTTCTTCGGCAAGTTCTGTAAGGTCGCGGCCAAAATTATCAAGTACCGGGGTCTTAGATTTTTTGTTGGCTTTATTACCGGCAGCAGGGTTGTTAAATGTGCTTTCGCGCAAACTGTCATCCTGTCCGGGATCATCGTTGTAGGACTCTGCTTTTGGCAGATTTTCCATATAATCTTCTTCGTTTGATGTCATGCTGATAAATTGTTCTTTAACTGTTTCGTAATCAATTTTAAGTTTGTTGAGCAATTTTGTGGTAGGGTCATTCTCATTACGCAATATGCAAAGCAGTAAATGTGCCGTGCTTATAGAGCTGCTCTGGAAAACTTTAGCTTCCAGAAATGTAGTCCTGAGGGCCCTTTCGGCCTGGCGTGTTAAATGAAGGTTTTTCTTTTCATTATTGCGCTCCGCGGAAGGATTTGCAGGGCTTAAAATCTCTACTTTTTTACGTAAATGGTCTAAATCTACCGATATGTTGTTAAGGATAGAAATAGCTTTGCCATTACCGTCCCGTAAAATTCCCAACATTAAGTGTTCTGTACCAATAAAATCATGGCCTAACCGTAAAGCTTCCTCTTTACTGTAAGTTATAACGTCCTTGACCCTTGGTGAAAAATTATCATCCATAATGATTCCTTTCTTTAATAGTGTAAATGTAACTATTTACTTAAGATTTTACAAAAACCATACCTATTAATAGTACTGTCAGGCTAAGAGACAAAAAATATGCCATATAAAAAAGCGTTTTAATAATACTTTATTAACCTTTATCTTAGCAAAGTCTGTTAATAAATGCTTCAAAATTCCTCGCGAAAACGAATAATATCCTAATAAAAATACGTATATTGGCACGTTTTGTAAAAACTATAAAATAACTATAATTTTTAATATAACTACTTATGGCTGAAGGAGAAAAGTTAATTCCCATTAACATAGAAGACCAAATGAAGTCGGCTTACATTGACTATTCAATGTCGGTTATTGTCTCAAGGGCGCTTCCGGATGTTAGGGATGGCTTGAAACCCGTGCATAGAAGGGTACTATACGGAATGTATGAGTTGGGCGTTTTTAGTAACAGAGCCCACAAAAAATCGGCAAGGATCGTTGGTGAGGTTTTAGGTAAGTACCACCCGCATGGCGATACCTCTGTTTATGATGCCATGGTGCGTATGGCCCAGGACTGGAGCCTTCGTTACCTTTTGGTAGACGGACAGGGTAACTTTGGATCAGTAGATGGCGACAGCCCCGCAGCAATGCGATATACTGAGGCAAGGATGCGCAAAATATCTGAAGAGATAATGAGCGACCTTGACAAAGAAACAGTAGACTTTCAATTAAACTTTGATGATACCTTACAGGAGCCTACGGTTATGCCTACGCGTGTACCCAACCTGCTTATAAATGGTGCAAGTGGTATTGCAGTAGGTATGGCAACTAACATGCCGCCGCACAACCTTACAGAGGTTATTGATGGTATACTTGCATATATAGACAATACTGATATAGAGATAGACGAACTGATGCACCATATTAAAGCACCTGATTTTCCTACAGGTGGTATAATATACGGGTATGAGGGCGTGCGCGAAGCGTTTAAAACCGGCCGCGGCAGGATCGTGGTTCGTGCTAAAACAAGCTTTGAAGAAGTAGACGGGCGTGAATGTATTATTGTTACCGAGATACCTTACCAGGTAAATAAGGCCGACATGATCAAGAAAACGGCCGATATGGTTAACGACAAAAAAATTGAGGGTATTGCAAATATCCGTGATGAGTCTGACCGTAACGGTATGCGTATTGTGTACATCCTTAAGCGCGATGCAGTGCCTAATGTGGTACTTAATACCCTATATAAGTTTACACAACTACAGTCTTCTTTTAGTGTTAATAATATTGCCCTTGTAGCCGGAAGGCCGCAAATGCTTAACCTTAAGGACATGATCCACTATTTTGTGGAGCACAGGCATGATGTAGTTATACGCAGGACTAAATTCGACCTTCGTAAAGCTGAAGAGCGTGCACACATATTAGAAGGTTTAATTATTGCATCTGATAATATAGATGAAGTAATTGCATTGATACGTTCATCAAAAGATGGTGAAGAAGCGCGAGGTAAATTAATCGAGCGTTTTAACTTGTCTGAAATTCAGGCACGTGCCATTGTAGAGATGCGATTAAGGCAGCTTACAGGCCTGGAGCAGGATAAACTGCGTGCCGAGTATGAAGAGATAATGAAATTGATTGCCGAATTGAGAGCCTTATTAGCCGATGTTAACCTTAGGATGGCCCTTATTAAAGAGGAGCTGATTGAAATAAGGGATAAATATGGCGATGAGCGCCGTTCGCAAATAGAATATTCCGGCGGTGATGTGAGTATAGAAGACCTTATTGCCGATGAGAATGTGGTTATCACCATATCTCACGCAGGGTATATAAAACGTACACCATTATCTGAATACAAAACCCAGAACAGGGGAGGCGTAGGCCAAAAAGGTGTGGCTACCCGCGACCAGGATTTCCTTGAGCATTTATTTGTGGCCACAAACCATAACTACATGCTGTTCTTTACCCAAAAAGGTAAATGTTTCTGGATGCGTGTTTACGAAATTCCGGAAGGAACAAAAACAAGCAAAGGCCGCGCAATACAAAACCTTATTAATATAGAGAACGACGATAAGGTTAAGGCATTTATTTGCACACAGGACTTAAAGAACGAAGATTATATAAACAGCCACTATGTTATTATGGCTACTAAGCAGGGTATTGTTAAAAAGACCTTGTTAGAGCAATATTCAAGGCCAAGGCTTAACGGTATTGCTGCAATAACCATTCGTGAAGACGATGAGCTGTTAGAAGCTAAACTTACCACAGGCGAGAGCCAGGTGCTTATAGCAGTTAAATCGGGCAAGCTGGTTCGTTTTGAAGAAGGCAAGACACGCCCTATGGGCCGTAGTGCAAGTGGAGTGCGTGGTATAACACTTCAGGATGACAAAGATGAAGTAATTGGCATGGTATCTGTAAATGATATGAATACCGAAATTCTTGTAGTATCAGAAAACGGGTATGGCAAGCGATCAAGCCTTGATGATTACAGGATAACAAACCGTGGTGGTAAAGGTGTTAAAACCCTTAGCATTACTGATAAAACAGGTAGCCTGGTATCTATAAACAGCGTTAACGATGCAGATGACCTTATGATCATTAACAAATCTGGCCTTACAATACGTATGGCGGTGAGCGATCTTAGGGTAATGGGCCGTGCCACACAGGGTGTACGCCTTATAAACATTAAAGGTAACGACTCTATTGCTGCTGTTACCAAAGTAATGCGCGAGGAAGAGGCTGTTGATGAAGCTATAGGCGAAGTACTTGATGATGTAGATGCTGAAAATGGTGTTAGCGGTATTATTTTACCGGAAGGTACTGAAGCAGAAGACCTGGATATAGACCCTGCTGATTTTACTGAAGACGAACAAACTGAAGAATAACTAAAGATTTTTAATAATGAAAGTTACTTATGTACTGGCAGCTTCGCTATTGTTATCCCTTAGCGCATTTGCACAAAAAGATGAATTAAAGGCCTTAAAAAAGCTTGATGATAAAGAAAAACCTACGCCGGCAGATTTTACCGAATATGGCAGGTTGCTAAAAGAAGTTGAGCCTAAAATTGCTGCTGCTACGCCAGAGCAAAAAGCCGAATATTATTACTATAAAGGTAGTTATGGTGTTATACAGGTAATGGCTAACCCTGCAAACTCTAAAGCTGCATTTGAAACTGCCATTGCAGATCTTAACCAGACGATTGAGATTGAGAAAACGGGTAAGAAAAAATACACTAAAGAAATTCAGGAACAAATATTCCCTGAATTGAAAACTGGTGCTATAACAATGGCTCAAACGGCTGTAGACCAGAAGAATTATAAGCTTGCCGGTGCTTTTTATGCCGCTGCTTATAAAGTAGACCCTAATGATGGTGCCCAGTTATATAATGCTGCTGCAATGGCTGTTAACGGACAGGATTTTGACAGTGCCCTGGAGTACTACCTTCAGCTTGAAAAAGTTGGTTTTACAGGAGAAGGAACAAATTTTTCAGCTAAAAGCAAAGCTACCGGCCAGGTGGAGAACTTCCCGAATAAAGCTACTATGGATGTTGCTGTACAACGTGGTCTATACACAGATGCTAAAGTTGATAAGCTACCATCTTTAAGAGGGGATATTGTTAAAAATATTGCTCTTATCTATGCCCAAAAAGGCGAAGTCGATAAGGCTAAACAAGCAATGACGAATGCAAGGAAGGCTAATCCTGAAGATTCAAGCCTGATAATTGCTGAAGCAGAACTATATCTTAAAACTAAAGATATGGCTAAGTATAAAGAACTTATTACAGAGGCTGCTGCTAAAAATCCTAATGATGCTGTGTTGTTTTATAACCTTGGTGTTGTAAGCTCTGAAGCAGATCCTGCCGGTGCCGAAGAATATTATAAAAAAGCCCTTACTATTAAGCCTGATTATTTTGATGCTTTAGTGGGTGTAGGTGCTTTACAGTTAGTAGACGAAAAGAAAATTGTAGATGAGATGAACAAACTTACTACATCGGCTAAAGATAACGCCCGCTATGAGGTGCTTAAAAAGAAGAAGGATGGCTTGTACAACAAAGCACTTCCTTACTTTGAAAAAGCCCACCAGCTAAAACCGGATGAACAATATGTAATATCAGTGCTTGCAGGTCTTTACCAGGCTCTTGAAAGGACTAATGATTACAAAGCGATGAAGGCTAAGGTTAAAGCTTAATATCACTTAAAAATAATATGATGATGACGCCCTGCAACCGCAGGGCGTTTTTTTATGCCCATATCTAACCATAATAGTTATATATTAAGTGTTTTCTTAAACTAAAGGCTAAGGATTGAATAGTGTAATATAGTCCTGTTCACCCGCAATTATAAATATTAAAGCAGTTGTAAGTTATTTGCCTTTGCTATTGGTGTATATGCAGTAGCTTGTAATAAATAAGGTAATGCAAAAAAAAGGAGGCTGCCTAAATAAATAGACAGCCTCCTCAATATAAATTAAACCTTAAGATTATTTACCTTGCTGGTTTTTCATTTCTTTCTCGATCATATCATAAAACTGATCAATTTTAGGAAGTACAAGTATTCTTGTCCTTCTGTTTTTAGCCCTTCCTTCAGGAGTAGTATTACTGTCAACAGGAATATACTCACTACGGCCAGAAGCTACAAGACGTTTAGGGTCTATGTTAAAGTCGTTTTGCAATATTCTTACAATAGATGTTGCACGCTTAACACTCAAATCCCAGTTGTCTATAAGTACGGTGTTTTTAATAGGCACATTATCCGTGTGTCCTTCTACCATACATTCAAAGTCCGGCTTATCCTGAACAATCTTAGCTACTTTGCCTAAAATTTCCTTAGCTCTGTCTGTTACGTTGTAGCTACCGCTTTTAAATAAAAGTTTATCGGCGATAGATATGTAAACTACACCTTTTTCTACGCTAACGTCAATATCCGGGTCGTTAACACCTACAGCTCTTTTTATGCTTGTTACAAGAGCAAGAGTTACAGAGTCTTTACGGGTTAATGCATCCTGAAGCCTTGTTATTTTAAGGTCTTTCTCTTTAAGGCTCTCTAAAGATTTTTCAAGATTTTCTGCACCTTTAGATGATAGGGTGGTAATATTACCAACGGTATTAATAAGGTCGCTGTTGTTTTTCTTTAAAAAATCAAGCTGGTTAGCAACGGCATCTTTTTCTGTAAGACATTGGTTTAGTTTTACAGTGGCAGTATTCAGTAAGTCCTGAATCTCCTTGTTTTTGGCTTCCAGAGCGGCGATCTTTTTCTTAGATCCGCAGGAAGTAAGCGTTATCGCTACTAGCGAAAGCATTAGGATGGATCTTCTCATAAAGTTTAATTTAAAATTTTTAACAAAATTAATACTAATCTAAAAAATAGTAACGCATTTACACATAAACTATTGTTAAATTAAGAATCAAACACCTTGCCATTTTTAACAAAATATTTGTAAGGAATACTTTTTACTTTGTAGTAATTATTGTACTGTTTTGATTCTCTTTTGTTTATGAAGTACAAAATCTTTAAATAAAAATAAAAATGCGCTTTTAATACTGCTAAGAAATTTGCAAACTGTCCTTTAACTAAAAACTGAACGCCTGCCAGGCCGTCTAAAACCATTCTTACAAATAAAACGGGCACAATTTGTGTTTTAGGAACGTTTTTAAGTACCATCCACAATGAGTTTCGAAAGTTTAAAAATGTTTTACGCGGGTTAGTGCTGCTAAGTGTTGCACCGCCCACATGATATATGGTTGAAGCACTGCAAAACCTAACTTTATAATTTTTATTAAAGGCACGCCAGCACAAATCGATCTCTTCCTGATGGGCAAAAAAGTCTTCATCAAAACCTTTAAGTGTCCGGTAAACGTCTTTCCTGATAAAAAAACACGCACCCGATGCCCAAAAAATTTCAACTTCGTCATCATACTGTCTATTATCCTGTTCTATGGTATCTAAAATCCTTCCGCGGCAAAATGGATAACCGTATTTATCTATAAAGCCACCGGCAGCCCCTGCGTATTCAAAATACGATTTATTTTTGTAATCCAGTATTTTAGGCTGTATTATTGCTGTTTCATTATCCTGTTCAAAAAGGTCTATGACAGGCTGCAGCCAGCCTTGGGTAACTTCTACATCAGAATTTACAAGGGCATAAATCTCTTCCTCAACATCTTCAAGCGCTACATTATAGCCTCTGGCATAACCATAGTTACCATTATTCTGAATTATCCTTATCTCAGGATAGATGGCTTTAATAAATGCCACAGAGTCATCTGTTGATGCATTATCTGCCACATATATTTGTGCTTCGGGAGAATGTGCCATAACCGATGGTAAAAATTGTTCGAGCAGTTTCTTACCATTCCAGTTCAGGATTACAACGGCAATGCTTTTCATAAGGCAGGTAAGTATTGAGGAGCGTCCGGCATAAAATTATAACGTTCGGCGGCGTGGTCCATCTGGCAAAAATAGTGGTTAAGCCCATTGGTAACCATAAGGTGTACTGCGTTGAGCGACATATTGTAACGGGCTATTTGGTCGAAAGTGGTTTGAGATATAGGTACTGCAGGTGCCTTACATTCTACAACCAAAAAAATAGTACCATCGGGCTGAAATACAACTATATCATATCTTTTTGTAAGGCCGTTTATTTTTACTATTTTCTCTACGTTTATGTGAGACATTGGGAACTTTTTTTCCTGGTGCAAAAAGCGCACTACATGTTGGCGCACCCATTCTTCGGGCGTGAGCACAATAAACTTTTTACGTATCTCATCAAAAATGGCGACCTTATTTTCACTATTTTTGAAACGGAAAGTATAGTCAGGAAAATTAAGCTTCTGCATGCTGCAAAGGTAAAAATTTCAGGCAATAAATATAGCGCACAATAGTGGACGAAATTATAAAGATTATTAACGATATTAAGCAGGGCAACATTAAGCCCATTTATTTTTTAATGGGCGAAGAGCCCTATTATATAGATAAGCTTACCGAATATATTGAGAACAATATTCTTACCGAAGAAGAGAAAGGTTTTAACCAAATGGTGTTGTATGGCAAGGATGTGACTGTAGAGGATATTGTTGCCAATGCCAAGCGTTACCCCATGATGGCCGACAGACAGGTGGTTATTGTTAAAGAAGCCCAAGAACTGTCGCGCACTATAGAAAAACTGGAAAGCTATGCCGAAAACCCACAGCCTACAACCGTTTTAGTTATTGCATACAAATACAAAACGCTTGATAAGCGTAAAAAAGTTACTAAAGTTATAGATAAGAACGGGCTTGTTTTTGAGAGTAAAAAACTCTACGACAACCAGGTGGGCGACTGGATAAAACGTGTACTATCGGGCAAAGGGTACAGCATAGAGCCAAAGGGCGCTGCCATGCTTGTTGAATTTTTAGGTAACGACCTTAGTAAAATTAGCAATGAGCTTGATAAGCTTGCCATTGTTTTACCTAAAGGCAGCACTATAACCCCAAAACTTATAGAAGATAATATAGGTATCAGCAAAGATTACAATGTGTTCGAGCTTCGCAAAGCCATTGGAGAGAAGGATCAACTAAAGGCTTACAAAATAGCCGACTATTTTGCCCAAAATCCTAAAGATAACCCGCTGGTAATGACGGTGGGGCTTGTATTTGGTTTTTTTACCCAGTTATTGCAGTACCATGGCATCAAGGATAAAAACCCTTCAAATGTTGCTAAAATGCTTAGGGTAAATCCTTACTTTTTAAAAGACTATGATATTGCCCTTCGCAATTATCCTATGCGAAAGGTGAGTGGCATTGTTGCAACACTTAGGGATATTGATGTAAAGAGCAAAGGGGTGGGGGCAAACTCTATCCCGCAGTCAGACCTTTTAAGGGAGATGCTGGTTAAAATCTTTAATTAAGACTGTAAACTTCTTTAAGCATCAATATACCCTCTACCCGTAGGAAGTTCGAATATCTCCAGATCAAAATAAGCAACCGATGCAATGATATGGTCAAAAATATCGGCCATAATGTATTCGTGGTTTATCCAACGTTTGTCTTTGGTAAAAACATAAACCTCTATAGGTATACCTTTTTCTGTAGGTTGCAGGTGGCGGCACATAATGGTCATGTTCTTATTTATCCCCGGATGCGTTTCAATGTAAGTGTTGATATATTTTCGGAATATACCCAGATTAGTAAGGTTACGCCCGTTAATAGACATTGATTTGTCAATATTGTTTTCCTGGTTGTAAGCCTCAATTTCTTCAAAACGCTGGGTAAGATATTCTGATATGAGCTGAATTTTCTTTAGTTCCCCAAGTTCGCTTTCGTGAATAAACCTTACACTGTTAGCTTTAATAAGCAGATGCCTTTTTATGCGCCTGCCATCGCTTTGCAGCATGCCACGCCAGTTTTTAAACGAATCAGATATAAGGCTGTATGTAGGAATAGTGGTGGTAGTCATATCAAAATTCTGAACCTTAACAGTAGCAAGGTTAATTTCGATGACGGTACCGTCGGCACCAAATTTTTCAAGGGTAATCCAGTCGCCTATACGCACAATATCGTTAATGGTAACCTGTATACTGGCTACAAGGCCTAAAAGTGTATCTTTAAATATAACTATTATTACCGCTGATATAGCACCAAAGGTACTTAGCAAAATGGGCATTGTAGTGTTAAACAGCGTAAGTACAATACCAGTAATGCAAAATATCCAAAGCAGTATCATGGCCACCTGCACATAGCTGTCTATAGGTTTGTCATTATAATCGGGCAGCAGTTTAAGATAATCCTTAACAGCGTTAAACACACTCCTCACTATCCAGATACTTATAAGGATAATGCAAATGGTAATACCTTTGTTAAAAAGATATTCCCAGTAGGTAAAGCCTTTTAGGGCCAGCGGAACCGTTTTATAAATAAAATATAGCGGTATGGCGTGGGCAATATACTGCGGGGTATTATTGGTAACTAAAAAATCGTCGAACTGGGTTTTTGTCCTTTTGGCAATAATATTCATGGCAAACACAAGTATTTTGCGTGCCACAACATCTATAAAATAAGCGGCGATGCCTATCATTACCATATCTACAGCAAGGTTAACGTAAGATGCTGTCATAGCACCTACATCGGCCTTGCGTAGTAGTTTATATGCCCAGTTAAATAATCCCATTTAGTTGTTTTGAGACGTCCTGAAATATTTGTATTCAATATAAAAAGTACCAAAAGGCACAATAGAAGCAAGGCAAATAATAAGCAATTTTTTTACAGGCCAGTCCTGCTCGAATTTTAGCATTAAAGCCATAAAAATATAAGCTATAAATAACACACCATGTGCCATACCCATAGGGCGAATATATTCCGGGTTATCAAATACATATTTAAGGGGCATTGCCACAAAAAATAATAACAGTAACGAAATACCCTCCAGGGTAGCAACTATTTTAAAAAAGCGAACCATAATATAAAATTTTTGCAAAGGTAAGCAAGCCGCACTTTGTAGCGAAGTAAAAAAACAGAGATTACTAAAAATAAAAAAGCTGTTTGGGTCACAAACAGCTTTGGTATAAAATAGAAGGGCAGTGCTTAGTAAGCAAGAAATGCCTTGTTGTATTCTTTAAGGTCGAGAACATTGTTTTTATGCGAAAGGTCGCTAAAAAGATTGATAAGGTAGTCAAGGCTTTCAAGGTTATTTTCGTTGGCAGGGGTATCCTCTGTAACCAGCTCTTCATCATCTATAGGCTCGTCATCCGGTATAGGTATAAGGAACGCGCCGTTAGCCTCTATATGCTCATACGTAAGGCGTATGGCTTTAGTAAGCACCGGATTATTTTCTTCAAGGGAATATTCGCGTAATTTTTTTAGGTCGGCTACCAATACTTCCGCTTCAAAACCTTTTTTAAAGAGGTCCAGCTGTATTTTATTGATCAGTTTTAGTGCACTCGGATTTTCCACAGTAAATATTTTTGGTTTGTAGTATTTATTAAGAATGGCAAAAATACTATTTTATATAATTTTACCACATCTTTTTTGTAATTTATTGTAATAGAAAAATTAACCCCGTACTTTTGACTTGTATGAGTAAACGCGACCTTAAAAAATACCTTGCTTCGCTGCCCAAGCCGGAGCTTGAAGAACAGTTAATTGCACTTTATGATAAGTTTGCCGATGTAAAGGCATATTACGATTTTATATTTAACCCAAAGGAAGAAAAGCTGGAGCAGGCTGCTAAAGCCAAGATTGCAAATGAGTACTTTCCGCTTAAGGGCAAACGTCCTAAACTGCGCCGGTCTGTAGCACAAAAGTTTATAAAGCATTTTTTAAGCCTTGGGGTAGACCCTTATGTAGTGGCAGATGTGATGTTGTTTACTATTGAAACAGCTATGAAGTACAGCGCCAAAAGAGAAATGAAATATGGATCTTTTTACAAAAGTATTTTTACCGCCTATAAACAAGTAGTTGATTATGTAGTGATTAATGGCATGGCTGCTAATTTTAAAGAACGCATTACTGCTATATATCAGGAAAGTTTTAAGCAGCACTGGGAAAACATGAAAGAGTTTGAAAGGGTTTATGATAATTTTGAATAAATTATGCAATGCTAAAATTTGTTAATTTATATAATTGTGGTAGCGTAAAACCTTAATTTTGTAAGTAAATATTGTTTAAAGCAATGGTAATTAACTATAAACTTTAAACCGTTAACTTTAAACTATTTTATCATGGCGCAGTTTATAAAAGTATATCCACAAAACCCTAACGAAAAAGAAATTGCAAAAATTGTAAAAGTTTTGCAGGAAGGTGGCCTCATAATTTATCCTACTGATACCGTTTATGGCCTTGGCTGCGATATTACTAATAATAAAGCCCTGGAGCGCGTGGCAAAAATAAAAGGCATCAAGCTTGAAAAAGCCAATTTCTCTTTTGTATGTTCTGACCTTAGCAATATATCCGACTATGTAAAACAGATAGATACGGCTACTTTTAAAATATTAAAACGTTCGTTACCTGGACCATATACCTTTATTTTACCGGGTAATAACAACCTGCCTAAAGCTTTTAAAAATAAAACTACCGTGGGTATACGTGTACCTGATAATGCTATTGCTCTCGAAATTGTAAAGCAGTTAGGCAACCCAATTATATCTACCTCGATCTATGATGATGACGAAGTGATTGAGTACAGCACCGACCCTGAACTGATTTTTGAAAAATGGCAAAACCTTGTAGATATTGTAATTGATGGCGGTTATGGTGATAACAGCCCATCTACTATTATAGATCTTTCCGGCCCTGAGCCTGTAGTGGTTAGGGAGGGCAAAGGGGATATAGATATTTTTTAGATTTTAAATAATACTGTGTGTAAGCACTTCTGGTTTTGTATTATTTTACAAAACATTTTACAATCTTGTATTGTTATTATCTTTATACAGAGGTTCGCAAATAAGGCATAAAGATTTACAAAGCATTTTAAAGTAAACTAATTACGTATTATAAATTAATTTATAATCTCACTCGTCTTTTCTTCGCTAATCTTTCTTCCTTCTTGTGTATTTTTTTGTGTAATTGCTAACAATCAGTGCTGTTAACAGCAAGGGCAAGCCCGCCTTCAGATGTTTCTTTGTATTTATTGTTCATATCCTGCGCTGTCTTCCACATCGTGTTAACCACTTTATCTAACGGTACTTTCGCATTTTTAGGATCGGTTTCCAGTGCAAGTTCAGCGGCATTAATGGCTTTAATGGCACCCATTGTATTACGCTCAATACAAGGTATTTGTACCAGTCCGCCTACAGGGTCGCACGTCATGCCAAGGTGGTGTTCCATAGCAATTTCGGCAGCCATAAGGCATTGCTCCGGTGTCCCGCCCATAAGTTCGCATAACGCAGCCGCAGCCATAGCCGACGATACACCTATTTCTGCCTGGCAGCCGCCCATAGCAGCAGATATAGTAGCACCTTTTTTAAAGATACTGCCTATCTCTCCGGCTACTAACAAAAATTGTTTTATCTCATCAAAACCGGCATCGTGATTTTCTATTACCAGATAGTACATAAGCACTGCCGGTATAACACCAGCGCTACCGTTTGTAGGGGCTGTAACAACGCGGCCTAACGCGGCATTAACTTCATTAACCGAAAGTGCAAAACAGCTAACCCACTTAAGTATCTGCCTGAATTTAACCTCTGTACAACGTATAACCTCCAGCCATTCCTGCGGATTGTTATATGGCATTTCGCCAATTAGGCCTTTGTGCATATCAAACGCACGGCGGCGCACATTAAGCCCACCCGGTAATATCCCGCCCGTATGGCAGCCGGTGTACATACACTCCAGCATAGTAGCCCATATACGTTTTAATTCATGGTCTATCTGTTCTTCTGTGCGTATAGATTTTTCATTCTCATATACAATATCAGATATCTTTTTATTCTCGCTAATGGTGTAGGCAAGAAGCTCATCGGCTAAGTCGATAGGGAAGGGGAAGGCCCCCTTTATTGCCTCTTTTTGTTTAGCTACAACACGCTCTTCCTTAACTACAAAACCACCACCTATAGAGTAGAATGTAGAGGTATATTCGCTATCTGACAAATAGGCTGTAAACGTAAAACCATTGGCATGGAAAGGCAGGAAATTGCGGTTAAAAACAATATCAGTATCTATATTAAAACCTATAAATTTCTCATTACCCAAATTAAGTGATTTGGTAAGGTTAATGCTATGTATAATGCCCGAAATGCTGTCTATAGGCACATATTCAGGATCGGCGCCGCTTAAGCCAAGCATTACGGCAAGATCTGTCGCGTGGCCTATACCGGTAAGCGAAAGCGACCCGTAAAGGTCTACCTTTACACGCTGTATATCATTAAAAATTCCCATAGAACGCACTTCATTAAGAAAACGTTCGGCACCACGCCATGGGCCAAGGGTATGGGAACTCGATGGGCCAACGCCTATCTTAAGCATATCAAAAACAGAAATACATTCGGTCATAGCAATAGGGCAATTTGTTGCAAAGATACTTTTTTTGCCGCCGGCAAAGGTAAATAAATTGTGATTACTATAACGATATAGAGATAAAATTGTTATATTGTTAATATTGAATTATTCGCCGCTAATTTCCACAACAATTGGACTGGCTCTTTTCGGAATTGCTTCTACACTAAACTTTCCATATTTAATTTTATCTATAATTAATATACTACCTGATTTCAATTTATTAATAGTCTTTAATGCTTTAATACTTATTTTATTTCCTTCTACTGGAATCTCTTTTTCATTAATAATGATTACAAAACTTCGGGCTACAAAAAAATCTGAATTTCGATCAATAAAAGAAAAATCTTTGATACCGACAGAAATTATTGCATTTGCTAATTCCTCTTTAGAAAGATTTACGGTACAAATTTCACAATTTTCACCATTAATTAAGCCTGTAGGTGCTGGTAATCCTAAAATCCTAAATACTTTTTCTTCATGTAAAGTCGAATTATCCTGCATGATAGCATCTATATAAATTTTCATTTTCGACCCAGATCCGGCCCTTAATGTATAGTTGCCTAAGTTATCAATTTTTACTAAAGCTGAATCCTTAGCAGTTGCAATAAAAGATACCGCGCCCGGCACTGCAATTTTAATAGGGTTATCGATGCCACGATACACAATGTTTAAACGCTCTGCAGAAACTACAGAGATGTTAGCGCGGCTTATGCTATCTGACTGTGCAAAAGCCGAAATGCTGAATAGCAGGATTAGAAAGTATTTCATTATTTATGCTTTGTGTGTTTAACCAATTTCCATTTTCCTTTTTCTCCTTTATAATAAAAATCTTCAATATATTTAGGATCATAACGTTCCTGCCTTTCTTTTAGTAGTGGTATAGGGGTTAAGTAATTTAATTTAAAAGAACTCTCTTCAGATGCTCCGTAAGCACTACCGTCTAATGTGCAGTTAATGATTCCTGTAGCTGCATCATATTCTGGCCTATCCCAAATAAGGGTTTGATCGGCGGTATTATAAAGACTCACTAATTTTTGATTTTCCTGGTCATTAAGAAAAATAATTGTCCACATATTCCCATTTATATTCGTAAATGTCCAGCATGTAAGGTCTTCATCGCCGTCATTGTCAAAATCAGTAATTTTAAATTCTGATATAACTTTTGTCCCGTCAACTCTTCTCACTGCCCAATCCGTATAGGCTATATCTTCCTGAAATTCCCATCTGCCATCAGCATATTTTGAAAGCGCAGCTATTGTATCGTTTTTTAAAGCAATCGAGTATTTTAAAGGTACTTCTCCTTTCAGTATAAATTCTGAAACAAGTTTTTCCTTACCCCAGTCTATCTGTGTAGCCGATGTGGTATCCGGAGGAAATTGTAATGTAAATTCTAAAAATTTTTCCTCATCATAAATAGTTACCTGAGCGGTAGAATATAAAGGCAATATTAATAGAAGCAGAAAAAAAGCCTTCATTTGATTGGTGTGATAATATTACCAAATATAACTAAATCGCTAACATATAGCCATAAAAAAACCTCCCGGTTGGGAGGTTTAAATAAAATATTTCAGCTAATTAGTTAACTATAATTTTCTTTGTAACCGTTTGGTTTCCTGATGTTGCCCTTAGCATGTAAAAGCCCTGAGAAAGGTTTTTTACAATGTATGCATTACTTGTTGCCTGTGGCTTTTGTATACTTTGTATAAGCTGGCCGTTAAGGTTAATAACTTCTATATTTTCCAGAGGTGACTCTGAATATATGTTTACCTCGTGGTTTACCGCAGGATTAGGGTATACTGTAACTGTGTTAGCTGCAAATGTGTTAAGACCTGCAACTTCGCCCCATATCTGTGCTGCATATTCAGGGTGGTCTATGTATGGGTTTCTGTTACTTTGGCGTCTGTAAATGGCGTTATTCCTATCTAACTCTCTCTGGCTTACCGGGTCATTTGCATGCCATGTAAGTAAGATGTTTAAAAATGTATTAGATAAGGCATGGTCCTCGGTACCGTCAAACATTGCTTTAGACTGTGTTGAAGAAACATTTGTAGAGGAATAGAACCCGCTTAACTGCCCCTGGTAACGTGTTACAAAGTATAAAATCATGCGGGCAACATCTCCTTTAAATTCATCAATAGGTTCAAAAACCGTAGCCGTATAACCTGCCGAGTATCCTGAATTAAGGTTTGCCCCTTTTTTAGAACCGTTAGTTGTAGTTAAGGTAGCCATATTTACTTTTCCAAACGGAAAATTACCACGTTGTCCATTTACATACTTATCTGTAGGCACAATAAAGTGTGCATCGGCATACATGGGTAGTGCAGATGCAAAATAAGACTGCGGCACAATGTGTTCCCTGTTAAACCTTTGCCCTTCCGCGGTGCCAAGAGAACCGTCATCCTGTTGGTCACTGCCATAAGTATACTCATAAGAGTCTTCTCCGGAAGGAATTTCAGAATAAATATCTAAAAGGGTACCGTTATTTTCATAATAAAAATCTTTGTCAGAAGTGGTGTAGGTAACATATAAACCTGCATATCCCCTGTCTGTATGGCCGTCAATAATGTTATGAAGCTGCGTTTTTAATGCGTAGCCTGTACCCGTTGCGGTATTGTAATAATTTGCCGGTATCTGTCCAAATACAGCAGTAGTAAGCAATACCAATAATAAAGAGTAATTTTTTTTCATTTTGTAAATTAATAAGAGGGCAAATGTAGCAAGTTTATAAACACCCTTACTAAATTTAACATCTGTAAGCTACTATGTTATTTTTTTCGTTCCATAAGTGCCATATAAAATCCGTCAAACCCGGATTCTGATGCCAGCACTTTATTTTCTTTTACAAAAGTAAACTCTTTACCTATCTCTGTAGTTAAGAAATGTTTAACCTGTTGCTCATTTTCAGATGGTAAAATAGAGCAGGTGGCATATACAAGTTTACCGCCCGGCTTTACTATTTTGCTGTAGTTTTCTAATACTTCGGCCTGCGTTTTCCTGATGTTATCTATAAATTCCGGTTGCAGTTTCCACTTACTGTCGGGGTTACGTTTCATAACACCCAGGCCGCTGCATGGAGCATCTATAAGCACACGGTCGGCCTTTTCATGTAACTTTTTAATAACTTTAGTGCTGTCTATAATACGGTACTCAATATTAAAAGCGCTGTCGCGTTTTGCACGTATTTTAAGCTGTTTAAGCTTGCTTTCATACAAATCCATAGCAATAAGCTGGCCTTTATTTTCCATAAGGGCAGCCATGTGCAGGGTCTTGCCGCCGGCACCGGCGCAGGTATCTACCACGCGCATGCCAGGCTCAACCTCAAGAAAACGCGCCACCATTTGCGATGATGCATCCTGAACTTCAAAAAAGCCTTCCTTAAAGGCATCGGTCATAAATACATTGGCACGCTCTTTAAGTATAAGTGCATCAGGATATTCCTTCATCACCTCGGTATCTATATTAAGGTCCATAAGTATGGCTCTTAATTTTTCGCGTGTGGTTTTAAGGGTATTAACCCTAAGTATAACTTTTGCCTGCTCGTTTTGGGCAGTAAGTTCTTTTTCCCATTTAGCTTCGCCAAGTTCTTTAACACCCAGTTCATCCATCCAGTCAGGGATAGATTCACGATATTTTCTTATTTTAGAAAGCTCGTCAAAGCGGCCTTTAATGCGGCGCACAGGGGTGTCTTCAAAATACTTCCAGTCGGGCAGGGTAATGCCGCGAAGCACAGCCCATACGGCAAATACACGCCAAATGTTATCTCTGTCAAAAGGTTCCTTAACCTCGGCTATCTCTACATAAAGGCGTTTCCAGCGTACAATTTCATAAATTGTCTCGGCTACAAACTTGCGGTCGGCACTGCCCCAGCGCTTGTCTTTTTTAAGGGCACGGGCTACAACCTTATCGGCATACTCTCCATCGTTAAAAATAAAACCTAACGAGTCTATAACCGTAAAACATAAATTCCTGTGTAATCTCATTGCGAAAAATTGAACTGCAAAGGTATTATTTTTTAGCGGATGTTTTCAGGGTTAATTTCACATATTAAAAATGTGATCGCAGATAGCTTTAATAATTTATAACCTTAAATAATTTAGTTCACTATAGTAAGTCCTTTTAACCGGATGGCTACACTTGTACTGGTTAAACCTGTCTCTCATATTCCAATATAATATCAATAAAAAAAAATAATATAGAAAAGCGGAATGCCATAATGCTGTAAATGCATAGCGTGAAATTTTAAAAAAATGTAGTGAAATCTTTTAGGATACAAACATTTCTCAACACTAATTAAAGGAATAGCCAACTGTAAATTTTCCAACTCCATTTTTAATGTCAGCAATATATCTTCTGTTTGGGAACTCTAATACTGTTGTAACACCATGATAAAACCCTAATTCAAAAAACAGGTGGTTAATAGTAAATCCTCCGCCCAGATTAAAACCAAGATCAAATTTAGATTTTGGTTCACCAAAGTTAATATCTCCCTTTTCGGTACTTAAAAGATACCCTATCTGTGGTCCTGCTATAACATATATTTTATTCCAGAATTTAAAATCGAGCGGCGCGTTCAGGTAGTTTAATTTGTAATCTATCTGAGATATATCTAAAGTGTAAGGGCTGTAACCTTTAGAAGCTTTTCTGTCTCCCTGTTGTGAATATACGAGCTTGGGCCTGAAACTAATTTTTTTAGTTAATTCCGTTTGATAAACAATGCCTATTTGTAAACCAATGGCATCATCTGTGTTAACTTTTTTCGAAAATCCCTCCGCGAGATAGGAGTAAGTAATACCCGAAAATACCCCAAATTTATTTTGTGCAAATCCGGTAAATGAAACAAAAACAATTAGTAAAAGGTAGCTTTTTATCATATCTAAAATTTTTGTCCAAATATAGAAATTAAGTAAACAATAACAGATAATGAGTAAACATCATAAATAAAAAAATCCGCCCTAAAATTTTTCAGGACGGATTGTATTATGAGTAAGCAAATCTGAAATCTGCGATCTAAAATCTAAAATTAGATATGGATAACCTCGCCATAAGCAGCAGCGGCAGCTTCCATAACTGCCTCGCTCATGGTAGGGTGAGGGTGTACCGTTTTAATTATCTCATGGCCTGTAGTTTCAAGCTTACGCGCTACAACAGCCTCGGCTATCATATCTGTAACGCCGGCACCTATCATGTGGCAGCCTAACCATTCGCCATATTTGGCATCAAAAATTACTTTTACAAAACCATCAGGAGTACCTGCAGCTTTAGCTTTACCGGAAGCTGTAAAAGGGAATTTACCTATTTTAAGCTCGTAACCTTTTTCTCTTGCAGCTTTCTCTGTTAAACCTACCGATGCAATTTCCGGTGTAGCATACGTGCAACCCGGTATGTTGCCATAATCTATAGGGTCTACATGCAGGCCGGCAATTTTCTCCACACAGGTAATACCTTCTGCAGATGCAACGTGGGCAAGCGCCTGGCCCGGAACGATATCGCCTATGGCGTAGTAACCCGGTATGTTAGTTTGGTAAAAAGCGTTAACAAGCACCTTATCCCTGTCGGTAGCAATACCCACTTCTTCAAGGCCTATGTTCTCAATGTTCGATTTAATACCCACAGCCGATAAAAGGATGTCAGCTTCAAGGATTTCCTCGCCATTGGCAGTTTTAACGGTAGCTTTTACACCTTCGCCGCTTGTATCTACTTTCTCTACAGATGCATTGGTCATAACCGTGATGCCTGCTTTTTTAATAGAACGCTCAAATTGTTTAGAGATATCCTCATCCTCTACAGGAACAACGTTTGGCATAAACTCTACAATGGTAACTTTAGTACCCATAGCGTTATAAAAATGAGCAAACTCTACACCTATAGCACCAGATCCTACAACGATCATGCTTTTAGGCTGTTCCGGCAATACCATAGCCTGGCGGTAGCCAATTACTTTTTTACCATCCTGAGGCAGGTTAGGCAATTCGCGCGAGCGTGCACCGGTAGCAATAATAATATGGTCGGCACTAAGTTCTGTAACAGCACCGTCTTTATCGGTAACGTCTATTTTTTTGCCCGGTTTAAGCTTACCGGTACCCATTATAACTTCTATCTTATTTTTTTTCATAAGGAACTGTACACCTTTGCTCATATCGCCGGCAACATTACGGCTACGGGCAACAACAGCTCCAAAATCTTTATCAAATTCGTTTACGGTAAGGCCGTAATCAGCCGCATGCTTAAGGTAATCAAAAACCTGCGCACTTTTTAGCAATGCTTTTGTAGGGATACAACCCCAGTTAAGGCAAATACCGCCAAGGCTTTCTTTCTCTACAATAGCTACTTTAAAGCCTAACTGCGAAGCCCTTATAGCTGTTACATAACCGCCCGGGCCACTGCCTAAAACAATAATATCGTATTTCATGGTAAAATAATTTGCTATTTAAATTGTGCGTACGAAATTAAGTATTTATTTGCTTATAGGAAAATGCTAAGGATAATTTAATGGTTTCGTTATTACATTTTTATTGCTTAAATTTGTAGGTAACTTATGAGAATGAAGGAATTATGAAATTCTACGAAAAATATCCGCAATTAAGGGACAGGGCTTTTTTATCTGAAACGCTTGAGAGGACGCTATATACTACCATGGCTCTTGAAAATCAGAAAGTTTCTAAAGAAAAAATTTCTGAAATTGTTGAGAGTACTATTAGAAAGAGAGAATCAGAAAGTCTTGATTTCTTTACGAATAAGGCTTTGTAGAGAATTGAAATTTCCAATATCTGATTGTCTAAGCGCATCAATATAAATTTTTCTCGCATCGCCTTCTCTTTTATAGAGTTCGATAGGCTGATAGCCAAATTTTAAAGCAACCATATTCATAAGTATCCTGCCTAATCTTCCATTACCATTATTAAATGGATGTATTTTTACAAATTCGTAATGTGCATACGTAAGGCAATCTATATGATCGTCTAAAGTTTTAGCAATGCTTATTTTAAAGTTTAAATTATCAAGAAACTGATATATAAGGTTAGGAACCTGATAAGGAAGAGGAAGTTCTAACTTACCCATATTAACCTGTATCGTTCGCCATTTGCCCGCCCAGTCATATAGTAGTCCAAATGCTGTTTTATGTAACGACAACAAAATATAAGGTGTAATTTTGTCTTCAGCATTCAGTTCAAAAACTATAATTTCAGCAAATGAAAGTCCTTCAGTTTCCAGTTCATTAATCTGGTTGTAATCTGTAATGCCTAATAGGTTGTCTTCCGGACCCGTTGTATAATTTGTATTGTCATCCATCAGTTTGCCATTTATCAAAATTATTTAATCCCGTCTCTCAAATGTTTTTATCAATCTGATGAAAACAAAGACAATTACGGTATGTATTAGCCATGTAATAAATATTAATGAAATACTAAACCCAATGCTTCCCATTGCCCAGTAAGGAAAGCTGCGGTCTATTAACGAAAGTGGCAAACAGGATATGCTTGATAAAATACTGCCCAACAAATGTATTGGCTGTGGTATTGCCTGTAGCTGAAGTACAAGAATTAAAAGGCGTAATGCAATTTCTGCACCAATAACGATCAGGAATAATTTAAAGAAATACTTCATTTAAAATCACATTACATATAATGCATGCTACCACTGATTACTACTTCTCCTCACTCTCTGCAACAAACTGCGAATAGTACAGGTTTTTATAATACCCCTGTTCACGGTTTATAAGTTCGTAGTGGGTACCATCTTCCACAATTTTGCCTTTATCCATTACAATGATTTTGTCAGCGTTTACTATGGTTGCAAGCCTGTGGGCAATTACAATAGAGGTTCGCCCTTTAGTAACTGCATCGGTAGCATTTTGTATCAGCTCTTCGCTGTAGGTGTCTATAGATGATGTAGCTTCGTCCAGTATCAAAATACTCGGGTCGCTTACGTAAGCCCTTAAAAAGGCAATAAGCTGCCGCTGTCCCGATGATAGCATTACACCGCGCTCTTTTACATTATAATCGTAACCACCCGGCAGGCTCATAATAAAGTTATGAACGCCAATAGCTTTAGATGCTTCAATTACCTTTTCGCGGGTAACAGAAGCGTCATTTAAGGTAATGTTATTCAGTATAGTATCGGCAAAAAGGAAAACATCCTGCAATACAATGGCAATTTGCCTGCGAAGGCTGTCCAGGGTAAATTCGTCAATGTTAGTGCCGTCTATGGCTATAGTGCCGCTATCTATTTCGTAAAAGCGGTTTAGTAAGTTGATTATAGTACTTTTACCGGCTCCGGTAGCACCCACTATGGCAATGGTTTTTCCGGCTTCAATATGCAGGGTAATGCCCTTTATAACTTCCTCATTTTCGAGGTAGCTAAAGCGCACATCTTTAAAGTCTAATTCACCTTTAAAATGCCATGCCTCTTTGGTTCCGTTTTTCTGTATGTCTTCCTGCATTTCCAGCAGTTCGAAAACCCTGTCAGATGCTACAATACCCATTTGCATCTCGTTAAATTTATCTGCAATTTGGCGCAGCGGGTTAAACAGCATGCTTATAAACATGGTGTAGGCAAACAGGTCGCCGGGAGTGGTAAGGCTGTCGCCGCCTAATATGCTCACACCACCATACCATATAACAAACCCAAGGGTTAAAGACGATATAATATCGGCAATGGGGAAAAAGATGGAGTTGTATAATATATTCTTTAACCAGGCATCGTTATGCTTTTTGTTGATGCCTTTAAATTTTTCGTATTCTATATCTTCACGGTTAAAAAGCTGCACGATCTTCATGCCGGTAACGCGTTCCTGTACAAAGGTGTTAAGGTTAGATACCTGTGTTCTCACTTCTTCAAAAGCGCCTTTCATTTTTTTCTGGAAAATACGTGTGGCAATAACCAGCAGCGGCATGGCAAGCATAACCACGATGGTAAGTTTCCAGTTCATGTAAAACATTATTATGAGGATAACAAGCATTTTAAGCATGTCGCTTATAATCATGAACAGTCCCTGGCTAAATATTTTGGCAATCGACTCTATATCAAAAACAGTACGTGTAACCAGTTTGCCAACAGCTTCGTTATCAAAAAACTTCATCCTGAAACTGCTTATGTGTGCAAACAATTTTTCGCGGATATCTTTTACAATATCCTGACCAAGCCAGTTAGCCCAGTATACAAAATAAAATTGTGCAGCCACCTCAAGAATAAGAGCAATGCCCATAAGCCCAACATATTTAAGCAGGCCGGGCATGTTTTTGTTCATAAGGTAATTATCTACCGTTTCTTTAAGCAGGTAGGGGCGTAGTGCTGCAAAAACAGACAGTGCTACAGAAAATACAATAACCCATATAAAACGGGTTTTGTAAGGGGTTGCAAACGCCATTACTTTTTTAAGTGGCGACGTTTTTTTATTTGGGGTATTCTTTATGGCTTTCATAGATTTATAAGGGCTTAAAGGTACGGATAAATTACCTTGGTAAGGTATAATCCGTGTGCAGGAACAGATGCACCTGCATAACCGCGGTCACGGCTCTCTATAATGGTACGCACATAGTCTACAGTTATTTTACCAAGGCCCACGTTTACAAGAGTACCCACTATAGCACGAACCATATTGCGCAAAAAACGGTCGGCAGTTATGGTAAAGACCATGCGGGTGCCATGCTGCTCCCACTTGGCATGGGTAATTTTGCAGTCGAACGTGCGCACATCCGTATTGGTTTTAGAGAAACATTTAAAATCAGTGTAGCCCATTAATAGTTGGGCTGCCTCGTTCATTTTAGCAACATTTAAAGGTTGAAAATGATAATAGCTGCCTTCATTTTCAAAGGCATCCTTAAAGGTATGCAGGTGGTATTCGTAGGTACGGCTGGTAGCATCAAAACGGGCATGGGCATCAACATGCAGGGGTATAAAACGGTACACAACAATATCCTTTGGTAAAAAAGAGTTGAGTTTTAGTACAAGTTTATCGGCATCAAAAGTATCTTCAAGGTCAAAGTGTGCATACATCTGGCGGGCATGTACACCGGTATCTGTACGGCCTGCACCCACAACATCTATTTTATGGCGAAGCAGCATAGACAGTGCTTTATTAAGCGTTTCCTGTACCGATGGGCTGTGCGGCTGGTACTGCCATCCGCAGTAGTTTTTACCGTTATAAGCAAACTCTATAAAATACCTCAAAGCGTTCCTTTAAATTTTTCACAAAGATACAATTTTAAGTGGCATAGTAGCAGAGAGGCAAAGTTGCAAAGTGTAAATGATCCTTAAATTTAACGTCTCTGTAAAAAACTTTGTATCTGTGCGACTTTGAGGCTTTGTAACTATAAACTAACTTTGTTCCTCTTTACTTTTACTATGACAAAAATTCTCCTGCTTAGCGATACCCACAGTTATATAGATGATACCATACTTAAATATGTGCGCCTTGCCGATGAGGTATGGCATGCGGGAGATATAGGCGACCTGAGTGTGACTGATGCTATTAAGGCAGAAAAACCCCTGCGTGCCGTTTATGGTAATATAGATGATGCTAAGGCAAGGCAGGAATTTCCGCTAAACAATCGTTTTATGTGCGAGGGCGTAGATGTATGGATAACCCACATAGGTGGCTATCCCGGTAAATATAATCCCACAGTGAGAGAAGAAATGATGCTTAACCCACCAAAACTTTTTATTTGCGGGCATTCGCACATACTTAAAGTACAGTTTGACCAGAAACATAATTTACTGCACATGAATCCGGGGGCGGCAGGCACACATGGTTTCCATCAGGTGCGTACCATGCTGCGGTTTGATATAAACGGCGATAAAATAGAAAATCTTGAAGTGGTAGAAATAGCAAAGAAGCTTTAAAGATTTATAAGTAACAATAGCAGCAGTTTAGGGTGTTATTGCTTTATTTTAAACATTATATAAAATAAAAGTACCCTTGCAAACAATGCAAGGGTACTTTAAAATTAGGTTTTTAGCTGTTGGCACTACAATAAGTTAGTGTATTTGCAGCCAATTGAAAAAGTCAGGATGAGTTCTATATTTAGTTAGTAAGTATAACACCACCTAATGGTTGTATTTCTATAGTTACCTGCCCTTTTTTATTCAGTTTTAACTGCTTTAATTTTGGCTGCCTGTTTTGCTCATCAAAGTAAAAAGAAATGTTTTTATTGGCCAGCATAGCAAGGTCAATCTTAATTTTTTTCACATCTTTTTCAGCATTAATGCCTGCTATATACCATTTGTCGCCATTGCGTCGTGCAATGAGGCAATATTTGCCGGGATAGCCATCTAAGAGGAGGGTTTCATCCCAGGTGGTGGGAACCGTTTTCATAAAATTAATTACAAAATCAGGAGTATCGTTTAAATTATTTGGGGCAATACCAAAGTTTTGTATCGCAGACTGAAATACAACAGATGTTGCTATCTGGAAAATATCTGTTGTTTTACGAATTTTACCGCCGTCGTTATTTTTGTTATGCTTTTTATTGAGCAGCACAGGGCCAAAATCCATAGATGCTACACTGTTACGTATAAACGGGTGTAAAGATGCATTATAAGCTTCGTTATCGTTAGCTTCCTGTGTAAAAATAAGATTCTCTGAAGCAAGCACAGCCTCACTGCTCACAAAATTAGGATACATGCGTTCCCATCCGCGGGGTAGGGTACACCCATGAAAAATAACGGCTAATCCATAATCATTTGCATCGGTTAGAATGTCTTCATACAGCTTAAATGTTTCTTGTTTATCTCCTCCAAAGAAATCTACCTTAATGCCTTTTACGCCTATGCTCTGCATCCATGCCATTTCTTTTTTACGTTCTGTTGTATTGCTCATTTTATTTT
This sequence comes from Flavobacterium rivuli WB 3.3-2 = DSM 21788, assembly GCF_000378485.1. GTDB lineage: Bacteria > Bacteroidota > Bacteroidia > Flavobacteriales > Flavobacteriaceae > Flavobacterium > Flavobacterium rivuli. Next base: position 674,859 of record NZ_KB899966.1, on the reverse strand, counting down.
TTGGAGTTTGCGGGGCATCATTCCAAAAGCCATTAGAGTTATACCATAGGCAAAGACCAACATTTTTTGACTGTGCATATTTAGCCAGTTCACCTATTTTTTCATACCCTATATTTTTATCCCAGTTGCCATCAATCAGGGTTAATTCAAATCCTAAAGTTGAAGAAAGGTCTATAAACGTTTTTTGGTCTTCAAAAACAACACTGTCATCCTGCCATTCCAGCCAGCTCCATGTAGCACGGCCAAATTTATAATTGATACCCGGCTTATACAAAGGCTTAACAACGTCAAATGCAACAGTAGTTTCTACAATAGGTTTCAGGTTTTCGCCTATTGTCAGCGTTCTCCAAGGTGTCTCGCCGGGCAAACTTATAGCCGGATTTGCCGTGCCTGTACCGTTATTTTCTTCCGGTTCAGGAAAAGCAATACTGTAAAGCCCATCTTTTGTGCCTTCACTAAGTTTAGAGCCACAGTAAAGACCATTAACGCCGGTTTCAGATACCAGTGCCCAGCCGTTATTGCCTACATGAAACAGCGCAGGAAATGTATAGCCTACTTTATATTTCGACGGAGTACCTATAGCCTCATCCGGCACATACTCTTCTTCATAGCTTGGTTTTGTATGCATCCACCCAATCATAGGGGTAGCCTGAGGTGTTAAAAACGTAGTGGTTATTTGCGGAAAGTTAAAACCTGTAAGTTCTTTTTGTATAATGCACCTTGCGGTTTCGCCATTTTGGCTTAAGTAATATTTAAATGCAATATCGTTATTGCTAACGCGAAATATGATAGCTATTTTTTCTTTTTTTGGCGTTTCATATACACAGGTAATTTCATTGGCCTGATAGTTTATGTTGCTTTTTTTTGTGCGGTTTAACGTATAATTCTCATTTATGGCAGATTCTTTTTTTTCTGTAAACTTTAAATTTTTACTAAAGTCACTAACGTTTGAAATTAATCCTAATGGCGAATCTTCAAGAATGGCCTTACCATTGTAGGCAGCATTGTAGTAAAGGCTTCCCTGCGCATTAAGGCCAATTGTAACTTCGAGTTTTTTGTCAGGGCCCGTAACTAAAACTTTGTTATTTTGTGCATTGAGGGTTAATGTAATGAACACTAAAAATTGCAGGAGAAAGTACTTTTTCATTGATTTATTAAGCTTCGATAATTAATTTTTTGTATAAAACAAGTAATACCTTTAATATTAACGTGGTTGCGGAGGCAGGTGGTGGTTTGGTGCCAAATATAAAACATTTACAATATGTACAGGCATAGTAAAGTATAATATTGTAGTCTATTCGCCACACATAGGTAGCTTATTCAATTACCATTTCTTTAAGCACACCACGGTAAGCTTCGAGTACTTTACATTTTTCTATAATGCCGTAATAGCGGTCATCTTTAAGCACCACAAGATAATTAACCTGTGCGATCTCAAACTTATCCATTATCATTTCGAGTGAGTCTTCCATAAGGGCAACTTCGGCAGGAATGGTCATCATCTCTTCAATTTTAGTGTACTTAATCTTAAAAGCACTAAATACTACATGGCGTATGTTATCAAAATCAATAACGCCTATCAGCCTCTTTTTATCGTCTGTTACGGCAAAGTGAGTCTGTTGCGAGTTAGTAAGTATGGCTACAACATCTTCCGGTTTTTGGTTTACCGAAAATGTTTGAATATCTGTAGTAACCACATTAAGGATATCGATACTCGAAAGGATATTTTTGTCTTTATTAGATGTAAAAACCTGTCCTTTATCTACAAGGTGTTTAACCTCCATAGAGTAGGTTTCAAACTGTTTAGATACCGCATAACTTATAGAAGATACTATCATGAGGGGTAACATGAGGTTGTAGCCGCCTGTAATTTCGCCAATAAGGAAAATTGCTGTTAGTGGCGCATGAAACAACCCGCTCAAAATGCCGGCCATACCTACTATGGTAAAATTACCAATAGGTAAATGCATACCAAGCAGGTTAAAAAACTTAGCCACAAAAAAGCCAAGGTAGGAGCCTACAAATAGTGAGGGTGCAAAGTTGCCACCATTACCGCCACTGGCAAGCGTGAGACCTGTTGCATAAGCTTTTAAAAGCATGGTAATGCCTGCAAAAAGAAGCAGCACCCAGCCATTGCTCTTAAAATCTTCGAGAAGTGTGTTCTCTAAAAGTGATTGTGGGTTTTCGTTAGCCAATGTTTTTATGGTTTCGTAACCCTCGCCAAAAAGGGTAGGCACCAGGAATATTAATAAAGCTAACGGTATAGCCCCATACATGGCCTTGCGATAGCCTTTAATGCGCAGTTTGCTAAAATGAGACTCTACCTTCTGGAACGTTTTGGCGTGGTATAATGATACAAACCCGGCGAGGATACCAAGTAGTATATAAAACGGTATGTTATGAAAATCGAAAAGTTCGCGTTGTTTAAAGGATAGAAGGACCTCCTCGTTAAGTACTATTGTAGACACTAACGCCCCGGTTGCTGCAGATATCATAATAGGGATAAAGGCAGATATGGTAACATCTGTAAGTATTACCTCAATGGCAAAAAGCACACCGGCTATGGGTGCATTAAATGCTGCTGCAACACCTGCTGCCACGCCACAGGCAAGGAGCAATATCCTGTCTTTTTTATGCAATTTATATTTACGCGCAAAATTAGATCCTAATGCCGCACCAGTAATAGTAATAGGAGACTCAAGCCCCGCCGACCCACCAAGGCCTACCGTAAGCGATGCTGTTATTATCTGGGCATACATTTGCTTGCGGGGCATTATACCGCCTCTTTTTGCCACTGCTACAAGTATGCGGGAGCTGCCTTTTTCTATCTTGCCATCGAGTATTTTTTTTACTACCAGTACCGTAAGCAAAATACCTACAATGGGGAGTATACTGTTTATGTAAGGCAGTTTAAGGTATTTATTTACGTATGTAGCTAATACAAAAACGTTATGCGCAAAACTTTTAAGTAATATAACTGCAAAGGCAGTGGTCATTGCTACAAAAACACAGGATAAATATATAAAATGCCGCTCTGGCAAAAGGTTTTTTAAAAGAAAAAAAAACGCCTCAAGACGTGCAAAATTATGCCTTAAAAATAAGCGTATTTTAGTAACAATGCGATTGGGCATTTAGTAAGTAAATTTTTAGGATTTGCAATAAAACGCTAAGTTACTTTATTTATATATTTTTTTTAGCCCATTTTATATATTTTTTAAGGCTTCTCTTGTATTAAGGGGCTTTAAATTTGTAGTTGCTACAAAAAAAATAGGTGTACCAAAAATGCATCTGTAACGAAATCCATAATTATAATGTTGCCGTTTTCTCCTTTACATACGCGCGCATCTCTTCAAAAAACTCGGTAAATTCGGCTTCATATTCGCTGTAAAACTCAATTAATTCTTTATCGGCAAAACGCATATTCGATTTGTTTTTGGTACGGCTGTCCATTTGTGTAAGCGTCCTTGCAATCCCCTCAATACCTGCATAGCTAACAAGCCAGTTATACTTAAACATGTGCGGCAGCATGCCCTGGCTGCGTTCGGGCAGCATATTATAATTTACCTCAAGCAGCCTGTAAAAATTATCGGCAAAATCATGCAACGGGACATCGCTGTAAGCGGCAAAATTTTGTGCCAAAAAATGATCGTAATAAATATCCATTATAACCCCGGCATAGTGGTGGTAGTTAGCATGCAGCCGCTTGGTTCCTTGCCTGAATATAGGGTGGGCATCTGTAAAGGTATCTATGGCGCGGTGCAGTATAATACCTTTTTGCACCCCTATAGGAAACAGGTCCGGCTTGCCGTGAATACCATCGGCTATAAAATTGCCTATTTTAAGTTCGTCGTCGTTGCCGGAAAGGTATATGTGTGCTAAAAAATTCATACCCCTAAAGTAAGCAATACTTTTTAGGTGGCAAAGAGTTTTGTAGCCAGCCAGATATTTGGATTGTAAGATTTTTAGATTGCCGGATTAATAAACTATATAATATGATAGTACAGGCATCTAAATAATCTAAAAATCTTACAATCTAAAAATCCGGTGAAACCACTATCTTTGTTTTCTTAACAAACGCATAGAGAATGACATTAATTAAATCGATATCAGGCATTAGGGGAACAATAGGCGGTAAAACCGGCGATAACCTTACACCTGTTGATGCTGTAAAATTTGCCTCGGCTTATGGTACGTGGCTTAAAAATAATTCTGATAAACAAAAACTAACCGTTGTTATAGGCCGCGATGCGCGCATTTCAGGCCCTATGATACATAACCTTGTAGCTAACACGCTTGTAGGTTTAGGTATAAATGTAATAGACCTTGGCCTTTCTACCACACCAACGGTAGAGGTTGCCGTACCTATGGAAGGTGCCGATGGTGGTATTATACTTACTGCAAGCCATAACCCTAAACAATGGAATGCCCTTAAACTGTTAAATGAAAAAGGGGAGTTCCTTAGTGGCGATAATGGTGCCGTAATACTGGAAATTGCCGAAAGCGAAGCATTTGATTTTGCCGACGTGGATAATTTGGGCGAAGTTACCATTAACGATGCCTACATGGATATCCATATAGATGAGGTGCTTGATTTACCACTTGTAGATGCCGATGCTGTACGGGCTGCAGGTTTTAAAGTAGTGGTAGATGGCGTTAACTCTTCCGGTGGAATTGTCATCCCTAAGTTGCTGGAACAAATGGGGGTTGAAGTTGTAAAACTATACTGCGAGCCTAACGGACATTTTCCGCACAACCCGGAGCCGCTTAAAGAACACCTGGGAGACATTTGCAGGCTTGTTGTGGAAGAAAAAGCGCATTTGGGCATAGTGGTAGACCCGGATGTAGACCGTCTTGCATTTATTAGCAACGATGGCGAAATGTTTGGCGAGGAATACACTCTTGTAGCCTGTGCAGATTATGTGCTGAGTAAAACACCCGGTAACACGGTAAGCAACATGTCTTCTTCGCGTGCATTGCGGGATATTACCCAAAAATATGGCGGTACTTATGAGGCCAGCGCTGTAGGAGAGGTTAATGTGGTAGACCTTATGAAAAAGAATAATGCCATTATAGGTGGCGAGGGTAATGGCGGTATTATTTACCCAGAATTACATTACGGCCGCGACTCGTTAGTGGGTGTCGCTTTGTTCTTAACGTATCTTGCCGGGCAAACTAAAACTGTAGCAGAGCTAAGGGCATCATACCCGCAATACTATATGAGCAAAAACAAAATAGAGCTTACACCGCAAATTAATGTAGATGCCATTCTTGAGGCTATGGCAGGTAAATATAGTAACGAAGATATATCTGTAATAGATGGTGTAAAAATAGACTTTGCCAATGAGTGGGTACACCTTCGTAAATCGAATACTGAACCAATTATCAGGATATATACAGAGGCGCAAACACAGGAAAAGGCAGATGAACTTGCCGTGCGCATTATTAACGAAATTAAAGAAGTAGCGGGGATATAAATCCATGAAAAAAATACTATTTGCTGTATTTGCCCTCGTAGCTGCAGCTAATGTGCATGCCCAGAAAATGAACGAAACAGAAAAAAGCCTGATAAATGCCGGCGACAAAAACACCATGATGCGCGTGCTGCAAACCACTAACCCTGCCGACCTGAAAATACTGCAAAGTGTATCTGCAACGGTAGACCTTAAGGACGAGAGCATCCCTTTACTGGCGCAACGCATGCTTGCCACGGTTAAAGATCCTGCCAGTCCCGGTGTGGGTATTGCTGCGCCACAGGTGGGCATAAACCGCAATATAATATGGGTGCAGCGCTTTGATAAAGTGGGCGAACCTTTTGAAGTGTATCTTAACCCGAAGATAACATGGAGGTCGGCACTCATGCGCAAGGGCACAGAGGGTTGTCTTTCAATACCTGATATAAAGGGCGATGTTATGCGCAATTACACTATACGCATTACTTATTACGATCTTGAGGGTAAGCACCATGACGAAATGGTAGAGGGCTTTACGGCGGTAATTTTTCAGCACGAAACAGATCACCTTATAGGCATATTGTTTACTGACAGGCTTGCCCAGCAGGAAAGGCTGCAGTTTTCGCGTATAAATGATGAAGTGGATTTTTTTGTAGAAAAAAAACTCAGAAGGCAGTAAAATAATATTGTAAATTAATTTTGAGGGAGTCGTTAAATAAGCATAAGCCTTATTAAACGACTCCTTTTGCCTATTGGGCGATTGGCGTAAAAATATGATTTTATGTGGGAGTACTTTTACACTACAAACCATAAGACATATACGATCATGAAAACATTTGAAATTACTCCATTAGACGAAGTTGTAAACTATGCGGCAGACCCTAACATTAGCAAACCGGTAAAAGAATTTTTAAAAGCACTTAATTCTGGTGGTGTACCTTTAGAAACTCTTACACCTATAGCGGCAAGACAGGTACTTATAGATGCGCAAAAATCGGTGCAAGTTGATTATTCCGGCATCGACGAGTCCGAAATTACAATTACCGAGAATGGCTATACCGTAAAACTGAACATAGTTAAGCCACAAGGCAGCACACAAAAATTGCCTGCATTTATTTTTCTGCACGGAGGTGGCTGGGTACTGGGCGACTATCCTACACACAAACGTATGGTTAGAGACCTGGTTGTATTAAGCGGTGCAGCAGGTATATTTGTAAACTACACACCATCGCCGGAGGCACAATACCCACAGGCAGTAAATGAAATTTATGCAGCTACAAAATGGGTTGCAGAAAATGGCGAAGAAATTAATGTAGATGGCACTAAACTATCAGTAGTAGGCAATAGCGTAGGGGGCAACATGACGGCAGTTACCACCATTAAAACCATAGAGAACAAAGGACCTAAAATTGCCAATATAATAATGATGTGGCCTATAGTTGCGGCAAATTTTGAAACATCTTCTTACAATCAATTTGGTGAAGACCGCTTTTTAACAACGTCGCTAATGAAATGGATGTATGATAATTATACACCTGATCTTGCAGAACGCGAAGAAATTTATGCTTCGCCATTAAATGCCGGACTTGATATACTGAGAGACTTTCCGCCAACACTGATTCAGGTTGCCGATGCTGATATTTTGCGGGAAGAGGGAGAATCTTTTGGGCGTAAACTCGATGAAGCCGGTGTAAATGTTACCACGGTACGATATAATGGTACTATTCACGATTTTGGGTTACTTAATCCCTTAGCAAATATTCCGCAAACAAAGGCACTGTTTATTCAGGCAGCTGCCGAGTTAAAAAAATACCTGTTCGCATAACCGGTACTTATAATGCTTTTAAATTAGTTGTTACTATCCCGGTTATTTTATGTAACCGGGATTTTATGTTTTTACAACAAATTCATATTTAAAAGTATAATTTAATACTCTTAAAAGTAAGATAACTTCACGGTTTTCGTCTTTCAAAAATGGTATCTTTGGGTAAAATAACAAACTATGAAAAACAAAATTTTAGTATTTGGCCTTGCCATATCGTTAATGGGTGCCATTGCCTGTTCAGAAAAAAAAGACGCTGTTATGACACAAGACCCCACTGCTGCCGCTGAGGCTGTAGACAGTACTGCAAACCTGCCTGTTACCGGCGAAGATACATCTGCCATAGAAGATGCACCGGCAAAAGAGACAGAAGTTACCGTTACCGGTAAAGTAACAGAAATAAACAGGGGTAAAGACGGTTATTCTGCTACTATTGAGGCTGCCGATGGCAAAATATACACAGGTACTATAAGCATCCCTAATATGGCCGACCCTAAAAAATACAGGAATGTAGCTATAGGCGAAACAATTACTGTAATTGGTACTACTTTTGGACCTGGTGATGACACAATTATTAAAGTAACCGATTTAAAGTAATTTCCAATCTTTTACAAAGTAGTATACAAGATAAGCATTAGTGTTATCTAACTAAAATTAAGCAGATTAAAAACAAATAAAACAGTTGTAAACAAATATTTTACAACTGTTTTATAGTTTATTTTAAGTGTGTTATATTATTTTTGGTTGCTTTGCTAAAATACGATCAGGTTAATATCGGTATGACCAAGATCAAACCACTCTGCAATACTACTGTTGGTAAGGCGGCCGTGGTAAAAGTATATGCCATGTTTAAGGCCGGCATTGCAGCGTATGGCACTTTCTATACCACCATCATCTGCCATTTGCAATAGAAATGGACTAATGATATTACTGATGGATAGCGAAGCTGTTTTACTGTAACGCGAAGGGATATTAGGCACACAATAGTGCGTGACGTTGTGTTTTACGAAAGTAGGTTTTTCATGCGTTGTAACTTCAGATGTTTCAAAGCATCCTCCCGTATCTATAGAAATATCTATAATTACAGCACCGCGCTTCATGCGCTCTACCATCGTTTCACTTACAATAACCGGGCTGCGGTCTTTGCCACGCATAGCACCTATGGCTACGTCGCAGCGCATTAAGGCTTTAAGAATAGCCTTCTCTTGTATTGTACTCGTAAAAATACGTTGGTTAAGATTATTTTGCAGTCGGCGTAGCTTGTTTATAGAATTGTCAAAAACCTTAACGCTGGCACCAAGGCCAAGAGCGGTTTTTGCAGCAAATTCGGCGGCTGTTCCTGCACCAAGTATAACAACCTCTGTAGGTGGTACACCGGTTATATTTCCAAATAATAAACCCTTACCAAGCTTCTGGCTAATCATTAGTTCAGATGCTATTAGTACAGATGCTGTTCCTGCAATTTCGCTAAGGGATTTTACGGCAGGGTAGGAGCCGTCTTCATCTCTTATAAATTCAAAGGCAAGTGCCGTTATCTTTTTAGTTTCTAAAGCCTCAAAAAATTCCTTGCGCTGTGTTTTTAACTGCAGTGCAGATATAAGCAGCGTTTCGGGATTCATCATCTCGATCTCTTTTACCGTGGGCGGTTCTACCTTTAGTATTACAGGGCAGCCAAATACTTTTTTAGTATCGTGCGTTATTTCGGCACCGGCATCGCTGTATTCTTTATCGGTATAACTTGCAGTAAGGCCTGCGCCGCTTTCCATCATTACGCGGTGGCCGTGTGCCGTTAATGATGCTATAGCATCGGGCGTAAGGCATATCCTGCGTTCCTGGAACGACGTTTCTTTTGGCATGCCTATAAAAAGGTCGCTGCGCTGCCTGGCTACTTCAAGCATTTCCTCCTGTGGCAGAAGTTGCTGTCTTGTAAAAGGTGTAAATGACATGGGTGGCTATTATATGGGAGAAATTTACAAAAAAAGGCAAATATAAACAACTATTTTACAGTAAGATGCCTTCGGCCATCGGGCAGGGCTTTTAAAGTAAGCGAAGTATGGTCTAAAGGGATAAGGTTTGGTGTTTTTTCAGGCCATTCTATAAGGCATAAGTTGCCCGAATAAAAGTACTCATCTATACCCATATCGTAAGCTTCCTCTTCGCTGTTAAGGCGATAAAGGTCAAAGTGGTATAATGGCTTGTCGTCGCTGGTTGCATATTCGTTTACAATAGAGAACGTGGGGCTCGATGTCATATCGGTTACCCCAAGTTGCCTTGCCAAAGATTTTATAAATGTGGTTTTACCCGCACCCATACTGCCATGTAGTAGTATAATGTTTTTTAAATTTAAGGCCAGCGTTTTTTGTGCAGCCTGGTCAATTTCCTCAAGGGAAAAAGTAATCTCCATTAGTATTTTCAATTATATGCTATTAAGCCTGTTGAATCTTCTTATAAATTTTTAAAAGTGAGCCCTCAACTATTTAGGGTTGAAGACTAAGAATGGTACGATCATTTCTTCCAGCGATATACCACCATGCTGGTACGTATTGCGGTAGTAGCTTACATAATGGTTATAATTGTTTACATAAGCCAGGAAGTAATCGTTCTTTGCAAATATATACGAACTACTCATGTTTATTGTAGGCAGTTGTATACGTTTAGGATCTTTTACATGGTAAACGTCGCGGTCTTCATACGTTAAGCTTCGTCCTGTTTTATAACGCAGGTTAAGGCTGGTATTCCTGTCTCCTATAACCTTGCTTGGGTTCTTAACGTTTATAGTACCGTGGTCTGTAGTTATAATAAGTTTAAAGCCCATTTGCTGTGCCTGCTGAATTATCTCTAACAACGGCGAATTGCGGAACCAGCTTTGTGTTAATGACCTGTATGCTTTATCGTTACTTGCAAGTTCTTTAACCACATCCATCTCTGTCTTGGCGTGAGAAAGCATGTCTACAAAGTTGTATACAATGGTGGTAAGGTCATTATTTTTAAGCGACTTAAAATTGTCTACCAGTTTTTTACCGGCAGCAAAATTAGTTATCTTATAATATTCCTGCTTAAGTGCAGTAAGGCCAAGGCGTTTTAAATGCTCGGTTAAAAACTCTGCTTCATAAAGGTTTTTACCACCATCATCTACGTCATTTTTCCAGTATTGCGGAAATTTCTTTTCCATCTCCAGCGGTGTCATACCGCTAAAAATAGCATTACGGGCATACTGTGTGGCAGTAGGTAAAATAGCATAGTAGGCGGCTTCTTTTTCCAGTTTATAGTGATTACTCACAGCACCCTCAAAAGATTTCCACTGATCATAACGCAGGTTATCTATTACAACAAAAAGTATAGGCTGTTTTTTTTGTATTTCCGGAACAACAAGCTCACGGAAAACATTATGAGAAAGAACCGGTTTATCTGCCTTCGGCTCATACCAGTCTTCATAATTTTTCTCTATAAATTTACCAAACTGCGAGTTGGCCTCTGCTTTTTGCGATTCTAATATCTCTATCATTCCCTGGTCCTCAATATTCTCAAGTTCCATCTCCCAAAAAATAAGGCGCTTGTAAAAATCTACCCAGTCTTCCCAGGTTCTTACCATAGACATATCCATAGATATCTTTCGGAACTCCTTTTGGTAATCCAGCGTAGTTTTTTCAGATATCAAGCGCGAGTGGTCGAGATTCTTTTTAAGAGAAAGCAGTATTTGGTTAGGATTAACCGGTTTAATAAGGTAGTCGGCAATTTTAGAGCCTATGGCGCCCTCCATAATATATTCTTCCTCACTCTTGGTGATCATGATTATGGGCACTGTTGATTTTTTTTCCTTCATCTCTGCAAGCACTTCCAGGCCGCTAAGTCCGGGCATGTTCTCATCAAGAAAAACTACGTCAAAGTTTTCTTTATCAAAAAGTTCTAAAGCATCCTGGCCATTATTGGCAGTAGTAACATTATAGTTTTTTTTCTCTAAAAACATAATGTGGGGCTTTAGCATGTCTATTTCATCGTCTACCCAAAGTATCTTGATCTCATTCATTTTATGAGTGAATTTTCGTTCGTAATTAATCCTGCAAGTTAGCGTTATTTAAGAGATTTTGTCCTAAATTTATTATAAAATCGTAACACAATTCTTATAGTATTTATGCTAACGCAGCAATATGTTTATCATTGCTTTTAATTGTAATTATTGCGGTGAACAGGAGTAGTTTGCATGCGAATTCCTTATTCCAGCAGGCTGTAAAATTTTTGCTTCTTCATTAAAGCTTTAATATCTTCATCACTCTGAGGAATATTTCCTTCTATTTTAATATAATTTTCAAATTTAAAAGTATAATTAAGGGAGGAGAGATGTACTGAATATTGATAATTTAAAACATCCGGTTTTTTAAAGCCGCTCGCCTCATTAAATGCGGCCCTTACATTTGTTTTGCCATATTTACCTATCAGCGCCATTATTTTAAGGCTGTCCCTTGTGGCACAATCGGATCCGAACATGCATTCGCCAACTGTTTCTAATGTATTGAGTGCTTTGTTGTAATATCTTTGGATAATGTAAATTTCGGCTTTTGTATTACCGATCTCGCCATTGGCGGATGACCAGGCATTGCCGCAAAAACCATAGTCTGCCCGTGCCGCCATATCTAAAAACTTTTCTGCTTTATAGTATTCGCCTGCGTTGATAAAATTTTTAGCCTTTTCAATAAATTTATAACCCTCATCGTAACTGTAAAGCAATGGTAAGGATTCTGAATCTTGGGCATTACCTGTAGAGGCGGCCAGTGTAAAAAAAAGAAAGAATAATTTTGTAAGATTTGATCTTAGTGGCATTTGCTTTAAATTGAGTTTAAACAAATATAATCAAAAAAGGCCCGCAAAAATCTTTGCGAGCCTCTCCTTCAATAACCTAAGTAACAAAAAATAACGTTATTATTGTTTTCCTGGTGTTGTTGAAGTCTTTTTACTTTTATCTTCAGATTTGGCAACAGCCTTTTTTTCTTCTTCCTTCTTTTTAGCTTCGGCCTCCTGCTTTTTTTTGTCGGCGTCATCCTTTTTTCGCACATCATCTGCCACCTTGGCATCACGTTCTACCTGCTGTTGGGTTACCGGGGCAGGCTGCTGGTCAAGGCGTTCCTGCACTTGTTGTGCATTTACAAAAGTGATTGTAAAAAATGCTGATAATGAGAGTAGTACTATTTTCATGGCAATGAGTTTTGCTTATGTAAAACTACGTAATCTGTTCGTAATCTGTTGTCTGCACAATGTGTATTAACCTATGTTTAACTTTTTTTACAAAAATGCGTTAACAACCCTTACACAACACGTTAAATAGATGCATTTTGCCCAATAACCAACAGGTTTTAGTATATTTGTTAAAAAATTTGCTGTCCTGTGAGCGAAATCAACAAGCTTAAAATACTTAATGACCCTATTTACGGGTTTATCTCTATAACCAACCCGCTGATATACGACCTTATTCAGCATCCTTATTTTCAAAGGCTCAGGCGTATATCCCAAATGGGAATGTCATACCTTGTGTATCCCGGCGCCCACCATACCCGTTTTCATCATGCTTTAGGCTGTATGCACATTATGCATAAAACCATACAGGTGCTTAAATTTAAAGGTGTAGATATTTCTGCCGAAGAAGAAAACGCGCTTTGCATAGCCATATTACTGCACGATATAGGGCACGGACCATTTTCGCATGCTATGGAGCATAGCATTGTAGAGAATGTTAACCATGAAGCCATCTCGATGCTGTTTATGGATAGCTTAAACGAAACTTTTACAGGTAAGCTAACCCTTGCCATACAAATATTTAAAGGCAATTACCACCGCAAGTTTATGCTTCAGCTTATATCGAGCCAGCTGGATATGGACAGGATGGACTACCTTAAGCGCGATAGTTTTTACAGTGGCGTAGCCGAAGGCAATATAAACAGTGAGCGCCTTATACAAATGTTTAACGTTCAGGACGATTTGCTGGTTATAGAAGAGAAAGGTATTTACTCTGTAGAGAAATTTCTTGTGGCGCGCAGGCTAATGTACTGGCAGGCCTACCTGCATAAAACCAGCGTTGCGGCAGAGCTTGTGCTTACCAAGATATTAAAACGCGCAAAAGACCTAACGCATCAGGGTAAAGAAATTAATGCCAGCGAACCTTTACAGTTTTTCCTTCAACATAAAATAGAACTTGGAGATTTTGACGCCAATGTGCTTAAAACATTCTCTTACCTGGACGATTTTGATATTATAAGTGCGATAAAAGCGTGGCAGTTTCATGATGATTTTGTGCTGAGTGAATTAAGTAAAATGATCATTAACCGCGACCTGCCCAAAATAAGGATGCAATCTGATAAAGTGGCAAAAGATGAAGTGGTAGTATTGCAAAAAACCATCATGGAAAAGTACGGAATAACGGAAAAAGAAGCAGAATATTTTGTGTTTAGGGGTAAAATAAAGAACCAGGCATACAATAAAACCGATGAACCCATACATATATTAATGAAAGACCGTACTGTGGAGGATGTAGCAGAAGCATCTGACCAGTTGAATTTAAAGGCATTATCTAAGCCGGTAACAAAGTATTACCTGTGTTTTCCAAAAGTGCTTTTGGAAAAAGCCGCTATTTAATTTAATTTTATATTTTTGTCGGGATGAAATTTACAGCAGAACAAATAGCGGGTATACTGGAAGGTGAGGTTGTGGGTAACCCAAATGCAGAGGTATCTACACTGGCTAAAATAGAGGAGGGAACCGATGGTTCTTTAACCTTTTTGGCTAATCCTAAATACCTTCCTTACATATATACTACGCAGGCTACTATTACTATAGTAAATAAAACTTTTGAGCCCGAAGCCGAAGTAACAACTACCCTTATAAAGGTAGAAGATGCTTATAAATCGTTCTCTAAGCTGCTGGAATACTATAACCAGGTTAAATTAATGAAATCTGGCATAGAGCAACCCTCTGTAATTTCAGAAGGGGCTACCTATGGCGATAACCTGTACCTGGGCAGTTTTTGCTATATAGGCAAAAATGTAAAAATTGGTAATAACGTAAAAATATATCCTAACACTTTTGTAGGAGATAACGTAACTATAGGCGATAATACTATTTTATTTGCCGGTGTACGTATATACTCCGAAACCCAAATTGGGGCGGGCTGTACCATACACTCAGGTGCTATTGTAGGGTCAGATGGTTTTGGCTACGTGCCAAATGAGGAAGGTGTTTACAATAAGGTGCCGCAAATAGGTAATGTAATTATAGAAGATAATGTAGATATAGGCTCTTGTACTACTATAGACAGGGCTACGTTAGGGTCTACCATCATAAAAAAAGGCGTAAAGCTGGATAACCAGATACAAATTGCGCATAATGTTGTAATAGGCGAAAATACTGTTATAGCATCTCAAACGGGTGTTGCAGGCTCTACAAAAATAGGCAGCAGCTGTATTGTAGGAGGGCAGGTAGGCATTATTGGCCATCTTGTTATAGGCAATAACGTGCGCATTCAGGCACAATCGGGCGTTACTAAAAGTATAGCAGATAACGAATCTGTACAAGGTTCGCCGGCCATGCCATATACTGATTTTAATAAGGCTTATGTACATTTTAGGAATCTTCCTAAAATAGTGGCCGACGTAGATGATCTTAAAAAACAAACCAGGGAAGTAAACAAAAACGACATATAATGGTTAAACAAACCACAATCAAAAGCGAAATATCGTTAAAGGGGGTTGGGCTGCACACAGGTAAAGAAGTTACCATAACTTTTAAGCCCGCGCCGGTAAATAATGGTTACACTTTTGTAAGGGTAGATTTAGAAGGCCAACCGGTTGTAGAAGCCGATGCCAATTATGTAGTAAATACCCAAAGGGGCACTAATCTTGAAAAGAAAGGTGTTAAGATACAAACATCAGAACATGTGCTTGCCGCTTTTGTGGGCTGCGATGTAGATAATGTTATTATAGAGCTCGACGCATCTGAACCTCCTATTATGGATGGCTCTTCTAAGTTTTTTGTAGAGGCTATAGAAAAAGTAGGCGTAGAGGAACAGGATGCAGAACGCCGTATATATGTGGTAAAAGAGGTTATTTCTTATACTGATGAAGCTACAGGCAGTGAGATAATTGTTATGCCTGCAGATGATTACCAAATTACTGCAATGGTAGATTTTGGTACTAAAGTGCTTGGTACACAAAATGCAACACTTAAAAGCCTTAAAGATTTTAAAGAGCAGATTTCTGAATCCAGGACATTCAGCTTTTTACACGAGCTGGAGACTTTACTGGAAAATGGCCTTATAAAAGGCGGCGACCTAAACAATGCAATAGTATACGTAGATAAGGAAATTTCTCCGGAGACTATGGAAAATCTTAAAAAAGCCTTTGGTAAAGACAGTATTACTGTTAAGCCAAACGGTATTTTAGATAACCTTACACTGCATTACCCTAACGAGGCTGCACGCCATAAATTATTAGATGTTATAGGTGACCTTGCCTTAATAGGCACGCGAATAAAAGGTAAAGTTATTGCTAATAAGCCTGGGCATTTTGTAAACACGCAGTTTGCAAAAAAAATGTCTAAGATTATAAAGTTAGAGCAGCGCAATCAGGTTCCTGTATACGATTTGTATAAAGAGCCTCTTATGGATATTCATAAAATAATGAGTATATTGCCGCACCGTCCGCCGTTTTTATTGATAGACAGGATATTAGAAATGAGCGATAGCCACGTGGTAGGGCTTAAAAATGTTACCATGAACGAAGATTTTTTTGTAGGCCATTTTCCCGGTGCACCGGTTATGCCGGGCGTACTTATTGTAGAGGCCATGGCGCAAACAGGAGGTATACTTATTTTAAGTACTGTTCCTGACCCTGAAAACTATCTTACGTATTTTATGAAAATAGATAATGTTAAGTTTAAACACAAGGTATTGCCAGGAGATACGTTAACATTTAAGTGCGATCTTATTTCGCCTATACGCCGTGGTATATGCCACATGCAGGCTAATGCCTACGCTAACGGAAAACTTGTGGCTGAGGCCGAACTTATGGCGCAAATTGCCAGAAAACAGTAATCAACATCTGATATGAATCAACCCTTAGCATATGTACATCCCGGCGCTAAGATAGCCAAGAACGTGGTTATCGAGCCGTTTACAACCATTCATAACAATGTAGAGATTGGCGAAGGAACCTGGATAGGATCTAACGTTACCATTATGGAAGGCGCCAGGATAGGCAAAAATTGCAATATATTTCCGGGAGCAGTAATTTCTGCCATCCCGCAGGATCTTAAATTTGGCGGTGAAGACTCGCTTGCTATTATTGGAGACAATACCACTGTTCGCGAATGCGTTACCATAAACAGGGGCACAGTAGCATCGGGAGTAACAAAAATTGGTAAAAACTGCCTTATTATGGCGGCTGCACACGTTGCCCACGACTGCCATATAGGCGATAATGCCATTATTGTAAATGGTGTTTTGCTTGGTGGACACGTAACCGTAGGCGATTATGCCATTATTGGCGGCCTTAGTGCTGTACACCAGTTTATTAGTGTAGGTGCCCATACCATGATATCGGGTGGCTCGCTTTTAAGAAAAGATGTACCTCCTTTTACTAAAGCAGCAAAAGAGCCTTTATCTTATGTGGGTATTAACTCTGTAGGATTAAGAAGGAGAGGTTTCAGCCCTGAAAAGATCCGCGAAATACAGGAGATTTACAGGATATTGTACCAAAAAAATTATAATACCACACAAGCTGTAAGCATTATTGAAGCCGAAATGGAGGCTACGCCGGAGCGTGACGAGATATTGCTCTTTATCCGTAACTCTTCCCGTGGTATCATGAAAGGGTATACGGGTATATCGTAGTAATGTGATGCGTTGATTTGGAAATTTGTTTAAATGAAAGCTAATATCCGGTCAACAAGAACAAATAATCAAATTGACAGAATAACAAATTAACATATAGCTAAAATGGCAAGTACATCAGATATCAGGAACGGTTTATGCATTAAGTTTAACCACGATATATATAAAATTATAGAATTTCTTCACGTTAAACCGGGTAAAGGCCCAGCGTTTGTAAGGACAAAACTTAAAAGCCTTACTAACGGTAAAGTGCTTGACAATACATTTTCTGCTGGCCATAAAATTGAGGATGTAAGGGTAGAGACTCACAAGTTCCAGTTCTTATATCCTGAAGGTGACCAGTACCACTTTATGCATGCTGAAACGTACGAGCAAATATCTTTACATAAAGACATTCTTGATGCTCCTGATTTATTAAAAGAAGGAGAAAACGTAATGGTTATTATTAATGCTGAAACTGATGCACCACTATCTGTAGATATGCCGGCATCTGTAGTGCTTGAAGTAACGTATGCAGAGCCGGGTGTAAAAGGTAATACTGCTACTAATGCTACTAAACCTGCTAAGCTGGAAACCGGTGCATCTATAAACGTACCTTTGTTTATTAACGAAGGCGATAAAATTAAAATTGATACTGCTACAGGTTCTTACCTGGAGCGCGTAAAACAATAATTCAAGGATTTAATAAATCCACATATCAATGAAAACACTGCCCGCTGCTGTGTTACTGCTTTCTTTAGTTGCACTAAAGATGAATGCGCAGGTTACTGATACTGTTAAGAAGGAAAATTTTTCCTTTCACATGCAAACTACTATTATTAATCAGTATAAGCCGGGCTTTAAGGCCGACTATACAGGACAAAATAGTTTGCAAACGCGGGAAGAAGCCAGAAATTCTGTTACCGCAACGTTGTTTGCGGGTGCACGATTATGGAAAAATGCATCAGTCTTTGTTAACCCGGAACTCGCAGGAGGATCCGGGTTAAGCAAAGTTCTTGGACTTGCCGATGCTACAAATGGTGAAACATTTCGCGTAGGCAGCACAGAACCCAAAATTTATCTTGCAAGAGCATACATGCAGCAGTTATTTGCTCTTGATGCTACAGAGGAAACCCAGGAAAGCGACCAGAACCAACTGGGGGGCGCAGTCCCTCAAAGTTATATAGGTATTACCGCCGGTAAAATTTGCCTTTCCGATTATTTCGACCAAAATTCTTATAGCCATGATCCGCGCTCGCAGTTCATGAACTGGGGGCTTATGAGCAATGGTGCCTGGGATTATCCTGCTAATACACGTGGTTATGTACCCAGCGTAATTTTAGAGTATGTTACTCCTAAAAATGAACTGAGGTTAGCATTATCCCTTTTACCCAAAGAAGCTAACGGACTCGATATGAACTGGAACGTCTCTAAATCAAACTCGGCTACTGCAGAGTATACCCGTCGTTATTCCTGGTTGGGTAAAAAAGGGGCAATACGCTTTTTAGCTTTCCTTACCAGAGGAAAGATGGGCAATTATAGCGAGAGCATCCGGCTAAACCCCTACGCCCCTGTTATTGAAGATGTACAGCAATATGGCAATAAAAAGTATGGCTTTGCAGTAAATGCAGAGCAGGAACTAAACAATTTTTTGGGTGCTTTTTTTCGTGCCAGTTGGAACGATGGGCATACACAAACCTGGGCATTTACAGAGATAGATAAAAGTATTAGCCTCGGCATTAGTGCTAAGGGCAGCAAGTGGAGCCGTGTAAACGATACTGCCGGTTTAGCTGTAGTGGCATCGGGAATATCTAATCCGCATAAAGATTATCTTGCAGCAGGTGGCTACGGTTTTATGCTTGGCGACGGACAGCTTAATTACGGCCTGGAAAGTGTGGCCGAGTTTTATTATTCTGCCGAAATACAAAAAAATCTGTATCTTTCAGGTGGATATCAATTTATATTAAATCCCGGATATAATAAAGACAGGAACGGGTTAGTAAATGTGTTTTCAGTACGGCTTCATGCCAATTTATAACAATAATTATGAAATTTCCTAAAGTACATTCACTTAAAGAAATTGCCGAAATTATAGGCAGTGAATATGTGGGCGATGATAACTTCCCTGTACACGGCATGAACGAAATTCATGTGGTAGAGCCGGGAGATATTGTATTTGTAGACCACCCAAAATATTATGATAAGGCATTACAGTCGGCAGCGACAATAGTGCTTATCAATAAAAAAGTAGATTGCCCGCAAGGTAAAGCACTGCTTATATCAGATGACCCTTTCAGGGATTTTAATAAGCTTACCAGAAACTTCAGGCCTTTTCAATCGTCTGATGCAGCAATATCCTTATCAGCGCAAATAGGTGAGGGTACCATTATTCAGCCCAATGCTTTTGTGGGTAACAATGTTACCATTGGAAAAAATTGCGTTATTCATGCCAATGTATCTATTTATGATAATACCGTTATTGGCAACAATGTTATCATCCATTCCGGTACCGTTATAGGAGCCGATGCCTTTTATTATAAAAAGCGTGCTGAAGGTTTTGACCAGTTACTATCCGGTGGCCGTGTTGTTATAAAAGACAACGTGGGCATAGGTGCTGCCTGTACTATAGACAAAGGTGTGAGCGGAGATACCACCATAGGCGAAGGTACTAAGATAGACAACCAGGTACATGTAGGCCATGATACGGTTATAGGTAAAAAATGCCTTATTGCCTCTCAAACCGGGCTTGCGGGTTGTATTATTATAGAAGATGAAGTTACAATATGGGGCCAGGTAGGTATGGCAAGCGGACTTACCATAGGTGCCAAAGCGGTGCTTCTTGCGCAGTCCGGCGTTAGTAAATCGTTAGAAGGCGGTAAAGTGTATTGGGGAACCCCGGCACAGGAGGCACGTACCACTATGAAACAAATGGCACTTGTAAGGCGTTTACCCGAAATATTTGAGAAGTAACAATGAAAATGTCTCCCAAAGAAGTTGTTCTGGCATATTATGATGCACTTATAGATCCTGTTGGGATTACTATGTATGTGCACCAAAATTTGTATATACAATGGTATAGCACAAGGGGATATATAGAAATAGACAGTAGGGAAATTATTACATTTGCGAGGCAAACAAAAGGTAACTATGCAAGCCTTCGCTTAGAGATTAGCCACATTATAGAAGAAGGCAATACAGTATCTGTACGGTACACTAACTATGTAAAAACAAAAGATAACCCGTATGACGAGATCGTTTTATCGCACTCAATGGCTATCTGGGAGCTTAAAGATAACCTGCTTTACAGGGGCTATGTTATGAGTCATTTAGATTAGTATTACCGCTGATTGTACAGAAAATTCTTTAAATGATATTGTGCAAAAAATCAAAAAAAGCTTTATGGGTATCACTTAAAAACCCTATTTTTGTATCGCAAATAAGAAAATTAATAAAAAATATATCATGAGTGTTTTAGTTAATAAAGATTCCAAAATAATTGTACAGGGTTTTACAGGTACCGAAGGTACTTTCCATGCTACCCAAATGATAGAATATGGTACTAATGTTGTAGGTGGTGTTACACCGGGTAAAGGTGGAACTACACATCTTGACCTTCCTGTATTTAACACAGTTAAAGATGCTGTTGATATTGCAGGTGCCGATACTACTATTATATTCGTTCCGCCTGCTTTTGCTGCGGATGCAATTATGGAAGCTGCTGAGGCTGGTATTAAAGTAATTATTACTATTACTGAAGGTATCCCTGTTGCAGACATGATTAAAGCTTATGACTATATACAAGATAAAGATTGCCGACTAATAGGCCCTAACTGTCCGGGTGTTATTACTCCGGGTGAGGCTAAAGTAGGTATTATGCCAGGCTTTGTGTTTAAAAAAGGTACTGTAGGTATTGTATCTAAATCAGGTACTCTTACTTATGAAGCGGCAGACCAGGTTGTTAAACAAGGCCTTGGTATTACAACGGCTATTGGTATAGGTGGCGACCCAATTATTGGTACTACTACTAAAGAAGCTGTTGAATTACTAATGAATGACCCTGAAACTGAAGTTATCATTATGATAGGTGAAATAGGCGGACAGCTTGAAGCTGATGCTGCGAAGTGGGTTAAAGAAGATGGTAACCGTAAACCGGTTGTTGGCTTTATAGCTGGTGAGACTGCTCCTAAAGGCCGTACAATGGGCCATGCAGGTGCAATTGTAGGCGGTGCAGATGATACTGCCGAAGCTAAAAAACGCATCATGAGAGAAAACGGTATCCATGTAGTTGATTCTCCTGCTGAAATAGGAAAAAAAGTAAAAGAAATATTAGGATAATTTTTCTTCATAATAATAAAAAAGGGAATCCGGTTACTTACGGATTCCCTTTTTTTATTTATTATTATTGGCTAAAAAATATCTTACATTGTTAATCCATTGTTCTCTATACTTATTGAGGTAGTTTTCGTGTCCAGCTAACGGATAGGTTTTGAGTTCTTTTGCTCCCTGTAAGTTTTTGTAAATAGTATCTATTTCTTCACGGCTCACACGCCTGTCCTGCTCGCCATAAATTAACAGGGTGGGGCAGAGTACACTTTTGGCATACGTTTCAGGATTATGGCTAAACGCCCAGAAACCGTTTTGTAGTCCGCCCCAAAACATAAGCATCCCTGCCATAGGTACCGTAGGTACTCCCATAACATTAAAGCGGGCACAAACTGTTTTATACATAGTACCAAAAGGGCACTCAAGTATAATTGCTTTAGGGTTTATATTATAATCATCAATTGCTTTTAGTATGGCTACAGCTCCCATTGAGGTACCAAATAAGTAAATATTCTTTTCGCCCTGCTGGGTTAAATATTCAAAACAAGTTTTAACTTCTTCGGCTTCAAGATAGCCAATGGTGGTCTGGTTGCCTTCAGAGCCGCCCGATCCCATAAAATCGACCAGCAAGGTACTATACCCCATTTTTACAAATTCGTCCGATTTATCAATCATCTGCGATTTCTCTCCGGCATAACCATGAAATATTATTATGGTACCTTTAGAATTAGGTACTCTAATACTCCAGCATTCAATTTCAACATTGCTTTTAAGATGAAGTGTTGTGTATTTCTGGGTTGGGAATTGCGTATTGACCGGCTTTGGATTATTGACACCAAAAAACAATATCCCCGCTTTTTGAGAAGCGGTAAGTTGTTCAGGTTTTATTTTTGGAGTACCACTATCGCTAAAATGGGTAAATTTATACGCATGGAAAAAGGTAATTACATTCATTACCACAAATACAAACAGCAGCGTATAGCCTAACTGTTTGTAAATTTTTTTCATGCCTGTTTTTCTTCGGGATAGCGCCATACCGCTAAGGTATGCATTTGGACAGATTTGCCAAATTACTTTTTATGTCTGGCAATAAAATTGATAACCTCACCGTACCGGTTACTCCACGGCCATACATATTGTACAATCATAGGTACATGTTTTTTATTGATGCGGATAGGGGTAACATCTGGCTGGAACGTATGCAGTGCTGTAAGGAAACGCTGGTTAGCCTCTTTAATAGACTCGTATGTTTTATTGCCCGTGTAAATCAAAAAAGGCGGCGTTTTGGCATTCAGGAAATAAATGGGCGATGCCTCCTGCCATACTTTAGGGCTGCTGCTCCAGGTTGCTGTATAATCATTCTCGGTAGTGGGAGGATATTGTTCAAGGTAATGTTTCATATCCAGTCCGGCGGCATCATTAAGGATAATCCCTTTAATATCTGTTGGGTTTATCCCGTATTTTGGGTTCATTACTGCCAATGCACCCAAATGCCCGCCCGCCGAATGTCCGGTAATAAATACCTGGTTGGGATCGCCGTTATATTGGGCAATATTCTGTTTGGTCCATTGTATAACAGCGGCAATTTGCTCAGTCATGGTATTGTAATCTGCCGAAGGGCTTAAGGTATAATCAGGAATTAAAGTTACTACGCCTTTGTGCGCAAAATTCCGACCAAAGAAACCATATTGGTCTTTACTGCCTGTATTCCAGTTACCGCCGTGCACAAAAATTAATACCGGCATTTTTTTACCTTTTTTAGAACTAAATACATTTAGTTTAGGTGCTGTTTCATTGGTTTTTAAGTAAGCAACATCCTTCTTTTTGGTAACAGAACAACTTATTATACCAAAGCATAACAACACTATAAATATTGAGAGTAAAACACGCATAAAGGCTTTTTATGGTATATACGAAATTTAGGAACGTTTGATTTTCCAGGAGAATGATTTTGGCAAATCGTCGCCTAATAAATAACCCCAGGGCCTGAGAGAATCGATCCTGTCGAATATTACTTTGGCAATAGCCATAAGCGGGATGGCCAGGAACATTCCTGATATGCCGCCTATGAGCCCAAAGAAGATTATACCTACAATTGATGCAATAGAATTTATCTCTACTTTACTGCTAACTACCATAGGAACCAGTATATTATTATCGATTATCTGAACCACAATATTCACTACTAAAATACCGATTATAACGGTAAGGTCGCTTGTGCCGGTTAACGAGGCTATAACGGTTAACACACCGGCAATAAGAATGCCTATGTAGGGTATTAAGTTTAATAACCCTGTTATAACACCCAGCAGTATGGCATATTTAACCCCAATGATCATAAGGCCCACGGCTGTTAATACCGATACAATTACAAACTCAAACAACAAACCTACGATATAGCTTTGCACCGAAATTTTTATGGTATGCAGTATGTCCTGCAATTTAGTATGGTATTTTTCTTTAAACAGCATACAGAAAAATTTTACAAAGTGGGTTCTGTACAATAGTATGAGGAACATGTAAATAGGGATAAGCACCATATTTACTACAGAGTCACTAAATGACATCACCGTTGTACTTACCATATCTTTACCAGTACTCATAGAGTCGCTCGTGGCTTTGTCTACCATCTTGTCCTGCTCTGCTTTGGATAGAGAAAATGTTTCATTTATATATGCCTGTAGGTTGGTGTAATGCTGGTTGAGGTTCGATTTTATCTTGTCCCAGTCATCGGCCATTACAGCAACCTGCGTAGTTATAAAATAGAATATCAGGCCAAAGAATAACACAAATAAAAATACCGTTAGTATGCACGAAAGCGTATGGGGTATACGTGCCTTATTGGTTAAAAAAGCTGATATGGGGCGCAAAAGTATTGCAAAAAGAAGTGCCATTAACACCGGGGAAATAAGGCTTTGACCATAATAATACATGCCCGTAAGGCAAATAATAATGATGAGTATAAAGGCAAATTTTGCGTAAAACGGCAGCTTCTGGGTTTGTATCATTGTAATTGAGTATATAGTAAGATATAATATTCGAAATTACTCTTTACAATAGTGAGGTCATCATAATTTAATGATAATTTTTTAAGGATTATTTGATACAGGATTTAAAAAATTAACAATGTGTTTAAATTGTCAATATCAGGATATTATTTAGAAGTATTCCTATCCTTCAAAATGGCCTCTATATCTTCAAGTTTCATATTCTTAGCCCTCAGGAGGATAAGAAAGTGATACAGTAAATCGGCAGCTTCATTTTTAAATAAATCGTCGTTATTGTCTTTGGCTTCAATTACTAGTTCTACAGCTTCTTCACCCACTTTTTGAGCCATTTTATTAATGCCCCTTTTAAACAGGTCGTTAGTATACGATTTTTCAGAATCGTTGATTATACGTTCATCAATAGTTTGTTCAAGTTGGTACAAAAATCCTTTGCCGCTGTTTTCTTTAAAACAGGTTTCGCTGCCTGTGTGGCAGGTTGGGCCATCGGGTGTTGCTTTTACAAGTAGGGTATCATTATCGCAATCTTCAAAAATTTCCTTTACATGCAGGTAGTTACCGGATGTTTCTCCTTTTGTCCATAACTCATTCCTGCTGCGGCTATAAAATGTTACCAAACCTTTAGCTTTTGTCTTTGCCAATGCTTCTTCATTCATGTATCCAAGCATTAATACTTTAAGGCTTATATTATCCTGGATTACTACCGGCACCAAGCCATTTCCTTTATTAAAATCTACTTTCATCGTACTGCAATTTTTTCGTTCTTTAAATAATCCTTTATTTCCTGTATGCCTATCTCGCCATAATGGAAAACACTCGCTGCCAGTGCTGCCGTGGCGGTGGTTTGGGTAAATACGTCTCTAAAATGTTCCATGCTGCCTGCACCTCCCGATGCTATTACCGGAATATTTACCGCATTGCAAACCTGGCTTGTAATAGCTATGGCAAAGCCATTTTTTGTACCGTCGTTATGCATGGATGTCAGCAAAATTTCGCCTGCGCCCAATGCCTCTGCCTGTTGTGCCCACGCCACAGTATCTAATCCTGTTGCAACCCGGCCTCCATTACTGTACACTTCCCAGTTGCCGTTTGCCAGTTTAGTATCTATAGCTACAACTACGGCCTGCGTACCTAAAGCATTCGCAATGGCAGTGATCAGTTCCGGGTTTTTTACTGCCGATGAGTTAAGGCTTATCTTATCGGCACCGCAGCGTATCAGCCTTTCGGCATCTTCCACCGAATTAATGCCGCCACCCACCGTAAAAGGTATATTAATTTCAGAAGCTATCTTTTCTACAAGGCTTGCCAGTGTTTTCCTGTTTTCCTGTGTGGCGGTAATATCCAGGAACACCAGTTCATCGGCACCGGCTTTAGCATACTGTGCCGCCATTTCTACCGCATCGCCGGCATCCCTCAATTCTAAAAAATTGATGCCTTTTACAACCCGCCCGTCTTTAATATCAAAGCACGGAATAATTCGTTTCTTTAGCATAGTTCGCTCAGTTGTTTTAGGGTTATCCGTCCTTCATAAATCGCTTTGCCAATAATTACGCCTTTACAACCCAGTTGCTGCATTTGCAAAACATCATCTATTGTGGCTATACCACCGCTTGCAATGAGGTTAATTTTTACAGTACTCAAGATATCGGTATACAACTCATTAGCTGCGCCCAGCAACATACCGTCTTTAGCAATATCGGTACAAATTACAGTACTAATACCTTTAGATTTATAAAGTGTTATAAAATCGATCACGTCAATTTCGGTGTTGTCCTGCCAGCCCTGTATTGCTATTTTTCGGTTCATGCAGTCGGCGCCTAATATAATTTTATCGGCACCATAAGTTTCAATCCATTGGTATACTACGGCGGGACTTTTAACGGCGATGCTCCCTGCTGTAACTTGTGATGCTCCATTATTAAAAGCTAATTCTAAATCGGTATCCGTTTTTACACCACCGCCAAAATCAATGATTAAATTAGTTTCATTAGTAATAGCCTTCAGTACTTTATGGTTTACAATATGTCCCGATTTTGCCCCGTCAAGGTCTACCACATGCAGGTATTTTATACCCGCTGCTTCAAACTCTTTAGCAACTTCTACAGGATTGTTGTTATATGTTTTTTGTGTGCTGTAATCGCCCTTGGTAAGGCGTACGCACTTACCGTCGATGATATCTATGGCCGGAATAATTCTCATAAGGCTAAAAAGTTTTTAAGTATCTGCTCACCCACAGCGCCCGATTTTTCGGTGTGGAACTGTACAGCATAAAAGTTGTCTTTTTGTAATGCCGCGCTAAACGGGAGCAGGTAATCGCATTGAGCAATGGTATCATTACAAAGTTCTGCGTAATAGCTGTGCACAAAATAAATGTTGTCTTCTATCGAAATTCCTTTAAATAGTGGACTATTTATGGTATTGAAATTGTTCCATCCCATGTGTGGCACAATGCCTCTTGGAGGAAATTTTTTAACCAATACATCAAAAATACCAAGGCCTTCGGTGGCACCTTCTTCCGATGCGGTACACATTAATTGCAGCCCTAAACATATTCCTAAAACAGGTTGTTTCACGTTTTTTATAACCACGTCCAGCCCTTTTGCTTTAAGATACTCCATAGCAGATCCTGCTTCGCCTACACCGGGGAAAATAACTTTATCAGCGGCTTGCAATTGTGCAGTATCATCGGTCACGATACACTCATAACCCAACCGCTGTATGGCATTCTGTACAGATTTAGTATTGCCTGCGTTGTATTTTAATATGGCTATCATAACGTTCCTTTTGTGCTGGGTATATTAAAGTTATCGGTTTGCTGCACCGCCATTTTAATCGATTTGGCAAAAGCCTTAAAGATGCATTCTATTTTGTGGTGCTCGTTAGTACCTTCGGCTTTTATGTTGAGGTTGCATTTTGCATTATCGCTAAACGATTTAAAAAAGTGAAAAAACATTTCAGTTGGCATTTCCCCAATTTTTTCACGCTTAAAATCAGCATCCCAAACCAGCCACGGCCTGCCCCCAAAATCTATCGCCACCTGTGCCAGGCAATCATCCATTGGGAGTAAAAACCCGTAACGTTCTATGCCTTTCTTACTGCCCAGGGCCTGTAAAAAAGCATTGCCAAGAGCCAGTGCTGTGTCTTCTATAGTGTGGTGCTCATCAATTTCAAGGTCACCCTGTACCTTAATGTCAAGGTCTATATTGCCGTGGCGTGACAGCTGCTCCAGCATGTGGTCGAAGAATGCCAAACCTGTACTAATGCTGCTTTTTCCGGTACCATCAAGGTTAACAACTACTTCTATATTAGTTTCATTAGTTATCCTTATTACCGACCCAGTTCTTGGAACAACCTTTAAAAACTTATAAATGGTTTCCCAACTTTGGGTAACTAAGTCGGCCTGTGCAGTTTCCATTCCCATATAAATAGACTTGCTGCCCAGATTTTGAGCCAGTTGCACATCGGTAAGGCGGTCGCCAATAACGTAAGAATTTGAAAGATCGTAATTGCCCTTAATATAGTGTGTAAGCAGGGCAGTGCCGGGCTTACGCGACGGGAGGTTTTCGTGTGCAAAGCTTTTATCTATAATAATTTCAGAGAAGGTAATGCCTTCATTTTTAAATGCCTGTAATGTTTTATTCTGGGCAGGCCAAAAAGTGTCTTCGGGAAAGGAGTCAGTGCCAAGCCCATCCTGATTGGTTACCATTACAAGTTCATAATCAAGTTCGGTAACTATCTTTGCAAGGTTCTGGAAAACGCCGGGAAAAAACTCCAGTTTTTCAAGGTTGTCTAACTGTAAATCAACGGGCGGTTCTATAACCAGCGTTCCATCCCTGTCTATAAAAAGTACTTTTTTCATAATGTTATATTTTTTAGTTCTGCCAGTAACGCTTCGTTTTCGGCAGGGGTGCCAATGGTAATGCGCAGACAGTTTTTTACTATTTTATTTCGGTTCCTAATGATAATTTTACTGCTTATCAGTTTATTGTAAATCGCATCTGCATCTTTTACTACAATTAAAAAGAAGTTAGTATCTGACGGATATATTTTTATAACAAAATCAAGGCTCTCAAGTTCCGCCAGCAACTTGCTTTTCTCCTGAAGGATGATGTTGCGTTGCAATTCAAACTTTGAGGTTTCCTGCAAAGCGTACAAGGCAGCACTTTGGTTTAGTGTACTAATATTGTAGGGGGGCTTTACTTTGTTGAGGTATTTAATAACGGCTGTACCCGCAAAGGCAATGCCTACACGGGCTGCGGCCAGTCCCCATGCTTTACTAAGCGTTTGCAGAACAATAAGGTTAGGGTATATATCTAACTTTTTAGATAGTGATTCGGCATCCGCAAAATCAATATAAGCTTCATCTACCACCACAATACCACCAAAATTTTTAATGATAAATTCAACTGCTTTAATGCAATTTCCGGTAGGGTTATTAGGTGAGCAAATAAAAATGACCTTTACAAGTGGGTCTAAAAGATTTAGTGTTATATCCTCTGTATTAATTTGGAATTTTTCATTGAGAGGAATTTTTTCAAGCTCCACATTATTAATGGTTGCCGAAACCTCATACATGCCATAAGTAGGTACAAACGTTAGTGCCTTATCTTTTGCCGGTTCGCAAAAAACACGAAAACACAAATCGATTATCTCATCGCTGCCATTGCCTAAAAATATATTTTCTACAGGAATACCTTTTACATCGCTTAGCTTTTGCTTCACCGCTTTTTGTAGCGGATCGGGGTAGCGGTTTAGGTCGCCAAAGGGGTTCTCGTTAGCATCCATAAAAATACCTTCGCTGCCCTCAAATTCATCCCGAGCCGAAGAATAAGGCTCAAGGTTAAGGATATTAGGGCGTACTATTTTTGTGATATCAAACATTTTGCAACCTTTTTAAGCGAATTGTTACGGCATTTTTGTGGGCATTAAGCTGTTCGGCGGCAGCCATAATTTCTATGGCAGGGCCTATGTTCTGTAAACCGGTGGCAGTTATTTTCTGGAAGGTTATTTTCTTTACAAAACTATCTAACGATACGCCGCTGTAATTCCTGGCATAACCGTTAGTAGGTAATGTGTGGTTGGTTCCGCTGGCATAATCGCCGGCGCTCTCGCAACTATAGTTCCCCAAAAATACCGACCCTGCACTGGTAATACCATCTGCATAATCTTCTGCTCTGTCCGACGCTATAATCAGGTGTTCCGGCGCGTAAATATTACTGAATGTAACGCACTCATCTATGCTGTTTATCAATATCGATTTACTGTTTAGCAGGCACTTTACCACAATGTCTTTACGTGGAAGTTCATCCGTCTGTTTTTCTATGGCTTTATTTACAGCATCTAAAACCGTTTCATTATCAGATAGTAAAATGACCTGGCTGTCTGCACCATGCTCTGCCTGAGAGAGTAAATCGGCAGCTACAAACTCAGGATTGCAGGTAGCATCGGCAATAACAAGCACTTCGCTTGGCCCGGCGGGCAGGTCGGTCGCAACATTATAATTTACAGCATATTGTTTAGCGGCAGCAACATACTGGTTACCGGGGCCAAAAATTTTGAATACTTTAGGCACACTATCTGTACCCACGGCAAGTGCGGCAATGGCTTGTATACCGCCAACTTTATAAATAGCTGTAACTCCCACAACACTTGCTGCATACAAAATCGCGGGGTTAATTACACCGTTTTTGTCAGGAGGGGTACACATTATAACTTCTTTACAGCCTGCTATTTGTGCAGGTATGCCCAACATTAATACCGTAGAAAACAATGGTGCCGACCCTCCGGGGATGTAGATACCTACCTTTTCTATACCGCGGCTCTCTCTCCAGCAGTTTACTCCGGCAGTGGTTTCGGTTACTTGTTTTTGCTCAATTTGAGATGTGTGAAATTTCTCAATATTGGCCTTTGCTGTCTGTATCGCTTCTTTTAGTTCGGATGGCACCTGTGCAATGGCTTCGTTAATTTCTGCTTCAGATACTTTCAGGGTATCGGTCACAGCACCGTCAAATAAGGATGTATATTTTTTAACGGCAGCATCGCCGTTCTTTTTTACATCGGTAAAAATTTGCTGTACCAGTTGTTGCAGGTCGGCAATAGGTAGTTCCGGGCGTTGGCACAGGCCTTCCCATTCAGCAGGCTGGGGGTTCATTATTTTTTGTATCATGGCTTACAGTATCATTTTTTCTACATTAATAACCAATATACCTTCGGCCCCCAGTTTTTTAAGCTGGTCTATAATATCCCAAAACTGGTCTTCCTTAACAACAGAGTGTATGCTGCTCCAGCCTTCTTCTTTAAGGGGCAGTATGGTAGGGCTTTTCATTCCGGGTAATATCCTCGCAATTTCTGCTACCGATTCGTTAGGAGCATTAAGTAGTATATATTTGTTCTCGGCAGCATTCTTAACCGATTGTATCCTGAACAACAGCCTTTCTAAAATATACTGTTTTTCGGCACTTAGCGTTTTGTTGCTTATTAGCACCGCCTCACTTTTGGTAACCACTTCAACCTCCTTAAGCCCATTAATTTGCAGGGTACTGCCGGTACTTACAATATCAAAAATACCATCGGCAAGGCCTATCCCCGGTGCAATCTCTACACTGCCTCCTATTGTTTCTATCTCTACGGTAAGGTTGTTTTCTTTGAAGAATTTATCTAAGATAACAGGATAGCTGGTGGCTATTTTTTTATTATTAAAGTAGGAGAGGTCCCTATAATCAATATCTTTTGGTAATGCAAGGGAGAGCCTGCAATTAGCAAAGCCCAGTTTGTGTATGGTTAATACATCTTTGTTTTTTTCCCAAACTTCGTTCTCGCCAAGGATGCCAATATCTGCAACGCCCTGCTCTACATATTGAGGAATATCATCGTCGCGCAAAAAGAGTATCTCAATAGGAAAGTTAGACGATACGGTCTTTAATTTTCGCTCCCCGTTAGAGAGTTTAATGCCGCATTCGCTTAGCAGTTGTAGTGATTTTTCACTTAACCGTCCGTTTTTCTGGACAGCAATCTTTAGTTTATTCATTGTTTTTTGGTTAAAAGCCTGAATAAAAAAAGTAGAGTGATCTTTAAAAAACAAAAAACCCGACTGATTTTACTCAGACGGGTTTAGAAAAATATTGTGGTTACTACAAAATCATTTCCTACTCGCGTATGAGCCAGTTAGTAAATGAT
Organism: Flavobacterium rivuli WB 3.3-2 = DSM 21788; assembly: GCF_000378485.1. Classification (GTDB taxonomy): domain Bacteria; phylum Bacteroidota; class Bacteroidia; order Flavobacteriales; family Flavobacteriaceae; genus Flavobacterium; species Flavobacterium rivuli. The sequence continues at coordinate 643,230 of NZ_KB899966.1, read as the reverse complement.
GATGATGTAATTGATTAAATACCATTTTTTGTACGTTACAGCATTGCTGCTTTATATTGAAGCAAATATATGAATTAAGTTATGACTGCAAAGTTTTTTTAAATTTAATTAACAAGTGCTTGTGTAATTACGAGTTAGTTTCTTAAAGTTGATATAATTGCGTAGGAATAAACTGTTTTATTTGCTTTATTTACATCATATACAGTATATAAAAACATGCCAATATGTTTATAACTTGTAAGAATCCACTTATTATCTTTTAAAACTTAATTAGAATTTTATGAAAACACTATTATTATTTTTACTGACGTGTACCGCCACATTTGCACAGGATTTTGTAATTATACCTGCCGGATTAGTATCTAAGCAGGATGAAACTAAAAACTATTTTATAGCTTATTTTGATGGTGTTCCGGCAGATACCTTATACAGCCATGCTAATAAATACATTCAGGAAACATACAATAGTGGTATTGCCAGTGTTATGGATAGTGCCGAAAAAGGCAGCCTCTTAAGTTTTGTATCTAACGATACGTTCATTTCTAAAAGTAAAAGAAACAAGAGTAAAGAAGAGTTTACTTATTACGCAACCTTTACAACCACTACAGAATTTAAAGATAACAGGGTAAAAGTAACGTACAGTAAAATAGAGATATATTATACCGATGTTAATAACGAAAAGCATGTTATGCCTTTCCCTTCATTCTGGGATGATAAGGGAAAGCTTATAGAACCGCAGGCAAAAAAAATAGTTGAAACCCATTTTAATGCTTTCACACGATTATTAATTAAAGCCATCAGAAAAGGCAATTATAAACCATCTACCGACTGGTAAATACGTGCTGTGAAAAATATAAAAAAGAAGAGGCTGCCCAATAAGCAGCCTCTCTTGTATCACAAAAAAAATATTAAATTTACTGTACCTTAAACTGAAACACAGGCGATGTTGTTGCATTGCCAGCACCATCTGTAGTTACAACTTTCCAGTAATAGGTTCCGCCACTATTAACCGTAAGGTTTGGTAAAGACTGTTGTGTTACCGTACCCACAAGTGTAGAAGGATTTGTATTAGTATCCATATATACTTTATGGTTTGCAATATCATTATCTATATCGCTGCTTCTCCATTGTAAAGTTATACTTGTAGTTAAAATAGTACTGCTCATAACCGGGCTTACAAGGTCTGCCGGAAACGGCGCATGGCTTGTTACAGGATCGCCTGCATTATAAAATTTCCATTTTTCACTTTGACCGGTCTCTCCCGACGCTTTCCTGGACGACACATACCAGGAGTAGGGAGTACCTTTTAACAGGTTTATAGTTTGGGTTGTATTGGTACCCGCACTATATTGTATCGGCTGGGCATTAGCGGTGTTAAGGTTCGTTACATTCACAAAATACGTTACTGTATTTGGCACGGCTGTCCATTCAAAAGTAACAGCGCTTTGCGAATCATTAATACTTGTACCTGTAATACATTCAGAATTATTTGTAGGCAGGCTAAGGGTAGCGGCAGTAGTGCCGCCACCTGAGTTGCCATTACCGTCATCACTACTGCCACAGCCTGCAGCAATTAGAGATACCATAGTTAATGCTACTATTATCTTTTTCATTCTTTCACTATTTTAACGTTAGATGTATAGGTGCCAGATACTATTTTCATGATATAAATACCACCCTGAAGCTGGCTCATATCTACTGTAGGCATACCGTTTTGCGGGTTGTATTCTTTTACATACACCCTGTTGCCAAGTGTACTGTAAACCTCTATAGATATATTTTCCTTACCAAGAGGCATTGCAACATTTACAATGTTACTACCGCTTACCGGGTTAGGGTACACTACAGCTGTGTCGCTTAGAGTAATACTTTGCCTGTAAATACCCTGGCAATCATTATCTGCTTTTATTTCAAGATTATTTATGCCCGGGTTTAGCGAAAGGCTCACGGTGCTTCTTGTTGTTGTAAACGTTTGGTTGTTAAGTGTAATGGTATACAGGTTACCTCCGTTAAGGTCTACTTCGACAGTACGCTCAGCGTTAGACACGCGAGACAGTACAGAAAGGTCGCGGGGCTCTTTTATAACAACACTAAAACACTGCCTGTAAGCCGGTGCCTCAGGTAATGTAATACACAGCTCATAAGTACCTGCAGCAAGGTTGCCGAGCGTTGCAGTGGTTGTAAAATTAGTTGTTTGAGAAGCTGTACCTGTAAGTGTAGCTACAAAATTATGGTTTGAAGCTGATGTAACTGCAATGCTGCCGTTGTTAGAGCTTCTGCACGTTTCGTCGGCTACGAGTACTGTAAAGTTGTTTGCAGCTAATGTAAATAAAGTACAGCCATTAAAGTCTACTACTGTTCCTGCGGGTGTATTGGCACAAAGGTCGAGCGAGTTAGGAACTCCGTCGGCATCATCATCGGATGCGATAGGAGTAAATTTAACCCAGTTAAAGTTAAAGCCCGATGCATCTACTAAAATCCTCATAAAATACCTGCCTGCAGGCATTTGTGCGGTAGACACTGTAGTTTGCCAGGTTTGCCATGCCCCGGTAGGGTTAAGGGTTACTGTTTGTATATCCTGCGTAGTTGCATTTATAAGCTGTAATTTAATCCTGCCGGTCTGACTTTCGCCTGCAGTACGGTATTCTATCCTGTAATTGCTTGCCTCATTTATATTTACAAGATAATCAAGATAGTCTTCTACATCTGTGTAACCAATGTTTTGGCCACCACCCACATCGGTTGTAGTTTCAAGGCTCAGACCATTGTTTGCATAAAAAGCTTCGGCCTGTATAGTACCGGGTATTTGTAAAATAGTGCCCATGCGGTTAGCTACAGGTTTATCTGTAAAGGCAGTTTGCACAGTAGCATCTGTAGCAATAATGTTTGTACCTGCATAGCTAAGTAACACCACATCGTTAGCATTAATAGCAGTTGCAGGAGTTAATGTAAAGGTGTTCCCCGCAACATCTGAATAACCTGTTATTGCAACAGCGGTATTGTTTACTTTTAAAGAAAGGCTGCTTTGTGTAAAGTTGATACCCGCCTGAAGCGGCTTGTTAAATGTTATAATAATTTTATCACCTAAAACATTAGTTGTAGCATCTACTACTTTAAAATCGGCATTTGCGGCGGCCACAGGGTTTTTAAACTCAATAAAATTAAGGTTAAAGCCTGCGCCATCTATCACTAATTTCAACTTGCTGGTTCCTGCTTTTAATATTATATCATTAATAGTTACTGTAGACCATGTGCTGTAACCACCGGAGGAGGCGAGAATAACAGGTTCAGATATCCTGCCATTTTCGTCTTCAAGGTGTAAAGAACCTCCAAAGCCTGCATAGCGAATATCAATATCATAGGCAGTAGCATTTTCATTAGTGAGGGTATATAAAAGCCATTCGCCTGCATTCGTGTAACCTACCTGAAAGCCATTTGTTTCAGTATCTGTACAAGCCTGTATATCTACACCATCGTTACGCATAGACCAACCCTGGTTCCATGCTACATAGCTGCCACCATCGGTATGGTACGTAGCAACTTCGGCATCGTTATAAGCATACTGGTAGCGGCCTAAATCATACTCTGTAGCATAAACCTTGCCCGGCAGCGGGTGGTTTTTGTACGGTAATGTTTCTGTACTTGTTACCTGGCGGAACATAGCATCTAAAACGTCATATTTTACTTTAACGTTCTCCATTTTATATTTATCCGCAAGATCCATCAATGTTGCAGTAGCCTCATCTGCAGTTGGTGCTGTGCCGGTGCCACCCCAGTAGTTAAGCAATTGCTGATAAGCTGCTGTCTTGGTAACATCTGTAATGCCTGCTATACTTTCTACCTTTTTTACCGGCCAGAACGCCCAGCCTATGTTATTTTGCTCCATAAGGGCTATAGCATCCCTAAACCAAACGTTACTATTCTCGCCACTTTCACCAAGCCATATAGGCACATTGTATTGCGACCTAAAGTTTAGCATACCCTGTATAGAGCCCGTTGAATTATTGTTCCAGTATTTATGAAAGCTAAGGGCCATGTTAGTATCCCACAATGGGAAGATACCGTTGTAGTTATTGCCCCAGCAGTTACCTTCTATAATAATCATGTGGTTAGTATCTACCTCCCTTATGGCTGTAGTAACATCTACCATTAACTGCCTTAGCGGAATGTTAGATCCTTCATCGCAACCATTTTGGTTACTACCTGTAAAGTTCCAGTTTGGTTCATTTATCAAATCATATGCGCCTATCCATTGTTCATTCTTATACCTATCGGCAAGCCTGCGCCATAAGGCTACCATTTTTCTGCGGTTCTCTGCACTATCCCATAATGATGGTTTACTATCATCATAGTCAGATATATTGGCGTCTACTCCCTGGCCGCCCGGTGTAGCATGCATATCCAGTATAAGGTACATTTCGTTTTCCTCACACCATTGCAGTAACTGGTCGGTACGGGTAAAACCTTCATCAAGCCATGTATCCTGGCCTGCAACAGGTTCCAGTTCTATTGGTAACGTATAAAGGTTATAGTGCATGGGCAAACGCACAGAGTTAAAACCCCACGCTTTAAGCGAGTCTATATCTCTTTTTGTAATACCGTTATCGCGGTATGACTGGTAAAAAGCTTCGGTTCTTTCTTCGCCGATAAGGGCGGTAATTTTCTGGCGAATTTCATGCTGTGGCCCTGCAAAGGCTCCCGTTTGCAGCATGTAGCCTTCCTGTATCATCCAGCCGCCAAGGCCAAGGCCGCGAAGCAATACGTTATTGCCATTACCGTCTTTTATTTCCTGATTGTCCTGATGCAGGTATCCCTGACTAAAAGCCGGTGCACCAATGGCCAGTAAGAGTATGTATAATATTTTTTTCATCGAAATAATTTTTTTACCGGTTTAATAAACCAGGGTTTGTATTCCATGTGCAGGTACCGTTGCAGATACTTTTTGTATACCAATGATAAGGCTGTAGGTAACCTTTTTATCGCTTTGGTTCATAACTACAGTAGCCATTTTGCCGTCTTTATTTATAAAAGAGGCGCTAAGCAGCTGGCTGCGGCTTACTGCCGAACTTACGCGTTTAGCATCTGGCTGTACGAATTTAGAAAAGTGCCCTATGTAGTAATAAGACGGAGTATATATAAGCTCTCCCGTTTTAGTATCGGCATGAATAGGGGCAAAACAAAAGTTACCTACATGGTTAGGGCCACCTTTTTCGTCAAGCAAAATATTCCAGTCTGTCCACCCCACGGTGCCGTTATTAAAGTCGTTTATCATTTGCTTACCATAACGCTCGCCGGTAGGCCAGTACTGATATTTGGCAGCATTAAAAGCTTCCATGCATCCCTCTGTAAACATCAGGTTTTTATCAGGGTAGGCTTCATGTACCTTTTGTACATTTTCAAACATTGGTTCTCCGCCTGCCCATGTTTCGTACCAATGGAAACCCATTCCCCAGGCATATTTTGCAGCTTCGGGGTCAGAAAATATTACATTGGCACGCTGGTTCATAAGGTCGCGGTTATGGTCCCAAACAATTATTTTTTTGTCGCCCAGTTCTTTCCTAATAGTTGGGCCCAGGTAGTTTTTAAGAAAATCGCGTTCCTCTTCGGCAGTAAAAATGCACGACTCCCATGTTTGTGTAGCCATAGGTTCGTTTTGTATGCTAAGCCCCCATACGGGTATGCCTTCTTTTTCGTATGCCTTAATAAACTTAACATAATAGTCTGCCCATGTCTGATAATATTCAGGCAATAGCTTACCGCCTTTAAGCATATTCTTATTATCCTTCATAAAAGCAGGTGGACTCCAAGGGCTCACGTAAAGCGTTACCGGGCCACCTACAGCCTTTAAAGCTTGTTTTATAAGCGGTATCCGGTATTTTTTATCGTGGTCTATAGTAAAAGATTTAAGGCTTTTATCGCCCTCTTTAATATAAGTATAACTGCCACTGCTAAAATCGCAGCTGTGTATGTTAGTACGTATAATATTGTACCCTATACCATCTTTTTTATCGTAATAAGCAGTTAAAAATTCTTTTTGTTTTACCGGAGATAGTTTAGCAAAAACCTCTGCGCTGGCATCGGTTATGGCACCTCCAATACCCATAATGGTCTGGAAGGTTTTTTGAGGTTCTACAAAAATGGATATCTCTGTTTCCAGAGGCTGTTTAGATGCAGAAAAGGTAAGGTTATCGGTTTGTGTTAACCTTAAGTTTATGCTATCTGCGGTTGTATATACCGTTACCTTTTTACCGGCAGCTGTATAATTATTTTTTTGAGTTGATGCCTGTTGTGCCCAGATTGTTCCTGATAATAACAAAAGGCAGGTTACAAGATTTTTCTTCATTTTTTAAAATTGTTAATTCAAATTATAGCAATTTGCAACTATAAAAGGGCAGGGTTGGGTATAAAAAATAGCCTGTAATCAAAAAGTGAATACAGGCTATTTACAACTAACCCAAAAATTATTTATTCGATATATTTTCTTAACGCTACGTTAGATATCGTAATAGAGTTGATGCCATTATTCTGGCCACTACCTGATTTTATTACAATATATAATATACCATCTTCGGCAACTGTAACATTTGCACCACTACCTGTACAGGCTAATGCAGAGAACTGTCCGTTAAAAGGTGTGTTTCCGCAACCTGTCCATGTATTAAGACCAAGTTTAATTCCGCCCGTGGTATAATCGCCACCCTGTGCAGGGCGTGTAGATGATGCATAAGCTTCAAACCATGTATCTCTCGATCCTGCGCCCTCTACATGCATATCTAAAAGATAGGTACCTGCTGTAACCGGTACAGCCTGATAAATACCTTTACCGCTATATGACGTATCTCCACCGCTTACAGTTGCGCTACCGGTATTAAATGTCCATACAACAGAGTTGTTGTTAGAGATATTGAGTACAGTCCAGTCGGCTGTATTTTCAAAATTAGGACTTGCCACAATGTTATCTTCAAGCGCAAATGTGGTCACTACAAATGATTGTTCAGACACATAGCTTGTGCCTCCGGTACGTCCTACAGCCCTGTGCTGTACAGTATAGGTACCCGGGGTAGGAAATACAAGTTGCTTTGTAGCACCACCTCTTGATTCTCCTGCTGTACCTCCCACAGTGCCGCCAACGGTTGTCCATTTCCATACATGGTATTGTACATTAGGATCGTTAGCCGCCGTTACAGAGTAACGATTGCCATCTATAGCTGTAGCTGTAAAAGATGCATCAAGGTTGCCCTCTGTTAATGGGTTGCCGTTCTCTACCTCTGTAGGTGTACATGCAACAAACCCTATGGCTGCAATTGCAGCAAAAAAGCTATTTTTTATTATTAAAGTTGTCTTCATATCTTAGTTATAAGCAGGATTTTGAGTAATCCTCGTGTTTTCTGTTTCTTTTAAAGGTATAGGCCAATGCTCATGTTTACCGGCTATAAAACCACGTGATGCAAGAACTGTGGCAGCCCTGCCTGTACGCACAAGGTCTAACCAGCGGTGTCCTTCGCCTGCAAGTTCCATTCTTCGTTCGTTATAAATAGCAGTAATGGAAACCGGTACTGAAGGTAGATTTACGCGTGAACGAACAGCATCAAGAAGTGCTTGTGCTCTTGCCCCTGTACCACCTAAAGCCTCTGCTTCCATAAGATAGGTGTCTGCAAGACGTATAACATACATATTTTGCCTAAAGTTTAGTTCTACTGTACCTGCTTCTGTAGTACGGTCAGCAAGGTTTGGCATAAACTTTTTAAGGAAATAACCAGTATCCTGGTATGCAGGTGAGTATGATGCTGAACCTGCTGCTACTAACGGATTTAAATCTGCAATGGTAGCTGCAAAACGTGGGTCATTTCGCATGGCATTTGCTAAATCTGTAGTTACCGGGTTAAATGCCCAGCCAGGATAATAATCAGGTGCATTACTGCCTGATGGTTTACTATAACCACGTGGCCCAATCATTTGGTTTAGAGAGTTACCCTCGTCAGATCCTGAACCCCAGTTGTCCCATGTAGAACTACTCTTGTTAGTATACTGCGCCTCAAGTATAGACTCGGTATTAAACTTATTACTAATAACCCATAAGTCAGAAAAATTAGCTAACAATTTATTACCATACTGGCTTGTTTGTCCTGGTGTCCCGTTTACCTCTGCAAATAATGGTACTGCCTGCGCATTTTTACCTTCGTAAAGAAACACTTTTCCTAAAAGCGCCTGTGCAGCAGCTTTACTAAAACGTCCGGCTTCGGTAGCCAGGTTTACAGTTGGTGGCAAATCAGCAATTGCTTCAGTTAAATCCTGCTCTATTTGCGCATATACAACAGATGTCTGAGATTTTTCAATAGTGTAAAATTCTGCAGATGTTAAGTTTGTGGTATAAAATGGTACTTCGCCAAACATTGTAACTAACTGAAAATAGTAATATGCACGTAACGCTTTAGCCTCCGCAGCATATCTTGTTTTTAGGGCGTCATCCATGGGTACAGCCGGAAGCTTAACCAAAAGTACATTAGCCCTTGATATTCCCTGGTAAAAATCACTCCAGAAACTACGTGGTATAGTGTTAGAGTTTATCTGGTAATTAGAAAAACCCTGTATACCGGCACCGTCTGTAGAACTACCGCCACCTGCATAAAAATCGTCAGATCCTGCATTTAGCATAGCAACCATGTTCTCGAAACCACCTGCCTGTTTTTTCATTATATCATAAACCGATATTAAACCGGAATATGCCTGGGTCTGATTTTGGTAGTAATTGTCTTCTTCATACTGTCCCGTTGGGGTTACTTCTAAATACTCTTTACTACACGCCATTAACATTAACGCCGCGGCTACTGTAACAACACCGCGATTAAAATTCCTTGTTTTCATTTTCAATAACATTTTTAATTAGAAAGATAAGTTTACACCTAACATAAACGATTTCGCCTGAGGATAGTAGCCACGGTCTATACCGCTTACATCACCACCTATTTCCGGATCGAAACCTGTATATTTTGTAAATGTGAAAAGGTTTTCTGTAGTTACATAAAGCCTGGTTTTAGACAATCCAACTTTTTTAATTATGTCACTTGGAAGTGAATAACCCAACTGGATGATTTTTATCCTGAAATAGTCGCCATCCTGTAAATAAAAGTTAGACATCCTTGTAAAGTTCTGGTTATTGTCTGATGTAGATAATCTTGGGTATGAATTGGTAGATCCTTCTCCTGTCCAGCGATCAAGAGCAGCGGTTTGCCAGTTAGCATTACCAAGATCCAGCCTGCGCAGCCCCTGGAATATTTTGTTACCGGCAGCTCCCTGTCCAAATGCCATAATGTCCCAGCCTTTGTAAGCAAGATTAATAGTTAAACCATAAGTAAAGTTAGGTAGCGGGTTGCCAAGGTATTTTCTGTCGTCCTCATTAATCCTGCCATCACCATTTAAATCGGTCCATCTAAAGTCGCCTGGTACAGCATTAGGCTGTATTACAGTTCCTGCAGCATTTTTATAATTATCAATATCTGCCTGGTTCTGGAATATACCGTTTGTTTGATAACCATAAAACTCGTTATATGCACTGCCTACTTCATAACGTGTTAGTGCACCCATAGATTGGAATCCCGGACCCGTATTAAACCTACGGTCGTTACCTACGCTTGTTACTTCATTTTTAAGTGTAGAAGCGTTACCGCTTACACTTAAGTTAAAGTCGCCAAGTTGTTTCCTGTATGTTAAAGATATATCAATACCTGTGTTTTGCATATCGGCAACGTTACCCTGTGGGTTACCCGGTGCTCCTACGTAGCCAGGTATCTGGATATCCTGAAGGATGTCTGTAGTTTTCTTTTTGTAATAGTCAAATTCAAGAGATAGGTCGCTAAATAATGTAGCCTCAAAACCTACGTTTAACTGAGAAGTTTGTTCCCATTTAAGGTTTGGATTAGCCGGTGCATTAGGGCTGTTACCAATTACTACATTAATATTAGAATCTGCTCCAGATCCTATAGTGTAGTTCCTGCCACCACTTACAAGGGCAAGGTAATTAAAGTTACCTATGTTGTCATTACCTACAACTCCATATCCACCACGTATTTTAAGGTTAGTAACTACTTTATTTTCTTTCCAGAAATCTTCTTTTGTAGTAACCCATCCTAATGAGAACGAAGGGAATGTACCAAATTTATTGTTTGGCCCGAAACGTGAAGAACCATCACGGCGAACGATACCTGTAAATAAATATTTTTCGTTATAATCATACGTAGCCCTTGCAAATAAAGAGGTTACAATGTGCTTGTTACCTGTAGATCCCCATCCCTGAATGTCATCCTGGATTGTAGGCCAGTTAAATGAAGCCTCTGCATGGGTGTTAACCGGCTGGTTATAATAAGTAACACCATTAGACCTTCTGTCGTCGTCTACATAAGTTGCCTGTCCTGCAAGTATACTAAAATTGTGTTTACCAACTAATTTAGTATATGATGCTGTGTTCTCTATATTCCACCCAAAGCCCCTGTTTTGTTCCCTGTAAAGGCTGTTTCTTGTAACGTTGTTAATTGGGTTAAGGTATGAAAGTGGAGTAAAGCTTTCTGTACCATAAAAAGCAAGCTTACCGCCTACAGTACTTCTTACTTTAAGTCCGTCTACAGGAGCTAACTCTACATAAGCGTTACCTACAAAGTTATCTGCCCAGGTATAGTTGCCAAGACGCGTTTGTACGTAAGCTAACGGGTTTGTCATTTCGTTTTGCACCGCATCAGACATGCCATAGTAATTACCATTGGCATCTCTAATAGCGTAAGGGTGATTAGTATATTCACCCGGGTTTGGCCTTGTGTTTGGGTCTGTTACAATGGCAGGGGTAGTAGGGTCTAAATTGATTGCCGAAGCAAGTGGCCCACCAAACTCGTTATTTGTATTACCTAAACCTTTAGATTTTTCGTTAGAGTAACCAAGTGTTTGCCCAACGGTTACAAAACGGCCTAATTTATGAGTAGAGTTTAACCTTATATTTTTACGGTTATAATTAGATATAGCAGTTGTAACAATACCCTCCTGATCTGTTAAACCAACAGACATATAGAATGTAGATTTATCATTACCGCCGCTTATGCTAAATTCATGCTGAGATCTTTGTGCGCTATCGTTAAAGATAAGGTCCTGCCAGTTTGTACCCTGTCCATAGCTTGAAGGGTTAGGATATGGCAAATTGTAAGTGCCTCCTGTATAACCATTAGAATATGCTTCATTACGTAATGTAGCATATTGGGTGGCATTTAAAAGGTCTAACTTGCGTGCTGCTTTAGAAAATCCTGCAAAACCGTTGTAGTTAACAGTAAATTTTCCTGCTTTACCTTTTTTAGTAGTAATTAATATTACACCCGCAGCAGCCCTTGCACCATAGATTGCCTGAGAGGCAGCATCCTTAAGTACCTCCATACTTTCTATGTCAGACTGGTTTAAGAAGTTAATACCACCATTGTCTACAATAACACCATCTACTACCCACAACGGGTTATTATTACCAAAAGTAGTAATACCCCTTACACGGATAGTGGCTGCAGATCCTGGTTGACCTGCATTTTGTGCTACATATACACCTGATGCACGGCCTTGTAATGATTGCCCAACTGTAGTTAACGGCATGTTTTCAAGGTCTTTTGCACGTACACTTGAGATAGCTCCTGTAACTACAGCTTTCTTTTGCGTACCGTAACCTACAACAACTACTTCGTCGAGGTTTTGGGCCGATGCTGCCATAGATACATTAATGGTTGTTTTGTTGCCAACTGCTATTTCCTGGTTTGAATAACCCACATAGCTAAATACAAGGGTTGAGGCTGGGCTTGCCTGTACAGAGTATTTACCGTCTATATCAGACGAAGTTGAAGTTGAGGTGCCTTTAACCATTACTGAGGCTCCGGGAACGGGCAATCCGTTCTCATCTGTAATAACTCCGCTTACTGTACTGTCCTGCGCCCAGGCGCCAAGAGTAAAGAGGAGACATACAAAATAAAAAAATCGTAATTTTAATAATTTCATACTTTTTAAAATTTGGGTTGATTATTTATTAATAATAAGCAATAATACATCTTATTTTACTACATCGTTAACTCACAAGTGCTACAAAAACACATCAAAATGAAATTTATTCTATATAAAAACACATCAAATATTTTATAATCTATTGATTTTAAATATTTTAATTTTTAAATTTATTGTTGTTATTTTGTTAAAATATTAGTGTAAACCATACACTTAATCATTTATTAAATACATCGATATAGTTGATTATATATCAATATATTATAATAAATATTATGATGCCAATGAACTGTTATTTTGCTAAATTTTTAAAGATATGATAATTTTAATCAAAAGATTTAAGTCGTATATTTGCATTAGTAATGCATTTTTTAGCCTGATTATGACTTAAAATCAACTATTATGTATTGCATAATGCGCTTTAAAGGCGGTTTTTTGAAACAAAAAATTAATTCATAGTTAACTTAATGATAAAGTTAGAAAGGTATTTAGTAATTATTGTTCTATTATTAGGTGAACTATTACCACTTAGCGGACAGGTAAAAAGTATAGGTTTACCCAAAATAATTAATTATAAAAAAGCAGATTATAATGGTGGAGCACAAAACTGGGAGGTGGGACAGGACAAAAATGGTAATCTCTATTTTGCAAATACCTCGGGCCTTATACAGTTTAACGGTACATCATGGTCTAAAAATGTTATACCTAATACTACAGTACGGTCTTTAAAGGTTGCCAATGATGGCCGTATATATGTAGGTGGATATAACGAATTTGGTTTTTTTAATGTAAGCAGTAGTGGAAAATTAGTATACAATTCCCTATCTAAATTAGTTAACCCTAACTCAAAAAAAATTATAGATTTTGTGTGGAAGGTACATATTGTAGACGATGCGGTGTTTTTCCAGACTTTTTATCGTACCTATATATATAAGGACAATAGACTTACTATTCTCGAAGCGCCAAACCGTTTTCAGTTTTCTTTTTTAGTTAATAATAAACTGTACTTTCAGGACATTGTTCTTGGCTTAGTAGAATATAATAATGGCAGGCTGATACCTCTCGCTAATACTAAAACGTTAAATAATACGGAGGTTTGGGGTATAGTACCTATGGCAAATGATACCATGCTGATTGTTACCCTTGACAAAGGTTTATTTTTATATAATAACGGAATGCTGTCTCCGTGGCAGTGTGATGCTAATAACTTTATAAGGAAAAATAATTCTTTGGGCGGGAGATTGTTAAACAGCAAATTCATTGTACTAAATTCAGTACTCGACGGTATTATTATTTGCGATACTAATGGGAGGATTGTTCAGCACATCAATAATCGTAAGGGCTTACAAAACAATACGGCATTGAGCTCTTACACAGATGTTAGTGGCAATTTATGGCTTGGCCTTGATAACGGTATAGGTTACATTAACGAAAATTCTCCCTTTACTTTTTTAGGCTCCAGTTTTGAGCTTAGCTCGGTATATTCATCTGCAGAGTATCAAAATAATTTATATGTTGCTACAAACCAAGGGGTTTTTAGCCATGCCTGGAATACGCCCTTTAAAGAAGAATCATTTAAATTTATACAAGGCAGTACAGGCCAGGCGTGGGCCATACAGGAAATAGACGGTACATTGTTTTGTTCGCATAACCGCGGACTTTTTACTATAGTGAATGGCAAGGCCGGTAATTTTCTTGATGACAGGAAGGGATATCTTGGTTTAAAGAAAATTCCCGGGAAACCCAATTATCTTATAGCTTCTAATTATCATGGCTTCGCAATTATTGAAAAAACACCTGCCGGCTGGAAATTTCGTAACCAGATTGAAGGTTTTAATGTATCTGACAGTAAGTTTGCCACTGATGGCAACAATGTTTGGCTTTTAAAAAATAGTGTTTACAAATTAAAACTAAGTGACGATCTTAAACGCTTTACGCTAACCACAACGTATGAAAATCTTGATAAAAGTTTAAAAGGTATAAACAGCATACAGCAAATAAATAATAAAATTTATTTTCAGTCGGCTAATCATTTTTTTACTCATAATCAGGCTACTGATAAATTTATCGAAGACAAAACCCTTAGTGCCATTTTTAGTAAAATACCTAAAATTAAATATTGCTTTGAAGATAATAAGGGTAATATCTGTTACTTTTTTGGCGACTCGTCTATGGGTATGCTCATGAGGCAACAGGATGGGTCGTATCAAAATGTGCTTTCGCCTTTTGCATCGCTTGCCGGTAACCTTGTATATTTTTTCGAATCGGTTAATACCATAGATAGCAGCAATATATTTATTGGTATTACAGAAGGTCTGGTACATTATAACCCGCAGTTGCATAGCGGTATAACTACACAGCCAAAAGCATTTATACGAAGTTTTACCTTCGCCGGAGATACATTAATTACAGGTAACCTGCCAACTCTAAAAAATGTTAGCATACCTTATAAAGACAATAATGTAAAGTTTACATTCTCGTCTCCAATGTATGATAACCCGGAAAACATTAAGTTTTCTTATAAACTGGAAGGGTTTGATGATAAGTGGAGTAACTGGACTAATGTGCCTGTAAAAGAATACACTAACCTGCATGAGGGTAATTATCGTATGCTGCTAAAAGTAATAAACAGCTATGGTAAGGAGTCTAAACCGGCTGTGGTAACATTTACGGTAGCACCTCCATTTTACAGACATCCGCTGGCTTATATTTTTTATATACTTGTTGTTGCCTTTGCAATTTACTACGTGCGCAGAAGGGTAAAAATTAAAATACGGCAAAACCGGTACTATGAAACCCTTGAGCAGAGAAGGCTATACCTGGAAAAAGAAACAAGGATAAGGCAGGAGCAATATGAGCTTGAAAAAGAAATTGAACGGCTTAGAAACGAACAACTTAAAGTTAAGATACTTACTAAAGATAAAGAGCTTGTTAATAACTCATTACAGGTTGTGAAAAAGAATAAAATGCTTAACGGTATTATACACAGGCTTAAGGATATTGACTCTGAAACGCTTGATGAAACTGCAAAGGCACGCTTTACAAAACTGTATAAAACTATTGATAAAGAGTTAAATACAGATAAAAGCTGGAATAACCTGGAAAAGCATATTAGTAATGTGCACTTTGATTTTTTAAAGCGTCTTAAAGATAAGTATCCCACAATAACACCACGGGAAATGGACCTGTCTACTTATTTGCTTATGAATATGAGTACTAAGGAAATTGCTGAGATAATGAACATATCTGATGGGGGGGTTGAGTTGGCAAGATATCGCCTGCGCAAAAAACTTAACCTGCCTCGTAAAGAAAACCTTACGGGTTTCCTGATGGGTATATAACACAAAAACCTGCGATTATTGTCGCAGGTTTTTCTTTAATGGCGCAATTGCTTATGCCGGTTTTGTGTTGTTCCAGTCTATAGTTCTGGAAACATACATAACTGCACCTAATATTAAGAATAGGCCTATACTGCCTGCAAGCAATGCATAACTTTCTAACTGTATAATTATATAAATAAAAGCATATAATGCCGTTAGCGAGGCAGCAATAAACAGCGGGAATTTTTTGTTTTTAAGAATTGATACAGAATATGTTCCAATCATTATTACTACAGAAATTCCTGCAATTATATAGGCCAGTTTAAAGCTGCTATGTTCTGTCATAGATATCAATAACGTATAGAACATTATTAGCGCAAGGCCTACCATACCATACTGAAAAATGTGAATGTTTATTTTACTGATGGTTTGTATCAGGAAAAAAATAAGAAAGGTAAGGCCTATTACAAGGAATCCGTACTTAGATGCCCTGTCGTTTTGCTGGTATTCATCTACAGGTATATGAAAATCAACATCAAATGTATATTTGCTTAATTCTGGCAGTGCTGTAAAATATTGCTGAACAAAGCCGCGGTTAAGATGCGATATTTTCCAGTTTGCACTAAAGCCGTTCTTGTCTACATGCTTACTTTCGGGTAAAAAGTTACCATCAAAACTTGGCGATGTCCAGTTAGATGTCATTTTGGCCTCGGTAATTTTACCAATTGGCACAATACCTATTTGTTCGGTACCATCATAAGCTATATTCAGGTTAAAATTTACAGCATCTGTAAATGCGTCCCTCATGTTTATGGCAGTTGTCTGCAGCGTTTCTACAGTGTCGTTCTGATTTTCGCTCGCAACAGGTTCAAAAGCATAAGCCTTGCCATTAAGATTAATATTTACTGCACCCTTAATGCTTTTAAGGTTGTTTGTTTTAATAACTATACTTGCCTTTTCCCAGTTTATATTTTCAGGTTTGATGCCTTGTGACGAAAAATCAGGCGTGGTGTAATGCCCTTTAAAATTCATTTTGGTATTAAAAACAGCCGACTCATAATTGTTACGGTGTTTATTTTCGGTCTTAGCATTGGTATTGATTTTCAAATCATCAGGAAAAAAATACGCATAATCTGTAACTACCAATCTTTGTACAGTAACCTGTTTGGTAATTTTATTGGTTATCTCCGTTTCAGATACCACCTGATAAGGCACCTTTAGTATAGGCCCATAAAAATAGACCGGACCTCCCCATTTATCAGCCATTTCATTTGCAACACCTTCCTGTAATGCTTTTCGGTCGCGAATAAGTGCCTTTACATATTCCAGAGGGAGCAGTAGCACAAGTGTTAGCAGCCCTACCATAAATACCCTTGCAGTGGTAGATTGCATAAAATTACTGTTTTGAGGCTGAGGGTACTTAAATTGTGGCTGGCCTTCATTTTGGTTTTGGTTGGTTTCCATAATGTTCTTTTTTTAAAGATTGATTTAATTTATGATAATTCTTAGATGAAATATTTGCTTTTAGATATATTAACTCTGTAAGAAAACTGATTTTAATATGTATATGTATAAGATGCCTATCGGAATATTTAGCAGGACGACAGAAATTTTTTTTGCAATTAATGGGGCGTGATCACGATCTGCAATCGCGAAAATGATAAAAGTGATTCCTAATAAAACATGAAATGCTGACAGCACCAACAGTAATACTGCTTCAACCATCAATATCACAATTAGCGACTCGGGTTCGCAATAAAAAAATAGTACAAAATTCAGGATGAAAAATATTGTTGAAATAATTAATGTGATTTTGAATACCCTGAAAGGGAAGAAAAGGTATTCCTTTACTTTTTCAGATATCCTATCAGACGATAAACTTCCATAATGTTTAGGATTAAAAAAGTTGAGAATATTCTGCATATCATTAGGTGTTTAGATTTATATAAAAATGATCATTATATATAGTGCTGAAATTGGTATATTAAGCAGCATTAGTGTTATGCAATTTTGCAGCTTTATAACCTGTTCTTTTTGATAGAAAGAACATAAAATTAATGTGATGAATATTATTAGATTAATTATAAAAATTAAAGCTATAATTGCAAGTATGTTGTATTCTACTGGTTCTAATACAGGCAAATTTGGCTCATTTACTATACTTAAAAAAAAGATTAGAGTTGCTATTATAAATGTTACAATAGTCGTTGCAATGGCAATGGCAGCCATAATCCTTGCCGATATTGAATTAAAGGATTTGAGAGTTTTTAACATTTTCAATTGATTGTATATTGATTAACAATTCATTGTCTTTAGGTTTTACTTTTGATAGCACCGACTCTAATACCGGTAATATATTATTGAGGTTTTTAGTCTTAATGAGAAAATTCCATACGGGTTCAAATTTTTTCCAGCCACCACTATACATTAGGTGCTTTAACTTATGTTTGTGCGACTCGTGGTTTAGGCTTGCTTTAAAAATATTTTCCCAACTGTAAAATTCCTTATACGCCCAGTTGTAACCGTCTTTAAGTTCATCAGCAGTAAGTTTTGTGGTTTGGTATACCACATTACGGGTATCGTATAAGTCCCAGTTTTTGGTAAGGATACGGCCCTGCTGTTCCATATCTTTATAAAGCTTAGTGCCGGGGTATGGTGTTAGTACATGGTAGGTAGATGTTGTAATAGAATTCTGAACACCCCAGTCTACCGTTCTTTTAAACACATCCTTATCGTCGTCATCAAGGCCAAAAACAAAACTTCCATTTATCATGATTCCTAAAGAATGTAATCTATTAACAGCCTCTATATAATCCTTTTGCAGGTTTTGCTTTTTATTGCTTTGCTTGAGGTTGACCGGCGAAAAGGTTTCAAATCCTACAAAGAGGCTTCGCAACCCGGCTTCAGCTGCTTTTTCTATAAGATTGCCACGAAGGATAGAATCTACCGTTGCAGCTGCCTGAAAAACCCTGTTCATCCCCTTCATCCCCTCAAATAATTCAGTGGCAAATTTTGCATTGCCAAGTAAATGATCATCCAGAAAGTATAAATGTCTGCCGGGGAGCCTTTCAATTTCGGCAAGTGCATCATCAACCAGTTGGGTATAAAATGTTTTGCCACCTTCAAAAAAAGCATCTTTATAGCAAAAATCGCAGTGGTGCGGGCAGCCGCGTGTAACCACTATAGAGTTAGGCACTAAATACCTGTTGCGTTTTATCAGGTCGCGCCTTATGGGCGGAATTTTATCTAATGTGCGTATTGCAGAGTTGTATACTTTTTGAGGCGTTCTGTTCCTGAAGTCTTTTAAAAAGCGTGGAAAAGTTTCTTCTCCCGGACCAAGAAAAATACTGTCTGCGTGCGGTGCTGCTTCATGCGGAAGAGACGTAACGTGTAGCCCTCCCAAAATAACATAAGCTCCCTGTTCGCGGTAATGATCTGCAATTTTGTATGCCCTGTAAGCATTAGTAATATAAACCTGAATGATTACCAGATCCGGATTGTCATTAAGTTTAAGCGTTTCTACATGCTGATCCTGCAAATCTATCTCGTCATCTGGCGAAAGATATGCTGCCAGAGTTGCCAGCCCTAATGGCGGGAATAGCGAATATTTGATAGGCCGCCAAAAAGGGCTTTCTGCTTCTGCCAGGGCAGGTAATATCATTTTTACTTTCATGATGATCAGTTTAAAAATTTGGCAAAACCGCACATTAAAATAAAATATAGTGCTGCTACTGCAAGGTTAGAAAGCACTAAATACATGCGGTTGTGCAGTTCCTGCCTGTAATATTCATGATAGTAGCCCGATATAAAGAGTAGTGTAACCACTGCAATATTGAGTGCTATAATGGGCAGCAATGTGTAGAGTAGCAGGTCGTAAACTATTGTGCTGTGGCCAACGTTCATTAATATTAACATCCAAATAGTGCCAAACGTAAAGGTAAATGCCCATACTACAACCGGCATCATTAATAGTCTGTCGGGTTTTTTAGCTTGTGTTTTCATGGTTATCGTATTAAAAAAGTGTCTTTAATACGTTCTACGGGCAGGTGCAGCATACCAAAATGGTCTACATCATAAAAGCGTAACGCCTGCTTTCCATCTTTATACCTTTTATAAAAGTAACCTGCATAGTGGGGGCACATAACTAAGCCTATACTCATGGCCAGTAAGGTTTTAAGGCTGTTAGACCCGTTGCCAAAAAGATAATACTGCACCGCGATATCTTCTTTTACAGATACCTGACCGCGGCCAATCAATAACTGGTAAACATCTTCCTTTTCGGCAGTAACATTAGTGCCATAATTGCTGTTTAAAAGATGCTTGCCAAGGTTATGTCCCAGGCTGCCTTCGGGATAATTAACAAGTTGTTTGGCGGTAATGTTTTTTGTCTTGCGTTCGAATTCTATGCGAACGGCCTCAATTTTTTCTTTCATAGTTTTCATATCGAAGTAGTATTTTACTTTGAAATTCAAAGTAGATGTATAAATTTTTTTATTTTTCAGGATTATAGTAAAGACGGAAGAGGAGGAATAGCAGTGTACCAAAGCCAATGGTAATACCCCATGCAGGTTTATAGGTTTCTTCCGCAATTAAACTGTGCAGTACATCGGCTGTAAGGGTAAAAGGTTTATGTAGAACATCCCAACTGTTATAGCGCAAAAATCGCCCGAGATAAATGCCAAAACCGGATAGCAGGCAAGTAGTAGCCATAACTACAGTTGCTGCTTTATTACTGAATTTTACGCTTAATATGTTGTACATATTTTTCATAGATGCAAGCCCAAACAGCATTCCGCATACGGTAAAAGATGTTATTAGTAAAATATCAAACCACAGCGGTATGTTGTTTTCCTTTTCAAGGTGTACAAAATCGGTAATTATATAAGGTGCATTAGGCAACAGCAATAACCAGCAGCCAAAAGCAGGGTAGAAGTACCATTTTTCTATAAGGTTAATCCGGTTCATAATTAACGACGATAATCCTAAGGGTGTGTAAGCTAAAAACAAATTCCAGATTAGGAAAAACAAATAGATACTCTGGGTTATTTTAGCGCGTACCATCAGTAAGGCAAGGCAAAAAAGGGCAAGTGTAAACAGCATAAAGTGCTGCCTGATTTCGTTTGCTACGGTTGATTGGGTAGGTTTCATTTTTTGTTACTTGTAAAGTACTTTGTTTTTCAAAGTAGATGGATAAAAAATTTTTGCTATCGTTTTTGTATTAATTTTTCAAGGGCATCAATATGGTCCTTAAAGGCTTTACGGCCCTCTTTAGTAGCCATATAGCGGGTATTTGGTTTTTTCCCTATAAACTGTTTTTCTACCATAATATAGTTTTCCGTTTCAAGCGCTTTGGCATGGCTGGCCAGGTTACCGTCCGTAACACCCAGCAGTTCCTTAAGCGTGTTAAAGTCGGCATACTCGTTTACCATAAGTATACTCATAATACCCAGGCGTATACGATGGTCAAAAGCTTTATTTATATGTTGTAAAATGTTTTTCAAACTATTTACGGTCGTATTTAAAGTACATTACAGAGCCATATAGTATGTGGCATACACCAAAACCAAGTGCCCAGAACTCCAGGCCGTAGCCCATAAAATAAGTGGCAACTAAACCAATACCAGTTATGGTTAACCCAAGATACCTTACATCGCGAAGTGTATACCTGCTGGCATTGATACAGGCCATGCCATAAAAAATAAGGGTAATGGGGGCTATGAGGCCATAATAATGATTTTTTATAAGAAGCAGCGCAAAAACACCACCGGTAACAAGCGGAATAAGAAAATTTGCCACAAGGCGTTTAGAGGTGCTGTTCCAAATGGTCTCGCCCTGCTTTTTTGCCTTTCGGACAGATAGCAGTAACCCGGTAACAACAGATAGTACCAATACAGCAACAGCCACAAGCAATATAAGCTTAAAAGAATAGCTGTCTACAATTACATAGCCACTATCAAGAGCATCTATATATTTTATAAAAAAAGCACCTGTTAGTGCATACACACCTGCCATGATACCCGATAGACCGCTAAGGGAAATAAACTGTGATGATTTATCCATCATCTTTTTTATGTCCTGTATATCCTTTAAGTAGTTTTCCATTTTAAAGTACTTTGAATTGCAAAGTAAATTATAATTATTGATGTGACAAAGAAATAGGGAAGAAATTTTTAAGGAAATTACTTAAGATCTTTTACAAAGCTGTTATTGTAAGTGGTAAATTGAAGCTGATTTAATGAGTCGCTGTCAATAACCTTTAGTTTAAGTTGTTCCGGTTTACTAAAATTAAGGTCGCTTTGCATACTGGAAAAGTAGGTATAGTCAATCTTATATTCAATCGGGAGGTAAGCATAATGCCTATATGTTGCAAAGCTGTAGGTAATGTCATCTGAAGTCACGAAACCATAAGAATACCTCCGTGTCTGATATTCGTAACCATTACTATTAAAGCTATATACTTTGTCGGCCTCATAATCCTGCGACATTATAATAAAGAGGAAAATGCCCAATAAAATAGTTACAAGTCCAGAAATAGATGCTATTGTAAGCATTATAAATCCCGGAATTTTTAGAAGCCAGGTTTTTGTTGACACAAGCCCAAAGGCTAAAATAATGCAAATTAAATATTCTATCGAAAAAAGTGTATAATCTATATAATCGCCAATGAGCGAAATCCCACACGCAAATAATGCTATGTGACTTGCAACAACTAATAAAATAATTTTTAATGTTTTCACCGACACCTTATTGTGGAAGTAAACATATAGGGGAAAGCTTGCAATATTAAACCCTATAAATGTAATTAAAGATAAAACATAGGTATAGTTCATGCATTATCTGTTTTTAATTCCTGTATATCCTTTAAATATTTAATCATTTTAAAAGTACTTTGAATTGCAAAGTAAATTATAATTATTGATGTGCCAAAGAAATAACGGATAAATTTTTAGGGGAAGATTAAATTAATGTCAGTTGTGAATTACCCCACCAGCCAGGTATACGCATCGGTAAATTCGCGAGCCCAAAGCAATTCGTTGTGTTTGCCGTTATGTACAATCTTTTTATGTAGTTGTTCAGGGGAGTTTACCCGTGCTAAAACCAGTTGCTCCATGTTGTCAATATCGGGCACCATGCCCATGCTCTCATGGTCGCCGGCCATGAAGTATATTCGTCCGTCAATATGGTCAATTGTTTCCATCAGTGCAAAAATCTCATCGCTGAACCAGAATGAAGGAGAAAACACCCCGGCATTACCAAACACATCGGGGAACTTTAATATCGCATAAAAAGATATCAGTCCGCCAACAGAACTCCCAAAAATTGTGGTATGCTCCTTATCAGTAATTGTTTTATAATTCCCGTCTACATGGGGTTTCAAGGTGTTTACTATAAAATCAAGATAGTCATCAGCATGGCCGCCACCATATTTTTCATTTTTATAGGGCGTCATTTCGTCAATGCGACGGTTAGGGCCGCCATGCTCTATACCTATAATTATGGCTTGGGAATGCAGTACGTTAAGCTTATCCTCCACATGCCAGTCACGCTTTTCAGATTCGGCATGATCAAAAACATGCTGACCGTCGTGCATGTAAATTACCGGGAAACGCTGGTCGCTATCTTCATAATTATAAGGCAGGTATACCCAAATGGTTTTACTGCGGTTTAGCTGTGGTGCTTCTATGGTAAATTCGGTAACAGTACCTAAGGTCTGTTTATCAGATGATGTGGTTTTCATGAGCAATATGGCAAAAATAGATGATGAGGGAAAAGGGAATAGGGATAAGGTATTCTGTATCAGGCAAATTGCTACTGTTATTCAAGGGGTTTGGTAACCTCTGTTTTAGTTGCCTTATCTACTTTTGTAATGTAAACATTTTCTTTTTCTGTTTCGTGTTGCTCAATAAACACTGCATATTCTGCGGGTTGTATACGCGATCCTTTAAAAATGGCGTATGCACGGGTAAACTCTGCACCAAAGTACAGTATGGCAGCAGTATAGTATACCCAAAGCAATATAACAATTAACGACCCCGCTGCGCCATAAGGCGATCCAGCACCGGTGGTTGTAATATAGATACCTATAATGTATCGGCCTAACATAAATAAACATGCCGTAAAAAAGGCACCGGCACGCACATGTTTCCACTTAATTTTAGCATCGGGCAGTACTTTAAATATTACACCAAACAATACTGTAATTACCCCAAAGCCTATAGCAATATTGGCAATATTGATGATTATAATCGTAAAATCAGGGAACATAGATTTTAAAAAGTTGTTTAGTGCAGCGAGTGCCCCGTTTATAATAAGCGAAACTATAAGCAGGAAACCCAGCCCTACTATTATAGAACCCGACAATAAACGGTCTTTCAGCATTTTTACCCAGCCTTTTTTAGGTTTGGCTTTTACCTTCCATATCATGTTTATAGAGTCCTGGATTTCACCAAAAACAGTTGTTGCACCTATTATTAACGTTACAATACCTATTATTATAGATATTGTAGAATTGCCGGATAGCTCAAGGTTGCTTATTATTTGTTGTACCTGCTTCGCGGCTTCGTTACCTATAATACCGTTAATTTCGGTAAAGATGCGGCCTTCGCTGGCTTCGCGCCCATAGAAGAAGCCTGCAAGCGATATAATAAGGAGTAGTAATGGCGCCAACGAAAATATGGTATAGTAAGACAAAGAAGCGCTTAGCTTTAAGCCCTTATCCATCATAAAACCATTAAAAGTGTCTTTAAGTACTTTAATACTGCTGTGTAAAGTTTTTTTGGTAAATATCTTTTTCATAGTGCTTGTATTCCTGATTTTGTGTATAAAAATAATTATTGTGGCAGGTAAAGACTACAATATTAACATATCTATAAATCATGTACATAATTTTAATATGCTTTTTTTTTGTTAATGGCATTGGGGTAAATCATAAGCTAATAATTTCATAAATTTATTAATGCTGTGCCAAGTTAATTGTGCATTAGCCTCAAAAAACGTAACTTTATACAGCATTTACAGGGGTATTTTTTAGGCTCTGTAACAATAACATTACCATGAAGATAGTTATTATAGGGGGCGGTTTTGCCGGGGTAAACCTTGCAAATGAACTTGCCGACAACAAAAATTTTGATGTTACATTAGTAGATAAGAACAACTACAACTTTTTTCCGCCGCTTATTTATCAGGTAGCAACTGCATACCTTGAGCCTTCGGCAATTAGTTACCCATTCAGGAGGTATTATTCTAAAAAGAAAAATATTCACTTTCGTATGGGCGAGTTTGTCTCTGTAAAACAGGAGCAAAATATTGCCGTATTGCATAATGGCGAATTAGAGTATGATGCCCTTGTTATTGCTACCGGTGCCGAAACCAACTACTTTGGAATGGAGAACGTTCGCAAGAATTCTATCCCAATGAAAACCCTTAATGATGCTATAGAGATGCGTAACAAGTTGTTGCAACGCATGGAAAAAGCAACATTATACACAAACAGCCGCGAACGCCGTAAGTATTTAAATATTGTTGTAGCAGGGGGAGGCCCTACAGGGGTAGAGGTATCTGGCATGTTTGCCGAAATGCGTAATGGTATACTACGCAAAGAGTATCCGGAACTTGCTACAAGTATAAGTAATATTTACCTTGTAGATGGTGGCGATGTACTGCTTGCACCTATGAGCAAACAATCGCAGCAGGATACATATGATGCGCTTACCAAGCTTGGGGTTATCATAAAATTAAACTCTCGGGTTACCGATTATATAGATGATACCGTTTACCTTGACGGGGGAGAAACTATACAGTCTAAAAACCTTATCTGGGCGGCAGGGGTATCTGCAAAGATATTCGATGGCTTAGCAGCAGAGAGCTATGGGCGTGGCAGGCGCCTTGCGGTAGATGCTTACAATAAAGTAAACCTTACCGCTAATATTTATGCCATAGGCGATACCTGTATACAAACTACCGATGAGGCTTTTCCCGGCGGGCACCCGCAGGTGGCACAGGTGGCTATACAGCAGGGGGAACATCTTGCTAAAAACTTAAAACGTGCCTTAAAAAATGAAACCCTTACAGCCTTTAAATATAAAGATAAAGGCTCTATGGCTATTATAGGCAAAAATAAAGCAGTGGTAGATTTACCTAAGCCAAAGCTGCACTTTAAAGGCTTTATAGCATGGCTAATGTGGTTGTTTATTCACTTGCTGTCGTTAATAACCTTTAGGAACAGGCTGGTAACGTTCTGGAACTGGATGGTATCGTACTTCTCTATGGACCAGCCGTTGCGAATGATCATCAGGCCGGAGAAAAGGGCTAAAAATGTTGCGGGAGAAACAAAAGTTTAAATTTTATTTAAGATGTATATAAAAAAAGGGGATAGCTTAAACTAAGCTATCCCTTTTGTCTTATTTGCAGGCAATTTATTTTTCCAGTATCATGGTCATGCCCTGGCCGCCGGCTGCGCAGACAGATATTAAACCTTTGCCACTGCCTTTCTCGTTCAGTAGTTTTGCAAGTGTAGCAATTACCCTGCCTCCCGTGGCTGCAAAGGGGTGGCCTGTGGCAAGGCTGCTGCCATTTACATTCAGCTTAGTGAGGTCGATACTGCCCAATGCAGTAACACCAAAGGCTGAAGACAGCTCTTCGCTTTCCCAGATTTTTAATAATGCCAAAACCTGAGCGGCAAAGGCTTCGTGGATTTCGTAAAAGTCAAAATCCTGTAGTTTAAGGCCGGCTTTTTGTAACATGCGTGGTGCTGCATATACAGGAGCAAGCAATAGGTTTTGTTTGTTCTCTATATATTCTATAGCGGCCATCTCGGCATAGGTAATGTAAGCTAATATAGGCAGGCCGTTTGCATTTGCCCATTCTTCGCTGGCTAATAAAAGACACGAGGCACCATCGGTTAGCGGAGAGGAGTTGCCTGCTGTAAGTGTACCGTGCTCTTTATCAAAAGCAGGGCGAAGTTTAGCCAGTTTTTCTAACGATGTATCGCGGCGCATGTTGTTATCCTGGGTAAGGCCAAGAAAAGGGCTAACCATATCGCTAAAAAATCCCCTGTCAGTCGCGGCAGTCATTTTCTGGTGGCTTTGTAATGAAAAAAGGTCCTGTGCTTCGCGGGTTATATTGTAAAATTTAGCAGTATATTCGGTATGGCCGCCCATAGACAAGCCTGTGCCGGGTTCAAGGTTAGCCGGTGCCTCCGGACTAAAATCTTTCAGTTTTATTTTTAAAATATTACCTATCCTTTCTGTAGCACTTTTGCTGCGGCGGGCGCGTAACAGCAGCTTGCGCACATGCTCATTAAGATATAGAGGTACATTGCTTGTGCTATCTACACCGCCGGCAATACCGCAATCTATCTGGCCAAGGGCAATTTTATTAGCAATATACATAGAAGCCTCGAGGCCGGTGTTGCATGCCTGCTGAATATCGCAGGCCGGTGTTTTAGGGTCGAGTGAGGTATGTAAAACGCATTCGCGCATCAGGTTAATTTCCCAGCTGTGCTTTATAACCGCGCCACCCGCTACTTCGCCCAGCTGCTTACCGGCAAGGTTATATTTATCTATAAGTCCATTTAGCGTAGCCACCATCATATCGGTATTGCTGGCTTCGGCATAATTAGTAAACTGTCGTGCAAAGGGTATACGGTTATAGCCTACAATGGCTACTTTTCGCGCTATAGTATCGGTTGGCATAATGTGTTGTTTAGAGATACCAAGGTACGAAATTTCTGAATTGAAACTGAGTTGCAAAGAAGGAGAGTTTCAAAGTAAGAAAGTTGCTAAGTAGCAAAGCAGGATACATTGCTGTACTATATAATGTAAAATAACCCGGGGTACTACCCCGGGTTAATATGTGTTGCCCTTACAGGATTGGCAATAGTATTTGTGAAAAATACTTATTGTGATTTAGATATAATCTTTAGAAAATGTGTAGCTTAATATGAAATCTACATTCTAAAATCTGAAATTTTTAATATAGCTTAATCTGAATTCTAAAATCTGAATTCTGAAATTAATTTACCTCTCTCTGTATTTCTTTAAGGCGTTTTTTTGTGCTGCGCAATACATCGCGTACATCGCGTACGGCATCACGCGCAACTTTATCTACCTTGGCTAACTTTTTAGCAAATGCCTGCATTTTTACTATATCGGCTTCTTCTACTTTAGGTTTTATCTCTTCGGTAAATTTTATAAACTCTTCGGTAACGGTATCTATAGCACTATAGGCATTATTAAGATCGGCATATACTTCTTCAATTTCCTTAACGGCTTCTTTAAAAAGCTGGGTATTTTTTTTACTAATTTCCTGTAATTGCTTTCTTTCCTTTTTGCTGAACATTTCCATAATTGGGGGCGTATTTTAAAACGCTGCAAGGTGTGCATTAATACGAAATTACACGTTAACCCCGCGTTACCTCTTCATTATATTTAGTACTAAAATAAATAAGCAGGAAGCAGGATTATGTAGGTGCACCATTTTAAATAGCCATAACATAAGTACCAATATTCAGGTTAAGGTAATGGTATTGCCAGTTTAAACTCAGTACCTTTTCTATAGTTGCTTTAAGGCCAATATAGCTTGTTGTTTTCTTTATGTATATATTGGCTCCAGTAACTAAGGTGTCGTGTATATCTTCATCAGAGTCGCTGGTAGAGTAAATTGCAATAGGCATATTATTGCATTTTTCCATTGTGCGTAGTTCCTTAAGGCATTTTTTACCGGTAACTCCCGGCATGTTAAGGTCTAAAAAAAGTATATCGGGAATTATAGTATCTATCAGGCTTAAATACAAAATTACTGCAGCCCCCGAATTAAATGACTGAAATACGTGATTAGTGTGTACTTCACCTAATGCTTCTTCAAAATACATGCAATCCTCAATATCATCATCAACAAGGACAATATTTACACTTTTAGTATTTTTTTTCATATTTCCGATATTAAATTTAAAGAACGATTTAAAACTGTGTATAAATGTAGTCTTAAAAGAAGGTAATAAAATTTAATATTCTGTTTAATGTTTCAAAATAATAAATTTGGCTTAATTTGTTATTTTGTTCTGATGATCAATTATTTATAAAGCAGGAGGTTTTATTTTTGGTTAAACAATTTATCTTTCACAGCTAATAAAAATAAACCCCTTAAACGTTCTTGTTTAAGGGGTTGTATATCATCAGGCCAAAGCCATAATTATTATTTAACTGTTAAGCATAACCGGCATAACAAGCATGGTTACAGTTTCGCCTTCGTCAAGGCCATCTACAGGAGTAAGAATACCTGCGCGGTTAGGCAAAGACATTTCGAGCATTATTTCGTCGCTTTGCAGGTTGGTAAGCATCTCTGTAAGAAAACGAGAGTTAAATCCTATCTGCATATCATCGCCCTGGTAATCGCAGGTAAGGCGCTCTTCGGCCTTGTTGCTGTAATCAATATCTTCGGCAGATATATTAAGTTCAGTACCGGCAATTTTAAGGCGTATCTGGTGGGTAGTTTTGTTAGAGAAAATAGCTACACGACGTACAGAACTAAAAAACTGCGTCCTGTTTATCATTAACTTATTAGGGTTCTCTTTTGGTATCACCGCTTCGTAGTTAGGGTATTTACCATCTATAAGGCGGCAGGTAAGTACATAATTATCAAAAGAGAAGGTAGCATTAGCGTCGTTATATTCAATCTTAACTTCTGCATCGCTTGCTCCCAGTATGCCTTTAAGTATGGTAAGCGGTTTTTTAGGCATAATAAAATCTGCCACCTGAGAGGCAACTACATCTGTTCTTTGGTATTTAACCAGCTTGTGTGCATCTGTAGCTACAAAGGTAAGCCCTTGTGGCGAGAACTGGAAAAACACACCCGACATTACCGGGCGAAGATCGTCGTTACCGGCTGCAAAAATAGTTTTGCTTACTGCTGTGGCAAGTACCTCTGCAGGAACTATGGTTACAGACGGGTCTTCAAGGCTTACTGCCTTAGGAAATTCGTCGCCGGCTGCATAAGCCAGTGCATATTTACCGGAGTTAGAGCTTATCTCTATAGTGTTGTTTTCTTCAACAGTAAAAGTAAGTGGCTGCTCCGGGAAGGTCTTTAAAGTTTCAAGTAATAATTTAGCAGGCACTGCTACGCTGCCTTTGCTTTCTGAATCTATTTCCAGTACGGCAGACATCGTGGTCTCAAGGTCTGAAGCAGATACCTTAAGCTCTGTATTGTTTAATTCAAATAAAAAGTTATCTAAAATAGGCAGGGTATTACTACTGTTAATTACACCATTAAGCACCTGCAGCTGCTTTAGTAAATATGAACTTGATACTATAAATTTCATCGTAGGTTTTGTGTTTATTGTAAAAATACCTAAAATTTTAGGTGTAGCAAATATATTGTAATCAAATTGAACTGGAAAATTTTATAAACACTTATTCGGGTAAATTGTAGTTTAAAAATTTATTAACTTAAATACCATAATTAATCACGAAATGAATTATTAGTAAAGAAATCTTTTTAAAGAGTTAAACTATAAATAATTATTTAAGCCTATATTTGGTAACGTATGAATACAATAATTATGGATGAAGATAATGAATTACAACTTGTAGTAAAAAATATTAAAACAAGAGAAGACTTTGAAGATTTCTTAGAAAAATTAGTTGCCGATTACAGCCAGAATAAAGAAGCCTGGCAAAACGATACGTTACGGTCGTACCTTGAAGCATTGCATGGTTTTAACTACGATAGCGAAAAAGACCGTCCATCATGGAAAGCCTTTGCCGAAATGCTCCTGGCAGCAAGGCATTACGAGTAATATTTTAAAATAACGGTTTTATACACGGCAATTATGTGCTGTGTATAAAACCGTTATTTTTAATTTAAAACTGTCATGTATTACGTTACTATGATTTGATAAATGTAGACTACATTTTCTGTAAATTTACATCACAAAATAAAGTTAAGCAGTATTTATTTTAACCGGACCCGGTTGCCGCTTGCAAATTTTGTAACGAATAACTACAGTACATGAAAAAAGTAATAACTACACAAAATCCTGATGAGCCGCACAGGGATAATTATCTGGAGCAGGAAAGAAAGATTCTTCTTGAGTTGGGAAAAGATATTACCAAAGTAAGAGAGAAGAACGACCTTATTATGCTTTTTTCTAAAAGGATTAAGGGACTGTTTTATTTTACACATACCATTGTTACCCTTATAGACCAAAAAGATGAAACCTACTGGCCATTTCTTTTAAATACAGATGCTTCGCCCATACGTGTACACACTTATTACGACCAGCTCGTTGCGTCGCGTTTTAAGCTTAACGAGCCTTTTATAAACGGTGTTATAGCAGCCGAGGGTCCTGTGTCTTTTATGCTGGAAGATGTAATGGATAAGCCTGAAAGTCCACGATTTTTAAAGGTAAATTATGAAGGCGGCATTAAAGAAATTTTAATGACAACCTTATGGAATGCTGATAAGCCTATGGGGTTCCTGCACATATATTCTGATAGGCAGGATAGTTTTACCCCACAATTCAGGAATATTATTAAAGGTATTGCGCCACAACTTTCTAACGCGGTTTCTAATATTATTAAAAATGAAGAGCTGGAAAAAAAGGAAAACGAAAAATCGTTCCTGCTGGATTTTAGTAATGATATTGCTGCCGTAAGGAGCAAGGCCGAACTTGAAATGGCTGTTAAAACTGCGCTTAGAAAAATAAATAATATAAAGGGGTTTGTAGTACGAAAGATAAATGCCGATGGTACTACCATGAGCACCTACATTCACGATGATAGTGTGATTCCTGAAGGCGACCCTATAATGATTGATGTAGGGCGCGAAAAATTTCCTATTTATGATGGCCTGCAAAGCAGGGTGTTAGAGAGTTATATACCGCTGCTTTTTAGTGTTGATATTGAGATAGAAAGAGGGGTAACGTCTGCCTATTTATTTTTTTGGAAACGGTTGGGATATAAAAGAATGGTGGGTATTGCACTGCGCAATGGCGAAACCAACCTTGGAATTTTATGGCTGGGTTATAGACGAAATAAATATATCGCTGTTACAGGGTATTTGCGCGCAGATATCTACTGCTATGGCTAATATCCTTGCTAATGAAGCTTTAGAGAAAATAAATCACGAACAGTCTGTATTATTGCAGTTTAGCAATGAAATTGCCGGTGTGCGCATTAAGGCTGATTTAGAGTGTGCCGTTATTAATGTTTTGCGCGATGTTCTTGATACTAAACTGGCCATGATACATACGTTTGATGATGATGGTTTTGGCTTAACGCCTTACATGTCTGACACAAGTTTGTTTAAAGATGTAATGCCAAGCCACGACGAGCGCGTTGCTATAAAACTAACTATAGAGGAGCCTTACACAGCCAGGGTTGTAAGCAGCAAGGAACCTGTGGTTTTTAATGTAGAGGAAGAGTTAAGGACAACAAACTCTTTATTTGCCCAACTCTGGAAAAAGGTAGGTTTCCAGAATACGTACGCTGCGTTATTACGGGTAGGCAATACTAATGTGGGCACATTGTGGCTCCTGGCAGATTATCTTGACCCGGCGGTTGTAAAAGGTATTTGTTCTCAAATATCTATGGCAATTGCAAATATACAGGCTAACGAAAAGCTTATTTTGTACAAGCAGCAGCTGGAACAGGAAAATGTATACCTAAAAGAACAAATAAAAACGATATATAATTTTACCGAAATTATAGGCAACGGCCCGCAAATGCAAAAGGTGTATCAGCTAATGTCGCTCGTGGCAGAGTCTAACTCTACCGTACTTATATTAGGCGAAACAGGAACGGGCAAAGAGCTTATTGCAAGGGCTATACATAATGCATCGCCCAGAAAAGATAAGCTTATGATAAAGGTAAACTGTGCTGCCATGCCTGCAAACCTTATAGAGAGCGAACTTTTTGGACATGAAAAAGGTGCTTTTACCGGTGCTACAGAGAGGCGCATAGGCAAATTTGAACTGGCAAATAACAGTACCCTGTTTCTTGACGAAATAGGAGAGATGCCGCTTGAGGCTCAGGTAAAATTACTGCGCGTTATACAGGAGCGTGAGCTGGAACGGGTGGGTGGTAAAGATACTGTTAAAGTAAATGTAAGAATTGTAGCTGCTACAAACCGCGACCTTGAAGAGGAGGTAAATGCGGGCCGTTTTAGATCGGATCTTTTTTACAGGCTTAACGTTTTTCCTATACTGTTACCACCTCTTAGGGAAAGAATGGAGGATATGGAGGCACTGGCTAATTTTTTTGTATCTAAATATAATAAAAACACAGGTAAAAACATTACACGTATATCGCCTAAGGCAATGCAACAGTTACACAGCTACTTATGGCCGGGTAACGTGCGCGAACTGGAACACCTTATAGAGCGCAGTGTGCTTATGACTACAGATAACCTTTTGCGAGAAGTGTACCTGCCTAAAAAAGCAGATACCCAAAATGCACCCGAAGAAAATATATTTAGCAAAACCCTTGAAGATATGGAACGTACCTTTATAATAAGCGCCTTAAAACGCTGTAAAGGAAAAATATCGGGTGCGGGTGGCGCGGCAGAAGTGCTGGATATACCCGGAAATACCCTGCACTCTAAAATGAAAAAGCTGGATATTACTAAAGCTGATTATTTTAGCTAATGTTTTTATTTCAAAATAGTTTGACCAAGTAATTATTGTAATTGGCTCCTTACCTTTTCAGACACTAATTTCACTTATTTTCACTAATGATTGGTGTAAATAAGTGAAATGATGGTGGTTATAGCATGAGTGCAGATTTTTCGTCTAATCCCATTCTATGCGCAAATCTCTTTTAAGATTTTTTCGTACAATTCACTATATAAAAGGAGTGTTAAAATGAAATCACTTTATTAAGTGAATTTCAGATTTGCTAACTCTATTTAATGTTTTGATATTTAGGTGTTTACGTGTTTGGCACGGCTATTGGCTTCTTAATGGTAAGAAACACTAACCGTTTTATCATAAACATTAAAACTTAATATCATGAAAATTTTAGTAATTGGAGGATCAGGATTAATTGGCACAAAAACAGTAAATAACCTTCGCCAGCTTGGCCACGATGTAACTTCTGCATCACCTCAAACAGGTATTAACACCATAACCGGCGAAGGACTTGCCGAAGCAGTTAATGGCAGCGATGTGGTTATAGACCTTGCTAACTCACCATCATTTGCAGACGCAGATGTAATGGAATTTTTTGAAACATCGGGCAAAAATTTACTGGCAGCAGAAATTAATGCAGGTGTAAAACACCACATAGCATTATCTGTGGTAGGGACAGACCGTTTGCAGCAAAGTGGCTACTTTAGGGCAAAACAGGTCCAGGAAGACCTCATTAAAAAATCAGGTGTGCCTTACACAATCATCCATTCTACCCAGTTTATGGAATTTCTTGGTGGCATTGTAGCTTCTGCACATGCTGCGGGCAGTGTTACACTTTCTCCTGCAAAAATCCAGCCTATTGCTGCCGAAGACGTAGCTGCAATAGTTACAGAGGTTGCACTTGCTAACCCAATAAATAAAACTGTAGAGATAGGCGGCCCGGAACGTTTTAGCCTTTCTGGCCTTGTAAAAAACTACCTTACCAAGACTAACGACCCGTTAACGGTTGTAGAAGATGAAAAGGCCCTTTACTTTGGCGCCCCTCTCGAAGACCTTACACTTGTGCCTAACGATGGTGCAAAACTTGGCAGCCTTACTTTTGAGGAGTGGTTTCCTAACCGCCCACAGCCAAGAACATAATACTCCCTTTTTTCCTGGCTTCGATACCCGTTGAAACGAAGATGACGGGTAGGCAGGTTGCCGTGGCGGTTGTAATGGGTATGCACTTTCCACCCGTTCGTGCATAAATATAACCCTACGTTGGCGCAATATATTTTGTGAAAACCAATCAACAACACGGCAATTCAGCGGGTAGCGGCATGCCAAAAATAAACTTGTACCTCAACTTTACCAACCATCATTTTAAATTAACAAACCATGAAAAAGCTACAGCTATCATCAATAATAACACCTGAAGTGCAGGGTGACGAGCAGTTTTTTGCCAGGAAAGTAAGAGCAAAAGATTTTAACGGGCTTATGGATCCTATTATTGGGTTTGACCATTTTGAACTTACAAAAGACATTTTTGGCCCTCACCCGCATGCAGGCATGTCTGCCCTTAGCTATGTTTTTGAAGATTCTGCACCTTACCAAAGCATCGATTCTCTTGGTAATAATGTTACTGTAACACCCGGCAGCCTTTTATGGACCTGGGCCGGGCGGGGCGTTGTACACTCAGAGTATCCTGTGCCCGAGGGTGCCAGTGTAGAGGGATTACAGTTGTTTGTAAACATACCTGCAAATAAAAAACACCTCGCGCCACAAAGCGTTTTTATTGATAAAAATGCCATGCCGGAAATTATAGAAGATGGTATACTCGTAAGGGTAGTTTGTGGCAGTACAAATACTGTTGTAAATACCATTGTAACACCCGAACCGCTAACCATTTTACACGCATTTATAGAATCTGAAAAAGAATATAAACACACGCTTCCCGCAGGCTGGTCAGGAACTGTTTTTGCGGTAGAGGGCCACTTCGAGATTATAATTAATGACCAGGCTATAGAGCTTGAAGAGGGTAATGTACTGGCAATGTCGCAATCTGATTATGCCGAGCCCATAACGTTTAAGGGTATTGGCAATAGCCAGCTGCTTTTTATATCGGGCAAGCCATTAAAGGAAGAGATATTTACACAGGGCGCTATGGCCATGGAAAACCGTGATGCGCTAACGGCTGCCCTTGCCGATTATAATGCCGGAAAAATGGGCTTTATAAAAATAGATGGTACCACCCGTATAGTGGTAGCACCGGTGTAAGTATAACTTAAACAAACCAATTATTAAAAACCATACATCATGAAACTATTTTATTTATTAAGGCTGCCAACCCTTAAAACAATTGGCAATAAAAAAGATTTTCACACCTCGCCACTACATAAGCATGACCAGTGCGACGGCTGCGAATTTTTAGACGAATCTATGCACATGCACGACGCCCCTTTTGCAGATACTGAGCTGGGCGATTATTAAAGTAGTACAGCATTTTTAACCAAATTTCAATTTTATATAAATCACTAAATACAATTATTATGCAGGAATTTTTATTAGTTATCCGTAGAGACATTACAAGCGAAAACCCAACGCCAACAGCAGAACAAATGAAAGAGGCTATGAAGCCATACCAGGACTGGGTTGCAGGTATAGCTGCACAGGACAAGCTTGTAGGCACGCCTAAACGCTGGGATGCAGATGGCAGGGTTATTAACGGTACAACTGTTACAAAAGGCCCTTTTGGCACAGGTACAAATTCTATAGGGGGATTGTTCCTTATAAAATCTGAAAATTATGAAGAGGCTGTTGCCCTGGCACAAGGCTGCCCAATTATTAAATACGGTGCCACGGTAGAGGTTCGTATGGCAATACCGGTGGCATAAAACATTTTTTTACCGGGCATGCTTTCGCCTTTCTTTAAGAGTTAGCATGCTCTTTTTTAATGAAAAATATTAACGTTAAAAAACTATTTTGTATGAACTGGATAGCCAATTTCTTTACAAGTTCTATAGGCAGAAAAATAACAATGTCGTTAACGGGCCTGTTCCTTATAAGTTTTCTTTTAGTGCACATGTCTATCAATGCGCTTATTTTTTATAATGATGGTGGTAAGATATTTACTATTGGGGCACATTTTATGGCTACAAACCCTATTATACGCACTATAGAAATTGTACTTATACTGGGTTTTGTTATACATATTATACAGGGCCTGCTTCTCTGGAAAAAAAACCGCGATGCAAGGCCTGTACAATATGCCTACTCTAAACCGGTAAAAGGGGTAACATGGTACAGCCGCAGTATGGCATTGCTTGGTACGCTAATATTGTTGTTTTTAGTAATACATACCTCTAATTTTTGGATACCTAACCGCATACACCAGTTTAAAACAGGAGAAGAGTTGCCTTTGTATGAAATGATGATAGAGAAATTTCAGAACCCCATAGAGGTTATTATATATACGTTTGGCTGTTTTGCATTATTCTGGCATTTGTATCACGGTTTTAAAAGTGCACTAACATCATTAGGCATAGACCACCCAAAATGGAATCCCATACTGGCATTTTTATGCAATAGTTTCTCAATAACAGTACCGTTTGTCCTGTTCATGATGCCTATATCAATTTATGCAGGCTGGCTTCGTTAAAAATTTTACACTATATATAATCAACACAAACATTTAAATTTAAAAATTATGAAAGCAAGACTTTTTATTGGGAAAGTATTTCCTAAAGCATTCCAGGCACTAAATGCAATGGATGTTGTAATTAAAGAATCGGACATTGATAAATGGCACCAGGAGCTTATTAAAATTAAGGCATCACACCTTAACGGCTGTGCTTTTTGCCTGGACAAGCACACGCAGGATGCACTGGCATTAGGTATAGAACCAAGAAAAATAGCTTTAGTAAATGTATGGAGAGAAGCCTTAAGCCATTTTACCGAAGAGGAGCAGCTAATACTTCAGGTTACAGAACAGGTTACATTTATACACCATGACGGGCTGGAAGATGCGCTGTATGCAAAATGTTTAGAAAAATTTGGCGAAACGCTTACGGCACAAATTATTACGGCAGCTACCGTTATAAACGCCTGGAACCGTATAGGCGTGGGCTTTAAAATGGAACCTAATTTTTAATTACACAAACAAGTAAAGCAACCATGTATACCGGCAAATCATATAAAATTTCAGAGTTTATAATCTGGACAAGAAAAAGCATTTATATGCTGCTTTTAATGGGAATACTACCTGTTGTGCTTTACCAATATTTAAACCTGAAATGGCTTGGAGTATCCTGGACGGTTGTTGCCCTTTTAGGTACCGCTACCGCATTTATTGTTGGGTTTAAAAATACACAAACCTATAACCGCACGCTTGATGCACAGCAAATATGGACATCGATATTAAACAGCAGCCGTTCGTGGGGCACCATGAGCAGGGATTTTATAAATAATACCGGGCATACTAAAAAGTTAGTATACCGCCATTTTGCATGGCTCACGGCGTTGCGGTATGAAATGAGGAGTTACAGGGTATGGGAAACATCCGGTAAGGCACACAACGCAGAGTATCAAAAATATTATTCTATACCGGAATGGGAAACAGATTTAGAAACAGAACTTGCCAAATATCTTGATGCTGCAGAATTGAAATATATTTTGAGCACCAAAAATAAGGCAACCCAAATTATGGCATTACAAAGCAAAACCCTTAAGCAGCTATATAATGATCAGGAAATTGTTGTACTGCAATTTGTCGATATGCAGCGCACCATAAAAGATTTTTACAGCCACCAGGGAAGGAGCGAGCAACTAAAAGACAGCCCGTACCCACGGCAATATGCAATTATTAATTCGTTGCTTGTGCGGTTCTTTTGTTTTTTGCTGCCCTTTGGAATGCTAAAAGAATTTGATAAGCTAAACGAAACTGTAGAGGGTATTATGAAAGGTAACATGGTATGGCTGGTTATTCCTTTCAGTGTTATTATATCCTGGATGTATATGGCGCTGGGCCAGGTGGGCGACAGCACAGAGAATCCTTTTGAAGGCAGCGCTAACGATGTACCCATATCTCAAATATCCCGCCTTATAGAAAATGACCTGCGCGAAATGCTTGGCGAAACCCACTTACCACCTTTTTTACAGCCGCAGCATACTATTATACTGTAAGGTAACCCAATACATCCTTTTAATACACATTTATTTTCCGGTTGCAAAAATTGTATCACAATAATTGCTGCCGGCAGGAGTACCTGTGTGCAACCTTTAAAACTAACAAGACAATAAAAAATAGTGCTATGATACAAGAAGATACAAATTTTACAAGCCAGGATTTTTCGGCTAAAAAGCTTTATGGAGATTATGATACCCAGCAGGAAATAGATAAAGAATATGACGTGGAAAGTGCTGTGGCTAATTTTCCCGATTATATAAGTAACTATGTAAGAACAAGCGAAACGACACGAAAAGTTTTAAAAAACAGGATAACGGTATCTTATGGCCATACGGTAATGGAAAGGCTAACGGTATATCCCTCTGCAAACCCTAATGCACCGGTGCTCGTTTTTGTACATGGCGGGTACTGGAAACTGGGTTTAGGCGATGATTACGATTTTGTTGCCATGGGATTATCGTTAGCTAAGTTTACAGTTGTAATTGTTACGTATGCACTGGCCCCCGTTGTAACCATCCCCGAAATTGTAAGGCAGGTACGGTCTTCGGTAGCGTGGACAGCAAAAAACATAGACGCTTACAATGGCGATCCTACAAGGATTTTTATTGCAGGCCATTCTGCCGGGGGGCATCTTGCAGCCATGGCTACATTAACCAACTGGAAAGAGTATGGCTTATCTAATAACATTATAAAAGGTATTCTTGCAATAAGCGGCCTTTATGACCTGGAGCCTGTAGCCCAGACTTTTGTAGAACCTGCATTGCGCATAACTGCAGATCAGGTACTGTCATCGAGCCCTTTAAGGCTTGTTGTGCCAAGTGCCATCCCCTTAATTGTAGCGTGGGGATCTGAAGAAACTGCTGCCTTTAAAAAACAATCGCTGCTCTATTTGCAGGCATGGCAAAGGGCAGGCAATGACGGCAGCTCATTAATAGTGGCAGATGCTAACCACTTTAGCATTTTAGAGGGATTTCTAACTGCCGACGGGTATTTAACTAAAGCAGTACTATCTCTTGCCAAGAATAGTTAAATCTATTTCCTTTCAAAACATTTTTTAGTAATTTCAGTCATTCTCTATAACAGGGTGGCATAACTATTATTCTTAACATCATGAAAAAATTATGGCCTTTACTCTCTTATAAAGAAGGGAAAGATACTTATCAAACATTACAGCTTTTTACGCAGGTTTTAGGTAAAATTAAACTGGCAACACTACCATGGGCAAACCATTCTTGGAATGTTACCCTGCACATTACACCATCGGGGCTTACCACTCAAAGTATGCCTTACGAAAAATTAGACTTCCAGATGGATCTTGATTTTATAGATCACGAACTTAAAATTATAACAAGCAGGGGAGATGTAAGGGCATTTAAACTTTACGGACTTTCTATAGCGCAATTTTACAATGATGTAATGTATGCCCTAAAAGGGCTTGGTATAGAACTGGAGATAATGACCACACCCTCTGAAATTGAAAATGCCATACCTTTTGAAAAAGATGAGGTTCATAAAACCTACCTTGCAATACATGCCACAGGTTTTCATGAAGCTTTACTATCTATACAGGATGTTTTTATGGTTTTTAGGGGGGAATTTACAGGAAAAAGCAGCCCGATACATTTTTTTTGGGGCGGGTTTGATCTTGCACTTGCATTTTTTTCGGGCCGTACTGCACCACAGCATCCGGGAAAAATACCGGGACTGCCCAACTGGGTTTTGCAGGATGCCTACAGCCATGAATTAATGGATTTTGGTTTTTGGACAGGATCTGAAGCATTTCCCGATGCTGCATTTTATTGCTACCTGTACCCGGAACCGGAGGGTTATAAAACAGCAGATTTATCTCCTTCAGAAGCATATTACAACAATGATATGGGAGAATTTATTTTACCGTATTCGGCAGTACAGCAATCTGCAAATCCTGAAGAAATGCTTTTAGAATTTTTAAGGAGCACTTATGCCATTGGAGCCAAACTTGCAAATTGGGATAATGAACTATATAAAAAAGACAGGGACTTTAAAATAGTAGAAGTACAGAGGCATTAAATAAATAAACGTGCCACATGATAAGTTGCAAAAAGTGATCCTGACTTATTAAAGTTAAGATCACTTTTGCATTATAGGATTATTTTTTTTCGCTATGGCTTAAAATATCAAGCCAGGAAAGTATATAATCGGCCTCGTCGTGCCATGTTGATAGACCTATTACAAAATGATTTTTGCCTGCAAATTCTTTATAATCGGTAAAAGAATGGTTCTTATCATACTTTATGTAATTTTCATAATTAAGCGAATTAGGCGTTATATGATCGGTACTACCGGTTATAAATAGCAGTGGCTGATGCACTTTATTAAAATCAATTTTTGCTGCACTGCTCAATGCATCCCTAAGTACACGCTTAGATTCGGGTATTGCATTTTCTTCATAAGATAGTAGCTGCTCTTCTGCAGTCATTCCATTGGTAAAAGCGTGTTTCCACTCGTTGAGGCTCATGAGGTGTGTTTTTTTTACCGATGTAAAATAACCCAAAGGTTTCCATATTGATTTAAGGAAAGGCCATTCAAAAGAGAAAACACCTTTTGGCGGTACAGAATGTATGGCTACCCCCGCCGAAACCAGATCGCGGTTTATCAGTACCTGTGCTATTAGTCCGCCAAGAGAATGCCCTATTACTATAGGTTTTTCGGGCAGGCTCTTTATAATATCTCCATAATGGTCTATAAGCTGCGAAAGCCGTAGCCCTGCAAGATCTTTATCGTTGGGCTGTCGGTTTCGCAGTTCATGTACGGTGCCGTCTTTGTAAGGCCATGGTGGCACAAGGCAGGTATAGCCTTTGGTTTTAAAATAAGCGGCCCACGGATCCCAACTTTTATGGGTCACGAAAGCTCCTGTAATAAATACAATTGTTTTAGAAAGGTACATAAATCCTGGGGGATTTGTTAGTGTTTTTATAAATATGTTAAATGTAATAGTCCCTAATTGTCGATTTCAGGTGCTAAAACATCGTGTATTTCCGGCTTGCGGTCAAACATTTTTTTTGCAAAAGGGCACTGCGGAATTATCTTTAGGCTATTGGCGCGGGCATAGGCCACAGCCCTGTCTAATAACTGCGATCCAACGCCTTTAAATTCCGGGTTGCCCACTGTGTGCTCTATGGTAATGATATGGTCTCCGGTAATGCTATAGGTCATTATACCCGCTTCCTGTTCGCCTTCGGTTGCTTTAAAATGGCCTTTAGTGCCATCGCTGTAATGTTGTATATCCATATATTATTTCTTGATATTAAAATTGCTGTTTTGTTCCGGCAGGGGTATAAAACCCGTTTCGCCTGGAATTTTAGGAAACTCCTGTGCTGTCCAGCGTTGCTTAGCCTCCTCAATAAGCTCTGCAGACGATGCCACAAAATTCCAGTATATGTGCCTCGGCTCCGGGAATGGTTCTCCTCCAAAAATATATAGCGTGGTGTTCTCATTCATGGTAAATTCGCAGATGGAACTATCTTTTGCCACGAGCAATTGTTTAGGTAAAAAGGTAGCACCATCGCTATCTATGCTGCCATCAAGAATATACAATCCGCTTTCGCCATATAAACCGCTGCCTATGGCTACTTTTTGTTTAGCAGTACTTTTTAATTCTAAAAAATAAAGAGGGCTATAAACCGGCACCGGCGATTTTTTGCCAAAGGCCTCACCTGCAATAAGTTTAATGGTAACGCCATTTTCATCCCAAACAGGTAATTCATCTTCAGTAACGTGCGCAAAAGAAGGATCCATTTGCTCCAGATGTTTGGGCAGGGCTACCCAAATTTGCAGGCCATGCAAATTCTTGTCACTGTGGCGCAGCCTTTCGGGAGTACGTTCAGAGTGTACAATACCTCTGCCGGATGTCATCCAGTTAACCTGTCCGGGAGTAATTTCCATTTCGGTACCCAGGCTGTCGCGGTGCAGTATATTGCCTTCAAATAAATAGGTAAGGGTAGAAAGGCCAATATGCGGATGCGGACCTACATCCATATTCTCCTGGTCGCTAAGCGCCACAGGCCCCATGTGGTCTATAAAGGCAAAAGGCCCCACAGTACGCTTATCTTTAAAAGGCAAGAGCCTGCCCACTAAAAAGTTGCCTATGCTTGCGGGGCGCTCTTCAATAATAAGGTTAATATTAGACATATTGTAAAATAATTAGCTTTAAAATTACGAAATTATCCTGAAAGAGCAATCTTCGATAACGATTTCGCTATCAAAACTTTAAATCACTCAAAATTTACAGACAATCTGCTGACTGGCAGTAATCTGCATTTTATTATATAGGTTGTTCAGGGTTTTTTATAAAATAAATAAAGGCTGCAATGCAAACCATCGCAACCTTTACAGGATATTTTTGTATGTT
Source organism: Flavobacterium rivuli WB 3.3-2 = DSM 21788 (assembly GCF_000378485.1). Classification (GTDB taxonomy): domain Bacteria; phylum Bacteroidota; class Bacteroidia; order Flavobacteriales; family Flavobacteriaceae; genus Flavobacterium; species Flavobacterium rivuli. Next base: position 600,715 of record NZ_KB899966.1, on the reverse strand, counting down.
GAATACTTAAATTTTTTCCGATAAATATTTTGCAACTTCTGCAAGCCTGTTAGCAAAGCCCCATTCGTTATCATACCATGCCGCTACAGATAGTAAATTGCCTTCCTTAACGGTAAGTGGCAGGTCTATTATAGAAGAATGCGGATCGGCAACTATGCGGGCAGAGCTCCATTCTTCTTCCAATACATCCAAAACTCCTTTAAGCGAACCTTCGGCAGCAGCTTTTCTAAAGGCATCGTTAACTTCCTGTACAGTACAGTCTTTTTCTGTAATCAGGTTTAGCTCTGCAATACTGCCGGTACGGGTAGGAACCCTGTAAGCCTTGCCGGTAATTTTAAGGTCTTTCCATATAAACTGCAATGCCCTTGCTGCACCCGATGATGACGGGATGATATTTTCTGCCGCAGCCCATGAGTCACGCCTGTCTTTCATGGGTTGGTCTGTTAACGACTGGGTATTGGTGTAGGAGTGTACTGTAGTAAACAAACCGTATTGTATACCAAAGTTTTCTAAGACAACTTTTACTACAGCCGCAAGTGCATTAGTAGTACAACTGCCCATGCTTATTATTTTGTGGTTTTCAGGGTCAAACGATTCAAGATTAATACCTTTAAGCAGCACAGCATCACAGTCTGCCAAAGTTTTGCTTGGTGCACTAATAAGCACATGTTTTGCGCCCCTGTCTATATGTACCTGTGCCCCGGTACGGGTAGAGGCACGGCCGCTGCAATCTACCACAAAGTCAACTCCAAGGGCGTTCCAGTCGGGTACCTCTTTAAGCGAGTTTACATAGCTTACTTGCCTGCCGCCAATACTAAAGCTATCGCCTTCGGCAGATACAGGCTCATTCCACCGGCCATAATTAGTATCTACACTAAAAAGCGCAGCAAGGGTTTTAATATCCTGAACATCGGCAATTACCGCAGGAACAAATAATTTATTAGTTATCGCAACGCGCAAAAACTGGCGGCCAATGCGGCCAAATCCATATATAGCTATTTTAGACATGATAGTTGTATTTAATATTGTTATTTAGTTTTTAAGCTTCGCGAAGCTATAAGTGCAATAGTTATAAAAATTGCCATTTGGGCAAGTACCATATTCCATCCGCCGTAGTTCCAGGCAAGCAGGCCTATGTATGCACCACCGGCACCCCCTATAAAATAAGACGTCATGTAAACGGTATTTATCCTGCTGTTGGCCTGCGTATCTAAAGTATAGATAAGGGCAATGTTTGTAATTTGCACTGCCTGTACACCTATATCTATAAGCAGCACAGCTACTAAAAGGCTAACTAACGACCCGGGGAAAAGATACAAAGCCGCAAGGCTTACCAGTACAAATAGCAGGGATACCATTAGCGACCGCTTGTGGCTGCCTTTATCGGCAAGTTTACCTACAACCGGGGCAAGGAGTGCGCCACCTGCTGCCAGCAAGCCAAAAAGGCCTATTATTGCTGCCGAATAATTAAAAGGGCTTCCGCTTAAATAAAAGGTAAGCGTTACCCAGAACGAACTTAGGCTGCCAAAAGCCAGTGCGCCAATTAATGCCGTTATCCTTAGGGTATGGAATCTTTTAAGCTGCAACATTACCGATTGCAGTAGTTGAATATAGGTTCCGTTAAAACGGTCTTTGTTTGAAGGGAAATCTGTTTGCATTAATAATGCTGATAACGCCACTAATACCGCCGATATCCTGTATACATATTGCCAGCCAAGACTCTCTGTTATAAAGCCGCTAAAAACCCTGGCCGTAAGTACCCCTATAAGTATACCCGTAAATATAGTGCCTACAATTTTACCCTTATTTTCGGTTACCAGGCTGGCAGCCATGGGCAATATAACCTGTGCAGTTACAGCAAATAATCCTATAGCAAGGCTTGCCGCATAAAGCTGGAAAAGATTAGCCGCAAACGACATGCCTATTAGTGCAAGAATAAGAAAAACCTGCAACCATAAAATGAGTCGTTTCCTGTCCATTTTATCGCCCAGCGGTGTTATGAGCAGCAGGCCCAGGCCATAGCCTGCCTGCGCTAATGGCGAAATGTTACCTATGTGTTTAGGGTCTATATGCAGAGACAAAGCAATTTCGTTTAGAATAGGCTGGTTATAATAAATGTTAGCCACACAGATACCGGCAGTTACTGCCATGATAAGTACCTGGGTGAACGATAACTGACTTACTTTTTCCATTGTATTTTTTAGTATTAAAATTATTACTAAAATTAAGCATAAAAATTAATGTACAGAAAGCTTCTGTATCATTCGGTCAGATAACGGGTCTGCATACATGCCGTAAGCACTTAGCAATACGCCTTTAATATTATGTGCGGCAGATGTTATGCCGTAAATAATTTCTTCATCGCCGGGGTCCGTTTCACCTTCAAACCTAAAAACCCATTCTATATGAAAGTCTTCGGGCGACATGATGCCTGTACCGTTATTATATTTAATGGTGTCATAATCAAGGTTAAAGTCGTGGGTAAAGCCTTGTGTACGCAGCCAGTTAAGGGTTTCTATAACGGTGTCAAAAGAGGGTTGTGTATTTTCCATAATTGTATTTGTAATAAAACCCCATACTTTTTATAATATGGGGTTTGTTATAATTCAGGGTAAGGTTACTCTTTTAAAAATTTAATAAACTCGGTATTAAATTTATCTTTCTCTTCTATAAATAAGGCATGCCCGCTTTTTTCAAACGGTACAAGCCTCGACCCTGCAATGGCTTTGTTCATTTGCTCTGCCAGTGCAAAGGCAACAATCCTGTCCTGCTTAGCATTAAAAATAAGTGTTGGCACTTTTATTTTGGGCAGGTCATCACGAAGGTCTTCATCACGAAGTGATATAAGCGCCTGCTCCATAGCATATGCAGATGATTGCATTTCAAGGCCATACAGCCATCCTCCAATACCCGCATTTACAGATGTAGCGTTTAGCGTAAACTGAGAACCTACTGCGGCAAGAAGGGCAGGACGGTCAGTATTATTTAAGTCGACCCATTGCGAAATTTGCTCTTTGGTAAACAAAGGGTAAGGATAATCAGCCTTTTTGGTATGGCAGGGTGCAGCAGCAGCAAACAAGGCCAGTTTTTTTATGTGTGCACCATTAAATTTAGCCACATAATGCAGGGCTATAGCGCCACCCATAGAGTGCCCGCCTATGGTTGCATCTTTAACATCAAGCTGGTCTAAAACCGACTTGATATCTGTAGCAAACTGGTCGTAATTATAGCTGCCGTAAGGCTTGTCTGATTTGCCAAAGCCACGCATTGTTATGGCAACTACGCGATAACCCGCCTTAACAAGGTCATGAAACTGGTATTCCCAGCTTTCATCGCTTAATGGGTAACCCGGAATAAGTACCACAACAGGGCCATCGCCCAGATCTGTAACGTGTAATTTTACATTAGGCGCTACCTCGTAGTATTCTTTACGTGCCCCTGTAGTGCCGGTAGTTTGTGTAGTTGTTGCAACAGTTGTATCTGTTGATTCAGATTTTGTTTCTTCTTTTTTAGAGCAAGCTGAAATTGAGATGGCAAGTGCTGCCAATGCCGCCAGATTTACGATTTTGTATTTGAAATCCATGATTATTGTGTTTTAAAAGTTTAAATTAATGTGATTATCTGTTATCCGGACAGATAATTGTTTTGTGTTGGTAATTCTGATTCGATTTTAGAAGCTGCATGAACCTCTGCAATTGTAAATGAAACTGTTGCCCATAAATTTTGTTTTTAAATTGATTATATATTTAGTAACAACAATTCAAAAAACGACTCTTAAAATTAAGCTGCTTATTTATAGTTGCTTACGTTGTAGTGGTTAAAAAGCACCTTACGGTATTTCGTAATTTTATGGTCGGGTTTAAACTTCCTGTGTGCGCAGTAAGTACTGGTGTTCACCCATTAGTACAAGCTCTTTATTTTGATTATAAACAGTAACACCGGCAACTACAGTCCCTGTTTTGCCATTAGGTATCAGTTCCTTAATTTCAAGTGCAGAGTATAATGTATCGCCGGAGTGTACCTCTTTTAAAAACTGGCAGGACAGCCCTGTAAAGGCAATGAATACTTCGCCTATGTAGTGCGGGAACAATGTTGCACCCGGTGCGGTAAAGGCAAGAACCTGCAACCCGTGTACAACCGGTGCGCTGTGCCCGCGTTTTTGTGCCCACTCTTTATCATAATGCACGGGGTGATTATCGCACGATACGGTTTGGAATGCCGATGCATGGGCATCGGTTAAGGTGCGGCTTGGTGCCCTGAAAATATCCCCTATTTTAAGGTCTTCAAATGTTTTAGGTTCTACAATTAAAAACGTGTCCGGGTTAAAGTCTCCTGCAGGATTTGCATTGTTTTTTGAGGTAGGTTGTGTGTCCATTTTTTTGGTTTTTTTATATTACAATTGATTTTGCGATATATTTAATTACACTAAAAACATGCCTGTAATACAATGTGCTGTATACCATTAATTTATATTGAGTACGGTAACTAACTATTTATGTTATTTCGTAAATTTATGAGCAAAATTTTGCGAAACTGCTAAAGCAAAAAGTGGCGATTTTCTTTACTATTTAAGTTTTTTAGCCGAAATTGCATTGCCCCCTTTAATACCTTAATTTTATGGAAAAAAATAACGCCGCCACAGATGCCTTATTAAAAAACCTGCAGGAACGTGAAAGGGAGCAATCGCTTATTTTTTCGGTTTGCAACAGTCTTGCGCCCGTAACAGATAGCATTGGTTTTTCTCAGGTTATAAATCCACGGCTTAGGGAGCTGCTTAATTTTGACGATCTGATTGTTTGCACCACCGATGCAGATGAGCAGCAGTATTCTATATTTTACCAATGTTCTGACACTACAACTTTACAGAAAAGCAAGATTTTTTATAACACTGCCGACGGTTTTTTTAATTGCTGTACGGCATCGGCAGATAATATTGTTTTTGAGTTGTCGCAAATGACAAAAAAGCAACTGCCTGATTATATTCAGAAAGCACAACTATCAGGCATTCGCTATGTTATAGGCATACCATTACCCTACAAAAAAAAACAGCCCTCGATAGTTTTCCTACTATATAAAAAGCCTGACGGACTAAGCAGACAGGCGGCGAGATTGCTTAAAGGTGTTGCAACGCAGTTATCAATCACAGTACTTAATGTATCACTTGCGCAAAAGTGGGAAGTAATGGAGACTGAACTTGAGGTATTGAGAAGCAAGCCGCAGGAAGAAAAGCTGGCTCCCAAAAAACAGGAAATTACAGAGGATAATTTTTCGGGCATTATAGGCCGTTGCAGCACCATACAAAAGGTTTTTGATTTAATAAACCGCGTAGCTTATTCTGAAACCAACGTACTTGTAATGGGAGAAACCGGTACGGGCAAAGAGCTTATAGCATGCGCCATTCATCAAAACTCTCCTTACAGGGATAAAACCATGATAAAGGTTAATTGTGCCGCCATACCCGCACACCTTATAGAAAGTGAATTGTTTGGCCATGAAAAGGGTAGTTTTACCGGCGCTACGGACAGGAGGATAGGCAAATTTGAACTTGCCAATAACAGCACTATTTTTCTTGACGAAATAGGCGAGTTGCCGTTAGAACTTCAGGCTAAAATGCTGCGCGTTTTACAGGAGCGCGAAATAGAGCGCATTGGCGCAAGCAGCACAATTAAAATTAACGTACGTATTATTGCAGCCACTAACCGCGATTTGCTTACAGAGGTTGCCGAAGGCCGTTTTAGGAGCGACCTGTATTACCGCCTTAATGTATACCCCATAGTTATACCATCTTTGCGTGAGCGTATGGAAGACCTGCCACTATTAAGCAACTATTTTTTAACCTACCATGCTGCAAAAACAGGAAAAAATGTGGTTAAGTTTTCGCATAAGGCAATGGAAGGGATGGCCGCTTACCACTGGCCGGGCAATGTGCGCGAACTGGGAAATATTATAGAACGAAGCATTTTGTATGCTAAAGGGGATACTATTAAAGAAGTGCATTTTCCTAAAACAGAAACTAATGCACAGAATAGTAGCGAGGATGAATTTTACATCATGTCGTTACAGGATGTAGAAAAAGACCATATACTCAAGGTAGTAAAAAAATGTAACGGACGTATTTCCGGCCCTTATGGAGCTGCTGTTTTATTAGGCATTCCTGCTACAACACTCATTTCTAAAATGCAAAAGCTGGGTATTAAAAAAATGCATTTGGTTAGGTAGCAGACGCTAAAAAAAAAGCTGACACGAATTTCTCTGGTTCACAAAATAAATTTATTAAGACGGAAAATTCGTGTCAGCTTGCAGTTTATTAGCTTATTAAAGTGTTATACCAAATTAAAATATAATATAGGTCAAATATTTTTTCACGCAAAGTCGCGAAGCCGCAAAGCTCTACTGTTTAATAAGTTGGAACAACAGCGACTGTTAAGTCGCAAAGCTTTGCGACTTAACAGTCGCTTTTTCCACAGAAAATATTCCGTTTTAAACTTTGTGGCTTCCCGACTTTGCGTGACATTTAATCTCTATTGAACCATAAAATATATGCAAATGGTATTACACTAAATTCTCATTATGGTGTATTCTCCCTGATGACAATGCCCAGAAGACCCATAGCACAACACAAATAATTAAAGCTGCTGTAGGATAATTAAAAGATAGCCCAAAAGCAAGGCAGTAGGTAGGCAAACCGTAGAGATAATTCAGCTTTATCTTTTTAATGGCATCATTAGTAATATCCGGGCGTAGCAGTGTTTTATCGCGGCTTGCAATATACCACAACAGGTTATATGACAAATTAATAAGTACAAACAAACCAGTGTAAATGGCTACCACTAAGTTTGCCGATGGCGTATCGAAAAAGCGTGCCATTAAACCGGTAGGGTAGGATACAGCCGTTACCAGGAATAGTATAAGTCCGTTTGCAAAAGTAATCCCCGTATTCCTTACATATATTTGTTTAAACAATTTATGATGGTTTACCCACATTATATAAATACTAAAAAACGAAATAGAAATTGCCAGGTATGATGGCCATTGCCCTTTTAAATAGCTTATTATAGCGGTTGTACTTGTTAACGCGTCTTTATCGGGTATGTGCAGGTCTAATACAAGCAGCGTTATGGCAATGGCAAATATAGCATCGCTAAAACCCTCCATCCTCACAGTTTCTTTTTCCATTTCGTTGTGCTTTTATAGCGTTATAAAAACCGATTTTCTGGTTTTATTCTCAATATTTTTAGTCTTGTGGCCTTTGCCTGTTATGTCTTCTACCAGTAATATTTGGCCTGTTGTAAAGGTTCTTATATCGCCTAAAGATGTTTCTATTATGACTCCGCCATCGAGCAATATAATGTACTGGCGCTGTGGGGCATTATGAAAATCAAAATCGTAAGATGCTACAACTTCCCTAAAAATGATTCCCTTAACAAGTTCTTCATCCGAAAGGAAACCTATCTCACCATTGCTCTTAAGCGGAATGGTAATATCCTCAAAATGACTGTCGCCATAAGCATCGCTGTAAATACGGGTTACACTAAACATAGCTATTATTTAAAAATGAGCTGGTTAGCAAGATCTATTTCGTCCTGGCTTATGGTATGCCCCATATTAGGATATACCTTCTCGGTTACATTAGCCCCCATACTTTGCATCAGTGCCGTTGTGTCATGTACCCTTTGTACCGGTACATGAAAATCAGGGTCGCTCGTGCCTATAAATACCGGAGTGCCATTAAAATTGCCGTTATAATGATCTGGGTACACAGCATCGCCTATAAGCCCACCTGTAAAGGCAGCTATGCCACCATATTTTGCAGCATTGCGGGTTGTAAAATCGAGTGCCAGGCAAGCTCCCTGAGAGAAGCCCATAAAGTAAATGTTCTCTTTAGCAATACCTTGTGCCTCGATACTATCAACAGTTTTAGATAATAATGCTAAAGCTGAAGACAGGTAAGGTTCATTTTGCTCTAATGGTGCTAAAAACGACTGAGGGTACCAGCTATTATTTGTAGCTTGTGGTGCTACGAGGGCATAATCCTGCACGTTGAGGTGCCTTGCCAACGATAAAATATCTTCGGCACTGCCACCACGGCCATGTATCATTATAAGGGCTTTACCTGCTTCCTGTAAAGAAACGCCCGCTGTTTGTATGTTTTCTGTATGCATAGTTATTCTTCTTTTAGCCAAATGTCGGCATATTCTTCAGGATGTCTTTTAAACTGGCCAAGCACATAAACGCATAATGCGCGCACCATTAATTTATTCTGGCGTGCATAGGTAGTCATTGCATCCAGCAGTAATTTTGCATATCCCTTGCCCGACTGGTCTTCATCTACCTCGGTATGGTAAACGGTAAGTACATCATTTTTAATGCCTATTACCATTTCGCCTATTTTAGACTCCCCATCATACAGGTTAAAAGCGCCATGTTGCTTTTCATCCAGTTCCAGTTTTACATTTGCCATAATTTTGCTTATTTAATTATTGGTAATATTTTTTCTATCTCTGCCCTGCGAGGCTCATATTGTTTAGGCAGCTTAAGGCTTGTTCCAAGCGATTCAAAGGGTTCATCTACTGCAAAGCCGGGATTATCCGTTGCAATTTCAAAAAGTACCCCGCCCGGTTCCCTAAAGTAAAGCGAGTAAAAGTAATCGCGGTCTATTTGCGGAGTGATGTTAAGATTTTTTTCTAAAATACGTTCCCTAAACTCCATTTGCATAGCCTCATCCTTAACCCTAAACGCTACGTGATGGTTAGTGCCGCCTGCATTAATGCCACGTTTACCGTTAGTGTCTTCTACAAGGTCTATAACAGCAGCTTCGGTTACAGTATCGGTAATAAAGCGGTAACGGTTACCATCCTGAGACTGTAGTGTGTAGCCAAAAATATCAGTAAGTATCTTTGCAGTAGCATCAATACTTTTAAGGGTAAGTGTAGCACTATGAAAACCTTTTGTTGCATTTTCTTTTTTTACGGCTACGGTTTCCCAGGCATTCCTTGTATCATTATATTTAGGCACAATAAGGCTTAGGTTTAACCCGTCAGGATCTGTAAACGGCAGGTAGGTTTCGCCAAAACGCTCTCCTTTTTCTCCCACAGCAATATTAAATTCCTTAAAGCGGTCTGCCCAAAAGTCAAGGCTTCCCTCAGGTACAGAGTATCCTATATCGGTAGCCATACCGGTACCGTTCTCTCCTTTACCCGAGTTTTCCCACGGAAAAAAAGTAAGTATACTTCCCGGCTGTGCATCGGCATTGCCATAGTAAAAATGGTATGTTCCGGGATCGTCAAAATTCACGGTTTTCTTAACAAACCTGAGTCCTAATACATTAGTGTAAAAGTCATGATTGCGCTGGGCATTACCGGCAATAGCCGTAATATGGTGAAGCCCTAAAATTTTTTGTTGCATGATACTATTTTTTTGTGTTGATTATGAGTATTCTTGTTTTATACCTAATTTTTTCATTTTAGAATACAGCGTTTGTGCCGGCATCTTTAGCAATTCTGCAGCGCCTCCTGTGCCAAATACCTTACCTGCGCAAATTTTAAGGGCATTAAGTATATGGTCCCTTTCCATTTCTTCCATTGATTTTATTTCCCCGCTTACGGTTTCATTTGTTGTGGCAATTAAGGCTGTTTCAGGAATCACGGTAATATCAAAAGCCTGTATTTCATTACCTTTAGACAGGAGCACGCTGCGCTCTATTAAATGTTCCAGTTCCCTTATATTTCCCGGCCAGTTGTATTGTTTAAGCTGTCCTAAAGCAGCCAAAGAAATACCGGTTACATTTTTATGCGATTTTGCTGCATACTTTTTAAGAAAGTAAAGTGCCAGCTCTTCTATATCTTCTTTACGCTCCCTAAGCGGTGGCAGCTGTATAGGGAAAACATTTAACCTGTAATATAGGTCGAGGCGAAAGCGTCCTTCGGCTACCTCTTTTTCAAGAGACCTGTTTGTTGCTGCCACAATGCGCACGTTTACTTTTATGGTTTTATCGCCACCAAGGCGTTCTATTTCACGTTCCTGCAATACCCGCAGTAATTTTACCTGAGAGTCTAAAGGCAGTTCGCCTATCTCGTCCAGAAAAACAGTGCCACCGTCAGCCTGCTCAAACTTGCCGGTGCGTGCTGTATTTGCCCCGGTAAAGGCCCCGCGCTCATGCCCAAAAAGTTCCGACTCTATGAGCGAGTGGGGCAGGGCTGCACAGTTTACTGTTATAACAGGGTTTGCTTTTCGTGAAGAAAGATTGTGTAAAGAGTGGGCTATTTTTTCTTTGCCTGTACCGCTTTCGCCCAATACCAGTACCGATGTTTCTGTAGGCGCAACAAGATGTATTTTTTCTAAAACGCTTAAAAGTTCTTCGCTGTGGCCTATAATGCCATCAATAGTATTAGGTTCTGCTACAAAATTTTGCTGTAGTAAAACAGTATCATTTGCATGTTCTATGCCGTAGCGGTAACGCGCAATATCCAGCATTACAAGCAGGTCGCGCTCTCTAAATGGTTTTACCATAAAACCATAAGGCTGTGTTGCCTTTACAGACTCCAGCGTGGTTTGGTTAGTATTTGCAGATATGTATAAAAAAGGTACCTGTTGTTCTACCAGCTCCCATGCAAGGTCTATGCCTGTAAGGTCGCCCTTAAGCATAATATCCAGCAGCACCCAGTCCGGCCTTTTAGCCTCTATGAGTTTTCTTGCCTGCACTACAGATGATGCTATGCCCGTAACCTGGTAACCTCCCTTAATAAGCATTAATTTAAGGTCGTTAGCTACAATAAATTCATCTTCTACTATTAATATTTTCTCCTTCATCAGTTATCTTTTACATTTAATGGGTTATCGTCAGATCCCATAAGTTTTTTGTTTTTTATAAAGGTTATTATAACGTGCAGGCCTTTGTTGTTCTCAATACTAAAAGAACCGTCCAACTGTTCGCTAAGGCCTATCATAAGGTTCATGCCTAAAGAATCCCTGTTTTCTAATTCAAAGTCGACCGGCAGTCCTATGCCATCATCTGCTATTATTAACTGGTAGGTACTTTCATCTGTTTTTTTTAATTTTATGGTTACTATGCCCCTGGCATTATCAGGAAAAGCATATTTTATGGCATTGCTAATAGCCTCATTAAGTATTAAGCCCAGTGGTACCGCCTGTGCCACATCCAGGTCTACTTTATCGGTATCTAAAATAAAGTTTACCTTTCGGGTGGTATCAAAACAATCTTTTAAATAATTTACAAGTTCATAAATGTACCATGACATATCTATACTGGCAAGATTGTTAGACTGATACAGCTTTTGGTGTATGAGCGACATGGCGTGCATGCGGTGCTGGCTGTTTTGTATGGCCATAAGTGCATCTTCGTTATCCAGGTAGGCAGATTGTGTATTAAGAAGGCTAATAACAATTTGCAGGTTGTTTTTTACCCTGTGGTGAATTTCCTTCAGCAGCCATTCTTTCTCTGTGAGCAGCCTTTTAAGCAAGCCATTTTGCACATTAATTTTTTCCTGTTTTAACTGTAATTTACTGTTGCTGCGTTGTTTTAGCCTAAATCGGTTATATAGTAATCCTGTAAACAATATTAATGCAACAAGGCTGCCAATAAATACATAGCGCAGTACAGTATCGTTATATATTCGTGCTTCCTGCAGCTTACCCTGCTGCGTGAGCATTTTTATATTCTTATCTTTTTTGTCGGTTTCGTACTTAAGCTGCAGGTTTGCAAATTGCCTCCTGCTGTTTATGTTATAAAGAGAATCGTTTAACAGTTTATGCTCCTTTAAATGCGAGATGGCAGACAGGTAATTACCCGTGGCAGAATCTGCTTCAAAGCGCACTTTTTCTAACTGCGAAAGATTCAATAAGTCGTTATTCTTTTTTGCAAGCGTGTTTAATTCGTTAATGTATTGATAAGTCTTACCTGCCTGGCCGGTATTTATTAAATAGTATATCATGGCATAATACACCTTTTCCTGACCTATATGATCTTTAAAAATACCATTATTAACATCGTTACATTTTACTAAGTGGTCATAATAAGGTTTTGCCTTATCATATTTTTTTAGCTTGCAATAAATTAAAATAAATATCGATGCATACTCTGTATTACAATCTTTGGTATGGTAATACTTAGGCACATTGTTTAATATAGAAAGGGCCTCGTCATATTTATCCCTGCTTAGCAGCCCCCTGGCAGTATTAATTGTTATAGCATTTATGCCAACTTCATCATTACCTCTTTTTGCTACCTCAATGGCTTTTTTATAATAGTCTACAGATTTGTCATAAAATTTCATTTCAGAATAAATAGTTCCTGTAAGGTCGTATATAATACTAAGCCAGTCATCTTTAATTTTAATATTTTCGGTTATCTTCTCGGCAGCCAGCGCATAAGCCAGCGCTTCTTTGTATTTGCCCTGTACCCTTAAGTTTAAGCCCAGCATTGTATATTCCTTATACAGGTCATGCCTTTTTATGCTCTTTTTAATGCTGATTGCCTGTAGCGCATATTTGTTAGATATTCCCGGCTCGTCAATGCTATTATAAAGTATAGATATCTGATTAAATGTTTCTGCCTCATCATAAAGTGCACCTGCCTGTTTATATAATACGGCGGCCTTTTTTAAATCTTCGGCTTTTTTTAAATTCTCATTGTCTTCAATGTCCACTGCCGAGGTAACGTATATACTTGCCGCTTCATTTTTTAGGTTGTTACTAAGGGCATAATCCAGTGCTGCCCGACATAAGTTGCGGGCAGCAGTACTATTTCCTTTTTCATTTGCAATGCGGCTATTAAGCAACATGCTTTTTGCTACATTACTTTTTAATCCAAGCTCCCTGCTGATTTTTACCGACTGGCCATTAAGTAACCCGGCACTATCCAGGTCTTTTTTAAGGCTGCCTTCTGTTTCTAAATAATATTCTGCTGCATTATATAATAAGCCGGCTTTTTTTTCTTCATTTTTTTCAAAATGAATTTTAGCAATTATAGCGTTCATCTCTTGCCGGGATATGCTCTGGCAGTAGCTTTTGTTTATGCAAAAAACTAAAACTAAAGCCGGTATTATATATTTACAAATCATTTTTTTTTTAAAATTACTGTTATGCAGCTACCTGGGGTTTAGCCGATAAAAAATAACAAGCCAGCATAGCAAACCCGGGCAGGATAATAGATGCAAGCCCAAATTCTCTTGCTAATAAGGCCCCAAGTATACAGCCTGCCAAAAAACCTATTATTGTTGTCATTTGTTTTTTAAAGCTTACAAGTGCATCTCCTGCACTAAACTTACCGGCTATAAGCAACCCAAAATCTAAAGATGCCTGGGTTACATTTCCTGTCATCATGGTTGTGGGGCCATAGGTTTCTTTACTGTAAAGCTTACCGTAGGCATTTTGAAGCCCTAATGCAAAAACGGTCATCATTACTATTGTGTACATAAAAACCTTGTCTTTTTCCAAGTGCCAGGTAAAAGCTAAAATTCCGACAATAATAAGTATTATGGCCTCTGCCAGCAATACTTTATTTTTGTTTTCTGCTTTTAAGGATAACCTTCCGCCAATTATTACCGCGATGATAAATACCGGAAAGGTAAGCAATTTTACCCATGAATTAATGTTAGAACCGGTTATCATCTGGTAGGCAAACGTTATAAAGTTGCCTGTTACGTGTGCCGAAAATATATTATCGCCGGCTACAAATGTGGCCGTATCGCAATAGCCGGCAACAGCCGTAAGCATCATGGTTACCTTACCAATGTTATTTGTTTGTGCCATTTTTTTATTTTAAGAGATTAAACACATAATAGTCTAAAGAGTAAGTCCCGGCGCCCAAAGCCAGTAAAAATAAAAGGCTGAGTGTGTACATGTAAGGCACATCCCTTACTTCTACAGAATCTTTGCGGTGCACTACGAAATAGCCTATGGCAGTTACCCCAATTGTGGGCAGTATTGCCAGCCGTGTACCCAGGCCGAAGATGATAAAAAATGGCACAACCGTATCTGAAAATGCAGCTACCAGCGCATTAAGTTTATTGGGCAGGCCAAGAGGGTTAGGTACATGCTCTTTTTCACCATTTTGCACCCTGAATTTTTTCATGCCGTGTACCCTGAAAAGTTCTATAGCTAAAAGTATCCTGAAGATGAGTAGTGCGACATTATTAAATGCGCTGCCCGCATCAGAATATAATAATTGTTTTATAAGTTCTGTCATGATAGTTATATTAAAATGCAAAGCATGAGCATCCTAAAGCACCCCAAAATGCGGTGTAATTATTAACGGGTACATTGCTTAGCCGTGCATTGTCATGGTTATGTGCGTGCACATCGCAACTGCCGCTGCAACTGTGTATTTGCGCTGTAAGCCCTTTGGTGTTTGGCTTGCCAACATGCGAATGTGGCTGAGCTGTATGCCCACCCGCCGGATAATAGCCGTTGTAAATTTTAGTAGGCGACCAGTCAGGTAAAATGGGGATAGAAGGAGGCGAGTACGAAGAAAAATCGCCTTTAGCATATACGATCTTACCATCTACAACCGTCATTTCGGCTTCTATGTTTTTAACATCTTCGTCATCAACATTAAAATAATCACGGTTTAATACAGCAAGATCTGCAAACATGCCTACCTGTATATCACCCTTTTTTTGCTGTTCCTGAGAAAACCACGCACTGCCCTTTGTATATAACTCTAAAGCTACCTCGCGCGTTAGCCTGCTTTTATTGTAAAGCTGTAATCCGCCAACGGTTTTACCCACCGTAAGCCAGTACATAGAAACCCACGGGTTGTAGCTGCTTACCCTTGTAGCATCGCTGCCGCCGCCTACGGGCACTTCCATTTCCAGCATGGTTTTAATGGGGGGCGTACTTTCGGCAGCTTTAGCACCGTAACGGTCTGTAAAGTATTCGCCCTGGTATGCCATGCGGCTTTGTATGGCTATACCGCCACCCAGATTTTTAGTACGCTCTATATTGCGTTCGTCTATAGTTTCGGCATGGTCAAAAATCCAGGGCAACCCGTCAAACGGAATATCGCGGTTTACTTTTTCGAATACATTTAAAAAGCGGGTAATGCTTTCGTTGTAAGTGGCATGCAGCCTGAATGGCCAACGGTTTGCCACTAAAAGGCGTACCACTTTTTCAAGGTCGGCTTCCATGTTTTCAGGAAGGTCCGGGCGTGGCTGAAGGAAATCTTCAAAATCAGCCGCAGAAAATACCAGCATTTCTCCTGCACCGTTATGGCGGTACATGTCATCTCCCTGGTATAGTTTAACGGTGTCTATCCAGTCGCTAAAATCTTCAAACTCATGTTTGGGCTTTTGGGTAAACAGGTTGTAGGCAATGCGCACGGTAAGCTGTTTTTTCTCGTTAAGCTCGTTTACCACTCTATAGTCATCAGGAAAATTCTGGAAACCACCACCGGCATCTATAACGCTGGTAATGCCAAAGCGGTTAAGCTCTTTCATAAAATGCCTTGTAGAGTTTACCTGCTGCTCATAAGGCAATGTGGGCCCTTTTGCAAGCGTGCTGTATAATATCATAGCATTTGGCGTTGCAATTATAAGCCCCGTAGGTTCGCCATTGCTGTCTTTTTGTATGTGTCCGCCCGGGGGTGCAGGAGTATCTTTAGTAAAACCTACAGCTTTTAATGCAGCCCTGTTCATAATAGCCCTGTCATAAAGGTGTAGTATAAATACAGGTGTTTCCGGGGCTATGGCGTTTATTTCTTCCAGTGTTGGCAT
Source organism: Flavobacterium rivuli WB 3.3-2 = DSM 21788 (assembly GCF_000378485.1). Lineage (GTDB taxonomy): Bacteria > Bacteroidota > Bacteroidia > Flavobacteriales > Flavobacteriaceae > Flavobacterium > Flavobacterium rivuli. The sequence continues at coordinate 584,984 of NZ_KB899966.1, read as the reverse complement.
GCGTCGCTCTGCAAACTGAAACTCGCTCCACCCGCCCACTACGCGTACCCATTGCGGCGATGGTGTGCGGTCTACCTGTTCTTTAAGCATACGTAAGGCATCTGCTAATGATGGTACACCATCCCAACGAAGTTCTAAATTATAATTTAACCCACCGCGTATAAGGTGTATGTGTGAGTCGTTAATGCCGGGCACCACACGTTTTTTCTCAAGATTAATAATCCTGGTCCCTTCAGATGCAAACTCCATAACGGCAGCATCATTGCCTATAGCTACAAACTTGCCGTCTTTAATGGCTATAGCTGTGGCATTGGCATTTTGTTTGCTAAAACTGTGTACTTTGCCATTATATAATATTATATCTGCTTTCATAATGGTTATTTATTTAGTTTGGCAATAGCTTCTTTAATACCCTCTCCGGCAACGGTGTAAAATGCAGGGCCTGCCAGTAACGTAACCTTAGTAAGTGGCTTGTATGCTGCCATTTTTTTATCTTTTAACCATGCTTGTGTCCTGTAGGCCTCAAACGTACCGGCAACTACATAGCCCGCTACAAGTGCCGTTGGCGAATCGATACCGGCATCTTTAAGGTCGCTTGCAAATGCATAATGGCTTACCCCAAGGCGCAGTGCTTCGTTCATGGCTACACTGCCCACAATTTTCATAAGTTCCGGCGTAAATTTATTACGGTCGCCCAGGCCTATAAGCAATAGTTTTTTAGAACCTATAGTTCCTGCAGGCGGGGTTATCAATAAAGTTTCGAAGGCATGGCCTGCAAATTTTCCGCTTTTGCGAATCTCTGTAATAATGCCTTTTAGGTCGTGGTCTAAATGCACCATACCGTTTACAGCAGCAGGCAGGGCAGGGGGAGAATTAAAGATGTCGCCTTCGGTATATTCAAAAACGCAGGCAACCTGCAGGTCGGCTACTTCCGTAGATGGGCCCTGTACCATACCCTCTACGGCTACGCCATCCACTTTACCCCAAATTACAGATGTACCCTGTGGGGTAGTTTTAACATCGGCAGTGGTTTGTGCTGTTGTAGTTAGTGCTGCTGTGCTTAAAAAAGCTGCAACCAATAAAGTATTAAATATGTGTTTTATGTTTTTCATGATATTAGTTTTGCGTTTGTTTAAAACATGAAGCTAAGCTGTAGGTTAAAGAACAAACCATTTTTAGAATTTGGAATTACATCGTTAAGGAAGCCTCCTGTTTTAAAATATTGCAGGCCGCTTACCAGCGATGTGTAATTGTTTACAGTATATGCTAAATTGGCAAGATATGAGGTGCCAATAAACCGCTTGCGCGATGATGACCCGGGCATATTAAAGCCGCCACTGGGTCTGTACACACCATCGTTAAGCGAGTAACGCCAGTTAAGCACCACATCTGCCTGAAACTTAAGGTTAGGCAATAAATCGAGCGTGCCATACGGGTGAATATCTATAAGGTTAACAGGGCCTGTTTGCGGGCTAAAGCCTAAATAACCGCCCCGTGGGTACAATGGGTTAAAGGTTTGCAGGCTGCCATCTCCGGCTCTTTTATCTCCCGATATATAATCATTGCGCAGGTTTATGGTGGGTTTAAATTTTGTGTTCTCGAAAGAGTACCCAAGGTCTACAGATGCTGTCCAGGCACTAATATTGCCACTGCCAAAGGTGCCAAACTGGTAGGCCGCTTCGAGGTTATAAATAAAGCCACCGCCGTTTTTCCAGAGGCGTGCACCCACGGTATGGCGCACCTCTTTAGCCGTACCTTCTTCAAACCGGGAGAGTTTTTTATTGATGCCTATGTAGTACATATCTAAGTTGCCACTTTTAGGTATAATAAGCTTTGAGTAAACGCCCCAAAGGTTAAGCTGCTTAGAAGCCTTATTGTCAAAAGTGCCGGGGTTAACGGTGTCCTGCATCATGGCAAACACATCTACAGACAGCCTTGCCGATGTATACCAAACCTTACCACCTGTAAAATATAGCCTTGCATTGGGCCCTTCGCCTACCGATATAAGCCTGCCGGAGCCATAATTTATTTCCTGCCTCCCAAGGCGTGTTTGCAGTACCTTATCTTCCTTTTTATACAAAACAACATCGGCAAAAAGGTTTTGTATGTTAAGATGGTCCTCATCTACAGGGCTCGACCCTGTTTTACTGCCATTCTGAAAAGCACTGCGTAACTGGGCAAACACCCTGAATTTTGGACCAAAATGAACATCGGCGTGGACGTCGTACCGCTGCAGAAAAAAATTGTTGTGGCCTACGTTAAACCGGCCCCAGTCTTCATTATTAAAATCAACAAACTCGCCACGTGCCTCGCCTCCAAAAGAAATGTATGTGCTGCCCGATTTGTTAAGCGGTGTGTACTTAACTTTCTCATAAATGCTGCGGGAAGAATCTTTTAGGTATTCGTAGTTTTCATCGTAGCGCATTAATTTAAAATTTTGAGCATACAATGTAAACCCGTTCAGGCATGTAATAACAATTGCCGTTATAAAAAAATATTTTTTAAAAGCTATGTAATAAAATGCCTGCACGGGTTGGGGTTTTATTGTGGTTGTTATTGGTAATGCTCTTAGTGTTTAATCATGTTATGCGCATACTGAATGCCCAGGCCGTAACCGGCTCCATGTTTTTTCATAAGGTTAGTTACAGCAACATACGTTTCCTGGCGTGCCCAGTCTCTTTGCAGTTCTAAAAGGTACTGTACCGATGTGATAGGTTTAACACCAGAGTGTACCATGCGCTGCACAGCACGTTCGTGAGCCTCTGTGCTTACATCGCCACAAGCATCTGTAATTACATACACGTCATAGCCTTCTGCAATGGCAGATAATGCCGGGCCTACTATGCATACACCTGTCCATAATCCTGCAAGTACGAGCTTGTTCTTGTTAAGCCCGGTAATGGCTTTATAGGCCGCTTCGTCTTCCCAGGTATTCATACTGGTACGGTCTATGTAACCTGATGTAGCCTGCGGATAAAATTCTTCAATCTCAGGAAAAACGGGGCCAGAAAAACTTTCTTCGGCAACGGTGGTTACTATTGTAGGAACATTAAATATCTTTGATGCTCCGCTAATGATTGCTACATTAGTACGTAATTCGCTAATTGCAATGCTGTTAGTTGCAAATGCCATTTGCCCTTCAAAATCAATTAATACTAAAGCATGATTTTCGGGTGATAAAAGATCTGGTGATGGTTTCATAAAATGTTAGATTAAATATTTTCTAACATATAACCAATGCTGTGCCTTTTTTATAAAGCCTTTAAAGACATAGGTTTATATAATTTACCCAATTTATTTTTCTACGGCATATCGTAATTTTATGATAAAGCTATTAGATAAAGTTTTGATAGTGTTAGCTAAAGATATTTATACTTATAAATTAAAAGCTTTGAAATGTTCTTTATAATATACTGTATTTTAGTTGCTTAAGTAAAAAGTGTATATATGTTAGTTTTATAATTTATATTTGGCGCAATATATCCTTGTAAGAAAATATCTATATCGTTGTAGTTTTCATTTAATGCATTTTAAAAATGGTTAGCAAAGTAAATGTTCGGGGTGTGTTTTATGGCTTGTTGCTATTACTATCAACCACTATTAGTGTAAATGCACAGTCTCCGCAAGAAGTCGCAAAGCTTAAGCAGCAACTTGAGGGCAGTAATGACAATACTAAAAAAGTAACCTTGCTACTGGCTTTGGGAAAATATTCTCTATACAAAGAAGGCGAATATAAAATAGACCTTGATAGTGCCCGCGCTTATACTAATGAAGCCCGAAGCCTTAGTGAAACTCTGCATTACAAAGCCGGTATTGGGCGCAGCATTTTACAGGATGCCAGGATTTACAGGGAAGGTGGCAATAAAAAAAAGGCATGGCAAGTGGCAAATAATGCGCTTACTTATTTTACTGTAAATAATATGCCTGTGCTAAAAGGAGATACGTACCTGGAGTTAAGAAACCACCTTACTCAGGACGAAAAAGACATAGAAAAGCAAATAAAATATACAAACCTTGCCATAGGCTTATATAAGAAATCAGGGTCTAAAGAAAAGCAGGCTAATACACTTATAGATCTCTCTGATCTATACCAGGCAAAAAGCGACCTTAATAAATCACTTCATCTTTTACAAGAGTCGCTTGCTATATACAAAAACATAAAATTTAAGCGATTACAAGGTGTATATATTTATATGGCAGATGCATACCGGCTATCTAACAATAATGACCTAAGCATAAAGTATGCCCTCATGGCGGTTAAAACAGCCGAAGACCTTCACGACAATTCTATGCAGCTTTGCATGATTTATAATCATGTAGGCTTAATTTATTTTGATGTAAAGAATTTTGAAGAGGCTCTCGTTTACTTTAAAAAGGCATTGAATGTTGCCTACCAGCATAACGACAACAGGGCAGTAAACGAACTTAGCCATAATATAGCATCTATTTTATACAGGAAGCACAGGGACAGGGAAGCTATAGATTTGTTAAACATTGCAGTTACTAAATACCCGTCTGATAATTCAGATGTTCAGGTTGTTATTAACCAATTCTTTACAATATGCTACTTAAGGATAAAAGACTACAATAATGCTAAAATATATTACAACAAACTACTGCAACAATATGGCACAACTACCAATGCAAATATATACAGGGGTTACCTTTACAAAGGTATAATTACCTACCTGCGCGAAACCGGGCAGGTTACCAGGACCTATAAATACCTTGAAGAATATAAAAATTATTGTGTAGGGAACAAATACCTGCATGGCCTTGCCGAGATGGAGTTTTCATACTTTAAAAGCGATTCTGCCAGCGGAAATCTTTCGGGAGCAATAGATCATTTAAAAAAATACCACTATTTACGAGATTCAACCATTAGTGTTAGCAGGACAAAACAGGTAAGTGCCTTGCAAATACAGTATGAAACAGAGAAAAAAGATAAAAATATTATTGTCCTGAAAGAGCTGTCTAAACTTCAGGAGTCTAAATTGCATAACAGCACAATAATACAGTATGTGTTTGCAGGCGGGTTGCTATTATCTACCCTGTTTATAGGGCTTTTATATTATGCTTACAGGCTTAAACAGCGCACCAATAAAAAACTTGAATTAAAAAGGCAGCAGATAGACGAACAAAATGCCCTGCTAAAAAAACTGCTTACCGAGAAAGAATGGCTGCTTAAAGAAATTCACCACAGGGTAAAAAATAACCTGCAAATAGTAATAAGCCTTTTAAACACACAGTCTTCGTTCCTGGAAAATAAAGAGGCACTGGCCGCCATACAAAACAGCCAGCACCGCATGCATGCCATGTCTTTAATTCACCAGCGTTTATACCAGTCAGAAAATCTTGCCAGTATAAATATGTCATGGTACATAAACGAACTGGTTAGTTACTTAAAAGAATGCCTGGGCAGCGATAAAAAAATAAAATTTATACTTGATAACGAAGCTGTAGAACTTGATGTAGCACAGGCTGTACCGCTGGGGCTTATATTAAACGAGGCTATAAGCAATGCCATAAAATATGCATTTCCGGATAAAGACAGGGGCACGATAGAAATTTCTCTAAAAAGAACTGAAGGCACTAACTACCAGCTTATAGTGGCCGATGATGGCGTGGGGCTGCCTGAAAATGCTGATTTACAAAACAGTAATTCGTTAGGCATGAATTTAATGGCCGGCTTAAGCCAACAACTCGACGGATCGTTCTCTATTAAAAATGATAATGGTGTAAACGTAGCTATAACTTTTACAAAAAATAACAATTTAGGCAAAATTGATGTTACTGTGCCTGTTTAAAATTACAAAAATATCCTAAGTGAGTAAAGTTTTGTTATGTATTTAAATTTGTAGCGGTGTTAATATTTACGAAAATTAACTTAAAGAATTTATAAAATTACGAAATAACGTAAATAAAATAATTGCGTTATTTTTTTAAATTACTGAATATCATTTGTTTACTTCCTTTGGTACTTTGTTTGCTATGACAGTGTTAATATAAAACTTACCACTATGAAACTAACTCAGGCAGCACGCACTAACGATGTAGTACAGGTAAGAAGGTATACCGGCCGTGAAAATATTAACCAGCACGACGAATATGGTAATACACCCCTCTTGCTTGCAGTAAACTATAATAACAACGAAGCAGTACTCGCATTACTTAGTGCAGGAGCAGATACCGAATGGAAAGATAACAGGGGTTATACAGCGCTTATGGTAGCCTGTTTTAAAGGATACACTAAAGTTGCAAAATTGCTTATAGAACATGGTGCTGTAGTACACAGCGTTAATAATAATAACGAAACAGCATTAACCTTTGCAACATTATTAGGACAGCAGGAACTTGTAAGGCTGCTGCTTATATATGGCGCAGATCCTTTAAAGAAAGACCATACAGGCAAAAATGCTTTAGACCATGCACGCACACAACAAAATGTGCATAATTATGAGCTTATGGTGGCTGCAGCAAATAACTACCTGTTGTAGTAATGTCTTAACATGTAGGTATCTATGAGTTGTAAAATTGTATTTTTGTTTATTTGAGGATATAAAATTCAAAACAAATTTCGATTAAAACTGTAAGAATTACACTAAATGTTTTATTAGGTTTTATTTTGAATAAACTATATTTGTCTACTTCAAAATACAGGTTTACGGTTGTCTTTTTTCTTTAGATAACAAATGTTTAAATATATCACGCTCAAAATTTACAGTTCATGAAATGCCTCATCATCGACGATAACGAAATTGCCAGATCTATGCTTGCAGAGCTTGCAAAACAGGTTAAAGACCTGAATGTGCTTGCAGAATGCAGTAGTGCCATGGAAGCTTATAATTACATACAGGATAATCAGGTAGACCTGTTTTTTCTGGATATTGAAATGCCCGAAATGACAGGGCTGGAACTTACAAAAAATTTAGGTGACTGCTGTCCGGTAATAATTTTTACAACATCTAAAAAGGAATATGCGGCCGAAGCTTTTGAGCTTAACGTAGCCGATTATTTAATAAAACCTGTGGTACCGGCACGTTTTATACAGGCTGTAAGCAGGGCGCGCGATATACTAAACAGCCAGAAAGAAGATATTAAAATGACTGCCGAAGAGTTTATATTTATAAGGGATACTAATATTGTAAGACGTCTTAAAATAGACGATATTTTATATGCCGAAGCACTAGGCGATTATGTAAAGCTGCATACTACAGATAAAATGTATGCCATACATAACACTTTAAAATCGGTAGAGGAGCGGTTGCCGGCACAAACTTTCCTGCGCATTCACCGTTCTTTTATTATTGCAATTAACAAGATAGACACTGTACAGGATGGCGGCGTGGTAATACTAAAAAAGTTTTTGCCTGTGGCAGATTCTTACAGGAAGACCTTAAACCAAAGGATGAATGTTTTGTAAAATCCCACCGACAGTTTTGCCGCATTCAACCCGTTACTTTCCTGTTTCAACTACTATTTTATTATAACATTTATTTTATCTGCTAATTTAACGCCCTCATTATGATTTTTTTAGATAGAATGAATACCAAACAGTTTACGTCGTTAATTTTTGCTTCTTTTATTACCGGTATAGTATTGCTTATAATTGTACAGTACAATTCTGCAACAAACATGGACAACCTTATTACAGGTAACGAAAGGCTTTTAAAAGAGATACAAACCACAAACAGGCTAAGGGAAATTGAAAGGGATATTATTTGGGTAGAAAGCCGCCTGCGTGCAGCCATAGCTACAGATGATATAAGCCATATAGATGGGGTAGATGGTAAGATACAGGAAGTAGAAAATTATCTGGACTCTTTACAATCTGCAGATACCGACCTTGAAGTACAAGGTTACATACAAAGGTTAAGGGTACTGGCATTGCACAAGCTGGAGAGCAAAAAAACAATACAGAATGATTATCAGCTATCCGGCAGGATGGATGATACCAGTATGATATCTAACCCGCGTGCCAGGAACATATCTAACGAGATTAGCAGCCTTACACGAAAAATATACGACAGCAGGCAGCGCATGATACGCAAACTAAGCCTGGATGTAGAAGAAAGCGGCCGTAAAGCCAGGCTGTATGGTGCCTTAATGATAGGGCTTATTACCTTATGCGGCTTCTTGTTGTTATGGTTTATAATAAGCCGCATACGCAGGCAAAACCTGCTTATAGAACGGTTAGATATATCTGACAAAAAAGCCCGTGAAGCGGCAATTATTAAAGAAAATTTTATGGCAAACATGAGCCATGAAATACGAACGCCGCTAAATGCAATATTGGGTTTTACAAATTTGCTAAGGCAAAGGCAGCTTGATAAAGAACCTGCAGAGTTTGTAGGTGCCATACAAAAAGCGGGAGAAAGCCTGCTAACCATTATAAACGATATACTGGACCTTTCTAAAATAGAGGCAGGCATGATGCGTATAGAAAACACTGCATTTAGTGTACGCGGCCTTTTTGATTCTATTAAAACATTGTTTGGAGAAAAAGTTAAAGAAAAGAACCTTAGCGTAAAGCTTGATATAGATGCTAATGTGCCCGATACCCTTGTGGGCGATGCCACCCGCCTTACTCAAATACTGGTTAACCTTATAAGCAATGCCATAAAGTTTACAGAGAAAGGGCATATACACATTCATATTTTTAGTAAAGGAATTACAGATAATAAAATACAGCTTGGCATAAGCATAAGCGATACAGGCATTGGTATAGAAAAAGATAAGGTAAACGGTATTTTTGAGCGGTTTCATCAGGCAGAAGATTCTACCACAAGAAATTATGGTGGTACCGGCCTTGGGCTTGCCATAGTAAAAGACCTGCTAACGCTGCAAAATGGCAGTATAGACGTAAGCAGCGCCATAGGTAAAGGCACAACGTTTACTATGGTTATACCGTACCAGGTTTCTTTAGAGCAGTTTACAGAAAAACCGGCAACACATATAATTTCATTTAAAAATTTAGAAAATAAGGACAGCAGGCTCCTTGTTGTAGATGATAACGAGATGAACCAAAGCCTTATGAAGCATTTGCTTAAAAGCTGGGATTTTGAGCATGATATTGCAGGCAATGCTACAGATGCCATAGCAATGCTGCAAAGCAATACGTATGATATGGTGCTAATGGACATACAAATGCCCGGCATGGATGGTTATGAAGCTACACAATACATACGCAACCAGTTACACTTACAGGTGCCCATTATAGCCATGACAGCACATGCCCTTGCAGGCGAACGCGAAAAATGCCTGAGTTACGGCATGAACGAGTACCTCTCTAAACCTATTGTAGAGCAGCAGCTATATAACTTTATTATAAAATTTACCAACGCCGGTACAAAAACGGCTGTTACAAATGCCTCTGATAACTTTGATGCTAATAACAATTTTATAGATGTTACTTATCTTAAAGATATAAGTAAAGGCAATACGGTCTTTGAAAAGAAAGCTACTTCCCAGTTTCTTAATTTACTGCCACAGTCTCTTAATAAACTGGAAGTTGCAATAGCTACAGATGATTTAAAAACAATAAGGGCCGTTGCACACGACCTTAAAACAACAGTATCTATAATGGGGCTTACCACAAGGCTGGAAAGTATACTGGAAACCCTCGAATTTTCTGATGATAAAGCGCATATTACAAAAGCTTTTTCTGATTTAAAAGATCTTTGTTTAAAAGCACTCTTAGAGGCACAGCAATTTCACGACGCCTTGTAAAACAGGATTTTATATAGAATAACAAACACAAATTACCGTAGCAGCAGCACCATAAAGGGCTGCTGTTTTTTTTATGCAATAACATCAGTATTGCTGTCTGGTATAAGGATACAAGTAAGGTTTGGTTAGCCCGGAATAGCCTCACTTTTTTAGAGTCCTGTTTCAACGACTGTAAATGCCCGTCTACCGATTAGCACTTTCAACCGGCACACAACATTATTAATTTTAACAAAAAATAAAGGATACCACAAAACCAATCATAACCAAAAAATAAATTACCATGACACCACAAGTACTTAACCCGGCAGCCTTTACAGCAAGGCCATTAGCACAAAAACAAAACGTTACTGAAAAACAGGATAATACCAGTTTTAATTTAGAGTATGCCATGTTGCAATCACTGCATGCTAAAAATTCTTTTTTAACTAATATCCTTGCCACAGCTAACATTGGTATATGGAGCGTAGACCTACAGACTAAAAACGTGAGCCTTAGCCCTGTAACTATGCTCCTTTTAAAAGACAGCACACACAAGCCATTAACCCTTACCAGCTTTTTACATAAGCTTGCCATTTCCGGACAAAGTGGCTTTGCCATTGCTGTAAATAAAGCTTGTAAAACAAAGAGTGCCTTTGAGGAAGAAGTAAGCCTTATGTTTCCCGATGGCGAAAAATGGTTCAGGATATCGGGTAAGGTAGTTATAAGCAGCAGTACATCAAAAAAGATTGCCGGTGTAATTACAGATATTACCAAGGATAAAATAACCGATATTAAGCGAAAAGACCAAATGGCTTTTTTAAGCCATGAGCTAAAAACGCCGCTAAGTACTATAAAGCTATGCCTGCAAATGGGGGTAAAGAAAGCCTTTAAACACAGCGATTTAAAATCGGCAAGCATGCTTACCCTGGCAGACCAGCAGGTAGAGAACATGGTGGGTATGATAAATAATTCGCTTGATGTATCGCTTATAGAAAACAATAAGCTTACGTTGCAAAAATCAGAATTTGATGTATCGGAACTTGTAAATGACTTAGTGCACGAAATGGCTTTTTTAAATACAGAAACCACCTTTAAAACTGAGTTGAGCGATGCCATTATTATAAATGGCGACAAGACAAAAATTAAACAGGTACTAACTAACTACATTTCAAATGCAGTTAAATTTTCGGGTGCAAAAAGTACCGTTTACATTAAATGCAAAAAAGCAAGAAACGGTGTTACAGTAACTGTTAAAGATAACGGCACAGGCATTAGTGCCGAAAACCAAAAACTATTATTTATGCGCAACTCAAGGGTTTGCATCGATCAGCCCGATGCGCCAAGAGGCCACGGCCTTGGCTTATTTCTATCTAAAGAAATTATAGAAAGGCATAACGGCAGGGTATGGGTAAAAAGCCTTTTAGGCGAAGGTGCCACTTTTGGCTTTAGCCTGCCTTTGTAGTAAGGCCACCCGCTGGTTAAAGGTGTATATACACATTGAATACGGGTATGAGTGTAGCTCGCTACCTCTTGAGACTATCATATGGACACATTTTTTGTACTCATCCCACCCGATAGCTATCGGGACTATCCAAAGCAAGAAAATCGTAGCGTTTAAAATGTGTATCAAATTTAAGAGTATGCACCTATGAGTGAAGCTAAGGCCTTAAACTTTGTTGCGTTAAGCAAAATTTAAGTTGAGGCGTAAAGAATCATTTGCTGTTTGAGCGCAGCGAGTTCAAATGATTTAGCCGAAGCTTATATTTTGTAGCATAAGAAGTTAGAGCCTTGAACTTTTGCTTCTTTTGTTTCAAGACAAAAGAAGAGATAAAAATAATTGAGATGTGTCTACACGATAACTCTTGAGAGGGGCTGGGGGGTGTGTCATTAAAAAAGCCTGATCAAAAAAATCAAACATAATAACCAATCAATAAAATTACAATACCATGGAAGATAATAAATTAAGTTTCCGTTACCAGTTAGAAAAAAAAGAACCCCATTTAGGCGAAGGCGGCATTACAAGAGGTGCATCTGTTAGAGATTTTCCTGCGTCGGTAGGGCTTGCAGGAGTATCTATGAGGCTTGAGCCGGGCGGAATGAGAGAGCTGCACTGGCATGCTAATGCTGCGGAGTGGGCGTATGTTGTAGCGGGTAACTGCCGCACTACAATTGTGCACCCGGACGGTACCACATACATAGATAGTTTTGGCCCCGGCGATGTATGGTATTTCCCAAGAGGTTATGGCCACTCAATACAGGGAACAGGCCCGGGCGAGTGCCATTTTATACTAATATTTGATAACGGCGATTTCTCTGAAGAGCATACTTTTAGTGTAACCGATTTTATATCGTGCGTTCCGCCCGAAGTTGCTGCCCAAAATTTAGGGCTTAGCTTAGAAGAGGTAGCCCAGCTGCCTAAAGACGAGGTGTATTTTGCCAAAGGCGATGTGCCTGATGATGAATCGCTGATATCTAACTTCAGGAGTGCGCCGGAGCTTACAAGCCTGCACCGCTACCCGTTACATGCACAGCAGCCTAAGCGTATACCGGGAGGTGGCACGCAGCAAATTGTTACGTCTAAAGAGTTTCCTATAAGCAAAACCATGACGGGCAGTGTTATAGAATTGCAGCCCGGTGCCATGCGCGAAATGCACTGGCACCCCGACGCCGATGAATGGCAGTATTACCTGAGCGGTACTGCAGAGATGACTGTTTTTCTTGCCGAACATACTGCTGTTACAGAACAGTTTGAAGCCGGAGATGCGGGTTATGTACCTATGGGAGCGGGGCACTACATAAAAAATACCGGCACCGATGTGTGCCGCGTGCTTATAGGCTTTAATAATGGCGATTATCAGTCTATAGATCTTAGCGACTGGCTTAAAGGTGTGCCTAAAGCGTTGCTTAAAGGTAACTTTAGTATCCCTGATGCGCTGGTAAACCAGTTTCCGTCTCAAAGCGAATTTATTGTGAAAATGTAGATAGCTGTAACAGCAATATAATAGAGGCCGCCCTTAGTTTTTTAATTAAAAATTAAAAAACTAAGGGCGGTTTCATAAAAAGAGATTTTAATATGAAAGAGTTTAAATATGTTGGGCAATTAAGTGTACTGCTCACTTTTTGTGCAGGGTACTGCGATGCGGCTACTTTTTTTGGCGGACTGGGCATTTTTTCGGCCCATATAACAAGCAATTTTATTGTTTTTGTGTACGATATATTAACCAGGGCAGATGCCAAATCCTGGTTGAAGCTGATTTCCTTACCGGTATTTGTTATCGCTTCTTTTACAGCCGAAAGTATATTCAGTAAAAATAAAGATGCCAATAAGTTATTATTAATAGAAGCATTACTGCTGCTCCTTGCAGGTGGAGTTTCTGTAGTATTTAATTTATGGCATGTAAGTACCTTATGGCATATTTACCTTTGCACTTTTATTACCGTTTTTGCCATGTCTTTGCAAAGTGCTTATAGCAGAATATTTAGTGCATCGTCTTACGGGCCTACCACTGCAATGACGGGCAATGTAACCCAGTTAGCAATCGACCTTGAAAACGTTATAAAAAAACGGGGAGTAGTAAACAGGAACGATTTAAAAAAACAGGCAATCTTAGTTTGCGGATTTTTTTGTGGTGCCTTTGCAGGAGGTATTGTTGCCAAAGCGGCGGGGCTTGCTGCCCTGGTTATACCTGCTATTATTATTTTGTATACGTATACAGAACTGCAAATGGCAACAAAATATAGTAATAGCGTACAGTAACAAAATACTACACAAATAATAAAGCCAAACCGTAATGCGATTATTAGGGTTTGGCTTTTAAGTTATATTAACTGTTAGTTTACTTTGGCTCCGGCCTAAAATTATTCATGTGTGTAAGTGCAGAGTTTACATCGGTGTCTAATAATTTTATGGCTGCCTCAAGCTGGTTTAGCAAAGCTATTTTTAAGTTGAGGTCTCCGGTATTAAAATCACCTCCTTTACCAAACATCAATGTAATGGTTTTATCTTTTACATCGGCACCAAGCTCTGCAATTTGCCATCGGCTCTTAATATTTTGCTGGGTACTGTACTTTCCGTCCAGTATATTAAAATCTTTAGTGGTAAGTATAAGGTAAATAAATTGTGGCAGGGCATTTGGTTTTTGAGGTGCATACCATATATCGCCTAAAAAACTTCTTTGATAGGAAAGTTTAATGGTCTTTGCCGAACTCTTAATTAAAGCCAGAGACACAAGCCCTGTTATAACGCCACCGGTTAGCAGTACTGCATTTTGAGGCCCCTTTTTTTCTATAAGCGCGGGCGCCAGTCCTGTTGCGGCTCCTGCAATTAAAGAAGCTACCGTTAACTTATTTGTTCGTTTCTGGTTGCTGTTTATTAAAATAGTAGATATCCTGCGGGTACGTTCCTGCTCGCAATACAGCTCTGCGGCAGTATTTTCCATAGCATTATGTATCAGGTTTATTTTTTGCTGGATTTTAAACTGCATCAGCATAAGGTTCTGTTCAGAGGCTCCTGTGGTATCGGCAGCAAGGGTAAGCGCTTTTTTAAGCTCAGGGATAATACCGGTGGCATTGGCCAGTAAAATTTCTTTCCTGCTGTAACGTGTGCTAAGCTGGGTATCATTTTGCAATAGCGAATCGGTATTATACGTATTCGGAATGATATGTGCATCAATTTCAGAGCTTACCGGGAAACAGTAATCAATATCCATAGTGGTATTTATGCTAAGGTCTTTTTTAACCGAGCATGAGCATAAAAGGGCAGTAGCGCTTACTGTAAACAGTGCTTTTTGTAAAGTTGTAATCATAAAAAGGGGAGTAAATAGTTTGTAAGGTTTGCACCTTAAAAATAAAAAATCCAAAACCGGGTTTTTACCGGCCTGGATTTTTCATCAGTTAAATTGCCAAAAGGTAATTCGGCGTTATGTATTTGGGTCGTATATTATTGCCTGAAATGTGCCCTAAGCATCCATGCCATTTCTTCGTGCTTTTCCATAAGCCCTGTAATGTAATCGCTTGTACCAAGATCTTTATAAGTCTCTGCAAACGGGTTAATGTTACCCCTTAAAAATTCTATAATAGACTCGTGGTCTTCCAGCAGTTCCTTAATAAAGCCCAGGCTGTCGTTTTTGCCCTGTTCCTGCTCTGTAAGGTGTGTAAGCTGTAAAACCTGCGTTAAAGTACCCGGTGCATAGTGGCCTATTTTGCGAATACGTTCTGCCACACTGTCCATTAATTCATCAAGTTGCTGGTACTGCCCTTCAAAGAAAATGTGCATTGAATGAAAGTCGGGCCCTTCAATGTTCCAGTGTGCATTTCTTGTTTTGGTGTACAATACAAACTCATCGGCTAAAAGTTTAGCTAATTGGTCGGCTACTGCCTGCCTGTTGTCTTTAGAAATTCCAATTTTAGGTTCCATAGATCTGTTTTTTGCGGTGTTGTTTTCAATGACTGTAGTGCTCATGATATTTGGTTTTTATGTTGATTTGCTTTCGTGATTGTAGTGTAAAGGTACAGGTAGACCTACCATCGTTATTACTACTAATCGTTGAGCAGGCAAATACTGTCGTTAAAAACGGTTGTCCTGCATTTAAGCCCCTAATTTTATATAAAGTTAATAAACATTATTCAGTAAATACCCACAATCAGGGCATAAAATAATATTCGCTTACCTTTAAAATGCCAAAGCTCCAAATGCCGCATTTACCGACTGTTTTTCCTCACTCGGCTAAATATCTGTACAGCCTCTTTACTATATATGTTTATTTACACATAAATTCTCAGAATCATGAAAACACAAGGACAATCATTAAAAAAGAAGGTACTGGCAGCATTTGCCATACTGTGCATACTCTTTATTGGAATACAATTTTACCGGCCCGAAATTCCTAACCCACCCGTAGTGGCCGATTTTACAGGTCCGGCAAACGTAAAGGCTATTTTTGAAAAATCGTGTTACGACTGCCACTCTAACAAAACCGAACTTAAATGGTTTGATAAGGTTCAGCCTGCTTATACCCTCGTGGCACAGGATGTAAAGGAGGGCAGGACAGGGCTTAATTTTTCTGAATGGGGAAAGCTGGCGCCGGGCGACCAAAAAGCCAAGCTGTTCGAAATACTAAACCAGGTTACTACAGGTACTATGCCGTTGCCTAATTATCTTGCGCTGCACCACAGTGCAAAATTAAGTAAAGAGGATGTAGCGGTGCTGCAACACTATATTGCCGGGCTTATGGTAGAGAAGGTAGAAGATACCGCCATGATTAATGCCCGCAGCAGGCAGCAGGCAGCTAAAGTAAATAAAATGACAAAAGTGCCAGTTACTGTAACCGGCGTGCCTTATGTAGACGGTTATGCCTCCTGGGATATTATAAGCACAACCGATAGGGCAGACAATAACACCATGCGGGTAATTTACGGTAATGCCATTGCCATAAAAGCTATACATGACAATAAGATAAACCCGTGGCCGGATGGCGCAGTAATAGCGAAGGTAGCCTGGGATAAAATTCAGGATAAAGAGGGAAATAGTACTACCGGAGCTTTTAAGCAGGTGGAGTTTATGATTAAAGATTCGGGTAAATATGCCGGTACCAAAGGCTGGGGCTGGGGTAGGTTTAAGACCCTTAACCGCGAGCCGTATGGCAAAACTACTGATTATGCCACCGAATGCATTAACTGCCACAGGCCGGTTGCCAACAACGATTTTGTATTTACATTACCCATAAAACAATAACATCATGCTACCCAACATAAACTATTTAGCCATTATGACATGCTTTGCACTAACCCTGACAGCATGTACCACTACCCCAGATAACCATGCCGGAGAGTTAAACGCCAAGGCATCGTTACCGGACAGTTTTAATTTTAAAAGTAAGGGTCTGCATGTAATAGCAAGCAGCATTAATAAGAGGGAGAATATTACGGCTGTGCTGTATGGCAATGCGGCGGCACAAAAGTTTGCAAGGGAAGCAGTTCCGGCAGATTCTGTTGGGGTGGTGATGACGCTTGTAACGTGGAACCAGGAAGATGACGGGCGCTGGTTTGGCGCGCGCATACCCGGAGATTTGCTGTGTGCCGAAACGGTAACCATTACCGGAAAATCCGCTGCACCACAAATAAAGTTTGAGCTATTTAATGGTGCGTTGCTTACCAGAGAAACGAATACTGACGGTATAGATACCGCACAAAGAATTAAATACATACTGGGGCAAAAGGCAAGTATACTACCGCAGTAAAAAAGAAAGTCCCGCTATCTCGAAGATAACGGGACTTAACAAACCAACCAACCAATTATTAACAAACCTTTCAGGATAAATCCTTCAGATTCATATAATGTATAATGCAACTTGCGTGCCAAAGTTTGTTTTAGTGTAATTTATTTTGTTACACTAAGCTACGACAACCTTGTAGTTGGATAGTTTTTATTTGTTATAAATTGAATTATGCAAGATGGCAGAGAATTTAATTATAAAGACGTTATGGAAAGCAAGTTGTTGTAATTGGTAGATACTGCTTTGTGTTCTTAAAAGCGAAGCGTAGACTTTGTGCATTTCGTGAAAAACCTCGTGCACTTCGTGGTAAAAAAGTGTAGAACAGGCTGTGGTATATCAATTTTACAAATTTGCCACAACAAGTAACACAACAAAAAATAACAGGAACAGTATAAAAATAATAATATAGTTCCTGCTTAGTGCGTCGTTAGCAACTTCGCTTGTTTTAAGGTTAATGGCCTCGTGCTTTTTGCTGAGCAATGCAAGCTTTTGGGTAAAGCGGGGGTCGCCGTCAGAAAGGCGTAGCAGCTTGGCATACAATACACTTTTAAATTGTTCGCCAAGAAATATAGAGCAGGTTAAAATCTCGTCTGTAATGAGGTTGTTCGTAGCAATATCGCGCGCGCTGATTAGAAAATT
This sequence comes from Flavobacterium rivuli WB 3.3-2 = DSM 21788, assembly GCF_000378485.1. Classification (GTDB taxonomy): domain Bacteria; phylum Bacteroidota; class Bacteroidia; order Flavobacteriales; family Flavobacteriaceae; genus Flavobacterium; species Flavobacterium rivuli. Next base: position 567,363 of record NZ_KB899966.1, on the reverse strand, counting down.
AATGGTATCGTCTGACAGTAAGTCGTTTATTACCTTAAACAATGCTTCCTTGTTAACGCGGCCGTCGGCATTTAAAACACGTTCTTTAATACGTTTAAAAAGTATAAGGAATGTTACCGGCGTTTGCTGGCCGTGTACTGAGTTTTGCCCGTTATAGTTTTTATAATTCCCTTTGGTATAATCGTAAGCATTGCGTTTGGCGGTGTCGCCAAGAATAATATACGATTCAGATATTTCCTTAAAACGTTCCTCGCTTTCCTTACTGCCATTATTTTTATCCGGATGATACTTTACCGCCAGCAACCGGTACGCCTTTTTTATCTCGGCCTGAGATGCATTGGGCTTTACCTCCAGTATTTTGTAGTAGTCTTTCATCGGGATAATTGGAGTGGCAATTTAAGGATGTTTGCTAAAATATGACAGGGTTATATATCCAACAATTCTGAAATAATAGTTTTATCTCTTTTAGATTCTTCCTCAAGTCTTTCAATACCTTCTGAAATCCCAACAAATAAATTTTTAAAGTGAGTATCAATGCCAGTAGCCTTCACAAAACTTCTTATTTCTCTATTCCAAGCGTTACTTAAAATTAGAATTTTAATTGATTTCTTATTCAAATAATTTTCTATCAGCTTAATATTTTCAGCTCTATTTAGATTAATAATGTCAGGTATACTTTTTTGAGTTTTAAAAAATGATAGGAAAGATTCTGAACCCACTTGGCTATATGTCATCATTTTTATTGACCACTTATTATTTTTACTTTCTTGAAATTCAATTGTAAATCCAAATTCTCTAATGAAGCTTTTAATTAATTTTTCAGTTGTACTATTATCAATTTTCGATAAAAAATTTTTAGCTTGCGGAATTAAATAATATTTTAAGAAAGACGATTTATCTAGCTCGTAACATAATTTAAAGAAATTTAAATTGCCCCCTGTAGAGTTATGACTGAGATTGGCAAATTTTTCAGTGTAAATTTTTTCTTTTTGATTTTCATTTAATTCCTTTATAAGCAGTGCACAGAAATATTCCTGCAGAGACTTATGTGGAAAAGTATAATCAGTTCCATCTAAAATAAGAATTGAGATAGATACATTCAGATCATAAATTAAATCTTCTAAATTAATTTTTAAATCTAATTTTTTTATAATTTCTGAAAAATTCGTTTTTAAGTATTTTTCATCAAAATTATATCTACCCTTAAAAAGTGTTATGTAGGAGAACCATTTTAATATATTTTCAAAATCTTCATTTAACAAACCAGATTTTCTTTCATGAAGCCAAGATCCTTTTTTTGTAAATGTGTCATGCTTAGTACAAAGAGTGTCGAACACATTCCAATAAAATTTATTTTTACTTCTTGGAAGTTCTGGATAATTATTAAATGTAAAGATGAACATTGATAGAAGCAATGGATTTGTAAGATAATCTTTGTAATCTCTATTTAGTGGGTTTTCAATTACTGCTACAACTTTTTCAATTGATTCTTTATCATCTTGATATTTATATTGTTGAGTTATGAAATCTTTGATTTGTTGATCTGTTAATGGCTCAACATAAAAATTATTAAATCTTTGTAGCGATTCACAATTTGCTCCAGGTCGAGATGTAATCACAAATATGTTTTTATTGTACAGATCAACAAAATTTTCAATTTCATTTGTCGTTTTATTCTTATTTGAAGAGTATATTTCGTCGTATCCATCAAATAAAAACAAAAAATTTCCCTTACTTAAAATTCTTTCGATGAAGTTTTTCGACTTCACAAGTTTATTGCTAAGCAAACTTTCAGAAATATAATCAAATAGGCTACCATCATAATCATTTAAATTTCTAAGCTCAAGTACTATAGGAATTTTATAGCTTTGATTAATTGTTGACAAAAATATATGCTTCATTAACATACTTTTTCCCGAACCCGCAGTGCCAATAATTGTAATATAATCGTTATTATTAAAAAGATGTTTAAGATCAGTAATTTTAAATATTGATTTCCCTCTATTTTTCAACGTTACCGGGTAATAAATATCATAAAAGTCGGCCTTTTCATCTCTATATATAAACGTTTTTGTATTGGAATATTTATCATAATAATTTTCTAAAAACTCAATTAAACCATTGTTGAAAGCCTGAATAAACTCTTCTTTTACACCATTCGTTGCAGCAAATAAAGGTTCTTTAAATACTGTCAGCAATTTTAAAATTGTTTCTAGAGCCATAGTAATTTCTAATTAAGATAAAACGGAGCAAGAAATTAATCTTACTCCGCTTATAAATGTATAAAATATTATTGAGATTCTTCGGCTTCGTTGCACTTCGCTCATAATGAAATACAGACACCGAGTGAGTGAAGCTTAAACTTTAAACCTGAAACTAAATTAAAGTTTCTCCCTTAAATATTCCCCCGTAACACTCTTCGGGTTTTTAGCCACTTCTTCGGGCGTGCCAAACGCCACCAGGTGCCCGCCGTGCTCGCCACCTTCGGGGCCAATGTCTATTATATAGTCGGCGCACTTAATCATGTCAAGGTTGTGCTCAATCACGATTATAGAGTGGCCTTTATCTATCAGGGCTTCAAAAGATGCCAATAGTTTTTTAATGTCATGAAAGTGCAGGCCTGTAGTAGGTTCATCAAACACAAAGAGGGCTTTCTCTTTAGTAACGCCCTTAACCAGAAACGATGCCAGCTTAATACGCTGCGCCTCACCACCCGACAGGGTAGAGGAACTTTGCCCCAGCTGCACATACCCCAGGCCAACATCCTGTAAAGGCTGCAGCTTGGTCATTATCTTGGTTTGCTTATGTTCGGTAAAAAAGGCAACGGCATCATCTACCGTCATGGTCAGGATGTCGTCTATGTTTTTACCCTCAAAGGTAACTTCCAGTATTTCTTTTTTAAATCGTTTGCCGTGGCAGGTTTCGCATTCCAGGTGCACATCGGCCATAAACTGCATCTCTATGGTAACTTCGCCCTCGCCCTTGCAGGTTTCGCAGCGGCCACCATCTACGTTAAACGAAAAGTGCTTGCTCTGGTACCCGCGTATACCCGACAGTTTTTGTTTGGCAAATAAATCGCGGATATCATCATACGCCTTTATATAGGTAACCGGATTAGAGCGCGAACTGCGGCCTATAGGGTTCTGGTCTACATATTCAATATGCTTAATGTGGCTGTAACTACCGCGAAGTTCTGTAAACTGCCCGGCTTTTTCGCCCACTCCCGTTAGTGTTTTTTGCAGGGCGGGGAACAGTATTTTTTTAACCAGCGTACTCTTGCCACTACCCGATACCCCCGTGATTACGGTAAGGCAGTCCAGCGGAAAAGTAACGTCTATATTCTTTAAGTTGTTTTCGCGCGCGCCAATAACATCAACATGGTTCTTAAATTTTCGGCGTTTTTTAGGTACGCTTATTTCCAGGTCGCCGTTAAGGTAACGTGCCGTAAGCGAGTCAGATTTCAATATCTCCTCATAGGTTCCCTGCGCGACAAGTTCGCCACCAAGGGTACCTGCTTCGGGGCCAATGTCAATGATCATGTCCGCCGCTTTCATAATATCCTCGTCGTGCTCTACCACAATAACGGTGTTGCCCAGTTTGCGCAGGCCTTCCAGAACGGCAATAAGGCGCTCTGTATCTTTGGGGTGCAGGCCTATGCTTGGCTCATCCAGTATGTACATAGACCCCACAAGGCTGCTGCCCATAGAGGTAGCAAGGTTAATACGCTGGCTCTCACCACCCGACAGCGTTGCCGAACGGCGGTTTAGTGTAAGGTAGCTCAACCCAACTTCCTGCAAAAAAGCAATGCGGCTGTTAATCTCTACCAGTAATCGTTTGGCTACGTTAGTATCATAGTCAGACAATTCAAGCGAAGCAAAAAATTCTGCGAGGTTTTTAATAGGAAGGTCTACAAGGTCGCTTATGGTACGGCCGGCAATCTTAACATAGTTGGCTTCCGGGCGCAGGCGTTTGCCTTTACACTCAGGGCATTTGGTCTTGCCACGGTAGCGCGAAAGCATGACACGGTTTTGTATCTTATAATTTTTCTCTTCCAGTTCGGTAAAGAAATCGTTTAGCCCGGTAAAATATTTATTACCCGTCCATATCAGGTTACGGTCACTTTCAGATAACTGAAAATAAGGTTTATGTACAGGAAAATCGAATTTATGACTGTTGTTAACCAGTTGGTTACGGTATTCGCCCATGCTCTCGCCCCTCCACGGGTAAATGGCATTCTCAAAAACCGACAGTGCCGTGTTAGGCACTACCAACTCTTCGTCTATGCCTATAATGCTGCCGTAACCCTCGCACGACGGGCAGGCACCATAGGGGTTATTAAAACTGAACAAATGCACATTAGGCTCCAGGAACGTAATGCCGTCCAGCTCAAAATTATTGCTAAAAACAAGGCGGTTGCCGGTGCTTAATTCCTGCAAAAATGTTTCGCCCTTGCCTTCATAAAAGGCAGTCTGTACGGCATCGGCAAGGCGGTTGTAAAATTCTTCCTCGTCTTTTACCACAATACGGTCTACTACAAGCAGCACCTCTTTATTGGCAAAATCAATGTCGGCAATTTCATCCAGCCTTATGGTTTCGTTGTTAACCAGTATACGGGCAAAGCCCTGTTGCAGCAGCACACCAAGTTTCTCTTCTATGGTGCGGCCATTTTCTATATGTACGGGTGCAAGAAGCAGCCAGCGGCTGTCCTGTTCCAGTTTTTTAATTTCGTTTATAACATCGGTCACCGTGTCTTTTTTTACCTCACGGCCGGATACCGGCGAAAAGGTATGGCCCACACGGGCAAACAGCAACTTAAGGTAATCGTAAATCTCGGTGCTCGTGCCCACGGTACTTCGGGCATTGGTAGTATTTACCTTTTGCTCTATGGCAATAGCGGGGGCAATGCCTTTTATGTATTCTACCTTGGGTTTATCAAGACGGCCCAAAAACTGGCGTGCATAACTGCTAAGGCTTTCTACATAGCGGCGCTGGCCTTCGGCATAGAGTGTATCGAACGCAAGGCTCGACTTTCCCGACCCCGATAAACCGGTAATAACCACCAGCTTATTGCGTGGTATGGCTACGTCAAGGTTTTTAAGGTTGTGCAGCTGCGCACCTTTTATAAGTATGTTTTGTTTAGGATTTAGGGTAGCAAGATCGGTCTTTATCATGGCGAAAATTGAATACGCAAAGATACGGGTTTTGAGGGAGAATTATGTTAAGGGAAATAGAAGGAAATTATTATATTTGGGTAGGTTAAATGAATACTATGGAGAGAATTGTAGAAGGGGTTTTTGAAGTTATAGATAGTTTTGTAATCAGGCAAAGAGGTGAATTTTATTTAATTGGAAATCTTAAAGAGGGTAAGGTCAATAAAAATTGGTTTTTAAATATTCCATTTAATAAGTCGTTGGCACTTACAGTAAGAATAGCAGCCATTGAAGATTTAGAAATGACAAATGATTCTACTATTTATAAATTGCTAATAGTTAACGGAGATACAGAATTTTTAAACTTTCTGTTGGCAAATAATATAGCAAATGAATATTTAGACATTACCATTACAGGTAAAGATTAAAAACACACCCCTAACCCCTCTCAAGAGGGGAACCAGCTACACTCGATCGTAAAAAATAGATGTGAATTTAAGTTTATAGTGTATGTGCAACATCACAATAATCTAGTTAGTTGAGTTTAGAGTTTGAGTGTAGCTGGCTCCCCTCTTGAGAGGGGCAGGGGGTGTGTCTATTATGAATAACAAACAATGAAACGCAAAATAATTCCTTACAACCCACATCTTAAAGAACTGGCACGACAGCTGCGTAACAGTAGTACAAAAGCTGAAGTGATTTTATGGCAGATACTTAAGCGCAGGCAAATGTATGGGTATGATTTTGACAGGCAGAAACCTGTTGATAATTATATACTGGATTTCTTTTGCCATGAATTGATGTTTGGTATCGAGGTTGATGGCTACTCGCACGAACTTATAGAAATTTATAATAAAGATATCGTTAAGGAAGCGAAAATGAATGAGTTTGGAATAAGCGTTTTACGGTTCTCTGACTTTCAGGTTTTAAAGGATACGGAGAATGTAGTTCGGGTTATAGAGCATTTTATATTGGAATATGAAAAATTAAATAAAGTAACACAGCTCTAACCTCTATATTGAGGCTTGGATATAAAGTTTGTAAATAACATTAAAAAGGACACACCCCTAACCCCTCTCAAGAGGGGAACCAGCTACACTCGGTCGTGAAGATGTGATTGTAATATAAGGTTTTAAATAAAAATTAGAATAAATAGAACACACCCTTTAACAACAGGACACACCCCTGATCCCTCTCAAGAGGGGAACGAGTTACACCCGGTCGTACAAAACAGACGTGAATAAAGTCTATAAAGTACATCACAAAAAATAATTTAATTAATTGAGTTTAGCTGGCTCCCCTCTTGAGAGGGGTTGGGGGGGTGTAAAAAAAGACAAATAACAAGACACTAATGGCTGATTTTAGGGCAACTCTAAAATATAAATCAACTGAAGAAGGTGGGCGCTATACACCAGCAAAATCAGGATATTGTCCAACAATAAAATTTTCATTCGAAAAAGGATTATTTGGTGGCGTGCAGTACTTTATAGGAAAAGAATGGGTATTGCCAGGAGAAACAGTAACAGCTGATATTTATTTAATTATATCAGGATATTTTCAAAACCGTCTTGAAGAGGGAATGACTTTTGAATTTACAGAAGGTGCCCGAATTATTGGCACCGGTACAATTACTAAAATAATCAATGAAAAACTTAGAAAGCATTAAATGACAACCCCACCATACCTTTCTCCCGCCGATAAAGTAGGCGTTATAAGTACTGCAAAACGTACCGAGCCACACGAAATAGAACACGCACTTACCGTACTAAAAAGTTGGCGGTTGCAGCCTGTTATTGGCGCTAATACCTTTGCTACCGATGGTTTTTTAGCAGGTACCGATGCGCAGCGCGCAGCCGACCTGCAGCAAATGCTTGATGATACATCTATAAAAGCTATCTTTTTTACCAAAGGCGGCTATGGCACCTTGCGCATTATAGACGATTTAGATTTTACAGCTTTTAAACAAAACCCTAAGTGGCTTGTGGGTTATAGCGACATCACACTGCTGCACAGCCACATTCATAATTTTGGTATAGAGACGCTGCACGCCGTTATGCTGCAGGGTTATGCAGGAAGTACGCCACAAGCTGTAGAAAGTGTGCGGGCGGCACTCTTTGGCGAAAGCCATGTTTATGAGGTCCCTGTGCATGAGAGAAGCAGGGGAGAAGGAGAAGAAGTTACCGGAACACTCGTGGGCGGTAACCTATCTATGATCTACGCTACTATAGGGTCGGAATCTGAGATGGATACTAATGGTAAGATATTGTTTATAGAAGATATAGATGAGTACCTGTACCACTACGACCGTATGCTGGTGTCGTTAAAAAGGGCAGGCAAATTGGCAAACCTTAAAGCCCTGGTAGTAGGTACGCTTATAGATATTAAAGATTCTACAATTCCCTTTGGGCGCGATGCATACCAGATAACCTTAGAGCAAACTGTTCAATATGGCTACCCGGTATACTTTGGTTTTCCTGCCGGGCATGCGCCCGATAATCGCTCACTTATCATGGGCAGGGAAATTACCGTAACACAAAACAATGAGTTTGTGAAATTTACATTTGCCACATAAACTGTTTTGTATAATCGCATTGTATAGCAACAAAATAATGATATATTTCGATATATTTGTTAAAACAAACTTGTAAAAATGATTAAAAAATATCTTGTATTTGCAGTGGTACTGCAATTTTCTATATCGGCATTTGCCCAAAAAGCACCCCAAACAAAGGTAGAGCAGGGAATGCTGGAAGGCATAACATTAACATCGGGCGTGGCGACTTACAGGGGTGTCCCTTTTGCCCTGCCGCCTGTTGGCAAATTGCGCTGGGCAGCACCATTACCTCCCACAAAATGGCAGGGAGTGCGTAAAGCAGATAAATTTGGCAATAATCCCATGCAAAAAGCCATTTTTGGCGACATGAGTTTTCGTGCCGAAAATATGAGCGAAGACTGCCTGTACCTTAATGTATGGACACCCGCCAAAACGCCAGCCGAAAAACTTCCCGTACTGGTTTACTTTTATGGCGGTGGCTTTGTAGCCGGAGACGGATCTGAAAACAGGTATGATGGCGAGGCTATGGCACGAAAAGGTGTTGTAGTTGTAACCTTAAACTACAGGCTGGGCATCTTTGGCTTCTTTGCACACCCCGGGCTAACACAGCAATCAGATAAAAAAGCATCGGGCAATTACGGATTGTTAGACCAGAATGCGGCATTGCTTTGGGTTAAAAAAAATATAGCGGCCTTTGGCGGCAACCCCGATAAAATTACCATTGCAGGCGAATCTGCAGGGTCTATATCGGTATATGCGCAAATGGCATCTCCCTTATCTAAAGGTTTAATAGCAGGTGCTATAGGCCAGAGCGGTGCCATGATAAACCCAACGCTCGATGCTATTCCGTTAAGGGAGGGCGAAGCAAACGGTGTAAAATTCGGTTCTGCAATAAGTATTAACGACATAGAAAAACTACGGGCTATACCGGCACAGCAATTATTAGACGTAGCCGCAAAAAATAATTTTAATGCAAAGGCCGTTGTAGATGGTTACTTTTTAACCAAACTTCCGTCGGATATTTTTAAGGCGGGCGACCAGTCTAAAGTGCCGTTGATGGTTGGGTGGACATCTGCCGAGGTTCCGTACCAGGCATTTATGCAGGGGCAATATCCAAGCCCTGCCAATTATACTAAACTTGTAAAGGAAAAGTTTGCCGAAAGGGCAGATGAAGTTTTAAAATTATATCCCGGTAAAACCGAGAAAGAAGTTATTAAATCGGCTACGGCACTGGCAAGCGATAATTTTATAGTGTACAGTACCTGGAAGTGGGCAGACGAGCATAAAAACACGGGACAGCCTACCTTTGTGTACGAGTTCTCTAAACCAAGGCCACCTATGAAAGAAGAAATGGGTGATGCCAAAGCCGGCCTTGCAGGTGGGATTATAAAAGGAGGCGATGCCAAAAAAGAAGAGCCTAAAATGCCTGAGCCGCTTGTGGGAGCATCGCACGCATCAGACATAGAATATGTGCTTGGTAATCTGGAAACGAACAAAGTATATGCCTGGACATCGGAAGATTATAAAGTATCTGAATTGTCATTAAACTATTTTGCTAATTTTATAAAAACGGGTAATCCTAACAGTGGCAGTTTACCGGACTGGCCTGTAAGCAAACAGGCGTTAGACCTTAACATTATGGATCTTAACATACATCCTAAATTTCATAAAGAAACAAACAGGGCACGTTACCTGTTCCTGGATTCTTATTACAACAGCAAAAAGTAATTTGCGCCAATAAAAAATGCCTGTACAGTTTACATTGTACAGGCATTTTTTTTATTGGGCATTTTAAATTTAACAGGCAAACGCACTAACAGCGCGACTACATTAAGTATATGTTAGCGTACGTAAATTCAATCATTTTATTTGGTATCATATAAATGTTATTGCCTAAATTTGCTGTACTAAATTAAATCATAAAATATATACTATGAGTTCATTTGACGTTGTCGTTATAGGTTCGGGTCCCGGCGGATATGTAGCTGCCATTCGCGCTGCTCAATTAGGTTTTACTACTGCAATCATCGAAAAATATCCAACTCTTGGCGGTACCTGCCTTAATGTGGGCTGTATACCAAGTAAAGCACTTTTAGATTCGTCGCACCACTACCATGATGCCGTTACCGATTTTAAAACGCATGGTATTGATATAGAAGGAGAAATTAAAGTAAACTTTGAGCAAATGATAGCGCGTAAGCGCGGCGTGGTAGACCAGAATGTAAGCGGTATTAAATACCTTATGGACAAAAACAAGATCACTGTTTTTGAAGGCCTTGGCTCGTTTGAAGATGCAACGCATGTAGTGGTTACTAAAAATGACGGCAGCACAGAGACTATCGAAGCAAAAAACACCATTATTGCTACAGGGTCTAAACCGGCGTCGTTACCTTTTATAAAAATAGATAAAGAAAAAATAATTACTTCTACAGAGGCGTTAGAGCTTAAAGAAGTGCCTAAGCACCTTATTGTTATAGGTGGTGGGGTAATAGGTCTTGAGCTTGGGCAGGTATACCTTCGCCTTGGTGCGCAGGTGTCTGTAGTTGAGTATCTTGACCGTATTATTCCGGGTATGGATGCAGGTCTTAGTAAAGAACTTACTAAAGTGCTTAAAAAACAGGGCATGAAATTTTACACGTCGCACAAAGTAAAATCGGTAGAGCGCAACGGTGCCGATGTACAGGTGCAGGCAGAAAATGCCAAAGGCGAAACCATTACCCTTGATGGCGATTATGCACTGGTATCTGTTGGGCGTAAAGCTTACACAGAAGGCCTTAATGCTGAAAAAGCAGGTGTAAAAATTACCGATAGGGGCCTTGTTGAGGTTAACGAACATTTACAAACAAGCGTACCTAATATTTACGCTATAGGCGATGTTATAAAAGGTGCAATGCTTGCCCACAAAGCTGAAGAGGAAGGTACATTTGTAGCAGAAACTATTGCCGGGCAAAAACCGCATATTGATTATAACCTTATACCTGGCGTTGTATACACATGGCCGGAAGTTGCTGCTGTAGGTAAAACTGAGGAGCAGCTTAAAGAAGCAGGCGTTGCTTATAAAACAGGAAGTTTCCCTTTTAAAGCATTAGGACGTAGCCGTGCGAGTATGGATACCGATGGTTTTGTAAAAATTCTTGCCGATGCCACTACCGATGAGGTTTTAGGTATACACATGATAGGTGCCCGTACTGCCGATCTTATTGCTGAGGCAGTTATAGCAATGGAATTTAAGGCATCTGCCGAGGATATTGCAAGGTCGTCTCATGCACACCCTACCTATGCCGAAGCTGTTAAAGAAGCTGCCCTTGCCGCTACCGATAACAGGTCGATACACATGTAACAGACAAATTTGATATAAACTAAAAAAGCCTTTCCGGCAACGGAAAGGCTTTTTTTTTAAAGCGGTCTATACATTACCTGCTGCTTTTAGTAAGCCTTAAAGCAATAATGTCATGAGAGGGCACTTCGGCATTAAAAGTCTTTTTAGTTGTGGCTTTGCCTTTATCGTTTTTATCCCAAAGGTTTTTAATGGTGTAAGTGGTGGTCGTAAAAGAGGCATCGATTTTATTAATGTCGTCGTACACCTTTTGTTTTGTCCAGTCAAAATTTACTTTTTGAGGTTTGTCGCTGCGGTTAAGAAAACTAATGGCCCAGTCGCCATTGCTTAACGGCTTCGCCCAAACTTCGAGTCCATCCTGTGCAGAAACCCTTAAGCCCTGTATCCCGAGCTTGTCCTGGTTAAGGGCAATAACCTCTTTATTAGTAAGCACCTCTGTAGTTTCTTTACTCATGCTGCGCAGGTCGTTACCGGCAATAAGTGGGGCGGCTATCATGGCCCACATAGTAAAATGCGCCCTGTCTTCGCCGGGGGTTAGCTTGCCATTGCCTACTTCCAGCATATCAGGGTCATTCCAATGGCCGGGACCGGCATATTGCCTTAAACCTTCCTGCTTGTCGAGAATGGGCATGGTGCCAAAAGCCTTCCATGTACCGTGGTCTTTAATACAGTCAAAACAATTGGTTATATCTCCGGTAGTCCTCCATAGGTGGCCTACAGTTTGTCCCCATTCCCAGGGTTTATCGTTACCCCATTCGCAAATGCTTAGTACAATAGGGCGGCCTGCTTTTTTAAGGGCGGCTGTAATGGTTTTATAAGCACCTTCGGCCTTTAAGCCCTCAGTATTACACCAGTCATATTTAAGGTAATCTATTCCCCAGGAGGCATAGGTAAGCGCATCCTGAAACTCGTAGCCGCGGCTTCCGGGCCTGCCACCACAGGTTTGAGAGCCTGCATCGCTGTAAATGCCAAGCTTTAAGCCTTTACTGTGTACGTAATCGGCAAGAGCCTTCATGCCTGACGGAAACCTTTTAGCATCTGGCTGAATAAAGCCCTGTGCATCGCGGTCGCCATGCCAGCAGTCGTCTATATTTATAAATTGGTATCCAGCGGCAGCCATTCCTGTGCTTACCATGGCATCTGCCATTTGCTTTATCATATTTTCATCTACATTACAGGCAAATTTGTTCCAGCTGTTCCAGCCCATAGGCGGCGTTAAAGCAAGCCCCGGATATTTTGTATAATCCTGAACGTAGTTGTTGCCTTGTGCCATAGCATAAAAGCTAAAGCCAAGCGCTAAAAGTGAATAGATAATTTTTTTCATGTTTTTGTTTGGTATATAAGTAATGAATTGGTCCTGATTTTTTTTTGATTGATGTAAAAAACAAATTTGTGGTTAGCAAGCAATAAGATGCATTACGGCTACACGTTACTCGCTTATAAAGGATGATGCCGGTAAATCAGCACCATTAAATAAATTTGCCTGTGCCGTATTATGCCATGCAAAACGCACTTGTGTGGGTTTTGCAACTTCTTTAGATGTTAGTACCACAGCATCGTTCTCTATTTTTGCTTTTGCAATATGGTAAACACCGTCGGTGCCGGCAATTTCAAAAAGATGAGATGTTTTATTTGTAAAGTGCAGCCCCGTGGCATTTTCAAAATAAACGGTTAACTTACTGCCATTTAATTTAAAATTTTTATAGAGGGGGCTGTTTACCACACCTTTGTCTATACCGTATATGTTTTTTAAGGCGAGGTTGGCAAGCCTTACGCCCACGGGTTTTTTATCGCGGGGATGTATATCATTAACAGGGCTTATGTCGCTTACAACAACCATATCGGTTTTAGTTACCTGCTGCAGCACTTTGCGTTGCGCATTGCGTATGGTTACCCCCTGTGTAGTATTGCCCTCATAATTAAAAGGCGTAATTTGTACATAGTAAAACGGAAAGTTATCCTGCCATGCAGCACGCCACGTCTCTATAAGGGTACTTAACGTTTTATCGTACACATGCGACCCTACATTGCTTTCGCCCTGGTACCATAAAACGCCGGCAACTTTAAAACCGGCGAGCGGATTTATCATGGCATTATAAGCACGCCCCGGCTGGTTAGGCCCCCACTGTGTGTTGGTTAATTTTACTGCGGCTTCTGCTACTGTTTTATCGTTGGCTACATCACTTTCAGCTATCCAGACCTCGGCAGGGGTGCCGCCCCAGCTGCAATTTATAATACCAATGGGCACACCAGTAAGTTCTGTATTTAAACGCTGGGCAAAGAAATAACTTATGGCGCTAAAATTTTTCATGGTTAAGGGTGTACAGGTTTCCCAACTTCCCGGCATATTTATCTGCGGGTCTTTTGCTGTTAATTTTACAGCCTTAAAAAAGCGGATATCAGGGTAATTTGCCCCGGCTATTTCGGCCTCCCCATTAACAATACCTGCAGCAGGTGTCCACTCCATATTGCTTTGGCCGGAGCACAGCTACACTTCTCCCAGCATGATGTTTTTTAAAACCAGTTCATTCTTGCCTTTAAACTTTATGGTATACGGGCCACCCTCATGAGGAGTTTTAAGGGTAAGCTGCCATGCAGCCTGGTTATCTGTTTTTACAATATATGCCGTATTATCCCAGCCTGTGGTTATGGTAATTTCTTCTAACGGATTACCCCAGCCCCAAAGTTTAACATCAGCATTGCGCTGCAAAACCATATTATCTGAAAAAAAAGAAGGAAGCGAAACATTAGCAAAGCATGATATGCCAAGCATGCCAAGTATAAAACTGAGTAGCAGCCTATTTTTCATTAAGTACTTTTTTTAAATAAGGTGCAAGTTGTAATGCCATGAGCTTATCATCTTCAATTTCGGGATGAAAGCCGCAGCCGTGAGGGGTTATTGCGCTAAAAGTAAAAATGGTTACCGGTTTATGGTGTTTTTGTGCATTTACTGCATCTTTAACTTTATTAAGGCATTTAGCAAAAGTGGCAGCATTTTCTCCGGTTACCATAGGGCTGTCTAACAATATTATGCGTGTATCCGGGGCGTGTTTGTAAACCGTTTGTATAAAGTTTACATAATTTGATACATACGTATCTTCATTAAAAGGCAGCCTTGACTTTTTACCATCGCCCTTACTAAAATCGTTAGTGCCCAGGGCAATACAGGTAATGTCCTGGTTAAAACCAAATGCATAGGGTTTTGTAGTGTCTTTATTTAAATAAAGATTTTCGTAAACATCGGGCATTATGGCCTCTTTATCATGCTCATCATTCCAGTTGCGGTACATGCCAATACCGGATACAGAACTAAGCACAAAATCAACATTTAACGCTCTTGCTGTAACAGCTGCATAAGAATAGTAAGCATTATGCTGGTCGTACCACTCACCTTTACCACAGGGTATGGCAATAGTATCGTTACCCATGCCGCAGGTTATGGAGTCGCCTATAAATTCAATTTTCTTTTTTGGCTTTTCAGCTATTTTAAAGAGATCACCCTCTGCACCGGTAAAAATTACAGTACCATTAACAGCTTCTGTAGCCTTATAAATGGTAATGGTATGGCTTTTGCCCGGTACATTAATAAAAACCGTAGTACCTGTGGGCATTATTTTTTCGCGGCTGTAGTATTGCCCGTCTACTTCTACAGCAACATAATTATGATGTGCCGTTTTATCTTTGGCTTCAAGTTTCAGGGTACACTTAGTACCCTTAAACCCAAATGTTACAGATGATGCCGATGCTATAAGTACTACTTCTCCGTTAGCCAGTACTTCTGTACGGCCCTTTACGGCAAAAATACTTTTAGCCGGTGGTAATACTGTAAACCATGAAATACAGGTTAGCGATACAGCTATAAAGACCAATGCTAATTTTTGATGGATGATCATAATTTATATTTTCTGATCATAAAAATATAAAAAAACAGGCCTTAAATTATATTTTAATGTAAGCTAAAGGTCATAATAACATTAATATGGTTTTTTGTTGGATAATATTCCTGTAAAAAAGCTTTGGGATGCTTAATGTATGACAAAGCTTTTTAAAAAGTGTTTTTTTTACAGGTACATAAAAATCATGGCAATGCTCATGGCTATCATGAGGCCGTCTTCTATAATGGTAACGGTGCTCATGGGCAGGTTAAACACCGCGCCCAAACAGGCACAACGTATTTGTTTTTTATTAAAAACGCTTTGCAATACACCAAGCAGGCTAACTGCCATAAGCACTGCCGTAAAAGCATTAACATAAAGCGGGGCAAAGTTTAACGCAAAAGCAAGGCCAAGTGCCAACTCTAAAAAGGCATACACATAACCCCACGCCGGGATTTTTTTAGCAACTACGTCATACATGGCGTAGCTTTCGGCAAAGCCTTTAAGGTCGAGCATCTTAAAGAAAGAGAAAGTAAGGAAAAACCCTGCCATAAAAACGCGCATAAAGGTCATGCCGCTAAAGCCATCTCCCCACATTGCTGTAATTAAAGATATAGCACTTATGTACCCAAAAATGAGCAATATAGGCTTATACGTCGCCGCCCAGCTTTTGGCAACTTCGGGCTGGTTTTCAAAAACATTTACAGGTGCGGCGTGGTGTGCATTTTCCTCCGTCAGTTTATATTTAGGGTAGTCTTTAAGGGCATCCTGCAGGGCAGGAGTAGCCACATGGCTGCTCATGGTAACATCGGCCTGGCCTTTGTCCAGATTTATGGCAACGTTAGTAATTTGTGGTATTTGTTTTAGCAGGTAACTCACTTTTGCTACGCAACCCTCGCAGGTCATTCCGGTAATGTTATAGGTATGGGTCATTTTATATTTTTGAGTAACACACCCCTAACCCCTCTCAAGAGGGGAACCAGCTTCACTCATACACAAAACAGCAGAGTGAGCAGGTTTGAGTGTTCCCTCTTGAGAGGGGTTAGGGGTGTGTAAATTGATTTTACAAAGTTCGGCAATAAATAAAAAAATGACTTACGTAATTTAAGATAATACCTGTAACATTTACAGTTCGTCTATACTGCGGCGTTTGTTAGCCTTTATAGATTTGTAGTGGGTGGGGGTAAAGCCGGTTACTTTTTTAAACTGGCCTGATAGGTAGGCGGGGCTGCTATACCCCAGTTGGCCGGCTATCTGTGCAAGCGATAATTCGTCGTAAACCAAGAGCTCTTTTACTTTTTCTATACGCTGGGCAATGTAATATTTCTCTATCGTAGTATCTTCCACTTCAGAGAAAAGATTGCTCAGGTAGGTATAGTCGTACTGTAATTTATCAGCTAAAAAAGACGAAAGATTTGTTGCCAGTATTTCGCCTGAATGATGTACCAGCTGCACAATTTCATTTTTAACCTGCTCTATAATACGGCCTTTACGGTCGGCAATCAGTTCAAATCCCAATTTTTTCAGGCTAAAAGCTATGGTTTCAAGCTGGGCAGCATCGGGCTCGCCTGTAATTTCGGCTTCGCCTAAAGTTACGTCATGTACAGTGTAGCCCAAAGTATCGAGCTCATTGCGCACGGCCGTGATACAGCGATTGCAAACCATGTTTTTTATGTAGAGATGCATTTTAAAGTTTAAAGTTTCAGGTTTAAAGTTTTTTTGAAGTTCTGTATGGCTACAGTCAGGTTCAGGAGGATGATTAACCTGAAACATTAAACTTTAAACCTGAAACAATATTTATTATTTTAAAAAATCCATTCCCGGTATGTTCGGCATGCCGTCCTGTGCTACGGCTGCAAGCTCTGCCTCGTTTACAGCAGTAGCTTTGGCAATAGCCTTGTTAAAAACAAGAACCAGGTAATCTTCCAGCTGCTCTTTATCTTCCAGTAAAGCATCATCTACCGTAACTGCTTTAACGGTGCGGTTAGCAGTTAATGTTACCTTAAGCAGGCCGTCGCTGCTTTGTTCGTCTATCAAAACAGTATCAAGCCTTTTTTTAGTTTCTTCAATCTTTTGTTGGGTTTCTTTAAGTTTTCCCATCATTCCCATTAAATCTCCAAACATTTTTTCAGAATTTATACGTTAAATATTAATGCAAATGTATAAATTGCAGTGGTATTTACCAATTCATAAAAGAATGAAAAAACACTTATTTATATGTTGTGTTTATCTTACTTTTGCGGCAAATGCTCAAACAAGCAAAACTATAATGACCAAAACCATTAATCCGCCGGTTGCACCTGTTAAGCCTAAGGAGCTTACAATGCATGGCGATACCCGCATAGACAATTATTACTGGCTTAACGAAAGGGAAAACCCCGAAGTTACAGACTACCTTAACCAGGAAAACGATTACTACAAAGCACAAACGGCCCATACAAAACAGTTTCAGGACGACCTGTTTTTAGAAATGAAGGCCCGTATTAAAGAAGACGACTCATCTGTTCCTTATTTTTACAACGGTTATTACTACATAACCCGCTACGAAAAAGGAAAAGATTACCCTATATATTCGCGCAAAAAAGTAAGCCTTGATGCTCCCGAAGAAATATTGTTTAACTGTAATGAGCTTGCCGAAGGGCACTCTTATTTTCAGTTAGGCGGCCTAAACATAAGCGAAGACAATAAGTGGGCAGCCTTTGGGGTAGACCTTGTATCGCGAAGGCAGTACACCATACAGGTAAAAAATCTTGAAACGAACGAGATATTACCGGCCAAAATAGAAAATACTACAGGTGGCTCTACATGGGCAGGCGATAACCACACGCTGTTCTATACCCGTAACGACGAGGTTACGCTACGATCGGATAAAATTTATAAGCATAAATTAGGTGCTGACAGTGCCGATGATGTGCTTGTTTTTCATGAGGAAGACGATACCTATAACACTTTTATATACAAGGAAAAATCTAAAAAATATCTTGTAATAGGATCATCAAGCACGCTTACTACAGAGTTCAGGATACTGGAATCGGCAAAGCCCGACGGCAAGTTTAAGATGTTCCAGAAAAGGACACGCGGCCTTGAGTACAGCATATCGCACTATGGCGATAAGTTTTATATAGTTGCCAATAAAGACAAGGCAACTAACTTTAAGCTGATGACAACGCCGGAGAATGCTACAGGAAAAGCCAACTGGACCGACCTGATACCGCACCGCGATGATGTACTGCTTGAGGATATTGATATTTTTAAGGATTACCTTGTAATATCCGAACGCAGCAATGGCTTAAACACCATTCGCATTCGCCCGTGGGATGGTACCGAAGAGTATTACCTGCCGTTTGAAAGTGAAACCTACACCGCAGGCACGTCTACCAATCCTGATTTTGATACCGATATACTGCGCTATAGCTATCAGTCGCTGGCTGTGCCATCATCGGTTATAGATTTTAACATGAAGACCCGCAAAAAGACCGTGCTTAAAGAGCAGGAAGTTTTAGGCGGGCAGTTCGATAAAAATAATTATACAGAAGAGAGGGTATGGGCCACTGCACAGGATGGTACTAAAATACCAATATCTATGGTGTACCGCAAGGGCATTAAGCAGGATGGCAGTAATCCGTTCCTGTTATATGCTTATGGTTCTTACGGGGCATCTATGGATCCTTACTTCTCGTCGATAAGGCTTAGCCTGCTCGACCGCGGATTTATCTTTGCCATTGCCCACATAAGGGGCGGCGAAGACCTGGGCCGTGAGTGGTATGATAATGGCAAGCTTTTAAAAAAGAAGAATACCTTTACAGATTACATAGATTGTTCTAACTTTGTAATCGACCAGAAATATACATCGCCACAACATTTGTATGCCGAAGGCGGATCGGCCGGAGGGCTGCTCATGGGAGCTGTAATTAATATGGCACCACAGCTGTACCACGGCGTTATTGCACAGGTACCTTTTGTAGATGTGGTTACCACAATGCTGGACGACAGTATACCTCTTACCACAGGCGAATATGACGAGTGGGGCAACCCCAACGAGAAAAAGTACTATAAGTACATGAAAGAGTATTCTCCGTATGACAATGTAACAGCCCAGGCTTACCCCAATATGCTGGTAACAACCGGCCTGCACGACTCGCAGGTGCAGTACTGGGAACCTGCTAAATGGGTTGCAAAACTTAGGGTTGTAAGCACGGGCAACAATCAGTTGTATCTGGATACC
Organism: Flavobacterium rivuli WB 3.3-2 = DSM 21788; assembly: GCF_000378485.1. GTDB lineage: Bacteria > Bacteroidota > Bacteroidia > Flavobacteriales > Flavobacteriaceae > Flavobacterium > Flavobacterium rivuli. The sequence continues at coordinate 548,222 of NZ_KB899966.1, read as the reverse complement.
AACATGGAAGCAGGGCACGGAGGCGCTTCGGGCCGTTTTGAGGCCATCAAAGAAGTTGCCAAAGAATACAGTTTTTTGTTAGATTTGGAAGGAATTAAAAAGTAATTAAATTTTTTTTGTTAGATTTGCAGGGTTTTAAGGTTACTTAAACTAATTTACAGTTTACCTTGCTAACTTATTTTTTTATGAAAGAAGAAATAAAAGCCTATAATAATATATTGGAACTGATAGGGAATACACCCCTTATCAGGGTTAATAAAGTTACAGAAGGTTTAAAGGGGAATTATTACGCTAAAGTTGAAGCTTTTAACCCGGGTCATTCCACTAAAGACAGGATTGCACTATACATTATTGAAGAGGCCGAGAGAAGAGGCGTACTTAAACCTGGCGATACCATTATAGAAACCACATCTGGTAACACTGGCTTTAGCATTGCTATGGTTAGCATTATTAAAGGTTATGATTGCGTGCTTGCAGTAAGCTCTAAATCATCGAGAGATAAGATAGATATGCTACGCGCTATGGGAGCAAAGGTTTATGTGTGCCCGGCAAATGTATCGGCAGATGATCCCCGTTCTTATTACAGCGTTGCTAAAAGGCTTCATGAAGAAATGAAAGGCTCGGTTTACATCAACCAGTATTTTAACGACCTTAACATGGATGCGCATTACAAAACTACCGGGCCCGAAATTTGGGAACAAACCGGTGGCCAGATAACGCACCTTATTGCATGCAGCGGTACGGGTGGAACAATATCGGGTGCGGCACGTTACCTTAAAGAGCAAAACCCTAATATCAGGATACTGGGTGTAGATGCTTTTGGATCTGTACTTAAAAAATACCACGAGACTAAAGAGTTTGACAGCGAAGAAATTTACCCATACCGTATAGAGGGGCTTGGTAAAAACCTTATCCCTACGGCAACAGATTTTGATGTTATAGACAAGTTTATAAAAGTATCTGACGAGGATAGCGCCCATGCCGCAAGGTATATTGCTAAAACCGAAGGTCTTTTTGTAGGTTACACAAGTGGCGCTACGCTACAGGCTGCAAGGCAGTATGACGAGGCAGGAGAGTTTGACGAAAACAGTAATATTGTAATGATATTCCCGGATCATGGTTCGCGCTACATGAGTAAAGTGTACAGCGATGAATGGATGAACGAACAAGGCTTTTTTGACAGTGTTAACCTGGAAGAAGCACAAAAAATTGAATTTATAAAGTAATCTTACTTTTTTAGATATATAGGGAACTCCGGCTAAGGCCGGAGTTTTTTGTTTTAATAGGTTTATATTTACCGCAGATATTTATAAAAGATCATTTACCACAAAGGCCACAAAATTTTTCCACGGTGGGTACAGAGATTACCGCCCAAAGGCGGAAGTACACAAGGCTATGTTGAAATTTTAATAGGACTGATAATTACGTATAGCCTTGTGTTCTTTTTAAGACAACTTGTTGTCCGTTGTGAACTTATATAACTTTGTGTACTTAGTGAAAAAACTTTGTGACCCTTGTGGTAAATTTTTTTTTATAAGAACTTATTTAGACGTAAAAAAGCCACACAACATACCTCCTGTAGTTATCCCTGATTTAAAATTATGCGTTAGCTATTAAATAAGGGCTACTGCCCGGGCTCGTTCCCCGGGTCTTGGTAAGCTGTGTGGCTTTCTATATATCGTTATAAAGCAGCATCTTCACTACTGCTTAGCACTATTATTTTCAGTATGCCAAGGAACTAAAATGGTTGTTTGTGGATTTGTTAATCCGGTAATTTGTGAAGCCGGTTGAAGTTTGGGTAATGTATAATAGTTATAAAAATTTAATGACATGATATTTAGAACCGCTACGGCGCACCCCTGCAATTGATGTCGGGCATTTGCTGAAAAGGAAAGTTGGACCCGGTAACTAATCGATAGTTAAATGGGATATTATTGTTAAGAATGTTGAAGTTTGATGAACGATCAAAAGCTTCAAATGCATCATCTGCTAATATGCTTTTTCCTTCTTTTGATGGTACTGTATCGAAATCAATATCCGTAAAAGGCACAATGCTATCATTTATATGCTCTGTGAGAGGCTCTATGTAAATATCCTCATCAATGTATGCAATAACATATTTACCGGCAAGGCGGCCCTGTATGTAAGCATTATAATCAAAACGTTTGGCGGTTTTGTTTTCTGTGGTATACATATAAAATTATGTATATGAAATCTCAGTACAAATCTGGAAAGAAAAATTGAGGAAGTAGTCAGGAATTAAAGAGGTAATTCTATGACTGCAAAGATAAGAATAATTTATTTCATTAGAAAATAATCTTATAAAAAAAATGTTACCTTAAGTTTGATAGTTATAGCCAAATATGTTTTAAGAAATGTCACGCAAAAGCGCAGAGCCGCAAAAAGTAGAGAGACACGCCTTGCCTATGCACCGGCAACTGACAGGTCGCCGGTAAAGATGCTAATTTATGGGTGTCGGCTTAGCGGCTCGCGTCTGCATAAAAAAAATAAAATATATATTACAATTCGGCTGTAAAATTTGTGCCTGTTACTTACTTATTTTTAAATCACTTTCCCTTCAATAATAACCCGGTCAATTAAATTACTGCCAAAGGCATACGGCAGTTGGTAATAGGAGGTTAGGGGTTTAGTAATAATTATGTTGGCACGTTTGCCCACGGTTATACTCCCATGCGTTTCACTCAGGCCCATAGCATAAGCCCCATTTATTGTAGCTGCGTTAATAGCTTCTTCGGGAGTCATTTTCATTTTTATGCAGGCGGTTGCAACCACAAGGTTCATATTTCCGCTTGGCGTGGTACCGGGGTTAAAGTCGGTTGCCAGGGCTAATGGCAAACCGGCATCGAGCATTTTGCGTGCGGGCGTGTAAGGAATGCTTATAAAAAAGGAACAGGTAGGCAATGCTACCGGCATAGTATCGCTGTTTTTAAGTGCTTCAATATCTTCATCGGTTACAATTTCAAGATGGTCTACGCTAAGTGCGTTATGCTTTACACAAGCAGCAATACCATCAATGGCAGTAAACTGATTTACATGAATTTTAGCAGGCAGGCCATACTTTTGTCCGGCAGTCATTATGCGTTCGGTTTCTTCAACAGAAAAATACCCCGTTTCGCAAAAGGCATCAATATAATCGGCAAGGTTTTCTGCGGCAATTGCAGGAAGCATCTCGTTCACAATTATATCTATATAACCCGTATGGTTTTCTTTATATTCGGCAGGAAAAGCATGTGCCCCTAAAAACGTAGCTTTTATGGCAATGGGATATTCTTCCCTCAGTCGTTTTATTACACGGAGCATTTTAAGTTCACCTTCAACGGTAAGCCCATACCCTGATTTTATTTCTACGGCTCCGGTTCCCTGCTGCATTACTTCCTCAAGACGCAGTTTAGACTGTTGGTATACTTCTTCCTCGCTGGTTGCATTAAGCCGTTTGGCAGAGTTTAAAATACCGCCGCCACGATTAGCAATCTCCTCATAAGTAAGTCCGTTTATGCGGTCTACAAATTCCTGTTCGCGGTTGCCGGCATATACTATGTGGGTATGGCTGTCGCACCACGCAGGCAATACTGTTTTTCCGGCGGCATCAATTATTGTGGCATCCGGCAGGTTAGGGCAGGTATCCATTGTGCCAAAACCGGCAATCAGGTTGTCTTCTATAAGCAGCCAGGCATTTTTAATAACAGGCAAATGTGCCATTTCCTTACCCGAAACTTTTGTGATGCCGCTTTCGCGAATTTGCAATATCTCTTTACAATTAATGATGAGCGTAGCCATAAATTAAACTTTTTGTAAAATTAAGAATGGATTTTAAAAAAGCCTTACTTTTAAGGGATACAAATTATCTTTTTTGTGAAAAGAATAGAATATAGAAAAGTACGCAATGTACAGCCCAATTTTTTTGAGTATACAGGAGAATATAAAACAGATCCTGTAGCTATGCAGCTCTTTATATTTAATGAAGAGGGCTATGAAGAGTACACCAAAAATGTGGGGCTGGACAGGGTAATTAAAGAATGTACCGATGTAAATCAGGCTGAAGATGTTAAGTGGCTTAATGTGCATGGGCTTCATGATACCGAGCTGATACGCAAAATAGGCGACCTGTTTAAAATTGACAGTTTTGTGGTAAGCGACATTTTAAACACCTCCCGCCGTACGCGTATTGAAGAACTGGGCGACGTATTGTTTTTCAGTGTAAAATCGGTACTCCCGGTAGAGGAAATAAACATGATAAAGACAGAGCAGGTTAGTTTCCTGCTTAAGGATAATGTAATTGTATCTTTTCAGGAAAAAAAGAGCGATTACTTTGAACATATACGCGAACGCATTCGCACAGGTACAGGCATAGTGCGTAAAAAACAAAACGATTACCTGCTTTACCTGATGCTCGACGCGATTATGGAGAATTTTTACATAACGCTGGAAGGGTATGAGAGCCGTATCGAAATTTTTGGTAATGAGGCAAAGCTTGGCGTTCGTAACGATTTTATTACCGGTGTAGAGAAAACTAAAGACAGCCTTAATTATCTTAAACGCGCTATTGCGCCATTGCGTGATGCTCTTTACAACCTTAAAAGCGTTAAGGAAGATGAGGAGTTTGAAACCATTCATAAAACTACTCATACTTATTTTGCCCGCCTCCATCAAAAATGCCTTGAACTACTGGACCAGGCCGAATATGACCTTAGCGCTTTAGACAGTGCCTCGAACTTTCATTTTGCAGCCCAAAGCCAGAGAATGAACCAGATTATGAAAACCCTTACAATTTTTTCGGTTATCTTTATGCCGCTAACCTTTATCGTGGGCGTTTATGGCATGAATTTCGACAATATGCCCGAACTGCATACTCGGGATGGCTACTATGTTGTATGGGTTGTTATGATAGTGGTTACCATAGGTATGGCAATTTACTTTAAAAGAAAACGGTGGTTTTAATCAGAATATATTAGAATGAAGTTTACAAGTGATGTGTCGGGAAAAGAATTTCCGCAAAGAGAAAAGGTTGCTGCAACTTTAGTACGCAAACCTTTGGTTGAAATGATTAAAAAAGACCACCCTGAATTTGACGAAACCTGTAGCCTTGCCATGAGCGAGCTAAACGAATACCGCGAAAAATATATTGCAGATTTCCTTCAGCAGGAATTAGGGCCTCTCGACGAAATGGAAACCAAAGTGGTTAATGCCCTTAAAGATAAAACCATAATATCTGATAATCCGGATGACGATGATGATATTGCAAATTCTACCTTTGGACAGCGCGTTGCCGACAGGGTAGCAGCCTTTGGTGGTAGCTGGACGTTTATAATCATGTTTGTTTCGTTTCTTCTTGGCTGGATTGCCGTTAATATTGTGCTTCTTGCCAATAAAGGCTGGGATCCGTACCCATTTATATTGCTTAACCTTATCCTTTCGTGCGTGGCTGCATTACAGGCTCCTGTTATTATGATGAGCCAAAACCGCCAGGGCGAAAAAGACCGCGATAAAGCAGAGAATGACTACATGGTTAACCTGAAATCTGAATTGGAGATACGTATGCTGCACGAAAAAATAGACCACCTTATATTGCAGCAGGAGCAGGCACTTATAGAGATACAGAAAGCACAGATAGAGGCTATGAACGATATCCTTAACCGCCTCGAAAAAAAGCTCTGAACGTTTTAACAAAGTAAAGTTGAGCTTTACAACAAAATAATGCTTTCTGTTATACCCGAACTTTGTCCTATAATTTAAACTTAATAATAATGGAAAAAGTTTGGTTCATAACAGGAAGTTCAAGAGGCCTTGGGCTCGACCTTACAAAAGCAGTTTTAGCATCCGGAGATAAAGTGGCGGCTACTGCCCGTAACACAAAACAATTAGAAGATCTTGTTGCCCAATACCCCGACCAGTTATACCCTATACAACTCGATGTTACTAATTACACACAGGTACATGCTGCTGTGGCAAATGCGGTACGGCATTTTGGCAATATAGATGTATTAGTAAACAATGCAGGTTTTGGCATTACAGGCGCTGCCGAAGCATATACCGATGAGCAGGTGCGCAGCCAGCTCGAAACAAACCTTTATGCCCCTATAGAAATTACCCGTGCCGTATTGCCATACATGCGCAGGCAGGGCAGTGGCCGCATATTGCAGATAAGCTCTATTGGTGGGCGAGTGGGCAATGCCGGTGTAAGTATTTACCAGGCGGCAAAATTTGGGCTTAGTGGCTTTACAGAGTCCTTAGCTAAGGAAGTTGCCCCACTTGGAATATTGGTAACATCGGTAGAGCCTGGAGGTTTCAGGACTGACTGGGCAGGGGATAGCATGACCTACGCGCCAGAGATTGAAGATTATGAATTGGTTACCCAGCGCGCCAACTTCTTTAAGAGCGGCGACTTTGTACCGGTTGGCGATCCGGTTAAAGCGGCAAATGTTATGGTAGACCTTGCAAAGCATCCTAATCCGCCGGTACACTTAGTGTTAGGCAGTGAGGCAATAGGTATACTTAAACATGCCGACGAAGCCCGTACTGCCGAAAGGGAGGAGTGGCTGCCTGTAAGCCTTTCTACAGATCATGATGAAGCAGTAAACTTTTTTGAAACAGAGCAGGGCAAGAGCTACCTTAAAAAATAGTATTTTATACAAGAAGGCGTAGTACCTACTGCGCCTTTTTATAACTTTACATTATGGATGATCATGAAATTTTAAACAGGCCACGCATAATGTATTCCTGCTATTTTAAATTAAGCAGGGAAGGGGAGCAGTTTATACCGGAACATGTTTTTAGTTACATAAAGTCGGGTAGTTTGTTGATAAACGATGGTAAACAGGAACATTTAATGACGGCAGGTACTTTTGCATTTTATACACGGGATACACTGGCCAAATTTGTTAAAATGCCCGATGCCGATAATGGTGAATTTAAAGCACTTTCTATAAGGCTTGATAAAGATACACTGCAAAATTTTTCTCAAACGTATGGTTACAGCGCGTCCGGGAAGCATACCACAAAAAGCAGTATTATAAAACTGGAACCACAACCGGTGTATCATGGCTTTGCCGATTCGCTACTGGCATATTTAGAAAAGCCGGATAGCCATAGTGATGCCCTTTTAAAATTAAAAGTGAACGAAGCAATTATGATATTGCTTGAAACAAAACCTGAAATGGGAGATATTTTATTTGACTTTAATGAGCCCGGAAAGATAGACCTTAAGGCTTTTATGGCTCGAAATTTTCACTTTAATGTAGACCTGAGCCGGTTTGCCTATTTAACAGGCAGGAGCCTGAGCACTTTTAAGCGCGATTTCGAAAAGATATTTAGCACCACACCTAACAGGTGGCTGCAACAAAAAAGGCTTGAAGAGGCACATTTTCTTATTAAGGAAAAAGGCAAAAAACCATCGGATGTTTATCTGGAAGTAGGTTTTGAAAACCTGTCTCACTTTTCGTTCGCCTTTAAAAAAGCTTTTGGCAAGGCACCGTCGCAACTGCTTAGCGGAGAATAAGCTGCATAAAAAGCAGGTCGAGCCAGCGATTAAATTTATAGCCCGATTCTTTTAAAATGCCATTCTCTGTAAAGCCAAATTTTTTATGAAAGGCAATGCTTCCGTTGTTTGATGCATCAATGCAACCTATCATGGTATGGTAATTCTGGGTTTTGGCTAAATTAATTAATTCTGCCATTAGTAAATTACCTATGCCTTTGCCGGTTTGCCCATCCTTTACATATACAGAATGTTCTACCGTATATTTAAAGCCCTCCTTAAACCGGAAGGTACCATAACTGGCATAGCCTAACACTTCGCCATTTTGCTCGGCAACTATAACCGGCCAGTTGGCAGCCAGTTTATCCAGTAGCCAGGTTTCCATTTCGGCATAACTGCGTTCATTATAATCATATACTGCAGTGGTGTGAGTTATAGCGTGGTTTACTATATTAAGTATGCCTGTTAGATGATGCAGTGTAGCGGGGAGTATATTAATTTCCATATTTTGTAACCATATCTTTTAAGTGTAACCAAACTTCATCTTTACCATACTCGCCAAAATAAATAAAATAATTACCATTAGGGTGGATTATTGCAACACTACCATAATTAAAATGATATGGAAAGAATGTTTTTTCTATAAAAGCATCTGTATCGTGGCGCCAATTCAACGTTTTGCCGTGATGATGATCTAAATTTTCAGGATATTTATTAACCCAGAATTGCTCATTTTGTGCTATTTTATTAAGTACAGGTATGTAATCACTGTCATAAATAGTGCCGTGGGCCAATTCATCTTTTTTGGAATAAACCTTATCTAATCCTGATAAATAGTTTATTACAACAATTTTGGTTGTATCTATTTCCCTACCGGATATTTTTATTAAATATTGTTGTAACTGATGATGGGTAGCAGAATCCAGTTTGCCATTAAACCTCCTTACAATTATATTAGATAATATTGCCGTGTCATTTTCTACCTTGTAGCTTAAATTGTAGGCATGGTTAATTTTACTTTGAAATTCAGTCTTTGTTACCTGCTTCCCGTACGCATCAAAAAAGTATTTTTTTTTGCGTTGCCCGTAGCACGATATTGCCAGTATTAAAAAGAGGTAGGGTAGTAGTTTCATGAGTGGTTTGGTATACTGCAATATAAAACAAAACCTGCACAATTGCTTGTACAGGTTTGAAAATATAATTTAATGTAGAAACTATTTAAGCGTCCCTACCATATCTTCGGGCTTAACCCATGCATCAAAATCTTCAGGGGTTACATATCCTAAACGTACTGCCTCATCTTTTAGGGTTGTACCATTTTTATGTGCTGTTTGTGCAATTTCGGCTGCTTTATAGTAACCAATTTTAGTATTAAGCGCTGTAACAAGCATTAATGAGTTGTTTACAAGCTCTGTAATACGTGTATAGTTAGGTTCTATACCTTGTGCACAATGCTCGTCGAACGATACACATGCATCGCCTAACAATCTTGCAGATTGCAGGAAGTTAGCTGCCATAAGCGGTTTAAACACGTTAAGCTCATAATGGCCCTGCATACCGCCTACTGTAATTGCCACATCATTACCCATTACCTGTGCACACACCATGGTAAGTGCCTCACATTGTGTAGGGTTAACTTTACCCGGCATGATAGACGATCCCGGCTCATTTTCAGGAATAATAATTTCGCCAATACCGGAACGCGGACCCGAAGCCAGCATACGGATATCGTTAGCAATTTTATTTAAGGATACAGCAAGTTGCTTTAATGCTCCGTGCGTTTCTACAATAGCATCGTGAGAGGCAAGGGCTTCAAACTTGTTAGGAGCCGTTACAAACGGGTGGCCTGTAAATTTAGCAATGTACTCGGCAACCTTAACGTCATAGCCCTCAGGAGCATTTAAGCCGGTACCTACAGCTGTACCGCCAAGGGCAAGCTCGCTAAGGTGGGCAAGTGTATTTTTAACGGCTTTAATGCCATAAGTAAGTTGTGCCACGTAGCCCGAAAGTTCCTGCCCAAGGGTTAAGGGAGTAGCGTCCATAAGGTGTGTGCGGCCTATTTTTACCACCTTCATAAACTCCTGCGATTTAGCCTGCAGCGTATCGCGTAGTTTCTCTACACCGGGAAGGGTAACTTCTACCACAGCTTTATAAGCCGCAATGTGCATACCTGTAGGGTAGGTATCGTTAGATGATTGCGATTTGTTAACGTCATCATTAGCTTTAAGTACAGGTTCGCCTTCGCCAATTTTAAAACCGGCTAACACCTGGGCCCTGTTAGCCACAACTTCGTTAACATTCATGTTACTTTGCGTACCAGATCCTGTTTGCCATATAACTAACGGGAACTCGCTTGCCAGTTTGCCTTCCAGTATTTCCTCACATACCTGCGCTATGGCATCTCTTTTTTCTGCACTAAGCACGCCAAGGTCGTGGTTAGCATAAGCGGCAGCTTTTTTAAGGTAAGCAAAGCCTTCTACAATTTCTGTAGGCATAGAGCCGGATGGCCCTATTTTAAAATTATTGCGTGAACGTTCGGTTTGTGCACCCCAGTATTTTTCGGCAGGTACTTGTACCTCACCCATGGTGTCTTTCTCGATCCTGTATTCCATCCTTAAAATTTTATGGTTGTATGTTAAGTATTAGGGCTTTAAAATTCCTGTAACATTCAGGTAATTAAAAGCAAGCCAAATTTAAGCATAAATGCAGGGTTAAGAAAATGATTTCGTAAAAAAATTCAGCCATTTTTTAAGGGTTAAGGGTTGGTTAAAAAAAATATTCGCCTTATATTTGGTGCTTTAAAACACAAATCATGGAATTCGCACAATATTTAGGCTTTTTAGCATTTTTAACCGTTTTGTCAATTGGTTTTTGGTTAATGTTTTTCTTGGTACCCTTTGTAATGTACTGGGTAAGCGGTGGAGCGATAGAATTTATCAAAGAAAAAAGAGCGGAGAAAAAAGCTCAGGAATAATTTCTGTAATGTAATTCCTTAGGCGTTAGCCTGTAAATATATAGCCCGGATAAGTAATTATCCGGGCTAAGTTATTTTATTAAGATTGTAAAAACATGAGGTAGCACTATTAATTGAATTATGACGGCAGATAAAGATTAAATAACGAGCCTTCTCCCAGAGCGCTTTGTGCAGTTATATAGCCTTTATGTTTAAGCATTATCTTTTTACATATAGCGAGGCCTATGCCTGTACCTTCATATTTATCTTTGGCATGCAGGCGCTGAAAAGGCTCAAATATATGCGATGCGTGTTCCTGAGAAAATCCAATACCATTATCAGCTATTGAAATTTTGCAATACGATAGGGTAGGGTCCGACTCAAAAAATTTAAGGCCTTTACCGAGTACAATTTCACAACTTATGTTTATAAGCGGTGGCACACCGGCTTTAGAGTATTTAAGTGCGTTGCCTATAAGGTTTATAAATACCTGGGTTATTAGCGGTGGCAGCACTTTAAGTACCGGCATTTTAGCTACAGTAATAATTGCATTTTTGTTTTCTATATTTTCACGCAATTCACCTTTAGTATCATCAATAATATAAGTAATATCTGTATACTCAAAATTAATATCTTCAATGTTATTTATTCTTGAGTAATTAAGCAGGTCATTTATAAGCTGTTGCATACGCTTGGTAGATACCATAATCCGGTCAAGATATGTTTTGGTATTATCCGACAGGCCATCTTTTTCGCTGTCCATGATCATTTTACTAAAAGTATGAATCTTTCGCAAAGGCTCCTGCAGGTCATGGCTTGCAATATAACTAAAAGAGGTAAGTTCCCGATTATTTTCTTCGAGATGACGGTTATTTTGATGCAGTAGTATATCTGCAGCCCTAATATCTGTAATATCTTCTATGGCAAATAACAAGAGATGCTCAGAAAGGTTATCATTTACAATTGGGCGAACGTTGATTACTATTATTCTTTCGCCAATTTCAGGAAATACAGCGGTAATTTCAAAATTCTCGAGCTTCTCTTTTTTAATCAGTACATAGTTAAGCTGCTCCTTTAGTATCCCTATATTCCATTGTGCAGATCCTATTTCAAAAATCAGCCTGCCTTCTATATCCTGTTCTGTAGCATTAAAATATTTGTAAAAAGATGCATTGGCACTTTTTACACGAAGCTCCCTGTCTAATACCAGCAATGGTTCCCTAATAGTCTCTACAATAGCCTCGCTATACATACGCGAAATTGTAAGCTGTTCCTGCCTGTCCATTAGCTCGTCGTTAACGGTGACAAGTTCTTCGTTGTTAGATTGCAATTCTTCGGCCGATGTTTCCAGCTCTTCGTTAAGCGTTTGTAACTCTTCGCTGTTGCTTAGCAGCTCTTCGTTAGCACTTTGTAACTCTTCATTCGCAGCTTCCTGATCTTCGGTAACGCGGCGAATATCCTCGCGCATTTGCTCGATCTCTTCTTCCAGTAATTTTATGCGTTCAAGGTCGGCATCGTTACGGTTAGCCATATTTCCGTCTATATCGGCTACAATATTGTTTTTATGAAAGAGTACCAAAATATGAGGTTTGGCACTATTATCCAAGGGCATGACCTCTACATTTACGGTATATTCTTTACCTTTAAGCTGAATATTTTCCTTAATAATAGGATCCTTTGCGCCCTTTACTTTTAGTAATGCATTTCTAAGCTCGAAGGCTAAACCCTCGCGGACCATTTTAAAAATACCAAAGTTAGGTTTGCCAGGTGGTTGCAGCAGGAAGGGGCTGGTATCGCCATGAAAATGAACAATCTCTCTTTGTTCGTTTATTATAACACCCGGTGGCGTATATTTTGTAAATAATATATCGGAAGCTATTTTATGAAAATCCGGCTCTATAGTGGCTTTCTTCACTGTAAATACCTGTCTTTCTGTACTAACGTTTTCTGTACGGTCAAAAGTAGGCAAAAAAGTGCTGGTACTCGATTTGCGGGAATATATTTTGTGCTGCTTTACTATAGGTTCGAATAAATTGCTAACATGAGATACGCTTTCTGATTTTCCTAAAAATAAACAACCATAAGGCCTTAGGGCATAATGAAATGTAGTGAGTGCCTTTTTTTGCAGGAAAGGGTCAAGGTATATTAAAACATTGCGGCAGGTAATAAGGTCCATTTTTGCAAATGGCGGGTCTTTAACAAAATTGTGCACCGCAAAGATGCACATATCGCGTATTTCTTTATTTATAATATATGCACCATCTATTTTAGTGAAATACGTATTTAATCGTTTTTCTGATACATTTTGCAATTCCTGCTTGCTATATACACCGGTGCGTGCTTTAGATATTACATTTTCTGAAATATCTGAAGCGAATACCTGAACTTTAATATCGGGTAATTTATCTGACAGGTACTCATGAAGGCAAATAGCTATAGAATAAGCTTCCTCGCCGGTAGAACATCCTGCAACCCAAACACGTATGCTTTCGTCGGGCACTTTTTTAGGGAGTATATTTGTAAATATAGTATCGCAAAGGCTATTAAAAATTTTAGAATCCCTAAAGAAGTAACTAACCGGGATTAATATATCATTAAAAAGCGCATCCTGTTCCTGCCTGTCGTTCCTTAAGAAGGTAAGATAGGCAGATGGTTCTTCGCGCTTGGTAATTACCATCCTTCGGGCTATCCTTCGGCGAATGGTGGGTTGCTTATAATGAGAAAAGTCGTTGCCTGTGCGCAGTCGCAAGAGCCTTATTATCTGTTTAAAGATGTCTTCTTCTGCTTTACTCACTAAATGGTCATCATCGCTGTACGAACGGCTTGTATCATAAGCATGGTTAATATGGCTCAGGCTATCAGGTATTTCTTCTACCTCCAGCACAAAATCGGCCGCGCCGGCTTTAACGGCGCTAAGTGGCATTCCGTCAAAATCTGCCGAATCAGGGTTTTGCACAAAGGTAATCCCTCCATTTTCCTTTATAGTTTTTAATCCTTCAGTACCATCAAAACCGGTACCTGTAAGTATAACACCGCGGGCAAAGCTTTTATGTACATCGGCAAGCGAGTTAAAAAATATATCTATGGGCATATTTCGCTTTCCTGCGTCTCTGTCAGAAAGTTTAAGTACACCATCCATAGTGGTAAGTATTTTATTTTCAGGAATTATGTAAATAGTATCCGGTGCAATGTTAATGTCGTCTTCAACCTGATATATAGGCAAAACAGTTTCTGGCGTTAATATTTCAACTAACAGGCTATCATGAGTAGGAGAAAGGTGTTGTACCAGTATGTAGGCCATTCCCGAGTTAGGGTTGATGTGTCTTAGCAATCTTTTAAAAGCATCCAGTCCACCAGCCGACGCACCTATACCAACTATTGGGAAATTTTGTTCTGTATGTAGGGGCTGTGTGATGTGTTCTGACATTATAGTTTGCTTGGTGTGTAATTCAAAGATACTTAAAAATAATTTTTTGTAAATAAAAAAAAATCTCCTGAAAGAGATTTTATATAGTTGTTTTTAAGCACTACTTTTTGTAAAACGTATTTTAATTACCATTAAACAGGAAAGTAGAGGCTTATAACTGTTCCGGTGCCTAAAGCGCTGGATGCACTAATATGGCCATTATGGTTTTGCATTATTTTTTTGCATAATGCCAGCCCTACGCCAGATCCGCGATAATCAGGAGAAGAATGCAGCCTTGTAAATATATTAAATATAGTTTCGGCATATTGCTGGTCAAACCCCATGCCGTTGTCTGCCACATATATTACATTATATAATGTAGTATCATTGGTTTTAAAATTGACAGGTACATGGTTAGGTGTAATTTTTATTACGGGTTTAGTATCGGGCGAAGAATACTTAATAGAATTTGCTATAAGGTTAGAGAACAGCTGTCTTAACAAAAAAGGCATACCTTTTATTTCAGGAAGGGCATCTACAATTATTTCTGCCGATTTTTCATTTATAGTTTCTGCCATATCGATCTTTACCTCACTTAAAATATGGTTAAGGTTTACAATTTCTACAACTTCATCTGTATGTTTAAGGCGTGTATATTTTAAGATATCTATCAATAATGTTTGCATACGGTTAGCCGATGCCTTCATTCTTTGTATAGCATCCTGTGCATTTACAGATATTTGCTCGTCTTTACTTAATATTCTCGAAGCAATAAGCTGTATTTTACGCAGGGGTTCCTGTAAGTCGTGTGTGCTTATCCAGTTAATGTTTTCAAGCTCAGAGTTTGTCTGGCTAAGCAGTTCGCTAAGTTTACGGTACTTTACTTCTTCCTGGGTAATTATAAGCAGGTTTATTTGCCGTTGCAGGTTATAGGCACATGCAGCTGCAGTATCCAGCTCCGGTTGCAGCCACGGCTTGCTCGTGCATTCTACAACTTCTTTCCATAACGCAAAAGAGTTTCTTGGCGACAGGCCTTTAGCATCCTTAATAATAGATTTTGCAGGGTCGCCTGCCCAGTTAACTTCTGTTATAGTTTCCGGCCTGTACCATATAATGCAATTGTCGCTGTCAATTTCGAGCGAATGGTATATTATCCCCGATGTGTCCCGGCATAAATTTTTTGCATCAGGTAAAAAATCGATAAGTTTATTAGTGCTAAAGCTGGTGTGGTTGCTGTATACCGCAAGCCATGATGCCAGTTTTAAGATGTCCTCATCGGCTGCGGTATGGCCACTCTTGTAAATAGTGCCGTTAAAAAGTATCGATACGCCCGATGCATTGCATAAGGCAGTAAGGTCTTGACTGTTTACAAGATTGTTTAGTACCTCTGTTTGATTAAGAGTGTAATTATTAACCCTGTCAAGCGCTAATTTAATTTTTCGTGAAAGTTCATACTCTTCAGATGCCTGCCTCACATCTATTTGCGAGGTAATAAAATGGCCCTGCAACTGTGCGGCAAGCCTAACTTCCGGACTAAGATTTTTTGGCGAGTAGTGGTGGCATGCTATAAGCCCCCACAACTTCTTTTTATATATGAGTGATATGGTAAGCGAAGCACCAACTCCCATATTGTGCAGGTATTGCACATGCATGGGCGATGTACTGCGCAGTATGGCAAGGCTTAGGTCGAGGTTTTTATGCTCCGCATCATCTATTGTGTAAATAGGTACAGGAGTATAATCAATATCGGTAATAAGCCTTAATAAATTACTCATATACAAATCGCGCGCCTGTGGCGGTATATCTGTATGTGGGTAATGCAACCCTAAAAAAGGTTCAAGGTCTTCGCGGCATGCTTCGGCAAAAACTTCACCATTATAATCGGCGTCAAACCGATAAACCATAACCCTGTCATAGCCCGTTATTTCCCGCGTACCATTTGCTACAAGCTGGCAAAGCTGTTTTAAGGTATGTGTATCTTGCATGTAACCTAAAAACTGCGAAGTCTGGTCATATACTTCATTAGCCGCTTTTGCCTGTATTACTGCAGGTTCTGCCTCTACAACATATATATCATTGCTTTTATGAACGGTGCATAAAAAATCAACACCGGCAAGGGTAAGAGGCAGTAAAAACGACGAGAGCATCTGGTTATTATTTATATAATCCAGCAACAGCTGCCTGGCCTCATCGCCAAAAACGGTATCAAACCCTTTTCCAAGCAATTCAGTATGAAAAAGGGTTAGGTACTGTGCAGTATTCGCACTGCAATAATCTATAAGCAGTGAGTCTTGTTTAAGGCCAAGCAAAAAGCCATGAGGCTGTATACTGCCGGGTATATGTATAGGTTCCTGCTCACAGTTTGTGAGATTTACAATATCGCGGTTTACAATATCTTTAATCTTCATAGATTTACTATAGATGTGCGTTTGCTGTTAAGTGCGCGCTTATGGCATCAAAAGCAAAATTTGCACCGGCAATAATTTCTTCTTCGCTATCATTAACGTCTGCATACTGAATCAGTGCACCAAGAAAAGCCTTCCAGTGGCTGCCTGTTTGGGCTCCGTAACCGGAAAAATAGGTTGCTCCGCTTTCTGCATCATGTCCCAGGGCGCCATTAATATTTTTAAGGATTACGCGGCCTCCCAAAGATGATCCTTCTATAACATACATTACACCAAATGCAAAAGCAGGTGTAATAGCCACCGCATCAAGGTTTTGTGTAAGTGGCTTAGATACCTGTGTTTTAGTAACACCAAGTGTTTTAAGGTCGGCTTCTATAAACTGCGCTTTAGGGTGCACATCAAGGCCTTCAACATTTTTATATACAACAGGAAAAATATTTTCTTCGGCATCTTTTACAACATCATGCATTAAGCCAAGGTATAGAGCATACTCTTTATCTGTTACCGCAGGGTTCATAATTGATGTAGATACAGGTAATGCTTCAAGTCCTGTGTGAGATTCTGTTGTTGCAGCGCGTAGTTTTTCTAAAAATGCAGGGGCAGATAGTGTAGTGTTCATCAAAGTCAGTAATTAAAATGTAAAATAAAAATTTATAATTGGTTTATGCTGCCTCCATTTTAGGATTATAGCATATTAAAATACTTAATTTCTTAACAAAAGAAGAGAAGTAATATTGGCGTCTAAGATAAGGTTTTTTTATATTATTTTAGGGCTAATTGCTGTTGAATGCTTTACAGAATATCTTAGTTTGTATTTGCTGTTTTACTGTTACTTATTAATTTAATGTTAATGCACAGGTGCTATAATTTTAAATATTTGTTTGAATAACATTTTGTTTATTACAGTTTTACAGGTTTTAAGATTGTGTTTTTTAGTATGGTATTACCGCTTTCTTAAGATTGTGTAGTATAACATTATGTGTATAATGTTGTAATAGTAAAAAGCCTGTCTATGTTTAAATTTGTAATTATTTAACAAGTAATTATGAAAACGGGCTTATTTATTATTTCTGTCGCAGCTTTTGTGTTGGCATTATATTTTTTAGTTTGCGATCTTTTAAATAGTTATTGCCTCAGTCATTTTACGTACGTTATGTTACTGGTTATTATTTTGTTAAATAGTATAGCAGGTATATTTATGACGTGGCCGGATATACTGGTTAAAAAAAACAAATAATAATACTGTTAATACCTCATTACTATATATTAAAACCACAACATCATGTTGTTGTAATGCACTGTTGCCATTAATTATAGTTAATAGCTAAAGGTTTTACAGAAATTAGTATCTTCACGGCGTTTTTATAAAATGCAAATACACCGTTTTTAATGAAAAATATCAGTAAGCTTTACCCGTATCTGCTGGCCATAATAGGTTTTGTAGTGGTTTCCCTTATTTACTTTTATCCTGTATTGCAGGGCAAAAAAATATCTCAAAGCGACATCGCACAGTATACCGGCATGGCTAAAGAGAGAGATGATTTCAGGAAACAAACCGGCGAAGAATCTTACTGGACAGACAGTGCCTTTGGCGGTATGCCCACTTACCAGCTTGGTGCGCACTATCCATACAATTTTATAAAAACTGTAGATGGCGTAATCCGCTTTTTACCGCGCCCTGCCGATTATTTATTCCTTTACTTCTTTGGGTTCTTTGTATTGCTTAAAGCCTTAAGGATAAACACGCTCATGGCATTTTTTGGGGCACTTGCCTTTGGTTTCTCCACCTACTTTATCATACTCCTTGGGGTAGGGCATAACGCTAAGGCCCATGCTATTGCATACATGCCTATGGTAATTGCAGGTGTAATACTTGTTTTCAGGAAGCGGTATATTGCGGGCGGATTGCTTACACTCCTGGCATCGGCATTAGAGATAAATGCTAACCACATACAAATGACGTATTACCTGTTTATACTCCTTGTAATAATAGGTATTTACTTTATTGTTGAAATTATTAAGAATAAAGAATACAGGCATTTAGGTATATCGTTAGCTATATTTTTTGGTGCGGCGCTACTTGCAGTGGGTATGAATGCTACAAACCTTATGGCTACTGCAGAGTATGCAAAGTTTAGTACCCGAAGCGACAGTAACCTTTCTTTTAATCCTGATGGCAGTCCTAAGGAAGATAAAAATGCCATGAGCTATGAATATATTACAGAGTATAGCTATGGTATAGGCGAATCGTTCGACCTTATTGCTCCGCGCCTTTACGGTGGGTCTTCGGGTCATGAAAAGTTAGGTAAAGACAGTCACGTTGTAGAATATTTGCAAACATTACAGGTAGCAGAAGGACAATACTTAAGCCCGGAGCAAGCCTTAGAATTTGCCCAGCAGGGCGTGGTTACCTACTGGGGCGACCAGACTATCGTTGCTGCACCTGCATACATAGGCGCAGTAGTTTTCTTCTTGTTTATACTGGCTCTTTTTGCCGAAGAAAATAAAATTAAATATGCTTTTTTAGCAGGAGCTATAGTGGCATTACTACTATCGTGGGGTAAATACTTTGAGGTGCTTACCAGGTTTTTTATAGATTATGTGCCCATGTACAATAAGTTCAGGGCAGTATCGTCTATACAGGTATTGCTGGAGCTTTGTATACCTGTGCTGGCAATCATGGGGCTGTATGCCTTCTTTAAATCGGATAAAACAAAGCAGTGGAATGTTTTATGGAAATCGGCTGCCGTAAGCGTTGGTATATTGGTAGTACTTCTTTTATTTAAAGGCAGTTTTGATTTTAGCGGACCCCGCGATGCTAACTATACACAGCAGCTTGGCCAGGGCTTTATAGATGCCTTAAGGCAGGACAGGATGGATATGTACACGAACGACCTTTTACGTTCGGGTTTCTTTATACTTGCTGTTGCACTTGTACTTTGGTTGTATATTAAAGAGAAACTGGCACAAACTACGGCTATAATTTTAGCCGGACTGTTTATGGTGGCCGACCTTTACTTTGTAGATAAGAACTATGTAAACAGCGAGAGTTTTGTTAGTGCCCGAGAAGCAGATGTGCCTTTTGAAGCTACCCAGGCTGACCAGCAAATAGCGCAGGACGATTCGCATTATCGTGTGTTTGATATGGACAACCACATGAACGGTGCACAGGCATCTTATTTTCATAATTCTATAGGTGGCTACCATGCAGCCAAACCACAAAAAATGCAGCAGCTATTTGATTACCAGATAGCGCAACGCCCTATGAATATTGGGGTGCTGGATATGCTTAATGTAAAATACGTATTGCAGCGTAATGAAGAAGGCCAGGTAATACCTATACCTAACAATACTGCTAACGGCAATGCATGGTTTGTAAGCCGCGTTAAGGCAGTAAGTACTGCCGATGAAGAGATGAAGGCAATTAACAAGCTTGATACAAAGCATGAAGCGGTGATAAACAAAACAAAGTTTCCTGATGCTGCCACTAAAACTACGTATGTAGCAGACAGTACAGCAACTATTAAGCTTGATGAATACAGGCCTAACAAAATTACCTACACATCTAACAATAAGAATGAGGGGCTGGCAATTTTCTCTGAAGTGTATTATGCCAATGGCTGGGATGCTTATATAGATGGCAAGCTTGTTTCGCATTTCGAAGCCGATTATATGCTGCGTGGGCTAAAAATTCCTGCCGGTAAGCACACAATAATATTTACGTTTGAACCACAGGTGGTTAAAACGGGCAGTACTATTGCACTGGTAAGTTTTATAGGCATGTTGCTATTGTTAGGTGCCGGAATTTACTATGAGACTAAAAAGAACAAACAGCCTGTAAAAGCATAGTGTTTCATTTTCAGTATTTGGGCGTTCTTTTTCACAAGAAGAGGCAATCTGAAATCTAAAATCTGCAATGAAGAAAGTCCTTATCATAACCTATTACTGGCCGCCTGCGGGTGGGCCGGGTGTACAGCGGTGGCTTAAGTTTGTTAAGTACCTGCCGGGTTATGATATAGAGCCTGTAGTTTACATACCAGAGAATCCCACTTATCCGTTAATAGATAAGGGATTGCTTAGTGATGTTAGTGATAGCACCATTATTATAAAACATAAAATTGTTGAGCCTTATGCATGGGCTTCGGCATTTTCTAAAGGCAGTACAAAAAAGATAAGCTCGGGCATTATCCCGGCACAAAAAAAGCAGTCGCTGTTGCAAAAAGCAATGTTGTGGGTGCGCGGTAACCTTTTTATCCCGGATGCACGCGTGTTTTGGGTTAAGCCATCTATAGCTTATTTGTCTGCTTATATAAAAGAAAATGATATCGATACCGTTATTACCACCGGGCCACCGCATAGCCTGCATTTAATAGGGTTGGAGCTTAAAAAACAATTAGGTGTTAAATGGATTGCCGATTTTAGAGATCCGTGGACTACCATTGGTTACCACAAGCAGCTAAAATTATCAGCTTCGGCGGCTAAAAAGCACAAGGATTTAGAGCGTGAAGTTTTAAATACAGCCGATACCATACTTGTTACGAGCCCAACTACCAAAAAAGAGTTTGAAGCACTTACTACAAAACCCATTGCAGTTATTACCAATGGTTACGATGTAGAGAAAGTAGTGAAACAACCGCTTGACGAAAAATTTACCATTGCACACATAGGTTCATTCCTGTCAGAACGGAACCCAAAAATATTATGGGAGGCTATAGCCGAGCTGATAAATGAAGACAGTAATTTTAAAGCTGATTTTCAGCTAAAGCTGATAGGTGCAGTGAGTCGCGAGGTTTTAGATGCTATTGATGCGAACGGACTATCGGGATATGTAAACAATCTGGGCTATGTAAGCCATGACGAAGCTATTGCTGCCCAGCGAAAAAGCCAGGTATTATTATTAGTAGAAATTGACAGCGAAGAAACTAAGTGCATCATTCCCGGAAAACTGTTCGAATATATGGTTTCTGAGAGGCCTATAATTGCCATAGGCCCGCAGGGTGCTGATTTTTCGGGCATAATACAATCTACAAATACGGGCATATTTGTTACCTACAGCGAGAAAGAAAGACTAAAGCAATCTATTCTAACTTACCATAAGCAATACCGCGGGGGAGGCTTAAAATCGCATCCTGTGGGGTTACAGCAATATTCGAGGAAGGCACTTACAGGCCAGTTAGCAGAATTGCTAAAAAAAATGTAGTTATTCTGCTTTTTCAGCTTCTTCTATAAGGCTGCTTTTCTCAAACTCTGTAGGTGTCATCCCAAAATGCTTCTGGAAATTCCTGCCAAAACTTGTTTGCGATTTATAACCCACCATTTCGGCAACCTCATAAATTTTCATATTAGTGGTTTTAATAAGGTGTGCTGCCTTTTTAAGTCTACTGAGGTTAATTAGCTCATTAGGCGATAACTGAGAGATTTCCTTAATGCTTCTGTATAGTGTAGAGCGGCTCATATTCATTAAGTCGGCTATTTTATCAACGCTTAGCTCATAATCTTTAAGGTTATCCTCTATTACTTTATCAAGTTTTGTGAGGAAAGTTTTCTCGGTGCCCGATGTAGCAAGCGATTTTAAGTGGGCGAGGGGCGAACTGGAATAATGGCCTAATATTATCCTGCGGTTTTGTATAAGATTAGATATCTGCACAAGTAAGTAATCCATAGAAAAAGGCTTGGTAATATAAGCATCTGCACCCGATTCTAATCCTTCAATCCTTGCGTTAAGGGCACTTTTAGCAGTTAAGAGTATAACCGGTATATGGCTCGTTTTTTCGGTTTTCTTTATTTCACGGCACAATTCTATCCCTTTTTTTACAGGCATCATTACATCGCTTACCACAAGCTGTACCTCATGTTTATTGATCATTTTCCAGGCTTCGTCTCCATTCTTGGTAAGTATAACATTATACGTTTCAGATAATTCAGAAAATATAAAATCGGCAAGCTCTTCATTATCTTCAGCTACTAAAATTACAGGAGCCTGCTTATCAAATTTAACGGTAACATTCTCGTTTATTTTAGTTGGTGCAATGTGAGATGCTTTAATGGCTACAAACTCCTCGCTTTGATGCACAGGTAGTTGCAAAACAAAACTGTTCATAGCAGTTTCGGCAGCATCAATGCGCAGTGTACCGTTATGGAGCTCTATAAGAGAATGCGCGAGAGAAAGCCCAATACCTGTGCCGGTAGTTTGCGCATCTGCCGGCAGGCGGAAAAACGGCTCGAATATCTTTTTTTGCAAATGCAACGGAATTATATCGCCATCATTTTTTACAACGATCCAAAAATTTATATCATCGCATTGTATAATAACTTTAATGTTCTTTTTGCCATACTTTACCGCATTGCTAAAAAGGTTGCTCAATACTTTCCTAAAAGCTTCTTCGTCTACAAAGGCAACAACATCTTTAGCCTCTTCAATAATTTCAAACTTTAATTCTTTATCCTGTATAAGCTGGCTAAAACTCTCATAAGTTTCATGTAAAACATCCGATACATTTACCTGTATAAAGCTTAATTTCAGGTTTTTCATTTCTGCTTTCCTAAAGTCGAGCAACTCATTAACAAGATTAAGAAGGCGGTTGGTGTTTTTTTCCATAATCCCTAAATTCTTAGGGATATCGGGAGTTTTATACTTTTGTTTTAGCAACTTTTCGAGCGGGCTCTTTATAAGCGTTAAAGGTGTACGTATCTCGTGGGCAATATTGGTAAAGAACTCAATCTTGGCCTGGTATATTTCGCGTTCCTTATCGTTTTCAAGCTGCCTTATGCGCAGGTTGTTTTTGCCACGGTTATAGCGGTGGTAATAGCGCAGTGAATAGTACCCCATAATTAGCAGTATTATAAAATAGACCATATAAGCTATCTTGCTGAAATAGAATGGTGGTAATACGGTAATGGTAACCACCCTGTTTTCTTTACTCCATACACCATAGCTGTTTAGCGCTTTAACTTTAAAAACATATTTACCGGCAGGCAGCTCTGTAAAATTTACCTCATGGTTTTTGCCTAATGCTACCCAGTTATCATTTAACCCTTCAATTTTGTACCAATACTCAGTCATCTCTGCAGAGGTAAAGCTGAGAGACGCAAACTCAAGCTTAAAGGTAGACTGATGGTTGTTTAATGTGATATCATCCGAAAATAGTATCGATTTTTCCAGTGGTGAGCCATCTTTGCCCACAGGTACATCTTCATTATTAATAAAAATATCAGTAATGTACAGCGGCGGGCTGTAGGTGTTTTGTGTAAACTCGCCCGGATTAAAGCTAATTAGCCCCTTTACGCTGCCAAAATACATTTCGCCATCACTATCCTGAAAAGCAGAACAGTAGTTAAACTGGTCGCTTAACAATCCGTTAGATTTAGAGAATATCTTTATGTTTTTAGTTTCCGGATCAAATTTTACAAGCCCGTTAGAACTGCTTATCCAAAGCTTTTTCTTACTGTCTTCCAGCATGCCGTAAGTAACATTGCTTGGGAAACCGTCTGCCTTCATGTAACTTTTAAAAGTATTTGTGGTACGGTTAAGGAGGTTAAGCCCATTCTCTGTAGTTACCCATAACCTGTGGCGGCTGTCTTCAAATATGCCGTTAATCTCATTACAGCTTATGCTCGATGGTTTATCGCGTTCGTAACGGTAAAAGCCTTTCTTTTTAGTTTTAGGGTTATAATAATACAGTCCGTCCCAGTAAGTTCCCGCCCACAACGTACCGGCATGGTCTTCTATAAGGTAAGTGTAGTGGTACATTTCAGGAAAACCGTCCAGTACTTTAAAAGAATCGGTTTCGGGCAGGTATTTGTGTATACCGGATGATGTAAGTACATAAATATCGTGCGCCTTAGTTTCATAAATGTAAAAAACAAAATCGCTCCTTAAGCCTTTAACTTGCCCTGCATCGTAATGCCTTATAATTTTTCCGGTTTTAATATCCATTATATCAAGCCCGTGTTCAAAGGTGCCTATCCATAGCTCATTGCCCCTTGCCAGTAACCCGTGAATGTTATAATGCGATAAATTACCATTGCCTGTGCCCGGCCCATAGCTTGTAAACCTGCCTGTCTGCAAATTAAGTTTGTTAAGGCCGGCATCTTCGGTACCTATCCAGAGGTTGCCAAAGTTGTCTTTTTTTACTTCCCGCACAGCATTGCCACTTATAGAGTTTTCGCCAACCCTGGGAAAATAGCGTTTTATAGGGGTAAAGGGCTTTGGATAATAATTTACACCGCCAAAATAAGTACCAATCCACACCCCGCCTTCTTTATCCAATACCAGCGAGTAAATGGCATTGTCTGAAAGGGAGTAGGGGTTACCATAGTTTTTCCTGAAATTTTGGTAGGTATGTTCCTTATTATTGTAAACAAAAATGCCCGACTCGCAACCTATCCACAGTTCGTCTTTACCCTTTTTTAAAAAATTACGTACAAATAACGGATTCTCATTTCCGGTAAAAATAGGCTGTAAAGACATGGATGATAGTTTGTATACAAATGCCCCGTGGCTTTTTGTACCTATTAAAACACCATCATTACCATCTGATGCAATGGCAGTTATTATAACCTGTTTTTTGTCGCCAAAATTTAGATTTATTTTCTGGAACGAATTATTATCGGGTACATATTTTAAAAATTCATTACCCGATGCTACAAATACATCCCCCTTATTATTATGTGTAAGATAGTTGGCATAAAACTGGTCGTACTTTTCGGGCCTTGCATCCGGCTTATTACCATCTAACTTATATAAGCTGCCGGCAGCAATAAACCACAGGCTGCCATTTACGTTACTCTCTACATCTAATATGGGTAAGTTGCGCGAGACTTCTATTAAAGAAAAGGATTCTGTTTTTTCATCATACTTAAACAAACCGGTATCTGTTCCTACCCACAGATAATCATTAAATTCATAAAGGCAGCGAATAAAATTGCTCCCTATACTATTGTTATCTCCGGGAATGTGCTGAAAGATTTTAAAATTATAACCATCATACCTGTTTAGGCCATCTTTAGTGCCAAACCACATAAAACCCTTACTATCCTGTAGCATGCATATAACAGAATTGTGAGACAGCCCGTCTTCTACCTGCAGGTGTTTAAAAGAGTAATCCTGTCCTTTTGCGAAGGTTAAAAACAGCAATAAGAACAGATATAAACATACATTTTTCATAGGTACAAAATAAGCTTAGATAACGTTTTCGTGAGCATTCATTTCGTGTCTTTTTTCAACAAAATGGTTCACAATAGTTTTTTAGTTGACAAAAAATTAACATTGACACATTTTGAACAAAGATTGAAACAATTGCATACATAACACTCATGTTAAATTAATCTACTTTTGAAAACGATATAGTTGTGATATTTTAATGCAATAAGTTTATAAAGTGTAATAAACAACACTTATTATTGTTCAATCAGCAATGAGACAAACCTGTTACCGGTGGCAGGATAGTAACCATAGCTGTTAAACAGGCATTAAATTAGTCAAATCGTATCAACCAAACCTAACACTATCAAAAATTTCAAAACGAAATTCTATGAGAACAATTGTACAATTTATTTTTAACACAAAATGCCTTCTCTTCCTGGCAATGCTTACTGCACAGTATGGCTACTCCCAGGTAGAGGTATCGGGCACAGTTATGGGATCTGACGGCAGTCCCGCCGCTTTTGCCAACATTATTGTTAAAGGCACTACAAATGGTGTATCTGCAGATCTTGACGGAAAATATACAATAGGGGCAGCTACAGATGCTGTATTGGTATTTTCAAGCGTTGGTTTCCAGTCTAAAGAAGTAGCTGTAAACGGACAAACCACAATTAACGTAACGCTTACGGCAGATGTATCTCAGCTGGAAGAGGTAATAGTGATAGGTTACGGTACCCAGAAAAAGAAAGACTTAACCAGTGCCATATCTGTAGTTGATGCGGGCCAGATACAAAAAAGGCAAAGTACTACGGTAGCAGAAAGCTTACAGGGGCTTGCAACTGGTGTTAGCGTGCGCGGTGGCGGACAGCCGGGCCAGGAAGCAAAAATTGAGATAAGGGGGCTTAAAAACCTTCAAAACTCTAACCCACTGTATGTAATAGATGGTATTATTACCACGGCCAATCGCGATTTTAACCCGAATGATATAGAGTCTATCCAGATTCTTAAAGATGCAGCAGCGGCAGCTATTTACGGTTCGCGTGCGGCAAACGGTGTAATTATTATTACAACTAAAAGAGGTAAAAAAGGCCCACTTAAAATAGAGGCGAGTTCTAAATTAAGTATAACCAATGTACCTACCTATGACCTTGCAAGCAGGGATGAGTTTATATCGCTTACCAACATGGCTTATGACAATGCAGGTAAACCAAGACAAAATTTTAACCTTGGCGTAAATACCGACTGGCAAAAAGAAACTTTTCGCACGGGGATGATACAAGACCAGAATGTAAGCTTCTCGGGTGGTGGAGACAATTCAACTTTCTTTATGTCTGCCAACTACTTTGGTAATGAGGGAACTGTAATTGATACTGATTTTGACAGGGTTTCATTCCGTGTAAATGCAAGTGGCAAAAAAGGAATTTTCAGCATAGGCGAAAATCTTGCGCTGTCTAACTCTAAGGCTAACGAAACCGGTGGGCCTGAAGCTATGAGGGGTAATCCTTTTATAGATGTTATTAGGATGTACCCTACCATTCCGGTAAGAGATTCGCGTAACCCGGGCGGTTATGGCTATGGCGAAGAAGGCGTTGCAACTACTTTTGCAGCAAACCCGGTAGCTATTGCAAACCTGATAGACCAAAAAATAGAAAATTTTAGGGTAAGAGGTAACTTATGGGCAGAACTGCAGCCGTGGGAGTTTTTAAAGTACCGCTTTAACTTTGGTTACGAAACAAGTTTTGACCATTTTGTATACTTAAGAAAAGTAGGAAACTGGACACTTAACCAACCGGCAGATCCTTCACTTACTAACCAGAACAGGGCACAGTCTCAAAACACGTTGTTTGAACATACCCTAACATTCAATAAAAACTTTGGCAAGCACAGTATTACGGCACTAATAGGTACTACTTACCAAAAGCTAAGCTATGAGCAGCAAAACGGACAAAAAAGAAACCTGCTTATAAATCCTAATACAGGTAATTATTTTGATGTATTAGATACGGGAGATAATGGTATTGTGGGTGGTTTTAAAAACGAATCGGCATTATTGTCATACCTTGGCAGGCTGGAATATAACTATGATAACCGTTATTTATTAAATGCAGTTATACGCAGGGACGGATCATCTAAATTTAGTGATGCTAACAAATGGTCAAGCTTTCCATCGGTTTCAGTTGGGTGGAGAATTAATAATGAGTCATTTTTTAAAGTTAAAGAAATTAATGAGCTTAAGCTGCGTGTAAGTTATGGAGAGCTTGGTAGTGGTAACATTGGCGAGTACGAGTACCGTAGCTTTATCAACACATTTGGTGGTGCTGTTTTTGGTAGCGGACAAACAGTGCAGCCTTCTGCAACGCAGATAAAACTGTCTAACCCTAACCTTAAATGGGAAACACTTAAGCAAACAAACTTTGGTTTCGACCTGGGTATGTATGACAACAGGCTTAGTGTAACAGCCGATTATTTTATTGCAAAAACAGAAGATGTACTATTTGGCTTCCCAATTCTTTTAAGTACCGGTAATGATGGCGGTAACCCAATATCTAACGCGGCAACGATACAAAACAAAGGTTTCGAGATCAATGTAGCCTTCAATGATAAAATAGGCGACGATTTTAGCTATAACGCCAGCGTTAACTTTACATCGTTAAGAAACAAACTGGTAAGCCTTGGTAATGGCTTAAACGAAAGCTACTCTGGCAATACCGTTACACAGGCAGGACAGCCGGTAGGTATGTGGTATGTATTGCAAACAGATGGTATCTTTCAGAACCAGGCCGAAATTAACAGCCATGTAAATGCAGCAGGCCAGGTTATACAGCCGGATGCAGCACCGGGCGATATACGTTACAAAGATGTAAACGGCGACGGACAAATTACTAACGATGATAAAATTGTAGACGGCAGCCCGTGGCCAAAATTTGAAATGGGCTTTAACGCAGGTGCATCTTACAAAAACTTTGACTTCTCGATGAACTGGATAGGCTCTTTTGATGCTACAGTTTATAACGGTTACAGCAGTATTGTAGATGTTATAAACGGCGACCACAACTACCGTGCAGGCGTGCGTCCGTGGACTCCCGAGAATCCTAACACAAATACTCCAAGGGCTAATAATAATACAAGCCTTAGTAACCGTGGCGATACAGACCGTTTTCTTGAAGATGGAAGCTTCGCAAGGTTAAAATACATAGGCTTAGGGTATACAATTCCTAAAGACGTAATATCTAAAATTGGTTTTGACAGGGCACGTATAAGTGTTTCGGCACAAAATGTAATTACAATTACAAAATATGGTGGCCTTGACCCTGAGTTTGTAAACAACAACATTTTTGAGAGAGGTGTAGATTTTGGTTCTTTCCCTAATGTGCGCACATATTCTGTAGGAGTAGAACTTGGTTTTTAATTAAAAAACAATTGCAACAATGAAAAAAATATTATTATACAGTACATTATTGGGTTCGCTCCTGTTTTTTAGCTCGTGCAACGAGGAAGAGCTTAACCTAAATAGCCCTAATGCCCTTACTACCGATCAGTTTTGGGGTAACCCTACTGATGCAGAGCTTGGCGTTAACTCTATTTATGCCATGTTTTATAAAGATGGCCTGTGGTCAAGGTGGATATTCTTTCGTTTAGACCTTACTTCTGATGAAGGATTTAGCAGGAGCCCGTGGACAGAACTGGCCGACTGGACACGCTTTAACTATGTAAACTACAACTTTTGGGAAGGTAATTCTGTTACTTACAGAGATACGTACAAAGCCATATTTCGTTGTAACCAGGTACTTGCAAACGTACCCGGCATAACTTTTACAGATGAAGCAAGAAAAGAATCGATACTGGCAGAAGCAAAATTTTTAAGGGCACTGCATTACTTTTATGCGGCAGAGCTATGGGAAAATATTCCACTTGTATTAGAGCCTTCTCAGCCAAACGACCGTCCTGAGCAAAAAACCAAGACAGAAATATTTGCACAGGTAGAAACAGACCTTAATGAAGCTTTTGAAAAATTGCCAACCTCATGGACTGGCGATAACATAGGCAGGCCCACTAAAGGTGCCGCTAAAGCAATGCTTGCAAAATTATACATGCAGCAGCGCAAATGGAGCGAAGCCAAATTAGCAATGGACTACCTTATAAGCGGGCAGGGGATAAGCTATAGCCTTGTACCTAATTTTAAAGACAATTTTACCGATGTTCGCGAAAACAACGCAGAATCTGTATTTGAAATTCAGTTTGGCAGTCAGCGTCTTGGCGGTACAGATGAATCGGCCAACGCGGCAGTATCTAACACAAGGGCACAGTTCTTTGCACCACGAAGCATAGGCTGGTCAGATGGCCAGGCGCGCCACTGGTTGGTAGGATTGTTTAAAGAAGAACGTAATGCAACAGGTGGCCTTGATGAGCGCCTGCGCCATACACTATTTTACCCGGAACTTCAGGCAGATTTTGGCGATCTTACCTATGGCAGGACATGGCAGTGGGATGCAGATGAAGCATGGTTTAGAAAAGGGCAGAGAGATTATTACCGTAATAACGAAGACTACTATAACCAGGTTAACTACAGGCTTATACGCTATGCAGATGTATTGCTTATGTATGCAGAAGCACTTAACGAACTTGGGCAAACAGCAGATGCCTACCAGTATGTAAATACAGTAAGGGCAAGGGCTAACATGGCTCCGCTTGCTACAGCTCACCCGGAGATAGGAACTAATCATGACCTGTTCCTTGCACGCCTTAAAAAAGAACGTGTATTAGAACTTTGCGGCGAGAGCGTGCGCTGGTTAGACCTTAAAAGATGGGGCGACCTGGAAACACAGGCCGGTGTAGATGCAGTAGCACAAAGAGACCCTGATTTTAACAACTTTATTGTGGGCAAAACTATTCGCCTGCCTTTACCGCAAAGCGAAGTGCAAAACAACCCTAATGTACAGCAAAATACTGGTTATTAATTAATTTACCCCAAAGCGGTTTTCTTTAAAAAAGGCCGCTTTGGGTTTTTATACAACACAATAATGAACGCACTAAAAATTTCTATAAGAACGCCATATCTACTTTTATTACTAACAGCCACAACGATTTTTTCATGCAAAAACAATGAGAAAAAAGAAACTACAGATGCTGATGTTGCAGTAACAAAACAAGCAGAAAGAGCAGTATGGACTAAGGATCAGGCTAACAAATGGTATGGTGAGCAGCCCTGGTTAGTAGGTGCTAATTTTACCCCGGCTACAGCAATAAACCAGTTCGAGATGTGGCAGGCCGATACCTTTGACCCTAAAACTATTGATAAAGAATTAGGCTGGGCAGAAGCTATAGGCATGAACGTTATGCGTGTTTACCTGCAGGACCAGCTTTATAAGGAAGACCCACAGGGTACATTAAAGCGCATGGACGAATACCTTGCCATTGCAGATAAGCACCATATAAAAACATTATTTGTTTTGTTCGATTCGTGCTGGGACCCGTTTCCTGTTACAGACAAACAACGCGCCCCTAAACCTCATGTACACAATTCAGGATGGGTACAGAGCCCCGGCCAAAAAACACTGAACGATTCTACACAATATCCGCGTTTAGAAAAATATGTAAAAGAAACAGTAGGTCATTTTAAAAATGATAAAAGAATTTTGGGATGGGATGTATGGAACGAACCCGATAATATGACGGGAGACTCGTATCAGGCAGTAGAAATTCCGAATAAAAAAGATTTAGTGTATAACCTGCTGGGCAAAGTGTTTGTATGGGCAAGAGCAGCAAATCCGTCGCAGCCGTTAACATCGGGTGTATGGGAAGGCGACTGGAGTTCTCACGAAAAGCTGGCAGCCATGCACAAGCTGCAATTAGAACAGTCAGATGTTATATCGTTTCATAATTACAGCACACCGCAGGAATTTGAAACTAAGATTAAAGAGCTGCAACGCTATGGTAAGCCAATGATATGTACAGAATATATGGCAAGGCCAAACGGCAGTACCTTTGAAGGTTTTTTACCTATAGCTAAAAAATATAATGTGGGTATGATAAACTGGGGACTTGTAGATGGCAAGACACAAACCAAATACCCTTGGGACAGCTGGACAAAAACGTATACTGCAGAGCCGCCTGTATGGTTTCATGAAGTATTTCATACCAATGGTACACCATACCGCACGGCAGAAACTGATTTCATTAAAAAAATTACATCTGAAGTAAATTCAAAGTAATAATCTGTAAGAAGAAAGAAGCATGAAAAAATATATTTATGTATCATTGTTGTTTTGCAGTAGCTTGTTTGCCCAACAGCCCAATCCTCCGGGGCAGGTTAAGGCAAATGAAAAGGCTGTAAACCAGGCGTACCTTTTTGCCCACATGACGCATCAGGATTACGGTAAGCTGTATTACTCTGTAAGTACCGATGGTTTACACTGGTACCCGCTTAATAATAAAAAGCGTGTTTTTGAAGACTATCACGGCCACCCCGATATTACAAAAGGGCCTGATGGTAAATACTACATGGCAGGCAATAACAGCGATGACGATCCTAATATTACTATATGGACATCGCCCGATCTTATAACTTGGAAAAAGCACAGCACTTACACACCAAACCTTAAATCAACACCCGGTTATGCCGAGGCGATGCAGCGCATTGGGGCACCCAAGCTATATTATGACGCACCGTCTGGAAAGTTTATAATGACCTGGCATACGCCGCATCTTGAAGGTACAAAAGATGATGGCGAACGCTACTGGGCAAGCCAGCGCACACTTTATGTGCTAAGCAAAGACCTTAAAACATTTGAAGGTACACCTAAAAGGTTGTTCGACTGGAGTTTTGGTACTATAGACGTGAGCATAAGAAAGGTTAATGATAGCTACTATGCCATTTTAAAAGACGAATCGTATCCTACATTATACTGGACTACCGGTAAAACAGTACGCATAGCTAAAGCAGCTTCGCTTACCGGGCCTTACTCGTTGCCTGCCGAACCTATAAGTCCTAACTTTAGGGAAGCCCCTACCTTAATACCCTCGCCCGATAATAAGGCGTGGTACATGTATTACGAGCAATATCCGGGAGTTTCTTATGGTTTATCTATGGCAGATAACCTTAACGGGCCGTGGTATCAGGCATCGGGCTATACCTTTTACAGCGACTGGGATAAGTACAGCCTGCCTAAAGATGTAAGGCACGGTTGTATGATTACCATATCTCAAAGTGAATATGACGCGTTAGTTAAAAAATTCGGAATTGAAAAATAATGACAATGAAAAGAAAGTTACTGCTGGCGGCACTATTTATAAGTGCTGCAATGTTTGCACAAAAAAAGACATTTAATAACCCGTTACTACCGGCAGGTGCCGATCCCTACAGCACCTACCATAACGGTTATTACTATTACACCCATACGCTTGGCAACAAGCTTATGCTTTGGAAAACCAAAAACCTGGCCGACCTTAAAAACGCTGAAAGCAAACTGGTATGGACACCACCTGCAGGAACAGCATGGTCTAAAGAGATATGGGCACCGGAGTTTCATTTTATAAACAACAAGTGGTATGCCTATTTTGCTGCAGATGATGGCGAAAATAAAAACCACCGCATGTACGTGCTCGAAAATGCATCGGCAGACCCTTTTAAAGGCACATGGGAACTTAAGGGTAAAATTGCTACAGATATAGACCGCTGGGCTATAGACGGCGATGTGTTTACTTATAAAAACCAACTGTACATGATATGGGCAGGATGGGAAGGTAATGTAAACGTTCAGCAAAATATTTATATAGCAAAGATGTCTAATCCCTGGACAATAGAGGGAGGGCGTGTTATGATTTCTGAACCTACTTACAACTGGGAAAGGCAGGGCGACCTCAACGACCCGTCTAACCCTCCGCACGTTAGCGTTAACGAGGGGCCACAGTTCCTGCAGCATGGCGACGATGCTTTTATAGTATTCTCATCAAGCGGCTGCTGGACCGATTTTTATAACCTTGGGTTATTACGCCTTAAAGGTACCGATGTTATGAATCCGCAATCGTGGGTTAAAAACCCTGAGCCGGTATTTACAAAGAGCGAAAAGAATGGTGTTTACGCACCGGGGCATAACTCCTTTTTTAAATCGGCAGACGGCAAAGAAGACTGGATACTTTTTCATGCTAATGATAATCCGGGAGAAGGCTGTGGCAATAAACGATCGCCGCGTATGCAAAAAATAAAATGGAATGCAGACGGTACACCAAATTTTGGAATACCAGTATCTAACAAAGAAATATTACAAATACCATCAGAATAAACCTATTACCTATGAAAAGAATTTTTGTGCTGCTTGCATTCGCTGCAAGTTTAACCCTGGCTGCCCAGGGCCAGAAATGGACCAAAGAAAAAGCCGACAAATGGTATGCCGACCATAAATGGATGAGCGGTGCTAATTTTATACCAAGCAATGCCATAAACCAGCTTGAAATGTGGCAGGAAGCTACTTTTAGCCCCGATGTTTTAGATAAAGAATTAGGTTACGCACAGGGTATTGGTTTTAATACCATGCGTGTATTTTTACATAGCCTTGCCTATAAAGCCGACCCGAAAGGTTTTAAAAAACGTATGGATAAATATCTTGAAATTGCCGATAAACACGGCATAAGCACCATGTTTGTGTTTTTTGACGACTGCTGGAACCCTACAGCAACTATAGGCAAACAACCGGAGCCTAAAGTGGGCGTTCATAATTCAGGATGGTTACAGGATCCGGGGTTTCCGGCATCGGTAGACAGGGCTAACGATAAAGAACTGGAGGCTTATGTAAAAGATATCCTTACCGCTTTTAGCAAAGACAAAAGGATTTTGCTTTGGGATCTTTACAACGAACCGGGTAACAGCGGCAAAGGCATTAAAAGTGCAGAGCTTTTAAAAAATGTGTTTAAATGGGCCCGCGAGGCAAACCCGTCTCAGCCCATCTCGGCAGGATTATGGAACTGGGGCTTTAACGAGCACAATACGTTTCAGGCACAAAACTCAGATATTATTACCTACCATTTTTACGAAGACCTTGATGGCCACCAGCGTGTTATAAACCTGCTTAAAACCCACGACAGGCCTATGATTTGTACAGAGTATATGGCACGTACAAAAAATAACAGCTTTTACAACCACATGTCGCTTCTTAAAAAAGAAAACATAGGCGCTATAAACTGGGGGTTTGTTGCCGGTAAAACCAATACCATTTTTGCTTGGGATACCCCGATACCTACAGGTGGCGAACCGGATATTTGGTTTCATGATATATTCAGGAATGATGGTACGCCATACCGCCAGGATGAGGTAAATGTTATTAAGAAACTAAACGGCGTAAAATAATATGAAGAATTATAAAATAGTTGCAGCGTCGTTATTATTCACCGCCTTTTTAACATCGTGCGAAAACACTAAAAAACAGGAAAAGGAAGTAGCCGAAACCGAAACCACTACTGCAAAGGAAATTAATACGCATCTTAAAAAGGAAGATTTTGATGCCACAGTAGATGGTAAAAAAGTAGGGCTTTACTATATAAAATCAGATAAAATTACTGTTGCCTTTACAAACTACGGAGCCCGTATTGTAGGGCTTTGGGTTCCTGACAAAAACGGTACCATTACCGATGTTGTTGTGGGGCTTAACAGCACCAAAGCCTACCAAAATTCGACAGAGGTTTACTTTGGCGCTACCATAGGCCGTGTGGGTAATCGCATTGCAAAAGGTACTTTTACCCTTAATAATAAAGAATACCATATACCGCTTAACAATGATAAGAACAGTTTACACGGGGGTAAAAAAGGGTTTCAGGGTATAGTGTGGAATGTAGAGCAGCCTAATGATAAAACTCTTGTATTTACTTACACATCGCCAGATGGCGAAGAGGGCTTCCCCGGGAACCTGAAGGTAAAAGTTACTTATAGTGTAGATGATAACCAGAACCTTAAAATGGATTATGAAGCTACAACCGACCAGAATACTCCGGTAAACTTAACCAATCACGCCTTTTTTAACCTTAACGGCGAAGGCGGCGGCACGGTGTTAAACCACAAGGTCATGATAAATGCAGATGCTTATACTCCGGTTGATGATGGTTTGATACCATTAGGAAAACAGGAAAAAGTAGCAGGCACTCCGTTTGATTTTACATCATACCATACCATAGGCGAACGTATAGAAACCGCAGACCAGCAACTAAAAAATGGCAAAGGTTACGACCACAATTTTGCCCTTAAAAATGATACCGCGACTATGCATGATGCTGCTACAGTAGTAGGAGATAAAACCGGTATTGTTATGAAGGTTACCACTCAGGAGCCCGGATTACAGTTTTACAGCGGAAACTTTATGCAGGGTAAAAACACTTTTAAATGCGGAGCTAAAGATGATTTCAGGACGGCTTTTGCTATGGAAACACAGCACTTTCCGGATGCCATAAATCAGCCTACTTTTGCTTCGATAGTGTTAGAGCCGGGTAAAAAGTACCATACAGTTTCTAATTATCAATTTAGTACAGAAGAATAATGAGTACAAAAATGTATACCTATCTGTGTTTGCTATTGGCTTTTGCCGGTATGAACGCACAGGACAAAAACCCGTTATTGGCCGATCCTACTATTTTTGAGTACAAGGGAACCTACTATTTATATGGTACTAAAGGCGATCCAGAAATTAAAGGAGAGGGCTTTTTAGTGTATACCTCTACCGACCTTAAAAACTGGAAACGCCCTGGTGGTGCTGCCAATGGTTTTGCCCTTAAAAAAGGCGATGCTTATGGCGATAAAGGTTTTTGGGCACCGCAGGTGTTTGAACGAAACGGTAAGTTTTACATGGCATATACAGCTAATGAGCAAATTGCCATTGCTACAGCCGATAGCCCTGTTGGGCCGTTTAAAAATGAGGGAAAGCCACTGGCATCTGACGTTAGGCAAATAGACCCCTTTATATTTTTTGATAATGGAAAGGTTTATATGTACCATGTAAGGTTAGATAAAGGCAACCGCATTTTTGTAGCCGAAATGGAAAACGACCTTAGTGCCATAAAACCTGCCACACTTAAAGAGTGTATCCACGCTACCGAGCATTGGGAAGATACAGAAAAAGTGGAGTGGACCGTTACGGAAGGGCCAACAGTGCTTAAAAAAGATAACCTGTATTACCTTATATATTCGGCGAACGACTTTAGAAATAAAGACTATGCCGTAGGATATGCTACAAGTAAAACGCCTTATGGCCCGTGGGAGAAAGGTGCTGATAGCCCGTTTATTTCGACGGATATCTTAAAATATCCCGGTACAGGGCACGGCGATGTGTTTTATGATAAAAAAGGGAACATGTATTATGTGTTCCATACACATTTTTCAGAAACTGAAGTTGCTCCAAGAAAAAGTGCGATAGTACCTATTAGTTTAAAGAACGGAAAGTTACAAATACAAAAAGGAAAGTCTATGTTTTGGTTAGTTACAAATTAGACTGGGTTAGTTTATTTTAAATTTTGCGCCGAAAAGCCACCCACGAGCGGGTGGCTTTTCTATTTATTACTGGTGGTGGTAAGGTTCATTTCGCAATATGGTAAATGCCCTGTAAAGCTGCTCTATAAAAAACAGCCGTACCATTTGGTGGGAGAACGTCATTGCCGAAAGCGATATCTTTCCTTGTGCTTTACTATGCACTTCCTGGCTAAAGCCATAAGGCCCGCCAATAACAAATACCAGAGTTTTAATACCGGAATTCATCTTTTTCTGCAGCTCTTCGCTAAAGCCTACACTACTAAAGTTTTTGCCGTTTTCATCAAGGAGGATAAGCTGGTCGGTAGGGGAGAGTTTGGCTAAAATAAGCTCGCCTTCCTTTTCCTTTTGCTGTGCTTCGCTCAGGTTCTTTACGTTCTTAATATCCGGAATAATCTCAAGGTCAAACTTTATGTAAAACGATAACCGCTTTTGGTAATCGTCTATAAGTGTTTGTAATGCTTTATTATCGGTTTTGCCTATGGCTACAAGTTTTATGTTCATTTTTTGAGAAAGGTACTTAGTTGCTGAGATTCTTAGATTCTTAGATAATGTAATGGGTTCTTAGTGCCTAAGCTTCTAAGAGTCTAAGTCACTTATTAATTTAATAAACTCATCTTCACTAACAATCTTAATACCAAGCTGGTTTGCTTTTTCGAGTTTTGCAGGACCCATGTTACCTCCGGCAACAACATAATGGGTTTTAGAGGAGATAGAAGTTTTTACTAATCCTCCGTTTTCGACAATAGCACTAATAATACCATCGCGTGAAAATCTTTTAAAAATTCCAGATACGACAAAACTTTTGTTGAAGAGAATAGTTGATTTATTCCATACAAATGCATTTTCGATAGGTTTTGTGTTTAAACTTCTTTCTAAGAGTTGATTGTAAAAACTATTACTTTGTTTTTTCGATTCTTGAGATACTGCCGACAAATTATATCCGTCGTAAAGTTCATAGAATATTTTCCCACAAATTAACGCATCTTCCAGTGCATTATGGTAGTTAAACTGATCAAATTTGAAATGCTTTGCTACACTTGATAACTTATAATTATTGAGATCTAAGCATTGCTGTGAAATTCTGTATGTACAATGGGATGTATAATTCGGCTTGGGTATATTATATAATTCTAAAGCATGATTTAATACTGCGATATCAAATGATGAATTATGGCATACGATCACTCTATTATTAATTAAGTGTGATATATCATCCCATATTAAATTAAATTCTCTTTCATTTATAACGTGTTCTAACTTTATGCCGTGGATACCAGAATTTATATAACTAAATTTTAGTTCAAAAGGTTTTATAAGTTTGTAATATTTCCTAACAGGGATTCCATCAACGAATTCAACAAGACCAATTGAACAAGGTATTTTTCCATACGATGTTTCAAAATCTAAGGCTACAAAATTATTCTTCATTTATAAGTTTATAAAATTCATTTTCAGTTATAATCTTAATTTTATCTTTCTCAGCCTTTTCTCTTTTGGCAGGTCCCATATTATCACCAGCTATAAGATAAGAAGTGTTTTTTGATGGAGAGCCTGAAACTTTTCCTCCATTTTCTTCAATTTTATTTTTTAATTCGTCGCGGCTTATAGTGAAAGTTCCAGAGATTACAAATGTCAGATTATTTAGTTTATCAGAAGATAATTCTTTTTCTTCAATTTTAAATTTTAATCCTTGTTGTATAAGTCTATTGACACTTGCAACATTTTTTGTATTCGCAAAAAAGGTAAGAATATTTGTAGCAACGCTTTTTCCAACATCTCTAATGTTTGTTAATTCTTCATATGATGCAGTCATGATATTTTCTATATTTTTAAAGTGGGCAGCTATATTTCTTGCGCTTACTTCACCGACATCATTTATTCCTAAAGCAAATAAAACTTTTTCGAATGGTATTTGTTTTGAAAGTTCAATTGATTCAATAATTTTTTTTGCAGATATGTCTTGAATACTTACACGGTTTCTATCTGAAATATTAATAACGAAAGTTTCAAATTTTTTATAAAGTTTTTCATCAAATTTCAAGCGCTCAAAATTTAGAAGGTTGTCAATGAATTTTATATTATTTAATTCGTCCTTTGAAAAAAAATCATCTTGAAAATAATTTGGGAATTTTAAATATAAAAGATAGTTCAGGGATACAAAATTTTCAAAGTTTTTATAGCCTTCTATATTTAAGTTTAATTTCGCAGATTGAAATTTTGATATAAATATTTTAAATCTTTTCTGGTCTATTTCTAATTCAGATGTGTCTATAGTGAAGATATCCGTTATTTTTTTTATTTTTTTTCCAATTTCTACTGCTTCTGTTAATGTTAGATTCCCCCAATTTTTAGATAAACCATAAATTGCTTTATCCAATCTAACTTGTAGTTCGCCATCATTGTCAAGTCCCGCTTCATCATTATCAAGCCATTTTTCTAAACCAACAATTTCTTCATATTTTAAAAAATATAGGTCAGAATAATTATGGATTTTTTCTTTTGAATAAAGCAGTTCAATAGTACCTAATCCTAAACTATCTATATTCATAGCTTTTTTACTAACAAAATGAGCTATTCTGCCGGTAACCTGTGGAGGACATCCATAAAAATTTGGACAATAATGTTGTGCTTCATTTTCTTTTCTTACTAATTCAGTTTTACACTCAGGGCATCTTGTAATATAAATCGTTGGTTCTGAATTTTTAGGTCTATTATCTTTGTCAACAACTGCAATAATCTTCGGGATTATCTCGCCGCCTTTTTCGACAAATACCTCGTCGCCCTCGCGCACGTCCAGTTTCGCTATCTGGTCGGCGTTATGCAGCGAAGCACGTTTCACGGTAGTACCGCCAAGCTGTACCGGCTCTAAATTAGCAACCGGGGTAATTGCACCTGTACGGCCCACCTGGTATGTAATGCTTTTAAGGCGCGTTGCAACACGTTCGGCTTTAAATTTATAGGCAATTGCCCAACGGGGAGATTTTGCAGTATAGCCCAACTCTTCCTGCTGGTGCAGGTCGTTTACTTTAATAACCACACCATCAGTTTCATAAGGCATATCATGGCGGTGGGTATCCCAATGGTCTATAAATGCCATAACCTCTTCCATGCTGTTTGCCAACGCTGATTGTTTGGGTACTTTAAAACCCCATTGGCGTGCTTTTTCCAAGCCTTCAAACTGTGTTTTAAAAGGCAGGTTATTACCAATTATAGAATATAGTAAACAGTCAAGCGGGCGCTTGGCTACCTCGCCACTGTCCTGTAATTTCAGGCTGCCCGATGCCGTATTACGCGGGTTTGCGTAAGGTGTTTCACCTATCTCAATCAGTTCACGGTTCATTTTTGCAAACCCTTCAAGTGGCAGGATGATCTCCCCTCGAATGTCAAATTTAGGAGGATAATCACCTTTTAATTTTATAGGTACAGCACGAATTGTTTTTATGTTTGTGGTAACCTCGTCTCCCTGAAAGCCATCGCCACGGGTCACTGCTTGGGTAAGCTTGCCATCCTCATACGTTATGCTTATAGAGGCACCATCATACTTAAGTTCGCAGGTATATTGTATATCAGTGGTACCAAGGCCTTTTTGCACGCGCTTTTCCCATTCCAGCAACTCCTCTTTAGAGTAGGAGTTATCCAGCGAATACATACGTGTTTCGTGCGCAATGGTATTAAAATTCTTGGTTATGCCGCCACCCACACGCTGCGTAGGGGAGTCCTCATCAAAATATTCAGGATGTTTATCTTCAAGAACCTGTAGTTCTTTAAGTTTCAGGTCAAACTCAAGATCGGTTATTGTGGCGTTATCAAGAACGTAGTAGTTATAATTGT
The DNA here is from genome assembly GCF_000378485.1 of Flavobacterium rivuli WB 3.3-2 = DSM 21788. Taxonomy (GTDB): domain Bacteria; phylum Bacteroidota; class Bacteroidia; order Flavobacteriales; family Flavobacteriaceae; genus Flavobacterium; species Flavobacterium rivuli. Next base: position 507,478 of record NZ_KB899966.1, on the reverse strand, counting down.
GCTGGTTAAGCTCTTCGCGAAGTGCCTGTATGGTTTGGAAGGTATCCATTTAGTACGGTTTTGTTTGCCCTGCTAATTTAACCAACTTTTAAAAAATGGGAAATGTTTTTTAAGGATAGTTTTTTAAAGATATAAATCGTCTTAATCTAACGAGCGTTGCAGGCGATAACTACTTTTTATAAAGCACAGAAAAACTTATCTTTGTAGTACGAAATATACTATATGCCTTATTTTATAGAAGTTGTCCTGCCGCTCTCGTTACCCCGACCATTTACGTATGCCGTTAACGAGGCAGAGTATGCCTTTTTGCAGCCGGGTATGCGCGTTGCAGTACCCTTTGGTAAAAATAAGTTATATACGGGGCTGGTTATTGCTTTGCACGAAACACCGCCGCAACTGTATGCCGCAAAGGATATTCACCAGATATTGGATGATGAGCCCCTCGTTACCGAAACCCAGATAAAACACTGGAACTGGATTGCCGAATACTATATGTGCAGCGTGGGCGAAGTATACAAATCGGCACTGCCAACAGGCTTCCTTTTAGAGAGTGAAACAATTATTACATCTCAAAAAGATTTTGACCCTGTTGCCGCCAACCTTACCGATGATGAATACCTGGTATACGAAGCATTGCAAACGCAAAGTGCCCTTAAGGTGGGCGAGGTAGTTTCTATACTTAATAAAAAAACAATACTGCCGGTACTTAACAGGCTTATAGCAAAAAACGCAGTATCGCTACAGGAAGAAATATCTGAGAAATACAAGCCCAAAACTATTCGCTACGTACGCCTGCAGGAAGAGTTTTTAAAGGAAGAGCAGCTTAGCGAATTGCTGCAGCTGCTTAGCAATGCAAAAAAACAACGCGAGGCTGTGCTGCATTATTTTCAGTTGCAGGCAAAGGAAAAGAAACCCATTACAGTAAAAAAACTGATTGAGGCAGGTACTACGTCTGCCGTTATAAAATCGCTGGCAGATAAAAATATCTTTGAGGAATATTTGCTTGAAGAAGACCGTGTGCAGTTTAGCGGATCGGCGAATGCCGGGTTTGAACTGAGCGAAAAACAGCAGGAAGCTTTTAATAGCATAAAACAAAGTTTTGAACAACATACGGTTACTCTACTGCACGGTATAACATCGAGCGGTAAGACAGAGATTTATATTAAACTTATAGAAGAGTGTATTGCCACCGGCAAACAGGCACTGTTGCTATTACCCGAAATTGCCCTTACTACACAGCTTATAGGCCGTTTTTCGGCATATTTTGGCAATAAAGTAGCTGCTTTTCATTCTAAATATAATAATAACGAGCGGGTAGAAACCTGGAAGCAGGTACTACAGGCATCAGATAAAGCACAGGTAATAATAGGGGCACGGTCGGCATTGTTTTTACCGTTGCAAAATCCGGGGTTAATAATTATAGACGAGGAACACGAACAAAACTACAAGCAACAGGATCCTGCACCACGCTATCATGCCCGTGATGCTGCTATTATACTGGCGGCATACATGGATGCCAAAGTTTTATTAGGATCTGCTACGCCAAGCCTGGAGAGTTATATGAATGTAACATCGGGCAAATATGGTTATGTAGAGCTTAAAGAGCGTTTTGGTAAGGTGTTACCGCCTGAAATTGTTTTAGTAGACCTTAAAGACAAGTACAAGCGCAAGCAAATGACCGGCCATTTTAGCGATACCATGACCGAAGAAATAGCCGAAACACTTGCTAACGGCAAACAGGTCATATTGTTCCAGAACCGCCGTGGCTTTTCGCCCTGGGTAGAGTGCATGACGTGTGGCCATGTGCCGCAATGCCCGCAGTGCGATGTAAGCCTTACTTATTATAAGTATAAAAACCAGTTGCGCTGCCACTATTGTGGCTACCATATTGCAAACCCCACACATTGCCATAAATGTCATAGTACCGATATTTCTTCTAAAGGCTTTGGTACAGAGCAAATTGAGCAGGAACTAAAGGTTTTGTTCCCCGAAAAGAATTCCTGGCGTATGGACCAGGACACCACGCGGGGCAAGCATGGATATGAAAAGATAATTGACTCTTTTAAAAATAAGGAGATAGATATATTGGTAGGTACCCAAATGCTTGCCAAGGGATTGCATTTTGATAATGTAGGGCTTGTAGGTATACTTAATGCAGATAATATGCTGTATCAGCCTGATTTCAGGGCGTTTGAACGTGCGTACCAAATGATGGTACAGGTGGCAGGTCGTGCAGGCAGGCGCGATGAGCGCGGCAAGGTGCTTATACAAACATACAACCCGCTGCACAATGTTATCAGGCAGGTTACAGAAGCAGATTATGTAGGTATGTTCAAAGAGCAGTTGTATGAAAGGCATAACTTTAAATATCCGCCTTATTTCAGGATGGTGCGTATTACCTTAAAGCATAAAGATTATGAGAAGTTAAAGGATGGTGCTTTATGGCTGTATAATGTATTAATACAACACCTTAATATACCTGTGCTTGGGCCCGAAGAACCTGCCGTAAGCCGTATTCGTAATGAATACATACGTACTATTATGATTAAAATACCACTTGGTGCCGCACTGGGAACCACAAAGAAAAGCATAAGGAGAATACTGGATAGTCTTGATGCTGTACCGCAATACCGCTCGCTAAAGGTTACCGTAAATGTAGACCCATATTAAGGAGTGTGTTTTTAGTATAAGGCAGAGGGAGGGAAAGATAAATTATTCGCCCCGATTCCCCCTTTGTAAGGAAAGAGGGAATTATAACGGGTAATTTTTTTTGGATGCAAATTACTGAGGCCTGTTAAGCGCTACGGCCAAATCTTCTTTTTTATTCCTGCTTAACGGAATTTTTGTATTGCCAATCTCGGCAAACTTGCTGTTAAAGCGGTCTACTTTATCAATATTGATAATGTAGGATTTGTGAACCCTTAAAAATCTGTCGGCAGGCAGTTCACCTTCAAAAGATTTCATGGTAGAGAGCACAAGGTGGGTTTCTTCATCGGTATTAATTTTAATATAATCACCAAAAGCCTCTACCCATTTAATTTTAGATATAAATATCTTGAAGTTTTTAAGGTTACTTTTTACAAAAATAAACTCGCCCTCTTCTTCAGGGCCATCTTTTTTAAGCTGGTGCATTTCAAAAGCTTTTTGCACAGCTTTGCTAAACCTGTCTTTAGTAACAGGTTTGTGCAGGTAATCTACGGCAGCATAATCAAAGGCTTTCAGGGCATAATCTGATTTAGACGAAACAAAGATGATCTGTGGGCGCGTTTTAAGGCCGTCCAGCAGGTCAAAACCGCTTTGTACGGGCATTTCTATGTCCAGGAACAGTAGGTCTACATTTTTGTGTAATATGCAGTTTCGCGTTTCTGATGCATTGGAAAAATCGCCAACGAGTGTAAGGTCAGGATGTTCGTTAACCAGTTTAGCAATGGTAATCCTTTGTATTGTGCTATCATCTACAACAACACAGTTAAGTTTCATTTGCAATTTCTATTTGTAAAGTTTAGGATGTATGTTTGTTTTTTTGGACTGATTACAAATATAAAGAAAAAAAGGTTTTTATAATCGGTGAAATAACAAAAATAGGGGTTGTACAGTAAATAAAAATAATTATCTTTGCACCCAATTTTATAACAAATAAATATTTATTATTATGAATCACTATGAAACTGTTTTCATCTTGAATCCCGTTTTATCTGAAGCCCAGGTAAAGGAAACAGTAAGTAAGTTTGAAGATTACCTAACTGCTAAAGGTGCAAGCTTTGTATCTAAAGAAGATTGGGGACTTAAAAAACTGGCTTATGAGATCCAGAACAAAAAAAGCGGATTTTACACATTATTCGAATTCAACGCTCCTGCTGATGTACTTATCGGTTTTGAAACTGAATTTCGCCGTGACGAAAGGGTTATGCGTTTCTTAACCGTAAGCCTTGACAAACACGCAATTTCTTGGGCAGAGAGAAGAAGAGAAAAACTAAAATCTAAAGCAAACTAATTATGTCAACAATAGAGCAGTCAGCTAAAGGCAAAAAAGACGGGGATATCAGATATCTTACGCCATTGAATATAGAGACGAACAAGACTAAAAAGTATTGCCGTTTCAAAAAATCAGGTATCAAATATGTAGATTACAAAGATCCTGACTTTTTATTAAAATTTGTTAACGAGCAAGGTAAAATCCTTCCTCGTCGTTTAACCGGTACTTCTTTAAAATACCAAAGAAAAGTATCTGTAGCTGTAAAAAGGGCACGTCATTTAGCATTAATGCCATATGTGGCCGATTTATTAAAATAAAAAAGAAGCAGTATTATGGAACTTATACTTAAACAAGACGTACAAAATTTAGGTTTTAAAGACGATGTTGTAACTGTAAAAGCAGGTTACGGCCGTAACTTTTTAATCCCACAAGGGTTTGCTCATATGGCAACTCCTACAGCTAAAAAAATATTAGCTGAAAACCTTAAACAAAGGGCTTTTAAAGAGCAAAAAGTGGTTAACGAAGCTAAAGCAACAGCAGAAGCTCTTAAAGCACTTGATATTAAAATTACTGCTAAAGCAGGTGGCGAAAAACTATTTGGTTCTGTAACCAATGCAGATATCGTAACTGCTTTAGAAAAAGAAGGACAATCTATAGACAGGAAATTCATTACAAGCGGTATCGTTAAACGTACCGGTAAATACTCTGCAAGCATCAGGCTACACAGAGATGTAATCGTAGACCTTCCTTACGAAATCCTTGCTGAGCAGGAAAACTAATCTTCGGATTAATTTGTATATAAGAAGCCTTCCCTAACCGGAAGGCTTCTTGCTTTTAATAAAGACACTACTTAAATGTGTACGCGCTTAATTGCATCAACGTACACTGACTAATTTAAGGAATCGTAACTTTGTGCCTTTGTCTAAAAAACTTAACGCTATGAAATATACCCGCCTTACCAAAGAACAGCTTGAAGAACTACACCCGGAATTTATACGTTTTCTTGCCTCTCAATCTATAGATAAACAGCAATGGGATGAACTTAAAGAGCAGCAGCCGGAAAGGGCTGAAGAGCAACTGGATGTTTTTTCTGACCTGATATGGGAAGCTGTTACAGATAAAGCCGAATGGCTGGAGCACTACTCTAAAAACCACATCTTTTTATTTAAACTTGGCCGCGAGAATATGGAAAGTATTGTAATACATGCCCATACTGCCCATGCCGATTTTTTAACCGAAGGTGGCCTGCAATGGCTTAATGAGAATATTTTTAGCGATGAGGTACAAATAAACCGCGGCACTAAAGATTTTAGCGAAGACCGTAACGGTGATGTGTTTAGCCTTATAGAGCAAGGCGCTATACTAAGCGAAGGTGATTTATATAAGCAGCTTGAGGATATGTTTTAGATTTTGTTATTTCAACAGGCAGGTGTAAAGTATTAGGACAGGTTGTAAAATTTAGAATATTAACTCTCTGTAATCGTATATAAAAGTTTATATAATAAGGATTGATCTTTTCAGCGAGATAACCACATTCTACAGTAAGTTATAATAAATTCAAATCGCCATCATACTTAACAATTCCGCCATCATGAAAGATGGAAAGGATATCTTCAAGCTCATTTTATACGGCCTTTTCTGTCATATTACCTTACAATACATAAAAAAAACCTGCAACACTTTTTAGCCTTGCAGGTTTCATATATATGTTGAAAAATTTATTTACCAGCTAACTTAGCAGCAAGAGCTTTTGAGTTTTTCTCGTTACCAATGAATTTAGCTGCTAAATCCATTTTGCCTTTTTCAAAATTTTCATCAAAAGCAATTCTATTCTCTTTGCCTTCAAAGTGAATCTTAGTTTTTTTTCCAGATTGCTCAAGAATTTTTTTCAATGTATTACTCATAACAATTTCTTTTTCAATGTAAAATTACAAAAATTATTTTAATTCTGTCTTTAATTCAAAAGTTATGAAATTGTATAGAGGGCTGTTTCTCATATTATATATTTCATATACAATATTGTCTATATCTATATCATGAGAAGGATATTTTCTTCCTTCATCGTCTTCTAAAAAATATATGTCTTTCAGAACAGCTCCCTTCACAATAAAAAATGTATTTATTGCTTCAAGATTTTTATTCAATTGTGTTTTGTACATCCGATGCTTGGCTGCAGTATTGCCAAAAAATGTAATTATTGCATCTTGATTTTCAGATAGAAAATCAAGTGTACAGGTAAGTACAGTTTTCAAAACTTTATCGGTATCAGAATTATTATCCCGCGACATGTCAGAAATACTTTCAAACCCATCTACAATAAATATATTTCCAAATCCTAAGTTGTAATATTGTTCAAGTCCAGGTTGTGGATATTTTGTAATTGATACTCTCTTTGGAATCTTCTTATTGCCAATGCTTAAAAACTCATATTTTGTTTTATTGGGTTTACTGTCAATCTTTTCAAAATTGTATGAGTCATTAATTAAATCTCGCATGTTTATTTGGCTTATTTGCTGTCACAATCTTACATAAAAACCTGCAACTTCTCAGCCACAGGTTTCCCTATAAAACATTTTAAAAAAACTACTCCTCCGTTTTTTGTCCCATCATCATGAGGTACGCTTTCAGGAATTCGTCGATGTGGCCGTTCATAACACCTTCAACATCACTGGTTTCATGCTGTGTGCGAACGTCTTTGGCCAGTTTATAGGGGTGCATTACATAGTTACGTATTTGCGATCCCCACTCAATTTTCATTTTGTTAGCTTCAATTTCGTCGCGTACCGCCTGGCGTTTTTTAAGCTCAATTTCATACAACTGCGATTTTAAGAGTTGCATGGCCTTGGTCTTATTGTCAAGCTGCGAACGCGTTTCAGAGTTTTCAATAATAATCCCGGTAGGGTGGTGGCGAAGCCTTACGGCAGTCTCTACCTTATTAACATTCTGCCCACCTGCACCGCTGCTTCGCATGGTTTCCCACGAAATATCGGCAGGGCTAATATCTATTTGTATCGTATCATCAGCAAGTGGGTACACATATACCGATGCAAATGATGTATGGCGCTTACCGTTACTGTCAAATGGCGAAATGCGTACCAGCCTGTGCACGCCGTTCTCACCCTTAAGGTAGCCAAAAGAGTAATCGCCCTCAAACTCTAAGGTTACGGTTTTAATACCGGCAACCTCACCCGCCTGAAAGTTAAGTTCCTTTATTTTATAGCCTTCTTTTTCGCCCCACATCATGTACATGCGCATAAGCATGGCTGCCCAGTCGCAACTTTCGGTACCGCCGGCACCGGCCGTTATTTGTACTACGGCGCTCAGGCTGTCGCCTTCGTCCGATAACATGTTCTTAAACTCAAGGTTTTCTATATGGGCAATGGTAAGTTTGTTCTGGTTTTCCAGTTCTTCCTCACTAACATCGCCTTCTTTGTAAAATTCGTAAAGTACCTGTAGCTCTTCGGCCATTGCAATGCCTTTCTCATAACCTTCAACCCACTTTTTTTTGCTTCGCAGGTTTTGCATTATCAGTTCGGCTTCCTTTGCATTGTTCCAGAAATCAGGCGCATAGGTTTTTTCTTCCTCGTTAGATATTTCTATTAACTTCCTGTCAATGTCAAAGATACCTCCTTAGTGCTCCGAGGCGCTCTATAATACCTTTTATTTGTTCGGTATTTGTCATAAATAATGTAGTTTTGTATTAGCTTAAGGCAAAAATAAGCTATACTTTTCAATTATATGGAAATTAATTTAATTAGCGATACAGTTACCAAGCCCAGCCACGAAATGCTGCAGCACATGTTTAGGGCGCAGGTGGGCGATGATGTTTATAAACAGGACCCTACGGTTATAGAACTTGAGGAAACCCTTGCAGGGCTCTTTGGTATGGAGGCGGCTTTATTTTTTCCAAGTGGCACAATGGCTAACCAGACTGCCATAAAACTGCATACCCAGCCGGGCGATGAAATGATATGCGATAAATGGGCACATGTTTATAATTATGAAGGTGGCGGTGCCGCGTTTAACAGTGGCGTTTCCTGCCGTTTGATCGATGGCCATCGTGGTATGATCACGGCTAACCAGATTGTAGAGGCTATTAACCCTCCCGATTTTTACCACAGCCCGCTTACCACACTGGTAACTATAGAGAACACGACCAATAAAGGTGGAGGTGCCTGCTATGACCTGCCCAACCTTGTAGAAATAAAAGACGTTTGCACCAAGAATAAATTAAAATTTCACCTTGATGGAGCGCGTATATGGAATGCCCTTGTGGCACGCAAACAACACCCCAAACAGTTTGGGCAAATGTTCGATACTATTTCGGTCTGCCTGTCTAAAGGGTTAGGTGCTCCGGTAGGCTCTGTGCTTATGGGTAGCCATGACGATATTAAAAAGGCATTGCGCATTCGTAAGGTGTTTGGCGGAGGTATGCGCCAGGCGGGCTATTTAGCCGCTGCGGGACTGTATGCTTTGCAAAATAACGTAGGCCGGCTTGAAGAAGACCACCGCAGGGCACGCCAGCTGGGAGGTTTCCTTCAGCAATTGCCGTGGATAGAAAAGGTAGAGCCTGTAGAGACTAATATTCTTATATTTTCTTTAAAACCACAATACAGCGAAACCGCCCTGATTGAAAAATTAAAGCAAAAGAGTATTTTTATAAGCTCTCTTGGTAAAGGCAAACTGCGCATTGTTACCCATTTAGATTATAAAGAGGTAATGCACAATTATGTGTTGGAAGCGTTCCAGAAAATGACGTTTTAGGTATTTAGGTTTAAAGTTTAAAGTTTCATGTTGCTGATAGAAAAATATTATACAGGTGTAAGATTTACAGGCTGATATATTTTTCTAAATTCGGGTAAAAGCATAAGGAATTGTTTAATATCCTGTTCTTTGTGTTCTACAACAGATTCACGCAATGTACCATCTACAGAAAAAACGAGTTTATAGTCCCGCTTATGGTGAAGTTGGATTAAATCATTGAGGGGTAGGGTTGTATTCTGAAATTCTGTATCTATGTAAAAGAGCTCAAAATTCTGAGGTAACGGTATTGTCTTTTTTTTGTCTTTATACCAGCCGTAGTCGTTATATGATGTAAACTCACTTTTGCTTATTTCATATACTTCTTTGCCATACGTATTCCATAATAACGATTTAAACAGGAAAGCAACAAAGAAACCTAAAGCAACAGCAACTAATATCCGGCCTAAAAGATTTGCGTTTCCTAAAAATAAGATACCAATAGATAATATTGTACACAATAGTGCCAATAGCAATATCAAAACTCTATACAATATATATACAGGTGCCACCCTTAGTTCGAGAAGGATATTGTTGTTGTTAATTTCTGAATATATCATATTGGTAATATAACAAACTTACTCCAATAAATCAGGCCTGCGTGTTTTAGTATGTTCCATAGCCTGGTCTTCGCGCCATCTGTCAATGTTGGCAAAGTTGCCACTTAATAAAATATCCGGTACTTTCCAGCCTTTATAGTCGGCAGGGCGGGTATATACAGGCGGGGCAAGCAGGTTATCCTGAAAACTATCGGTCAGGGCCGATGTTTCATTGCTCAGTACACCCGGAATAAGTCGTATAATAGAATCTGCTACTACGGCAGCGGCAAGTTCGCCACCACTCAGTACATAATCGCCTATAGAGATTTCTTTGGTTATAAACTGGTCGCGCACACGCTGGTCTACACCTTTATAATGCCCACACAAAATAATTATATTTTGCAGTAACGACATGCTGTTGGCCATGCGTTGGTTAAGAGTTTCGCCATCGGGGCTCATGTAAATAACCTCGTCATAGTCGCGCTCTGCCTTAAGTTTGCTTATTATAGTATCTATAGGCTCTATCATCATTACCATGCCTGCACCACCGCCAAACTGGTAGTCGTCTACATTTTTATGTTTGTTAGTGCTGTAGTCCCTAAGGTTGTGTACGTGTACCTGAACAATACCTTTATCCTGGGCACGCTTAAGTATAGAGGCTTCAAAGGGGCTTCTTAATAATTCGGGTAAAACGGTAATGATGTCTATGCGCATTTTTTAAGTATCATAATTGTAAAGGCGCAAAGTTACAAAGTTATTTAACAAAACGGCAGTATACTGGCAGTATTAAGGTGCGTAAGAAACCATGTTATTGTAAACACAGGTTGCTTTATACCTGCAGATTTTCTTTTAAAAATAACTCCAATTCTTCAGGGCTTATATTCTTTCTTATCACCACATTATTTTCGTCTAACAGATAGTTGGTAGGAAAAGAAAAAATCATTTGGCTAAAGGTAAACTCCTTATTTTCATCAAGGTAATTTTTCCAGGGCATTTCGTTATCTGTAATTCGTTTTTTCCAAAGGTCTGTCTGTGTAGTGTTATCGGCAGCAATGCCAATAATATCGAAACCACTTTTATTATACTGACTGTACAGTTTTTTAAGATGTGGTACTTGTTCAAGGCAGGGTTTGCAGCGGCTCCACCAAAAATCTACCAGTGTATATTTAGCTTTTGGCTGTACTTTGGCAGGTTTTAGGTTAACATCCTGAAGGGTAATCTCCGGAAATTTTTTCCCGTCCCGAATAACGATCTGTTTAAGTTCGGTATTTAATACCTGCCACGGTTTCGATTTTTTTAAAGTTTTACTAAACTGTGCCGCAATGGTTTCATATTCATTGCCATAGCCTTTTTCGCTGAGCAAAATTATTAGGTGCCATAGTGCAGAATAAGAATCAGGGTTTTGCTTTGTGTAGGCACTCAACTTTTGTATAAAAGAAGGCGTATCATTAAGCATTAATTCGTCTGCAAATTTATAGGCAGTACCTTTAAGCATAAAAGGCAAAAACTTATTTTGATACTCTTCAAAAGCAGTGCCATCACCTTTAGCGGCTGTATAGTGGGTATCAACAGTAAGATTCTTTGTATCTTTTTCAAGAAAATATTCTCCCATGTAGTAGGATACGCTGTCGCGCTCACTTTCCCAGGCTATATAATATAGTTGAGGATAATCAAAGTGGTTAAGTTTAAATGATCCGTCTTTAACGCCTGCTGAAAGATCTTTATACTGATAATAAGCTTGAGACACATTGCCTTTTTTAAATAGCAGTGTGTCATTTTTATGATCGTCATTTACTACATTCCCTGTAATGCTTTTTTGGGCAAAGCACATGCACGGCAGGGATAGCATAAAAATAAGAATGTAAAAACGTTTCATGGCAGCATGTTTGGTTCTTATAAAGATAAGAAATATGCATAAACCATTGAGCTCATTACCAAATAATTATACCCCAAACTGCTTTAAATGATAATCTAAATGTTTCCATTGCAGTATATCCCATTCTTCAGGAGTCATTTCGCCCATAAGTGGGTGGCGGGTATTTTTAATAGCTTTATGACCGTCGCGTGCAAAAACAGCAACTAAGTCTTTAAGGGCCAGTTTGGCTTCCTCAAATTTAGGTTCATTTTTAACAATAAATTCCTTTATGGTAGACTGGTCCCTGTGGAATAATTTTGGGTCATTAAGTTTTTTCCTGTACGATTTTGCGAAAAAGTAGCTTTTCCAGTGTGGTGCAATATGTAATGTACCGTACGCTAAATCTATAGGTTTTTGTAAGTGCAGCAGCATTTGGCTTACCGTCATTTTACCCCATTGAGATAGGGTAATAGGCGATAAATTATCAATGCGGTCTAATATATTTTGGTTCCCCTTAGGGTCGAATAAGCTTTCCATGTCAGGACTAAATTTAAGCAAAAATAAGAATAATCTGCTATATTTTTTTAATTGCTTTTATAGAATATACCATTGGTATTTTATTACCCAGGTTAGCTATCCTAAACCTGCCCGGTTTGTTAAAATAAAACCTGTGGAGCATAATAATATTATTACTAAATTTGATACTATAACATTTGCGTAAAAGAATTGATCAAACTATAAAAACTTAAAAATAACAATATATGGACAACAATTCAACGTTTAATTTTATTGTAGATAAAGAGAATAAAACTATCAAAATACAAAGGGAATTTGCCGCAGCTCTGCCGTTAATTTGGGATGCTTATACCACAAGCGAACTACTTGACCAGTGGTGGGCACCAAAACCATGGAAAGCCCATACTAAAAGAATGGACTTTAAAGTAGGCGGCCAATGGCTCTATGCTATGAAAGGTCCTAATGGTGAAGTTCATTGGTCGGTAGCGACTTATAAATCTATTGATTTTCAAAAGAGCTATGTGGGTGTAGATGCTTTTACCGATGAAGATGGTAATGTTAACGAATCCATGCCAAAGTCTAAATGGGAGGTAAGCTTTACAGATAAAGGTAATACAACATTGGTGGAGATAACCAATTCGTTTGATAATGTTGCACAACTCGAAGCAATTATTAATATGGGTTTTAAAGAAGGATTATCTGCTGCTATGAGAAATTTAGACGAGCTTTTAATTTCACTTAAAAAATAACGATCATGAAAAATAAAATCCTGTTTGTGGTAAGCCTTCTTTTTGGGCTAATGTTTATTAATGCCGGGCTTAACAAGTTCTTTAACTATATGCCCATGCCTAAAGATATGCCCGAAAGCACCGTGAAAGTAATGACTGCCTTTAGTGACATCGGTTGGCTTATACCACTTGTGGGTGTAATAGAAGTTATAGGCGGTGTACTTTTTATCACTAATAAATACAGGGCTCTTGGCGCTATAATTATCCTGCCGGTTATGGTAGGCATACTGTTTACCAATATTTTTAACGCACCCGAAGGTTTACCAATAGCATTAGTATTAACGCTGATAAATATTTGGGCAATTATAGATAACAGGGCTAAATATAAACCACTTTTCAAATAACGATTATAAATATGGAAACATCGGGTAAAACAAAAATTACTGTAGAGGCTTTTGTAAATGCACCTTAAATACGGTATGGGAAAGCTGGACGGCACCACAACACATTGTAAAATGGAGTTTTGCATCAGACGACTGGCATACTACAAAGGCTGAAAACGACCTGCGCGTGGCTGGTACTTTCTCTTCTCGAATGGAGGCTAAAGACGGTAGTTTTGGTTTTGATTTCGAAGGCGTGTATGATGAAGTGGAAACTAATAAACTCATTGCTTACACACTTGGCGACGGGCGTACTGTAAAAATTAAATTTACCGATACGGGTAATGAAACGCATATTGCCGAAACCTTTGAAGCCGAAACTGTAAATAGCGAAGAGTTACAGCGCGAAGGTTGGCAGGCCATTTTAGATAACTTTAAAAAATATACCGAGAGTCTTTAATATCAACACTATTTTAGGAGCATATAATTTACATTTTCATTAAGACAGCAACCTAAATAGAGTTAAAAAATTATTCGTAAATTTGCACCTTACAAAACAAATTCAATACAATGGAAAACGGAATTTACGCAAAATTCAATACTAATAAAGGAGCTATAGTTGTAAAGCTTACTCATGACTTAACGCCCGGAACAGTAGGTAACTTTGTAGGACTGGCTGAAGGTAATCTTGAAAACGACCAGAAACCACAAGGTAAACCTTATTATAACGGACTTAAATTTCACCGTGTTATTCCTGATTTTATGATTCAGGGAGGTTGCCCAATAGGCAGGGGTACAGGTGGTCCCGGTTACCAGTTTGATGATGAGTTTCACCCGTCGTTAAAACACGATGCACCGGGTGTACTGTCTATGGCTAACTCCGGCCCAGGCAGTAACGGTTCTCAGTTTTTTATCACGCACGTAGCTACACCATGGTTAGATAATAAGCACACCATTTTTGGTAATGTAATTGAAGGTCAGGATGTGGTAGATGCTATTGCTCAGGATGATGTTATAGAAACTCTTGAAATTATCCGTGTAGGCGATGAGGCTAAAAACTGGAATGCTATTGAGGCATTTCGCACATTTGAAGGCTCAAGGGAAAAACGTATTGCTGAAGGTAAAAAACAGGCTGAAGAGGCTATGGAAAAATTAGCTGCCGGTTTTGATAAAACAGACAGCGGGCTTCGTTACAAAATAATCCAGAAAGGTGACGGTAAAAAAGCTGAAAAAGGTAAAAAAGTATCGGTACACTACAAAGGTTCGTTAGAGTCTGGCGAGGTATTCGATTCATCATATACACGCAAGCAGCCTATTGATTTTCAATTGGGCGTTGGCCAGGTTATTTCAGGATGGGATGAAGGTATTGCACTACTTCAGGTAGGCGATAAAGCCCGTTTTGTAATTCCGTCTCACTTAGGCTACGGTTCTCGTGGTGCAGGTGGCGTTATACCTCCGGATGCTACATTGATTTTTGATGTAGAATTAATGGACGTTAAATAATTTCGAATTTTAAATTTCGAATTAGAATATCAAAGGCTGCCTTAGGGTGGCCTTTGATTTTTATTAGCTGCAATATTTGCCTTGATTTATAATAATTATTAAATTGCTACATTTAAAAGTTAATATATTTTTTTATGCTAACCTGGGAAGAATTTGAAAAGACAGAAATGCGTGTAGGAACCATACTTCAGGCCAGTGATTTTCCTGAAGCCCGTAAGCCTGCTTACCAATTAACTATTGATTTTGGCGCTGAAATAGGTATACGTAAAACATCTGCGCAAATAACTAAGCGTTACACTAAAGAAATTTTAGAAGGCAGGCAGATAGTTGCCGTGGTAAATTTCCCTAAAAAGCAAATAGGTAAATTTATGAGTGAGTGCCTGGTGCTGGGAGCAGTAGGCGAGGGTGGCGATGTAATTTTGCTTGCCCCTGATTTTAAAGTCGACAACGGCTTAAGGATAGGGTAGTCGAACTGCTTTGTAGTTGTTGCCTATAGTTTTTGTAGTTGTTTATTGCTAATTGTCTATTGCTTATTGCAAATTCCATTCAACCTCAAACTTTGTAACTAAATAAAATAAAAAAGCCCAAAAAACCAATTGTTTTTCGGACCCTCAAATTTTTTCGGTAAGGTGTACAGGACTATTAAATATCGTCGAAATTAATATCGGTAAAACTACCTGTAGTTGTAAGCACCACCTCTTCGTCTTTGTCGCCAAACAATTTCCTGAAATCTTTTTGGTGCCTTTCAGATATTACCTCTTCGCCTTTGTTACTAAGTACATAGTTGGTCATTTCATCAAGAATTTCCCTAAACGCTACAAAATCTTCTTTATAAAGATAAATTTTGTGCTTTTTAAAATGAAAAGAACCATCTTCTTCAGTAAACTTTTTGCTTTCGGTTATGGTAATGTAATAGTCGTCGGCCTTTGTAGCCCTTACATCAAAGAAGTATGTTCTTCTTCCTGCCCTTAAAACTTTAGAAAAGATTTCCTCCTTTTCCAGCATGTCATGTTCTCTCATACCCCTGTTCTTTTATATTGGATTATGTAGTTACCAAAAATCCAAAAAAAAAGTAAATAATGCAACATTTTACTGCATTTCTTTTTCAGAAATTTGTTTAAGATAAAGTTCCTTATAATAACCCTGTTGGCTTACCAGTTGGTTGTGAGTGCCTTGTTCTATAATTTTACCATCCTCCAGTATAATAATCCTGTCGGCATTTTTAGCCGATGATACCCTGTGGCTTACAATTATAGTTGTTTTATCCCTGCAAAATTCCATGAGGTTGTTAAGTATAGCTTCCTCTGTTTCATTATCAACGGCAGATAAGCAGTCGTCCAGCAGTAATATTGGTGCGTCTTTAATCATAGCCCTTGCTATAGATACCCTTTGTTTTTGCCCGCCAGATAGTGTTATGCCACGTTCGCCCAGTATGGTTTCATACTGGTGCGTAAAATTTTCTATATTGTGGTGTACCACGGCTTTTTTTGCTACGCTAACAATCTCTTCGTGGGTAGCATCTTCCTTGCCAAATTTAATATTGTTCTCTATACTGTCGCTAAACAAAAAGGCATCCTGGGGCACAAAGCCTATGCTGCTGCGCAGGTCATACAGGTTAAGGTCTTTTACATTTTTATTATCTATAGTTACAACTCCGCCATCAGCGTCATAGAGCCTGCTTATAAGTGATAGTACTGTGCTCTTGCCAGATCCTGTCCTGCCCAGTATAGCCAGTGTTTCGCCTTTATTAATGGTAAACGATACATCTTTAAGGGCGGTAATATTAGTATCCTCATACGTAAAGCTTACATTATTAAAGGCTATCTGTCCTAAAATTGCGGTATGTGCCGGATTGTGGTTTTGTATATCGGGCACTGTTTTTAAAAATTCGTTAATACGCTTTTGCGAGGCTTCGGCGTCCTGCACCATGCTCGATATCCATCCTAAAGAAGCTACCGGCCAGGTAAGTTTATTAATATACAGTATAAACTGCGCAATGGTACCAAGGTCGGCAATACTGCCGTTAATATACATGCGGCCGCCTACATAAATAACTACAAGGTTACTTATACCTATAAGCAATATCATAAGTGGGCCAAATAGCGCGCTTACCTTGGCAAGTCCCATATTTTTTTTAACGCTGTCGCGCGATAATTCTTTAAAGCCTTCCTGCTTTTGGCCTTCCAGCGCATAAGCTTTTATAACACGCACGCCAGAGAACATTTCCTGCGAGTAGCTTGATAGTAAACTAAGGTTTTGCTGTGCTGCAGTACTGCGCTTGTTTATCTCGCGGCTTACCCAGTAAATACTGTAAGCAAGTATAGGCAAAGGCAGTAATGTAAAAACGGTAAGCTTTGTAGATATAATACACATTTGAGTAATTATAACTATAAAGAGTACAATGGTGTTTAGTGCATACATAATAGCCGGGCCCACATACTGGCGCACACGGTTTACATCTTCGCTTATACGGTTCATAAGGTCGCCGGTACGGTTACGCTTATAAAAGCTTTGCGAAAGGTTTTCATAATGCCTGAAAACTTCATTTTTAAGGTCAAATTCTATGTGGCGCGACATTACAATAAGTGTTTGCCTCATAAAAAAAGTAAGCAGGCCACTTATAAGGGTAGTAGCTACGATCAGGAGCAGGTTATGCATTAAATTCTGGCGGATAAAATCAACGGTCATGGAGTTATTTTCCAGGAATGCCTGTGTTTCTTTTATAGAGTCGCCTACCAGTTCTATGGTATATAATGCAAATATTTGTGCTGCTACAGTCATAACAATTCCTAAAAGAAATTGAAATTTATATTTGATAAAATATTTGTTTAAATACTGTAATTCTTTCATGGTTTAACTTTGCAAGTATGTCTTTTATGTGACTAATATGTTAATTGTTCTGCATAATTTCTATTAAATTATTACTAAAAAACGTTTGCGTAAATTACACTTATCATAAAAAAATCTCTTTTTTGAGGCTTATAATAATTAAATGTGTAAATTTGTTTTAGGTTTACGACTTATTATTCAAATTTAAATAGTTTATTATGGTAGCAGAAGTTATTAAGGCTAACGAGCTTATTAAAGTTGACCCGGTGTTTGGCCAGCCATCGTTTAATGATCATGAGCAGGTTGTTTTTTGCCATGACAAAGATACTGGTTTAAAAGCAATAATTGGCATCCATAATACAGTTTTGGGCCCTGCACTTGGCGGCACCCGCATGTGGAGCTATGCTAACGAATGGGAGGCGCTTAACGACGTTTTAAGGCTGTCAAGGGGAATGACGTACAAGTCGGCAATTTCCGGATTAAACCTTGGCGGTGGTAAAGCAGTTATTATAGGAAACGCAGCTACAGATAAAACTCCCGAATTAATTACCCGTTTTGGCCAGTTTGTTAACTCGCTTAGCGGTAAATATATAACTGCCGAAGATGTGGGCTCTACGACAGAGGATATGGACCTTATACGTGATGTAACGCCTTACGTTACCGGTATATCTGAAAGCAGAGGAGGATCTGGCAACCCATCGCCCGTAACAGCTTATGGTGTTTACATGGGTATGAAAGCTGCTGCAATGCACCAGTTTGGATCTTCTAATCTTAGCGGTAAAAAAGTATTGGTACAGGGTGTAGGCCACGTGGGCGAAACGCTTATAGACCACCTTACTAAAGAGGGTGCTCTTGTACAGATTACAGATATTAATGAAGAAAAATTACAACTTGTTGCCGCTAAATATGGCGCACAGATATTTACCGGCGAAGATATTTACAGTGCCGATGTTGATATTTATGCACCTTGTGCTCTTGGCGCAACCATAAATGATAATACAATTAACAGGATTAAGGCTAAAGTTATAGCCGGTGCTGCTAATAATCAGCTTGCTGTAGAGCAGGTTCACGGTAAAATATTAATGGAAAAAGGCATTAGCTATGCGCCGGATTTCCTTATTAATGCCGGTGGTATTATTAATGTTTATGCAGAGATTGTGGGTTATGATAAAGCCGAAGCCCTTAGAAGGACAGAGAATATTTATAACACTACGTTAGAGATTTTCCATTTTGCTGATACTAATAATATTACAACGCAGCAGGCTGCAATGCAAATTGCACAAAAGCGAATTGACGACAAGAAAAAAGAAACAGCTAAATAATTAGCTTAAAAAAATAATATTCTTAATTTTGCAGGGCGAAAGAAATCTTTTCTTTCGCCTTGTTAATTTTAAAAAGTTCTTAAAGGCGGATGTTAAACAGAAGACATATCAGGGTAAAGGTGATGCAATCTATCTACGCAATGCACCAAAACAATTCAGATGACCTGCAAAAGGAAGAGAAATTTCTTTTAAACAGTATAGAGAATATTCGCGACCTGTACTTAATTATGGTTTCTGCACTGGTAGAGCTGAGAAACAGCGAAGAAGATTTTATAGAAAAATCGCAAAAAAAGCACCTTGCAACCGCACAGGAACGTAACCCTAACAAAAAGTTTATCAATAATGCCGTGCTGCGCCTATTGGCAGAAAGCAATCCGCTTAGTATTGCAATGGCTGAAAATAAGATTGATAACTGGACTAAAAACGACGATTACATTCTACTGTTGCTGGAGGCTGTAAAAGCCAGCGAAGTGTATGAAAAGTACATGCAGACTACCGTTAACAACTATGAGGAAGACAGGCAGTTTGTTACCGATTTGTTTACAGAGGTTGTTGCCCCTAACGATAAGTTATACGAATACCTGGAAGACCACAAGCTTACCTGGGTAGATGATATACCGGTTGTTAATACCCTTATAAGCAAGCAGCTATCTCAAATAACGCCCGAAGGGCGCGATGCCTTTTTTGTTCCTAAAATTTATAAGGATAGCGACGATAAGGATTTTGTTCGTGACCTTTTTAGGAAAACAATTCTTAATGATAAAGAACTTGCCAAAGAATTCCTTGACAAGACACCTAACTGGGATACCGACAGGATTGCTGAGATTGACTCTATAATCCTTAAAATGGCAATATGCGAGTTTTTAAAATTCCCGTCTATTCCTGTTAAGGTTACAATAAATGAATATCTTGAAATAGCTAAAGAGTACAGTACACCAAAAAGTAGTATTTTTATAAACGGAATCCTGGACAATATTATCAAGGATTACCAAACCAATAATAAGCTTATAAAAACCGGAAGAGGTTTAATGTAAAACTATAAATATTTTAATTATGTTAAAAAAAACTGTAGCCATGCTTGCAATAGCATCTTTAGCACTGGCATCATGCAAAAAAGAAAATGCTGCATTAACCATAGACGATGCAACTGCTAAAAAAGCAGAAATTGCTCATGCCGAAGGTGGTAAATTGCCGGTTATAAAATTTGAAAATGCTTCTCACGATTTTGGTAATATAAAAGCAGGAGAAAAGGTAAACTATACTTATAAATTTACTAATGCAGGTACCGGCGACCTTATAATAAGCGATGCTAAAGCAAGTTGCGGCTGTACAGTGCCTAATTATACTAAAGAGCCGGTAAAACCAGGAGCTACCGGAGAGGTTAGCGTAGTATTCGACTCTACAGGTAAAAGCGGTAGCGTTTCTAAAACAGTAACCCTTACGCTTAATACAGAAAAAGGTACCGAGACTGTAGACTTTAAAGCAAATATAGAATCGGCCGGAATAGGGGTAACACCAGCATCTCACTAATTAAAATTATATAATGGAACAATTTGGAGCATTGGGGCAGTTTTTGCCTTTTATTGGAGTTATAATAGTATTTTACTTTTTTATGATGAGGCCTCAGCAAAAAAAGGCTAAACAGGAAAAAGAATTTGAAAGCAACCTTAAAACAGGCGATAAGGTAGTAACAAAAAGCGGCATACACGGCAAAATTGCTGAGCTTGCCGAAGGTACTGTAGTTATAGAAACTATGGCCGGTAGGATTAAATTTGAGCGTTCGGCTATATCGCCGGAACTTACTCAAAAAGTTACTGCTCCTGCATTAAAAGCATAATTTTTTTTAAAGAAGCAAAAAGCCCCACCGTTGTCGCGGATGGGGCTTTTTCTATCGTGCTAATTTAAGTGCTTTACTATATGTTTCTTCTCCGTTTTTAGTGAGGTATTTTGGTACAAAATCTTCGCGTGGTGTACCATTTACATGATACATGCTTTCAGCCGGGATAGAATACCCTACATTAGTATCCTTTGCTTTAAAAGAATAAATGGCACCTAATAACCCAGCCATTTTAGTACCTGCAATTTTTGCCCGTTTCATGGCATCAAACCCTATGGCAATGCCTTCGCCCATACTGCCCGTCCAGTGGCCCACCATAACGGTAAGTTTCTTTTTATAAATGGTTTTGCGCGGAGATACATATTCTACCCAACTTCTTACAGTGCCGTATTCTTTTTCATCTATCCGGTGTTTTTGATAAGGTAGTGCCTTATCTGTAAACCTGCCCATAATACCCCGTGCCACAGTAGTATTGCCACCACCGGGAGTTTCTGTCAGGTCTAAAATTAGGCTTTTGGTATTCATAAGCTTATCTAAAACATCATCAAACTCATTGATAACGCTATTATCTCCAAGCGAATTATTAATTTTTATATAGCCAATGTTGCCCTCCAGTACTTGATATTCTACATTATGGTTCATAATATTGTTGATGGTATATTGGTCAGGTAAATACGTTTTCTCAACACCATTTTCGAATATTGTAATCTCCCGCTGCTTATCGTATGTTCCTGCTAAAAGCATATTTAAAGCGTAGGCATACATGCTATCGTCATAAACATTTGTGTATTTAGGCAAAAACTGGCTTAATTGTTCTGTAATTGCCCTGCCATTAAATTTTACAACTTCTATTCCCGGTTTCAGGCCGCTAAGTTCAGCTTTGCTTCCTTTACGAACATCGGTAATAAAAAAACGGTTGCCTGTTTTCTCTGCAAACACATCTTCGCCACTGGGTATTATCCTGTTAGATGTGTAAAGGTTGGTGTTTAAAGTAACATGCCCATTATGCAGCTCGTGCGTAACACGTTCTAAAAAGCGTATAAAATCTTCGTTAGTTGTAATGTCTTTAACTAACGGTTGATATATTGCTTTAACCTTATCCCAGTCAACACCTTGTTTTTCAAAATAAGCATAATTGTCTTTATAGTCGGTCCAAAATTCCAAAAAAACCGGTTCATACTTATTTTGGGCAGTAACTCCATTTGTAAAACAGGTGGCAAACAGTGTAAGTAAAGTAAGTTTTTTAAAGCTGGTATGCATTTATTTTTCTTACAAATATAGTAATAGATTTATTGCGAAAGCTTATTCAGCACCTCTTCTAAATCTAAAGCATCTTTAAAGAATCCCTCCCACAAGTCGCCTTTTTCTTTAACACGCTTAGGTAATGTTTTAATGTTGTAGTTTTTAAGGTCAAAGGTATCATCCAACTCGTCCCATTCTAAAGGTGCACTTGCGGTGGCTCCTTCGCGTGGGCGAAGCGAATATGCACAGGCCATAGTCTTGCCTTTACCATTTTGCAAAAAGTCGAGGTATACTTTGCCTTCACGCTTTTTAGGCATACGCTCGAGGCTGGTAATATCGGGCAGGGCAGCGTTTACTGCCTGGCTTATTATGTGCGAAAAATCCCGGCTTTGCTCATAGGTATATTTGGGCTTTATAGGGATAAATACGTGCAACCCTTTACCGCCCGATGTTTTTAAATACCCTTTTATATTAAGGCTGTCCAGTATTTCTTTTACTTTTTTAGCCGTGGTAACAAGGTTTTCAATCGTTGTCTTGTTAGGGTCGAGGTCAAAAATTATGTAATCAGGATTGTCAAGAGTGCCAACCCTGCTGCTCCACGGGTTTATCTCTATACAACCCAGGTTCGCCATATATATCAGCGTTTCCTTATCGTTACAAATCAGGTATTCAATATCTTCTTTGGTGGAATCTGAATGTATCTTTTCGGTCTGTGCCCAATCAGGAACCATACCCGCAACATTTTTCTGGAAGAAACCTTCCTTCACAATGCCATCAGGGGTGCGGCGCATACTTTCTGGCCTGTCTTTTATATATGGCAAAATATAGTCAGCCATTTCATTATAATATGCAATTACATCGCCTTTTGTATATCCTTCCTTTGGCCAGAATATCTTTTCGGGATGCGTAACTTCTACTTTTTCTGTATCATATCCCGCTTTACTTTTCATAGTTTTAGAGGTGCTTTTGGTTTTGGCTGCTGCTTTTTTTGCTGGCGTTTTTTCCTCAATTACTTTTTCAGCAGTTTTTGTTTTTGTTTCTTTAGCAGGTTTTTTGTCCGAATCAGCTTTGGCAGGCTTTACTTTATCTGCTTTTTTTACAGCATTTTTCTTCGTTGTTTTTTCAGCCTCCAAATTTCCCCCTTCGGGGGTTAGGGGGCCGGCAATCTCCTTTATCACATCTTTAGGGTCTTTATCTGTGCGCAATCCCATAAATACAGGATGGCGCAGGCTGTTGGTCTCTGTCCATTCGCTGTATTTTATTTGCGCAACAAGGTCGGGTTTAATCCAATGAGCGCCGGGCTCTTTCGGTTTAATACTAAATGGAGAAGTTTTTTGCTCTAAGGCAGTAAGTTTTTCGTAAATATCTTTTAATGACTCTTCGTTAAAGCCCGTACCTACCTTACCGGAATATATCAGTTTACCATCTTCATAATACCCTAATAATAACGAGCCAAAAGCAGTGCGCGACCCTTTAGGATCTGTAAAGCCGCCAATGACCATTTCCTGCTCTTTGCTTATCTTTATTTTAAGCCAGTCTTTGCTACGCTTATTTATGTAGTATTTAGACGATGCTTTTTTAGCTATGAGGCCTTCACCACCTTTTTGCTCAACTTCCTTTAGTGCTTTGCTGCCTTTTCCCTTAATGTGCCCAGAATAGATTATCTGGTCAGATTGTGGTAACAATGCCTCCAGTATCCGCTTGCGCTGAACCAGTTCGAGCGAAGTAAGGTCGAAGCCATTAAAATATAAAATATCAAAAACGTAGCATTTCAGGGTGCCACGGTCAGGATTATCAGCATAGTATTGCAACCACTGAAAATGGCTTATGCCTTTAGTATCCTCCACAACAATTTCGCCATCAAGAATTACATCGTTAGTAATCGCATCAAAAGCTTTCACCAAAGGTTTATATCTGTCGTTAAATGATATTCCGTTACGGGAAACCAAATTTACATCGCCATCATTAACCTCAATAATAGCGCGGTAGCCGTCATATTTGGTTTCATATATCCAATCTTCATTATCAAAAACTTCGTCGGCAAGGGTAGCCAACTGCGGCAGCCAGTTAGTTGGAAATTCGTCAAGTTTTTTGGCATCTGCAACATCTTCGGCAGTGAAAGTTTGGGAAGTCTCAGTCTCAGTCGCAGTCTTCTTTTTGGACTCAGAATCAGTTTTCAGCTGCTCAACAGCATCAGCAACTTCTTCTAAATCAATTTTATTTGGGTTTTTAGTTTCCGTTTTACCGTCATGGTTGCTTTCCCAAACATCTGATTTTTTATCCTTGCCTATTTCTTCAAGTGTGCGCCCAGTAAGTACCGATGTTTGGTCGAAATCTTTTTTATCGGCATATTCGTCTTTGCCTTTAAGCAGTAGCCAGGAGTTCTCTTCCCTGCCATGCATTTGCACAATGTGGTAAGAGCCCTTTAGCTTTTTGCCGTTCATCACAATTTTAATATTTCCCTCTTTATACATTTTGCGCAGTACCTTCTCGCTGTCGGCAACATTATCAATGCCTTCGGCAAGGTAAGTGCCGGTATCCCAAACCATAACGGTACCACCTCCATATTCGCCTTTCGGGATAGTACCTTCAAAATCAATGTAGTCCATAGGGTGGTCTTCCACATGCATTGCCAGGCGCTTAACCGATGTATCTGCAATGGGGCCTTTTGGCACGGCCCAGCTTACCAGCACGCCGTCTATCTCTAACCTGAAATCATAATGAAGGTGTGAGGCAGCATGTTTCTGCACCACAAATCGGAGTTCTTTACCGCCCTTTTTTACTGTACCTTTAGGCTCGGCAGTTTTATTAAAGTCCCTTTTCTTATTATATTCAGATAGTTTAGGCATAGCATTTAGTTTTTAATAGCGGCAAGGCTGGCTTTTAGCTGTTCGAGCAAATCGTCTTTAGCTGCAGCAGTTTTACGTTTTCGCGGGGCAGGCTCCGGTTTTTCTTTTCCTTTGGCCGATGCCTTAGCCTTTATCATTTTAATCAGTTCTTCTTTGTAAGTGTCTTTATATTTAGATGGGTCAAAAGTATCTGTAAGCTGGTCTATAATGGTGAGAGCCATATCCAGTTCTTTTTTAGATATTGTAACATCGGTAGGGATGAGGGTTGCCTCTTCGGGGTCGCGCAACTCATCGTTAAACCTTATTTGTATCAGCAATATGGCATCTTCTTCCACCTTAAGGATACCAAGGTGTTGGGTGGTGCGCATTACAAATTTGCAAAGCCCCACCTTCTCTGATTTTTTAAGTGCTTCCCTAAGCAGGGCATACACTTTTTTAGATTCTTTAGATGGCTCAACGATATAGGGTTTTTCAAGATATTTAGATGGAATTTCCTCCTCCTTAATAAACTCAAAAATATCTATGGTCTGGGTTTTTTCCGGGGCTATTTTGGCAAAATCATTTTTGTCGATAACCACATAATCGCCATTTTCTTTACGGTAACCTTTCGCAATTTCGTCCCATGGCACTTCCTGGCCGTCTTTTTTGCAAACGCGCACATATTGTATTGCACATTTGTCTTTCTGCCTTATCATGTCGAGGTTTATGTTGTGCGAATTTGTGCCGCTATATAGTTTAATGGGAATGTTTACCAGGCCAAAACTAATACTCCCTTTCCAGATTGCCTTCATGTTTTTTTGTTTTTTGGTGTTGCGAAATGCCGGCTCTTTTAGCCAACAAAAGCGATAACCTAAAAGGTTACCGCTCATTAAAATTACTTATTATAACTGTTGTGTACTAAGGTTTTAATACTACTTTCACACAGTTATCTTCTTTCTTGTTAAAGATGTCGTACATTTTTGCAGCGTCGCTAAGTGCAACCTTGTGTGTAATTACATCTTCGAGGGTTACTTTACCGGTTTCAACCAAATTTATAAGATGGTCTATGTAGTTATGCACCGGTGCCTGGCCGCCTCTTAGCTTAATACCTTTATCAAACCACTGATGTAGCGGAAAGTTATCGAACGGCGTACCATAAACACCCACAACGGTTACCGTACCACCACGGCGCACAGCATCAAAACAACGTTGCAGGGTCATCATCGATCCCATTTCGCCCTGAATAAGGTTCTTAGCACTCGCCCAGAATGAATGTTCTGTTTCCATACCCACCGCATCCACACAAACATCTGCACCGTAGCCGCCGGTCATGTTACGAATAACCTCCACAGCATCTGCATCTTTACCGTTTATAGTTTCTACATTGGCGGTAAGCCTTGCTTTTTCAAGTCGGTAGTCTAAAATGTCTACGCCAATAACGCGGCCGGCACCGCGCAACCATGCCGATTTCATTGCCATTATACCTACGGGGCCACAGCCAAAAACCACAACGGTTTCGCCACCTTTAAGTTCTGCCCAGTCTATGGCGCTCCATCCTGTAGGGAAAATATCGGTAAGGAACAATGCCTGGTCATCTGTCAGGTTATCAGATATTTTGCGCGGGCCAAAATCAGCATACGGTACACGCACATACTCTGCCTGACCGCCGCTGTAGCCACCGTAAAGATCTGTATAGCCAAAGAGCGCACCACCTTTACCTTTGGCAAGCCCACCTTCGGGGCCATACATTTCGGGGTTCGAGTTTTCGCAATGCGTAGGCAGGCTCATGTTGCAAAAATGACAGGTTCCGCAGGAGATAGGAAAGGGTACAACCACACGGTCGCCCACTTTAAGTTTGCTTACGCCGCTGCCCACTTCTTCTACAATACCCATAAATTCATGGCCCATTACCATGCTGTGGGGCTGCGGTATGTAACCATTATATATGTGCAGGTCGCTGCCGCATATAGCTGTAGATGTAACCTTTAAAATTACATCTCCCGCCTCTTCAATAATAGGGTCGTCAACGTTATCAACGCGCACATCTTTTGGTTTGTGAAATACTAATGCTTTCATAGAATATAATTTTTATGTTGATTGTTATTTATTATTCGCCGGTTTCATCATGCGGGGCATTTACAGGTTTAGATTGTGGAGAGCCCTGTTGCCTTAAATAAATTGATAATGCCACTATTGCAAATACCGAAAGGAATTCGCTTTGCCAGTTCTGGAACGACTCAAACCAAAACCTTGAATTTGTAATGTATTTTGCGGCGGTAGTTATTACTTTGCCCTTAAGTTGGTTTTGGGTGTTTTCATCGGCAAGGCTACCGTAAAAGTGTAATATGAAAGAAATTAAAAACAGCAGTAAAAGAGCAATAGTGAGCGAATGTTTATATAGTATTACTATAACGCCACCCTTTTTTACCGGCCACGGTGCACCTTTTTTATTAGGGTCGGGCTGTTGGTCTACTTCATCTGTACCATCAAATTTTTTTGATTCTGATGATCCCTTTTGTTTCAAAAAAATGGTAAGTACTACAAATAAAGCCATTTGCAAAAATTCGCTTTCCCAGTTTTCAAATGTAGACTCTACAAAATGCCCCGATGTAAAGTATTGCAACAGGCTAACGGTAGCGCCACCATCTTCCAGTAACTCTTTAGTATATTCCTGAAGCCCAAAATATACCTGTGCTGCCAGAGTTGCAATAAAAAGAAAAAGAAAAGTAAGCGAGAGGCTGTTGTTTTTTAAAAAATCTTTCATTGCAAGGTTTATGTAATAGGTTTATACAAAAAATGGGGTTTAAAAAACTAAACCCCATTTTCAACAATGCTGCTGTTAATTACTCCACTTCATTTTCATCTGCTTCAGCAGCATCAAAATTAATGGTGTTATAAGCGGCCTCTGTTAGTGTTATATCAGCCTGTTTCTCTTCGCCAAGAGTAGTATGCAATATTTCGGCTGCATCGTCATAGCCCAATGTTTTTGCAAATGCGCATAGTGTGCCATACGTTGCAATTTCATAATGTTCTATTTTTTGCGAAGCGGCAATAATACCTGCATCACGCACCGGGCCCGGCTCTGTGCTTTCCATAATGTCCTGGCCTTCTTTAAGAAGCCCGTCCATGGCTTCACATTTTTTTGCTACAGCTTTTTCTCCAATGATCTGGAATACCTGCTCTAAGCGTGCAATTTGCTCTTCAGTTTCGGTAGTGTGGTTATTAATACCTGCAATCAGGTTTTCGTTTTCTGCATTCTTAGCCATTTTAGGCAATGCTTTTACTAAAGCTTTCTCTGCCCAGTAAATGTCTTTAAGGCTGTCTACAAACAATTCTTTTAAACCTTCGGCAGCGCTTGCTTTTGCTTTTACAACACCTCTTGAGGATGTAGAAGCTGCCTTAGTAGTGGTAGATGATTTTGCTGCAGTTGTTTTGGCAGCCGTAGTTTTTGTAGTGGTGCTTTTTGCTGCCGGAGTACTCTTAGTACTTTTTGCAGTAGTTTTTGTTGTTGCCATAATGTTAGTTTATATTTGATTAATAGAATTGTGTTTATGCCTTTTGGCTCTAACAAATTTATGTGGTCTGCAGGGCTGCAAATGCTAATACTATCTTAAATAAAAAAGCTGTAACAATACTTTAACTCACTGTGTTACAGAATACTTAAAATAATATTAGTATATTATACAATTACACAATTAAATTACAACCTTATGAAAAAAGCCTTTGAGCCAATTGTATATCCTGATTCTAAAATATTGATATTAGGTACGATGCCCGGCGAAAAATCGTTGCTTTTGCAGGAATATTATGGCAATAAAGGAAATCAGTTTTGGAGATTGCTCTTTTCGGTTTTTAATTTAGAGCCTGAAACAAATTATATGGATAAAATTAAATTCCTAAAAGACAATAGTATTGCCCTTTGGGATGTATTGCAATACTGCGAACGGGAGGGAAGCCTTGACAGCAAAATAAAAAATGAAGTAGCTAACGATTTTGAAATATTTTACTCAAAGTACCCTCTAATTAATAAGGTATTCTTTTCGAGTAAAAATGCAGCTGCCTATTATGATAAGTATGTGGGCAGGAAGGGGTATATAGAATATAATGTACTGCCATCTCCCAGTGGGGCTAATGCAACAATGTCTTTTATGCAAAAGCTTGAAATTTGGAAAGAGAAATTAACATCAATTAGAGAATTATGAGTAAAATCTTATAATGCAAATTGTAAAGTTTTGTAAGAATTAATTTTGTTTGGCAATATAAAAAAGAAGTATCTTTGATGTGTACTTAAACGATTTCCTTATTTTTAAAAGCATGAAAAAAATCTTTTTTGTGGTATTGTTTTTACTATCAGTTACCTGTTTTGCACAGGAAACTAACTTTTTAGTGAGTGATAGTAAAGTTGTATGGGAAAATGTTTTTATAAGCAGCGAAACCAATATACCTAATGTTATTGCAAGGCATTCGCGCCTTAAAATAACATCATCTGCAGATAATATTTATAAAGGCAAGGGCATAGACGTAAGGAATACCTGCCCGGGTACATCTGATTTTTTTAAGGATGACCTTAGCTTTGATTTTGAAATAGAACTGCGCGATGGTAAATACAGGGTTACCATAACCAATATGGTATACTCTAAAAAAATTAAAAAGCAAAAAACTGTAACACCCGCAGAGAAATACTTTTTAACAGATGATGCCCTAAAAACAGGGGAGGCGGCAAATGTTGATTTTACCTGCCTTGAAAACTATTTTACCAAGCTTTTCAGTATGACTATGGTTTATAAAAATAAATCATAAAAAAAACTTAATTATTTTTATTACCAAAACATTTTTTCTCTTACCTTTATAGAATAAAGCATTGATTGTTATCTCTTTATGCTTTATTTTATATAAATTTTGATTATGAAAAACGGCCGGTAATAAAAAGGATTTTTTAACCAATTAGTCCTTTTTAAGAATTGTACATTTTGCAAACACAAAACTTACAGGGATTATGAAACTTTTTAGCTTTATCGTGTCGGTAGTAATGTTTATTACCACACTCTTTTTTTTCATTAGCGACTTTCCTGATATTACAACGTTTAATGGTACCGTATACCTGCTGTTACTTGTAGTATTACTCTTAATATGCCTTACCGGCATAATTATTAATAAGCCAGTGTTTGTAAAACACAAACGCAAATATAAAATGAGCCTGAAATAATTGTATCAGGGTATAAATAGAACAGGGGCAATAAAGCCCCTGTTTTTGTAAAAAAAAATTAACGTACTATTAAAATA
This sequence comes from Flavobacterium rivuli WB 3.3-2 = DSM 21788, assembly GCF_000378485.1. GTDB lineage: Bacteria > Bacteroidota > Bacteroidia > Flavobacteriales > Flavobacteriaceae > Flavobacterium > Flavobacterium rivuli. The sequence goes on along the minus strand of NZ_KB899966.1, from coordinate 477,840 downwards.
TATAATCAGTGCTCAGGAAGTTTGAGTCATGATCGCGAACTATAGTATTAAATAACTCTTTATTTGCATCAGTTACCTTTGCAGCAACCATTGTGCGTATAGAGAATGAACGTAATGCATCAAATACCGATAGTGTACCCTCTGCACTGTCTTTACGGCCTGTAAAAGGGAATACATCCGGGCCACGTTGTGCCTGGCAGTTAATGTTTACCCTTGCTACAAGATTTACAAATGGGTCTATAAGGCTTGCAACTTCTTCGGCGTTATTACTAAAAATACTTACCTGCATACCGTGCGAAGCTTCAATTTGGTATTGTATAGGCTCATCAATAGTATCAAAAGGTACTACGGGGATAACCGGGCCAAACTGCTCTTCGTGGTATAATTTCATTTTATCGTTTACAGGATAAACAACCGCGGGGAATACTAAAGACTCATTTGTGAAACCACCATGCTCATTTACCACTTTAGCTCCGTTTGCAATAGCATCATCTATGCACTCTTTAAGGTAGCCCGGTTTGTCTGCTTCCGGTAGTGGGGTAATTTTTACGTCTTTATCCCATGGTAGTCCCGCTTTCATTGCAGATACTGCTGCACTTAGTTTTTGTACAAATTCTTCGGCCACATCTTTTTGCACAAAAATTAATTTTAAGGCAGTACAGCGTTGTCCGTTAAACGAAAGAGAACCTAAAAGGCATTCACTTACAGCAACATCAAGGTCGGCATTTTTAGTAACAATGGCAGCATTTTTTGCATCAAGGCTTAAAATAGCCCTTAGGCGGTTAACTTTAGGATGTTGTTTTTTAAGTCCGTTTGCTACTTTGCTCGATCCAATAAAGGCAAGTACATTTACTTTGCCGCTTTCCATTATGGGCGTTATAATTTCAGACCCTTTACCATAAAGTGTGTTAACTGTTCCCGGAGGAAAAGCCTCTTTAAAGGCTTTAAGCAGCGGGTAATGAGCAAGCACACCGTGTTTAGGCAGCTTAAATAAAATGGTGTTACCCATTATAAGTGCCGGTATAAGTGTTGTAAATATTTCGTTTAAAGGATAGTTAAATGGCCCCATGCTTAGTACCACACCCAGTGGCGAACGGCGTATTTGTGCCAGTGTGCCTTCGGCCTGCTGAAAGCGTGATGATTCGCGGTCTATATCTTTAAGGGCATCTATAGTGGCGTTAATATATTCTACAGTACGGTCAAACTCTTTGGTAGAGTCGCCCAGGGTTTTACCTATTTCCCACATAAGCAGGTTAATAACCTGGTCGCGTTCCTGTATCATTAAGTACACAAACTTTTGCATGCATTTAATACGGTCTTCTACGCTCATGGTAGGCCATTCTCCCTGGCCATTATTGTAGGCGGCTACGGCAGCGTCTAACGATTCCATGGCTTCTTTAGGCGATGTATGCGGTATAGAGCCTACCACCTTACGCTCAAACCCGCCCCCTTGGGCAGGAACAAAAACAGGCGACAATATATCCATTGTATCGCCACTCCATTGCACAAGCTCCCCGTTAAGCAGGTATTCGCGCTGATGGATTACAGGCACTTTAAATTTTTCGGGTATTTGGGCTTCGTCAACAAAAATGTTTCCGAAACCAGTATTCGTTTCACTGGTATTTTCCATAAAGTAAATTGTGTTTATTTGTACATATAAAGTTAGGTAAGTAAATGTAATATACGACTTACAGCACGTGAATATTTTATTAAAAAAAGTATATATCGTTGTAGGCAGGCATATATAGAAATGGTTTATTATATTTGCAATCACTATTACTCTATAGGAGTAGTATACTAATTAAAGAAAAACAAATGACCAGGATATTATTGCAACTGGAAAAAGCGACAGACACCATAACATTTAGGCAGATAGCCATTACCATGTTATTGTTAAAGCTAATAATTTTAAGTTATTTTGGATACTTACTAATAGGAGAGCTCTATAGCGGTACGTTACTTTTTGACAGTACCTTTTTTATTTTTATGGGAGTAGGCTTCCTTGCACAGGTTGTAGATGGTGCCCTTGGTATGGCTTATGGTGTAAGTTGTACTACGCTACTTATAAACTTTGGTATTCCGCCGGGGCTGGCATCGGCAAGTGTGCATACATCAGAGATATTTACTACAGGCATATCCGGGCTATCGCATATAAAGTTTAAAAATATAGATAAAGGCCTGTTTTTTAAAATAGTAATTACGGGCACGCTTGGTGCTGTTTTAGGTGCTTACCTTATTGCCGACTATTTTGATGGAAATATTATAAAACCTTATATAGCAGGTTACCTCATACTGTTGGGCAGTTACATAATATATAAAGGGTTTGTAAATAAAGTAAATAACAATGAAACTATTAAGGGGGCACCATTATTAGCTTTATTTGGTGGATTTTTAGACACTATAGGCGGTGGAGGATGGGGCCCTATTGTAACCTCTAACCTGCTTAGCCAGGGCAAAGACCCACGAGAAGCCATAGGTACCGTAAATACGGCAGAATTTTTTATTACTTATTTTGCAACGGTTATTTTTGTTTTCATTTTGGGGGTTAAGCACTGGCAAATAATACTCGGACTAATTGCAGGTGGAGCATTAGCGGCTCCGTTTGGTGCTTATTTAGCATCAAAAATTAATAAAAGGGCACTATTTTTTATGGTAGGTACACTTATAATCCTTACTTCGGGTTATTCGCTTTATAAAGCAATTGCTTAAAATCTATTTTTTTTTGCAGAATTAATTTATTAATGTAAATTACTCAACATAATATTGAGTTGATTTGCCATGAATTACTTTCGGTTGCTTATATTTATTATTCCTTTCCTGGCTTTTGCGCAAGAGAAAAATAGCATTCAATATATAGATTTTCATTCGGTAGAAGCTGATGGAGAATTTGATAGCATAGCTTGGAATCAGGGCGATAAGATACGGTACGAATTCGATCTTAAAGGTTCTAAAAGCATAAAATGTGCTCTTACGATAAATAATAGCGCGAATATTGTATTTGATCAATTTCTCAAACATAAATGGCAAACCATAGATACTTTAACTTATAATGTTTTTGCTGATGTAACCCCTGCACTTATGATCACAGATTTTGATAGTGATGGAAATGAAGATTTTATGTATTGGTCACATACTAATGTAAATGGAAATATGTGGATATCTATATACTTAAATCATCCGGATAAACACAAACTTTTAAAACTTGAAACTACGCCGGCTGATGAAGATATATGGTGTGATCCAACTTACGATCCTGAAACAAGAATTATAAGTACAAGATCGGTATCAGGCAATTATGGTATATCGGCAGAGAGTACTTACAGGCTTGTAAATAAGGTTGCTATACCAATTTATAAAGAGGAATCTGATAACACAAAAATGAGCAGTATTACCGGCAAGGGTGGCATAATAAAAATATATAACGGCGTTAAGGGTAAGTGGAAATTGAAAAAGAAAGTGAAAAATTAATTTCTTGAATTTATACGATTACACTCTCACTTTTTTAATAAAGTCTGTCCTGTAGATTTCGCTTAACGGAAACGTGTAGTGATGCCCATCCTGCAATAAAATATCTGCTGTAATTATATCGTGAGCATAAAACTGCACATGCTTTAAGGCTATAATGGTAGTTTTATTTATACGGCAAAAATCTTTGGCAGGCAGCATTTCGAGCAATTTTTCAAAAGAGGCATTCTTGGCTATAATTTTAGTAGTATCATTAAGAATAATAATTTTGTCCCTGCTATCAATTTTAGATGTTACAATGCTAAACATCTTATCAACATTAATAAGCGCTTTACCTTTATCTGTATTTAACTGAATTTGCTTAGGTGTTTCTTTAACAGGTTTGGTAATCCTGCCGGCTACCTTAAGTACTGCCTGATGCAGCCTTTCTGCCTTTACAGGTTTAACTACATAATCTACAGCATCCCTGTCAAATGCATCAACAGCAAAATTTTTGTAGGCGGTAGTAAATATCACGGCTTTGCCTTTTACGGCATCGGCAACCTGCAGGCCATTCATTCCCGGCATTTCAATATCTGTAATAAGCAGGTCGTAGTCTAATAAGGCCTGTTCCTGCAAAAGTATTTGCGGGCTGTTAAAAGCTTTTACAACTTCCAGCTCGGGCATCTGTTCACAAAGCATTTTTAGCAGTGTTAGCCCGGGCAATTCGTCATCAAGAAGTAAACATCTGATTTTTGTGTTCAAGCAGGTTTATTTTTAAATGTGCAACATATATATCTTCTTCCACATAGCGTTCCAGCTTAAAGCAGGACTTATAAATAATGCGCAGGCGCTGCTCTAACGTGGCTGCCCCAATACCGCTATGCTCTTTTGCAAAAGCCGATTTTGGCGATATTTTGTTAGAAACGGTAATCGAAAAATTATTATCCTTAAACTCTATAACTATGGTTATAAAAGCATCCGGGCTTTGCAGGTCGGCGTGCTTAAAGGCATTTTCAATAAGGTCTATTGAGATAAGCGGAGCCAGTATTTTTTGCTCATACATAGGGTCCATCTCATCAATTTTTTTCTTTACGCTTATAGAAAATAGCGGACTTATCTTTATCTTATTAATTTCTATAAGGTTAAGGGCAAACTCAATTTCTTCTTTAGGGCTTACAAAACGGTTCTGGCTTTCGTAAAGAATATAGTCCAGTACGTTTGAGAGCTTATCCATAGCAAAATACGTTTGGTACGCATGCGATTGAATAGAGTTAAGTATGTTTTTAAATAAATGCGGATTAAGCCTCGATTCCAGCGTTTGCAGTTGCAGGTTATTGGTTTTGCTTTCCAGCTCTATAAAACGGCTTTGCAGTTCGTGTTTAACTTTGTCTGCTTTAAATGTCCTGAATATAAGCCACGCCAATACCAGCACTAAAAGCACTATAATACAAATGAGCAATTTGATATTTAAACCTACTTCCACAGTTTATTGCTTTACAGGTTTACCGGCTTCTTTCCAGGCATCCATACCACCATCCAGTTCTACAATGTGTATAAACCCTTTAGTTTTCATGCTCTCTACAGCCTCGGCACTACGGCCACCGGCTTTGCAATAAACATAAACAGTTTTGTTTTTGTCAAGGCTGTCCAGCCTGGCATCAAAATTCTTATCATACACATGCAGGTTAACGGCACCGTCTATGTGTCCGCCTTTATATTCTTTGGGTGTACGCACATCTATAACCTGGCCGCTATCCTCTTCCATTTTCTGTGCAAAAACCGAAGGTGCCACAAGCTCAATTTTTTTCTCCTGCGCGTAGCAGGATATAAGGGTAGTGGCAATACAAAAAAGGTAAAAAAGTTTCTTCAAAGTAATTATTTTTTAATAACAAACGTGTCAGCTATAGTAGCAAGCTGGCCTTCGTTAAGTTTAGTAGTTTTCTTTAATTTAGATTTAAACTCGGCCACTTCATCTGCAGATGACGGGCAGCCCAGGTTTTCGCCTTTAGCGTTAAATGAATCTGATAAAACCTTACCGTTAGCGTCTGTGATAACCCAGAATGGTAAACCGGCTTTAGTGCCTTTATAAGTTTCTAATAGTGCATCTGCACCCGGATTTTCGAGGGTTTTGTTTTTAGGCGATTCCTGAACGGTTAACTGTACGGTAACAAAATTATCGTCGAACATTTTTTTACAGGCATCGCTCTCCATATTTTTTTCCATCTTTTTGCACCAGCCACACCAAGAGGCATGAAACATTACAAATACATTTTTATGTTCTTTTTTTGCCAGAGCCTGTGCCTTTTGCATTACAACTGCTGCAGTTTCCTGTGCTGTGCTGTTTACAACCGGCAATAAAAATAAAAAGGACAGTAATAATAATTTTAGTTTCATGATGTGTATTTTTTTGGTTTATGATGATGATACGAAGTTACTAAAAATGCTTGTTGCAGGCAGATAAAATTTTCCGCACTCAAAATAAGAAAAATTGTACTAAAAACATAAACTTTTCACGCTATTTAATAACATGAGATTTTGGAAAAAAAATATATTTGCGATACTTTTATACCACCAACTAAAAATGATTGCCTTCATGAAAATGCATAGGGATATACTTGTAATAGAAGACGATGAAGACGACAGGGACATTTTGCAGGAAATATTTAAAGACCTTGGGTACAGGAACAAGCTGGTGTTTTTTGCAGATAGCACTCAGGCTCTTGCCTATATTAGGAGGCCTGAAATTGAACCTTTTATTATAATTTCGGATATTAACATGCCTAAATTAGGCGGTTTCGAATTGCGCAATATTATTCTGGAAGAAGAACTTTTAAGCGATAAAGATATTCCCTACATTTTTATAAGCAATGCCCAGGACGATTATTCTATTAGGCAGGCTAATAAACTATCTATACAGGGCTACATACATAAAGGAACGGACTATAACAAATACAAAGAAAAAATACGCAATTTAATAGATTACTGGAAAGAAAATATTAATACGTTCTCGTCCAGAAATAGTTAAACGCGCATACCCTTATAATTTTTATGGCAGAAAGACCTTTTTCTGATTTCAGACTAATTTTAATCACGAAATTCACGCTTAATCAAAAGATAGAAATGCATTTAGACAATGTGTCGATCTCATATAGATTTAATCTGGTTAGTTGTGATGTCGCTAAAATTTTAAAATTGTCAAACAGCATAGATGCCTATTGTAATTGGTAATTATTTACAGTAGTAATTAGGCTTGTTAACAATTCATCCTTAAAATACTGCAACTGGGTAAGCTTTTTTATGAAACACGTGTTTGGTACTGCAACTTTGCAGCAACGAAACCAACGCCATGAAAGTTATTACCACTCTATTAGTACTATTTATCTGCTGTATTGCCCAGGCACAAACCACAATTAACGGAACCGTTACTGATGATAAAGGCCTGCCGGCATCTGCTGCCAATATTTATATAGACGGCACTTATGATGGTACGGTATCTGCACAGGATGGCACATTTACCTTTACCACAACCACGACCGGGCCGCAAATACTAATTATAACATTTCTTGGTTTTGATGATGTACAGCAAAACATCGTGATAGAAAATTATACGCCCAAAACATTTAAGCTGCGCGAAAATGTAAATACACTTGATGCCGTAGTTATTTCGGCCGGAAGTTTTAATGCAGGCGATAACAGCAAAGTTAATGTACTTAAACCTCTTGATATTGTTACTACGGCAGGGTCTGCAGGCAATATAATTGCAGCACTGCAAACATTGCCGGGTACACAAACAGTGGGCGAGAGTGGCAGGCTCTTTGTGCGCGGCGGCGAGGCAGATGAAACCCAGACTTTTGTAGACGGTATGCGTGTTGCCCAGCCCTATAACGCCTCGGCTAATAATTTACCTACCCGCGGGCGTTTTTCGCCTTTTCTGTTTAAGGGTATGACGTTCTCTACAGGAGGATATTCGGCAGAATATGGCGAAGCATTATCAAGCGTGCTGCTCCTTAATTCTATTGATGAGCCTGTGCAGGAGCAAACAGAAGTTTCTGTAATGACTGTAGGCCTGGGCCTGAGCAATACCCAAAAATGGGAAAAGAGTTCGCTTAGCGTTAATGCAGCTTATACTAATTTACAGCCCTACCAATGGATAGTTCCGCAGGATGTTAGCTGGATAAAGCCTTATCAGTCGGGTGCGGGAGAAGGAGTTTACCGTTATAAATTTAATAGCGGCTTGCTTAAAGTATATGCCGCTTTTGATCATGCCAACTTTAGCCTTTACCAAAATGACGTTAATGAGCCTTTGCCGGTTAAGGTAGATATGAAAAACGATAACCTGTATGTAAACACATCTTATAAAGGAATGTTTGGCACGCAATGGACAATACTTACCGGTATTGCCTACGGATATAGCCATAACAATATTGGTTTAAACGATAATAAGGTAACAAACGGCGAACATAGCAGTCATCTTAAATTGAAACTGACTAAAGGTTTTAACAGCCGTATGAAGTTAAGTTTTGGTGCAGATTATTTCCTTACCAATTTTAGCGAAGATTACAATGAGCCAACTGGGTTTAGTTATAACAGTGGTTACACTAATAATATTGCCGCAGTTTACACAGAAGCTGATTTTATGTTCTCTAAAAACTTTGCATTAAAGGTAGGAATGCGCAGTTCATATTCAGATATTGTGGGTAAAGCTACTTTAGAACCACGTGCTGCACTGGCATATAAGGCAGGTAAAAACGGACAGTTTTCTTTAGCGTATGGTGATTTTTATCAAACTCCTAAGCAGGATTACTTAAAGTATTACAAGAGATTTAATTTTGAAAGGACAGCCCACTATATTTTTAATTATATGTATAATGGCAACGGTACAACCTTTAGGGCAGAAGCGTATTATAAGGACTATGCAAACCTTGTAAAATACAATACAACATTGCCTCAATACAACAGCCAGTATAACAACGGCGGGAGTGGCTACGCGCAGGGTATAGACCTTTTATGGAGGGATAATAGCACTATAAAAAACCTGGAATATTGGATATCGTACTCCTACATAGACAGCCACAGGGATTATAAAAATTATGAAAAATCGGTAACCCCCAGCTATGTTGCTAACAATAATTTATCTGTGATTACTAAATATTGGGTAGGAGAGCTGCGCTCGCAAATAGGGCTTACTTACAGCTATAATTCCGGCCGCCCTTATGATAATCCTAATGAAGCAAATTTTATGGCAAGCCATACTAAAAGTTATAATAGCCTTAGCCTGGGGTGGGCATACCTTATCTCACAGCAAAAAATATTATATTTCTCCGTATCAAATATGCTGGGTAATGATAATGTGTTTGGTTATAGCTATGCCAATACCCCCGGTAGCGATGGCCAGTTTGCCCGTCAGGCAATTACGCAACCTGCAAGCCGTTTCTTTTTTGTAGGATTCTTCTGGACGATCAGCAGCGATAAAAAATCAAATATGCTGGAGAATTTGTAACAAGTTTAATTTTATAAAATGGTTTTATGGGTGTTAAGCATCCATGCTTCATTTAGCATATTTAGTAGCATATTATGGTTGGTTTCATAAGCATTTGCCGAGAAGCAGTAGGGAGAGTTATAATGTTTAAGGTTGTAAATAAGCAACCTTTTAGTAATGCTATTGGTTTCTGCTTCAATATTTTTTTCAGGGTTATAAAGCAGCACCGATATAAATTTTTGGCTGGCAACAGTAACCTCCTTAAATCCTGATATTTCATTCCAGCGCAATGCTGTTGTATTCTTTTTGCCCGGATTTATTGTCAGGGTATTATTATCTATACTTAATGCTATTTTCTTAAAAATTACAATTCGCAATGCAGCTATAGTACAGGCGCCAAAAAACAAAGTACCAACAATACCTATCGCAAATGGCACCGTCTCTGAATATCGGTGCGTAAATTTCTCCGGAAAAAGTATTAGGGCTATGCTTGATGCCACTAAGACACAACCCATTAAAAACAACAATAAGCTCTTCTTGCGGCTGGTGTAAATATGTTTTGGTTCCATTTTAGATGCGTTATATATTGCTGAAATATACAACTTGTTTTATAATGCATAGTACTGCAATTTAATGATCATCATCATTTTTCTTGTACTTAAACTTACAAATGAGCATTGCAACGTTAAGTAGTATAGACAAAATATTAGTTGCAATGATAGGTACATCGCCTTTGTCGGCTCCGTAATATACCCATAACGAATTACCTGTAAGCAGCACTATAAACATTAAGACTGACACATCTCCGGCCTTTTTAGATTTAATGGTTTTTACCAGTTGGGGTATTATTGATGATGACGTGCATAAGCCTGCCACGATGCCTACAAGTTCTATGAAATCCATACAGTAAGCTTTTATTTAGCTGTAAGATAATTTTCTTACATGTGTTTATCTTTAAATTCAAAAATTTATAAGTCAGATTTTTAAGTTATTTTATATAAAGTCTTCAATTAATATTGTTTTGAGAAATTTAGACAATTGTAAAACGTAGGGTAATGCATAAGTAATACATTTAAATACACTATTTATACTGCTATAATCAGTCTATCCTAAGTCCGGCTCAGGCCCATGAAACAAACTGGCATCGGCATTCGCCGGAATTTTTACGGGCCTACCTGTTCGTGCCGACTCGTAAATAGCCTCCATAATAATGTGGTCCTGCAACCCTTCTTCTCCTGTAGAAAAGGGCCTTTTGTTATTAATAATACAGTCAGAGAAATGATCCATTTCAACTGCAAACTGGTCCGTAGCTGCAAGAACAATATTTTCGATAATCTTTTCCTTTCCTTCAGCGTGCGACTTTTTTAAGTCCTGGCCCGTGTAGGCGTATGCATTATCAAGCTTAAGCCATCCTTTTTCGCAAAACACTCCATAATCTTTATTGTCATGGCTGTCATAATTGGTTACACAATTAGCTATTATCCCATTAGGAAATTTCATTTGCCATGATACCATTTCTTCAACTTCTGCAAAAAGTGGGTTTCCCGGCGTACTATATTGGTACGCAAAAACCTCAGTAGGCTCCTGTCCTAAAATAAATCGGTTGGTATTTATGCAATATAACCCAATATCCGGCAGGGCGCCGCCTCCGGCAAGGGCTTTTTTATGCCTCCAGTGGTCTGGGTTGGCACTTGCCTGGCCGTTTGTTGCCTGAATGTATTTAGTTTCTCCCAAAACTTTCTGCTTAAGCATATCCCTGATTTTGCGGTTGTGGGGTTGGTACTGTATGCGGTAAGCCACCATAAGCTTTACTCCGGCAGTAGTACAGGCAGCTATCATTTCGCGGCATTCGGCAGCAGTATTTGCCATTGGCTTTTCGCACAAAATATGCTTACCCGTTTTTGCCCCGCGTATAACATATTCTTTATGCAGGCCATTAGGTAACACAATGTAAATAACATCTACTTCAGGGTTGTTCTTTATCTGGTCGTAATTTTCATAGCTGTAACAACTCTCAGGCTTTACACCGTATTGTTCGGCCACTTTCTTAAGCTTATCGGGGCTGCCGCTTACAAGGGCAGCAAGGCGCGATTTTTTGCAGGTATTGAGGGCAGGTAATATTTCTTCTAATGAAAGGTGTCCTAACCCTACAATGGCATACCCTATACGTTCTTTATAGGGTAGCGGCGTAGGAGTAGGGGCCGACTGCACATCATTTTTAGATTTCCATTCTTCCAGCACTATAGGTTCGGTAGCAGATGCCGGAACTTTTGCGGGTGGCGAAACAGCGTTTAACCCAGAGTGGCTTATAGCACTGCCGGAAACTCCGCAGGCCGATGCTAATCCTGCCACAGCAACTGCCGCAACACTCCTTCCTGTTATTGATAAAAAATCCTTACGCGAAATGCTATTTACATCTTTAATCCCTGTTAGAGTCGGGTTAGGTGTAGTATTCATAATAATATTGTTGATATTGTTATACAGCAAGTTACCACACAAAGCCCAGAGCAAAAAGCTATTTCTTCGTTTTGGGATAAGTTTAGTACCCTTTAACCCGTTGTGCATTTTACTTAATAGAATTAAAAGTTGTGCAAACTGCTAAAAGCATATATATTCCGCCGTAGGCGGAAGGGTCAAAAAGCTGTTAGCAAAGCTTTGTGTATTTTAATCCTTGCAAACAGAATTGTTATATTTGTGCAAAATGTTAGGCTTATCTTTGTGTCCTTTGTGGTAAAACTTCATAAAATCTAACTGTATTAGGCCACTTTATATTGATAAATTATATTAGAACATAAACTAAAAATCAGATGGATAACAACAATGCAGATTTACTAACCGATAAAGAGTACCAACTGGAACGCATGCCCGGTAAGGGAGGATGGACGTATGTATCGCTTCCTGAAATTAAAAAGGATAAAGATGCACCTTTTGGTTTAGTAAAAGTGCGCGGTACCATAGATGGTTACGAAATAAAAAACTACAGCTTAATGCCTTATGGCAACGGTAATTTATTAATAGCAGTTAAAGCAGATATAAGGAAAGCAATAGGTAAAGAGGAGGGAGATAGTGTACGCCTCATACTTTATAAAGATACCACAGGATTTGAAATACCCGAAGAATTTAGAGTGCTACTGCTTAATGAACCCGGAGCTTATGAAGCTTTTGTGCGCCATAAAAAGTGGGAACAGAAAATGTGTGTAACCTGGATTTATACTGCTAAAAGAGACGAAACCCGTAATGAAAGGGTTAAGAAAACGTTGTATCGATTAAAAAATCGTGAAAAAATTGTGTAGTAATTGTTGAATAATTCTCACATTATTCAGTGTTATCATGATTTTGCTGACTAATTTGAGGTGTTTAATATGTTAAAATAATATTTATTGCTTTAAATGTGTTAAAACTTTTTGAGACGTTTGTTTTTTATAATTTATTTATGTTATATTTGGCATATAATTAATTCATAATTAACACTGCCTATATAAAAAACTACTTTTTAGAACCCGTACCAACGGGGTTTATCGACCAAATTCAAAAAACGCTAAAAAGTACTGTTATGGCTAATGTTGTAATCCCTGACGCTGCTCTTGTAAGAGATTATGTAGGCGGAGACGAAAATGCTCTGTCTATCTTAATAAAGAGGCACCAATCTAAAATTTACGGATTTATTTACTCTAAAGTAACTGACAGGGATATCGCCGATGATATCTTTCAGGACACTTTTATTAAAGTAATTAAAACACTTAAGTCTAATTCGTATAACGAAGAAGGCAAATTTCTGCCGTGGGTAATGCGTATTTCGCATAACCTTATTGTAGACCACTTTAGGCGTAACAAAAAAATGCCTATGTACCGCGAGACAGAGGAATTCTCTATCTTTTCTATCATGACAGATAATAGCCCTAACATAGAGAACAGAATTATTACTGAGCAGGTAGAAAGCGACCTTCAGCGTATAATAGAACAACTTCCTGATGACCAGAAAGAAGTACTGCAAATGCGTATTTACCAAGACCTTAGCTTTAAGGAAATTGCTGATTTAACTGGTGTTAGCATCAATACAGCTCTTGGCAGGATGCGTTATGCACTTATGAACTTAAGAAAGGTTATAGAAAAAAATAAAATTATTTTGACTAATTAGGCAATAATAAGGTTTTGCTTAGCGTTGTAGTGTAAACAACAACAAATAATTAAGCTAAATGGCAAAACTTTACTCTCAAAAACCTGTAGCAGCGCCTAAAATGTTACCAAAAAAAGAAACCATAGATTTTTTACTTAACTATTCTAAAGCACTTAAAATAGTTAAGACAGAGAACGGTACATACGAATGCCTTGCTAACTAATTTACTCACGTCCTGCTATTTTTTTAGCGGGACGTGTTTTTTATAATACTCCTCAAGCACTGATTTTCGGCCTATAGTTGCGGTAATAATATCTTTATTAATATCCCAGCCACGTGCCGGCGAGTATTGCCTGCCATACCAAATTATCTGTAAATGCAGGTCGTTCCATAATTTTTTAGGGAACAGTTTCTTTGCGTCAGCTTCCGTTTGTACCACATTTTTACCATTGCTTAATCCCCAGCGATACATAAGCCTGTGTATATGGGTATCTACAGGAAATGCAGGTACTCCGAAAGCCTGGCTCATAACAACACTTGCTGTTTTATGGCCTACGCCGGGCAGGGCTTCAAGGTCTTCAAAATTATCGGGTACCTTACCGCCATGTTTTTCAATCAATATTTCAGAGAGGCCGTGAATTGCTTTGGCTTTAGCAGGAGATAATCCTACCGGGCGGATGATATCGCGTATATCTTCAACCAAAAGTTTTACCATGCTGTAAGGATTATCGGCACGTTCAAACAGCAGCGGAGTGATCATATTTACGCGCACATCGGTACTTTGGGCGCTCATTAACACTGCAATTAATAGCGTGTATGGGTCTTTATGGTCGAGGGGCAGGGGTATGGTAGGGTAGAGTTCGGCTAAGGTTTTTATAACGAATTTAGCCTTTTCTGCTTTGGTCATTTTGTGTATATTTATACAAACAAATATAACACTATGACCACACTTACCAAAGGAGATAAAGCACCCAATTTTAGCGCAGTAGACCAGGACGGAAAAACGCATAATTTAACCGATTATACCGGTAAAAAACTGGTAGTTTATTTTTACCCTAAGGCAGATACTCCCGGATGTACAGCCGAAGCCTGCGACCTGCGCGATAATTACCACCGTTTTATTGCCCAAAATTATGAAGTGCTTGGTGTTAGTGCCGATAGCCAGAAAAAGCTTGTAAAGTTTAAAGATAAGTATGAACTGCCATTTCCATTAATTTCTGACGAAGATAAAACGGTAATAAATGCCTTTGGTGTTTGGGGCCCTAAAAAATTTATGGGTAAATTGTTTGATGGTATTAACCGCACCACATTTGTTATAGATGAGAACGGAATTATAGAAGATGTAATTACTGCTGTTAAAACAAAAGATCATACTGCCCAAATATTAAAATAAATTAATAATAATTTCTTAATTTATGTTAAATATTTGTACTTTAGCTTTGGTGTCTAAAAGCTTGGAGTATGAATGTATCTGAAGAATTGCGCGGCATTTGGGGCAGGATAAGCAAAAGCGAGGATGTAAGCGATTACAACTTTGACCTGAAATTGCATAAAAAAATGCTTGATGTTTTTCAGGTAGGAAGCTATTTTTACTTTGTGGTTAATGTAAGGAAGTCTCTTTTTGAAATGGTTAGCCCCGAAATGAGCGAGGTTTTGGGATATCCGCTACAAGATCTTACCCTTGACTTTTATGTAAACCGGATGCATCCTGATGATCTGCCCTTCTTTTTAAACTTTGAAGTGGCAGTGGGCGATTTTTTTATCAATTTTTCCGGAGAGCAGCTTTTTAAATATAAAGTGCAATACGATTTCAGGATAAAAAAAGCGAATGGGCAGTATATAAGGATATTGCATCAGTTTATCATAATCCAGCATGACCCGGAAAATGTAAAAACATTTGCCATAGATACAGACATAACAAATTTAAAAACAGACGTTACCCCACAGCTTTCTTTTATTGGCCTGGAGGACGAACCATCTTATATAAATGTAGATGTAAACAATATTTTTACCCCTACAAAACATATTTTTACTAAGCGGGAACGGGAAATACTAAGAGCTTTGGCAAACGGAATGAATAGTGCAGAGATTAGCGACTCTTTAAATATAAGCCGCTTTACTGTAGATGTACACCGTAAGAACATGCTTAAAAAAACTGAGGCAAAATCTACTTATGAGATCATTCAGAAGGCTTATAACAATGGGTGGGTGTAACCATATTGGGAAATTGCTATTTGATTATGGCAACTTTAAACTTCATGACAATATTTAGCTCAAAAAGTACATCTATATAGCGCATGTTTTTATCGGTTACGACATAGTTGAAAGTATAAATATCATCCCGCTTTAAAAAATCTACATATTTTTGTTTAGCAAGGGCTTTTTCATCCCAAATTAATTCCTCTTTTATAGTTTTCCATACCTCTGGATTTGCATTGGTATTTGTGTTTATCTGTAATCTGGATAATGTATTATTATACTTTATCTTAAAGTGTATAGTATCTCCTACCTTTGCAGCTATAACGCCTGTATCAGGAGAAATAATTTCTAATTGTCCTAATTGTGACGGCTCTATGTAAGGTGTTTTTTTGTATTTTTCTTTTGCAATTTTATATTTAGAATTGCGTACCATACAGAATCTTTAGGAAAGTGATTTCTTGATAATTTATCAACAGGTGTTAACCAGTAATAGTTAGAAAACTTTTTAACAAAAGGTTTTAATTTGTCTTTCTCATGTCTCCCGCAATAGCCTGATGCCCAGGTAACGTCAAGAAAATAATAATTATTGTCAATAACAACAGCATTCCATGCATGGTTTAAAGGCCCCGTGCTGCCTATTTGAGAGGGTTTATATTTTGTGTAACCACTTACTACAGATCCATGTATCCCTGCATAATCACATAACCGCTTGAAAAGGCGGGAGTAACCTTCGCAAATACTTTTACCACTTGTAATTACTTCATGTAAATAATTATCTTCCCATTTAACGTAAAGGGCAGTACAATCATCACCTTTTTTACAATCGGGAAATTTTAGGTTTTTTTCTTTGTTTATAAATTTATAATCATATGCTATATTCTGGGTAATCCAGTAGAAGATGGAGCGTGCCTTATCCATATCATTATTGTACTTACTGGTAAGATTGACAGATAATAACTTTAGGTCATTCTTGTAAATTATTTTTGCGGCGGCACTATCAATTGCAGCATAGTTTTGACTTGTTTCAGGTTGGGAGTATACGATAGTGGCACAAAACAACGACAAAAAAGAAATGATGAATTTTAACTTCATGATTAAGGCATACTTTTATAAATCTGTTTAATTATTGCCACCGAATATTTACTGGAAACCTCTTTAATAAAAGCAGGGAAATCTATATGCGAATTATCATCGGCACTATCAGATATGGTTCGTATTATCGTGAATGGAATATCATATTCATAACAAACCTGTGCTACAGCTGCGCCTTCCATCTCTACACAAAGCACATCGGGCAGGAGAGTAAGCAAATTTTCCTTATCGCTATTGTTTGCAAAGAACTTATCGCCACTGGCAATATCGCCGGTAAGTAGTTTTGGTTGTGTTATCCCAAATGTTGTTAGCACCTCAGTACCAATCAAATTTATAAGGGTATCATTTTCTAATAGGGGAGTAATTGCTTGTTGGGCAATTGAAAGTTGGCTATTGTCAATTTCAAAATAAGTTTTGCCAAGCAGCGGAATCTCAAATTGCGGCATTAGCGGCCTTGCATCCATATCATGCTGAATAAGCCTGTTAGCCAATACTATATCGCCTATTTGTAATGATGCACTTATAGCTCCGGCTACACCGGTAAAAATAAGCTGGGTAATATTAAAATGATGTATAAGTGCCGATACTGTTGCAGCAGCAGCAACCTTACCCCATCGCGAAAATACCACCACAGTGTCAATACCTTTAATAGTTCCGGTAGTGTAAATACGCCTGCCAATGGTAGTTGATTGAGGATTATCAAGTAACGCTGTTACGCCGGCAATCTCCTCGGGCATTGCCGCCATGATGCCTATTGTTATTTTGCTCATCTTTAATAACCTGTATATCATACAGGTGTTTCATTATCAACTTTTCTGATCGTTAAAACGTCTTTTTCTACTTCAATTGTAACTTTTTCACCAATTTTAAATCCTGCTTTTTCCAGCCAGTTTCCTGATAAAGTTAGTTTAGGATTTACGATTTTTGTCCAGCGATTTTTTACAAATTGTGGTGCAATTGTAAGAAGCCTTTTGTTTGTAATTCTTTTCATGATATTTTGTTATTAATTTTAAATCAATAACACATGAAAATCAAAAATCCTCGTTGAAGAGGATTTAAATATCTTATTTTAAAGTAAATACTACTGATTTTGCTCGGCCAATACTCTTTTAGGGTCATAACCAAAAAGGTGGTTAAGTTTAATAACCTCCGGTATGCCTGGTGGCAGCATTTCTTCCCAGCCACTTTTACCCTTATTTATCATTTTAAGCACTTCACGCGAGAAGATATCAAGGTTGTTAGTGTCAACATTGCTAATGTCTATAACCTTACCGTTGAACTTAAAGAATTTGTAAAGTTCCTTCATCCTTGGGTGTACCTTCAGGTTTTCAGAATCTATAACTTCGCCATGCTCATCTTTCATAGGGTACAGGTATACTTTAAGGTCGCGGTAAAACAGTTTACCAAAAGCCTCAAGTATACCACCACTTAAATGGCGGTAGTATTTTTCATCGAAAATATCTATAAGGTTACTCACGCCCATAGCAAGCCCCATACGTGCTTTTGTATAACTTGAAAAATATTCTACCACCTTATAGTATTCCTGAAAGTTAGATATCATAACGTGCTGACCGAGAGAACAAAGCAATTCGGCACGATCCATAAAATCACGTTCGTCAATTTCGCCTTCAGAGCGCAGGTTAGAAAGGGTGATTTCAAAAACAACCAGGGTTTTTTCTCTGTCAACCTTATTCTCTTCAAGAAACATCTGGTATGATTTTTCATACATATCCATGTTTACTTTCGTTACCGGCCTAAAGCTCCCCCTTAGTGCAAGGATATTTTTTTTGTATAGTATAGCAGCCGGCAGTACGTTATGCCCAGTAGGGTCGAACATTACAGCATCGGTCATGCCGTTTTTAACGAGCTGCAGGCTCATAAGCCTGTTATCTACATCGGCAAATCGGGGCCCGCTAAAGTTAATGGTATCAATTTCAAGCTGGTCTTTATCAAGGTGGTCATAAAGGTAACGCAGCAATTTTTTAGGGTCGTTATATTTATAAAAAGCACCATAAATAAGGTTTACACCCAGCGTGCCCAGTGTTTCCTGTTGCAGGCGGGCATCATTTTCTTTAAAGCGAATGTGCAGGGTAATCTCATTATAATCTTCATCGGGCTCTACCTGGTAGCGGATACCCACCCAGCCGTGGCCTTTAAACTGCTTGGCAAAATCTATGGTAGCAACGGTATTTGCATAACTAAAAAATACTTTGCTTGGGTGTTTATCGCGGTTAAGCCTTTGCTCCATAATGCGCACCTCGTGGCCCAGCATTTTTTTAAGGCGGCTTTCGGTTACATACCTGCCATCTTCTTCGCAGCCATAAATGGCATCGCTAAAGTCTTTATCGTAAGCAGACATTGCCTTTGCAATGGTGTTAGATGCTCCTCCGGAACGGAAGAAATGCCTTACTGTTTCCTGTCCGGCGCCTATCTCGGCAAATGTGCCGTAAATGTTCTCATTCAGGTTTATGCGTAAGGTTTTATCCTTTATAGAAGGTACGTGTGCAATTATTCTGTCGCCCTTAAGGGTTATGTCTGTGTCAGTTAATTTCATAGCAATGAAAGATATGTTGCAAAGTTAGGAAAACACTGCGTTTTATAAAACAATAATGCTATTTTTGTGTAAAAATAAAACAATCTTGAACGTTTGGTTTTTAGGTACGGGAACCTCGCAGGGCATACCTGTTATAGGCAGCACGCACCCGGTAAGCTTTAGCAGCGACCCCAGGGATAAACGCCTGCGGGTATCTGTATGGGTATACTGGGAAGGACACTCGTACATAATAGACTGTGGCCCCGATTTCAGGCAGCAGATGCTTACCTGTGGCTGCGTAAAAATAGATGGCATCCTCTACACTCACGAACATGCCGACCATACTGCCGGCCTCGACGATATCCGTCCTTATTTCTTCCGTCAGGGCAACATACCCATCTACGCCCATAAAAGGGTTTTACGAAACCTTGAAAAGCGTTTTGACTATATTTTTGAAGAGGAGAACAAGTATCCCGGTGCACCATCTGTATCTGTTAACGAGGTAATAAATAACGAGCCATTTCCTGCCGGTAATAAAACGGTAATTCCTATAGGGATATTGCACGGCAGCCTCGAAATTTTTGGTTATCGCATAGGAAATTTTGCTTATCTTACAGATGTAAAGACCGTTGCTCCTGAAGAGACTGAAAAGCTTAAAGGCCTTAAAGTACTTGTGGTAAGCGCACTTCGTGAGGAACCACACCATTCGCACTTTAATTTAGATGAAGCGCTCGATTTTATAGCAAGCGTAAAACCTGAACGCGCTTATATTACACACATTAGCCACATGATGGGCTTTCATGCAGAAGTGCAGGGAAAACTGCCTGCCAATGTATTTTTAGCTTATGATAACTTACAGATAACCCTATAATTATTATTTTACCCAAACATGAAAAAGCAACTTTATTTATACCTCTTTATTTTTTCGTTTGTAATTAATGTTTTCATTTATATGTATTATTCCGGACAGGAAAAATATGTGCAGGAGCGCGTGCAAAAAATGGAGGTTAAGCTAAAAGCGTCCCGTGATAGCCTTAATACTGCTAAAGTTGCACTACAGGATGCCGATTATTTTGACCTTGTTAAAAACGATAATGCTGTAGACTATTTTGTTGATAAAGGCATTAATGATACGGATGCTCTTGCCGTAAAAATTGTTGAGGGTGTTAAAGAGTTAAACGGAAACCCTAATGGTAACCCGCTTACAGGCTACGACCCTTTAAACGGCGAAAAGTTTTTAATTAATAAAGTTAAAATACTAAACAACCGTTGGCTCATTGCCGATTTTAGCAATGGTAAAGCCTGGGGCGATGTACTTATAAAATACTTTGTAGACGATAAAGGCGTTGTAACTTACGAAACCTTACAATCGTCATTGTATGCAACTACAGTTAAGTAATATTTTGTAATTTAGTTTTCTGTTTAATTTAAATTTAAATAATGAAAAAGCCTGTACTGTTGTTATTGGCCTCTCTTTGCCTTTTGTCCTGCGATTTTATTATGAAAAAACGCGATACAGAAGACAAAGAATCTGCAGCATCGTCTAAGAAAGTAGTGCTGGGTACAGATAAAGACGAAAACGGGTGTGTAGCATCGGCAGGGTACAGGTGGTCTGTACTTAAAAACGATTGCATTAGGCCGGTAGAAGAATGCTACCGCTTAAATACCATACAGGAACTTGCCAGCGAAAGTGATGTTACCAGCGTATATGTGGCCTTTGAAGAAGATGGGGGCAACCGTGCAGAATTGTTTTTGCCGGGTACCACAAATTCTATTATATTAAAGCAGGACGGTAAAAATACTCCCTACAAGGATAAAGACTGGATACTTTATTCGCAAAATGGTTATAAGCTAAAAAAGAACGGCAACTTGCTTTATGCAGGAGCCGCAGCGGTGCAGGAAGGGCAAATAACGGGCGATGACCAGCAGGAACAGGATTAGTTATTGCATAACAATTAGCTTTATGTAATTCGAAATGCATTGCTTAATAATAAAATCGCTAACAATTTTTTTTATTGAAATGTATTAAGTAAAACTATATTAAATTTATAATATAAACTTAGCGCGAAGCAGAGGTAATAAACAATTGCTTATTTTCGTTTGGTATTAAAAGAAAATATTTATGAAAAACCTGTTTAAATTTTTATTGATATTCCTGTTCCCGTTTACACTGGCGGCACAGGAACAATTCTCCATATATTTTGACAGTAATAAATATGAACTTAAAAAAGGAGAGCAGGAAAGGCTGGATGCCTGGATGCTTAACAACAAAGAATCTAAAATACTGGCTATAAACGGTTATACCGATGAGGATGGTACTACAGGCCTTAACGATACCCTGGCCCAGCGCCGTGTTAGTACGGTGTTTGGCATATTAAAAGGAAAAATAGCAACCCGCGAAGATTTCAGGATACGCAGTTTTGGGGAGTTACATAAACAATCGTCTAAAAAGGCAGAAAACCGTAAGGTTACCGTTTATTATATTGAAAAGAAAGATCTCGCCCGCGAGAATGAAATTTTGGGTATTAAAGTGGTAAAGCCTGTAGCACCCGTTGCAAAAGGGCCAAAGGTATATCCTGATAAAATATCAGTAATGGGACCAAACGGTAAAGAAACCGAACTTACTCTTGATGTTGCTTTTATGAAGCGGGTAGGCGAAGCCAAAACCGGTGAAAAAATAAAAATTGAGAACCTTAATTTTTACGAAAACACCTTTGGTGTAATGGTAGAATCAAGGCACAGGCTGTATGAGCTACTGCAGGTAATGGAGGCTAACCCTAAGCTTAAAATAAAATTACTGGGACATGTATGCTGTATGAAAGCAGATCGTAACGACCTTTCTACCCAGCGTGCCAAAGCCGTAATGATGTTCCTTAACCAAAGCGGTATAGAAAAAAGCCGCCTGTCGTTTCAGGGGTTTGGTGTATCGCAGCCAATATACACTATACCCGAAAAAAATGCCGACGAGCGTGAGGCAAACCGCAGGGTTGAGGTAATGATTGTTGAAAATCCTTAGTTACTACACATTTATAAATATTTTAAGATTGTATAATTGCTTGCAGGTGAAGCGATGGTTAACTTTGAGTTTTAACTATTAAATTTACACTATGGCAACTACACGACGCAATTTTATAAATACACTTACTAAAGGGGCTGCCGCTGCCTCTATAGTTCCTATTGTAGGCAATGCTTTCGAGCTTGCTCCCGAAAGCGGTATTACACCTGTAGTTACAGGGTCGGCCGCTTCGTTTGAACGCACAACTAAAGACCATTACCGTCCGCCTTATAACATAGGTATGGGCGGTGTAGCGCTTGGTAATGGCTTTAAAGAAACTACCGATATGGAAGCGTTGCAGGCTATGGAAGCATCCTGGCAGGCAGGCATTCGTTATTTTGATACCTCTCCCTGGTATGGCCTTGGGCAAAGCGAGCGCCGCATAGGCAATTTTCTGCATGGTAAGGATAAAAAAGAGTATGTAATTTCTACAAAAGTGGGCCGCCTTATGTACCCGGATGCTAATTTTCAACATAAGCTATGGAAGGGCAGGCTTAACTTTAATTATAAGTATGACTATACGGCTGCAGGTACCAGAAAATCGGTAGAAGATAGTTTGCTAAGGCTGGGTATACCCGCACTGGATATTGTGTTTATACACGACTTGTCTCCGGATAACGAAGACTTTAAAGGCAAATGGCTTGACTATTTTAAAATTGCCCAGGATGGTGCTATGAAAGAGCTGACAAAAATGCGCGATGAGGGACTGATAAAGGCTTGGGGCCTTGGGGTAAATACTATAGAGCCTGCCCTTAAAGCCCTTGAAGTTGCCGACCCTGATATTTTCCTTTCGGCAACACAATATTCTTTGGTTAAGCATAAAGACGACCTTAATACACTTTTTCCTGCCTGCGAAAAAAGAGGTGTAAGCGTAGTGGTTGGTGCACCGTATGCTGCAGGATTACTTGCAGGGCAGGACCGCTATTTATATGGTGGTGAAAAGCCTGCCGATATCATGGCTAAATATGAAAAGATGAAAAAGGTGGCCGCCGCACATAAAGTAGACCTTCGTACGGCAGCACTGCAATTTACTGTTGCGCCTAAAGTGGTATCGGCAACCATACCGGGAGCACGTACTGCTAAACAGGTTACAGAAAATGCTGCTTCTATGAAAGCTACTATCCCCGCAGATTTTTGGGCAGAACTTAAAAAAGAAAAACTTATTGAGGCAAACGCCCCGGTTTAAGATATATACCAATTAAAAATCAAACCCTGCTAATTTATGGCAGGGTTTGATTTTTAATTTAAAACCGTTTAGATAAAATAAGCCCGTAGCCCTCGTCATCAAACTTTGGAAGTATTACTAAATTGTTAGTATCCTTAAACGGATTCCATCTTATAATAGGGTCCAGTAGGTAAACTAATTTGGTAATTACCATACCCACAGCAGCACCCACCATAACATCGCTTAGCCAGTGCGTGTTGTTCATGAGGCGTAATGAGCCTGTTGCCACGGCAAAGCCGTAGCCTGTATATGCAAAAACTGGGCTGGTGTCTATAAACTCTTCATACAAAACTGTAGCGTTTGCAAATGCCATAGAGCTGTGTGCTGATGGGAACGAATGGGCAATTTTACCACCATTAGGGCGCGTCTTATTAGTAAGCTTTTTAAGCTTACCGGTAACAAAATCAGTAATTATTAAGGAGATCGCAAGATTTTTTGTTTGGTCAAACCAATGATTTTTTGCCTTTACGCCTAAGGCATCGGCAGCATAAAGTTCTGCAATAGGGGCATACCTTAAATAATCATCTACTTTAGTATGAAAATTATGCCCCACTGTAAACAACACATTTTTATTTACTGATTTTTCAAACTGGCGTTTATTTGCCCATGCTCCTGCTAAAACAAGTGCTCCCGGTACAATGAGTTGTTTTACAAATACAGGCCGTTTTTTAACCGTAAGCGTTGTTGCGGGTATAAAAACAATGCTGTCATTTTGTGCCTCTGCTGGCATAACTGTAAAAAAGTACAGCCCAAGCATAAATAATAAATAAGGTATTTTTTTAAGGTAGTTCAGGTTCACGTTCATCATTCTCTCTACATCATTTTAAATCTGACTTTCTTTCTGAAACTGGGTATTGCCGGTAAAATTTGCTTATGCCATGTAATACTTTATTTTAGTTTATAAGTTATGAATATTTAATAGTTGGATACAACGCAGTATATCAGTAGTTTATTGTATGCAATATGTGTGCCATGTGGTTAAATTGAAATTAATATTAAATGGTTAGATAAATTTATGCGTACACCATTTACAAAATCGTTGGCAAAAATGTTTTTAACTTATATGCGCCCAAATTGGTTATTTATAAAATTATAGAGAGTTTGGCCAGGTACTAATTTATGTATTTTAATAGATTTCATAATCAGGTATTTTAATGCCCGAAATCCTGAGGAGATAAATACATGAATTATAAATGTTTTTGCCGGGGTTATTATCAGCCTTCGCTTCATAGGTATCGTGGGTTTTATACTCAAGCAGCCATACTGCGCCATCGGTCATAAGTGTAGAATCATAGTTTGGCAGTTCTCTGTAGTTACCATTACTTAATAATTTAACGAAATTGTCCCACTCTGTCAATGTAAGTTTTTTACTGCCGCGTTTTTTTAAACCTATAGGTTTATAACCTCCCATTCCTTTACCAATGCTATAGTATAAAGTAACATCGTTATTAGATTTTTCAATTCTTAATGCTATAGGATTATGAAAACTTCTTAACCAGGTAAATCTGTAAATCTCTATGTCATCTAAAACTTGTTTTTTATATAAACTTATTTCTTTTAAATCTTTAAGTTGTTCACTTAACCACTTATCGTGTTCAAAAGAAGACTCTACTTCATACAACAAATCTTTTGAAAAATCACATTCCCAATTCTCACTTAAATTTGCAAAGTGTCCGGGCTGAAAATAATTATTAACTTCGACAGGTTTTTTATGCACTGAGCTTTTTCTCAGGATGCATTCTAATTGCTTTATCGGAAAATATATTAACAATCTGTGCTTAGGACTTAATTCCCACAACCTTTCAAAATATTTGTAAGCATCAATTTCAGGATTTTTAAAATACGATTCTTTTTTTCGGTTTTTGAATTGCTCATTTTCTGCATTTATGACCGAGTCCCACTCTTTGTCTCCCGTAATAACTTTACCATAATCAATTTCCATTTTTAATGGATATATGAAGTCTTTGTAATAAAGTTCGGCTAATTTGTAAACAGCCTCAATATTTTCAGCCTCAATATCATTTGCTTTTAGCAAATAAGCCAATTTTGTTTCGTAAATATTATTTATTTTAAAATAGTTTGCAAAGTCGTAGCTTAACAAATAAGGTTCGGTTTTGTTAGGGAATTTTGCAATCAGCCTGTCAAAAAAAATATTTACCGAATCAATTTTGCGATCGTTGTAATATTCACATATATAGCGAATAGCTTTTTTATTAAAAGGATCTTTACTTTGTAATAATTTTGCTTTCATTATTTTATCGCCATATACTTCTCCACTTTTATAAAAGCTCAATTCATATTCTAATTTTTTAATACTCTGGCAGTTTCCTTTTAAGCATAGTAGAAATAATAGTAATAAACTTAATATGTATTTCATAAGTGAAATTTTTTAAATATATGTTTTCCAAATATATTTATTAGTTATGATAGTTATACAATATTAATTTATGCATTCGCACATTCATTAATTGCTAAATTGTTACATAAAAAGTATCTTTGCCTGCAACAACACAAACTACAATTTACATGAGCCAGGATACCAGCAAACGCTATAGCCAAAGAGGAGTTTCGGCTTCTAAAGAAGATGTACACAACGCCATAAAAAACATAGATAAAGGCCTGTTCCCTAAAGCTTTTTGTAAAATTGTACCTGATTACCTTACTGGCGATAACGACTACTGCCTTATTATGCATGCCGATGGCGCAGGTACAAAATCGTCTTTGGCATACATGTACTGGAAAGAAACCGGCGATATATCGGTTTGGAAAGGCATAGCCCAGGATGCCCTCATAATGAATATAGACGACCTGCTTTGTGTAGGCGCTGTAGATAATATTATGCTTAGCAGCACTATAGGCCGTAACAAAAATGTTATTCCGGGCGATGTACTATCGGCTATTATAAATGGCACTGCCGAACTTCTTGAAGAACTTAAGGGCTTTGGTGTTACCATTCACTCAACCGGTGGCGAAACTGCGGATGTGGGCGACCTTGTACGAACCATTATTGTAGATAGTACAGTAACAGCACGTATGAAGCGAAGTAATGTAATAGATAATGCCCGCATACAACCCGGCGATGTTATTGTAGGTTTATCCTCTTCAGGGCAGGCAACTTACGAGAAAGGCTACAATGGCGGTATGGGGAGTAATGGTTTAACATCTGCACGCCATGATGTGTTTAGCAATTATCTTGCAGCTAAATATCCTGAAAGTTATGACGCTGCATTACCAGCCGGTCTTGTATATTCCGGTAATGTTAAACTGACCGATACTGTAGAGGGCAGCCCTATAGATGCCGGTAAGCTCGTGCTATCGCCTACACGTACTTATGCACCTATCATAAAAAAAATATTAGATACTTATACTCCCGAAGAAATTCATGGAATGGTACATTGCAGTGGTGGTGCACAAACTAAAGTGCTTCACTTTGTAGATAATGTACATATTATTAAAGATAATTTATTCCCGGTTCCGCCATTGTTTAAACTTATCCAGGAACAAAGCAATACAGACTGGAAAGAAATGTACCAGGTATTTAACTGCGGCCACCGTATGGAACTTTATGTTCCGGAAAGCCTTGCTCAGGAAATTATAGACATATCAAAATCCTTTAATGTTGATGCCCAGGTTGTAGGCCGTGTAGAAGCTTCAGATTCAAAAAAACTAACCATTACAAGCGAGTACGGAACTTTTGAATATTAAGTGTGTAAGTTGTTATAAATAATCGTTTAAAATATACTCGACCTGACTTTTTTGATTGAGCGAAAAGATCATTTTGTAGCCAATTGAAAAAATTAAGATGAGTTCAATATAAAAATTAAAGGCCACCTGTTACAGGCGGCCTTTAATTTTATATATTTTAATGGAAATTATCCTCCCATGTATTCATCTCCGCCGCCTTCCTGCTGGCCTCTTTGTTCTTTTTGCCTGTCGTTTTTGCTCATGTTAAAGCGGTAGGTAAAAGATAGTGTTATTTGCCTTTGTCTCCACTGCATTTCGCTGTAAGAACGTATTTGTCCCGGCAGGTATGTTTCGTTCTTCATTTTTCTTGAATTGAAAATATCCTGAACGTTAAGCGCTATAGTAGCTTTGTCTTTAAGTATGTCTTTGCTTAAAGCCGTGTTAGCACTCGCAACACCCACACGGCGGCCCTGTGCATTATTTTGCGGCCCCTCGTAGTTTCCGTTTAGCTGCCAGTCTATTTTGTATGGCAAAGTAATTTTAGAATTTATACGTGTTGTCCAGGCATAAGCGGTATTATTAAAATTCTGGAAATCGTTTATTGTCACGCCATCTTCATCCTGGTAGGTAAAGGTGTAATCGCCTTTAGTCTGGTTGCGGTAAAAGTTAAAGTTACTGTTTATCCTCCACCATTTAAACGGATTGTAATTGATGTTAAACTCAAAACCAAAACGGTATTCTTTAGCTAAGTTAATAGGGGTGGTAAGGGTAACCGGCGTACGAATGTCTGTGCCTCCTACCGGTATAATTGTACCTGTTGCAGGGTCAACTGTATCTGCACCGTCAACTACCTGCGTTACATAATCTCCCGAACGTTGCCTAACAAACTGGAAAGTGTCATCAGTTACATTTAGATATGCAGAAGAACTTAGTGTAATGTTCTTCCATTTCTTTAAGTAACCCAAATCTATCGCGTGTGTTTTAGATGGGTTGATGTCCGGGTTACCCCTAAAAATATTTATGTTACTTGATAAACCAGAGAATGGGTTTAAGAACCTGCCACGCGGCCTGTTGATACGACGGCTATAGCTAAGGCTAACATTGCTGCTCTCTGAAAATTCGTAGCTAAGAAATGCACTCGGAAAAAAGTTGTTGTACCTTTTATTGTTAAACGTGCCTGTTGTAAGCAGGTTAACATCTATGTTTGAGTCTTCCCAACGAAGTCCTCCCAAATAAGAGAACTTACCTATTTTAGAACCATACTGGGTATAGAAAGCATTTACCTTTTCTTTGTATTCTAAAAAGTTGGTATAGTTTGCATTGTTTACATACACGCCGCCTGTCAGGGTTTCAGCACGCGAATCTGTTTTTAATGAAGAAAAGCTCCCACGGTATCCGGCTTCAAAACGGCCTTTTTCGCCAATGGGTAAAACATAATCGGCTTGTACAAGTCCGCGTTTTTCAAGCTGGTCGTTAAAAGTGCGTTCGTAAGTGTTGCGCGAAGTATCTGTGGTAAATAATATCTCATCGGTAATATTGGCATCTTCATCATCAACATTGCGCGATATAGATGCATCTACCTTAAGTTCATGACCTTTAGTATTAAATTTCTTTACAATACTACTGCTGTATTGCATGTTGTTTTCTTTATCTTCCTCGGCATTATTCCTAAAACGCGTATTGGTATAAGTCCTGTCGGCAGTAAAGTTGTCGTAATATGTTTTTGCAGGGTTATTACCTGTGTTGCGCCTAAAGCTTACAGAGTTTGTCCAGGTAGTGGTAGAATCTATAAACCATTCCATACCCACACTGGCATTAAAGCCTTTACGCAGTCTTTTGTTTAAACGTTTCTCGTTTGTAAAACTTGCAGTAGAATTATCATCGTTAAGGTACTCGCTGTTTGTAAACGAGTTACCCGGGTTTTCGCGGTAGTTATATCCTAAGTTAGAGAATAAATTATAATTGGTACTGCGGTAGTTAAGGTTAGTGCTTACTCCCTGGTTAGACGGGTAGCCTGTATTTGCAATAACCGACCCGTTAAAGCCATTCGCCTTGCCTTTTTTAAGAATGATGTTTACAATACCCCCACCACCTTCGGCATCATAACGGGCAGATGGGTTGGTAATAACCTCTACCTTATCTACAGAATCTGCAGGTAGTAG
This sequence comes from Flavobacterium rivuli WB 3.3-2 = DSM 21788, assembly GCF_000378485.1. Classification (GTDB taxonomy): domain Bacteria; phylum Bacteroidota; class Bacteroidia; order Flavobacteriales; family Flavobacteriaceae; genus Flavobacterium; species Flavobacterium rivuli. Next base: position 448,847 of record NZ_KB899966.1, on the reverse strand, counting down.
CCTAAGTACTTCGGCAACGTTGCTGCCGGCAAGGTTAGACGGGCGGCCATCAATTAAAATGGTTACGCTCTGGTTACCCCTTAGCGCTACGTTACCCTCAGCATCTACAGATAGTGAGGGTACATTATCAAGCACATCGCTCACTGTACCACCTTTTACCATCATATCGTTACCTACGGTATATACACGTTTATCAAGCTTAATTTCTACAGTGCTGCGCTCTGCAGTAATTTCTACAGCATTAAGAACAGTAGCATCGGGTGCCATTGCTGTAACGCCAAGATTAGTGTTCCCTGTAATTTCCCTGGCCGAAATAACGGTAGGTTTAAACGAAATAAAATCAAATTTTATATTGTAAGTACCCGGTGCTACGGCAAGGTTAAATTTACCGGCAGCATCTGTAAGGCCACCTGCAACGGTAACATTATTAAGGGTCTGAATAATTACATTAGCAAATTCCAGCGGCTGTTTGCTTTCTTTCTCTATAACCTGTCCGGTTACCTTTACGGTATTGCCTGCGGGAGCTCCCGGTGGTGCCTGTGCAAACGACACAAATGCCGACAGTAAAAAAGTGAGTAATAAGGAGGCTTTAAATTGTTTCATGAAAAATATAGTAGGTTGATAAAGATGCTTTGACTTTATAATAACACAAAGGTTTAATATATAAAATCATAAAATAATGTTAATAAAGTTATAGTATTTCTTTTACCCTTTCGGCAGGGCGGGCAATTACGGCTTTGTCTCCGTTTATTACAATAGGCCTTTCTATTAGGGTAGGGTGGGCTACAAGGGCAACTATAATTTCATCATCTGTAAGTTGTTTGCCTTTGTAAGTGTCTGTCCACACTTTTTCTTTTTGGCGCACGAGTTCTAAAGGCGAAATTCCCAGTTTTGTAATGATATCAGTTAGTTCTGGTTTGGTAAGTGGCTCATTAAGGTATTTAATTACAGTAAAAGGTTTGTCCTGTAATTCGAGCAGTGCAAGACCCTCGCGTGACTTACTGCAGCGCGGGTTATGGTATATGGTAAGCATGTAAAACTTTTTGCAAAGTAAGCCATAATTATTTAAAATTAAAGTACCTTAGTGCTAACAAATACTTAAATTTAAGCGGCATATTTATGTTTATAATTCAGGCTTTTACTCCTAAAAACAGCTTTGGTAAATATCTTTTAGGTTCGCTTATCATAATTTTGGCATCGTTTGCAGGCCAGCTTCCTTTAACCATTGCTATTGCTATAAAAGCTTTAACACGTGGTAGTAGCATGCCCACTACAAACGCACAGCTTTACCGGTTTATGGACCAAAATCTTATGTTGTTCCTCTTGCTGCTATCGTTTGTATTTGCCTTGGGCGGCATTATGCTGGCAGTAATAAAACTCCACCATCAAAAATTTAAGGAAATAATTACATCACGGCATAAGATAGACTGGAAACGCATTCTCTTTTCTTTTTTTATCTGGGCCCTTTTTTCTGTGGCAACAACACTATATGCGTATTATGCTTCCCCCGAAGATTACGAAGTACAGTTTAACCTGAATAAATTTTTGATACTTTGCGTTATTGCAATACCCATGATACCCATACAAACCACGGTTGAGGAACTTGTTTTTCGTGGTTACCTTATGCAGGGCTTTGGTTTATTAGCAAAGAACAGGTGGTTTCCTTTGGCAATGACATCATTAATTTTTGGCTGCATGCACCTCTTAAACCCCGAAGTGGAAGAGATGGGATACATTATTTCCCTTTACTACATAGGCACCGGTCTTTGCCTGGGTATTATGACCCTTATGGATGATGGCACAGAGCTTGCACTGGGCTTTCATGCCGCAAATAACCTTATTGCAGCTTTACTTATAACGTCTGACTGGAGTGTGTTGCAAACACCCGCAATACTTAAGGAAATTACTAAACCCTCGGCAGGAATAGACATCCTGCTGCCAATACTCATTATTTACCCCATCCTGCTGTTTATTTTTGCAAAAAAATACAAATGGTCTGGCTGGAAAGATAAGCTTACCGGAAAAATAGTATTCCCGGTACCCGAAAAAGTAAACCCAAACTCTTTTAATAATGAATACTAATAACCCAAACCCACGCTTTGTGCACAGCAGGTTTAAGCTTAATGGCTTTCACCTTACGGCTGAAGACCTTTGCCGCGTAGCCTACAGTTTTATTAAAGAAGGTGATGCCTTCGAGAAGCACATTGGCATGTTTATACTGGACTGGTTTGACAGCAAAGACTATGTGCTTATGCAAACCAGCGGCACTACCGGTACACCCAAGACCATTGAGGTAAGTAAGCAGGCTATGGTAAACAGTGCTGTTGCCACCGGCGAGTATTTTAATATGACCGAAGGCATAAGAGCCCTGCATTGCCTGCCCACACAGTATGTTGCCGGAAAAATGATGCTGGTAAGGGCCTTTATTTTAGGCTGGGATATGGATATTGCAGAGCCCACTGCAACACCCTTAGACCGTAACGACCATGTGTATGATTTTGCTGCGATGGTACCCTTACAGGCTCAACAGTCTGTCAAGAAGCTTAACCAGGTTAAAACTCTTATTTTAGGAGGTGCTAAAGTGAGCAGCACCCTTGCAAGTGAGTTGCAAAACCTGCCGACAGAAGTGTTTGAAACGTACGGTATGACCGAAACCATTACCCATATTGCCGCCAAGCATATAGATGAGCCGGCTTTTGAAGCACTGCCAAATATTACACTTAGTACCGATAGCAGGGGCTGCCTTATTATTCATGCAGATGGCCTTACTAATGAGCCGGTAGTAACTAACGATGTGGTAGATGTTATAAACAAAACTCATTTTATATGGCTGGGCCGTTATGATAATGTAATTAACAGCGGCGGTATTAAATTATACCCTGAACAGATTGAAGAAAAACTGGCAGCACATATTAATCGACGTTTATTTGTAAAAGGTATGCCGGATGAAGCCCTTGGCGAAAAACTGGTATTAGTTGTAGAAGGGGAAACGTATGATATAAACCCTGATGTTTTCTCTATCCTTGATAAGTACGAGAGGCCTAAAGAGGTTTTATTTACTAATAAATTTGCAGAAACAGGATCGGGAAAATTACAGCGGGCTGAAACGCTGAGGAATATTTAGCGATAGATTTATAATGCAAAAATGGCCTGAGGATATCAGGCCATTTCTATTTTTATGTAATTAAAGCTTTTCTACTTTTATATAAAATTTGGTGGTTACAACTGCTACAGCATCTAAGTTTTTAGCAACTGTTTTAATAGATTGCCATGTGTTTGTTGCCAGTAATCGGGCAGGCTTGCCATCTATAGTAACTTCTACAGGCATGGTAAAATTAGGTTCGTCTGTTTGCCATCGGTATTCCAGTTTGCCTTTATTAAGCTTAAGCTGTAAAACAGGTACAGCCGGATAACGCAAGTACTGATTAAAAATGGAGGTTAGGTTCGTGCCGGTTTCTTTATTAAAAAACGCCACAACATCTTCGGTAGTAATTACCTGTTTTTTAAAATGTTCTGAGTAGTCAAGAATCAGTTTCCACCACTTTGCATCGTTATTTACTACATGGCGCAATGTATTGAGCATCAATGCACCCTTATAATACATGTCGTTAGAACCTTTTTTATTCACGCCAAAAATGCCAATTACGGGTCGCTTGTTCATACTTCCCGCACCTTCACCATTTATGTATTTCATAGCTTCATCATAGCCATACTGGCACTCGGCATATACTGTTTCGCTATAGGTAGTAAAGCCCTCATGTATCCACATATCGGCAATATCTTTAGAGGTAATGCTGTTGCCAAACCATTCGTGACCGCTTTCGTGCACAATAATATAGTCAAACTTCATACCTATACCTGTGCCGGAAAGGTCATTGCCCAGATAGCCCTTTTTAAAACGGTTGCCATACGCTACAGCACTCTGGTGTTCCATACCCAGATAAGGAGTTTCTACAAGTTTGTAGCCATCTTCAAAGAATGGGTAACGCCCAAATTTCGACTCAAAACAATTCAGCATCAGCTTTACCTCTTCAAAATGTTTTTTTGCTTTTTCCTCATGAATTTTTAGCACATAATAATCAAGGTCAAGCCCATTGTTCGTATCGTGTATATGGGCATAATCGGCAATGTTTAAAGTAATATCATAATTATTTATAGGGTTTTTAACCTCCCAGTCCCAACGGGTGTAACCATTTTTAAGGTCTTCGCTGCCTGTAAACCGCCCGTTAGAAACATCCATCAGTCCGTTAGGTACTGCAACTTTTATACTTGCTCCGCGATCAGGCTCATCGCTTTGGTGGTCTTTTACTGGATACCAAAGGCTGGCACCCGTTCCCTGCACAGCAACGCCTATCCATGGTTTTTGCTGGTCGTCTTTGGCAAATACAAAGCCACCATCCCACGGGGCATTTTTTGCAACTAACGGATTACCCGAATAATAAAACCGCACTTGTTCTTCGCTGCCCTTTATAAGCTGCTTTGGGAAGGTAATAAACACAGCATCGTTATCGCGTTTATATGTTAGTTTTGTTTTGTTGTATACAATACTGTCAATCTTCATGTTTATAAAGAGGTCGAGCTGTATACGGCTGGTATTATCAATTACCTTAAATGTTATATTATTATAGCCGGAAATATATTTTTTATCAGGATCAACTTTAATGCTGAGGTCATAACGCTGCACATCAAAACTGTTACGCTCAGGGCGTAAACCACCCATAAGGCTGTCGCGGCGGGTAAAATTTTGGGCATTCGCCTGATACAGGCTCAGTAGTATTACTATTGTTGAAAATACTTTTTTCATTGCAATGGTGTTTGGCTATTGGTACTGAAAAGTAAGCAATTGTTACAAATAATTAAAGTTGGCCATAAAATTATTTACGGAAGTACAACCGGGCCTATCCAAAGAAACCAGATCATAACCCCGAGGGCGCTCCCTGCTATACCGGAAAGTATAAATGTAAAGCGTTGCTGATTAGGAACGATGTAAAATGTAACCCAAAGTAATAAAAAAGTACCAATAATAGCGGTTACCATATTTATAGAGTTAACAGGAAGACGAAAGTGAAGGCTGATTTTAGCTTCGTCGCCGCCCCGAGGTATTCTCCCGTTTAAAAGATAATCGTAAATACAGATTAGTTCATTTACAATAGCTCTCGACCAAAAGAATGCCACAATTACCATGAACCATTCTTTTACAGCAAGCTCATTTTTTAATAGTATCCTTTTGCGGTTATACCATAGCCACAGTATGCCAATGGAACCTGTTAATAAGGTTTGAACAGGGCCGCCTAAAATCATTGCTAAACGTTCAGATTCTAAATTTTTGAATATAGAATATCTCTGCTTAAGAAAAGACTCCTTCTCAGGAGATGATTCTTTTGCAACTATTTTTGCATGGTTAACTTTATATGTGGAATCTAAAAATTGCTGGTCCTTCTCTTTTATGTCTCCATAAGATACAGAATCGTAATGCAGTTTAGGTGAGTTACCGTAACATTTATATACTATATAGTGCCCAAGCTCATGGCTAACGGTACCTACAATAGTGGCAATTACAAAACTTAATGCCAGCATGGCAAAAAGGCGGGGGTGGACTTTTAAAGGGAGGAATTTCATAGTTTAAATAACTTATATGTGAGCAGTTTAGTATACTAACGTATGAAAAATCCTGTAAATATCCTGATTACTTCATTTTCCTGTACACAGGGTATTGCATATGCGTTTTTTCGTAATGAACAGAGTGTATGTATACCCAATCCAGTTGCGTTTCGGCACTTTTTGCAAAATCTGTATCCTGTTTCTTTTTAGCTTCAAATTCGGCTTTCAGGGCGGGGTTATCTTTAAGCAGTTTAGCTGCAGTATCTTCAAACACGTATGCCGAAAAATATTCTTTCTGTTGCAATATACTGTCAAAAAAGTTCCAGTTAAAATAAGAGTCTACAGCCTGTGGCTCTAAAGTTTCAAGCAGGTATTTTACTCCGGGCTGCTGGGTATCTATTACAAAATCGCCTTTTGTAAAATGTACTTTTTCTTTCTTTATAATTATTTTGGTATCGCTGTGTGGGTAATGCCCTTCGTAAGCATAAGTAGTTGTCTGGTAATCTTCTATACGGTAGCTTTCCACTTCAATATCAATATCTTTTTCAAGCGGGTACATTTGTATATTATTGATTTTTAAGAGCTCAATAATAGTATACCATGCTTTCGGGATAATGTACGATTGCGGAATGGTAACCTCCAGCGTTGGGTGGTAGGTTTGGTAATACTTAACAATCTTTTCGAACGGCTTGCTGCGGTCGTAAAATAAGCGTGGCTGCCCCGTTATCTCGCTGGTTTTATAATCGCCCTCATACCCTTTAAATGGCAGTAGCGTAACCTGTGCCGAATCTACAGCCCATTGCAAAGGGTATTTCATGCCGGGCAGGTAATTATCGCGGTTGGCGGCACGCATCTCTTTTATGGCAGTGTGGTTCTTCTCTATGTAATTTAAAGATTCAAGCATGTATTCGTACGTAACTTTTACACGTAATGCGTACTCTTTAAGCATGTGCGTTTCGGGCATTGAGCCCGGCACATCAAACATAGACGCATAACCGGTAGAGTAGCGGGGAGAATCCATAAACTGCTCAAAACCACCATCGGGTTTCTCATCATGTATATTTACATAAGGCGTGGCATCAATCTTTTTAGCTTTAAGCGAAGCCAGGATTTCCGGTATCATGTCTTTCTTAAAGTAATTACCAAGATTGCCTCCCAACTTTTGATGGTGTGTGGCAATATAAGTAAACACATACTGATAATCGGCACCGTTGCTCACGTGGTTGTCTATAAAAATATCGGGCTTTACCGTATGAAAAATCTGAGCAAAGCTGCGGGAATTTTTAGTGTCGCTTTTTACAAAGTCGCGATTAAGGTCATAGTTGCGCTCATTGCCCCGAAAGCCATAACTCTCGGGACCGTTTTGGTTAGCACGTGTGTTCGAATTGCGGTTCAGCATTCCGCCAATGTTATAAACCGGAATGTTGACGATTACTGTATTTTTTGGAGCGGTAATTTTCCCTGTAGCCAGGTCGCGATACAGCATCATGGTAGCATCTATACCATCGGGTTCGCCGGGATGGATGCCATTGTTAAGCAGGAGTATCGCCTTGGTTTTACGAATCTCGGCAAAGTCAAAATTTTTGTCAGGGTTAAAGATAACTATACGCAAAGGCTCGCCACTATCTGTAGGGCCCATCTCTATCATTTTGATACTCTCAAAATCCTTATCCAGAAGCTTAAAGTAATCTATAGTTTCCTGATAGGTTGCTGTCTGATTGCCATTGCCTTTTTCGTAAGTGGTTGTATACATAGGTTTCTTCTGGGCAAATAAAGTAGTAGCGAAAAATAATAGCAGTAATAGTTTCTTCATTAAATAGTTTTATTTTGCCCTTACCGCATCCGGTACCAGTATGGTATAATCGCCGCCGTTACGCAATACATCGCGAACTATGCTCGAGCTTATGTACGATGTTTTTGCAGCCGTAAGCAGGAATACCGTTTCTATTTTTGAGAGTTGTCTGTTAGTGTGCGCAATAGCTTTTTCAAACTCAAAATCGGCAGGATTGCGAAGCCCGCGAAGTATAAACTTAGCACCTACTTTTTTGCACAGGTCTATAGTAAGACCTTCGTAAGTTATAACTTCAACCTTAGGCTCGTCCTTAAACGACTCGCGGATAAAGTGTAACCTTTCCTCCAGCGTAAACATGTATTTCTTTTCGGCATTAACACCAATGGCTACAATAACCTTATCAAAAAGGCTTATACCACGCTTTATAATATCATAGTGCCCAAGGGTAATAGGGTCGAACGATCCGGGGAATACGGCTGTTTTCATTTTTTGGTTATTTATATTTATTGCTAAAATAAAACTAATAAAGGATTCTTCGACTCCACTGCGCTGCGCTCAGAATGACAAACCGTGTAAACAGATGTAATATTAGGATTGCTAATAACTGAATACTGCGACTGAACACTGAATACTAAAAATTACTTCTTCCACAAAACTTTCCTGCTCTGTGCCAGTTTAATTTCGCTGTTGAGCAAATCGCTCATTGCAATGCCGGCGTGCTGCGCCTGCTGTGGAAAAATACTTTGTGGCGATAGTCCCGGGTTCGTGTTTATTTCTATAAAATGGGGTTCGCCGTTCATAACAATAAAATCGGTACGGCTAAAACCGCTCATGCCCAGTGCTTCGTATGCTTTAGCAGCAGTATCCCTAACTTTCTGCTCAGTTTCTGCATCAAGGCGCGCAGGGGTAATCTCTTCAGATTTGCTAAGGTATTTAGCCTCATAATCAAAAAAGTCGTTGTGCGATACTATCTCGGTAAGCCCTAAAACTGTAGTCTTTCCGTTATAATTCAGCACCCCTACAGACACTTCCACACCCTTAAGGTACGACTCTATAAGTATATCGCTGTCTTCGGCAAAGGCAAAATCAAGCGCTTTTTGTAAATCAGCCACATTATTAACCTTGCTTACGCCAAGGCTGCTGCCACTCTGGTTAGGCTTTACCATAAAAGGCAGGCCCAGTGTATCCACTATATCTTCGGCAGTAATGGCATCACCTTTAGAAAGGTAAATAGATTTTGCACGGGGTATGTTGAATTTAGAAAGTACGCTCAGCGTATCACGTTTATTAAAGGTAAGTGCGCTCTGGTAAAAGCCGCAGCCGGTATAAGGCAGGTTTAGTAACTCCCAGTACGACTGCAGGTGGCCGTCTTCGCCCGGTGTGCCGTGAACGGTGTTAACTATAACATTAAAAGTTGTTTTTTGCCCGCCTTTAGTAAACGAGAAATCGCCTTTATCTATGGCAAATTTTTCGCCATCTATTAGTACATTCCACCCTTCGGGTAGTATATGCACTTCAAAAGGTATATATTTTGTGCGGTCAAGATTATTTAAAATCAGCTGCCCGCTGCGTATCGAAATAACGGATTCGTCTGAGTATCCGCCCATTACTACTGCTATGTTCATGTATAAGTGGTAAGTTTAACCGGTTGTTTGCCCTCACAAAAATATCATTATTTGTGTAAACTTATAAAGTTTAGTATTATTTATATCTTTGCGGAAACTGATTTACATGAGCCTTAAAAATTTTATTACAAGCAAAGTTTTTTTCAAGCAGGTAGTTATTGCATTGATAATAATAGTTATAGTGGTATTTTTGCTGCTGCAATGGCTGGATTTTACCACCAATCACGGCGATAAAATACCGGTGCCCGACCTTAGAAAAATGACGCTTACCAAAGCCGGCGAAGCCCTTGAAGGGCAGGACCTGGAATATGTGGTGCTTGATACCGTAGATTTTAGGGCAGAATATCCGCCGTATACCATTGTAGAGCAGGATCCGTTGCCAAAGGTAGATGTTAAAGAAGGCCGTAAAATATATGTGAAGGTTAATGCAGGTGGCTACAGCGCTTTGAGGCTGCCCGACCTGATACAAAAAACATACAGGCAGGCGGTACCTACCCTTAAAGCAATGGGACTTGAAGAAGGCACTAAAACATACATACCGTACCTTGCTAAGGATGTAGTGCTGGAAATGAGGCAGAATGGTAAAAAACTTAAGGCAGGCGACAAAGTAATGAAAGCCTCTAAAATAGACCTTGTACTGGGCGATGGCAAAACGGGTTACCAGGATGCCGCAGATACCCTTACAAATACAAACAAAAATACCGAAACAAAGGAAGATGACAACTAAGCCGATAGTAGAGCAGGACTCTGATGATGATGAATTGTATGAGCATCACCGCTTTGAAGCAGGTAAGGGCCAACAGCCTTTGCGTGTAGATAAATTTTTAATGAACCTGGTAGAGAATGCTACCCGTAACAAGATACAGCAGGCTGCCGCCGCAGGCAACATTTATGTAAATGATGTTGCTGTAAAATCTAACCACAAGGTAAAATCTAACGATATTGTGCGTGTGCTTTTAGAGCACCCGCCTTATGAATACCTGCTTGAGCCTGAAAATATCCCTATTAACATAGTATATGAGGACGACGCTTTACTGGTAGTTAATAAAGAACCGGGAATGGTGGTGCACCCCGGTCATGGTAATTATTCGGGTACGCTGGTTAATGCTTTGGCATACCACTTTGAGAACCTGCCCATGAACAGTAGCGAGCGCCCGGGACTGGTACACCGGATAGATAAAGATACATCGGGCCTTTTGGTAATTGCCAAAACAGAGCAGGCCATGAGTTTCCTTACCAAGCAGTTTGCCGATAAAACATCTGAACGTGAATATATAGCCATTGTATGGGGAAATATTGATGAAGAGGAAGGTACAATTGAAGGGCATATAGGTCGCCATCTTAAAGACCGTATGCAAATGGCAGTCTTTACCGATGAAGAGCAGGGAAGGCACGCCATAACACATTATAAGGTTCTTGAGCGCCTGGGTTATGTAACGCTGGTATCGTGCAGGCTGGAAACAGGCCGTACGCACCAGATACGTGTACACATGAAACACATAGGGCATACCCTTTTTAATGATGCCCGTTATGGTGGCGACAGGATACTAAAAGGTACTACGTTTACTAAATACAAACAGTTTGTAGAGAATTGCTTTAAAATATTGCCCCGCCAGGCACTGCATGCAAAAACACTTGGTTTTGAGCATCCGGTTACTAAAGAGTTTATGCGTTTTGATACCGAAATTCCTGCCGATATGCAGGAATGTATCGAGAAATGGCGCACTTACTCTAAGTCTAACCAGGCAGAGCAGGAAGATTAGCTATATCCCTAAAAAATTAGATAGTAAAACAGTTATAACATTTTAGTTATAACTGTTTTTTAGTTTATTACAAAGCCTTTAAAAAAGTAATATCGCATCAATTTTTATAGTCACAATAAGAATTGAAACTACGACTGCGACTGAAAATTATCTTAACCCTCATTGACAAATGCCACACTGTGTGCTGCAACAATAGCGGCCGTTTCTGTACGCAGGCGGGTATTGCCAAGCGATACCGGAACATAGCCTAAGCCTAACGCAGTCATGATTTCTTTAGTAGAGAAGTCACCTTCGGGGCCTATAAGGATGGTAATTTTTTTATTGGGCTGTAAAGCATGTTTAAGCAGCTTTTTGTCGGTTTCCTCGCAGTGGGCAATAAACAAATCACCTTCATGGGGTTCATTTACAAAGGTATTGAATGGTACAGGCTCATGCAAAATGGGTAAATAATATTGAAGTGACTGCTTCATAGCCGCCTGAATTATTTTTTCAAAACGGTCGGCTTTAAAGGCAATGCGTTCACTATGTTCGCATATAATAGGTGTAATCCGGGTAATGCCTATCTCTACAGCCTTTTCTAAAAACCATTCGTAACGGTCGTTAAGCTTTGTAGGGGCAACCGCAAGGTGAAGCTCGTAAGGAGCAGGCTCAAAAAATTCCTCTGTACTAACGGTAACCTCGCACTTTTTCTCGTTGGCAAACGTAATTTCGGCAGTAAACAAAGCACCTTTGCCGTTGGTTATCTGTATAAAGTCGCCTTCTTTTTTGCGAAGCACTTTTACAATGTGTCGGCTTTCTTCTTTGTCAAATAAAAACAGGGTAGTGCCGGGGGTAATATCTGGGTTATAAAATAACTGCATTATAGTTCTATTCTTGCTTTAGATGTTGTTGAGGCGTCGCTAAATTGCTGCTCTAAATATTTGTGGTAACCTACTATGCCTATCATGGCAGCATTATCTGTAGTGTATTCAAACTTAGGTATAAAGGTTTTCCAGCCATATTTTTTCTCGGTTTCCTTAAGCGTAGTACGGATACCGCTGTTTGCCGATACGCCACCGCCTATGGCTATCTGCTTAATGCCTGTTTCCTTTACAGCCAGTTTAAGTTTATCCATTAAAATATTGATAATGGTATATTGTATAGAGGCACAAATATCATTCATATTCTCTGCCACGAAGTTAGGGTTTATTGCCACGTTTTTTTGTATAAAATACAATATCTGTGTTTTAAGCCCACTAAAGCTAAAGTTAAGCCCCGGCACCTGCGGTTTGGTAAATGCAAAAGCCTTAGGGTTGCCCAGCTGGGCAAATTTATCTACTAAGGGTCCGCCGGGGTAGGGCAGGCCGAGAATTTTGGCGCTCTTGTCATACGCTTCGCCCACGGCATCATCGGTAGTTTCGCCAATAACTTCCATATCAAAAAAGCTGTTCACTTTTACAATTTGGGTGTGGCCACCACTTATGGTCATTGCCAGGAAAGGAAATTCGGGCTTATCAAAACCTTCTTCGTCTATAAAATGGGCAAGTATGTGCGCCTGCATGTGGTTTACAGCCACCAGCGGAACGTTTAGCGCCAGTGCAAGCGATTTTGCAAAGGAACTGCCAACAAGCAATGACCCCATCAATCCGGGGCCCTGTGTAAAGGCAATGGCGCTAAGCTGGCTTTTATCTATGCCTGCTTTTGTCATGGCAACGTCTATAACGGGCACAATATTTTGCTGGTGCGCACGCGATGCCAGCTCTGGTACCACGCCGCCATATTGCTCATGAATTTCCTGCCTTGCAACAACATTGCTAAGCACTTTGCCGTTTTGTAGCACGGCTGCGGCGGTATCATCGCACGAGCTTTCTATAGATAGTATGTAAATGGGCTGGTTAGCCATAGTTTAAGGCACGGATTTTGAGTTATAAAAAACGGTTAAAGCAGTAAGCAGCGACAGTAAAAATTCCTACTTTTGCTAATCATTTAGCAGTAACCGCGGTTGTGCAAATTTAAAACAAATAGCAGTATCAAAAAAATTAAAAAAATAGTAATACGCACCCTCGTGGGGTTGCTCCTTTTTTTGCTGCTGCTGGCTATAGCCTTATCGCTGCCTTTTGTACAAACAGGCATTGCGCACTATGGTACAAATTATCTTAATAAGCAGTTTGGCACTCACATAAATGTAGATAAAGTTGCCATAACTGTTTTTGGCAGTGTAAAGCTTAAGGGCGTGCTTATTATGGACCACCATAATGATACGCTGATATCTGCAGATAAACTACAAACCAATGTTTTAGGGATAAGGGAGTTTGCTAAAAACGGCCTGCAGTTTGGTACCGTTCGCATGGAGAAGCTTAACTTTCACATGAAGGCATATAAGGGCGAAACGCTTTCTAACTTTGATGTTTTTACACGATCGTTTGATAATGGTAAAAAACCCGACCCAAACAATCCTTTTAAAGTTAGGGCAGGATATGTGTATGTAACTAACGGAAGGTTCAGGCTTACTAATGAGAATGCTGTGACCGCTAAGATATTAGATCTTAAAAAACTGAACGGAAATGTAAAAGGCTTCTTTCTTAAAGGAGGCGATATTAAAGGCGATATACAAAAACTGTCTTTACTGGACCATCACGGCCTGTTTGTAAATAACCTTAAAGGTAATTTTGAGTATACTAAAACAAAAATCCAGCTGCATGATATTGAATTGGCAACGGCAGAGTCGGCTTTAACAGGCGACCTTACGCTTAGTTACACCAAGGAAAAGATGAAGGATTTTGTAAATCTTGTTGATGTAGATTTTAAGGTAGAGAGAGCCACCATATCATCTAACGAGCTTAATATATTCTTTAACGAATTTGGTAAAGACCAAAAATACTATCTTTCTACAACTTTAAAAGGGCCGCTTAACAATTTTGTATTACACGATTTAAAATTGCTTGATAGCAAAGATTCAGAAATTATAGGCTCTATAAACTTCAGGAACCTTTTTGACAAAAAGGGCGCAGGTTTTTACATGAATGGCGACTTTGACAGGATCGCTTCAAACTATAGTAACCTTACCGCTATAATGCCACGTATATTAGGCAAGAGCCTGCCTAAAGTTTTAGAAAAATTTGGGCGTGTAGATATGGTGGGCCATGTAACGCTTACCAAGCAGGATATAGATACAGAGATGTATGTAATGTCGGGTCTTGGGGAGGCGCAGGCAAACCTTTCGGTGAAAGGATATAATACTCCGTCAGATGCCATTTATACCGGTACCATAGACCTTGATAATTTTAACTTAGGTGCCATTGCCGAAGCTAAGGCTGTGGGTAATACCACACTGCATCTTGATATAGACGGGCGCGGCTTTAACAAGCAATCGCTTAATACTACTGTAAAAGGAAATATTACCGGACTTGCTTTTAATGGCTATAATTATAAAAAAATAAATATCGACGGCCGTTTTAAATGGCCTTATTTTAAAGGTAGTATAAACAGTAACGACCCTAACCTGCTTATGAGCTTTGACGGGCTTATAGATATGGGGCAGAAGAAAAAAGAGTACGATTTTCATGCCCAGGTAGATTATGCCGATCTTGCTGCTCTTAAGCTTATGAAAAAAGATACGCTGTCTATCTTTAAAGGTGATTTGTTATTTAATGCCAAAGGAACAAATATTAACGATATAGCAGGTAAGGTAGAAATATCGAGGCTGTCGTACCAAAATAGCAGGGATAGCTATTACTTTGAAGATTTTGTTGTGGAGTCTGTTTTTGATGAGGCTAATGTGAGAACATTAACCATAAATTCTACCGATATTATAGAGGGGCGTGTTACCGGAAAATTTGATATAGCGCAGTTGCCCAAGCTAATGGAGAATGCCGTGGGCAGCCTTTATACCAATTATTCTCCCAATAAAATAAAAAAGGGGCAATACCTTGATTTTGATTTTACCATTTATAATAAAATTCTCGAAATCGTAGTGCCGGAAGTTGTTGTGGGGCAAAACACAAAGCTGCGTGGCCGGGTTAATGGCGATAAAGGCGATTTTAAACTTGCCTTTAATTCGCCGAATATAACGGCATACGATAATTACTTCGACAATATAAATATTGATATAGATAATAAGAACCCGCTGTACAACGCTTATGTAAGTATGGACAGCGTGCGGATGAAAAGCTACAAGATATCTGATTTTAGCCTTATTAATATTACCCAGAACGATACTTTGTATGTGCGTACAGAATTTAAAGGAGGTAAGCAGGCAAAAGATGCCTTTAGCCTAAACCTGTACCATACTATAGACGAGAAAAAGAACTCGGTAGTAGGGTTTAAAAAATCAGAAATTAATTTTAAAAATTACCTGTGGTTTATTAACGAGCAGGATGCTAAAGATAATAAGGTAACGTTTAATAAAAAGCTAACCGATTTTTCTATAGATAACCTGTCTATGTCGCACAACAACCAGCGTGTAGAACTTAATGGCGACTTAAAGGGGAAAAATTATAAAGATTTACATTTATCCTTTAATGATGTAGACCTTGCCAAGGTTACCCCTTCGTTAGACAGTCTTAACTTTGGCGGCAGGCTAAACGGGGAAGTTAGCCTTAAGCAAAACAAAAACGAATTTGCACCGGCATCATCTATAACTATAGATAGCCTGCAAATGAATAAGTATAACCTGGGCAACATGAGCCTGCAGGTAACAGGCGATAAATCTCTTAGAAAATTCAATGTAAATACATCTATTATTAAAGATGATAAAGAAACGTTTTCTACTATAGGTAATATAGAAATTGTAGATAAGCAAACGCTGTTATCTTTAGATGCTATTTTTTCTGATTTTGATATTAGCCCGCTACAGGTATTCTTAAAATCTATTTTTCCTGAAATACGTGGCAAAGCATCCGGTCGTGCCGCAATTGTGGGCAATGCTAAAGACCCGCAGTTAGACGGTATTATATATGTAAAAGGGGGCGGTATAAAAGTAGGCTACCTTAATACTGATTATAATTTTGAAGAAAACGCTACAATAGATATTACACAGGAGCGCATACTCTTTAGGAATATAGAACTTACAGATACTAAGTTTAATACAAAAGGCAGAATTAATGGTACGGTGCAGCACAAGCTGTTTAAAAACTGGGCACTCGACCTTAATATAACATCCGACAGGATGCTGGTGCTCAACACGCAGGATTCTGACGATGCCATATATTACGGCACCGCTTTTATAAAAGGTAATGCCGAACTGAAAGGGCCTACTACAGAACTTGTAATTAATGTAAATGCAGAATCGGCAGAGGGTACAGATATCAAGCTTAACCTTGGTAATACCGGTGCCACAAGCACTACCAATGCTGCATTTATTCATTTTTTAAGCCCTAAGGAAAAAGAAAATATAGCAAAAGGTATTATAGCTCAGAATACAAAAACGTATAAAGGATTAGAGCTAAACTTTGATCTAAATGTAACCCCTGTTGCTAAGCTTGAAGTTATTATAGATAAAAATACGGGGCATAGCCTTAATGCTACAGGCAATGGTATTATGCTTCTTAATATTAATACGCTGGGCAAGTTTAATATGTTTGGCGATTTTGTTGTAGAGCAGGGGCAGTATAATTTTAAATATGGTGGCCTGTTCGATAAAAAGTTTACGCTTAAAAAAGGAGGGGCCATAAACTGGGAGGGCGACCCTACACGGGCAAGGTTAAACCTTGAGGCAATTTATAAAACTCAGGCAAATCCGTCGGTACTATTAGAAACGGCAACCTTTAACCGTAATATACCGGTAGAGGTAAATATAGTACTGAACGGTACAATTACAACCCCGGAACCCGATTTCACCATCAATTTCCCGGGTGTAAGTTCTGTATTAAAATCAGACCTTGATTACAGGCTTAGCGATATGGATACCCGCCAAACGCAGGCACTGTCGCTTTTAGGCACAGGCAGCTTTATAAGCCCTACAAATGCCAACACGGCTGTGTATGGCAGCTTGTTCGAAAGAGCCAGTTCACTGTTTAATGACTTGTTTACAGATGGTGAAAGCAAGGTGAATGTAGGTGTAAATTATGTTCAGGCCAACAGGAACCCTTATATAGAGACAAACTCTCAGGTGGGATTAACACTGTCATCTCAAATAAACGACAGGATTACCTTTAACGGTGTTGTGGGCGTACCTGTGGGCGGAGTAAATCAAAGTGCTGTTGTGGGTAATGCAGAGCTTCAGTTACGCATTAACGATGATGGTACACTAAAAGCCCGTGTGTTTAACCGTGAGAATGATATTAACTTTCTTGGAGAGGGAATAGGCTATACACAAGGGGTAGGTTTAACATGGGAAGTAGATTTTGATACTTTTGATGAGCTTATCTGGAAGGTGTTTAAAAACGTTAAGAAAGAAGAGGTAAATAATAACTCGACCAGTGATTATCCTGACTCGGAAATTTCGCCGGATTATATAAAGTTTGTTGATAGCAGAAATAAAAAGAAGGCTGCCGAGCAAAAAGAAAAGGACCGGATTCCCGAAACCGATTAAGTTTTAAATTATCGCACATTAAAATTTTATAATGTGAAAAAAAGCAGGGATATTTTTGATGATACTCCTGCTTTTTTTATAATTCTTAACAATCGTTTACAAAAAACTTATTAACGAAATCGATTGAAAAACTGCGATTTTTATATTATAAGCTAAAAACAAATGTATTAATCATATTAAATTATTAATTTTACAATCAAATACTAAAAAATGTCAGTTAATATTAAAAAAATAGGTGTCCTTACATCAGGGGGTGACTCTCCGGGTATGAACGCTGCAATCAGGGCCGTTGTACGTACCTGTGCTTTCCATAATATAGAATGTACTGGTATATATAGAGGTTACCAGGGAATGATAGAAGGCGATTTTAAAGAAATGGGCCCGCGTAGTGTAAATAACATTATCAATAAAGGAGGTACCATTCTAAAATCTGCCCGATCTAAAGAGTTTATGACTCCGGAAGGCCGTAAAAAAGCTTACGACAACCTTGTTAAACATAAAATTGATGCCTTTGTTGTAATAGGCGGTAACGGTAGTTTTACCGGCGGCCTTTTATTTAACAAAGAATACGGTTTTCCTGTAATAGGCATACCGGGTACTATAGATAACGATATTTATGGTACAAGCCACACTTTAGGCTATGATACTGCACTTAACACTGTTGTAGATGTTATTGATAAAATTCGCGATACGGCGAGTTCTCACAACAGGCTTTTCTTTGTAGAGGTTATGGGGCGCGATGCGGGCCACATTGCACTTAATGCCGGTATAGGCGCTGGTGCAGAGGAGATACTTATCCCGGAAGAAGACATGGGCCTTGACAGGTTGCTGGAGTCTTTAAGGAAAAGTAAGGCATCTGGCAAATCTTCGAGCATTGTTGTTATTGCCGAAGGCGATAAAATAGGCAAAAGTGCTTTTGAACTTAAAGATTACGTAGACCAGAATATGCCCGAATATGATGTTCGTGTATCTATCCTTGGACACATGCAGCGCGGTGGATCGCCATCATGTTTTGATAGGGTACTTGCGAGCAGGCTGGGCGTTAAAGCGGTAGAAACACTGCTTGAAGGCAACTCAAATTATATGGTAGGATTAATAAGGGATGAAGTTGTACTTACTCCTTTAGAGAATGCCGTAAAAGGAAAAACGCATGTAGACAAGGAGCTTATAAGGGTTTCTGACATCGTTTCTATTTAAGAATCTTTCACGATTAGTATTAAACAAATAAAAAAACAATTTAGAAGAATGGCAACAGTTAAATTAGGGATTAACGGTTTCGGTAGGATTGGCCGAATCGTTTTCCGCGAAACCTTCAACAGGGATAATGTTGAGGTAGTGGCTATTAACGACCTGCTTGATGTAGATCATTTGGCTTATTTATTAAAATATGATTCAGTTCACGGCCGTTTTAACGGTGAAGTAGAGGTTAAAGACAACCAACTATACGTTAACGGAAAACACATAAGAGTAACTGCAGAGAAAGACCCTAAAAACCTTAAATGGAATGAGGTAGACGTTGATGTAGTTGCAGAATGTACAGGTTTCTTTACAACAGTAGAAACTGCACAACAACACATTACAGGTGGTGCTAAAAAAGTTATCATCTCTGCTCCATCGGCCGATGCGCCAATGTTTGTAATGGGTGTTAACCATGACAAAGCTACTGCTGCAGATACTGTAGTATCTAACGCATCTTGTACTACAAACTGTCTTGCTCCGCTTGCAAAAGTAATCAATGACAACTTTGGTATTGTAGAGGGGTTAATGACAACCGTTCACGCTACAACTTCTACACAAATGACTACTGACGGTCCTTCAAGAAAAGACTGGAGAGGCGGACGTGCAGCAAGCGTAAACATTATTCCTTCATCTACTGGTGCTGCTAAAGCAGTAGGAAAAGTAATTCCTACACTTAACGGTAAACTAACAGGTATGTCTTTCCGTGTTCCTACGGTTGACGTTTCTGTAGTAGACCTTACTGTGAAAGTAGCTAAAGAAACTTCTTATGAAGAGATCATGGCAGTACTTAAAAAAGCATCTGAAAATGAGCTTAAAGGTATCCTTGGCTTTACAGAAGATGATGTAGTATCTCAGGATTTCGTATCAGATAAGAGAACAAGTATTGTAGATGCTAAAGCCGGTATTGGCCTTAACTCAACATTCTTTAAACTTGTATCTTGGTATGATAATGAGTATGGCTACTCAAGCAAGCTTATAGACCTATCGGTGCACATCGCATCTCTATAATTTTATACTGTAAAGTCCCGCTTTTTAATAAAAGGCGGGGCTTTATTTTTTTATACCTGCTTAACCCAAAAGCAAGTATTTAATAACCCTGATTTAAATTACAATACCCAAACTTAACTCATATTTAACCCAAACAAATCTCAAACAGAGTATGAAATTATTAGTTGACAGTGGTGCGACCAAAGCCGATTGGATTGCGCTGGACGACGCGGGCAACAGGCTTTTTACAACCCAGACTCTTGGTCTTAGCCCCGAAGTAATTAATAAGGAAGAAGCCCTTGAAAGGCTGGAGGCCCGTTTTGATATATACAACAACCGTAAAGAAGTTACCCACCTTTATTTTTATGGTGCCGGCTGCGGTACAGACAGGATGAAGAATTACATGACCGGTGTATTTAAGGAGTTTTTTCCTAATGCAGAGGTTAGTGTAAAAGAAGATACTTATGCGGCAGCTTATGCTACAAACCCAAACAACGAAAAAGCTATTATATGTATTTTAGGTACAGGGTCTAACTGTAGCTATTTTAATGGCGAAACACTGGAGCAAAAAGTACAGTCTTTAGGTTACATAGCTATGGATGACTGTAGTGGTAACCGTTTTGGCCGCGACCTTGTGCGTGCTTACTTTTTTAACAAAATGCCGGAGCACCTTGCTAAGCAGTTTGAGGCAGAGTACAATCTTGATGCAGATATTATAAAGCATAACCTTTACAAAGAGCCTAACCCTAATGCATACCTTGCTACTTTTGCAAAGTTTTTAATTCAGCATAAAGATGAGCCTTTTGTTAAAGAGATTATTGTAAAAGCAATGCAAACGTTTGTGGATAATTACATTACGCAATATGAAAATGCTAAAGAGGTACCCGTACATTTTATAGGTTCTATTGCATTTTACCTTAAGGCAGAGCTTGCCGAAGTATTAGGCAAAAACGGCCTTACATTAGGTAATGTTTTACGCAGGCCTATAGACGGGCTTATTACATACCACGAACTTAACAAATAAGATTTACAATATAATGGAGATAGCCATCATTGCCCACGACGGAATGAAAGATAAAATGGTAGTTTTTCTTACTGCCAATAAAGACATTTTATTAAACGAGAACATAAAACTTATTGCCACGGGTACTACCGGCGGCAGGGCCGAAGAGGCTGGTTTTACAGTTAGAAAAATGCTTTCAGGACCATTGGGTGGCGATGCGCAGATAGCCGGAAGGGTAGCGGAGGGTAAAACCAATATGGTTTTATTTTTTAAAGACCCGTTATCGAGCCATGCTCATGACGCTGATATTAATATGCTGATACGGGTTTGTGACGTGCACAACGTGCCACTTGCCACAAACCCTGCATCGGCAGAATTATTTTTGCATGCTATTGCTGCACAGCGATCATAGATATCTCTACATTTACATTTTTAGGCAGTCTTGCCACCTGAACCGTTTCTCTTGCAGGAGCGGTTTCTTCGTTTATATAGCTACCGTAAACGGTGTTTATTGCTGCAAAATCGTCCATGTTCATTATAAAAATGCTTGTCTTTACTACGTTGCTAAAGTCCATACCGGCAGCTTCAAGCACCGCTTTAAGGTTATCCATAACCTGCTTAGTCTCTGCCTCAATGCTTCCACCCACAAGCTCCCCTGTAGCAGGGTCTAAAGGTATCTGTCCGGATGTGTAAAGTGTATTGCCGGCAAGCACTGCCTGGCTGTAAGGGCCTATGGGAGCAGGAGCCTTATCTGTAAAAATGATTTTTTTCATGGTTGTGTAGTTTAAAATTTATATAATTATATACCTATTTCGTTTCTTACGTGTATTTGCCTTTTTTCTAATTCTCTTTTTAATCTGCGCAGCGTATTATCACTAAGTGTGCCCGCTCCGTAGACTTTATTTTTATAATCTTTGGTTATAATACGCAAATTATTGGGTTGTTTGCTTTGTGTTTCGTAAATCACTTCATCAATATCTGTAAGGTAATAAACATGGCTGTACCAAAAAAAAAGATGGTTTTTTACAATCAGATAGCTATCATTTAACCTTACATAATAAACCGTAATTCCAAATACAAGATAGAATATTGTAATACACATTAACGCCGTTAGTATAGCAATAATGTTATCTTTTATAAATAGCAATGATAGCATTGTCATACTCATGATAATATAAAATATACCTCTAAAGCTTAATAAAAAAATACCTTTATAGGTATCCGATTCTCCAGGATCTATTCCTTTTGCAGATTTAACAATATAAGGTTTAAAAGTATCTTCAGAGTTTGTTATATGTTCAAGGTATTGTCTTAACAATAATAATTATCGTATAATAAGTTGAAAATATATCGGACTTCGCCATTTTTAAATTGTATTTTAATGCCTTCAACCTTAGATAATGTAAAAGAATGCTTCCCGGAAAAGCTAATTTCTTTGATACTATTTGTAAGGTATTGCTTGTTGTTGAAACGTATTGTTTTTCGGTCAATAAAAATTTTTGGCGAATTTTTTACATAGGAATATATAAAGTAACTTACAAATAAAATACTAAAACTACCCAGAACGATCATAAGGTCGGTCTTTGGTGGTTTTGGTATTTGATTGTATTGCCTTAAACCGGTAATAATTAATAAAGAACCTAAGCTAAAAAATAGTACAAAGAACCCCGTAAGCCCAAAGCAGAACCTTATAAAATTTTTCTTAGAGTTAACATATTCCATAATTACTGCCCCACAGCCCTGTCAGGCACCTGGCGTTTATCGTATTTAATATCGCTAAGTACAGATGATTTTATACCAATAAAGAAGCCCCAATAGGTGTTATTACCAAAAGGAACCCAGTTAAAATCCATCCTCCATGATAGTAAGTCACGCTCAAAACGTAGTTGTGTAAAGGTAACACCCTGTTGTACAAAGTCGTAACCGGATGAAAAGCCCATTTTCCACTTAGGGGTAATATCAAGATTACCCGAAACCATTAGCGAGCTACCTGTAATCCTGCGTTCGCGGGCATTGTTATTGTAGGTAAGCGAGTAGGCAAGGTTAAGGTTCCAGGGCAGCTTGGCGTTAAAAAACCCACCCTCTGATTTGTCCTTCTTTTCGGTGCCCTCCTCATCTTCATCTTTAAACAGGCTCTGGCGGCTGTCGCTCAGGTCTGTACCAACACCAAAAAGGTCATCGGTACGGCCACCATTTTTAGCGGTCTGGCTATTCTCGTCTTTTTTATTACCATCGCCATCTGTACTGCTCAAAGAGTAGTTAAGCGTTACGTTAGCACTTGTAAGCCTAAAAAGGCTACCACCGTTGTCTATGTTGTACATATCAATCCTTCTGCCGGAGTTATCTATAGCATAAGGGTCTAATGTAGCACCAAAGTTAATATTCATCTTTTCCTTAAAAAGATTGGTACCGGCAGATACCCTTAAGGGCGACCATGCCAGAGAGTCGGCAGCGATGTTGTAGCTCGTGGTAAAGTTAAGGTTGTTAAGCAGCATTACTTTTTTAGGTTCGCTGTCTTTTGCATTTTCGTCATCGTTACGCACCTTAGCCTCAAAGGTATTGTTTACAGAAAGGCCTATGTTGTTAGAGTAGCCAAGTCCGGGCGCACCAAATATACCACCTTCAAAACGCGTATATTCTTTGTATTGTGTACCTGTGTTGTCTAACTGATAGGTGTCGTAGTATTTTTCGAAACTTGGTGTGTAGCTGTAAGAAACAGATGGACGCATTACGTGGCGTATGGCTTGTATTTTTTTGTCTTCGCCAAAATTAAATGTACCATATATAGTGGTACCAATACTTGATGAAAAGTTATAAGTGCGAAAAGCATCGAAACCTTTTACATCTTTAGTTACAACAGTATCGTTTACCACAGATTTGTCTATGGTATTCATTACCCATGTTTCCTGGTAATTTGTACCGGCAGATACAGAGAAGTATTTAAATATCTTAAAGTTTGTACTTAACGGAATAGTGTGCTGCAGTCCCGATCTTGCATCCCTAAACATTTCAGGTTTAAAAAATAACGAATCTGTTGTAAGTATACGGTTCTCGCCGCGCAGGTTATACTGGAGGTTTATGTTTTTTATAAATCCTTTTTTAGGCGCATCTGCCGGCGCAAACGGGAAAATCCTGTCTACACTTGCCTGCAGGGTAGGCAGGGTCATGTTAATAACCTTTGTATTGGTATTCTGGCTGTGCGTGGCACTAAGTGATATGTTAACCTGGGGTACCGTTTGAAACGTTTTAGAGTAAGACACTGATGATTGCAGCGTATTATTAAGGCTGGAACCTACGTTTGCAGTATTTATAGACTGCCTGTAATAGGTACTGGAACCAAGGTTTACACTGGCAGAAAACCTTGAGTTAGGGTTTGCTTTACTATCCTGGCTGTGCGACCATTGTATATTGTAATTTTTTGTACGGGCGTAGTCAGGTAAACCCCTTTCGCTGGTTACAAGATTTTCGAACCTTATGTTAACATTACCGTTGAAACTGTACCGCTTGGCATAATCAGATTGAAATCGCAGTCCGTAACTGCCATTGGTATAGTAATCTCCGGTAACAGAGAGGTCGTAGTAATCGCTGAGGGCAAGGTAATATCCGCCATTTTGCAGGTAGTAACCCCGGTTGTTACTGTCGCCATAGCTTGGTACCAGTAAGCCAGATTCTGCTTTGTCACTTGTAGGGAAAAACGCGAACGGTATTCCCAGGGGCGTAGGCACATTAGCAATCCACATATTTGTAGGGCCTACCACAACTTTTTGACCGGGTACAAGTTTTATTTTGCTGGCTTTAAAATAATATTCCGGATTATCAATATTTTTAGAAGTTGTAAAAATGGCATTCTTCATAAAAATAACCGAATCATTTTCTTTTTTAGTAATCTCAGCTTTAACCCTAAATTCACCCTGGTCTGTACGGGAATTCCATACACGGGCTTTTTTAGTTACAGTATTAAAGTGTATGGAGTCGGCCTCCACAACATTGGCACCTTGTTTAAAGTAAGGATATTGCGAGTAATTGCCCAAAGAGTCTTTTATACGGCCTGCATATACTTCATCTTTTTCATAGTTCATAATAATAACGCCTGCTTTTAGTTCTATATCTTTATAATATAGTTCGGCTTCATTATATAAGGTAAGCTCTTTCTTTTTCTGGTCTATTTTTTCGTAATCTGTAGCTTTACGCTTTACAATGCCGTCTAAGCCTTTCTTTTTAGGCTTAATGGTATCAACAGCGGGTTTAATGGTATCTGTAATAGCAACATTCCCGGCAACGGGTAATTGTACCGATGGTAATTTAGTACTATCGGCCTGTTTTACAGCAGGTACTGCAGGCTTGCGGTTTCTTATTTCCTGCGATTGTGCGGTGCAACACACCATACAAAGGAAAATAGATAATAAAACGGTATGAAATAAGTTTGTACGCAATGGTTTTAATACTATTTTTGTAACAGTGTGGCTTATTTTTTTGAAGTGCCAAACTTACAATATTTTTGTCAAACTAACCACTAAATGTAATTATAACACAAGCAGCATAATAACTATTTTGCAATGAGGGAGAACATGAATTTAAAACTGGTTTTTTTACTTTTTATTATATCGTGCACATGCACTTTTGCACAGGACGGAGGCAAGTTTAAGGTAGTACTTGATGCCGGACATGGTGGAAAAGACTTTGGTGCACTCTATCATGGCTATGTAGAAAAGAATATTACTCTTAACGTAGCGCTTAAAGTAGGTAAACTTTTAGAGCAGGACAACGCCATACAGGTTCTTTAC
Source organism: Flavobacterium rivuli WB 3.3-2 = DSM 21788 (assembly GCF_000378485.1). GTDB lineage: Bacteria > Bacteroidota > Bacteroidia > Flavobacteriales > Flavobacteriaceae > Flavobacterium > Flavobacterium rivuli. The sequence continues at coordinate 423,542 of NZ_KB899966.1, read as the reverse complement.
ACCCGTAAAACCGATGTTTTTGTAGCACTTAGCGAAAGGCCGGATATGGCAAACAGGGCAGACGCCAATTTGTTTATATCTATACATTGTAACGGCGAACCTAAAAAGGCTGCTTTTGGTACAGAAACCTTTATAATGGGGCCTACTAAAAATGCGAGTAATCTTGAGGTTGCAAAAAAAGAAAACTCTGTTATTAAACTGGAAAAGGATAAAGAAAAATACGAAGGTTTTGATCCTAATAAGCCGGAAGCATTGTTAAGTGCTGTGCCCGATGCCACACTTAATAACAGTATAGACCTGGCAAGCAAAATACAGGATGGTTTTACAAGCACCCTTAAAAGAAAAAACAGGGGTGTTAAATATGCGCCATTCTGGATTTTAAACAAGGCTTCTATGCCGGGCGTGGTTATAGAGCTTGGCTTTGTATCGTATGAGCAGGAAGGGGCATTCTTAAATTCTGAAGACGGGCAGGACGATATGGCAAAGGCTATTGCCAAAGCTATACAATCGTATAAAAAAGAATATTACACAGGAGGAGGAACTGAATATAAAGAACCGGCGGCTAATAGCGGTACCGCCACAGTGCGTATTGTAGCTGAAACCAAGCCTGCAGAAAAACCTGAGACTAAGCCGGAAGCTAAACCTGCAGTAGCGGCTGCTAAAGGTGTTACATTTAAGGTTCAGATATCTGCAAGTGGAAAATCTTTAGAGACCGTTCCGGAAAATTTTAAAGGGCTTACCAATATCTCTAAAGATGCCAGCGCAGCGGTAATTAAATATTATTATGGTGCTACAGATAGTTATGATGAGGCTAAACAATTACTGGTTACAGCTAAAGAGAAAGGATATACATCTGCCTTTGTAGTAGCATTTAAAGATGGAAAAAAAATTACGGTGCAGGAAGCATTAGGTAAAAAATAAAAAAAAGATAAGCGTTAGCAGGCGGCTACTAAAACTATATACATGACAAGGTTAACTAAAAAATATTTATTTTACATACTTATATTATTGTGCACAGCCTCTTTTGGGCAGTCTAAAAAATTTAAGGTAGTGCTCGATGCCGGGCATGGTGGTGGCGATGAGGGTACTGCACATAATAGCTATAAAGAAAAAGCTATTGTGCTTAGCGTTGCACTTAAAATAGGTAAGATATTAGAAGACGAACCGGGCTTTAATGTAGTGTACACCCGCAAGACCGATGTATTTATTGAGTTAAGGGAGCGCGCTAATATTGCCAATAAAGCCGATGCCGACCTTTTTGTATCAATACACTGTAACGGTGTTAATGCAGAGCAGGCTCAGGGAACAGAAACATTTGTTATGGGTTTGTCGCGCAGTAAAATTAACCTTGAAGTGGCACGTAAAGAAAATAGCGTAATTACATTAGAGAAAGACTATAAGCTAAAGTATAAAGGTTTTAACCCCGATAATCCGGATACAACTATAGGCATTGCACTGGCACAGGAAGAGTCGCTTAACCAGAGTATAATACTTGCAGGTAAAATTAGGGATGGTTTTAAAAATGACCTTAAAAAGAATGACAGGGGTATAAAGCAAATCCCGCTATGGGTGCTGGATGCTACGGCAATGCCGGGTGTACTTATAGAACTTGGCTTTATATCTAACAAGGCAGAAGGTGCTTACCTTAATTCTGCCGATGGGCAGGAAGAAATGGCAAAGTCTATTGCAAAAGCTATCATCAGCTATAAAAAAATGTTTGATGGCAACGCAAGTGATAGTGAGCAGCAGGCAGAAATTACCGAAGCTGTAAAAGAAGTAACATCTGATAAAAAAAATGAAGTAGAGCCGGAGGCTGAACAAAAAGACACCGTTGCAAAAGCAGGGGTGGTATTTAAGGTTCAGATATCTTCGAGCGGCAGGGATCTTGCCACTAAACCTTCTAATTTTAAAGGGCTTAAAAATATTTCCAAACTAAAAAGTGGCAGCCAGATTAAATATTTTTATGGCGAAACCACTGATTACAGTAAAACTGCAAAGCTACTATCTGAGGCTAAAAGCAAAGGGTTTACATCGGCTTATGTTGTTGCTTTCAGGAAAAATAAAATTATTAGTATTGCAGAAGCTTTAAAGTAATATTCACATATTAGTAATAATTTTGTCCTACATTTGTTAAAAAATAAACCTGTTTTGAAAGTATCAAAAGAAGTAAAGACGGCAATTCTTGTATTAGGTGCCATATTAGTATTTATCTGGGGATATAGTTTTTTAAAAGGCAGAGACCTTTTTAATTCGTATACAACCTATTATGTAGTTTATAAAGATGTAGAAGGGCTTTCTCCATCAGCTCCCGTTACCCTTAACGGATTAGTTGTTGGTAAAGTAAATTCTATTACATTTAAAGACCTAACAGAAGGAAGCCTTATTGTAGAGTTGCAGGTTAATACTGATTTCCCTATATCTACAACCAGCCATGCAACGTTGTATGAGCCGGGTTTTGGTTTATCCGGCAAACAAATTGCCCTGATACCCGATACTAAAAATACCCAGCTTGCCGAAGATGGCGCTTACCTTTTAAGTGGCCTTAAACCGGGAATGCTATCTGTAGTAGGAGAAAAACTTTCGCCGCTGCAAACAAAAGTAGAAGCTACCGTTGTTACGGCAGACAGCCTTCTTAAAAACATTAACAACGTTTTTGATTTACAAACACAGCAAAATATGCGCACTGCTATTGCAGACCTTGGGGCTACAATGAAAGAATTTAATAAAGCGGCACAAACGCTTAACGGTACAATATCTGGTAACAGGGGCAACATAGATGCTACCATGTATAACCTTAATAAAACCAGTAAAAATTTTGCAGCGCTATCTGACTCTCTTAACCAGGCAAACATTGGTGAGGCAGTTAAAAAACTGGAAAGATCTCTTGCTAATGTAGATAACCTTATTAACGATGTACAATCGGGCAAAGGCACATTAGGTAAACTAATGAAAGATGATGCCATGTATAACAACCTAAATGGTGCATCTAAAGAATTAAAAGAATTGCTTGCCGATTTTAAAAATAATCCTAAGCGTTACGTTCACTTCTCTGTATTTGGCAAAAAAGGTACTCCTTACGTAGAAGAGAAAACAGAGCCTGAAGTTAAGACAGAAGAAAAGCCTTAAAGGACAAGGATAATTCTTTACTATATGAGTTACATAGATAATATCTTGTTTGTACTGTTGCTGGTTGCTGGTTTTGGTTACTTTGCAATAAACGTAAAAAAACTTACGCGCAATATTAAGCTCGGCAGGGATGTAAACAGGTACGATAATCCTAAAGCACGCTGGGGCAACATGGCGCTCATAGCTCTTGGCCAGTCTAAAATGGTAAAACGCCCCGTTGCGGGTGCGTTGCATATTATTGTTTATGCAGGTTTTGTTATTATTAACATAGAAGTTTTAGAGATTATTATAGACGGTATATTTGGAACCCACAGGATATTTGCATTTCTTGGTGGGTTTTATAGTTTCTTAATAGGTTTCTTCGAGATACTTGCGTTTGGGGTCATTTTTTCGGTTGTAACGTTCTGGATCAGGAGAAACGTTATAAAGCTATGGCGTTTTGCACATGGTGACCTAAAAGGCTGGCCTAAAAGCGATGCCAATATCATTTTGTATTTTGAAACAGTACTCATGATATTTTTCCTTACCATGAATGCTGCCGACCATTACCTTCAGGGTTTAGGTGCTCATCATTATGTTACTGCGGGTTCTTTTCCTGTATCAGGATTTATAACTCCGCTTTTTAATGGTATGAGCGAAAGTACAGCTATCATTGTAGAGAGAACTACATGGTGGCTACATATTACGGGAATATTAATTTTTATGAATTACCTGTACTTTTCTAAACACCTTCATATTTTATTGGCGTTCCCTAATACCTATTTTGCAAAACTGGAGCCTAAAGGCAAATTTGAAAACTTAGATTCGGTTACTGCCGAAGTTAAGTTGATGATGGACCCCAATGCCGACCCGTTTGCTGCACAGCCTGCCCCTGCGGAAGGTGAGGTGCCTGCAAAATTTGGTGCGAGCGATGTTCAGGATCTTAACTGGGTACAGTTGCTTAATGCATATACGTGTACAGAGTGTGGCCGTTGCACATCGGCCTGCCCCGCAAACCTTACAGGCAAAAAACTTTCTCCACGAAAAATAATGATGGATACCCGCGACAGGCTTGAAGAAGTAGGTCGTAATATTGACGCTAATAAGGGCACGTTTGTTGATGATGGTAAATCATTATTAAACGACTATATAACACCCGAAGAGTTATGGGCATGTACTACCTGTAATGGTTGTGTAGACGCCTGCCCGGTAAACATAGACCCATTATCTATTATTATGGATATGAGGCGTTACCTGGTTATGGAGCAGAGTGCTGCACCTACAGAGCTTAACGGTATGATGACAAATATAGAGAACAACGGCGCCCCGTGGCAGTACAGCCAGATGGACAGGCTTAACTGGAAAGACGAATTATAATTAACAGGTACGATAATGAAACAGGAGGATATCGAAAAAAATCTTCAAACGATTACAGAAAACGGCGAGCATTTAAGCCCAATATTACCGGCAGGCATTAAAAATTACCTGATAGATATAGACGGTACTATTTGCGACGATATTCCTAACGAAGAGCCGGAAAGGATGGTTACGGCTGCCGTATATCCTGATGCACTTATTACCCTTAATAAGTGGTATGACGAAGGGCATATAATATTCTTTTTTACCTCTCGTACAGAGGCACACAGGGAAATTACAGAAACGTGGCTTAAAGAGCATGGATTTAAATATCACGGTATGCTTATGGGCAAACCGCGCGGTGGTAACTACCACTGGATAGACAACCACCTTGTTAAGGCTACGCGTTACCGTGGCAAGTTTACAGATCTTATTGATAAAGAGGTTACCATTCAGGTTTTTGATGATGGCAACCATGATGCAGAATAAATTATGATGCAGGATAACATTACAGTACCCACAATGGCCGATATGATGGCTACAGGACAGCAGCCGGAAGTTTTATTCTGGGTGGGCTGCTCTGGTAGTTTTGATGACAGGGCAAAAAAAATAACCAAGGCATTTGTAAAGTTATTACATAGTGCAAAGGTACCGTTTGCCGTATTAGGAACCGAGGAAAGCTGTACCGGCGACCCGGCTAAAAGGGCTGGAAATGAGTTTTTGTTCCAGATGCAGGCTATGGCAAATATAGAGGTGCTTAATGCCTATGATGTTAAAAAGATAGTTACGGCATGCCCACACTGTTTTAATACCATTAAAAACGAATACCCCGGCCTGGGCGGGAGTTATGAGGTGGTACACCATACTCAGTTTTTAAAGTCACTGCTTGATGATGGCAGGCTTACTGTAGAGGGTGGTGCGTTTAAAGGAAAGAAAATTACGTTTCATGACCCATGCTATTTGGGTAGGGCAAATAATATCTATGAGGCTCCACGCGATCTTATAGAAAAACTGGATGCCGAACTTGTAGAGATGAAACGATCTCGTGCCAATGGCCTTTGCTGTGGTGCCGGTGGTGCCCAGATGTTTAAAGAACCTGAACCGGGCAAAAAAGATGTTAATGTAGAGAGGACAGAAGATGCCCTTGAAACCCAACCTGAAATTATTGCCGCAGGATGCCCGTTTTGTAATACCATGCTTACCGATGGTGTTAAAGCAAAAAACAGGGAACACGATATTAAAGTTATGGATGTGGCAGAGTTAATTGCCAATGCTAAGGATTTATAAGAAAGACAAATTATGTACGTTCCGTTTGATACACTGCCTGAAGAATCCAAAATATGGATATATCAGTCCAACAGGAAATTTTCTGAAGACGAAATTACCGATATAGAAGCACAGCTTCAAAACTTTGTAGAGAACTGGGCTGCCCACGGCACCGGCCTTGAGGCTTCGTTCCTTATAAAATATGACAGGTTTATAATCCTGGCCGTTAACCAGGATAACCAGCATGCTACGGGCTGTTCTATAGATGCATCTGTGCATTTTATACAGCAACTGGAGCAAAAGTATAATGTAGAGCTGTTGGATAAAATGAATGTAACCTTTAAACAGGGCGAATTTATTACCCACAAGCCACTTATAGAATTTAAAAAGCTTGCTAAAGACAAATCTGTTTCGGCTAATACAATTGTTTTTAACAATTTAGTAAATACAGTAGGAGAGTGGCAGGATTTTTGGGAAGTACCTGCAGGAGAAAGCTGGCACAGCAGGTTTTTTTAAACCCAATATTTGCCTTAAAAACATTAAAAACATCATTATATAAACTATAATGATGTTTTATTATTTAAAATATATTTTCATTAATGAGGTTCCTTGCCCTACTATTACTACTCACTATACAAGCAGCATCTGCGCAAAGCAAGGTGTTTACAGATTATAAATCGCCGGCAGAGCAACGGTGGACAGACAGTGTTTACAACCAATTCTCGTTTGATGAAAAGGTGGGGCAGTTGTTTATGGTTGCGGCTTATTCTAACAAAGATTCGTCGCACGTAAGAGGGATAGACAAGCTTATAAAAGACTATAAAGTGGGCGGGGTCATCTTTTTTCAGGGTGGGCCGGTGCGACAGTCAAAGCTTACCAACCGCTACCAGAAAGAAAGTAAAATACCTTTATTTGTGGGTATAGATGCCGAGTGGGGCCTTAGCATGAGGCTCGATTCTACCTACCGTTACCCCTGGAATATGACACTTGGTGCCGTTCAGGATCTTGCCCTTATAGAAAAAATGGGAGGCCAGATGGCAAAGCAGGCGCAGCGCATGGGCATACACTTTAATTTTGCCCCGGTTGTAGATATTAATATTAACCCTCTTAACCCTATAATTGGCAACAGGTCTTTTGGAGAAAATAAAGACAATGTAACCAACAGGGCTTCGGCATTAATGAAAGGTATACAGGATGGCGGCATTTATGCTACAGGCAAACACTTTCCCGGCCACGGCGATGTAGGGACTGATTCTCATTTGGCATTGCCTTTTCTTCCCTACGATAAAAAAAGGCTTGAGGATATAGAGATGTACCCTTACAAGCGTTTATTTAATGAAGGTATGGCAAGTATAATGGTTGCCCATCTTAACGTTCCCGCTTTAGAGCCTACTCCTAACTTGCCCACATCATTGTCTTATAATGTGGTAACACATCTTGTACAGGAACAAATGGGTTTTAAAGGCCTTATATTTACAGACGCCCTAAATATGAAAGGAGCGAGTGGATACATGCAACCCGGCGATATAGACCTCGAAGCTTTTCTTGCCGGTAACGACGTGTTACTGTTTGCAGAAAATGTGCCACTGGCTATAGAAAAGTTTCGCAAAGCGTATAATGACACTGTTTTAAGTGAAAGCAGACTTGCTTTTTCGGTTAAAAAAATACTTGCTTACAAATACAGGATTGGCCTTAACAAATATAAACCTATAGACCTTAAAAATTTGTATGCCGAACTTAATGGTCATGAGTACGACGACCTTAACTACCAGCTTTATGAGCAGGCAGAAACCGTACTTAAAAACGATAACAATATTTTACCTATTGCAGACCTTGAAAATGAGAAGATTGCTTATGTAAAAATGGGCGATGATGATGGCTCTAATTATGTTAAGGTTCTCGAAAAATATGCTGATGTTACTGAGGTTAAGCAGGACAGCCTCCCTCTTATGACCGAAGCACTTAAAGAATATACTACCGTTATTGTAGGTTACCATAAAGCTGATGGTGCCTGGAAAAAACACGATTTTACATCGAAAGAATTAGTTTGGCTGGATACTATTGCTAAGAATAAAAGAGTTATCCTTACTTCTTTTGCAAAACCCTACGTGCTTAGCGCCGTTAAAAGTTTTGGAAATATAGACGGTATCGTGCTTGCTTACCAAAATAATGAAATTGCCCAGACTGTTGCTGCCGAAATTATATTTGGCGCTTTGGGTTCTAAAGGTAAACTTCCGGTTAGTGTAGGAGGAGCCTTTAAGGTTAACGACGGTATTTTTACAAAACCTCTAAACAGGCTTGGCTTTACAACACCAGAGAATGTAGGTATGAATTCGGTTACTCTCAGAAAAATTGATGCAATTGCTAAGCGTGCTATCGACCAGAAAATGACACCGGGAATTCAGCTTTTAGTAGCAAGAAAAGGTAAGGTTATTTATCAAAAATCATACGGTTACCATACGTACAACAATGATGTAAAGGTAAAAGATACTGATATTTATGATGTGGCATCGTTAACTAAAATGCTTTCTACATTGCCTAATATTATGCAATTGTATGATAAAGGCCATTTAAGGCTTGACGAAAAGTTGGGTAACATGCTGCCGGAATTTGAAAAGACCGACAAAAAAGATATTACCCTTAAGGATATGCTGTTACACCAGTCGCGTTTTCAGGCATGGTTGCCTTTTTACCAGGAAACGCTGGATAGCCTTAAGCAGCCGGATACATTGTATTACCGCAGGTCGGTTAGTCCGGAGTTTCCACACCAGGTTACAGAGAATTTATTCCTTAGAAAAGATTACCCCGGCATAATGATTGACAAAATTGCCGACAGTAAGTTATTACCTAAAAAGGAGTACAAGTACAGCGACTTTAATTTTATCCTGCTTAAAGAGTTCTTAGAGCTTAAAACAGGCAAACCGCTTAATGTGCTTAGCGATACTAACTTTTACAAACCGCTTGGCGCATATTCAACCACATACAATCCGTTGCAAAAGTTTGATATGAGTATGATACCGCCTACAGAAGTTGATAACTATTTCCGTTATGAAGAAATTCAGGGCTACGTGCATGATATGGCTGCAGCCATGATGGATGGGGTTGCAGGGCATGCCGGTCTCTTCTCTAACAGTATGGATGTTGCCAAGATTATGCAAATGTACCTGCAAAAAGGTACTTACGGTGGCAAACAGTATTTCTCTGCCAAGACTTTCGACACCTTTAATACCTGCTACGCATGTAAAGAAGGCAACCGTCGCGGACTTGGATTTGACAAACCACAGATAGAAAAATCAGGGCCTACCTGCGGATGTGTATCTAAATCGAGCTTTGGGCATACCGGCTTTACTGGAACTATGGCATGGGCAGATCCTGAAACAGAGATTGTATATGTATTCCTGTCTAACCGTACCTATCCGGAAGCAGGAGAGAATAAATTATCTAAAGAAAATATAAGGGAAGATATACAAAAGGTTATTCAGGATGCGATTATAAAATAAAAAAATAAGGCTTATTTAAAATGCTTTAGTTTCTATATCTACTTTCAATGTAATTCGTTTTTCACGAGTGATATTTATATACCATTGATAACTCTATTTTTCTAAAAATTTATTGCCTGTTGGTATTGTTAAATTTAGCAGGACTTAATAATAAAATATACTTTATGAAATTATTAGCCTTTGCCGGAAGCAGCAGTAAGCAATCTATAAACAAAAAACTGGCCACATACGCCGCCGGACTTTTTGAAAATGCAGAGGTTCATATACTCGACCTTAATGATTATGAACTTCCGTTGTTTAGTGTAGACCGGGAAAAATTAATAGGCCAGCTGCCTATAGCGAGAACCTTTTTGGATAAAATAGAGCAGGCCGATGTTTTGTTAATTTCTGTTGCCGAACATAATGCGGGGTTAACCGCTGCCTTTAAAAATATTTATGACTGGGCATCGCGCCAAAAAAGACTGGTGTTCAATAATACACCATTGCTGCTTATGTCTACATCCCCGGGTAAGCACGGCGGGAAGAATGCGCTGGAAGCAGCAAAAATAAGCCTTGCATGGTATGGGGGTAATATTCGTGCTACGTTCTCTTTACCCAGCTTTGCAGAAAATTTTGATGAAGAAACCAACACAATATCTAATAAAGAATATGATGCTGCGTTAAAACAAATTGTAGCAGACTTTGATTATGGACAGAAGGCTTAAAAAAGGGTTGAAAATTACCGGCAGGGTAGTGCTTGGCATTGTGGCTTTTGTAGTAATCTATTTACTCTCTGCAGTTGGGATGTCGCACATTACGGTAAACAGCGAACCAGAAAAAGGTGGCGACATACCTATTTACATAAACTCTAACGGGGTGCATACCGATATTTTAGTGCCTATAAAAAATAATGTAAAAGACTGGACTAAAGATATTCTTTACAGCCAGACCAAAGCTAAAGACAGCGTAGCTAACTATATGGCTTTTGGCTGGGGCGATAAAGGCTTTTACCTTGATACGCCGGAGTGGAGCGACCTTAAAGCCAGCACCGCTTTTAAGGCAGCGTTTTATTTGGGAACATCGGCTATGCATACTAAGTTTTACAAAACCGTAAAGGAAGATGACGAGTGTGTAAAGATCATGATCACGCAAAAGGATTACGCCGACCTTGTTGCCTATATTACCGATAGCTTTCAGTACGATAACGGTAAAAAAGTCTTGTGGATAAAAGACCAAAGTTACGGCCGGTACGATGCTTTTTATGAGGCCAACCGCAAGTATAGCTTATTTTATACCTGTAATACCTGGGCTAACAATGCTTTAAAAGCGGCACATCAGCGTGCGGCATTGTGGACGCCTTATGATAAAGGGATATTTTGTCATTACAGGTAGTAGTTAAAGAGTTTCAGAGCAGCAAAGTTCCAAAGTCACAAATGGATATAAATCTTTGCAACTTAAAGACCAAAACCGCTAACATATATGCCAAACACATTTTTAGAAAGGACAAGGCGTAATGCCTTTATACCAGTAGCATTATTAGTATTGGCTTTTATCGTTGGTTTAATAGCCAAATATTTTACTGTGTACTATAAATATCATTATATTTATGTTTATGGTCAGCTTGTTTGTGTTATTCTTACTTTGCTTTCCTTAATATTCTCTATAATCAATGGTATTGAGTTAGTTAAGCTTATAATTGTTGACAAGCGGCGAAATGATGGTTGGCGATTATTAGTGAATTTAATTCCTGCCATAATACTTTTGTTTATTTATTCTGTATTCTGTTTGCTATCATCTTAGAATCTAATTTTGGCATCGTTCTTGGATAGTTATTTACCATGAAGTACATATCTAAAACCTTATACATAGCGCTTTTGTTGTTAACCTTTGGCTTTGCACAGGCCCAGGATTTTACAAAAGTAGATAACACCGTTAAAGCGTACCCTAAATTTTCCGACCCTGATAAGCTTGCCGCACAGGTTAGTGCTGATTTTAAACAGGACGACCTTAAAGCCCGCGCTATTTTTACATGGATAGCGCTTAATATTAAGTACGACCTCGCTGCTTATGGCATCAACAGGCAGCCGGTAGGCTTTTCATACTCTACTCAGGAAGAGAAAATTGCCAAGCAAAAAATAATGCGCGATGACCTTGCGCTAAAAACCATCAAGTCTAAAAAAGGGGTGTGCGAGGGCTACTCTACATTATTTGCCGTGGTGGCCGAAAAAGCAGGTTTGGAGGCGGTTATCATTCCGGGAACATCTAAGTCGCATCCGGCACACATTGGTAAAGGCCCCGGTGCCAGCGACCATGCCTGGAACGCCGTAAAAATTAACGGTGAGTGGCAACTTCTCGATACCACGTGGGCATCGGGTGTAGTTACAGGCGAAAAACCAGCCTTTGCTTTTAAATTTAACGACGGTTACTTTTTTGCTGAACCCGATGTGTTTTTCTTAAATCATTATCCCGACGACAAGCAATGGCTGCTGACCAAAAAAACAGGCGACGATTTTGCTAACCTGCCATTGTATTATGGTAATTACCTTATGGGTGGTTATCAGTTTTTGGCACCTAACACAGGTTCATTTACCGATAGGAAATATAATGTCATCCCCTTTAAAATTAAAAATTTAAAACAGGGCGATGTGGTGCATTACGCGTTTAGCAAAGACAGGAAAATAATACAGGCAAAGCCTTTAATAAACAACGGTATAACCGAATTTGATGTACCTCTTGATAATGGCTCTAATGGTACTCTTACTATTTACATTAACCAAAAATCGGTAGCGGCTTACAGGATAAACCGCTAAGATATACTACAACGATTTTAAGCCGGATTTGTTAAGGAAATTAAAACTTTTCTTGCGTCCGGCTTTTGTTTTTTTCCGCAGAAATGGTACATTAGCAGAAAATCTGCCTAAACTTTATGTCCGAACAAAATCAGTATACCGAAGACAACATACGATCACTCGACTGGAAAGAGCATATCCGTATGCGCCCCGGTATGTACATTGGTAAGTTGGGCGACGGTTCATCTGCCGATGACGGTATCTATATCCTTATAAAAGAGGTTATTGATAACTGTATCGATGAGTTTGTAATGGGCACCGGCAAAACCATAGAGGTTACACTTAAAGATAAAACTGTAAGCGTGCGCGACTTTGGCCGTGGTATCCCATTGGGCAAAGTGGTAGACGTTGTATCTAAAATGAATACCGGTGGTAAGTACGACTCAAAGGCGTTCAAAAAATCGGTAGGATTAAACGGTGTGGGTACAAAGGCGGTTAATGCACTGTCTAATTATTTCAGGGTAGAATCGGTTAGGGATAACCAGATAAAGGCTGCCGAGTTCTCTGCCGGGGAGCTTACCCTTGAAGAGCCTGTTACCGAAACCACCAGGCGTAAGGGTACTAAAGTAACCTTTACCGCAGACGAAACTATATTTAAAAACTACAAGTACCGTAATGAGTACATTATAAAAATGCTTAAAAATTATTGTTACCTCAATACGGGGCTGACAATAATTTATAATGGCGAAAAATATCATAGTGACAACGGTCTTAAAGACCTTCTTGGCGAAACCATTGCCGAGGACGACCGTATTTATGACATCATCCACCTTAAGGATGACGACATAGAGCTCGCAATGACGCATAGTAAATCGCAATACAGCGAAGAATATTACTCTTTTGTTAACGGGCAAAACACCACACAGGGCGGTACTCACTTAGGGGCTTTTCGTGAGGCAATTGTGCGCACCGTTAAAGAGTTTTACAACAAGAATTTTGAAGCGTCAGACATTCGTAAATCTATCGTGAGCGCCATAAGCGTTAAGGTAGAGGAACCTGTATTTGAATCGCAGACAAAAACCAAGCTGGGCTCTACAGATATGGGTCCGGATGCGCCATCGGTACGTACGTTTGTAAACGACTTTGTTAAGAACAAACTTGACAACTTTTTACACCAGAACCCGGAAACGGCTGATGCCTTGCTTAAAAAAATATTACAGGCCGAACGTGAGCGTAAAGAGCTTTCGGGCATACGTAAACTGGCTAAGGACAGGGCTAAAAAAGCCAGCCTTCATAATAAAAAGCTACGCGACTGCCGCGTGCATTTAACAGATTCTAAGAATCCGCGCAGTTTAGAGAGCACCATGTTTATTACAGAGGGTGACTCTGCTTCGGGGTCTATTACCAAGTCGAGGGATGTAAACACTCAGGCAGTATTTAGCCTTCGGGGTAAGCCGCTTAACTCGTATGGCATGACTAAAAAGATTGTATACGAGAACGAGGAATTTAACCTCCTGCAGGCTGCGCTTGATATTGAGGATGAAATGGAGAACCTGCGTTACAACAATATTGTTATCGCTACCGATGCCGACGTTGATGGTATGCACATTCGCCTGCTGCTGATAACGTTCTTCCTGCAGTTTTTCCCTGAGCTTATAAAAGAAGGGCATTTGTACATACTGCAAACGCCGTTGTTCCGTGTGCGAAACAAGAAAGAGACCATATACTGTTATAGTGAAGACGAGCGTAAAGCTGCTATGGAAAAGCTGAAAGGCAAACCGGAGATAACACGATTTAAAGGTCTTGGAGAGATATCGCCCGATGAGTTTAAACACTTTATAGGGCAGGACATTCGTCTGGATCCTGTAATGCTCGATAGCGCTACATCGATACAAAGCCTGCTCGAATTTTATATGGGCAAGAACACACCTGACAGGCAGGAATTTATTATCAATAACCTGAAAGTAGAGCTTGATGTAGAGGTGGGTTAAGGGGATTTCAGATTGATGATTTCAGATTTCAGATTGAGCTACGCGATTGCTGTAGAGACGTTGCGCTGCAACGCCTAAAAATCTTAAAAGATAAATTTTATTGTAAAGAACTAAGCAATCAGCTATAGTTTGATTGAGCAGGCTTGAGTGAAGCTGGTTCCCCTCTTGAGAGGGGTTAGGGGTGTGTTACAAGATAAGCAAATATATTTTTTGGAAGGAAATAAATGGCGAAGACAATTTAGAGCCTTTAAAAGAAGGAGAACATTTTTACAACAGCATTTGTAAATGAAATACATTCTGATTTTATTGTTTTTTATTTTTATTTATGGTTGTGAAAAAACCAAAAAAGAATCACACAGTTTTAAACAAGTATCGGTCGTTTCTGGTGATAAAAATGCGAATCCTGTTATTGATAAAAACGTACTTATTGCCGGTGCTGATAATGTAGAAGTAATCTCATATGCTTTAAGATATAAATGGGATACTATTAATGACGGCGACGATGATGTGGTTAGGATTAAGCCTATTTTAAAAAATAAAAAATTGACCGTTAGTCCTGCGGGTATTAAAGACAGGGTTATTTTAAATGAAAAACTAAGACAAAGGCTGTTTAATTTTTTATTTATTGAAAAGTGCCCTAAAAATTATTCTGTAGCCTCATGTTATGATCCAAGGCACTGTATTTTGTTTTATAACAGGAAAAAAGAGATTTTTGCCACTATAGAAGTTTGTCTTGGCTGCTCTACATCCTATGGCAGTGAGGGTTTAAATTATAATGAGATGTGCATTGAGAGAATGTCAATATTGCACAAAATTTTTGAAGATGCCGGGGTAAAATATTTCGGCGAAAATGAAAAGTTGTAAGGTAAAATAAATGGACGAAGACAATTTAGAGCCTTTAAAAGAAGGAGAACATTTTTATAACAGGGACGACAGTAACGACTCCGGCGATACCATTACTAAGGTAACAGGTATGTACAAGGAGTGGTTCCTGGATTATGCATCATACGTAATCCTGGAGCGTGCCGTACCCGCTATTGAAGATGGCTTTAAGCCGGTGCAACGCCGTATCATGCACTCGCTAAGGGAGCTTGATGATGGCCGTTACAATAAAGTTGCTAACGTGGTGGGGCATACCATGCAGTACCACCCGCATGGAGATGCCAGTATAGGCGATGCCATGGTACAGATAGGCCAGAAAGAATTACTTATAGATACCCAGGGAAACTGGGGTAACATACTTACAGGCGACGGTGCTGCGGCATCCCGTTATATAGAGGCGCGGCTTTCTAAGTTTGCGCTTGAGGTGCTGTATAGCCCTAAGATTACGCCATGGCAGGCATCGTATGATGGCCGCCGAAATGAGCCGATAAATTTACCGGTTAAATTCCCATTGCTACTCGCTCAGGGGGCAGAGGGTATTGCCGTAGGTTTATCTACAAAGGTGCTTCCGCACAACTTTAATGAGCTGATAGATGCCTCTGTAAAAATACTTAAAGGCAAACCCTTTACCATATACCCCGATTTTCCTACTGCCGGTATTGCCGATGTTTCGGCGTATAATGATGGTATGCGTGGTGGGCGTATCCGTGTGCGTGCCAAGATCGCGCAGCTTGATAAAAGTACGCTGGTTATTACCCAGATACCGTTTAGTACCAATACCGGTACGCTTATAGACAGTATACTGAAAGCCAATGAAAAAGGTAAGATTAAGATAAAGAAAATTGAAGATAATACTGCTGCCGAAGTCGAGATATTAATCCACCTTCCGCCGGGAGTATCGCCGGATAAAACTATCGATGCGCTGTTTGCCTTTACTGGCTGCGAAACATCGGTAGCGCCACTGGGCTGTGTTATTGAGGATCACAGGCCTTTGTTTGTAGGCGTTAGCCACATGCTTAAAATATCTACAGAAAGAACGGTAGATTTACTTAAGCGTGAACTTGAAATTCAACTTGACGAACTTGAAGAAAGCTGGCACTTTCAGTCGCTGGAGCGTATCTTTATAGAGAACAGGGTGTATCGCGCCATGGAGGAAGAAGAAACTTGGGAGGGTGTTATCCGCGCTATAGACGAAGGGTTGAAGCCTTTTACCGGCCACTTAAAAAGGGCTGTTACCGAAGAAGATATTGTGCGCTTAACGGAAATACGTATTAAACGTATCTCTAAATTTGACATCAATAAAGCAGAAGAAAAAATTGAAGCTTTAGAAGGCGAAATAGCGCAGGTTAAACATCATTTAGAGAACCTGATAGAGTTCGCTATTGATTACTTTACGGGACTTAAAGAGCGTTATGGCAAAGGGCGCGAACGTAAAACTGAGATACGTAGTTTTGATACTATAGAGGCTACCAAGGTGGTGTTGCGTAACACAAAATTATACGTAAACCGCGAAGAAGGCTTTATAGGTACCGGTCTTAAAAAAGACGAATATGTTGCCGACTGTAGTGATATTGATGATGTTATCGTGTTTCTGCGTGATGGCAGCATGATGGTTACAAAAGTAGATGTTAAGACCTTTGTGGGCAAGGACATTATTCACATTGCAGTATTTGACAAGAACGACAAGCGCACTATTTATAATATGATATACCGCGATGGCAAGAGTGGGCCATCCTATATTAAACGTTTTAACGTGTCGGGTATTACGCGCGACAAGCCATACGACCTAACTGCGGGGACCGAAAACTCTATGGTACTGTATTTCTCTGATAACCCTAACGGGGAGGCAGAGGTTGTTACTGTACTGTTGCGCCAGGTGGGTAGCGTTAAAAAACTTAAATTCGACCTTGATTTTGCCAACATAGCCATTAAAGGGCGTGCTTCGAGAGGTAATACCGTTGCCAAATATCCTATCAAGAAAATCGAGCTTAAGGAGAAGGGAATTTCTACCCTTAAGCCTCGACGCATTTGGTTTGATGATACCGTACACCGCCTTAATGTAGATGCGAGGGGAGAGCTGTTGGGCGAATTCAGGCCTAACGACAGGCTGCTTGTAATCAACCAGAACGGTAAGCTAAAAACCATTATACCAGAACTCACCACACATTTTGAAGACGGCATGATCGTGCTTGAAAAGTGGAACCCTAAAAAACCAATTTCTGCTATTTACTTTGATGGCGAAAAAGAGCGTTATTTTATAAAACGCTTTTTGGTTGAAAGCAGTACTAAGGAAGAAACGTTTATTACAGAGCATCCTAAGTCGCAGCTTGAAATTGTAGCTACCGATTACCGCCCTGTTGCCGAGGTTATTTTTGCCAAAATAAAAGGTGTGCAAAAAGATACCATGGTAATAGATATGGAAAATTATATTGCAGTAAAAGGTATTAAGGCTCTGGGTAACGTGTTAACATCAGAAAAGGTAAGACAAATAAGCCTGCTTGACCCGTTACCGTATGAAGAGCCCGAACCGGAGCCGGAAGAAATTATAGAGACCCCACCGGATGATTTACCGGATGGCGATATTATACCCGAAGAGGACGGACAGATACCCTTATTTTAGTTTTTACTGGTTTAAGAGAGATTCTGGCAGGTAGCCTTCGGTTATAAGTTGGTTTTCAGTAGTTATAGTAATAGTCTTACCGTCTTTTAAAAGTATATTTGATGTACTTACAGAGAGGATGTCTCTGTAATAATGATCGGTTACAATAATCCCTTTAGTTGTTTTAAGCTGGTTAAGGAATTCCTTTATACGTTCTTTATACAGCGGTTCAACCATAGAGAAAGGTTCATCAAGCATCAGGAACGGGTGGTTAAGGTTGCCCACAAGTAGCAATTCTAAATAGCGAAGTTCTCCCATTGAGAGATTGCCAACTCTGGTATTGGCGATTTTAGGGATACCGGGTGCAAAGAAAATTTTGTCCTGCAAATCGCCATCATTAAAGTACATAGGTATAACATTGCGCACTTTAAGGTTATTTGGCAAAAATGGGTCTTGTGGTAAATAAGCTATTACTCCGTTAGGAATAATGTGTTTAGCCTTTAATGGGTTATTGTTTATAAGCATATTGATGGCATTTGCTTTAACAGTGCCAAACAATATTTTAAGCAAGGTAGATTTACCGCAGCCATTACGCCCAAAAACTCCCAGTATATCGCCCGTTTGTAAATTAAGGCTAACATTATCAAGCACCTTTATACAACCAAATGATTTGGTTAGCCCTGTTACTGATAGCCTATTCATGATCGTAATATAAGGTATATGAGTAAAAACGGCAGGGCAATTATAGCATTACATGCAAATACCATTAGGGCAAGCTTCTTTTTTGTGTACCCAAGATTATAGTAAAAGTAATACTGATCTTTATAAAAAATATAATAGGCTAACATACCTATGCCCGGGCCAAATGAGCAAAGCGATAATGGCAGCCATACAGGGCCGTTCATTATCGCTATTATTATACTGGCTAATACATTAACTACATTTATGGTAAAGTAGTAGTTCCAGAAGGCTCTCATAAGCCTATTTGTCTTTTCTGTGTACCAGGAGCTTGTCTACAATTTTGCGGGATACGCTCTCAGGGAAAGCATCATTACCGGTAACTAAAACTCCTTTGTGGCCAAATTTAGATTCGATGCCATAAACGGTTGCTTTTTCATCAGGGTCAGACTCACCTTCGTAAAAGTAAACATCGCTAATTTCAAACTCGTCTTCGCCAAAACTGCCTGTATTAAAGGTAATGCTGTTATCGGTAAGGTTAAAATCTTCAGTATATCCTTTTTCCCTAAGATCAGTTATTGCTTTAAGAACTGTGGCATAGTGGTAAACAATTTCCATGGTGTGTTATTTAAGTTAATATCCAAATTTAAACAAAAACCGGCAGTTTGCCAACGTAACTATATAAAGAACTCATCCTGACTTTTTCAATTGACTTGAAAATAATTTTCGCTCTACATTTTATCTGTTTTTACTCCATTGCGCTGCTACGCAAGGCAAAAAAGCCAAAATCTAAAACAAAAATTTCTATTTTTTTCTTCAATAAAAAAGTTAAGACGATTTCAGATTATGGTATGGATGTTAATCCATAAAATTTAAATTTCCCATCGGTCTTTATAAATTGAAAACCGTGGCTTGTACCCTTATGCCCTTTAGATAATTCGTTAACAAGATAGGTGGGTACCCAGGCCTCATACAATACAAGATCGCCCTTGTAATTACGTGGCAGCACCCTTGGACTGAAATTTTTAATCGTGATCTTGTCAAATGTATAGCCACGGGTAGAGAGTGCTTTGTAAACCGGCGAAAGGCTAAAATTTTTGGCAATATTTAAATAAAAAACATCTGCACTTACAAAAAAACCTTCGTTGTTAAACTCCGGTTTGCCAACGCAGTCTATGCAGTCTACTTCCTTAAGGCTAAGTGCTGTAAATGCACGCAGGTCGTTTTTTACTAAAGCATCTACCAAGGCTACAAAAGTTATATCAAGGTCGTCCCACTCATTTTTTTCGGGAACTGTAGGTTTTGCAGCTATGGGTTTTGCAGCCGTGGTTTTTTTAACAGCAGGTTTTGCAGGCTTTTGTGCATAGCATAATGAAACGATTAAGAGACAGCAGGCAACAGCAACTTTTTTCATAAAAATATTTTTATTGTAAGCGAATATATTTAAAGATTATTGTCCTGAAGTCATCTTAACTTTTTTCAATTGGCCGAAATCTCTATGTTTCGCTATAATTAAAAAAGTCAGTACAACTTCAATAGCAAAAACGCCGGTTAATACCAGCGTTTTTTATTTTGTTTAGAAGCTTCAGACTTTCTTGAGTTGTTAGATTTTTGTCCGCTGCCGCCGTTATTGTTTTTAGGCTTGTTTCTAAGATCCGGCTTTTGGCCTTCTTTAGGGGCATCTTCGCCCATACCATAAGGGTAGGGGTGACCATCTATAACTTTTATAGGCATACGTATAAGCTTCTCTATATCTTTAAGATAAGGCTGCTCATCTTTAGCGCAAAAAGATATGGCAAGGCCACTGTTTCCTGCACGTCCTGTACGGCCTATGCGGTGTACATAGGTTTCAGGTATGTTAGGCAGGTCAAAGTTTATTACGTAAGGCAGGCTCTCAATATCTATGCCCCGGGCTGCAATATCTGTAGCTACAAGTACAGGGATCTCTTTATTTTTAAAAGCATCGAGCACCCGCACCCGCGAGTTTTGCGATTTATCGCCATGTATAGCTCCAGACTCTACGCCGTTTTTCTTTAATGCTTTTACAACATTATCTGCGCCATGCTTGGTACGGGTAAATACCAGTACGTTATCAAGGTTCTCGTTGCGTATAAGGTGGTACAGCAGTTTGCGCTTATCGCCTTTATCAACAAAATAAACCTGTTGTTTAACTTTTTCAGCTGTAGATGATATTGGCGCTACAGATACATACTTAGGTTTTGTAAGGAAAGTATCTGCCAGTTCGCGTATGGCAACCGGCATAGTAGCCGAAAATAATAGTGTTTGCCTGTTATCCGGAGTAAGTTTTATGATCTTTTTTACGTCGTTAATAAAGCCCATATCCAGCATTTGGTCGGCTTCATCCAGAACTAAAGTGTGCAGGTGGTCAAATTTTATAAACCCTTGTTTATGAAGGTCTAATAAACGCCCCGGTGTAGCAATAAGAATATCTAC
Source organism: Flavobacterium rivuli WB 3.3-2 = DSM 21788 (assembly GCF_000378485.1). GTDB lineage: Bacteria > Bacteroidota > Bacteroidia > Flavobacteriales > Flavobacteriaceae > Flavobacterium > Flavobacterium rivuli. The sequence continues at coordinate 402,943 of NZ_KB899966.1, read as the reverse complement.
GCCTTTGCGTAGCTGGTCTGTTTGCGATACCTGGTTTACACCGCCAAAAATAGTAAGCTGGCGTATGTTAGTATACTTACCATAGGTATCAAAGCTTTCGCCTATTTGCAGGGCAAGCTCGCGGGTAGGGGTAACTATAAGTGCACGGATGTATTTAACTTTTGTGGCAGAACCTACTATGCGGTGCAGGTTATGCAGTATGGGCACTGCAAAGGCGGCTGTTTTACCGGTACCCGTTTGTGCGCAGCCCACAAGGTCTGTACCCTCCATAATAATGGGTATTGCCTGCTCCTGAATGGGAGTGGGGTTTTCATAACCCTCTTCGGTTAAAGCCTGCTGAATATTTCTTATTAAATTTAATTCGTCAAATTTCATGTACAATTGTTTAAGTACTAAGTAATAGGTACTAAGATAGCTGCAAAGATACGCATTTAATATGGTATGGGCTAAAACAATAAAAGCAGAAGGTTATCCTGATTTGTATTGTGCAGTGTATTTTTACACCACCTTTTTGGCTTTCATAAAATCAGTTACCAAATGGGCAATAAGCCTGCCGGTAAGCTGCGGGTTTTTTTCATCGCCCAGTTGTGGTGCGCCTTCGCTTATGTGCAGGTAGGCCACGTTTTTGCTTTCGCCAAAATAGTGTACAAACTGGCGTGCTTTTTCTATGCTAAACCCTGTATTAGTCATGATACTGCCGCCCACATTAGGTAGTGCTTCAAGGTCTATTTCCAGCCCAAAAGGGTCGTCGCCTATAAAACCAACGGCAAGAGCCATTTCTTCGCTAAAATGTTTTTCCTTACGAATGGCAATTTGCTCGTATGTGTTATAACGTATCCTTTCGGTATATTTTTTAATAGTTTCTATAACACCTTTAGAAGCATAATTTTCAAAAACACCAAAAATAAAGTAGTTTTTAAGGAAACCCTCTTCAAATGCATACATAAAGCCATTACTGCTGTGGCGCCTGTCGAGCACCCTAAAATCGGGGTAAGGATCGTAGTTAATTGCATTTACAGGTTTGCCTTTTGCTAACGATGTGCCTTTTATACTACCGTAAGCATTGTTTTGGCCGCCTCCTATAATTATGGGTACTTTACCTGCCTTAACTATCTGGCATATTATGTAAGCTACATCTTTATCTATTTTTTCTACAATTTTAGATAATTCCTTTCTGCCTTCTTTATCAGACTGGTCTATGGTTTCGGCTAATTTTTGAGATTCGGTAACATCTATCCTGCCTAAAATGAGCAATCTGTTCCCTTTGCAAAATTTATTATGCTGCAGGTTTACAATAGTTTGTACTGCACTTTCCCATGCAAGGGCTGCACCGGGCCTGCCATTGTTTGCACGTACTCCTGCATCTTCCGGAATGCCGAGTAAAACAAACTCTGCATCGGATGATTTTAATGCCTCATAAACAGATGTTTCGGCAGGAATTAACTGTACGCGCTCGCCAAATTTTATTTCTCCGCTTCGTTGGTTTGTACATTTTAAAAGGTCGGCCGCAGTAAACCTGATTATATTTTCCATAGTTTCTTTCTTGCAGTCAAAAATACTATTTTTCTTTAATTTTTCGTTAAAATGGAAAAATCGTATTAAAATATATATAAATTTGAGAAAAAATAATTCAATATGGAAAGTCAAAAAAGCAATTCAAGTTTAAAAGCGATAATCGTTGTTTTAGCAATTTTACTTGTGGGCAGCCTTGCCTACATGTATAAAATGAGTACTGATAATGAGAAGATCGAGAAGGGGCATTTATCTGAAAAAGAAACTTTAGTAAAAGAGCTTGAAGCCGCCAAAGAAAGTTATGATGCTGCAATAGCAGAGAACACAGGCCTGAAAGGCGACCTCGAAACAGAGCGTGCTAAAATAGTAGAGCTGCTTGAAAAAGTAAAAAAAGCAGATGGAACAACAGCCTCATTAGCACATTACAGAACAGATTATATTAAACTTAAGCGTGAGCATGACCAGCTTATAGCACAGGTTAAAAAACTAAAGGAAGAAAATGGCAGTCTAACAACTCAGCGCGATAGCAGCAGGACAGCCTTAGACGAATCTAAACGTTACATAGACACGCTTGCTACTAAAAACGACAACCTGAGCAAAACGGTAGAAAAAGCACAAAAGCTTAGCCTTGTAAATCTTAAAGCACAGTCTTTTAAAGAAAGAAGTTCTGGTAAACTGGTAGAGACCGAAAAGGCAAGGCGTGTTGATGTTATTAAAATTAGTTTTACCATTGCTGCTAATGAAGTAGCCACAGCCGGAGACAAGCAATATTATGTACAGGTTATAGACCCTAAGAATAATGTTATAGGCGAAAAGAAAACAGAATCTTTTGGCGATAGCTCACTTACTTATAGCTTTATAACAAACGCTACATATCAAAACAAAAATATGGAAGTAAGCCAAACTGTAAAAGGTGAAGACTTTGCCAAAGGTTTATATACTGTAAATGTATTTGACAAAGGGGTAGCGGTAGCAAACTCTACATTTACATTAAAATAATAAATTAGAGCATCTACTAATTATATTGAGAGTCCCGTTTTGGGACTCTTTTTTACTTAAATATGTTAGGTAAAGATAATAGATTAACCACAAAAAAAGCCTCCTTGTTAACTGGAGGCTTTATAGCTTATAGATCTTTACGGTAAGTAGCCCTGCGTTTGTGTACTACAGGGTCAAAAGTTTTCCATAAGTTATTTATGGCGTGGTTATCTTCCAGCTCTGGTGTACGAATACACATATCTATCTTATTTTCTTTAAATACGTTATAGTACTGTTCAAAAATTAAGGCCGTTACACCTTTGTTTTGGTATTCAGGATCTACGCCAATAAGGTAAAAAACAACATCGCGACTCTTTTTGCGTGCCTGTAGCAAATGCCAGAAACCAAAAGGGAAAAGGCTGCCTTTAGCTTTAACAAGTGCCTCTGCAAAAGAAGGCATCACTATACTAAAAGCAACAAGTTTTTTGTCTTTATCCTCAACAAAAATAATGTATTCAGGATTTATAAAACTAATGTATTTTTTCTTGAAATATTCTTTTTGCGATTGCGACACTGCCACAAAAGACGATAACTTACCATAAGAATTATTAAACAGGTCGAACATTTTATCTACATAAGGCATGACATCTTTAGTAGATTTAAATGTTAGTGTGGTAAGTTCATAACGTTTTTTTATAAGTATGCTGGCTTTAAGAAAGTGCTCTACTTTTACATTACTGAAAGGAAAAATACTTTCCCTGTATTCTTTCTCTTTTACATAGCCCAGTTTTTCTAAATGGGTTACGTAATAAGGAAGTGTATACCATGTTATGGCAGTGCCTACTTTATCAAACCCTTCTGTAAGCAACCCTACTTTATCAAGGTTGCTAAATCCCATAGGGCCTTCTACATGTTCCAAATTATTTTCACGGCCAAATTCGTATACTTTTTCCAGCAGGGCTTTAGTTACTTCTATATCGTCAATAACATCAAACCAGCCAAAGCGTACTTTACTTTTATGCTGTTCTTTAACTTCCTGCCAGTTAATAATTGCAGCTATTTTGCCTACAATCTTATTATCGCGATAGGCAAGGTAAAACTTAACCTCGGCGTGCTCAAACGCGGGGTTTTTAGTTTTATCAAAGCTTTCCATTTCATCGCTTATAAGCGGCGGTATCCAGTTGGGGTTATCTTTATAAAGGGTAAAAGAAAATTTTATAAAATCTTTTACCTCGCTTTTAGTCTTTGCTTCTTTTATAGTTATCATGTGCATTTAGTCTGGGAGCTATGGCTCTACAGGAGTATTAAGTAGTTCTTCCCTTTCTTTTTTTCTTTTATCTTTTTCGTCTTTTGCCTTTTTCTGGTCTTCCTCAAGCAGGTTTTCCCTGTCGCCTTTGCCAGATAAAAGTATATCATTGTAATCGGCATCAAATCTCCATGAAAAGCCTACACCTCCATACTGTACAGCAGGGGTATTTTTAAAGCCACTACTTAGCGAAGCGTCAATCTGCATAGTATCACTTAATAAGTAAGCAGCACCTACGCGGGCAATACCATCGGCATAATAATCGCTTTTGTAGGCCTGAAATTCTAAAAATCCAGACCAGTGCGTGTTAAACCCACGGGTTACTGTAGTTATCCATCCATAGCTGGGGTAAGACGTGCCTATTTTATCGGCAATAAAATTATTTACCCACACCCATTTACCAAAGTTGTTTTGGGCAATAGCCATTACTTTAGGGCTTAATTTATCATCAGGAAAGGAGTAGGGATTGTTTTTACCCACTAAGTTAAAACCGGCATATACAGCAATGGCAGGTATTAGTGCTCTATAGCTAATTTTATGCGAAGCTTTCCAGCTTATAACATTTCGCTCCGGCTTGTAGTTTTTATTAGGGTCGTAAACCATGTATTTAGCTCCAAACGTAAGTGTTTTAAAGTCGTTTCGGTTATAAGTGTACAGAGCATCACTATATTGGTCAAAGCGGTATTGCGTATCCAGTATAAACTCCAGTTCTTCGGCAAAAGCCCCATAGCGCAAAGCAAGGTCGAGCGCTACGCCATTAGCTTCATAGTTTAAAACATCGTGGTTTTCGTGCGTGCCGCTTATACCTGTTTCTATCTGAAAAATTGTTTTGCCCACAGAGTATGCGGCCATTGACTGTCCCGGGCGGTTTGTGTTAATCTGGTCTGTATATTGGGCATGTGCAACGGTTGCGCCAAACAATAGTGCGGGTATAAAAAATTTTAGGTTGCGGGTCATATTTGGCTCGTTTATTGGTTGTGATACGTTAGGTTCTCCAAAAATACTATATTTATTATTATTTTAAGAATCGTAATTTAATTTTAAAAAAGAGATTGTTTATTTTTGACAAAACTTTATGATAATGGATACAGCATCATTTCCCGGTATTATAAGAACTTTATTTATTATAATGCTTGTTTACTATGCCGTAAGGTATTTTTTAAGGCTGCTTGCACCTACAATAGTGCAACAGGTGGTAAAAAAAGCGGGCGAAAATTTATATCAGCAACAACAGCAACAGCAATATAACTATCAGCAGGATCAAGAAAGCAAAACTCGTGAAGAGCGCCCTAAAGAAAAGAAAAAAGTAGGTGAGTATATTGATTTTGAGGAGATTGATTAATAAACAAAACCCCTTAATTGTTAAGATTAAGGGGTTTTGTTTATATTTATTTTGTATTTTTAAAGGCTAAGTATAAAGCTGTCTTTATTAAGGCCATCTACAATGTATTGCCAGTTTATATGCACAACATCGCTTAATACTTTTTTAAGCATATTAAAATCGTTAGGCTTTTTTATATAAACATTAGCACCTGCTACAAAAGTATCTTCAATATCCTGCTCAGATGAGGAGGTAGAGTAAATTGCTACAGATATTTTTTTAAGCCTGTCATTTTGTCTAATTTCTTTAAGGCACTCCATGCCAGATTTTCGCGGCATGTTAAGATCCAGGAATATGATATCCGGTAAAGGGTTTTCGTCCTGGTTAAGGTAATGCATTAATTGCTCTCCGTCATTAAAGGCAGTAATATCATATTTTATTTTTACCTCCTCAAATGCTTCCTTAAAGAACAATCTGTCGTCTTCATCATCATCGGCAAGCATTATGTGTAAATTGTTAGGGCGCATCTATTGTGTATATATAACTATTTTTATTTGATATCTATGTAACGTTTTTGCCTCATAATTTTTTGAAAGGCCGTGGGTGTAACCCCCGTAATATTTTTAAACTGCTGCGACAGGTAGGCCACACTGCTGTAATTCATCATAAAAGATATCTCTGTAAGAGACAAATTTTCTGTTAATAATAGCTGCTTTACTCTTTCAATTTTATGCAAGATAATAAAATTTTCGATAGATATAAAAGTCACTTCCGAAAAAACCTGCGATAATGTGCGGTAGCTCTCACCAAGTTTTTCGGCCAGGTAAGAAGATACTTTAAGAGATTGCATACCCTTATCAGAATACAGCATTTCTATAATAACATTTTTAATTTTTTGTACCAGTATACTCTTTTGGTTATCTACTATTTCTATACCAAATTGTTTTAACGACTCTATAAAAGCCGTGTAAGTTTCCATAGGTATATTTTCTTTAAACTTTACATATCCGGGTTCTGTTACCTTACAGCTTATATTAAATTTATCAAGCTGTTGCTGTAGCAGGACTTTACACATCATGTCAATGTTATACTTTATGTAAAGTTCCATCGTGCTTAAGTATTATTAAGAATAATTGCAGTTAAAAAATGAAAGTAAATGTACAAAAATTACTTAATAATAACAGTAGCTTTTACTGATTGTAAAATATTGTAACAAAAATTCTTTAGTATTTAATTAACATATTGTTTATCAGAAATTTATTTAAATAATATGCGTTGTAAAATTTTATAATATTATACTAAATCTATTAGTTGTAAAGTGTTTAAGTGCTAATTTTAGTACAAATTTTACTGTATATATGAATAATTTTCCAAATCCGCCCGATGGTGGGAGTGTATACGCGGAAACCAATATGCAACATCTTTTTCCGGAGCCTCTCAATACAATTACATCCTGCTTTTTTCTTGCCATTGCTATTTACTGGACCATAAAAGTATGGGGGCACACCCGCGAACATATTTTTATGACGGGAGCGTTGCTGCTGTTGTACATTGGCGGTATAGGCGGAACTATATACCACGGCCTGCGCCAGTGGGGCTTTTTTATTATGATGGACTGGTTGCCCATTATGTTGCTGTGTGTTAGTGCCGGTGTATATTTTTTGGTAAAGCTTACACGCTGGTATTATGCCGTACTGCTTATTGTGGCTTACATTATTTTCCAATTTTATGCCAGGCGGCAGATGGTGCCTGGCGATGTGCAGCTGTTTATAAATATTAACTATGCGGTATTGGCGGGTGTTGTACTGCTGCCCGTTATAGGATACTTAATACGCACCGGTTTTAAAAGCGGCCGCTGGGTGGGCTTTGCGTTACTGGCATTTATATGTGCGCTTACCTTCAGGGTATCTGATAAATGGGGGTGGCTGCCGCGAGGAACCGGGACTCACTTTTTGTGGCACACCTTTGGTGCCATTGCCTGTTTTTGCATGTTTAAATATATTTATCTAATTAATCATAGAGATCCGGATATTACTTAAAAACAAAACAGTATGAAAAATTATAATAAACAGGATTTTCCCGTATCAGAGATCAGGCGTTTTCTTGAACCGGGGCCTGTAGTACTGGTAAGCAGTGCTTATAAAGGAGAAACAAATATTATGACAATGGGCTGGCATACCGTTATGGAATTTTCGCCATCGCTTATTGGCTGCATGATCACATCGGCTAACTATAGTTATGACCTAATAAAAGACAGCGGGGAATGTGTTATTAATATTCCCGAAGTGCACATGGCTACAACCGTAGTAGGTATAGGTAATTGTAGCGGGAGCGACGTAAATAAATTTGAAAAATTTAACCTGACGGCAGAAGAAGCCACAATGGTTAAGGCACCTTTAATTGCCGAATGTTATGCCCATTTTGAATGCAAAATTCATGATGCCCAAATGCTGGACAAATACAACTTTTTCATTTTTGAAGTAGTTAAAGCGCACGTAGCTATTTCACCAAAATATCCTGAAACTATACATTACCGCGGCGAGGGGCATTTTATGGTATCGGGCAATGCGGTTAGCTACAGGGATAAATTTTTACCGCAAAATTTGTAAACCATAAGCACCGCATTGCGAATTATTTTTACACGAATTCCACAAACTTTCACCAATTTGTTTATCGAAAATTTGTGGAATTCGTGCCTATATTTAATATACAGGTTGAAAGTTTAATCTACTTTTAAAATCTAACTTACAGCACAAGGTCTTCAAATAACTGCTGTGTTTTTTCGTTCATATCTATAGAAAAGCCGGGGTGGGGCCGCGATGTTTGTATTACAGAGCTGCGTATGGCTGTGAGCCACCTAAAACGTTCGGCAGCATCAAATTGGGCAATGGGGCCGCCATCTTTAGCGCCACGTGCAATACGCTCAAACGAGGCAAGGTTAAGAGCAAGCTGATGCGTGTCTATATCATGGCATAACGCTTTTAGTTTAACTTCGTTAACGGTATACAATACCTTTACAAAACGCTGGCGTTTGCAAAACGTAATGATGCCTGCATTTATAAATTCTTCGCGTTCAACCCTTGGCACAACGCGAATTACCGCATACTCATATAAGTGCTTGTCTTGCATTTTGTGCCTGTTTTATAAAAATTGCTGAATTTTGTAACCGTACCAGTAAAAACTGTACATAAATTTCCCTAACCTCATTGGGTGTTTGCTCAACACCTTCCCATTGTAACCACTCATCCGGCAACAGGTTTACAATTTGCCTTATTATATTTTCTGTTAGCAGGGCAGTATATTCTGCATCTACCTCTTCAAGCAGCGATGCCTGGGGTAGTAACACATGGTCTTTTATAAGTGCAAAAGGGGTAAGGGCATGCCCGTCAGGATCTGTAAAGGCATGATGAAAGTATAAAGCTGCGCCATGGTCTATAAGCCATAACTCTTTATGCCACAAAAGCATATTGGTATTCCTAAATGTCCTGTCTACGTTAGTAATATAAGCATCAAGCCATACTATTTGCGAGGCAAGTTTTGGCTCTACTGTAGTAACTACAGGGTCAAAATTTATGGCACCGCTAAGATAATGCAGAGCGAGGTTAAGTCCCTGACTGTTTTGCAGCAAATCCTGGATTTCCTCATCGGCTTCGGTACGTCCAAAGGCTTCGTCGAGGTTTGCAAAAACAAGCTCGGGCACGGGCAAGCCAAGGGCACGGGCAATTTCGCCGCCCAGTAATTCGGCTATTAAAGCTTTAGTACCATGGCCCGCACCTTTAAATTTAAGTACATAGTTAAAATTGTCATCGGCTTCGGCAAGGGCAGGCAGCGAGCCGCCTTCGCGAAGCGGGGTAATGTACCGGGTAACGTTTACCGTCCTGATACTTAAATTTTTATCCATAGTAATACTTTTTATGGCTGTAGTTTCACATCAAAAATAACAATTTTTAAGGAGTATCTGTTCATTTAGCAGGCGCTATCATGGTTAAAAGATTATATCCTTGTAGCAAAATGCATTGTTATTGTATAAACCAAAATAAAATTCCGCAATTTTTTGTAATATTATACTATCAAAATATATCTGCAAATGCTACATGATTTCCCATTCTACTTAGGCCTCATTGTGGCTATTTTGTTGCTTATTATGCTGGCAAATAAAATTAGGGTTGCTTATCCTGTTTTACTGGTTTTAGCAGGGTTAGGCATTAGTTTTATTCCGTTTATACCTGCATTACATATTGAGTCAGAACTTATATTCATAATATTTTTGCCCCCACTTTTGTACGAGGCATCATGGGCTATATCCTGGAAAGAATTATGGAAATGGCGACGCATAATTAGCAGTTTTGCATTTGTAGTAGTATTTTTCAGCGCATTTTCGGTAGCGCTTGTGGCAAATTATTTTATACCCGGCTTTACACTTGCCCTTGGTTTTTTACTGGGCGGAATCATATCGCCGCCGGATGCCGTTAGTGCCGGTGCTATTTTAAAATTTGTAAAAGTACCGCGTCGTTTTTCATCTATTTTAGAAGGAGAGAGCTTATTGAATGACGCATCTTCGCTTATTATTTTCAGGTTTGCACTAATAGCAGTTGCCACGGGGGCAGTTTATATGGCAGGAGGCAGCAGTAAGTTTTGCATGGATGCTGGCAGGCGGGGTAGGGGCCGGCCTGATTATAGCGTATGTAATTATGAAAATGCATAAATTACTGCCTACAGATGCTAACAGCGATATTATACTTAGCCTTGTTACGCCATATATTATTTACATATCGGCAGAAGAAATACATAGCTCTGGAGTACTGGCAGTTGTTAGCGGAGGTTTGTTTTTATCTACCCACAGGCTTTCTTTTCTTAGCAGTACATCGCGGCTGCGAAGTACAAATGTGTGGGAAAGTTTTAGTTTCCTGCTTAACGGCCTTGTATTTATGTTCATAGGGCTCGAACTTCCCGAAATTGTGAATGGTCTTGAAGAGGTAAATTTATTTACTGCCATAGGTTATGGGCTTCTTGTTACGGCGGTATTAGTTATGGGCAGGATCATCTCGGCCTATATGGCTGTTGTGGTAACGCTCATAGCACGAAATTTTATAACTGTTGCAGATGCCTCAAACCCAGGTGCAAGGGTGCCGTTACTTTTAGGCTGGGCAGGTATGCGGGGTGTTGTTTCATTGGCTGCTGCCTTGTCTATACCGGTGCAATTACAGGATGGATCTGCTTTTCCGCACCGCAACCTAATACTCTTTATAACCTTTATTGTTATTCTTACAACGTTGCTATTACAGGGGTTAACATTGCCATATCTTATAAAGGTAATCCATATTGATGACCCCGATACGACCAAACCTGAGGAAGAGCTTTACAGCGATTTGCGGAAAGAACTTGCCGGGCATGCACTTAAACATTTGCGGGATAACTATAGCGACACATTGCGTGCCCAACCTATATTGCAATTTTTTGAGCGTAAGTGGGAAGATACCAATGATGCCCACGATACCGTACTTATGAGCGATGATGCCAAGGCTGTTTACCTTGACATCCTTAACCTGCAGCGCAAGGTATTGCATAAACGAAATAGTGAAGACAATATTAATGAAGACATAATAAGGAAACACCTGCATTACCTGGATCTTGAAGAAGAAAAACTGAAAATGCTTTAACATCGACAATCCTCGCTAATAAAAATAAATTCAAAATTATTTGCTTAAACGTTTAATCTTGTTATATTTGCCAAAGTAAGTTATCGTTATAGTGAAAAAAGTTTCAATAAAAGATGTGGCATTAAAGGCGGGAGTATCCATCGCCTCAGTATCTTATGTGCTTAACAACAGGACCGATAGCCGTATTGGTAAAGAAACCATAGATAAGGTAAGAAAAGCTGCCGATGAGCTTAATTACCGGCCTAACAATATTGCTAAAAGCCTTAAAACGCAGCGTACATTTACTATCGGGCTTATTGTTGCAGATATTGCCAACCCTTTCTTTTCGCAAATTGCACGTATTATAGAAGATGAGGCTAAAAAGAAAGGCTATACGCTAATTATAGGCAGCAGCGACGAGAATAACGAAAAATTTGAAAGCCTTATTGAGCTGTTTTCAGACCGGCAGGTAGACGGGCTTATTATTGCCCCGGTTGAAAACAGTGAGCTTTACATGGAAAAGATAATTCGCCAAAAAATTCCTTTTGTGTTTATCGACCGTTATCTGGAGAATGTTAAAGCTTCGGGTATCCGCATAAATAATTATGATATCAGTTTTGCTGCTACAGAGCACCTTATAGCCGGTGGCCGCAAAAATATTGTGCTTGTGGCATATAATACTACACTTCCGCATCTTACCGAAAGGACACTTGGTTTTACAGATGCATTAAAAAAGCATGATCTTGCTTTTAATGATGCTTCTGTTATAAGTGTTAATATTAATAGCATTGACGCCGATATCGATTTTGCCCTTACAACTTTGCTAAATGATAATAACAAACCTGATGCACTGTTTTTTACAAGTAATAAACTGGCAGTTTCAGGATTAAAAAACCTTATGAAACGCACTGTAAAAATACCGGAAGATATTGCCGTAATAGCTTTTGATGAAACAGAAGCTTACGAACTTTTTAGCCAGTCGGTATCTTATATAAGACAACCTTTGGCAGAAATAGGAAAGGAAGCCCTTAAACAATTACATTTAAAAATAGAAGATCCGTCTGCACCAGTGGCAAACATTGTTGTAGATGCTTCGCTCCATATAGGGCAGACTTCTAACCCTAAAACACCTTAACTTTTTTATTTATCCATTTGCTTAAACGTTTAACTAAATATTAAAATGAAAGATCGAATAAATAAGCCCTCCATATATTGTTTTGGAGAAGTGCTCTGGGATATTTTCCCTACAGGCGCACGTGCCGGTGGTGCACCATTTAATGTAGCCTATAACCTTATGCGCATGGGGGTAGATGCCCACATGATAAGCCGTGTAGGTAACGATGGTTATGGAGCAACATTACTTGCCCAGATTGAAGACTGGGGTATTACAGTAGCCGATAGCCAGGTAGATAAAAAATATGATACGGGTACTGTAATAGCTCATATAGATGAGCATAACGAGGCACATTATGATATTGTGCAGCCCGTAGCCTGGGACTTTATTGAGTACCGCAAAGATTATACAGAAAAAGTGGCTAACGCCGATGCTTTTGTTTTTGGCAGCCTTATAACCCGCAATGAGGTGTCGTATAAAACACTTTTAAAACTTTTAGAAGTTGCAAAATTCAAGGTGTTTGATGTAAATATACGTCCGCCATTTTATTCGGTTGAAATTATTACAGAACTGCTTAAAAAAGCCGACCTCGTTAAAATGAATAAAGCCGAATTGCGTATAATACTTGACTTTTTGGGTAAAGAATATACAAGCGAGGACAATGGTATCCGTTTTATTCAGCAGGAGTTTAATGTATCCGAAGTTTTGGTTTCTAAAGGGAGTAAAGGTGCGGTATATTATAATGGCGATGAGCATTTCGAGTTTCCGGCAGTACCCGTAACTATTCAGGATACAGTAGGCAGCGGGGATGCGTTCCTGGCAGGTTTCCTTTCTAAAAGGATTGCAGGCGCAACACCACAGGAAATCATGAAACAGGCTACGGCACTTGGTGCTTTTATAACATCTAAAGAAGGCGCATGCCCAAATTATACCATTAAAGATTTCGAATCTTTTTGTGAGGCCAATAGTGTTGCAGAGGGTAACATAACAAATGCTAATATTTAATAATCAGTAGTATGTCTCAGGCAAAATTTACCGAAAAAAAGTACCTTGTTACTTTTGTATTTGTCACTTCACTGTTTCTTTGCTGGGCCATTGCCATAACTATGGGCGATGTGCTTAACAAGCATTTCCAGAATGTACTGCACATCAGCAAATCAGAATCAGGGCTTGTGCAGCTTTCCATTTTTGGCGCTTATGCAGTAATGGGCATTCCGGCAGGTTTGTTCATGAAACGTTACGGCTATAAAAAAGGCGTTTTATTAGGCCTTATTTTATATGCTCTGGGGGCATTCTTATTTGTTCCGGCAGCGCAAAACGAATCATTTACTTATTTCAGGGCGGCATTGTTTATATTGGCATCCGGCCTTGCAACGTTAGAGACTGTTGCTCATCCATTTATAGCATCGTTAGGAGATGAACGTACAAGTGACCAGCGCATAAATTTCGCACAATCATTTAACGGGTTAGGAGCTATAATAGGGCCGTTATTAGGAGGTTTCTTTATTTTAAATACAGAGGGTGCAGCAGGGTTAGAGTCGGTTAAAAATCTGTACATGATCATCGGCGGGGTAATACTTGCCATTGCCATTGCCTTTTGGTTTGTAAAAGTCCCTGCCCTTAAAGACCCACATGCTGAAACATCTCATAATGATGCTGATGCTGTAAATACTGATGTAGTTGCAAACGCACCATTATACCGCCAGCGTCATTTTATGTGGGCAGTACTGGCACAGTTCTTCAACATTGGTGCACAGGGCGGTACATGGGCATACTTTATAAATTATGGTGTAGAAAAAACAGGCCTGGCAGATAACCAGGTAGCCTATTACTTTTCGCTTAGTATGGCCATGATGATGGTTGGCCGTTTTATAGGCACGTTCTTAATGCGCTACATAGCGCCTAATAAATTACTTGCCATATACTGCGTTTGTAATATGGTGCTGTGCCTTGTAATTTCGCAAAGCTTTGGGTGGGTATCTTTTGGCGCTTTGGTTATGCTCAATTTCTTTTTAAGTGTAATGTACCCTACAATATTTAGTTTAGGCTTAAAAAAGCTGGGCAACAAAACAGAGCAGGCATCGTCATTTTTAGTAATGGCTATGTTTGGCGGGGCGGTTTTTCCACCAATAATGGGCCTGGTAGCCAATACTAATATTGCTTATGCTTACCTGTTGCCTATAGTATGCTATGTAGTAATACTACTTTTTGCTGTTAAATATTATAAGCCTAAAACGCTTGGTGTAAACCGTGTTGCTATAAATAAAAGCACGATATGATACCTGGTTCTTTTTACAGGTTAATTATATTTATTGCTGTATTGCTGGGCAGTAATGCCGTTAACAGCCAAATAGTAATAACAAATAAAAATTTTTCCTTTGGCACTACCGGCCGGATAGGGTTTGGGTACTCTCCGGATATAGAAGGGCATACAGGCCGCCAACTTAACCTGTTGGGTCAGGGATCACTGGGCGGCAGGATGGATCAGGGCGATTATGTAGACCTGCTTCCTGCCTTTCATTTCACTCCGGTAAATGCAAATAAGGATAGCACTGCAATAGATTTTCAGGTGAGGCTGGCCTTTTATTCCTCAAATGGTACATTTTTGGGTAATGTACATTCAGGGTCAATAAACGGTATGATAGTAAGCCTGCCCGAAGCCTTTGTAGAAGCGCGCAATATCGTAGGGAGCCCCTGGAGTGTTTGGGCAGGGGCCCGCTACATGCGTTATGACGACATACATATTGCCGATTATTTTTATTTTGATGACCACTCCTCGCAGGGCTTTGGTGTAAAGTATAAAAAGACTTCTTTCTCTATGTTTTTTCCCGCGGCTATAGATACTACTTCGTCTAATGTTACACCATATTCGTATGCTAACATTATATCGGGTAGTAAGGTTTTAGCTTACAGGCAAAGGGAGGTTATGGTGGCAGAGCATAGCTTTAACATCAATAAAAAACATCTTATAAAGCTACTGGCAGAATATCACTACGTTTCTGCCGTTACAAAAAATGCCGACCCTAATTATCCGTCAGATTATGGCTTTGTAGGCGGTATTAAATTAAGTTCGCAACTCACTACAAAAAAGCCCGGTTCTTTTAACCAGATATCTGTGCGGTATGGTACAGGCATAGCAAATGGGGGAGACAGCGGCAGTACACAAACCTGGCGCACTTTTGGCGCACCCGATGGTAATGGTAAATACAAGGGAGCCTTTTCTTTTACGGCAGTTGAGCATTTAATGCTTAACCTGTCTGACAGGGTTAGCCTTAACCCATACGCAGTGTATACCAAAAGCAGGGGAGGTGCCGACACCAAAGGCAAAGCCATGAATTTTTATGGGCGTGAAATTTTTAACGATAAGACTGACCTTGCCCTCGGCACACGGCTCATTTACTACGTTACCGATTGGTTCCACATGGTGACAGAACTGCATTATACTACCCGTAAAGACGGTTACAACCCACAGGCCACAATGGCAAAATTTGCATTGGCGCCAACTATTGTACCTACTGCCGAACGCAGCCCATGGGCACGGCCACATATTCGCCTTATTGCTGAAGTAGCCCGGTACAACGACTATGCAAAGAGTGCCATGTACTCGCCGTTTTTAGAGCAGGCGGGACACAGAAGGCTGGGTACGTATTTTGGGGTACGGTCAGAATGGTGGGTGTTTTAAACTAATTACAATAAAACAATTACAATGAATATTAAAATAGGGGCATCACTGCTATCATGGATAACGCCATTATGGAATGCCGAAGCAGGCCATTATGCCATACAAAAAACAGCACAGGCAGGTTTTGACATCATCGAAATATTGCTGCCAAACAACATGGACTTTGATGCTCCAACTGTAAAAAAACAATTAAAAGAAAATAATCTGGGTGTGGTTTGCTCGGTTAACCTGCCCAAAGAAGCACATATTTCTTTTTATCCTAAAGATGCCCTGGCCCTTATAAAAAAGGCCCTTGATAAAACCGCAGTGCTTGATGCCGACTTTTTAGGTGGTGTACTGCATGGTGGCATTGGTGTGTTTACAGGAAACCCACTTACTAAGGCAGAGAAAGATATTATTATTAATGTTTGGGGTGAAGCCGCATATTATGCCCAAAAAAGCGGCATTACCATAGGCATAGAGCCAATAAATCGTTACGAAAGCTACGTTTGTAATACTGCTGCTAATGTTATAGAGCTGATAGAAAAAACAGGAGCGTCTAACCTTGCGGTTCACCTGGATACTTTTCACATGAACATTGAAGAGAATAATTTTCACGATCCGGTAATACAGTCGGATAAATTACTTAAGCATGTGCATATTACCGAGAGCAACCGTGGTATGCCCGGCGAAGGTACAATTAATTGGGATGAATTTTTTGGTGCACTAAAGGAAATTGACTTTAATGGAAATTTGGTACTTGAAAATTTTTCATCGTCTGTTGCCGGGATGCAGCAGGCGGTTTCGCTATGGCAAAAATCTCCTTACAATACTGAGGCTCTTGCTGTGGGTAGTTTAAGGTTTATTAAGGATAAGTTAGCCAACCTATAGAGTTAACCGTAGTTATATATGTAATTGATATAGATATTTAAACCCACAGACGTAAGCCTGTGGGTTTATTACTTTATAGAACGTAATTTAGTATCTTTACTATCAGTAACTTTAAGTAATGATTTCAATCTGCCTTAATTTTGAAATATAAAAACCATGACCACACAAACTCCTGCAAAACCTAAATTGTTCCCTATACTTTTGGTTACATTTATAGATACGTTAGGAATGAGTGTTGTATTACCATTCCTTGTGGTAATTGTCTTAAAAATGGGTGGTAACGCCTTAACCTACGGTTTACTTGGGGCGACATATTCTGTATTTCAGCTTGTTGGTGCACCGCTTTTAGGCAACTGGTCAGACAGTTCTGGCCGCAAAAAGATATTATTAATTAGCGAAATAGGCACGTTTATAGGGTGGATGATATTTATTGTGGGTTTGCTAATTGCACCGTCCGGTACAGTAGCTAATGCCGCTAAGCATAACGATCTGGTAATAACTTTACCACTTATGCTAATCTTTTTAGCACGGGCTATTGATGGTTTAACCGGTGGAAGCATTTCTGTAGCCAATGCCTATCTTGCCGATATATTTGAGAAAAAAGACCGGAAGCAAAACTTTGGTAAAATATCTGCTGCTTCAAATATGGGGCTTATTTTTGGCCCATTAATGGCAGGGTTGCTGGGAGCCACGGTATTGGGTAACCTATTGCCTGTTATTGCTACAGCCCTAATATCTTTTGTCGCTGTCTTTGTAGTGTATTTTTACATCCATGAAAGCAGGTTTAAATCTGCTGATACCGATAAAGTAACAATTAATCAACCCACAAAAAAGGATGTATTTAAAGTTTTTAAGATAGATGGAGTACCTTATTTCCTGTTGCTCTATTTCCTGATATACCTTGCCTTTAATTTTTTTTATATAGCATTTCCTGTTTATGCAGCCGACGAATTAAAGTGGTCGGTACTACAGCTTGGGGTGTTTTTCTCATTTCTAAGTGGAGCACTCGTGGTTGTTCAGGGACCATTGCTTACCTATCTCAGCAAGCATTTTTCGGGTGCCGTACTTGTTATTACAGGCGGCTTTTTATTGGCAATATGCTTTGTCTGCCTTACCTTTAATAATATTGTGGTAATGTATATTGGGGCATTGTTCTTTGCTTTGGGTAACGGGCTTATGTGGCCATCGTTTGTGGCATTGCTCTCTAATACCGGCAATGAAGATACCCAGGGAGCTATACAGGGAGTAGCCAGTGCAGCCGGAAGCCTTGCCAGTATTATTGGGTTGGTTAGCGGTGCATTTTTATTTAACGTGCTTCACGGTAACATCTTTTTTGTTACCGCTGCTTTTATGGCAGGCATTGCATTGCTTTCTGTCCCGTTGATACAAAAGGAAAAAGCAATGCAATAAATACCTGTCATTAATTACTTTATATCATTATGCTTTTAAGAACTGCCTTAATACATATTGTAAAATACCACCATTCCTGTAGTATTCTATTTCAATTTTAGAGTCCAGTCTTGCAATAGCGCTAAACACAATAGCCTGGCCATCTTTTTTTACAGCAGTAACTTCAACTACTTTTAATGGTTTAATATCGTTGGCAATCCCGGTAATGCTAAAGGTTTCTTCGCCGGTAAGGCCAAGGCTTTCGGCATTGTCTCCGGTTTTGTACTGCAATGGCAACACACCCATACCCACAAGGTTGCTCCTGTGTATACGCTCATAACTTTCGGCGAGTACTGCCTTAACTCCTAAGAGGAAAGTACCTTTTGCAGCCCAGTCTCGCGATGACCCGCTACCGTATTCTTTACCTGCAAGTACCATAAGTGGTATGTGTGCCTCTTTGTATTTAACAGATGCATCATAAACACTCATGTCTTCGCCGGTAGGCAAAAATTTAGTGTACCCACCTTCGCGGCTTGCCAGTTTATTTTTAATGCGCACATTGGCAAAAGTTCCCCTTATCATAACTTCGTCGTGTCCACGGCGTGAACCGTATGAGTTAAAATCGGCTTTTTCCACACCGCGGCTTATAAGGTATTTACCTGCTGCAGATGTTTCGTTATAAGCCCCTGCAGGAGATATGTGGTCGGTCGTTATGCTGTCGCCAAGAGAAAGCAGCACATTGGCATCTTTAATATCCTGTAATTCTCCCGGTTCATCGGGCAGGTTATTAAAGAACGGCGATTCTTTAATGTAGGTAGAGTTATCATCCCAAACATAAATTTTCTCATCAGGTATCTCAAGGTTTTGCCATGTTTCGTTACCATCAAAAATTGTCCCGTAGCTTGTGGCAAACTGTGTTGGCGAAAGCACTTCGCTCATAACGGCATTAATTTCGTCGTTACTTGGCCAGATATCTTTAAGGAAAACCGGCTGCTGGTTAGGGTCGTAGCTTATAGGTTCATTAACAAGGTCTACATCTACCCGGCCGGCAAGGGCATACGCAACAACAAGCATGGGCGACATTAAAAAGTTCATTTTTATTTGCGGGTGTATCCTTGCTTCAAAATTTCGATTACCTGATAGTACTGATGCCATAACAAGGTCATGATCGTCTATAGCCTTTGCAATGTGTGCAGGCAGCGGGCCGGAATTGCCTATACAGGAAGTACAGCCGTAACCCACTACGTGAAATTTAAGTGCTTCGAGGTCGTCCAGTAAATCGGCTTTGATAAGGTAATCGGTCACTACTTTAGAGCCTGGCGCTAAGGATGTTTTTACCCATGGCTTAACATTAATTCCTAACTGGCGTGCTTTCTTGGCAACAAGCCCGGCACCTATCATAACATAAGGGTTAGACGTGTTGGTACATGATGTAATAGCAGCTACCACCACGGCACCGTCTGACAGCATAAACTGTTCCTGGCCCATGGTAACTGCAACCATTTTCATACCGTCCTCTATCTTTTCTTCAATTTTAATATCCTGTTTTATTTCAGGTTCGGTTACAACAATAGGCAACGCGCTGCCGCCTTCGGCATACCAGCGGGTTAACTGTTCTTGTGGCTTAAGATATTTACGCCCAAACGACTGGTGAAGTACATCTATAAATTTAGGTTTAAAATCTTTTAGCAATATTTTATCCTGCGGCCTTTTTGGCCCTGCCACTGTAGGTTCTACTGTACCAAGGTCTAATTCAAGAATATCGGTATAGGTAATTTCTTCATTGCCGGTGCGCCACAACAGGTTGGCTTTACAGTAATCTTCAACCAGTTGTACCTGCTCTTCGCTACGGTTGCTTAAACGCATATATTCCAGCGTTTTATCATCAATAGGGAAGTAGGTTACCGTACAGCCAAATTCGGGCGACATGTTACCTATCGTTGCCCTGTCCGGTACCGAAAGATGGTCCAATCCATCGCCAAAAACCTCTACAAATTTACCCACAACGCCATATTTCCTCAGCAGTTCGGCAATGGTAAGCACCATATCTGTAGCGGTAGAGCCTAAAGGCAGCTCTCCGGTTAAGCGCAGGCCAATAACCTCAGGCATGATAAAATAAATTGGCTGGCCTAAAATTGCAGCCTCAGCCTCAATACCGCCCACGCCCCAGGCAATAACACCAATACCGTTAACCATAGGCGTGTGGCTGTCTGTTCCCACTAAAGTATCCGGGAACACCTCGCCATTGCGCTGTATAACCCCTTTAGATAAATATTCAAGGTTTACCTGATGGCAAATGCCCATTCCGGGAGGTACCACACTAAAGTTACTGAACGATTTTTGTGCCCACTTTAAAAACTGGTAACGCTCTTTGTTTCGGGTGTATTCTTCGTCCATATTACGGCCATACGAATATTCGGTACCAAAATAATCTACCTGAACGGAGTGATCTATAACAAGGTCTACAGGTATAAGCGGATTAATTTCGTCTGGGTTTTTACCCTTACGGGCAATCTCTGCCCTAAGTGATGCTATGTCTACCACGGCAGGCACGCCGGTAAAATCCTGCATTAATACACGGGCAGGCTTAAAGGGAATATCTTTATCAGATGCTTCCGGTTTCCAGTTGAGCAGTGTTTCTACGTTTTCTTTTGTAATGGCAAAGTCGTCATAATTTCTTAATACGTTTTCTAATAGAATACGAATAGAGAAAGGCATTTTGCCAATTTCGTGCCCTTGTTTTTCAAGTTCAGGCAGGCTGTAATACGTATAAGAGCCCGTTTTTGTATTGAGTAGTTTTTTAATTTGATAAATGTCGTTCTGCATAGTTGTAAGTAGTTATTTGTTTTAAACTGTGGCATGCATGTGTGTGAAATACGTGCCATTAATTTTTTTGTGTATAACTTTAAAATTAGTGAATAAAAGCTGAAAATGTGTATTATATGTAAAAATTTACATACAATATAGCGTTAAAAATTATGCCCGCATTAAGCAGGCATAATGGATAATACTTTTTAATGCTGTATATATGATTATGCAATTGTAACATCTTTAGAAAGATACACGTCCTGCACATCTCTTATTAATTGTGCTCCTTCATCAAACGGGCGCTGAAATGCTTTCCTGCCCATGATAAGCCCTGTACCTCCGGCGCGTTTATTAATAACCGCGGTTTTTATAGATTCGGCAACATCGCTAGCTCCCTTAGATTCTCCTCCGCTATTAATAAGACCTGCGCGACCTGCATAGCAGTTAAGCAATTGATAACGCGTTAGGTCTATAGGGTGGTCAGACGACAACTCGCTATATACTTTGGGGTCGGTTTTAGAGAATTTTATAGTATTGAAACCACCGTTATTTTGCGGAAGTTTTTGTTTTATGATATCTGCCTGAATAGTAACGCCTAAACGGTTTGCCTGCCCGGTAATATCTGCCGCAACCTCATAGTTAACACCATCTTTAGTAAAATCGTTATTGCGGGTGTAGCACCATAATATGCATGCCATACCCAACTGATGAGCGCGCTCAAAAGCTTTAGATACCTCGATGATCTGTCGGTCGGAGTTTTCAGATCCAAAATATATGGTTGCACCCACGGCAGTAGCGCCCAGGTTCCAGGCGTCATCTACACTGCCAAACATTATTTGGTCGTACTTGGTAGGGTAGGTAAGAAGCTCGTTATGGTTTATCTTAACTATAAACGGTATTTTGTGTGCATATTTCCTCGACATTATTGCCAGGTTGCCAAAACTTGATGCTACACCATTGCAACCACCTTCTATAGCGAGTTTGATAATGTTTTCAGGATCAAAATAAAGCGGGTTAGGAGCAAAAGAGCTTCCTGCAGTATGTTCTATATCCTGATCTACAGGTAATATAGAAAGGTAACCTGTACCACCCAGCCTGCCGTGGTTATATAATGAAGCTAAACTTTTTAAAACCTGTGGGTTGCGGTTGCTCTGACCAAAAATATCATCTACAAAAGTGGGTGAGGGGAAGTGTAAAAGGTCTTTAGAAACTTTGGGAGAATTAAAGCCAAGGAGGCTTTCAGCTTCGTTACCTAAAAGCTGTTGTATATCGGTGAAATTCATAAATTTATATGATTATTGTGTTTTATAAAAGTAAGAAAATTTAGGCAGCAACATAATTAAATCATTGTTAAATAGCGGGTTGTATTTAACAATATTTCACAAGAAAATATATCTGCAAAATAAATATTACCATAAATAAGCGAACATTCATTTATAATTATAACTTTGCATAAAAATTTAATAATGCGCATAAGGGATGCAGATAAAGAACAACTGGTGAAATCTAAAGCGATTAAACAAATTGTGCAGGATGGCTTTCAGGGATTTAGCATGAACAAGCTGGCTAAAGCCTGCAATATATCTGTTGCTACGCTTTATATTTATTACAAAGACAAGGATGACCTCATAAAAAAACTTGGCGCAGAAATAGGCCACAATTTTTTTGTCAATACGATGAAGGATTTTTCGCCTGAAATGCCTTTTGCAGAAGGGTTGTGGGTACAATGGAGAAACCGGTCGGCTTTTGCAATGGAATTTCCGATGGAGGTAGCCTGCTTTGAGGTTATAAAACACTCGCCCCATGCCGAAAGTATTTTTGCTGAATCTACACACATGCAGGACTTTAAGGAAAGCATGAAACAGTTTGTTATTAATGCGAGAAACAATAAAGAACTGATACCGCTCTCGCTGGAAGTTTTTTGGAGTGTAGCTTATGGCCCGCTCTATATATTGCTGAATTTTCATCGTGAAGGCAAGAGCATGGGAGGCATTCCTTTTAAGCTTACCAATGAAATTGTAAAAGAAGCTTTTGATGCTGTAATAAAATCGTTAACGCCATAAATTTTAAGCTATGGATACAAATAGCCAACTTTTTATATTTAAGACTGATATAGCCGAACTGTGCCCAAATTGCGAAGTTTACAAATTACTTAACAGGCATGAAGGTGTACAGCAATGGAATATTGATACCGATGATGTAGATCGTGTATTGCGCATTGAGTCTGCCACCTTGTCTGCTTTAGAAATTATCAGTATCATTAATAGCCTTGGCCATGAATGCCAGGAGCTTAATTAGTTCAATCATTATTAATCACTACCATCCACAGTCAAAAAAATGGAACAGCCTAAAATAGAAATCCCCCCATTTACTTCGCATCAAAAATTTGTAATTGCAATACTTGCATTACTACAGTTTACTGTTATACTCGATTTTATAATTATGTCTCCCCTGGGCGATATACTTATGAAAACACTTAACATGACCACGGCAAACTTTGGTTTTGCCGTTTCTGCCTATGCCTTTAGCGCAGGAACATCAGGGCTGCTTGCCGCAGGTTTTGCCGATAAATTTGACCGTAAAAAACTGCTTATCTTTTTCTATACCGGTTTTATTATTGGCACCATATTTTGTGCGTTTGCAACAAACTACTGGATGCTTCTTGGCGCACGTATATTTACAGGCCTTTTTGGTGGTGTAATAGGATCGGTATCCCTGGCTATTGTAACAGATTTGTTTGTTATACACCAGCGTGGCCGTGTTATGGGCTTTATACAAATGGCATTTGCTACCAGCCAGATATTAGGTATCCCTTTAGGATTGTATTTTGCAAACAAATGGGGCTGGCATTCGGCATTCCTTATGATAGCGGGGGTAGGAGTTGTTATACTTATTGCTATAATAACTAATATGCAGGCTGTTAATGAACATTTAAAACTTCAAAATGATAAAAACCCGTTCCTGCATTTATGGCATACGCTAAGTAACAAGAAATACCAGGTAGGTTTTGCCGCAATTGCATTTTTATCTGTTGGTGGGTTCATGCTACAACCTTTTGGCAGTGCGTTCCTTATCAATAACATACATATAGCCCAGCTTCAGTTGCCTACTGTTTATTTCTTTACAGGATTATCGGTGTTGTTTATTATGCCACTTGTAGGCAAGCTTAGCGACAGGGTAAGTAAATTCAGGCTGTTCGCCGCAGGTTCTGTTATCTCTATGGTAATGATTATTTTTTACACTAACCTTGGCCCAACGCCGTTGTGGGAAATAATAGTTATCAATATGATAA
The DNA here is from genome assembly GCF_000378485.1 of Flavobacterium rivuli WB 3.3-2 = DSM 21788. Taxonomy (GTDB): domain Bacteria; phylum Bacteroidota; class Bacteroidia; order Flavobacteriales; family Flavobacteriaceae; genus Flavobacterium; species Flavobacterium rivuli. The sequence continues at coordinate 379,032 of NZ_KB899966.1, read as the reverse complement.
TGTTCATGGGCATTATGAGCAGGATGATACCCGCCACTACGCTAAATACCGGAATACCTGATATGAAAGACCGTGGCGCTTATATGGCCATAACATCGTCCCTGCAGCAAATTGCGGGTGGTATAGCAGCTGTGTGTGCCGGTTATATAGTGCATCAGGAAACTAAAACAAGCCCGCTGGAAAATTATAATATTCTTGGTTATGTTATTGGTGTGGTGGTTATGCTGTCTATATTTTTTATCTGGAGGGTAGACCGCCTTGTTAAGCCAAAAGATACAAATGCAAATGATGTTGTAAGTGCTCCTGTAATAGATTAAACTTTAAAAGGGTGCATCTTTTTTAAAATTGCAGGTAAACATGCTCTTACATACACCCTTATAAAATTGCACTATGCCCCGCGGCATACCATATATTTTGTTACTTTTGCGGTATAAAATAAAACACAAAATAATGGCTGATATAAAACTTGGGGGTAACCCGGTTCACACATCGGGAGAGTTACCTGCAAAAGGCACAAAAGCTCCGGAATTTACACTTGTAAAAGGCGATCTTTCTACAGTTTCACTTTCAGATTTTAAAGGTACTAATCTGGTTCTTAATATATTTCCGAGTGTAGATACAGGCGTATGTGCTGCATCTGTTCGCAAATTTAACGAGAAGGCAAGTACCCTTGCCAATACTAAAGTACTTTGCATATCGCGCGACCTTCCTTTTGCTCAAAATCGTTTTTGTGGTGCCGAAGGTTTAGAGAATGTAATCTCCCTTTCTGATTTTAAAGATGGTAGTTTTGGTGCTGCTTACGGTTTAACGCTTACAGATAGCCCTCTTGCAGGTTTACTGTCGCGTGTGGTTATTGTAGTAAACGAAGAAGGTAATGTTGTTTACACAGAGCAGGTTGCAGATATTAAAGATGAGCCTGATTATGATAATGCCCTTGCGGCCCTGTAGTTTTACTAAATGAAAGACAACAGGTTTGTAAAAGGCAGGCTTAAAAGCGTAGAATATTCTATAAAAGGCGCGTGGAAACTTGTAACATCTGAGCACAGCATCATGGTGCAGTTTGGCTTAGGAGTAGCCGTTACTATTGCCGGTTTTTATTTTAATATATCTGCTACAGAGTGGATGCTGCAAATATTTGCTGTAGGGCTTGTACTTGCTATTGAGGGCGCTAACACAGCCATAGAAAAAATATGCGACTTTATTCACCCTGATTTTAATCCTAAAATAGGTTTTATAAAAGATATAGCTTCGGGTGCTGTGTTTTTTGCGGCACTATCGGCTATTGCAGTAGGGTGTATTATTTACTACCCAAAGGTGGCTGCGTTATTTTAATTTAATATTTTTACAAAAAAAGGAATATATACTGCATGGCAAAAGCTAAAAAAGAAGCCCCGGCTGCAAAAAAACCGGTAACCGAAAAAAGACCGTGGAAGTTATCCCGCAGGAACAAAGTACTTGTGGGCATCTTGTTTTTTTTATTTTCGGTAGCATTGCTGTTGTCGTTTGTATCTTATTTTTTATACTGGGAGTACGACCAGAGTGTGCTAACCTCTTTTACAGACCGTACACAATCGGTTCAAAACTGGCTCGGCAAATTTGGTGCCTGGCTTGCTGACTTATTTTTATACAGGGGGTTTGGTATAGCATCGTTCATATTAATACGATTCTTTTTTTTAATGGGGTCGTATTTAGTGTTAGACCTGCCTGTAAGCAAACTTAAAAAAACACTTTTTTGGGATCTTTACCTTGCTATAATAATATCTGTACTTTGCGGCTTCTCTAATGCTTACATACCAGAACTTGGAGGTGTTATTGGGTTTGAGATTAATCTTTTTATGCAGGATTTTATAGGCAAAACAGGAACTCTTTTAGTACTTATATTTGGCCTTGCCATATTCCTTTTTCTTCGTGTAAAAATTTCTCCGGATGTAATTAAAGCTTTGTTTGAAAAGAGCCCTGAAGAAGAAACGGAAGAGGAGGGAGAAACTGTGGCAGAGCCTGTGCATGACGGAATAAGAGTTGCCGGGCCGCCTGCTATGCCTGTTGCTGAACAGGAGTTGCACCCCAATTATGAAGATATGGATGCTGACTCTGAAGAGTATGACGAGGAACTTGCAAATATTGAACTTAAAATGGTAACTAAGCCGGTTCCTCCTGCGCCGGTACCCCTTGCTGTTGCACCGTCCCAGTTCGAGATAAATAAAGAGGCTATGAAGCCTACTATATCACATTCGTCTCAAATAAACCTTGATACCGCACCAAAGCCAAAGCCTATAATTGCAGAAGCTCCTCAGGTTCATGAAATTATTGAAACTGAAGACGAGAATTTTGTAATTGAAAAAATCTCTGATGAAGATGTAATTGAAGAAAATCTTGCATCGAGGCTTGTAAAAGACTTTGGAGAATTTGACCATACGCTGGAACTTTCTAATTACCAGTACCCTCCTTTAGACCTCTTGCGTGATTATGCATCGGGCGGTATTACCATAAACCAGGAAGAATTAGAAGAAAATAAAAACAAGATCGTAGAAACACTACGCAATTATAAAATAGACATCGCGCAGATAAAAGCTACTGTAGGGCCCACAGTTACCTTGTATGAAATTATACCGGAGGCCGGTATACGTATCTCTAAGATAAAAAGCCTTGAAGATGATATTGCACTTTCGCTGGCAGCATTAGGTATTCGTATTATTGCGCCCATACCAGGTAAAGGAACTATTGGTATAGAGGTACCCAATAAAAACCCTACTATGGTTTCTATGAAGAGCGTTATTGGCGCCCCTAAATTCCAGACTGCAGAGATGGAGCTGCCTATTGCATTGGGCAAAACCATCAGCAACGAAACCTTTGTGGTAGATCTTGCCAAGATGCCCCACTTACTAATGGCAGGAGCTACAGGGCAGGGTAAATCGGTAGGGTTAAATGCAGTACTTACTTCACTACTTTATAAGAAACACCCAGCTGAAGTAAAATTTGTATTGGTAGATCCTAAAAAGGTAGAGCTCACACTGTTCAATAAAATTGAAAGACATTATTTAGCAAAATTACCGGATAGTGGTGATGCTATTATTACCGATAATGCAAAGGTGGTAAATACACTAAATTCCTTGTGTATAGAGATGGATAACCGTTACAATTTGCTTAAAGATGCATCTGTACGTAATATTAAAGAATACAACGAGAAGTTTCGCCACCGTAAACTGAACCCCGAAAACGGACACAGGTTTTTACCTTATATAGTGCTGGTGGTGGATGAGTTTGCCGACCTTATTATGACAGCAGGCAAGGAGGTTGAAACTCCAATTGCGAGGCTGGCACAGTTAGCCCGGGCTATTGGTATTCACCTTATTATTGCTACCCAAAGACCATCAGTTAATGTTATTACCGGTATTATTAAGGCTAACTTCCCGGCAAGGATAGCTTTCAGGGTAACATCTAAAATAGATTCAAGGACTATACTTGACAGCCAGGGCGCCGATCAGCTTATAGGGCGTGGAGATTTATTGTATACACAAGGTAATGATCTTGTGCGTGTACAGTGTGCCTTTATTGATACACCCGAGGTAGAAAGGATAACCGAATTTATAGGCTCTCAAAAAGCATATCCTGAAGCTTACCTGCTGCCGGAATATTTTGGGGAGGAAAGTGGCACTAATCTTGATATAGACATTAGCGAAAGAGATTCAATGTTCAGAGAAGCTGCAGAAGTGATTGTTACAGCCCAGCAGGGTTCGGCATCATTGCTTCAGCGCAAGCTAAAATTGGGGTACAACCGTGCAGGCAGGCTAATAGATCAGCTGGAAGCCGCTGGTATTGTAGGTCCGTTTGAAGGTAGTAAAGCCCGCAGCGTACTTATAAATGACCTTAGTTCTCTTGAGCAATTTTTTAAGAATGAGGAAAACAGCTTTTAAAATGCAAAAGATTATCAGGATTTTATCACTCTTTATTTTAACAATTGGTTTATCTGTGCATGCACAGGATTCTCAAAAAGCAAAAAAAATGCTCGACGAGGTTAGCGTTAAAATTAAAAGCTATAATAATGTTGTTATTGATTTTAAGTACAGTATGTCTAACCCTAAAAAAAACCTTAACCAGGAGAGTAAAGGTAACGTAGCACAACAGGGTAATAAATACGTGCTTAACTTTATGGGGGTTACCCGTATTTTTGATGGCAAAAAAGTATACAACATTGTACCCGAAGATGAAGAAATAACTATTTCTACCTATGATGATAAAAAAGATGATGGGCTTACACCTTCTAAGATGTTCTCATTTTTTAATACAGGATACAAGTATGCTATAGATATTGTGCAGAATGTAAAAGGCAGGAAAATACAATATATTAAGCTAACACCCATAGATGTAAAAGACGATGTTAAGGATGTGCTTATTGGTATAGATTCTCAAACAAAGCATATTTATACACTTATTCAAACAGCTAAAGATGGTACTAAAACCACTTTTACTATAAATTCTTTTAAAACAAACCAACCTTTGTCAAAAAATCATTTTACCTTTACCGAAAGTAAATATCCTAATTACTATATTAACAAATTAGACTAATTTACGGGTGAAAATTTTAGACCGCTACATTCTTACATCCTTTATACAGACGTTTGTTTCTGTATTTGTTATCTTGTTTTTTATCTTTATTTTACAGGGCATTTGGCTATTTATATCAGAGCTTGCCGGTAAAGATCTTGATGCCTGGGTGGTAGCAAAATTTTTACTGTTTTATTCGCCTAAAATAGTACCCCTCGTACTGCCTTTATCTATACTGCTGGCTTCTATTATGACCTTTGGTAATTTTGCCGAAAATTATGAGTTTGCCGCTATGAAATCATCCGGTATTTCGTTAAACAGGGCAATGCGCAGCTTAATCATATTTATATTTGGGTTAAGCATTGTTGCATTCTTTTTTGCTAATGATGTAATACCTCAGGCCGAATACAAATTTCTTAACCTGCGTAAAAACATCATTCAGCGTAAACCGGCCATGGCTATAATAGAAGGGCAGTTTAATGCAGTAGGTACATTTAATATTAAAGTTGAAAAAAAATCGGGTGAAAATGGCGAAAAATTATCGGGTGTTACAATCCATAAACGAAAACCCGGAGCTGCAAACGTTACCATCATCCGGTCTAAAACGGGTTTGCTAACCAGTAACGAAAAAAGTAACTTGTTACAGCTTGAATTGTTTGATGGTTATTATTATGAAGAAATAACATCTGCTAAACCTGCTGACCGCCAAAAAGTACCTTTTGCTAAAAGCAGCTTTTCTAAGCAGATAATGAATATAGACCTTACATCGCTTAATACTAACGATGAAGATGATGAGCAGGTAGCGCATACCAACAACATGCTAAATGTATCTGAGCTTAAATATACTCTTGATTCTCTTGAAGGTAATTATAATAAAGATGCAAAGAGTATTACTGCAAATATTGCGCAGCGTTCTAATGCTGTCATTGCCGGAACTCCAAGAGTTTTATTTATTCAGGATTCAATTGATTTGGCAAAAGACAGTTTAAAATTAGCTAAGGCAGCAATTATAAAAAAGAAAGATGATGCACCTAAAGACCTGCTTGCGCTCGTAGCTAAAGCTGACAGGATGCGTGTGCTGGAAGTGGCAAATAACAATTTGGGCAGTACACAATATGTAGTAATGTCCGGAAAAAATGAATTAATTGAGAAAATAAAAAATATAAACAACCACTGGCTGGCACTATATGACAAATATGTAATAGCATTTGCCTGTATCCTTATGTTCTTTATAGGTGCGCCGCTTGGAGCTATAATACGTAAAGGAGGTTTAGGGCTGCCTATAGTATTTGCCGTGCTTATATTTATTATTTTTCACTTTATAAATACCTTTGGCAGAAAGCTGGCCCAGGAAAATGGTATCCCGCCATTTTTAGGTTCATGGATGTCTACGTTCGTGTTAAGCCCGCTTGCCGTATTATTAACCTATCGTGCCACTAATGATATAGGCCTGATAAGTTTTGATAACTTTATAACGCCTATACAAAAGGCCTTTTCTAAAATTTTTAAACCCAAACCCAAACAAGCATGATAGTTCCTGCTGAAGAAAAAATAAAACTCAACACGATAGAGGAAGCCATAGAAGATATTCGCTTAGGTAAAGTGATAATTGTTGTGGATGACGAAGACCGTGAAAACGAGGGCGACTTTATTGCCGCTGCAGAGAAAGTAACTCCCGAAATGATAAACTTTATGGCAACCCACGGGCGTGGCCTTATTTGCGCCCCGCTTACAGAAGAGCGTTGTAAAGAGCTTGATCTTAACCTTATGGTGGCTAACAATACGGTGCTGCACGAAACGCAGTTTACAGTATCTATAGACCTTTTAGGCCATGGGTGTACTACAGGTATATCTGTTCATGACAGGGCTAAAACGATAAAAGCACTGGTAGATGACGAAACTAAACCTTATGATTTAGGCCGTCCCGGGCATATATTTCCGTTAAGGGCTAAGCAGGGTGGCGTATTACGCCGTACCGGGCATACCGAGGCATCTATAGATCTTGCGCGTCTTGCCGGCTTTAAGCCTGCAGGTATACTTGTAGAGATACTTAACGAAGATGGTTCTATGGCACGCCTGCCTGAACTACACAAAGTTGCAGAGAAATTTGACCTTAAAATAATTTCTATAGAAAATCTTGTAGCATACAGGATGCAGCACGATAGCCTTATTGTTAAAAAGGAAGATTTTGATATAGAAACACGTTTTGGTACTTTTAGGTTAAGAGCCTACGAGCAAACAACTAACAGGCAAATTCATGTGGCACTTACAAAAGGCAGTTGGAATGCAGGAGATACTATTCTTACCAGAATAAATTCTACCCAGATAAACAACGATATTTTAGGCACGCTAACAAATAATCCTGATACAAAGCTTGATAGTATGTTTAAGCGCATAAACGACGAAGGCAAAGGTGCAGTATTATTTATCAATCAGGAAGTGCAACCTGCCGAATTACTTGGAAGGATTACAGAGCTCAAAAATCTTCAGGCAAATGGTACGCACAAAGCACCGCCATTAAAAATGGATGTGAAAGATTTTGGTATTGGTGCACAAATATTACATGACATAGATGTTAATAAAATACGATTGCTAAGCAATTCTGAACAATCTAAAAGGGTAGGTATGATAGGTTATGGGCTTGAAATAGCCGAATATGTTAGCTTTTAATTACTACTTAAATTTTATATAATATTAAACCCTCTGTAATCGCAGAGGGTTTTTGTATAAATATAATTTACTTTATTAATACATTATGTATTGCTTATCCTTATTGTAGTGCTAATGAGTATGTTAATAGCTGCATGTAAATAAAGCATCGTTTGGCCTTAAATGTCAAGCTTAAACACCTGTAATAAAATCATTATGCAATAAATTTTTTACAGTTTTTTTTTAGATTAATTCACGGTAAAATACCTTTAAAAATCTAATAGAATATAAAAATAAAATTATATATTTGCACTCGCAATCAGGTAACGAGTGCGTTTTATTGGAGAAATGGCAGAGTGGTCGATTGCGGCAGTCTTGAAAACTGTTGACTGTAACAGGTCCGGGGGTTCGAATCCCTCTTTCTCCGCCACCTGAAGTTTACGACTAAACTTCTAAAGAACAGAAACCTTTGAATACTCCGGTATTTGAAGGTTTTTTTGTTTGATTTATAGTTACCCTATAAGTTACCCTGTTCTTAGAAAATGCTGAAAACCCCTTATTTTACTGGGATTATTATAAAGGCTGCGGAGTCTCTTCCTCCGCCAAATGGAGTTTCATAAGAAACTTTAAAGATCAAAAAGCCTTTAAATACTCAGTACTTAGAGGCTTTTTTCATTTCTTACAGGTGTCAAAAAACACATGTATCAATCCCCCAATTTTTGCAAAAATTTCGTTCAAGCAAAATTCTATTACAATGGCAACTGGGAAATCCATCACAAAATAGAGATGGATTTTTACCAAAAATCTACGAAGCGTTCTTAAACTTGAACAAGAAAAAGTAATTAAGCAAGCACTGGATATCTTCCAAATGAACATTGAAAAGAAATTTAATGAGTTACATAAAATCGACTCTGAAGTATCGCTTTCCCTGTTGAAAAATGAATTTCAGGGTAAATATAACTTAAATCAAAATCGATCAGTATTACAGAAGTAATGCAAAAACATGCAACCTTTTTTTGAAAGGAAAGTTACTGCCGGCGAAAAGGCACCCGCCTCTTTGCAAAAATATGGCCGTGCTTAAGATTTATTGGTCGCTTTTATGAGCAAACAATATGGTATCGATGATATTGACGCTATTGAAATTAATAGTGCGTTTGTATATAACCTTGAAACGTCGATATATATCAACTTTTTTAAAAGTAATAAAACGTCGCATGCGAAACTATTTTGCTTACATTGTATGCAATTCTCATCATGTCCGGGCATTTATGACAGTGTATCAAGTGATGATTGTCCCTTTTTGGGGTACTTACCGATACAATTCTCCCGATGCGCCGGCGGCATTGTAATACTATAAGTAACAAGTAAGTCCGTATATGGTTTTTACGGGTGAAGTAAGAATTATTTTCAAAAAAGGACCAGTAGGACAACTAATAAAAATTGTCTTAAATTTACCTACGCAAATTATCAATTATGTACCAAAACCTTTTTAACTATATAACACGCTATACGAATTCGCAGCTTACGCCCCTGGAGCAGGATCTTATAAAAAATGCTTTTACACCTAAAAGACTTAGGAAAAAGCAATTTTTTTTACAGGAAGGCGATGTGAACCGTTACACCGGCTTTATCGTTAAAGGTGCCATGCGCCAGTGTTGTTTCGACGCGAAGGGAGGGGAGCAGACCGTAAACCTTTTTGTGGAGGATTACTGGGCGGATGAGCGCGAGAGCTTTACATTACTTACACCGTCAAAATACAGCATTGAGGCCTGGGAAGACACCGATTTGCTCACAATAACCAGGAAGGATTTTTTGGAACTGGCCACCAGGATCCCGAGTATTGCAGAGATGTTCCGCATTATGGATGACCGGCATGCCATTGCAAACCAGAAAAGGCTAAGCCTCTCCATTGGCTGCACTGCCGAGAAGCGTTATGAGGACTTTGCTGCCAGTTATCCGCAATTCATCAACCGCTTTCCACAACACCAGATCGCTTCGTATCTGGGTATAACTAAAGAAACATTGAGCAGGGTCAGGAACCAGTCCATACGATAGTTTCTTTTCGGCTTTTGACATCTCATTACTAAAAAACCGTTGATTATTATCAACGGTTTTTTGTATTAAATATCATCGTTTGATAGGCTGTATAGGTTGCAATTTTACATGCTGTTGCACCGGCATTACTGCACAATAGCAGCACAGATTATTAAACTTTTAAGCAAACCTTTATGAAAAAAAGAATTACATTACTTGGATTAGCTCTGTTCTCCATAGGAGTACACGCCCAGTCGGGCAGTTCGCCTGCGGGCGCCGACATGATCGTATTCCATGCTATTATTACAACGCAGGCGGCTGCCCAGCCGGAAGCTACTGCGTTGGCAGTAAAGGGCGGCAGGATTTATGCGGTAGGGAATGATATTGAAATTCTCGCTATGAAAGATTCGAAGACCAGAGTTATCGATGCCCAGGGCAGGAGGCTTATCCCCGGGATAGAGGATTCACATATCCATCCCCTGAACGAAAGGAATTTTACTCACAAGGTACGGTGGGACGGCGTACCAACCCTTAAGCGTGCACTCGAAATGCTGAAAGAACAGGCAGCGAGGACGCCTGAAGGGCAATGGGTGAGGGTAACCGGCGGATGGTCTCCTTACCAGTTTGCCGAAAACAGGATGCCTACCCCCGAAGAGCTAAGTAAGGCAGTCCCAAACAGGCCGCTGTTAATCCATTACGCATACAATTGGGGATTCCTAAACAAACAGGCCATGAAAGTGCTTGGCGTGGGAACTGCTAAGTTTCAGATGCCCGAAGGAACCAACATCCACAAAGACAAAAAAGGACATTACACCGGGGTGATTACGGGCAACACGTTTGCATTTATCGCCCTGGAGGGCCTTACCCCGGGGCCTACGCCTGAAGAAGAAGTGAGCTCGCTGGAATACGTCATCAACTACCTCAATAGGTTCGGAATAACTTCAGTAATCGAATGTGCCAGTATAATCGGCTACCCGGAAGGGCATGCACCTTTACGAACCCTAATTGAGGAACATAGGCTAAATGTACGTTTCCCTTTTGTCGACCTTGGCTTAGACATGAACCCTAACAGCAATTGGGTAGACAACGAAATTAATCGTGTCACCAAGGCCGCACCAATAAGCCCGGGACAGAACCTGCACCCAACAATGGAGCACGGTTACGAATACGAAGGAACCGGTGAACTTCTTAGGGCCGAGCTCCATGACCACGAAAATTTCGATGAGCCGGCGGTCATTATCCCAAAAGAAGTGATGATGAAGTATGCGCAGGAAGACCTTCGTAAGCTGATCCAGAAAAGGATTCCTTTTAGGATGCACGTTACCTATAACGAAAATATGACAACTTTTTTGGATGCCCTCGAACAAGTAAACCTAACCACACCTCTTGATGGCATGCGCTGGAGTGTTGAGCATGCCGAAACCATCTCGCCCGAAAACATTGAAAGGGTAAAAAAACTTAAAGGTGGTATCGCCCTGGATACCAAGATGGCTTTCCACGGAGATGCATTCGCTAAAACGCACGGTAGGGAGAAAGCGTTATATACCCCAAGGTTACGTGCCTTGGTCGATAGTGGCGTGCCATTATCAATGACCTCAGACGGATTTCGTGTTTCGCCTGCTAACCCATGGCTTGGACTTAGCTGGATGGTAACCGGCAAGTCGGTTTCCGGTTCGGTAATATTAGCGGAAGATAACCGCCTTACCCGTGAGGAAGCACTGCGATTATATACCACCGGTGCCGCATGGTTCGAAAGTCAGGAGCAGGACAAGGGAAGGATAGCACCGGGTAACCTGGCAGACTTTACTTTGCTTACCGCAGATTACTTCGCGGTACCAGAGGATGAGATAAAAAATATTACAGCCGTGTTAACTGTAGTTGGAGGAAGGGTGGTTTATGGGATTGATAATTATGCGAATCTGGCACCTCAACTGCCTGAAGCCATCCCAAGCTGGTCGCCGATAAAATACTTTGGAGGCTACTATGGCGAAAAATAGATCCATCTTTACAGTACACCTGGCTATATATGCTAACCCGCGCATTTTTTTCGGGCAGGGAGGCTTACCTTACTGTTGTTTTTAGTACCCCTTAAATACAATAGATACTTAAACTGTTGATTTTTATCTACAGTTTTTGTTGTTAATTATCATCGTTTGAAATCTTTGCTTACCGTAGTTTTGATTTGGTAAATGCTTATCTAAAGATGATAGTTAACAAGCAGTCATTGCAGCGTGCGCAGGTTATAAATCGTAAAATTGTAAATAGTGGATGCGCACCGGCACACCCAAATGCCCTTATACCATTTAATCGTTGGTTTAGACAGGTAGGGCAGGCCGGCTTTAGTTTGCCCTTAAAGTACAGTGATTTCGCATGGCAGGTACTAAAAACCAAACACGGAGTAGTTAAAAATAAGAATTACAATTCCAACACAAAATATAGTACTTATCATAAGTTTTGTAGAATATATTATAACATTATAATTAGTTACCAGTATGCTTGATTTAGTTATACCTACACGACAGGCCGAGATAACCCCTGGCTTTTTGGTTAAGCGGATACTTCCTTACCAGCTAAGGAGGATGATAGGCCCCTTTATCTTTATGGATCATGGCGGGCCTGTGGATATTCCAAAACAACTCGGCTCCAACTTAGATGTGCTTCCGCATCCCCATATCGGGCTGTCTACGGTAAGCTATCTCTTTAGCGGCAATGTTACCCATAGGGACAGCCTTGGCGTAGAGCAGGTTATAAAACCAGGAGAGGTAAACTGGATGACCGCAGGAAGGGGCATAGCCCATAGCGAACGCTTTGAGGATCCCGCAGTTCGTGCAGGCGGGCAGCTCGAAATGATTCAGACCTGGGTAGCCTTGCCGGAAAAGGATGAAGAGGGCGCCCCGTCTTTTATGAACTATGCCGCCGAACAATTGCCGGTATTTACTGATAAAGGTATCTGGATGCGCCTCATCGCCGGTGATGCCTATGGGCTAACTAGTAGCGTAAAGACGACTTCACCTTTATTCTATGTGCATGTAGTCCTGCAGCAGGGTGCCCATTTCGGGATACCTGCAGGACACAGCGAAAGAGGAGTTTATATCGTAAAGGGTAGCCTTGAAGTAAATGGCGTGGCCTATACCGCCGGCAACCTGTTGGTTTTTACAAAAGGCGTCGACCCCCTGATAATTGCACGAGAAGCTGCAACATTAATGATGCTGGGAGGGGAGCACCTTGGCGAGCGCCATATCTGGTGGAACTTCGTCTCGAGCCGTAAAGAACGTATCGAGCAGGCAAAAGAAGACTGGAAGCAGGGGCGTATTATCCTGCCGCCTAATGACAACCATGAATTTATAGCTTTACCCGAAGATAAGTACAGGCCGGCCGGAGGGCCACCACCGGGAGCGCTTTCATAATGACACACAACCTAAAAACAAAAAATGATGGAAATAGGAATAGACAGTTTTGCCTCGGCCATGTATGGTGAAAATAGCCTGAGCAGCGTTGATGCGATGGAACAGCTGCTCGAGCGTATTGTTAGGGCCGATGAGGTGGGCCTTGATGTGTTCGGCATCGGTGAGCACCATAAAAAAGAATTTCTGGACTCGGCGCCGGATGTTATCCTTGCCGCCGCAGCGGCACGCACCAGGCGCATCCTTTTGGGCAGCGCGGTAAAGGTACTAAGCACCGATGATCCGGTAAGGGTGTATCAAAGTTTTGCAACCCTGGACCTGATTTCCAGGGGGCGTGCTGAAATTGTCGTGGGCCGTGGCTCCGCTATAGATGCCTACCCGCTTTTTGGCTTCAACCTTAAAGACTATGATGCCCTGTTTAAGGAAAAGCTGGAACTGCTGCTGAATATCCGTGATAACGAATACGTTACCTGGTCGGGACAGTTCAGGCCCGCACTGGACAACCAGCCCGTTTATCCCAGGGCGCTGCAGGAAAAGCTACCGGTATGGCTGGGTGCAGGCGGTACGCCGGCCTCGTTTGTACGTGCAGGTTCACTTGGGCTTCCGTTAATGGTGGCTGTCATTGGCGGGGAAACAGAGCGTTTCCGTCCATTAATAGATCTATATCGGGAGGCAGGCCGTGAGGCAGGCTACGCGCCGGAGCAACTTAAGGTTGGGCTGCATTCCCCGGGTTACGTAGCTGAAACCGATGAAAAGGCTATCGCGGACTATTATCCGGGATACAAAGAATTATGGACAAAACTGGGCAATGAGCGCGGCTGGCCGCCGGTAACCCGCGGTCAATTCGATGCATTGATCGCGCCAAGGGGCGTACTTGTTGTTGGCGGGCCGGAAACGGTAGCCGAAAAACTTACCAGGCACAGTAAAGCCCTGGGTGGTATTGACAGGTTTACTTTCCAGATGGACAATGCAGGGCTAACGCACCAGCAATTGCTGCAGTCTATAGAACTGATAGGTACAAAAGTTATGCCTCTTGTAAAGAAAATGCAGTAACAGCGCTGTAATTTTTGCTATAAAGCGATGCTGTTAATAGCGGCACAGTACTAAAAACCATATCTTCTTTAAAACCTCCTGATGAACACTATATTGAAAATTGCATTGCTGCAGGCGTACTTTAGCGGTAAGGCCTGCCGGCTTTTGCCGGCTACAAGAAATCCGGTAGGGTGCGGCTTCCTGATGGTAGCGCTATGCGCCTGCCAGTTTATAAACGGTCAGGAGTATCCTGCTTTCCGGCCACTCCGTTACGATGAAGATTATACTGTTCTTGAAAAGGATACCGTAAGGGACCTCTATGATAAAGTAAAGTATACGAAAATGGGCAGTAATGGCTACATAAGCTTTGGCGGTGATTTCAGGACGCAGTACCTGATCATACACAATGAGAACTGGAGTAATGCGACGCAGGATAAGGACGGTTATACGCTGAACAGGTGGCTGTTCCACTCGGACCTACATCTCTCGGGAAACCTGCGTGTTTTTGCGGAATTGCAGGGTGGCCAGGCCAATAGCACGGAGATACTGGTACCGGTGCAGGAGAACCCATTAGAGCCGCACCAGTTTTTTATTGATTATACCTTCTCCGATGCCCTCATAACCCTGAGGGCAGGACGGCAGGAAGTCACCTACGGGTCGGGCCGGGTCGTTTCGCTTCGGGATGGGCCTAATGTCAGGCGTTCCTTTGACGGAGTAAAAGCTATGTATAAGAAAGACAACATTGCAGCGGATGCCTTTTATCTGCATGCTGTTGTCGACAGGACCGGTATTTTTGATGACACGTCCTCTCCCAATCTGCGGCTGTGGGGCGCATTCTCGGATATCAGGCTGCCAGGGAGAAAGCTAAACCTGAATCTTTATTATCTGGGTTTTTACAACGACAGGGCAGTCTTTAATGATGGTAGTGGGAAAGAAACAAGGCATAGCTTACTTGCCCGTGTTTTTCAGAACTGGCAGCGTTGGGGCTATGACGTGGAAGGCGCCTACCAGTTTGGCAGCATAGGTGAGAGGACAATAAATGCCTGGAGTGTTGCCCTGTCCACTTTGTACCGCTTCCCGGAAATAAAATTCAGCCCCGAGATTGGTCTTAAGGCCGACCTGATAAGCGGCGACAAAAACCGATTTGACAAGTCTCATCAAACCTTTAATCCCCTTTTTGCACCCGGTGCCTATTTTGGGCTGGCAGTACCATTGGGCCCAAGCAACCTTATGGATATCCATCCCAGTGTCACGGTGCATTTTTCCAGAAAAATAACATTTGTATGTGACTATGCATTCCTGTGGCGCTACAGCAGGGGCGACGGGATTTACAGGCCGGTTATGGTTCCAACTTTTGCGCCGGGAGATGCGGCATCCCGTTATATTGGCAGCCAGCTATCAGGTACCTTTATCTGCCAGCCAAACAGGTATGTAACGCTACTGGCTGGGATGAGCTGGTTTGACTGCGGCAATTACCTGGAAGAGGTAAGCCCCGGAGAAAATATATTATATGGGTTTGTAAGCGCCCAGATTACATTATAAGCTTCGGGCAAATTGAAATTCGGTTTATATTTTAGTTGAATATTAGCACGTTACATGGAATTAAAATACTACCAATAACTACAACTACAATGGAAATAATAATAAAAGAAAATGGAGGCAAGGGGTTTGCCATGGCGCGCGAGAATGAGAAACGTGCAGGGATGATGAGCTATTCGATAGCAGGAGCAGAGCTAATCATCATAGACCACACTGAGGTTGAACCTGATTTTAATGGTAAGGGCGTGGGCAAACAGCTGCTTTACGCCATCGTGGAAATGGCACGGGAAAAAAACATAAAGATCATCCCATTATGCCCGTTTGCGGCATCTGTCTTCAAAAAAGCGGACGATATAAAGGACGTGCTTAAGGCCTAAACGACGCGTTTCGTTAATGCAGCAGTAGTGTTAGGAACTATAAAACTGTATTATGGATAGCGGTTTTCCAATCCGGTCAGAAAGGTTTGCTGCCGCAGATAAATTTCTATGGCAGCAGTTTGCTGCCAGCGATGCGTTTAAATTGTAGCGGTTAGGCGGGTATCCGTTCAAGGGCCAATACCACGCTAAAAGTATCAGAACATTTCCAGGAAGGCCTGCATGGCAAAGGACTTAGGCATATCATTGCGTGAAACGATAACCGTATTCAGTGTCCCCAGGTCGCCCTTAACAGGATAGGTGCTTATACTGCGGTTGTAATACAATTTCGAGATCACCTCCTGCGGCAGCAACGTTATCCCTATGCCGGCTTCTACAAAGTTGATCATTCCTTCAAGCGTATTGATAATGGTGAATTGGTAATTAAGGATACCATTGGCCTTAAGCCAGACTTCCAGCCTTGCGCGGTAACTGCATCCCTGGTCGAATACAACAATCTTGACAACATCTTTGGCCAGGAAATCCCTGAGTAAGGTATAGGCCCTGGAGGTGACGATAACCAGCTTTTCTTCACTAACCGGATGGCTGTCAAGTTCAGGTATGATTACCGGAGCCACCACAAAGGCGGCATCAAGTTTTTGTCCCATCACCCCGGAGATAAGATTGGGTGAATTATCAGCCGTAAAATTAAGGCTGATACCCGGGTAGGCATCGGTAAATCGGTTAATGATCCCCGGCACCTTCAGGGCCATCGTAGTTTCAAGGCACCCGATCCTGAGATTTCCTGTTATCGTGCCACCCGGGCTAACCTCATTTTTAATATCCTCGGTCAGCAGCCTTACGCTCCTGCAATAGGCAAGGAACTTACGGCCTTGGTCCGTAAGTTCGACCGAACGGGAAGTTCTCTTAAAGAAAACGGCATCAAACTCCTCTTCAAGGCTTTTAATCCTGGAGGTGACATTGGACTGCACAGTAAACATTGCTTCCGCTGCTTTGGTAAAATTAGAATGTTCAGCTACCGCTTCATAAATCCTGAGGTCGTTACTATTCATCTCTAAATATGATTTAAGTAATCTTAATTAATCGTTTTTGTTAATCAAAGGTACTGTGTAACTTTGTATTATTAAAATAATTACAATGAGTAAGCACTTACAAATAGTTACCCTGCTGATGGCACTTTGTGTTATTAGTGCCTATGGGCAAAAGCAAACATCAACCTTTAAACACCAAAATGTTATGCAACAAAATGAAATTCACCACTGTACTGTGCAGGCTGGTAGCCTAAACATTTTTTACAGGGAAGCGGGCCCAAAAGATGCCCCTGTATTATTCTTACTGCACGGTTACCCAACTTCGTCCTTTATGTTCAGGAAACTGATTCCGATTCTGGCCAAAGAATACCATGTCATTGCCCCTGACCTGCCGGGGTTCGGCTTTTCAGAATCACCAGACCCTTCGACGTACAATTATACCTTTGATAACCTGGCCTCTGCGATGCAGGCATTCATTGATACGCTGGGGCTAAAGCGTTTTGCCTTATATGTATTTGATTACGGGGCGCCCACTGGTTTTCGCCTGGCTATGGCCAACCCTGAAAAAATAACAAGTATTATATCGCAGAACGGCAATGCCTATGAGGAAGGATTAGGTAACGCCTGGGCCGGTATACGCAAATACTGGGCTAACCCTTCACAGGAAAATCGGGATGCGCTCAGGGATTTTGTGACAATTAAAATGACGCGTTTCCAGTATGAGGAAGGTGTAAGCGATCTCTCGCTGATAGAGCCGGAAGCTTACACCCTGGACCAGTATTTCCTGGATAAGCCCGGACATGTGGATATCCAACTGGACCTGATGCTGGATTATAAGAATAATGTGGCGCTTTACCCTAAGTTTCAACAATACTTCAGGGAGTGGAAGCCGAAAATGCTGGCCGTCTGGGGCAATAAAGATCCGTTCTTCTTACCGGTTGGTGCAGAGAGTTATAAAAAGGATATTCCCGATGCAACCGTGAAGTTTTACGACACCGGACATTTTGCCCTGGAAACGCACGCCGCAGAAATTGGGCAGGATATATTGCAATTTATGAAGAGCGAATAAGCGAATCGGACGCAAAAAGCGCAGGTAAAAAATAAAATCTGTTACGGGATTGTTATAATCCCGCGCAAAAAAAAAGCGCGCGTCACGCAAATGTAGCAGGGATTTTTCCCGATGCTGTTGCGTGGCGGCCTTACCACTTTACAGAGCAAAAAGGCATTCCTACCCATTGGTAGGAATTGCCTTTTTTGCGCTGCTGCGGTACATTATCAGCCCACCGCTAATGGCTGGCTGCGAAAATCCCTTATATTCAAGAAGAAATCCTATTATTATGAGATTGCGACTAATGCAATGAGTGCTGGTGATATCAGGATAAGGTAACATCAGCCTTTTTTATAGACATCACCTATTCTTTCTATTATTTTCCTTAAATCTGGCGTTTAATGCGGCTTAACGTATCTTTTGTAAAACCCAGGTAGGATGCGATAGTATGTTGTGGAAAGCGATCCAAAAAATCGGGATGGTAGGAAACGAAATCGGCATAGCGTTGTTCAGCTCTACCGCTTATGGAAGATGTGAGCCGTTTTTGGTTAGCGATACTATTTCTGTCGTCCATTATCCTGACCACTTTGGCGAAAGCGGGACTACGATTTAGCAACTCTGTAACATCGTCTCTTGTAATCAGCAATAATTCAGTATCCTCCCAGGTATCAATATTGTATTTTGAAGGTGTTGCAGTTGTATAACTTTCGCGGTCGCCCACCCACCAGTTCTCAATAAATAGCTGTACGATAAATACCGTACCCTTATCATCAACGCAATATTGCCGCATTGCGCCGCTTAATATAAAGCCATAATATTTGCAGATGTCACCTTCCTGTAAAAAGTATTGTCTTTTGCGCAACCGTTTTGGTGTAAAATAATTTTTTACGATCTCAAATTCACCTTCTGAGATACCATTAGGCAAATAACTGTTTATGTAGTCAAATAGTTGTTTCATAATTCCCTCCTGAAGCAAAATTAGGCATTTTTCTTTGTATTCAGATTGTTAAGTATGTCAGTAAATTACACTACAACTAACGTTACTGGTGCAAGGTACTTTAACAGGTCACAGTTGATATTTGTATACTGTTTTTATTGACAAAAGTCTTCGTTATTTTTTTATTATAAATGGAACTTTGTATCATATCCCTATGGCTTTCCGAATTGTTGTCGATTGCATGTTAAGGCAACAGCATTGGCAGTAAAAAGATATATCATCTAAAGAAATAAAACGATGAAAAAAAAGACAAGTTTCTCGACCATTGGACAAAGGGCAGATATTGGTAACATTACAATTTACCGCATGCTTGCCAACAGGTATGCTGACAAGGTAGGTCCTTTTGTATTTTTAGACCACATTGCCCCAAAAGTTAATGAGGGATTAAAAAACAGCGGTACGGGCGCGCATCCACATCGCGGGATCGCTACCCTTACTTACGTTATTGATGGTGAAGTGGAGCATTTTGACAGCAGGGGCAATCACCAAAGGGTTCATTCGGGAGGCATTCAGTGGATGAAAGCCGGAAACGGGATACTTCATGACGAAACATTAAACGCTGACTCTCATGAAGGGAATAATCTTACCCATGCCTTTCAGTTCTGGATTAACCTTCCTTCAAAAATTAAAGCTGAGGAGCCGGAATATTTAGCTATCCAAAGCAGTGAAGTCCCGAAGAAAATTTTCCCGGATGATAGCGGCTGGCTAAAAGTAATAGTGGGTAATTACCTGGATACTAATTCAAGGATACCAAATTATTCTGAGCAGTTTCTATTTCATATCCATCTTGAGGCCGGTAAAAATTTCACCATTACCATTGATGATAAAATAGAAGTTGCTGCTTTTTTACCAAGCCGGAAAACGATACTTAATGATCTTGAGTTCCAGGCGGGAGAATTTATCGAATTTGACCGCGTAGAAGGTGATATAACCCTTGAAAACAAAGGAGATGAAGCTACTGATGTGCTATTATTTGGTGGCGAGGAGTATTGGGAACCCATTGCGGCCGAAGGCCCGTTTGTGATGAACAGCCCATCAGGAATCGCGGAGGCCTATCGTGATTTTTATGCCGGAAAATACGGTACAATCGATAATCAAAAAGGAAAAGTATAATCTTAAGACAAAACAACAGGAACAGGGAGACCTGTAGTATTAATTCATGGCTGGCCATTAAGTGGTGCAATGTACAAATATCAGTAGTTTTTGGTGGATAAATGGCGTGTCGCTCATTAACTGCTGCAATACTAATGTTAGGGACTCGAAAGCCAAACAGAACTATAGCGAACAGTGATTCGAATTGTGTGCAAAACCATTAAGGGGTATTCCGATACGAAAAAATTAAAGCTCTAATAATAAAACATAGTATATACAATGACTGACCCAAGATTTCCGGTTTTAACCCAAAAACAAATTAGCACCCTTAAACAATCGGGTACTGTAATACGCTTTGAAAATGAAACAGCAGTTTTTGAAGGCGGGGACAGCGCGTATGACTTTTATGTTGTCTTAGACGGAGCGATATTTATTAAAGACCCGATGAATAAAGATCAGGTTTTAGCGACACACGGTATAAATGAATTTACAGGAGACAACAGCATGTTGTCCGATAGGAGTATACCTTTTAGCGCCTATGCTTCAAAAGGCAGTACGGTTCTGCGTATTGCTCCTGCTGATCTTAAAGAGATCATAGCAAAGCATAGTGATATATGTGATGTCATTTTGAGTGCTTTTATTCAGAGACAGGAAACGATGCTGAAAGAGTTTAGCGGTGGTATAAAAATATTCGGTTCTGAAAAATCTAAAGAAACATATATTTTACGCGATTTTATGGAGAAAAACCATATCTGGCATACCTTTTTGGATACAGATACCTCTGAAGAAGCACAACATTTACTGGAAAATTTTGGACTGAAAGACGAGTATTTACCCATTCTTGTAAGCATTACGGGTGAAATCTCGAGAAAACCTACCCTTGCTGAGCTTGCCAAACAAACTGGAGTATTAATTGAATTTGGGGATGAACTATTTGATGTATTAGTGGTCGGGGCCGGCCCATCCGGATTGGCTGCAAGCGTTTACGCCGCATCAGAGGGTTTAACTGTAATTACAATTGATGGTAACGCACCCGGAGGGCAGGCCGGAAAAAGTTCTAAAATCGAAAATTACTTAGGCTTTCCTACAGGTATATCCGGAAATGACCTTGCCAATAAGGCCTATATCCAGGCGCAGAAATTCGGTTGTACCATCTCTATCCCACAAAAAGCGGAAAAAGTTGAGTATAACGGTAGCTATTTCACATTGTGTGCATCCAATGGAAAAAACATTAAAGCAAGATCGATAATTGCAGCGACCGGTGCAAATTACAGGCGTTTGCCTATAGACAAGATTGAAAAGTTTGAAGGCAGTGGTGTTTTTTACTCCGCTACAGGAATGAATGCCTCTGCCTGCAAAAACGAATTGGTAGGTGTTGTTGGCGGCGGTAATTCGGCAGGCCAGGCCGCATTGTTTTTAGCCGATCATGCCCACGAGGTTCACGTGATCATCCGTGGTAATGATTTAGGGGACAAAATGAGCGATTACCTGGTACAGAGGATTTACACAACGCCTAATATCATTGTACACAAGGACAGTAATATTGCCCAGCTTAACGGGACACATTACTTAGAATCTTTAGTGTTGGACACAACTGGCAGCAAGCAAACAATAGGCATCTCCAATTTATTCACCTTTATAGGGGCAAAGCCCTGTACAGAGTGGTTAAACGGACTTGTTTCTATGGATGAAAGGGGATTTATATATACCGGTGCAGATGTTATTGAATCGGCAATGACCCAATGTTCCATCTATGGACAAAGAAAGCCACAATCCCTGGAGACCAGCATTCCCGGCTTTTATGCCGTTGGCGATGTCAGAAAGGGTTCTGTAAAAAGAGTAGCCTCTGCCGTTGGCGAGGGTTCAATGGCAATTAGCCAGATCCATCAATATTTAGCAGAACTAAAAACGACAGTTTAAAGAGCAACTGATTATCAAATGGAAAAAGATTAGATGACACGTTTGGAAATGGTGTTGAGCTGTACCGGGACAGGCCAATGAAGGAAAAGAAATATATGAATTGCGCAAAAAACGTAACACTTTAAACGGGAATTCCATTAAACATATTACTAAGAAAATGAAAACAATTTTTGAAGATATTCCTTTACAGAAAAACAAGGAAAAGAGCCGTTTTGAGATAGCGGTAGACGGGAACTATGCTTTTATCAATTACGGAGAATTTGGCAACCAGATAGCGCTTGTCCATACTGAAACAGACCCTGAATTATCAGGTAAAGGTGCTGCAAGTGCGGTAATAGAGAAGACACTACAGTATCTGGATAACAACCATATAGAACTGCTTCCATTTTGCCCGTTTGTATTTGCATTTATAAAAAAGAATCCGGACTGGAAACGTATTGTCAGTAAGAAATTTAGGGGGTACGACCAACTATAAATATCAACATGAAATCATACGATAATTTAATCGAGGCGCTAAACGACCTTAAAACGGAAGGGTATGTGGAGGATTTCAACCTGAAGCAGGATCGCATAAAATGCAGAAATGGAAAATACAGGCTATTCCATAACGAATTTGAAATTGGCCATTATTTTAGGTTTGATGATAAAGATTCCAGCCCCGATAGTTCATCTATTCTATATAAAATAACTTCGGGAAAATACGGGTTAAAAGGGACGCTTATCAATTCTTCAGCATTTATTCCAGCAATATTAAGGATGAAATGCTAAGCAAACTCAAATTCGTGAATTAGTACCAATTGTGTTTTACGTTTGAAAGTTCTAATAGGTATAAATTGTAATTGCAAATCAAAATGAATAAAATGAAGATCGTAAATTTTTTGTTTTTTATCTTTTTAACGACATCCTTTAGCGGTTATGCCCAGAAAACCAATGCTGTAAATACGGTACAAAAAAACGGAACATATTTAAAAGGAGACGTGGTAAAAATACCGGTAGCTATTATTCTCGACTGGGCCTTTATAAAAGGAGAAATCAATGGGGTAAAAGGGCGTTGGATGTTTGATACGGGGAAGAGTGAGGCAGTGACGCTCCATTCTAAAAAAGTATATGGGATCGAATCAAAAATAACAGGTTCCGGATTTGTAGGCAGTGGGCAAAAATTTGAGGTACTCGAGTATCCGGTAATTGGCCAGATTAAAATTGGAGACAATATATATGATTCTTTAAAAAATGTGATGGGTAATAATTATGATTTTCTTGAACAGATTACCCCTGAAGTTCTTGGTCAGGTAGGCTTTAACTTTTTTAAAGGCTACGATATGAAAATGGATTATTTAAGAAGTGAACTTACTTTTTATAAACAAAAGGAGGATGCTGAAAATTGGAAAGATATCAAAAAGCATAAAAATTATATCACCTCATTACCTTATTTCACCCGAAAGCTGGATAATCATCCAATGATAAAAATACAGCATAAGGGAATCGATCTTCTTGTATCGTTTGATTCCGGTGGCGGAAAAGGCAGTGTTACTATGGAGGATGCTCATTTTGAAAAGTTGAAAAATGAAGGAGATATTGAAGATTTTTATGACGAACCGGGCACGCTCTACAATTGGCATACTATTAAAATTGATGAGCTTTTAACTATAGACCTGTATGGGATAGACAGAGAATATGATAGCCCTGCCCACAAGTCTTTGCAAATAACTGAAAAAAATACACTTACGCTCGCCTATTCTTTTTTTTCCCAGTATATAACGATATGGGATACTAAAAATAAAGTGATCCACGTGTTAGAAAAAAAGTGAATTAATAGCAATAGGGTAGACAATTCTGCCAGAAGTAACCATAAATGTTGGTATAAAACTGATATATCTAAGTTATAGAAAAATGGAAAAAGTAAAATTTAAGAACAGCAACTGGGATGTCGCTGCTAATATTCATTTTCCAAAGGATTTCAATCCTTCAAAACAATATGCAGCAATTGTATGTGTCCATCCCGGCAGCAGTGTAAAAGAACAAACTGCAGGCCTTTATGCAGCAGGATTAGCTGAAGAAGGATTTATTGCGCTGGTATATGATGCCTCTTTTCAGGGCGAGAGCGGCGGTGAGCCGCGTTATCTGGAAGACCCGGCGACCAGGGTCGAAGATATACGTTGTGCGGTAGATTATCTTACTACCTTACAATACATCGATGAAAACCGTATAGGAGTTTTAGGTATTTGTGCCGGTGGTGGTTATGCTGTAAATGCGTCGTTAACAGAACGCCGTATAAAAGCGGTAGGTACTGTAGTCGCTACGAATGCAAGCCGTGCTTACGGCGAATCGGATGTAGTACAGACATTAGAAGCCGTTGGGGCGCAACGTACTTCTGAAGCCAGGGGTGAAGCAGCCAAGATCGTGCCCTGGACACCTGAGTCTGCCGAAGATGCCAGGAAAAAGGGTATGGATGAATTTGATATGCTGGGAGCAATTAACTACTATCGTACACCCAGAGGTGAGTACCCTACCGCCAATAATAAGCTACTCTTTAAGAGCATGTCTGCTTTGGCGGTTTTCGATGCATTCCATCTTACGGAGCGCCTATTGACCCAGCCGTTACTGGTAATTGTTGGAGATAAGGTAGGCGCCTTTGGCTCTTACAGGGATGGCTTTACCCTTTTTAATAAGGCGGCTTCAACAAATAAAAAAATCCATGTTGTTAAGGGTGCGGGCCACTACGATCTGTATGACCAGCCTGAAGCGACAGGGGAGGCATTGGCACAACTTGCGGCATTTTATAACAAAAATCTATAACTATTGCGCAGGTGGCAGCTGGTACCCATAGGTCTGCATTATAATTGTCAAACATGAAATATTTGTTAGAAGTCCCGATAAAAGGAACCATCGGAAGCGAAAAATTTCGGGCAACGATTTGCTGGAGGAATGGTGAGCTGATTACAGACGAACCCGATAGCATTGGCGGGAGAGACCTTGGCCCTGATCCATACACCCTTTTACTGTCTTCATTAGTCTCGTGCACGCTGGCTACACTCAGGATGTATATCGACTTTAAAGGCCTGGTAATTCCTGATATAGAAGTAGAGGCAAATTTGTTCTATAGAATAGAGAATGATGTTACAGTAGTGTGTATTGAACGCAGGATAGAAATTCAGGATTCACCAACTCCGGAGGTCAGGCAAAAGCTAATCCGGATCGCTGAAAACTGTCCGATTTCGAAAATCCTTGAAGGAAAAATTAAAATCGTCACTGAATTTAAAAAAAAGAACTCAGTGTTTAATGCAAAGTAGAACAGGAAGCTGTATATAAATGCCTGTCCCCGGCGGTCAGCTGATTAACAATAAAATGATGCATGAAAATCTGCTTTTAATACTTGGGTTGCTTTTTGCCTTAATGCTTTTGGTCATGCTGGCCCAGAAACTACGCATAGCCTATCCAATTTTTTTGTTCCTGGCTGGTTTGGGCATCGGCTTCATTCCCGGTATCCCGGTATTTAAATTGGATCCTGAATTGATCTTTCTTGTCTTTTTGCCGCCGTTGCTTTACGAAGCGGCCTGGTATACCTCCTGGAAAGAGTTTAAGAAGTGGAAAGGCCCTATAGCGCTGCTTGCCTTTGGTCTGGTTTTTCTAACGTCATTCGTTGTGGCCTATGCTGCCCAATCATTTATACCGGGTTTTACATTAGCCCTCGGTTTTCTGTTAGGCGGTATTATTTCTCCTCCCGATGCGGTGGCTGCAGCTACGGTCTTAAAAGGGCTTAAGGTACCAAGAAGGACTATCACGATTTTAGAAGGTGAAAGCCTGGTCAACGATGCCTCCTCACTAATCGTTTTCAGGTTTGCTTTAGCGGCCGTCCTTACGGGTACCTTTTCCATGGGTCAGGCTGCCGGGCAATTTTTCTTAGTAGCTGGGATGGGAGTTGTGGTTGGTCTGGCAGGGGGACATATTATGTATGTTGTACACCGCTTTTTGCCGACCAGTTCAGCCATAGATGCCACGCTGACGGTGATGACCCCATACCTTTTGTTCCTATCTGCAGAACACTTTCATTTCTCTGGGGTTATGGCTGTAGTGAGCGGTGGATTATTCATGTCATTCCGTTCACATGAGGTTTTCACGAGCGGCAGCACGAGGATGACTATGAGTGCTGTGTGGCATACGCTCATTTTTGTTTTAAATACACTTGTGTTTATCCTTATCGGGCTCGGGCTACCGGCAATTGTAGGTGGGCTGGCGGAAACATCCATTCTTCATGGTATAGAATACGGCCTTTATATAAGCCTTACAGTAATCGTGATACGGCTTCTTTGGATTTACGCCGTAGCACACATTCCCCGCTGGATAATTAAAGAGCACCGCCGGGCCATATCACCCGGCTGGAAAAATCCATTAATCATCAGCTGGGCAGGAATGCGTGGTGTTGTATCTCTGGCCACAGCGTTATCAATACCTCTTTTAATGAAGGATGGGAGGGCTTTTCCTCAACGGGACCTCATTATCTTTATTACGTTCATAGTTATACTTGTCACCCTTGTCTTCCAGGGTTTGACGCTGCCCTATGTTATTAAATTGACAAACATCGGCGAGTTGGACCCGGTGCTTCCGGAGCATGAACAGCACATGGGCATACGGCTTCGACTGGATACACTAGCGTTCGAGCATCTGCATGGAAAGTATTCCCCGGCTCATGAAAATAATACCCTGATTACAGCACTGAAAGAAAAACTGAAAAATGATATAGAAGGATTTAGGAAGTCTCTAACCTCAGTAGAAATCGACAGTAAGAATAGTTCCGAACGTAAGGAATTTTATAAAATCATATCGGAAATACATGCTTTGCAGCGTAAAGAATTATTTAAGATGAAAAACGAGAGGACATTTACTGATGAAGCAGTACGCAAGGCAGAATACCTGCTGGACCTGAACGATATGAAAGTTATTGATAATGTACTATAGAATAAGACTGTTGACCGTCTGGGTCAAATTGCTGTAACCAGCAATTCAAAACCGCATGATGTACTATGGGAATAATAAGGCTATTCAATTTCACACAACCCTTAAAAATCGTATACAATGATACTGTTAAACAAGAAAAAAAAGATAATTTTAGATGGATTACTTTTTTCAATTATACTGCTGTTTTACTTTACAAATTGGATCCAATTTCCTTTCAAGCTGCCTTTATGTGCATTGCTGATAATAGCGGTAACTTTCCTCAAAAGCAAAAACTTACATGAATTAGGTTTTTTGCATAAGGTTTCGTTATGGAAGACCATCTTATGGGCATCTCTAATTGTTTTTATGGCGACGGTTGCCATATTATTATGGACTCCATTTCTCGAAGGCTTGTTTGGTAAGCCCGACTATTCAGCTTACGGCGTTTTGAAAGGAAATAAAAAGTTGGTTCTCCAACTTTGGTTCTATGGGATGATCAGCGCCGCTTTTGCAGAAGAAGTGCTCTTTAGGGGCTATTTCTGTTCATTACTTGTATTCTATATCGGAACATCACAACTGTCAAAAGCCATTACGATAGTAACCGGAGCCTTATTGTTTACACTGGCTCACTATTCTCAGGGGATATCGGGGCTAATCAATATATTTATAATCTCCTTGGTTTTTTATATTGTTTTTATCCGCAGTGGCAGGAACATTTATGCAACAATCCTGGCTCATGCAATTGTTGATACGGTTGGATTGTATCAAATCTATTTGGGTGATTATTAGATTAAAAACAGTTGCGCATTCTGAATTAGAAGAGCAACCTGAATTAAATCGAAACGCAAAAAATAAAATTTATTCCCGGATTACTGAGGAATTACCTGACCTGAAAAACACGAACTGTACCTCTAAAGGTGCATAATAAAAAGTGAAAGAAATGGAAAAACGTGAAATTAATCCCTGGAAATGGCAGGATGCCCGTAATTATGTTCAGGCCGTAGAGGTCAAAAACCCTGAAGCTACACTATATATCTCGGGGCAGACCGCAATTGATTCAGAAGGCATATCGAGCAAAGCGGATATGCGCACGCAGCTTAAAAAAGCTCTTGAAAATTTGGAAACTGTTATTAAGGAAGCCGGGTATGAATTAAAGAATATTGTGCGCTTAAATGTATATACTATATCACATGAGGAGTTCTTTAGGGAATGGGATGTTCTGCAGGATTGGACGGTACAAAATGGAATTAAGCAGAGCGGAACCTATCTTGAGGTAAAATACCTTTTTGAAACTTTAAAAGTCGAATTAGAGGCAACAGTAGTGCGATAAGCACACTCATTTCGCAAATCAAAGCAAACAAAAATACGATCAAAAATCATGAGTTCATTAAAATATATGTCACGCGCCAATTTATATTTTTGGTTAATTAATTTATTATTATGTTATTATTCAACCCAAATAAAAGCCCAGGTCTTTGAAAAAACACCGGAACTGCATGGCGACATAGTTGTATTTCCTATCACCATCATCAATGCTTTTCCTTTCATTTCAGGGACGGTTAATGGTGTTGAAGGCAAATTCATGTTCGATACCGGAAGCCCGGCTACTATTAGTCTCAATGATAATTTTATCAAACTGCCCAATAAAAAAGTAAAAGGTAATGGTTTGGTTGCCAGCGGCCAGTCTTTCAAAACCAGTATATCTGACACGATCCGCGAAATTAAGTTCGCAAATGGCATTACATATCGGAATCTTGAAAATATTATTAGTGGAAATTATGATTTTCTGCAGAAACACATCACACCGGACTGCATCGGCTACGTAGGCCATAATTTCTTTAACGGTTATCTGTTTAAGCTGGATTATCTACAAAGAAAAATTACATTTTACAAAACTTCTGCCGAACGTAACATTTCCAAAGACTTTTTATTAAATGAGAAGGTCTTAGCAATTATCGATTTTGAAATAAGAAAATTACCAAATAATCCTCTTGTAAAGTTAAAAATTGGCCATATCGATGTTTTGGGCGCTTTTGATACAGGACAGTATGGATCATTACAATTAGATAGTATTTCAGGTTACAAACTGAAAAGCAAGGGTTACGTCATAAATTCAGGTACGGATAGTAGCGGCGATACCTTATTGAATGTTAAAAATATTACTATCGGAAAATTTAAAACTGATTTAAAGGGAGTTGGATTTTCTAATTTAGAAGACACTCAGATCGTCAGAAATGCTTTGGGTATTACCGAGCCGAATATCTTGGATATCGGTTACCGCTTTTTCTCACAATATAAAACGGTATGGGACTATCCTAATAAGAAAATTTATATACTTGAATATTAATTACAGTTTGCCTTAGAAGAAGCCTATGACAAATAACTAAGCGATTAATAAATTAAATTCTAACAAAATTGAAAACAATAAAAAATAGATCTGCCCGTAACATCCTGGTAACACCTGCCATTGCATTTTTAAGCGTGGTATTATTTCTTACACTATCAGAAAAAGCTTCTGCTCAAAATGGGGCAGGTATCCAGGGTGTTGAACATGTCGGTATCAATGTTCCCGACCTTGAAAAAGGCGTAGCCTTTTTTACCGATGTATTAGGCTTTACACCTGTAACTCAAATAGGCCCTCTCCCTTTAGATGCAGGCTGGAAACAAGCGAACCATGTTAATCCAGGAACCGGGGCGGTTACTATTAAGATGTTTAGTGCCGGAACCGGAGCGAATATCGAAATCATCTGTTATGCAGATAGTAAAGGAAATAAAGTACAGCCTAATACTGACGATGTCGGGGCAACACACATAGCCTTTTACACTACAGATATTTATGCTGCCGTAAAATACTTAAAAGCTAAAGGTGTAAAAATAATAGGTGAGCCCTACGTAACTCAGGGGGGAGATACAGTGGGGGAAACATGGGTCTATTTTGAAACACCATGGGGCTCTAAGCTGGAACTTGTTTCTTACCCTAACGGCAAAGGTTATGAAAAAATAAATCCAAAAGTAATATTATGGTCTCCTAAAGATGCTGCTGAAAATACATCGTTCAGTTCAAAAAATGAGGTTGAGAACCTTTCAATAAATAAAGCATTGGTCCAGCGTCATCTTGAAATATGGAATGAAAAGGATCAGGACACGAGAACCGCTGCAATGGCAAAGATTTATGCTAAGAACATCGAAATGGTAGACCGCAGTTTTATCGCAACGGGTAATGATGAAATCAGCAAATTTGTAGAGGAAGTACAAAAGAAGAATCCTGATTTCAAATTCATGGCTAAATCTGTTGAGGGACATCATAATATTATTCGTCTCTATTGGCAATTCGGACCGGTATCAAAACCTGCTACAATAACTGGGATGGATATATTTGTTTTGGAGAATGGTAAAGTAAAGAAAATGTATGTTTTTGTTGATGATGTAAAATAATCAAAATTTTGGAGACAGGAACTGCCTCCAATAAATAAATATCTTACCTATGAAACCGTTTATAGATTACATATTACAGTTTGGCAACCTGAATCAGCAGCAGACTGACCTTATTATGAGCAAAGCAAAAATGTTTGAACTTCATAAGGACGAGTATTTCTCAGAAGCCGGAAAGATTCCAAGGCAAGTTGGATTTCTTCTTGAAGGCGTCGTGCGTTTCTGCTATTATAACAACAAAGGCCAGGAGATTACCCATCATTTTATTGAGGAGAACAATTTTGTTTCAGACCAGGAAAAGTTTGAAGCGCAAGTAGCGGCTTCCGAATACATACAGGCGGTTACCGACTGCCGGTTGCTTGTTTTTTCAAAGAAAGACTGGGATGCTATCGGCAATACCATTGTTGGCTGGGATGCTATTACAGGGCTGATTTTAAAAAACTGTCTCTTAAAAACAATTGAAAGGAGGAGCCCGCTGGTCTCTGAAGATGCCACTACCCGATATTTATCGTTTGTTGAAAACTTTCCTAATCTTATGAATCGCGTTCCGCTGTCTTACATCGCTTCTTATTTGGGAATTACCCAACAGTCGCTGAGCAGGATACGGAAAAATATCCTTTGAGATCGCTTTTTACCATATGGTAAATGATATCTTTTTTTAGATGCCGACCTTTGTGTAATTATTTTAAAAAATATAAAAATGAATAAAAAAGTTGTATTAATAACAGGAACAAATAGTGGTTTTGGATGGTTTACAGCCAATAGTGTCGCGGCTTTGGGGCATAAAGTTTATGCTACCATCAGGGATATTGAAGGAACGAATGCTGATAAAGCGAAAGCCCTTGCGCAGGTAGAAAATGTGACAGTGCTGGATGTATCGCTAACCGATGAGACAAGCGTGAAAAATGCCATAGACACTATAATTGCAAAGGAAGGCAGAATTGATGTATTGGTAAATAATGCAGGTGCTGCAATGTTCGGGGTGGCTGAAACGGTATCTACTGATGATATGCAGCGCATGTTTGATATTAATGTTATTGCTCCCTGGAGATTAATGAAATTGGCTTTGCCATATATGCGTAAGCAATCAGATGGCCTGATCATCAACGTTTCAAGCGGATGGGGCAGGTTCGCCGCACCTTTTACAGTAGTATATGGTGCTTCAAAGTTTGCTTTGGAAGGTTTAAGCGAAGGTTTGCATTATGAAGTTAGGCCGTTGGGAGTTGATGTAGCTATTATTCAACCGGGCGCTTTCCCTACTGAAATGTCTCAGAAAATCCAGCCGGGCTCTGACGCGTCAGTTGCTGACGATTATACAGCGATAGCAGAGGTTCCAAATAAAATATTTGGTGCCATCGGCCAAATGTTTGAAACCTCAAATCCAGATCCGCAGGAAGTTGCAGATGCGGTAGTAAACCTGATTAACTTACCAAAGGGTCAGAGGCCGCTAAGAACAGTTGTTGACCGCTCTACAGGAGCAATTACTAAAAGGGCGAATGATGCTGTACAAGCTGAATTTGAAAATGTATTAAAGGCATTTGGTATGGAAGATCTGCTGGCTTAAACAATCACAATTACCATTTAATGGGCTCTGTACTACATGAAAATAGTATTGATTATTTCCTCTGCGCGTATAATATGTATACCCGCAATAATTGTAATTGATGACAAAAAGATTTGTGGAGTTTTGGTTCATATACTATGAGTTTATAAGTTAAATAGCCTGCACAATTTGAGCAGGCTATTTCAGCTATAAATAGGCTTGTGGAAATCCCACCGGTTCTTACAATGTTAATTGCAAAAAAAAACCTGGCATCGGTTCGCAATAAAAGATGCAATGCGGAAGTGCTAAGGTAGCACTGTCTCCGGGCAATCCCAAATGTTTGGAAAAGCTGTCAGGCCATTCTTTTTGGGTAATGCAATTTTGACCCATAGCTTTCCGCTAATGGTTATTTTCACAAAACATAAATTGAAGGCAACAAAGGCGCTATCAAAAGCGGTTTTATTACAGCAAATTATTATTTGTATTTAATAAAGGTCGCCCGGATTTTTGTTTCTTTTAATTGGGACGTAGTGTTATTTGAAAAACCGGTAGTTTTGTTCTCCTTTTTTTTACTCTCACTGTTACTGCCCGAGCTGGATGTCGCATACACCTCTTCTTCCATTGTGAAGATTACCCCATCAGCACCTTTCTTTTTTGCCAGTTCGATGATTTTTGCCTGGGTCTTTTCTAACGAACGGAAACCTTTATCAAGTTCTGTTTTTCCCATAACGGTATATCCCTTCGTAATGTCAGCAATATCATAGAATTCATCGACAGTCTGTGTTGGTGCATAGGTCTTTCCAAAATACTTTTGCGCGTTGGCGTTGCTAAAAAAGAGCATCCCGAATATTAAAATTACAATTGACTGTTTCATATTTTTAAAGTTATATTTTTAATTATGGTTTAAAGGTACATTGTCCCTCTTTTGGGAAAGTTTAGTTTTCGACTGAAGTGATCAAATTTGAGAGTGAAGTAGCCGGTTGCGAGATTAAACTATATGGGCAAAAGTTAATAATTTACCGAAGCTCTCCATAAAAATTATAATTCATTTAGGCATTCAAACATGAAATTATCGGAATAGGAATGCTATCGGCCGCCAAGGGGTACCGCAAATGCGTAATAAGGGGATCACCATTTGATCTGCGCACCTACAGGCCCTTCCAGTGGTCTGGAGGTGCGCAGTGAAATAGATTAAAAAAACCTATACAAAGTTATTTTTTTAATTGTCCTGATCACTTCGCTACATTGCAATGCTATTACAATTGTGTTCCTTTCCAAATTTAATTGTTTTTACTATTTCTAATTACGTTACAAACTTCCCGTCCGGACATCTGATTTTCAAGTTTGGCATAGCTTTCTATATCCCAATATGTTATAGCAATTTGCGAAGGGATGGCAGTCGTTTTACCTTTATAAAATACGTATGGTTCCCTTCATTGGATAAAAGCTGCCATCGGGCAATGTAGCATTACTGTAAAGTATGCCATTTTCATGATCTTCGATATGCGTTACCGTAGCCCCTGTTGCCTCCTTCCATGCTACCATATAAACCTGGGGGCGTACTTGGGAGATTGTAATTTGTACTTTCTCTGTATGACCTTGTTCGCCCGGCCCACCTCCGTCGACGATCTTAAAGACCAGTGAATTTTCCGACTCAAAGAAAAGTTCCGATTTGAATGCTCCCAGATCTGCCAGAAACGTTTTGCCTGTTAAACTATTTTTCATTCCCCTGGATTAATTAAATTGAATGAGGTCATGGAGTTTCCGCTTGCCGTTTTTTCGGCCGGCACTTCATCCTGAACCACGTCCCAGTGCTCTGCAATTTTACCGTTCTCAAATCTGAAGATATCCACTACAATTAGCGGGGACGGTCCCCAGCCCGTAACCTGGCTGTGGGAAATTACTATGTTACCTGTTTCTATGAAGATACCGGGAACCCATTTGAAATCCCGGGCGATATTATTTTTTAGTATATCCCTTAAACCCTGATGCCCATTGGTCATTGAAGGATTATGCTGCAGGTACGACTCATGCCAATAGCGCTCTATTGCCATACTGTCCCTGTCAACAAAAAATTCTTTCATCGCTTTTATTACAATTTCTTTATTGGTCATTTTTATATTGTTAAATGTCTGCACGTTTTTTCTAAAATATTCTTGTAGCTTTAATCTATTGATCTTGTTGTTTTCTTAACTATCAAGAAAGACATATAGTGATTTGATCCTGCCATTTTCGAAATTGGCGATGTCCATTCCGCTTGCAACAGGAGGCGCACCTTGAGGCCCCGCTCCCCATATTAGCCTGCCGATACTGTTATTGATAATCACCGGTTTGAGTTTGGTAAATACAAAATTTGGCGGCAATATTTTTTGTGTAGCTGTTACGCTGGTATTAATAGCATCGAAACCGGTGACCTGATTTCCAACATGGTTAAGGGTAGCGCTCGTGCTGTAAATTCTTTCGATGGCCTTTAACCTGACGGCTGGATTTTTTTCATTCCAAACCTGGTTAAGATTATCTTCCATCATAATGGCTGCCGGGTCGGTCATATTTTAATAGTTTTGGTAATGGTATGATGTGATGAAAAAAGCAACATCCCAAATATTCAGGATGTTACTTTTTAATATTATTACTATTTCGCCGGCACCGGGGTGTTAAGGAGCTGCTGCTCCCAGGCATAAGCCACACCTGTTGCACCCGTATGCTCAATCATCAAACCTGCTAATGCAGATGCGGTATCGAGACGAGCCCAGTCACGTTGCCATTCAGAGGTAACGGCTACCCAGTTGATAGGCGTAATACCATGTTGTATCATACGGCGTACGGCCTGATCATGAGCTTCAGGTGTAACTGAGCCGCATGCATCCGTTACTACGAATACATCATAGCCCTCGGCTGCTGCCTGAATAGCTGGCATAGCTACGCAAACCTCTGTCCAAAGACCTGCAATAATCAGCTGCTTGCGGCCGCTTTTAGCTACAATATCGGTAACTGCAGGATCCTGCCAGGTATTGATCCATGTTCTATTTATTGGCTTTTGTTCCGGATATACGTCCTGGATTTGTTTAATTAGCAATCCGCCGCGCTCTTCAACTACTGTAGTAAGTATAGTTGGCACATTAAAAACTTTAGCCGCTTTTGCCAGCCCGGTCACCGCATTGATGATCATAGTGGGTTCATGGCTGTTGAGGTTAGCGAATTGAAAAGGCTGGTGATCGATCAGTACTACAATACTGTCTTCCGGACGGAGAAGGGCCTCAAGGCCTTTTTTTTGATTGTTTGTCATTTTTTTGATAGTTTTATAAATATTATTAAAATTCAGATGTAAAGACTTTTATTAGAATTTCCTCATCAGAAGAATGCCCATACACGAGCCTTGCTTTATGGACAGTGCCCAGTGCAGATGCAATTTTTTTTGGCACTTTGCAGAATTTACCTTCACTGTTTTAGTAAAATTTGTTGTTACCGATATAACAAATTTCATATTTTGATTAGGAATTAAAGATGATATTTACCTGAAAATAGCGTAGTCATTTGTCTATTTGGTTGCAGTATTATATACCTGTTTCCTGCGAAAGGTGAGAACGATGCCTAATTTAACCCAAATTAAATATCAGTTTTTTAGCAGGTTGCATAATCATAATCGATTTGCTACTTGAAAATTCTTTCATTAGCTTTATATTTGCCATAGCTACCATTTATTATTTATTAGAATATTTATTACTATTAACAATACGAGGGGAATATGCATGAAGCTTTTTTTGAATACCTGAAAAAATTCAGTTCCGATCCAATCTCAGAGGAAGAAAAGGAATTGATAAGGCAGATATTTGTTCCGGCCAGATTAAGGAAAAGGCAATTTTTGCTGCAGGCTGGCGACCTGTGCAAGAATTTTGCATTCATCGTGAAAGGTGCCATGCGAATGTATTCAGTGGATGATAAAGGCATTGAGCATATTGTACGTATGGGTGTAGAGAACTGGTGGATGGGTGACAGGGAAAGCTTTTCGATGCTCACACCGAGCTTATATAATATTGACGCGTGGGAGCACTGCGAATTGCTGTATATCACTAAAGAAGGTTCTCATGAACTGCAGCATAAGATACCTGCCTTTTGTGAAATGAAGTTGCAGCTTGACGAGCGAAACCAAATTGCCAATAACCGGCGGCTAACCTCTGCCATAAGCGCTACTGCAGAAAAGCGGTATACTGATTTTATTGAATGTAACCCCGAATTTCCGGGCCGTTTTCCGCAGCACTTTATAGCGTCTTATCTCGGGCTCAATAAGGACACACTTAGCCGCGTTAAACGTAATCGCTATAACAAATAATTTTTTTCTCCACTTTGTCTTTAAAATAATAGGCTTAAGTCTATTATATTTTCATGCAAATATCATCGTCTTTTGCTTCCCGGTTACTGAAATTTGTACGTCAACTTATATCAATTGTTATGTAATGCGGAGCTGGCGGTTCATCGGATGTTTTTTTATGAGCGTGAACTTTATGTAGTAAATATTGCGAATACCCGAATATTGAAACGGTGAAAACCTGAGTTAAAGGCAAGATCCATTTTTAAAGCTGTAGGTATTTGGATCCTTTACAAAAAAATTATTATTTTTTGTAGGCATTTAGGTAATTCCCTAAATTTGCAGTATGGAGTTATTAGAAGTAATCAAGTCACTATCGAACGAGACACGTTTAAATATTCTTAAGTGGTTAAAAGACCCTTATGCGCATTTTCCTAAAGAAGAACTAAGC
Organism: Flavobacterium rivuli WB 3.3-2 = DSM 21788; assembly: GCF_000378485.1. Classification (GTDB taxonomy): domain Bacteria; phylum Bacteroidota; class Bacteroidia; order Flavobacteriales; family Flavobacteriaceae; genus Flavobacterium; species Flavobacterium rivuli. The sequence continues at coordinate 342,700 of NZ_KB899966.1, read as the reverse complement.
GAAGAGGCATTAGAATTAGGCGTATGCGTATCTGATATCGCCAAAAAGGCAGGAATGTCGGTGCCTACAGTTTCTGATTATTTAAAGACAATGGCTGTGGCTAATATTTTGATTGCGACAAGAAGGGGCCAGTGGACCTATTATAAAAGAAATGAGCAATTGCTTCAGGAATTGGCAATGCATATAAAAAATGTACTTTAAAAAAGTTTAATACATCATTAAGGAATTTACCTAATTAACTAAATATAATATGAAAGCAGCAATATTAAAAGAATTCGGACCTGTTGAAAATTTCGAAATTGTGGAGATACCAATACCTAAACCTGGCTATAGGGAAGTATTGGTCAGGGTATTTGCATCTTCTGTAAATCCTTTGGACTACCAGGTGCGCCGCGGGGACTATAAAAATGAACTGAAGTTACCTGTCATTACAGGCCACGACGTCTCCGGCGAGATAGTAGAACTCGGTCCGGGAGTTGAGAATTTTAAAATCGGTGATGAAGTTTATTATACACCGGAGATTTTTACCGGACAGGGAAGTTACGCACAGTACCATTGTGCTAACGAATCTATAATTGGCCTTAAACCAAAAAACATTAGCCATCTTGAAGCCGCAACGTTACCTTTAGCAGCAGGTACTGCCTGGGAGATGCTTGTTACAAGGGCCCAGCTAAAGATTAACCAGTCTATCCTGATCCATGGAGGTGCGGGTGGTGTAGGGATACCAACTATTCAAATCGCAAAGGCTATGGGGGCAATTGTATATACTACAGCACGAAAAGTGCATCATAAATTTCTTCGTGAATTAGGTGCCGATTATGTGATTGACTATGAGAATGAAAATTACATTACCGCAATTAAGCAACTGACAGATAATAAAGGGGTTGATGTAGTTATTGACACCCTTGGTGGAAATACGCTCTCGGATAGCGGTAAGATCCTCAGCCAGTTAGGACAGGTGGTTACCCTGGTAGATATAGAAAAGCCTCAAAACCTTATTGAAGCCTGGGGAAAAAATGCCACGTATCATTTTGTCTTTACCCGACAGAACAGGAATAAAATGGATGAGTTAACCAAGTTAGTTGAAAATAATAAGCTGAAGCCAATCTTAAATAAAGTATTCTCATTGTCAGAGATAGGTAAAGCCCACAGCTTATTGGAAACCAAAGCGGGTGATAAAGATTTCTACGGTAAAATTGGAATAAAGATTGACTAAATCTTTATTCCAATTTTGCTTCGCAGCAATAAGCTCACAATAACGGAAAGTATAACTAAGCAGCGTGGGTATTAAAGCGCGTTATTATAAACTCCTTAAGCAATATCCGCAACATTTGCAGTGTGTTGCTCATAAACTCATCGCTGCCTGCGCAGGTACAACCAGAGAGACATTTAGGTGCGTTTGGATGTCGCAGTAACCCTATTATTTATTTTTATTTTAACTCCTTGCTCAAATTATTAAACATATAATAATTTTAAATGTAATTATATAAATTATCTTTAAAAACGGGGTGTAAAATTATATGTTTATATACGCATTGTTTGTATATTTGTTATAATGGTTATGTTAGAATAATGCTTGGCACAAATTAAAAATATTTATACTAAGAAATCATTATAATTAAGGTTGCTTGCTATAACAACAAGTATTTAAAAGCTGCGAAACGAGAAAAATAAGTCCCTTTGAAAAATATAGTACTATTTGCTATCTTCCTTTTTAGTGTATTTATTACTGGCACTAATACACGGATATATGCATTTCAAAGTATGCAATATCAGCCATATAAAATAAACAAAAATGATGCTAATCTATATGCTCCTGCATCTAAAACCCATAACTTAAAGTATTCAATAGAGCAGTTAGACAATACCAAAGGATTATCTAACAGTTCTATAAACTGTATCTTTCAGGATTCTCAAAAGCTTGTATGGATAGGTACATGGGATGGACTTAACCGTTATGATGGCAACGAATTTAAAATTTTCAGGCCGGAGCCAGGCAACAAAAATTCTTTAAGTAATCAGGTTATCCTTAAGGTTGGCGAAGATAATGCCGGGCATATATGGATATTAACCATGCATGGTATAAACCGCTACAACAAGAAGACAGACACCTTTCAGCATTATTATTTTTCCAGGAACAACAAGCCGCCATTATCAGAATCTGAGTTTAATATGGCGCTAAACAATTCTAATGATGTATTTTGTGCAGTAAAAGACTGGGGACTTGGTTATTATAACGGTAAAGATTTCACGCCTTTAAATTGTCCTGTAATTGCTGCCAAAACCATAAAGAAAATTGAATTTGCAACTAATGGTAAATTATTAGTACTGGTTGAGGGCAATAAGCTTTATTTGCTTACTATCAGTTTATCAAATGGCAAAAAAATAGTATATGCAACAAAATTAGTTTCAAATGACATAAAAACATTTGATGTACTTCCTAACAATAAAGTATGCACTGTTAACATCAAGGGCCAGGCTTCGCTATTTAACCTAAATAACAAGATAATAGTAACTGTGCCAGAAAAAAATATTGAAGGTATAGTAGGCCGCATAGCACAGGGATTGGTGCTTGCCGGGCGTATGGGCTATACTGTAATAGATTTTGAAGGCAATACTATAAATATGCCATGGACTAAATACCTGAAAAACCAAAAAATAACAACCTTAGTTCAGGGTACCGAAAATGTGTTATGGACGGGTACCGATGGCGATGGAGTTTTTAAAATGTATCCTCTTAAAAAAGCATTTAATCTTGTTTCTAAAGCGCAAATACCTGAAATAGATGGTGGTATAGTGAGGGTTTTTCTTAAATCGGGAGAAAATTCTTTTTGGATAGGTACTAAGGGTAAAGGCCTTTTCCATTTTTCAGGTGATTTTTATCGCAATCAGGACAGGCCACTCATATATCAAAACTTTAACGAGAGTAATAGCACTATTAACAATGCTGTGTATGCCTTATGTAAAGGTAAAGACAACCTTATTTTTATAGGTACAGATGGAGATGGGGTTTCGGTGTACGATCAAAATAATTCGAAAATCACAAGCTGGCGGGAAATAGAAGGTGCGTTAGCATACGATTATTTTAAATCTACTTATGCTATATACCAGGATACCGATGGCTATATTTATTTAGGTACCAGTGGCTATGGCATGATTAAATGTAAAATAGTCAGGGTCGGCAATAAATTAAAAATTAATTATTTTAAAAGATATATTGCAGGAACAGGTGTTACAGGCATGCTTAGCAGTAACGTTATATTTTCTATTATCCCGGAAAACAAAGACCAGCTTTGGGTAGGCACACGCCTTGGCGGGCTCAATCTTTTTGATAAACGTACAGGAAAGTTTTATACATATAAAAATGTAGCAAACGATCCTGAAAGCCTCTCTAATAATGATATATTGTGCCTTGTTAAGGATGAAAGCAATAAATTGTGGATAGGAACCAGTTTTGGCCTCAATATGCTAACGAAAATAAACAGTAACGGCAAAGCCTTTTTTAAAAGCTTTACGGTTAAAGACGGATTGCCTAATAACACAATCCATGGTATTATACCTGTAAACAAATCAAACCTGTGGATAAGCACTAATTTAGGTTTATCAGATTTTGCAATAGGCCAGGCCAAATTTACCAATTACTCTAAAAATGAAGGCCTGCAAAATAATGAGTTTGCCGATGGCGCATTTTATAGCGATACTACATCGGGATATATTTTTATGGGGGGTATAAAAGGGTTTAACTATTTCTTACCTCAAAAAATAAAAGAATCAACCATAATACCAGACCTTTTAATAGACAGGATAAGCGGACAAAATCAGGCTACCCCATATTATCAGGGGTTGGTTATAGCTCCAAATTCAACCACTTGGCCTTCAATAACTTTAAAGCATGACCAGAACTTTTTTGATATACACCTGGCTGCATTAACCTACACCAATAATGATAAATGCCGGTTTGCTTACCAGCTAAAAGGTTTTGATAAGAGCTGGAATGCTATAGATTACAGAAAAGTTGTTTCGTTTACTAATGTACCCCGCGGCAATTACTCCCTTTTTATGAAATGGACCAATGCAGACGGGGTGTGGAGTAATCCCGTTCATGCTATTGATATTAAGATAAAACCGGTATGGTGGCAGTCTAACCTTGCTACTGCAATTTATTTATTCCTTGCTATTTTCTTTATACTTTTTGTTAGAAGTTATTATTTAAAAAGGCAATCGCTAAAAAAAAATATACTTTTCAGGAAAAACGAAGAAGAACTGCATGAAAACAGGCTTACGTTCTTTACCAATATTGCCCATGAGTTTTTAACGCCACTTACCCTTATTGTTGGGCCGGTGCAAAAACTATCTGAAACTAATAACCTTACAGAGCGTAATCAAAAGTTTATATACATGATTCAGAGGAATGCTTCGAGGTTATTATTTCTTACCCAACAGCTTTTAGAATTTAGAAAGGCCGAATATGATTCTCTTGAAATTACGGTAAAGAAATTTGACCTTGTAAACTTAATAGAGCAAATTGCCGAATTATTTGACGATTGGGCAATGGATAAAAAGATTGAATATCAGTTAGATATACCATCTGCTATGCCGGGATGGTTTGATAAGGATAAGTTAGAAAAAATAATTTTCAATTTAATGTCTAATGCTTTTAAATACACACCTGTTAATGGTACTATAACCTTTAAATGCCATATAGAGGATAAAGACTTTAAAACATTAAATATTACAATAACCAATAGCGGTAAAGGCATCCCTAAAGAAAAACTGGATTCTTTATTTGATCGTTTCTTTCTGTCTGATACAAACCAGACTGCTGATACTGATTTGTTTAGAACCGGTATTGGGCTTGCTTATATTAAAAAGCTTGTTACGGTTTTACGTGGTGAAGTCCTGGTATCGAGCGTGGCCGATGAAGCCACTACCTTTACCATATTAGTGCCCTGCGAAAAAACCGCATTTACAAATAAAGAGATAGATATGGAGTTGTCTTCAACAATATTAATTTCGCAGCATCTTAAAAATCTGGTTGAAGAGACAGTGGCTAAGGATGTTGCTGAGCCTTTAAAAATATCAACCCTTAATTCTATAGAAGATTATAGGAAAAAAGTAATGATAGTGGAAGATGAGAAAGAAATACACTTGTTCCTTAACGATCTTTTGGCTGATAAATATAAAATTATCACTGCCAATAATGGGGTAGAAGCATTGCAGCTTATAGAGCAGGAAGTTCCGGATATTATTATAAGCGATGTAATGATGCCATTGATGGATGGCGTAGAACTTTGCCGTAATATTAAAACTAACGTAAGCACCTGCCACATACCTTTTATAATGCTAACGGCTAAAAATTCGGTAGAGCACAGGATAGAAGGTTTAGAGAATGGTGCCAACTCTTACATACCTAAACCTTTTTACCCTGATCATTTACTTATAAGGATACAAAAACTGCTTGAAGAAAAAGCACTCATATTACAGCATTTTACGCAAGATAACCTCGCAGGCTCTATTACAGATGTGCCTGTGCAAAACAATGAGCGGGATTTTGTACGACTGGTCATAGAGATCATCCGTAAAAATATAGACAACGAAAACCTGCAGGGAGCCTATCTCGAAAAAGAATTAGGTATTAGCGCATCGCAGCTTTACAGAAAAACAAAAGAACTGTTTGACATGACTCCGGCCGACCTTATACGTACCATACGCTTAAAATATGCTGCCGAACTTTTACGTAAAAATGTATTTACAGTATCTGAGATTTGCTATAAATCCGGCTTTAATAACCGTTCTTATTTTTACAGAGAGTTTAAAAAGACCTATAATACCACTCCTAAAAACTATCAGTTACAATATAAATTAAAAGCAACTTCTTTTTCAAACAACTAATAATCAGTTTGTTTAACTTTAGTGTACACTATTGACGAAATAGTGTACACTTGTTTTTATTGCTATACATTACTTTTATCACTCAAACGATATAGTAACCCTTATCACAATTAAACCCAAACTATTTATTAACATGGAAAAAAAAGTACTTATTATTAACAATTCAGCATTATTGATATGAACCGAAAAATAATTTACAGTTTACTTCTTGTATTTACCTTACTATCAGGAAGCGTCATTTATGCACAAACCGTTAAAGGTACCGTTTCAGATGCTAATGGCCCATTACCACAAGCCAGCGTAGTTATTAAAGGAACATCTGTAAGCACCGTTACAGATATCGACGGAAATTATACTATAACTAACATGGGTGGCTCCAGTGCTGTATTAGTATTTAGTTACATAGGCTATATAACACAGGAGCAAACCGCTACAGGCGACAGTACCATTAATGCCATACTTGTAGAGGATGCCCAAAAATTAAATGAAGTTATTGTTACAGGATATGTAGGCCAACGAAAAAGCTCCATAACCGGTGCTGTTGCCCAGGTAGATATGGAAGACCTTTCTAAAACCCGTATACCCGATGTTGCACAGGCATTACAAGGCCAGGTAGCCGGTGTATTTGTTGCGGCAAGTACCGGAGCCCCCGGCGACGGTGTGCAAATAAGGATTCGTGGCCAAGGTACTTTAGGCAATAATGATGTTCTTTATGTTGTAGATGGTGTACCCACACGTGACATTACGTTTCTTAACCAGAATGATGTAAAATCTATGACGGTTTTAAAAGATGCCGCTGCCGGTGCAATTTATGGTTCCAGAGCGGCAGGCGGTGTTGTAATAATTACCACAAAAAAAGGTGTTATAGGTAAAACAAGTTTAGATGTAGATGTTTTTACAGGTATACATTATGCACAAAACCTGCCACACATGCTTAATGCAGACCAGTATCTTACCATGGAAGACAGGGCATGGCACGCCACTACAGGCAATGCTGCCAATGCAGAGAGCCCGTATGCCCGCGACAGGAGGACAAGGACAGACCTTGCCAATACTAACTGGCAGGATGAGTTATTTACTACGGGATTATCTAACAACTTACAGGTATCTGCAAGTGGAGCAACAGATAAAGTACAATATCTTGTCTCTGGTGGCTACTACGGTATAGACGGCATTGTTAAAGAAAATAATGATAAATATAAGCGTGTAAATTTCAGGTCTAATATTAATGCAAATTTAAGCGACAGGTTTACCGTGGGCAGCAATGTGCAGATAAGCTTTCAAAAACAAGACAGGTTATCATCAAGCGGCGATGTTCCGGGTATTATCCGCCATGCATTAATTCGTCCACCAGTTATACCGGTATTTAAGGATGTGAATGATCCAACCTATTCTGCAAATGACCCTTACACAGATCTTCCTTTTTATACAGGCCCCAATGAAGGCTGGAGTAAAGATTACGAATTTAGTTCTAACCCGCTTGCCATTGTACATTTTACAGATGATGTAAGGGAAACATTTCAAACGTTTGGAAACATTTATGCAGAATATGCATTCTTTTCAGATAAATCACTTAAGTTCAGGAGTAATCTTGGTGCCGATATTCGCTTTCTTCACAGTAAAACCTTTGCAGAGAACTACGGAGACCCTAATATTGCCAACCCTGAAACGCAGTACTACGGATTAGGAAGAAACAACAGGCCTAATGGACTTAATGAAGACAGAGGCCAAAATGTAACCTTTACATGGTCTAATACACTTAACTATGTAAAAACTTTTAATGATGTACATAGCGTAAACGTATTGCTTGGTGCAGAACAAATAAGGAATAAAGAGTCGGGAGTTGGGGGTAGCAGGCAAAATTATGATAACACTACAGATCCTTTCAGGTATTTAGACTATGGTGGGCAAGGTAACTTTGTAAATAATCTGCCTTATCCGGGTAATGCAGGAAGCCAGCAAAGCTGGTCCCTCTTGTCTTATTTTGCATCGGGTACTTATGGCTATGCCGAAAAATATTTTATAACGGGTACCATCAGGGCAGATGAATCATCACGATTTGGCCCTAACAACCCATGGGGGTATTTTCCATCGGCTTCTGCGGGATGGGTTGTATCTAATGAAAATTTCCTAAAAAAAACAGCATGGCTTTCTAATTTAAAGTTAAGAGGAAGCTGGGGGCAGGCCGGTAATCAGGAAATACCTAATAACGCATTTCAAACATTTGTTTTAACTACAGGAGCTAACGGCCCTCAGGTAATACGTTATGGAAATCCGGAAGTTAAATGGGAAACAACAACGCAAACTAATTTTGGTGTTGATTTTGCAGTGCTAAATAATAAACTGACATTTTCGGCTGATTATTTTAAAAAACAAACAGATGACATATTACTAACTATAGAATTACCTGTTTTAGCAGTAGGTAGGATAGATAGAACGTATGTTAATGCGGGCACTGTAGAAAACAAAGGATTTGAGTTTGGCTTAAATTTCCAGGACAACGACCACGCGTTTAAATATGGGGTAAATGCAAATTTAGCAACACTAAAAAATGAAGTTACCAAACTACATCCAAATGTTAGATTAATAGAAGATACCTATACAAATACAAGAACCGTGGTTGGACAACCAATAGGTTCTTATTATGGTTATCAATTTGATGGCATCTACCAAAATGCTGCAGAAATCAGTTCGCAACTATATCAGGATCAGGGTAACAGACAGCCTGGTGATATTCGATTTAAAGATTTAAATGGCGATGGCCAGATTGATGCTAACGATAGGACATTTATTGGCAATCCGATACCAAAAGTAACTTATGGCCTATCATTTAATGCATCATATAAAAGCTTCGATTTTTCTTTCTTATTTCAGGGAGTGCAGGATGTAGATCGTTATAATGACCTTAAACAAATTTTAGATTATGACAGCCGGCCATTTAATTCTACTACCGCAGTCTTAGGGAGCTGGAATGGAGAGGGTACGAGCAATACTATACCAAGGGTTACCAGAAATGATAACGGAGGCAGCAGGGTTTCGAGTGTTTTTGTTGAAGATGCGTCTTACTTAAGATTAAAAAACATAGAGTTAGGCTATTCTTTTAGTAAAGATGCAATCCCTGGTCTTGGTGGTTTGCGTATATATGTATCCGGACAAAACTTGTTAACATTTACAGATTATACCGGTCTGGATCCTGAATCTACATCGCTTATAGATAAAGGTACATATCCGCAATCAGCAACTATTATTTTTGGTGCCAAGATAAAATTATAAAAAAAAATGTTATGAAAAATTATATAAAAATTGGAATTTTAATGAGTGCTGTAGTACTCATAAGTTGTGATGATGACCTATCTGAACCGGTGGTTGGAACATTAACACAGGAGCAGGTAGATAATACCCCAACATTACCCATAATAGAAAACTCTGTAAGAGGGTCATACGAACTTCTTTCTAATCGTTTAAATATATTGGCACAATGGGACTGGAACGGCGGCCTTGTATTTCAGAATGATTATATCCTGCAGGATATTGCTTCAGACGATATGGAAAAAAAATGGAACCCGGACGGCGACCAGCCGTGGATAGACGAAATTAATAATTTTAATTTTACATCTACCAATGGAGGCCCTAACGGTTTATGGAAATATAATTATGAGGCTATTAAAAGGCTTAACACAGCAATTGAATTTTTAAACAATCCGGATATTCAGGCCATTACAGGTATTACATCCGAACGAAAAAATCAATTACTTGGCGAGGCTTATTTTTTAAGATCGTACTATTACTTTGCATTAGTAAATAATTTTGGCGATGTACCGCTTATACTTGCCCCTGTAAAGTCATATCAGGAAGCATTTGAAGTTGCTGTACGTAAAGATAAAGCCATTGTTTGGGAGCAAATAAAGGGCGATCTTACTTTGGCAAAAGCTCTTTTGCCTAACACAAAATATTCGTCTGATACTGAAAAGTGGCGTGTGTCTAAAGGTGCAGTTATAGCCCTTTTAGCAAAGTCAGCTCTATACACCCAGGACTGGGGTGCTGTGCCTGCACTGGTAGACGAGTTAGCTGTTTTAGGATATAGCCTTGATGCAAATTATTTTGAAAATTTTACCAGTGAATATAATGATAATGAAGTTATATTTTCATTCGACCATCAAACTAATGCTGCGCCTGTAAAAAGAGGCAATGGTATATGTGCGCCGCTGGGTTGGGGTTTCTTTGCGCCAAGTACTGATTTCTTAAATTCTTTTGAGGCTAATGATCCGAGAAAATTTTATACTGTTGATCCTGCAAACCAAAACGTAAATAAAATGCTGGGCAGTGTTAATGGAGCTAACAAAGGCAATGACGATGCTGCAAATAACAAAGTATACATGCGCTATGCAGATGCTTTATTATGGAAAGCCGAAGCACTAAATGAAACGGGCGATTACACAGGAGCAGTAAATATCATTAACCAGATACGCCAAAGGGCAAGAACTACAGCTACTGCAGATGGTACAATGCCTCCTGCGGGAACTTTGCCGGACAGGCCCGCATCATCTGACAGGGCTACAATAAAAGGATGGCTTATTTCTGAAAGAAGAGTTGAACTTGGTTTTGAGAACCAAAGAATGCTCGACCTTAAGCGTTGGGGTATTGCACAACAGGTAATGACGGCTCATGGCAAAAACTTCCAGGCTAAACACATGCTGTATCCTATCCCTCAATCAGAGATAGATGCATCTGCGGGAACGCTTACCCAAAATCCCGGTTATTAAAATTATTACCAAAAGGTTAACCCGGATAACTTATAACATCCGGGTTAGTTTTTTAAATTTTTACAACACAATAAAGTATGAAAGACATTGCAAAACGTTTTATAGAGAATCCATTGCTATCCCCGGGCGATATTCCTGCCAGTACACCCGGTTTAGAAATTACCTGCCTTCTTAATCCCGGTGTATTTACATTTAAAGATAAAACCTGGCTTATTGTGCGCGTTGCCGAAAGGCCACAGCAAAAAGACAGTATTATTTCTTTCCCTATCCTTACAGAGACAGGAAACATTATAATTAAAGAAATTGAAAAAAATGATCCCGAACTTATTGCTACAGATGCAAGGGTTATTAACTATAAAGGGAGCGACTATTTAACTACGCTATCGCACTTAAGATTGTTATGCAGTGATGACGGCATTAAGTTTTATGAACCGGAAGATTATCCTTCATTAGTAGGCGAAGGGATATTAGAAACATTTGGTATAGAAGATTGCCGCGTTGCGCAAATAGATGGTAAATATTACCTGACGTTTACCTCCGTTTCAGATAATGGGGTAGGTGTAGGCCTGCGCACCACGACCGATTGGAAAAACTTTGAAAAGCACGGTATGATTCTGCCTGCACATAATAAAGACTGCGCCATTTTTGAAGAAAAAATAAATGGGCTGTATTATGCGCTTCACCGCCCAAGCAGTGTAGACATTGGCGGGAATTTTATATGGATCGCTTCATCGCCCGATGGCCTTCATTGGGGTAACCACCATTGCATAGTAAAAACCCGTAAAGGCTTATGGGATAGCAAACGTGTGGGCGCCGGTGCAGCGCCAATAAAAACAGCTAAAGGCTGGCTGGAGATTTATCATGGTGCCAACGAAAACCACCAATATTGCCTGGGAGCTTTTTTACTGGATCTTAACGACCCTGCAAAAGTACTTGCAAGGACCGAGGAGCCTATTATGGTTCCTGCTGCCGAGTATGAATTAAGTGGCTTTTTTGGGCATGTAGTGTTTACAAATGGGCATATTGTAGAACCTGATGGCGATACACTAACAATATACTATGGAGCATCAGACGAGTTTGTGTGTGGCGCTAAATTTTCTATAAATGAAATACTCTCACTCTTAAAATAAACTCTTATGTTTAAGAAACTTACATCTGAGTTTGACCATTTTAAAAGTCAGACTCACAATTTTCGCATCCTTACCTTAACGAATTTAGTCTACGCACTGGTACTGCCGGTAATAGATATTTTTGTGGCGGCATACATTATGCGAAACTCTAATGACACCTCTAAAGTGGTTATTTACCAGCTTGCCATTTACACAGGTATCCCGCTTACTTTTTTATTAAACGGCTTTTTACTTAAACATTTTAATATTAAAACGCTGTATTCCATAGGCATGATGTTAAGTGGTGTTTCTATGGTTATCATGATGTCGCTAAAAACGTTAGACCTTACCGGTATAGCCGTTGCCGGTATAACCATGGGGCTCTCTTTTGGGTTGTACTGGTCTAACAGGGACTATCTTGCCATATCAATTACAAACGACGAGAACCGTAATTACTATTACGGGCTGGAAACATTTATTTATACCATAATTGCCATTGCCGTTCCTGCCACTATAGGTTGGTTCATACAATCTGCAACCGGCGAAGAAGATAAACATACCGCTTACTTAATAATTACCGGGGTAGTCTTCGTTATTACGTTTTTGGCATCGGTAGTGTGCTTTATGGGCAGGTTCGAAAATCCTGTACAAAAGCAGTATATCTTTTTTAAATTTCACTCACTTTGGTATAAATTATTGTCTCTGGCATTGTTTAAAGGCCTGGCACAGGGCTTTTTAGTAACAGCACCTGCCATGCTTATCTTTAAAATATTAGGCGAAGAAGGTGCACTGGGCAATGCACAGTCTATAGGTGCTGTACTTGCAGCTGTTATAATATACTTTATAGGACGATTTAGTAAACCTGCCGACAGGATAAAAACGTTTACGGTAGGCCTTGTGCTATTTGCTGTTGGTGCATGCCTTAACGGGGTTTTGTTTAACCAGACTGGCGTTATAGTATTTTTACTGCTTTTGCTTATGGCGCGCCCGTTAATGGACTTAGCTTATTTCCCAATTCAGCTTAGGGTTATAGACATTGTATCGCGCATAGAAAGAAGGGGCGAATTTACATATATATTAAATCATGAAGCCGGGCTTTATGCCGGAAGGCTTTTAGGCGCAGGAACGTTTCTTGTTTTGTATTACACAGTTTCTGAAGATTTTGCACTGCGTTACGCTATTGGCATTATCGCGCTGCTACAATTATTCTCTATATATTTAAGTAAAAAAATTATAGCTGAAGGAAACAAAATAGCACCTGAGCGTGAACTGCAAAACGAGCAGATAGACATTAAAGTAATTGAAGAGGCCGCGGCCAAATTAGTTAAATCATAAAATCACTTTACTCCATGAATATTTTTTATAAAGCCTTAGTTCCGTGTTTTTTATTTGTAAATCTTAGCATTGATGCACAGGTAAAACAACAGCCTATACCCCGTGTAGACCAAATGGCCGATGTGCCGCAGCCTTTTAAGATTATAGATTATAATAAGCTGGCACACGATTTTGATAAAACAGTTTTTGATTTTAATGCTACAGGTAAATTTTGGCCATTGGTATGGATTGATAAAAGCCAGAAAAATTTTCCTCAGGATGTTGTAGGTGTGTATACTGCCATAGGCGATGTGCGCCAGGGGCCTGAGCATAATAAAGGTATGTTTCATGAGGCACTTGCAAACATGGGGGCAACTTTAGGCGCCACTTTAGTGGGAATAGATAAAACCAATGAAGGAGGGCGCAACTACGTAGGCATGCTTAAAAATTATTTTAACAGCGATACAGGCTGGGATATAATGATGAACAATACCTGCCCCGAAGTGGCATTACTGGGTGGCGGTTATGGCCGCGACTGGTGGTATGATGTGTATCCTAACCTGTTGTTCTACGCTATTTATGACAAGTACCCTAACGAGCCGGGTTTTGAAGAAATAGCAAGAAAAATTGCTGATAAGTTTTATGAGGCTGATGTTATTTTAAACGGTAATTACGATTATTCTTATTTTGATTATGGCAAAATGAAGCCCATGACAAATAATATTTGCCTGCAGCCCGATGCTGCTGCGGGACATGCGTGGGTATTATATTCGGCGTATAAAAAATTTGGCGATGAAAGGTATTTAAGAGGTGCCCTGTCTGCACTTAAAGCATTACAGTCGCAATCTAAAAACCCTACATACGAGCTGCTTATGCCGTTTGGCGCAGAGCTGGCTGTGCGCATTAATGCAGAAATGGGCAAGGATTATGATGTAAATAAAATGCTGCACTGGACGTTTGATGGAACCCCGATATGCCGCGAGGGCTGGGGTGTGTTAGTAGGTAACTGGAACGGTATAGATATATCTGGTATTGTAGGCAGTACGGTAGATCACGGCGGTTACGGTTTCCTTATGAACACGTATGATGCTGCGTGGCCTTTGGTGCCCATTGTACGTTACGACCAGTCGTATGCCAATGCTATAGGTAAATGGATGCTTAATGCAGCCAATGCTTCAAAGCTATTTTATCCTCAGTACATGCCGGATGAGCATGAAATAATACCACAACTGGCCGGTGCAGGTAAAGGTGTTATTGCTTATGAAGGCATAATAAAGCAATCTAACTATAAAGAACACGAAGGTATTAAAGGCCCCGTTGCACAGGGCGACGGCCCTTTATGGGTACTGGGGCAAAACCCCCAGGAATCTCAGTTAAGTGTTTATGGCAGCGGTCATGTGGGTATTTTTGGGAGTATCATAAAAAACACCAATGTAGAAGGTATTTTGCAGCTTGACCTTCTGGCAACTGATTTTTATCATGATAAGGCTTATCCTTCATACCTGTATTACAATCCGTTTAGTGAAAGTAAAACAGTAACGGTAACTGCCGAAAAAGGTAAAAAGGTAGATGTTTACAACACCGTATCGGGCAAATTTATAGCAAAAAACATTGCTTCTTCAACCACCATAAAGCTCGACCCTAAAAGTTCGGCAGTGCTGGTAATGGTTCCTGCAAAGGGAAAAGTAACTTATTCCGGTTCTAAAATGATGGTTAACGGTGTAGTTATAGATTATGAAATTCAATCAAAAAAATAAGAATGTGCCCTGCCAAATGTAAGTTTATAAGTGTACTGGGAATAGTATTTTTCAGTTATTTCTCCATGTACGCCCAGCATTTGGCAGGTAAAAAAATATGGTGGAAAGAGACTGTATTTTACCAAATTTATATGCCCAGCTATGCCGATAGCAATGGCGATGGATATGGTGATTTTAAAGGGATAACCGGAAAACTGGATTACCTTAATGGGTTGGGGATAAAAGGTATCTGGCTTACTCCCTTTTTAAAATCGCCAAAAGTAGATAATGGCTATGACGTAGCTGATTATTATGCCATTGATCCTGTTTATGGCGCTAAGGCCGATTTTGATGTGTTTTTAAAAGAAGCTCATAAACGTGGCATAAAGGTAATTATGGACATGGTTCTTAACCATACCTCTACTGAAAGTAAATGGTTTCAGGAATCTAAAAAATCTAAAGACAACCCCTACCGTAATTACTACATCTGGAATGATAAACCCAATAACTGGGAATCATTTTTTGGGGGTAGCGCATGGCAAAAAGACATGGCAACAAATCAGTATTACTACCATAAATTTGATGTGCGCATGGCCGACCTTAACTGGGCCAACCCAAAGGTTATAACCGAAGTACAAAAAGTGCTGAGGTATTGGCTTGATACCGGCGTAGATGGCTTTAGGCTCGACGTTATTAATTTTCTTACTACAAAAGAGATAACGTTAGATAATCCTGTAAAAGATGGTAAGCAGGAGCATAAATATGATATAGACCAAGATGGAGTAAAAGATGCTATTCGGATTATAAAATCAACGGTTAGCGCTTACAAAAACCGGTTTATTGTAGGCGAAATAGGCAGCGATAAAATTGAGGTTTTAAAGCAGTATCAGCGAGAAGATTTGCTCGATGTAGTTTTTAATTTCAATTTTGGGAGTATCCCGGCATTTTCTGCCAAAAGGATTTTTGATGAACTTCAAAGCATGGAAAAACACATGGAGAGCTACCCAACGTTATTTTTTGGCAGCCATGATATGCCACGCATAATAGACCGCTTAGCTAATGGTAATATTGATAGGGCAGAGGCCCTTGCAGCATTATTGCTTACTGCAAAGGGCGTTCCTTTTATTTATTATGGCGAAGAAATAGGAATGCATAATACCATTGCCAAAACTTTTGAGGATATAAAAGATATACAGGGTGTAACACATTATAAACTGGCTTTAAAAAAAGGTAAAAATGCCGATGAAGCCCTTATAGAAGGCAATGTACATAACCGTGATAAATCACGCAGCCCCATGCAGTGGAGTCCTGATGATTTTGGAGGTTTTTCTACTAATAAATCGTGGATAAACGTTAATGCAGATTATAAAGATATCAATGCACAAGTTCTAAGCAAACAGGAAAATTCTATACTTAATATGTACAGGAAACTCATTGCTTTAAGAAATGCTGAGATGGCCCTTCAATATGGAATCTATACTAATCTTGAGTTTAGAGATGGTAGGATCACTTTTACCCGTACTTTTAATAATGAAAGCATTACAGTTATAATTAATTTTGATATTGAAACTACAATACAACTGCCTGATACTGCCGCTGTATTAATGGGCAGTACCAAACTAAAACCAAATGATTTTATTATTTATAAAGTTTTAAATTAGTTACATTATAAATCACAATTACAAATGGCACTTAATATTTTAAAAATGAGCGCCATTTGTATTAAGTGATTACAACAGAATAATTAGCATGCTTTATGCGACTTATAAATTGCAAAGTAAATTGCAGGAAAGTTTTCTCTTACTGGATTTTCTTTTAAAATCTTATTCATTTTAATTGTTCATTCACGTATAATATTTTTATCAGCGTAGGCCATTTGGGCAATTTCATCTTTTCTTTTAAAGCTAACACCTTTGTGCTCTTGTATGTAGCTTATAATTTCTTTTGTTGCCAAAACCATTTGTGGGGTGCCACCAATGCGATCATGAAAACTGATTGACATTTGCCTTCGTTTTTTTTCAGATTCTGTATAAAGTTGGTCAAATTCCATCTTTACCTGGCACACAAACTGATCTGCACTAAAATTTTTCCCTTCAACCAGCACTATATCATTACAGCGTAAAGTGTAAGGAACTACCGCAAAATCCCTGCCTTTAACTTTTATTAAAAAAGGCTCGTCGGGGCTCAGGTCATCAATGTGGTATTTAAAACCCAGTTCCTGCAATATTTCGAGTGTATTTGCACCCCTGCAACCAGTTAGCATTGTAACCCACAGGTGTAAAACCTGTAATTTTTTTTATTGCATCGGCACCATCTTTAATAAATTTTTTTTCTGCATCATAAGGCATATTGTATTGGCTTGCCCAGTTCATCCCGTGGGCGGCAGCCTCATGGCCGCGGTCTACTATTTCTTTTGCAAGAAGCGGATTTTTAAGCACTGCAGAACCTACCATGTGCGACGTTACTTTTATCCCAAGCTTGTCCCAATTATCCAGCATCCTCGGAATGCCTTCTTTATAACCATAGTCGTAACAGGTTGCACCGGAAAGTTCTGTAAATCCTTTTTGCATATTTTGTGGAAATGGGCTCTCTGCATTATCCGGTTGCCCGCCTGCCTCAAATTGCATCGATACAGATACTATAAGGCGCGATACCGCTTACAAGGAAGGGTTTGAAGGTATTATAGGCAAAAGCCCTTTGCTCACGGAAATTTTTTACCACATTGCACAGGTAGCCCCCGGCGATACTACAGTGCTTATTACCGGAGACAGTGGTACAGGCAAAGAACGGATTGCCAGTAGTATCCATAATCTTTCGAAGAGAAAAAATGGCCCATTTATAAAGATTAACTGCGCCTCATTGCCATCTAACCTTATAGAAACCGAATTATTTGGACATGAAAAAGGCGCCTTTACAGGGGCAGTAGAACGAAGAAAAGGGCGTTTTGAACTTGCTGATAAAGGAACTCTCTTTCTGGATGAAGTAGGCGAGATGCCTCTTGATATGCAGGCAAAGTTGCTTCGTGTACTTCAGGAAAAAGAGATTGAGCGCATTGGCGGAAGTACTCGTCCGTATTATTACTGCTACCAACAGGAACCTTGAAAAAGAAGTTGCTAAAGGCCGTTTCAGGCTGGACCTATATTACCGTATTAATGTATTCCCGCTTCACCTGCCGGCATTAAGGGAACGTAGGGAAGATATTGGCGAACTGGCACGCCATTTTGTTAAAATTTATAGCATAAAAGCTGGTAAAAATGTAAGCGGGCTTTCTTCTGGTGCTGTAGAGAGTTTATTGTCCTATAGTTGGCCAGGAAACATCAGGGAACTTGAAAACCTCATTGAGCGTAGTGTATTACTCGCCAAGAGTACAACAATTGATGAAATATCTCTGCCCCGTAATGACATAGGCGTTACAGATATGGGAGAGCACAGGCTAAAGACTATAGAAGAAAATGAGAGAGCTCATATTATTACCGCTTTAAGGCAATGTGGAGGGCGTATACGTGGTATAAACGGTGCTGCAGAAATTTTAGGTGTACCTCCTACCACGCTGGCCTCAAAAATGCAAAAGCTTGGCATTAAGAGGTAAGTTTTAAAATATAAATAATGAAAGTAAAAGCGGTTTAAATATGTTGGTAATTAATTGATATATAGTATACTGCTATTATTAATTGTCTAATTTACTACATATAAAAATGCCTCCATTGTAGTACAATGGAGGCATTTGGCTGTGGTGACCTCGACTGGATTCAAACCAGTAACCTCTTGAGCCGTAATCAAGTGCGCTATTCAGTTGCGCCACGAGGCCTTTATT
This sequence comes from Flavobacterium rivuli WB 3.3-2 = DSM 21788, assembly GCF_000378485.1. Classification (GTDB taxonomy): domain Bacteria; phylum Bacteroidota; class Bacteroidia; order Flavobacteriales; family Flavobacteriaceae; genus Flavobacterium; species Flavobacterium rivuli. Next base: position 324,072 of record NZ_KB899966.1, on the reverse strand, counting down.
TACTACCACTTTAACACATAATGTGCTAACATGATTGCGGGTGCAAATATATAAATAAATGTTTATCTTGCAAACCCTAACAACTAAATAAATTAAAAAATTGACGCTTAACCAGTATATACGTGACGTTCAGGATTTTCCTAAGCCGGGAGTTATGTTTAAAGATATTACACCTCTTTTGGGTAACCCACAGGCTGTGAAAGAGTGTATGGCACTGCTAATTAATAATTTAAGGGATAAAAAAATAGATAAAGTGGTAGGGGCAGAGAGTAGGGGATTTTTCTTTGCAACATTGCTGGCTTATGAGTTGAGTGCGGGTTTTGTGCCTGTACGTAAGCCAAATAAATTACCGTTCGATAAAATATCGGCTACTTATGAGCTTGAGTATGGTACAGATGTGCTCGAAATGCATATAGATGCCATAAAGCCGGGAGACCGAATACTAATTCATGACGATGTATTAGCCACCGGCGGAACTGCAAAGGCGGTTTGCGAACTTGTAGAGCAATTGGGAGGGATAATCGTGCAGTGCAACTTTTTAATGGAGCTTTCGTTTCTTAACGGACGCAAGAAGCTTAATGGTTATGATGTCTATGCACCTTTAGTATATTAAGCAGATAACTAATCTATAGCATGGGTAGTAACATAATACTTCCAGGCAATTATTGCTTTTTGCAGCTTTGTTGCTTTAGTAAGATCTAACTGTTCTTTAGTGTAATTGGGTAAGAGCCAGTGATTAATTTTTGCCAGTATTTTAAACATTGCTTTAAGTTTTATTGTAAAAATAAGAAAAGGCTGCCAGTTGTAATGGTTATGGTTAAAAATTTTTTCTTCCGGCTATGATTAGTATTTTTTTTAAGTATTAAGCTTAAAAATGTTAAGATTGGAATTAAACATACCGGTTTAATTTAAACCGGCAACAATATTTAAAATAAACTATTTTGCTAATTTATCGAGTGTATATTCTATAAGTTTGTTTACAGCATTGTAAGGGTCGTTACTAAAGGTACCGGTTGCCCGGTTAGCAATTATAGCATTAAGTGAAAGCGCATTATGCCCTAACAGTGCAGCAAGGCCATAAATAGCCGCTGTTTCCATTTCAAGGTTTGTAATACGGTTGCCGTTAAAGTTAAAAATATCCATTTTGTTATTTAATGCAGGATCTTGTATATCAAGGCGAAGTACGCGCCCTTGCGGACCATAAAAGCCACCGGCAGTAGCGGTTATACCTTTATAAATATAATCGGTTTCAATTAGTTTTTCCAGTTTTTCGCTACAGCGTACAACATAAGGTTTTCCTTTACGGATATCCCATTTGGTATGATTTAAAAAAGCTTCTTCCATTGCATAGTCTGATATTTCGTCAATCAGGTAGGAGCGTAGCATATTGTCTAAGCCAAGGCCATATTGAGATAACACGAAGCTATCTACCGCGATATCTTCCTGTATAGATCCTGATGTACCAATGCGGATAATATTAAGCGATGTAAGTACTTTTTTGGGTTCTCTCGTTTTTAGGTCTATGTTTACGAGAGCATCCAGCTCGTTCATTACGATATCTATATTATCCGGGCCAATACCTGTAGATTGTACCGTTAACTTTTTACCTTTATAAATTCCTGTCTGGGTTTTAAACTCGCGTTTTTGGGTAGTAAATTCAATACTGTCAAAATGTGCTGTTATTTTTTCTACCCTGTCCTGGTCTCCCACAAAAATAATATCATGCGCAATATTTTCTGGCTTAAGGTTAAGGTGGTAAACGCTCCCATCAGGGTTTAATATAAGTTCAGATTGTTTAATTTCCATAAGAGAGGTACTTGTTCTTAAATATGATAGTGCTAAAGTAAATAAAGCATTTGCGTTGTGCAAACTTTTATAAGTGGCTTGGTTTTACATCTCTATGTAAACAATCAGTTTTTTTAATTCATTTATTATAATCGAGAATATGTATTTGTGCTGCTTCTACGAAATATATTTAAAACGGATAGCCGATAGCGAGGTTAAATACAAGGTTTTCTTTACGCCATGCACTGCTGCCAAAATCTATTTGGTCAAAAACCCAACGGTTACCTTCAGGCAGCCACGGTTTACGAATAGGGAAGGCAAGGTCGAGCCTCAGGATAAGGAATGAAAGGTCTACCCTTAAACCGGCACCGGTACCTACGGCAAGCTGGCTTAAAAACTTGTTAGAAAATTCGCCGCCCACCCTCGCTGTTTCTACACCCTCGGCATTAATATTAGAGGGGTCTTTGTTCCACAGCCATATATTACCGGCATCTACAAACAGGGCACCATTAATAACGCTAAACAGTTTGGCACGGTACTCTGTGTTCATTTCCAGCTTTATGTCGCCTCCCTGGTCCGGCAGGAAAGAATTAGCATCTACATCTGCCCGAGATGTTCCGGGGCCTATAGACCGTGCCCTGAAAGCCCGTATACTGTTTGTACCTCCTATAAAGAACTGGCGTATAAAGGGCAATTCGCCCGAGTTACCGTAAGGCGCACCCACGCCCACAATGATGCGGCTTGCAAGTTGCGAACCTTCGCTTAAACGCAGGTAATGCCTAAAATCGTGTTCCATTTTTGCATATTGGCTAAACGGAACTCCAAGTACATTTATGGTATCGCCCTTTTTCACGTTGGCACCGGTAAGAAGGCCTGTAAGATTTCCTGCAAGGTCAAACGATCCTTTGTAGTAAATGGTATTTCTCCTGCGTTTTTGCATGGTGTTAGTATACGTATACGAATACGTAGGGCCAAAGATGAGCTGTTTTTGTACTACACGTTGCAAAGCGGTGTTGCCAAAGGCAATAGAATCATATTCGGCAGTTACGTTCGCAGGGCTTACATAATTTATATCCATTACGTTAAGCTGATGCTCTTCGCGTATATTGTCTTTCCATAAATAGCCAAACTGCCCCCTGAAAGAGTTTAATGCATATAACTTCATCCGTTTCTGATACTCATAGCTTACCAAAGCTTTAGTACGGGGAACAAAAGCGCTGGAATCGGCAATGTGGATGGGAGATATAAAACGCGGCCATATAAGGCTTGTTTCTCCGCCCACACGATATACATTATAACCCCTGTTCTGGCCGGATACCTGTACCTCAAGACCGCCAAAAACCGAGACGGTAAGCAATTCTGCAGCCCTGAATGTATTACGGTTACTCCAGTTAACATTAACCTCTGTTCCATTATAATTAGCAGAATTGGTCTTGGCCAATGTTTCTACCCTTACAGACTTTCGGGGCAGGGGAGTAAAGTAATAATACACATCGAGTTTAGAACTGATGGTATCTGACAATTTAAAATCATTTTTTACAAACTTGAAGGTACCAAGGTTTATAAGCCTGTTAAGCGACAGGTTATGATCCCTTCGGCTGTAAGTATCGCCTTTGTGGAAGAACAACGTACGGTCGTAAATGATAGGCCTGAAAGTACTGTCCGGGTCTATAATTTTAAAATCTTTATACCGTTGTATAGAGTCTGCCGGATATTTTTCGTTTTTCTCGGCACTTGTTAATGAGTAATTTGGGTAAATAATAATATCATCTATAGTGTATACCCGCTTAGATTTTTCTGTAGTTTCATTTTTTACAATAACTTTCAGGTCTACTTCATTTTTACCCACGGTACTGTCTACCCGAACCAGTAAGTTATCAGGGCTAAAGTAGTAGAAACCGCGGTTTTTAAGCCGGTTGTCTATCCTTTCGCGTTCTTGTTTTATAACATCAAGATTATATGGGTCACCTTTCTTAAGAAGGCTCCTTCGGCTGCTGCGGGCAATGGCTTTTTCTAAAATAAGATTGGTTGAATCTTTAGTTTTACTTAGCGTATCTACAGGAAACGTTACATTTCGTATTTTATATTGAGGCCCTGTTGTAACAGTATACATTGCTGTTGCCCTGCGTGCTTTAGAAACAGAATCTGCCGAAGTACGGGTTTTAAAATAGCCCCTGTTCTCGCTATAATTTTGTAATATATCGGCATTGTAGTCCAAGTCTACCTGGCTGAAAAGTACCGGTGGTTCCCCCACTTTTGTGCGAAGCCAGTGCTTTAAACCTTTTTCTTTTTTAGGTTCGCCGGCAAGGTTATAAATATATAGCTTAAAGCGCAGGCCCAGTACATTGCTGTTAGGCTTTGGCCGTAGCAGGCCCTCCATTTCTTTTTGCATGGCCTTGCGCTCTTTTTTACTAAGCAAGGTGTCTTTAACAGTAACTTTGCCGCCTGTATAAAGCATATCGCCTTCGGGCAAATACTTAGTATTGCTGCATCCATATACTATTAGCAATGTTATTAATAGGAGGTAATATAAAGGCTTATTTGTCATTTTTTGTACTATTTGGCGGTAATCTGTCTTCTTCGGCTTTTTTACGTTCAGCTTCAGTCTTTTCTGTTTTAGCTTTTTCTTCTTCTTCTTTAACACGTTGCTTACGTTCTCTTTCGCGGGCAAGCATTTCTCTTTCTTCCTGGCTCCTGTGGAACAGCTCACGGAATTTGTTATAATCCATTGTAATTATAAAACCAACCCCTGTTTCTACCACCTGGCCCTGCAACGCAACCTGGTATTCGTTTTTGCGGTATGCCCTTATCATATAACGGCCATCTTTTGTTAACTGGTAGTCTAATGATACGTCTCCTGCAATATTTGTAGTTTGCTCGTTTGCTTGTTGTCCTTCAAGGCCAAAACTACTGCCCACAGTAACCTTAAGCCTGTCATTCAGGAGTTGCTTAGATACGCCCACATTAAGGTCGGTACGGTTTTCCTGTTGGCCAGTGGTGTAGCTGTCGCTGCTTTCAAGGTCAAAGTTAAGTTCTACACCACTTACAAGATTAGCCGCAAGGTTGTTAAGCTGCTCGCTTAGTATCTTACTAACACTCTGCCTTGCCAACGACTCTGTACTCGTGCCTCCAGCCTCGCTTGAGAATGGATTTTCGCCAATAAAGCGGTTTAATAGTAACAGGGCAAATACCTGTTTATTAAGTTCAGACGGTTGCTGGCGCAGTTGCTCCAGCTTTGTATTCGTAGTGTTAATAACTGTGGTCGATACATTATAGTTGCCTTCTGGAATAACGATATCAAAAGATAATTGCGGTTTAAGCAATTCGCCTTCCATTTTTAGAACCGTGTTAAACGGGATTTTTTGTTTAAAAATATTTCTGTCCAATGTTCCTGTCTGATCACTAACAAGATCTATTGGAGCAGTTTCTGTTTTATATACCGCAGAAATGTCAATAGTAGCATCTGTAGGTTCACCTGTCCATAAAATGTAGCTTCCGGCTTCGATGTCAAACTTACGTTTTAGGAAGTTAAAGGTCATTTGGTACGAACCTTCGCTAAACTCATAACGGCCGGTAAGGGTTGTTTTACCCGATGCGTCTATACCGCCTGTAAGTTGGGCTTCGCCTTTAAGTTGTAAAAAATCGCCATTACCCTTATCAATGATCAGGTTAAGTTCGGCTTCTTTTACGATCTCTATGTTTACAGATACATCTATACCTGTAGCCTGAACTTTGTTAACGGCTTCTTCTATCTTAAGGCGTTCCAGGTCCTCAATGTTATCTTCATCTACAAACTCTACAATACCATCCCTGTCTGCAATAGACGGATCCTGCTGTGGCAGCGCCACGCTAAATTTTGTGTCCTCATTTATTTTAAGGTCACCGTTAACCACCGGGCTTGCCATAGTACCTTTAATATTCAGGTCGGCATCAATAAACAGGTCGCCATAATAAAAGTCGTTATCTGTAGCTTTAGAGTTTATTGCCCTAAAGTTCTCTGCTTTTACGTTAAGGTTAAAGCCAAACTCCCTGTAATCAGTCGTGGCAATGGTACCGTCTATAACAAGCTGGTTGTTTTTCTCGTCTTCAATGGCAAACTGGTTCATAACAATACCGGTATCTGTAAAGCTTATGTTCTTGTTTATACCCTTAAAATAAGAGTTAAGCTGCGTTACCCTGAAGGCTACATCATTAAATTTAAGATCGCCTATAACATTGGGATCTTTTACGGTACCGTTGATTTCAAAATTACCATTAAGGTAGCCATTACCGTCTTTAAGCTGCCCAAATGTAAATGCCTGCAGGCTGGCAATATTTAGTTTTTCGATAGTAAGATCCATATCAAAGCTACTGCCCTCAGTATTGTAGTTACCATCGAGGTTTACCTGATTACCGTGGCCGGTAATGCTTACGTTTGCTGCGTAGGTATTCGCCACATTATTATTGACCTTAATTTTAATCTCGCCTACGGTATCTTTGCTTACCGCAAAATTTGTAATGTCAAGATCGGCAGTAAACAGGGGAGAGGTAGTAAGGTTTTTTACATTTGCCGTACCGTTTATGGTACCCTTAAATTTGCTTTCTTCCTTCTGAACCATGTTTGTTATGGTTTCTATCTGAAAGTTATCCAGGGCTACATTAAGTGGCGCATTTGCAGCTTCTGATTCTGATTGCAGCTTAATAGACCCTCCGTCATTACTCATCTCGAAGTTATTGGCATATAAACCACCCGCCCCAAAACGGATAAGGTTATCCTTGGCAATTGTCCATGCATCATAATTAAGCATAAGCCCGTCTGGGTCAAGAATAATTTCGGTATTGCCATCTACAGCTTTCATCTGGCCTGCAAGCATGTACTGCTGTTTTTTCTTGCGGTCTTCTATTTCAAGCTTGTAACGCACAATGTTGTCTTTTACATCGCCGCTTAAAGTGGTAGTTGCTAACTGAAACTGTTCGTTCTCTACGCCATCTATCTTTACAGAATATACCAATGCAGTATCTTTTGCTTCGGCATTAATTATAACACCGCTTATGGTGTTTGCGCCATACACAACTCTTGGTATTAACGCACTTATAATCAGTGTGTCGCCCTCGCTATTGTACCTTCCTTTAATGTCTATTGGCTCTAAACGTGTAATTTGAGGCATCAGTTTATACAATATCGGGTCGTTATCAACACGGATATCAAACGCTACACGTTGTGGTGTAGTAGGTTTTTTAGGTGCTGTTTTTGCAGTATTATAATATTTTGCAATAGTAGCCTGTAGTGCCGCAGGCAGCTCTGTAAGTTTATATTTACCTTCTATTTTAGCATTTGCGATTTGTGACTTTAGTATAATAGAATTTTTTTCGGGAGTGGTAACGGCAACCACGTTAACAGAGTCTAACGCAAATTCTTCTTTCTCGTTGGCAAACATAAAGTTATGCATGCTTATGGTGCCATTTAAGTTATCGGGGTTGGCATCGGTAATATCAGCATCTACGTTACCACGCAGTTTTAGGGGCCCGGCATGCAGGTTAAGTTTGTCAAGGTCGGCAATGTCTACATTAAGTTTTATTTTTCCGTTAGGGTATTTGCCTTTAAATCCACCTTCCGCCTTAAGGTCAAAATCCAGGTTAGGATCGTTCATGTTAGCCACGGCTTTAAATTTACCATTGTTTATAGCGCCGTTTAAGGTAAGGTCGCGATAGGTATAGCCGTTGTATTCAGCTTTAATAACTTTACCTATTAGTTTGGCATTGGCTGTTTTAGGGTCAAGTCCGGTACCTTTTACATGTGCTTTAATGGTTATTTTACCTATAGAATCATTTTTAAGCAGCTTGCCTACATCAAAATTGGCAACATCAACATCGGCATCATATCTTTCATGGCCTTTACGGCTTTGGTCAAACAGTCCTTTTATTTTTGCATTGCCGTAGCTGCTGGCAAGGTTTAAGGTGGTATTAAAATTATTAAAGGTACCTTTAAAATTGGCTTTCGCCGAAATTCCCGGAGGCAACTGAAAATTAGCAGGCAACGTTCCTGGTGGCAGAAAGGTATTAATATCTTTAGCTGTAGATTTAAATTCGCGCACATTAAGGTCAAAATATGCAGTTTTTACATCGGGTAACCCTTTTATACGCCCACTTGCAGCAATAACGGTTGTACCAATACCGCGAACTTCGAGGTTGCCAATAGTAAGGTCGCTTACTAAGCCTTCTACACGGCTGTTAATAAAAAGGCTTCCGTTGGGATTACCCTTAAAAGGGGCAGTATTAGCAAGTGTAGGTACAAACAACAGCACATCTTTAAAGCCTATTTTGCTGTTATCAAGATTTGCGTTAAGCGACAGGCTACCTATGTTTTTAGAAACCGCATCGAGCGATGGGTAGCCAACTATTATCTGGTCTTTAACCAATGTATTTGGCGTTTCCAGGTACAGGTCTTTAAGCGATGCACCCTTAGGCGTATAGCTAAAATTAGTGCGTAGCTCCTTAATATCGACACCGCTTTTATCGGCCATGCTAAACTTGCTTATATTACCCGAAATACCCTCCGGGCCATAAGAAAGATCTTTAGCGGCTAAGTTAACGTTAGATAAGTCAAGGTGTTTATAATCGATGCCTTTTGCAACTGGTACCGAATTTTCATCGTCAAATTTAAATGCTACATCGCTTATATCGGTCGTACCCAGCTTAAACTTCCATTGTGCCTGTTGCACGGCAGTGCTTTGTTCCGGCAACGCTTCCTGTACTTTTTTCTCGAATTTCCCAAAAGCCAACTGGCCTTTAAGCCCGTTAAGTTCTATACTTTTAAGGTCGATTAATTGCGTTTTAAGGTCTACCGTATTTACATCTACCACTAACTTTTTCAGGGTAATGCCGGTGTCAAGCCTGCTGCCTTCATTATCATAGCCTATATCTATATTGGCAAGCGAAATTTCTCCCAGCTTAAGTTTTAGGTCTGGTTTTTTAGAAGCTTCTTCGGCGGCCTTTTGAGTGTTTTGGGCAATTTCTGCGATCATCCCCTGTTTGAGTTTTACTTTAAGCCCATCAAGGTTTACCTTAGGTACTTCGAACTCCATTTTGTCAAGGTCGAAAGTTTTTATGCGGGTATCAAAATGAGTGATATTTGCAGTTACATAATTTTTAGAAATATCATCGTTAAAGGTCAATCGAACGCGGTCGAGGTTAATTTTTTCGATAGAAAATTTCATCGGGGCGCCGGTGGTGTCTTTCGGTTTGCCACTATCAAATGCCTTTATAATGTAGTCAAAGTTAAAAACTGAGTCTTTATTACGGCTTACATTGGCAGTAATTCCTTCCAGATTTATAGAATTGATCTCAACTTCGTTGTCTAATAGCTTCATCAGGCTAATATCAACAGCCAGTTTATCGCCTGCAATAAGGGTGTCGCCATTTTGACCTGCAAAATAAACTCCTTCGAGAATTACCTTTTTAGGCAAGCCAATTTCTATACGGCCAATTTTTACCTCGGTGCCAATTTTGCCTTCCAGATAACTGACAGCCTTATCTTTAACAATATTTTGCACATAAGGAACCTGTAGTAATAAAACAAGTAACAGAAACAATGCAATTACCGATCCTATTATCCATAGGACTACTTTAATGGTCTTGCGTAAATACTTTTTTAGTTTTGCGTTCATTAAGGTTAAAAATAGATATAATTTTAACAGTAGTATTTTAAAGTTTTGCCAAAAAAAATTAGAGTTTTAACAGCGCATGTAATTAATCTTAAATTGTTAATATTATCTTAACAACTAGTGTTGTATAATGTGTTAAATTTAATGCTTACCTAATTATTTACCCAGATGTTAAATACATTACAGGATATTAATACATTATATTTAGACAGGAAAATGTAATATTTTAAATTTTTTAATTTGTTCATTTTCGCATCATGGCTTTAAACTTTCTTTTTGTGGATGTATTTACCCTGTTCTGTAATGTTTAACATTACCTGCATAAAAAATAAAAGCTTAAACCGGCTATTTTTGGTTCAGTAAAAAAGCTATAATGATTCCTTTTTAGTTAAATGCATAGATTAAGTTTTTTTCATATTTAGAGTGCTAAATATAATTTTTAAATTCTCGAATAAACTTTCTTATTTTTGCATCCTTAAACTGCAAAACAACAAACAACACATGTCACAAAACAACACGATTACAACTACCGATTTTAATTTTCCGGGACAAAAATCTGTTTACCGCGGTAAGGTTAGGGAAGTATATAATATTAACGATGAGCTGCTTATTATGGTGGCTACCGACAGGCTTAGTGCTTTTGATGTAGTAATGCCAAAAGGTATACCTTACAAAGGGCAGATATTAAACCAGATTGCCACTAAGTTTATGCGCCTTACGGAAGATGTAGTGCCTAACTGGCTTATTGACACTCCCGATCCTAATGTTGCTGTAGGCCATTTGTGTGAGCCGTTTAAAGTTGAGATGGTTATTCGCGGTTACCTTAGCGGACACTCTGCACGTGAATATGCTGCCGGTAAAAGAGTGCTATGTGGTGTAGAGCTTGTAGAAGGCTTAAAGGAAAATGATAAATTTCCGTCGCCTATAATTACACCTACTACTAAAGCTGATTTTGGCGAGCATGACGTAGATATTTCTCGTGAAGCGATACTAACTAATGGTATCGTATCTGAAGAAGATTATTTAGTGTTAGAAAAATATACCCGTGCCTTGTTTCAGAGAGGTACAGAGATCGCGGCATCGCGTGGACTGATACTTGTTGATACCAAGTATGAATTTGGTAAAACTAAAGACGGCAAGATTGTTTTGATCGATGAGATACACACGCCCGATTCTTCACGTTATTTTTATGCCGAAGGCTACCAGCAACGCCAGAACAACGGCGAAACCCAAAAACAATTAAGTAAAGAGTTTGTAAGGCAGTGGCTTATTGCTAACGATTTTCAGGGGAAAGAAGGCCAACAGATACCGGAAATGACAGATGAGTATATAGAAACAGTATCTGAACGTTATATAGAGCTTTATGAAAACATAATAGGAGAAAAGTTTGGCAAGGCAGATATTACAAACATTCACGAGCGTATAGAAAAAAATGTACTTGCTTATTTAAACAAGTAATCTACACTTATAAATGCAAAACCCACTTGAAAAGTGGGTTTTTTAATGCAAAAAAATAAGCCTCCGTTGTAGCGGAGGCTTTATTTTATATTTTGAATCTTGAAGATTACTTGCTTGCTAAAAGTTCGCTTACTTTAGCTTTAAGTTCTGCGCCTCTTAAATCTTTTGCAACAATTTTACCAGATGCATCAAGAATAAATGTAGCAGGAATACCTGTTACACCATATTGTTTAGCAATTGGGTCTTCCCAAAATTTAAGGTTAGATATCTGGTTCCATGTAAGTTTATCGGCAGCAATGGCTTCTTTCCATTTGCCTGCTTCTTTGTCAAGAGATACACCTATAATGTTAAGGCCTTTAGCATGTAGCTCATTATATAAAGCTACTACGTTAGGGTTTTCTGCCCTGCATGGTTTGCACCATGATGCCCAAAAGTCTACGATAGTTACTTTGCCTAATGACTGTTTTAAAGAAAGCTGTTTTCCATCTGGTGTAGCAGCAGAAAAATCAGGGGCAACGTCGCCTATTTTTAAAGCTCCGGCCGGCTCCTGTTGTACAGCAGCTGCGGTTTTTTTATCTTCTTCCAGTTTTTTAAAGTAATCAGATATCTGTTTTCCTTCTTTAGTGTTTTTAACAACAGGGTCAAGGCCATCAAATAATACTTTTACCTCTTCTATTTTCTTAACACCCATTTGTGCAATTTGTCCAAGAACAATTACATCGCAGTATGCTTTAGGGTTCTTTTTAATAAAGTCTACTAACTGGCCTTCCCAGTCTTTAGTAATGGCTAGCCTGTCTTTACTAAGTTTGTTTATGGTAACAGTATCATTTATTTTAGCAGCAGCTTCGTACTTAGCGGTATTATCCTTCTGGAATTTATCGCTTTTTTTGTACATTTTGTAGCTTATCTGTTTAAACTCTTCCAGTTTATCGTTGTTGTAAGTACCACCTGTTGTAGATTTATAAAGAGTATCTTTATCTACATTAATATCAATAGCACCCGGCTCAAGTATAAAGTTAAGTTTCTCAGGTTTGCCTTCAACGCTTATAAAATGTATAGCAGGAGCCGATGTAGTATCTTTAAATGTAAATTTACCATCTTTTACTACTGCAGTATCTATAGCTGTAAAGCCCATCATACCGCCTTGTTTTTCTAAAAACACTTTTTTACCTTCAAGCGAAGCATCTACTTTACCGGTAACTTCAAATTCATTTTCTGCCAGGTTTTTGCAAGACACAACTAAAGCTGCCGCTGCCAGAAATAATGCTATTCTTTTCATCTTTATGTTTGTTTATTTTTTATGATGTGCAAAAGTATTAAAATACAGCACGGGTTTATAGTATTACAGTATTTTTTTGAAAGATAATTATAACGATGTAGCCTGGCTGGTGGTTGTACCTATAGATGTGCCCTTAATTCCGCCAAAACCCTTCTCTACATTTATCATGTTATGATAGCCACGGGCTTTAAGTATAGATATCATAATTACAGATCTGTAACCACCTGCACAATGAATGTAAAATTCTTTATCTTTAGGAACTTCTGCAAGCTGTTCGTTTACAAAATCAAGCGGAATATTTATGGCATTTACAACGTGCCCACCATCAAACTCGCCCGGTTTACGGGAATCTACCACTAAGGTGTCCTCGTTAAATGCTTCCGCAAACGCTTCCGGCGATACAGATTGTATGCTGTCGGTTTCAAAACCTGCGGCTTTCCATGCTTCAATACCACCATCTAAATAGCCAAGGGTATTATCAAACCCTACACGGGCAAGACGGGTAACGGTTTCTGCTTCCTTTCCTTCTGGCGTTATCAGCAGTAATGGCTGCTTAACATCCATAATTAAGGCACCTACCCAAGGGGCAAACCCGCCGTTAAGGCCAATAAAAATTGAGCCGGGTATATGTTGCTCTATAAAATCATTTTCATGCCTTACATCAAGAATAAGAGCATCTGTAGTGGTAGCAATAGCTTCAAGTTCGGCAGGGGTAAGGGCTTTAGAGCCGTTTGCTAAAACAGTATCAAGGCTTTGGTAGCCCTGGCTGTTCATAAGTACATTTTGAGGAAAATAAGCCGGCGGGCTGCCCAGGCCGTCCAGTAATTCGTCAATAAATTCATCACGTGTCATGTCGGCACGCAGGGCATAGTTTATTTTTTTCTGGTTGCCCAGTGTATCTGTAGTTTCTTTACTTAGGTTTTTGCCGCAAGAGCTGCCTGCGCCGTGGCTTGGATATACTATAACGTCATCCGGCAAAACCATTATCTTATTTCTAAGTGAATCGTATAAGTAAGACGCCAGCAGTTCCTGAGTTAAGTCGCTGCTTAATGACTGTGCAAGGTCCGGTCGGCCTACATCGCCTATAAACAGGGTGTCTCCTGTAATAACGGCATGAATCTTTCCGGTTTCGTTAAGTAGCAAATAACAGGTACTCTCAAGTGTATGGCCCGGGGTGTGTATAGCTTTAATGGTATAGTTGCCCAGTTTAAATTCCTGCCCGTCGGTAGCAATAGTAGCTTTAAAAGCAGGTGCCGCAGTAGGGCCGTAAATAATTTGTGCACCAGTTTTTTGCGAAAGGTCTAAATGCCCCGAAACAAAATCGGCATGAAAGTGCGTTTCAAAAATGTATTTTATGGTGGCGTTATCTTTAGTAGCTTTGTCAATATAAGGCTGCACTTCACGTAGTGGGTCAAAAATGGCTGCTTCGCCGTTACTTTCCAGATAGTAAGCCGCCTGCGCTATGCAGCCGGTATATATTTGCTCAATTTTCATAGTTGTGTAGTTAATACTAAGGTAAACTTTAGTAGCTTTACCGTAAGTTGTTGCAAATATACCAAAAACGTAGTAAACATTATTACAGTTAAAGTATAGTTTTAAACAGGTTATGAGGCGTGATTATATGCTTAAATGTTAAAGGATTGCAAATAATTTATTTATGATATAGTTAGCAAAAAGCTGTTAATAAAATGTAAAATTATAGCAATCTTAGTTTATCTCTTTATTTTTTGCAAATTTAATAATTTGAATGAAATAAGTTATTATATTTGTATTGCATTTAAGTACCAACAACCTTTTTAAAACTTAGTTGTAATTTAATAATTATGGCAACAACTGCGAAACCCCGCAAGACGGGAATGTATGAAAACGTTAAGAACCAGTTTGAAAAGGCCGCAAGCGTAATGGGCCTGGACGAAAGCGTTAAGAAAATTTTATCTATAACCAATAATGAGATAGTTGTACACTTTCCAGTAAAAATGGATAATGGCGATGTAGAGGTATTTACCGGCTACCGCGTACAGCACAACAACGCGTTAGGCCCTTACAAAGGCGGATTGCGTTACCATGAAACAGTAGACCTTGATGCAGCACGTGCACTGGCTACCTGGATGACGTGGAAAACATCTCTTGCCGGCCTGCCCTTTGGCGGTGGTAAAGGTGGTATACAAATAGACCCTAAAAAATATTCTGTTCATGAACTTGAAAGGATAACAAGGCGTTTTACTTTTGCCCTTGGCGATAACATTGGTCCGGAACATGATATCCCGGCTCCTGATGTTAATACCAATGCACAGATGATGGCATGGATTGCAGATACTTACATGAGTACTAAATCTCCGGCTGAGCGTTCTAAAAACCAACACGTTGTTACTGGTAAACCTGTAGGGTCTGGTGGACTTGAAGGGCGTGACCGTGCTACAGGTTTTGGAGTAGTAGTTACTATAGAGGCATGGGCTAAAATGAAAGGCATTAGCCTGGAAGGTAAGCGTTATATTGTTCAGGGCTTTGGTAACGTAGGTTACTGGAGTGCTCACTTTATGAGCAAACTGGGTGCTACACTTGTAGGTGTACAGGATGCTACCGGAACTATTTACAACCCGGATGGTATGGATCCTGAAGATCTGTTAAAATACCAAAAAGAGAATGCTACAATTCATGGTTATACCAATCATGATTTTGATTCGACTAAATTCTTTGCTATCGACTGCGACATCATTATCCCGGCTGCCCTTGGCAACCAGATAACATTTGAAAATGCTAACGATATTAAAGCTACCCTTATAGCTGAAGGTGCTAACGGCCCTACAGATACCGAAGGTGAAGAAATACTTCTTTCAAGAGGTGTGGAGATTATTCCTGATATCCTTTGTAACTCCGGCGGTGTTATAGGTAGCTACTATGAGTGGCTGCAAAACCGTAACGGCGAGATATGGACTATGGATGACGTTATTGTAAAACTTAGAAAGAAACTTGAAGAAGCTTTTGGAAAAGTTATTACAACGGCCGAATCTCATAAAACCGACTGGAGGACTGCTGCTTACATTGTAGCTCTTACCCGTATAGAAATGGCTTACCTGCAAAGGGGGATATTTCCTTAATAAATACACAACAAACAAATATTTCTCTAAGAGGCGCTATATATGTAGCGCCTTTTTTTGTGTTTGAATATTATGGATAAAAATTCGTTATTGCATATGGCTTTTGAATTGTAAATATATAGGAGTACGTTTACAATGAAACTATTTATTAAATATTAGTTATTACAACCATGAAAATACTCTCCAAAATACTAATACTAATTTTTTTTCTAATCTCTTTGGATGGGATACAGCCAGTATAAAGTTATTAAAGAAAAAAATACAGAAGATGAACAGAAAAGAAAGCAACTTACATTAAATAACGAATTACTTACTATGTTTATTTATTTTGAATGGTCAATGCAAGAGGAAAGAGTTTACATAGCTAACGATTCTATAATATATGATGACAATATGAAAGAATGCCCTGCAGGAACCTTGGGATTTTGCAATATTTTTCGAGTTGACAATTCAAATCATATTGTTTTAAAGATTAATGATAAAGAGTTTTTAATAAAACGTAATGAAGTATTAAAATACAGATACTTATTGATAGACAAGAAAGATGAAAAGTACATCTTACGATATACAAATTACTTTAGAAAGCGCATGTAAAATCATATTATTAACACGCTGAAAATAATCTAATTTTCATAAATTTTGGATAATTCTATAAAGCTGAAGTCTTGATATTTATTCATATAGGTTAAAATAAACTTATTTCTAACCTTTTTTATTGTCAAATATCTGTATTTTTGATACATATATGGTTCAATATAAAAGAAATTACCATCTATTAACAATCGGTAATTAATCGGATTATTAGGTATAAAAGCTACTTTTGCAATTTTTTCAGTTACACTGTCGTTTATTGTACCCGTAAATACTATATCTTTTGAGTTAATTTCCTGTAAAAAAATTTTACTTCCCTTCATCGAATTTTCAAAAATAAGACCAAGTGATAGTTGATAATGTGTTGTATCCCTTTCATTTAATAATTCATGATTCATCTTTCCGCCTTGATAATGAAAAGGATCGGCTCTGCAAGCAACTAATAAAAATACTATTTGTATAGTTAAGAGAATTCTGAATTTTAAATTTTTTTTCATTTGTATTAATGTTAGTTTAAGGGTTCTAATATTGGCAAAAAAAATTTCTATTTATTAGTGTTTTTATAATCCTCTAATACCTGCTTAGCTTCCCTAAAAATATTTTCGGCTTCTGTTTTATCTTTGGCAGGAATGGTAAAAACTATGTATTTGCCATTTGTTATTGCTTGTTTAAAAACGTTTAATAATACATCATTATACACAAACGCTACAGGATTTAAATAGGGCTCATTTCGCAGAATATCTTTTACAAATGATTCTTCTAATTCTAATTTTAATGTTGCAATTCCTGTTTTGTAATTATCTAATTTACTGATTTGCAACCACCCAGGTCATATCCCCTCGCTAGCGCGAGCCTCAGGCTCGTGCCGATATTCACTAATTGCTGGTAGCTTGTATGTAATAAATACTTCTATTGTTATGCGTCTTTACCGGCGCGAGCCCGAGGCTCGCGCTAGCTGGGAGTAATTTTCAGGAATAATGTTAAATTTTAGTTGGCTGGAATAAAGGATTTTAGTTTACAATAATATTACTGCTGATTCAGGAATTAGTGGTTCTGCAATTGTAAAATAATTCAATTGTTCTGATGATAAGTGCGAAACTATAGGATCATCTTCTAAAAACTTTGAAAGCCTGTCGTATGGTCTGTCCCATCCACCAGTATCAGGGAAAATCCTGTATAAAACGCCTTTAGAATTAAAATAAAAATTATAAGAAGAACCATTAGGAAATTTTATTATATATCCATTATTGTTAAGAATAACATTAGAAAGGTCTAAAATTTTATATATGCCTCCAATAGGCTCCGAAGAGGAAGTATAACTTTGTCCTGCTATATTTTTACCATTAAAATATACTTCACGGGAGTAATTTGATGATAATTCACCGCTTTTATAAATTCTTGATTCCCAAACTTCGAAAGTATTTATAATTTCTCTATCACTTTTAAAATCCCATAAAACTGATATATCAATTTGATTTAATACATCAGTATAATTTTGTCCTGGTAGTAAATAATAAATTCCTTCGGATAAAATTTTATCTTCAAAAATTTCCTCTTTTGTTAAATTTTCGTCCTCATAATAAAGTTTGGAGAAATTATCTATATTAGCTAATTGTTGCATTGATATTAATATTCCAAATTCATTTTTACATTCAATTCTAAAACTCATGCTTTGATATTTAAATTGCATTATTGTTAATATATCATAGTCTGAACCCTCACTATTATTGAGACATTGACTTCAGGAAAGACCATTAATAGTTACACTAATCAAATTTCAAGATACTACTATACTTTGCAATTTATAAATATTTTTAATCAATGCTTGTATTTTTGCCATGTATGGGCTATAAAATGAAATGTACATAAACACTCTCTATATTTTTGCCCGAAAAACCCAATAAAATAAGGGGTTAAGGCTATTTTTGCCCGAAATGGATTAAAAAATAAATTGTGCATTAACTACCTTTTACTACCACAATGCTACCATTGAATGAACGATTAACTACGGCTTTTAAACAGTTACTACCACATTAATGCACATTTACCCCGACAATTACTATAAAAGCCCGTAAATAAAGCCTTATAGCGTATTTAATGAACGTTTAAAAGCTGATTAAACATATACTTACAGCCTGCCTTACCGGTAGGCTTTGTTATTTCATGTATATTGTTTAATAGTGTACATTTTGACTTTGGGCATACAGTTGGGCATACAGTTGGGCGCACAATAAGCGATATATATCGCCTAAAAAACACCCCTTTACTATGTCAAAAATTAAAAAATTCATAACTATTTGCGAGAATCTACCCCCTTAATGACAATAAAACTTTTGTGTTACGTACATTAAAGTACTCAAAATGAACTTGTTATTGAATAGTTATTGAAAATTACATTTTAAAACATGCTATTTATCCTAATACTTCCCTTTACTAAGGCCATCGCACGTACATGTTTAAGCTTAACATCTTTTGGAGAATGGTGTCTGTTTTCGGATACAAGCCTTATGTAATCATCACCATGCTCGGACTTATGCAGCCATTTTACAGATATAAATTCATCACCATCAACATCCAACGATACTAAATACATCTCTCCAAAAAATAAACTGTCATTGATATTATTAACGGTTTTATACATTACGATATCCCCACTTTTTAACAGTGGATACATACTATCACCTGTAATATAAACGGCTCCATCACATTTAGGGAGGTTAGGAACTTTGATATAATCTATGGGCTCATTTTCGTTGCCGTCTTTAAATAACTGAACAATACCGGCAGATGCTTCTATATTATATAATGGAATTGATTGCTGTTTTACGTTACGATCTGTACGCAATTTGAATACTTTATTATCTTCATTGTAATTTGCCTGTGGCTCGTTAACCTGTTGTGCAGAATTCACATTTATATCACTTAAAAGCATTTTGCCTGCCCCTGTAATTAGCCATATAGCATTAACGTTTGGTGCATAGGCAAGAAATTTCGCAATGTTATCTTCCGAAATACCTGTCTCTTTATCTAAAACCCCCCTTGTCATCTTAGAATCTTTATAAAATTCATAGCGGGAAACCTTAATAGAATCAAGGTATTGAACAATTCTTTGCTTGATAGGCGAAATTTGTTGCATAAATATTTTTTTAAGCGAAATATGTCGTTTATATTTGTCCTGTACGAAACGATAAAACAAGCACTAAAAAAGACAATGACAATGATGGACAAAGAAACGAAAAAAAGGAACAAATACAATGAGGATATCCTTAAAGCTGTCGCAATTCGTCATGATGTATCTGTAGACTACGTTCGCAAAAGTCTGAAAGGTACAAGTAAAGGTATTGTGCCGGATGAACTTGTTAAGGATTACAATAAAGGCGAAGCTGATTTAAAACAAGTGGTAGATCAAGCTATTGAAAAATTTAAATACAACACGTAATATGTATGAATACTATCAAAATTCTTTATGTGTACAAGCCGGTTGGTTGATAGATAATATAATGACCAAAACGAATTATGATGCCCTTATAGATAGGAAGAAACTAAATAGACTGCAAAAAGGCGGCAATGGCAGGCCTGCATTGATCGAATTTGAAAGCATACGGCCAGACATCAAAGAAAAAATTATCGCCATTACTGGCGACCCGACTGAAAAGGCAAAGCATATCACGTTCATTGACTATATAAAAACCGACGACTTTGCGGCTGAGTTCTTTAACAGCTACACTTTAGAAAGTGGCGACGCTTTACCCGAAAAGAACCGCAAGGAGTATATAGCAAATGCCGAAGTGCTTAACGCTATAGACGAGATTGTTAACAGCACAATGGGCAAGCGTAAAGCATTAGGCAGTAAAGTTAAGGTATGGCCTAAGATTGCAGAGGTGGTGGCAGAACTGCCACAGCATAGATGGCCTCACTCGTTACCTGCCAACCCTCGCAGGTTACAGGACAAGTTAAGAGTGTATAAAGCCGATGGTTACGAAAGCCTGATACACAAAGGATTTTGCCATAAGAATACTGAAAAGCTTTGCGACGATGCTAAACGGTGGGTACTGGCAAGATGGGCAGACCAGGTACAAAAATGCGCTACACATGCCCAACTGCTTGCCGAATATAACCGGCTTGCCCCCGATAAGGGTTGGAAACCTTTAAAAGTAGAACAAACGCTCATTAACTTTTTGCAAGACCCTAAAATTGAACCCCTATGGTATGGTTACAGGTACGGCGAACTGAAAAGCAAAGAAAAATACAGCTTTCAGTTTAGTACCAAATTGCCCAGTATGCGCGACGGCCTTTGGTATAGCGACGGTACTAAGCTTAACTATTACTACCAGGACGACAAAGGCAAAATGCAAACCTGCCAGGTATATGAGGTGTTTGATGTGTACAGCGAGGTCTTTCTTGGCTACCACATTAGCAACAGCGAAGATTTTGAGGCGCAATACATGGCTTATAAAATGGCCGCACAGATTGCAGGACACAAGCCGTATGAGATAAAATATGACAATCAGGGCGGCACTAAAACTTTAGAAAGCCAGTCGTTTTTAGGCAAGTTAGGCAGGTTATGCACTAACACTCGCCCTTACAACGGTAAGAGTAAAACTATAGAAAGTGCCTTTGGCCGATTTCAGGCAGAGTACTTAAAAAAGGATTGGTTTTTTACTGGTCAAAATGTTACCACTAAGAAGCTTGAAAGCAAGCCTAATATGGAGTTCGTTCTTAGAAATACTGCAAAATTGCCCACACTTGATAAGATAAAAGAGGTGTATGCGCAACGCCGCCGCGAGTGGAACGAAGCCCCGCACCATGCAACCGGTGTTAGTAAGATAGAAATGTATTTAAACAGTCAGAACCCCGGCACGCCTGAGCTTAGACTTTGGGATATGATCAATATGTTTTGGATTGAGCGTAAAGACCCTGTTACCTGCACGGCTTATGGCATTACCTACACAGATAAGAAAGTGAAGTACACTTATATGGTTTATGATGATAACAACCTGCCTGACCTTGTTTGGCTTCGTAACAACATAGACAAAAAGTTTGTGATTAAGTACGACCCTGACGACCGCAGTACAATACAGCTTTATGAAAACACACCTTTAGGCTTACGTCATGCCGGAGCCGCACAAATTAAAGTGGAGGTTAACCGAGGCAGGCAGGAACAAGAAGATTGGGAAGCTTCTTACATCACACAAATTATTGATGCTGATAAAGCCCAACGTATTGCCGAACGTGATAAGATGGATGCCATACTTAAAGAGCAAGGCCGTACCGCCGAAGATTATGGATTGCGTTCGCCACTTATTAAAGGTGTAGAAAGCAGCCGCAAAAAGCAAAAGGCTACTAAAAAAGAAACAACCGACATAGGCCAGTACCAAAAGGAACTATCCAACGCGGTTGTTGATGTAAATGATATTTATTCACACATGTAATTAACACGTCCGGCCTGGCCTGAGAACTAAAGCCGGTACCAAATACAATACAAACTTATGGAAAATACAGAGAAACAACAAATTGCCGACCGCTTACGTGATTACGTTGGCACATACGATAGCCAAAATAAAGCAGCAAACTCTTTAAAAGATGTAAGTGCCGCTACAGTAAGCCACATGATAAACGGTAAATGGGATTTAATTAAAAACGAAATGTGGCGCAACGTAAGCGCGCAAATTGGCGGCAACTATACGCAAGTATGGCAAATTGCAGAAACTACGGCAGGGAAGCTTTTAAACGGCATTTTAACGGATGCGCAAACACACTCTAATGTATTTGCTGCTATAGGTAAGGCAGGATTGTGTAAAACCTCTACCATGAAAATGTTTGCAAAACGCCCTAATGCCTATAGGTTGCAATGTTCAGAATTTTGGAATCGAAAATATTTTTTAGTAGAGCTGCTTAAGGTTATGGGCTTTGATTCATCCGGGCTAACAATACCCGAAATGATGCAGGAAGTTGTAAAACGTCTCATGTCTAAAAAAACACCGCTTATAATGTTAGATGAGTTTGATAAAGTTACAGACCAGGTACTCTATTTTTTTATAACCATATATAATGAGCTCGAAGATCATTGCGGTATTATGCTTTGCGCTACAGACCATTTAAGAAAACGCATTTTGAAAGGCGTTGCACTTAATAAAAAAGGCTACAACGAAATATACAGCCGCATAGGCCGAAAGTTTATAGAGCTGCCCGATTTGAATTATACCGATGTTGTTAATGTTTGCGCCGCTAATGGTGTAGAAGATAGAAAACTAATTAAAGAGGTGTGGGAAGATTGCGACGGCGACCTACGCAGGGTAAAACGCAAAATTCACGCCCTGAAAAACCAAAAACCAAATGGAGATTAACAGGGCATTGTCCGTTGACCAGATATTAAATAAAAAGTTCATTGAATTAGAATTGCCCGACGAGTGGGCGGCTTCACTGGGAGAACCTGAGGCAAGCGGTATATGGATTATTTGGGGTAACCCTGCTAATGGTAAAAGCCGCTTTAGTATGATGTTAGCCAAATGCCTTGCCCAAATGGGCAGGGTGGCTTACAACTCACTCGAAGAGGGTGCGCGAAAGTCCTTTCAAAATAACGTGAAAGCTTGCCGGATGCATGAGGTTAAAAAAAACTTTATAGTCCTTAACCGCGAACCTGTAGAAGCCCTACGGGAAAGGCTTAGCAAAAAACAAGCCCCCCGCTTTGTCTTTATAGATAGCCTCCAATATACTGAGCTTACTAAAAAGCAGTACATCGCTCTAAAAGAAGAATTTACCAATGTTCTTTTCATTTTCATAAGCCATGCTGAGGGCAAAGAGCCAAAGGGTGCCCTTGCAAGCTTTATAAGGTATGATGCGGATATTAAAATTCGTGTAGAAGGTTATAGGGCTTTTCCTGCCAGTCGAATGGGTGGCGGAGAACCTTACACAATATGGCCGGAAGCGGCTGCAAAATACTGGGCCGAAATTAAGTAATCCAAAAAACTACAACTATGAAATACGCTAAGCAAATACAACGACTGCTAAACATTACCGAAGACCAATATACAGCCGAATACCTGCACCGCTGGACGCACTGGTGCATAGACCAGGTTAAAGACTACATCGTAGACCCTGCCACCTGCACGCCAACCGCAGAAAGGCTTTATCATGCCGAATTGCAGAAAGTAATGGCTAATACTGCACTTACCAACTACTACAGCGACCAACATGACGAATTAGAGTATCAGGCTTTAGCAATGTTGCACCCGCAGGTACTAACAATTTCTATAGGCCAAATGCGTGAGCATTATGATATCATCATGGCTGATATTTTTAAAATGTACCCAAAATCGCTACTAAACTTCGCTAAGAAGCTAACCATAGATAACCCACCTTATGACCATACAGCAAATTAAAGACAAAATTGAGAACCTTGATTACTGGTTAACCAAGAACCCAAATGACCCTTATCACGCCGAAGTGCAAAAAGATAAGCGTGCATACGAACACAGACTATTGCTGTTA
Source organism: Flavobacterium rivuli WB 3.3-2 = DSM 21788 (assembly GCF_000378485.1). GTDB lineage: Bacteria > Bacteroidota > Bacteroidia > Flavobacteriales > Flavobacteriaceae > Flavobacterium > Flavobacterium rivuli. The sequence continues at coordinate 300,727 of NZ_KB899966.1, read as the reverse complement.
GAACCTCCAATTGCAAAAACATTGACCCCATGACAACAGCTTTTGTACAACGTAATACCCGCGATTTTTTCAACGGCAAAAAGGCAAAGCTTACTGTTGAATATAAAAACATTGGTGGCGAAGCCGTAGAAGCGGGCACCACAGTAACAATTATAGGTAAGCACTTTACCCTTAAGAACCATTTAAACATTAAAAGCGATAGCGGTATACAAATTTACGGCATCGACCCTGAACATTTAGAATTACTTAAAACCCCATAACATGAACACAGCAGAATTTACAGTAACAGCCGCAGAAATAGTAGGAACAAACCCGCCAACAACTTCCCCAGTTGTTGACCTTTCTAAACTAAGCGAAAAAGAGTTAGCAGCCGAATTACAACGCAGGAATGCCCTTAAGGAAGGTAACAAGGTGGCTTACAAAAGCCTGTCTAACGAGGTGGTGCCAACGCTTTTTCAAAAGCTTTTAACCTATTCTCAAATAGGTGCTGAGATAAAAGCCGAAATATACAGCAGCCTTAAGACACTTATAAAATTGAAGTTTGAGGCATACGGCATAAAGAGCGACCAAATGTCGCACACTTTTACCGCAGACAATGGCGATAGTATTACGATAGGCTACAATGTAAATCGCGGTTATGACGACACCGCCTTTTTAGGAGTGGCAAAGGTAAAAGAGTTTATTAACTCCCTTGCCACCGATGCCCAAACAGCTAAACTAATCAATCAGATTACGCGCCTTTTGCGCCCTACCAAAACGGGCGACCTCGACCCAAAACGGATTTTGGAGCTTAGGCAAATGACTAACGATTACAGCGACCCTAATTTGCTTGAGGGTGTAAAGATTATAGAAGATGCTTATAACCCTACGCGCTCTACCTGGTTTATACAGGCAAAATATAAAAACGGTGTGGGCATAGAGGTAAACTTACCCCTTTCACTTTCTGCCGCGCCATTCCCTACAGACTTTGACCTGTCATTCTTATTAGACGAGGAAAAGTAAAACACGTTGAAATCCTGCATAGGGGGCTTTTTGTTGCAGGTGGTTGCCCTGAATTAGCGGAATTTAAAAGCGGGTTCGACCCCCGCTCAGGGCGCAAAATTAAAAACAAGTATTATGAAAATTTCAAAAACAGATGTTCACGACTTTTTAGCCAATATTTTTAAAGGGCAGGTAAGCGATGAGTTTATTGGAACCGTTACCGACCAAGGCGAAAACTTTTTAGCCAAAACCAATGTTGACGGCGAGATAACAAAATCCCAATTCGACGAGCTTGGCAAGCTTGGCGATTACACTGCTAAGCGTTCAGGTGCAGGCATAGTGGTTAAGGTGGTAATTAGTAAAGAACTTGAATTAGCAATATAGTATGGACGATTTCTTACAACTAACAGAGGATAATTCAAGCTTCGAAGAATGGTTTGATTTTGTAGTAGATGAGCTCAACGCACGTGGCTACAATGGTAAAATTGACAAAGACAGCTTTGGATTTGATTACAACAGCGGCCTGATGGTAGGCGTAGCAGTAGAAAGTTTTTTACAAGACCAGGATTATTAACAACCGTAACGGCAATCCTCTCAGGTTCGAGGCCTGAGACGGTGCAAAATTTAAAACTTAGAAGATGAGAATAGTATGGATAAGAGTTTATGACGCTCAAACCCGAAAATATCGACCGGGCTCTGTATCTCTAAAATATGCAAAAGACGGCGAGTATATAGACAGCACAGAAGCCAAAGAGGGCGACTGTAAGTATTACCACCAATGGCAGCAATGTCAAGATGATTGTGAAGAATTCCAAAGAAAAATTGACATAATTGATACAGACCATGCAAGCGACAGCCGACCAAATTAAAATAATTCATTCCATCACACCTAATCGTGATATAAAAGAAGAATGGGTACAATGGGCAACCGAAGACGTTACCAAGATAAGCTGTAAAGACCTCACTTTTGACCAGGCTAATAAAATACTGGTGCAAAATAAATGCAAGGCACACAAGCCCCTGTTTTATGCCAAGTTCGACAAAAAGAATACGCGCCATAAGTACCTGCTTTCTGTGTGTATTACTTACGGTTGGTTTGTAGGGTCGGGTAAATATGGCCGCATTGCCGACCTCGACAAGCTTAACGAATGGATGTTAAGCAGTAAATGCCCGGTGCGTAAACCCCTTATGAAAATGACAGGAGACGAGCTTAGCAAAGTGATTGCCGCCCTCGAAAACATGAGCCTTAAAAAGAACTCTAAACCTCCCAAAGTATGATACAATATTCAATATTCGGAATGGTAGCCGCCTGCATTATAGGCTTTGCAACTGGATGTTTTATCTGCAAAATTTATTACCGAAATAAAAATGACCGCTAATATATTCCCTGCCTCCGATATTAACCCGCCTGCAACCTGCCCCCATAACAATGTTTATTTACGCCAAATAAGCGTTGAAGCCACCTGCGAAACTACCGCTTTAACCTGCTACGATTGTGGCAAGCAACTCCAAGACCCTAAAACAGAATGTAGATGAAAATATTTTTAACCATAGGTAGTATCATACTTGTAATCTTAATGATACTGCTGTTGATAGTAACAAGCGACAATGAACATAGACCTTAAACTAACTCCCGACGAAATAGGCTATTTAAACAATGTGCTTTCTGATGCTGCAAATGTAGACGTTGCCACCTTTGCCCGTAGCGAACGACAGAATAAAGTAGTAATAAGCATTTTAGCGGGTGTATCTGAAACCGTTGAGGATAAATTTAAGGCGTTAAGCCGTAAACAAAATCTCTTTGATGCTAAGAAAAAATACAAGCTATCGCTCCAATACCACGAGGCCTACGCCATAAACATTATCGTATGTGGCCGGACTACAAAGGAAAGAGACCCGCACCGCCGCTTAATGGCAAACAAACTATTTACCACCATAGATGCAAAATTATGAAAGACCCTAAACCCGAATTAATAAAAGACTGGGAAATGCTAATGTCCGGTATAAAGCAAACCGCCCAAAAACAGCCGGGGTGGTTAGTTAAAGTAAGAACCGATAAGTACATCATTATAAATAAAGATTGGCAGGTTATCTGTCATTTTATAAATGATAAATATGTCGAAGCTACAGTAAGCTTTAAAGGCGAAGATTATTTAAAGGTTCGGCATGTAAAATACTACACCACGACAATAAACATTGTTCTTAATTATATAAACCTTAATGCTAATGCCTGATGGAACAATTTACCACCTACACAATTAAGAGTAAGGCAGATGGTTTTGTATGGCAATTTAAATACCATTTAAACGGTGTTTTAGCCGAATGTAAAATGTTTGATGGCATTCTCAGCGATAAGCAAATAGGCTGGTTAAAACAGCAGTTTCCTTATTATCAAACCGACGTTGAAGAATGGAAAATCAAACTACAGCAAAACTTTGATATCTCCATTACGCCGCCCGATCTAACCTTTGACGCACTTTGGGAACTGTATAATTATAAGCTCTCTAAACAGGATGCCACTAAGGCTTTTAATAAGCTTAAAGAGCCTGAAATATTACTATGCTTTATAGATGTGCCAAAGTACCTGCAATGGCTTAAACGCAACCCCAATGTACAGCAGCTTAACCTTGCCACCTACATTTCTAAACGTCGATACGAAGACGAACGCCCAGACAGCGTAAAGGGCAAAGTTTATAACACTACCCTAATCGACTTAGCAAAATCCAAACAAATTAAGTAACAATGAGCAAATTATCAAACAATCAATACAATTTAGTGCATGCGCTAAATTACAACCCAAAGGCCATTATAAATATTCCGCAGGATGATGATGTTACCGCCGCCGACTTCTTTGCCGGTGGTGGTGGCGTAACCGAGGCTTTATATACAATGCCTAATGTTACGGTATCGTATGTTTTAAACCACGACACAACAGCTATTAAAACAAACTTGTTCCATCACCCTGATGTTAAGCATTATTTAGCCGATGTTTATGTACAGGATGAGCGCGAGCTTGACCCTGTAGACCTTGTTTGGGCATCTATAGAGTGTACGCAGCATAGCAAGGCAAAAGGCGGCGGCGATAAGGCCATAGGTTCTTATACTATGGGTTGGGAGCTTGTAAGGTATATTGTACATATACAACCCGCAGTTATAGGTATAGAGAATGTACCGGAGTTTAAAAAATGGGCACCCATTTGCGAAAACGGCAACCCTATACCAACTGAAACCGGCAAAGAGTTTGAGCGTTGGAAAAAAGCCATAATGGATTTAGGCTATAATTACGTCGAGAGCATACGTAATGCTGCCGATGATGGCCTGCCAACGCGCAGGGTGCGCTATTTTGCATTCTTTTACCGTGATGGCATAGATATGACTTTTCCTGAACATACCCACTCCAAAACGGGCGGTAACGGAAAATTGAAGTGGCAGGCGTGCCGGAACCACATCGACCTGACTAATGAGGGTGTAAGTATTTTTGGCAGGGAGTTTAACGAGGCATTGCCTAAACACCTGCGTAAGCCACTTTCTAAAAATTCATTAAGGCGTATTGGCGGCGGTGCTAAAAAACAGCATCCCGATTTTACCCAGTTCATTTGTAACTATTACGGCGGCTTAATGTCAAAGCTGCGATCTCAGGGAATAGACCAGCCTTTAAACACAGTTGTTACTGCAAACATGCACCAACTTATAAGCATGGAAAAACTGCAGTTCATAATGGATCATTGCCACACCGACAATTTTAATGCACCCGATGAACCATTAAACCCGCAGCTAACCCGCCAAACCAAGCAACTTGTAACCTTTGCCGAACTGGAATTTATTTGCCAGTATTACGGCACCCTGCAAAGCCAAAGTATAGAAGACCCTTTAAATACGGTTCGCACTAACGATTGCCACCAAAAAATAAGAATTGAGAAAGCCCAGTTTATAGCACACTACTTTAATAGCAGCGATAACCCCGAAAGCCAAACGCAGTCGCTTGACACGGTTTTAAACTCGGTAATGACTACCAATAAGGCCGCGCTTGTAACGGTGCTGTTTAAAGCCTTAGATGCCTTTGATATTAAAGCCCGGTTCTTAGACCGCGACGAGCTCGGCAGCTGCATGACGTTCCCTAAAAACTACTTTAATGCACCAGGCTTGCAGCTCTCTAATAAAGCGGCCATAAAAATGATAGGCAATGCCGTACCGGTAGAATGGGCGCGCCTTATTATAGAACCTAACATACCTAAAATTAAAGCTTACAAGCAAAGGCAAAGGACTGCTTAGCCCTTTTGCTCTTCATAGTGAGTTGCAACTACATTCGTGTTGTTGCTTATGTCCTCAATTTTAGCTTGTAGACTATCTGTCTTTTTGTCTAAATCTTTAAACTGGACACTAATTGATAGAAGTTTGTCATTTATACCAGACAATAATTCGAGTACTTTTTCTTCATACGGGGTCATAATAATACAATTTTAAATTTTAAATAATTCATAGATAATCATGCCAAAACAGAAATATGCCAAAAATGGCGAAGCCGCCGCAGCTTACGAATGCAGTAAGCGCACCTGCAAATGGCAGGGTACTACCGACCAAAAAGCCGAAAAGTATAACGGCTATGGCATTACAGAGCATGTTTGCCCCAAATGCGGTAACAACTCATTTTACGGACTATTAAACCCTGTAACGTAATGAAAGCACTTATAAAAGAGATCAGGCTGTATTTAGCCGAGAAAATAATCTATTGGTTTTTACCTGAGGTGTACCAGGTAGTGCATGGCAATGGCGCACGCCTTTCCACTTGGCTAACGTTCGCAATAATAAACCTGACTTTTCAAATAATCGGCTCTTTTACAGCAGGCTGTTTTCTGGGCGAACTCTTAATTAAACTATACTTAAAACTATGTTAGAGCAAATAAAAAATAGCAAAGCTTATAAAAAGCTTAACCAGTTCCAAAAGGATTTGGCAATAAGGCGTAACAACCGCCTGCAAATAGAAGATGCAGTAATTACAGCCCGTGCCATTGGCTTGGCTGTATGGAAAGAAAATAACGCACTGCCTAATAACTGGCGTGCTATAGTTGAGGAAATAGCATAAAACAGGCGAGCATATTTGCTCGCCTGTTTTATTTTAATACTTTAATCGATCTAGATTTTCGTTTAATTTAACTACTGCATTGTAAAAGCTCTCCCTCTTTTCATTATTAAAAACTCCCTCCAAAACCACTAACGAGTGAACCCTATAACTGCCACTAACTTCCCCAGTTTTTGCGGTTCCTAATATTAATTCCGATGTGCCGTTAAACTGCAAATCAAATTTAAATTCTTGTCTCGCAGCTTCTACATTATTTATAAAAATTCTCATTATTGAATATGATGCAGAATGCCCATATTCGATAAGAACGTTATTAACTTGATTGCTACGAAAGGTCTGTAGTCCAGGTTTAATGTTTAGGGAATATGTTTCTCCGTAATTATCAATTAATCTATATACAAGATTATTACGTGCATCTAAATATAGAGAGAGTGAATTTTTATTATCGTTACCTAAATCCAATAAGAACTTACGGCTATTTAAATCTAAATTTGTTACGTCTATGAATAATGATACACTTAATCCAGGAAGCCCATCTTTAGTCTTATCTAAGCCAAATTCTGTTACGCCTTGTATAATTCGTTGTTCTGACTCATTCGCACTTTGTTTAGACTTTAAACTTTGCAACTCAGCAATGTTGTGATTTGCAAGCCAAATAATAAGAACTGATATTATTGGAGAAACTCCCCACAAAATCGCGCGCCAAATAGTAATTTTTGTATCTATAGTCATATTATTTCATTATTTGAAAAACATAGTAAAAGAAATTTTGTACAAAATTATAAAAAAAGCCACTCGTTAGAGTGGCTTAATCTGTAAAGATAAAAATATCAACAATTTAAATTTACACGTTGTGAAGTAAAAAAAACAATTAATAATTCACACCGCGAATATAATTATTTATTTAGAGTTTCTACGTTCCTGCCAACTGGGTAAGTTCATTACCCTCTTTTCTTCAAGGCGTTCTAATTCTGCCCGCCGCATCCGGGCTATAGATTCATTGTTTTCCATTGTGCGTTTATAAAGTTCTTGCTGCACACCCGCATACATGTTGCAAAGCACCATGTGCGGCATATCGTTAGTAAAATTATTTTGCCACACTATATGCCCATTATACTTTAAAAATACTGTAGCGGTACGCTTTTTAATGCGCCATGAAATTATGAGGCTAAGCTTATTAGCAATTACACGGCATTCGGACACCACCTTATCAAGTTCGCCTAATCTTACATATTCGTTATTTACTGAATGTAACTCCATAACAGCAGCAAATGTAAAAAAGTCTTTTAAATGTATGATTATTTTCTATGTGTAACAAAAGTTAAAAATACCTATTGATGGGTATTTACTATAATTCGTAAATATGTTAATTTCACATTTTAATTTAAACTAACAAATATGGCTGATAAAACTATTTACGATTTGGGACTTCACGAGAGTACCAAAATCGTTAGCAAACTGGGAACTCAGAGTAATGTAGAGTACAAAGTAACACGAGTACCAGGAGGCTGGTTATATTCTACCGTTGCTCAGACAGGTAGAGCTGCCGTTTTTGTACCTTATAATGATGAATTTAAAAAAATACAAACTCCAGGTGAAGTGTTTAAATAATATGAAAAATATATTAATACTGTTAGCAGCTCTATCCTTAGTGGCCTGCAAAGAAGGAAATATTGAGAGCACAATTCCTACTGATAAAGAAGCAACTGCGGAAATAAGCAAAGAAGAATTTGCAAAAAATGAAAAAGCGTCATTTGCCCACGATGTAAAGATCATTGATTCTCTTAAGAGTAAGTTTCATATAAAGAAAGATGAATTTGATAAATCAGTTTGGATTAATCATAAAGCGTTTGGTACAAAGTACTGGCCTAATAGGTGTACATTAGCTGTATACATACGTGAGGATGGCAGCTACTACACACAAAGTAACTATTATGGCGAAGATTGGGTTTTTCATACCAATGTACAAGTTAAATTAGGCGATGAAGTTTTTACGTCTGAAACCATACCTACCTACAGCAAAAACAATATTAAAGATAATGACGGCGGCCAAGTTTGGGAAGTTGTACAATATACTGAGAATACCCCCGATATTGCACAGGCAATATCTTACTATGACGGCAAGGGACCCGTTAAAATCCGCTTTAACGGCCGTCAAAGCTCCCACGATGTAGTATTAAGTAAAAGTGATAGAAAAGCTATTACTGAAAGTATTATGTTTGCAGAAGCTTTAAAAGGCACGTTTGGTAAAATAGGAGCTCCAAAGATATAACAATGAAAAAATTAATATTACTTACCGCGTTACTAATTGGAATGTTTGCCCAGGCACAAGACATTGGTTATTTACAAAAGTTGAAAGCTTTGCCATCTGAGGCAGATGCTCTAAATGTGGCTAATGAGATTGCATCATATAGCAAAGTAGAACTCCGGATTTATAAAACTATAGATTCTCCTACACAAAAGAATTTACGTTATGTATTTGCTCCCGCACAACTTTCAGATAAAGAAATTTCGGGTCGTACTTATAACGAGGGCCAGCCTAATATATTTACTACAATTGATTTTGTATATTATAATGAAGGCGAAAATTCCGACCTTGAAAAGACAGGTGTTAAGAAGTACAGACTTAGTACAGTACAGACTATGTATTTAAACCTGTTTCCTTATTGGAAACAATATTTTAACCCGTCAGCCGATACTGAAAAGACACTAACGGATTATAAGAGCCAACACGTTAAGGACATTCCTAATGCGATTAACTATTATATTCAAAAGCAAGGCGGTTCGTGGGTATTAAAAAATCAATCATAACAAAAGCCTCTCAGTTTAAGAGGCTTTTTTGTATCAGAAAATTTTAAGGCTACTTTAACACAACCTACTAAAATTTTCTTATAATCCGCCAAATATTATATATATTTGTGCCATTATGTCACCTACTGTAAATCTCAACACATTACGACGTTATAAGCTTATTCAGGAATTGTACTTAAAACACAAGACCGAAGATATATCAACGTGCCAGGTACTCAGGAAATATATTTATCCTGTGTACCCAATTTCGCGTGTTACCCTTTACAATATTTTAAGTACTCAGGTAGATAAGCAGCTTAAAGAGTTAGAAAGCTCCAGGCAGCTTAAAATGGCTGTTTAAACATTGTTTAAACCCATACTGTAAAACACTTTGTGTTGCTGCACACCATCATCACGCCCGACTTTGCTCCCTGACACCCGCATAAGTTTACCCTGACCCTCTACCGGTGCCCATCCATGTATTTCGGCATGTATGCGCTCCTTTATCATTTTTATGTGCCATGCCTGTTGCTTTTGTTGTAAAGGTGCTTTCGCACTTGTGTTGGTAAGCTTTACATTAGCAATAGTAAGCACAATGGTTAGCGTACCCTGTTGCCTGTTAATGGGACTTAACCCGCGCTGCATGCCTATGTCGCTGTAACTTTCGCTTTGCTCATCTATAAGGCAGCAAGGCCATTTAACGGGGCAGTTTACGCCATAATCGTCAAGCTGCCCCCAATCTTCATCCACATAGTTAAGCAATGGTCTTGTAGTTTCGCTATCTACAGTAATTGCTGCAATTTTATCCTGAATATTTTTGAAAATTTCTATCATCGTCTTAAATGGTTTTTAATATAACTGTCTATTATGTGCAGGTGGTTATCCGCATGTTTTTTTACAATTACTGTTACCTGTGGATGGTTGCCTATGAACTGGCGTTTAGTGATCTTAATTTTAGAACCTACTTTTTTAAGTGCTAAAGCTTTCCATTGTCCGGCCTCGCCGGTTAACCGTTCGTTCTTTTTACTTTTGGAGGCTGAACCATCTTTTTTGGTTGTAATAGCTCCGGCTGCTTTATAGTACATTGCCCAAAAGAACTTTTGCATTTGTACCGTTACCGTAATTTCGCCACCCTCATTATTTATTTTGGCGTATGGCAGGGAACTACTCCAGGTTATCATGCCTGTAACTACATTATACTTAATAGATCGGCGCAAAGCACCGGTTCGCATCATGGCACTGCCTTTAGCATTCTTAAACTTTGATACCGGCCATGCCTGGTCAAAAAATGCTTTTCTTTCAAAGTTTCTTTTGTATTCCTCATTGAGTTCTACAGCAACATCATTTGTTATTTTATTTACTAAGCCATTGATATCCATATTTTTTATACCTTTGTATTTATGACAGCACACCCAAACAATCCTTATCAGGATAACGAGGGCAATCCTAAGCCCGGCGAACTTCGCCTTTTCCTTGATTGGGAAAGGGATTATGAACTTATGCGCCGTAAAGAATTGCCACCTGAGCAAGTTGCTGAGCTTGAAAAAGCAGACAGCCATCTTGCTGCTAAAATGAACTCTTAAAGTTCCTCCAATTCAATTTCTACCCCTTTGTCATTTCTGATAAAACTTTTTACCTTGAACTGAGAACCTTGTTTATATAGTACTTCTTCCTCAGTTGGAAATTCTGAAAGAGCTTTAACCGACTTGCCATTTTTGCCGACAATTTTAAAGACCGTGTTACCATCAAACTTTCTTGTAAAATCGTTAGACGTTGACATGTATGCAGGTTCTAAATATGGTTTACCTGTTTTAAAAGCATTCTCGTAAGCATCTTGGATATCTTTAGCAAGCCTGGCACCTCTATATGAGGTACCTTTAAAGGATGGTAGTTTATCAAGTCCGCTATCAGTTACCCCTATAAGTGCATCAAGGTTATTTTTAGGAGGTATCCTGCCGGCTCGTAAATACTTATTCATTTCATTGTAATAACTGCCTGTATACCTGTTTATACCTAATACTTCCGCAGGTCTCAGGTTTGGTGCTATGTCCATAGCATTACTGTAAAAAGGCCTTTCTTTTACCATAATGGCATCATACCCCGTATACCTGAATACCCGATCATCTAAATGCGAAGTGTCTGCTACTTCTGCCTTAACCACATCGGCACCGCTCACTTTATTATATGGATGGTTTGGCGGGAAAATTACCTTTTGCACACCCGGATTAAAACGGAATATCTCTAAGCGGTTCTTACCGTCCTTACCTATCTGACTGGTGGCAGCTTCGCCACGTGTAATAGCAATCTCGGGGTTTGTTTCCTCATACTTGCCGTTAGGAACCTGTACCGCATCGCACCTGCAACCCCAACCGTTAGGCGGGTAATAGGATAACCAAAACGGGTCGTCTATAGGTAGTGTAATATCATGCAGGGCGGCATGTGTATCGCGCACGCGCTCATCTGCTGCCGTACGGTACTGCAAATTATAGTCAGGGTTTAACGCAGCCCATTGCCCTGCCATTTGTGCCGATGTAAGCGCAAAATTATATTCGGCCTCTAAATAGGTTTGGTTATAATTATCTTTAATTTTGGCAATGTCCCGGCTAAACTGGTTAAAGCCTTTTACCTGTCCATCTTCCGTTAATAGCTGCCTTGAAGCCTCAAAAAGTTCTGCATGTGTGCGTAACCCCGAAAACAAATAAATATCGTTCTTAAGGCTGTTAAGCATTGCAGCCGGGATATCATTATCCTGTACTGCATTATTGAAAATCTTGGCAGTATGGCTTACAAGTGCCTTATATTCCTTTACCTTATTTATGTCCTCAGGCTTATAGCTGCCTAACTCATGCATCTTATTAAATGCCTTTTCAACAGTGTTTAAAAGCTGTTTAAAAGGCTTACCTGTAGACAGGGTTACAAGTTGCAGCGGCTTTGCTTTACAATCTTCACAATTGCAATCGTACAGAAATGATAAGCGGCCATGCAATGCCCCAAAATACCCGTTCCAGGCTTTGGGGCTTAAACGAAAAAATCAGGGTTAAGGTTAAGGGATAACGGTTTGTTTTGCTGTTGTACCTGTTTTTTAGGTTCTACAGGGATGCCAAAAGTATCGCTTACCCAATCAGCCGCAATATCGTAATGCTGTAAAGCCTCCTTTGTCATAGACCAAAGTTTATCCAAGTCCTCAGCTTTGGGATAGCCGTAAACGATATTTTTAGGCAGGATGCCCAATTTTTGCAAGCCCGGTATAACGGTGGTATTCCAATATTGCTCAAGCAATGCAAGGTCGCTGTTAACCAAATCGTCAAGCAAGCCCTGCGAAACTTCCTCTTTAGACCGGTTGCCGTTAGCTGTGTCCTGCCCGATAACACCGCCTTGTATAACCATGCTCATTTCATTGTTACAAAGCTGTATCAGGTTCTTATATACCTCCCCATTGGTAGATACACCCTGCGCAAATTCAAACTCTTCTGAGCTGTCAATAATGAACCATGCTGCCGCCCCCATGTCGGTCATCATCCTTTCGGCCTGCCTTAGCATTGCAGGGTCTTGTGTATTGGTTTTCATTACACGCGGTGGTATGCCGTAAATCTCGCAAAGCTCGCTCCAACAGCTTTGGGCAAAGCGTTTCATAAGCACATGAGGCACACAGTTATTAAGCAATCCTAAATCGTCAGGGTCGCCAAACTCCATTATCCACGAGCCATATTCGGGCATATCCCTGTAGTTAAAGTTGCTTAGATCATCGTGGTAATCTTTAAAGAATAAACCATTAACAGGCTCGACATTGGTGCGGGGTATCAGCCCGCATTTAAACAGGCCATCTTCCCACTTAAATTCTACAAGACTATGTTTCCAGTAAATGGATTGCAGGATAAAACGGTTAAGGTTACTAACCCATGTAGCATTTTGATGCAGGTTGGTAAGTTCCTCCAATTCATTACCTGCCATATCGGTAAAAATGAAACTGGCAGCAATGCTTTTATTGATACGGTTTTGTATTTGGCTTCGCAAATGCGCATCCATATATACATCATTAAGCAAAAGCTGAAAAGGCCACCATCTTGGAGCCTCAGCGTTACGGGCAATATTCAACGATTGTACGTAAGCTTTTATATCCTGCCTGGTACGGCTGATGCTCTTTGGTGCAACGCTAAAATTACCGCGTGGTGGCGCGGTCTTAGTGGTTTGTTGTGCGGCAAGGTTAATACCGTCTTTTCTGTATTTTTTAAACTTACTCATGTCTGAACTTTTTACGGCTGCCATAGCTAAAAGGCTTACGGCTGTTATTTTGCTCTGTAGTTGGTGTAAGGGTTGGCAACGATTTTACTGTAATTGTACCGTTAGATACTTTTGTAAGCCATGCTATTGCACGGTCGTAACGCTCTGTAGCTGTTTCTAAAATAATATCGGCATTACAAAGCTGTACCAAGTGCCATTTTGCCAATGTGAGGCAATGCGTTTTTAAAAGTGGATTTCTCGCTTCGCCCGAAGCGTTAAAAATGGCTTCAACGTCGTAAATTAGCCTGCCATCCATGCTATCATGACGGTTGGTATTTTGCTCTAAATAAGAGCGCGCCTCTTCCTCGCCTGCTGCCAATGCCTCTAATACTAAAGCCTCGTCACCCTCTGTTATTTGGTCTACCTGGTAACGGTAAATAACCTGTCCAAAATCTTCAGGTGTTAAGAACATGGCATAATATTTTTTCTAAACCACACGGGTTTATTATTGTGTTTATTGCCTATATAGTATTGTGCAAGGCTTTGACTGTAGATTTCAGGCAAGCCAATTACGTTTACACCAATTTGGAAATGCACCATTGCTATGCATTTAAAGAATCTTTTTTTCATATCAATATTTATAGTTTTGCCTTTTGCCGTAGCTGTAGGTATTTTCACTTTTTGCCACCCTGTTTTGTATAATCCATGTGCCACCCTCTAATAAATCGGGGCCGTCCATAAATTTTGAGTTAGGAGATACCCCAAGAAATTGCTCCTCCATAAGCTGCATGTGCGGATTGTCCTTTTCGTCTTCATTAAAAATTAAATCGCCCTGCCTCCATAATGGTTCTAAAGTGGCTTCGAGACGGTCGTACTTATCGCCTTTTTTACGGGCATCAAGCGATATAGCCAATCTTAATTTCCTAACCACGCCAATAGCAGCTATAAGCTTTTTAAGTACCTGTTGATAGAAAGGGTCTTGCAGGCTGTTGTTTTCCAACCATGTTTGGCAGGTATCAGCACCGTTTTTTATGGCGTATGCTTTGGCATCATAGATGGTTTTCACGAACTCGCTTTGTGTCATACTGCCTAACCATATTTTATAGAGGTAGTATTTACCGGCTTTGTAACCGATTATGCCAGTACCTTTAGTAGATGAGTCTTTTGTCTTTTTATCTGAGGTTGCAGGGTCGCTATAGGTAAGCCATTGCTCGCAGCTTGTTAGCTTAGGGCATTTGCCCCATGCCACCGATTTAAAGAGCTTGCCTATTATGATCGGGTTATTATAATATTCCTTTTGCTGTGAACTTAGCTTTATGGGCTTAAGCGCACGATCGATCATTTCCTCAGTGTTCTTTGTGGGCCATGTAGATTTACCGTTTTTATCCCTGATGTTTACAATGTCGTGTACATCGGCTTTTTTTGCCAGTTCGGTAACACAGCAATATTTGGCAATGATGTTACCACACACTATTATTAATAGCGGTACCGATATAGACCGTGTAGGTATTAGTGCCTGTTCTATCCAGTCCACTTTAAAAGTTACCCTGTCAGGGTTCCTGCATTCCTCATCGGTATCAATATCATCTATCAGTATGCCGTCAGGCCTGTAATTATCGTTACGGCTACCCCTGGGCGATTGCCCCGCACCAAGCGCACGAAACGCTGCACCGGGCTTTGTGATAAATTCGCCAGCCTCCCACTTTACAGAGCCAACCTGGTCGCCATAATCGTTAATTAGCCTGGTGTTATTCTCAAAGATTATTTTGTATGGCAGCAACAAGCGGCAAGCATTTTCATAAGTGTTGCTTACTAAAAGCCAGTTCCTTTTTTTGCCGGTGGCAGTCAACTTAATAACCTCCATCATGGTTCGGGCTGATTTTGCAAGCTCCCGCGACCATGAGCGCACCTCGAACCACTCAGGGTTAGCCATAACCCGTTGGGTGGCTTTCTTATGAAATGGCGCAGGCTCAGACGTGTAAAAATTCGGGAAATAGTATTTAAACCATTCCTCATCGTTTGCCTCTAACCTTTTTATGCGCTTTGCCTTATCTGTAGGCGTTTCGTTAAGGTCTACAGGGGTGGCGCGGCGTGTGTTATCTACAAATGCCGTCCAGTTATGTAATTGTGCCTTATCTGTCTTTTTAGCCATTACTTCATTAAAGAGGTTATGTAGCTATCGCAATAAGTTGTAAGCTGCTTTGCAAAGGCAAAATCTATAGGCTGTATAAACTGGATAAGCTTTTTGGCAACCTCTATAGTGTCTCCTATAGACGTTTCGCTTTCAAGCCTTTTTATGGCCGTTGTAATTTTAGAAATGGCATCGGCATCGGCAGATGTTGGAACATTGCCAATTTTTATAGGGTAATCCTCAGGGTCGTACTTTATGAACTCCAAAGATTCTGCACCCTCAGCATCCTTTAGCTTAACAGGTTTAAGCATAAAGGCAGGGATATCCCTTACTATAGGGCGTGTGGCTATCTCAATATTTTTGCGTTCAAGCTGTGCATACAAAGACTTTAACTGATTGTCTTTAGTAGTAAGCATAGAGACTTTAAGCTCATCCCATTTGCCGTCCTTAACCCATTTGCCAATCGTTTTTTCGGTTACGTTAATTCGTTCCGCAATTTCTTTTTGCGAAAGGTTATCATTCACAAAAAGCACTTTTGCGTAATCCTTTTCTACCTGTTTTAATCTTGCCATACACATCTATTTATTGGCAAAATTGGATTAGTAACCCCATCTAAAAAAAGAGTTGTAAACCAGCTTTACAACATTGTAAAGCTATTAAACACAGGTGTTAAGAAGCTTTACAACTAATTTTTTAATACACATTGCCGCCTAATCTTTGCCATCACAATCAGCGATAACAGCACAGAAATTAAATGGCGAAAAAAGATGTAAAACGATTTGTATTAAGCGATGAGACGGTAAAAAACTCATTTGGTTTTTATGTTGCCACCAAAGGCATAAAAAGAGATCGGTTTGATAAGAACCCTGTAATGCTTTCCAATCACAATAATAATACGATGGCTGTTTTAGGCCGTTGGCTTAACCTTAAAATTGAGGGTACACAACTTACAGGCGAACCCGAATTTGATTTAGACGATGAGGATGCCGCCAAAGTAGCGGGTAAAGTTGACAGGGGTTATATAAAAGGTGCATCGGTCGGGCTTCTTTTCAGTCAGGAAAACCTAAAGGTTATCAACGGCGATGTATGGCTCTTAGAATGTGAACTTGTAGAAGGCACTATTACACCTATCCCATCTAACCCAAATGCTTTACAGCTTTATCTACAAGGCAAAGAGGGCGTACCACTTACCGAAGCCGATGTTAAACAACTGTGTTTATCGCTAATACCCACAGAACCGAATTTAAATTTAGAAACAAGAATGAGTACAAAAATTTCATTGGGTTTGCGCTGCCTTATTGCGCTTGGCCTTAAAGATGCCCCGACTGATGGCATGGAAAAGGCAGAAATAGAAACGCACATTGTAAGCCTTTCGGCTCGTGTTGATGCTGCTGAACAAAAAGCTATTGAGCTTGCAACCGAAAATCAAAAGCTAAAAGCAGAAGCTAAAAACATCAGCCTTGCAGCTCACACCACTTTGGTTACAGATGCGGTTACAGATGGTAAAATCCCTGCTGACAAACAGGAAGCATTTTTAGCGATGGATTTTGAAACTGCTAAAACTGTACTTGACACTATCCCGGCTAAAGCAAACTTAAGTGGTCGTACAGCACCAGGCGGCACAAGAACCCCGAACACCACCGATGTTAAATGTATCGATGATTTCGTGGCACTTGATCAAAAGGCGCAGCTTGCCTTTAAGAGCGAAAGGCCGGACGATTACAACAAACTATTTTCTAACTAACACCGCATAGTAAATGCCAGCAAATTTTCCAGAAGTTTGGGAATCAAGAGTTCGCCAAATATTAACCACGCAGGATATAGCCCCTTGGCTTGACGGCATCCCTGAGCTTGACGGCGAGGTAATGACTTTAGGACAGGGTACCGCCACCGAAAAGAATATCATACACGTTTCAATAGAAACATTGAGGCCTGAAGTTTTGATTAACAACAATACGTACCCATTAGATATACAGGTGCATGAAGATGGTAGTGCTACCATTACCCTTGATAAGTACCAAACAAGGCCAACATCCATTAGCGATGATGCTGCTATGGGCGCGAGTTATGATAAGATAGACAGCACTACAAATGGGCATCGTAGAGAAACTGCCACATCTAAAAACAAAAAAGCAATCCATGCACTTGCACCGCTACAGAACAGCGTAAATACACCTGTCTTGGCAGTTGCTGCTGACGGCGATGTTTTCAATGCTATGGCTGATTTAGCCACATTAATGACAAAAGCTGATTTCCCAATCGAGGGCAGGCGTATAGTATTTCAACCTGATCACGTTAACTGGTTCCTTAAAAATAAGGAACGTTTTGCCAACCTTTTTGTAGACCATAACACAGGTAAACTGAGCCAAACCATTGCGGGTTTTGAGTGTTATGCCTATTTGGGAATGCCGATGTACACATCTGCCGGTGTTAAAAAGGCTTATGGTGCGGTTGCAGGTGCAGGCGATAAAATGGCATCAGTTGCATTTTGTGTTAACAACGTAGGTAAGAAAACAGGTACGACAAAAATATATTTTTCGCCTGCTTCTGCAAATCCAACAACGCAGACAAACATCTTTTCATTAAGGCATTACTTTATCGCTACACCCGTAGAGCTTAAGTATTACGGTGCTATAATCTAACCCACTTTCAAGCATGAACGAAGCATTAATGAGCCTTATAACAGCAGTGGTTACTGCTGCTGTTACCTGGTTCCTATCAAGGCGTAAAACGAACGCTGAGGCTAAGCTCGCTGAACTTGATGCAGCCAAAACCGCAGCAACATTTTACCAAAACCTGTTAGATGATGCTTCGCGCAGGCTTGATACAGCAATTAGCACCATAGATAAGCAGGATATAAAAATCAAGCTGCTTATTGAGGAAATAGAACGCCTTACAGACGAATTAAAACGATACAAACAATTAAAATAAAAGCATGACACCTACTGCATCCGCAGCCTTAAAAATAGCCAACAGCCAAATAGGCGTAATAGAAATTCCAAAAGGGAGCAACAGAGGCCCCGAAGTCGAAATATATTTAAAATCCGTTGGGCTGGGCGGCGGTTACAGTTGGTGTATGGCTTTTGTTTACTGGTGTGTTGCTCAGGCAAAATTGAGCAACCCGCTAAAAAGGACAGGGGGCGTACTTAAACAATGGAACGATAAGCCCGAATTACGCAAAACTACACCCGAACCCGGCGACATCTTTATAATGGATTTTGGTAACGGTGCAGGCCATACCGGATTTGTTGAAAAGGTTTTACCAGGTGGGATTATTCAAACTATAGAGGGTAATACAAATGCAGATGGCAGCCGTGAGGGCTATGCAGTATGCAGGCGAACCCGCAAAATATCTGCCTGCAAAGGCTTCTTAAGAATTTAATCTATGAAAAAATTAGAACTAAAATGTTGGGGCTTTTTCTTAGCCATGTTATTCATAATGGCCGCGCCTTTACTGCTTTCGGGGTGTAGAACCGCTTTACCTCCCGAAAAAGAAAGCACGGTCATTACGGTAAAAGAAACGCTGCACGACACCACTTTTATAGATGTACCGGACAGCAGCGCGGTAAAGGCGCTCATTGAGTGCCAAAATGGTAAGCCCGTACTTAAACAGATCATAAACGCGACACCAGGCAGGAAATTAAGAGCACCAACGCTAACGCTTAAAAATGATACCATTGGATGCGATTGCCGTTCTGACAGCCTAAAGCTGTATGCCTTTTGGAAAAGCAAACAGGTTACCACTAACACCGAAAAGCAAATCCCTGTATTGGTTGATAAGCCTTTAAAATGGTGGCAAAAAACACTAATAGGTATGGGCTTCATACTATTAATAATGCTATTGGTTTTTGGTGGTTGGATAATTGAGTACAAACTTAAAAAATAAGAGATTTTGAAAAATATTTTAATACTGGCAGTTGTTGCCGCCGACATTTTTAAAGAAAACCCAAGCCTTGACCTTTATTTTGAGACCAGCGATGGCGAAGCATTTTACAAATTACAAGATGCCAAGAACCATGCAAAAGGGCTTAAAGATACTATGGTTAAACCTGTAGAAAGGGCTGAGCAAAAAGAAGCTGCACCTGCAAAGCAAAAGTTTGAGGAAGTTGTTGCACAAATTGAAGCAGCAACAACACTTGAAGATTTAGAGGCCTTTAAAGCCGATACCCGCAAAGGTGTAATTGCAGCCCTTGACAAAAAGACTGCTGAACTTACTAAACCTGCTGAGTAATGTCTTTACCAAACATTAGTATAAACTTTCAGAACGGCCAGTTAGGCCAGTACCTTGATACACCCGATGGGGTGTTTGGGTTACTGGCAAGCGCGGCGGCTGTGTCTACCACCTTTTTGCTAAACACCCCTTATATGGTGCGCGGCATGAGTCAGGTAGCGGCATTGGGCATTACACCCAGTGTAGATAATTACGTGCTGTATAAAACCCTAAAAGAGTTTTATGCTGAGGCGGGAGACGGTACGGAGCTTTGGCTTATGGGACTGGCAAAAACCACGAAAGTAAGCGACTGGTTTACTGTAGATGTTGGTACAGGTAAAACACCTGCAGAGAAACTTCTTGATGCTGCTAACGGCAAGCTTACCATGTTGTTTACAGCATTTTCGCCAACAGGAACCTACGCGCCTGTAATTACAACGGGCATAGATGCCGATGTATGGGCGGCACTACCTTTAGCGCAAACACTTGCCGAAAACTACACTAAAAACAGGTATGCCCCTTTTTACACCTTGTTTGAGGGCTACGCTTTTGACGGTATTAAAACAGCAGTTAAAGACCTTTTAACGCTTGATTATGACCGATGCCAGATTATGCTTGGCGATACTCAAAAGCGCACAGGCGTACCTGCAAGTAAAGGCGCAGCAACAGGCCTGTTAGCAGGCAGGAAGGCTAAGAGCCCTGTTAACGCAAACCCTGCAAGGGTGCGCGATGGTGCTGCAAATACACTTACTGCCTATATCCTTGATACACCGGCAGAATTGTATGATATAGCCGCGCTGCACGATAAAGGCTACGTGAGCTTTAGAAACCATACAGGCCGTAGCGGTTACTTTTTTACAGACGATCCTTTGACCACTCCTATAGATGACGATTATCATTACGGCACCCATCGCAGGACAATTGATAAAGCGTACAGGCTTGCTTATGATGCCCTGATTGAGTTTTTACTTGACGACAGCACCGTAAACCCCAACGGCACCATTGATGTAATGGTGGCAAAAACTATAGAAACCGCAGTTATTAGTGCCATTGGCAATAACATGACCGGCGAACTTTCGATAGATGCAAACGACCCTAAAGACCTGGGTGTAATTTGTGTGGTAGACCTTACCAATAATGTTACATCAAGTTCACGCCTTAAGCTGTCTAAACTACAGATTAAGCCACGAGGGTATTTTAGATATATAGACGTACCACTGGGCTTTGTCCCAATAACAAATTAATAAATGGCTGGATTTGATAGCAGAGATTATGAATGGGGCGATATAACGCTTATTGCCGGTGGGCACGATGTTCTTAGTGTACGTGGTGTAAAACACGCTGCTAAGGCTGAGAAAGAACCTGTATACGGTAAAGGGCGAAAGCCTCTATACATAGGCACAGGCAACTTTAGCTATGAGGGTTCTTTTACCATGCTAAAAAAAGATTACGATGTGCTTTGTGATGCCGGTAACGGCTCCATTTTAGGGCTTGTGATGGATGCGCTTGTGGGTTATGGTAATCCATCTACAGGTAATGCCAACAGGACTAACCGCATTGTAAGCTTACAGTTTACTGAGGAAAATGAAGAAATGAAGCAGGGCGATAAATTTCAGGAAATGGAATTGTCATGGATTGCTATTGACATACTTAAAAACGTTTAACAATGCAGGCAACAAAACCTACACCACCAACAGTAGACCAGGTAACGCCCGAAGTTATCGCGGCATGGAAAGCACAGCATGGCAGAGTATATAAAATACCATTAGAAACGGGCGAAGTATGCTTTGTACGATCTCCCAAAATTAAAGAGATTGAGGCGGCACAGCCCAACTTGCAGGCAGGCAAATTTATTACTTACAATATCTTTTTGTTTAACACCTGCTTTTTAGGTGGTGACGATGTAAAAGACGATGAGGCCAAACTCATGGCTGCTGCCGGAATGATGATGGAAACCGTCGAAACCATTACAGCCACTTTGGAAAAGCTTTAGCGGCTGCTTCATTAACCTGGAACATTCCTACAGGCGAGGCACCGCAAAAAACACCAAAAACGCAGACCGTTACAAATGCCGAATGGTGTAAGCGAATGTTTGAGTGGACTACGTGGCTCAGGCAGATAAACATAGGCCTTACCTACCACCTTAAAATTAACCCCTATAACTTAACCTTAGACGAATGGGCGCGCCGTGTGCGTGAACTGGATTGGATAAGGGCGCAGGAAGCAAAAAAACAGAATGGCTAACATACTTGAATATACCTTAAGCCTGCAAGACAGGATGAGCAGCAGGCTCAGGCAGGTAGGCATTAATAGTGATGCAGCCCTGAACCGTTTTGTTGCTTTAGAGCGCAGGAGCCGCGAAGTAAGCCAGGCTCTTAGGGATAGTGGTAACGCAGTGGGAGCCTTAAAGCAAAAACTTGACCTTTTACGGTCTGAAAGGGAATGGATACCTGAACGCAATATAAGCACCATACAACGCTATAACCGCGAAATACAGGGACTTGAAAGGCAGATTACCCGCCTTGAAAGCCATACGGGCGGTAACATGGTGGGCAGGTGGTTTAAGGATGCCTTTAACCAGGTGCCATTTGCAGGCCTGCTAACCAACCCGCTTGTTATTGCCGGTGCCATTGGCGGTGCAGCCATTAAAAAAGGCATACAAAGCGACATGCAAAACACCAGCTTTGAAGTGTTGCTTGGCAGCGAGGATGCCGCTAAAAAAATGGTTGCTGATATTACAAAGTATGGTATGGAAACCCCATACGATAAAATGGGGCTTGGAGAGGCGGCTAAAATGATGCTTGGCTTTGGTATAGCTCAGGATAAAATAATGCCTAACATGCGCGCCATTGGCGATATAGCTATGGGCGATGCCAATAAAATGAACTCGCTAACATTGGCTTTCTCTCAAATGAGCAGCGCGGGTAAACTTAACGGGCAGGACTTGCTACAGATGATCAATGCAGGATTTAATCCACTTGGCATCATTAGTAAAAAGACAGGTAAAAGCATGGCTTACCTTAAGGACGAAATGAGCAAAGGCAAAATTTCGTCTCAAATGGTTACCGATGCCTTTATGAGTGCCACCAGTGCAGGCGGCCAGTTTAATAACATGGCTGTCCTTATGGGGCAAACTACAGGCGGTAAAGCGGCACAGCTCCTGGATAAGTTTACTGAAAAACTACTAAAAATATACGAGTACATTTCGCCAATAGTGAATGTTCTTATAGATTTAGGAGGTGCAGCCCTTGACGCTGTTAGCAACGGTATTGGGTGGCTTATTCAAAAATTCAGTGAGGGTGGCCCCGTAATTACCGGGATAGTTATAGCACTTGGAGCATTGACCGCATCATTAATAATTATGAAAGCTATTTCAATGGCTCAGGCAGCATGGACAGGTATAGTTACGGTGGCTAACATGTTGCAAACGGCATCTTGGTGGTCTTTAAATGCCGCTATGCTTGCTAACCCTATGACATGGATTATTGCCGGTGTAATTGCGCTTATAGCCCTTATAGGTTTTCTAGTGTATAAAGTAGACGGTTGGGGCGAAGCATGGCACCATACGATAGAGGGTATTAAATCCATATTTGGTGCAGCAATGAGTTATTTAAAATTCGGTTGGTTAGCATGGCAGCATGTTATCTTATCCGGCATTGACCTCATAAAAATAGCATGGTTCAAGCTTAAAAGCCTTTGGGATAAGGACGGCGCAACCGTTGAGCTTGCCAAGATAAAGCAAGCCTCAGATAACCGTTTAGAGGCTGTAAAATCAGAGGGCAAAGCGATCATAGACCAGGGCAAAGCAGGTATAGACCATTTTAAAAAAGCAGGTGGCAGCCTTAAGTTTAACGATAAGAGTTTAGGCGATTTTAAAAATGACATGTTGGGCGCAATGGGTATGGGTGGTATTTCTGACCCAAAAGGCACACCCGGTGCAGGAAAAGTTACTACAGGACTGGGCGAAAGCGACAGCAACTTAGAAAAATCTAACACAGCTATTGCCACCGGTGGCAGTAAGACCAACTACATAACGATAAATCTGCAAGAAATGATTGGTATAAAAGCCAATACCGTAAATGGCAGCAAAGAAGAAATTGAAAATATAGGCACACAAGCCACCGACCAATTATTAAGAACGTTGGCAATGGCAGATACAGCAGGCAGTTAATTATGGCACTAAACAACCAACAAATTTTATATGCATCGCTTTTAGGTAGCGGTATAGTTAAAAGCTTACCCCGCTTTGAAGTGATACAAAACGAACTGCAAAAGCATGTTTTACCGGGTCTGCCATTGTTTCCGGTGCAGCCTCAGGCTAATAATGTACAGAAAGGGCAGGCAATAGAACCGTTTGCTACTAACCAGGCACCCGCGCCTATACCGGAAGATAAACAATTTTTCCCATTGTCTTTTAGCCTCACAGAGAACGGCGAAAAGTTCTTACTGCCTTATGAAACTATGATCAATATTGGAGGTAAAAATATATTAGTGAGGCGCAATGTGGCTAAGTGGAAAGATGTACCTGGTGTGGCTGAAATTGAGGGTACAGTTAAAGAACGGTTTAGCAGGGATGATTATACTATCGAAATCACTGGCGTTTTAATTGGTTCCCTGCTTACCGGTAGTCTTGCAGATTGTTACCCTATAAATG
Source organism: Flavobacterium rivuli WB 3.3-2 = DSM 21788 (assembly GCF_000378485.1). Classification (GTDB taxonomy): domain Bacteria; phylum Bacteroidota; class Bacteroidia; order Flavobacteriales; family Flavobacteriaceae; genus Flavobacterium; species Flavobacterium rivuli. The sequence goes on along the minus strand of NZ_KB899966.1, from coordinate 276,660 downwards.
ATTTTATAAAGCTTAAGGAATATTTGACAGCTGCCAAAGCTTTATATGTTTGGTGTGAACCCTTACAGCTTACAGGGATAAACCGAATTGCCGTTGAAGATTTCTCATGGCCTTTTACTAAAGGCGAAAATGTGCAGGCTTATACAATTAAAGCATACAGTGATAAAAGTTTTAATCTAATACTTACCTGATCATGTTTTATGATATGGATTGGGCTATTACGTTTACCACGGATGGCCAAGATCATGATTTACTGACAATGGCTGAATGCTCTATTATATGCAGTGTTGACAACCTTGCCGATACGGCAACTATAGTATTGCCTGAGGCAGTTTTTAACGAGGTTATTTTAAAGGATATTGAGAGCAAAATAAAACGAGGCAGTAGCGTAGTGATAAAGCTTGGTTATGATGGAAACCTTGAAACTGAGTTTACAGGTTTTGTTGAGAACATTACTACTAACGATAACACGCTTAAAATACTTTGCGAAGATGCCCTTTTCTTATTCAGAAAGTCGGTTAAAGATGTGGAGCTAAAGCCTACCAGTGTAAAAAGGATAGCGCAGCTACTGGTTAACCAGGTAGACCCATCTTATAAAGTAAGCTGCGATTATGACATAAACTACGAAAAGTTTACCATACATCAGGCAACCGCCTATGATGTATTGCGAAAGTTGCAGGAAGAAACTAAAGGCAATATCTATTTTGATGCCGCCACTAAAACACTCCATATACACCCGCCATACGTGGAAAAGGGTGGCGAAGCGAAATTTTCGTTTCATCATAATATAGAAAGTTCGTCCCTTAATTACAAAAGGGCAATCGATAAAAAAGTTGAAGTGCATATAAAAAGCACCTCGCTTGATGGCAAGGTCAAAGAAGTGGTGGCAGGCGTTACCGGTGGCGACCGCATAACCCTGAACGTGGGGCCTATGAGCGATGCAGATATGCGGAAAATTGCACAGGCTGCCCTTTTAAAAAGCAACTATGATGGTTATGATGGCACATTTGACAGTTGGTTAATTCCTGTTGTACGCCCAACTTATACCGTTGAGCTTATAGACCTGGACTATGAATTTAAAAACGGCAGGTACTATGTAGTTGCAGTAACAACAACATTTGGTTCAGGCGGCGGCAAGCGTACCGTAACAATAGGCATTAAAGTAGGAAATGGATAAAGCAGCCCAAATTAAAGCCCTTATAAAAAGCATTGTGGATGCTGATGCTAATTACCCAGTGAGGGGCACAGTTGAGAGTGTAGACGGGCAAACGTGCAGCGTAAAGCTTGTAACCGGGCTTGTAGTTACTAACGTTCGTCTTAAGGCAGTGATTACCGATACAGCCGATTATTTACTCATAACCCCAAAGGTAGGCAGCGATGTACTGATGCTAAGCGGTAATGGAACCCTTGACGACCTTACCGTAATAAAAACAGACCAGGCACAGAGCATGGAGCTCTCGCAGGGCGGCTTGATACTATTGCTTGATGGCACAGACAGCAAAGTTACGGTAAAGAATAACAATGCAAGCCTGGTAGATATTTTTGGCGATCTGGCCGACTTGCTAAAGCTGCTAAAAGTAACTACACCGATGGGACCAAGCGGCGTGCCATTGCCCGATACAATAACAGCCTTAGAACAATGGCAGGTAAAGGTTAAACAGCTTTTAAAATAGATTTAAATGGCATTGAATACACCAGTACTAAAAGAAGATATTAAAACCATCGCTACTGAAATGCGCACACGCACAGAAATTAGCGATGATGAGTTTGCAGAAAGATTGAGCATAGCTATAGAACGCTTTGTAAAATCAGCCAGTATAATTTATGTAAACGGGCTTACAGCTCCTAATGGCCCCGTAACCGGAACGTTTGCAGGAAACTTAGAATAATGGGAAAAGATACAGGCATACAGCTTATAGATCATAACGATGATGGCGAAATACTGGATGTAAAAATTGAGGTTGAGCGCGATGCCTCAGGCAAAATTATTCAGGGTATAGTGGTAGGAAATACTTTGCAGCAAAACAAAGCCCTGATACTTATAACGCACCAGGGCGAAGTAAACAGCAAGCCCGATATAGGTGTAGGATTCGAGGACAGCCTTATGAGTAACGAGTATTTGGAATATAGGCACAAAATAAGAGAGCACTATGCAAAAGACGGGCTAAATGTTAGCCGCCTTGATTTGTACGAAAATAAACCCATTGTAATAGATGCAGACTATAACCGCTAACCAGGGACAGAATTTTAAAGACTTGGTAATTAAAGCCACCGGCGACGTTGCCAACCTTATTGTAATGGCAGCGGCTAACGATGTAAGCCCAACGGCTACACCGGTTGTTGGCAGGGTTTATATAGTAGCAGGCACAATTAAAAAATCCATTTCAGAACTGTTTACAAATAACGATACCCCTGCAACTTTATTTATTGATACCGAAAGACCGGTAACGAACTTATACGGTTTTCCGGAGACATTCCCTTTTTTATAAATTATGGCACGACAAAGACAGGAAATAAAAGACAGTATTACTAATCCCTTTATAACTAACGCTCGCATTGTCGCGCTTTATGGGTTACAGGCAGGTCTTACATTTTTGCAGCAGTTCTCTTTACTGAGCTTAGAAAACAACCTGTTTGATGTTGTTACCGACGCTATGTTAAGCCTTGAAAGTTTGTGGGACATTTTCCGCGCTGAGATAACCGCAGAAATGGCAAAGCAGCAGCCACATACAAAAGCCTGGTATCAGGGCAAGGCATTGGGCTTTATGCTTGGTGTGCCATTAATAAATGATACTGATGTTTTTGACACTGCCGGCCTGACTGATGAGGCTATAGAAGCTGCAAAAGTTGTAAAGCAGGCAGCAGCGGTAAAGCTTATTAGTAATAATGGTTACGGCATATTAAGGCTTAAGGTAGCAACCGCTGCCCCCGATGGTACATTGCAGCCTGTGCCGGCTGAGCAATTTGCGGCTTTAAAATATTATATACTGGAAAAGGTTGTTGATGCCGGTACGCAGGTTGTTGTTACAACGGCTGTAGCTGATAAGTTAAGGCTGCACCTTGACATCTATTATAGCCCGCTTATTTTAAACCCTGAGGGCGAACGACTGGACGGAACCGACGATACACCCGTACAGAATGCCCTTGACCAATTTTTACAAAGCATCGAATTTAATGGCACGTTGAACCTAAACAAGTTAGAGCGCGACCTTATCGACATTGAGGGCGTACAGGAAGCGCACCGCACTTTGGCTGCAAGTAAGTACGGGGATTACGAATATGAGCATACAGGAGTACCAAACGTTGGTGCCATAGATGTTTTTCGTGTTGCCGATGGCGGATACCTGGTTATGGACGATTTACAAATTAACTGGATAGTGGCAGAATGAATGTATATACAATAAACTGGAATGTATTTGCCGATAACATGCTGCTTACCAGTTTTAGGAAAACGGTTAACCGCATCCTGATTAAGGCACTTATAAAGCCTGTAACGTGGCTTCATGCAGTGTTTATGGCATTCAGGCAGGAAAGCCTGTATAAAGTGCGACACAACAGCCAAAAAGTATATTTAGAGGCTGTGCTTAATGACAGCTTTGACCCGGGTTTACGCCGCATAAGGATAGTGAATACTGTATTTAAAAAGGCTGTGTTTTTTTATGAAACGCCCGAACGCCGCGAGGTACTGCACTATGAGCCGGAAGATAACAAGCCGGTGTACTACAATGAGGTTAACGAGTTTGTAGGCGATGGTGTGGACTTCAGTATATGCGTGCCGCCGTCATTAAGACCTGCAAGCATTACAAGGGAAACCGCATTTATAACCAAGATGCGAGGGCTAACAGATTACTACAATTTATATTCTAAAAATTACAATATACTATGGGTGCAGATAAACAATTAACGATAAACGCTACAGGTTATCCTGCTACTAACGATACATGGCGCACCGTGCAGGGCGCAATGGATGATATTTTTGAGGCTGTTGCAGGACTTGCAGGCAAACAGACCATTTTAACGGGTGTGCGTGTTGTAGCGCCATCGGTAATTTATTCGGGGGGGTATGTGGCTTATGATAGTGAGGTACTGCCATTTATTAGCGGTGCTTATAACGAGTGGGTTACTATAATTGAGGAAAACACTACAGCCGAATATGACAATGACAGCAACAACGACGGTGTTAATGATGTATTGCCGGTAATAAAAAACAGGTACATGAGGTTTGGTACGGGCGGCATTATAACATTTCCGTTTGCCAACCTGCAAAGGCTTAAAACAATTTTAGAGTTAAGTCAGTTTGCTTTGCCCGATAACATTATCAATATAAAACCAAACTGGAATGCTGCTGCAGGCGCGGCCAATGAAATTTTAAACAAGCCTATAAACCTGCTAACCGTTTTAGCACGTGGCAGGGTTTATATAGGCGATGTAGGTGGTACAGGTTCTTACACCATCAGTTTTCCAAATGTTGGGACAACGGAATATATGCCGGTAATAACATTTATGTCAGGTTCGGCAGGTACGGCAGGTTCTACACATGATCTAACTTATGCAACGCATTCCTATAACACTACATCTTTTGTATTGCAATTGCGACAAATGGGCAATAGCGTACAAGACCTTTATGTAAATTATTTTTTAATACCTCGATTTTAATGGACTACTATTTAGCTACAGAGATACCCAATAAGCCATATATCTATTTTCAAACAACCAGCCTTACAGAGGGTGCGCTTGTGTTGCCTAAAGCCAATTTACCAAAACCTCAATTCGGAGTTTTTCCAATTAAGATAGTTAACGGCCAGTTAGAAAACCGCACACCTACGGAAATGGCGGCGTTTGAGGCTGAATATAATTTAGAAAACCCGTTGCGCTTGTATGATGTTAAGGCCGAAAGCCTAAGCACACAAACATTTGCTTATAAAGGTTCAAGTTACCCCATGTTTTTATCAGCACGATTGTACTATTCGGTTATGCAGCAAACACCGGGCGACTATGCTGTTAGAGCCACAACGGGTATGACAAACATTGCAGAGGCTTCGAGGCTTGAATTTTTAACCGCCTATTATACTAAACTTAAAGAACTGACACAACCATGATAAACCAGTTAGAGATAGGTGTAAAAATAGATACACAGGAAAAGGTAGAAGCTACAGCAAACATTCCTGCCAATGCTAAAATAACGGCGGCTGAATTTAACGCCCTGCCTGCAAAATTAAACGAAGTTATTACTGTTGTGAATGATTTTCAAACAGCATCGGCAAAGGATGTAACATTTTCGTTTACTATGCCGCAAAACACAGTAAAAGACCATTTTCCTGTTGCTACATCAATTACAGCGATAGAGCTTAACGGGGCGGCAACTTTATCATTATCTACTAATGGAGGTGCTACTTATGCGGCGGTGGCATTACCACTTGGCGCACCCATAGTTTTAAATGGTTGGGTTCAATGGCGTATAACCTACACGCCCGGCGTTGTATTGGCCGGTCTAAACTATAAAATATAATGGAATTAGAAATTGCAGCGGGTATCTTTTGGCAGGATAATTTGCCATTATGGGAACAAACCGACGAGGCACAGGAAGCCGTAGGCAAAGCAGAGCACACCGCACCTGTAAGTCAGGAAAAGGAAAGATGCGATAGTGATAATAAACGTTTATCGTGGGTTGAGTATGCATTAGGCGCATTTGTTTTGCGAATTACGTACAATTATACATCTGCACCGGATAGCAAAGAGTGGGCAGGAATTAAAAACACAGAATATACAGTATATGCCAAATAATTTTTTTCTAACAGGTGCTGCCTATACCAGTAAAGCAGGCAGCGACAGTAATAACGGAACTACAAAAGACACACCTAAAGCAACCTTAAATGCGGCTGTAGCTTTAAACCTTGTGGGCGATGTTGTTGTTGGTGCTGGCTCGTACAGCGAGTCGATCGTGGCTACAACCGCTATAACGGGCATACGTGGCGATGGAGATGTATTGTTTTATGGAGATAGCACAATGGAGTTTACCATCTCTGTATCTACGGGTATATTTGCTGTGTCAAATATAACATTTAATGGTTATAGGGCTATATCGGCGCGATTTAATGGTAATGGTCGGGATTTTGTCAATTGTAAATTTTATAATATAAGTGCATTTAATCCTCAAGGTTTTGGAGTTTTTACCAATTGCATTTTTGTTAACTGTACATGGGCAGGTACAAATGCAAGCAGATACACTTTTGACCAGTGCATTTTTATAAACTGTACCATTCGTGACTGTTCTAAAATGACCAATTGTTATATGAATGGTGTTAGTACAGTAAGGACAATTGCCGGTATTACCGCTGCTAACTTTGACGGTAATAATATAATGGGTGCTAATGCAATTGCTGTAAGCGACACAAATTATTTAAGCCTTACAGCCCATAAGGCAGCAAACCCAACATTAAACATTAACAGCTTTAACCTGCCGCCCAAATTTAATGGTGTTGAAAAGCTTGATTTCTCGTTGCAGTTTGATAGCCCCCACATAAGGGTTGATGCCGTGAACATTGGTGGCACAACCACCGGTATATCGACAGCCGCGCTTGACCCCGAATTTAGACAGGAAAACGGTGCAATCTGGACAGGTGTAATGATTAGCGGTACAGACATCGTGTTAAGCCCTGGTGTTACCGTTGGAACAATTCGCGCGGCACCAATTAGAACATCGGTTAACTCATCTGAAATTTTAAACCTCGTATACAATGGCCAGATGCTTTTTAACAAAAGTACACCTGGTGGTTCTGCCACGAACTTAACTGTGCCTGATGCTACTACTTACCCCGGCAACAGCGCGAACGGAATGGGTAACCCTGACCGATTAACGTTTGAAGTACGATGGACAAACAGCGACAATAAACCCGTTATAGACGCGGACTATATTAATGGCTACCTCCTGCCTGCGGGTGCATTTGGCGAATTTTTACTAAACCGTAAGCCTGTAGTAGACAGTGCAGGTAAAGCAAATGGTGCAGCAGGTTTTAACCCTGCATCTGTCAATCCTGTTTTTTGGACGTGGTACCAGCCACAAATAACGCTTCGTAACAACTATGTATAATGGCAGAAGGTTTTAAAAGTATAACAGTCATACCAAAAGCCACCGAAGAAATACAGGTTATAAAAGGCTTTAAATCGCTAACGGTATATACGAGTGCAAAACAATTTATTGAACCTGCTGTAGGCTTTAAATCGGTAACGGTGGTAATTGCACCCGTAGGGAGCGTAAAGAAAACAGTAAAAAAAATATCATAATTAAACTAAATAGTAAACAATGAATATTAAACCAAAATTGGCTTTTATTAAAGCAAACTTTTTAAAACAGCGTTTTCACGGTAACGCATTATTTGGCGTGGCAATTACGGCTTTTGTAGCTGCAATTTTTGACACAGAGGCAGAGCCGCAATGGCAAAAGTTTTTATTATTATTTTTTGTGGCTTCAATAGGTTGCTTAGTTGTTGCCGGAATACGCAACTTTTCACAGGGGCAGAATGCAGAAACCGCATTTAAAAGCAATTGCGAGGAAATTTCAACCGCATTGGGAGGTATTGCCGCATTTATACCAATTGCGTTTGTGTGGCTATTATTTACGCTTAAGGCGTGGAATGTTCCGCTGTTAGTTGTTGCAGGAATAGCCTTTGCGGCTTCGTTTCAAATTTGGGGTGGTTTTCCTGCCTTGATTGCAACAATTAAAAAAGTACTTCAAAAATTGAGGGGTAAGAAGTAAAAAAAGCCCCCCGACATTTAAAAAACTTCTCACGGTAATTTTAAATATAGCAGCAAAGCCACAGTCGGAGGACAAAAAGTCTTCTGGTTGTGGCTTTGGTGCGTTATAAAATTACCTGTGAGAGGTGCAAAGATAATCATCATCAATCATCAATCAAAATACGAATGGAATTTAAAACGTTAAGATTAACAACAAAGAATTTAGGAGAATTAGAGATCAGGCAAGTGCCTAAAGAAGTAGCTAAGGAGCTAATAGTTAAAAATCATTATAGCAATAAGTGGAACAATGCAGGCTTTGGCCTTTATAACTTTGGGTTTTATAGACCTGGTACAGATAACTGTATTGGCGTGGCAGTATATGGCTATACGATGCACCCCAAAGCAAGGCTATTTACACACCCCAACCCTGATGCCATAATGTTAGAACTTAACCGGATGTGGATAAGTGATGAATTAGGTAAAAATGCTGAAAGCTTACTAATTGCGCATTCCCTTAAGCAACTGCCAAAGCTTGATAAAAATATTGTTGCTGTACAGTCCTTTGCTGATGGCCGCTTAGGTTGCGGCACAATTTATAAGGCATCCAACTTTCAATACTATGGTAGCCATGAAACGGTATTTGCCCGTAATAAGCGCACCGGCGAAATAAACCATCAAATGAATACCACAAGGATGGACAGCAAAAGCATCTATATAAGAAACAACGTCGCTTATATATTAGGAGATTTGGAATTTTTTAAGGTTGATACCTACAGATACATTTTTCCGCTTTGTAAGCGATTTAAAAGCAAATTCCAACAAAAGCCATACCCGCCATATAAAAAAGGCTCTATGGCCATAACAATGGATAAAAATAAAGCACTTATAAAAGAACGTCTTATAAAGTTTATAACTGACTTATAACTCTATAAAGATAGTTAAAAGCAACGATACCGCCAAATATTTAAAGCAGAAAACACCAGTAAAATGGCACTTTTTTAGTGTTTTTTCACTGGTGTTTAAATATTGTTTAAACTGTGTATATTTGGTTAAAATGTGTACAATTCATTTTTTATTTTTGTACAATTCATTTTTGCGATTATACATGAGTTTTAAACAACGATAAGTAATGTTCAAATGTAATTATACCCTGTAATTTTATGTAACTTTATAATCCCCTCGCTAGCGCGAGCCTCAGGCTCGTGCCGATATTCACTAATTGCTGGTGGCCTTTTTGTAATAAATACTTCTATTGTTATGCGTCTTTACCGGCACGAGCCCGAGGCTCACGCCAGCTGGGTAATTATTTTCAATAAATGCTACAAATTATGTTTACCAATCAATCTTTGTACACAATGATTTTTCCATATCCACTGTTACTATAATTGTAATCTTCATTCTACAATACGATCTATTTCTATTCCATTATCGTCATACGTTGTTTTTAAAATAAGATTGCCATTTATATCCCATGACGTGAAAGTGTTATAGAAACGATTATATTTACTGAAATATTCCTCTTCAATCTGGCCATTTTCAAAGTAACTTCTATTAACACCATTCTTATAGCCATCTTTATATTCTTCTTCAGATATTAAAATGCCATTTGTACAGTATTCAACAATGAATCCGGTAAATGGTTTGCCTTTATAAGATAACATTTCGGTACCTCCACTATCAAAACCCATTGTTTCTAAATCCTTATACTCTACAAGTAAGTTCATAATATTGATAATGTGTGTTTTAATTGCCGAAATGGCGCGATATTTTATTTAAATCTTTAACAAGATGTTGTAAATGTATAAAGTAATAACCATTCACGTTCAGTTTTTCCGTAACTTTATAATTCGTAGCTAATTACATCATCATGAAAATATACTTTATCATAATCGCATTAGCAACTACATGTTTTTGTAATGCACAACAATTACCACAATCATTAACGGTTGCGGTAAATAGTAATAAGATAGAGCAGGGTGTATTAAAGCCTAAGATTATTCCTACGCTTTCGTTTTACTCTAAAAATTATACGAAGGTTTTTGGGAAATATAATTATACTTTAGACCCGTTAGACTTTGGCGATCGTAACATATATATACAAACCGATACGAGGGTTTTTAATAATTTAAGTAACAGGCTAATAATGAACATGCCCGTAGCAGGCATAGATGTAAGTAATGGTTTTTACACTTATAATTATGCTGATTTCACCTCTGCTGTACTTGCTCTTTGGGGTGTAGACAATTTAAATTTTGTACATGTATTTAACAAGCAATGATTATTTTGTATCCGGGCCGGTAGTTTAATAAATTACCAGTCTTCTTTTATTTTAGAAGGAATGTCATCCTGCCTGTATTCACCAACCCGTTTATAATAGTGCCCGTCTGGTTTTATTATTATGTAGTTACCACAATGCACTACGTCTTTAAAAAGCAGGTTGCGGATAGTTTCATTTACATCTTCATAAACTGATTGCTGACTGTAATTAAAGCCTTTCTCGGTCATAAAAAACTGGGCATAATCAGTGTGCTTATTTATAAAACGCAAATATTTTTTATCAGATGTGTAATGGTCTATACATGGAGCCTGGTTTTTTACAGGTTCACTGTAAAAGTAATTTATAATAATAGTTTGAGATACATTAACGGCGTTATGTGTTAGCTGTTGCAACGTTTTAACAACTGCATCACGTTCGCCAGGTTGCAGGATTCCCGTTTTTTCCCTAAAAATGATTTTAGCTGTAAGAGTACTATCTGTTTCAGATACAACAGTATATCCGTATTTATTGTACAAGCTAACTTTACCCTTAAACTCTGTAAGCAAGATTGGCTTATTGTTCTCGTCAAGGTAAAATTCTTTTTTCAGATTTGTTTGTGCAAAAATATTCAGGCTGTAAAATGTAAGAAATAGTAAAATGAATAGTTTCATACAATTGTCTTTTAGTTAATGCCTATATTATATATCCAGGTCAAACATTTTTCGGAGCATCTCTACAGCCGGGTTCATGGCTTTTAGCTTTTCGTACTTTTCTTCGGGGGTAAAAGCATGTTTAGTACTTACAATCTCATTAACATGAACCTCTATAACAACATCATGATTGTGTAGTTTGCCACGCATGTAACCTAATAAATCCAACTTGTTATTGTCAAAATCCACCTTAGACCCTCCGTTAGGCAATTCTAATCGTATCGTTATACCATCAGGGTCTAAAACAGGGTCGTTAATTTGCATATACGTAGCCATGATCTTTTGGCCGGCATCACTAAGGCGCTGTGCAAACTTGTTCCATTGCAGGCGCATATCGGTTTCATTAAACTTTTCGCGGGGCAACTCATCAGGATTTTTAACGCTCGCTCTCTGACTTTCGGCCATTTCGCGTTTCATACGTAATCCCGATAATGAAAATGCCGATACCTTAACTTCTCCCGTATTTAAATCTGGTTTAGTAACAGCAGGTTTAACCACCTGGGGTTCTGTAACTTCAAGTTGTGTTGCGGGCAGGGGAGTAATAGTTGCCGGTTTTTCTTCGGAAACTATGGTAACAGATGGCTCAGCAATATGAATAATCGGTGCCTGTTCAGCCTGCGCTTCAACAGCTTTAGCCACCGGAGCCGCTAAATTTTTAAAATAGTGAGGCGGAATTATAAATTGGTCAGCTTTTTTTTTTCTCCATCAAAAGTGATAGAGGCAAGCTGCATAAGGCAAAGCTCAGCAAGGAGGCGCTGGTTTTGGCTTACTTTATATTTAAGGTCGCAATCATTGGCAATGTCAATACCTTTTAGCAGGAAATCCTGACTTGCTTTTTGCGCCTGAATGCCGTATAGGTTTTGGGCAACTTCGCCGGCTTCAAGTAACACCAGTGTAGCCGGATTTTTAGACACTAATAGGTCTCTAAAATGGGAGGCAAGCCCGGCAATAAAATGATGTCCGTCAAAACCTTTAGCCAAAATATCATTGTAAGCTAACAGAAGATCGGGTATTTTATTCTCTAATATTAAATCAGTTACCTTAATGTAATACTCGTAATCGAGTACGTTAAGGTTCTCTGTAACAGCCTGTCGTGTAAGGTTGCTTCCGCAATAACTTACTACCCTGTCAAAAATAGAAAGGGCATCGCGCATGGCACCATCGGCCTTCTGGGCAATGATGTGCAGGGCATCATCTTCAAAAGTTATTCCCTGGCTACGGGCAACTTCTGCAAGATGGTCTTTAGCATCTTTAACCGTTATTCTTTTAAAATCAAATATCTGGCATCGCGATAAAATTGTAGGGATAATCTTGTGCTTCTCTGTAGTAGCCAGTATAAAAATGGCATGCCTTGGCGGCTCTTCAAGCGTTTTAAGGAACGCGTTAAAAGCAGCCTGAGAGAGCATGTGCACCTCATCTATAATATAAACTTTATACTTACCTGTTTGCGGGGGTATCCTTACCTGGTCTATAAGGCTTCGGATATCATCTACAGAGTTGTTAGAAGCAGCATCAAGCTCGAACACGTTAAAAGCAAAATCTTCATACGGGTCATCATAGCCTTCCTGGTTTATTTTTCGGGCTAATATACGCGCACAGGTTGTTTTACCTACACCACGAGGACCGGTAAATAACAGTGCCTGTGCCAGGTGGTTACTGTCTATAGCATTAAGCAGGGTATTGGTAATAGCCTGTTGCCCAACCACATCCTTAAAGGTTTGCGGGCGGTACTTGCGGGCTGATACAATAAACTGTTCCATAGCATTTAGTGAGTAGCAAATATAGCAAATCATTTGAGATTTATAGTTACCCGCCTACGATTTACATCCTGCAAAACACGAATAATTATTAAGTTACAAAGTATCAGGGCTTAGTAAATTAAAAATCAAAAATACTTAGCAAATGCAGATTTCAGGAAAATAAAATCATTCTTTTTCTTCCAGTTTCTTTACTATCCATGGCAGCGTAAGTCCCTGTCCAATAAGGGTAAACAAAACTACTGCTACCGATATAAATATAATTGGATTACGTAGGGGAAATGGCGTGCCATCTTCAAGATGTTCAGGTAAACCAAGTGCGATAGCCAATGAAACAATGCCCCGCATGCCCGACCATCCAATGATAAGGCTATTTTTAAAATCAAGCAGAGCTTCTTCTGTTATCCTGCCTTTTTTTGCACTGAAAGCTTTTTGCAAATTTATTTTCTGAAGAAATATACGCACCATGCGTATGGCCAGCGCTACAATGGTAATAACTAACGCCACAAGGCTGTAAAACCCAACATCGGCCACATCTATATTTTTTAATACATAAGGAAATTGCAGGCCTATTAAAATAAAAATCAGTCCGTTCAGCATAAATATGATAATATCCCAGATAGATTTTGACTGCTCCTTAAAAGTAACCGGAAAAACCTTATTGCTAAAACGGGCGATGGATAGCCCAAGCGTTACGGCTGCAATAACCCCCGATACGTGAAGTTCTTCAGCCAGAAGATAGGTTATAAAAGGCATGAGCAGCATAAAACTAATAATTACTACCTTGTTTTTATCAACCCTCATAATTATAAAAGCCAGTACTTTACCCATTACTGCGCCCACTACAAAGCCACCCCCAAGGAGTAATAAAAACTCAAGCCCTGCTTTCCAGAAAACAAAGGCACTACCGGTTACGGCAGCTACGGCAAAGCGATACGCTACAAGTGCAGAGGCATCATTTACAAGGCTTTCGCCCTCTAATATAGTATTTGTTTTATGCGATAATCCTAAACCTTTTGTTATACTCATAGCAGCAACAGCATCGGTAGCAGAAAGTATAGAACCTAATACAAATGCCAACGGCCACGTCATGCCGGGTACAAGATAATAGGCCACGGCGGCAATACCCAAAGCTGTTAAAAACACCAATGTTATTGAGAGCGTTGCTATTGTATTTATGTTTGTTTTAAATTCTTTAAACGAAATATTAAAGGCAGCATCATATAATAAAGGCGGTAAAAATATCAGGAAAATAATTTCGGGGTTTATCTCCATAGGCGGCAGCATAGGAATGAATCCCATCCCTATACCTGCTACGATAAGCAAAATGGGGTAAGGCAGGTTAATCTTATCTGCCATGGCAGATAGCCCTATCATAATGGCGAGTATAAATAGTATGACGGTGTAGTTGTCCATGTCTTATATTTGAAACAGCGATGTATCGCCATAGGTTCAAATATAAATAATTTCGTTGTAGATGTAAGTTAATATATACAGAAGCTTAAAACTGACTAAAATTATGACACGAATTTCACAAACAACAAATCTGATAAATTTGTGTAATCTATGAAATTCGTGTCTGAGATTATATCTACAGCTGATTACTATGTTATCACATCTGCTATGTCTTCGGTAGACAATAATTCGAGTAATGCTTTTTCAGATGGGTTAAGTTCTCCATCATTATTAATCTCTGTAATTTTGTAGTTCCAGAGCGTTCCTTTTTCATAAGCAGCAACAACTGTAGGGTGCACATAATACTTTTTGCAAACAGTACGGGTATTGCCCAGTTTTTCGGCAACAGAATCTAATACGCTTACTACTTTACGTTTAAAATCGGTTACGCTTTCAAACTCGCCCAGTTCATTAAAAGCGCATAATGCATTAAGGCTGCCTGCCCATGCCCTAAAGTCTTTGGCTGTAAAATCTTCTCCCGAAATCTCCTTTAAATAATTGTTTATATCTCCCGACCCAATGGTATGCCTGTGCCCATCATCATCAAGATACTGGAACAATTCCTGTCCCGGTATGTCCTGGCATTTTTTTACAAGGTTAGCCATGCGGCGGCTTTGTAGTTTTATTTTATGCTTAACGCCTTTTTTACCCACAAAGTCGAACATTACCGTGGCACCGTCAAACTTTACGTGCCTGTCGCGTAGCGTTGTAAGCCCAAAGGAACCATATAATTTTTTGTAAGCGTCGTTACCTATACGAATATTTGTAAGTTCTATAAGTTTAACCACAAGTGCCACAATTTTTTCGTAGGGTAACCCATTTCGTTTTAAATCTTTTTCTACCTGTTCGCGAATATGCGGCAACGCCAGCGCAAACCTGCGTAAGCGAAAGAATTTTGACTGGTTGCGTATCTTGTTCCAGTCAGGGTGGTAGCGGTATTGTTTACGGCCTTTAACGTCAGTTCCCGTTACCTGCAGGTGTCCATTTTCATAAGGCGATATCCATACGTTTTCCCAGGCCGGTGGTATTACCAGTGCCTTAATACGCGCCAAAGCGTCTTTGTCTTTTATGGTTGTACCGGTTTCATCTATATAAGAAAAGCCATTGGCTTTACGTTTCCTGTAGTAGCCCTTATCAGACGACAACGAATAGCGTAAGCCAACAGCTTTTGCAGTTGTTTTAGGATCGCTCCCTATTTTTTCGAGTTTTTTTTGCAGCCTGTTCATTGCTTATTGCGCTTCCCTGCCTTTAATGCTCATAGTATCTAAGAGCTTGGCAGCGCTGTTTTCTTCAAATGCACCAGAGCCTGCAACAAAAACCCCTTTTTGCCCGTCTACACTTTTTATACCATATACAGTAGCCTCATCACCAGGGTCGCTTTCGCCTTCATAACGGTAAATTTCAACGATCTCAAAATCGCTAAAGTTTGCCTTAATGCGATCTTCCTGCAGGTTAAAATCTGTTGTAAAACCTTTTTCTGCCAGTTCCTGCAACGCTTTGCTTACCGTTGCATAATGATACATCTGTCTGTCCATATTCTTTGTCCTTTAAGTTAGTTTGCTTTATTATCTTAAAATTAAAGATTTCATATTTTGCATGCAGCCAACGAAATGTTAATCTTAATTTTGAATGAAGATTTAGGACAGACAGCCTGTTACACTACAATAAACATAACTGTTAAAGAACATTTAAGAGTTAAAAATAAAGGACAAAAACATTTACTATTATTTTTTATCGTTAATGAACTGAATAATAAAACCGCCTTTTGGCGCTAAATTATAATTCCAGCCAGAAGTTATCGGGTATGTTTTTATATCAAAGCCCATTAAAGCATCCTGTCCTTCTTTTATGATCCTGAAATGCGAGAAGCCTTTACCATATTTTGCAAGGTCCAGTTTAACAGGCAGCTCTTTATTAGTACCATTTATACCCACAATATAAGACAGTGCATCTTTTTTTCGTGAAAGTATTAACGCTTTGCCCGGTTCGGCAACTAAATATTCTGTTTTATCCCAGGTGGCGGGCATATCTTTTAATAGGTTTTTAACCTCTGCCGGTAGCGAGTCAAATATCTCTTTAGAGTCGGCAAAATGTATAATACCCGATGTGTATATCATAGCCATAGAAAGCTCATGAGCTGCGGTGTTAAGTCGCGGGTATTTTCTCATGGTTAATGCAAACGGGGTATAGTCTGCCGGGCCCGCTACGTTTCTTGTAAAAGGCAGCACCGTATTTTGCTGTGCGGCTTCTTCAGGAAACCTGGGCTCATAAAAATAACTTTCCGTACCAAGTATAGCTTCTGCAGTCATAAAATTAGGCCATGTCCTGTGCCACCCCCTTGGTATTGTTGTACCATGAAGGTTTATCAGTAGATGTTCTTTGGCAGCATCTTCAAATACAGATTGCAACGTTGCCATTACCTCCTGCCTGTCAGAGCACCAAAAGTCTATCTTAACGCCTTTAACGCCCATGCCTGCCAGTTGTTTAAACCTGTCTTTCCTTTTCTTAGTGTCAAAATATTCTGATGAATATCCCCAAACCAAAGGTTTAATACCTTTTGCAGTGGCTATGTTTATAATATTACCGTCTTTATTTGCCTTTTCCCAGCCTGCATCAAAAAGTGTATATTTAAAACCAAATGCCGCCGAAACATCTGTAAATTCATTATAAATTTCGGGCGAATGGTCATCAGGGTGCGACCACCATGACCACGCCGCCTTTCCGGGCTCTATCCACGAAGTATCTTCAATTTTAGAGGCAGGAGCTAAATCTGTAATAAGGGTTGAAAGTAGTATATCTCCGGCTTGTTCGCCTATGATAATAACCCTCCACGGCATAACCCATGGCAGGCTTGACTCCGGGTAAACATTTTCTTTATCGGGTAACGGCAATGTAAATTTCTCGTCTTTCTTTGCAAATGCAACTTTATAAATGCCACCCTTAGAATCAGGTGCTAAGTGACAACCGGGATATGTGCCCTCATTGCCGGATTCTGCAATTAATACCCAGTTTTTATTATCATTTACATTAAACAGTGCAGGCATGCACCACCCAACAGACGGATTGCGTTCTCCTCTTATAGGGTCGCCGGAATTTACATTTACATAAAAATCTTCGTAACCGGGAGTATAATCTCCGGCCTTATTATAGGGTTGCATCCAGCCTTTTGCATTTTGGGCAATATGAAATGCAGTAAGCTCCTCTTTTATTTTAAGGATGCTATTTCCTTCATTGGGGAAACGGTATCTAAAAGCAACACCTTCATTTCCTGCAATTATATCGACGATTAATAATTGTCCTTTATTGTTTTTAAAGGTTATGCTTTTACTTTTAAAAACATGGTCTATACTTTTATTATTGGCAACCTTAAGTTCATATTTTTCCCTTTTTTCTGTAATTTGCGAAACATTTGCGACAGATAATCCTTTTGTAAAATCTTCATTTTCACAGTTAAGTCCAAGAGGGGAGTCAAGAATAAAAGTTTTATCTTTATGTGTTACATTATAAGATAACTCGCCATTAGCATTTAATGACAATGTTATTTTGTTTAAATCATCTTTAGATTTAATATACAATGCCTTATCCTGTGCGTTACAATTAGTAAAGAGCAAAAGTGCCCCAGGGAGCAATAAAATTAAAGCGCGATTAATAAATTTATTTTTCATATTATAAATAAGTAAAAGTGGATTTATAAAATTATTCTATTCTATACTATTCTACAAAACCACAAATATACATTTTTTATTTACTACAGCGATGTAGTGACTATGTTAATTTTAATCACGTAGTTTTGATTCGTTAAATTGGTAACGTATTATAAATGCCACTACAATTTATATGCTTATTCGGCCATAAATGTGAAACCGCAAATTTGAAATTCCATTTTTTAAAGTATCTTCGCGCCGCAGGCCGCCTTATCGCTCTTTGCAAAAAGGGAGGAAAGTCCGGACACCAGAGGGCAGCATAGCGGGTAACGCCCGTCACCGTGGTATGCAGAACCGCGGGAGGACAAGTGCAACAGAAAGTATGTACAGGTAATGCTGTAGTGAAACCAGGTAAACTCTATGCGGTGAAATGCCATGTATACCGGCTATTGTAGGGCTGCCCGCCCGATGCCGGGGGGTAGGCAGATTGATCGCAACAGTAATGTTGTGTTTAGATAAATGATAAGGGTCCCTCGGGGATACAGAATCCGGCTTACAGGCCTGCTTTTTTTAATTTTTTAGCCGCGAATTTCACGAATTCCACAAATTTGTATGTGGTTTTATTAGTAGCCTACTTTAAACTCCAGCCCAAGATGCCTAACACTCTCAATGCGTATTGAGGAATCTTTCTGGAAATATTTTCGTAAACGGCTAATGTATACATCCATGCTACGGCCAGAAAAGAAATCATCAGTTTGCCAGATGGCTTTTAATATTTCATCACGCTTTAACAGCCTGTTCCTGTTATGGTACAGGTAAATGACCAAAGCAGCTTCCTTTTGGGTAAGTTGCTGAACTGCAGATTCAAATTTTAGTTCTAACCGATTGGTATTGAGTGTGTATTGCCCTATTGTAAATGTATCTTCAGTTGGTATACTACTTCTTTTTTCGCTGCGCTTTAGTATATTCCCAATCCTTAAAACCAGCTCATCAACTTCAAAAGGCTTTACTATATAATCATCGGCACCCAGTTTAAGGCCTTTAATTTTGTCTTCTTTAAGCTTGCGGGCGGTAAGGAAAATAAAAGGAGTATCGGTATTCATTTTTTCAGCCAATGTAAAACCATCAAGCTTAGGCATCATCACATCAAGTATACAAATGTCGAATATTTCTTTTTGCGAAAGTTGTAGGGCCTCTTCGCCATCTTTGCAATAGGACACGGCATACCCATGAATTTCGAGATACATTTTTAAAACCCCTGCAAAATCGGCATCGTCTTCGGCTAAGAGAATTTTTTTCATAAAATTATACTGCCGGAATAGTTATATTAAACATTGCACCCTTGCCCAACTGGCTTATTACATTTATATAACCCTGATGCGCCTTTACAATCTGGTTGGTATAATATAGCCCCAGGCCAAGGCCTTTCGCATTGTGTATATTGCCTTGTGCCACACGATAAAATTTATCAAAAAGGAGCAACTGCTTGTCTTTTGCAATACCTATACCATCATCCTGAATACTGATGGTAAAAAAGCCATACTGCAAAACCGTTTTTAAGGTAATGCTTTTACAACCGTACTTAACCGCGTTTTCCAGCACATTTGTAATGGCAGTAGTAAGATAAAAAGTATCTAAAACAAGTTTTATAGCCGTTTTATTAAAGTCAGTTTTAAAGTCGATGTTAGGGTGCGCCATAGTAAAATCGTTGCAAACAGTTTGTAACAGGGCAGTAATTTCAATATTTTCTTTAGAGAGCTCTATCTCATCGTATCCCAATGAATTCACTAAAACCTGGTCTATAAGATTTTGCAGGCGAATATTCTGGCGGCTAATGGTATCTACAATATTGTTGAATAATTCAGGATCGTTAATAGTCTCTTTGCGCTGCAATATTTTTGTAGAAACAGACAGGGTTGTAAGCGGTGTTTTAAGTTCGTGGGTAATGTTATTAATAAAATCGGTCTTAATATCGCTTACCTTTTTTTGTTTGATAAGCGCCCTTATAGCAATTACAAAAAGCGTTATAAGCGTAATCATTACAAACGCAGAGAACAGGAATATAAGTAGCATCCGGCTGTAAATAACCTGCTGCCAGTCGTGTATATAAATATACAAAGTGTCTTCGGTTAGTAAACTATGGTCATTACCTAAGCCATTAGAACTGCCTGCAACAGTACCTACATAATTGCGTACCATAAAGGCATCATCAAGCGAGGTAAGCGATCCCATTATGGCATTTTCTATACGCGGTTCCTGCGCAAAAAGGGTATCGGGCACGGAGCCATCATACATTACAAACTTGTTGAGTACTACGGCAAAATCTAATTTAAGCTCAGGAAATTCATGCTTAAGTTCCTGTTGCAGCCTGCCCGAAAGCACATCGCGAAATTCGCCCTGCTGCACAGTATCTTCAATTTTAAAACCTTTTCGGCTGTCTTTAATATACTGGGCAACCATCTCTTTATATAACAGGTTTTTTTTATAAAAGATGGAAGAGTCTATATCGTTATCCTCATTAGTAACCTTTGCTATTTTGTTTTGTATCTCTGTCCTGAATTCTTCTACTTTATAGTCGTAAGCGGTTTTTACCAGATAGTATTGCATAGCCGCAAGTACCACCAGTATAATGGTAGAAAAAATAATGAGCAGGTTAATTTTGAGTTTCATACAGTTGTATTTCAACATCAAAAATAAATCATTTATTGTTTCATTGAGTTTTTAACCGCCCTTTAACCTACGATTAACCCTCACTGACGATAATTTGCTGACTTTTGCTGCATTAACCGACCCGATGAAATCCTTTTGTTTACTCTTCCTCTTATTTTCTGTGTGTTGCTTTGCACAAAGCAGGCATAACCTTTCGGGAGTGGTTAAAGACTCCGAAGGGCAATTAATAATTGAAGGGGAAGCATTACTACTTACAACTACGGGAACACTTATAAAAACTGTGCTGATAGAAAAAGGAGTGTTTCTGTTTAAGGAAATAGCACCGGACAATTACACGCTGCAATTATCTGCAACAGGATATGAAACCGAATTTAGAGAAGTGAAACCCGATGTAGATATTTCAATTTCTGTCGTATTAATTACTAAAGCTATTGTTTTAGATGAAGTGGCTATAAACTCTGAAAATAAAATGTTTACAAACCATAACGGAAATATAAAAGTTGATGTGGCCAACTCAATTTTTAAGGCATCGCCAAGCCCGTTAGACCTTATGGCTAAACTGCCGAGTGTAATAGTAAGTGCCGATAAGGAGAGCCTGAGCATTATAGGCCGCGGCGACCCTCTTATTTATATTGATAATCAAAAAGTGGGCATGAACGACCTTAATGCACTCTCGGTTGAGGATATAAAAACGATAGAAATCATTAAAAATCCGTCTGCTAAGTATGAGGCAGAGGGCAGGGCAGTAGTGTTTATAACCCGTAAAAGAAGCAGGCGCGATGGCTTCGAAATTTCAGGATTAGAAACAGCATCATTTAAACGGGGTTACAATAATTACACCGGGGTAAATACCGGTTTTAAGAAAGGTAAAACAGAGTTTAAAGCCAATTTTAATTATAACAAACTCTATCATTGGGAGGCAAACGGCAATAATGTAACTATTAGTGATGCCCGCGTTGCAACTAATTATAAGATCAGGTCGATATCTGACCGGGCGCAATATATTTTTGGCGGGGGTATTTTTCACCAGTTTAATGATGACGATTATATCTCGGCAAATGTAAATGCCAAGCTACAGGGCGATGACGACAGAAACCATACACAGACTTATATATTACAAAATAACACGGCAGATAATATTACCACTCTTAGCCGGAATGATAACCAGCGAAATTTTGTAAACTCATTTATAAATTACAATAAAAAGATAAAAAGCCTGGATGCCAAATTATTTACCGGCCTGCAGTATTCTAACTTTTATCAAACGTCTTACAGCGACGTTCAAAACAATTATAATGATACCCAGTTTGTTGCTGCACAACACCGCAACCAGAAATTTACGGTTAATGCTTTTACCGGCCGGGCCGATGCAGAAAAGGTTTTTAAGAACGATATAAAACTGGAAGTGGGTGCACTATATTTATCGGCTACAGCCAAAACGAATTTTGCAGTAGATGATTATGTAACGCCTGCACAAATGCAATCGCTCTATGATTTTAGGGAGCAGAATGCAGCAGGATACACCCAACTATCCGGCAAAGTTAAAAAGTTAAGTTATTCGGGTGGTTTGCGTGTAGAAACTACTGATATTGAAGGGAAATATAATAATACCTCTACACTTACAATAGATAAGCACTATACCAATATTTTCCCAAAAGCACAACTGGATTATGCTATAGACAGCACCATGAGCGTGAGCCTTAATTATGCCAAAAGTATTGCCCGGCCTAATTATTCATCTACCAGCCAGGTTACGGTTTACGGCAGTCCCTTTATGGTTTTTGCGAGCAACCTGAACTTAAACCCTACGATCACCGATGAAGTTTCAGCAGGGTTTCAGTACAAAGAGATGTCGGCTACCATGCGATACTACACAACAAAAGACCCTTCATACGCTACATTTACGTATGATACTGCCCAAACACTTATAAGCCTTAACACTATTAATTATGCTAAAGAATCTGGTTTTACTTTTGAAACCGTTATACCATTTAGTTATAAATTATGGACGGTTAATAATGTGCTGAGTATGGTGCTGAATAAAATAGAAGACCCGTCGGCGTTATTAAGTACATCTAAACCCTATTTGTATTACTATTCTAACAATACCTTTAAACTGCCTAAAGCCTATACTGCAATGCTCTCTGTTTGGGGAACCACAAAACGTAATGAAGGTATCTTTACCCGCAATGCCTTTTTTATAATGGATGTTGGTTTTACCAAAACCTTCTTTAAATCGCTGGATTGCACGCTAAGCTTTAACGACGTTTTCAGGAATATGAACTTTAATGAAGATTTTGCAATAAACAACATCTCATCCCGTGGCCGATACTATACCGATACCCGCGAAATTGCTTTATCGTTAAAGTATAAATTCGGGAATTTTAAAGGGAAAGAAGAGAGAAGGGTTAATGAGAATGAGGGGAGAATAAGGTGACTATTTGAGTTGATTTTTAATATCCATTCTTTGATGTAAAATCCGGACGACCTCAATTATTTCGTCTGCCTTCTTATAAAATATTAGATGTGATTTTACTTTGGATACTCTGAAACCGTGTTTGATTTGATCAATGTTTTTCCCGCTTTCAAAATTAGTGGCCAAATATTTAATTTCATCAATCAATAAACTAACATATTGATCTGCCTGGTCCGCCGACCAATTTTTTAAAGTATACACCCAAATTTTTTCAAGGTCAAGTATTGCTGCTTTACTTATGCGGTAATTATTCATAAATGTTTTTTGCGTAAATATTCCAAGTGAGCTTCGGGGTCAAAATCTGAAACCATTCCACTTTGTTCACCAATTTCTAATTCATATCTAAGGTGTTTGACTTTTTGCTCCTCGATTTCAAGCAATCGCAATGCTGAACGTACAACTTCGCTGGCAGAGTTGTATCTGCCTGAAGCCACTTCATTACTTATGAATTCTTCGAAATGACCGCCTAATAATATTGATGTGTTCTTAGCCATAACCGTTTTTATTTCAAATATACCAACTCTTGGTATATTGTCCAAACAATTAATTTAAAATTACATCAAATAAAATATTGCGTAAATCATTCCCAGATTGAAACCTGCATGGCACATTATTGCTCCTAAAATAGAACCCGAATGTTTTTTGAAAACAAAAAACATAAGGCTTGCCAAAAACATTCCTGCTACCCAAATAAGTGCAGGTACAGGAAAAAAATCCCATCGGGAATTTAGATATACTAACCCAAAGTGTGAAATGTGTGTAAGTGCAAATGCTGAACTATCAGCAATGGAGGCTTTGGTATCGCCAATGGATTTTGCAAAGGCAGAATGTACAATTCCCCTAAAGAACAACTCTTCACCAATGGGGCTAAATATCATTCCTGTAAAAGCCATAATACTAAATAAAATTGCTTTATCATTTACTGATATTACGGTAGGAATATTATACGATTTACCAATGTATGCATACCAGTTTTCGTATGTATTGTGGTAAAGGTTATAACCCAAATAGTATAGTATTAGGCTAAAAATAAGTCCGGCGATGAAAGCGATAAGCAAGGCTAAATACTTTTTAGGTTTTACCATTCCAATTTCTTTCCTTCCGTATTTGGTAAGAAATATAAAAGGAGTAATGGCCGAAATAAGCATTACAATACCAATTAGTCCATAATTTCCCGATTTATTAGCATCCAATACTAAAACAAATCTTGTAATGCAAACAACAAGAACTAAAACCAGGGCAAACCCCCAGTTGAATTTAAAAATCCGGTTCCAAAATGGTTTTAGTTCCTGCATGGTATATGTTAGGATTTAATCCTCCTCCGTGTCCCCATCCTCTACAATCCCAACGGCATCGCCTTCACCATTATCAAATTCAAAAAAGGTAAAGATAGAGCCACCATATTTTTTATGGAACGAGTAATGCATCATGTGCTCCAGTTTGGTGTATTTGGAGTGCTCTATAATCATGATACCATCTTCGTTAAGCAGTTCATTTTCAAAAACAAGGGTAACCATTTCTTCAAACAGTTTCTGTTCCATAGCATAAGGTGGGTCGGCAACAATAATGTCATAGCTTGCCTTATGGCCTTTCAGAAATTTTGCCACATCGTTTTTCACGGCAGAGATGTTCAGGTCAAACTCCCCGGCGGTTTTCTTTATAAATTTTATACAGCCCATATCTGCATCAACAGCAGTAATAGTTGCAGCGCCACGCGAGCCAAATTCGTAACTTAAGTTACCGGTCCCACTAAAAAGATCGAGCACCTTTAAGCCCACAAAATCTATGCGGTGGTTAAGAATGTTAAACAACGATTCTTTGCTCATATCTGTAGTTGGCCTAACGGGCAGGTTCTTAGGCGCATTTATCCTGCGGCCTTTATATTTTCCTGAAATGATTCTCATGAGTTAAATAAGATAAAATTTTGCAATGCCGCATCTTTATCGGCATTCCATTTTAGTACCGGGCCGTGTGGTTCGTACAGCGACACATTACGAATATACGTATATGCAAGGCTAAAACGCGGATCGGCTTCGGTTATGTTGCCCAACAGCAAAATTTTTGCTGTTTCGGGGTTAAGGCTAAGCTGCTCCATGGTAAAGAGCAGGTAGTATAAAAAATCTTCGGGAGAGCTGTATTCAAACGAGTTGTAAAGCAGCAATTTTTGGTTACTTACCACAACTATCTCAAAATGGGCTTCCTGTATGTGGGCAAATACCTGTTTTTCATCAATATTAACCGATGCATCCAGAAGCTTTTCTACGAGTATGGTATTGGTGTTTTTATAATCAAAAGCACCAAGGCGTTCCACTAAAAAGTTGTTCACATTCATAAGTGGCACATACACATTAGTCATGTTGTATACTGGCAAAACATCCCACGCAAAAAAGTCGGCTTCAAAAACTCGTGTGTTATATTGCAGGTAACTGCCGGGATAATTCTCGTCGAACAACGCATTGGGCACAAACGTATTAAAGCTGTTGTCGTGCAATACCACGATTTCGTCATAGCTGTTCTTCAACTCTGGGTACTGAACAAAAACACGCCACAACTCGTCTTCTATAGGCACATGCCTGCCAAAAGCTATGTAATTAAAATTGGTTATTTCCCAGTTTAGCGTATCAAAAACACAAAACGACATGCCTGTTGCCGCTATTTGCAGCGACAGTTTTTTGTAATTTTTTGTGGTAATGGCGTCGTTCATTAAGGTGGTTATTGGGTTACAAATTTACATTCTTTTTCGGGCTTATAATTTTTTAGCCACGAATTACATTAAAAAAAGATAAGCCACGAATTTCGCGAATTTTCACAAATTCAAAAATAGCTATATTAAAACATTTGAAATTAAAAGATTAATGAAATTAGTGCAATTCGTGGCAAAATCCTCGCAACTGTTATTTATCGATGCACTATCTTTGGGCATACAAAAATTAACCACTGCACTATTAATGGCCCCTGCTCAATTTTATAGATTATTACGGCAAAACTTCCCGTTTAGCCCCACACTTAAGCAGGATATTTTTTTACAAAAAATAGCTGAATTTGTTATAAACACCGGCCGCGACGAGCTTTTTGTGCTTAAGGGTTATGCGGGTACGGGTAAGACCACAATAATATCTACACTGGTAAATAACCTGCGCGAGGCTAATAAAAAATATGTGTTGCTGGCACCCACGGGCCGTGCAGCAAAAGTAATTTCGGGCTATTCAAATAAGCCGGCACATACCATACATAAGCGCATATATTTCCCTAAAAAGGGAAGTGGCGGTACCATGGGGTTTACAAAACAACCCAATAAATTTAAGGACACCATTTTTATTGTAGATGAAGCCTCAATGATATCTGACACTCCGGCAGAATCTAAAATGTATGAAAACGGGTCGCTGCTGGATGATCTTATGTCTTACGTCTATTCCGGCATCAACTGCAAAATGATACTTGTAGGCGATACCGCGCAGCTGCCACCGGTAAACTCCGACCTTAGCCCGGCGCTTAATGAGCAGTCGCTTGCACAGCATTACCTTAAAGAAGTGCAGCATATAGAGCTTGATGAAGTTATGCGTCAGGAATTTAACTCGGGCATACTGTATAACGCTACCGAGTTACGGGAGATACTAAAATCGGCTTTTGTAGATGCATTCCAGTTTAAAGTACGTGGGTTTAAAGATATTATAAGGCTTACGGACGGCTATGATATTCAGGATGCCATAGACCAGGCTTACAGCAATTATAGCATAGAAGACACTGCTTTTATAGTACGGTCTAACAAGCGTGCCAACGCTTACAACCAGCAAATACGCACCCGTGTACTATCCCGCGAAAGCGAACTTTCGGCAGGCGATTACATGATGGTGGTAAAAAATAATTATTTTTGGCTTGACGAAAAGTCAGAGGCAGGATTTATTGCCAATGGCGATATTTTAGAAGTGCTTGAGATATTCAGGATAGAAGAAATGTACGGATTTAATTTTGCCCGTGTAAAAGTACGACTGATAGATTATCCTAACAGCCCGCATCTGGAAACATACCTGCTACTGGACACAATTAACAGCGAGTCGCCATCGTTAACATACGACGAGTCGAACAGGTTGTACCAGGAAGTACAGAAAGATTATGAAGGAGAACCACAGTACCGCAAGTTTTTAAAGATAAAGAACAACCCGCATTTTAATGCGCTGCAGGTAAAATTCTCTTATGCCATTACCTGCCATAAAAGCCAGGGTGGGCAGTGGAATACGGTTTTTGTAGAGCAGCCTTACCTGCCGGAGGGTATCGACAAGGATTACATCCGCTGGCTGTACACTGCCATTACCCGATCTAAAGAAAAGGTTTATTTAATAGGGTTTAAGGATGATGCTTTTGAGGAGTAGAGACGCATTGAATTCGTCTCTGGTAATTGTAATCACACAAACGTTGCAGTGCAATATCTAAATTTAAAACAAAATATAAAGACGCATTTGATGTGTCTCTACTGAAAATATATGAAAATCATAGCAGTAATACCGGCACGATATGCCAGCACCCGTTTCCCCGCAAAACTTATGCAGGACCTTGGCGGGCAAACCGTAATTACAAGAACGTATCAGGCAGCGCTGGGCACCGGCCTGTTTGACGATGTGTTTGTGGTAACCGACTCTGATATTATTTACAATGAAATAGTGGCAAATGGGGGCAAGGCTATAATGAGCATCAAGGAACACGAAAGTGGCAGCGACCGTATTGCAGAGGCTGTCGAAAATCTTGATGTAGATATTGTAGTTAATGTGCAGGGCGACGAGCCATTTATAAATAAAGAGCCACTTGCCGATGTACTCGAAGTGTTTAAAAATGATATTGCCCGCGAGGTAGATTTAGCATCGGTAATGATGCACATTACTGATAAGGAAGATATAGAGAACCCCAATAATGTAAAGGTAATTGTAGACCAAAAGCATTTCGCGCTGTACTTTTCACGCTCGGTTATTCCGTATCCAAGAGATACAGATGCCGGTGTGCGCTATTTTAGGCACATAGGTATTTACGCTTTCCGCAAGCATGCCTTAATGGATTTTTATAAACTGCCTATGCAAAGCCTTGAAGCATCTGAAAAATTGGAGCAGCTACGCTATCTTGAGTACGGTAAAAAGATACGCATGGTAGAAACCAGCCACGCCGGTATTGGTATTGATACCCCCGAAGATTTAGAAAGAGCCAGGAAGATGCTGTAGTTTTCTTGCAGTTTGTTATTCCGAACGGAGCGCAGCGTAGTTGAAGAATCTCGGTTTAAGTAAATTAGTCCTTCGAAATGGAAGAGCGGTAAATAGTATTTCTTACTAAGAGTCGACTAAGGAATGGCATAAACTAATCTTTGGCACAATAAAAAAAGGGGCCGCAATTGCGGCCCCAAAATCTAACTAACCCAAAACTTAATTAGAATATACTTTAATATAGTCAACAACATACTCTTGCGGAAAAATGCTGTCATCAACCTCCATACCTCCAAAATATCCGCCTACAGCCACATTCAGTAAAAAGAAGTAGGGTTTATCAAAGGGCCATATTTCCTGTGTTTTTTCTTTTGGGGCAAAGCTATGTACCGGTTTATCATCTACATAAAACGTAATCTTATCCTTTGTCCAGTCTACACCAAATACATGAAAACCCTCTTCGAGGTTATTAAATTCGGTTTTTTTGCCGTTAGCGTGTTCACCATGCGTTTCTTTAGTATGCAGGGTTGCATAAGCCATGTGCGGTTCACGCCCCACATACTCCATAATATCAATTTCACCGGCTAAGGGCCAGCCTGTTTTGTCTATATCAGCACCAAGCATCCAGAAGGCCGGCCATATACCTTTGCCTACAGGCAGTTTAAGGCGTGCTTCTATATAGCCATACTTAAACTCTTTTTTACCTTTAGTGGTAATACGGGTGCTGGTATACGTATCGGCCTCTTTTTTTGTGGTAATGGTTAAAAAACCATTGGCAACCTTATGGTTTGTTTTAGTGTAAATTTGTTTTTCGGCATTGCCAAAACCACAGTTATCGGGGCAGCCGTTGCCCAGTTCGTAATTCCAAACTGCTTCGTTAAGGGCTTTACCGTCAAAGTTTTCTTCCCAAACAACTTTTCCTTTTTTAACCTGTGCTGTAGCCGTAATGCCAGCAAGTAATAATAGTACAGATAGTCTTTTCATTATAAATATAATATTAATTGGTGTAGCTAAAAGGTACCTCAAGTTTTGTTACAGAGCTGCCGCCCACAAATACTTTAAAATCTCCGGCTTCAGCCTCCCATTTGTTATTGGCAGTATAAAATTCTATTGCTTTTTCATTAATAGTAAAGGTAATAGTTTTTGTTTGTCCGGCTTTAATTTCGGCCAGTTCAAAGGCTTTAAGCTCTTTAACAGGGCGCGTTACCGATGCAAACAAATCGTGCAGGTATAGCTGTACCACTTCTTTACCATCTACAGTACTGTTGTTTTTAACATCTACACTAACCGTAATGTTTCCGTTTTTTCCAAAAGACGAGCCACTTAATTTAAGGTTGCTATACTCAAATTTAGAATAGCTAAGGCCGTGGCCAAAAGGGTAGAGGGCACTGTTAGCCTCGTCACCATAATGCGACCAGAAAACACTCTCTGTAGGCGTATCGCCACCTGGCCTGCCCGTACTTTTATGGTTGTAGTATAACGGCACTTGCCCTATACTCCTCGGGAAACTCATAGGTAATTTACCACTTGGGTTATAATCGCCATATAAAACCTGAGCAATAGCGTTGCCACTTTGTGTACCCAGGTGCCATCCTTCTACAATGGCAGGAACATTCTCTGCAGCCCAGGGTATGGTTAACGGCCTGCCATTTTGCAAAACCAATACTATATTTTGGTTCACTTTATAAACAGCTTCCAACAGTTCTTGTTGTACGCCCGGAAGGTCTAACTTTGCACGGCTGCGGCCTTCGCCTGTTTGCAGTCCATGTTCGCCTAAAACCATCACAACTACATCGGCATTTTTTGCAGCGGCAACAGCTTCAGCAAAACCGCTTTTATCAGTAGTGTTTATTTTTGTTTCGCTGCCAAACAGAGTTTTACCAACAGCCACATCGGCACCTTTAGCATACGTTATTGTATTGCCTTTATACTGGTTAAGACCTTCTAAAACAGATACAGCCGTGCCATCTTCTGCGGCTATCCTCCAACTGCCAAGCGGACTTGTTTTATCATTTGCCAATGCACCAATTACGGTAATTTTTTGTCCCTGTTTTTTTAACGGGAGCAGGCTGCGTTCGTTTTTAAGCAGTACGATCGATTTTTTTGCCACATCCAGAACACCATCCTGAAATTCTTTTTTACCAATAGTTTGCTGTTCACGCGCCTCATTGCAATATTTATAAGGATCATCAAATAATCCCAATTCAAATTTCACACTGAGTATACGGCGCGCAGCATCGTTAATTTTATCTTCGCTTACTTTACCTTCACGAACCAATGCTGCAAGGTGTTCTACATATCCGTGAGATTCCATATCCATATCGCT
Source organism: Flavobacterium rivuli WB 3.3-2 = DSM 21788 (assembly GCF_000378485.1). Taxonomy (GTDB): domain Bacteria; phylum Bacteroidota; class Bacteroidia; order Flavobacteriales; family Flavobacteriaceae; genus Flavobacterium; species Flavobacterium rivuli. Next base: position 246,445 of record NZ_KB899966.1, on the reverse strand, counting down.
GCCGGCATTAGCCGCTTTCTCTGCCGCTTCCTTCAGGTCTTTTGTATAACCGTGGGTTACCATCTCTCCCATAGACCCCCAATCGGACACCACAAAGCCTTTAAATCCCCAGTCGCGTTTAAGTATATCGCGCTGCAGGTAGGCGTTGCCGGTGGCCGGTATACCTTCGAGTTCGTTAAAAGAGTTCATGAAGGTTAATGCCCCTGCGTCAGACGCTGCTTTAAACGGAGGCAGTACTATATTGTGAAGTGTATTGTTGCTAATATCTACGGTGTTATAATCTCTCCCTGCTTCGGCAAAAGAGTAGCCTGCAAAATGTTTTACACAGGCAGCTACATTAAATTCGCCCAGGTTACCCTGAAACCCTTTTACACGTGCCACAGCAATACGGCTGTTTAGGTAAGGGTCTTCTCCGGCACCTTCCATAACACGGCCCCAGCGGGCATCGCGGCTTACATCTACCATTGGGGCAAATGTCCAGTTAAGGCCACTTGCAGCAGCCTCGGCAGCAGCAATTTGTGCAGATCTTTCTATAATTTCCATGTCCCAACTTGCAGCTTCGGCAAGAGGTATGGGGCTTATGGTTTTATAGCCATGAATAACGTCAAACCCAAAAATTACCGGGATGTGCAGCCTGGTTTCTTCAACTGCAATTTTTTGCAGGGCTCTTACATCTTTAACGCCCTTAACGTTTAACATAGAGCCAACCCAGCCTTTTTTAAGGTGTTCATATTTTAATGCCGCATCGCCACCCTGTGGTGCAGGGCCTGTAACATCCCAAAAACCATTATACTGGTTCATCTGTCCCACTTTTTCTTCAAGGGTCATTAGTGCTAATACAGAGTCTACCCTGCGGTCTATGGGTAGTTGCCTCTCTTTTGTAAAGGCAGCTGTGTTTTGCTTTGCTGTGCTGCACCCCAGTGAAAGGGCAAGCAAGGCGGCAAAAAGGTATTTAGGTAACGTATATTTCATTATATATGCAATGAAACCAATAAGATGGGGTTAGCGATTACTAACCCCAAACTTACGGGAATGGATAGATGTTATTGTAAAGGAAAGGCTTATTGGTAAAGGCGCACATAATCTACCTCCATGGCAGATTGTGTAAAGCCAGGGTCTATGGCTCCGCCTAAAGTTCCGCCCATAGCTACATTAAAGATCAGGAAGAAGTTAGAGGTAAACGGAGTTCCCGGATTGGTGAATATTTTATATGGCGCAGGAAGCGGGTCTGTTTCATTATCCCTTACATAAAATTTAAGGCTGTCTACTGTCCACACTAAAGTATAAATATGAAAATCGGTAGAAATGCCTGCAACATTTTTAGAGGTAGAATCTCCGCCACCGCCGGAATGGCCCGGGTAGTGCAGGGTGCTGCTAATAACATCCGGGGCACGGCCCACGCTCTCCATTATATCAATCTCTCCGCAGCCCGGCCAAGGATTTTCTACATAGTTAGATCCCAGCATCCACAGGGCAGGCCATGTACCGGCACCGCTTGGTAGTTTAGCTTTAATCTCTACCATACCATAAGTAAAATCTTTCTTATTGTGAGTTATCAGTCGCGATGAAGTGTAAGTTCCGTCATTTTCTTTTTTGGCAGTAATTTTTAAGGTTCCGTCGCTTACAGTTGCATTTTGGTTAGTATAAACCTGCTGTTCCTGGTTACCCCAGCCACCACCGCCAAGCTCAAACGACCATTTAGTAGCATCGGGAGCGCCATCGGTATTAAATTCGTCTGCCCATACAAGGTTAGTAAATACGGGGGCAGTGGGTGCATTAGGATCCTGGGTTGTAAAAATATGGTACCATGCCGTTGCCGGGTCATTGCCCTGTACAGCCCTTACTACCATACGGTTTTCGGATATTTCAAGAATTTCGTAAGTACTTGCTCCAATATAATAGCCCATAAAACCACCATCGGTAAAGGTCATTTGTGTACCTGTACTGTGCTCTGGTGCAACAACAGATTCTGCCGGAGACAGGAGTACTGTTTTTTGCCCGGTTGTATTATAAGCCAAACAAATATCTTCAGATCCATTGCCGCCTGCTATAGATGCAAATGCTTTATTAAAAAAGGTAGCGCCGCCATTATCCTGGGTAAACCTTATCTGGTTACCATCTAACGAAAATGTGAATTTGGCATTATACATACAGCTGCTTGTGCCGCCTGCTTTTTCAAACGGGCCTGCGCCATACCAGTAAGGCCAGAAGTTATGCTCGGTATCAGCGGCATCGTTAGGGCCTACACCCAAATGATTTTGCTCTGCTGCCGACCAATACCATGTTTTAGTACCATTGTTTGTAAGTATGCGTGTTGTTTCAGGATCATCAAAAAGGCTAAGTAAATCGACTACAGTAATTGTTCCTGTAACCGCCGATCCTCCTGTGCCATAAGCCACCACAGTAACTACATAGCTGTTAACACCATTGGTGGTAAAGCGTTTGTTCATTAATCCGGCAGGCTTAGTATCGCTGGTAGCATCAGGGTAAATAAATTTGTAGGTCATGGCATTATCTGCATGTGCTTTTAGCACTACCATACCGCTGCCGTCTCCGTTAGGGTTTGCCTGGTTAGCCCCCACGATCTCATAACTTAAATCTAAGTTAGATGGCGTTGTTACATTGCCAAAGGTGCTGTCGTCGTCCTGGCATCCTGTAGCAAACAGTAACAGCATCAGGAAACCCGTTAAATTTTTTAAAGTATTTTTCATAGTTTTTTTAGTTAGATAATTTTATATCGTCGAAGTAGAAACTTTCGTTTGCACCACGAACATTAAAATCGAAGAACAATACAACCATCTGGTAATTATTAGCATTGTTTATTCCTGTAAAATCATACGTTAGCTCTTCCCATCCGCCGGCTACTGTGGTGGTTGCCTGCCTTTCAATATCCAGTGCTGTATTATGTGTTGGGTTAATATTCTCAAATTTTAGCAGTACTATAATGCCTGCACGTGGCGACCATACTTTTACCTTTACCTTTTGCATCGCAGAAAAATCTATAGGATTTGTCATAGGCATTGCTACACCTGCCCATGTTTCAGATCCGGAATTTTTATAATATTTTCCTACTGTGGTACTTGTGTTTATGCCGGATACGTCCGGGTTTGCTACTTTGCTGCCGTAAGCATTACCAAAGTCATTAAATACGTAGGTTGCGCTACCATCTTCGAAAGTTAAAGGAAAACCAACAGAGCCTCCCGATGCTGCCTGTACTATATCGTCAAAATAATAGGACTGGCCATTACCCTGAACGCCGTAATTACAAAACAAGACTACATTAGAATAAGAAGCAGAAGTGTTAGCACCAGAGAAGTTATAAACCAGCTCTTCCCACTGGTTGGCAACAGTAGTTACAGCATCGGCCTCATAGCTTATTGTAGTATTAGGCACATTTTCAAGTTTTAGTTTAAAAGTTGTACCCACAGCCGGCGACCATACTTTTATCCTGAAATAATGCATAGTGGCAAGGTTAGTAAGTGGAGTATCTAACGTTAGTAACGACCCTGCCCAAATTTCAGATCCCGGGTTTTTAGTTTGTTTTGCTACCCTTGTACTTGTATTTATTCCGGTAGGATCCGGGTTTGCAATAACAGTAGTTACCGCATTACCAAAATTTGCAAAATTATAATTGCCATTCTCAAAGTTTATAGGCAACACTAACGGGTTAGATATTATAACCTCCTGAGTAAACGTACTTGTTGCGGCACCGCCACTGTAAGCCACTACAGTTATAGTATAGGTACCGGTATTAGCATAAGTATGGCTCATAGCCTGGCCTTCATTAAACTGCTCAGTTGCTACCAAAGGGTCTTCGCCCCACGATACCGAGAAAAAGGTTTCAAGGTCCGCCTCTGCAGTTACATTAATTAAGTAAGGGTTTCCTACCACAGTGGCTACAGTTACATCAAGATTTTCGGGCGCTACAAAGGTTACGGTAAGAGGCACATCTATATTAGTCTTTTTGCCATTAATAGCTACACCGGCAACCTTTACCGTATACATACCTTCGGCATAAACGTGGTTAACTTTTCCGCCAAGCTCAACAGTTTCAGGTTGGGCAGTAGCATCGCCAAAAGTTACCTCAAAAGCGGTAACGCCCTCGCCATTGGGTGCAATGGTTACAAGGCCGGTGTTATCCTGGGTAATGGTTAATAATGCCGATATATTTGTAGGAGCAGCTACATCATCTGCAAATGTAGTGGTGCTGTCATCGCCCTCGCAGCCCAAAAGCAGGGCAACAAAAAACAGGCTTATTATAAATTTTATATTCTTCATGAGTTACAATTTTTTAGTAGAGTGGATTTTGCTGCCAGTTGTTATGAGAAAACTGGATCTCTTCATAAGGTATAGGGAACAATTCATTTTTACCCACGGTAAAATTTGGTATCTGTGCGCCACGGCCTGTGCGCACAAGGTCGAAAAAGCGGTGGCCTTCGCCCATAAGCTCGCGTCTTCTCTCTGCCCATATCCTGTCTCCTAAAGAGTTGCCTGTATCGGTAAAATTGTGGTTACTGTTACCAAAGGCCCGTGTCCTTACCATATTTACATACGTTTGTGCCTTGCCGTCGTTGCCTATTTTATTATTGGCTTCGGCAGCCATAAGCAATACATCGGCATAGCGAATAGCCCTGTAGTTGTTAGGATTGGTTAGCATTTTATCGCCCAGGTTAAGGTCGCCTTTTCTTGGTATGTACTTTTTATTGTAATATCCTGTATGCTGGTAACCAACACCATACAATACGCCATTACCGCCTGTAGCGTTAACCCAGTTAGTATTCTGGCTTGCAAAATCGCTTATATTAAGTATGGCAACATCACGGCGAAGATCGCCATCTTCATAGCTGTCATAGGCTGCCTGAACCGGGATATTAAAACTGTAACCGGAATCGAATAGGGGTCCATCAAAAGATCTTGGCCCGTTAAAACCTACAGCCACATTACCCTCGCTGCACTGCAGGCATCCAAAACCGGCACCTTCGGCATCTGTATATTGCACTTCAAATACAGACTCGGTGTTGTTTTCCATATCGTTCTCGAAGATCTTGTTATAATCAGTCACTAATGTGTACCTGCCGCTTTGTATAAGAGTTTCTAAGATAGCAGCAGCTTCCTGGTTTTTATTTTGATATAAATATGCTTTGCCCAATAATGCCTGTGCAGCGCCTATAGTTACACGCCCGCTTTCCTGTGGGGCGTTAGTATCTATATTTGCAATAGCATAGAGTAAATCGGCTTCGATGGCTGCATATACCTCCGTTGCAGATGAGCGCGGAATGGTTAACTCATCGCCTACGCTAAATCTTTTATCAGCTTTCATAGGGATACCGCCAAACCATTTTACAAGCTCAAACTGATAGTATGCCCTTAAAAAATGTGCCTGGGCAAGTATGTGCTCTTTACCCTCAAAATCAGTTTTATTCTGAAATTCTAAAATGTAATTTGCCCTGTTTACCCCGGCAAACATCCAGTCCCAAATATTTTTAAGGTTGGCATTTACAGGAGTATGGCTCATTTGGTCTACCTGTGCAAAACCGGGTACATCTGTAGCGCTTTCGCCGCCACAAAGGGTATTGTCTGATGCTATTTCGCCCAGCAAAACATTTACATAAGTAGACTGCAACAGGTCGTAAGCACCTATTAGTGCGTTTTCGTAATCCTGTTTAGAATTAAAATAGGTTTCAGAGTCTATAGTATAAGGTGGCTTTGCATCTACAAAGTCATCTGCGCATGATATTGATAAAGATAGCAGGCAAAAGGCTGCTATTGCGGTTAGTATCTTCTTTTTCATTTTGATTACCATTAAAAATTAATATTTGCCCCTACCATAAAAGTCCTTGGTACCGGATAAAAACCGTAGTCTACACCGCCGCCAATGGCAGCCCCGGATGATGCCCCGGGATCGTAGCCCCTGTATTTTGTAAACGTAAAGGCATTATTTACACCTACATAAAATCGTGCTTTAGTAACAGCATTACCAAGCATTTCAGGGTTTATAGAGTAGCCCAGTTGCATGTTTTGAATCCTGCAGTAAGAAGCATCTTCTACAAAATAAGAAGAGAACAGGTTATTATTTGTAGCACCAGTAGTAACTCTTGGGTACGCGTTAGTACTGCCTTCGCCGGTCCAGCGGTTAAGCACATAGTTAAGGCGGTTACCGTTTGGTACATTCCTTTCATAAGCCCTTACCATATCGTTGCCTAATGAGGCATATACATAAGATGTAAAGTCGAAGCCTTTATAGTTCAGGGTTAGGTTAAAGCCCATAATGGCCGATGGGATAGGGCTGCCAATATCAGTTTTATCGGCGGCGGTTATAATGCCATCGCCGTTAACATCCTTATATCGGATATCGCCCGGGGCTGTGTTTGTAGAACCTAATCCATTTTGAGATGGAGCATTGTCAATCTCAGCTTGTGACTGGAAAATACCGTCCATTTGTAATCCATAAAAATAGCCCATAGGTTTATTCGTTTCCATCCTTGATGTTTGCTCGTTTAACCCAAAAGAACCACCCGGATAGAATCCTGTACCATTGTTTACTTCTAGCACTTTGTTTTTAAGGAAGGTAACATTGTAGTTTATATCTACATTAAAGTCTTTGCCTATTGTGGCTTTGTAACCTGCGGCAAGCTCTACACCATAATTTTTTACACTTCCGGCATTTACTGTTGGCGAGCTTGCGCCCGGTGCACCAGTACCCACAATGCCCGATACCGGAATATTCTGGATAAGCAGGTCCCTGCGTATGTCTATAAAATAGTCTGCAACAAAGGTTAGTTTGTCGTTAAAGAAATTCAGGTCGGTACCTACGTCAAATTTGCGTGCTTCTTCCCATTTAGCATTAGGGTTAGGTACCTGGCCTGTAGCAGTACCACTTACTAATGCGTTATTAAACACATAAGTAGCCTCGCCGCCCAGTGCAGATAAATAAGCAATACCAATATCATCGCTGCCTAAAGAACCATAACTGGCTCTTATTTTAGCAAAGTTCATAAAAGATGACTTGTTGTAAAAAGGCTCTTCAGAAAGTATCCAGCCACCTGTAACCGACGGGAAATAAGCAGTTTTATTATTCGGTCCAAATTTGGTAGACATATCCCTGCGTATCATACCCGATACGAGGTAACGGCCTTTAAAGTCATACTGCAGCCTGGCAAAATAAGAGAGCCTCCTGTTTTCGTAAGTATAAGAACTGGTGCTTTTTGATGTAGAAATACCATTGGCAAGGTTAATGTCGGCATAATCCCATGAGTTGTATGGTACATCGAAGCCTGTGCCATATAAACCATTGCCCCATTCCCTGTAGATGGTGTTACCTGCCGTTACCGTAAAGTTATGGCTATCGGCAATTGTTTTTTGGTAGGTTGCAAAAAAGTCGAACGTATAACTGTTATCGTTTACAGCACCTTGTGTAACACTACTTCGCTGCACATCATATACTTTTCCGCCATAGTTTACCTGTTTGCCAAAAACCCTCGATTTGCTGTTTGCGGTATTAAAACCCATACGGCTTGTAAGTTTTAGGCCTTTTATAAGTTCGTAATCAAGCCCAAATGTCCCGTTTATTTTTTTGAAGTTATAAGCGTTAAATGTATTTGCCATTTGTGCCAGCGGATTTATAATCTCTGCACCATAACCGGTTGTGGCAGGCACAAGTGTAAAATCACCATTTTCATCATACGGGGTTAGGGTAGAGGGGGTATTAAGCGTATTAAATAATACAGAACCTAATCCGTTCTCGGCCAGTGTCCTTCTGTCAAACTGGGTATAAATTAAATTAGTGTTTAGCTTAAGTTTTTCACTCAGGTCGGCACCAAGAGATATCCTTGCTGTATTCCTCAGGAAATCGGCTTTTTTTCCTCCCACAATACCCTCCTGGTCAAGGTGCGATGCTCCAATAGAATATACAATTTTATCTGACCCTCCGCTTAAGGTAAAATCATGGCTTACCAATGGTACCTGTTTGCCGAAAACCTCATCCTGCCAGTTAGTGCCTTTACCCAATGTACTAATATTAGGGAAAGGAAGTGCCTGGCCGCCATTGGCATAACTTTCGTTTAGCAATGCTCCATATTCTGATGCGTTAAGTGTAGGCAGTTTTCTTGTAGTTTCCTGAAAGCCGGTATATACGTTGTAAGACAATGTAGGCTTTTGATTTTTACGGCCCTTTTTTGTAGTAATTAATATTACACCATTAGCACCTATGGTACCATAAATGGCTGCCTGAGCATCTTTAAGAACGGTTATGGTTTCAATATCGCTTGGATTTAAAAGGCCAAGTTCACCCTGGTAGCCATCAATAATCGTAACCGGGCTGCCGGATCCGTTTGTGCCGATTCCTCGTATCCTTACCGTTAGCCCTGCACCAGGCGAACCCGATGTTGAAGTAACATTTACACCAGATACGGTTCCCTGTAAGGCCTGCTCTATTTTTACAGGCTTTATACGTTCTAAAGTTTCGCTGTTAACAGTGCTTACGGCACCTGTAACTTCTTTTTTACGCTGGCTACCGTAGCCAATAACTACAACTTCATCAAGGTTTTTTGCCCCGTCTTTTAGTTGTACTGCAATTGTAGCACTGGCGGTAACTACTTTCTCAAAAGATTCAAAGCCTATAAAACTGTAAACAACTACAGAGCCAACAGGAACTTTAATGGTGTAATTACCATCCATATCTGTAGTTGTACCTATCGAAGAATTTTTTACAGCAACGTTTACACCGGGCATAGGCAATCCGGTTGTTGCTTCTGTTACCTGTCCGCCAATTTCTACATCCTGTGCAAAGCAAATTGCAGAAATTAGCATTAGGGCAATCAAAAATAATTTTGACTTCATATAAATGTGTTTTTGTGATTTTATAAAATTATGGCAGTTAAAATATTTATTATTAAAACTTACCTCAACAAAAAACATACATTCTCAAAAAAGTTGAAATAATTGCAACAATAGCTATATTAACACAGAGTTAACAACAAATTGTCATTAGTACCAGTAGCCGTTAATAGTTAACGAAAACCTTGTAAATAGCCATTTGTATGGGTAATGTATAGGTGTTTTTGCCTTTTGATGTAGTTACCTAAATTGATAAAATGTACTCAACAAGGCCTAATTCATGCTGTAGATCCATTTTTTTGCGCAAACGATATCGCTTAATTTCTACACTTCGCACTGAAATATTTAGCAGGGGTGCTATTTCTTTAGATGAAAGATTAAGCCTTAAGTATGCACATAGCCTTAAATCGTTTGGTGTTAGCAGTGGGTGTATTTTTTTTATCTTTTTCAGAAAGTCTTTATCCGCATTATTAAAGGCTTCTTTAAACATATCCCAGGTATCATCTTCATTAATGTTTTTATTAATTGTTGTGATTACAGATTTAAAACTCTTATCGCCTTCACTTGTTTTTTTAAGGTCGTCTTTAATAGTAGACAGTAACTCATTCTTCTTAATAAGATTCATGGTAGATACAGCCAGTTCTCGGTTTTTATTTTCAAACTCCAGTTGTAACTGGTCGTTTTTAAAACGCATTAACTCCTGCTCATTTTCAAGTTCTTTGATTTCGAGCAGCCTGTTATTTTCTTCTATTAGTTTTTCTTTTTGCGTATGGTAATAGTTTTTGTAAGCCCTGTTTATTAGATAGGCAGCAATAATGGCAAGTATAAGGTAAATCATCAGGGCAAATGTTGTTGCATACCATGGCTTGTAAATTGTAAATGTATACATAGCAGTATTTGAGGAAAGTGAGTTTCCTGTTTTAGCCCGCACCTTAAATACATAACTTCCTGATGGCAGGTTTTTAAAATTAGCTGCCAGCCTGCTGCTCCAGCCGCTCCAATTGTCCTGAATGCCTTCCAGTTTGTATTGAAACTCGGTGTTTACATACTTGCTATACTCAGGAACCGCAAAAGAAAATGCAAGGTTGTTTATTGAATGGTTAAAACCGCCTTCGTCAGTTATCGAATAGTTAATAGCATTAGCATTCATTTCATTAGCCGTAACAGTGGCAATATGTATATTATATTTTTTAAAGTTAATGTCTTTAATATTTATAGTGTAATACCCATCTGTTGTGCCAATTAAATAAGTGCTTGGTGTAATCTGGGTTATATTTTCAAACCCTAACATACTGTTTGTTAGAGAAGAGGGGATGGGTATAATATTATGTTTTAAATCTGAATTAAGCTTGCCCGATGAGAAATAGTTTATATAGTTTTTGCTAAAGAACCAGAGCTTATTAGAATAATCAGTTACCAGTTTGCCAGATGTATATTCGTCGTTACTAAATATTTTGCTGAGTTGCTCCTGCTTTTCAAATTTTTTGGTCTTAGGATTAAGCTTAAAAATCCCCTCTTTGTAGGCGTAGTAAATGTCATCACCAAATTTTGTGAGCCCAGCATTCCTTCCCTTAGACGGATATTTGTATTTTGTTGTCAGCAATGCTCTTGTGTAACCGGCATCTGTTTTTACACGATAAATACCTTTATACTCATGGCTTACATATATTTCGTTAGTACCGCTTATGGCAAAATAACGGGCCGAATTATCAAAACCTGCAAGACGGTTCCTGAATTTCCAGCCTTCCGGAGTTTTCTCTAATACAGACAACCCTAAATAATTGCCCTGTAGCAAGAGGTTTTTATCTGTGGGATGTGGTTCAAATTTCCATGTGCCTATTCCCGAAAATATTTGTGTAGCAGTGTTGCCATTAACTATATAAGTGCCATAATCATGACCGCAAAACAAGGTACCGTCATACTGGTAAAGTGCCCATACCTGGCCTTTTGTTCCCGTTATAAATTTAAAATCTGTATTAGTGTTATAAGGTTTGTAAAACAGGCCTTGATTTGTACCTACATAAAGCATGTCTTTAAATAAAACAGATGTATAAACCGTTCCTAAAAAGCCCGTATCATCTACAAAATTATGAACTGCCGACTGCATGTTGATACAGTTTATACCGTTATCAAGCCCTACCCAAAGGTTCTTGTCCTTATCTTCAAATAAGGACAATGCTGTATTGTTGCTAAGCCCCCTGTTCTGGGTAATGTGGTATTGAGTTGAACCATTAGGCGATAATATATAAACACCATTAGATACTGTTCCTAAAGCAATGCTGCCATTTGTAAGCATTTGGCTGCTGTATATACTGCTCGTTTGCAATACAGCATCTGCATCGGTAATCCATTTGCTAATGGCACCACCTTTAAAATCGTAAAAGCCATTGTATTGCGTTTGTATAAGCAGGCCATCTTCGCGGCTGTAAATGTTCACAATTTTATTGTTCGTGAAAAAAGGGGCATTGCTTACCAGCCTGCTTTTGCCATTTTCAATTTCGAACAATCCCGAGCTAAAGGTTTGGTAAAGGATAGTATTGTTTACGGTAAATACTTTATTGATTCCTGTAGACGAACTAATTACATTAAACTGCTGCGTGTTGCAATCGTAAATAAAAATTTGGGTAAGCGACTGAAAAATAACCCAATGGTCATACTGGGCAATATTCCAGAATTGTTCATCATCAATAATCTTATTTCTGATTTTTTTAGTAAGCGACGTATACTTTAGAGTGCCGTCCTGTTGGCGTTTCCAGTACCCAAAATCCATGTAAAAGCCTGTGTATATTTTATCTCCTATAACTTTTACAGAGCGCATAATAGTTTCGTTAGGAGTAGGGTAGAGCGTCCATGCAGCGCCGTTAAATTCTACCAACCCCTCATTATTTGCAAAATAAAGATAGCTGTTACTGTCCTGGCTTATCATCCAGTTTTGGTTACCGGCATTATATGTGGCAGTATTGTATTTTATAATGGGCGGCAGGTCCTGAGACATAGCCGGAATAATAAGTAATAATATAAAAATTAGGGCTATTTTTTTCGGAGTTACCAATTGTTTAAGTTTTTAAATACGAATATACAAGAATTACATAACAAAACCGCCCCACATAAGCAGGGCGGTTTAAACTATTAACATGAAATATTAAAAATGAATGAAAAACTATTGTTTTATAAATCGCGATGAGTTTATTTTACCATTTACAGTAGTATTTATTGTATAAACTCCGCTGTTAAGCCCACTCATGTTGAGTGATGTGTTAGTTGTTTTTGGCGATGCTGTAAATACCGTTTGCCCTAACATGTTTATTACCTGTACGTTTTCTACAACATCCTGAGAGTTAATGTTTAAAACATTAGCTACAGGGTTAGGATATAAAACAACATTGTTTTTAGCTACAGATTTTACTGCTGCAATAGCCTGACCTACACGGGCAAATCCTAAGGTAGCTTCCTGGGTAGGGTTAGCGTTTAATCCTTTAATGGCATAGCCGTACTGTACGTGAGAACCTGCCGCCGGAGTTGCAGAGATGCTAAAGTTTTCGGCTGCCACAAGTGGAGCAGTTGTCATTTGAAGGTTACTATAGTTAGCATCAAATATTTTTATAAAAGCAGTTGCCTCGTAGCCGGCGGCAAGGCTGTTGCTTATTGTGTTGCCTGTATAAGTAAAGGTTTGCCCGGCTAACGTATCATCCTGTACATAGGTATTGCCTTCAAAAATACTATTACCTATTTCTCCGTTATGAAAAACGCTTTCATTTGGCCTGTTCGTTACCTCATCTGTATATGCACTAAAGTTTGGGTGCAGGTCTAAAGTATTATCTCCGGCATTAAGTACTGTTTTAATATCTGCAACACTCCATGCGCTGCCATTAATAAAGGTTGTACCGTCAAGCTGAAACCAGTTGGCATAAGCAATAAGCGAAGAATCTGTGTTTATAGATACAATAGTTTCTGTTGGTTCTACAATTACAGGATCTGAAGCTCCAACCACTACATTGCCATTAGCAGCCATTTGTGCCGGATTTCCGTTTAGGCCATGTACTGTAAAACCATACTGCACATGTGCAGCGGCAGGATAATCGGCACCGTTGCATGTTACTGTAAAATTCCCTGTGGTAAGCGGTACCGATATATTTGCAAATGTTGACGAATAATCTGCATTAAATACTTTTACAAATGCTATGGCTGTATAACCAGCAGCAAGGGTATTGCTTACAACGTTACCACTAAAAGTAAAATTCTGTCCGTTAAGGTCGTCAGTATCTATATAAGTACTTCCGTCCATTATCTTATTTCCCATTTCTCCTATTTGCCAATAAGTAGGGTCCTGATCTATCCCCGTACCGTAGGTATTATAGTTTGGATATAATATAACCTGGTTGTTTGTAGTATCAAATTCGGTTTTAATGTCGCTTACTCCCCAGCCGGTATTAAATGCAGGAGTACCATCTGTACCGGTTACCACCATATATCCGTTCCATTGCTCTATGGGGATAGTAGTATCTACCGTTACATTAATTTGAGAATAACCACTAAAGGTTAAAAGAGATAAACCCATTATGGCAGATGCCTTAACAAATTTATTGTTGAGTAATTGTTTTACTTTCATAAGTTAAAATTTAAGGTTATGATGTAAAAGTAATTAATCAACGAAAACGATATAATTAATACACCTATATACAAACTATACCATTTTTTACCAACTTAATTAAATCGTGCAGAGTGTTGATTTTATTGATTTAATAATACAGATTGCACTTTAATATATCGTTGTAGTTATGCTTTAAAATGTAATATGTATAGGTGTTGTATAGGTAATGTAAGTATAGTTAGACTTTTGTTGTACTGCTTGAGAACTGCTACAATTTGTAATGTAATAATAAGAACTATTTTTATGAATTATAAATTCATTAATTGAATATCACATAAAAATAAAAATAAAAAGGATGCCGATTATGGCACCCTCCTGTTTAAATTATCTCTGCACTTAAGCCAGCTTCAAGAAGCGAGGAACATTGCGGCTCTAAGTCTTTATATTCTCCGGTCTTTACAGTGCATTTACCATTGTAATGTACAATAAGCGAACATTGTTCTGCCTGTTCCGGGGTATGTCTGCATACCTTCATTAGTGTGTCAATTACGTGGTCAAAAGTATTAACCTCGTCATTATATAATACAATCTCATTGTTATTTGACACCTGCTCTTCTGTAAGTACCTCTTCAAGTACCTTTTCTTTAGTGCTCATATTCAAATATTTAAAAATGCTAATTTACGTATTTTAAAGCAACCCAATTGTTTTTTTGATGCTTATTTACAAACGTTAACCCTTTCTCTGTGCAGGATGCGTCTATAAAAGGTATGTCTTCTTCATAAAAACCGCTTAATAATAATATGCCATCTTTATTAAGGCAGTCAACATATTGCTGCATATCATTTAGCAGTATGTTACGGTTAATATTGGCAATTATTACATCATAGTTATTACCTTTCAAAAGTGCTGCGTCGCCTTCATAAACGGTAATATGGTGGCAATTATTGCGTTCTGCATTTTCTATAGAGTTAAGGTAACACCAGTTATCTATATCAATTGCATCTATAGGCTGTGCGCCTTTCATTTCTGCAAGAATGGCAAGAATAGCAGTTCCGCAACCCATATCAAGAGTTTTCTTACCCTCTACATCAGTTTCAAGTAAATGCTTAATCACCATAAATGTAGTTTCATGGTGGCCGGTGCCAAAACTCATTTTAGGTTCTATAACAATATCATATTTTACATCACGGTATTCATGAAACGGAGCGCGTACCCTGCAGGTATCATCAACTTCAATAGGCTCAAAATTCTTTTCCCATTCCTCGTTCCAGTTTACCTGTTCAATCTCTTCAACAATATAAGTTATCTCAAACTCTGCCGACTCTAATATCTGTATATCTTCTAATACATCCTCTGTCCACAATTGTTTTTGTATGTAGGCACTAAGGCCGTTCTCTGTCTCTTCAAAGCTCTCAAATGGGGTATACTCCAGTTCGGCCATAAGTATTTCGGCTCCCGGCTCTTTGGGCGATACTGTAAAATGATATCCTATATATTCGGGCATAACTAAAAATTTTTGCAAAGGTACTATTTAAGCAGTCAAAAATAAAATTCCTAACTTATATTGTATAGGGTGTTAGTAACAAAGTTAATTTTAAATTTTTGTAAACGTAACGTTTACGTAACATTGAGTGATGATAATTAATATTAAGTTTGCGCAAACTTTACAGTTGTGTCTTATAGACGCGTAACTTAAAGTAATTTAACGCAATACGCAGTACTTAAAAGATAATTTAGAATTATATCCACTAAATGAAGAACGCATTAACGTTATTAATTTTGTTAATTAGTGCAGGAGTTACTGCGCAAATAGATATTAAAAAAACTACCAAGGATAACGACCTTAAACTATCAGCATTGCCGTATTACAATTACGGTAAGGGATTAGGAATAACATCTCCCGATAGTATCTTTCAGTTCAATATTCGTTTCAGGATGCAAAACCGCGCCACTTACATTCAGAATGAGGGGGAGGAGTCTGCCATTGACGGACAGATACGCCGCCTGCGCCTGCGTTTTGACGGTTATGTGGGTAACCCTAAATTTATTTATGCGCTACAGCTTTCTTTTGCGCCCGGCGATGTGGGCGAAATTAAAGATGGCGAGAACATAAACATTATTCGCGATGCAATTGTGTTTTATCGTCCTAACAAGCATTGGAATTTTGGTTTTGGGCAAACTAAATTGCCGGGTAACCGCCAGAGGGTAAATTCATCCGGAGGTTTGCAGCTAACCGACAGGAGTATAAATAATGCACGCTTTACTATAGACAGGGATTTTGGGGTGCAGGTGCATAACCAGCATGAGCGTATGGACAAATTCTCGTACAATTTACGGGGAGCGATAAGTACCGGCGAAGGCCGAAACTCTACCGATAAGCCCGATAACGGACTCGCTTACACCGGTAAAGTAGAGTTATACCCATTGGGTTCTTTTACTAAAGATGGAGCTTATTTTGAGGGCGACCTTATGCGCGAAGCCAAACCCAAGTTAATGTTGTCCGGTGCTTACCAGTTTAATAATAAGGCAAGGAGAACGGGCGGGCAATTAGGGAACGACCTTTTTGAAAAACGTGATATGCAGTCGATACTTTTAGATGCGATGGTAAAATATAACGGTTGGGCTTTTATGAGCGCCTACATGCAGCGCATTGCAGACAATCCTGTTACGGTTAGCCCGCTTGATGCTACCGATGTGCAGTATATTTTTACAGGCCACGGGTTTGATTATGAACTGAGTTATTTATTCCTGTCAGATTACGAAATTATAGGCCGTTTTTCTACCCAGAAAGTAAACAGCGATATACAAAACCTGGCACCAAATGCCAAGCAATACAGCATTGGGGTTACAAAATATATTTGGGAACATGCCTTTAAGGCACAGGCCGAACTAACGTTAGATGATCTTAATTACCTTGACGGGACATCTAAACAAAACTGGTATTTGCGTTTTCAGGTTGAGATTGGTATATAGTACTACATAATATAGATTAAAAGTGCGGTTGAATTGTAAAATTCAACCGCATTTTTTTTGCTTTCAATACTACTAATTTAAAACTTATTAACACCATCTATTTTTACAATAAAACATACTGTTTTAATACTATTTTCGTTATAACTAAACTATGATTTCAATAAAAAAAATAGTCCTTACAATCGCCCTTATTTTAGGTTTGATTGTCGTTGTGATTTTAGTTTTTAATTTTAAGAAGACAAACGAATATTATTCTGTTAAAACTATTGATGCAGAGGTTGTACAAATTGTGGGAGATAGTGTAGAGGGTCTTACTATACAAAACTATAATGAAAATCAGAAGGGCAGGATGGGTATAATTTTGAAATTTAAAAAAGAATTTAAAGCCGGTAAACGTTCTGAAAAAATGTTATTAGATGGCAGGGAACCGGGAAGAAGTGGTACAATGGATGCCATAACGCAGTTTAGCATAAACTTTACTCAAAATGGAATAGTATATAAAATTAAAGATTCATTACTGGCAAAAGATATTCTTTATAAAAGCAGCGGTGGTGGTGACGAAGATAATTTTTATAAGAATAACATTAGTCTTGGTAAATTTATTAATGACATTAATATAAATGCAGAATATACAAAAGGTTTTAGTTTTGTAGATACTAAGCTTTATTTTTGGCTTACACCAAAAATGGATAGTATTGTGAGATCCGGGCAAGGAAAATTCACACTGAATTTTGAGTCGGATATTCTTAAAGTTCACAAGGTTATTGATTCTAAATAAATAACTTAGGAATTTTAAAAAACTTATTAACACCATCTATTTTTACAATAAAACATACTGTTTTAATACTATTTTCGTTACAGATTTAAACACCTCAGGCTAATGAAAAAACTGTTGTTCCTCTGTGGAATATTTTTGCTTATATCATGTAATAAAGACGTTAATATAACGCGCTCTTTTTGCTACTGGAAAACCAGTTATGAACCCTACAGCATTGATGATGATAAAGCTGACAGTTTAGGAATTTCGCATATTTACATGCGCCTTTTTGATGTAGGCTGGAATCCCTATGAGCAAAAGCCGTTGCCTGTTGCTACTTTATGGAATTTTAAAAGCTATGAAAACCGCAGGGAGGTAACTCCGTCTATTTATATTACTAATGATGTTGTACTAAATTGTAACAGGCAACAGCTTGCTGCACTGGCAGATAATGTAGTTAAACGTATTAATAAAATAATAGAGCTTACCCGTAAGGATATTGGCGACTTTGCCGTAGAAAAATACAAGTTGGATGATAGAGCGGAGCGAAGTATGTGTGAGGCTGAAGAAACAAGAGTATTTGATACGCGTATAAAAGAAGTACTTATAGATTGCGACTGGACCGGTAAAAGCCGCGATAATTATTTTTATTTATTATCCCGGATAAAAAAGGCATTACCGCAGTATAAAATATCGGCTACAATACGCTTATGGCAGTACCGCGATTATAAAACAGCAGGTATACCACCTGTAGACCGCGGACTCCTTATGTGCTACAATATGGACAACCCTGCGAGTACTAAAACGGCAAATTCTATAGGGTCGTCTAAAGTGCTCAAACAATATATAAACCATGACAACTATCCTTTAAAATTAGATGTAGCGCTACCTGTATTTAGCTGGAACCTTGTTTTTAGGGGAAAGGATTTTTTAGGGATAATGAATGATGATTATTTTTCGCCTGACAGTCCCCGGTTTAAAAAAATAGCCGCTAACCGTTATGTGTTTACGCAGGATAAAGTATTGGGCGAAACGTATTACCGTAACGGAGACGAAGTGCGTGTTGAAAAAGTTTCGGATGAAGAAATGCGAAAAATGATCGATATACTTAAAGATGAAATAGATCTGGAGAATTCAAGGGTTACTTTTTTTTCGTGGGATGAAAATTATATACAGCAATATGGTATCAAAACAATATCCGGCTATTACTCGCTTTTTAGCCGTTAGCCTGGCTCTACTTATTACGGTACAGGCGGGTGCCTGTGGGTGGGGAGATGATTATGAAACCCTGAGGCTGGCCTTTTTTAAGGCTGACACTCCGGGTATGGAGAAATTTAAGCCTGCTTATTATACAGAGCATTATTTAAATACCGATATCATACAAAGCGATGCCGATCGCCTGCGCAATTGTGCCGAGTGGCAGCATAAGCTGGGTAAAGGCGTGTTGACAGACGATATTTATCAAATACAATATAACACTCCGCCGGAAGAGTTCAGGAAACAATATGATGCTAAGCAGTTAAAATCGTATTTTAAAGACAACACTTTTATAAAAGCATTGCTGCGTGCAGAGAATAAAGCCTATTTACAATATCTCATTTTTGCAAAAGAAATGGAGTATGAGGGTGGCAGTTCGCAAACATCATGGGAGTCATGGGACGATGAAGGGCCACGCAATTATTGGGACAGCAACGAAGACACAATTGTTGATTATAGCCGATTTGTACCTATAGAGAAGCGACTTGCTGCCTGTAAAGACCAGTTTCTTAAAGAGCGCTATGCCTTTATGCTTATACGTTATGGCAGGAAGGATAATGTTGTACCACTTTATAATCGCTATTTTGAAAACAGTGCTACAACAACGGTTTTAAAATCCTGGGCAATGCTTTTTAGGGCGTATGCTGCAAATGATAAAGCCGAACAAAACTATTATTTGAGCCGCTGCTTCGACCTTTGCGATGAAAAAGTAATCTCTGTATTGCAATGGTATAATCTCGAAGAAAAAAACAACACACTCAAACTGGCTAAAAATGATCATGAACGTGCCGTTATAATAGCAATACATGCCATGCGCGATCCCGGCCCTGTGTTTAATGCTATAAAAGAGGTTAACCGTTTAGCACCCGGCAGCGAGTATGTAAACCTGCTGGTAGGGCGGGAAGTAAATAAATTTGAAGACTGGCTTTTTTACTCACTAATGAAAAACAACGCTCCGGGTGCTTATTCCGAAACCTGGGAAGGCGACAGCTATATGGATGTCCGTGCTAAAAACTATCGAAAAGACATTAAATACCTTCGTAGTTTTAGGAAGTATCTTATTGAGTTATATGGCAGGGCAGCAGTAGGTAATAACCATGATTTTATGGCTGCAGCATTGGCACACCTTAACTTTATGGATGATAACATACAGGATGGATACAAATATGCATCGGCAATAAGTGATAATGCAAAACCGTCTATACAGGTTCAAAAATATACCGAATTAGCTCTTGTAAACGTAAAACAAAATGATATTACAACCACTGAGGTAAAACAACAATTGTATAATGCCTTTACTAAAATACAGGAAATTGCAATTACAGACTTGTCTTACAACAAAAGCCTGTATACATTACTTACATTATTAGCCGCCGAATATAACAAAAAGGGGGATATAGCTACGGCTAATTTATTATTTCTTAAAGCAGATACATATAAGTATACTGATTATGGTTATAATCCGATATCTACCGAAAAATTTAGTTACACTTATTTGGGCTACTTAGATAAGTACGCCAAATCATCAGATGTAGATAATCTTATAGCACTTAATGATAAAAAAAATAAAACGCCATTCGAAAAATTTATTTGCGAGGGTACCACTACGGTCAGGGAGTATTATCTTGACTTTAAAGGCAGGCAGGCATTCAGGGAAAATAAACTGAAACTGGCTTATGAAACATTTAAGCAAATACCTGATACTATAGCAAAAGAGATATTAATTTATGCAGAAGATGATTCTATAGATCCATTTTTTCCTGCGATACTTGACTATGGCAGGCCGGTTGTAAAGAATAAAAAAACATTTTCTAAATTATTGTTTGTAAAAGAGATTAAAGATCTTGAAAATAAAACAGATGCAAACAGCTATCTTAGGTTAGGGCATGCATATTATAACACCAGTTATAGAGGCAATGCATGGTTTATGAGTACTTATTATCAGGGTAGTGCAGGATGGGAGGTAACATTTGGCAGCCTCTTAACTTACAAAAAACAATACAGCAGCGGTAATTATGCGCAGCTTACCCTTGCCCACAAGTACTATATGAAAGCTTTTGAAGCTGCAACAAATAATGAGCAGCGTGCCATGGCTGTGCTTATGTTGCACGCATGTGAACGGTATAGTGATTATAGACAAAATTATTCGTTGGAAGAAAAGAGGGTATACAAACCTACGCGATGGGTTAAAGACTTTTATGGTAAATACAACAAAACTGAAACCTTTAAGAAATATAGCTGTCCCACACTATCAATGTATTTAAAATAGAATTTAAAGCAAACAGATATATATTTTGCTAAATTTGCAATGCTAATACTTTAACTTATGTTACAGGCTACAGATACTTTATTGAATACCGAACTCGAAGATTATTTTAATACGTTCAGGCAAAACATTATAGGCATAGGCCAGGAATTTGTTTCGCCATTTGGTACACAAAAAATTATATATACAGACTGGACTGCCAGCGGCCGCCTTTACCGCCCCATAGAAGATAAGATAAGCAATGTTTTTGGCCCTTTTGTAGCCAATACCCATACCGAAACTACCGTAAGTGGTACAGCTATGACAACGGCTTACCACGAAGCACGTCATATTATAAAACACCACGTTAATGCTGATGCCGATGATATCCTGATTACCGATGGTACAGGTATGACAGGCGTTATAAATAAATTCCAAAGGATACTGGGGCTTAAGGTTCCGGAGAATTTAAGGGCTTTTACCAATGTTCCGGCAGAGAAAAAACCTGTCGTTTTTATATCGCACATGGAGCACCACTCCAATCACACATCGTGGTTGGAAACCATTGCCCATGTGGTTATAATCCCTGCATGCCCGCAGGGGCTTATTTGTCTTGACAGTTTTAAAGCGTTACTTGAAGAGTATAAAGACAACACCCTTAAAATAGCTTCTATAACGGCATGTTCTAACGTTACCGGTATTAAGACGCCATATTATGAAGTAGCAAAATTAATACACCAGTACAATGGTGTTTGTTTTGTTGATTTTGCATGTTCTGCACCTTATGTTACTATAGATATGCATCCCGAAGATGAAGAGGCACGCCTTGATGCCATATTCTTTTCTCCGCATAAATTTCTTGGCGGGCCGGGTACGGCAGGTATATTAATTTTCAATAAAAAGCTGTATAAAAACATGATACCCGATCATCCGGGTGGGGGAACAGTAAGCTGGACCAACCCGTGGGGCGAACATAAATACCTTGATAATATAGAGGAGCGCGAAGATGGCGGTACACCGGGCTTTCTTCAGGTTATAAAAACGGCACTTGCCGTAAAGCTTAAGGAGCAAATGGGCGTTGCTAATATACTGCACCGCGAAGAAGAATTGATAGATTATGTGTTTTCTACTCTTGGCAATATTGAGAATATAAATATACTGGCACCACAGCATACTAACAGGCTTGGGGTAATTTCGTTTTACATAACAGGGCTGCACTTTAACCTTGGGGTAAAACTGCTTAACGACAGGTTTGGCATTCAAACACGAGGTGGCTGTAGCTGCGCAGGTACTTATGGGCATTTCCTTTTGCACGTAGACCAGGAGCAGTCCCATTACCTTACCGATAAAATATCATTAGGCGACCTTATACAAAAACCGGGATGGATACGTATGTCAATTCACCCAACTACAACAAATGCAGAGATACAATATGTTTGCGAAAGTATTAAGGCATTAGCCGCAAATCATACTGACTGGGCTGCTGATTATACTTATAATAACCGTACAAATGAGTTTACCCATTTACAGGATAACAGCGCCGATGCTACAGCTATGGTTATGAATTGGTTTGATTTGCAGTAAAAGCGGGCGGGTCATTACGGCGGTGTTTAAAACGTTTGTGTGTCCAAAGGTAGTATTCCGGAGTTTCACGAATTTGTTCTTCCATAAGGCGTAAAAACATATCGGTAATTTCATAATTAGGATATTCTTTAGGGGCCTTGTCAAGGCCAATAAACGTTGCCTTGTAGTAGCCACGTTTTATTTTTGCCCCTTTTACAAACATTATATTTAGGTCGAGTTTTTTGGCGAGCATTTCGGCACCTACATGCACAGGTACTTCCATATCAAATACATTAGTCCAATATATGGCACTGTCCAGTTTAGGCGACTGGTCACTTAAAAAACCATAATATCCTAAAATACCTTTACGCCTGTGGTCGCGCATGGCAGGTATAACTTGCTTGGTATCTACAAGCTGGGCATCAAACTTGTTGCGTATTTTTTTTACAAGTGCGTCAAAATATTTGTTACGTACTGTTTTATAAATCCCAAAGCCTTTGTGAGTAGAAAGATATTTATTCATTATGAGCAGCCACTCATAACTGCCATAGTGGGCACATATCAGGGCAACGCTTTTTCCACGGGCTTCATACTCATGCACCAGTTCCATGTTTTCAAGGACAAAACGTTTTTTCATTTCCTTTTCAGAAATAGACATGGTTTTTATCATTTCTACAAGGCTGTCGCAAAAATGGTGAAAGAATTTTTTCTCAATTACTTTACGTTCGGCATCATTTAAATGTGGTAATGCAAGAGCAAGGTTTAACCTTACAGTTTTTTTTCGGTAACCTGCTATCATGTAAACAATAATGTAAAGAATATCTGATAGAAAATATAGTATCCTGAAAGGGAGTATAGAGATGAACCAGAAAAAGGGATATATGAGGATGTATCCTAATAGATGCATGTTTTTTTTACAAATATACTTTTTATTCTTATAAAATTACACTTTTGTTAGTGTTCAGGATAATGGTTTACCAATGATATTAAGTAATTTTACAACTTAAAAATAATTTATGGATATGAACATCGCGGTAATCATTATTATTGCCATTAATGCAATAGTGAGTTACAAGGGGCTAAACGACAGGGATTTTTTCAGGAAGTATCAATTTCATGTTGGCAGTATACGTGCAGGCGAGCAGTATCGCATGATAACCAGTGCTTTTTTGCATGCAGATATTATGCATTTTGCATTTAATATGCTTACACTTTACTTTTTTGCACCGGTGGTTATATCCTATATGGGTGTATTTGCATTTATATTGGTTTATTTTGTAAGCCTTGTGGCAGGCAGCCTGCTAACATTATATTTTCATAAAGACGATTATTGGTATACTGCCATAGGCGCATCAGGAGCCATAACGGGAGTATTATACTCAGCAATATTGCTTAATCCGTACGGCACTATATACCTGTATTATGTTGTAGAGTTGCCGTCTTTTGTTTTTGGTATTGGCTACCTGCTGTATTCTATTTATGGCATGAAGGCAAAGAATGATAACATAGGCCACGTAGCCCATTTTGGCGGAGCCGTTGGGGGGTATGCCGTTACACTTTCGCGAGAGCCGCACATGATTTATGATAATACCCTGATGGTTATATTGTTATTGATACCCATTATCATTTTATTTGTTATGGCCAAGACAAATAAAATATAAATCAAAAAACTGGCACGCAATTTGAATTTCCTACAGAAAATCGTAAAATAAAACACCATGAAAAAGATTGCACTTTTAGTATTAGTATTTGTTGGTACACTTGCCACGGCACAAGTTCAGCCTAACCAGCAACCGCAGATAAATGTATCTGGCGAAGGCAAAATTATTGTAACACCAGACCAGGCAGATATCACCGTGGGCGTAAGCAACACGGGTACGAATGCCACCGAAGTTAAAAAGGCTAATGATGTTGCCGTAGATAAAGTTATAAAATACCTTAAAAGCCAAAAGCTGCCACAGGGCGATTACCAAACGCAAAGGGTAACCCTTAATCGTGATTATGACCTTTCTAAAAAGAAAGAAAGTTATGTGGCATCTCAAACTATTGTTATTCACTTAAAAGATCTTTCTAACTACGATGCTTTAATGATGGGCCTTACAGATGCAGGTATAAACACTATAAACGGTGTAAGCTTTAAAACATCTAAACAGGCGCAGTATGAAAGCGAAGCAAGAATTAAAGCTGTTGCCGATGCTAATAAAAAAGCAGCCGATTATACCGGTGCTTTAGGTCAGAAATTAGGCAAAGCGTTGTTAGTGACAGATAATACACAAACCTACTACCCACCGGTATACCGTATGGCAACAATGATGGAAAAAAGTATGGATGCTGCTGCACCAAGAGAAACTCTTGCAGTAGGCGAAATAACCATTACTGCTAATGTAAACATAAGCTACCTGCTTAACTAAGCAGCTTTTAAAATATATATAAGCCCCCGGCCGTAATGGTTTGGGGCTTTCTGTTTTATAGTAGTATGCTATAGTTTTGTATAGTGTATTAGGTACTGACATGAGGTAACCGTGGCATTGTAATTGCAAAGTTCATGGCAAATACAACAGATATTAACTGCTATGGTGCAATAGCACTGTAGTGTAGCGCAAAAATATTATGGATTCTAAAAACATATCATATTCAGTCTTAGAACTGGCTTTTATATCAGATGGCAGCTCTGTGGCACAAAGTTTTAAAAACAGTGTAGACCTTGCCCAAAAAGCCGAAGATCTTGGCTACAGCCGTTTTTGGCTTGCCGAACATCATAACTCTATAAGTATTGCAAGTAGTGCCACCGCAGTTTTAATAGGCCATGTGGCAGGCGGCACTAAAACAATAAAGGTAGGATCCGGAGGTATAATGCTGCCTAATCATTCGCCACTTATTGTTGCCGAACAGTTTGGTACATTAGGCACTATGTATCCTAACCGTATAGATCTTGGGCTTGGCCGTGCACCTGGAACCGACCAGCTTACCGCACATGCCATACGGTCTGACAGGATGCAGGCGGTAAATAATTTTCCGGGGGAGGTAGAACAGATACAGCAATATTTTTCGGCAGATAACGATTGGGCGCAGGTGCGTGCCCCAATGGCCGAAGGTGTTAATGTGCCTATTTACATTTTAGGGTCGAGCACAGATAGTGCCCACCTTGCTGCAAAAATGGGTTTACCGTATGCTTTTGCAAGTCATTTTGCCACCGCGCAGTTATTCGAGGCGCTCGAAATTTACCGAAGGGAATTTCAACCGTCCCAATTTCTTGATAAGCCGTATACTATTGCCGGCATAAATATTATCGCTGCAGATGATACCGAGACTGCCGAGGAAAATTTTACATCGCTAATACGCATGTTCCTTGGGGTATTAACAGGTAAAAGGGATTACCTGAAACCGCCAACTGTCATGACAGACGAATTGCTCATGCTGTTGCATAACCCCACTGTTAAGGATATGCTTAAGTACACATTTGCAGGGAATAAGGAAACTGTAAAGAAAGAAACGCAAAGGTTTTTACAACAAACCGGTGTAGATGAGCTTATGGTGGTATCTAATATTTATGACCATAACGACAGGATAAAATCTTACCGGATATTTGCAGAGATAATGAAAGAAATTAATGAAGGTTAATAATTAAAACAT
The DNA here is from genome assembly GCF_000378485.1 of Flavobacterium rivuli WB 3.3-2 = DSM 21788. Taxonomy (GTDB): domain Bacteria; phylum Bacteroidota; class Bacteroidia; order Flavobacteriales; family Flavobacteriaceae; genus Flavobacterium; species Flavobacterium rivuli. The sequence goes on along the minus strand of NZ_KB899966.1, from coordinate 220,590 downwards.
CTCTTAAATAATATATTATAAAAGAATAGCTGCCTAAGTGGGCAGCTATTCTTTTATAATCATCACACTGGCTTTAAAGCCGGTGGCAAGATTCCACTGGTTATTGGTTACCAGCGTTTCTTTATCATCATATATCCTGAATTCGGCAGTATTAGGGCCGGATGTTCCCTGGTTTAGCGCTTCAAAATCTAATTTATTAAAGCCCTCATCAAGAGTAAGCTGTATGCCTTTAAAGCTGTTGCTAAGATATATTTCATCAACTACCGTTTTACCATTAACCATTATTTTTATACGATCGCCATCTTCAGCACCAAAGTCGCGCGCCATGACCTGCATAAACTTAGATTTGGTTCGTATTTCGCCAAAATCCTGGTTACCCCTAAACGCTTCATTAGATTCACCTTTTGGGGCTACCGTTGTCCTGTCGGCATACTCTGTACTACGGTTAACAAAATCATTGCCCTGATACATACTAAAGTTAGATTTCTTTTCGCCTACTACAATTGGGGCATAGTTAAAATCTTTCTTTTTTTCGGGCTTGGGTGCAAAAGGGCTGTTAGGGCTTAATGTAGTGGTAGATGGTTTAGTTATAGTGGTTGCCGGCTTAATACTAATATCATTGCCCCTGGGTATGGCTATACCGCCACCGGGGTTATCTTTCTGCGCCCAGAGGCTGCAGGTAGTAAACAATAATAAGGTTAAAAATAAAAAATTCTTCATAAAGCCTGTAACAGTAAAAACAAAGTAACAAAAATTCTGCCAGTAATTTCAGTAGTAATAGTTATTGTGCGGTTAATAACGTTTTAAAGAGGGTTAAATTGTAAATTTCGATAGTTTAATAGGTTCAAATTTTCCATATTTGCCTTTATAATCAGGTATAACAATAATGAAACATTTTACACACCGCAGCTTTTGCTTTATTGCAATTGCTATTTTAGTAGTAACTGCATCGTCCTGCAAAATGAGCAGGTTTGTATATTACAACTTTCCTAATATAACCGATTATAAAATTTTCCCTACCCATACTGCCGCAACAGATACTACTGCAACCTGGCATTTTGCCGTAGCAGATAAGCCCAGGATACCAAAATCGCTCACTGTTAGTGGTAAAGAAAGACAGTTTGAATATTACCTTAAAGAGAACAAGACGGTTGCTTTTATGGTTATTAAAAATGATACCATACAGTACGAAAATTATTTTAATGGGTACGATGAGGCATCAATAGTAGCGTCCTTTTCTATGGCAAAATCAGTTACGTCTATACTCGTTGGCTGTGCTATTGATGAAGGGCTTATAAAGTCAGTAGAAGAGCCGGTTGTAAATTATATCCCTGAACTGAAACAAACACAGGGTATGGAAAAGCTAACCATAAAGCACCTGTTGCAAATGACAAGCGGCATTAAATATAACGAGAGTTACCATAACCCTTTTGGCGATGCAGCCACCGATTACTACGGAACCAACCTGCGCAAATACCTGCTGCGCCGTAAGCTGGAACATACTCCCGGAACCCACAACAGCTACAGTAGTGGCGATACCCAAATGCTTGGGTTTGTTTTAGAGCGTGCCTTAAAAGGTAAAACTATTACCGCCTATTTGCAGAAAAAGATATGGAAGCCGCTGGGTATGGAGTATGACGTAACGTGGAGCCTGGACCGTGAAGATAATGGCCTTGAGAAAACCTTTTGCTGCCTTAATGCCCGTGCCCGCGATTTTGCAAAGCTGGGCAGGCTGTACCTTAATAAAGGCAACTGGAACGGCAGGCAAATAGTTAGCAGGGCATGGGTAGAAACATCTACAACGCCCGACCTGATGGAGGGTGGCGTAATGAATTATAAATACCAGTGGTGGCTACAGCCTAATGGTAATTTTTCGGCAGAAGGAATTTTAGGGCAATACATTTATGTATGCCCTGCAAAAAAATTAATTATTGTTCGCCTGGGTAAAGACTGGGGCAATGCCGACTGGCCAAGGCTTTTTGCATCCCTGGCAGAGAACTATTAATTACTTGTGGCGGCCGGTACGGCTTTCTTCGGCATTCCAGTCTTGGGTGCTGTCTTTTTTGTCGCGGTCGTCTTCGCGGGTAATTTCACCCGACTCTGAGTAATGTGCGTTGTTGCTCACGTTATCGTCGGCACTGGTAGTGTTATCGTTGTTTTGTTTGTCGCTATGCATAATGTTACTTTTATTTTAAAAGTAGCAATTATATATAATGCAGCCTGTTAAGGTTAACCTAAGATTTATTACTTAGTCGCAGTCACAGTTTTCAGAAACAATCCTGAAGGAAATAGTTAATATATAAGTTCCTCTACGTTTTTTTTAATGTTGGCCGCTATTTTTTCGAGAGGCAGGTCGTTTGCATCCGTGCCAAAAGGGTCTTCAATTTCCTCAGCAATAAGCTCTAAACTCGCAAGTACGTAAAATATAAAAACCACAACCGGTATTACATAATACCCTAACTGAAACACGTAACCAAAGGGCAGCGTAAGTACATACACAAAGATAAACTTCTTTATAAAAGCGCTGTAGGAGTAGGGTATGGGAGTATTTTTAATACGCTCACAAGCACCGCAAATATCAGTAAGGCTAAGGGCTTCACCATTAAGTATAATTAGTTGGTCGCCCGTAAGTTTCCCTTGCATGTAAAGCTCATTAAGCTTAGCCATAATAGTTTTAGCAATTTGGTTAGGCTTGTGCGTATAGTGGTTAGAAGACAATATGGCATCATCAAAAAGTTCATGGCTAATGTCTGCATTTTTAAGGTGCAGGTTAAGTACTTCTGCATACGCCGGGATAAGTCTTTTAAAAATATCCTTATCCTCTTTATCTTTCAGCATTACTGCGAGCTTAAGTGCCAGGTTGCGGCTGTTGTTTACCAGCGAGCCCCACATGCGGCGGCCTTCCCACCAGCGGTCATAAGCAGTATTTGTCCTGAAAACCAACAGCAACGATATTACAAACCCCAGCATGGTATGCATTATAGATATATTTTTTACGTGGCTGGTATCGGGCAGGTCAAAATATTCTGTTTCAAGGTAGGCTACCACGCCACAATATAAAGCTATACCTGCCATTATGGGGCTAAGTGCCCTAAACGTATCGCCTTTATGGAACTGGAAAATAAACGAAAACCACTCTTTAGGATTGTACGACTGCATACCGAAATATTAGGCTGCAAAGATGCACAAAGATTTTTAAAATTATGTTTTGTAATTACTATCTCTAATTAATTTTTGTTTCCCGATGTGCGCAAATTCTTTAAAATTTTCTTATTAAAAAAATCTTAAAATTTCGACCCCTAAAATTTACCATTCAACGTGTTTATTCACAATTTAAACTATTATTTAAATCATAAATAAATTTTTTTAACGCTCTTTTTTTGTGATTAAAGTATTGAAATGTAATAATATATGTTTTTTATTTGTAAGGCTAAGGATTACAAGGATGTTAAATATATCTTAACATAAAATCTTAAGTATTTTTTTGTACGTAATATAGTATCAAATCGACGTTTATGCCACAAAATTATTTTATAGTATTTGAACTTCCGGTGGAGCCGGAATTCTTATTTAACGAGAGTATAGAGAGTAGTGAGCATTTTTGGACAAAAGCAAAAAAAGCCATTAATAAGGGCACTGCTAAAGTAATTTCATGCCGCAAGGATACAGGTGTATCTGAAGATTTGCGCAGGCATGTTTTGCAGATAGAAAAGTTTACTACTTTCGTATTGGTAACAATGCCAATGGAGAGCGTAAAGAATACCAACACGATTTATAAAAAGGCTTCGAGATCAATGATTAAACCTGCCGCCGTAAATGTTATAGACAAAGCGCATAATTTTCAGCTTGTTACTATGGAGTGCTAATTACATAGTGTAAGACTTATATAAAATAACCCTGTTTTAAATGAAAGTGCAACAATTTCATTTAAAACAGGGTTATTTTTTTTAGGTAAAATATATTATTTATCAGATACTTCTATCCAAACCGGTACGTGGTCGCTTGTTTTCTCCCAACCGCGTACGTCTTTATTTACTCCACCGGCTTTAAGTCTTAGGCTTAGCTGCGGGCTTAACAAAAGATGGTCTATGCGCAGCCCGGCATCGCGACCGTATGCATTCCTGAAATAATCGTAAAAGGTATATATCGTTTCGGTAGGGTAGAGCGTGCGTATCGCATCCGTCCATCCCTGACCTGTCAATGTTTTAAAAGCCTCCCTTACCTCGGGCCTAAAGAGGGCATCGTTAATCCAGCGTTCCGGTTTATAAACATCCCGTTCGGTTGGCATAACGTTAAAATCGCCTACAATAACCACAGGGATTTTAAATTCCAGCAGAGCAGCGGCACGATCGTGCAAACGCTTAAACCATGATAGCTTGTAGTCAAATTTTGGTCCCGGTGCGGGGTTACCGTTAGGCAGGTACAGGCAGCAAACCAATATATCGTTTATCATAGCCTCAATGTAACGGCTCTGTACATCTTCGGGGTCGCCGGGTAGTGCACGCCCCACTTCTTTAATTTCAAACTCAGTTTTAGCCAAAATTGCTACACCATTCCACTGCTTTTGCCCGTGCCATATAGCGTTATATCCGGCATTTATAATCGCCTGCTCAGGAAATTTTTCCTGCGGAGCCTTAAGTTCCTGCAGGCATACCGCATCGGGGCTCGTTTCTTCGAGCCATCGCAGCAATACAGGGAGACGGCCGTTAACACCATTTACGTTATAGGTAGCTATTTTCATACCGTTAAATTATACAATTATGCTTAAAGATAAAAACGGATAATGGTATGACCACTATCCGTTTTAAAAAATTTAAGTTTATTCGGGTTACGAATTTCCGTAAAGGTTAGACTCGCCGCCATCAATTGCAATGGTTTGTCCGTTTACATACTGGCATTCGTCGCTAAGTAAAAAGGCCACAAGGTTACCCACATTTTCAGGAAGGCCAAGTTTGCGGGTTGGGTTCCTTTGGGCATATTCGGCTTCTGCGGCTTTAGGGTCTGCAGAATTAATCTGTTTAAAAGCTTCGGCAACCATCGGTGTTAGTATAGCGCCGGGGGCAATAGCATTGGTATAAACACCATCTTTAGCATACTCGATAGCGGCATTTTTTGTCATACCCGATACCGCATGTTTACTCGCTACATAAGGCATTTGGTTTACAACGCCCCTTATACCACCTACCGATGCTACATTTACAATCTTGCCACCACCTTGTTTTTGCATTACCGGGATTACATGTTTAAGTCCGTAATACACTCCCATAAGGTTAATGTCGATTACTTTTTTAAACACGTTAATATCATAATCTACTAACGGTGCCTGTTTGCCTTCTATACCGGCATTGTTGTAAAAACCATCTATCCGGCCAAATTCTGCCACGGTTTTATCTACGTAATTTTTCACTGCTGCTTCATCCGAAACGTCGGCAACAACGGTAAGTATTTTTGCATCGGGTGCAAGTGCATTAATTTCTTCTTTAGCTTTAACAAGTGCTTCTTCATTGTAATCTACAATAGAGAGGTTAGCCCCTTTTTGTGCCAATACTTTGCTTGCTGCAAGCCCAAGCCCCATAGCGGCGCCTGTTACTATAACTGTTTTTCCTTGAAAGGTACTCATGATCTGTAATTATTTATTTACTAAAATTACAAATCATAATACTGTATCAGGTTAAATAACCGTTAATTAACGGCTTGTTATGTTTCTTTTTGAAGCGATGATTGTTTTACTGAGTTATGCGGGCAGTAATTGTTAAAAACGTATAATATGTTTAAGGCTGATTATGAAAAATGACAATAAACTATGAACTTGTTTAACTAATATAATTCCAGATACTTTTTTTCTTGGTCATCTCTATATAGGCATTTCTCATAGCAGTGTGTTCCGGCTTTGCCATGGCAGCATCGTCCTTAAGAATTTTTATGGCATATTCTCGCGCCAGCATAAGGATGTCGCGATCTTTAACAAGGTCGGCAATTTGCAGGTTTAGCACGCCGCTTTGTTGTGTACCCATAATATCGCCGGGGCCACGCAGCTTAAGGTCTACTTCGGCAATTTCGAAGCCATCATTAGTGCGGCACATGGTTTCTATGCGCAGTTTGCTGTCATTGCTAAGTTTATGGCCGGTCATGAGTATACAATAACTCTGGTCGGCACCACGGCCCACACGCCCACGAAGCTGATGCAACTGTGAAAGCCCAAAACGTTCAGAACTTTCTATAACCATTACACTTGCATTAGGTACATTTACGCCTACTTCTATAACGGTGGTGGCAACCATAATGTTAGTTTTTCCTGCTGAGAACCGAGCCATCTCGCTGTCTTTATCGGCGGGTTTCATTTGTCCGTGTACAATACTAACGCTGTATTCCGGTAAAGGAAAATCGCGGCTTATGCTTTCGTAGCCATCCATTAAATCTTTATAGTCCATTTTTTCGCTTTCCTGAATAAGCGGATATACAATATAGATCTGTCGGCCTTTAGCAATTTCATCTTTTAAAAATTTCCAGACCTTTAAGCGGTTAGCATCCGACCGGTGTACCGTTTGTATGGGTTTACGCCCAGGTGGCAGTTCATCAATTACCGAAATATCAAGGTCGCCATACAGGCTCATGGCAAGCGTACGCGGAATAGGCGTAGCCGTCATGACCAATACGTGTGGTGGTATTTCGTTCTTCTTCCAGAGTTTGCTGCGTTGCTCTACCCCAAAACGGTGCTGCTCATCAATGATAGCCAAGCCTAAATTTTTAAACTTAACTTTATCTTCCAGTAGGGCATGGGTGCCAATAATAATGTGCAGTGAACCATCTTCGAGCGCTTCATGAATGATGCGTCGTTCGGCGGTTTTAACAGATCCGGTAAGTATTTTTATGTTGATGCCAAGAGGAGCTGCAAGTTCTGATAATCCTATAAAATGCTGATTGGCCAAAATCTCGGTGGGTGCCATGAGGCACGCCTGAAAGCCGTTATCTAAAGCTAACAGCATACTCATTAAAGCTACAATGGTCTTGCCAGAGCCTACATCGCCCTGTAACAGGCGGTTCATTTGGGCAGGCTGGCCCATATCGTTCCTAATTTCTTTAAGCACGCGCTTCTGCGCACCGGTAAGATCAAACGGAAGGTGGTTGTTGTAAAAATTTGTAAAATAAGTTCCAACCGTACCAAAAGGATGGCCCTTTATTTTATGCTTACGGATGAGGTTCTTGGTAATAAGCTGTAGCTGTATAAAAAACAGCTCTTCAAACTTTAACCTGAACTGTGCCCGTGCCAGTATGTCCTGGCTTTTAGGAAAATGGATGTTAAACAACGCAGCATTTTTAGGTATAAGCTGCAACTGCTGTATAAGGTTTACGGGGAGTGTTTCGCTAAATAATGCCTGTGTTTCTATAAACAGCTGCTGCATTATTTTGTTTACCACCTTATTGGTAATGCCGCGCTGAATAAGTTTTTCTGTGCTTGGGTAAATGGGCTGCATGGCACTACGCAGGCTCGCCTCATGTTCGGCAAGGGGTTCCATCTCGGGGTGTGCCATATTAAAGACACCGTTAAACGAAGTGCATTTACCAAAAATTACATAAGGGGCATTAAGCTTAAGGTTTTCCCTGATCCATTTTTGCCCCTGAAACCACACAAGCTCCATTTCGCCGGTACCATCGGTAAACGTGGCAACAAGGCGGGTGCGTTTTTCGCCAACGGTTTTCAGGTTGATAACCTTACCAACAATTTGCATTTCAGAATTACTATTTAGCAGCTCGTTAATGCGATAGTATCGGGTGCGGTCTATATAACGGTTAGGAAAAAGGCTTACAAGGTCGCTATATTTATGAATACCCAACTCCTTACGGAGTAGCTCGCCGCGTGCCGGGCCCACACCTTTAAGGTATTCTATGGGGGTATCGAGAAGGTTGTTCATTAATTATGGCTCCGTGTTGTAATCACATCAGGATTCGAATTTGAGACCGCCTGCTTAGAAGGCAGATGGTCTATTCAATTAACCTTTATGATATTTTAAAGCACGAAGATAATTATAAATAAGAAATTACAGAAACATCCTGGGCTGCTATAATTTAAAAGTCTACTGTACAAGTACACTTTCATTAGGGGCAATGGTATCTTCCATAGTGCTTAATGTTTCTGTTAGTATCCTAATAAGCTTTTGTACGTGCTCCTTATGCAGGCTTATAGACGCCGTGCTTAAAAATTCGTCGCTGTCTGTAGATACATTTACCTGTACTGTGTTGTTCTTGTTTAAAAAACATTCCATTGCGTTGCCGTCGTCGTCAACCAGAGTTAGCCTTGTAGCCATGATATACTTTGTATGTAAAATTAAATTGTAGTTAATGCTTAAAGAAATATTTTACGAGCTCAGCGACCGAAACTGTATATCGGCACGTTCGCAATATTCTTCAACGGTAGTGTACACAAGGCCGTATGGCGAATCGCCCTCCACAACATAAACTTTTAGTTCAGCATCATGGTATAGGGCAGAGAGTACCTGCTTAACCGCTTTTTTATTACTAAGGGTATTGTTTATGGTTCTGGCTATATTATTAGCAGGTGCAACCAGATTAACCACGCTGGTAAAATCGCCCAGAAGTTCCTGGTGTGCAGGGCCAATAAAAGTATAGTATCCTTCCGGCAGGTATGCCTGAAATTCTTTTTCTAAGTTAAATATATAGTCGTTCATTATTGTAAGGGCTATTTGATTATAACCCAAAAGTATATTTATAAAACGCTGTATATTTTTATTTTCGTTAAACGGTTATATGGTGTCTTTTAATGGGAGTTAAGTGTGGGTGAAAGGGAAGAAGGTAAGGGTAAGCTTTAAAATTCGATAGAAATTTAATAAATTGTAATTACAATCTCTAATGAAATGTTAAATGCTATTTAATTACATTTGTAGAAACAGGAATTAATATGGAAGATATTCAAATTATTGAGCAAAAAGTAAATTATGCAGGTTTGATTAATAGTATTGATATTAAACCGGATGAATATTTGTTGCCATTGCATGAAGTTGTTGTAAATTCTTTACAAAGCATTGAGGACAGAGTCAATCCAAAAGATAATGGCTCAATAATAATTAAAGTTCACAGAAATTTTCAAGAAAAACTTGAATTAGACAATCTCGACAATTATCATCCAATTTCAGGATTTACAGTTATTGATAATGGCGTTGGTTTTACAGACAAAAGAGAGATCGCATTTAGTACACCATATACAAATTTCAACTATAATAAAGGGGGAAAAGGTATGGGTAGATATACTGTACTTGCTTGTTTCGGCAGTATGGATATTGAAAGTACATTTATCGAAAAAGATTTAATGCATAATCGTCGATATAGATTTGACACGGTTCAAGGACTTCAAAAATATCCTGAATCATCAAATATAACTACTGATAATTTAATAAATAGAACTGTAGTAAAATTGAATAATTTTTTACCTGAATACTATAAATATATTCAGAATTTTAAAATAGAGATTAAACAAATTGCTGACGAAATTATACAACATTGTCTTTTATTTTTTATTGGCTCAGATAATATACCTACTATTAGAATACTTTATGAAGAAGATGATATCAAAGATGCTATTATATTAAACGATATATATAAATCAGTTATTCAAATTGAAAAAACTGAACCCAATTTGAAGTTTTCAGATATTGAGGAAACTTTTAACTTGAGTTATATTAGAAACTACAACGGCGTACATTCGCACTCAATACATTTATGTGCAAATAAAAGAGAGGTTGGTAAAAAACAGTCTTTGACAAATTATTTACCATCATTTAAGGAACTTTATCATGAAGAAAATAAATATTACTTATCTATATATGTTGAAAGTGTATTTTTGGATGAAAACAACCACCCTCAAAGAAATAAATTTACAATTCCTGAAAATTCTTCAAAAAAAATGACTTTGATAAATTTTCATTAGAGGAACTTTTTAATCATATATCAGATAATGTTCGAGTAAATTTTGCTGAACACATTCAAGAGGCAGAAAAGGAAAAAAATGAAAGAATCGAAAAATATATCTTAAATCCTAATAAACCGAGACTTAGATATAGACATTTATTAAGCGTTGAAAATGCTTTTAATGATATTCCCATTAATGCTTCTGATGAGACATTGGAAGCAAGACTTCATGAAAAAGAATTTAAATTAGAACAAAAAAGATCTAAAGCTTTTGAAAAAGTATTTAAAAAGAAAGAATATGATAAGGAAGCTTTTGGAGAAATTGTTCATAATATTCTGCGAGAGGAAGCGGCTTTTTCAAAAGACAAGTTAGCGGACTTAATGATTAAGCGTAAATCGGTTATAAAGTTGTTTCAAAAGTATATACAATGGAGAACTGATGAAAATTTTATGCTTGAAGAGGATTTACATAATATAATTTTCACAATGGGTGCAGAGAGCAATAATATGCCAGTTGACTACCATAATTTGTGGCTATTAGATGAACGATTTACATTTCACACCCATACTTCATCGGATATAAAGACAAAATCTGTCAAAAATATCGAGAGCGAAGGTAATAAGGAAGCAGATTTATTAATTTACGATGTGCCTTGTGCTTATTCCGATAGTATAGATAATATCAATTCTTTGGTGGTTTTTGAATTCAAAAAGCCCGGTAGAGAATTGAGTAATACTACTAATCTGGATGAACTAGTTTTAAAATATTTTCGTGATTTGATGAAGAGTAAGGCCAGAAGTAAAAAGGGTAATTTATTAAATATTGAGGATAATACACCAAAATTCGGATATATAATATGCGAATTAAATAAGGAAAATATTGAGTTTAATATTAAATGGAATGACTTTAAACGAAGTGCGCATGGACATTTATATAAAATTAATCCATCACTAAATTTGCATATTGAGGTCATGTCTTACGAGCAAATGCTTGATTTCTCCGAAAAAAGACATCAAGTATTTTTTAAAGCTTTAGGCATTGATAACATATAGGTTTAAATCAATAAGATACTGATTTAATTTTTTAACGCTAAACCGTCTTACCATCTTCTCTCCCCACAGCCGACCCCTCTGGCGGAAACTTTACACTACCCTTAAGCTTTTCAATATGTTCAGGGGTAAAAGAAGGAAGGTGCAGCTCATTAGCTTCGCGCCATTGCTTTACAATATCGTTAGTAGCGGTAGTTTTATCTTCATCGGTTCCTTTGTCGCGTGCCATGTATAACGTCTGGCTCGGGAAGGCAAAATCAGTACCGCTTTGTGCCACGATATCCAGTATACGCAGCAACAGGTCTTCCTGCACTTCCTGCGAAGCATCAAGGTTAACAGCTTCTATATAGGCCATTATTTCAACTTTGTAAGCACTGGCTGTAAGGCCGGTAAAGCGCACTTTTGCCGGCTCGGGGTTTATACTGGTATGCGAATACAGCAATGTACGAATTTCTACAAGTAAATAACGGAGCTGGTCGGGTGTGGTTTCCATCCTGAATTCTAATACCGGGTCGAATAAAAAGCGGTCGCGGTGTGCATAGTTTTCTATATTATTGCTCGAAAAACTACCGTTGGGTACAGTAACTACGGTTCGCCTATTAGTACGTATCCTGGTGCTTCGCATTCCTATAGACTCTACAGTTCCTGTAATTTCGCCTACTTTACAAAAATCGCCTACACGAATGGGCTGGTCGGCAATAAGGGTAACACTGCCCACAAAGTTTTCCATGGTTTTCTGGGCTCCCAGTGCCAGTGCTATACCACCTATACCCAATGCGGCAAACCAGGTAGTAACATCGAGCCCTATTGCGCCCAATATGGTTATGAACCCAATGATAACAATGGCTGCCTTAGCCATACGCTTTAAGAACAATATTACAGATATAGCCGATATCCGGTTGCGCAGCGTCATGCGGTTTTTAGTGTAATCGCTCACAATGTCTGAAAGCCTCCAGAGCAGGATAAGGAATGCCACAATGCCTATTACAAATGTTATGGCACTAAAACGCTGCCGCACAATTATAGAGATGCCTGCATACTGCGAAACGGCAACGAAAAGCCACAACGCAATGCATAACCTTATGGGTAAACCCATTGCCCTTACGAGCAGCCATTCTTCTTCTTCGCGGGTCTTTTTCCATGTAGCTCTTATAATTAAACCCATAAGTGCAACTAATGCCCATGCAATAAGGTAGCTAACTAATACAATAACTACTACTGCTATCCAGTGGCCTATGGGCACACCACCTAATTTTTTGTTTTTTAAATAATTAGGTAATATGTTATTAAGCAATGTATCTTCATCTGATGTAGTTGCCGAAATTTCGGCAACCGTTTCTGCCGAGAATTGCCATAGCGGAGGCTGGCCTTCGAGGGCGGTATTAACCACATATAACGTTATTTCTTTATCGTCAATAATTATTGTACCTACAAGGTCGCTGTTCTCTTCAAGAACATCATCAGGATTACCCTCATACTTGTCGCTAAGCAGCGCTGTAGGTGCCATGTCGCCACCCTGATCTAACAGCCGCTGAAAACTTTGTACAATGCGTAGCCTTTGCGAATTTTTTCTCCAGCTTCTTTTAAGTTGTAAAAACTGGCTTGCTCTAATGTAGTTTTGGTCGGCCATTGCTTTAATAAAGCCATTTACGGTACCGCGCGGTGTACGGCGGTTAAGCGAATCAGTAGGGAATTTTGTTTCCTCTGTTTTGCTCTCCGGCGAAGTAAGTAATTGCGCGTGCGTATATTGTGGTAATACTAATAGCACTAATAACGCTAAACCGGCAATTAACTTTTTATATGTAAAAGAGATGTATGGCATGCTGTAAACATTAGATTGTTAAAATTAGAAATTATAACTTTAATTTGAGCTGTTTTAACGTAAAGTTTAAAAAAAGAGATTGGCATACCTTTACAATTATTATGATTCTATTTGTGTAGTTTTGTAAAAAAATATACAATGAAATCCTGCTTAAAAGCCCTTGCGTTATTTAGCACCACCATACTATTTGCGCAAGCACAGCACCCTCAGCAATTAAAAGATGTCGACTTTAAAACGATTGATGCCTACCTGACTTTTGATGTTTCGCAAAAACAGGTAACGGGTAAAGTTACTTACACGTTTGAGGTATCATCTAAACCCGACACTATTTATATAGATGCCCATAACATGCAGTTTAAGGATGTAAAGGTTAATGGTAAAAAGAAGACGGGCTGGGCGGCTTCGGCAAGTGCTTTAAAGCTTTTTAAAGGTTATAAAAAAGGGAAGAACACTGTTGAGTTTACCTATACTGCGCAACCCAAACAAACTTTATACTTTGTACGTTTTGATTGTCCTGAATGTAATAATACTGCGACAACAGGACCAAATGGCATAGGCGACAGTGATGTGCAAATATGGACGCAGGGGCAGGGCAAATATACCAGCCACTGGCTGCCAAGTTTTGATGATGTTAATGAAAAAGTAATCTTTAACCTTTCTATTGGTTATGAAAAAGGTTATGAAGTTATGGCAAATGGGGTTCTGAAATCTAAGTCGGTTCAGGGCAACCTGCAAAAGTGGGAGTACCAAATGGATAAGCCCATGAGCAGTTACCTTGCTATGCTTACCATAGGGCAGTTTGAACACCAGTCGCAAACCGCAGCTACAGGAACGCCTTTAGAATTTTGGTACCGACCTGAAGATGCGTCTAAATTTGGACCAACGTACCGCGACAGCAAACGTATTTTCGATTTTTTAGAGCGTGAAATAGGGGTAAACTATCCGTGGAGAATTTACCGCCAGGTACCGGTACTTGATTTTTTGTATGCGGGTATGGAAAATACTACGTCGACTATTTTTAGCGAAGATTTTGTGGTAGACGAAACCGGTTTTAATGATCGTTCTTATATTAATGTAAACGCTCATGAACTGGCACACCAGTGGTTTGGTGACCTTATAACTGCCGAAAGTGGAACACATCATTGGCTGCAGGAAGGTTTTGCTACCTACTTTGCACTACTTGCAGAGCAGGAATTGTATGGCAATGACCATTTTAACTACCAGCTTTATGAAATGGCCGAACGCCTGCAGCAAGCTGCAAAAACAGATACTATACCGGTAATGAACGAGAAGGCAAGTACGCTTTCCTTTTATCAAAAGGGCGCATGGGCAGTACATGTTCTTAGAGAGGGTATAGGGCATGATGTTTTTAAAACGGCGATTAAAAATTACCTCGAAAAGTATGCTTATAAAAATGTGAATACCGACGAATTTTTAGCAGAGATAAACAAAGTATCATCTTATGATACTGCATCGTTTAAAAAACGCTGGCTGGAAAGCCCGGGATTTGAAGTTGCCGAAGCTATAGAATTGCTGAGTAAAAACCAGTTTATGCAATTATACCTTAAGTTGGGCGAATTGAGTGATAAACGTTTTGAAGATAAGAAACCTGTATTTATGCAGGTGTTGCAAAGCGACCAGTTTTACCCTGTAAAACAGGAAGTAATTTTTCAGACCGCAAAAGTGCCGTTTGCCGATAAAGCAGAACTGGTAAGGTATGCAATGAATACAGGAGATATTAAACTGCGCCAGGCTGTGGCGCGTACTGTTACTACCATCCCGGCTGAGTTTGAAAAGGAATATATTACATTACTAAATGATGATTCTTACATTACACGCGAAGTTGCACTAAATGTTTTATGCCGCCGTTTTCCTGAACGGCAGGGAGAATTTTTAGATAAAGGTATCCATTGGATAGGTTTTAATGACAAAAACCTGCGTATTCTGTGGCTTACGCTGGCTTATGCCGCCAAGTATTACCACCCGGAAAAGAAAGCCGATTTTTATGGTGAGTTATTACAGTATGCTTCTCCACGATACGAAAGTTCGGTACGGCAAAATGCACTGGCTAACCTGCTTTACATTGGCAAAGCCGACCCTATTGTATGGCAAAACCTTTTAAACGCTACATTACACCACAAATGGCAGTTTGTAAAATTTGGTAAAGACAACATTCGTAAACTGCTTAAAAAAGAGGGTTACAGGACACTGTTTGAAACCATGCTGCCACAATTACCGGAAGCCGAGAAAAAGAAGCTCGAACAGTTGTTGGGAGAGAAGTAGCAGTTGTTAATTATTAATTTAATATTCCATTCAATTTTATTTTTTTTATTATCTCATTTATTGCCAAGCTTATTAAAAGTATTAAAATTGTAGATAAAAAAGGCAGCAATTTTTTTTCTGCTAATGTTGTACAATTAAAAAAATCTGTTGGTATTGCTAAAGTAAGTAATAAAATAATCAGGGGGTTAGTAACAAAAATGGTCATTGTATTTTGCCCAATATAACTTATCGTCCTGCTTAAATAAGGATTGCTTATTTTTATAGAAGCCTGTAAAAAGTACGAACATGTAAGTATACTGCTAATTAGCGTAAGGGGTGTAATAATCAATATGATCAATTCCTTTTATATCTAATATATAAGCTTCTACCGGCATTATCAACACTGATAATGCAGCTATTGCAGGTAATTTTTTTACTTGTTCTCCTGATAGTGCAATGCCAATCCGATGAGGTATATTTTGTATCTTATAAATGCTGCCATATATTAATATTTATAAAAAAAAGACATCTGTAAAGATGCCTTTTAAGTATAAAGATAAATTATTTTAAGTTATTCCGACCAAAGTTCTGATACCTCATTTTTTAAGTGGGCAAGGGCAATGCTGCTTGGGCTTTGTTTGTCAAACAGGTCGGTAAGCATAACTTCGCGCAATTTGTTTGCAGTATCTACACGTTCGCTCATATTGGTCTTGCGTATTGTTTGTATAGTGGCATTCTTGGCAGTGGTAATAATATTCCAGCATTCTGCCGATACATAAATTTGCTGGGTAAGGTTATGTTCGTATTCCTGCTCTACCTGTGCAATTACATAGTCTTCATAGTCATGTTTATTGTTAGACTGCGGTGTGATACGTATAAGTAGTTTTGCAGGGTCTATACGTTCTAAAAATAACGACAGCCGTTCGTAAGCCTGTAAACGTAGTGGCAAAGCTGTCTTCTGGGCTTCTTTATGTATAAGGTAACGGCGACGGCCTTCTTCATTTTCAGTATGCATTTTAAAGAAATAGTAAGCAACAGCACCCACTATTATTGATGGTACAACAGAGAAAACAATTTGCAGGAAACTTTCAAATTCCATAATGTGCGGTTAAATGGTTAGTAGCATAAATAACGTTGCTACGTTAAAATAATTGTAAAAAGCGAAAATAACGAAATTAGTTATAAAAGTTGCAAGCCTTAAAAAATAAATTTAATGCAATGTAGTTCTGTATAGTATGGGTGTTTTTTATACACCTTTATGTAGCAAGCTTACTAAACATTTAATTTAAAAGGGTTTTCAAAGGGTAAATTTTATGAAAAATTAGTCTGTATCGTGGCTTTGCAATACTTCTTAAAACACTATATTTGTGCTGCTATTGCACTTTAAATCCTTATGCTGCAAACATTACATATTAAAAATTTTGCTCTTATAGAGCAACTCCATATCGATTTTTCCGGCAGTTTCTCTACCATAACAGGAGAAACCGGTGCCGGTAAATCTATCCTTTTAGGAGCGCTTGGCCTTGTGCTGGGCAATCGTGCCGACCTTACATCGCTTAAAGACAAAGAACAAAAGTGTATGGTAGAAGCCCACTTTAATATTGGCGATTACCAGCTCAATGAATTCTTTGCCCAAAATGATATGGATTATGAAGATACGACTATCATTCGCCGTGAAATATTACCGTCGGGTAAATCGCGTGCCTTTGTAAATGATACTCCTATTAACTTACAGGAACTGCAACAACTGGGAGAATATCTTATAGATATACACTCCCAGCAGCAAACCCGCGAGCTTAGCGACGAACTATACCAAATGCAGATACTGGATGCCGTTGCAGGTAACAATAACTTGCTTGTTACCTATAAAAAACAGTATACCCTGTACAAAGAGGTACTATCTAAGCTAAAAAAATTACAGGACCAGAAGGCATCACTCTCTAAAGAGCAGGACTACAATGCATTTTTGCTACAGGAACTGGTTACTGCTAACCTGAAAGCAGGGGAGCAGGAAGAACTGGAAGAGTCACTGGAAATGCTTAGCAATGTAGAATTCATTAAAGAATCTGTAGCTAAGGCATTGGCCATAGCCAATGAAGAACAGTTAGGGGCACTGCAAAACCTGAAAGACATAAAAAATTCATTGCAAAAAATAAGTAGCCTTTCGGCTGAATATGCAGGATATTACGAAAGGGTATCAAGCCTTGTTATAGAGCTTGACGATATTACCGGCAGCCTTGCCGAAGGTTATGAAAAACTCGCTGACGACCCGGCCGAACTGGAGCGTGTTAACCAGAAGTTACAGCTTATTTATGCCCTGCAAAAAAAGCATCAGGCGGCAACAGTGGCTGATTTATTGACAATTCAGGAAGAGCTCGAAAGTAAAGTTGTACTTGTAGAAAATATAGACGATGCTATTAAACAACAGGAAGATGAGGCTGAAAAAGCTAAAGCCATAACCGATGGTACTGCTGCTAAGTTATACGAAGCCAGGCAAAAAGCGATACCTGTTTTAACCGAAAAAATTACAGCAATACTTAGCCAGCTTGGTATGCCCAATGCACGCTTTAAGTTTGAAGTTGCAGTAACAGAAAGCTATTTTAACAATGGCAAAGACCAGATGAGCCTGTTATTCTCTGGTAATAAAGGAACAGATTTTGGGTTGATGAAGAAAGTAGCCTCCGGTGGGGAGATGTCCCGTATTATGCTCGCTGTAAAGGCAGTGCTTGCTAATTACAGTAAGCTGCCAAGTATTATTTTTGATGAGATAGATACAGGGGTTTCGGGAGAAATTGCTAATAAAATGGGTGACATCATGAAAAACATGAGCCAACAGATGCAGGTTATGGCCATTACCCACCTGCCACAAATAGCCGCAAAAGGCGACAGGCAGTATAAAGTGTTTAAAACTACCCAAGGAGATAACACAGTATCTGAACTTAAACTGCTTACCCATGATGAGCGCGTAAGGGAAATTGCCGAGATGCTTTCGGGCAAAGATGTAAGCGACTCTGCGCTTAATCATGCACGGGCATTGCTTAACTAAAAAATCGGGCTATATTTGTTCCGCAAAAATATTTACCAATAAAGATATACCTTAAATTATGATCATAGAACCCAGAATGAGAGGATTTATATGCCTTACTGCCCACCCTGAAGGTGCAGCACAAAGCATTAAAAACCAAATTGAATATGTAAAATCTAAAGGTGCTATAGATGGCGCAAAAAAAGTGCTTGTAATAGGCGCTTCAACAGGATTTGGCCTTGCATCGAGGGTTACAAGTGCCTTTGGCAGCAACGCGGCTACTATAGGAGTTTTCTTTGAAAAACCACCTGTAGAAGGTAAAACAGCTTCACCGGGCTGGTATAATTCAGCTGCTTTTGAGGAAGAAGCGCACAAAGCAGGCCTTTATGCAAAAAGCATAAATGGTGATGCATTTTCTAAAGAAATAAAGCAACAAACTTTAGACCTTATAAAAGCCGATCTTGGACAGGTAGACCTTGTTATTTACAGCCTTGCATCACCAGTACGCCAGCATCCGGAAACAGGTGTATTACACCGTTCGGTTCTAAAGCCTATAGGAGGTGTGTTTACTAACAAAACAGTAGATTTTCATACAGGTAAAGTATCAGATATTTCTATACAACCAGCAGTGGAAGGTGATATAGAAAATACTGTTGCGGTGATGGGAGGAGAAGACTGGGCTATGTGGATTGATGCACTAAAAGCAGAAAACCTTTTAGCTCCGGGCGCAACAACTGTTGCATATTCTTATATAGGGCCTTCACTTACAGAGGCAGTTTACAGAAAAGGAACTATTGGCCGTGCTAAAGACCACCTTGAAGCAACAGCATTTGAAATTACAGACAGCCTAAAAGATATTGATGGTAAAGCTTATGTATCTGTAAATAAAGCATTAGTTACACAAGCAAGCTCTGCCATACCGGTTATACCTCTTTATATTTCGTTATTGTATAAAATAATGAAAGAAGAAGGAGTACATGAAGGAACTATTGAGCAAATTCAGCGCCTTTATTCCGAAAGGCTTTATGCGGGAAGCGAAGTACCTGTAGATGACAAAGGCAGGATTCGTATAGACGACTGGGAAATGCGTGATGATATACAGGAAAAAGTTGCAGCATTATGGACACAGGCAACAACAGAAAACCTTGCCGAAATAGGCGATCTTGAAGGTTATCGTAAAGATTTTTACAACTTGTTTGGTTTTGATATTCAAGGTCTAGATTATAACAAAGATTCTAACGAAATGGTTAAAATAGATAGTCTTGACTAATTTTTAACCCAATTAATGCAAGTCATTGCATAAATATAACATTTAGCCCCTTGTTAGGGGCTTTTTTTATTTAAAGTAGTTAAAACCATTATTTTTCTAACAAGCATTAAATTTATGTTAACATAAATTTAATGCTTACAATTCATTTTTTTCACATTCCATCTTATTTGAGCATTATGTTTTAACAAAATAGTTGCGTAAGCAGTAATTTTACAACATTTTGTTAAGCACGATGCTATTTTCTATAGTTTTAGTAGATTAATAACACATTATTTTATGAAAAAATCTACTTTAGAAATTTTGCAAAAGCAATGGCGCCAACCTCAGCAATGGATAGCCAGCTTTATGATGCTTTTTGTACTTGTGGGTACAAATGCATTTGCACAAACAGTTACGTTAGGATCTGGCACAGAAGTATCTGTGGCAGACTCCGGTAGCGGGCTTGGACCGGTAAACAGCTATTATGCATACATGCATTACCAGGTTGTATACACAGCTGCAGAAATTACTGCTGCCGGTGGGGCAACAGGTACTATTAGCCAGTTCGGCTGGAATGTAGCAACACCCTCTGTGGTTACTTTGCCTAACTATAAAATCAGGTTAGCGCAAACTACAGCTACAAATTCTGCTACGCATAATAATGCAGCCCTCACAGAAGTTTATAGCGGCAACTACACGTCTGTAGGTGGGTATAATATGTTTACATTAACCACACCATTTGTATGGGACGGTACAAGTAACATACTTGTTGATGTTTGTTATGGCGAAGCAGACTTTGACGATCCGTACGGACAGGTTTTTGTATACGGCACGGCAGATGATAGCAGCAGGTTTGTTGTTTCAGATGAAGATGCACTTTGCAATGAGGATACAGATACTGCTAATGATTTTAAACCACAGGCGCGATTTATTTTAACGGCACCACCATCATGTTTTGCGCCCACAGGCTTAACATTTTCCGGATCAACTTCAACCACGGCAACGGTTGTATGGACGGCTCCGTCTACTGCTCCGTCATCTGGATATCAGTATTACTATTCAACAAATAACACCGCACCCACTGCTACAACAGAGGGTACGCCGGTTACTACAGGTACTACAGCCACTATAACGGGCTTAACAGCAAACACACAATATTATGTTTGGGTAAGAAGCAGTTGCGGAGAAAATTTTAGCACCTGGACACCATCTATAACATTTACAACTCCATGTGAAGCTACAGGCATCCCATATTCTGAAAATTTTGAATCAGCTACAACGCCTGCATTGCCAGGTTGTACTACATCTCAAAACGTGGGTAACGGTAATAACTGGACAACATACAGCCCAGCCGGAAACGGGTTTACAAGTAAAGTACTTAATTATACTTATAACAGCAATAACCCTGCAAATGCATGGTTTTATACCCGTGGTTTAAATTTAACGGCCGGAGTATCTTACAGGTTAACATATAAGTATGGTAATAATGGAGGTACTACTTATGTAGAAAGGCTAAGGGTGTCTTATGGTACTGCTAATATTGCTACAAGCATGACTACAGAATTAGCAAATCATAGCAATATTGTAAATAATACAACACCAATTACAAATACTATCGATTTTACGCCATCATCAACGGGAGTATACTACATTGGCTTTAATGTATATTCTATTACCGACAGGAACAGGTTATTTGTAGATGATATCACAGTAGATGTATCGCCATCATGTTTACCACCAAGTGCAGTACAGGTTTCGGCTATAGGCAAAGCTGCGGCTACCCTTTCATGGACAGCGCCGGGTACAGTACCATCTGAAGGATATCAAATTTATTATTCTACAAGCAATGTTGCGCCTACAGCAGAGACTGTAGCTAATGCAACAGCAACAGGCGTAACTACCGGTTTATCAGGTTTACAGCCTTCAACTACATATTATGTATGGGTAAGAGGTAATTGTGGTACTACAAATGGTACAAGTGTATGGGCACCAGTGGCTACATTTACTACGCTTTGCGACTATCCTGAAATAGTTACTGCTAATGATGCAACAGTATGTGGAGAAGGACCTGCACAGCTTACTGCTACAGCTACTAATAGCGGACTACTATACTGGTATGATGCTCCTGTAAACGGAAACTTTATTGGATCAGGCAGCCCATTTGCATCGCCATCGGTAAATGCCACAAGAGATTTTTATGTTAGTGCAACGCAAATTGTATCAAATTCTAATGTAGCGGTGGGTGCAGGTGCAACAACATCTGATACATATTCTAACCCGCTATATTCTAACTGGAGCAATAATCACACGCAACACCTTATTACAGCTCAGGAATTAAGAAGTGCAGGTATTACAGCAGGTAATTTAAATTCGATAGCTCTAAATGTTACTTCAACAAGCTCTATTGCTAATACCGATCTGTCTATTAAAATCGGTACAACTACAGCTACGCAGCTAACAACTTTTGTTAGTAACAATGGCCTTGCAACTGTTTATACAAGTGCAACATATCAGCCAACTACAGGAATAAATACTTTTGCATTTACAACACCTTTTAACTGGGATGGTACATCAAATATTCTTGTAGAGTTTTGCCATGGTAATGCTGCATCAACTGCTACTTTAAGCAGGACTGTGAAAACAGATAACACATCGTACGTATCAACGGTTAAATTCCATGTATCCGATGCTACATCAGCAAGTGCTATATGTGGTACAACTACAGGATCTAACCTGGAGTCCTATTCTGTAAGGCCACAGTTTACATTTAATGGTAATGGTGTTTGCCAGTCGCCTCGTGAAGCGGTTACAGTTACAGTAACAAGCGCACCTGCGATTGAAGTTGCCGCTACAGCGGTTTCAATTTGCGAAGGGCAGAGCACAACACTTTCTGTTGCAAGCGATAATGATGATTATACGTATGTATGGACACCGGGAACTAACCTTACTGGTGAGTCTCAAATAGTATCGCCTGCAGAAACTACAACTTATACTGTTACTGCAACAGATGCTGTTACAGGCTGTGTGGCGGTAGAGCAAATTACGGTTGCAGTTAATACACTACCAGCTGCAATTACCGTAACTCCTGCTACACCAACAGTTTGCCCTGATGCAATAGTAGCACTTACAATTAATGGAGCATCTGCTAATGGTGCAGCTACAGTAGGTACTGCAACAACCCAGACTACAGATACAGAAGAACTTACGGCTTTCTCTAACAGGAGGGTAAATTACAAGAGCCAGACAATTTACACTGCTGCAGAACTTATTGCTGCGGGTTTACAGCCTGGTAGCATAACATCTATAGCTTACAATATATCAAGTTTAGGGGATGCTGCTAATAACGATAGCTATACTGTAAAATTGGGCAGTACAGAAAATGCAGTATTTGCAAATACGACATATTTAAGCGAAACCGGATTTACAACCGTTTACGGACCGGCAACTTATACACATGCTGTAGGTGTAAACACTATTACATTTACAACTCCTTATGTTTGGGATGGTGTATCTAACATTGTTATAAGTGTTTCTCATTTAGGTGCAGATAATGTAAATAATGCTAAAACGTATTATACAGATCTTGGTGCTAATACCACTCTGTTTAATTACAACAATTTAACCTCTGGTTCAGGTACATTATCTCCTAAAAGATTTAATGTAACCTTTAACTATAGTTTTGACACTGTTGTAACCTGGACACCAGCTGCAGGTTTATTTACAGATGAGGCTGCAACCATAGCTTATACAGGACAGGATATAGAGACTGTATATGCAAAATTAACCCAAAGCGCTACTTACACTGTTAGTGCTGCAAACGAGTCTGGCTGTAGTGTTACTGCTACGGCTGTAATAACTGTTGCAGCTACGCAGGCTCCTGTAGCCGATGCTACACAAACATTTTGTGGTGCCGGCGTTATTGCGGGACTTATGGCTACAGGTACAGATATTAAATGGTATGAAAATGCTACAGGTGGTATTGCATTAGTAGATGATGTTGCGCTTGTAAATGGTGAAATATATTATGCATCGCAAACTGCTAACGGTTGCGAAAGCGAAACTAGAACTCCGGTTACTGTTGTTTTAACAACTGTTCTGGTTGATGACCCCGAAGATGTTACACAGTGTGGTGGAACATATACTTTACCGGCATTAACTAATGGTAATTACTATACAGAAAACAATGGTGCAGGCACAATGCTTGAGGCCGGTGCATTAATTGAAGAAACTACAACCCTGTATGTTTTTGCAACATCTGCCACTACGCCAAACTGTACTAACCAGTCTATATTTACTGTAACTATTAATAATACTCCTGCACCAACGGGTGTATCTCCTCAAAGCTTTACTGTTGCTTCTGCTACAGATGCTACGATTGAAGATATTGTAGTAACAGCTACTGGGACTGTTAGATGGTATGCAACTGAGAGCGACGCTATTGCAGGTGTTGCGCTACCGGAAGGTACTCAGCTTGTAGAAGGTAACACGTACTATGCTACTCAAACTATAGGCAACTGTACAAGCACTGAGGTTCTTGCTGTAACTATCGAGGAGATACTTGGTGGTAAAGGGTTTGATCTTGCATCGTTCTCTTACTATCCTAACCCGGTTAACAATGTGCTTAACCTAACTTATTCTTCAGATATTACATCTGTTGCAATATTTAACCTTTTAGGCCAGCAGGTAAATGAGCAAAAGCCTAATACTACTAATGCTAAAGTAGATACCTCTATGCTTGCAGAGGGTACTTACTTAGTAAAAGTTACTGCCGGTAATGCTGTTAAAACTATTAAAGTAATTAAAAAGAATTAATAGCTTATTATAGATTACCGTAGTAAAAAGTAAAATTTTATTACAAACTAAGCCACCAATTTTTGGTGGCTTTTTTATTTATAAAGAGTAACTTTGTTAAAAATTACTGTACATGTTTTTTTCTCTTATTATACCCGTTTACAACAGGCCGGACGAAATTGAAGAACTTTTAGAAAGTCTTACCAGGCAGGTATATACCAATGATTATGAGGTGGTGGTTATAGAAGACGGTTCATCTGTACCATGTAGCGATGTTATCGCAAAGTATGATAGCAGTCTAAATATATCGTATTATTTTAAGCCTAACAGCGGCCCGGGAGATTCCCGTAATTATGGTATGCAAAAGGCGCAGGGAGACTATTTTATAATACTTGATTCTGACTGCATAATACCCCCGCAATATTTGCAAAGCGTAGACATTAACCTTGAAGCACAATATACTGATTGCTTTGGAGGTCCGGATGGAGCGCTTAATTCTTTTAGTGATGTGCAAAAGGCCATTAACTTTTCTATGACATCTTTTCTTACTACCGGCGGCATAAGGGGAAAATCAGAGACGATAGAGAAATTTCAGCCGCGTAGTTTCAATATGGGTATTTCTAAAGCTGCATTTATTGCCTCGCAGGGTTTTGGTAACATCCATCCCGGCGAAGATCCTGATTTGTCTATCAGGTTATGGAAGTTAGGATACACAACCAAGCTTTTTACCGACTCTTACGTATATCATAAACGCCGTATTAACTGGGATAAATTTTATATACAGGTTAATAAATTTGGTAAGGCAAGGCCTATATTAGATAAATGGCATCCGGAGTATAAAAAGATCACATTTTTATTTCCGTCATTTTTCATAGCAGGGCTTGCGGGTTCTCTTATACTAATGTTAATTAATGTGCATTTCTTCTTTTATCTTTATATTTTGTACTTCGCAGCGGTATTTGTGCTCTCTTCTGTTGCCAATAAAAATGTAAAAGTGGGTCTGTTATCAGTAGCAGCGGTTTTTATACAATTTTATGGCTATGGTACCGGGTATATAAATTCGTTTATAAAAATTAATTTGCTAAAGCAGCAACCACAACAGGCATTTCCTGAATTATTTTTTTAATGAAACCAAAAATTATAGGTCTTACGGGGGGTATTGGCAGTGGTAAGAGTACCATTGCGGGTTATTTTGCTGCACTTGATATACCGGTTTATATTGCTGATGATGAGGCAAAAAAAATACTTTTTATGCCTCATGTGGTTAAAGAACTTATAGCAATTTTTGGTAATGATATACTTACAGAGGGCATTCCTGATAAGGCAAAAATAGCAGCCCTTGTTTTTAATAATCCAGAGCAGCTTGCAAAGCTAAATAGTATAATACACCCTAAAGTAGCAGAGCATTTTAAAGATTGGGTTTTACAAAATAGTGGCAAACTTTTTGTTATTAAAGAAACAGCAATTTTGTTTGAAAGCGGTAGTTATAAAGACTGCGATTTTATAATATTAGTGACTGCCCCAACGGATGTGCGCATACAAAGAGTGATGAACCGTGATGGTGTTACCCGGGAAAAAGTACTGCAACGTATAGAAAACCAGTGGAATGACCAAAAAACGATACCCCTGAGCAATTTCGTGATAAATAACATTGATTTGGAATCTGCTAAAGAACAGGTGGTTGACATTAATAATCTTTTAAAAAATGTTATAAATAAGGGGTAGGCGTTAATATTTGGTTAATATTTTTTAGCTGTAAATGTTAAAATGTTAAATTTGTAGTGATGAATAAAACAAAATTTCGCTTACTGGTGTTTTTTATGAGCCTATCGCTGATAGGTATAATACTTGTACAGCTATATTGGGTTAACTCGTCGCTTAAAAATAACGAAGAACAATTTAAATTCCACATCCAGCAGGTGTTAAGCAAAGTTGCTTTTAAACTGGAGCAGCAGGAAGGCGAAGAGTTTTATAAGACTTACAGTCGTTTTAAAGACAGTACGGGTCGTGTACCATTACGTGCTGATTTATTACCGTTTTATGACAGGGCCGTAAAAGAGGGCGATGATACTGTAATATATTCTGACCAGGTTACAAGAGAATATGATGAAGTGTTCTTTGATAAAGATAAGATAGACGATCTTGTAAGAAAAAAATCTAAAGGAAGTAATGTTTCTCAGGATACTAAAAAAAACAAGGTTAACGCTGATGCCGACAGATGGCTGCGTTTTCAGATAGAAGGGTTTCTTAAAGACTATAGGGAGTATAATTACCTTGAAAGCTGGATTAATACAGGAAAACTGCAAAAAATGATCGCCGCTGAGTTAGAGCAAAGCGGCGTTAAAACACCATTTGAGTTTGCTATTTACAACAATAGCCTTTCTACAAAAGTAAGGTCGGCAAATTTTAAGCACGAAGCAGGAATGTATGACCACCCGGTTTTTGAAGACAGTGAAGGGTCTACCCGGTACAAGATAATCGTAAGCTTTCCTGAAAAGAAAACTTTTATTTTCTCATCAATTGTTGGCATAACATCGTTGTCACTGGTATTTACGCTTATAATAATTATAGCTTACTTAAGTGCCATTAACCAGTTGATAAAACAAAAAAATATATCGGAAATTAAGACCGATTTTATTAATAACATGACCCATGAGTTTAAAACACCCATTGCCACTATTAACCTGGCGCTGGATGCTATTAAAAACCCAAAAATATTTGACGATAAAGAGAAGGTACAGCGCTACCTGCAAATGATAAGGGACGAAAATAAGCGTATGCACTCCCAGGTAGAAAATGTACTGCAAATATCGAGGCTCGAAAAGAAAGAGCTTGACATTGATAAAGAGCAGGCAGACATACACGATGTGATTGAAGGTGCAATTGAGCATGTTGATTTAATAATTGAAGAAAGACATGGAACGCTTACACGTCATTTTAATGCGCTGCGAACCACGACATTGTTAAACGATGTTCATTTTACAAACGTTCTTGTTAATATACTGGATAATGCCATCAAATATTCGCCGGACGAACCTGTTATAGATATATCTACAGAGAACGTTAAGGATTTTATTTTGATAAAAATTAAAGATCATGGCCTGGGTATGGGCAAAGCTACCCAAAAAAGGATTTTTGAGAAGTTTTACAGGGAGCATACCGGCGATGTACATAATGTAAAAGGCCACGGACTGGGGCTTGCTTATGTAAAACGAATAGTAGATGATCACAGCAGTCATATATATGTAGAAAGTGAGAAAGGAAAGGGTAGCACCTTTATAATAAAAATGCCACTAATAAATTAAAAATATGGAAGAAGTAAACAAAAAGATTCTTTTAGTTGAGGATGATCCCAACTTTGGAGCCGTACTAAAAGATTATCTCTTAATTAATGATTTTGATGTTACATTAGCCAAAAATGGCATGGAAGGGTTTGAGAAGTTTAAAAAAGACAACTACGACCTTTGCATTCTTGATGTAATGATGCCTTATAAAGACGGATATACCCTTGCAAGAGAAATAAGGGAAAAAAATAAAGAAGTGCCTATTATTTTCCTTACAGCAAAATCTATGAAAGAAGATGTGCTTAAAGGTTATAAAGTAGGTGCAGATGATTACCTTAATAAACCGTTTGACTCTGAAGTGCTTTTAATGAAAATTAAAGCTATTATACAGAGAAAGGCATCTGAAACTAAAACTGATAATTCTAAATTTGAATTCCAGATTGGTAAATTGCACCTGAACTCTAAATTACGTTTCCTTACTTTTGAAAACGATGAGCCTATAAAGCTATCGCCAAAAGAAAACGAATTGTTAAAAATGCTTGCCCTGCATGAAAATGACCTTATGCCAAGGGAACTTGCTCTAACTAAAATTTGGAGAGATGACAACTATTTTACTTCAAGAAGTATGGACGTTTACATTGCTAAACTGAGAAAATACCTTAAAGTAGATGAGGATGTAGAGATACTAAACATTCACGGAGAAGGTTTCAGGCTTGTTGTAAAAAACAAAGTAGCTGAAGAAAAATAAGAACAGGCAACTGTTTATATAATTTAGGAGATTCTTTTTTTACTCTTGGGTAGCGTTTCTTTAAAGGATGCTGTTCCAACGTAAGGGAGAATCTCTTTTTTGTTGTTTATTATAACTATGTATGAATCTAATAAAAAAGCAATCTATTTAATATACATAATTGAATATGCATTTCTGCATTCCATCCTTAAACATAGAAAGCTGAAAACAGAAAACTGAGACTGAGACTAAAACTACTTCCAGTCAAGTTCTAAAGCAAAGCACGGCTTATCATCTTTATTAATGGTAAAG
Organism: Flavobacterium rivuli WB 3.3-2 = DSM 21788; assembly: GCF_000378485.1. Lineage (GTDB taxonomy): Bacteria > Bacteroidota > Bacteroidia > Flavobacteriales > Flavobacteriaceae > Flavobacterium > Flavobacterium rivuli. The sequence goes on along the minus strand of NZ_KB899966.1, from coordinate 192,144 downwards.
ATGGTAGCATTGTCTTCTTTAGCAGAAAATAACTGCACAGCATCGCCCAGTTTAAGTTCGCGCATAAAGTTCATATCAAAACTTTTTAATTGCTGTTTTAAAATAGGGCGCGGATCTATATTGTCAAGGCACCACTCCAAATATTTCACGTTATTGGCATGGTTCACAATATCAACGTCAGACAGCATTACCTTACGCTCACTATTTAATAATAATTCCCGGTTTACATCTATTTTTTTGAAGGATTCTTCAGTTGCTTTTCTTTCTGGATATGTTTCAACATGCTCATGGGGCAGGGCGAGGGCTTCGGCTTTACGAAGCTTAGTATTAAACACCGCCCAGTATGTAACCGACCCTATAATTTTACGTCCGCCCACATGAACCTCAAATGCCCTTATAGAACGTGATCCCTGCAAGTCATATATCCACGTAGTTACAGTAATTGTCTCTGTCCATTTAGGTAATTCGTCAATTTCTACACGCATACGGCTAAGTACCCATGCCTGGTCATGCAGCTGCATATCGGTAAAATTTATCCCACCCATTTCGGCATGGTAACCGGCAGTAAGCTGCAGTATATTACACAATTCGGTATGTTTAAGTAAGCCGTTGGGCGTGCATTGCAAAAAGTTTATTTCCCAGTCGTGTGAGTATACTGATGTAAAATTTGGAGATATTGGCATTATACTTTTTCTTCTATGTAATTTATAATTTCGGTTAATGGTGTTTTAAAGTCAAACCATTTAGCTCCTTCAGTACGTTTAAACCAAGTCATCTGCCTTTTTGCGAAACGGCGGGTGTTCTTTTTTATTTCCTCTAAAGCAAAGGGCAATGTAAACTCTCCATCAAAGTAGCTGAACAATTCGCGATAGCCCACGGTTTGCAAGGCATTTAGGCTTTTATTCGGATATAATTCCCGTGCTTCATCTATAAGCCCAGCCTCAACCATAATGTCTACCCGCTGGTTAATACGGTCGTACATGAGCTGTCGTCCGGCTTCAAGCCCAATGATTACAGGGGTAAAGGTACGGCTGTTTTTTTTAATGTTTAAAAAAGAAGAGTAAGGGCGGCCGGAGCCTATGCAAACCTCTAAGGCGCGCATTAAACGCTGCGGATTTTCCTTTGCAACTTTTTCATAATGCACAGGGTCGAGTAGTTGTAACTGCTGTTGTAAATATTCAATACCATGTAATTCGTAGTTAGCTTTCAGGCTTTCGCGAACGTCTGGTTCAACATCGGGAAAATCATCAAAACCTTTTAGTATGGCGTCAATGTATAAACCAGAGCCACCAACAAGTACTGCATAGTCATTAGTCAAAAACAATTCAGCAAGTTTAGCAATGGCATCGCGCTCAAAGTCGCCAACCGTATATTCTTCAAAAACAGAAATATTTTGTATAAAATTATGGGGTGCTGCAGCGAGTTCTTCGGCAGAAGGTACTGCTGTACCGATAGCCATTTCTATAAAAAACTGCCTGCTGTCTGCCGAAATGATTTCGCAGTTAAAATGCTGCGCAATTTGTATTGCCAGAGCTGTTTTGCCAATGGCGGTAGGGCCTATTACTGCAATAAGGTATTTTTTTTGAGAGGTGTTCATAGATTATTTTAGGCTGGCGCCACAATTATAACAAAACTTAGCGTCGTCGCGGTGCTGGTGGGTGCCGCAATTGGGGCATGCCTGTGTGTTAAGGTGTGCTTTTTCGTTCATAAACTGAGCAGTAACAAGCCCAGTGGGTATAGCAATAATGCCGTAACCCATTATCATAATAATTGTAGAAAGAAACTGCCCCAGTGGGGTAAGTGGGGTAATGTCTCCAAAGCCCACTGTTGTTAGTGTTACAATTGTCCAGTATACGCTTACAGGTATACTTGTAAAACCACTTGCAGGGCCTTCTATCATATACATTAAAGTGCCCATTATAACACAAAGCACTACAACGCTAAACAGAAAAACCGCTATTTTAGTCCGGCTCTTCTTTAAAGCTTCAACAAGCTGGTTAGATGCCCCAACAAAATTGTGCAATTTTAGTATCCTGAAAACCCTTAGCAGCCTTATCGCCCTGATAGCAATAAGGAAACCTGTACCGGGAAACATAAGCCCGATATATTTAGGCAATGTTGCCAAAAGATCTACAATGCCGTAAAAGCTAAAAACGTAACGTAATGGTTCACGAACAGCAATAACACGGCCTATATATTCGAGGGTAAAAAGTATTGTTATTACCCATTCTATAACAGCAAGCTGGTGACCGTATACAATTTTTATCGAGGCGACACTTTCCAGCATTACGGCTACAATGCTTAAAAAAATAACACAAAGCAATATAATGTCAAAAAGCCTGCCTGCGCGGGTATCTGCCTCATAAATTATAGTATGTAGCTTTTTCCGGAAATCTTCGGAAATCATTCCGCGGTTTATGGGTGGGTTTTCCTGCATTACATAAAGATACTAAATAGCTTAAAAGTGCAGTATTTTTAAATCTTTCTTTTTCCTTATATACCCTCTTATTATACTTTTAGCATCTTTACTGTCCTCCATAAGCACAAGAATGTTTTTAAGTATATCAAGATTGTTAACCTGGTAGTTAAGTTTATAAAAACCATAGCCTATATACTTGCCATTTTCTATAAGCACCACACTGCGCTCGTCAACCTTCCGGCCACGGTCTATAATTGCCATGGTTTGACCGTTAAACGAATTAAAGCTTATAAATTCTCCCACTCGAACATTATATTCAGTATGAAGTTCTGCACCTATACAGCCGCCGTTACAATTACCTGTGCCATAAGGAAAGCAGGCATCTGTAACAGAAGGGTCTAAGCCATTTATTTTTTGGCACAGATTATATTTTTCGGTAATTCGTATCAGCGCATTTTTACCTTCGGCAGCACCCGAAAATGAGATGATTTCTTTTTTACGGCCATCAGTTTTTGTAAGGCTTAACGCTATGTAACCATTGGTGTTTTTTGCAGCATACAATGACCACGGAAAAGTAGCCTTTTTTTGCGAACGGTTAAGTAGCGGCTGGTTTACTTTTATTTCCTGGCATTCTTTAAGCAGGGCTATAAGTTCGCTGCCGGTTTCTTCGTAAGTAACGGTAAAAGCATCTTTTTGTATGCGCTTAGACCGCCTTGATGTTCCTGTAAAATGCTGGTTAACACGCTTTTTTATGTTTCGGCTTTTGCCAATGTAAATAAGTTCGCCGTTTTCTTTATAAATGTAATACACACCCGTAACGGCAGGTATGCTATTAAGCATATCAAGCAGCTTGGTAGAAAGCCCTTTCTTTTGTTGGGAATTCTCCGATTTTACGAGGCCCTTTACAATTTCTTTTTCTATATCTTTATCTAAAAGAAGTTTAAATAATTCTACCGTAGCAAGAGCATCGCCGGTGGCACGGTGCCTGTCGCTCATGGGTATACCCAGTGCGCGAACAAGCTTGCCCAGGCTGTGGGATGTTTGTTCAGGCAGTAATTTTTGTGAAAGCTCTACCGTACAAAGCGACTGACGTTCGAAATTATAACCAAGCCTGTCAAACTCTGTACGAAGAATGCGATAATCAAACTGGGCATTATGGGCTACAATAATGCATCCCTCTGTAATTTCTATAATACGTTTTGCAACCTCATAAAACTTAGGTGCGCTGCGCAGCATGGCATTATTAATACCGGTAAGTTTAACCACAAAGGGTTGTATTTCTTTTTCGGGGTTTACAAGGCTTATAAACTGGTCTGTAACCTCGTGGCCGTCAAATTTGTAAATGGCAATCTCTGTAATTCCCTCTTCATTAAATTGTCCACCCGTCGTTTCTATGTCAAGTATTGCGTACAAATATCTTATTCAGGTTAAAAGTTTAAAAAGCAATACACTTTTGCTATTGCTTTATGTAAAGATACAAAGTTCGTAAATGCAAACCACCTATCTGCTGCCAAAAATACTGCTGCCAATTCTTACCATGGTACTGCCGCAGTCAATCGCAATTTTGTAATCGCCGCTCATGCCCATTGATAATGTTGATGGCTGTAAGTTATTAGTTGTTGGCAACTCATTAAGGCTGTCAAAAATAGCTTTAAGACGCGTAAATTCTTTAGTTACCTGCGTTTCATCATCCGTAAATGTAGCCATGCCCATAAGGCCGGTTACCCTAATGTTTTCCATGTGCTTAAATTCCTCCGACTCTAACAATTGCTGCAGTTCGCTTTCATCTAAGCCAAATTTAGAGTCTTCTTCTGCTATATGCATCTGCAATAAACAGGCAATAATCCTGCCATTTTTAGCAGCCTGTTTATTAATTTCGGCCAATAGTTTCAGGCTGTCCACACCATGAACGAGGCTCACGAATGGCGCCATGTATTTTACCTTATTGCTTTGTACATGCCCAATCATGTGCCACTCAATATCCTTTGGCATCTGCTCATGCTTATCTGCCATTTCCTGTATCTTGTTCTCGCCAAAAATGCGTTGCCCTGCATCATAAGCCTCCATCAAATCAGGTACAGGTTTTGTTTTAGAAACAGCTACGAGTGTAACATGCCCCGGAAGGTCGTTTTTTATTTCGAGTAGGTTATTTTGTATTGACATTTATTTTTATTTATAGCATGTTGCTTTAAGGAGCATCAAAATCTGAAATCTACATTCTGAAATCTTATCAAAGTTCATACACAACCAAACCACTCCTGAACTTAGGCTCAATATACGTGCTTTTAGGCGGCATAATAAGGTTATTATCGGCAAGTTCTTTTATTTCCTGTATGCTTGCAGGAAACAATATAAAACCTACCTGGTAGTCGCCACTGTCTATAATTTCTTTAATGGCTGTTATGGGCTTGCTTCCGGGAATATACTCTATACGCTCGTCATTACGTAGATCGTGTATAGCAAGTAAGGGTTCAAGTACTTTGTTATAAAGTATCTGTGCATCAAGCGCCTCGCGCACTGAACTAAAATTCGTGTCCTTTAATTTAAGTGCATAAAACTCTCCATCAAGATACATCCCAAACTGGTATTTTTTTTCCGGTTTCCACAATTCCATGTGCTTGTTCTCAACAGTAAAATCTTTAGCAAGTGCAGTAAGAAACTGTTTTTTAGTATGCCCGTTAAGGTCGCGGATAATGCGGTTGTATTCGTATATCTTCAGGTCGGTTTCGCAAATAAGAAAACTCATAAAATAGTTAAGGTTTTCATTACCTGAAGCTTTGTCCTGTTCATAAAGCAATTCTGCCGAAGCTGAGCGATGGTGGCCATCGGCTATGTAAAGGCTTTTCATACCTGCAAATTGTTGTTGCAGCCAGTCAATTTCGGCATCGTCTTTTATGCGCCATAACGTGTGTTTGTCGCGGTTAAGTGACGAAAATAAATATACAGGCCGCTTGTGCTTGCGGGTAGATATCCATTTTTTTAAAGCAAGATTTTCGGGATACGTTATGAGTACCGGCTCTGTATTAAAGCCTGTTTGATGAAGGTAATCTTTAAAATATTCTACGCGGTACTCTAAAGTATCTTCATGTTTTTTTATAACGTTATTTTGATAATCTTCTACAGCTGTGCCTGCTATAATGCCTGAATAGACCTGATTTTTACTTTGTATTTCGTATAAATAAAATACCGGTGCATCTTCCTGGTTTAATATCTCTTCGTGCTTAAACTCCTCATATCTTGTGCGTACCGATTTGAACCTTGTTTCTGCCGAAGCTTTTTGAAGGTTAATGTAGGCAGGGTTTAATATATGAAGAAAAGAAAAAGGGTTATAATCCAGCTGAGAGGCCAGTTCTGCAGGGCTGTATTCATCGTAAGAACGGGATGTTACCAGGCTCACTTTATCGCGTGCCGGGCGTACTGCTTTAAAAGGGACTATTTTTGCCAAGGGGTTTGTTGTTTAAAGTTTCAGGTTCAAAGTTTTTTGAAGTTGATATACTTAATAAAAATAGAGATTCTGCGCTTCGTTGCACTTCGCTTTGAATGATAAGCTAAATACCGCTGCTTAGACTATTTAGTAAACTGGCGTGCTACTTTTTCGGCCTTTTTACTTTCGCTGTAATCATAAAAACCTTCGCCCGATTTTACTCCAAGCTTACCGGCACGTACCATATTTACCAATAGGGGGCATGGGGCATACTTAGGGTTTTTAAAACCATCGTGCATTACATGAAGTATAGAAAGGCAAACATCAAGGCCAATGAAGTCGGCTAATTGTAGCGGACCCATAGGGTGCGCCATGCCCAGTTTCATAACAGTATCAATTTCGTACACGCCTGCAACACCGTTGTAAAGTGTTTCTATAGCCTCGTTAATCATGGGCATCAGGATGCGGTTAGCCACAAACCCGGGATAATCGTTTACCTCTACGGGAACTTTACCCAGTTTTTCAGATAACGCCATGATGTCTTTTGTCACCTCATCGGATGTATTATACCCGCGGATAATTTCTACCAGTTTCATGATAGGCACAGGGTTCATAAAGTGCATGCCTATAACTTTGTCCTGCCTGTTAGTTACCGCAGCAATCTGGGTAATGGATATAGACGATGTATTGGTTGCCAGAACGGTACGCTCTTCGCAATATCTGTCAAGGTCTTTAAATATTTTAAGTTTAAGGTCTACATTCTCTGTAGCAGCCTCAACAACAAGGTCTACATTAATTACACCATCCTCAATATCAGTATAGGTAATAATATTGCCTATGGTGTTCATTTTATCTTGTTCGGTAATCGTCCCTTTACTTACCATCCTGTCCAGGTTGGCCGCAAGGGTGTTCATACCTTTATCTAACGATTTTTCAGATACATCAATAAGTTTAACGCTAAAACCGCTTTGTGCAAATGCATGTGCTATGCCATTGCCCATGGTTCCGGCACCTATTACTGCTATGTTTTTCATGTTTGTTATGGTTGGTTGTTTTGGTTTTCTATTTCTTTTCTTAACTCATTAAGTAATTGCTCTTCTGTAGGCAGAATAAGTTTATATTGGCTTGCCATGATAGTTTTGTTATTTTCGGGAAGCGAAAATTTTACGACGGCATTATTTTTATCAGCGCAAAGTAATACACCAATAGTAGGTTTTTCATGTTCCAGTTTTTCTACCCTGTCAAAATAATTGACATACATTTGCAATTGCCCTAAATCTTCATGGGTAAGCTTATGTGTTTTAATTTCAAAAACAACGAAACATTGTAGTAAACGATTGTAAAAAACAAGATCGGCATAAAATTCATCTCCATCAAGGTGAATCCTTTTTTGTCGTGCAACAAAAGAAAATCCATTACCTAATTCAAGTAAAAAATCCTGTAAATGAGTAATAATAGCCTGCTCTAAATCTTTTTCATAATAAGCACTTTCGCGTCTTAGTCCTAAAAACTCAAGTATCATAGGGTCTTTAATAATCTCTTGGGGTGTGGTTGGCAGTTTTTCGTTTCGGGCAACCGCTAATACGCTTTCCTTATCATTACTCATTAATAACCTTTCATAAAGCTGGCTGTTGATTTGCCGCTCCATTTGCCTTACCGACCAGTTATTCTTTACAGTTTCAGCAATATAATATTCTCGTTTGTTGTTGTTTTCAATACGTAATAATGTTCTGTAATGACTCCAGCTTAATTGTGAACGCAGTGTGTTCACAATTGGGAATGTTTTGTAGAATTGCCTATACCAATTTAAATTTCTTGAAGAAAAGCTTTCACCATGTTCCGGCTGCAATTCTTTAGAAAGATATTTTATAAGATAGCTCCCATAATCAGCCCTATCTTTACCCTGTTGCTCTTCATTAAATATGCGTTCGCCAATATGCCAGTATAATAAAGTACGGTAATGATCTACCGAACGAATAGCATTCTCTTTAGCAGCAGCTATTAATGTCTTAACATCAGAAAGTAAATTAGGCTGCAGCATATCTTCTACTTCTTAAAACAGTCAATAATCTTATAAGCAACCCTTAGCGCTTCAGTACCATCTTCCAGCGTTACAACAGGGGTAGTGTTGTTATTTATGGCATCGGCAAAAGTTTCAAGCTCGTCCAGTATTGCGTTGTTTGCTGCTACATCAGGGTTGTCAAAATATATTTGTTTTTTTATACCTTCAGCATTTTGGAGTATCATATCAAAATCGCCGGGAACTTCCGGTGCATCCTTCATCTTTACCACTTCACATACCTTATCTAAAAAGTCGACAGAGATATAGGCATCTTTTTGGAAAAATCGCGATTTACGCATGTTTTTCATAGAGATGCGGCTTGCAGTAAGATTTGCCACGCAGCCATTTTCAAATTCAATACGGGCATTGGCAATATCGGGCGTATCACTAATTACAGAAACGCCACTGGCATAAATATTCTTAACCTTCGATTTTACCACACTCAATATAACATCAATGTCGTGTATCATAAGGTCCAGGACCACTGGCACGTCCGTTCCGCGAGGGTTAAACTCGGCAAGACGGTGTGTTTCTATAAACATAGGGTTTTCTATCTTGGCTTTAGTAGCTGTAAATGCAGGATTAAAGCGCTCTACATGGCCTACTTGGCCCTTAATATTATATTGGTTAGCCAGCTGTAGTATTTCATCAGCTTCTTCTATAGTATTAGCTATAGGCTTTTCTATAAATACATGTTTGCCGGCTTTTATAACCTCTACTGCACATTCGTGGTGCGACAGGGTAGGGGTAACAATATCTATAACATCTGCAGCGGCAATAAGAGCAGCTATGGTATCAAACTTTTGGTAGCCAAATTCTTTGGCCACTTTATCGGCATTATCGCTGTTAGGGTCGTAAAAACCTACAAGTTCATATTTTTGGGACTGGTTGAGCAAACGCAGGTGTATCTTTCCCAGATGGCCCGCGCCTAAAACGCCAACTTTTAGCATAATAATAAATTTTTATCAAAAATAACATTATTTACTTTGATATTCCAAACTTAACAGGGCAAAAGAGTGTAGCGAAATCGATGTTTTATAATCGTGAAGAGATGTGCGGCAGAGTTGGAATTTGTCAAATTTGTTTGTTATTTTTACCGCCAAACAATATCTGCACTTTGAAAGACACCGCCAAACACCAAGGACTTCGTAATCAGCTCGCCTCTGTTTTATCTCAAAAAGGTATAACCGATAAAAATGTGCTGGAAGCTATTAAAAAAATACCCAGGCACCTGTTTTTAAACTCCAGTTTTGAAGATTACGCCTACCAGGACAAAGCCTTCCCCATAGGGGCGGGGCAAACTATATCGCAACCCTATACAGTAGCTTTCCAGAGCCAGTTGCTGGAAGTTAAAAAAGACGATAAGGTACTCGAAATAGGCACAGGATCTGGCTACCAGACTGCCGTGCTGTACACTATGGGCGCTAAAGTATTTAGTATAGAAAGGCAAAACGAACTTTTTAAAAGTACCTCGCTGCTGTTGCCTAAGTTAAACATTAGGCCTAAGTTATTAACTTTTGGTGATGGCTACAAAGGGCTGCCCAATTATGCCCCGTTTGACAGCATAATTGTAACAGCCGGTGCCCCTATGATTCCGCAGCCGCTTATGGCGCAGCTTAAAGTGGGGGGCAGGCTTGTTATACCCGTGGGTGAAGAAGGGCAGGCACAAATAATGACAATGCTGATACGCAAAAACGAAACCCAGTTTGAGAAACATGAGTTTGGCGAATTTAGGTTTGTACCGCTATTAGAAAACAAGAATTAGTGTTTATATAATAAAACAATAGAGGCTCCAATAATTGAAGCCTCTATTGTTTTATTTAAGTCCTGAATTCTTTTTTAATCCGGGCAATATCGCGTTTAGTATCCTGTTCTTTCAGGTTTTCGCGTTTGTCATAGTTTTTACGGCCACGGCAAAGGCCTATTTCAAGTTTAGCCATGCCTTTCTCATTAGTAAACAACCGTAGCGGAACAATGGTTAAACCCTGGTTTTGTACACTTTTGTTAAGGCTCTTTAATTCTTTTTTATTTAAAAGAAGCTTTCGTTCACTTTTAGGGGCGTGGTTAAAGCTACGGCTAAAGGTATACTCCTCAATATTGGTATTAATTGCAAATAGCTCAAGATCATGAAATTCGCAAAAACTTTCGGCAATAGATGCTTTACCCAGGCGTATGGATTTTATTTCAGATCCTGCCAACACTATACCCGCCGTATATCGGTCTATAATTTCGTAATCAAACCGGGCGCGCTTATTTAATATATTTACTGTTTTTAGCATAAGGATGGCAAAGGTAAGCACAATAGTTTAATGTAGCAATAGCGTTAAGAGTACATTATATTTTTACCAGCTCATGGGTTATGTTGTCTCCTTTAATGGTAATTATGTATAGGTTGCCATATTCATTTTCCGGTATGTCTTTATAAATATTTTTTCCTAAATAGTTGTTTATAGTAGCTGGTATTGTATTACCATGCCCTACAACAATAATTTTTTCGCCTTTATGTTTTTCGGCAATATCTTTTAAAAAGAAATTTTTAGGGTCGTAGGTATTAATTTCTGTATTATATGTAGTGCCCGGAGTACGATCTAAAGCAATAACGGTTGCAGTCATAATTGTGTAAACAGACCTCTTGTTAGCAGTTGTGTAAAATATCGAAATTTGCTTTTCTTTAAAATAATCTGCCCATTTGTTTGCTCTTAAATTCCCGGCTTCAGATAATTCATGATCTGCGCTGTCATCTACTTTTTCGGCATGACGAATAAGATAAATAGTGGTAGTGGCTTCCTGTCCCTGCACTGCAAAAAACAAAAGCAGGGCAATAGTAAGGTAAAAGTTTTTCATGGTTTAAAGTTTGATTGGAATTATAAATATACATTTTATAATTATTACTTTTACACTTATGGAAAACCTTAAGCCCAAAGACCCGCTGCACGGCATTACTCTTAAAAAAATTCTTGAAGACCTTGAGGCTTTTTATGGCTTTGATACGTTAGGCGAACTTATAAATATTAAATGTTTTAAAGAAAACCCAAGTGTAAAATCAAGCCTTACCTTTTTACGTAAAACCGATTGGGCACGTAAAAAAGTGGAAGGACTTTACATTAAAACACTGCCAAAATTACCTGCTTAAATAAAAAATCTCCTTAATAAGGAGATTTTAAGCAAAATTGTATTTTTATTGGGCTGTTACCACAATGGTTTTTGTAATGTAAGCTAGGGTACCATCTTTTTGAAACCTTAATACATAACTACCGGCTGCAGGGGCTGTAAATATATAAGGTTTTGTAAGTGTGGTAGATGTTGCGGTACAATTGCAGCCGGTATACTCTACAACCGGAACAATGTCTTTAGGATAACCATTCGTTTCTGCAATGCGGTTAAAGCTACCACATGAATTATCCAGTTTAAAATCAAGGTTAATGGTTATTGGCCTGTTTACTATTGTAGAGTCGGGTCCTGACACAGCAGTTGTATAAGCAAAACCCGATGAGTAGCAGGTAGTATCGTTATCGCCATCTAAACTGCAGGCGGCAGTTATACCGGCAATAATGATTATCAAAGCTAAAAATTTTAATTTAATATTTTTCATTAGTTGTTGTTTTGTTATGATAGACACTTAAAAGTTGCGGGCAGAACTTTAGTTTATTACAAAAGTATATTTTTTATATTATGTAACCTATAATATTTTACAGCTAACGATTGTTTACCAGAATTGTATTTGGGTTAAACAATTATGATTATTATCAGTACAATGTAAGTTATTATTATGTATATTAAGATATATTGGCGAATGCACATGATATTTAATATATGTTTATGATACTCATTTTTAAATGTGGTATTATAAATGCTAACTTTAACTATGCATTCACTTTAACTAAAATACTCAATATGTATACCTACACAATGACATTTGTTTATGAAGGGGAGTTAGGTTTACCGAAAAAATCTTTGAAGGACAAGGCGGGCGTATCGTCTATAATTTTAAAGAAAATGGCCGAACATGAACTTACCCTTGCAGATTTTAACTGGTCTGGCAATTATAATAAAGAGAACACACTATCATACCTTAATGAGCCATACCATTGCAGCGCGGTTATAGAAATGCGGCTACGGTTAGATCTTAACAGCCTTCAAAGCAGAGAAACTATTTATGAAAGGTGTATTATAGCTTTAAAGAAAAAAGAACTAATTCTGCATCATTCGCAAGAGCTAAATAACCCTATACTTAATAAACAGCAAAACATTTTTAGCTTTGATATGAAGAGCAGAGTTGCCGCTTAATCCTTATCTATATTGAATTACCATATTTTGCTTGCTTACTAAAAAGACGGGATGTATTTTTACGCCTATGACAAAATTAATTAACCTAAAGATTTTCCCTCATTTTTTTAGATCATCTTCTGCAGGTGGAATATTATTAGTCCTTTGTGTTGTAACGTCTTTGCTAATAGCTAATACCGGCTGGGCAAATGCTTTTACCGAATTACTGAATGCTGAAGCCGGCTTCGAAGTGAATAATTTTCATTTGAGATATCCTGTTTTATTGTGGATTAATGATGGGCTCATGGCAATCTTTTTTTTACTCGTTGGTTTAGAGATTAAAAGGGAGGTTGCAGAAGGTGAACTGTCATCTGTAAAGCAGGCATCGCTGCCGGTACTTGCAGCCATAGGTGGTGTAATTGTGCCAGCTGTTATCTATACAGTTTTTAATTCATCAAATGCGTTTACGGCTAAAGGGTGGGCTATCCCTATGGCTACAGATATTGCCTTTGCATTAGGCATACTCTCACTTTTGGGTAGCAAAGTACCAACTGGGCTTAAGGTCTTTTTAGCTGCATTGGCAATTGCAGATGATCTTTTGGCAATAATGGTAATAGCCGTTTTTTATTCATCGCAACTGCATTTTGATTATCTTGCTTATGCGGGTGCTATTTTTATACTACAGATTATCTTTAACCGAATGGGAATTAAGAATATAGCATTCTATATAATTCCGGGTGTGGTAATGTGGTATTTTATACATCATTCCGGTATACACGCCACTATTGCAGGTGTATTAACTGCACTAACGCTGCCTACTAACGAAAATGACTCTGATTCACCTTTAGAAAAACTGGAGCACTTTCTTACACGCCCTGTAAACTTTATAATCATGCCCCTTTTTGCCCTGGCTAATACTAATATTACTTTTGAGGCCGGTATGCTGCATGGTCTTGCAGGCACTATGGGTTTAGGGATTTTGCTTGGCCTTGTAGTTGGCAAACCCGTAGGTATTGTAGCTATGTCTTGGCTATCGGTAAAATTAAATGTAGCAAAACTTCCCGCTGGTACTAACTGGATGCATGTAATAGGGTTAGGCTTGTTAGGGGGTATAGGTTTTACAATGTCTATCTTTATTGCATTGCTTTCTTTTAATGATACTGCTTATCAAAACGAAGCTAAATTTGCAGTCCTAACAGCGTCCGTTATTGCCGGTACTGCCGGTTTTTTACTGCTAAAAGTTTATAACAAAAGATAATAGGGTCGATTACTTGACTTTAAGGTTTAATAAATATTTATTTATTAAACATGCTTTTCATAATGGTGCGCAAGCCTAAAAATACAAATACAATTGCCGCAATACAAAAAATAATGCCACCACTAAGAACTGGTATGTAAAGCGGGTGCGCCTGGTTTTTAAAAGAGCTGTGTATAACTACAGGCCCTATAAAAAACAGGGGTAATGCTATGCTAAGGTATTTAATACCCTTCATTAAAACTTTTTTATTTGTTGGCATAGGCTTCTATTGCTTTGCGTACGTTTTTATGTTCATCTAATAATTTAGCTGCTTCTTCCTGAGGGATGTTAAGTTCGTCCACGATCATTTGCACGCCACGGCCCACAAGCTTATGGTTACTAAGCTGCATATCTACCATTTTGTTCCCCTTTATACGCCCAAGCTGAATCATAGTAGCCGTAGTAATCATGTTAAGCACCAGTTTTTGTGCAGTACCGGCTTTCATGCGCGAACTTCCTGTTACAAACTCAGGGCCTGTAACCACCTCTATAGGATACTTTGCCGTAGCTGCAAGGGGGCTGCCTGCATTGCAGGTAATACAGCCTGTTAATATATTATTAGCATTGCATTGCTCTAAGCCACCTATAACATAAGGTGTACTGCCAGATGCTGCAATGCCTACAACAACATCTTTATAGTTAACGTTGTAATCAGATAAGTCTTTCCATGCCTGTTCGCGGTTATCTTCGGCAAATTCTACTGCACGGCGAATGGCAGTATCTCCACCGGCTATAAGGCCAATAACCATATCGAACGGAACACCAAAGGTAGGAGGGCATTCTGATGCGTCTACTATGCCAAGCCTGCCGCTGGTACCTGCGCCTATATAAAATAATCGGCCCCCGTTCTTCATGCGTTCAACGAGTTGCTGTATAAAGCTTTCTATCTGCGCAAGCGCATTTTCTACAGCCAACGGTACGGTTTTATCTTCGTTATTTATGTTTGAAAGCAAGTCATGCACAGACATCTTTTCCAGATGTTCGTATTTAGAGGCTTGTTCGGTAGTTCTTGTAAAAGACATTGTTTAAGGCTTTAATATAAAGTTAAAGATAATAGGCCATAATTACACCTAATATAATAACCATAAGTTTGGCAAGGTTAAATTTATGGTTCTCGCCACTCTCAAATATTATGGTAGACGATATATGAAAAAGGATACCTACCACAACGGCAGATATTTCTGTATGGTAATTGCTTACAAACTGCAACTGGCCGGAAACCAGCGTGCCCAGCGGTGTCATTACTGCAAAGGCAAGCATAAACAGCATTATGGCAGTTTTGTTAAGCCCTGAGTTAATAAAGAAAGCCGTTAATATAATGGCAATAGGAAAGTGGTGTATGGCAATACCCCAGGCCATATCATGATGATGGCTCACCGGCATACCCTCCAGCAATGCATGGATACACAAACTTATAAACAGCAGCCAGGGCATACTGTGTTCATGCTCATGTTTGTGGCTGTGTACATGGCCATGCTCTGCACCTTTACTAAAATACTCAAGCACGATTTGAAAGATAATACCTGCCATGATAAATAACCCCACAGGGTTATTGTGCCGGTGCTCTCCTTCGCCATCTTCATGGCTGTGCAGGCCTTCATACACTTCGGGCAAAATATGCATTACCGTAAGCGATAATAAAAACGAACCACTAAAAGCCAGCAGGAGTTTTAAATTCTTTTTATTTTCCGGCTTTAATATCAGGGCCATTATATAGCCAAAAATTACCGAAAGTAAGGGTATTAAATATATCATCCTTATTATTTAAAGATCATGATAAGGCGTTCAGACTCATTTTTAAAAAATTTGCGCAGCTTATAATCGCCAAAGGTATCAAGCAGGTAAATCCCGGCTTCTTCCATCATGGCTTCAAAATCCTGTAATGTTAATGCTTTTACTTTTTCAACAAAGTGATAGTTCTCGCCTTTATCTTCAAAGTCTATTTCTTTATAAATGTAGTCGTCTATTAAATAGCGTTTTATATGAAATTCAATACCTTCTACTGTCTTAACTTCTTTGGGTACTAAATTTTCTATAACCTTTTTTACATTCATAAAATCGATTACTCCAAACCCGTATTCGCCAAGGCTTTCGCATATAGCTTTTAAAGTTTTAATGTTATCGCCCTCGTTTTCAAAGTAGCCAAAGCTTGTAAACAGGTTAAATATGGCATCATACTTTTGATCAAAAGGCTCGCGCATATCGTGCACCTCAAAATGCAGTGTATCGTTACTAAATTTTTTAGCCTCATCTATACTGTGTTGTGAGAGGTCGGCACCGGTAACGTCATACCCCAGTTGGTTCAGGTAAACAGAGTGCCGGCCTTTGCCACAGGCAAGATCCAGTATTTTAGCGTTGTCGGGCAGGTTAAGGTAACTGGTAAGGTTATCCATAAAGAGCTGGGCTTCATCATAATCGCGGTCTTTATACAATATATGGTAATAAGGTGTATCAAACCAGGATGCAAACCAGTTGTTTGTTTCTTTTTGCATAGTTATAAAATGTACCTGCAAATTTAGTTTTTTAAAGACAAACGCACGATAGTATACTGTAAAATTATGGTTTACTATATTGTAAGTTTTTTCAGGATATTAACTACAATTTAAGCTAAAACAGTCAATATTATTAGTAACTTTAGCCCACCTGAATTAACCCGGGACAAAAATACATAACTCTTAAAACAAACATTATGGAACAACAAGTTGCAATATTTGACTCGCATGCAAAAGCGGTTGACGCACTTAAAAAATTAAAAGCGAGCGGCTTTTCTCTTGACGATGTATCAATAATAGGTAAAGCAGGAGTAGACGAAGAGAACCTACACCTTGACGAAACAGATAAGGTTACCAATGTACCTGCTTATGTGGGCATAGGTGCAGGTACCGTTATAGGCTTACTTACAGGTATTGGCCTTTTTGCTATACCGGGTATAGGTATATTATATGGAGCAGGAGCCCTTGCAGGTGCTTTTGCAGGTGCCGAAACCGGATTGATAGGAGGTGGTTTTGTATCACTATTAGCTAAATATTTTACTAAAGACGACCACATAGAAAATATTAAAGACCATATTGAGGCCGGTAAATTTGTACTGGTTGTAGGTGGCAGTGAAGAAGAAATTGCTAAAGCAAAAGAAGTACTTCATACAGATAGTGTACATACACACTACTACGAATAAAATTTTGAAGAGATTTATAGTAAGCCTGTTTACATTGTAAGCAGGCTTTTTTTGTTTCTTATATAATGCTTTTAGTAAAGTGTATAAACATGCAATTGTAAAATTGTATCTTTGCCAGCCTTTAACAGGGTTAGATATACAATACAGGCGTAATGGAGAATTTTAAAATGATTGCCAAAACCTTTTTTGGTTTTGAGGAAATACTGGCAAAAGAATTACAACAACTTGGTGCACAGGAAGTACAGCAGGGTGTACGTATGGTTAGTTTTGTGGGCGATAAAGGCTTTATGTATAAAGCCAACCTGGGGTTGCGTACCGCACTTAAAATTTTAAAGCCCATAAACAGTTTCAGGGCTTACAACGAGCAAACCCTATATAAAGGCATACAGGCTATAGACTGGAGCGAGTATATTAATGCTAACCAAAGCTTTGTGGTAGATGTTACATTGCACAGTGAGCAGTTTAACCACTCGCAGTTTGTGGCACTAAAAACTAAGGATGCAATTGTAGACCAGTTTCGTGACCGTTACGGCAAACGCCCCGATGTAGATAAAGATTATCCTGACCTTCGTGTAAACCTCCATATATTTAACGACCAATGCTCTGTAGCTTTAGATAGTTCCGGAAATTCGCTAAACCAGCGTGGCTACCGTACAGCTACTAATATTGCGCCTATAAACGAGGTACTTGCTGCAGGTATGCTGTTACTTTCCGGTTGGGATGGGCAGGGCGATTTTCTTGACCCTATGTGTGGTAGCGGAACCATTCTTGCCGAGGCAGCCATGATAGCGTGTAACATTCCGCCTAACTTAAACCGTAAAGAGTTCGCTTTTGAGAAATGGAACGACTGGGATAACGACCTCTTTGATGCCGTTACCGATTCGCTTCTTAAGCGCGTGCGCGAGTTTCATTATACCATAAAAGGATATGACAAAGCACCGTCGGCAGTAATGAAGGCAAAAGATAATATTAAGAATGCTAACCTGGACGAATATGTTACTATAACCCAGGAAGACTTTTTCAGGACAGAAAAAGAAACCCGTGGCCCACTGCATATTGTATTTAACCCACCTTATGGTGAAAGGCTGGAAATAGACCTTGAGCGTTTTTACCGTGAAATAGGCGACACCCTAAAACAGGGCTATCCGGGTACCAATGCCTGGTTTATAACCGCCAACCTTGAGGCGCTTAAGTTTGTAGGGCTAAGGCCATCACGCAAAATTAAACTGTTTAACGGTAAGCTCGAAACGCGTTTTGTAAAATACGAAATGTATGAAGGCAGTAAAAAAGATAAGTACCTTAAAGAAGAAGATCTTTAATTTTTAAGCTGTATCGTTTAAGCCCATTATTATCTATCAATTAAGCACAATGAATAAAAAAGTAAAAGCTGTACTTTATAATTTCCTGGGTTTTGCCCCAATATTTTTAATTGTTTATTTTCTTGCAAAAGAATATACAGGGCTGCCTAACACTTTATGGATATCTGGTGTGGCATTTGTAGCATCTACCATACTTTCGCCAAAATTTCAGGCAGCTAAATTTCAGGGAGAAGAAAAATTGTTTGTAAGCTGGCTGTTTTTAAAAGGCGTGAAAGAAATAAAGTAATTTATAAAATTACCCAAATACAAAATGCCCCGAAGTAATTTCTTCAGGGCATTTCTATTTTCAGGCTATCATTGTAAATACTGTTTATTTTTTACCGGTAGCAGCCTCTTCTATTACTGCAAGCACTTCTTTAGGATGCGACAGCATTACTACATGGCTTGCTTCAATTTCTGTAGTTTTTGCATTTATCCTTTTAGCCATAAATCGTTCCAGTTCAGGGTGTATAGCTTTATCGCTTTTGGCAACTATATACCAGCTTGGTTTTGTTTTCCAGGCAGGAGCTCCGCTTTTATCTGCAAATACATTTTGTGCTCCCGGTGTTTGTGTTGCATAAATTAAGGTTTGCTCTTTTTCTTTAAGATCCTGTGCAAATACTGCTTTCACACCCTCCTGGGTTAAGTATATAAATCCACCCACAGGTGCAAAATAATTGCCCAGTGTAACCGCAGGTCCTTTAGCAGATAGCGACATTAACGATTCATCAAGATCTGGTGCCAGTGCTGCTACAAAAACCAGTCCGGCAACTTTAGGGTCGTTTCCTGCCTGTGTAATTACAAAGCCGCCCCATGAGTGGCCTACTAAAATAACTTTTCCTTTTGCCTGTTCTATAGCGCGTTTTGTGGCGGCAACATCATCGGCCAGCGAGGTTATAGGGTTTTGTACAGATATTACAGGGTAACCCTTTGCCTGCAATGCAGTGATCTGGTTACTCCAAGAAGAGCCATCGGCCCAGATGCCATGTACAAAAATAATAGTAGGTTTTGCTTCCTGGGCATACGTGTTTAATGCTCCTAATGATAGTAATAATGCGAGGGCTAAAAATTTGATCGTTTTCATTTTTTGAATAATTTAATGTTTAATTTTATTTGTTCTTAATCACATTACAAAGTTGCGACATAAGGCTTACAAAGCAGATGGACATTTTTCTCAAAGGCATGCCAATTTATCCCACGGGTTTGATTTTTAAGAATAGGGAAAGCTGTAGCTTAGCAACCGGATAATTATAACAATATGCACCTTACCCATATATCGCCTAAAACAAACGGTAAATTAATATTTACACACTGTGCTGCAAATGCACATCATTTGCATAAAAAAGACCCTGACGAGCGCCATTTGCTTACTATTGCATTAAATGGTGAACAATCGCAGCGAATGGTTATTAACGGAATTGATTATGAGTTTGCACCATATAGCATTGTGCCCTTAGTTTCCGGCCAGTTATTTAGTTTTGAAAAACCCGAACTTATTACAGCATGGCAGTATACACGGGATTTTTACTGCCTTATAGATAATTATTTTGAGATAAGTTGCCTTGGCCTGCTTTTTTCGGGCTTTAAGGGTAACCTGTTTTTAAATCTTGATGAACATTACCATGAAAAGATTATCGGGCTGCAAAAATTATTTATTGAGGAGTATGAAACTATAGATACCATACAGACAGATATGCTGCAAATGCTGCTTAAGCGCCTTGTTATCCTTACTACAAGACTGGCGAAGGAGCAATATCTGGAAGGGGTAGTGTATGAAGATGAGAGATTTGACCTGATAAGGCAATACAATCTTTTAGTAGATACCCATTATAAAAATGAGCATCAGGTAAGTTATTATGCCGACCTTCTTAATAAATCGCCTAAGACACTTGCCCGTATCTTTAAGGGGTTTAACTATGTGACGCCGTCGCTTACAATACAGGGGCGTATTTTGATGGAAGCCAAACGCCTGTTTTATTACACAACATTATCGGTTAAGGAAATTGCCTACGAGCTTGGCTTTACAGATGCGGGCCACTTTAGCAGGTTTTTTAAAAATGCAACTAACATTAACCCATCCGATTTCAGGACGGTTAATTTAGAAAAGACACAACAACTATAATAAAATAAAAACCTCCTAAAGATTGCTTTTAGGAGGTTTGTTTATTTTAGATATATAGCTTACTTAGCGTATGCCCTTTTACGTAAGTATGTAAATACAAGCCCAAATAAACCCAGTATAAGCAATGGCAACCCAATAGTTACTATTTGGGTTGTGGTATATTCCTCCTGAACTTTTTTTGCATCAAGAAAACGAAGGTTTACATTTTTGCCCCTTATTTTTACAAGGCCTTCATCGTCCATAAGGTAGTTTACACAGTTTAGTAAAAACTCCCTGTTACTGTAGTTTTGCTGCAGCCACGGGTCTATACCTTCGGTAAGTAATTTTTTGTTGGCATATTTGTAATTTACAATATCGCCGTCGGCAATAACTATCATTTTGGTTTCTTTACCTTTATCCAGTATATTCCTGAATTTTACAGGCTTCATCCTGTTTTCATAAACCGATGTAAATTTACCTTCAAGCAGCACACCCAGAGTTTGATTACCTTTATTAAACTGGCTTGGGTTTATTTTATTTACAAATTCATATAAGCTTATTTGCGCAGGTATACCAACTGTTTTAGATTGTTCAGAACTTTCCAGCAATACCGTTTTTTTTATGTTGTTTTTAAGCGTATCTATCTGGCTTGCAAATTCTAACTTAACTATATTAATGTTCTTGTTTATGGGGTGGTTTTCGCGCGAGCGAACCACAGGAGAGAACGGCCAGTCTACAGGTACCTCGCCGTTAGCCGATTGTACGGTTATAGGGGTACTTAACAGGTCCTGAACCAGGTTTGCATTTACACGTACACCATATTTAAAAAACATGTCGTCCAGGTTAATATCCCTGGGTATTGCCAGCGTAGTTGCCTGTGCATTACGTAGGCTGTCAAGATCTGCAGCTACGCGGTCTACCATCCACAGGGTTTTGCCGCCATTCATAATATATTGATCAAATACTGCCTTTTCCTCATCGGTAAAAGCCTCAGTAGGTTTAGCAATAATGGCAAGGTCAAAGCGCTCTAAATTATCCAGTGTTCTTTGCTTGTCTCCGCGCACAGAGTCAAGGTTAAACTCGCCCAGTACATAATATTCCTTAAGACTGATAAGGAAATCCGACATGTATTTATCGGGCATTTCGCCGTTACCTTTTATTACTGCAATTTTCTTTTTGCTGGTTATGGCAAGCTTGGTTATGGCATCAGAGAAATTGTACTCTAATAATTGTACAGATTTATTGATGTTATCATCCTTATTGGTCATAAAATTGTTGACCAGTAATGGTATGCGCACCGATTTCTGGCCCATATTAGCAATTGCCCACGGGAAAATCTGTATCAGTGATTTCTTTCCCTTTCGGGTCATATCAATATTAGTTGGAGAGAAGCCCAAGGCATACATTTCCTGTATGTTCTTCTGCACATCTTCCTCTTCGGCAAGCGGGTCTACAAAATTAAAAGTGATGTTGCTGTTATATACCTGATACTCCTCCAGTACCTGTCGTATTTCATTTTGCAGGCGCTTAAACTCTGGTGGTAAGTCGCCGCCTAAAAAAATGTCAATATATAAAGGGTCTTTAACTTCCTCAATTACTTTTATCGATGCTTCAGACAGCGTATAGCGCTTATCGTCGGTCATGTCAAAGCGCTTAAAAATATAGCTGCCGGCAAAGTTTATTACAATTAGTGCGGCTGCAACAAGGCCCAGTTGCTTAAGGTTTTTTTGTTTTCTTGCGTCCATTACCCTTTTAATGATTTAAGCTGATAAGCGGTTAACGATAAAAAGAAAACGGCAATGCTGGTAAAATATATAATGTCGCGGGTATCAATTACGCCACGGCTCATACTTTTAAAATGATAATCCATACCAAAAGAGGCTACCACATTACTAAAACTGCCCGAATATAGGGCAAGCTCCTCGAACCCGAAATAAAGTATAAAACAAAAAAATACTGATATGATAAAGGCCACGATCTGGTTTTCTGAAAGGGTAGAGGTGAACACCCCAATAGCCGTATAACCTGCAATAAGGAACAACAGGCCAAAATAAGATGCCAGCGTACTGCCCATATCTATATTACCGGGCGGGTTGCCCAGCTGCGACACTACCACTACGTAAATTATTGTAGGCAATAACGCCAATACAATAAGTGTTAGTGCACCAAAAAACTTGCCGTTTACAATTTCCCAAATGCTAAGAGGGCGGGTAAAGAGTAACTCTAAAGTACCCTGCTTTTTTTCGTCGCTAAAACTGCGCATGGTTACCGCCGGTATAAGGAAAATAAGTATCCAGGGGGCAAGGGTAAAAAACGGCGATAAATCGGCAAAGCCACTGTTTAAAATATTATAATCGCCTTCAAATACCCAAAGGAACAACCCGTTTAAGACGAGAAAAATAGCGATAACTAAATAACCTATGGGCGAACCAAAAAAGGATTTTATCTCTCTGATTAATAATGCTTTCATTCTTCTTTTAAAACTAATTACTTCCTTTTATAAGGGTATTATATTATGGCAGGCTAACAAGCTTATCTACGCTCCATGCCTCTGGCTTACTATTAAATAAGGGCTTTGTAACAGCCCATGTTTCGCAAAACAATGCCGATTTTCGGTAGGCTTCCAGATGCGCTTCTGTTTCCCAATAGCTGTAGGTAAAAAACACGGTTGGGTTTGTTTTGTCGCGATATAACTCTAAAAAACGGTTACCATCAAAGTTTCGTATGTCCTGTTTAACAATATCAAAATTAGCAAGGAAATCGTCTACTTTATCTTCATAGAAACCCATTTTTACGATGCGTACAAACATACTGTTTTTTGGTTTATTATTTAAATGTAATTTTTATGGTAACGGCCTTTTTTGGCATATAACACACCCCTAACCCCTCTTTAAAGGGAAACCAGCTACACTTAACCGGATTGTTATTCAATTGATACTGAAAACTGCGACTGTACTTTAAATGTAGCTCAATCTGAATTCTTAAATTTAAAATCTGAATTACTAACGAAATACTACACTCACTACATCTCTGAATTTTAGGCCAAGCAATGTTTTTGCAGTTCCTACGGTAGAAGGGTTACTGCGGTAAATAGCAATTTCGAGAAAACCGGCCTCATTAAAAATAGCCAGTTTTTCGCCCTCATAATCTTTAAGTGAAAAACGCTCATTTACCGTAAAATCAGAATAGCCTGCTTTAACCGCCTTAATGCTCTTAGTGCTAAAGGTAATCTCAAAATCCCGGCCTTTGGCAACTTCTTTAACCTGCCTTTTGGTAATATTGGTAATACAGTTCCCAAAGTGGTCTATGTAAACCACACAGCCCCTTATTGTAGCATTATCTGGTGATACAACAGGGTGAAGGTCGTAAATTTGTTTAATCTCTGTAATTTCGCGCCCTATAACGTTAAGCAGCCCGCCTTTGCTAAGGTGGCATGCAACGGTAACAAAAACGTCCATCTCGCTACTGTTTTCGGGCACGCGGTCGTGTATGTTAATCTCAACAATCTTTTCGGGTACAATTTTTTCTGTAAGGAGGCTAAGTATGCCATTATCGGCACAAATAAAATAGTGGCCGTTCCATAACATTGCAATATGGCGGTTCTCTTTGGTAAGCTCGGCATCTACCCCTATAAGGTGTACCGTTCCCGCTGGGAAACTTGCGTATGCTGCACCTACTATGTAGCTGGCTTCCGATACGTTAAATAGATCTACGTGGTGTGAAATGTCAACAATAGCCGCCTCAGCATAGCAGGAAAGTATCTTGCCCTTAAGTGCGCCCACAAAATGGTCCTTAAGTCCGAAATCGGTTGTTAGAGTAATTATTGACATAAAATTGTGCAAAACTTTTAAAAAGTGCGACTAAAATTTCACTAAATTTGAATGCAAAGCTACTAATTATATAGCTACAATTTTTAAAAATTAAAACCTCTGCCTTTGAACGAACGTACGATTGAACTGACAGACATAGCCCCTAAAGACTTTTGGGGAGCACAGGATTCTCATCTTGAAACTATTAAAAAATATTATCCTAAGTTAAAGATAGTTGCCCGCGGCACCACGCTTAAGGCCTTTGGCGAAAAAGAATTGCTGGATGAGTTCGAAAAACGTTTTAAACGCCTCATGCAACATTTTTCCCGCTATAACACTATAGATGATAATGTTATAGAGCGCGTAATACAGAGCGACAGTAATGTTGAGCACATGGACCCAAGCGATAAGATACTTGTGCATGGCATAGGCGGCAAGCTTATTAAAGCAATGACGCCCAACCAGCAAAAACTGGTAGACTACATGGCCAAGAATGATATGGTATTTGCCATAGGCCCTGCCGGTACCGGTAAAACGTATACAGGTGTAGCCCTTGCAGTAAAAGCCCTTAAAGAAAAACAGGTTAAGCGAATTATACTTACACGCCCGGCTGTAGAGGCAGGGGAGAACCTTGGTTTTCTGCCGGGTGATATGAAGGAAAAATTGGATCCTTACATGCAGCCGCTTTATGATGCCCTGCGCGATATGTTGCCACCGCAAACGCTGGAAGATTATATATTAAAAGGGATTATACAAATAGCACCGCTTGCCTTTATGCGTGGGCGAACGCTTGATAATGCTTTTGTAATACTGGATGAAGCCCAAAACACCACGCACTCGCAAATGAAGATGTTTCTTACCCGTATGGGCAAAAACGCCAAATTTATGATAACTGGCGACCCCGGGCAGGTAGATTTACCGCGCCGCACCATTAGCGGACTTAAAGAGGCCATCCTTATACTTAAAGATGTAGAGGGTGTAGGCATTATTTATCTTGACGATAAAGATATTGTGCGCCACCGCCTTGTTAAGAAAATTATTGAAGCATATAAGAGTATTGAGAATCACGATTAGAGGTTCTAAGAAACTTAAAGGAATTTTATATTAAGTTATAATGTAATATTCCGTTTTAGTTTTTTTATAAAACCTCTGTGGTTTATGGAGCGCCTGCCGGATTAATTTCCTGATTGTTATTGTCGATAACCTGACATTAAGAACTAAATCCGGGCAGTGCTTTAGTCCAACCGCAGAGGTTTAACATACATTTTATTTAAGGCAACCTGTCTATTTTACCTTCCTGATGTCAGATTGTTATTAATACTTCATCTATATTATGGGATTGAAGATATGGTTGTGCTGGAAATTTTTATTTAAGTATAAACAAACTTAAAATTAAAGCGAGTTTCTTTCTATGTATTTAAACACATTTTTTACCTTTTCTTTCTTGTTTTTTAACACCATATAAGCGGCTGATTCTCCAAGAGCTACAAAATCAGTACTGATGACCGTAATATCAAGCAACTCTTTAAGCGGTGTTTCGTTATAAGATATAATACCAACATCTTTACCCAACTGCAACTTGTTGTTGCGTATTTGTCGCATTAAATTTACAAGATCGCGCTCCTGAATAGTTATATAAACATCGCGCCCTTCAAACTCCATATCGTCATAAATTTCATCCAGTATCTCAAAATCAATATCATATTCTGAACAAAAACGCTGAAAACCGTGAACAATGCGGCGGGGGTAAGGATTTGCAGATTTATTAGGATATACTAAAATAAGCTTATCATACTTTCTTATTTTATCTAATGCTTCCTTTAAGGCGTTGTAAATATCGTTTTTAAAATCCTGATATATAGTGCCATATTCTCCTGTAATACCGGGTTTGGTATTATCCAGCATTATAAGTTTATCCTTTGGTATCTCCTCCAGTACTTTAATTATGTTATCTGTATAGCTCACGTGGTTAGAGTTGTTGTCTCTAAAATGGGGCATAACAATGTAATAATCGTGAGCGCCCATATTACGCTCAAGTGCATTTATAAATAAGGTTTCATCGCAATGGTATACATACATTTCTACCTGTCCGTAAGCCCCTATGGCATTTACAAAAGAATCATAAATCATCATTTTGTAAGTACTGGGTTTATTTACAAGAAAAAATATACTTAACTTATTAATCTTGTCCATGCGGGTAATATAGTATCCTTTACCTTTTACAGATACAATAATTTGCCTGTCCCTTAGCTGTTTATAAGCTTTCTCTACAGTATCGCGAGACAGGTAGCACATTTCGCTAAGTTCGTTTATAGAAGGTATTTTTTCGCCTACCTTAATATTACCCCTTGCAATATCGGCTAAAATAGAATCTATAATTTGCTTGTATTTTGGTATGCGGGAATTTTCATTAATTTTTAAATCAAACGATTGCGTCATAGCTTAAAAAATTTTTATCACCCGTAAATATACTAAATTTACAGCGCAACCGTGCTTTTTTGTTAGCTTTTTAAGCAGGATACTACAGGATGTATTCGGTATTGTATACGTTTAATTTTGAAAATAACCATGTGCCCCTTGCTTAGGTGCTAATTGATATATTAGGATATAAATAATAATGTGTTTATCCTTATAAGGTGTTATATTATGATTTGATTTAAAATTAACTTAGTTAAATCTATAGCATAAGTTTTAAAAAATCTATTTTTAGCACATTAACTACAAAACGAAATTATTTATGAGGTATATAAAAACACCTGCTTTATTAACTGCTTTAATGTTTACATCTTTTGCGGGGTTACAAGTTATGGCACAGGAAAGCCTGACGGTAACGATAAAAAATAACCTGGGTATAGACCGCAATGAGGTTGTGACTATTAATAGCAAGGATATTACAGGGTTTCTTAAAGGCAAAAATGAAAAGGATATTCGCGTTAAAAATAATACTACCGGCAAAATGGAGCCGCTGCAGTGGATTGACAATGATGGAGACAAAAATAATGATGAGCTACTTTTTATGGCTACTGTAAAGCCTAATAGTTCAGCTATATATACTTTAGTTAGCGATGCAAGTGTACCTGTGCCAGTTTCTCAAATAACAACATTTTCGCGTTTTGTACCGGAGCGTACAGACGATTATACCTGGGAAAATGATAAGGTAGCTTTTAGGACTTATGGCCCGGATGCACAAATGCGTACAGAGCAGCACCGCGAAAATGGAACGTTAAGCAGCGGAATAGATATTTGGCTTAAACGTACACCTTTGCCTATTATAAATAAATGGTACAAAGGGTATCTTACAGACCCTATGTTTTACCATAGCGATCGTGGCGAAGGCTATGATCCATACCATGTTGGGGCAAGCCGCGGTACAGGCGGTACGGGTATATGGGAAAAAGACAGCCTGTTGGTATCTAAGAACTTTGTTACATATAAAACTATTGCTGTTGGTCCGCTACGCACTGTTTTCGAACTGTCTTATGCGCCATTTAGCCCCTATCAGGTTAAAGAGACAAAACGTATATCGCTCGATCTTGGTTCTAATTTTTCAAAGTTTGAAGTAATGCATAGTTCTGCAAAGCAGGTACCTAATTATGCAACAGGTATTACACTGCACCAAAATGAAGGCGAGGCAGAAGTGCTTACTAAAGAGGGCGTTTTTGCCTACCATGAAAAAATAGACGGAACCTATCTGGGTGAAGGGATTATAATGCAGCCAAATATTATAGAGAAAGCTTTTGTAAATAAAAGTAAAACAAAAGACCAAAGCAACCTTATTATTGTAACTAAGGCAAGCCCTAAGCTTACCTATTATGCAGGTTTTGTATGGGAGAAAAGCGGGCAGGGAGCTAATAAGGCAGATTGGGATGCGTTACTTAAAAAACAGGCTCAAATAATTAAAAGCCCGCTAACGGTTACTGTTAAGTAGCCATAAACAGTACTAAATGTACTAACGGGTATTACCTAAAATAGAATCTTAAGATAAATACATAATACAATATAAAATGACCAAATCAGAATTCAGGTATGCGCACCACCCGAAAGATGTAAAACATTATACTACGCAGGAATTAAGGGAACATTTTTTAATCCCAACACTGTTTGAAGAAGATACTATAAAGCTTGTATACACCATGTATGACCGCTACATTGTGGGCGGTGCTTTTCCGCTTAATAAACCTTTAGTGCTTGAAACTATTGATGAACTTAAGGCAGACTATTTTTTAGAGCGCCGTGAGCTGGGTATTGTTAACGTAGGCGGTAAAGGTAAAGTTACTGTAGACGGCACCGTTTATGAGCTAAACAAAAAAGAAGCCTTATATGTAGGAAAAGGCAGTAAAGAAGTAATTTTTGAAACGGCTGATGGTGAGCAGCCTTATTTTTATATTAATTCTGCTCCTGCGCACCATGCTTATCCTACTAAAAAAGTAGGTAAGGAAGATGCAGAGGTTATAGAGCTTGGCGACCAGAAAACAGCTAACCGCCGTACACTTAATAAACTTATTGTAAATAGTATAGTGCCTACATGCCAGTTACAAATGGGGCTTACAGAGCTGCATGAAGGTAATGTATGGAATACTATGCCATCGCACACCCACACGCGCAGGATGGAGGCTTATTTTTATTTTGATCTTGCAGCAGGGCAAACCGTTAGCCACTTTATGGGCCAGCCGGATGAAACCCGACATATATTTATGCAGGGGCATCAGGCAGTTATTAGCCCTGAGTGGAGTATACACTCTGGCTGTGGTACCAGTAACTACTCTTTTATATGGGGTATGGCAGGCGAAAACCTTGACTATGGCGATATGGATGCCGTGGCAACAGATGAGTTGAAATAAGGACAGATTATAACATTATTCCTGGTGGCAAAAGCATATCCGGGCATCCTATTAAAACAATAATTATGGCAGCTAAGCCTTTTATAAACGATACATTTTTATTGCAGAATAAATTTGCAGAGGAGTTATACTTCAATTATGCTGAAAAGCAGCCTATAATTGATTACCATAACCATTTGCCCCCTGCAGAAATTGCAGATAACAGGGTTTTTGATACTATATCCCAACTTTGGATAGCCGGCGATCATTATAAATGGAGGGCTATGCGAACGTTTGGTATTAATGAAAAATACATTACCGGTAATGCCCCCGATGAAGAAAAGTTTACAGCATGGGCAAAAACGGTTCCACATACGTTGCGCAATCCGCTTTTTCACTGGACTCAACTGGAGCTTAAACGCTATTTTGATATAGATGATTATCTTAATGAAGGCAATGCAGCTGATGTTTACGCTTCCGTAAATCAAAAGCTTAAAGACCCTCAATACTTTACACAGGGATTATTAAGCCGTATGAATGTAGAGATGCTTTGCACTACAGAAGATCCTACTGATACCCTAGAGCATCATAAAAAATTAGCAGGTAGCAGTTTTACAACCAAAGTTAATACTGCCTTCAGGCCCGATAAAGCAATACTGATAGAAAGCGAAACCTACAATGACTATATAAACCAGCTTGAAAAAGCATCGGGTATTAGCATTACCACTTTTAATGACCTAAAAGTTGCACTCTTAAAAAGATTGGATTTTTTCCATGAAAATGGTTGCCGAATCAGCGACCACGGTTTAAACCAGTTGCCTTTTGCCGTTTATACGGATTGGGAAATAAATGCTGTTTTCGACAAAAAACGTAAAGGAACGCCTGTCTCTGCCCACGAAACAGAGCAGTTTAAAACAGCGTTAATGTTGTTTTTATGCGAAGAGTATGCTACACGTAACTGGGTGCAGCAGTTTCACCTGGGGGCACTTCGCAATAACAATGTGCGTATGCATCGCCTGCTTGGGCCCGATACCGGTTGGGATAGTATAGGCGATTATCCGCAGGCTGCTACATTAAGTAAATTTTTAGATGCATTAGATACTAAAGATAAGCTTGCTAAAACTATTTTATACAACCTTAACCCGGCCGATAACGAATTGTTTGCCACTATGGTAGGTAACTTTAACGACGGTTCGTTGCGCGGTAAGGTACAATATGGTTCCGGGTGGTGGTTTTTAGACCAAAAAGACGGTATTATTAGGCAGGTAAATGCATTGAGTAATATGGGGCTGTTAAGTACTTTTGTTGGCATGCTTACAGATTCGCGAAGCTTTTTATCGTTCCCAAGGCATGAGTATTTTAGGAGGGTATTATGTAACCTATTAGGCCAGGAGATGGAAAGTGGCGAACTTCCGCAGGATGCAGCATGGGTGGGCAGTATGGTATCTGATATTTGCTACCGCAATGTCAAACAATATTTTGAATTGTAAACCACAAAAAAATGACACAACAAAAAGTGGTAACCTTTGGCGAAGTAATAATGAGGCTCTCGCCACCGGGTTTCGATAAAATGAAACAAAGCCGGAGCATGGAGTTCTTTTTTGGAGGGACAGAGATGAATGTGGCGGGCTCTTTGGCACAATTTGGTTTACAGGTACAGCATGTAAGTAATGTAAGCAACGATTTTGTGGGCGATGCTGCTATTAGCTGTATGCAGGGCTATGGTATCGATGTTACACACATTAATAAAGTTAACCACCCATTAGGGTTATATTTTATGGAGGCCGGCTCCGGTTTAAGGGCAAGCCAGATAACATATAACCGCCTTCATGGATCTTTTGCAAACATAAGTCCGGATCTTGTAGACTGGGAAAAGGTTCTCGATGGTTGCTCACTATTGCATTGGACGGGGATTTCTCCTGCCATTAGCGAAGGAGCATATCAAACTTTAAAACAGGGACTAACCCTGGCTTTAAAGAAAGGAATTACCATAACTGCCGATCCTGCTTACCGCAGTAACTTGTGGCAATATGGACGTAGTGGGCATGAGGTTCTTGCAGAGTTAATTGGGCTAAGTACTGTTTTTATAGGTGGGGTCAATGAAGTAAACGAAATATTGGGTACTGCCTTTACTCATGATAAAGATGGTTTTATCACTGCGGCAAAAAGATTGCAGGAGACCTATCCTGCTATTATTAAAGTATATGACAAAGTACGTACAGGACTAAGTGCAACGCACCAAAAAATATTTGCGCAGTCATGGACGGAGAATACCTATAGTAAAACCGAAGAGATAGAAATTACGCAGGTGGTAGACCGTATAGGTACCGGCGATGCTTATGCTGCCGGACTTATTTATGGACTTATATCAGGTATGAATGATCCTGAAGCAATTGCTTTTGCAAATGCTGCCTGCGCTTTAAAACATACTATTGCAGGAGATGTAAATCTTGCAACGGTACAGGAAATTGCCGAAGTGGCAAATGGTAACCATAGCGGACGCCTTAAACGATAATATTATATTGATTAAATAATGAGTGGAAAAGTACACTCATTTCAAAAAATTCAATCGATATAGTTTTAAGGATACGCAATAATAAATTAAAAATGAATAAAGAATCTATAATAAATAGCATAAAACAACAAGGCGTTTTGCCCCTATATTTTAATGCTGATGAAACTGTAAGTATTGAAGTACTGCGTGCCCTATATGCAGGAGGTATACGAGCTGTGGAGTATACTAACCGTGGTAAAGAGGCCTATAGCAACTTTAAGGCTATGGTAAAAGTAAAAAATACTGAAATGACCGACTTGTTTTTAGGTATTGGTACTTTAAAAACTGGAACCGATGCCGAAAAATATACTGAGGCCGGTGCTGACTTTTTAATAAGTCCGGGGTTTGTAGCCGAAATTGCAGATTTTGCAAATACTAATAATATGCTTTATGCGCCGGGATGCATGACCCCGACAGATATTATTGCTGCCGAAAATAATGGTGTGCAATTTATAAAGCTGTTCCCGGGTAATATTCTTGGTACTGAATTTATGAGCAGTATACGCGATGTATTCCCTGATTTATTGTTTATGCCTACAGGCGGTGTAGAACCTGTTGCAGAAAGTATTTCGGCATGGTTTAATGCAGGGGTTTGCGCTGTAGGTATGGGTAGCAAGCTGGTTACTAAAGACCTTATGAATAATAAACAGTATGATATTATTAAAGATAATACCCAGCAACTGCTGCAGACTATAAAACAGGTTAGGGGTTAATAACCCACTGCCAAAATATCCGTAATTATGAGCCAAACCATTACTATAGCCAAACCCGTGGGTAAATACCGATGGACTATTTGCGCCCTTTTATTTGTTGCTACTACAATTAATTATCTCGACAGGCAGGTACTTAGTTTGCTTGCGCCGGAACTATCAAAACCAATAGCTGAAGGTGGATTTGGGTGGAGCGAAACAGATTACGCTAACATAACAGCGGTGTTTCAATTTATCTATGCACTATCAATGCTTTTTGCAGGCAGGATTATCGATAAGCTTGGTACAAAATGGGGCTATGCAATAGCAATAGTTATCTGGAGCCTTGGCGCTATACTGCATGCCGAAGCAGTACCTGTGGGCGATGCAGCCTCCGGTATACTATCTGCTTTTGGTATTATAGCTGTACCATCTGTTATAGGTTTTATGATAAGCCGTGCAGTTCTCGGCTTTGGCGAAGCAGGCAATTTTCCGGCAGCAATTAAAGCTACCGCAGAGTATTTTCCTAAAAAAGAACGGGCATTTGCCACCGGTATTTTTAATTCGGGGGCAAATGTAGGGGCTATACTTGCACCAATAAGCGTACCTGTAATAGCATCTGTATGGGGTTGGGGTATGGCATTTATATTAGTAGGTGCAGCAGGTTTTATATGGCTGTTTTTCTGGTTCATTTTTTATGATAGACCACAAAAACAAAAATGGCTTTCGGCCGAAGAACTGGAATATATTAATAGCGATAAAGAAGATGTAGCCCCTGTTACAGAACCAAAACATGAAGAGGCTTCAGTAAAAATATCATGGCTTAAATTATTAAGCTACAGGCAAACCTGGGCGTTTGTGTTTGGCAAATTTATGACCGATGGGGTATGGTGGTTTTTTTTATTCTGGTTACCAAAATATCTTAATGCACAGTACGGCATGCAATCTTCAGAAATACAGTTGCCGCTGGCAATATTGTATACAATGACCATGTTTGGCAGTATAGGCGGTGGCTGGTTTCCTATTTACTACATCAATAAAGGCTATTCGCCATACGATGGCCGTATGCGTGCCATGCTGACTATTGCTCTGTTTCCATTAATTGTTTTACTTGCCCAGCCCTTTGGCAGTATTAGTTTCTGGATTCCTGTTATACTTATTGGTATAGGTGCCAGTGCACACCAGGCGTGGAGTGCTAATATTTTTACCACGGTTAGCGACATGTTCCCTAAAAAAGCGATAGGCAGTATAATAGGCATTGGTGGTATGGCCGGTGGCATAGGCGGCGTTATTATTACAAAAACCGGCGGAGCTTTATTTGATCATTATAAAGCCCTAGGGCATATAGAAACGGGATACACAATAATGTTTGCCTTTTGCGGATTAGCATATATTATTGCCTGGAGTGTTATGAAATTATTGGTTCCTAAGTATGAGCCAATTACTGATATGTAATTTGGTAAAAAGTATATTGTATTTAATTAAGAATGTTATTGTTATTTGGTTAGTTTAAATTTGGGTTAAGGGGCTGCTTTTAGGCAGCCTCTTTTGCTCTCCACTCCCAAAATAAAAAAAGCCACCTCAAACTGAGGTGGCTTCCTGCATAAATATATTTTCTTTAAACTATTTTTTCACAACCCTAAAAGTATGGTTTTTACCATTTACGGTATCTGCTTTAAGCAGGTATATACCGTTGCTAAGGGTGGCAAGGCTTATATCTTTACCATTAGCTTTAATGACTGACTGGCCAAGAGAGTTAAATACCTCTATACTTTTGATTTCCTGTTCTGTTTGCAAGTGTACATTATCTGTAGTTGGGTTAGGGTACAGGCTAATTAAAGTTGTAGCAATACCATCTGCACCTGCCACAATTTCCCTGTTTACATTTAAGCTGTAATCTTCGGCCTGGCCGTAACCAAGTGTATTACATGGAAGTGCTGCGACATTAAATTTTTTGGTAACCCTCATTGTGGTAACACCAAGGGGAGCATCCGTTGGCACAGTAATAGTTGAACTAACGGCTACATCATCTGTACCTGTAGAGTTTACAAGGGCGCCAATGATGTAAGCTTCACCCTCATCTTCAAAACTATTATTTTTGTTCCAGTCTATATAGGCTACAACCTGATGGGTAAAGGGACCATTGGTATTTCCTTTTACGGTTATGGTATACTCCTGGCCTAAAGCAACCTCTGCAGCAGGAATTAGGGTTTTAAAATCTTCGTATGCAGGTGTTATGCCGCCTGTTGTAGTTTCAGAATCATTGTTAATACCTGCAAATTGTACTAACGATATAGGTTCTGCATTATCAGGGAAGTTTATACTACATGGCGCCTGGCCGGATATAACAATAGTAATTTCGCCAAAAACTGTTCCGTCATCGGCAGATACTGCTCTTGCAACAACATCTCCGTTAGCAAAGCCGGATATAAGGCCATTCTGGTCAATAGTGGCAAATTCGGTTCCCTCACTTATTTCCCATACTAATGTTTGGCTTGCAGTGGCAGGAGCTACAGCTGCTGCTAACTGTAAAGTACCATTATTTACAGTAATTTCGGCAGGAGCACCATCTGTTGTAGTAGCAGTAACTATTACCGGTACGTTAGATACTGTATAATAAACCTGCATATTAGGGCGGTCTTTATACTGGCCACCACCATTATTGTGGCTCAATACAACATTTTCATCAAGGGGTACAGTATTTATAGGCCATGCACCAATCATATAATCCCTGAAACCTGCTGTATACTGCCATGTAATCCAGGTGCTAAACGGTGCTGTTTGTCCATTTTGATACATAACCGTTGCAATTTCAAGCGATTGGCCATTGTATGTAAACGGCGTGTCAAAATTAAAATCAATCCATCCTATCGTATCCGGAAGCTGGTAATCAGCATTATCCATCAGTTCTGTATGAGTATCTTCTATATCACCTAACGTGGTTAGCATACTTAACGGGGCAACAGTTTCAGAGTTTGCTGCTAAAACCCTTACCCTTGTTTCAGGATAAGTGTCTGCATTATTATTGGCAGCGTTAATTTTATTAAAGGCTACGCCTGTAATGCCTGCTCCCTGTGGTATACCCGCTGTTTCCATTTCTGCTTCTGTAAAAAGCATGTTGGCTACAGAGCCATTTCTTTGTACAATATTGGCATACATTATGGGGCCGTATGAAGAACCAAAAAAAGCATTAGCATCGGCACCTGTACCTATTTGTGTAGTTAATGAAGCAGATAATGCCCTTGTGTTAACAATCTCTGTTGCCCACTCGCTATATACCATGGTGGCGCAGTGTGCACGTACAGTAAAGGTGTATTCTGTATTAGCACTAAGGTTCTGAATCAGTAATGAGGTATTCTGTACAGATCCCGATTGAATAATCGTTTCGCTTCCTGTAAGCCTGACTTCCCATTCGTAGCCATAAGCAGGCAGAGTAGAAGGTACATCCCAAGCAAGTGTGGTGTGGGCAATACCGTTACCTGTTGTGAAATTTTGTGGTACAGTACAGTTCTCCTGGGCGTTTGCTGTACTTAAAAATAAGAAAGACGAAAGCAGGGCGGCTTTGCCAAAACGGAATGTAATTTCCTTGTTTTTGTAAAAGTTTAACATAGCTGTTTTTTGTTGAAATTTGTTTGTTTGTCGATTTTTTAGTTTAATAACAAAAGGGCTGCGATTTGTTAATTTTATCATTTCAACCCTTTGTTTGTCTATTATTAGTAATTAGTCTAAATAATAATAATTACTTTTACGCAAAATTCTGCAACAAAATAAAACCTGTTGTGTTCCTGACGGATTTTTATTTAAGCTAAACGGATAATTTTTTAAGACGATGAAAACTAATACGATTTTAGATGAAATAATTTGTAAAACGAACCTTCACGCAGACCTTGGAAATCTTCAGGAAGTTATTGAAAAAGAAGTGTCTTTTTCTTACGACTTTGGAGAAACATCTTTTAAAAAAATAAAATTCAGGGGTGTAAGGCTGCTCTACAGCAACCTTAAATTTAAAAGGCCACTACCGGTAAAAATGCTTAACACAGATCCGTATGTAGAGATGTTTTTTTCTTTAGCAGGCAGCAGGGACATTTTTTTTACACAAAGCAATCAGCGTAGTGCCGTAGCAGCAAGCCACCACAACATCTTTTTTATACCGGATACAGAATTTTTTATAGAGCCCTCTGTTAATGAAGCCGAAAATATATCGCTGCAAATACAGTTTACCCAGGATTATTTTAAAAGACTTATGCCTAATGGGCATTCACTTTTTAAATCGTTTACCGAAAAAGTTAATAATGGTGAACTCTCTATACTTTGTGATGCCGATTTACCTATTACTACAGAGATGTTTAATGTACTTAACGATATAGTGCATTGCGAAAAAGAAGGTATAATAAAACAGCTTTATATAGAAACAAACGTACTTAAATTGCTACAATTACAGTTTGAACAATACGAAGCCACCTTTGTAAAAAAGAGTATTGGCACGGTTAAAGAATATGATGTAGATAAACTACATTATGCCAGGCAGCTTTTAGAACAAAATATTACCACCCCATACTCGTTAACTGAACTTGCCAGAAAAACGGGACTAAATGACTTTAAGCTTAAAAAGGGTTTTAAAGAACTTTTTGGTAACACCGTTTTTGGCTACTTGCACGAACTGCGCATGGAAAAGGCTAAAGAAATGCTATATAATAGCAGCATAAATATAACCGAAATATCTGAATACTGCGGATATGCTTATGTACAGTCTTTTACTAAGGCGTTTAAACAAAAATATGGCACTACGCCCGAAAAGTTTAAGCATCATGCAACAGGCAGGGTTTAAAACCAATAGTTTACAATGCGCTAAAACTCTTTAGGTTTCTAAAGAGTTTTTTATACGTCAACAAATTAAGTAATGACAATTTATTTTTATAATGATTATGAGATTTCTCCAATTCGCTGCGCTACGGTCGAAATGAAACACAAGGTATTTTCATTTCGACAAAGGAGAAGTTTCTAATTGTAAAACACGACTTTTTTCATTCTAAATTATTAACGCTTAAGTTCTGTCATTTTTAATGGCATCTATGCTCCACCTGTAATCTGGTAGTACAGATAGCAATAGAGCTCCTGCGCTTCCTGTAAATACCGAGTAGCTAAAGGGTGACCTGTAGCCGGCAAATAATAGCATGCTAAACGCAAAGACAAGTAAAAGAGCAAAACTACCGTATGCTGCTACCCTTGTTTTATATCCTGCAATTAGCATTAAGCCAAATACAAATTCGAATATGGATGCTATAATGCCACTAAAATTAGCAAGGGGCTTATTTAAATAAGGCGTGAGGCTATTAGTGTAATTTACAAAGTTGTCCCAGTTGCCCCATGCAATGCCCTCTGTACCCGGAGCGCCTATAAAGCCAAGGCGGTCTAAAACCGGCAATATAAAACTAATGCCTAAGGCAAGCCTTAAGTAAATTTGGGCTGTGTTTAATGTCTTTTCCATAATTATGTTGATTGGGTTTGTTTTAAAGCTTTACGGGCTTGGCAAAATGAAATGCACCAATAGTAAAGCCTTCCTTAAAATATAACTTATGCGCCACAGTACGCTCTGCACCCGAGTCTAATTGTACCGTTTTGCAGTTTTGAGATAATGCTACTGCATCTATATGTCGCAGCAGGAGGGAGGCATATCCTTTACCACGGCTCTCTTCAAGGGTAAACAGGTCATCTATATAAAGCATTTTACCGCAAAGCAGCATGTACCTAAACCTGTATCCCGCCACTGCCACCGCCATGCCATTATCTTCTATATAGTTAAGAATGTAACCTTCACTTTGCAGCAGCCTTACCATAGCTACAAAGTTTTCTTCTTTAAGCATGGGCCTTAGCAGGTGCATGGCTTTCCAGCATAGGGCAATTTGCACATCTGTATTAGCGGTTTTTATAATGGTTTCCATATTATGTACTTTAAATTTCTATCGAACTTATGGCTTTGGTTAGTGCTGTATCCATTAATGACGGGTACGCAAGCCCTTCGGCACGATACGTACTAACATCTGTAATACCAATAAATTCAAGAACGGTTTTAAGGTGGTTTAAGGCATGTTCGCTAAAATGAGAAAGGCCGTCAGAATATACCCCGCCGGATGATAGTGCTAAATAAGCTTTTTTATTTTTTATTAATCCTACAATACCTTCTTCAGAGTAGGTAAATGCAATTCCCGGCCTTACTATCTGGTCAATCCACGCCTTTAATGATGATGGGATGCCAAAATTATATAGCGGCAGGCCAATAACAATAATATCGGCACGTTGTAGCTGTTCTATAGCCTTGTCAGAGTGTGTAAGTACTTCGTTTTGCCTGGCTGTCTGCTGGTGTTTAGGCAGGTCGTATGCGGCAATAAACTCCTGGCTTGCATGTGGGAAGCCGGCGGGTATAAGTTCTTCAACTTTACCATCAGGATGTTTTTCAAGCAGTTGCTTTACAATTGCATCTGATAACTGAAAACTTGTTGACGCCTTTTGTTTTGGGCTCGAAATTACATGTAATATATTCATAATAATTGGGTTGACTTAATTATTGTACTTGTAATTGGGTGCTTTTTGCAATGCGGTTCCAGCCGTTTATTGCTACAATAGCCATGATAAGCTGAGCAATAAAGTTTTCGTCAAACAGGGCTTTGGCTTCAGCGTAAGTAGCATCGGTTAAGCCATCTTTATGTATAAGGGTTATCTCTTCGGTAACGGCAAGCAGTACTTTTTCTTCGTGGGTAAATAACGTAGTTTCGTTCCATGCATTAAGCAGAAAAATGCGTTGTTGTGTTTCGCCATCTTTCAATGCTTCTTTAGTATGCATGTCTATACAATAGGCACAGCCATTAATTTGTGATGCCCTTATTTTTATAAGGTGCAATTGTATTGCAGATAATTTTGTAGTGTGTAAATAACCTTCCAGCCCAAACATTGCTTTAAATGCTGCCGGTTCTGTTGCCTGAATGTTTACTCTTGTTTGCATGATAAATAGTGTTTTAATTATTTATAGCAAAGTTAAAACAGGCAGCTATCATGAAAACTTAAACTGGTTTAAGAAACGCTGCGCTTTCTTATTTCGCTAAGATATTCCGGAGTAAAACCTAAAAAAGAAGCAATTAAATATTGTGGCAGCCTGTTAATAAACATGGGGTAGGCTTTGCTAAAATGATTGTAAAGTTCTTCTTTAGAATAGTCGTTAAAATATTTTGCCTTAAGCTGGGAGGCCGCATAAGCCTTTTGGTATATTACCCTGAAATAACTTTCTACACATGGAAATAATTTATAAAGTTTTTCTAACGATTTATGGTCTATTGCCAGGATTTCTGAATTTTCTACAGCCTGAATGTAAAAACTTGCCGGCTGCCCTGTTTGAAAAGCTATATAATCTGACAGCCACCAGTTTTCTAAGGCAAATTGGGTGGTATGCTCTACACCCTTATTATTAATGTAATATAACCTTAAACACCCCTTAACCACAAAATAATTATAATTGCATGTTTGCCCTTCCTGTAATAGTACTTCCTTTTTTTTAAGTTTTATTTCTTTAAAATAATCAGGGGCAGCAGTTGCAAGGCCGGCATCTGCAGTTAGTAAAGTATTAATATGATTAATTAATTTTTCGTGCATTATAAATAATGGTTATTAACAGTAAGGCCTGCATTTGCTGCAAGCCTTATGTTATTAGTATATTTAAAAATTTATTTACCGTCTTTATCTACTACCGGGCGGTTATCGCGGTTGGCAAGTTCCCAGGCGGTAACAAAGGCAAGCTGTGCACGTTTAGTAAGTAAATTAAACTCTATTTTACTTACTTCATCTGTAGCCTTGTGATAATCATCATGTACACCGTTAAAGTAAAAAATAATAGGAATACCCTTTTTAGCAAAATTGTAATGGTCGCTCCTAAAGTAAAACTGGTTAGGGTCGTTCCTGTCGTTAAATGTATAATCAAGAGCCAGGTGTGTATACTTTTTATTAGCCTCTTCGTTTATGTTATGCAAATCTGTGCTTAACCTGTCAGAACCTATAACATATACATAGTTGCCATCGGCTTTATGAGCATCATCACGGCGGCCTATCATATCAATATTAAGGTCGGCAATAGTACTGTCTATCGGGAAAAGCGGATTTTCCGAATAATACCTCGAGCCATGCAAACCATGCTCTTCGCCGGTAACGTGCAGAAATAGCACAGAACGTTTAGGCCCGTAGCCATCTTTTTTTGCCTGCATAAAAGCCTGGGCAATTTCCAGCAGTGCCACAGTACCAGATCCGTCATCATCGGCACCGTTGTACACTTCGCCATTTTTCATGCCCACGTGGTCATAATGCGCAGATATTACCAATACTTCGTTTGGTTTTTCAGATCCTTCAATGTACGCCCAGATGTTTTCAGAATCTGGAAGCTTAGGGCTAAAGTTACGCGCCATAAAAGCCGATGGTACCTTCTGGTAAAAATCGGTAGCTCCTTTAGGAAAAGATATTCCTTCGGATTCGTATTGGCTTATAAGATACTTACCTGCCTTTTTTTGTCCTTCAGAGCCTGTATTACGGCCTTCCATCTCGTCAGATGCTACAATGGTAAGGTGCTTTTTGAGGTCGGCTTCTGTAATGGTATTCATGTACTTGGCAACATCTGCCTTAGCATAATCTTTTTTTGAGTTTTTACCCGCCCCGCATGCAATCAGTAAAGCAAGTGCTGACATTGATATTATGGATCTTTTTATCATAGATGATGAAGTTATTAGCCATAAAAATAGAAATAATATCAATACAAAAAGCCAAACGTTAGTTTGGCTTTTTGTATTTTATTGTTACATGATAGTTTAAAATTACTTAGCAGCAAAAATTTCATTTAAAAAATCCATGAAATAAGCCCATGAGCGTTTGTCGGCCTTTTCATTATAGGCAGCACCTTTACTGTTATCGTTACCGGCTTCTTTTTCTGTAAATGCATGTACAGCGTTAGAAAGATATACAAGTTGCCAATCGGCTTTAGCATCTTTCATCTCGGTAATAAAGCCATCAATTTCTTTTTGTGGAACATGAGGGTCATCAGCACCATGAAGTACCAGCACTTTAGGTTTTACAGCACCATTAGCCCTCGATGCATCTTTGCCTAAACCACCATGAAAACTAACCACACCTTTTACGTTAAGGCCTGCACGGGCAGCCTCAAGAGCCCCTGTACCGCCAAAACAGTATCCTATAACCACAATATTATTAGCATCGGCACCACTTTTTATTAAAGCTTCCAGTGCTGCTGATATTCGTTTTTGATACGCTTCAGGATTGCCTTTATAGTAACCTGCCTGCTGTCCTGCTTCCTGGGTGCTTTTAGGATACTTGCCTTCGCCATAAATATCAGCTACAAAAGCATGGTAGCCCAGTTTAGAAAGCTCTGTTGCCACTTCTTTACTATGTGTATTAATCCCCATCCAGGCGGGTAGTATAAGTATTCCCGGTTTGTTTTTTAAAGCCTTTGCAGGTGTTGCTGCAAAGCCGTTAAGTTTTTGTCCACCCTCTGTATATGCAACAGGTTTAAGCTGCGCCTGTAATTGTGTAGCCATAAAAATTAGTGTAAGTGCAATAAGTTTTTTCATTATGTATTTATTTTATGTAAATATAAAAAGAAAGCTTTTATACCAATGGCATAAAAGCTTCCCTGCTAAATTAATATTAACTTTGTTTATTAGCTGTGTTGCAGCTCATGTTTACCCTCTTTAATTTCTTCCACCAGCTTTTTATTAAAAGCAGGCAAATCGGCAGGGGTACGGCTGGTAACAAAACCATTATCTACAACCACTTCTTTGTCACTCCACAATGCGCCTGCATTAATCAAATCCTGTTTAATTGATGGATAAGAGGTTAGCTCCCTGCCATCTATAACATCGGCATTAATTAGTGTTTGCGGACCGTGGCAAATTGCGCCTACCGGTTTCTTTTCGTCAAAAAATGACTTTACAAATTTTATTGCTTCTTCGTTAGTCCTAAGTTTGTCTGGGTTTATAACACCACCGGGCAATACAAGTGCATGGTACTGAGATGACGATACTTCGCCAAGTACCTTGTCTACTTTATATTCCGGGCCCCAGTCGGTCTCTGCCCACGATTTAATAGTTCCGGC
This sequence comes from Flavobacterium rivuli WB 3.3-2 = DSM 21788, assembly GCF_000378485.1. Lineage (GTDB taxonomy): Bacteria > Bacteroidota > Bacteroidia > Flavobacteriales > Flavobacteriaceae > Flavobacterium > Flavobacterium rivuli. Next base: position 150,026 of record NZ_KB899966.1, on the reverse strand, counting down.
TTCCGGGCTAACAATCTCGGCAGTCCAGCCCTGTGCTTCTAAAAATTCTTTTGGCGATTTTAATTCGCTTTCTTCAAATCCGTTGGTGGCCAGTATGGCTATCCTTTTGCTCATGATTTTAAATTTTAGATTATATAAAATTGGTTTTTATAAAATTACTCCATCAGGGCGAGGTCAATTTGTAATGCTCTATTAAAGTTGTGCTAATGTTTGTTAACGAGGACTTTAACAGCAATAAAAATATTCTAATTTTATAACGATAATTCTTATATAAATCATGAAAGAGATTTTTGAATGGAACCGCCTGCTGTTTAACGACCTACCCATACAATTTTTGTTTGAAGTAGTTTTTAGAACTGTAATAATGTTTCTCGTAGTACTTGTAACTTTACGCTTTACTGGTAAACGGGGAGTGAAACAACTTTCTGTTTTTGAGGTGGTTATTGTAATATCATTAGGCTCTGCTGCCGGCGATCCTATGTTTTATGAAGATGTGGGCCTTGTACCCGCCATAGCGGTATTTCTTGTAATTATTATGATGTATCGTGGCGTAACCTGGCTATTAGGAAAAAGCAAAAGATTTGAAAATTTTATAGAGGGTAAAGTGGAGTGTATTATAGAAGATGGCCAGTTTTCGATACAAACGTTTGAACGTGAAGATCTTGCCCAGGATGAGTTTTTTGCCGAGATGCGGTTGCGTTCTATAGAGCATTTAGGGCAGGTGCGTAATGCCTATATGGAAACAAATGGTGCCATAAGCCTTTACTTTTATAAAGATGAAGATGTAAAATATGGCTTACCCATTCGTCCGCAGCTTTTTAACCTTAAAAGCACTATAATACAAAAATCAGGGATTTATGCGTGTACGTTTTGTGCCAATACCCAAAAACTGGATCCTACTACTGGCGTATGCACCGTTTGTAACCGTACAGAATGGGTGCTTGCTATAAACAGTAAACGTATAGTATAAAAAAAACCGGATTGCCTAAACAATCCGGTTTTATATATTTAACTGACTAACTCAAATATATAGTTTTTTAACCTCTTCTGCCGCCGCTTGTTGCTGCAGGCACAGCCTGTCTTTGCTGTTGCTGTGCAGGAGCCTGTATAGATCTTGATGGTGCAGCAGCCGGCATACTCCTTACAGCCGGTGCACTTTGAGCAGGCATGCTTCTTACAGGAGTTTGTGTATTATTTACTCTTGATGGTGCATTGTATTGCTGCGCAGGAGTGTTTCTAACTGTATTATTAGCCCTTTCCGGAGTTACTGTATTTGAACTTCTTACCTGTTGAGGCGCGTTACCCTGAAATCTCGTTGAACCATTATTGTTATTTGCGGGTGTCCTTACTGTGGCAGATTCGCTGCCTGAAAATCGTGCAGGCTGATTAGTACTCCTCACTGTATTGCGGGTTCCATTTGCAGGAGTTAAGCTATTGCTGCTTCTTACGCTGCCGTTATTCCTGATACTGGTATCGCTGTTTGCCGTATTTCTTACAGATGTGCGTCCGGTTCCGTTAGCATTAACACCACGTGTAGTGCCTCTTGTTCCCGCAGTAGTACTCCTTGTCTGCTCCAGTTGGTGCCTGTTGGTTACATTTGCATTTCTGCTTGTAAAAGACTGGTTAGGGTGCTGCCTTGCATAGGCATTAGCACTGCGGGTGGCATACAGGTTCTGCGCACGGGTGCTTCTTCCTGTATTAACGTAGTGATAACTATTATTATAATTTATATGGTTGTGTACATGGTACCTGTAGCGGTATGGTGTGTAAGGAGCCCAATAGCTGTAGTAAGTAGGGTAGTAGCCATAATACCACGGTGAATAATAAGGGCGGTAGCTGCTTACCCAAAACACGTTAAACATAGCGGGTTGTGTTACATAAACAGGCTCATAAATATAGTTATTGCCATATATATAGCTGTCTCCCACTACTTGCACGGTTACATTATTGTTTCTGTCGCGTTCTACCTCTATAGTCGCTACATCCTGGTAAGTATCTACTGCAAGTACACTTTGCAAAATGATTACGTGTGTATTTTTTTCTGTAACTTCAATAACTCTAAGGTAATCTACCCTGTTGTCGTTGTTAAGATCCAGGTTAGATATTTGCGCATCCGGGTCGTTAAGCCTGTGCTCAAAATCTTCAAGATCCTGAGAGTCTCCAAATATGGAGGCAACTGCCTGAAGATCCAGGTTATCGCTTATGTCGCTGCTGTTAGCCCTTACGGTAGTTACGTCCTGGGCAAAAATTTCCCCTGCAATGAGTAAGGAAAATAAGACTGTATTTATTAATTTAGTTTTCATGATTAAAGTAAAGTTTGGTGCCCTTATAATTGTTTTTCGTTGTTGATGTTTAACAATATCCAATTACTGTGCCAATAATTATTTTATACCTTTACATTATTAAAAACCCTTTTAATAACTGGGCTTTCAAGTAAAAAATATAACCATGGAAATTATAAAAGCTTCGCTTACAGATTATAAAACTATATATAATATTGCTATCCCGGTGTGGGATGCTACCTATAAAACTATCCTTACACAGGAACAGATGGATTATATGCTGAAGTTATTTTATAGTGAAGAAGCTTTTACAGAGCAGGTATCTGTTAAAGGGCATCAGTTTTTACTGGCAGTAGAAGGTACAGAATATTTAGGTTTTGCATCTTATGAGGTTAATTACCAAAGCGAAACTACAAAATTACACAAGCTGTATGTGTTGCCACAGGCACATGGCAAAGGAGTGGGTAAGGCACTGGTAACAGTTGTAGAAAATGCTGCCCGAAAAAACATTAATGATAAACTCCTGCTTAATGTAAACCGATATAATCCTGCCGTTCATTTTTATTTAAAGGCAGGTTTTGAAAATAAAGGCGAAGATGATGTAGATATTGGCAATGGTTACCTTATGGAAGATTACCTTATGGTAAAACAACTTTAAAAATATAATCTTTAAAAGTTTATCATTTCGTTTGGTATTTATTATCAGGACTATAACAGTTGTTTAAAATTGTGTTGGCTACTTTTGAGTAAAACTAATTTTAAAACTCAATATCATGATAGTACAAATTCCTGATGTTCCTGATAATATGGTAGGCTTTCGTGCCGATGGCGAAGTTACCAAAGAAGATTTTGAACTTGTTAAAGAAGAGGTAGCACAACTGGTAGAAAAAACAGGCAAGCTTAATTACCTGCTTTTTCTTGACAACTCTCCTAAAGATTTTACACTTGGCGCCTGGCTACAGGATGCCCTGCTTGGTATTAGCAATATTACCAAATGGAATCGTGCGGCTATAATATCCGATTCTGAAGCAGTTATAAAATTTACTGAAGTTTTTAGTAAACTTATGCCGGGCGAATTCAGGGGCTATCCTAAAACCGAATATGCCAAGGCTGTAAACTGGGTTTCTGAACGATCTGACGTTTAATTAAGACCAAAAAAATACAAACAACAACGTAAAACAATTTACCATGGGAAATTATAAAGATTTATACAGCGAAGAAGCCATTGCTAAAATAAAAGAGCTGGCAAAAGATATAAGGGTGTGCATGTTTTGCACAGAGCTTTCTGTAAGGCCAATACCTACAAGGCCAATGAGCCTGCAGGATATAGACGAAGAGGGTAACCTTTGGTTCATTAGCTCTGCTGCAAGCAACAAAAATTTCGAGATTAAGCACGATGATGATGTACAGCTTATTTTCGCCAAAAATTCGGACTCACATTTTCTGTCGGTTTTTGGTACGGCGGTCATTTATAAAGACAAAGCACATATAGAAGATGTTTGGTCGCCCGTTGCAAAAGCCTGGTTTGAAGAAGGCAAAGAAGACCCGGACGTTACCGTAATTAAAGTATCTCCGTCAGAAGCTTATTATTGGGATACCACAGATGGTAAAATGGTTAGCTTTTTAAAAATTGCTGTTAGTGCTATTACCGGTAAAACTGGCGATGATGGTGGGGTAGAAGGCAGTATTACAATATAATATAATTCCACTCTACATACATTCTCTTAAAACTCCCTCTGGGAGTTTTTTTTTGGATATTACTATTATCGCGACAGCTTATCAAAAAGGGCGATGTATTCCTGTGCGGTGTCTAAACCTTCATAACCACGCTTGCCTAATAACCTTCCGTTTTTATCTAACACTACAAAGAAGGGAAAGAAGCCGTCGCGGTTAAATTTTTCGGCAAGGATAATTTTTGGGTCGTTAATGTTTACAGGCTCAGGGTCGCCTTTCTTTTGTGGGAAATCAGCAAGTAGCAGTACCCATTTGTCTTTTGCTTCTGCCTTAAATTCAGGAGTTTCCCATACTTTTTTTTCCAGTTCAATACATGGCATGCACCAGTCTGACCCCGAAAATAAAAGCACAATATTTTTGTTAGATGCAGCCGCTTTACGTTTAGCCACATCAAAGTCTGTATGCCATTCCTGGCAAAACCCCACAACATTTATCATCAGGCACAGCACTACGACCGACTTTTTCACTTTCATTTGTTTTTTACAAAATTATAAAAGTAATGGCATTTAAAAATGGTTTAATACCTTTATTTTAAAATATTTATAGCATAATTTCTACTGTAGTTCGTAGTAAAGTAAAATCCACTCGTTATGTGCAAAATAGTTCCATCGGGTATGTGCCAAATCAACTTTAGGATCTATGAGCAATCGCGAGGTACGTTTGTTTACAGACACTTTTGCAGTAACATATACTGCCACATTGTGCCCTTTTTTAGCATATTCATTTTTAATAATTTGTGCTGTTTGCCATATCATATCGGGCTTGTTCGCAAGGTTTTTAATTTGCAGCCTGGTTAAAATTTTAGTAAGGTCGTACACAAAAGAATCATTGGTAGTTTTATCTTCAACTGCAAAAACGGCAGTGCCCTTTTTGTTTTTAAGCATCATGCGCCAGCTAAGGCGGTGGCCTTCTTCTGTCCATAATACATCGCCCTTAATAAAATGATGGCGTATTGGTAAAGCAAGCTGTATTATAAAATAGGGTATAAAAAAATAGCGCAGAAGATTTTTGCTGCTCAAATCTATACCATTAAGTTCATCCTGGGTTAGAGGTGGTTTTTTTCGTAGTAATAAAGCGCGAATCGTTTCCGGAGGATAAAAAAATGCGAGGTAACTCATAGAGAGAAAAGGGAAGATACCTATGTTAAGCATTGCCCAGTTAAAAAGATGAAAGCCCACAGAAAGTATTGCAGCAACATTGCGGGTTTTTTTATAAAGGAGTAAAGGCACAATTAAGAGATCGAACAATATGCCTCCGTATGCTATAAACAAATGAAACTGATGGTTAAAAGTAAGCCATGTAATGTATGGGTTATTTATTTTTCGTGTAATAAACCCGGTAAAACGGCCATTTAGCCAGTCGGGATAAAATTTTGCTACAGATGCAAAAAAGTATACTATGGCAATTTGCAGTATAAATATCCAGATATACCATACAGGCATACTGCGCTGTTTTATTTTAGGATAAAGTTTACTATCTACAGAGGCGTAAGCATTTGCAGGAAACATTAGCATAATTATAAGCAGCAATAATATAAGGTAATGGTGGTTGTTGTATACCGTTTTTTGCATAAAGTAGGTCCCTGCCCAGAGTATAGTAAAAAACGCGGTGCTAAACCTGTACCAAAATCCAACTGTTATACAGATAGCAAATACAGCCATTGCCCAAAAATAAATGTACATGCCATTACCTGGAAGCGGCTGTAACCACTCCATGCCTATAAATGAGAATGTTACTTTAGGCTTTACATACAGGCTGTAGACAGTACCATCAAAAATATGGCTTATGCAATGGTATATCATGAGCAGCCCAAGCAATATCCTGAAAACCACTAATGGCGCATTATCTGTTTTTTTGTAAAGGGAGTTGAACATAGCTAAATATAGTAGCTGCAAAAATACATAAATAGGCGTGCAAAAAATAAAGGGTAATTAATTTTTGACGATTGCAGTACATGTTGAATGGCATGCAAAATAAAAATGCCGGTGAGTGTATCACCGGCATTTTTTCTAACTAACCCTAACCAAATGTGAGAAAACCATTTATATAATGCAAATTACACATTTATAATTAATACAAATGTTAAGGATATGTTATATGTATGTGTCTGTATATTAAAAAATTAACCTATTTGCTGTCCTGTAAAGCGAATACCTTTTTTAGCAGGGCAGATGTACGTGCATTGAGGTTTGTACGGATATCTTTTTCTTCTACGGCTATCATTTTATACACTCCGTTTAAGGCTTGTGTGGTAACATAATCTGTTAAGTCTGGGTTTACCTTAGTAACAAGGGGCACTTTATTGTAAGTGGTAATAATGTTTGCCCACACTTTATCTGCCCCAACTTTACTAAAAGACGATTTTATTGCCGGATTAAATTTAGCATACAACTGTGTGTTGGTATTAGTTTTTAAAAAAGAAGTAGCTGCTTCATCGTTCCCCAAAAGAATATTTTTCGCATCTGTAAAGGTTATGTTCTTAACAGCAGTTACAAAAATTGGTGTCGATTCTTTTACAGCTTCCTCGGCAGCGCGGTTCATCATTTTAAGACCCTCATCGGCAAGACTGGAGAGGCCAATGTCGCGCAGGGTTTTGTCAACCTTTTTCAATTCGGCGGGCAATAATATCTTAACAAGGTTGTTTTTGTAAAAACCATCTGTGGCGGTAAGCTTGGTAACCTGGGTGTCTATACCTTTATCTAACGCTTCCCTGAGCCCGGCAGCAATATCTGCATTAGAGAGAGTGCCAACACCCTGTGGTAATTGCGAGGCGACTTGTTGCAGCTCTGCACAGCCCGATAGCATAAAGCTTATGGCAAGTATGGGAATGATAAGTTTTTTCATTTAGTATAGTTTTACCGGTTAATGCTGTAAAGCAACCACTTTTTAAAGAAAGTATAAAGGCCTGTACTGATAAATTTGTGCTAAAAGTTTTTTTGAAAATAAATGAATATCTTAATCCTGTAATGCAAATACCTTTTTCAGCAAATCAGAAGTTCGTGACGACAGGTCGGTCCTTATTTTTTTCTCCTCTACAGTTATCATTTTAAAAACACCTTCCAGTGCTTTATCAGTAACATAGTCTGTAAGGTCGGGGTTTACTTTTGTAACCAGCGGCAGGCCATTATACTTTTTAATGATCTTTTCCCAAACGGCGTCGGCACCTACGTTGCTAAGAGATGTTTTAACCACTGGGCTAAATTTGCCATATAAAGGCGTTGTAGTAGTTTTTTCTAAATATGCAGTAGCCGAATTGTCTGCGCCCATAAGTATACCTTTAGCATCTGTAATAGTCATGCTGGTAATAGCATTTACAAAAATAGGGGTAGCCTCTTTAACGGCATCTTCGGCAGCGCGGTTAAGTACTTTAATACCTTCATCGGCCATACTGCCCAAGCCTATCTGGCGTAGCTTTGTATCTACCTTTTGTAATTCTGCAGGCAGGAGTATTTTTACAGCTTCATTTTTATAAAAACCATCGGTAGCAGTAAGCTTGGTAACCTGCTCTGTAACGCCTTTATTAAGGGCTTCTTTAAGTGCGCTGCCTATATCGGCATTGCTAAAGCTTCCGGTCTTTGTTGTAGCGGCTGTTACTTTTTCTTTAGCCTTGCTTAAAACATTTTTTAGCTGGGCGTTAACTCCGATGCTTATAACGGTAAGCAGTAGTAATGTAAATGCAATTTTTTTCATTAGATGATAAGGGTTAATGTGTTGTCCAAAAGTAAAACAAAAACCATTCCTGCATTGTAAGCTTTACCGCAATTTATTGCTTATACTCCTCATTTTATTGATATTTCATCTATGCTTACATAAATTTTCGATATATCGTAAATCTATCTTAAAGTACGATTTTGTAGTATTATGGTTATCAATATTTTGTAAATTTGGTAACATAGTTGTAATGGCACTATAGGCAAAATCAATAGTTTTAAGAAGGAACAACATCTTCACAAACCTATTTTTGTAATCAAATAATATAAAACACACACATACCCATGTCACAAACTAAACTTACCACAGCATCCGGCCGCCCTTATGCCGAACACGAAAACTCGCAAACTGTTGGCCCCCGTGGCCCTATATTATTACAAGATGTTATACTTCACGAAAAAATGGCCCAGTTTAACCGTGAACGTATACCGGAAAGGGTAGTACATGCAAAAGGTTCGGCGGCTTTTGGAACGTTTACAGTTACACATGACATTTCTAAATATACCAAAGCGAAAATATTTGCAGCCGTAGGTAAACAAACAGAGATGGTACTTAGATTTAGTACCGTAGGTGGAGAAAAAGGATCGGCCGATACAGAGCGCGACCCACGTGGTTTTGCAATGAAATTTTATACGGAAGATGGTAACTGGGATCTTGTAGGTAACAACACGCCGGTATTTTTTGTAAAAGACCCTAAAAAATTCAGCGACTTTATACACACCCAAAAACGCGACCCGCAAACTAACCTAAAATCACCTACGATGATGTGGGATTTCTGGTCGCTAAACCCGGAAAGCCTGCACCAGGTACTAATATTAATGAGCGACAGGGGCACACCTGTAGGTTACCGCCACATGCATGGTTTTGGCAGCCACACGTATAGTTTTATAAATGCGGCAAACGAGCGATTTTATGTAAAGTTTCATTTTATAACAGCACAAGGCATTAAGAATTTTACCGATAGCGAAGCAGCAGCCAAGAAAAGCGAAGACCTTGATTTTGCACAACGCGACCTTTTTGAAAACATAGAAAGCGGCAATTTTCCTAAATGGGACCTTAAAATTCAGGTAATGCCTGAAGCTGAATCAAGTACGTATCATATTAATCCGTTCGACTTAACTAAAGTTTGGCCGCATGGCGATTATCCGTTGATTGATGTAGGGCAGATAGAACTAAACCGCAACCCTTACAACTATTTTCAGGATGTAGAGCAGGCAGCATTTTCGCCATCGCGCATTGTAAACGGTATTGGTTTTTCTCCCGATAAAATGTTACAGGGAAGGTTGCTTTCGTATCCTGATGCTCAACGATACCGCCTTGGTGCCAACTTTGAGCAGATACCTGTAAACCGTTGCCCTTATATGACCAATAATTACCACCGCGACGGACAAATGCGCGTAGATGGTAACGGCGGCAGCAACCCAAACTACTATCCTAACAGTTTTGATACTATTGTAGAAGACGAAAGCTACAAAGAGCCTGCATGGGAGCTGGAAAGCCTTACGGCTAACTGGTATGACCGCAATGCAGAGGGAGAGAATGACCATTACACCCAACCGGGTAACCTTTTCAGGCTTATGGATGCAGAAGCTAAGCAAAATACCATAAACAATATTGTAGGCGCCATGAGCGGAATTGCCGGGCCTAAGCGCGAAGAGATAATTAACCGCCAGCTGTGCCACTGGTTTAGGGCAGATATTTCGCTGGGTATGGGTATAGCACAGGGCTTACAGGTTAACCTTGACCCGTCTATGATACAGCATTAAAATATTTTAATTCTTAGTAATCCCCTGCGTATTTAATTATGCAGGGGATTTTTGATTTAATCATATCCTAAAAAATGACCAATTTTTTGTTCTAACAAAGCAACAGAATCAAGTGAGCAATGTGGTAACCTTAAAATTTTCAATCTCAATTTTTTGAGTTCGGTTTCAAATTCGTTTTGCACATCTTCATGCAGCGAGTTGTGAAAAACATTATCCAGTATTGTCCATAAATTGTCTAATAAATCATCTGTTATTCCGCTGTCTGCTTCATTATTTACAAAATATAGCATCTGTAAAAAACGTGGACCATCCTTTATAGTGAAAGGGTCAATTAATAACAATATAAAATGTTCCTTAAGTAAAGAGTATTTTTTCTGATCAAGTTTTAAAAAGAAAGTTTCAAAAAAATCATTAATAATACTTTCCCTATTTTGTTCGAGTAAGATGTAATATTTGTTATTCGGACTACTATATAGCTCTCTTGCTAAATCCTTAAGAGGGATTTTGGCTATACAAGAAAGCTCTATATATTGATTGGCAGTCATATTATTGTTGAGTAATCGTTTTCAGTCGTAAATAACTCCCAACGTTAAATATTGCTATTGATACTACGATTATACTATAGGCAATAACTTGCATTTGCGTAATAACCTCGTGGTAATAAAATGCTGCTAACAAAAAACCTATAATTGGGTTAATGTATAGCAATATGCCTAATGTAGAAGAGTTTATCCCTTTTAAAGCATACAGGTTAAGGAGCATAGGTACAATAGTAAAACCTATAGCTATAACCAAAATGTATAAATAAAATGAAGTCTCTGTAGGTAATGTTCCACTGTATACAGGATAAAATGGTAATAATATTACAGAGGTAATGACAAGCTGAACAGATAGTAAAAGAAACTTATCTATACCTGCAAATTTCTTTTGCAGCACAAGGTACATAGCATAGGTTGCCGCCACTACTATGCTGTAAAACACATCATTAAAGTTATTTAAAGATAGTAATACGCAGCTTACAATACTTAATACTACCGATAGCCATTGTAATTTTGATAGCTTTTCTTTTAATATAATAAATGCAAAAACGGTGGTGAGTATAGGGCAAACCAAATAAGCAAGCGATGCTGCCTTAACGCTAATGTGGTTCATTACATAAATAAAAAAGAACCAGTTACCTGCCAGTAATATAGAACTTATAATGGTAAGCGCGAGCAGGTTTGTTTTTGTTTTAGAGTCTAATAGCGCAAAACTATTACGAGTTTCAACAATATTTTTTCGTCTGAAAAGCAGGTTGGTTACCGTCATTAAAGTAACGCAGAAAAATATGCGGTAAAATAAAATATCAGGAGACGGGTAGTCATGCAACGGTTTTAAAACAAAACTGAACAATCCCCAAATGGTAAAAGCTGTTGCCGCTGCGAGGTAATATTTATAACGCATTTTTTTAGTATCAAAAGAGTGTGCAAAAGTACTTTATTTTTTATACTTATATATAAATGGAACGCGGATTAAACGGATGCTTCGCAAATGCGGATTTGTGCGGATTTGCTTTAGGGCATGTATAATTTTTTTAATCGGTATTATTCGTGTTTCAAAATATCATCCTCGTTCTTTTATTACTACAATAAATTATTTTTCATTTAAACTAAAAGCCACTATAAATCATTATATTAGCAAGAGCCAAATAAACGTAACGCATGCAAATTATTGAGCTTGAATTACTGAGTGACAACCTTACCGAAACCGAAAAATTTTACAAAAAAATTTTAGGTCTTGAGCCGTATATGAGGGAAGATAAAACCCGTATATTTTTTACGGTTGGGGCTACAAAACTTATTTTCCGTAAGTCGGATAATTTAAAACCGGTTTACCACTTTGCCATAGATGTACCCACCAACCGTTTTTTTGATGCACACGATTTTATAAAAACACTTACCCCAATAGTGCCAGCCGAAGGCGATGATATTGCCAACTTTGTAAACTGGGATGCCAAATCGTTTTACTTTTACGATAATAACGGTAATATTTTAGAGTTCATTACCCGTTACCCCAACAAAGAGTATTACCGTGAAGCCTTTAGCTATAAATGCTATGTAGGTATTAGCGAGATAGGCCTGGTAACTAATAATGTGCCCGAACTTGCCAATATTCTTAAAGACGAATATGGCGTATCCATATTTAAACGCCAGCCCCGCAGTGATAATTTTACTGTTTCAGGAGATGATACAGGTTTGTTCATAATCGTGCAGAAAGACCGTGATTGGTTTCCTACCACCATAAAAGCAAAGGCTTTTAGTACCCGTGTCCTGTTTATGGATCAGGGAAACGTAGGGCATATTGTTAGATAATGATTACCTCAATTAAATTGCAATAAATTTTTGGTATTCTTAATAAATATGTAAATTGCAAGTCTAAAATTGAAGATAATTCATCATGGAGCAAGCAAAGCCTTACATTCCTAAATATAAAGTACGTATTGTAACAGCAGCCTCGTTGTTTGACGGGCACGATGCCGCCATAAACATTATGCGCCGCATTATACAGGCCACCGGTGTAGAGGTAATACACCTTGGGCACGACCGCAGTGTGGAAGAAGTTGTAAATACAGCCATTCAGGAAGATGCCAATGCCATTGCGCTAACGTCTTACCAGGGAGGGCACAACGAATATTTTAAGTACATGCACGACCTTTTAAAAGAAAAAGGGGCAGGGCATATTAAAATATTTGGCGGCGGAGGCGGAGTTATCCTTCCTGAAGAAATTAAAGAACTGCAGGAATATGGCATTACCCGTATTTATGCTCCCGATGATGGCCGCGAATTAGGGCTTCAGGGGATGATAAACGATTTAGTTCAAAAATCAGACTTTGCTATTGGCGACAAACTTAATGGCGAAGTTAACCATCTCGAAGACAAGAACCCCACAGCAATAGCAAGGGTAATATCTTCGGCAGAGAATTTTCCTGAAGTGGCAAAAGAAGCGCTGGATATTATCCATCAGCAAAATCTTACAAGCAAGATACCGGTACTCGGCATAACAGGTACGGGTGGAGCAGGTAAATCGTCATTAGTAGACGAACTGGTGCGCCGTTTCCTTATTGATTTTCCCGAAAAAACTATAGGTTTAATATCTGTAGACCCTTCTAAACGCAAAACGGGTGGGGCGTTATTGGGCGACCGTATAAGGATGAATGCCATTAATAACCCAAGGGTTTATATGCGTTCGCTGGCTACGAGACAGAGTAATTTAGCTCTTTCTAAATATGTTGCTGAGGCTATACAGGTGCTGAAGGCTGCCAAATATGATATTATCATTCTTGAAACATCGGGTATTGGGCAAAGCGATACCGAGATCATCGAGCACAGCGATGTTTCGTTATATGTGATGACGCCGGAGTTTGGTGCAGCAACACAGCTTGAAAAGATTGATATGCTGGACTTTGCCGATATGGTGGCCATTAATAAATTTGACAAGCGCGGCTCTCTTGATGCCCTGCGTGATGTAAAAAAACAATACCAGCGCAACCACAACCTGTGGGATGCCAGCCCTGATAGTATGCCAATTTTTGGTACGATTGCCTCGCAGTTTAACGACCCCGGCATGAATACCCTTTATAAGGCCATGATGGACAAAGTGGTAGAAAAAACGGGTGCCGACCTGAAAACTACCTTTGCCATTACCCGCGAAATGAGCGAAAAAATATTTGTAATCCCTCCGCACAGAACGCGTTACCTTAGCGAAATTGCCGAAAATAACCGCAAGTATGATGCTATAGCGTTGAGCCAGCAGGAAGTTGCACAAAAGCTTTATGGCATATTTAAAACTATAGAATCAGTTGCTAATGTAACGCTGGGGTTAACCAAGTTTGGTATTGATGAAGAAGGCATAGATAAAGTTAAGAATGAAGCTAATGCTGACTTTTTAAAATTATTAACAGGCGAATTCGACAGGGTTAAAATGAATCTTGACCCATACAATTGGGAGATAATCCTGACATGGAAAGATAAGGTTGATAAATACAAAAATCCGGTTTACAGCTTTAAAGTACGCGATAAAGAAATTAAGATAGCTACACATACTGAGTCGCTTTCGCATTCGCAAATACCCAAGGTTGCGCTGCCTAAGTACCAGGCATGGGGCGATATACTACGTTGGTGCCTGCAGGAAAATGTACCGGGAGAGTTTCCGTTTGCATCAGGGCTTTATCCTTTTAAACGCGAGGGTGAAGACCCATCGCGCATGTTTGCCGGAGAGGGTGGCCCCGAAAGGACTAACAAGCGTTTTCATTATGTAAGTGCAGGGTTGCCTGCAAAGCGTTTATCTACAGCGTTTGACAGCGTTACGCTTTACGGCAACGATCCGCATTTACGTCCGGATATTTATGGTAAAATAGGTAATGCGGGAGTGTCTATATGCTGCCTTGACGATGCCAAGAAACTCTATTCGGGTTTTAACCTTGCACATCCGTTAACATCTGTTAGTATGACCATTAACGGGCCTGCGCCCATGCTTTTAGGCTTCTTTATGAATGCGGCCATAGACCAGCAATGTGAGTTATATATAAAAGAGAACGATCTTGAAGATGAGGTAAATAAAACCATAAACGAAATATACAAATCTAAAGGTATTGAACGTCCACGTTACAACGGCGAGCTGCCGCAGGGTAACAACGGCTTGGGGCTAATACTACTTGGAGTTACCGGCGATCTTGTACTCCCTGCTGATGTATATAAAGATATAAAAATAAGAACGTTAAGCCAGGTTCGTGGTACCGTTCAGGCGGATATTTTAAAGGAAGACCAGGCACAAAACACCTGTATTTTCTCTACAGAATTTGCGTTGAGGTTAATGGGCGATGTTCAGGAGTATTTTATAACCAATAATATACGTAATTTTTATTCGGTTTCTATATCCGGTTACCATATTGCCGAGGCTGGTGCCAACCCAATTACGCAGTTGGCCTTTACGCTTTCTAACGGTTTTACCTATGTAGAGTATTACTTAAGCAGGGGCATGAACATCAATGATTTTGGGCCTAACCTTTCGTTCTTTTTCTCGAACGGTGTAGACCCTGAGTATGCTGTTATAGGCCGTGTGGCACGTAAAATTTGGGCGAAGGCATTAAAAAATAAGTATGGCGCTAATGAGCGTGCACAAATGCTTAAGTACCATATACAAACATCTGGAAGGTCGCTCCATGCACAGGAAATTGACTTTAACGATATCCGTACAACATTACAGGCACTTTATGCTATTTACGATAATTGTAACTCGCTGCATACCAATGCTTATGATGAGGCTATTACGACCCCGACTGAAGAAAGTGTGCGCCGCGCAATGGCTATACAGTTGATTATCAATAAAGAATTGGGCCTTGCCAAAAACGAAAACCCTATTCAGGGGTCGTTTATTATTGAAGAATTAACCGACCTTGTTGAGGAAGCCGTACTTGCAGAATTTGACCGTATTACAGAACGTGGCGGCGTACTTGGTGCTATGGAAACAATGTACCAGCGTTCTAAAATTCAGGAAGAAAGCCTTTACTACGAAACACTTAAGCATACAGGCGAATTCCCAATCATTGGGGTAAATACGTTCCTGAGCTCTAAAGGATCACCTACGGTTGTTCCTGCGGAAGTTATCCGTGCAACGGAGGAGGAAAAGCAATTCCAGATTAAAACCCTCGAAATATTACATACGGCTCACAAAGAAAAAGTCGCTGAGACATTGGCTACTATTCAGGAAACTGCCATCCAAAATGAAAATATTTTTGAGCAGCTTATGGAAGCTACAAAGGTATGCTCATTAGGACAGATCACTTCGGCATTGTTTGAGGTAGGAGGGCAGTACAGAAGGAATATGTAAAAGAGAGTTTTAGATCTTAGATGATAGATTATAGACGAAAAGCCTTTCCGACAGGAAGGGCTTTTCGTTTAAAATCATTCCGATCCTGAATATTGATACGGAGTTAATAATGTACATTTTAAACATAGGTAACTTAATGTTGCTGTGAATAATTTCCAGGGTTATTTTACATGCGCAACAATGGCATATTATGGTTTCCCGACAAAAAATGAGTGATAAATTGTCACTTTAAATCATTATTTTTGCAACTAAAGTTATACAATGGACATTCAGAATTATATAAGTCAGCTTAACGAAGCCCAGCAGGCACCTACACTACAAAAAGATGGCCCTATGATTATCATAGCCGGTGCAGGGTCTGGTAAAACAAGGGTACTTACTATACGCATTGCCTACCTGATGAGCCTTGGGGTAGATTCTTTTAATATCCTCGCACTTACCTTTACCAATAAGGCAGCTAAGGAAATGAAAAAGCGTATTGCCGATATTGTAGGTTCATCTGAAGCTAAAAACTTATGGATGGGGACTTTTCACTCCATATTTGCCAAAATATTACGTTTTGAGGCCGATAAACTGGGTTTTCCCTCTAACTTTAGTATATACGATTCTCAGGATAGCGTGCGCCTTATATCATCTATTATAAAAGAAATGCAGCTTGATAAAGATGTCTATAAGCCAAAACAGGTTCTAAGCCGCATATCGTCATTTAAAAACTCGCTTATTACGGTTAAGGCTTATTTTAATAATCCTGAATTGCAGGAGGCCGATGCCATGAGCAAGAAACCCCGCCTTGGCGAAATATACCAGCAGTATGTAGACCGTTGTTTTAAAGCGGGAGCTATGGATTTTGACGATTTACTATTGCGCACCAATGAATTGCTGAACCGTTTTCCTGATGTACTTGCTAAATACCAGGACCGTTTTAGGTATATAATGGTAGATGAGTACCAGGATACCAACCACTCGCAATACCTTATTGTGCGTGCGCTGAGTGACCGATTTCAGAATATATGTGTGGTGGGTGATGATGCACAAAGTATCTACGCATTTCGCGGGGCTAACATTAACAATATCCTTAATTTCCAGAAGGATTATGAGGGCGTACAAATGTACCGCCTGGAACAAAACTACCGTTCTACAAAAAATATAGTTGAGGCAGCCAATGCCATTATAGATAAAAATAAGGTTAAGCTTGATAAAGTAGTGTGGACCGCCAATGATGATGGGCCACCCATACGTGTACACCGCAGCCTAACCGATGGCGAAGAGGGCCGTTTTGTGGCCAGCACTATTTTTGAGCAAAAAATGCAGCAGCAGTTAAAAAACGGGAGCTTTGCCATTTTATACCGCACCAATGCACAAAGCCGCGCTATGGAGGATGCCCTCCGCAAGCGCGATATCCCTTACCGTATATATGGCGGGTTGTCTTTTTACCAACGTAAAGAAATTAAAGACGTTTTAGGCTACCTGCGCCTGGTTATAAACCCGAAGGATGAAGAAGCTTTAATGCGTGTCATTAATTATCCTGCAAGGGGTATAGGTAACAGTACGTTAGAAAAGCTTACCGTAGCGGCAAACCATTACGGCCGATCTGTTTTTGAGGTTATGGAAGCCATAGAGCGCATAGACCTTAAGCTTACCAGCGGGACTAAAAATAAGCTACTGGATTTTGTAACCATGATAAAAAGTTTTCAGGTTATTAACGAAACCCAGGATGCTTTTTTCCTTGCCGACCATATTGCCAAGAAAACCGGACTTATACAGGAACTTAAAAAAGATGCCACGCCAGAGGGTGTTGCCCGTGTAGAAAATATTGAGGAGTTGCTTAATGGTATCCGTGATTTTATTGAAGGCCAGATAGAAGTTGACGGAGCGAGGGGAGCGCTGTCTGAATTTTTAGAAGACGTAGCCCTGGCATCCGACCTTGATAAAGATACCGGCGATGACGACCGTGTAGCGCTAATGACCATTCACCTTGCAAAGGGGCTTGAGTTTCCGTATGTGTTTATTGTAGGTATGGAGGAAGACCTGTTCCCGAGTGCGATGAGTTTAAATACCCGCAGCGAACTGGAGGAAGAACGCCGATTGTTTTATGTGGCATTAACACGTGCCGAGCATCAGGCATATTTAACGTATGCACAGTCGCGATACCGTTGGGGGAAGCTGGTAGACAGTGAACCATCGCGTTTTATTGAAGAAATTACCGATAAATTTCTGGATTACCTTACGCCAACGGAGACAAACTATAAGTATAAGCCAATGATAAATGCAGACATTTTTGGCGACGTAGATAAATCTAAATTCAGGCAACAAAAACCAACTAACGGCACACCGCCCAAATGGATTACCGACAATGACCCAAAACCCGATAGCGGTATACGCAGGTTAAAACCTATGTCGCGCCCTGCTCCGCAGGATAGTGCTGCTGCCATGCCCGATAGTAAACTGGCGCCCGGCAATGTGGTAATGCACGAACGTTTTGGCCGTGGGCAGGTAGTAAACCTTGAAGGTGTGGGAGCCGATAAAAAAGCTGAAATAAACTTTGAAGTAGGTGGTCTAAAAAAACTTTTATTACGATTTGCAAAGCTTGATGTTATAGGGTAATTTTTGTTTAAAGCTTAATGTTTAAAAGTTTATAGTTACTTACTCGGATGTAGTCGGTATAGTTTTTTCCTATCTGTTATTCCAGGATCGCTTATGCTATGCGATGAAGCTGACGAGTGTATCATTAAGCAGTCTTATACGACTATTTACCCCGAATTTTCCTCTTTACGAAACTTAACAATACGTTCAATAAGATCTAAAGGCAAAGGCTCATTTACAGGAAACTGTACCGATCCTTTGCCTTTTTTATATTTGTTGAGTTCTTCGGCAAATGCTTCATGGCCCGAAGGCAGGGCGTAAAGTCCAATATGCTTTTTGTAGCCCGCAAAATAAACTAAAGGCTTACCGCTAAGTTTATAAGCCGGCATGCCGTAGCCAATGCTCTCTTCCGCTTCGGGAGCAGTGTTTGTAATAATTTCACGCACCTGCTTTAATAACTCCTGAACTTCCGGAGAAAATGTTGATATGTAGTTTTGTACGGGGTTCACTTTATACTATATGAATTAGTAAATGTTATCTAAAAATCAATTACTGATAATTGCAGAATGAATTTTACTAATTATTTGCTCAATTTCTTGTTTATACACATCTTCGTTTTTATTTTGAGGAGATGGCCATACAAGGGCAAAAGTATCGGCTAGAGATGGGGAATACTCGTAGATCTCTTCTTTGGTCACATCAAACCAGATTGGTAAAACTATTCTTTCATTGTATATCATTTCTCTGGTAAAAATCGAATCAAACTCTCTCTTTCCCCATCCTGGATTATTTAAATAGTTTTTTGTTAAAATGAGAATACATTTTTGAGCATTTTTAATTCCATCTTCAATGGATTCTCTTAAGCTGTCACCGATTTTTAAAGAATACTCATCATACCAAACGTAACATAGCCTGGAATTTAATCCCAAAGCAAGTCTTTTTGCAATTAACTCTTTATCTCTTAAATCATGTGAGATAAATGCAATAGGTTTTTCAATTTCCATTTTCTTAATTATATAAGTTTTACTTCTTATTGTTAGATAAAAGTCATAGCTATTTGCTATGTTTTCTAATTCACTTTTACTATTTTCAAGCAATGTGTCATCCTCTATATACAGATATATTCTATTCGAATATACGATTTTTGATTCTCCGATATTAATATCTCCACCAAATCCAGAGAGTATACTTACATCTTGTAAATATCTTCGTTGCGAGCAAACCTGAGTTAGCAATATTTTAGTAAGCTCTAATTTATCACCCGTGTAAGGAATATAATACGTTAAATACCTTACATCAGAATTCGTATAACAACGAACTCTCTCACTTATTTCAATTGTTACGTTTTCAGAACCATCATCTGTAGTCTTATCTATAGATATTGTTCTATCAATACTAACATCTTTGAAGTCATTATTAAAATATTCGATTAGTGAGGGCATATTTTTAAATTAAAAGTTAGGTTAATATAATCGAATAAAATTTTTAATCAAACAATCCCAACTGCGAATTTGCTGTATAGTATCCCGGCTGTAACTGCCCGGTACGTAACATATTTACATATTCATGTGCCTGTCGGGTAGGTTCCGGTATCCGATGATGTTGTATGCACTGTTTCATTATGGTAAGGCTATCGGGCACCGACATTTTATGCCCAGGCGATATGTATACAGGGTTAACTTTATCTTTTGTACGTAAGGCATACCCTAAAAGCTCATTAGCAGGACTCATAATTGGGCTATTGCTAAATTTAGTACTCCCTAAATCGGGGAAATGGCCAAAGAGCATTGTCTTTGCACAGCCTATAGTGGCATGGTTTGTTAACAGGCCAAAATGTGATGCTATACCCATACGGCGCGGGTGGGTAATTCCCTGTCCGTCTAACACTACTACGCCGGGCTTTACAGGTAGCTGCTCCCAGGCTTGCAGCAAAGAAGGAACCTCCCTGAAACCCAGATAATTTGGCACATAAGGAAAAGTTGTCTTAGCCTCTATGAGCGAATAAGATTGCACTACCATTTGCGGATAGGTTAAAATTACTATGCCTGCATAAACAATATCGGTATCTTTATTATGCGAAATATCTGCACCGGCAATGGTGGTAAAATCCTTTATATCTGTTTGATTGGCAAGGTTATGGCGTAGTTGATTTTGCAGTTGTGTAGCTTCTTCTATCGAAAAATGGTCATAATTTAGCATAATATTTCCTTCCACTTATAACAAATTTAGTAATTAACTACCTTTTTAAAGTGTTATCTTTGCAAATATTTAGCCAAAATTAAAACACCACCAGAATTATGATTTATTAAACATAGTAATGTTTGATAAGTTGATATTTTTGAATTTTACACACCACAATTATGCAAGCCGAAGAAGAAGGGGAAAGAAAAGAGCTGTACAGTTACCAGCAGGAAGACATTGACAAGATTTTTGAAAAGTTTGAAGGTAAGGCCGATAACTATCATTTACTGTACCAGTTACCCACAGGAGGTGGCAAAACCGTAATTTTCTCGGAAATTGCCCGCCGATTTATAGAAAAATATAAGCGTAAAGTACTTGTATTAACTCACAGGATAGAGCTTAGTAAGCAAACATCGCAAATGCTTAAGGGCTTTGGCGTAAAAAATACCGTTATAGACAGTAATGTAAAGGAACTGCCTTATGACAACGATTATGAGTGTTATGTAGCTATGGTAGAAACGCTTAATAACCGTCTTAAAGACAAGAAATTCCACATGGATTATGTGGGGCTTGTAATTGTAGATGAGGCGCATTATAATAGTTTCCGTAAACTGTTTACGTATTTTAAGAACTCAT
Organism: Flavobacterium rivuli WB 3.3-2 = DSM 21788; assembly: GCF_000378485.1. Classification (GTDB taxonomy): domain Bacteria; phylum Bacteroidota; class Bacteroidia; order Flavobacteriales; family Flavobacteriaceae; genus Flavobacterium; species Flavobacterium rivuli. Next base: position 129,265 of record NZ_KB899966.1, on the reverse strand, counting down.
TGTTCCTTGGGGTTACTGCCACGCCTTTAAGTTCTAACATTGAGCTGCCCATGCATGAAACGTATGACGAACTTATGGTAGGCGAACCCATAAAATCGCTTATAAACCAGGGGTTTCTTGCCAATGCCGTTATGTATGGTTATGATGTAGAACTTACATCGCTTAAACTGGGTATTAACGGAGATTATACCGTAGCATCGTCAGATGAATTATACTCGCGTGTAAACATGCAGGATCTGCTTTTGCAAACCTACGTGGCCCGTTCACACGGCAAGAAAACGCTTATCTTTAATAACGGTATTAATACATCCCTGTATGTTTATGAAACCTTCAGGGCAGCGGGTTTACCCATAAGGCACCTTGATAATAAAACTCCCGACCTGGAGCGTAAAAAAATACTTACATGGTTTAAAAAGACACCCGATGCTATACTAACATCGGTATCTATTCTTACCACGGGGTTTGATGAGCCTACGGTTGAAACTATAATACTTAACCGTGCCACACGATCGCTTACACTATATTTCCAGATGATAGGCCGTGGATCGCGCAAGTTGCCGCTAAAAGATTATTTTACCGTAATAGACCTTGGTAATAATGCTCAGCGTTTTGGCCTGTGGAGCGACCCTGTAGACTGGCAGTATATATTTAAAAATCCAGACCAGTTTTTAGAGAACATCCGCAGCGATTCTGAAATCGAGAGTTATCATGTGTATGTTATGCCGGATGAACTAAGAGAGAAATTCGCAAAATCGGCAGATGAAGACGTCAGGTTTGATGTTGATGAAGAATTCAGGCTTTCGGCAGACAGAAAAGAAAAGCCAAAAGCTGTAATAGATAAATCGATACACCAGCATGCGGTTATGTGTATTATTAATACAGATAGCATATCGCTTGCACGTAAATTATCTAAAGAGCTTGATCCTGATATTGAGTACCGCGTAAAACAGTACTCTAAACTATTGTCTAAAACGACAAAAAATTATCGTGAGTGGCTGGTAGAAGATTATAAAAATCGCCTTAATATTATGATAGGCCGTTTGTTTATAAAATACCAGGTATTTGATGATGAAGAGGATGAACCGGTTGAAATTAATAAAGACAACGGGTAAAAACTAAGTTTATAAAAAATGCCTGTCGAAATTTTTTCGACAGGCATTTTTTTTGTTATAGTTATTATTTTCTTTAGAATTTTATGTGATGACTGCAACCCATAGAGAAGTATTATGTTGAAATTGCCGGTTTACTCTGGTTTAAAAACAATTGTATTAAACTGGAAAGTATAATAGTAAGTGCCGCACCAATAACATTTAGCCAAAGAAACCCTATAAAATCGGTAAAAAAGTAAATGTAAAATATTGTACACTGGCTTATTAATGCACCAATAAAAATGGCCTGGGCCCTTACATATTTTATGTAAAATGCTACTAAGAATATTCCCAGTACGGTGCCATAAAATATAGAGCCCACAATGTTTACAAGCTGTATAAGGTTTTCAAAAAGTGTACCTACACAAGCAAACAATATGGCTACAATGCCCCAAAACAGGGTAAACAACTTGGTGGCATTTACAAAATGCTTCTCTGATTTTTCGCCTTTTACGTTGCGTTTATAAATATCGATAGCCGTAGTAGATGCCAGGGCATTTAACCCAGATGCCGATGATGACATGGCTGCAGAAATTATTACTGCCAGCAGCAGGCCTATCATTCCTTTGGGTAAAAAGTTCAGGATAAAATAAAGGAATACATAATCTTTATCGTTAGTTTCGGCATTGGGGTCAACCTGTGTTATAAGTTCTTTCGCTTGGTCACGAAGGTCTTTTTCGCGGGTATTAAGCGCTATCATGCGATTATGTAACTCTCTATTATCATAATCCTGATTAAGCTGGTGTACATACAACATGCTAATCTCCTGCTTTTCGGTAGCCAGTTCGGTAAGTTGTTTTTCAAGTTGTGTGTATTCGCCTTTATGTTGGGAGGTTTCAATTAGCCTGGTATTAATAGGGTTAAAATGCAGCGGGGCAGAGTGGAACTGAAAAAACACAAACACCATAACACCTATAAGCAATATAAAAAACTGCATGGGCACTTTTAGCAGGCCATTCATTATTAAACCCATTTGGCTTTCGCGTATGGATTTGCCTGAAAGGTAGCGCTGCACCTGAGACTGGTCTGTACCAAAATAGGAGAGGGCAAGAAAGAAACCACCGGCAAGGCCGCTCCACACAGTGTAGCGTTTTTCCGGATCAAAAGAAAATTCCAGTATATTAAGTTTATCATTAGCACCGGCAATATGCAGGGCATTATTAAAGTTAAGCTCTTCCGGCAGGTAATCCATGATAATAAAAAACGTAATGATCATGCCTCCCATTATTACAAACATTTGTTGTTTGTGGGTAACATTAACTGCTTTAGTACCACCCGAAACCGTATATATAATTACCATAATGCCTATAACAAGGTTCATAAGGCTAAGGTTCCAGCCCAGTAATGAAGATAGTATAATGGCAGGGGCGTAAATGGTAAGGCCTGTACCTAACCCACGCTGAATCATAAATAATATTGATGCCAGCGTTCGGGTCTTAACATCAAAGCGCTGTTCTAAAAATTCGTATGCAGTGTAAACCTTTAATTTATGGTAAATAGGGATGAAGGTAAGGCAAATAACCACCATAGCGAGCGGCAAGCCAAAGTAAAATTGCACAAAGCCCATACCGTCATGGTAAGCCTGCCCCGGGGTTGAAAGAAACGTAATGGCACTGGCCTGTGTAGCCATGACCGATAGGCCCACAGTCCACCACGGGGTTTCGTTGTTGCCCAGTATATATTCTTCTACGTTTTTGCTTCCACGGGTTTTAAGTGCACCATAAGCCACAATAAAAACCAGTGTAACAGTAAGTATTATCCAGTCTAATAACTGCATGCTATGAGTATATTTCCATTAAAAAATAAAATAACACTATATAGATAATGTTAAGCAGCAGCACCAGCGTATAGTTTTTTTTCCATACCGGTTTATTCTTCATTTGCTCTGTTTCTATCATAAGACTCATTTGTAGTGTAATTGTTACACCCAATGCAACGCTCCGGGCTATTATTTCTTACCCTTTCAGGGTATTTTCTATTATCTATAGTCTCAAATCTAATGTTTAAAATCTTTACTGTCCTACCGCAATCAAATTCGCCATTAGCCTGTAAGCCCCGGAAACACCTTCCGGCAATTCCCTAAAAAAACTTAATCCTGTGTAAATATAGTATCCTTTGCCATATTTTGCTACAAGCAGGCTTCCTTTAAGTGGTTCTTCATCCTTATCATGCGATGAGAATATTGGCGTAAACTCCTTAGCCCATTCATCCGGGTAATATAGTCCCTGTTCCTGAACCCATCCTTTAAAATCATTTGCTGTGATTTTATTAGGATAATTTAAAACGCGATTGGTTGCGTCAAGAAACGTAACTTTAGCATTTTCATCCGTTACACGCTTGCCCGAAAGTCGTAACGGATAGGGGGCAAGATCTTTTACAGTATGCTTGCCGGGTGTATTATATTGTACTATCATAGTGCCACCGTTGTTTACATAATCAAACAAAAGCTGCTGCTTAAACGCCATACCATCTAAAACATTGTAGGCACGGATACCCATTATAACAGCATCAAAAGAGGTTAGTAATTGTATAGTTATAGCTTCAGGGGTAATCAATGTTACATCATAGGCCATTTGCTTTAGGCTTTCAGGGATATTGTCGCCTGCCCCCATCACATACGCTATTTTTTGTCCTTTGATTTTAAGGTCTACTTTAGAGAATTTAGCAGTAGATGGCAGCAATACATTTTGTGGTGCAATGTGCGGGTAATCTATAATGGTTTGTTCACGGTCAAACTCCTCGCCGTTTATAGTAGCGATACTTTTACCAGTAGCTTCCATAGGGTTTTCAGGAGGTGTAACCTCAAAGCTAACCATTGTTTCGCTGCCTTTGGTTTTCAGGTCAAACGGAATTGATGCCGGATTTACAAGCCAACCCTGTGGCAATTCAAATCTCAGGCTGCCTTTGCAATTGTCCTGCCCGGCCTTTATTTTTATGTTTACTGTTTGCTTTTTTGTATCGGTAAACAACTGTACTTTATTGGTTATGCGAGTCGTAACAGCAGGAATAACATCAAGTGGTTCGTACACTTCGCCTTTTACAGGGTCATTTGTTTTATAAACTATATTACGCTCAAACGGAATGCTAACCCCATTTATATCAACATTAAATGCAATGGCCAGTTCCCGAATAATATCTGCTTTGCCTATTTTTTGCTGATCGGTTACCTTATACATGCCCGATGTTCCTTTTTCGGTAAGCCAGTAAGGTGAAGTGTACGGTGTAGTCTTTGGCAACTGCACATCTATCGTTGTACCCTGACCCACATTATTAGCTAATGGCAGGTTTTGAGTAGTTACCGTATTTTCTGGTAAAGCCGAAAGTGATTTTAAGTTCATAAGTACTGCACTGCGATTAATAGCTTCCCAGCGTACTTTTAAAATACTGCCCGGAGTAACCGACTGCTGTTCTGCAATGGCTTCTAAATAAAGGCCGCTGCATGTAGCGATAACTTCTTTTAGTTCCTGCAGCTTTAGTTTTTTCCAGTAGCCCTCTTCCAGCCTGCTAAGCTGGCTATACACTTTTACCAATGCCGGTACCGATGCCGCCGGATTTTTAAAATCGTAACTTTTTAGAATGGCTGCAATAGCATCGCCAATTTGTTTACCGCCTTTTACACGGTTCCATGAGGTGTCTATACCTTCAAATAGGTTTTGCTTGTCTTTAAGGGCATCACCTTTTATCAATTCAAGGTATTCCATATCGTCGCCACGTTCACCGGTAGAACCAAAGCCCTGCGATTTATGCCTGCTGCGGCTAAGGGCCGCAATCTCCTGGTTCGATTTGCCTGTTAATGGGTAGTAAGAACCTGTTTCAAGGTTAACGTAATTGGACTTATCAGCCTTTTCAAATTTGTCTTTTCCGCCAAAAAACCACCAGGATACATTAAAGAGCACGCGTTTAGGTTTCCATGTTTTGGTAAATTTTAGCTGTTCAGTTTCATAGTTTGGGTCGTTTGCCAGTTCATACGCTTCCTGCGTGAGCATGGCCGATGTAGTATGGTGCCCGTGCGTGCTTCCCGGTGAGCGGTGATCAAAACGGGTAATAATAACATCGGGTTCAAAATTGCGTATTACCCAGACCATATCCTGCAATACCTCTTTTTTATCCCAAATTTGTAATGTTTCATTAGGTAGTTTAGAAAACCCAAAGTCATTGGCACGGCTAAAAAACTGTTCGCCACCATCTATTTTACGGGCTTCGATAAGTTCCTGCGTACGGATAACTCCAAGTAATTCCCTTAGCTCTAAACCTATTAAATTTTGCCCGCCGTCGCCACGCGTTAAAGACAGATAGCCTGTGCGTGCCTTGGTGCTGTTGGCTAAAAACGATATCAGGCGGTTATTCTCGTCATCGGGGTGGGCAGCGATATATAATGCCGAACCCAGAAAGTTAAGTTTTTCGAGTTTATGGTAAATCTCTGCCGATGTAGGCTTTTCGGGCTGTGCATTGCAAAGTGTGGTTATAAGTAATAAGGATAATAGTAGTTTTTGCATTGTAAAAGGGCGGTTTGGTAAACCTTTAATCGTAAAATTCTTTATCGTCCTGCTTAATGGGAATTATGCTCACACCCTTTTGCAGCAGCAGGCTGTTAGGATAGGTAATCATTTCGCCATTGCGGGTTTTAAGTATGGTATGGAAGGCTTTTATATCTTCTATTTGGGCTTCTATGGGAAAATCTTTATCATGCACACGAATAACATCGCCTATGCGGAAAGGGAACGTAAAGAACATTATTACACCCGATGTTATGTTGCTAAGTATAGACCACTGCGCAAATAATGCCACGCCTATAACCGTAATGGCCGTACCTATAAACCCAAAAATATCCTGCGACTTGCTGGCCCATACTGCAAATATTACAATACAGAAAAGCGCAAACATTATAAAGTCTATATATTTGGAAATAAGATTAGTACGATGCTCCGACAGATGTGATGCTTTAGCGTAGCGTTTGGTAAATATATTAATCACAAAATTTAGTAATACAAATACTATCAGGACAATTACTGTCCTTATTATTTCTTTACTATACTCAGATCCTAATATATCCATTCTTTATTCCTTTTCGGTAAATTTACACAAATATTGGTAAACTTTATCAACCGGCAGCCCAACAACATTTGCATAAGAACCTTCTATGCGTGCAATAGCTACAAGGCCTATCCATTCCTGTATGCCATAAGCGCCGGCTTTGTCAAATGGTTTATAGTTATCAAGGTAATACGTTATTTCTTCGTCTGATAAAGTATTAAAAGTAACCCTTGTTGTTTCATTAAACACATCACTGTTCCCCGCATTCTTTATACATACAGATGTTATTACCTCATGTGTCTTACCCGATAGCGAACGTAATATCGCAAAGGCATCATTATAATCTTTGGGTTTGCCTAACGCTTTATTTTCATGCCAAACAATAGTATCGCTGGTAATTACAATTTCATTATCCGTAAGATTTTCAAGTGCTTTTGCTTTAAGTATGGCAAGGAAATCAGTTATTTCGGCACCCTGTAAATGGTCCGGATAAATTTCCTCCACATCTTTAAGACGAACTTCGAAATCTACATCAAGATCGCGCATAAACTGCTGCCTGCGTGGCGATCCTGATGCTAAAATGAGCTTATAGTTTTTTAATTTATCCTTTAGCATTGTACTGTATATTAAAGGTTACTACTGCTACAGACAGCACTGTAAATAACAATACTATTTTAAGCACCATTTCTAAATGCTGAAAATCTTTAGGTGTTTTGGCGTTCCATAATTTTATAAGGAAGTAAATCATAGGAGCCAATATAAATACCAGTCCGTAGCCCAACGCAAAAAGAAGCTCTTTTATATAGGCGTTGCCGTAATAGAGCAGCATACCCACAGGTAATAAAGCAAATACTAAAACAATTTTTTGGGTACGTGCCCTGCCAAGGGTTATAGGTAATGTTGTGATGCCATTATTGTAATCAGTATCGGCATTTGAGAGGTCGTTAATAAATGTAATCAGAAGCCCAATTACAAATATAAATAAGGCATAATCCAGCATAAGGTCTAACAGTGTTGCCAGTAAAAGCTTGTTCTCGGCATTAAGCACCGGATACATTGTAAAAATACCTATAGCAATAAGCGGTAACGCCATTAGTAATGCAATAACAATATTGCTCACTAAAACTGTTTGCTTTAGGCTCGTGGCATAAATATACAGCGTAGCCGCACCCACGACAAATATACCCGAATGCATAGGCCTGCCTACAAAATTTGCAATGTAATACCCTAAGCCCACACCTATAAGTGTAAGGGCAATGTAAATGTTGTAAATTTTAGCTTCGCTAATTTCGGTATTGTTTTCTTTACCAACCCCGGCTGTATTATTTATATAGAAACCGCCTGCAGCAATAAAGCAGCAAGCTAATACCATAACAATATACTGCCAGTTGTTAAGTGCCAGCACAACAGGCTGCCTGTCCAGGAAACCATATTTAAAAGCTAACATACCAATAGCCAGCAATAGTACATTTTGCAGGCTGTATAATCTTACTAATTTCATTCTGATTACTATCTCTTTTTTAGGATAATTTCTAAAAGCCTAATATTTATTCTCTAAAATCTTTCTTAGTCGTATCTCGCATTAAAATGCTCCATCCATTTTCCCTGCACCTTCATTACCTGCTCAATAACATCGCGTACACAGCCTGTACCGCCATTTTTGTGCGATATGTATTTGCTTATCTCCTTAATTTCGGGTGCGGCGTCCTGCGGGCAGGTAGGTAGCCCTACGAGTTTCATAACATGATAATCAGGAATGTCGTCGCCCATATATAATACCTGTTCCGGTTTAATCTTATAAATATCGGTAAACTCGTCAAAAGTTTCAACCTTGTTAGGCACACCCAGGTAAATATCGGTTATGCCCAGGTTGCGCAGGCGGATACGCACACCCTCATTAAGCCCGCCCGAAATGATACACACAGTATATCCATTTTCTACAGCGGCTTTCATGGCATAGCCATCCCTTATATTCATGTTACGCAGCATTTCGCCATTAGGGGCAATGTGTATGTTGCCATCAGTCAATACGCCATCCACATCAAATATAAATGTGGTAATATCGTTCATTATCTCTTTATAACTTTTGCTCATTTGCCTTTTGTATAGATTGGGTTAAGAGGGTATAAATTTCTTTCTGGTTAGTGTTCTGCAAAAAGGCGAGGTGCCTTTGCAGGGTTTTTTTATCGTTGCGTATGGCAGGTCCTGTTTGTGCCTGCAGTGGTGTCAGGGTAGTTATTTTACTGGCCGTTTCTTTAATCAGCGGTTTTAAAATATCAAACGGTATGTGGTTTTCTTTGCATACCGTGCTGCCAATACCGTATAAATGATTTGTAAAATTGCTTACAAATACTGCTGCCACGTGCAGTGCCTGCCGCTGTGCCGAATCTATCCTGTAAACACTGTTTGCGAGCGCATAACCTAAAGTTTCAAGCAGCCGGTAATCTTCCTTATGCTCACTTTCCAGACAAATGGGTACTAAAGAAAAATCGACCGATTTATTTTTAGTGAAAGTCTGTAGCGGGTAAAATACACCGCGGCGGTTTTTAGCATCAAGCTGGTCGAGCCCTGCACTGCCCGATGTATGTACTACAAGCTTTCCTTTTACAGGCAACTGCGATGACACTTCAGTTATAGAATCGTCAGATACGGCTATAATATAAACATCAGCCTCTGCGATGTCATCAAACGAATTTGTGATTTTTTCCTGAGGTAAAAGGTGTGACAGATTTTCGGGATGACGTGCGAAAGCCTGCACCAGTTGTACTTGCAACGTGGTTGCAAATGCTTTAATAAGGTGTTGCGCTACATTGCCCGATCCTATAATAACTACTTGTAACATGGTGGCTAAATTATAAAAATTAAAGTTTACAAGCGCAAATTTTACTAATAACCATAATTATTATCTGCAAATAAAAAAGGATGGCTTTCTTTAAGAAAACCATCCTTTTAAACTTTTATTGCACCGGGATTATTCTTTAATCCAGGAGTTGTCGTTAATATTAACATCAGGAATAAAGCGTCCCGGATCTATATCAACAGTTTTAACTTTTTTAGGAGTACGAAGCAGGTAATCCCACTCGTTGCCGCGCTGCCATATCTCTACAGGCAGGGTCTTTACCTCACTTGTATTATCAGTAAACGTAACCTTAAATACCACTGGGGCAGGCATATCGCCTTTATTAGTAAAAGTAATAATTGTATTGTCTTTATTCTCTGTAACTTTAGTTACTCCAAGATCTATATTATCATTATCTACAAACCAGCCTTTCCAGAACCAATTAAGGTTTTCGCCGGCACCATTATCCATAGCGTTAAAAAAATCTGTAGGTTGCGGATGTTTAAAAGCCCATGTTTTTATGTAAGCTTTAAAAGCATTATCAAAACGTTCATGTCCTAATATATATTCACGAAGCATAATAAGTCCTGTTGCAGGTTTGTAATATGCGGTAAAACCAAGATTCATTGGCCTTGCAACATCCGGGTAGGTAGCAATACTTTCCCTGTATTTAGATTTTAGCCATGGCACCCTGCTGCGGCTTTTAGCCACATCGCTGGGAAATTCGTTATTGTTAAAAGCAACGGCACTGTAGTAGTTTATAAACGTATTAAAGCCTTCATCCATCCATGGGTAGCGGCGCTCGTTAGAACCTACTATCATGGGGAACCAATTGTGTCCAAATTCATGATCGGTCACATCCCAAAGATCGGCGCCGGTGCTGCTGGCATGGCAAAATGATACGCCCGGATATTCCATACCACCGGCATTAGATGCTACGTTTACAGCATTTGGGTAAGGATATTCAAACCACATTTTAGAGTAATTCTCTATAGATGCTTTAGTAAACTCAGTAGAGCGTGTCCATGCCTGAGGGCCGTCACTCTCGGCAGTATAAACAGATTGCGCCAGTGCTTTTTTACCACTTGGCAGGTTTATCTTTGCGGCATCCCATATAAAATTTTTGGCTGATGCAAAAGCTACATCGCGTGTGTTGGTCATTTTAAAATGCCATGTTACCTTACCACTTTTTGCAGCGCGGGTAACGGCAGCATTTCCAGCCTCGGCAGGCGATATAAGATAAACGGTTTTATCGCTATTTTTAGCCTGTTCCCAACGTTTTAACTGTTCTGCGGTAAGCACTTCTTTAGCATTAACTAACTCGCCAGATCCTACAACAATATGCTCATAAGGAACGGTAATTTTATAATCAAAGTTGCCATACTCAACATAAAATTCTCCTGCGCCAAGGTAAGGCTCAGTATTCCAACCTACTACATCGTCAAATACAGCAACACGCGGGTACCATTGCGCTATAGAGTAAGTGGTGCCTTTTTCTGTAGCAAGCATACCCATACGGTCCATACCCGCTTCCGGAATTTTAAATTCAAAGTTCATACTTACAGTAGCCTTGCCTCCTTTGGCTTTAAGTGGCTCGTTAAAAAACACCTGCATACGGGTATCTGTAATCAGGAATTTTGTTGACGCATCTCCTTTAGTTTTGGCGCTAAGGTTTGTTATTGAGACACCGCCATCTATATCGCCGGAGTATCGATTTCCTTGTAACGGAGTAGTTAGCGTACCGCGCGATTCGGGTGTAAAGCGGTTTTGCTCTACATACATCCATATATAATTAAGGTCTTCAGGGCTGTTGTTAACATAGGTCATGGTAACTTTGCCCTTTAGCGTATTGGCTTTATCATCAAGCTCTGCTTCTATAGCATAGCTGGCGCTGTTTTGCCAATATTGCGGCCCGGGTTTACCGGACGCCGACCTGTAAACGTTACTACGGCGATAAGTAACATCATCAAATTTAGACTGGTTGTTAGGAGTAATTTCCTGGGCAAGAGATGCAAAGCCTATAAGGCCTGTAAGCAATAGTATTTTATGTATTTTCATTAACTAATATCAGTTATTAATTAGACAGGCATTGTATTGTTTTTAAGATTCTGTCTGCCTGTGCTGCGGCAACATTGAAATCTTCGGTATACTTTACGAAAGTATTATTTTCTTTTTTAGTATACTCCAGGCTTATCCTTTTTATTTTTTTATCCTGTACCGCTTTAGCCTCTGTTTCGGTGCCTACGGCCAATCCGAAAAAGCAGCTAAAATTGCCCTTACAATTTAAGTCACTCATGTGTTTAATGTCAACTTTAGAGCCATCAGTAAACTCTATTGTTCCCGCTGCATCTTTATTAACGCATTTAACATCCTGGTTTATAGAGGCGAAGTTAAAAATAATTGTGCCTGTACCTTTTAAAATAGATATGTCAATTCCGTTTTTGCCATCGGCAGAAACCCTAAAATTTTCTTTGGATGATGTCATTACCTTACCGCCTGCATAGGTTTTAGTTTCGGTCAGGGCACTGCAATCAGCATAAGTCCAGGTCATATCTTTATTTAAAATAACTTTTTTGCCATCTTTAGTGGTTGCTTCGGTCTGGCAGTAGGAGAGCGCGGGGATAAGTAGCAGCGATGCCGTAATTAATTTAATGGTCATAATTTAATAATAGGGTTGGTAATTGTTAAAGCAAATATAATTGAGTTTAGTTAAAAACAGTATTTTTTTTGCTATTTAAGTCTCCGGCTAATCATTTCTTACAAAAATATTTTATCTAAGTGGTTTGTGTTAGCAGTCATTTAGACGTAATGAAATTTACCATTTGTGTAATTTTAATATATATTATAAGGCTAAAACTGAAGTTTTGAGTATTTTTGCACTAACTTTTAAAGAACCTTTCCGTATACCCATGGATAAAATAATTTCCTTCTTTTCCTCCACGCGTTTAATGGCCATTTTGTTCCTTGTTTTTGCAGCCTCTATGGGCATTGGCACATTTATAGAGGATGCTTACAATACAGAGACTGCCCGTGTTTTTATATACAATGCCAAATGGTTTGAAGCCATAATGTTATTGTTTGTAATCAATTTTATAGGTAATATTAAACGCTACCAGTTAAATAAAAAAGAAAAGTGGGCCACGCTGTTGCTGCACCTTTCGTTCATATTTATTATTATAGGTGCTTTTGTAACCCGTTACATAAGTTTTGAAGGTATGATGCCCATTAGGGAAAATGCTACCGAAAGCCGTTTTTACAGCGATAAACCTTATCTTACCGTAATGGTAGATGGAGAATATCAGGGTTCTATGCAACGCCGTACTTTTGAGCAGCCTTTGCTTTTTACATCTAAAGAAGTTCCGTTTATAGCCAGTAATTACTTTAGCATCTCTAACGAATTTAATAATATCCCTTTTGAGATAGAATATAAAAAGTTTACACTTGGTGCAAAAGAGGTTATTACACAAGACCCTAACGGTACACAATATCTTAAACTGGTAGAGCAGGGTGCAGGTGTTCGCCACGACCATTACCTTAAAGAAGGTGAAGTGCAAAGCATAAACAACATACTTTTTGCCTTTAACAAGCAAACACAGGGTGCAGTAAATATCATAAAAAAAGGCGAAGACTACACCGTTCAAACCCCTTTTAGCGGAAACTTTATGCGAATGATTGATAAGTTTCAGGGGCCCGTAGCTAAAGATTCTGTGCAACCATTAATGTTTCGCTCTTTATATAACCTTGAAGGGGCAATGTTTGTAATTCCGGATCATGCCATAAAAGGTAAAGTGGCTTACCAGTCTAACAACGATTACAAAACCAAAGAGGATGCTGCGCTTACTGTTGTGGTAAAATCTGAAGGTAAAGAAAAAGAAATTACACTACTGGGCGGAAGGCAAAAAATAGGAATTCCTGTCTCATTTAAACAAGGCAAGCTTGAATATACTATTATGTATGGCAGCAAAACGTATGAATTACCTTTTGCAATTAAACTTAATGATTTTATTGCCGAGAAATATCCAGGTACAGAAAATAGCTACGCTTCTTTTGAAAGTAAGGTAACTATAATTGACAAAGAAAAGAACCATACAGAAGATGTGAGGATATTTATGAATAATGTTTTAGATTACAGAGGCTATCGTTTTTTCCAGGCGAGCTATGACCCGGACGAGTTGGGTACAAGACTATCTGTAAGCCATGATTTTTGGGGTACATGGATATCTTATTTAGGTTATTTCCTTTTATATATTGGCCTTATGGCAATACTTTTTGATGATAAAAACACTCGTTTTGGCGACCTTAAAAGGAAGCTTGATAAAGTGAATGCCAAGAAAGCTGCTTTAACAATTATGTTGTTAATGATAAGCCTTGCAGGATTTTCTCAGGAACATGTGCATACCGAAGGAGATGGACATGTGCACACAGAAGGAGATGGCCACAAACACGAAGCGGCAGAAGTTCATAATCATACTGCTGCTACTGACCAACATGCTCATGAACGCGTAAAACCTACACAGGCGCAGCTTGACAGTGTTATAAATAAGTACAAAGTTAGCGATGAACATGCTGCAAAATTCAGCCGTATAGTTATTCAGGATTTCGGCGGAAGGATGAAGCCTGCAAATACTTTTGCATCTGAGTTGTTGCGTAAAGTGAGCGAGAAGGATACTTATAATAAACTAAATGCAGATCAGGCATTATTATCTATGTCCATGCTTGGCGAGATATGGTATGATGTGCCTATTATTGCCCTAAAAAGAGGAAACGACAGTATTCGTAAAATTGCAGGTTTGGAAAGCAAAGTTAAGTATGCAGCAATGTCCGACTTTTTTGATAATGTAGGTAATTATAAATTGGCTCCTTTATTGCAGGATGCATATAAAGAAAAAGAACCCAATCAGTTCCAGAAAGATTTTATAGATATAGATAAAAAGATAAACCTGCTTAACTGGGCCATATCAGGCCAAATATTAAAAGTATTACCTATTCCTAACGATAAAGGCAACAAATGGGTATCATACCCGGAGGCTGCTGAAGGCAGTATTAAAGGTCTTGATACAATAAGAAATATTGTTCCTTTTTACTTTGGTGCTTTAGGCAAAGCAACTCAAACCAAAGATTACAGCACAGCAGAAAGTATACTGGATGGGCTTTCTAAATACCAAAAGAAAGCAGGAGCTGCCGTTATGCCATCAGACGATAAGATTAATGCCGAGCTGTATTACAATAAGTACGACCTGTTTAAAAAATTGTATTCATGGTATGCAATGGCAGGTATATTCATGTTCCTGTTTACTATTATTAAGCTATTTAACAGCCGTAAGACAGTAAGGTATGGCGTTACATTTTTTCATGGTTTAATTATAGTTTTATTTGCACTGCATACACTTTGGCTGGCTGTTCGCTGGTATGTATCAGGTCATGCCCCGTGGAGTAATGCTTATGAGTCGGTTATTTATGTTGGATGGGCAACCATGTTTTTCGGTCTCGCCTTTGGCCGCAAGTCACAACTTACGGTTGCATCTACTGCACTTGTTGCAGCTATAGTACTTACTGTTGCTCACTGGAACTGGACCGATCCTGAAATCGCTAATCTTGTACCGGTACTAAATTCTTACTGGTTAATGATTCACGTTGCAGTAATTGTAGGTAGTTATGGCCCGCTTACACTGGGCATGATATTGGGGCTTGTAGCATTAATACTTATGTTATTTACCAATAAAAACAACAAAATAAAAATGGACCTTACCATTAAAGAGCTTACTTATATTAACGAAATGGCACTTACCGTAGGGCTTGTTATGTTGTCTATAGGTAACTTTTTAGGTGGGCAGTGGGCTAACGAGAGCTGGGGTCGTTACTGGGGATGGGACCCTAAAGAAACATGGGCATTGGTAAGTATTATGGTCTATGCTTTTGTAATACACATGCGTTTTGTACCGTCGCTTAGAGGTACCTGGATCTATAACTTTTTTAGTGTACTTGCCTATGCATCTATATTAATGACGTATTTTGGGGTAAATTTTTACCTTACCGGATTACACAGTTACGCCAGCGGAGAGTTACGTACACCAATGTATTTCTTTTATATGGCACTGGGTGTATGTATACTGGGCGGTTTTGCATTAATGCAATATCGAAAGCATTTAAAAAAGTAATTTTTGTACATTTATATAAAAATAAAACAAATGAAAAAATTCGCGATACTTGCCTGTGGGCTTTTAATGTTGGTTAGTTGCCAAAACCAGGCACAAACAGCCAAAACCAATACAGCAAAAAGTAAAACAAAAACTATGGCAGCAGAAAATATATACCAGTTTAAAGTTCAGGATCTTTACGGTAATACCTTTGATTTTGCATCGCTTAAAGGCAAAAAGGTTATTGTGGTAAATACAGCATCTAAATGCGGACTAACACCTCAATATAAAGACCTTGAAGCATTGTATGAACAATACAAAGATAAGGGCCTTGTAATAGTGGGTTTCCCTGCTAATAATTTTGCTGAGCAGGAACCGGGAACTAAAGAAGATATTGCTGCATTTTGTCAGAAAAATTATGGAGTATCTTTCCCTATGATGGATAAGGTATCTGTAAAAGGAGAAGATATGTCGCCGGTTTATAAATTCCTGACCCAAAAAAGTAAAAACGGACTTGAAGACAGCGAGGTACAATGGAATTTCCAGAAATACCTAATTAATGAAAAGGGGGAGCTTGTAAAAGTAATAAGCCCTAAAACCCTTGTTACAGATCCTGAAGTTATGGACTGGGTAAAGGCATAAATTATGTCTGCTAACAATAACAATAATTTTCCACATATACTTTCAGCCTCATCAACACTGGTGGGGCTGTGTTTTGTGGTATTAACATCACTAAAGGTAAATAATTATAAAGAGGCATCTTATATAGATGAGTGTACGGCAATAGCAATTATGCTGTTTATGGTAAGCAGTATACTGTCTTACCTGTCTATGCGCAGTAATAAACCATCGAGCCCGGCTTATGAGCGTGTTGCCGATGTAGTTTTTCTATCGGGTCTTATTTCTTTATTTATTGCCACCATGATGATTACATTTACTATAATTCAATAATGTAGATATAGGGCTGTCGTCGGGGGGTAGAAAGTATGGGAATATAACCTGCATAAATAGTTCGCAATTTGCATAAAAAATAGTTAAGCAATGAACCCGTCCTGACTTTTTTGATTGAAGCGAAAAATAGAGATTTTTGTTTCAGATTTTGGCTTTTCTGCATTGCATAGCAGCGCTACGGAATAATAAAAGAGGTAAAATATAGAGCGAAAAGATCATTTTGCAGCCAATTGAAGAAAGTCAATTTGAATTCAATAGTATAACTGGGTAATGATTACTTAAAAGAACGATCTTAAATTTTAATACTAATATACAGGTAAATAAGATTTTATGAATAAAATTATACTGTTATGCATTTTGCAGTTTAGCACTTATACCATGCAATCTCAAAACGAACCCTATCATAGCGATGTAGAATGGGTAACTAATCCCAGCCATAATAACTGGCTTTATAAAGTAAATGAGCAGGCTAAAATAACTATAGAATTATACCTGTATGGTGTTTTGCAAAAAGATATTGAAATAAGCTACAGCATAGGCCCTGAACTAATGAAAGCCGAAAGAGAAGGCAAGGTTAAATTAGCAAACGGTAAAGCAGAGCTTACCGTGGGAACATTAAAAAAACCGGGATTTTTAGATTGCAGGTTTAAGGCAGAAATTAATGATAAAACATATTCGCACCACATTAAAGTTGGGTTTGAGCCCGAGAAATTAAAGCCTTACACTCAGTTTCCAACTGATTTTACTTCATTTTGGGATAAAGCCAAAGCAGAAGCCGCACTATGCCCGATAAAAATAGAAAAAATATTAGCACCAGAGTACTGCACCGACAAAGTAGATTGCTACCTTGTTAAAATCCAGGCGTATAAAGAAGGCTACAATGTATATGGCTATTTAACCCTGCCCAAAAAAGAGGGTAAATATCCGGTGGTATTTTCACCTCCCGGTGCAGGCATAAAACCTATGGACCCTTTAACGCATACTTTTTATGCCGAAAATGGCGTGATACGTTTTGATATGGAAATTCACGGCATACGGCCAGACCTTGATGCTAAAACGTATAAAGAAATCAGCAGGTCATTTGGCGGAGGAGATAACAGTTACCTCATAAATGGTATTGAAGATAAGGATAGGTATTACATGAAAAAAGTATATCTGTCCTGCATTCGAGCCATAGATTATCTTACTACATTGCCACAATGGGACGGTAAAAATTTAATTGCGCAGGGTACAAGCCAGGGTGGCGCATTAGTATTAGTAACTACAGCATTAGATAACAGGATTACTGCCTGTGCCGCTACACACCCTGCACTTTGCGATATGGCAGGATATCTTGACAACAGGGCAGGGGGCTACCCACACCTTTTTACTGAATATAAAAATATGGATAAACCCGAAATTATTAAAACATTACAGTATTTTGATGCTGTAAATTTTGCTAAGCTCATTAAGGTACCTGTGTTTATGACTTTTGGTTATAACGATAATGTTTGCCCGCCCACTACAAGCTACATTACGTATAATGTTATCAAATCCGAAAAAAAATCTCTTATTACACCCGTTACTGAGCATTGGGTATCAGACAACACAAGGAGAGTAATATTAGACTGGATAAAAACACAGCTTAAATAAATATACATATTGGTAAATAAGTCCTCACACGATGTAGCTTATTCAGTTATTAAATATATTGTATTTAAAATCAAATAAAATTGTTACTAATTTAATTTTTTCAGGATAAGGCAGGATACAGTTTGTTTTCTTAAAGGATAAATTTACAACTTATAGTTATAATAACCCTTATTATGAAATACATCTGTAAACGATTTTTTATTAAAATTTTGTTTCTGCTATTTATAATTCCAACTACCGTTTTCTCACAGGATAAATTTCCAGATGGGACACGAATACCCGACTGGTTTAAAAAAAGTGAACCAACTAATATTAATAAACTTGGCAGGCAATATAAAATAACAGATTACTCTGTAGGTAATGACAGTACACTTGTACAAACACAAAACATACAGGCTGTAATAGACAAAGCTGCACAGTCTGGTGGCGGGGTTATTATTGTTCCTAAAGGTACTTATCTTACGGGCTCACTTTTTTTTAAACAGGGTACACATTTATATGTAGAGCAGGGTGGCGTGCTTAAGGGCAGTGACGATATTAGCGATTTTCCTGTTGTAATGACCCGCATAGAAGGCCAGTCGGTTAAGTATTTCCCGGCACTTGTAAATGCCGATGGTGTAGATGGTTTTACCATATCGGGCAAAGGAACCATAAACGGTAACGGTTTAAGGTACTGGAAAGCCTTTTGGCTGCGCCGCGACTGGAATCCTAAATGCACTAATATGGATGAGATGCGTCCACGCCTTATATTTATATCAAACAGTAAAAATGTACAGGTTTCCGGCTTGCATTTAAAAGACTCCCCTTTCTGGACTACCCATTACTATAAGTGTGAAAATGTAAAGCTGCTTAACCTGCGCATTACATCGCCTAAAACACCTGTAAAGGCGCCAAGTACTGATGCTATAGATTTAGACGCCTGTAAAAATGTATTGGTAAAAAACTGCTACATGTCGGTAAATGATGATGCCATTGCACTAAAAGGCGGTAAGGGCCCATTTGCAGATAAAGACGAAACCAATGGCGAGAACCGAAATATAATAATTGAAGATAATGAGTATGGCTTTTGCCACAGCGCGCTAACGTGTGGCAGCGAATCTGTACATAACTACAATATAATATTCAGGCGATGCAAATTACACGAAGCACAAAAAACACTTCATTTAAAAATGCGCCCCGATACCCCGCAGCTTTATGAGTATATTCTTGTTGAAGACCTTAGTGGCGATGCCGGAAGTTTAATAAGCATTGCGCCGTGGAAACAGTTTTTTGATTTAAAAGGCAGAACAGAGCCGTTAATGTCTTATGCTCAAAACATAACCATGAAAAATATTAAACTGGAATGCAGGCAGGGTTTTGATATAACTGAATCTGACAAATACCAGCTTAAGGATTTCGTTTTTGATAACATTACTTTAAAAACAGATAAGGGCCTGCAGGACAATACAAAGAGTATTAAAAATGTAATCCTTAAAAATGTAACAATCAACCCATAGCACTACAAAGATAATCAGTTTTTATCTGACGTAAAATGCTATAAATACTATACTATGATTATTAAAAAATTAGTTTTAAGTCTGTTGGCTCTATTCTCATTATCATGCGCTGCGCAAAAGGCAAAGATAGACAGGCATGCGCTCGTAGAGAGAAACAGCCCGCATGTAAAACAGGTTGATAAATTATCGTCGCTATCTGTAGGGAACGGCAATTTTGCATATACGGTTGACGCTACCGGATTACAGACATTTCCTGATGTGTACAGCACTGGTGTACCACTGGGCACCCAGTCGCAATGGGGCTGGCATAGTTTTCCTAATACAGAAAATTTTAAACCTGAAGAAGCACTTAAAAATTACAATTTCAGGGGGTGGGAAGAGCCATATTCCGTTCAGATAAAAGAGCCGGGCAGGCAGCATGATGCTTCCGAATATTTAAGGGCAAACGAACACAGACTGCATTTAGGATATATTGGTCTCGAAATGTCTAAGAAAGACGGCGCTGCTGTAAAACCGGAAGACATTACTAACATTGACCAGAAGCTTGACCTATGGAACGGTTTTATAGAGAGTAACTACAGTCTTGAGGGTACAAAGATTACTGCTAAAACCGCTGTAAGTGCCTATAAAGACCAGCTGGCAGTTACGCTTAAATCGGCTTTGTTGGGCAAAAAGCAAATAAAGGTAAATTTCCGTTTTCCATACCCGTCAGGCAAACATACCGATGATGCTACCGACTGGTCGTCGCCATTAAAGCATAAAACCGAAATAGTATCTCAGGATGAACATTCATTTGTTCTTAAGAGAACTCTTGATACTACTGTATATTATGTGTCTGTAAGGTACGAAGGCAAAGCCGTTTTATCTCAAAAAGAACCACACTATTTTATAGTAACCCCGCAGGGAAATGAATTTTCTTTTGTGTGTGAGTTTACACAAAATAAGCCTGCTAAATTATCAGAAAATGTAAATAAAGTATACGCGATTTCTTCGGCATACTGGAATGATTTCTGGCAAAAAGGTGCGGCTGTAGATTTTTCTAAATGTACAGATGTAAGGGCAAAAGAGTTAGAGCGCCGTGTTATCCTGTCGCAATATTTAATGGCCATACAGTCGGCAGGAAAATATCCCCCGCAGGAAACCGGGCTTACCTATAACAGTTGGTTTGGTAAATTTCACTTAGAAATGCACTGGTGGCACGCTGCGCATTTTGCATTATGGAACCGCACCGATTTACTGGAACGCAGTATGGACTGGTATGCCAAGGCTTATCCTGTAGCTAAGCAAATTGCCGAAAGACAAAAGTTTAAAGGCATTCGATGGATGAAAATGACCGATCCTACCGCGCAGGAAGCACCGTCCGGGGTAGGGTCGTTCCTTATCTGGCAACAGCCGCATTTCATTTACATGTCAGAACTTATATACAGGAACAACCCTGATAAAAAAGTATTGGAAAAATATAATCTCCTTGTGCAGGAAACTGCAGAATTCATGGCATCTTTTGCAACCTACGACCAAGCTAAAAACCGCTATGTTTTAAAAGGTATTATTGCCGCACAGGAAACACTGAGGGCTTCGGAAACGGTAAACCCGCCCTTTGAGCTTTCTTACTGGCACTACGCCATGCAGGTGGCACAAAAATGGAGGGAACGTATGGGGCAAAAACGCAAACCGGAATGGGACGACCTAATTGCTAAACTGTCGCCGCTTACAGCCAAAGACGGTTTATACCTTGCATCTGAAGATGCTGTAAATACTTATACCGATGTACGCTTTACATCAGATCATCCTGCTGTACTTGGAGCGGTGGGCATCCTGCCACAAAGCAGGCTTGTAAAGCCGGAAATAATGAAAAATACCTTCGACTGGATTTGGGATAAATGGAACTGGGATGAAACCTGGGGTTGGGATTACCCCATGGCAGCCATGAGCGCGGCACGCCTTGGCGAGCCCGATAAAGCTGTAGAGGCATTATTAATGGATAAACGCACAAACACGTATTTAATTAATGGGCATAACTATCAGGACGACAGGCTTCGGGTATATCTACCTGGTAATGGCGGCCTGCTTGCCGCTGTAGGTATGATGTGTGCCGGCTGGGACGGCAATGAGGTTGCAAACCCCGGCTTTCCTAAAGATGGTACATGGAATGTGGTTTGGGAGGGTATGAAGCCAATGCCTTAGTTTAATTTATGGTTCAATAATCAGAATAAAAAAGATGAAAAAATACATTATAATAGTACTCTTATTTCTTCTTGGAACACCGGCGGTAAAAGCCCAGCAGACCGCGAAATTGTTTGCCGACTCTGAAATGAAACGCTTTCCCGAAGCCTGGCAGCTGGACTATGGCAAGCGTTTGTATTTTGGTTATTCCCAGGGGTTGGGTTGCCTTGCGATGCTAAAGGTGTGGAAAGCTACTAATGACCGTAAATACCTTGACTATGTTGTTAAGTGGGCAGATACTGTTATAAATAATAAGGGTGAAATTTACCTGTATGAGGTAGAAACCTATAACATAGACTATGTTAACTCCGGAAAGGTTCTTTTTGATGTTTATAAAGAAACCGGTAATGAAAAGTATAAACTTGCAATGGAGAGGCTCGTTAAACAAATGAAAAATCAGCCACGTACGCATGAGGGCGTTTTTTGGCATAAACTTATTTACCAGCACCAAATATGGCTTGACGGTTTATATATGGGTTCGCCTTTTCTTGCGCAGTATGCGGTTACTTTTAATAAACCGGAAATGACAGATGATGTTATTAACCAGTTTCTTGTGTGTGCAAAACATACGTATGATGCCAAAACAGGTTTGTATTACCATGCGTGGGATGAGAGCAAAAATCAAAAGTGGGCAAATCCGGTTACCGGGCAGTCGCCTAATTTTTGGGGAAGGAGCATAGGCTGGTGGTATATGGCGCTTGTAGATACACTGGATTATATACCGCAGGATCATCCTAAACGTCCTGAACTGATACGTATTATTAAAGAATTATCTGAAGCATTAACGCACTACCAGGATAAAACAGGTTTATGGTATCAGGTAGTAGATAAAGGTATGCAACAGGGCAATTACCTCGAAGCCTCGGCATCTTCTATGTTTATGTATGGTTATGCCAAGGCAGTAAATAAAGGATATATAGATGCCAAATATAAAAAGGTTGCTGAAAAAGCATACGACGGGCTTATGAAAAACCTGATATTAAAGAATGCAGATGGTACTTTAACACTTACTAAATGCTGTGCTGTAGCCGGGTTAGGAGGTACTCCTTACCGCGACGGGAGTTTTGAATACTATGTGAACGAACGCATTAGGGATAATGATGCAAAAGCAACAGGTCCGTTTATTATGGGATGTTTAGAATTAGGAAAATAAAAAAAATAAAGATGAAAAGAGCAATCTTACTGTTAACCGTTATTACCACTTTATGTAGTTTTTCTGTATCTGCACAAAAAAGCGACTACGAATATCTATATAAAAACCTGCCTTTTAAAATGCCGGTTATATCGGCTCCGGTATTCCCTGATAACGAAGTTTCAATAAAAGATTTCGGTGGTACAGGCGATGGGGTTACACTAAATACCCAGGCATTTGTTAAAGCAATGGAAGCACTTACAGCTAAAGGTGGCGGCAAATTAATTGTGCCTGCGGGGGTTTGGTTTACCGGACCTATAGTGCTTAAAAGTAACATTAACCTGCACCTGGAAGACAGGGCCATTATCCTTTTTTCGCCGGATAAAAACCTGTATCCTATTATAGAAACCTCTTTTGAAGGATTAGATACCCGCCGCTGCCAGTCGCCAATATGGGCTAAAGGGCAAACAAATATTGCTATAACAGGCAAAGGTGCAATAGATGGTAACGGTCAGTACTGGAGGGCATTAAAAAAAGATAAGGTAACCGACAGGCAGTGGAAAGAGGCAACATCTAAAGGAGGTGTATTTAAACGCAAGGATTACTGGGTACCATCGGCACAATTTTTACATGGCGATACCATAAGTGATATGAACATTCCTAAAAATTTAAAAACTGATGCAGAATGGGAGTCTATACGTGATTTTTTGCGGCCAGTAATGGTTAGCATTCAGAATTGTAAAAATGTTTTATTGCAGGGAGTCATCTTTCAGAACTCGCCGGCATGGAACCTGCATCCGTTAATGTGCGAAAATATTATTATAGACGGCATACAGGCACGTAACCCGCCATATTCTCAAAATGGCGATGCGCTCGATCTTGAATCGTGTAAAAACGCCCTTATCATCAACAGTACTTTTGATGCCGGAGATGATGGCATCTGCATTAAATCTGGTAAAGACGAAGACGGCTGGAAACGCAACTTTCCCTGTGAAAATGTAATTGTAAATAACTGTACCGTTTTTAGGGGGCACGGAGGTTTTGTTGTGGGCAGCGAAATGTCGGGCGGTGTAAGAAATATATCAGTAACAAATTGCCAGTTTTTAGGAACAGATGTGGGGCTGCGTTTTAAAAGTAAACGCGGCAGGGGAGGCGTTGTAGAAAATATTTATATATCTAATATTAGTATGTTTGATATATCTACAGAGCCGCTGCTTTTTGATTTGTATTATGGTGGTAAATCGGCTGTAGAAACATCCGATGAAGGTATCCAAACGCCTAAAGTAGCAGTATTGCCGGCGGTAGATAAAACAACGCCTGTTTTTAAAAATATCTATATAAAGGATGTGGTGTGCAGCGGCGCAAAAAGGGCAATGTTCTTTAATGGCCTGCCCGAAAAAAATATTGAGAACATTAATATAGAAAACATCACGGTGCATGCCGATAAAGGTGGAGAAATTGTAGAATCTGAAAATATAAAGCTTAAAAATATAAAGATCACTACAGAACAGGGCCCTGCACTGATACTTAAAAATGTAAAAAACGTAGACGTAGATGGTTTTACAGGAAACGAAAATCAGGTAACTGTTTACGATATCTCGGGCGCTAATTCAAAAAATATAGCTATTAAGTCACCATACGGTAAAGAAAAATTAAAAACAGGTAAAGAGGTTAAGAACACTGTAGTTAAGTTATCTAAAGTAAATTAATAGTTTATGAATAAAGCCATTACGTACCTGATTATCTTGCTAAACAGTATTATTTGTAGTGGCTCTCCAATCCAAAAAACCCAGCCGGTAATTAAAAACAAAGCTAACGGCGAGCATGTTTTTAATGTAAAAGATTTTGGTGCCCTTGGTGATGGATTACATTTAGATAGCGATGCCATAAATAAAACTATCGATGCTGCTTTTAAGTCGGGAGGTGGAACTGTTTATTTTCCTGCGGGTAACTACCTTAGTTTCTCCATCCGTTTAAAAAGTAATATTTCATTATACCTAAGTGCAGGTTCAACCATAATTGCCGCCAATATGGAAGAACATCACGGTAAATATGATGATCCTGAACCTAACATTTGGGGCGACTCATTGCAGTATCAGGATTTTGGGCACAGCCATTTTCGCAACAGCCTCATCTGGGGCGAAGATCTTGATAATGTTTCTATATTAGGTCCCGGATTAATTCATGGTAAAGGGCTGCAAAAATGGGGTAAAACCACTCCCGGTCTTGGCAATAAATCCATAGCACTAAAAAAATGCCGCAATGTAATACTCCGTGATTTTACGGTACTGCACGGTGGGCATTTTGCTATTTTGGCAACGGGTGTAGATAATATGGCTATCAACAATCTTAAAATTGATACCAACCGCGATGCTATAGATATAGACTGTTGCAGACATGTAAAAATTTCTGACTGTTCCCTAAATTCCCCAAACGATGATGCGCTGGTACTTAAAGCATCTTACGCTTTAGGCTATGCAGCACCTACCGAAAATATTACCATTACTAACTGCGCCGTTTATGGTTATGATGAAGGCACTTTTCTTGATGGTACTTATAAGACCACTCAAAAAGCCGCCCCTGATAAAGGCGTGGTTACAGGCCGTATAAAACTGGGTACCGAATCTAATGGTGCTTTTAGAAACATCACAATTTCAAACTGTACATTTCAGCATTGCCGCGGCCTTGCTTTAGAAACTGTAGATGGTTCAGTGTTGGAAAATATAACAGTTACTAACATTGTAATGGATAATATTTTAAATGCCCCTTTCTTTTTTAGGCTTGGCAGGCGTATGCGCGGCCCTGCCGAAATGGCGGTGGGCAGCCTTAAGCATGTACTTATAGATAATGTTATTATTACGGCTTCAAATCCGCAGTACGGCTCTATGCTTATGGGCATACCCGGGCATGATGTAGAAGATATTGTTTTCTCTAATATTATGATAAAAATTAAAGGAGGAGCCACAAAGCAACAGGGAGCAGTTATAGTGCCGGAAAATGAAACATCTTATCCCGACCCTCAGGAATTTGGCAAAATTCCTGCTTACGGATTTTACATTCGCCATGCGCGCAATATAACAATGCACCATATAACCCTTGAATTTGAAAATCCCGATTACCGTCCTGCATTTATTCTTGAGGATGTTAAGGGCGCAGATTTTTCAGATATTAAAGTACAAATCATGCCCGGTGTTCCAATATTTGATTTAAAGGACGTTAGTAATTTTAGCATTCACAGAATAAATAATTTAAAAGATAAGACTATAAAAGCTGTAAAAAGCTTAAAATTGTAATCCGGTTTATTCTTACAATTACAAATTTATACCATGATAAAAAAAATACTTAGTGCCGCATTCTTAGCAGGAATTATGTTAAGTGCAACGGCTCAAAATAAGCAGGCACCATTTTTTCCTGATAAAGACCTTACCACGGTTGGGGCATATTATTACCCTGAACATTGGGATGAATCGCAATGGGATCGTGATTTAAAAAAAATGGCCGATATGGGTTTTGAATTTACCCACTTTGCCGAATTTGCCTGGGCACAACTGGAACCCGAAGAAGGCCGCTACGATTTTGCATGGCTGGACCGTGCGGTTGCACTTGCCGCTAAGTACAAGCTTAAGGTAATTATGTGTACCTCTACTGCGACACCACCCGTATGGTTAAGCCGTAAGCATCCTGAAATATTAAAAAAGAGGGAAGATGGCACGTATGAAGACCATGGATCAAGGCAGCATGCTTCTTTTTCGAGTGAATTTTATCGTACCTATTCTATGAAAATGATTGCCGAACTGGCAAAACATTATGGCAAAGACAGCCGTATTATGGGCTGGCAGCTTGATAACGAACCGGGATCTAACGTTGATTATGGCGATGATGCCCAAAAGCGTTTTCGTGTTTGGCTAAGAGAAAGATATAAAACAGTTGATGCACTTAATAAAGCGTGGGGCACAAATTTTTGGAGCGGTACATATACCGATTTTAACCAGATAAATATACCGCAGCACAGCCAGTGGGGTATGAATTTATACCAGTGCCTGGACCACAGCCGATTTTGTGATTACGAAACGGCTAATTTTTTAGACCTGCAGGCAAAAACGCTTAAAAAAAATACCGATCCTAAACAATGGATAACATCTAACTATATACCTAATTATCAGTCGCGTTACATAGGCAATAGTAAAGAACTTGATTTTATTACTTATACGCGTTATATGGTATACGGCGAGCATGATGGTACCGGCTTAAAAGGTTATCGTGTAGGCGATTACTCGCGTATAGCCATGGCAAATGATTATTTTAGGCCATTATCGCCACTTTATGGGGTAATGGAACTACAACCGGGGCAGGTAAACTGGGGAACAATTAATTCTCAGCCACTTCCTGGTGCAGTAAACCTGTGGCTATGGCATGTGTTTGCAGGTGGTAGTAAATTTACGTGTACCTACCGTTTTCGTGCGCCTATTTATGGTTTTGAGCAGTACCATGCAGGTATTTTAGGTACAGATGGTGTTACGCCCACATCTGGAGGGTTAGAGTTTGAGCAGTTTATTAAAGATGTTAAGGTGTTACGGAAAAATATTGGGACTGGTAAAGCACCAACCGACTACACAAAACGCAAAACAGCTATTTTGTATGATCCGGATAATACCGTAGCTATTAACCAGAATAAACAAACCACACTTTGGAATACCGAAGCACATGTATTAAAATATTATAAACCCCTTAAAGGTTTTGGTGCTCCTGTTGATTTTATTCGCGATAGTGCCAATTTTTCACAATATCCGGTAATTGTAGTTCCTGCATACCAGCAAATGAGCCAAAAGCTTATTGCCAAATTAACCAGCTATGCCAAAGCAGGGGGCAACCTTGTACTTAGCAGCAGGACAGGCCACCAGGATGAGCAGGGCCACCTGTGGCAGACACGCCATGCAGCGCCCATATACCCACTTATTGGTGCCGAAATTGAATTTTATGATTTACTTAAACCTCATGCTCCTGACAATGTGGTTTTGGAAAACAAGAGTTTTTCATGGACCAGTTGGGGAGATGTTCTTAAGCCAACAGGAGCAACCGAAACCTGGGGCACCTATGCGGGAGATTTTTATGCAGGTAAGGCAGCCGTTACCTTTACTAAATTAGGAAAAGGAACTGTAACTTATGTTGGTGCAGACAGTAACACCGGAAATTTAGAGCAGGCGGTGCTTACAAAACTTTATAAAAAGCTGGGTATTGCTATAGAAAACTACCCTGTGGGTGTAACTGTAGAATATCGTGACGGTTTTGGTATTGCCATGAATTATTCTGATAAGCCTTATGAAATGAACCTGCCTAAAGATGCCGAAATTTTAGTTGGCAAAAAAACTATTGCTACGGCGGGAGTATTAGTTTGGAAATTAAAAAAGTAACTTTTTAATTTATACTGCGTGCAGCATATATCTTAACCGGAAATTAAATTTATAGGAATAATATTAAGTGTCATGGGCTATTATACAGGATAGGTCATGACACTTCTTTACTTTAAAGGTATTAGATTAGCATTTTAAATTTATTTTTTTTTATAAAGCTTCAATTGTATGCGTAATTTTTTGCTTCTTATTTTTATTATTACCCTTAGCTTATCTGTTCACGGACAAACTAAACAGATACAATATCTTTCCGGGACTGATAATGAAAATACTGTTGCCTGGGATTTTTGGGTAACTGGCGGGAGAAAAGCAGGAAAATGGTCTACTATACAGGTACCAAGCCACTGGGAGCAACAGGGATTTGGTGCTTACAATTACGGGAGAGATTATGTAACACACGGAAAGAACTTTACATTTCATGATGAAAAAGGTATTTACCGACACACTTTTACAATACCTGAGTCATGGAAAGGGAAAAAAATAACCATTGTATTTGAAGGCTCTATGACAGATACCGAGGTTAAGGTAAACGGCCAGTTGGCAGGCGCTGTACACCAGGGATCTTTTTATAGGTTTAAATATGATATTACAAATAAAATTCAGTTTGGTAAAGAAAATAAGCTCGAAGTTACCGTTTCTAAAATGTCGGCAGATGCTTCTGTAAACAATGCAGAGCGATTGGCAGATTACTGGATATTTGGCGGGATTTTCAGGCCTGTGTACCTTGAGGCTACACCACAGGACCATATTACCTGGATGGCTATAGATGCTAAAGCCAATGGTAACTTTAAAAGCAATGTTTATTTGGAAGGCATTAAACAGCAATCTGAATTATTGGTTGAATTAAAAGATAAAGATGATAAAATAGTTGGTTCTGCTACAGTTGCAGTAAAAGCGGGCGATACCCTTAGTAAAGTAAGTGTTGATGTAAAGAAGCCATTGTTGTGGACTGCCGAAACTCCCAACCTGTATACAGTTTATTATACGCTGAAGAAGGGAACTCAGGTTGCATATAAAACTAAAGACCGCTTTGGTTTCAGGACTATAGAAGTTCGTAAAGGCGATGGTATCTATGTTAATGGTACCAAGGTAAAAATGAAAGGCGTTAACCGCCATGTGTGGTGGCCGGAAACAGGGAGGACCATCAACCCTAAAATAGATTTGATGGACGTTGAGATCATTAAGGGCATGAACATGAATGCCGTAAGATGCTCGCATTATCCTCCAGACAAAGCATTTTTACAGTATTGCGATTCGCTGGGGTTGTATGTTTTAGATGAGCTTGCCGGATGGCAAAAAGCGTATAGTACTAAAGCCGGAAAACCTTTAGTAAAGGAAATGGTTATTCGCGACAGCAACCATCCATCAATCATTATTTGGAGCAATGGTAACGAAGGAGGCCATAACTTTGATCTTGATGATGAGTATTCTAAATACGATCTCTCTGCGCGTCCTGTAATTCATGCCCACCATAAACCCGGTAATGATTTTAGGGGTATAGACTGTAACCACTATGAAAACTATTACAGCAGTAAAAAAATTCTTGAGGGCGAAAATATTTATATGGTTACCGAGTTTTTACACGCCCAGGATGATGGTGGCGGGGCGGCTTCCCTGTCTGACTTTTGGGAACTTCACTGGAATTCTAAAAAGGGTGCGGGTGGCTTTATATGGGCACTGCTTGATGAAGGACTTGTGCGCACAGATTATAACAACCGTATAGATACTGATGGTATTAACGCTCCTGATGGTATATTAGGGCCACACCGCGAAAAGGAAGGCAGTTATAATGCTATAAAAGAAATATACAGTCCGGTTAAAATAAGCCTTAAAACCCTTCCTGATAATTTTACGGGCACAATACCCGTAGAAAACCGTTACCATTTTACAAACACAAACCAATGTGTTTTTAACTGGGAACTGGTTACATTTCCTAAACCGGGCGAGAGCATTTTAGGTTATACAGTAGTTACAGGCGGTACAGCAAAATCGCCTAATATTAAACCAACGCTAAAGGGAGATTTAAAAATAGATCTTCCTAAAAACTGGAAAGATAATGATGCTTTACAGCTTCGTGTTACAGATGCCTTTGGTAAAGAGTTGTACACATGGACCTGGAAAATAAAATCTAATAAGCAGGTTGCTGATGCATTACTAAAAACTCCCGAAAAAGCAGCAGAGGTTACTGTGAATGAAACTGATGCTGTTATAGAGCTTAACGCTAATACTAAAGTGATAACTATTAATAAAAAAGACGGATTGCTGGCATCTGTAATGTCAGAGAAAGGTAAAAAAATGTCGTTTGCAAATGGTCCAGTATTAGTTTCGGGTTCGGGCGCGCTACAAAATATTAAAGCATATAAAGAGGGTAATGCACAGGTAGTGGAATGTAACTATTCCGGAGATATGAAAAAAGTGCTTTGGAAGCTTAGGCCTAACGGGTGGCTGGAAGTATCTTACGAATTTCAGGCAGATGGAGACTTTACGTTTTCCGGTGTGAGTTTTAGTTATCCGGAAAATAATGTGTTCTCGGCAAAATGGCTGGGCAAAGGCCCGTACAGAGTTTGGAAAAACCGTATGGAAGGCGTAACCCATAATGTATGGGGCAATATAATTAATACAATACAAACGGGTTACTCATGGGGATATCCTGAATTTAAGGGATATTATGCCGATGTATCCTGGATAGAACTTGACACTGCTGAAGGCAAATTGTTGGTAGGCACAGAGCAGGAAAACCTCTTCGTGCGCCTGTTCGATTTTTATGGCTTATCGGGGCCGGTACCGCAACCGGTATTGCCCAAAGGGGATATTTCATTTTTAGAATGCATCCCTCCAATAGGCGGCAAGCTGGCATTTAACCTTAATAACGATACAGCCTCTCTTGGCCCGCTCGGAGAGCCTAATAAACTGCAGGGAACAAAAAAGAGGACACTGTACTTTTATTTTGGCACACCCGAAGGCGACTCTAAAAACACTCAGTTTGTAATGCCTAAGGAAAACATACTTACAGATTAATCTTATTTACTATAGAACAAGTCATTAACTAATGGTTACACATTAATATATTATGCAAAAAAAATACTATATATTACCATTATTGTGTGCTTTTACCTTACAGGCATCGGCACAATACACAGAGAAAAACGGTAACGATGTTACTACACCGCTACATTTGTTAAAACCGGATTATCCTATGCCTTATACACCTCCTAAAGTGCAGGACGTAAAGGTAATCCTGGACCGTATTTTTACTTATCTTGATGAGGGTACTCCTGCAGAAATGATTCTTAAAAAAGAGGGCACTGTATATACAAACACAAAAAAAATAGACAATACCGTTACTGTAAAACAAGGTACTTACCGCTTAACGAGCTATGAGTGGGGAGTTACTTACGGGGCTATGCTGTCTGTTGCTAAAAGCACAGGAGACAAGCGTTATTCAGACTATGTTCGCAAACGATTTAGCTTTTTAGGTACGTGGTTGCCGGTCATAAAAAAATCCGTAGATAACGGAAGTTTAACCGGTAAAGATTATCCCTTTAGGCATTGTTTAGAGCCAAAAGCGCTGGATGATTGTGGGGCTATATGTACCGCAATGATAAAAGCCATTAAAACAAGCAATGCAGATGAGGCAGGATTGAAACCAACCTTAGATGTTTTTGCCGATTTTATTACAAATAAAGAACACCGCCTTAGCGATGGCACATTGTCAAGGATACGCCCTTTAGATAAAGCACTATGGCTGGATGATATGTATATGGGCATACCGGCACTGGCACAATTAAGTATGCTTACAGGTAAGGAAGCTTACCTTAATGATGCTGTAAAACAGTTTAAACAGTTTGTTCCCCGCATGTTTAATACCCAAAAAGGCATTTATATGCATGGTTGGATTGAGGGGATGGAACCGCACCCGCAGTTTCATTGGGGAAGGGCAAATGGCTGGGCACTGCTAACAGCTGTAGAACTTCTTGATGTACTGCCTGCAAACCATCCTGACAGGCCATTTGTACTGGCACAGTTTCAGGCACATGTAAAAGGGCTTGCGGCTTACCAGTCGGGTACCGGGTTTTGGCATCAGTTGCTGGACAGGCAGGACTCTTATCTGGAAACTTCGGCAACTGCTATATATGCCTATTGTATAGCACACGGAATTAATAATGGCTGGCTCGATGCACAGGCTTATAGCCCTATGGCTGTTTTAGCGTGGAATGCCGTTAGCACAAAAGTTAATGCAAAAGGCGAAGTAGAAGGTACCTGCGTAGGTACGGGTATGGGTTTTGACCCTGCTTATTATTACTACCGCCCGGTTAACAATTATGCAGCGCACGGTTATGGCCCGGTATTAATGGCAGGGGCAGAGATAATAACGCTGGCAAATAATAGCGCTATTAAAATAAACGACAGCGCTATCCAGTATTACAAAAAATAGTAGTAGCGTAAAGTATCAGGTCTTTAAATAAATGTATTTATAAATGAAAAAGCAATTTTACATAGCGGTAGCATTTTTACTTTCTGCACTGTCTTATGCCCAGACAAATTCTTACAAGTTTGATTTTGGTACGGGGAAGGCTCAGAAGGGATACATTAAAATTACGCCTGATACTAAATACACTACGCAAGCAGATTACGGTTTTGTATCCGGATCTAAAGTAGAAGCAGTTGACAGAGGTACAGCAGGGTTAACGGGAAATTACATTACCGGTAAAGGGCCATTTTATTTTTCGGTCAAAGTGCCGGAAGGTAATTATGATGTTAAACTTATTTTGGGCGATGTAAAAGGGGCATCTGCCACCAGTATTCGTGCCGAGTGCCGCAGGCTAATGCTGCCACAAGTAACCACAAAACAGGGTGAGATAATCGAAAAAACATTTACGGTACACGTAAAGGATAGCCTATTAAGGGATGCCAATGGCGCTGTAGTTAGTAAAGTCCGAATTAAACCACGCGAAAAAAATTACCTGCATTGGGATAATGTATTAACTATTGAGTTTAATGACTCGTTGCCCAAAATATGTGCTATAGAAATTATACCTAACAAAATGGCGACAACCATTTTTCTTGCGGGAGATTCTACTGTGGTAGACCAACCGGAAGACCCTTATGCGTCATGGGGGCAAATGTTTCCGTCATTTTTAGTGCCGTCTAAAGTGGCTGTAGCCAATTATGCCGAGAGTGGCGAAACACTTAAGGCATTCGAAAATGAAAAAAGGTTTGAGAAGATATTTAGCCTTGCTAAGGCTGGTGACTACCTTTTTATAGAATTTACGCATAACGACCAAAAGCCGGGACCTAACCATCTTGATGCATTTACAACCTATAAGGAAACCGTAAAAAAATGGATAGCTGAAGCCAGGAACAGAAAAATGATTCCTGTTTTAGTAACATCTACCAACCGTCGAAAGTTTGATGCAGATGGCCATATAGAAAATACATTACTGGATTATCCTGAAGCATTGCGCCAGACAGCCAAAGAAGAAAATGTGGCTTTGATTGATTTGGCAGCTATGAGCAAAATATTTTATGAAGCATTGGGCGAGAAGGAATCGGTAAAGGCATTTGTACACTATCCTGCCAATACGTATCCTAATCAGGCCAAAGCGTTAGAGGATAATACCCATTTTAACCCTTATGGTGCATACGAACTTGCAAATTGTGTGGTAAGCAGTATACGCAGGCAAAATTTGCCCCTGGCAAAATTTATCAGAAAAGATGTAATTGATTATAATCCTGCCAACCCTACTCCTGTAGATAAATTTTACTGGCCACAAAGTGGTTTTGTAAGTTCTGTAAAGCCGGACGGAAATTAGTATTACATACAGAGGAAAATAAAATATAATGAGTTTAAGAACAACATTACTTGTAGCTACCGCCCTGAGTTTAACACTCGCTGTTAATGCACAGACAGAGTGGCCTGCCATTACCCAAACGACCAAACCATGGACAAGGTGGTGGTGGATGGGCAGCGCGGTAGATGAACAGGGAATTAAAAACCAGTTGCAGCAATTAGACAACGCAGGCTTTGGCGGTACTCAGGTTGTACCCATTTATGGTGCAATAGGTTATGAAGATAAGTATATTAATTATCTTACCCCACAGTGGATGAATATGCTTGATTATACAGTGGCTACTTCTAAAAATTTAAATATGGGGGTAGATATTTCTGTAGGTACCGGTTGGCCCATTGGTGGCCCACAGGTAACTACCGAAGATGCTGCTACAAAAATGATAATCCAAACGTATACTATAAAAGCAGGGGAAAAATTTAAAGACAAAATTGTAATAAATGACGAAAAGCAAAAGGGGATTCCCGAAGTTTTTTTGAGTGCTGTAACAGCTTATGATGATAGCGGGAAAGCAATTGTAATAACCGATAAGATAGTATCGGATGGTAGCTTAAACTGGATACCACCTACTGGGAACTGGCAGTTGTATGCCTTGTTTGTGTGCAAAACAGGTCAAAAGGTAAAACGTGCTGCGGCTGGTGGCGAAGGCTATACGTTAGACCATTTTTCATCTACAGCACTAAGCAACTACTTTAAAAAATTTGATGAAGCCTTTGGCAATTCAAATCATGGTGTGCGTTCTTTTTTTAACGACAGCTACGAAGTTTATGGTGCCAACTGGACACCTGATTTTTTTGATGAGTTTGAGAAAAGGAGAGGTTATGATTTAAGGCGCTACATTAAAGACCTTTCCAAACAATCTAATGATGAGCAGGCGGCAAGGATTAAAAGTGACTACAGGGAAACCATGAGTGCCCTGATGCTTGAAAATTTCACTACAAAATTTACAGAATGGGCACATAATAAAAAATCAATAAATACTAATCAGGCACACGGTTCGCCGGGCAATTTATTAGACCTGTATGCCGCGGTAGATATTCCGGAATCTGAAACTTTTGGCAGTACTACATTTCATGTTCCGGGATTACGAAGGGACAGTGCCGATGTACAAAGCGTGGAACCCGACCTTAATGTGCTTAAGTTTGCATCATCTGCGGCACACGTTACAGGTAAAAAGCTAACATCTAACGAAACATTTACTTGGCTTACAGAACATTTTAAAACGTCATGGAGCCAGTGTAAACCAGAGGTTGAACATGTTTTTTTAAGTGGAATTAACCATGTATTTTATCATGGTACTACTTACGCACCTGCCAATGTTCCTTTTCCCGGCTGGTTGTTCTACGCCTCTGTAAATTTTGTGCCTCAAAATAGCTTATGGCCACATTTAAAAGGGCTTAATGAATATATAACGCGTTGCCAAACTGTTTTGCAAAGTGGTGAGCCCGATAATGAAGTGCTTGCTTACTGGCCGGTTTATGACAGCTGGGCAAACCCTAAAGGTTTAGACATGGCTTTTGGCATACACCAGATAGACAACTGGCTGTGCCCAACCGATTTTTATACTAATGCTACGGTACTGCACGCCCAGGGATATTCTCTTGATTTTTCTTCAGATAAAATGCTGGCGGAGGCAAAGGTTATAAACGGTGAAATTAAAATTACCGATAAAGGGGCTGCTTATAAAGTGTTACTGGTTTCTAAAACTACTTACATGCCTGTTGCCACTTTACAAAATATTATACGATTGGCACAAAACGGTGCAACTATTGTATTACAACAACTGCCGGAAGATGTTCCTGGTTTTAATAATCTTGAAGCTAAGCGTAAACAGCTGAAGGAACTTATAGCTTCTGTTAGTTTTGTGCAAAAAAGTAACGGCATTAAGGAAGCTGTAACCGGTAAAGGAAAAATAATTATAGCCGAAAATCCCGCGCAGGGATTAGCGTATGCAAATATAGAGAGGGAAACACTTACCGATAACGGATTAAAATTTATAAAAAGGAAAATAGACGGTGGTAAGTATTATTACATAGTTAACCATACTCCTAATATAATTGATGGACCTGTTACATTAAATACTATCGCGGGCAGCGTAGCATTACTTGACCCTCAGACAGGCAAGACCGGCCTGGCAAATTTTACACCGCAAAAAAATGCTACAAATGTTAAGTTGCAATTAGAACCCGGCGAAGCTGTAATTGTTAAGTTACTGGATGCTTCAAAAGCATCGGGCAAAAAATGGAATTATATTGGTGAAAATCTTAAGCCTATAGCGTTAAGCAATAGTTGGAAGTTACACTTTAAAGATGGAGGGCCGGTTATTCCCGCAGACAGTACTATTGAAAGCACAATGCCATGGACAGATCTTAAGGATGATGTGGCAACACAGTCTTTCTCCGGTACAGGTATATATTCTACCACCTTTAAGCTGAATGGCAAAAAGGCAGATGATTATACTTTACATTTAGACAAATTATATGAGAGTGCAAGGGTTATAGTGAATGGTAAAGATGCGGGTATTATATGGAGCATTCCTTTTAAACTAAGTATAGGCAATTATCTTAAAAAGGGTGAAAACACTATAGAAATTGAGGTTTGTAACTTAATGGCAAACCGTATAAGGTATATGGACCAAAATAAAATAGAGTGGAGAAAATACCACGAAATAAATTTTGTAAATATTAAATATGAAAGTTTTGATGCTTCTAAGTGGGATGTAATGCCATCGGGATTAGGTGGAGTAATAACCATTGCACCCGTAAAATTTTCAAAATAAACAATAGCAATTTAAAAGATAAAAGAATATGATAAATTATCAACACAAAATTAAGGTACTGGCATCTGTTTGCGGCATGTTTTTGTTACCGCAGCTTTTTCCTAACCACATTAATGAGTCTAAAATTGCAGGTAAAGAAAAAACTGTTGTGTTAGATTATTATTACAATAATGAGTGGAAAAAAGATGCTGAAGGAAAAGAAATCCGTTGGCACTATACGTGGGAAGATACTACCTTTGGGGGCTACTCGGTATTAGGAGATATGTTTAAAAAGCAGAATGCAAAAATAACATCGCTGGAAAATAAACCAACAGCGGCTAATTTAAAAAATGCTTCTGTATACATTATAGTAGACCCTGATACGGAGAAAGAAACTGCAAAGCCAAATTTTATGGATGCAGAAGCGGCAGAATCTATTGCTGAATGGGTTAAAAAAGGTGGCGTCCTGGTATTGCTTACCAACGATAGCGGTAATGCAGAATTAAAGAATTTTAATAAACTATCAGAAAAATTTGGTATTCATTTTAATGAAGACAGCCACAACCGCGTGCAAAAAGATGCCTTTGAGCAGGGTGCTGTAATAACTCCGGAAGGGCATGAGATATTTGGCACTTCTAAAAAATTATATGTAAAAGAATACAGTTCGCTAAATATCAGCAGCCCTGCCAAAACAGTTTTAAAAAGCGGAGACAACAACCTTATGGCTGTGGCAAAATATGGTAAGGGTACTGTATTTGCACTGGGAGACCCGTGGATTTACAATGAATATGTGGGCGGCAAAAAGATGCCTGCCGAATTCCAAAATTATGCAGCAGCAGAAGAATGGGTAAAATGGTTACTGAAACAAACTAAATAATATGCAACTATCTAAACACACATTAAAAAATATTGAAGCAAAACCGGGTATCGAAATTCCGGATGAGAAATTACTTTCCCTGCCGGAAAAGGTGTTACAATTTGGCACAGGGGTTTTGCTTCGCGGATTGCCTGATTATTTTATAGATAAAGCTAACAAACAGGGTATATTTAACGGCCGTGTGGTAATTGTAAAATCTACAGATGGCAGCAATGATGAGTTTGCACAGCAGGATGGTTTGTATACTGTAAGTGTTCGCGGACTGGAGAACGGCCAGGAAGTTAAGGAAGATATCATCAACGCATCGGTTAGCCGTGTTCTTGCTGCAAAATCAAATTGGGCAGAGATTTTAAAATGTGCACACAATAGCGAGATGACCATTGTGCTATCTAACACTACAGAAGTAGGTATACAATATGTAGAAGAAAATGTGCTTGAAGGCTCACCATCGTCATTCCCGGGTAAGTTGCTGGCATTTTTACACGAGCGTTATAAAGCGTTTAACGGATCTGAAGATAGTGGTATGGTGATCGTACCTACAGAGCTGGTTACAGATAATGGTGATAAATTAAAAGGTATAATAACAGAGTTAGCCAACTATAACAAATTAGACGGTGCCTTTATTAACTGGTTAGAGAAAAACAATACATTTTGCAATTCTCTTGTAGACAGGATAGTACCTGGAAAACCTTCAGGTAAAGATTTAGCTGAACTGGAAGCCTCATTAGGTTATACAGACGCTTTATTGACCATGAGCGAACCCTTCAGGTTGTGGGCAATAGAAGGTAATGATAAGGTAAAAGAAGTATTGTCTTTTTATAAAATTGACGATGCTGTAAAAATTGAACCGGACATTACTTTGTTTAAAGAATTAAAGCTAAGAATACTTAATGGTACACATACCTTTAATTGCGGTACAGCATTTTTAAGCGGCTTTAATTTAACAAGGGAAGCTGTGGGCGATGTGCAGTTTAGTGTATTTGCTAAACAGCTTATGAAGCAAATAAGCGACGCAATACCTTATGATATTGCTGAAAACGTAAAAGCGGCTTTTGTAAAAAACACCTTTGAGCGTTTTTGTAACCCGTTTATAAACCATCAATGGCAAAGTATAACTACGCAATATACCTCTAAAATGAATATGCGTAATGTACCGTTACTGATTAGCCATTACAAAAAATTCAATTCGGTACCTCAATATATGGGTACGGGGTTTGCCGCTTATCTTTTGTATATGAAAGTGGTAAAAAAGGATGGCGATAAATACTATGGCGAAAGAAACGGCGAGCTGTATGAAATTAAAGATGATGCAGCAGACTACTTTTATAATGTATGGCAAAAAAAAGATGCCGCCCATGTGCCAGAATTAGTACTTGAAAATGAGGCTTTTTGGGGTACAGACCTTACCCAGTTACCTGGCTTTTTAGCCTTTGTAAAAACTCAATTAAAAAATATAATTGCCAATGGCGCTTTGCAAACTGTGGCAGCGCTTAACTAAGTAAAATAATACATGGCACACAAGGTATTGAAAGTTAATAGTAAGGATAATGTTATAGTGGCGTTATCTAATTTAACAAAAGGGGAAACTATTTCTTTTGAGGGGCATGATTATGTAATGCAGGAAAATATACCTGCAAAGCATAAATTTTACATGCAGGATATGCAGCCCGCAGATGAAGTGATAATGTATGGTGTGCTTGTAGGTAAAATTCAGGAACCGGTAAAAGCCGGTAACAGGATGAGTACAGAAAACCTTAAGCACGCGGCAGAGCCTTATGGTTACAGAGAGGTTGATTATGAGTGGCATGCGCCCGATATTTCGGCATTTGCAGGAAAAACATTTAATGGCTACCGCCGTAGCGACGGCAGGGTGGGTACGGCTAACTATTGGTTGTTCATCCCTACAGTTTTTTGCGAAAACAGAAACCTCGATGTCATTCGGGAAGCAATGCACAATGAGTTAGGATACGCAGTAACAGATAAGTACAAGCAGTTTACGCATCAATTACTTGAAGCACATAACAGGGGAGAAACATTAGATACTATAGATCTTATGCCATCTTCTGTAACCCAGAGCAGGGCATTTAAAAATGTAGATGGTATCAAGTTCCTTAACCATCAGGGTGGCTGCGGTGGCATCCGCCAGGATGCAGCGGTGCTTAGTAAATTGCTCGCTGCCTATGCAGACCATCCTAACGTAGGTGGGGTAACGGTATTAAGCCTGGGGTGCCAAAACCTTCAGGTACATGATTTCATGGCCGACTTAAGGGCTCATAATCCAAACTTTGATAAACCACTGCATATTTTTGAACAACAGCAATCGCAAAGTGAGGAGCAACTCATTGCAACAGCCATACGGTCTACTTTTGAGGGTCTAACGCAGATAAATAAACTTGAACGTAAACCCGCACCGTTAAGTAAAATAAGCCTTGGCGTAAAATGCGGTGGCAGCGATGGTTTCAGCGGTATATCTGCTAATCCGGCTGTAGGATATTGTGCCGATTTACTTGTTGGCCTCGGCGGGCAGGTTTTACTGGCAGAATTTCCTGAGCTGTGTGGTGTAGAGCAGGAAATAATAGACAGGTCTGTTAACAAACCTACGGCTGAAAAATTTATCCACCTGATGCGCAGCTACGACAGGATTGTTACAAATGCAGGTTCGAGTTTTTCTATGAACCCGTCGCCCGGTAATATCAAGGACGGCCTGATAACCGATGCTATTAAGAGTGCCGGTGCTGCAAAAAAGGGAGGTACATCTCCGGTAGTAGATGTGCTTGATTATACTGAGCCTGCAACAAAGCCGGGGCTAAACCTGGTATGCACGCCGGGTAATGATGTAGAGGCTACTACAGGTAAAGCCGCAAGTGGCGCAACACTTATTTTATTTACTACAGGGTTGGGTACTCCCACAGGAAACCCGGTTTGCCCTGTAATTAAGGTATCTACAAACAGTAACCTTACAAAACGCATGAGCGATATTATAGATATTGACTGTGGCCCGGTAATAGAAGGAGAGAAAAGCATACAGCAAATGGGTGCAGAGATACTGGAGTATTGCATTAAGGCAGCAAGTGGCGAGGTTACTCCAAAAGCAGTATTACTTAACCAGGACGATTTCATTCCGTGGAAACGTGGGGTTTCCCTTTAATTGAGATAAATCCATAATTGGATTACGGGTTGTTTAATTATTTATAGCTGCTGGTATGTTCCGGCAGCTATAAATTCACATCATGAATTTCTATTCTAATTCAAACTAAAACATTTATTATGGCACCAACTATACCTTGTTTTCTAAATCGTTTTCGTAATCTGATTTGTTGTACAACGATATTTTTTATTGGCAGCAGCAGCCTTATGGCACAACGGCAAATGGAATATTTAAACAGGGGAGTTGTAGCTACTAATAGTAAAGAGGGCGTGTTTGTAAGTTGGCGGCTTTTAGGCACAGAAGACAGAAAAGCAGCTTTTAACCTTTACAGAGTAACCAATGACAAAGAAGTTAAGCTTAACAAAAAGCCGTTAACAGCAGGAACTAACTTTTTAGATACAGCTGCAGATAGCAAACAGGTAAACACCTATGTTGTAAAAACACTTTCGGGTAAAAAGGAGTTACCTGCAGATGGAGTTTTTATTTTAAAACAAGACCAGCCGGTTTATATTTCCATTCCGCTGCAAACACCTCAGGGATACTCGCCAAATGATGCTTCTGTAGCCGACCTTGATGGTGATGGCGAATATGAAATTATTTTACATCAGACAGGAAAAGCACATGATAATAGCCACAACGGCCCAACAGATGAACCCATATTTCAGGCGTATAAATTAGACGGTACTTTAATGTGGACTATTAATTTAGGTAAAAATATCCGCGAAGGCGCGCATTATACGCAATTAATAGTGTATGACCTTGATGGTGATGGCAAAGCAGAAATTGCCATGAAAACTGCCGACGGAACTAAAGATGGCAAGGGCAAAATTATTGGCGATGCCTCTAAAGATTTTAGAAATAACGATGGGCATATTTTAGAAGGCCCGGAATATCTAACCGTTTTTGATGGGCTAACCGGCGCCGAAGTGCATACCGTAAAATTTGTAGTACCCCGCCACCCTGACACAGATAACCCAACTACAGAACAGTTAAAGCAGGTTTGGGGAGATGGCAATGGCAACCGCAGTGACCGCTACCTTGCGGGAACAGCTTACTTAGATGGTAAATCGCCCAGCCTTATTATGGCGAGGGGTTATTACACCCGCACTGCCATTGCCGCATGGGATTTTAAAAATAAAAAACTAAGCCTGCGCTGGCTTTTTGACAGCGACAGCACAGAAGAAAATAAAAAATACAGGGGGCAGGGCAACCACAACCTTTCTATAACAGATGTGGACAACGATGGCAGGGATGAAATTGTATATGGCGCTATGACGGTAGATGACAACGGGACAGTGCTAAACAGCACAGGATATGGCCACGGCGATGCACTGCATGTAGGTGATCTTGACCCTACCCACCCGGGAATAGAGATATTTGATATTCAGGAACGCTTTGATGATGCAGGTATGCATTTTAGGGATGGCGCCACAGGTGAGGTACTTTGGAAAAAACCATCACTATCTAAAGCAGACAAAGGGCAGGGGCCCGGGCGTGGTCTTGCCATTAATGTAGATCCCCGTTACCCGGGATCGGAATGTTGGGCAATAAATGCAGGTATGAGCGGAATGTATGACAGTAAGGGGAACAGAATATCTGAATCGGCACCTGCATGTAATTTTGGTATTTACTGGGATGGCGACATGCTTAGTGAAATTCTTAACGGAACCGTTATTGATAAATGGGATTATATGGCTGATAAAACCAATACCCTGTTTGATGCTAAAGAGTATAATTGCGAATCTAACAACGGTACTAAAATGAATCCTGTACTATCTGCCGATTTATTTGGAGACTGGCGCGAAGAGGTAATTTACAGAACAACTGATAATAAGGAATTACGCATTTTTACCACAACCATTCCTACAGAGCACAGGCTTTATACTCTTATGCACAATCCACAATACAGGCAGAGTATAGCCTGGCAAAATGTTGCCTACAACCAGCCACCTCATACTGATTTTTATATGGATGAAAAAATGCCTGAACCACCGGTACCTAATATTGTTATTGTGAAAAAGAAATAATTACGCATGAAAATTACAAACCACTTTGTCACAACAGCAATATTATTGTTATCGGTATTCTGTCTGTCATTTAGTTCTTTTAAGGCTAAACCTACGCTGTACATTATTGGCGATTCTACCGTTAAAAACGGGTCAGGTAATGGGGCTGATTCGCTTTGGGGTTGGGGCAGCTTTATGGAGAAATATATAGATACGACTAAGATAGATATTCAAAACCATGCCATAGGAGGCCGTAGCAGCCGGACATTTCTTACTGATGGGCGATGGGATAAAATTTTGGAAACCCTAAAAAAAGATGATTATGTAATGATGCAGTTTGGCCATAACGATGGCGGCCCGCTTGATGATACCGCCCGTGCAAGAGGAACATTACAGGGCGTGGGCAATGACAGTACCGAGATTTTTAATCCTATAAGAAAAGTAAATGAGACAGTACACAGCTACGGTTGGTACATGAAAAAATATGCTAACGAAGCTAAAGCTAAAGGAGCTACGGTTATTATTTGTTCACCCGTACCACGATCTGACTTTAACGAAAAAGGCAAAATAGGGGTAGACAAATATGCCGCCTGGGCTAAAGATGTAGCGCAGCAAACAGACGCATATTTCATCCCTTTAAATGATTTGGTTATTGCAGAATATGAGAAAATAGGAATTGCGGCTACTAAAAGTTATTTCCCAAAAGACCATACACATACTAATAAAGCAGGTGCCCAACTTAATGCACAACTGGTTGTAAAGGGATTACAACAATTAAAGGGCTGTAAAGTAAATAAATATATAATAAAATAAGAGTACAAACTCATTAATTCAAACTATGA
Organism: Flavobacterium rivuli WB 3.3-2 = DSM 21788; assembly: GCF_000378485.1. Taxonomy (GTDB): domain Bacteria; phylum Bacteroidota; class Bacteroidia; order Flavobacteriales; family Flavobacteriaceae; genus Flavobacterium; species Flavobacterium rivuli. Next base: position 85,782 of record NZ_KB899966.1, on the reverse strand, counting down.
AATATAATTCTCTATTAAGTTTTATCGCTGCCGGTGTTCTTTTAACATCCTGTGGTTCTCAAAAAAGTACAACAGCATCAAACGAAAAAATTCCTGCTAAAAAAGATGTCCTTGAAGTAATGGAGAGGACAAATAATTATTTTATGCAAAAATGGCCAGACCCGGGCGCACCCACCTTTGGTGGTGGTAAAGAAAGGTCGAGCAATTTATGGACAAGGGCTGTGTATTACGAAGGCTTAATGGCAATGTATGCCGTAGACCCTAAAAAAGAATATCATGACTATGCCGTAAATTGGGGCGAAAGTCATAAATGGGGCTTAAGGGGCGGTATAGAAACCAGGCATGCCGATAACCATTGTGCGGGGCAAACGTATATAGACCTTTATGAAATTGATGGTAAAAAGAATCCTGAAAGAGTAAAGGATATTAAAGAATCTATAGACAGGATGATGGCTACAGATAAAGTAGATGACTGGACATGGATTGATGCTTTACAAATGGCTATGCCCGTTTATGCTAAACTGGGTAAGTTGTATAACGACCCTAAATACTATGAACGCAATTATGAAATGTACGCCTACACTAAAAATAAGCAGGGAGTAAACGGGCTTTACAATCCGGTAGATAAATTATGGTGGCGTGACAAAGATTTTGTGCCACCGTATAAAGAGCCTAATGGGCAGGATTGTTACTGGAGCCGTGGCGATGGCTGGGTAGTTGCCGCTTTAGTGCGCACTCTTGATATCACCCCAAAATCAGATCCGCATTATGCCGAGTATCTACAGGATTATAAAGATTTGCTATCGGCCCTGCCGGCTATACAACGTACCGATGGCCTATGGAATGCGAGCCTTCATGACCCAACTAATTTTGGGGGTAAAGAAATGACCGGCAGCGCCCTTTTTGTTTATGGCATGGCTTACGGAATAAACAAAGGTATAATAGATCGCAAAGTTTATTTACCAATAGTGCTTAAAGCCTGGGATGCTATAGTAAAAGATTGTGTACAGCCCAACGGATTTTTAGGATGGGTACAGGGCACCGGTAAAGAACCTAAAGACGGTCAGCCGCTATCGGTTTCTAAAGAACCTGATTTTGAAGATTACGGACTTGGATGCCTGCTACTTGCAGGTAGCGAGGTATATAAACTTAAATAAAAATCAATACCCCTAATATTTTGTATAAAAATTTTAGGGGTATTATATTAATATTGGATAGGGTGTTTAAAATTACACTAAGTGAAATTATATAAGATTAAAATTTTTAATAATATAATTTTACATGACACTGCATGACAGTGATTGATGTAATTATGGCTATTTTCACATTTTTAACAAGTGTAACCTGTAAAAGGTTATAATTACTAAAGATCATATTTATGGGAGCTCTTTTTGGCGTTCTTTTTCACTTAATCGGAGGGTTTGCTTCCGGTAGTTTTTATATTCCGTTTAAAAAAGTAAAAGGCTGGTCGTGGGAAACCTACTGGCTTATAGGTGGTATTTTTTCGTGGCTAATAGTTCCGCCATTAGCAGCATGGCTTACAATTCCTGGCTTTTGGAGTATTATTGCCAATGCAGATTCTTCTGTAATAAGCCTCGCATTTATATTCGGAATTTTATGGGGTGTAGGCGGCTTTACGTATGGCCTTGGTGTACGCTATCTTGGCGTGGCTTTAGGCAGTAGTGTTATCCTGGGTTTATGCATGGTTTTTGGTTCCTTACTTCCGTCTGTGTATTATGAATTTTATCCGCAGGCGGGTAAAGACGGTATAGGTGCAATAGTATCTTCTTCCTGGGGGCAAATGGTTTTACTTGGCCTGCTTATATGTGTTATAGGTATTGGTATATGTGGTAAAGCAGGTGTAATGAAGGAAAAACAACTAAGCACAGCCGGTACAGACCCTCACGGAGTCTCGGTTAAAACAGAATATAAATTTGGCTTAGGGCTTATTGTATCAATCATATCGGGTGTTCTTAGTGCCTGTTTTAATTTTGGATTAGAAGCAGGAAAACCAATGGCAGATATTGCAAACGAAGTTTGGAAAGCCTCAAATCCGGGGCAGGGGGAATTTTTGTTTCAAAATAATGTTACTTATATAGTAGTGCTTTGGGGTGGTTTGCTTAGTAATTTAATAGGCTGCCTTTTTCTTGCCATAAAAAATAAAACACTTGGCGATTATACTAAATCGGGCGTGCCTAAATTAAAGAATATTGTTTTTTGTGCCCTTGCAGGTACAACCTGGTTCTTGCAATTTTTCTTTTACGGAATGGGAGAGAGCCGCATGGGCAATGGCCCAAGTTCCTGGATACTGCACATGGCCTTTATTATATTTACAGCTAACGTTTGGGGTGTGGTTTTAAAAGAGTGGAAAGGTGTAAACAGTAAAACTGTATCTACAATATCATTAGGTATACTGGCAATTTTACTGTCGGTTATGGTAGTAGGCTACGGTAATTCATTAAAATAAAAATATCAATGAAACGATTAGCATCAAAAATGCAACTGCATAAAGGCTTTGAAGCAGAATATAAAAAGCGCCATGATGAATTGTGGCCGGAACTTAAAGAATTATTGAAACAAACAGGTGTAAGCGACTATTCTATTTTTTTAGACGAAACAACAAATAGCCTTTTTGCAACACTACTTGTTAGCGACAAATCTAAATTAAACGATTTGCCATCGCACCCTGTAATGCAAAAATGGTGGGCTTACATGAAAGATATTATGCAGAGTAACGAAGACAATTCGCCTGTAAGTACACCTCTTAAAGAAGTGTTTTACCTGCCGTAATACTGATGATTTATCAAATATAAACGGATAACACTTATATAATTGCTGCAATTTGTTTATTTTTTTTGCTTTTGGGCTGTACACTACAGGATACCCTATTTGTTAAATAAAGATACTTTTGGATGTAAATAATATTAAATCAAATCATCGTAATATATAATGGAAAAAACATTTCAATACGTAAATTATTTGTGGAATGAGCAAAAAGCGGCTGAGCTTGGCGATGACCAGGTTGCTTTGTTCCTGTACCGTTCTAACATCCTGGGCGCTGATTTAAGGATAACAAATTATGGTGGTGGTAATACCTCATGCAAAACAATAGAAAAAGACCCCCTTACAAATGAGGAAGTAGAAGTTATGTGGGTAAAAGGTTCGGGTGGAGACATAGGCACCCTTACCCGAAGCGGTATTGCAGGTTTGTACACCGGCAGGCTTCGCAATCTTAAAAATGTATACGGCGGCCTTGCCGATGAAGACCGTATGGTAGGCCTTTTTGACCATTGTATATTCGACCTTGCCAGTAAAGCACCCTCTATAGATACGCCATTACACGGACTGCTTCCGTTTAAACATATAGACCACTTACATCCTGATGCGCTTATTGCCGTAGCTGCTGCTAAAGACAGTGAGCAGGTAACCAAAGAAATTTGGGGCGATACTATGGGTTGGGTGCCATGGCAGCGCCCGGGTTTTGACCTTGGGCTTCAGCTTGAAAAATGCCTTGCCGATAATCCGGGTATAAGAGGTATTGTATTGGGTAGCCACGGTTTATTTACCTGGGGTGATACATCATACGAATGCTATATTAACAGCCTTGAAGTTATAGAAACGGCAAGTGCTTACATAGAAAAGAAAATAAAAGAAAAAGGCAGTGTTTTTGGCGGCCAGAAAATAGAAAGCTTACCGGCAGCTGAAAGGCTGGATAAAGCGGCTACACTAATGCCATTGCTGCGTGGGCTTGCTTCAAGTGAAAACAGGATGATAGGGCATTTTACCGATAGCGATATCGTTTTACAATATATAAACAGTAATGATCTGGAAAGGCTTGCACCAATGGGTACATCATGCCCGGACCATTTTTTACGTACTAAAATTCAGCCATTGGTGCTTAATTTAAGTACTGATGAAGATGTAAATAATACTGAAGAAGTACTTAAAAAACTTGAACCCGCTTTTGAACAGTACAGAAAGGAATATGCTGACTACTACAATACGTGTAAACATGCTAACAGCCCGGCAATGAGAGACCCTAATCCGGTTATTATTATCTATCCGGGAGTAGGTATGTTCAGCTTTGCAAAGGATAAGCAAACTACACGTGTAGCGAGCGAATTTTATGTAAATGCCATTAACGTAATGCGCGGTGCCGAAGCAATTACATCTTATACTTCATTGCCAAGGCAGGAAGCGTTTGATATTGAATACTGGCTGCTTGAAGAAGCAAAGCTTAGCCGTATGCCTGTCGAAAAACCATTAAGCCGCAAGATTGCTATTGTAACCGGTGGCGGTGGTGGTATAGGGAAGGCAATTGCCGATAAACTTGTGGCTGAAGGTGCAGTTGTTGTACTGGCAGACCTTAGTGATGAGGCTATTAAAACTGCTTTGGCTACTTATAAGAGAGATCAGGCCGATGGTGTTGTGTGCGATGTGTCTGATAAAGAGGCGGTGGCAGCAGCATTTAAAAAAGCTTCGTTATCTTTTGGTGGTATCGATATTATTATCCATTCGGCAGGGCTTGCTATTTCTAAACCATTAGAAGAAACTACCCTTAAAGACTGGGATATCCTGCAAAATGTACTCGTAAAAGGCCAGTTTTTAATGGCTCAGGAGGGTGTTGCCATATTGCGCAAGCAAAAACTTGGCGGTGATATTGTAAATATTGCCAGTAAGAACGGCCTTGTTGCCGGCCCTAACAATGTAGCTTATGGCACTGCAAAAGCAGCACAGCAGCACATGACACGCTTACTTGCTGCAGAACTTGCCGCAGACAAAATACGTGTGAACACAGTAAATCCTGACGGTGTTATTGTAGGCAGTAAAATATGGGAAGGCGAGTGGGCCGAAGGCCGCGCCAAAGCTTACGGAATTACTGTTGAAGAATTACCTGCGCATTACGCAAAAAGAAATTTATTAAACGAAATAATACTTCCGGACGATATAGCCAACGGTGTTTTTGCATGTGTGGCATTATTAGATAAAAGTACCGGTAACACTATAAATGTAGATGGCGGTATGGCTAATGCATTTGTACGTTAATATTAAATATTATGAAAATAACACAACAGCAAATTGCTGACCTTAATAAAAAGGAAGATTCTGTATTTACATCAGAGCTGGATTTGATAGCAAACCGCTTTGCAAAAAAAGGTGTAGATGTAAATGTCATTGTTAATAAAGTTGCTAAATTTCAGGTTGCAATACCAAGCTGGGCATTAGGCGCAGGAGGAACGCGTTTCGGGCGTTTTTCTTACGGTGGTGAGCCTGCAACTTTAGAGCAAAAGCTTGATGATATTGGTTTGCTTCATGCACTAACACAATCTGCTGGAGCGGTATCACTACACATTCCGTGGGACGTGCCGGAAGACTACAAAGCTATAAAAGAAGTAGCTGCAGGGCATGGGATTATTTTTGATGCGATGAACTCTAATACATTTCAGGACCAGCCGGGAGCAAAAGAAAGTTATAAGCACGGCTCGCTAAGCAGCACTGTAGATGCATCCCGCGATTATGCCATACAGCATAATCTTGATGTTATTAAAATAGGCGAGCAATTAGGGTCCAAAAGCCTTACTGTATGGCTTGCTGACGGTTCTAACTTTCCGGGACAGCGCAACTTCCAGACTGTTTTAAAACATACCGAGGACAGCCTTAAAGCCATCTACGCAGACCTGCCGGAAGAGTGGAAACTGTTTATAGAATACAAACCTTATGAACCTGCTTTTTACAGTACCGTTATACAGGACTGGGGTACATCGTTCATGCTTGCAAATGCCTGCGGAGATAAAGCCTATACTCTTGTAGACCTTGGCCATCACTTACCCAACACTAATATTGAACAAATTGTAGCTACCCTTATGCTAAAAGGCAAACTGGGCGGCTTTCATTTTAACGACAGTAAGTATGGCGATGATGACGTAACCGTAGGTTCTATTAAGCCTTACCCGTTATTCCTTATTTTTAACGAGTTGGTGTATGGTATAGAGAACAATCCGCAAAACCCCGACCTTGCCTGGATGATAGATGCCAGCCATAATACTAAAGATCCGTTAGAAGATTTAATACAATCGTTAGAAGCTATAAAAATTGCATATACACAGGCTTTGCTTGTAAACCAGGACGAACTTAGGGCAGCGCAACAGGACAATGATGTGGTAAAATGCCAGGAAATATTGCAGGATGCCTACCGTACCGATGTTCGCCCGATACTTAAGGCAGCACGCCAAAAAGCAGGTGGGGCAATAGATCCGTTAGCGGCATACCGTAGCCTTGCGGTTCGTAACGGACTTATTACAGAAAGAGGAACCAACAGTAAAGCTACAGGCTTGTAAATAAAGAAACAATGGTAAAAGTGAATGCCGTTTTTGATATTGGGAAGACCAATAAAAAATTCTTCCTTTTTGATGATAACTATAATGAGGTTCATAGGGAGTATGTAAACCTCCCGCTTACTGTAGACGAAGACGGTTTTGAAACGGAAGACCTTGAAGCCCTGCGCGGCTGGATAAAAAAAACCTTTGACACCATTCTTGAAAATCAGGGGTTTGATGTTAAAACGCTTAATTTTTCTTCTTACGGTGCGAGCCTCGTACATTTAGATTACAAAGGCAAAGCACTTACACCTTTATATAATTATACTAAAGAATTTCCTGAAGAAGTAACTAAAACATTCGCTGAAAAGCATGGCAATTTATTAACTGTTGCTGCTCAGACTGCTTCCCCTCAATCTGGTATGCTTAATAGCGGTATGCAGTTATTTTGGCTAAAGCAAACTAAGCCGGATGTTTTTAGTAAGATAAAATATAGTCTTCACCTGCCGCAATACCTGTCATTTTTGTTTACAGGTATTCCGGTAAGTGAGTATACAAGCATTGGCTGCCATACAAGCCTTTGGGACTATGATAGCGAAGATTATCATGCCTGGGTATATGCCGAAGGTATCGACAGGATATTGCCGCCCATAGTACCCACATCGGCAAGTATTAATACATCTTATAAAGACAAAAAGATTAAAATAGGTGTAGGTATACACGACAGTTCGTCGGCCTTACTACCCTATATTTTAAGCAAAAAAAAGCCGTTCCTGTTGCTCTCTACAGGAACATGGAGTATAGCATTAAACCCGTACAACTCTGAAAGCCTTACAGAAGCTGATATTAAGAACAACAGCCTTAATTATTTACGTATAGATGGCAAGCGTGTAAAAGCTTCCCGTTTTTTTATGGGCAACGAGTACCGCCTTCAGGTAGAAAAACTTACCGATTATTATAAAAAAGAATATGGCTATCATCTTGAAGTACAGTTTAATCAGGACATTTACTTAAAGCTTATAGAGAAGCCTAAAGTGTATTTCAAATTTGAAGGTATTTCATTGCAACGCCTGCCACAGGAAACAGATTTAGAGCATTTTGCTACTTTTGAAGAAGCCTATCACCAGCTTATGATAGAGCTTATGGAACTGCAAATAGATACCATAAGTAACGCTATAGGCAATAGTGAGATAAGGACTATATATATAGACGGCGGCTTTACAGATAATGATGTGTTTATGAAACTCATGTCGCACCATTTTAGTAATTTTAAAGTGTTGTCTACACAGTCGCCGTTAGGTTCGGCACTTGGGGCAGCCATGGTAATATCAGACAAGCAGGTAACCTCTAAATTCCTGAAAGAAAATTATAGAATGAAAAAGCTTGTACCACTTTTCTTTGACGTGTAACTATCGTTTTACTTTTATAATATCTATTTTCTGTTTTTTGTATAAAAGATAACATATATCTTTACAGTAGTATACAATAGTGCAGAAAGATCAAAAAATTTACAATGCAGTTAAAATATAATAGCAGTTATCCATCGGTCGAAGATTTAATAAAACAGGCTAAGCGTAAAATACCACGATTTGCTTTTGAATATCTTGATGGTGGCTGTAATGAGGATGTAAACCTTATAAAAAACACTGCCGATATACGTAATGTAGAGTTAAAACCCTACTACCTTACCAAACACGAACGTTCTGAAATGAAGACAGAATTGTTTGGCCACACGTATGATGCCCCATTTGGTATATCGCCCGTAGGATTACAAGGACTTATGTGGCCTAATGCGCCGGAAATATTGGCAAAAGCTGCATTTGAACATAACATTCCATTTATTCTTAGTACTGTTACAACTGCAAGTATAGAGCGTATTGCAGAAATTACCCAAGGCAGGGCGTGGTACCAGTTATACCATCCGGCAGAAGCAAGTGTTAGGGACAGTATTATACAACGTGCCGCCGATGCTGAATATCCTGTACTCGTAGCACTAAGTGATGTACCTACATTTGGTTTTAGGCCAAGAGATATTCGTAATGGCCTTGCAATGCCGCCAAGTATGTCGGTACGGAATATATTGCAAATACTGGGCAGGCCGGAATGGGCTCTTAAAACACTGATACACGGGCAACCGGCTTTTGAAACCCTAAAACCCTACATGGAAAAGGGAATGAATATGAAGCAGTTGGGCCAGTTTATGAACCGGACATTTTCGGGCAGGTTAAACGAAGAGCGCATAGCGCCTGTAAGGGATAAGTGGAAAGGTAAACTTGTGCTTAAAGGTGTGGCAAGCGAAGAAGATGTAGAGATGGCAATACGCCTTGGTTTTGATGGTGTAATAGTATCTAACCACGGTGGCAGGCAGCTTGATGCCGGGCAGAGTGCCATAGCATCTATGCATCCTATTGTTGAAAAATATAAAGGACAAATAAAGGTTATGATGGATAGCGGTATCCGTTCGGGCGTAGATGTAGCGAGGACACTTGCCAGCGGTGCCGACTTTACATTCCTGGGCAGGACGTTTATGTACAGCGTAGCGGCATTAGGCAATGAAGGTGGTAACCACGCCATCTCTATGCTAAAAATACAACTGCAACAGGTTATGGAACAGGTGTGTTGTGAGAAAGTGGAAGATTTCCCGAATCACCTAATCAAATAGTATCGGCGGTGTCTTTCCTGAATTTTGGAAGGCTAAGATTGTACCTTACTGCCAATATTCTTATCCCTGCAATTAGTGCTCCTGAAAGCCAAAAATTAAGGTTCCTGTCTATATTAAAATAAAACAATAAAAGATATAATGCCGCTCCTGTAAGACAGGCAGTGGCATATATTTCTTTATGAAAGATTATAGGGATTTCATTGGTAAGTATATCCCGCAATACTCCTCCCATTACAGCGCTAAACATTCCCATAATTGCAGCAGTAACAGGACCGGCACCAAGCCCGAGCGCTTTCTCTGTACCCACTATGGTGAATAATGCAATACCCAGCGTATCAAACAAAAAAAGCGTTTTACGCAGCTTGTGCAGCGTTGTATAAAAAATGCTTGCAAGCAGCGTTCCTGCTAATATTGCATATATAAAATGTACATCTTTTACCCAACCTATGGGATAGCTGCCTAATAATATATCTCTAAGGCTACCACCGCCAATAGCGGTAATGAAACCTATAAAAGTTACCCCGAACCAATCTGGTGCCGACTTATTATTGGCCACCAAAGCACCGGAAATTGCAAAGAAGCAGGTACCTAAAAGTTCAAACAAATATTGTATTTGCATAAATGTAAATATAGTTTGCCAAAAATAACTTTATTAGGTTAAACTACCAGCCTTTTACTGCGCCACCTTTAAATTCTTTTTCGGCTGCTTTTTCTACTTCGGCAGACTGGTATGCTTTTACAAACTGCTGTACTTTTTCTTCATCTTTATTATCCTCACGCGTTACAACAAGGTTTACATAAGGTGAATCTTTATCTTCTACAAATAGCGCATCGCGCGATGGTACTAAGCCTGCCTGAGATGCAAATGTATTATTGATAATAGCAACAGTTACATTTTGATCATCTAATGCACGAGGTATTTGTGGTGCTTCAAGTTCCAGTATTTTCAGGTTTTTTGGGTTAGCTGTAATATCCGTTAATTTTGGCAAAAGACCAACACCTTCTTTAAGCGTTATCAAACCATTTTTTTCAAGCAGCAATAAAGAACGCCCGCCGTTTGTAGGATCGTTAGGAATAATTATTGTGCTTTCGGGTTTAAGGTCTGTAAGCGATTTAATTTTTTTAGAATAGGCCGCTATGGGGTATATAAATGTTTTACCCACTATGGCAAGCTTATAACCTCTTTGCTTAGATTGCTCATCAAGGTAAGGCTTATGCTGAAAGGCATTAGCGTCTATATCGCCATTGTTTAAAGCTTCATTAGGTATAACGTAGTCATTAAAGGATATTAACTCTACCTCAAGGCCATATTTATCTTTGGCAACTTTTTGTGCTGCCTGTGCCACTACAAATTCCGGTCCCGCTGCAACGCCCACTTTAATATGATGAGGGTCATTTTTTTTATCGCCACCACAATTTGTTACGATTAAAGAGAATCCAGATAGTATGGTTAGTATAGATATTTTAAATATGGTTTTCATAAATTGTATAATTAGGATTTAAAGATTTTTATCGGTGGTCAAAACTCTTAGATAGTTTATCTCCGGCAAATTGTATAGCAAAAACAAGCAGTACCAGTAATACAAGCACAGTATTCATTATAACAGCATCATAACCTATATAACCGTACTGATAACCTATTTGCCCAAGCCCGCCGGCACCAACCGCGCCACCCATTGCAGAATAACCTACAAGGGTTATTAGCGTAATAGATGCTGCATTAATTAATGACGGGAGAGCCTCCGGCAATAAAACTTTGTATACAATTTGCCATGGCGTCGCGCCCAGAGCCCTTGCAGCCTCAATAAGGCCTGATGGTAAACCCAAAAGGCTATTTTCTACAAGGCGGGCAATAAAAGGAGCGGCTCCTATACTTAAGGGAACCAATGCAGCACTTACCCCAATAGATGTGCCTACCAATGCACGGGTAAAAGGTATCATCCAAACGATAAGTATAATAAATGGTATCGACCTGAATATATTTACCAGTACAGAAAGGCTCTTATTTAATGCTGTATTTTGCAGGATTTGATCTTTGCGAGTTAGAAAAAGAAGTATACCGGCAGGCAGGCCTAATGCAAATCCAAAAAATCCTGACGTAAAAGTCATCATAATAGTTTCCCACGTGCCGTTTAATAAAAGTGTTATGGTAGAATCAGACATAGCCAAGTATTTCAGTTTTAATATTTTTTTCACGGAAGAGCTTTAATGCTTCAAACTGCTGCGAGAATTCACCGGACAGTTCTATGATCACTATCCCAAAGTTGGTATCGCCTGCATAAGATGTTTGCGCACTGATGATTTTTGCACCAATGCCAAATTGTTTTGCAGCATCGGTGAGTACGGGTTCATCTACGCTGTTTCCACTAAGTTCTAACCGTACCATGCTGCTCAATCCCTTAACGTAAGCCGTTGTAATTTTATCATTATAAATTGCAGGGATCTCAATATGCAATGACGATGCTATAAACTCCTGCGTAAGTTCATGTTTGGGGTTGGCAAATATTTCGCCTACTGTTCCCTGCTCTATAAGTTCGCCATTGCTTATTACAGCTACTTCATCGCAAATGGCTTTTACAACTTCCATTTGGTGGGTAATCAGCAAAATAGTAATGTTAAGCCTTTTATTAATGTCTTTAAGCAAATTTAAAATCGAGCGTGTTGTGGCAGGATCGAGCGCACTGGTTGCCTCATCGCACAATAAAATTTTTGGGTTATTTGCCAATGTCCTTGCAATGGCAACACGCTGCTTTTGCCCGCCCGAAAGGCTTGCGGGATAATCGTTTATTTTTTCCTCAAGGTTAACGAGCTTTAATAATTCTTTTACCCTTTCATCTATAACGTTTTTAGGAGTATTGGCAAGTTCCAGGGCAAAAGCTATATTTTGATATACCGTTCTTGATGTCAGTAAATTAAAATGCTGAAATATCATACCTATCTGTCTGCGTTCTTTTGCAAGCTGCGAGTTACTAAGGCCGGGAAGCGATATTCCATCAACAATAACATCGCCGGTTGTAGGTTTTTCAAGCAAATTTATAATACGTATCAAAGTACTTTTACCGGCACCGGAGGTACCTATTACACCAAAAATTTTACCTTTAGGTACATGTAGTGATACGTTATTAAGCGCTGTAACCTCCCTGGTGGTTTTATAAAATTTTTTAGTTATATTCTTTAATTCGATCATTAAGTGCTTTTTTCAGGCTGCAAATGTAAGGCGGAATCATTTAATAACAAAGTCTATAGAAATTGTAGATTAATAAATACTCATAAATAATAATTTAACGGCAATTTCATCAACATGATATTTATCAGGTTTTAAGTGAGTGCAATATTTAATATTTGTGCATTAAATATTGATAGAATGAATGTACAGAAAAAACTTCACACGTTTCATATACCGGTTATGGGGCTTGCATATACAATAGACAGCCCTATAAGGGTTGCACACTATGGTATTGACTCTGTTATATCTATTGTAGATGACGAGCTGATGGAAAAAATGAACGCTTTTTACAGCGAAAAATTTGAATTGCCATACAGGGAAATTTCTCAGAAAGTTCAGGATTATAGAGCTGAACGTATAACGTCATACCTAAATTTGGTAGATAAAATTGTTAAGAAAAAATATGCTGCCTTTTGCGATGAACTTGCTACGAGTAAAAAAGCATTAAACAATTTTATAGCCATGCTGCCGCAGGTATCAGATATAAAAAATGCACTACAGTTTTATGTTTCAAGCCCGTTTGATAAAACAAACGAAATAAGAAACTTTGTAAACAAACATCTTTGCCATGGAGCAATAGATGTTAATATCATGACTAAGGTAGATAAAGCAAATTATATTAAAAATATTGCACTGCCTGCTGAGTACAATGATGCCCATGCCGCATTACGTGGTTTTGCAAATAGTAATTTAAGTTCGTCGCTTGTACTATCAGCAGGGATGAACCCCTCATTATACAATTACATAGCCGAATTTGACAGTTTTTTACCGGATGCAAATGGGCAGCTTAAAAAGAAGATAATCCTTAAGGTAAGCGATTTTCGATCGGCGATGATACAAGGCAGCTTTCTTGCAAAGAAAGGAGTTTGGGTTAGCGAATACCGTATAGAGTCGGGTCTTAACTGTGGCGGGCATGCTTTTGCGACTGACGGACTATTGCTTGGCCCAATTATGGAAGAGTTTAAACTACGTAAAAATGAATTGGTACAAACCGGACACCAGCTAATGTGTAAGGCTCTTGATAGTAAAGGATTGCCTATACCTGGCCAGGCTTTAGATTTAAAGATTACAGTACAGGGCGGAGTAGGGACTGCACAGGAACATGAATTTTTACTCGGCCATTATGGTGCAGACTCAGTAGGGTGGGGGTCGCCATTTTTATTGGTTCCGGAGGCTACTGCTACAGATGCTGCCACCCGTAATTTATTAGCAAATGCCACAGAATCTGATTTTTATCATAGTGATATATCGCCACTGGGTGTGCCTTTTAATACGGTTAATGGTACTACAAACGAGCACCTTAAAAACATGCGTATTGCCCACCATAAAGCAGGCAGCTCCTGTCCTAAAAAACTATTGGCGCTAAGCCGTGAGTATGATGAGCAGGGTATATGTACAGCATCGCGCAAGTACCAACAGTTAAAGCTGGCAGAACTTCAATTGCAAAAAGACACCCTTACTGCAAAAGCCTTTAAAGAGAAAGAAGAAGCTATTACCGTAAAATCATGCCTTTGTGTAGGGCTTGCAAATCCTGCATATATAGAAAATCATATTACTATAAAAGGCGAAGCGCAGGGTGTAGTTATTTGTCCCGGTCCTAATATGGCTTATTTTGATAAGGAAGTTTCTTTAAAAGATATGGTACGCCACATTTATGGACAGGCTAATGTATTGGCAAGTGCTTACAGGCCTAACTTTTTTATAAAAGAACTTCAATTATATATCGATTACTTTGCTAAAGATATCGGTAATGTAGCACAGGATATAACCAAAGCCCAGCTTAAAAAATGGAATACTTTTAAAAGTAATTTATTGGAGGGAATTGCTTATTACAACGAATTGTTTGCCAACAACAATTACTTTCAAAGAGAGAAGCAGGACGTATTGGACAAACTGCAATATTATAAAAATCAATTAGAAGGTATTGCAATTCCGGAAATGGTTTTGGTTTAAAATGTTTTGCTGCGAATTGCTTTTTTACCAATTAAATTTGATAATTTGTGTAATTCGTGGCAAACTTCTTTAATTTGTAAGCTTGTCCAGCCTGCCCATATCAGTAATTGTAATTTTTTTACCGGAAAGTTCTATCACGCCAAGTTTATTAAATTCAGATAGTAAACGGATGCAGCTTTCTGTAGCTGTACCCACCATGCCCGCAAGCTCTTCGCGCGATAGTTTTATTTTAAGGCTTTTATCGTCATTAATGCCAAAGGCGTCATTAAGGTAAATAAGGGTTTCTGCCAAGCGTTGCTTAACCGATTTTTGTGCCATAGCAACCACATGGTCATCGGCGTCTTTAAGGTCGCCGCAAATAGCCTTCATAACATCCATAGAGAATTTATTATTCTGGTTAAATAAACCCATAATCTCTGTTTTTGGTATGAAGCAAACCTCCATATCTTCCAGGGCTACAGCACTAAGGTTTACAGGCTCATCGCTTATCATAGAGCGTTGTCCCAGTAATTCGCCTTTAGTAATAAGCTTTAAAATATGGTCGTTACCGTTAGGACTAAGTTTAGTGAGCTTGCAAACACCATCCTTAATGCAAAAAATGCCGTTTACGTTTTCTCCTTCGGTAAAAATGGGTTCGCCCTTTTTAATGATGTAGGACGATTTACAATCGGCAATCCTGAGCAGCTCTTCTTTATTCAGTGTTTTTAGCGAACTAAATTCCCTTACAATACATTGTTCACATTTGCTCATTGCCTTACCTTAAATACTATTGCAAATTTAAGCATTTGTACAATAGATAGTATTGTTTTTGTAGCAATATGCCTGATTTAGCAATTTCGTATCTGTCGCAGGGTAATCTCAGCCTTTTCATTTCTAAAAATACGGACTGCCATTAATACGGTTCAAAATTAAAATTTTTAATTTAATTCATTAGAATTTCTAATATACACAATTTAATGCTGAAAATTTGCTGTTTAGATGAATAATTCTTTTATTTGGCACAACTGTTGATATTTGTGTGCAATGATGAATCAATTGAAAAATAGCGTATTTAGTAAAGTACTTCAGGTGCTTCTTATCGGCTATTTTCTAATTAGCAGTTTAAATCTGTCAAATACCATTACAAGGGTTACTACCAAAAATACAGACATTCACAAAAAAGAAAGTGCGGTATGGAGCCTTTGTAAAAAATTTATTAAATGCAACGCCGGCGAGGAAGAGATCGAAGATGAATCTACAGGCTGCAATAATAAAATTAAACTTACAATAGATTATTTAGTGCCTGTTCAGGCAGCTATTTATCATCATGTTTTTGCAACATCGGTAAATAAAATTTATCTGACTGATTGTAACCTTAACGGTATCTTATACAATAAAATCTATTTACCTCCGCCCGAACGTATAGTTTTGTAATACAACAATTTAAATGTTTTAGTATTTACTAAGACATATAGTATTTATTTATATAAATGCGTGTAATTTATTTACAAACACCGTACTATTTTTAAAATATGACTCCATTTAAAAGACTTTATAATTTACTCAAACTTGATAAACGCGATGTTTACCAAATTATATTTTATGCCGCATTTGCAGGGTTGGTAAACCTTTCTTTACCGCTGGGCGTGCAGGCTATTATTAACTTTATACAAAGCGGACAGGTAAGCGTGTCCTGGATCGTACTTGTAATTGTAGTAACAATAGGAGTTGGCTTTGCAGGCGTGCTTACCATTATGCAATTGCGAATATTAGAAAACCTGCAGCAACGCATATTTGTACGTTCTTCTTTTGAATTTGCCTACAGGATGCCCCTGATTAAATTTAAAGAACTCTATGAAAAATATGCACCGGAACAGGCAAACCGTTTTTTTGATACATTAATGGTACAAAAAGGCGCGGCAAAACTACTGCTTGATTTTTCTACAGCATTTCTTCAGGTAGGCTTTGGTATTATTTTGCTTGCATTTTACCATTCTTTCTTTTTAGTTATAGGCCTTTTGCTCGTTGCTGTTTTGTATATAATTTTTAAATTTTCTTACAAAGATGGTTTAGAGACCAGCCTTAAAGAGTCTACTTACAAGTATAAAGTGGCGGCCTGGATACAGGAAATTGCCCGTAATAGGGAAAGCTTTAGCAGAAAAAATCAATTTGAATATGCGCTTAACAGGAATGATGGCTACGTTAACGATTATGTAAATTATCGCGAAAAACACTTTGGTGTAATGAGAAAGCAGTATATACAACTTGTTATTTTTAAAGTTGTAATTACGTCAGCATTACTATCTGTAGGTGGTTTTTTGGTTATAAATAACCAAATGAATATAGGGCAGTTTATAGCCTCAGAAATTATAATTGTATTGCTTATCAACTCTGTGGAAAAGATAATTTTTGGTCTTGAATCTTTTTATGATGTGCTAACATCAGTCGAAAAAATTGGTCAGGTTACTGATATGCAAACATCTGCTATACCCGATTTTTTAAATAAAAGTGAAATAGATATCAATATGGAAATGGATAGTATTAATTACAGCTATCCCGGGCATGAAAAAAAATCACTTAAAAATATCAGTCTGAAAATTAAACAAGGAGAAAAAATTGTGGTTACCGGTACTAATGGTGCAGGTAAAAGTACCCTGTTACGATTACTTGCCGGGGTTGTAGAACCTGATTACGGATCTGTTTACATTACAGATAATTACATGAACCACCTTAATGAAGATGCATTTAAGGCTAAAACAGGTACCCTAATACAGGGCGAATCGCTTTTTGACGGTACCATTAGGGATAATATAGTTTATGGCAACGAAAATATTGATAACGACGATTTAAAATGGGCTTTAGATAACGTTTACCTTACAGATTATATTAAGACATTCCCTAACGGATTAGAAACGCACATACATCCCGGCGGCAGGCAATTATCTGGCTCTGACGTTCAAAAAATATTACTTGCGCGAAGTATAGTGCATAAACCTAATGTGCTTATTCTGGAAGAGCCAACCGCTAATATGGATGAGGTGACATCTACAAAAATTATTGACTTTTTGCTTTCTCAGGAAAATAAATGGACACTGATTGTAGCCTCTAAAAACAGCTGCTTTAAAAATAAAAGCAGCCGACTGATTGCCATAGAAGGTGGAGAAATTACTAACGATATAAAACTTTAATGCATGCTTAATATATCTAAAGATAATCAGGTACTTATTACCCCGGGTAAGTATGCCTCTATAACAAATGTAGCCCGCAGGCCCCATTATAAAACCCTCAATAAAATAATTATTGGCTTCTTAATTTTTTTAGTAGCCTGTTTATTCCTGCCGTGGACCCAGAATATATCGGGAGACGGCTCTGTAACAACATTAAAGCCTGATCATAGGCCACAAACAGTACATAATGCCATTGCCGGCCGTATAGAAAAATGGTATGTACAGGAAGGTGATTATGTTAAGAAAGGCGATACCATACTTTTTATATCTGAAATTAAAGAGGATTATTTAGATCCTAACCTTGTATCCAACACTAAGGAACAGGTTGATGCAAAAAAAATGGCAGTAGAATCGTATAGTGATAAAGTGAGTTCACTCGAACTGCAATCAGAATCACTTGGTACAGAAAGAGGGCTGAAACTACAACAGGCGCGAAACAAGATAAAGCAGGCGCACTTAAAAATTAAAAGCGACAGTATGGATCTTGAAGCCATAAAAACACAACTTCGCATTGCACAAACCCAGTTTAACCGGTCTACAGCACTTAATAAAGAAGGCCTGAAACCAATGACCGATGTAGAGCAAAAAAAACTCAAATTACAGGAGGCTGAGGCTTATATTATTACTCAGGAAAACAAGCTCTTAAGTAGCCAGAATGAACTTTTAAATGCAAGGGTAGAGATTAACCGTATTACTGCAGAGTATGCCGAAAAAATATCTAAATCTCAGAGTGATAAGTTTACGGCAATCAGTACACAGTATGATACTAAAGCACAGGTTAATAAGTTGCAGAACCAGTATATAAATTACAGCATGAGGAACGGGCTGTACTATATTACTTCACCACAGGATGGTTACGTAAGCCGTGCTTTGCTCGCCGGTATTGGCGAAACTATTAAGGAGGGAACCCCAATAGTAAGTATTATGCCTGCGGGATATGATATTGCTATAGAAACTTATGTAAACCCAATAGATTTGCCATTAGTACACCGTGGTGCAAAAGTTAGGGTATGGTTTGACGGATGGCCAAGAATTGTGTTTTCTGGCTGGCCGGGACTTTCTTATGGTACATACGGCGGGCGTGTAGTAGCTATAGAAAATTTTATAAGCCAGAATGGCAAATACAGGGTGCTAATATCGCCGGACAGTGAGGCAGAAAAATGGCCTAAAGAGTTGAGCATAGGTGCCGGTGCTCAAAGTATCGCTTTGCTCGAAACAGTATCTGTATGGTATGAGATATGGCGAAACCTTAATGGATTCCCGCCTAATTACTACAAGTCTGATTTAAATGATGGAAAAAGTAAGGAAAAAAAATAATATGCTGCATTTTATAAAACTATATTTCCTGCTCTTTTTGCTTTGTGTGACAAACGTTTACGGGCAGGATTTTAATAAAGAAGAACTAAGTTATAACGAATTTTTAGGGTACGTAAAAAAATACCACCCTTTAGTTAAGCAGGCAAACCTTGAAGTTAGCAATGCACAGGCTGCACTTATGCTGGCTCGTGGTGGTTTTGACCCCAAGATAGAGGTGGATTATGACCAGAAGCGATTTAGTGGTACAGAGTATTATTCGCTTTTAAACAGCAGTTTTAAAATACCTACCTGGTATGGTATAGAAATTAAAGCCGGCTTTAACCAGACTGATGGCCGGTATTTTAACCCCGAAAACCGTACCCCGCAGGGCGGGCTTACATCGTTAGGTATAACTGTGCCATTAGGGCAGGGGCTTATTATTAACGAGCGCATGGCCGACGTGAGGGAGGGTAAACTGCAATTACAACTTAGTGATGCGCAACGTAAGCTAAGGGCTATAGAGGTATTGTATAAAGCAAGTGAGGCTTATTTTGACTGGAAAAGGAGTTTTACCGAAGCCGAACTGTATAAAAATTATCTGGGCTTTGCCAGCACACGTTTTAATGGTGTAAAGCAATTAATAGAACTGGGCGATTCTCCTGCCATAGATAGTGTAGAAGCAGGTATAACGGTACGTAACCGGCAGCTAAACCTTGAAAATGCAAACCTAAAGCTGGTTAAGGCAAAACTCAATCTTGCAAATTATTTATGGATTGAAGATGTACCGGTAGAACTTGAAGATAATGTAAAACCGGAACAAAATTTATTGCAGACTTTACCCGAAACTTTGCGTACTAATGAGTTGGCAATAAATGTAAACGAACTTGATGGACATCCTAAAATACAATCGTTGCAAACCAAGCTCTCTATGCTGGAGATAAACAGGCAGCTAAAGGCTAATAAGCTATTGCCAAAAGCTAATGTAGGATATAATTATCTCTCTGAACCTGAAAACTTTGACAGTTTTAGGGTAGCAGATTATAAGTTTAATGTAAACTTTAGCGTCCCCATTTTTTTGCGTAAAGAACGCGGCAACTTAAAACTTGCCAAACTTAAAATTCAGGATGCAGAATACGACCTTAGCCAGCAACGCTTAGAACTTAAAAATAAGATATCGGCACAGCAAACAGAGATCGAGTCGCTACGCAAACAAAAGAACATTATAGATGCTTTAGTAACGGATTATACTACCATGCTAAACTCTGAAGAGAAACTTTTCTCGTTTGGCGAAAGTTCTATATTCCTGATAAATTCCCGCGAGAACAATTTGGTTAATGCACGCCTCTCCCAAATTAGTATCGAGAATCAATACTTTGCTTCAAATGCACAGCTGTTCAGAATACTGGCAAATCCCGATTAATTTATATTTAAATAAATATGTTAGTGTATGATATATTGATATCTGCTAAATAATAAACAAAGCCTGAATAACTAACTTATTCAGGCTTTGTTTATTTATGTGTAAGTTCTATTAGTTTGTAGCAGTTATATCATACGATTTTCCTTTTTTAGAATCAAATGTCAGTGTATATCCAATCTCTGACTTTTGGCTTTTTATTTTTAATCCTGCTATCATAAAAGGAGTTTTACTTCTTACAGTACATTTTCCACCATTGCGCGAAAGTAATGTAGCTGTAGCAAGTTTATTACTCTTCCAGTTAATAGCTGTTACAAAATTACCCTTCGCTACAATACCCTTTATATTTCCATCCTGCCATTCGTCGGGAAGCGCAGGCAGTAAAAAAATTTCATCATTCTGGCTTTGCATTAACATCTCTATAACACCGGCAGTACCGGCAAAATTTCCATCAATCTGAAAAGGAGGGTGCGCATCAAAAAGGTTAGGGTAGGCACCTCCACCTTTGTTATAACTGGTGTCATTCTCTTTAGTAAGGCGCAGTAAATTTTTAAACAATGTATATGCATGGTTACCGTCAAGCAGCCTTGCCCACATGTTTACTTTCCATGCAAGGCTCCAGCCTGTTCCGTCATCACCTCGTAAATCAAGTGTGCGGCGCGCAGCCTCAGCAAGCTCAGGCGTTTTAATGGGAGATATCAGTTCGGCAGGGTGCAGTGCATATAAATGGGAGGTGTGCCTGTGGTGTGGGTCTACATCTTCAAAATCTTTATACCATTCCTGTAATTGCCCTTTGCTGCCTATTTTAAAAGGGTATAATTTTCCGTTAGCAGTTTCAAGTTCTTTTACAAAATCTTTATCTGTGTTTAAAACTGTGGCGGCCTGCATAACATTTTTAAAAAGGTCTTTAATAATAGCCATATCCATTGTACTGGCAACAGTTACAATTCCCTTTTTTTTATCGCCATAATAAAAATCATTTTCGGGAGATGTAGACGGCATAGTAACAAGATATCCTTCTTTATCTGTCTGCAGCCAGTCAAGGCTAAATAGGGCGGCACCTTTCATTATAGGATAAATTTCCTTTAAATATTCTTTGTTGCCGGTATATTGATAATGTTCCCATAAGTGCCTGCTTATCCAGTTTGCCCCCATGTACCAGTTTGCCCACTTAGGGTCGCCTTTACCTAAATCTCCTACGGGGTTTGTTGTAGCCCATATATCAGAGTTATGGTGCAATACCCACCCGTTAGCATGGTAAAAGCTCTTAGCTGTTTCTGCCCCTGTAATAGATACATTTTTTATAAGGTCGTTAAGCGGAGAAAATAACTCAGTGAGATTGGCACTTTCAACAGGCCAGTAATTCATTTGCACATTAATATTGGTAGTATAGTTACTACTCCATGGTGCACGCAACTCTTTGTTCCATATACCCTGAAGGTTTGCTGGTGCATCTTTAGTTCTTGATGATGATATTAGTAAATACCTGCCGTACTGAAAGTAAAGTGCTTCAAGCCCGTTATCTTTTTTTCCTGTGGCATAATCCATTAGTCGCTTATCAGTTGGTACTGCCGAAAGATCCATTTTTGACTCATTAATGTTTAGTGACACCCTGTTAAAGTAGTTATGAAAATCATCAAAATGTTCTTTAAGTAACTGATTGTAATTTTTGTTTACAGCATTTTTTAAATATCCTGTTGCCAATAAATGTTCGTCTTTACCATCGCTGTCCGGGCACTTATCATACCCGTTAAAGCTTGTTGCAGCAGATACAAAAAGTACTATCTCTGTAGCATTTTCTATTTTCAGTGTATCGTTATCTATAGTTATATTTCCATGTTTAACAACAGGTTTCATAATTATTTCAAAACGCATACCATTACATCCCGTAGCGTCGTTATATACAATAGGCTCTTTATTATAATTTATATAACTGGGATCGGCATGTGCAGGAGCTCTGCCTTTAATGTATAAAGAGTTGCTATTAAAAGATTTTTCAAACTTTAGCTGGCTTGAAGCATTTATTGATACGGATAGTTTTTTATTTTGGCTGGCAGTGAGCCTTATAATAATGCACTGTCCAGGTGCCGATGCAAAAACTTCTCTTTTATAAGTTACACCATTAATGGTAAAAGTGGTAGTTGTAATTGCATCTTCAAGGTTTAGTTCCCGGCTGTAGGATGTTGGTACAGCATTTTTAAAATCCTGATTTATATTTAAATCGCCTAAAGGCAAATAACTTTCAGAGTAAAGACCCTGCATTTTTTTAGTGCTTTCATACGCTTTTGCAAAATCTTCTTCCCTAAGGGCATTTCGCACGATCTCTAAGTTTTGATAGGCATCAGGGTTAATATTTTTTTTAACCGGGCCACCACTCCATAAAGTTGCCTCGTTGAGCTGAATTAACTCATCATTTACACCGCCAAAAACCATAGCACCTAACCGGCCGTTACCTACAGGCAGGGCTTCTGTCCATACGGCAGCAGGTTTAGTATAGGTTAGCTTTACATCTTTTTGGGCATAAAGCGGGATTACAAATAATATTAAATATAAGGGAATAAAAAATTTACGTGTGATATTGCGCATTTAAATGAATTTAGCCATTTGTAAGGTTGTTGTTAAGATAATTAAAATTTAATTTCTTATTGCATAACGTAATGGGATGCGATATAATAAATTAATTATAAATTTTTACGCTAAAACCGACCGTATACTTATCGCCTGAGTTAAGAAGTATAATTCCTTCCTTTTCAATTAAATTCCCCTTGGTTTCAGGCGAGTCAGAATATCCCTGCCATGGCTCTATGCATAAAAATGGGGCATTCTCCTTAGTCCATATCCCTAAATGCGGAAAATTAGGATACGTTACTTTCAAAATATTTTTATTGTCCTGTTTTATTGTTACTGCTCTTGATTGTAAAGACTTAAATATCAAGGCGTCATTCTCAAATAATTTATAAGTCAGCGGTAAAATTCCGTTTTCCGCAGTTAGTATATCGGTTTTATCAGATAGTAAGTCATCTGTAAGTTGTGTACTAACTAATGGCTCATCTTGTTCAAACTGGAGGCTGTAACTTTCAAATTTTCCGGGTAACGCAAAAGCAGGGTGCGCACCAATGGAAAAGGGCAGTGGCTTATCGCCCTTATTAGTAACTACATAGTCTAAAAATAAGGTGCTGTCTTTTATGGTATATACCAGTTCTAACTCAAAATCAAATGGATATACACGACGGGTATCGTCATTAGATGAAAGTGAAAATGTAACGCTGTCTTCGGTTTGATTTTTTACTGTAAAGTTGTTATCCCTTGCAAACCCGTGGCGGCTAAGTGCATGCACCTGTCCTTCATATAAATACGAATTATTTTTTAAAGTGCCTACAATAGGGAACAACACCGGTGAGTGCTTGCCCCAGTATTTAGCATTGCCTTCCCAAATATATTCTGTATTGGTATTGCTTTTAAGAGAATTCAGTTCGGCACCTTTAGGGTTTATGGTAGCTGTAAGTTGCTTATTAGTAATGGTAATATCCAAAATATAATATGTTTTAATATGCTGTGAATTAATTTTCGGCAAGCTCTTTTATTTTTTGAGAAGCCGTTTGCCCAAAGATACTATTTTCGTTATAATATCTATCTGCTTCTGTAAGAATTGCAAAATCGCCAATTTCTACACCCAGCCACGTGTACCCTTCAGAATCAATTGACAAATTGTAATTGTAGCCAATGTGCAAAACGCCTTGTTCTCGCCATTCGGGTATTGACAACGAGTATTTTAACGATTTGTTCAAATCAAACTCTACTACGTTAAGCCTTTTTTGTTCAGGCCATTCTATAATTGTGGCGGGATGAATTTCGTAATCACCAAAATCTTCCGGCAGTTTATCCCATTGACGGATATACTCCGGTTTTGTAAGAATTTCCCAAATACGGCTTGGTGCTGCATCTATTTTTATGCTGTGCTTTACAATTAACGACTTGCTCATGGTGTGATTTTTAAGTTTATACTTAAAATTACCAAAAGCTAATATTGGGTAAAAACCATTTAACGTTACTTTAATCCAAATTTTTACATCAATCTTCTTACTAAAGTAATTTAAAGCTAAATTCTAAAATTTTATATCATTACCTCTTTAAATATATTTTTTATAACATCAATCTCATCAGCATACATTGTTTTTTTTCTTGTGGCAAAATGAAGGATGTTAGTAAGTTTAGAGTTCCCTTCCCAAATAAGCTTAATGGTACCGTTATCTAATTCTCTGCGGCATAAAAAATCGGGTATAACTGCCAGCCCAATGCCGCTACCCAGGCAGCGTACAATAGAATTAAGGTTAGGTACAATATAATTTGGCCTGAAATCTGGATATTTACCAAAATTTAATTGCCAAAAACGGCGTAGGTGTTCCATATCGCCCGTGGTGCCATACCATTTTTGGTGCTTTAACCATTCTTCCAAATCTTGCTGATCGTTGAAGGAAAGGAGTGTTTTAAAAGCTTCTTCATCGGTAGTAGTACCACCCACAAGCACAATGGTTTCTTTACTAAAGGCTTCATATTCAACTGTGGCTGACGTTACCATTTGCGGGGTGATTATAAGATCGAGTATACCTTTTTCAAGATTGGCAACCATTTCCGGGTACTCGCCAAATTGAATGATTACATTAAAGGGCAGGGTAGCAATGTAGGGCTCTAAAGTAATCTGAAATGTTTCAAAACACATCCCTACGCTTATGGTAGGTGTATGCTTTTCTGTACTGCGCTGAAAGTTCTTTTCGGCATCTTCAAGTTTAGTAAGTGCTTCGGTAATAAAGTTATACAGTACTTTTCCACGCTCTGTAGGTTCCATGCGTCGGCCTTTACGATCGAATAATTTATAACCGGTGTAATTTTCTAATGAGCTAAGGTGCAGGCTTACGCCGGGTTGGGATATAAACAGCTCCTGCGCTGCGCCGGTAAGTGTTCCCGTTTTATAAACAGCCTTAAAAGTGCGGTACCATTCTAAATTTACCATAACGTAACTATTATAATTATGATGCAAAGGTATAAATTATGTTATTTTAATAATAGTTTATTGCGTTGTAAATTTGCATTATAAAAAATGATCAAATAATTATGACAAAGATATTTATAATAAATGGTGGACAGGAGTTTGGCCATTCCGGTGGAAAATTTAACGATACTGTGGCTGCCGAAACATTTGCTTTTTTTAGTAACCACAGTGATTTTGAAGTTAAGATAACTAATATTAGTTCGGGATATGATGCCGCCGAAGAAGTTGCAAAATACGTTTGGGCAGATGTAGTAATTTACCATACCCCAATATGGTGGTTTCAGCTACCACACAATTTTAAAAAATATATAGATGTTGTTTTTACCGAAGGCCATGCTAAAGGTATTTATAACAGCGACGGCCGATCGCGCTCTAATCCTGCCATAAATTACGGCACAGGCGGTACTATGCAGGGGCGTAAATATATGGTTACCACATCATGGAATGCTCCTAAAGAAGCTTTTACGCTGCCGGGGGAATTCTTTAATGAACATAGTGTAGATGAAGGCCCGCTTTTTGGGTTTCATCGTATGAATGCTTTTACAGGTATGGAACCTTTGCCGGGCATACACTTTCATGATATAGAAAAAAATGCCGATATTGTACGCGATATGCAACTGTACAAGAACCACTTAACAGAAGTTTTTTTAGGTACACAAGTAACACTATAAAATTGAACATTATGATACCATTAACCGCAATAATAAAAAGCAAGACTGATAAAGTAGCCGAAATGAAAGCTGTTTTAGAGGAGCTTGTAAAAGGATCGCGAACCGAAGCTGCATGCCTGCAATACGACCTGCATCAGGCAGTAGACGAACCTAACATTTTTATTTTTCATGAAATATGGCGTAGCGCAGAAGAACTGGAAGCGCACAATAAAACACCTCATATTCTTAAATTTATTAAGGAAGCTGAGCCTTTATTACTTGAGGGACCGGGAATTTACATTACAAATAAAATAAAATAATTACATAGCATAGATGGTTAGCCAATAGTTTTAAATTATTTGCTAAACAATAAT
Organism: Flavobacterium rivuli WB 3.3-2 = DSM 21788; assembly: GCF_000378485.1. Classification (GTDB taxonomy): domain Bacteria; phylum Bacteroidota; class Bacteroidia; order Flavobacteriales; family Flavobacteriaceae; genus Flavobacterium; species Flavobacterium rivuli. Next base: position 59,631 of record NZ_KB899966.1, on the reverse strand, counting down.
CTCACACTATAATGGTTGTGGGATTTTTCTTTTTAAATAAAAACCCATCATTTTTATATTATTACTATATAGGGTACTTAATAGGTAATAATTGTTTTTAAGCGTTAAACCCACATTTATTTACTACTTAAAAAATGTGTTTTGTTATCTTCGCTTTTATGAAGTTATTACAACACACTATTTTACTATTGGCAGGCATCGCATTTTTTTCGTGCAGGGAAGAGGCAAAACCTGTAAAAACTAATATAGTATCGTCTGCAATATCTGCCGATGATATTCAGCGCGATTCTATAATTGCATTTGCAAAAAAATACATGGGTACTAAATACTGTTATGCAGGTGGCAGCCCACAAAAAGGTTTTGACTGTTCCGGCTTTGTGAATTTTGTTTTTAAAAATTTTGACATTGAACTTCCAAGAAGTTCATCGGGGTTTTCAAAAGTTGGAAAACCGTTAAAACCTGAAGAATTTAAAGTAGGGGATGTGTTGGTATTTTATGGGTACAGAGACAGTAAATCTGTTGGGCATGTGGGTATAGTATGCGAAGCCAATGGTATGAAATCTAAATTTATCCATGCATCATCAGGCAAAGAAATGGCTGTGACAATAAGTGAATTAGGCAGTGACCAATACACCAGGAGGTTCTATAAATGTATAGATCCGCTGAAACTTTAGCTGAAAAACGTCTGAATACAGACATAAGATAATACATTATATAACATAAATAAAAACAGGTTAAACCCAATGCATCGCATTAAGGAATAACCTTTTTATTTTTTTAGTAGGCTGAGTTAAAGCATTATTCTATTTTGATGCATAAAGCAAGCCTGATAATCTATTGTCGCGTTTGTAAATGTCTTCAAAGAAAGCTACATTCCCATTTTCATCTGCCCATGCAGTAAAATAGGCAATGTATACCGGTATTTTCTTTTTAAGTACGTAAGTACTTTCTTTACCCGCATTCATGGCTTTATCAACTTTTGCTTCTGTCCAGTTTCCATCTTCTTTAGTAATCATAATGGCAAGGTCGCGGGCTTTTTCTACGCGTACACAGCCGTGGCTAAAAGCCCTGTCGTCTTTATTAAAAAGACTTTTGGCCGGTGTATCGTGCAGGTAAATATTATTAGTATTTGGGAACATAAATTTTACTTTACCTAAGGAGTTTTGCCCACCCGGTTTCTGGCGCACCATATTACCGTTCCACTCCATATTGTGTTTGGCAAGATAGTTAGGGTTTTTAGCAATACCAGGTTTAATTTCTTTGTTTAAAATGCTGGTAGGGATATTCCAGTAAGGCGCAAAATTAAGGTAACTCATTTGTCCGCTAAATACAACCGTTTTATTAAGTTCTTTACCCACAACAACCTTAGATGTAAATACGGGCTTACCACTTTTAAAATAAACCAGCCTGTAAGATGGTATATTAACCGCTATAACCTCTGGAGCTTTATCCATTTTAGGAGATATCCATCGGCAACGTTCCATGTTTATCGATATGGTTTTTATTAGCTGTGCTACCGGCATATTCATTTCTGTAACTATAGCAGGGCCTATTTTACCATCAAAAACGCGGTTATGCTTTTCCTCATAGGCTTTAAGCCCACCGGCAAGGTCTGTATCAAATACTGATTTTCCCGAATCACTTTTAAGGTATCCTTCAAGTGTAAGCCTTTTACGTATTTGTACAATAGCCGCAGCCGAATCGCCTTCTTTCAATGATTTTACACCTTCATTAAGTGCAATGGTTCCCCATCCGCCTTTTTTTTCAATATCGCGATATTTTTGTAAACCTTTACGCAGGTTATAGTACTGGCTAAAAAGTTCCGATTCATCACGCTTAATCAGCTTAGGGTCTTTCATTAACGTATCAAGATATGCCACATAATCTACCCTGTCACGCGGCAGGTACCATCCTGTTTCTTTACTTTTACTTGGATCAAGTCCTTCAAGTACTCTTTTAGCATAAAAAAAATACATCGAGCTAATAAGCAGCTCACTATCAGTATCGGGTTTGCTCTTAGCATCATCAAAAATGGCATTTAACTCATCTTTATAAGGAACCTTAACCTCAAGTCCTTCGTTATCAAGCTGATTTACTTTATTATGAACCACATCTGCAAACTCTATAAGTCCGCCCTTATCCTGCCATACATAATGATTGTGTTTAGAGTATAATTTTTTTACCTCTTGCTCAAACTGCTTAAAATCGGGGTGTTTTACAAAGAAAGCAGTAATTTTAGTGGTGTCTAATGGTATTGTAGCTTCATCATGGTCATGTACTTCGGTGTTATCCGTTACTTCTCCATCTTTTTTCTTACAAGAGGTAGTAAGCAGCGTACATCCTAAAATAAAGGCTACTATAAAATGTGTTTTTTTCATGGCGCAATTTCTGTTTGTTTGCGTTAAAAGTAGGAAAAAAACTATTGTAAAAATTAGTGTTACCAATTCTATAAGATAGGTTTAACTAACAATTATGAACATTATAATTTTATCTTAACGTGGTAAATGTCTAATCGGAATTTACTAATTTTAAATAAAATTATCAGATATGAATAGCTTTTCTACCCTTATAAATAGTTCAGAACCTGTGCTTATAGATTTTTTTGCAACCTGGTGTGGCCCATGCCAAATGATGGCTCCTATACTTAAAGACGTAAAGGAAAGCCTGGGCGATAAAATAAAAATTATAAAAGTAGATGTAGACAAAAATCAGGCATTAATGTCTACTCCACAATTTCAGGTAAAAGGAGTGCCTACGCTCATGCTTTTCCAGAACGGAAAAATGTTATGGAGGCAATCAGGCGTTGTACCGAAGGATGATATTATACGAACAATTTTAAGTTTTCAGACTCAGTCACAGTCACAGTAATCAGCACTTTGCGTGATTATTGCGACTAAAACTGTTTACTTTTTAAGAGTGAAGCTGCTGCCTACTGTAACTGAATACTGCTAACTAAATAGACGGTTCCTGCTGGCTAAGACAATGAAAGCTGCCTAACCCCCAAATAAGATCCGTCGAATCTATGCCTATAATTTCACGGCTTTTAAAACAATCCTGCAAAATATCAAGAGCTTTAGTGTCATTTTCTGTATCACGGAAAGTTGGCACAATAACGGTCTCGTTAGCTATATAAAAATTAGCATAAGATGCCGGCAACCTTTGGTCTTCGTAAACTACTGCTCTAGGCATTGGAAGTTCAATAACATTAAGCTGTTTACCATCCTGCAGGCGCATGGTGTGCAGGCTTTTTAAATTTTCCTGCAACAGCTCGTAATTATCATCATTCTTATGATGTTCTACAACAGTAACAACTGTGTCTTCGTTTACAAAACGGGTAATATCATCAATGTGGCCATCAGTATCATCGCCTACAATACCATCGCCAAGCCATAGTATATGCTCTACACCATAATATTGTATAAGGTATTCCTCTATTTGAGATTGCGTTAAATGCGGATTACGGTTTTTATTAAGTAAACAAGCCGTAGTGGTTAGTAAAGTTCCTTTACCATTAAACTCTACACTGCCGCCTTCCATAACAATACCCGGATTAAATACTTTAAGCCCAAGTGCTTCGCCTATACGGGTAGGTATTACATCGTCCAGGTCATACGGAGGGTATTTATCGCCCCATGCATTATATCCCCAGTCAACAATTGCTTTTTCGTTTGTAGTTTTGTTTACTAAAAATGCAGGGCCATGGTCGCGACACCATGCATCATTGGTAGGGTGCAGGTAAAATGAAATTTCATTTAATTGTGCTACCGGAACAAGCGGTGCAAACTTCTCAATTTGAGATAGTGCAAACTGTTGCATTGCAGCATCGCCTACATTAATGCATACTTTCTGGTGGCGTGAAACCTGTAGTATAAATTCGCAGTATGGTTTATATATAAGGTGCAGTTTTCCGGGCCATGAAGCCTCTTTGTGCGGCCATGATAACCATAGCGCTCTTTGTCTTTCAAACTCTGCCGGAAAATGGAATCCCAAAGATTTGGGGGTTTGTGCTGTGTTTAATATCATTGTAAAATTGAAACAATTATGAATAACCTAAAACTTTAAACTTCTAACAAAGATTAATCTCCGTCTAAATATCGTTTTGTAATAGGCTGGTAGCTGTCAATCCTTCGGTCGCGAAGGAATGGCCAGTGCGTGCGGTAATGGTCAGTAGCATTAGTATCTATATCAACAACAGTTGTTTCTTCGTTCTCATGAGATCCTAAGTATAGTAATTTACCTTGTGGGTTTGCCACAAAGCTGCCACCCCAAAATTTCATGTCGCCATCCTGCTCAAAGCCTACGCGGTTAACGCTAACAACGTGTACGCCATTTGCAACGGCATGCGAACGCTGAATGGTTTGCCAAGCATCATATTGTTCCTTGTTGGTATCTTCGTCCTGGCTTGTTGCCCAGCCAATAGCGGTAGGGTAGAACATAACCTCGGCCCCCATAAGTGCTGTGATGCGGCTTGCTTCAGGATACCACTGATCCCAGCAAATAAGCACACCAATCTTAGCAAATTTTGTTTGGAATACTTTATAACCCAGGTCGCCCGGGGTAAAATAGAATTTTTCGTAGAAAGCCGGATCATCCGGAATGTGCATTTTTCGGTACTTACCAAGATACGTACCATCTGCATCAAGCACAGCAGTAGTATTGTGATAAAGCCCCTCGGCACGTTTTTCAAAAAGCGAAGCAATTATTACAACGTTAAGCTCTTTGGCTACAGCACTAAGCGCTTCTGTAGAGGGACCGGGTATTGCCTCTGCCAGCTTAAAGTTCTCATAATCTTCTACATCACAAAAATATAAGGAAGTAAATAACTCCTGAAGGCATATAATGTTTGCGCCTTGTGCAGCAGCTTTACGAATTTCTTTAATTGCTTTATCCATGTTGGGCTGCTTGTCTTTAACACAGCTCATTTGTACCAATCCAATTTTTACTTTTCCCATGACAGTTACATAAAATTTAAGCCGCAAATTTACTAAAAAAAGTTGGTTTTTTAAGTACCTGCCTGTTACGCTTTTCTTAAATGATAATCAGGTTTTTGAGCACTTTACAATATATTTAATGTTGAGTCCATTGGCAAAACTGAGTACGTTTACTTATCGAGATAATCCTCAAATACATCTTTAACGTAGTTGTAACGTTTAGATGCAACTTCTCCTTTACTGTTTACAATTACATAAGTGGGATAAACATCAATCCCTAAACTATCAGATGGATTAGTTTTAAACGGAATCATTTCTTTATAATTCGTCCAGTTATAATTGTGCTTTTTAAGATAATTGTCCCAGCTTTTAAATGAGTTTTCTTTAGCAATACCCACAACTTCAATATTATGCTTTTTGAAATCATTAATACGCTGCTGTATAAGTTTATGATCGGCAGCACAAGGAAGGCATCTTACAAACCAAAAATCTATAAGATAAAGTTTGTCCTGTTTTACAATAGGCTTAATTGTATCGCCATTAGTATTAATTAGCGAGTATTCTGAAAGATTGAACTTTTTAGTAGTAAGTAACTGTTTTAACTGCGTGTAGACTGATGAATTTGAGTTTTTTATATCACTACTCTGCTTTTCAATTTTGCTAAGTAGGATTTTAAGATTCTTACTATTAGACCTATTATAACCTAAATAGTTCGCAGCAACAAGATTAGAAAATGAATCATTAAAATGTTCTTCAATTTTATTTAATAAATATTTATTCCGGGAAATACTATCATTATCAGTATCTAACGAATCCAGTTTTTTAATAAAAGAAAAGTACTCATAATAAATTAGAGAGTTGGCTACAGTATCAATTACTACTTTTTTATCTTTAAAATGTAGCTTTACTTTTGGGTTACCATTGTTAAGCCATAGTTCTTTATCATTAGTATACGGTTTGCCATTTAAATAAAATGCAATTATATATTGATGAGGCACATTTGTATCAAATTGTGCCGTAAATTGTGGCTGGTCAGGAAAAGATTTCCAATTTTTGTATTCAATATCAGTAACGATAATACTATCAGCTTTAGTATCAGAGGTAATTTCTACATCAATTTGAGTTCCATTATTTTCCGTAGATATTGATGATAATGTATCCTCTTTTTTACATGAGATGAAAAAAAATACCAATATAATTAATATAAAATTTTTCATAACTTAATACATTAAATGGTAAGGTGTTAAGTTATGAAAAAAACTACAAAACCTTCTCCATCTTGGCCACAATCTCATCAAGGCATAAATTATTTATACTGCCTTCATGGGTATGTTCAGTTGCCTTTGGCGATGTAAATGTGCCGTTATCCACCTGTTCTCCTACAATTTTGTAGGCATCCCTAAAGGGCACTCCGGCAGTAACCAGCTCATTAAGTTTGTCGACAGTAAACAGGTAGTCGTATTTTTTATCGTCGAGTATATGCTCGTTTACTTTGATTTCTTTAATCGAATAGACAGCCATTTCAAGGCATGACTTTAAGGTTTGCAACGCAGGAAATAATCCTTCTTTAAGTAATTGAAACTCCCTATGATAGCCGCTTGGCAGGTTATTGGTAATAAGGGTTAGCTCATACGGCAATGCCTGAATTTTATTGCATTTACCGCGAATAAGCTCGAAAATATCCGGATTTTTTTTGTGCGGCATAATGCTGCTGCCTGTTGTTAAATGCTGCGGCAGGCTTATGAAATTGAAATTCTGGCTCAGGTACAAACAAATATCCATTGACAGTTTAGATAATGTTCCTGCTACAGATGCCATTGCAAAAGCAGCTGTTTTCTCGGTCTTGCCACGGCTCATTTGTGCTGCAACCGAATTGTATTTTAATGTTGCAAACCCCATTTCCTGAGTTGTAAAAGTACGATCGATAGGGAAGGAGCTGCCATATCCCGCTGCCGATCCTAACGGGTTTTGATCAGCCACCGTAAGTGCTGCATTAAGCATTGTAACATCGTCTATCAGGCTCTCAGCATACGCCGAAAACCACATCCCAAACGATGATGGCATAGCGACCTGAAAATGCGTATATCCCGGTAACAGAATTTGTTGGTATTGCTTACTTAATGCAATAAGTAAATTGAATAATTCTTTTACCTGTGCTTTAATAGTTAACAATTCGGCCTTTACATAAAGATGAACATCAGTTAAAACCTGGTCATTACGGGAACGCGCTACGTGTATTTTTTTACCGGTATCGCCTAACTTTTCTATAAGCAGGTACTCTACTTTACTATGTACATCTTCAAAAGAATCTTCTATTGTGAAATTCCCGTTTTCAATGTCAACTAAAATATCCTGTAAAGCAATTATCAGATCATCAGCTTCCTGAGGGGTAAGCAATCCAGTTTTCCCAAGCATTTTAGCATGTGCCATAGAACCTATAACATCATACCTGGCCAGCACAAGGTCGAGTTCGCGGTCATTGCCCACAGTAAAGAGGTCGGTTTTTTTATCGGTAGGTATGCCTTTATCCCAGAGTTTCATTTAGTTGTAATTAGGTTGCCTATAAATTTTCAGGCTGTGTTACGGCTTGATGCACCGGTATTGTTTCTTGTTTCAGGAATTTAGAAAGTATCTCAATATACAATGCTACTCCTTCTTCAATTTCTTTGATATATATAAATTCATCAGCACTGTGCGAGCGGGGAGAGTAACCCGGCCCCAGTTTAAGCGACTGGCAGCTTAGTACCGACTGGTCAGACAATGTGGGTGAACCATAGGTTGTCCTGCCTAATTCTATACCTGCCAGTACAAGTGCATGCTCTTTAGGTATTGATGATGAGTTAAGGTGCAGCGATCTTGGTGTTACCTTTGCCTTACCGTCCAACTCATTTTTAATAATCTCCAGTACTTCCGGGTTGTTATAGCAATCATTTACACGAACGTCTACAACAAGCTGACATTCAGCAGGAACTACATTGTGTTGTTTACCGGCATGTATACCTGTAACGGTCATTTTCATAGGTCCTAAAACATCAGATACTTTCTCGAAACGGTAATCCCTAAACCATTCTATAACTTCTATTGCGTTGTAAATAGACACATTATCATTAGGGTGGGCAGCATGTCCCGGTGTACCTTCAACTATAACATCAAGCACTAAAAGCCCTTTTTCGGCAATGGCAAGCTGCATTTCTGTAGGTTCACCCACAATGGCGCAATCCAGTTCCGGTAAATGTTTTAATACGCTGTTCAATCCATTTTGCCCACTGCTTTCTTCCTCGGCAGATGCTACCATGACAAGGTTGTAAGCAAGGTTTTCAGCGTTATAAAAATGCGTAAATGTTGCTAATAAAGATACTAAGCAACCTCCTGCATCATTACTGCCCAAACCAAATAATTTTCCGTCTTTCTCAATAGGTTCAAACGGGTTTAAAGTGTAACCCTGGTTTGGTTTTACAGTATCGTGGTGCGAATTAAGCAATAAGGTAGGCTTAGCTTCATCAAAATGCTTATTAAACGCCCACAGGTTATTATTTTCCCTTTTAAAAGGGATAGTGTTATTAGTAAACCAGGCATTAATCAGCGCTGCCGTCTGATCTTCTTCAGATGAAAAAGAAGGCGTAGCAATTAGCTGTTTTAGCAGGTTTATAGCTTCTTGTGTTAAGGTATGTATTGTTTTGCCACTCATTCAGTTAATATTTGGTCAGGCAGTTACCAGTGTAAAAATGCTGTTATCTTTTTTCAGCATTTCCGGGCTTCCTATGCCAATTTGCGAAACCCCCTTATGCAGTGCATCAAAGCAATTTTCCAGTTTAGGCAACATGCCAGAATGGATAACTTTTTGCTCACACAGCTCCCGGTAGGCTTCAAAAGTAAGGTTTTTTATAACAGATTCCTCATTTTCGGAGTCCATGAGGACACCTTTTTTCTCGAAACAATACAATAAGTTTACATTAAAGTAATTACTGCACGCAACGGCAATAGTGCTGGCAATAGTATCGGCATTAGTGTTAAACAGCTGGCCTTTACCGTCATGCGTAATTGCACTAAAAACAGGAACCACATTTTGCAGCAGTAAAACCTGTATTAAATCGGCGTTAACTGCTACAACATCTCCTACAAAGCCAAAATCAACGGCGGCATTTTTTCTCTTTTCAGATAGTATAAGGTTACCATCGGCTCCTGTAAAGCCCATAGCGTTGTTTTGTAAAGCCTGTAACTTAGCGGTTATATCCTTATTTATTAATCCGGCATACGTCATTACAGCAACGTCAAGCATTGGTCTATCGGTAATGCGTCGGCCTTCATGAAAGATCGCTGTAATATCAAGGCTTTCGGCAATCTTGGTTGCTATTTTACCGCCACCATGTACCAGTATCTTAAAGCCTTCAAGTGCAGCAAAATCAACCAAAAAAGCTTGTAGCGCCGACTCGTTATCTATTACATTGCCGCCTATTTTTACTACCGAAAGCTGTGGTTTACTCATCCTTAAGTATTTTAGTTAGTATGGCCTGCGCAGCATAGGTACGATTATTTGCCTGCTGAATCACGATAGAAGCATCGCTATCTAATACTTCATCGGTAACAATCATGTTACGGCGCACGGGAAGGCAGTGCATAAATTTACCCTTGTTTGTCAGTGCCATTTTTTCGGTGGTCACTGTCCACAACGGATCTTTACTTGTAATTTGTCCGTAATCTATATAATTGCTCCAGTTTTTAGCATAAATAAAATCTGCATCTTTAAATGCTTCATCTTGGTTATGTGTAATAGTAACTCCCTCTGTAAATTCAGGATTCAATTCATAGCCTTCAGGGTGGGTAATTACAAAATCAACATCAGCCTTTTTCATCACTTTAACAAACGAATTAGGTACCGCGTGCGGCAACGCTTTAGGGTGCGGAGCCCATGTAAGTACCACTTTTGGCCTGGCTGTTGTTTTATATTCTTCAACGGTAAGTGCATCGGCTACTGCCTGTAAAGGATGCTCTGTAGAACCTTCAAGGCTTACTACCGGCACTGATGCATATTTTTTAAATGAATTTATAACCTGCTCTTCTTCATCTTTTTGCTTATCTGTAAGTGAAGGAAAGCTTCGCACCGCAATGATGTCGCAGTATTGCGATACCACCTGTGCTGCTTCCTTTATATGTTCGGCCTTATTGCCATCCATAATTACGCCATCTTCAAATTCCAACAGCCAGCCTTCGGTATTCAGGTTCATTACAATGGCATCCATCCCAAGGTTGAGCGCCGCCTTTTGTGTACTGAGCCTTGTCCTTAAACTTGGATTAAAAAACAATAACCCAAGGGTTTTGTTTTTACCAATTTCTTTATCAGCAAAAGGTGCCGCCTTAATGGCTTTAGCCAACGATACAAGTTCGTTAAGATCCTGAATATCATCAACAGAGGTGAAGTTTTTCATTTGTTGTTTTGGTTAACCTAACCTTATGTTTAATTAATAAAACAGTTATAAATCTTTTAATACATTTTTTAACCCGGCAAAAAATACATCCACATCTTCTCTTGTTATAGAAAGGGGAGGCAATATACGCAGCAGATTTTTTTGAGAGGCATTACCTGTAAAAATAAATTCCTCATATATAAGCTTTTTTCGAAGCTCTGTCACATCAAAGTCAAATTCGAGCCCCAACATTAAGCCGCGGCCTTTTATATTTTTAACTTGGGGTATCTGTACTGCAAGTTCTTTAAAATAGGCGCTTATGGTATTTACATTTTCGATCAGGTTTTCTTTTTCGATAATCTCTAAAACAGATAATGCTGCTGCCGAAGCAAGATGGTTACCACCAAAGGTTGTTCCTAATAAACCGTAAGACGCTGTAAATTTGGGAGATATTAGTATGCCACCAATAGGAAAGCCATTGCCCATACCTTTAGCAAGTGTTATAATGTCTGGCTTAATGTCATGGTGCTGGTGCGCAAAGAATTTTCCCGAACGCCCGTAACCGCTTTGTATTTCATCTAATATCAATACAACACCATTAGCTTCGCAGGCTTTGGCCACAGCCTGAAAAAATTCAGTTGTTCCCTGGTCTAATCCGCCTACGCCCTGTATGCCTTCTATAATTACGATACAAACATCACCTTTAGTAATCTCTGCATTTAATGCATCGATGTCATTTAAAGGAAGAAAAACCACTTCATGGCCTGCGTTTATAGGTGCAACAATTGATGGATTATCGGTAGCTGCTACAGCCGCAGATGTACGTCCGTGAAATGCTTTTTTAAATGCAATTACCTTTTTCTTTCCATTATGGAATGATGCGAGCTTAAGTGCATTTTCGTTAGCCTCTGCTCCCGAATTGCATAAAAATAATGTATAATCAGGATAGCCGGAAAACTGTGTAAGTTTTACACCAAGGGCTTCCTGCAATGGGTTTTGTATGGAGTTAGAATAAAATCCTATTTTACCAACCTGCTCTGTAATTGCCTTAACATAGTCGGGGTGGGAGTGACCGGCAGAAATCACTCCATGGCCTCCGTAAAAATCGAGGTATTCCTGGCCTTTATCGTCCCATACTTTTGCGCCCAGTGCCTTAACCGGGGTAATATTGTATATGGGGTATACATTGAATAAACTCATTGTATTTGTTTTTAGGTTTTGCTCAACCTGCAAGGTCTCCAAGACCTTGTAGGTTTAAATTAGTTTACGTAACTGCAGGGAATTAAAATCCCGCAGCTTTCAGTTTTAATCCTGTTGTTTCTTCCAGCCCGAACATCAGGTTCATATTCTCAATTGCCTGCCCGCTTGCACCTTTAACAAGGTTATCTATTACTGATGTTATTAGTAAATAATTACCCTTTTGTTCAAGGCTTATAAAACAATTGTTAGTTTGTATAGCAAGCTTAAGACTAATATTATCTGTAGTTACTTTTACAAAAGGCTCACCATCATAATACTCTTTATACAGTTCTACAACTTGATTAAAATCAGCTGGCAGTTTGGTATAAAGTGTTGCAAAAATACCACGTGTAAAATCGCCACGGTTAGGAATGAACAATATCTCTTCGTTAAATCCTTGTTGCGTTAACTGCAAACTCTGGATGATCTCACCCAAATGCTGGTGCTCGAATGCTTTATAATGCGACATATTATTTGTACGCCACGGGTGATGGGAAGTAGGCGAAGGCATAACCCCGGCACCGGTACTGCCCGTTGTTGCGTTTATATGCACAGTATCAATAAGCAGGCTATTTTTTGCCAGTGGCAATAATGCTAATTGTATTGCTGTGGCAAAGCATCCCGGATTTGCAATATATTGTGCCGATTTTATAACTTCACGATTCATTTCCGGCAATCCGTATACAAAGGTTTTACCATTAAAGGCAGCATCTTTTGCAAGGCGAAAGTCATTACCGAGATCAATTATTCTGGCATTTGCCGAAAAAGGATGTTCCTGTAAAAATGATATCGATTTACCATGGCCTAAACAAAGGAACACTACATCAACATCAGGCTTAACTGTATCGGTAAAGTTCAATTCCAGACTACCATATAGATCATCGTGTACAGAAGCTACCGGGCTACCGGCATTGGTGGTGCTGTACACAAAATCGATAGTAGACTGCGGGTGGTTTACCAGTAAGCGTAGTAATTCGCCTGCAGTGTATCCCGATCCGCCAATGATGCCAATGTTAATCATATTTTTCGTTGTTAACCTGAGCGTAAATATTCTGGGCATTGCCCACTATTTTAATAAAGCCTTTGGCATCATCTGCTGTCCAGGCATTATTCACTTCGCCATACTGTCCAAATCCGGTATTCATTAAATCGTGTGCCGATTCAATTCCGTCAAGCGTAAAGTGGTATGGTTTAAGGGTAACAGTTACTGTTCCGGTAACGGTTTTCTGGGTATCCTCAAGAAACGTCTCTATGTTGCGCATAACGGGGTCAAGGTATTGCCCTTCATGAAACAGCATACCGTACCAGTTGCCCAATTGTTCTTTCCAGTATTGCTGCCACTTGCCTAACGTATGTTTTTCAAGCAGGTGGTGCGCTTTAATGGTTATTAGCGGAGCAGCAGCTTCAAAACCTACACGGCCTTTAATGCCTATAATAGTATCACCCACGTGAATATCACGGCCTATGGCATACGCCGAAGCCAGTTTTTCCAGTTTCTGGATATTTGCCGAAGGCTTTTCAAATTGATCATCCAAACCTATAAGTTCTCCTTTTTCAAAATGAAGCGTAACTTTACTTTCTTTTATTTTTAATAATTGAGATGGGTAAGCACTCTCCGGTAATGGCTGCGAAGATGTAAGCGTTTCTTTACCACCCACGCTCGTTCCCCAAATACCTTTATTGATAGAGTATTGTGCCTTTTCCCATGAATATTCCACTCCATTTTTTTGAAGGTATTCTACTTCCTGCTGGCGTGTTAGCTTTAGGTCGCGAATAGGGGTAATGATCTGCATTTCCGGAGCAATGGTCTGGAAAACAAGATCAAAACGAATCTGGTCGTTACCTGCTCCTGTGCTACCGTGGGCAATAGCATCGGCACCTACGTTTTTTGCATAGCGTACTGTTTCTAAAGCCTGGAAAACCCTCTCGGCACTTACAGATAGCGGATAGGTATTATTTTTAAGTACGTTACCATAAACTAAATATTTAATGGCTTTGTCGTAGTACTTGTCTATTATGTCAAGGTTAACGTGGTGGGCGCTGCCCAGCTCGTACGCGCGTTTTTCTATAGCTGTAAGTTCAGCTTCATCAAAACCGCCGGTGTTTATAAGTATGGTATGTACTTCATACCCCAAATCGTTTTTAAGATACTTTAGGCAATAAGACGTATCTAATCCGCCGCTGTATGCCAAAACTAATTTTTTACTCATGGTCTTTGTCTTTTTTAAGAAATAGTGCCTGCTTGATGCTTTTTAACCTTGCCAGCACTTTTTTGTTAAAGGTATATTGATCTTCTTCTTCGTTTTTCTTCTCTGCAGGATCATATAACATGCCGGTACACAAGCACATTTTATAATCTTTACGTTGCAGGATATCAAAATTATTACAGCCGCTGCAGCCTTTCCAAAAGGTAGGGTCGTCTGTAAGTTCGCTAAAGGGTACAGGTTTATATCCTAAATCGGAGTTTATTTTCATAACCGCAAGGCCGGTGGTAATACCAAATATTTTGGCACCCGGATATTTTTCCTGCGAATATTCAAAAACCCTTGTTTTGATTTTTTTGGCTAAACCATGATTACGATAATCAGGGTGTACAATAAGTCCGGAATTAGCGACATACTTACCGTGCGACCAGCTTTCTATATAGCAAAAGCCAGCAAACTTACCATCGGCAACTGCAATGATGGCATCACTGCCTTCCATTTTTTTAACAATGTATTCAGGCGAACGTTTGGCAATACCCGTACCGCGCTGTATAGCACTTGCGTACATGGTGTCGCAAATTTCCTGGGCAAACTTGTAGTGCTCCTCTCGGGCTATTACAATAGATATATTCATTTCGGGGAAAAAGAAATAAATGATGTATAAATAGGGAAACTAATTGTGGTGTAATAAACAGGACGGACCCATTCTTAAAATATAAGTATACCTTACGGCCTGAGACGCATCGGGCTCGGGAAAGAGTTAAGGTTGCTTATAAAACCATGGTCTGTGAGAGAAGACCCTATAAAAAAAACAGGTTGTGTTTTCAATGTAATAAAAAATAAAAGTGAAAATTCTGGCTAAAAACTTTTGCGGCATTATTATAGCCGCACCATCCGGCAAATTACCGGGGTGTTAGTGCGCGACATAGCATTACTATGTAATTCATTTTTATTCATGGTTGCAAATGTAAATCATTTATAAAAAACATTACAGGTTTTTCGGTAAAAAAAATAAATTTCACGAATAAACCCCTAAAAGTTAAATACCAACTACTAACTTATTGCCATATAAAGCAAAAAACGCACCACAAAATAGGGGTGCGTATTATATTAAGGTAAAATTATTTTAAAGCTATACTTTCTTTTTAGAGCCGGTTTCCTTTAAAAAAAAGCAGATAACCATGGCTAATGCTATTCCTATAACCCAAAACATTCCCGCCGAACGAAAATGCCCTTCATTATCGGTAGTGGTAGAAAGGTCTTTGCCATACATATAATTAAAGAGCGGGCCTAATAATGATGTAACTCCAAATGTTAGAAAATTAATGGTTCCCGTTGCGCTGCCTTTAACTTTATCAGGGTTTGCCTCTTTAATTATAGAGTAGGGTATCATTGCTGCGCCAGATGCAACGCCCATTATAAACATTGTAATGTAGGGTGCCATGAGATTTGGTAAATAAATTAGTTGCAACAAACTGATTATCATAACCGATGCCCCACCTATAACCACAGGTTTCCTACGTCCAATTTTGTCGGCAAGCCAACCGAGTAACGGGCAGCCTACAGCCCAGCCTAAAGGGACTATGGCACAGGTTAGTGTTGCATTACTAAAATCTAAATGCCTGCCCGTCTGGAAAAAAGCCACACCCCAGGTCATTGCAAAAATTGTAGTAGGGGCAAAGAGCAATCCTGAGACTAATCCCGAAAGGTAACTTTGCGGGTTCGAGAATACTATTTTATAGGGTGCCAGTAAGCTTTGTCGCTGCACGTTAGCGTCTATTGTGATTTTTTCCTGTGGAATAATATAAACGATAAATGCACCTATGATAAATGAAAATACTCCTAAAATAATCCAGAAATGGGCTAATGAAAGGCCATTTTGTAATAGAGGGGCTGCTAAAAATTGCCCTGCAGAGCCACCGAGCATGCCCAAACTTTGTGTTGCGCCAATGGCTGTAGCTAACTTGCTTGCCGAAAATGCCCTTACAGCAATATACACACAGGCAGGAAATGCCATTGCCGACCCCGCGCCTTGCAGCAACCTGCTAATGTAACCGGGATAATAACCTGCAAACGTAAACAGCAGGCAGCCTAAGCCTAAAACTATGGCGCCGCCAAAGAGCGGGTATTTAGCCCCAGCCTTGTCCAGAGCCATACCGGCGGCAAGGCTGGTAATAGAATAGGTAATGTAGTAAGCTCCAATAATAGTGCTTACACCACTGGCTGATGTGGAGAATGCCTCCCTAAGTTGTGGTATCATAATACTGGGGGCAGAGCGTACCGCATATTCGAGAAAGTAAAAAAGCAGGCCAAGTATCCAGGCAATTACAAAAGGATTAATGCCCTTTTTAGGAGATATATCAGAATTCATTACAATTATTGTTTCAAAGTGAAACAATAAAGTTACGAACTGCTTTTTACACAATAACCATAAAAGTAAACTATAAGAAATTTAATAAGAATATGCTAAAATTATAGTAATATAAATATGGGGTGCGAAATTTTAAAGTAAAATTTTTAACCTCATATTCTGTTGAAATGATTTTATGCAGAATTAACATCTACTTTAAGTGGTTGATAAATAGAAAGACACGAATTTCACAAATTCTCACAAATTTAATTCATGCTAATTAGTAAAATTCGTGTCTGAAGTATTATTAGTAAATACTATTTATGTTTAATAAAGGGAGGGAGAAGCTTACTACAAACTTCGCCAAAGCCTATACGTATAGTATCGTTCTCACAATGGCCG
This sequence comes from Flavobacterium rivuli WB 3.3-2 = DSM 21788, assembly GCF_000378485.1. Lineage (GTDB taxonomy): Bacteria > Bacteroidota > Bacteroidia > Flavobacteriales > Flavobacteriaceae > Flavobacterium > Flavobacterium rivuli. The sequence goes on along the minus strand of NZ_KB899966.1, from coordinate 43,100 downwards.
CGCATAATAACGGTATCGCCATCATTAATAAATTTACGTTCGCTGCCGTCATTAAGTTTTACAGGGTTTTTACCGCCCCAGCTTAGTTCCAGCATCGACCCAAAACTATCCGGCGTAGGTCCGGATATTGTTCCGCTGCCCATAAGGTCGCCACTATTAATACGGCAGCCATTTATGGTATGGTGTGCAAGCTGCTGGCTCATACTCCAGTACATGTACTTAAAGTTAGAGTTGCTAACTATGGTTTCTTCACTATCTTCAGGCTCTATAGCTACCTGAAGTTTAATATCAAATGCGTGCTCGCCCTGTTGTTGTAAATATTCCATAGGCTGTGGGTCCTGCTCCGGCCCCTTAGTACGGAAAGGTTCCAAAGCATCAAGCGTAACAATCCATGGCGACATAGACGATGCAAAATTTTTGGCTAAGAATGGCCCAAGCGGCACGTATTCCCATTTCTGGATGTCGCGCGCACTCCAGTCGTTAAATAACACAAGCCCAAAAATATGCTCTTCGGCTTCCTCCACAGGAATGGTTTCGCCCATTACATTGGCATCGGTAGTAATAAAAGCCATTTCAAGCTCAAAATCTACCAGTTTAGACGGACCAAAAACGGGTTTGCTCTCACCATTTGGTAACGTTTGTCCTAATGGCCTGTGTACCGGTATACCCGAAGGTACAATGGTAGACGACCTGCCATGATACCCCACAGGCAAATGCAGCCAGTTAGGCAGCAAAGCATTTTCAGGATCACGAAACATCATCCCTACATTTGTAGCATGTTCTTTACTACTGTAAAAATCGGTATAATCACCTATAAGTACAGGCAATTGCATTTCTACATCTTCTATATTAAAAATAACAACTTCCCTGTGGGCTTCATTATCTTTTAATTTTGCATTGTTAATATCAAATAATTCAGCAATTCGGTTACGCACAAGTCGCCATGTTTTCTTACCATCTGATATAAAATCGTTTAGCGTATCCTGCATAAACATATCATCGGTAAGTTCTATACCTTCAAAATAATTAAGTTGCTGCAAAGCGCCAAGATCTATAGCGTTGTCGCCTATGCGTGTACCTATAGTTACTACATCATCTTTAGTTATAAACACACCAAAAGGAATGTTTTGTATGGGGAAATCGCTGTCTTTAGGTACATTAAGCCAGGATTTTCTATTAGGGTTGTTTGCTATTAGCGGCATAGTTGTATGTGTGTTTCTTGCTTTATTGCGTTATCAAATATAGTTGCATATCTCGTTTTAACAAACGTTTTTTGTATTTTTGTCGGCAAATTAACGAAAAATTATACAATGCAACGCGACGAACAAATTTTCGACCTTATTCTTGAAGAGCAGGACAGGCAGATACACGGCCTGGAACTAATTGCATCTGAAAACTTTGTAAGCGACCAGGTAATGGAAGCTGCAGGATCTGTGCTAACTAATAAATATGCCGAGGGATACCCGGGCAAAAGATATTATGGTGGATGCGAAGTAGTAGATGTTGTAGAGCAAATAGCTATAGACAGGGCAAAAGCACTGTTCGGCGCAGAGTATGCTAACGTACAGCCACACTCAGGTTCTCAGGCTAATGCATCGGTATTTCATGCTTTTATTAAGCCGGGTGATAAAATTTTAGGTTTCGACCTTTCCCACGGTGGCCATTTAACACACGGTTCTCCCGTAAACTTTTCAGGAAAACTATATGTTCCTGTATTTTATGGCGTTGAAAAGGAAACAGGTCGTTTAAACTATGATAAGATACAGGAAATTGCTGAAAGAGAAAAACCAAAACTAATTATTGCAGGTGCCTCGGCATACTCACGTGATATGGATTTTGAGCGTTTTCGTCAAATAGCTGACAGCGTGGGCGCATTTTTATTTGCCGATATTGCACACCCTGCAGGGCTTATTGCTAAAGGCTTAATGAACGACCCTTTACCTCATTGCCATGTAGTTACTACTACAACTCATAAAACCCTGAGAGGGCCAAGGGGAGGGCTTATATTAATGGGTAAAGACTTTGAAAACCCATTTGGTCTTACGACTCCTAAAGGAGAAATAAGAATGATGTCTTCTTTATTAGACCTTGCTGTTTTCCCAGGTAACCAGGGTGGGCCTTTAGAGCACATTATTGCTGCTAAGGCTGTTGCTTTTGGCGAAGCATTATCTGATGAGTTCTTTACATACGCAAGGCAGGTACAAAAAAATGCCAAAGTTATGGCCGAAGCTTTTGTTAAAAGAGGTTATGATATTATATCTGGAGGTACTGATAACCACATGATGCTTATCGACCTTAGAAACAAAAACATCTCTGGTAAAGATGCCGAAAATGCCCTTGTAAAAGCTGAAATTACTGTAAACAAGAATATGGTTCCGTTTGATGATAAATCTCCGTTTGTAACATCGGGTATCCGTATTGGTACGGCTGCTATAACTACACGCGGACTTGTTGAAGCTGATATGGAAACTATTGTTAATCTTATAGACAGAGTTATTACAAACCATACTGATGAGGCTGTTCTTGAAGAAGTGGCTGATGAAGTGAATGAGATGATGAGCGAAAGGCCAATATTTGTTTATTAATATTGACCTGCTTATATTATGTTAGAATCCCTCGTAAGAGGGATTTTTTATGTTTGCTAATCAAAGGTACATCTGCGACGTTGAATATCTATAAAGAGAATCTGCAAAGATGATACTCCATATGTCAATAATAAGTTAAGGAAAATTTTTAAGGAGTAATACAGATTTTAATTTTTGAAGAAATTAAAATTACAAACCTATATAAAAAAGCAAAGACCCGATGGTGGAAGCCCCCGGGTCTTAAATACTAAAAACCCATAACATGATTAATAGTAAGCTGCAAATGTAAACTAAATGTTACTATATTCCTAATGAATACGGGCTAAATTTACTTAATTATTAAATCATACTTCTCTAAAAGACCCTTAAGTCCTGCCTGCGAGAACTTTGCCTTTTTTAATTTGTTCCTTTCAGGATCTATTGTAAAGTTATAACTGGTAGTAAAATCAGTTTTATTAGCAATTGTGTCGCTAAAAACGCTTTTGTGCAGGTTGCAATTATCGAATATAACATCTGTAAGATCAGATTTCATAAAATCTACAGCCGTTAAACTACAATTAGTAAATAAAGTTCCTTTAAGCTTTAAGGTGTAAAATTTTGCATAGTCGAGTATACAGTCTTTAAATTCTACACTAAATAATAAATCATCAACCATTGCAAAATTTACGCTTGTAAAATTGCAATTAGTAAACGATGCATCGCGTAGCGAAACATAGTTTATTTTAGCTTCTTTAAAATTGCAAGAAATAAAAATACAATCGGTAAAGGCAACACCAAGAAAATCTGCCTGTGTAAAATCGCAATTGGTAAATGTGCAACGTTCAAAATCACGGTACATAATTTCCTGTACGCTATAAATTTTATCTGTTATTTGTGTATCTACAATATAGTTGGCCGACATAGTTTTTAAAATTTGCCGCAAGGTAAATAAAGTAGACGATTACAGAAGCATGGTAATACATTTAAAGTCTATAATTTTATATTGTAAAATAGCTAAAACATCCCTCCTTTTAAATTCATTCAGTTTGACTTATAATGTATATTATGTAAAATATAAAATAGCAAAAACCTTTGAGTAATCTGTTTAATTAATATAAAAAAGTCCGCTATACCTTAATATAACGGACTCTTAATATATTATATGAGTGCTTATTTTATACTAACAGGAATTTCAAGATTTTCCCAACTAAGAGTTACATTATTTTTACCAACTGTATAAACCAGACTTTCAAATGGTTTAGCCGATTTTTTTGTTTTTACAGAAACTCTTAAAGCATCTTTCTTTTCATCATAATTAAACGGATTCAGGTCGGTAATTTCTTTATTAAATATTACCGTTGCTTTACCATCTTTTTCCGGTATTACAAAAAAAGTATATTTTCCTGCAGCCAGGTCTTTACCTTCAACTTTTACAGTTTTGCTTGTTTCAAAAGTTGTAGCAGCATTAGCACCTGCACGCCATACCTTACCATAAGGCACAAGTTCGCCCCAAATAGTCCTGCCTTTTACAAATGGGCTGCTGTAGTTAACAGTTACTACAGATCCGTTAATTGTTCCTGTTGCAGTAGCTGCCGGGCTTGCAGGTTTTTTTTCCTGTGCTACAGCCATAGATGTTGTAAATACAGCCATAAATAGTATGGCAATTTTCGTTGTAAATTTCATTGTTATAAATTTGTGTTATTATGTAAAGGTAGCAACTTAGAGCATACAGCCAAGGGCTAATGCTTTAACAAAATAAATTTAACAAATCTTTGTGTTTTTCACATTAGCATTTCTTTTGGATATACTTAAAAAACAGTATTTTTAGCATAAATTTAGTGGTAATGAAAAACCCTGTTGCTCAAAATGTTGCCGATTTTTTAAAGCACTACCCGCCCTTTAGTAGCCTTACGCCTGCTGAGCTGCTTGATATTGCACTGCAATGTAAAGTTGTGTATCTCGAAAAAAACCAGGTGCTCTTTAAAGGAGGTGATACCACACATTCTGATTTTTATATAGTTAAAGATGGGGCTTTAGGACTTTCTCTTACGTCTGACGCTGAAGAGACTCTAATAGATAAGTGTGATGAAGGTGATATTCTCGGCCTGCGCCCTTTTTTTGCTAAGAATGACTATTTGATGACTGCCCGTGCCCGCGAAGAAGCTATAATATATGGTATTCCTATAAAGGTTTTTCAGCCGTACGTAACGCAAAATCCAAAAGTACTCGAATTTTTGCTTGAAAGTTTTGCTTCGCAAACACGTAATCCTTATGATAAGGAACGTAGCGGGCGTTTATTATCGGAAAATACAATATTTAATGAGCAGGATGCAGACATACAATACTTCCAACCCATTAAATACACACGGAACCCCATTACTGCTAATCCGGATGATGTTTTGATGTTTATTGCTAAAACAATGGCAAACAGTGCCATAGGTAGTGTGATAATCCAGCAAAACCAGCTGCCTGTTGGTATTATTACCGACAGGGATCTTCGTTCTAAAATTGCTACCGGCCTTTTTCCTATTACTGCCGAGGCTCAGGAAGTTATGACAAGCCCGGTAATTACAGTTCCGGAGAATATATCGGTTGCAGAAGCGCAAATGATTATGCTTAAGCATGATGTGGGCCACTTGTGTGTAACCCGCGATGGTAGCGATAAATCTGCAGTAAGCGGCATAATATCAGAGCATGATGTAGTGGCAGCACAAGCAAACACACCGGGGGTACTTTTAAAACAAACCCGCAGGGCAACTAATAATAAAGAACTTAAGTATGTTCGTGAAAAACTTACCGACCTTATACAAAGTTCTATAGATAAAAACATTCCTATCTCGCACATGTCTAACATTGTTGCAGAGATTAATATAGCATTAACACGAAGAGCCATAGAGCTTGCAGTACTAAAAATGGGTACCCACCCCCCTGTTCGCTTTACATGGATAAACATAGGTAGCCAGGGACGTAAAGAGCAATTATTACTTACAGACCAGGATAATGCATTGGTTTTTGAAGATGTACAGCCAGAACAGTATGAAAGTGTTAAACGTTATTTTTTAGAACTTGCAGAATTGGTTACTGAATCGCTTAGCAAAGTGGGGTACGAATTTTCGCCACATAATATAATGGCAAGAAATCCGCAATGGTGTAAATCATTAACAGACTGGATTAAGCAATATAACACCTGGATTAATACTCCGGCAGAAAAAGGTGTAGAGATAAGCACTTTGTTTTTTGATTTTGATTTTATTTACGGTTTCCCCGCTATTGAAGACACATTGACAGAACTTATTAAGGAACGAATTTTACGAAATAAAAAGTTCTTTGCTTTTCTTGCCAATGATACGCTAAAGAACCCGCCACCGCTTGGGTTTTTCAGGCAGTTTCTGGTTGAAGGCGACGGAGAACATAAAGATTATTTTGATATAAAAGCCCGTGCCCTTGAGCCTCTTATAGATGCTGCAAGGCTTTTAGCTCTAAGTCAGGGGCAAACTGAAATTACTAATACCTACCATCGCTTTAAAAAACTGGCCGATATAGAGCCGCAACATGCCGATCTTTATGAAGAATGTGCCGAGGCTTTTAACGTATTGCAACGCTTTAGAACAGAAGAAGGATTAGTAAATAGTTCTAATGGCAGGTATTTAAATTTAAGTGAGTTATCTAAAAATGATAAAGTAAAACTTAAAAACTGTTTTCAGCCTATTAGTGATATTCACGACCTTATTAAAAACCGCTTTTCACTAACCTACATCAATTAATTATGGCTTTTGAATGGCTTACCGGGAGTACCCCACAGTTTTGGAAAAATTATATTAACTTATTTGATACAGATGATAATTCTGCACAAAAGCGTTTTGTAGTTTTTGATATGGAAACTACAGGTGTTGATGCTAAAGAAGATGTAATATTATCTATTGGTGCAATTGCCGTTGTAGGGAATGGTATTGAGGTGGGCGACTTTCTTGAAGTTGCTATACTGCAGGATAAGTTTAGCCCAAAGTCGATAGCTTTTAACAATGGTATTGTAGACCTTAGTAGCGAAAAAGTTGTAGAAGCCGAAGGCATGATACAGTTTCTTAATTTTGTAAAAGATTCAATATTAGTGGGCCATAATGTTAATCTTGACATTGAGATGGTTAACCAGGCATTAAAACGTCTTGACCTTGGCAGGCTTAAAAACCCGTTAATGGATACAAATGCACTTTACCAACGATGGAAAGGCCTGCCGGATGACACACGAACCAGCCTGGATGATGTGTGCGATGCTCTAAAAATAGATAAGAGTGACAGGCTTACAGCATGGGGAAATGCTTACACTACTGCTCTTGTTTTCCTTAAATTAAAACGAAAAATAGGGATATAACTATTTTTTGTTTACTCCTCTGGTTGCTTTTCTGGCAAGATAACATTAAAAGTTGTACCCTTGCCCAATGCAGACTCTATATAGATAGCACCTCCATGATTTGCTGCTATGCGCCTGCAAATAGCCAAGCCAATACCCGAACCTGAATATTCGGTACGAGAGTGTAGCCTTTTAAAAACTTCGAAAATTTGTTTTTGATACTGTTCGTCAATACCAATACCATTATCTTTTACAGAGAAACAATAATAGTTATAATCTGTTAGCTGTGGTAAATATAGTTTTACCTCTTCCCTATCAATTTTTCTACAGCCAATAATTATTTTAGGTATAGTTTCGGGTCCTATAAATTTTAATGAGTTACCAATCAGATTAAAAAATAACTGGTTCATTTGTAATGGTACTGCATCAATCGTAGGCAGGACATCTGCAATTATTTCAGCTTTCTTTTCCTCCACCATCAATTCAAAATCAGTTATAATAGCACTGACAATTGTTTGCATATTTGTACGCACAAAACGGGTATCGGGATTTAATAGCCTCGAAAATTCTAAAAGGTCTTTTATAAGCAGAGACATTCTTTCAGATGAACGCACAATTTTATCAATAGTAGATTTATGTATACTATCTTTATCCCGGTCTCTTAATAAATTAGAAAACATGCTTATTTTACGTAATGGCTCCTGCAAATCATGGCTTGCCACATAAGCATATTGTTCCAGCTCTTTATTTGTATTAACAAGCCTGTAATTAATATCTTCGAGTTCCTTGTTAGCTTCCTGCAGTGCTACAGTTCTTGCTTTTACTTCGCCCTCTAAAGCAAGTTGTAATTTTCTTTGTGTAGTAATATCCTGTGCGGTACCACTAATCATATATGCTTTTCCTGATGCATCAAAGAACGCCTTACCCTGGGCATGTAAAATTCGTTCGCGCTTTGTAACCCTGTTTACAATCGTGTATTCCTCATTGTAAATACCGTCAGACTCAGGATCAAGCGCCCTTAATATTGCTTTTTCTATCCTTTCCCTGTCGGTGTCATTAATAATATTGTACACATCTCTCAGGTTTTCAGGTTCTCCCGTGAAGCCAAACCATTCTAACATCCTTTCAGAATAAGTTAGGATACCTGTTTGCGGATTAAGGTTCCATGTACCTAATTCAGCCAGTTCTATCGCCCCCCTAAGAGATGCTTCAGCTTCTTCAATGGCCTGTTGTGCTTTAATAGATTCGGTTACATCAATAGCAATATCAAGCACCGCATATACATTACCTTCACTGTCAAACAAAGGTGTATAGCTTACATTATAGTAATTAGGTGTTAAAACGCCATTTTTTAATATGTATATTAGCCTGCCGTAATGATGGGTTTTAATACCTTTATCAAATACTTCATGCATTAATTCTATAGACGATTGCCCTGCCATTTCCGGCATAGATTCCAGCAACGGGCGGCCTATCATTTCTTTTTCTGTACGGCCTACAAATTCGAGAAAAGCATCGTTGGCAATATCAGCAACTAAATCGCGCCCCTTAAATACGGCCATTGCTGCCTGTGCAGAGTAAATCACGGCTTTAAACCGCTCCTCACTCTCCACTATTTTTTTTATGGTTTGTATGCGCTGGGTAACATCATTAGCAAGTATTAATATACCAGATACGTTGCCATCTTCATCTTTAAGCGGTGTATAAATAAAATCAAAATACACATCCGTTAAAATTCCGTTGTGCCTAAGTTTTGCAACTACATCATAGCCTTTATAGGCCATGCCGCTATCGTAAACATTTCTCAAAATATCTATAAAACCCTGACCCTCAATTTCTGGCAATGCTTCAATTAAAGGTACACCTACAATAGAAGCATCTTTGCCCCACACCTCAAAAATCTTTTCATTACCTAACTCAATAATCATGTCCCTGCTTTTTAGCAGGCCTATTGCCATGGGGCTTTGCTCTGTAATTGTCCTGAAACGGGCTTCACTTTGCTGTAATAGTTCTTTAGATTGCATTCTGTCAGATACATCTACCGCCATATTCATAATGGCATAGACCTTACCTTTATCGTCAAAGAGGGGCTTGTATGTAAAATCAAAATAATAAATATCTAAAATACCATTTACGGCAAGTTTTGCAGGGGCTTCAGTAACCTGGTAAGTTTCTCCCGTAGTAAATACATTATCAAGTATTTGTAAAAATGGCTGCCCCTCAAGTTCGGGTACTGCAATTTCAAGGCGTTGCCCTATAATAGATTTATCTTTACCCCAAAAATTAAGCATAACATCATTAGCAAGGCCTACTACCATTTCGCGGCCCACATATAGAGCGATTGCTATGGGCGATTGCTCAATAATGGCATTAAGTGTATCTTCATTTTTGGCTACTTTTGCAAGTGGTTTCGTTTTAAATACTGTAAGGCGAACAGTTCCATGAAAACTTTGTATACCACTATGTTCGTCGGTAAATTTTTTACCTTTTACAGTTATTCTGCCATTGAGTGTATTATAAGTAACATCTAAAACACCAAATGATAAAGCTGTTAATACTGCATTATTTACTGCCTCCCTGTCATCGGGGTGCGCCAGTGCAAACAAATGTGTGTATGTTGTAGTAGATGCTGTAATGCCAAACAGTTGTTTTGCTATAGCGTCGGCAAAGATTTTTCCCGAAGCCACGTCGAAGCACCAAGTACCTGTACCGGAAGCCTCAAGGGCTTTACGAAGATGATCGGTATCGGCACCATTTGTTAGCATTATTTAAATTTTAGTGGGGTTGCAATACAAATATATTTAAAAATGGATAATACTCAAACAATGGGTGTTAATATAAACTCTTAAAAAAAATTACACACCATGCTATGCAGTGCTAAAAAGCCAATATCTATAACAAAAATCTCTATTTCCACTTCAATCAAAATTGTCATTATAGGTTCAAAACTTAATATTTCCTTTCTTAGTTTTAACTTAACCTATATTAATCCAGCAATTTTATAATATTTTCCATGATGGCTTACAGATACTGGCTGTATCTTTCCTTTGTTATTTATTACATAAGGCAATCCATTATTATCTTTAAAAATCAACGGGTCATATATTTCGTATACGTTTTTAAGATTTTTTTTTGATGTTGAGGCAACTGTATAAATGCAATTTTTTTTTACACTTGTTGTAGTATAAAATATTAAATTATAACACATTACTGTCCCGTAATGTTTATTATTAATATTACAAACCAGATGCTTGGGATTAAATGAACGTACTGCTGTTTGCCTGTTATATATTTTATAAGCTGCTTCTTTCATACTCCAGAGTATCCATACCATAATTTCCGGATCAGGATAGATTGTAATAAATTGCTGTTCCTCGGTGGTAAATATCTTATTTAAAAAACCCTGGCGCTGCCAGTTGCTTTCTTTACGCGATTGTATGATATCTACAACATCATTACCTATCATTTTGCTGCAAGTTTGGTTTCAATGATTTCTACAGCTGTCTTTATATCGAGCATCCGCTCCATATCTTCATTTTCAATTATCACATCAAACTGCTCTTCTACATCCAGTACAATATCTACAAGGTTAGCCGAATTTATTTTCAGGTCCTTTATAAAGTCAGTATTTTCATTAAGGTTTTGGTACGCCTCACTATTTGTTGTATAAGGTTTTACAATAATCTTTAGTTTTTCTATAAGTTCCTGTTTGTTCATGGCGTTAAGTATTATATTTTTTAAATATGATGCATGCATTTACATCGCCAAAACCAAAACTGGCTTTGGCAATTATATTCAGTTCTCTATTTATGATTTTAGTTGGAATTTTTGAAGCATCAATCAGTACTGCAATCTCTGGGTTCAGGTCGTCGCAGTTAATATTTGAAAATATAAATCCTTCATGCAATTGCAATACTGCAGCAACACTTTCTATGCTTCCTGCGGCACTAAGGCAGTGTCCCGTCATTGATTTTATCGAATTTATATAAGGAAAATCTACTCCGCTGCGCCCTAATGCTTTAGTCCAGTTCTCTATTTCAAGGCTGTCTTTGGTGGTTGCTGTTAAATGCCCGTTGATTACATCAACAGCATCCGGAGTTACCCCTGCATTTTCTAAAGCCGATGTTATACATCGCTGCACCGCAACACTATTTGGTGCCGTCATAGTTCCACTACCACGCTGCCCGCCAGAATTTACATGGCCACCCAGTATTTCGGCATAAATGGTAGCTCCGCGCTGCAGGGCAGTTTCTAAATCTTCTATAACTAATGCTCCTGCACCGCTTCCGGGCACAAATCCTGACGCAGAAGCACTCATTGGACGCGATCCTTTTTCAGGAGAATCATTATGTTTAGAGGTACAAACCCGCATAGCATCAAATCCTGCCCAAATGTAAGGGCCGCTGTCTCCTGTACTGCCTGCAAGTATACGTTTTGCCTTGCCTGATAGTATACGTTCATAAGCCATTAAAATAGCCTCTGCACCTGTTGCACAGGCCGAAGAGTTTGTGGTAACAATATTACCTAACCCCAGTTTACCTCCAAGATAGGCGCTTATGCCACTATTCATGGTTTGTGCTACAACGGTACTGCCTAACCTTCGGGTTTGTAACTCGTCTATTTTATAAATACTTTCCCTGAATTTATCAATACCGGATGTCCCGGAACCAAAAATAGTCCCACTATCCCAGTCAGGGTCTTCATTATTATTGATGGGCAAACCGGCATTAACCCATGCTTCCATACCTGCAATAATACCGTACATAATTCCGGTGCTGTTAAAGCCGCGAAGATCAAGGTCAGTAAAATAGTTAGATTTTATTTCTTCTGTAATAACAGGCTGACCGGCAATCTGGCAGGAAAATTTAAGTTGTTCTAACTGCTTATCATGCCTGATACCCGATGTGCCGTTTTTTATAGCGTGGGTAAATGCAGGAATACCTACCCCATTTGGGGCAACTATACCCATGCCGGTTATTACCACTCTGCGCTTCATAGGTTTTTAGTTATCATGCCTGCAACTACGCCTTTACAAACTTCGTCTCCAGCTTCGTTTTTCATAACCACGTTACATTTTATCTTACCAAACCTAAAAAATGTTTTCTCTGCAAATACGGTTACTTTTTCATTAGGATAAACAGCTTTTAAAAATTGCATATCGGCTGATGTAAAGGCTATTACAGTCTCTGGTGTCAACTTATCATCTAAGAGATAAATTCCAAGGCACACCATACCTATCTGTGCCATAGTTTCGGTTAAAATTACTCCGGGGGTCACAGGGTTGCCTTTAAAATGGCCTTTGTAAAAGTCGAGATTCTCATCAAAAGTATATGTGCCGCTTATGCTATTTTCATCTACATGTAAAAGCTCATCTACAAATAAAAAGGGTTTGCTATATGGCAGCTTTGCTAAAATATCATTAAATTCCATAAATTAAATCTTTTTGTTTACCATTGTAATAAAACACGTTGCGCCGAAAATCCTGGACCAAAACTTAGCATTACCCCCCGCTCTCCCACTTTTGGGTTACTGTCTAAAATACGTTCTAAAACATAAAGTACCGTTGCGCTCGACATGTTGCCATAGTGCCGCAATACTTCTTTAGTATCGTTTATGTTCTTGCCAAGGCCGGAGAATAATTCTTCTACCGTCTGTACTATCTTTTTTCCACCGGGATGAAATATAAGATGATCAATATCTTCTATAGTAAGATTATTGCGTTGCAGGAATGGATGAATGATATCGCCAAAATGTGCCGCAATTGTGTCCGGCACTTCAATATCTAAAACCATTTGCAGGCCACTGTTAGTAAGCTTAAAGCCCATCATGTGTTCTGCGTCATAAAAATGATACATTTGCTCATCTATAATTTCAGGGCCACTATCTTCTTTGTAAGATGATAATAAGCAACAGGCTGCACCATCGCCAAATATTGCTGCACTTACAATATTAGGCATAGAAAAATCATCGAGCTGAAATGTTGCCGTTGGCGACTCTACTGCTATAACAGCAGCACGTTTTCCCGGATTTGCCTTTAAAAAATTCTTAGCATATATAATTCCTGATATACCTGCTGCACAGCCCATCTCTGTTACCGGCAGGCGCACAATATCCTGCCGCAGATTCATTTTATTAATAAGGTAAGCATCAAGCGAGGGTATCATTATGCCGGTACAGCTCACTGTTATAATATAATCCAGCGTTTGCGGCTCCCACCCTGCTTTACTTAATGCGTTTTGCAATACCTGTTCGCCAAGCTTAATTACTTCGCGTACATAAATATCATTTTTATCTTCAAATGATGTGGCCGTAAAAACCTCCAGCGGATCCATTATAGAATAGCGGACATCTACTGCTGCACCTTCAAATATTTTCTTTACCTTTTTGATAAAACGCTCGTCCTGGCCTTGCAGCCAACCGTCTAAAAGGGGTAATATATCTGCTGTAGTTCGCGAATATTGAGGCAATTGCTTTGTAGCGGTTACTATTTTTACACTCATAGGTTATATATTATCCATTGGTACCTAAATGCCCATTTCCAGTGAATGCTGTAGTTTTTTAAATTCAGTTTTTGAGAATAGGCTTCAAGTTCTTCTTTTTTAAAACCTCGTAGTATAGATACCAGGCCGTCTTTACGAGACATCCTGTTTAAGGCAAAGATCCTGCAGATTACAGCAAAAAGCCTATAGGCTAATTTACTACGGTGCAGGTCGTTTATTACAACACCTATAGCTGCATTTTTCTTAAAGGTAGCAATAATATCTTCAATATCGTTGTCTGAAAAATGGTGTAACGTAAGTGTGCATAGTACAATATCATAATTTAGTTTATTAAATTGCGGGCTGAAGATATCGATACACTTAAATGTTATATTAGAATATTTCTCTGTAAGCTGCTCTGCATAACTAATGGTAAAGGCATTAGCATCAATACCTATTAAATTTAGGTTAAGATGTTGTGCTTTGCCATAATTAGCAAGCATGCGCAGCATATCGCCATTTCCACAGCCAATATCAACTATAGTAATAGTTTTATTTTTGTCATGATTGGTAAGCAATCGCCTAATCCCGCTTAATGTAAGTTTATTGCCGCCAAGCAATTGATTAATGGCTGCAATTTTGTCTAAAGCATCACGTAGTTCCTCACCTTTAAGTAAAAAATCGTCCATTATTTCTGGTTCCTGTGTGCGGTAATTAGTATTTATTCCCATTTAGCAGCAGTTTTAATGGGTTTACCATGAGTATGCTTTACAATTTTTGACACTATTACCGGGAAATTTACTGCAGCTTCCATCAGCTGGTTCGTCAGCGATTTATTTTGTAAAACCTTGCCCAGCATCCTGCCTGTAAACAAGCGTTTGTTAAACAGCCTGTTCCAGTGGAGGGCATATTGTTTTTCTAAAACTTCACGGGTTATTTGCCCGGAATAATAACATAAAACCAACTCTGATGCAATTTTAGCACTATGTATTGCCATGGCCATACCATTACCACAAAGCGGATGAATAAGCCCGGCGCTATCGCCCATCATAAGAATATGTTTTTCAACAGACAGTTTTTTATCAAAACATATCTGGCCAATCGTTAAGGGCTTATCAAACATGATGGTGCTATTTTCAAAGATTGTTTCAAGGCATTTATTTTTATACAGTACTTCATGCTGATAGTCTTCTATATTTTTATACTGCTTAAAAGTAGCATAATCTGCGAGGTAGCAAATGTTTATTTTATTGTCTTCAACTTTAGACACACCACAATAGCCACCGCTAAAATTATGCAATGCTACTAAATCATTAGGGAAATTACCGCTGTAATGTGCTTTTACAGCAAGCCAGGGTGATTTAGTCCCGATAAAACTTCTTGCTAATTGCTGATCGATATTTGATCGTTTGCCAAAGGCACCTAATACTATTTTAGACATATACATATCATTTTTAGTCTGTACCCTAAACATATCATCCTGAATAAAAACATCATTAACAGTATCTTCTATAAACATGCAGCCATTAGCCAATGCCTTTAGATACAGAAAATTATCTAAAGTAAAACGGCTTATGCCAAAACCGCCCAATGGCAATTGTGCAGTAATGGCTCTTCTGGTTGTGGTAGAAAATTCTAAACGGTGTAGTTGTGTCGGATTTAATGTAGAAACATCAACATCAAGCCATTCCAGGTATGGCAAAATTTCATTCGAAATATATTCGCCACATACTTTATGCCTGGGATAACCTGATTTTTCTATAACAATAACAGATAGCCCCTGTTTAGACAAATGAATGGCAGAGGCCAGTCCGGCCAGTCCACCACCAATAATAAGCACATCATGATTTGTAGCCATAACGTGCTAATTTAACAAATTAATAGTGGGCAAATGTTATGATTAATATAAAAAAAGGCGGCACCTAATGATGCCGCCTGTATAATTTATAGAAAATATTACTCTATCCTGCTTTGTTTAATTTCTTCAACAATTTCAGGGTTTAGTAATGTAGATGTATCACCAAAATTACTAAAGTCGCCTTCGGCAATTTTACGTAATATCCTTCTCATAATTTTACCAGATCGTGTTTTAGGCAATCCCGATACGAACTGTATTTTATCAAGTTTGGCAATTGGACCTATATGGCTGGATATGTGCTCATTAATTTCTTTTTCAAGATTTTCTTTAACGCGACCCGAGCCCGATTCTTTAAGAATAATAAAGCCATACAGCGCGCTACCCTTAACGTCGTGTGGGAAGCCTACAATTGCAGATTCTGCCACAGCAGGGTGCTCATTTATAGCATCTTCTATAGGTGCTGTGCCAAGGTTATGGCCAGATACTATAACAACATCATCTACACGGCCGGTTATCCTGTAATAGCCAACTTCGTCGCGTAATGCACCATCTCCTGTAAAGTATTTACCAGGGAAAGTTGTAAAATAAGTATCTTTAAACCTTTGATGATCACCCCAAATGGTACGCGCCATACCCGGCCATGGAAACTTAATACAAAGGCTGCCCACAACCTGGTTGCCTTCTATCTCATTACGTTTTTCGTCCATCAATACCGGCTGTACACCCGGTAAAGGTAATGTTGCATAAGTAGGTTTTGTTGGCGTTACAAATGGTAGTGGCGATATCATAATACCACCAGTTTCTGTTTGCCACCAGGTATCTACAATAGGCGATTTCTTTTTGCCCACGTGGTCATTATACCAGTGCCATGCCTCTTCGTTAATAGGTTCTCCTACAGAGCCTATTACTTTAAGCGATGTAAGATCATGTTTGTCTACCCAAGACCAGTTTTCTTTAGCCAGCGAGCGAATAGCTGTTGGCGCTGTGTAGAACTGGGTAACTTTATGCTTGTCTATAACTTCCCAAAAACGGCCGAAGTCTGGGTATGACGGTACGCCTTCAAAAATTACCGTAGTAGCGCCATTTAATAATGGCCCGTATAGTATGTAAGAGTGCCCAGTAATCCAGCCAATATCGGCAGTACACCAGTACACATCATTTTCTTCGTAGGCAAATATATTCTTAAAGGTATAAGCAGCATAAACCATATAGCCTGCAGTAGTGTGCAGCATGCCTTTCGGCTTTCCTGTAGATCCTGAAGTATACAATATAAACAACGGGTCTTCAGCATCCATTATCTCGGCAACATTATTAGGTTCTGCCTCATCAAGCAGTGGCTGTAACCACTGGTCACGGCCTTCTTTCATATCAATATCTGCATTAGTACGTTTTACAACTAATACTTTATCTATAGTCGGGCATGTTTTTAAGGCATCGTCTATAATACTTTTAAGCTCAATTTTTTTGCTGCCACGGAAACCACCATCTGATGTGATAACCATTTTACACCCTGAATCAATTACCCTGCTGGCTACTGCCGAGGCAGAAAACCCTGCAAATATAACCGAGTGTATTGCCCCAATCCTGGCACATGCCAGTACACTTACGGCAAGTTCCGGTATCATGGGCAGGTAGATACATACCCTGTCACCTTTTTTAATACCCTGTGAGCGTAACACATTAGCCATTTTAGCAACGCGGTCGTACAGCTCGTTATATGTTATATGAAGTGCATCTTCTTTAGGATCATTCGGTTCAAAAATAATGGCGGTCTTTTCACCCCTTTTTGCCAAATGACGGTCTATACAGTTTTTTGTTATGTTAACTTTTGCATTTATAAACCACTTAACTTCAGCTTCCTGCATATCAAACTCTACAACTTTATCCCATTTTTGGTACCATGTAAAATTCTCATCGGCTACTTTATCCCAAAATTTTCTTGGTTCGCGTACGGATTTATTGTAATGCTTGAAATATTGTTCTAAGTTTTTTACCTGATAATAACTCATTGCGTGTGTTTTTGATTCAATTTTTAAAGACTTTGTAAATATATTAAGGATTATTTTTAAATCACATATATTTATGCAAAAATAATATATATAACGTTATTGTTTATCCTTTTTTTGAGGTTTAGCGTTTATAAATATTTAATCTGTTTGGCAGGAAATTACTTCCCAACCAGTTCATTAACCTGCTCTAATAGTTTTTTAATAGAAAAAGGCTTTGTCATATAAAGATTTGCGCCTAATGCTAACCCCTTTTCTATATCGCTCTCCTTATTTTTAGCAGAAAGGAATATTACCTTCGTATTTTTAAGGCGGCCGTTCTTTTTTATTTGCTCAACGGTTGCATAGCCATCTACCATAGGCATCATAACATCAAGTATTATTACATCCGGAATTTGATCTTTAAGCAGTTCAAGAGCCTCCTGCCCATCGCGGGCAATAAAGACTTCAAAGTTATTTTTCTTAAAAGTATATTCCAGCGACATCACTATATTAGGTTCGTCGTCTACAATAAGTATTTTTTTCATGGCAATTTATGCTTGTTCTTTTCTTTGGTTATCAATTTTTGGTAATGTAAAAATAAGGCTTGCGCCCCCACCACGGCGATTCTCTGCCCAGATCCTGCCTTTGTGGTATTCTATAATCTGCCTGCTTATGGCAAGCCCCAGCCCACTGCCTTCAGGCTTTTTTATATTCTGGTTGTTAGACTGGTAAAACTTATCAAAAATAGTCTCAATATCCTCAGGTTGTATGCCCCTGCCGTTATCGTTTACTGCTGTTATAATATCATGCTCATCCGCATTGATGGATATATAAATGTTCCCATCTGTTTCCGGGCAAAATTTAATAGCGTTAGATACCAAATTAGTTATTACCTGCACGATCCTGTCTTCATCATAAAAGGCATTTACGCTGCCGCACTTAACCTGATGAATGCTTATACCCTTATTCCTGATTAGTTGTTGAAGGGGTTCTAAAGCCTTTTCGATAGTAAGGTCAAGGTTATTTAATGTTGCATTTATTTTCTGTTTGCCGGTTTCAAATTTTTCAAGGTCCAGTATT
Source organism: Flavobacterium rivuli WB 3.3-2 = DSM 21788 (assembly GCF_000378485.1). GTDB lineage: Bacteria > Bacteroidota > Bacteroidia > Flavobacteriales > Flavobacteriaceae > Flavobacterium > Flavobacterium rivuli. Next base: position 24,783 of record NZ_KB899966.1, on the reverse strand, counting down.
TTATCTATCAGCCTGTTTAGCCTGTCCGATTCAGAAATAATATTTTGCAAAAATTGTTTCCGTATTTCGTTAGGCACATCATCATCTTCATACAATATCTCGCTGGCTGCCTTAATAGCAGTTATGGGCGTTCTAAGCTCATGTGTTACCGTATCAAGAAATTCATCCTTCTGGTGGTCTTTAATTATCAGCTTTTCATTTGCCTGCCGCAATTCTCCGGATATAATTTTAAGCTCATTTGAAGTTTCTGTGAGTTTTTTATTGATGATAAGATTCTCCTGAGATTCCTCCAGAATCTTTAATACTTCCGGTAACGTTATCTTTTCTTCCTTTACTACACTCGCAATTAATATTTTAGCTGAGGCTGTACCTATATGGCCTGTAAGCAGGTTTTCGGCAAATTTAATAAGGCGGGCATCGGCAAGATCTTCATTACGGTCTACACTATATTTGTTGTGAAAAATGTTCATTGCACGAATAGTCCGCTCTTCGCCTAAAAATCGCTTCAGCACTTTTTGAATGTCGCTAGTATAGGCCGTCCCTTTCCAGATAAAAGCATTCTCATGCATGGTTATATACTTGTCTATATCTACAAACATCTCGGCATAATTGCGCTCACGATAATTACCCCTAAATGCCACCGAAACCCATAAAAACACAAACATATTTGCAAACATACTCCAAAATAAAGCGTGCGGCACAGGGTCGAGATAGTCTAAACCAAATAAAGCAAATGGTTTAAGCAGACTGTTGCCAAACAACCCTTTTGTTATAAAACTGCTGCCAATGTGTGATGCCCCGGTTGCATAAGGAATAAGCAGCGTATATGTGCATACTGCAAACCCGGCAATAATACCTGCCACAGCTCCCCTGCGCGATCCTCTCCTCCAAATTATTGCTCCAAAAAATGACGGTGCCAATTGCCCTATTACTGCAAATGACACAAGGCCTATCGACACTAAGTTATAGTCAAGTACTACTACCCTATATATAAAATAGGCACTAATGATAAGGCTAAAAATACCTACACGCCTTATATTTACAATGCGGCGGGTATTTTCTTCGGGAGTGCCGGACTGTAACGTACCTAAAAATCCATACGGAATTAATACGTTGTTACTCAGCATTGTTGACAGTCCTATAGAGGAAACCACGATCATACTTATTGCTGCTGAAAATCCGCCAAGAAAAACCAGTACCGTTATGGTTTGATTCCCCATAAGCTGTGGTATAAGCAACGAATAGGTGTCGGCATTTGCATGTTTACCATCAAACAAAATATTACCACCCCAGGCTAACGGGTATACAAATATATTTATAAGCAATAAGTACAACGGGAATAACCACACTGCTGTTTTTACATGGCTTTCCCTATGATTTTCTATCACACTCATCTGGAACTGTCTTGGTAATAAAAATATAGCGAATAATGAGAGTACACAAAGTAAAAACCAGTTGAGTGCTTCGGGTATCCCACCTATTGTGTTTTTTGCTGCAAAGCCTTCCAGCTTACTGGCCTGTGCATAAATATCACTAAAGCCATCAAAAACAAAATAGGTTACATACAATCCTACCAGTATAAAAAAGAACAGTTTTAATAATGATTCTAAAGCTACAGCGGTTACTATACCTTTCCTTTTTTCGGATGCATCTACATAGCGTGTACCATAGTATGACGCAAACAACGCCAGTGCAATAGCTACATAAGTTGTTGTATCGTTAAATACATTAGAGCTTAACCCCGTTTTTGTAACTACGTGAAAGGTTTCAGATATTGCCTTAAGCTGTAGTGCTATATAAGGCAAAATACCGAAGAGGCAAACCAATGATACTAAAGCTCCTAAAAAACGGCTGTTACCATAGCGCAGCGAAATAAAATCGGCAATGCTGGATACTTTATTAACCCGCGATATCCTGATTATCTGCCTCAGGATAATCATCCACGCCGGTATGATGATGATGGGCCCAACATAAGTGGGTAAATAGGTTAATCCGGATTTTGCTGCTACACCTATACTGCCATAATACGTCCACGCTGAACAATAAACCGCCAGCGAAAGCGAATAAACAAATGGGTTGTTTGTCCACTTGCTGTTGGATTTTTTTTCTGCCCAATGCGCTACAAAAAATAGCAGTCCAAGATAAACAGATAGTATAAGTAATAATACTGCGCTACTCATAATACCTTTTTATTACAAAAACAGAAATCAATATTGAAAGCGTCCAGACCGAAAAGAAATAAACATATAAAAGAGGGATACCACCCACGGCATCGGCACTGTCAAACAGCAGCATTAACGGCATGTTAAATGCCATGAGCAGCAATATGGCCAGTATAAGCAGTTTTTGTTCGTGCCTTTTTCTCATATACGGTTTATAACAGTTATAGCCCTACCGTGTTTATGGCAGAGCTATAGTAACTTCTAAAAACTTAATTAACTAAACGTTATCATATTCTCCTTTTACGGCATATATACCAAATATTCCCAGCCCTAATACAATAAGCGGCGTAAGTATAAAAAGTATAATGATACCAAAAACAAGGTCTTCCTGCTTGCCCGATGTAAACTTGGGCAAACCAAATTCAAATATACAAAAGTATGCTGCAGCCACCGCAAGGGCTATCCACAAGACACCTAAAATTCTTTTTAATGTTTTCATGATCGTTGTGTTTTAGTCGTGTTCTATGTTGTTTTTGGTTTTTAAGTATACCATCCCTATCAGGAAGCTTACAGCTGCAATAACTATAGGATACCATAAGCCTGCAAGGTAAAACTGCGGGTCGCCGTCATCTTTTGCCGTAGTTACAAAATATGTAGATATTGCGGGCAGCAATCCGCCAAATATACCGTTACCCACGTGGTATGGCAATGACATAGATGTGTAACGTATTTTTACAGGGAACATCTCTACAAGGAAAGCAGCTATAGGGCCGTATACCATGGTTACAAAAATTACCTGAATAAACACAAGGAATATTAACCACCAGCGGTCATGGTTGTTTATGTTAATTGTAGTTTTAGTATCGGCTTTAACCTTACCATTCACTATTACACTTTTTCCATCTTCTAAATGTACCGTTTTAATCTGGCTCCATTTAGTGCCATCTGCAAATTCTTTCGTTGCTGTATAAATAGAATCCATTTTACCTTCTTTAGCTTCTTTAATTACAGCTACTTTAGTGCTTTTCTCAACTAATTCGGTCTTTGTAGCCACATCTGTAGTCTGGTACATGGCAGTATATATAGGCCTGTAGAGTAATATAGCGAGCAGCATACCCGTCATCATGATAGACTTACGGCCTACTTTGTCGCTCAGCCAGCCAAAGAAAACAAAGAATGGGGTAGCCATTAATAGAGCGATACCTAATAAAGCATCTACCTGAGAAGAGTCTATAAACATTACCGTTTTAAGAAAACTCATGGCATAAAACTGCCCTGTGTACCACACAACACCCTGGCCCATTGCAGCACCAAACAGTGCAAGCAATACAAACTTAAGGTTCAGTTTATTGCCAAAACTTTCTTTAAGCGGATTAGTAGTTGTTTTACCTTCGGCTTTAGCCTTAGCAAATACCGGCGATTCGTGCATTTTTCTCCTAATAACATACGATACAACCACCATGATGATAGAGATCCAGAAAGGTATCCTCCATCCCCAAAGGTCAAATTCTTCGGGAGAGAGTACTGCCCTTGTAACTAATATTACCATTAAAGATATAAAAAGCCCAAAGGTTGCCATGGTTTGTATCCATGAGGTCCAGTAGCCTCGCTGGTTAGCAGGAGAATGTTCGGCCACATACGTTGCTGCACCGCCATATTCACCACCAAGAGCAAGGCCTTGTAGCAAGCGCAATATTAATACAGCAAGCGGTGCCCAGAAACCTATACTTTCATAACTGGGTATACAGCCTATTAAAAAGGTTGCCCCACCCATAAGGAGTAGTGTTACCATAAAGGTATACTTACGCCCAATGATATCGCCAAGCCGGCCAAAGAACAGTGCCCCAAACGGGCGCACTACAAATCCCGCGGCAAAGGTTGCCAATGTAGACAGGAATGCCGCCGTAGGATTATCTGCCGGGAAAAATTTTGTGGAAATTACCACAGCAAGGCTTCCAAAGATGTAGAAGTCATACCACTCGATAAGTGTTCCCAGGGACGATGCTGTAATAACCTTCCATATCCCTTTAGTAGATGTTACGCTCATAGTATTAGTTAATTATAGTTTATAGATATACCTGTAATTGAATTAAAAATTCGCCTTTAAGGCTGGAAGACCCTGGCGTGGTATATACCGGCCTTGTAGAGTATTGCGTAGTTATTTTGGCATGATGCCCGTCTATAAAAAAGTTAGAGCCTATGTCAAACTGCGAGCTTGCCTTGTCCAAAGCATCAAAGTTTTTGTGTGTAAATGCCCCAAAAGGCTGTATGCGCACCTTTGGTTTATCGTGAGAATCTGGTATTAAAAAGCCTGCCTGTGTGTACCATATTGTTCCGGAACCCATAGTAGGCTGTGCATTACCGGCACCGGCAAGAGCAGGAGTTCCTGTAAATGCAGCATCTGCTACGCCTACATTCATTATACCTAAGTTACGAAGGTAATTTGGGCCAAAATCATAATCATAAAAAACACTGTATACCGTAACAGCTCCCTTTTTAGTACCTACAGGCATATCTAAAAACACGTCTCCTGCAAAGAGTTTGATATCATGCTTTCGTAATGCACCCGCTACAGATGTTTTTGTAGCATCGGGAGCCATGTAAAAACCGGCTCCCACATTAAATACTTTTTTTGTTCCCAGGTAACTGCCCACTTTATAAGGCAATAAATTAGATTCTACATCAAGAAACTGGTACTCAAAGTAACCTGCCTTGCTCCATTTGGTATTCCCACTATTGTCTACCGCAACAGCAGCATCTGCAGTGGGCGAATCTACCGGAGCAAGATTTGTGGCAAACGGTTTGTTTACACTCATGCGATATTCAAACTTGCCATATTTACCCTTTGCAAAAATCCCCATCTGGCGGGCAAACTGGTCAGAATTTTCTATGAGTGGCCAGTTAAAAATTGGTGCATCGGCAGCGAGGTAATTTAAGGTAGATGACATTGTCATGCGCGAAAGCCCCATATAATAATGAAGCCCACCCCCTATTGAAAGGCTAAATTTGCCGCTTTCTCCCGGAAGTACCACAGCATACTCATTCCATGCATCATGAAAAAACATACCGGGCTTTTTAGCAGCTCCATACCCGCCTGTGCCGGTAGTGCTTGCCGCACCACCATTAGTAAACGTTTGATTGTTGATACCAAAATGTGTTAGTATCATATAACGCTTGGATATTTGCGCATATAATAAAATACGTAGCCTGCGGTTGCCAATATCTGTACTGTTACTTGCCGCCTCGCCATTTATCATGGTGCCTGGGTTCATTTCTGTAGACCGGAACCATATTTGGTCCCAAATGATGGCACGCATGTATTTATTACCTGTAGAATCGAGGTTAAACTTTAAACCGGAACTGTATTCATTAGATCCCTGAGAAAAACCTGCCCACGAGCAGAGTAGCAGCCCCGCAATGATGGAAATTCGTTTCATGGTTTGTTTTGGAATTAGGTGAATTAATTATTTGGTACAGCCAAATTCCAAAATTTATGTGAAAGAATTACTATAGTAATATATATATCTGTAAAGTACTATAGCTAGTCTTTAAAACGCTCCCATTTTATAAGCATAAACTTATCGCCAAGTTCTGTAATTATCATGCCTGCACCAGATAACTGTTGTTTGTTTTTAAGATACTCAACTAATTCTAAATGATTGAAAATCTTATAGGTAGGATGGTAATCGCCGTGAGAAGGCTTAGTTATATTAAACTCTTTTACCCAGTTGCTTACCGTAACATGCGATACACCAAGAATACGCTCTATTTCACGAAAACTAAGACCTTCAAGAAACAACTGCAATGCCTTGGTAACATAATAATTATCTATCTTTTTACCCATCTTGTTAACGGTAAAATAATAGTTGCAGTTCTTGCAGAGATACCTTTGTTTATCATTGATAACACCGCTTTTAACGATCTTATTATCCTGACATTTAGGGCAGGCTAAAATATCCATCTATAGTATTTTTGCATAAATATACTAATTTAGCAACAATATAAAAACGAATAATAAAAAAATAAATTGATTTTTTTATTTACTATACAATTTAATACTAAAATATATGAATAATATACACTAATAAGATGTAATCATAGCTTCGCTAATTATTTTAGACTATAGCCTCAATTTTTTTCTACATGCATTACATACCCCGGGATCTGCATTGTCAATTGTTTTTATAGATTCCACTGCATCGGTCATTACGCATTTTTTGTTAGGGCAATGGGGCAGGCCAAAGTTGTGGCCCAGTTCATGGATAACAACTTTTTTAAACCGGGCGAGATGTAAATCTTTATCATTAGTTTTCAGCCTGAAATCGGATACGATGCAACTTTTGCCGGGACAATATGCCAACCCCATAATACCAAAGTCGTTATAACGCCATTCAGGGTGTTTAATATTCCCGTTACCATCATGTTTGGTAACAGAAACATCTTTAGTTGTAAGCCCTAAAATATAATCTACACCTTCAGGCATATTGCGTTCCTGTATTGCAATAATACTATCAGCCCTATACCTGGGCGACTTGATGTTTATAAAAGCAGATTTAGGTAGTGTTTTTTGACGTAGAATTTTAACGGTAACGCCATAATAACTCGTTATGGCTTTTGTAAGCTCATCAATTTTTTGGGCACTCATTCCTTTGTAAGGAACAACACCTACCGTAGTTTCTTTAGAAAATGTATTGCTTTTAGAGCAACCGAGAAGTACTATTAAAAATAATGCGAAGTATACAAAGTGAGGCTTCATTATATATTTATCTCCCAGGCTATGTTAGGATTATAACACAGTTCACCATTTTTAACTTCAAGAGGGCTTTCAAAATTATTGGTGTATAAAGCCCCGGTTCCTAATCCCTGTGGCATAAGGTTATTTTGCATAAATGTCCATTGTGCAATTGCATTAAGCCCTATATTACTTTCTAACGCAGATGTTACCCACCAGTCGATATTTAGTTTTTCTGCAATTGTTATCCATTCTGCACATCCCTTAAATCCGCCCACTAAACTTGGTTTTAATATGATGTACTGTGGCTGTATTTTTTTTAGTAACTCTTCTTTATTTTCATAAGCAAAAACTCCTATTAGCTCTTCATCCAATGCAATTGGTAATGGAGAGTTTTTACATAGTTGCGCCATTCTGTCAGGCTGCCCTACTTTAATAGGTTGCTCTATGCTATGTAATTTAAATTCTGATAGTTGTTGTAGTTTATCTAAAGCAGATTCTAAGGTAAAAGCACCATTAGCATCTACCCTTATTTCTATTTCTTGTGGTGTGAAATTTTCTCGAATAAACCGTAATAAACCCAACTCATAGACAAAATCTATGGCGCCTATTTTAAGCTTTATGCAATTAAATCCCTGCTTAATTTTATCTTCTATTTGCTCTTTCATGTAAGCTTCATCACCCATCCAAACGAGTCCATTTATAGGGATGTTCGCCTCTCCTTTTGTAAATTCTGATGGAAATAAAAGATAGGAAGTTTCTCCCTGCAACGATTTAAAAGCTGTCTCCAGTCCAAATTGTATCGACGGGAATTCAATCAATTCATTCCATAATTTTTCCTCACCATAATGAATATTATCGCACGCCCATTTTAGTTTTTCTTCATAATCAGGCCTGTCATCTATGCTAAGCGACCTCAAAATACCACACTCCCCTATGCCCTGCTTACCATCATTTTCAAGAATGATAAACCAGGTTTCCTTTTCCGTCATTACACCTCTCGATGTACCACTGGGGCGTTTAAAATCTAAAATGTATCTTTTGTAAGTTGCCTTCATTTAATTAATTACGAATTTAAATTATGAATTGCTTAAAAAAATTAGCCACGAATTACACGAATCTTCACCAATTAAATTAGTGGAATTTGCGTAATTCGTGGCTAAATAAATTATAATTCGATAGAAGAGCCTATTTCTAAAAGAATTAATTCTTTGCCCTTATCAGCAAATTTCTTTTTGGCATCTTCATGGTCTATTTTGATGTAGCCAAAGGTGTCGTAATGATAACCTAATACTTTATCGCACTCTACAAAATCTGACGCTATAATAGCATCTTCTGCATCCATGGTAAAGTTGCTGCCTATAGGCAGGATGGCAAGATCGAGCTTAGTACGCAACGGAATAAGTTTCATATCATATGTAAGTGCAGTATCTCCGGCAATGTAAATGTTTTTATTAGTAGTTTCTATAACAAAACCGCCCTGGTTACCACCATACGTACCATCAGGAAACTGGCTTGAGTGTATAGCATTTACATATTTAACGCTGCCAAAATCAAATTTCCAGCTACCGCCGTGGTTCATGGGGTGCGCATTAAAACCTTTTTTTGTGTAATACGTTGCAATCTCTGCGTTAGATACTATCGTGGCACCGGTGTTAGTTGCAATAGCCTCCACATCAAGAACGTGGTCGCCGTGAGCGTGAGTAACCAGTATGTAATCGGCTTTAAGCTGCGTAATATCAATGTGGCTTGCAAGTTCGTTGGCTGTAATATATGGGTCAACTAAAATATGTTTACCTCCTACTTCTATTCCAAGGCTCGCGTGGCCGTAAAATGTAATTTTCATAGTATTATGTGTTATTATTTTTTATAGATATTGAATGGTTACCAATTACATATTGCTATTTATAGCTGCATTGCTATGCATAACAGTACCGATAAGAAAAATGTTCCCAGCGCCACTTTTTTAAGTTCAGGGTCAAGGTCTCTCGGTACGGTATTTTTAGCAACCGTTTTTATGTGTATTAAAAATGGGATGTATGCAATTAAGAAAATATATTGTAAAGGCCTGAAATTATTAAGTATGGCAAAGGTTAATGTAAGTACCAGTGCAGTTATTATTATAGAATAATGATATACCTTAGCCAGCTTAGGTCCCATTTTTACCACAAGTGTATTTTTACCCGACATAGCGTCGCTTACCTGATCGCGCATGTTGTTAAGGTTTAGTACCGCCACACTTAGTAAACCAACAGATATTGCCGGTAGTACAGCAAAACCATCTATATGTTTGGCAAATAAAAAGTAACAGCCCAGTACACTTACCAGCCCAAAGAAAATAAACACGAACAAGTCGCCCAAACCTCTGTAGCCGTAAGCGGAATTACCTACTGTATATTTAATCGCAGCAGCAATAGCTGCCAAACCTAAAAAAAAGAAAAATACGGAGTAAGCAAAATTCTCTTTGCCAAACGATATATAAATAAGTACAACGGCAGCTATTAATGTAAGTACAGATGTAATTATTATGCCTTTTTTCATAGCTTCAATAGTTATTGAGCCACTTTGTATGGCACGTTGCGGACCTATACGATGTTCGTTATCGGTACCCTTAACACCATCGCCATAATCATTGGCAAAATTAGAAAGCACCTGTAAGCCTAATGTAGTTACCAGGGCGAAAGCAAGTATTGCCCAGTTAGAAAATCCCTGAGAGAAGGCGTAGAAACTCCCTACTAATATTCCTGATACCGACAGCGGCAGTGTGCGTAAACGTGCGGCCTGTAGCCACGCTTTTGTATTTGACATTTTTTAAAATTCCTAATTTAAAATTCGTAATTGTATTACATCCAGTTTTTATTGATTGTCTCTACCTGGTATAGCCAGTAATTGGCGAGTTTTTTCAGTTGTGTAAAGTTAGCTAATCCAAAATGAACGTCTCCACCGGCTGTGTAAATTTTTATCGTGCCCACATTACTCATTTTCTGCCAAAAAAACTGTTGCAGTTTAATGCCTTGTATTTTATGGGGTGCCAAAATATCATTATCTATATCCCAGGCGCCACGCTGCCGAATAATAAAATCGGGCGTTATAAACAGGCGACTGTTGCGAAAGGCAAAATAAATAAGGGTAGCTACAAAAACGATATAAACAGGTATTATATATAATATATCTGCAATATCCGGAATCAGCCTTGTGTATGCATATAGTAAGCTAACAGGGATAATAATATATTTAAACGCCTCAAATATCATTTTACGGAAGTTAGGCTTAATAGGAAATCCGCGCTCTGGCATTTTTTCTAACAGAAATTCTAAAAGGGCATTTTTTTCAGCCTGATTAACCCCCGGAATTTCCATCGACATTTTTGCCCGGTCTTTACTTTGCTCAAGATCTGATGCCTGGCGGATCTTTACATCATTTACATCAAATTTTTTCTGAAAGTAATTGCGTCCAACGGTAACCATCTGAACTTTGTCTGGCCGTATAATTGTATTTCGCGTATTGATAAGGCCATGAGAAAGCAACAGAGAGTTTTGCTGCTTTACTACTTTAAAATTGTAAAAGCGTAAAATTGTACGTACAAGATTGATAACGAGAGTTAAAATCAGGATTAAAAAAACAATGAACGCAATAAAGCGAAGTAAAAACGTTGTATTAAAATATTCGCTTATAAAATTGTCTTTGGTATCGCTGTAGGTAAGGTACTCATCAAGGTGCTGAAACGTAGAAATAAAAAAGGCAAGTAAAATACCAAAGCTTCTAACGTAATTACTGGTAATACCTGTTTTTAAAAGACTTGCAAAACTAACTGTAATAAAAGGTATTTCTTTGTTTTGTACACTATCAGCAGCAATATCTCCAATTTTGTTTTTTCCAACTACATCCTGCATAAGGCGTTCTTTTAGAGCCTGTGCATATTGGGCTGTAACAGCTTTAATTGTTACTTCTGTTTTAGAACTTCCTGCAGTATCAATCTCAACTTCATACATTTTAAGCAAACGCTGTAAAAAGTTCTGGTTAATGTTTACCTGCTGTATTTTATGTAGCGGTATGCCAATTCTTGTCTTTTTAAAGATCCCTTTCTGTAATATAAACTCGTTGTTGTCTATATAAAATGTAAAATTGCGATATCTTAAATAGCCTCTTAATAAACCCCCTATTAGCACAACGCCGGCAGTAATAAGGTAAAAGATAAATTTCTTTTTTTCAGATAATAGCGAAATCACAATAATAGGAAATAATGCTCGAACACTTTCCTGAAAAGCATCGGCAAACATTATAAAAACGCCTAACAATGACTGCCGCTGTGGCTGGCTAAAATCAATATTAGTATCTTTCATAATTATTATCTTCTTCCGGTAAGTCTTGTTCTTTAGTAGCTGCAGTGTAAATATCTTCTTCATCTTCTGCCTGTTTAGAATCTATTTTGCCTACAACCAGTTGCTTTATAGCAGCAGCGTGAATTTTTTCGAGCCCAGGAATTTTAATATCGCCGCCTACACCACCGGCAGTAAAAACTTCAATTGTAGCTAAACCCAACCAGCGGGCAACGGGGCCTTCATGAATGGCTACATGCTGCACCCTGTTATAAGGTATGATAGTAGTACTTACAGATATGGCACCACTGCGGTATATAACATCATGTTCCCTAAAGGCAAATCCACGTGTTTTAAAGTTTATTACGTTTATTACAATGGTAAGGATTACTACAAAAATATAAGCACCGCTAATTACCAGCCGGTATGGTTGCAATTCATTTATAAAATAAAAACCTGCTCCCGCAGCTATTGCCATGATACTAAAAACCAACGCAATGTTAAACCATATTACCTTAAGATAAGACGGGTGTAACGGAGTAAGCTGCACATCCTCAAACTGCGGAAGCGCTAAAGTATCTATGATCTCGTTAGAAAATGGCTGTTCCAAATTATTGTTTATTTCTGTTTGTAATTTGAAAATTGGACTTTGAAAATTACTCTATGGTATCCATTTTATATTCCTGAAGTCAGGCTTTCTTTTTTCAAGGAAAGCATCACGGCCTTCTTTAGCTTCTTCGGTCATATAAGTAAGGCGTGTGGCTTCACCCGCAAATATCTGCTGCCCCACCATACCGTCATCGGTAGCATTAAATGCAAATTTAAGCATCTTAATAGACGTTGGCGATTTACCCAGTATTTCCTGAGCCCATTCGTATGCAGTGTCTTCAAGTTCGTCATGAGGGATTACAGCATTAACCATGCCCATTTCGTAAGCATCCTGCGCAGAATAGTTCCTGCCTAAAAAGAAAATCTCACGGGCACGCTTCTGGCCCACCATTTTAGCAAGATAAGCAGATCCGTATCCGCCATCAAAGCTGGTAACATCGGCATCAGTTTGTTTAAAAATGGCATGCTCTTTACTGGCAAGGGTAAGGTCGCACACTACATGCAGGCTATGCCCGCCACCTACTGCCCATCCCGGTACAACGGCAATTACTACCTTTGGCATAAAACGTATCAATCGCTGAACTTCAAGTATATTTAAACGGTGCATACCATCATCGCCCACATATCCCTGCTGCCCACGCGCCTTTTGGTCGCCGCCACTGCAAAAAGAATATATACCGTCTTTGCTCGATGGCCCTTCTGCAGAAAGTAATACAACCCCAATAGAGGTATCTTCACGTGCATCAAGAAAAGCCTCAAATAACTCGGCTGTGGTTTTTGGCCTAAATGCGTTACGCACATCCGGCCTGTTAAAGGCTATACGAGCTACACCATTGCATTTTTTATAGGTTATATCTTCAAATTCCTTAACGGTTTTCCAGTCTATTTTATCCATTGTTAGTGTAATAATTTACCGTAAAAATAGGCAATTTTGGTTTAGCCTTAAAATAAAATAAATGCAAAAGGGTAAACATACTGCATTTCAAAACTTTATGTTTTAATAGGGCAATAAATCTAAATTTTAATTGTTAACCTTATATAAAAACCGTTTTACACAACTTTGGTTTGGCTATATTTGCCCCTTTTATGTTATTTCCAAAAATGAAGATCCAGTACATACTACCTTATATATTTATATTGTTTTTAACCTCATGCAAAAAAGACAATAGCACAGCACAAAATGAAGAAGAGCAAAATGTAAAAGATACTGTTTTACACATAACTCCCCTAAAAATAGAACTTAACAAACTTACAACTGGCTATAAAAATTCTAAAAAAAATGCCATAGAGCACTTTTATAATAAAATATGGCCAAAGAATGATCTTAGCGGAGGTTTTCTTGTGGCTAAAAATGGCCAGATATTGTTCGAGAAATATGGTGGCCTTGCTAACCGAAGCACTAAAGAAGAAATTACAGCTAACACTCCTATACATATAGCATCTGTAAGTAAAGTGCTTACCGCCGCCGTGGTATTAAAACTTATAGACCTTGATAAACTTAAGCTCGACCAAAAGGTAAATACCCTGCTGCCTGAATTTCCTTATGAGGATATTACCATTCAAATGCTGCTTAACCACCGTAGCGGCCTGCCTAACTATGCCTATTTTGCCGATGACCGTGCAATATGGGACAGGAGTGTGCTTACAAACCAGGATGTACTAAACCTTTTAGCAGAGCATAAATTTAACCTTTACTTTAAGCCGGACAAAAAATTTGGTTACTGTAATACCAATTATGCCATGCTTGCACTGGTTATAGAAAAGGTTACGCACATGAACTACCGCGATGCTATGAAGAAAATTATCTTCGATCCGCTTGAAATGAAAAACACTTTTGTCTTTAATTATGATACCGACAGGCAAAAAGTATCCCTCTCATATAAAGGTAATAATGTACAGTACGGCTTCGATTTTCTTGATGCTGTTTATGGCGATAAAAATATTTACTCTACTCCTCGCGACCTGCTAAAGTTTGACCTTGCCACTTATTCTAAAAAATTCCTGAACCCGAAACTTGTAAAACAGGTTTTTAAAGGGTATAGCTATGAGCATAAAGGCGAGCGCAATTATGGCCTTGGCATACGTATGCACGAATGGAAAACCGGCGAAAAACTATTTTACCACAACGGCTGGTGGCATGGTAATACGTCGTCTTACGTTACCCTTAAGGGCGATACTGTAGCGCTTATATCATTGTCGAACAAATTTTCGTACAAACCTTACAAAATATGGAAACTTTCTACCCAGTTTGGTAAATATCCTATAGAGCCGGACAAAGAAGATGGTGCAGAATAGCACTAAATTTCAATACTTTAAATATCAACTTTAACCGGTTGATATTTTTTTTATACAAATACCCTACTAAATTAGTAGAGTATTGTTATTTTTGTACCTTACACATTTAAATGATATGGAGAATATAAATTATCTGGCTTTCGCCATGCCTGCTTTTTTCCTGTTTGTTTTTTTAGAATATAAAGCAGCGCAGTATAAAAAAAAGGAATATTTATTTAAATATGAAAGTTCGGTATCAAACGTAAGCATTGGTATTGCAGAGAGGCTTCTTAACCTTTTTGTTGCTGCCAGTTTTTACCAGTTATATTACTGGATATATAATCATTATGCACTATTCACTATTCCAGCCAATTGGATGGTGTGGATAGCGCTAATACTCGCCACAGATTTTGTATGGTACTGGTACCATCGCCTTGGCCATGAGGTAAATATTTTTTGGGCAGCCCACATAGTACACCACCATAGCGAAGAATTTAATTTTACGGCGGCGGCCCGTATAACTACCATACAGGCTGTTATACGTACAGGGTTTTGGTGCGTGTTACCATTGTTGGGTTTTCACCCTACAATGGTTATAACAATGCTATTGGTGCACGGCAGTTATTCATTTTTTACGCATACCCAAATTATTGAGCGTATAAAATGGCTCGAGTATGTTTTTATAACACCTTCTTTACATGGTGTACACCATGCATCTGACGAAAAATATCTTGATAAGAACTATGGCGATATGTTCGTGTTTTGGGACAAAATGTTTGGTACTTTTCAGGTAGAGGAAGAAAAACCAAAGTATGGGCTAACCCACCCCCTTAAAAGTTTTAGCTTTTTATGGATGCATTTTCATTATTATTTCGAGATCTATGAAAGTTATAAAAGAGCCGAGGGCGCCAAAGCCAAATGGAAAGCCGTTTTTGGGAGCCCGGCCAATATGGATCAAGACATACGGCCGGAACTGGAAAAGAAATTTTTACAGGACAGGAATCTTAAACTTAAACAACTTCGGTTTAAAGGATATCTTGCTTTTCAGGTAGCATTATGTACTGCCCTGCTTATGTGGTTTACGTATTATTATGAAAGCCAGGATGCGGTTACTAAAATATTTACAGCTGCTTTTATACTTATTACCCTGATAAATTGTGGCGCACTGTTAGAGCAACGTAAATGGATATACTACCTGGAATATGGCAGGTTGTTTATAGTATCAACTTATTTACTTTACACGCAGGGGCAAACCAAGTATTTATTTATACCTGTTATGCTCATGATAATTTCTGAAAAATCTTTTTCTCTGGGTAAACGTTATCAGGAATATGTTTTACAGACCGATGACGGGGCTTAATGTTAACTTTATAAATGTTTGTTATGAATATAGCTGAATTAAAATTACAGGTAATAAGTAAAATAATGGAATCTGATGATGCCGGTTTTACAACTAAGATTGAGCAACTTTTAAATAAACCGGATGGTGATGCCGAAGAAAATTCTGTGGCCCACGCTGTTCATCTTGATAACAGTACTGTGATTGCTTACCGTGCCGACGGTCAGCCCTTAACCATAAAAGACCTTAAAGCAGAGATTTTAGATATTACAGATGATGGCTGCCGTGGCTCTAAACCCGCTACCCATTGTAGTGTAAAAACCCGGCTAAAAGGCATTCTTTGGCTATAGCCGATTACCAGCTTATATTTGACGATCCTACAGCAAAAAATAGATTAACAATAGCTTCACCATCTTTCTTCAAAACAAAAGACAGGCACATAATTAGTATATATACCTGTCTAAATTGTATGTTACAAGAATCTATTTTAAAATATTAATACGCTATCAATTCTGCTAAAGCAGTTTCAAAGCGGGCTTTAGGTAAATACTGGTCTTCTAATGCTTTTGTAAACGGAATGGCACTTTCTAAACTACCCACACGTTTAACCGGGGCGTCAAGGTGTTCAAAACAATTTTCCATGATCATGGCGGCGATATCGCTGGCAATACCACCAAACAGGGTATCTTCCTGCAATATAATTGCCTTGCCTGTCTTTTTAACTGATGTAAAAATAGCTTCCATATCAAGTGGCTGAAGCGTTCTTAAATCCAGTAAATCAGCATTGATTTCGGGCTTTTTAGCCAAAGTTTCTAATGCCCAGTGTACGCCAGCGCCAAAACTTATTATAGTTACATCATCTCCTTCTTTTATAAGCGATGCTTTACCAAAGGGCAATGTGTAATAATCTGTTGGCACATCCTGGTACATACTGCGGTAAAGTGCCTTATGCTCAAAGAACATAACCGGGTTAGGGTCGTTTATGGCTGTTGCCAATAATCCTTTTGCATCATAAGGAAATGCCGGATATACCACTTTAAGCCCGGGTGTTTTTGTAAACCATGCTTCGTTGGTCTGGCTATGAAAAGGCCCTGCCTGTACTCCTGCACCACATGGCATGCGCACTACTACATCGGCGTTTTCCTGCCAACGGTAATGTACTTTGGCAAGATAATTAACTATGGGGTTAAAGCCGGTAGATACAAAATCAGCAAACTGCATCTCGATAACCGACTTATATCCATTAATAGACAATCCCATTCCTGCCGACACAATAGCCGACTCACATATTGGTGTATTCCTTACCCTGTCTTTCCCAAATTGGGCCACAAAGCCATCAGTAATTTTAAACGCGCCGCCATATTCTGCAATGTCCTGACCCATAATAACAAGCTTATCATGACGCTCCATAGACTGTTTAAGCCCCTGCGAAATAGCATCAATCATCCGCACATTTTCAGAATTACTTTTTGAGTTAACTTCCTCAAATACATAAGTTTTGTAAACATCATTTAATTCTTCACTTAAATTAGCTTCAATGGCTGGCTCAGCAGAAGCCTGTTGGTAATGTTCGTCGATTTCTTTCTTTAATTCAGCGCGAAGTGCTTCGTCATATTCATCGGTTAATACCTTTTCAGTTTTAAGATATTCCCTGTAATTAGTTACAGGGTCTTTTACAGCCCACATATCCATAAGTTCCTGCGGAACATACTTTGTACCACTTGCTTCTTCATGCCCGCGCATCCTGAAGGTTTTAAATTCCAGCAAAACAGGCCTTGGGTTTTCGCGCATAGAGGTAGCAAGGGCATCAAGTTTAGTATATACCTCTAATATATTATTACCATCTATAATATGGCTTTCTATACCATAGCCTATGCCTTTATCGGCAATATTCTCGCAACGGTACTGCTCGTTGGTAGGCGTGCTCAGTCCGTAGCCATTATTCTCTATAATAAACATTACAGGCAGTTCCCATACGGCAGCAATATTAAGTGCCTCATGAAAATCGCCTTCGCTGGTAGCACCTTCGCCGGTAAAAACGGCAGTAACTTTACCTTCGTTACGCAGTTTATGGGCAAGAGCAATACCATCTGCCACTCCAAGCTGCGGACCTAAGTGCGATATCATGCCTATTATCTTAAACTCCTGCGTACCAAAATGAAACGACCTGTCTCTGCCCTTAGTAAAGCCATTAGCCTTACCCTGCCATTGCGAGAATAGCCTGTAAAGCGGGATATCCCTGCCGGTAAACACAGCGAGGTTGCGGTGCATGGGTAAAATATATTCGTCTTTATGCAGTACGGCAGTTACCCCTACAGAGATTGCCTCCTGCCCTATGCCGCTAAACCATTTAGATACTTTGCCCTGACGGATGAGGATAAGCATCTTCTCCTCTATAAGCCTTGGTTTTAGTAATTTTTTATATAAATCGAGTAATTGTTCGTTTGTTAGTTGCTTTCTGTCGAAATCCATAGCGATTTTTGAATAATCATTAATTATGATATTTCAAAAGTAAGAAAATAACATAAGATGATGTGAGTGTTATAAAAAATATTTTAAAATGAGGAAAACCTCCTTTAATCATTCAATAAAGGCTTTATGTTTGCCGAAAATGTTCTGTGTATTTTTGAACAGTTTGGTTATTAATAGATTATTTTCCCCAACAATAAACTTATTACACCATTAACCAACTATTAGTAAGCATTAATCTCTCGTGTATTTCAAAGCCTGCACGGGAGAGATGCTTATGTTTAAATTTTGAGTTGAAATCCGTAGTGATTTTAGAATAATCATTTATTATGTGACAAACAAAAATTAGAAAATAGCAGAACAATGGTATTAGTATGTAAAGATTATCGATGAAAATCTTTATTCCTTGTAAGAATAATTTTTGTAAGTTTATTTAATTATAAGTAGGTTTATGGAAGATGAAAAGAAGTTCCTTTTCAATGCATATTTAGAATTGATAAATATTGATTTTATGAGTTTACCCATTGCCTCCTATAAAACAATTTTATTCAGAGTCCAACGTCATTCGGACTTTAAAAAATTAACTCCAAACAGCCCGACCGTCTTTAATACCATGTAAATAATGAAAAAATATATTATTTTATTAGTCCTTTTTCCATGCATAGCTTTCTCTCAAAGTATAGTTGGAGTTTGGACTAAATCCCCGCAAAGTAAGACAGCTATTGAATTTACGAAGGATGGGCAATTAAACTTTTTAAATCTTATTACCCTTGAAAGTATTAATAAAAAATTAAAAGCAACCTACAAACTTGAATCAGAAAATGGAATAACATATTACATTGAAACTATTTTTATGAGCGGTACAATGGTGAGTACGAAAAAGATAAAATATAAGTTCAAAGATGGAAAATTATATCTACCAAGTGAATCAGAAACAGATGGCACAGTGACTGTAAATGAATATAAAGATGAATATACAAGAATTAAGTAATCCCCCCGCTAGCGCGAGCTTCAAGCTCGTGCCGGTAAAGTTATAAACAAATGTAATATTTAACGCACGAGCGTGACGCTCACGCCAGCAACTGTACTCTGTATATACAATTGCTTTTATTAATACCTATTATTTTTTCCAAATCCCTATCTTTGCGCCCATAAAAGCCAAACAATGAAATTAGAAGAAATACTGCAGCAACGAAGCGGAAACCAATGCGAACTAAGTAGTGTAGCAGACAATCTTACCGCTTATGAGGTGCCACCGGCCATTAACCGCGGTGCAGATGGTTACATACTTATAACTGAAAAATGCTTTAACCAGATAGAGAAAAAAGAGGAACCGGATGCCGATTTTTGGCAGGGTGTACTACCAACCTCTATGTGGAGTGAAGTGCCTGCCGTACAGGTGGTTTCCTGGCGTATGCTAAACCGTTTCCGTAACGAGAGCTGGGCTGCCGATGCACTTGATATGATGTACGTTGACGACGAACTGTTAGAATGGGCTAAAGCTACCGGCGACCATACCGGCGATGCCAGCGTGCAGTTTCATAAAGACAGCAACGGCAATATTTTGCAAACCGGCGATACTGTTACCCTTATAAAAGACCTTGATGTAAAGGGTTCTACCATTAATGCAAAAGTGGGTACAGCAGTGCGCAACATCCGCCTGGTACATGATAATATAGAACAGGTAGAGGGAAAAATTGACGGCCAGTTAATTGTTATCCTTACCAAGTATGTAAAAAAATCATAGATTGTTTTTTAGCCACGAATTGCACAAATTTCATAAATCTATAGTAATATTGTCACGCAAAGGCGCAGAGGCGCAAAGTTTGCAACCTACAGCAGGATTACTTTTTTAGCGACTGTTAAGTCGCAAAGCTTTGCGACTTAACAGTCGCTGGGATGCAATCGTATTTATTACCCCTTTGCGACTCTGCGCCTTTGCGTGACATTTTTGAATACATTAGGCAATAATACCTGCTATAAAATGTATCATCATTTACAAATATACCGTTTGGAGGTATTATTATAAAGCAAAAAATCTCCCATAACCGGGAGATTTTTTGTTTTATAAAATAGCCTGTTATGAATACGTCACACTATGCCCAATCTCTGTGGCATACGACTGAGACAAAATGCTGTTTACAAATACCCATTCTGATTTTACATCGGCTTGAGTAAAGGTCGCCATAAGATAACCTCTTCTTGCGGCATCAAAATATTTAAGACCGTCTACCAGCAATAAGAGCGATTGCTGGAAAGCTGCAATAGTAGCAGCATCAACATTGCCCAAATACGTTTCAAACCCCGGCGATGTAACACTCGATGTGGCAAACTCTACACCTACCTCTGTACCATCCTGTGCGCGCAGTACATTGTGCCATGCATTGTGGGTATCTCCTGCAAGAGTAATAATTTTTTTGCCATTTAGTGCGCCGTATAGTATTTCACGGTCTACAGGGTAACCATCCCACGCATCAAGGTTGTATGGTATAACGGTTTGTACGCGTGCCCTTTCCTGAGCTGTAACTGTAGGGTCGTTATTAGCCATCCTCACTTTAATAGTAACCAACTGCTGCAATATTGTTGCAAAGCCTGGCTGACCAAAAGCTAACAGTAGCTCGGCAGGAATGTACATTTTGCCCATTAATATCTGCTGCCCTAACACCTGCCATTTGGCACTGCTTCCGCTAATTTCATTTATAAGCCAGTTACGTTGTGTAGTACCCATTAACGTTCGTGACGGGTTGGTAAGTGCTGTCTGGAATGCCACACCATCAAATCCTGAAGATGTATAATAATCGGTAATATTGAGCTGCTTGTCGCGTGCAATAACGCGGGTATCCAGCATGATAAGGTTTACAAGGCTGCCTATTTTTATAGTACGGTAAATTAACGAATTATTGTTTTCGTCCTGTCTCGAAAAAGGGATGAACTCGCTATAAGCCTGTAGTGCATGCTGTTTTCTTACCTCAAAATTACCTTCGGTTGCAGGGGTATGGTTTTCTGCACCGTCTTTATAAGTATCATTGGCTATTTCATGATCATCCCATACACATATAAAAGGCTTTTTCTGGTGGGCAAGCTGTAACGAAACGTCAGATCTGTATTGTTTATAGCGCGTTCTGTAGTCCTCTAACGATAGTATTTCGCCCGAAGGGATGTGCTGCCTGTTTAGCGAGGCATTTTGAGGCGTAGACCCATACCCTCCTGCTTCATACTCATAAATATAATCGCCCAAATGCACGATAACCTGCGCATCAGATGTTGCCATAGCATCATACACATTAAAATATCCTGCCTGATAGTTAGAACATGAACAAACCGCAAGCTTTACCGATGATGGGTTTACAGGAAGCGTAAGGGTTTCTCCAATAACAGAAATAGCCTCGTCCTGCACATTCATAAAGCGGTAGTATAACTTTTGGTCGGCATCAAGTTCTGTCAGCTCTATAGATATTGTAAGGTCTCTCGTAGTTTCTGTAGTAATTTTACCAGTCCTTACTATGGTTTTAAAATCCTGTGCTGTAGCAACCTCCCATATAACCTCTGCATTTGGCCTGTTATAACGTGTCCAGATTATTACAGATGAGCTTGTAGGATCAAAACTCGCAAGGCCTTCGTTAAAATTTTTATTAGTGAACCCCGAAGAATTAATGCCGCTTGGTGTATCATCGTCATCATTACAGCTAATAAAATTTGGAGCGATAATAATTGCCCCGGCAGCCCACATGGTTGTTTTAAGAAAGTTTCTCCTGCTTTGTTGTGTTGGTTTCATAAGTAAATTAGTTTGCCCAAAAATGGTGTTATTAATAGGAAACCGGGTTACTTAATCTTTACCGTTTTATTATTGAATGATTTTATTGGTTAAAAATTTGTTACGAGAACACCAGAGTTATGCAATATGACTGAAACCGACAAAACTCTTAGTACATAGTACCTTCTACTACGTCAGGGTCGTCGCTTAGATAAACGTATTCGCCTTTTTCCTGACTAATAACAAGGATATTTTTGTAATCAGAAGGTAATCCGGCCTCCTTTGCGTCTTTCCATTTGCCTTTACCTAATACAGCTATGCTTTCACCATTTTCTAATATACCTTCCTTATAACGAAAAGTATTGTTAAGACCGAAAACTCCCTTTGTATCATAACCATGACTATTTAAATAAGCTTCTAATACAGGATGGGCATCTTTGCTTAAACCGGATGTATAATTTCTGTCTAACATGATATAACTTTTTATATTTCCCCTGTCAATATAGGCGTATTCGTTACCGTCTTTAATTACGAAAGTGCCCGCAAACTCTTTATTGATAATTGTCTTCCAGTTTATATTTCTTCTATTGTAAACTTTTTTCTCTACGACAACATGATAATAGGCACATTTACGCTTCGACAGCAGGGCAATCACCGGGTCGCCTATAATTTTGACTTTACCTTTTATTTTTGCAGTTTCGCCACTTTTAAATTCGCTTATCTTTTTTATTGGAGCTTTTCCCAGTTTACGTCTTATCCTGGCTTTACCGGTAAAAAACAATAACATAATTAATATTGCAGTACCCAGCAATAATAATATAACTGTATAGACAGGATCATTCATTTATAGCAGATTTCTATTTGGGCTGCAATATAGTAATTGTTAAGTATTATAAGATACAGGCTTGTTAACAACTTCCCCCCTGTCAGGTAAAAAATTATTGTTAGCTTTGTAACTGCAAGGCTTTATAGCCATTAAAGTTATTAACAATAAACTACCTGTATGCAAAACATTCCCAGTGTGGACCTGCGTGATTTCCTTTCGGGCGACCCGGAACGCAAGCAAAAATTTGTAAATGAAATCGGCAAAGCGTATGAAGATATAGGCTTTGTAGCACTTAAAGGGCATTTTCTGGACGACAGGCTTGTAGACAGCCTGTATACCGAAGTTAAAAATTTCTTCAGCCTTCCGGTTGATATAAAAGAGCAGTACGAAATTCCGGGTATTGGTGGTCAGCGTGGTTATGTTTCTTTTGGTAAAGAGCATGCTAAAGGCCGTAAAGAGGGCGACCTTAAAGAGTTTTGGCATTTTGGGCAGTATCTTGATGAGGGTTCTAAATATGAGAACGAATATCCTGCCAATGTAGAAGTTAAAGAACTTCCTGAGTTTAATAAAGTAGGCGAAGAGGCTTATAAAATGCTTGAAAAAACAGGGGTATATGTGCTTCGCGCGCTTGCTATTTACCTTGGCCTTGACGAGTTTTACTTTGATAAATATGCGGCAGAGGGCAACAGTATTCTGCGCCCTATACACTACCCTCCCATAACATCTGAGCCTGACAATGCAGTACGTGCTGCCGCACATGGTGATATTAATCTTATTACGCTGCTTATGGGTGCACAGGGCAAAGGCCTGCAGGTACAAAACCATGAGGGCGAATGGATTGATGCTATTGCTGAACCCGACGAACTTGTTATAAATGTAGGCGATATGCTTAGCCGCCATACAAACAATAAGCTAAAAAGCACTATTCACCAGGTGGTTAACCCGCCACGAGAACTTTGGGGTACATCACGCTACTCTATACCATTTTTTATGCATCCGGTTAGTGAAATGAAACTGGACTGCCTGCCTAATTGTATAGATGCAGAACACCCTAAACTTTATGATGATATTACAGCCGGCGATTTTTTATATGAAAGGCTTGTGGAGCTTGGTTTGATTAAGAAATAATAATTAATGTATGGAACGCGGATGCCACGGATTGAGCGGATTTACGCAGATTTATAATAATTATCATAATGCTTTATAAGGAATTGACATCTGAAATATTAAAGGCATTCTATGATGTATATAATGAGCTTGGTTATGGCTTTTTGGAACGGGTTTATCAGAATGCTATGTTTTATGAATTGAAATCAAGAGGTTTTGAAGTGAATGCTCAACGGAAAATTACGGTATATTATAAAGACTTGCCTGTTGGGGACTACTTTGCCGATATTATTGTAAATAATATAATTATACTTGAACTTAAAGCTTGTGATTACCTAACAAAAGACTTTGAACACCAAATCGTAAATTATCTAAGGAGCACTCATTGTGAAGTTGGCCTATTACTTAATTTTGGCAAGAAGCCAGAGTTTGTCAGAAAAGTGTTTGAAAACATTAACAAATAAGATTCGCGAAAATCCGCCTGATCGGCGGCATCCGCGTTCCATTATAAATAAATATGGCAAAAAAAATAAGCAGTCTTGAAGACCTTGGCGGATTTGTATTTTCTACCAATAAAGATTTTGAAATAGGCTCTAATGAAGAACCTCAGGAAACGTTGCCTAACAGTCAGCAAAAACTTGAGGCGCATCTTGATAAAAAAAACCGTGGCGGCAAGGTAGCAACCATCATAAAAGGTTTTGAAGGAACAGATGATGACCTTAAAAGCCTTGCAAAACAGCTTAAAACCTTATGTGGTGTTGGTGGTTCGGCTAAGGATAACGAAATTATCATTCAGGGAAACTTCCGTGATAAAATAATGGATTTCCTTATTAAAGAAGGTTATAAAGTAAAACGTGTAGGCGGATAGTTTAATACCGTGTACCTGATATTAAATTGCAAAGAAGCCGTCTCAATATTCAATTGAGGCGGTTTTTTCATTTTTAGCATTATTATATTAGGCTATTATATTTTTCAGGTCAGGATATTTTTCAAGTGGCTTACGCCGCTATTTTCTTTCTCAGATTGTGTGCTAAGGCCATTAATCCGAACTCTAATTCTACTTTTTCAAGTCCTTTTAAAGTAAACCTCTTAAAATTGTTATTGTGTTTGAGATGTGCGAACACAGGTTCTACATCGGCAGAGCGCTGTTTTCTTTTTTGTAACCCTTTTTCGCTTAAAAGCAGTTCCCTCG